>OZ241342.1:0-3790555 GCA_965200385.1 Caldilineaceae bacterium
ATGACCCGGAGTGCCCGTGGCTCCAGGGACAAACCCGGCAAGAATGTAGCTCAGAAAAGAGGATTGAATCGTGCTATCTTGCGCAGTGGTTGGGGATGGCTGGAAAGGTATATGACTTACAAGACTTATACGGAAAAGATAGATCCCAAGTACACGTCACCAAAGTGTCATAACTGTGGAGTTGTACGTAAAGCTAACCGCAAATCCCCGTCTGTTTACCATTGCGGTAAATGTGATGTGGAAAAGAACGCTGATATAAACGCGGCTTTGAACATACGGGATAAATGGTTAGGTAAGAACATGGCGTCCGGGGACGGCGCAACTGCAGGTGGAGGTGGCAGCGTAGGCTGGCCTGTGAAACCTGAAAATGTGTACGGTGAAGCATCGCGGCCTGCGGGCCTGGTGTGGGTACGTATATAGTCCCCTGTCGAAATCATCCTGGTTAGGTGTAATAGCGCCAGTTGAAAGCCCGGTGCGAGGACACGCCGAATTTGAGACCGCGCTGCCGTACCACGTCGCAGAGTTCCCGGATCACGTCCCGCCGGGGTCCCATTTCAGCCGCATTCCACTTGGTGTACTGTGACTTGTACATGGGAAATCCGTCATGATGTTCACCCACCGGGACCACGTACCGGGCACCGGCCTGCTGGCAGAGATCCACCCACTGTTCCGGATCCCGGTTCTCGGCCTTGAACATGGGAATGAAGTTCTTGTAGCCAAACTGGCCCGGGTGCCCCCAGGTATCACAGTGGTGCCGGAAATAGTTGGCTCCCTTGCGTGAAACTTCGTCCCGGTACATAAACCGGGGATACCACTCATTGTCCCATGCCGGCACCGAGTAGACGCCCCAATGGATGAAAATGCCCAGTTTGCCTGGTACATGCATGGTCTCCTGTTGGGGCTGGGAATTGGGCTGGCGGCATGGCCTAGCGCGTCACCGTCCGGCCCGTTTGGCGGTAATGAACCATCCGGTTTGACAGATCCGCGACCACGTCTGCGCGTTCTGTCCACAAATTGCGTTCCTCGCCGGGATCGTCCGCCATGTTATAAAGCTGTCCCGGCGTCAAGGGCTCGGGCTCGGAACCGGCCGGCGGCGCCCAGCCACCGGAGCCCTGGGTCTCGAAAATAACCTTCCAGTCACCGGCGCGCAGCGAAAAGACGCCCGTCTGTGAATGGTGAATCAAATCCGTGCGCACCGTGGCGTGCGGGTCTGTGAGGACGCCGAGCAGGCTCAGGCTGTCTTCGGCACAGTCGGCTGCTAAGGACTGGCCTGTGATGTCAGCGCAGGTGGCCATGAAGTCCACCAGCGACACCAAGGCATCACTGACCGTGTGAGCCGGGATATGGCCTGGCCAGCGGGCAATCAGGGGTTCCCGGTGACCACCTTCCCAGATGTGGGCCTTGTAGCCACGCCAGTCAGCCGACGACCGATGACCGTAGGTCGCGTAGGCAGCCATGCCGGTCTGGCCCGGTTGCCTGTCGCCCGGCAAGGCTCCATTGTCGCTGGTCACCATTACGAGGGTATTGTCGGTCAGACCGGTTTCATCGAGCACGTCCAGGACCTGGCCCACCATCCAGTCGTACAACCAGACCAAATCCCCCCGGGGACCGGCACCCGACTGATCCCGTGCAAACTCGGGCACATCGGCTCGGGTACAGGGTTCATGCGGGGCATCTGCAGTCAGATACAGGAAGAAGGGCTGATCCTGATCTGCCCGTTCCCGGATATACTGCACGGCTTGCCGGGCAATCCGGGGATCCGCGTCCTTGTGTTCCCAGCCCGGCACCATCATGCCGGGACGACTGGTATAGACCGGGGTATCGTGATACAGGGCAGGAATTTCGATGAAATGCTCATTCTCGATAAAGCCATAGGGTGGCTGGCAGGTGGGACAGCCTGAGGTGCCAAAGAAATAGTCAAAGCCCAAGGCTGTGGGCCCCCCGATGAGCGGCTGGGTGAAATCCACCAGCTCTTCCATCTCCCGGGTGGCGTTGCGCCAGGGCAGTACACGGTTGAAATCGAAGAAACAGCCCGGTTTGGTGGAATATCCCAGGCCGAGATGCCACTTGCCGATGGCTGCCGTATGGTAACCGGCATCTTGCAGCATGCCGGCCACTGTCTGCCGTGCAGGCTCGATCAGGGGTGGTTCGTACCCGTACAGCACATTGCTCCGGAGATGGGAACGCCAGCAGAAACGGCCTGTGAGCACGCCATACCGGGTGGGCGTACAAACGGCCGAAGGCGAATGGGCATCGGTGAAACGGATGCCTTCCCGGGCCAGTCGATCCATGTTGGGCGTCGGGATGCGGGAGTCAGGGTTGTAACACCCTACGTCACCCCAGCCCATGTCATCGGCCATGATGTAAATGATGTTGGGGCGGGGGCGGGTCTGGCTCATGGCAATGGCCTCGTTGCTTGGCTTGGACCCGGCCTGTCTGCCATCCTACCCTCAGGTACTACGGCAAGGCAGGCAGTCTGGCTCAGTGTCCTGATATCGCCGGCCGGGTAGTGCAACCGGTCTCGGGCATCAGGCAAATCTAGACTGCAACCGGGTAGTGTCTTCCCGATTCTAATGCAATTCATGCCGAACGGGAGAGCAGGGTACAGGGTGCCCGCTACCGGGCCAGCGCCTGCCACCTGCCGGTATACCGGGCCATCAGTAGGTCCAGGCCCGTTCCAGAGGGGCTTCATTGCGTATCACACGCTGCAGCAGGCGGGCCCGCATGGCAGCCAGGTCATGCCGATAGGCCACATCGCCAGCCACATCCCGGTATTGGCCATACTCCGCTTGCAGATCCCAGAGACATTCACGGCCATGGGCATGCATGACATACCGGTAGCGCCGGTTGCGCAAGCTCTTCCAGCCCCGCATTTCCATGAGGGCATCATCCTTGCTGCCCCGGGCGGCACCCTGCATGAACGGCAACAGGGAATGGCCCTGTACCGGTGGCGGGATCTGGCATCCGGCCAGTTCCAGGAGAGTAGGCACCACATCCACACTCTCGACGATATGGCTGATCCGCTGACCCTGCTTCTGGCCTGGAATGCGTATCAGCAGGGGTACCCGGCTGACTGCATCTTCTCCCGGATACCCCTTGCCCCATTTGCAGTGTTCACCCAGCCATTCACCGTGATCCGATGTGAAAACCACAATGGTTTCCTCTTCCAGGTTCAGATCGGACAGAGCCTGCAAAACAGTGCCCACATGAAAGTCCACTTCCGAGATCATGGCGTAATACCCGTGTCGCGCAGTGCGCAACTGCGCCGGCTGAAACTGCACATCTGCCGCCTGGTCCGCACTTTCCGGCGGGTAGGCAGGGACAGCGAGGCGATCACGATCATACAGGTCCAGAAAACGCTGGGGAGCAACCCAGGGCGAATGGGGACTGTAGAAACCGGCAATGCACAGGAAAGGCCGGCTGGCATCCTTGGCCCGTCGCAAGTACGCAATCGTCTGTTCCGCCACGAAAGCTGTATGTGAAACCTCATCCGTGCCGGCAAAGGGAATGGCGTCCAGGGTGGTCTGGCGATCCCAGGCGGTCGGATGGGATACCGGATCCGGCAGCCGCATGGTCTGCTGCCAGGTACGGGCTGTGGGCGGCAAACCCAGGCTGACATACGGCAACTGTGTCGGGTCCTTGCGCCGTACCCAGGCCCGGTAGGCATCTTCATATGACCCGGGTTCGTCGGAGATTTCCAGATGATCGAAGCCGTAGGCAGGATGTACATGCCGGTGATCCCGATTGGCATGCGGGAGAAAATGAAGCTTGCCTATGTTGGCACATGTATATCCCTGTGGTCCCAGCATACGGGGCAGGGTCAGTGTCGCTTCCGGTACCGGAACTCCCATGTGGGTAATGCCCAGAGTGCCCGGGTACTGTCCCGTCAGAAAACTGACGCGACTGGGCATGCAAACCGGATTCTGGACAAAGCAGTGATCGAAATTGCCGCCCTCGGCCGCCAGCTGATCCAGGTGCGGAGTCACAATATCCGGATTGCCATTGACTCCCATGCCATCCCAGCGCTGTTGATCGGTGTAGAGAATCAGGATATTGGGACGTTGCATGTTGTCAGATCACACTCCCTTGATTGGAAAGCAGCCTGTGACGGAGCAGGGGATATGATCCCTGCAGAAACTCCAGGGATCAGTGTACAACTCCTGCCGGGAAAACGTTGCCAGAGACTGGCACCCACGCGGATAAAGTCGCGGTTTGGCGTTGGCTGTAGCCATCCTGCACAAGTGTACACCTATCTGTTTGCGGTCAGCACATTGTCCTGTGCAGTTTCATGATGCACGGGATTGTTACGGGTGGTGTACGTGCACCACCCAGTGTGGCTTTTTGCCTTAATCCGGTGGAGCGGACAGAGTTTGCCCACAGACCCTGCGCGGGTCTACCTGTGTAAGGTCAGTCCGGTGGCGGGGTTTCCGGCACCGGGGGCAGGAGGGCCTGCAGGGCAGTGTAGGACCCTGCCGACGGTCCACCCGGCTGACGGATGGCTGGCAGGAAAGCGGCGAGATCGGGGATCGTGTCCAGGGCCAAGGCCGGAAGCTGGGCCTGCAGCGCAACGATATGCCGGTCGAGCCGTGCAGTGACATCCGGGGGCAACTCGCTGAAGGCCAAGGCCTGGCGCAGCGAGTCCAGGCGCTCGGCCACTCTTTGTTGTTCCAGTTGGGCTTCGGCCTGTACCCGGCGTTCCGCTTCCTGTTAGTGTGCCGCTGCCGCGGCCTGCTGGGCCTCCTCGGCCCGCACCCGGCCGGCCGCTTCCGTCTGGCGCTCCGCTTCCGACTCCGCACTCGTGGGATACCACCGCCGCGCCACCGGATGCCACAGCCGCAAGGCCTCCGTCTCCCAGTCCAGACCCCACTCCGTCTCCAGCACGGCGCTCCAGCCCACCCGTGCCGCCCGCACCTCATCTTCCCACAGCGGGATGGGCTCATAGCCCGCCCCCACCAAACGCCAACCCTGCAGCGGGGTCGCCAGGTACTTGGAGTGCGGATCATACTGCCAGTACTCGGCTATGCCCAGTTGCGCATACTGGTGCCACTTGCGGCCACTGTCCGCCGCGTGTGTTGAAGGCGAGGCCATCTCCATCACCAGGTCCGGCGCCTTGTCATGTACCCAGGGCGCATAGCCCTGATCCGGGGGCACCGCCACGTCAAAGGCCAGAAGCACGTCGGGCGCTATGTAAGCCGTGCGGTTGTCCGGATTGTAGTACAGCGCACAGTCGCCGCGGACGGTCCCCCTGCGGTCCAGCGTCGCCATATGCCGTTCCAGGGCCAAGACGGTCGCGACAATGGCGTCGTACTGGGCTTGGGTCTCGGCCATGGGTTCACCGTCATCGGAAGGATAGAAGTCGTCAACGGCCGCGGGGGGCGTCAGCACCGCCGCCGGCGAGTAGGTTTGCAGCACCATGGAATCACCTCCTTGGTCCCTAGTATAGTACCCAGTATCAAAAGCGTTGGGCGCACGGCGGGCTGAATGACCCTTTTTCGATTGGCCATCACGGTGGTACGGCCTGGCAACACTACAAGGCAAGCCTTGCCGGTACTGCGTCCACTGCTTGTTGAAGGTCAAGAACGTGGGGTTTTGTTGGCTTTACTCACACAATAAGCATCCCACCGGTCGTGATGCCACTCCAGCCTATCGTTGGCGGCCCGCTGCCCAGCCCCCGCCCTTAGGTCCAGGCGTATGTACGGGGTGCAGTCACACCCACGGCATCGAGTCCTTCCGGGCCCTGTGCCAGCAGGACTACATGGTGTTTAGTAGTCTCGTGCAAATTGACTGACCAGTTTCCCAGCCGTCAACTTACACCTGTTGGCGCTTCGTCGGCCAGACTGTTGCCCGTGCCTCCACGTCCTGTCGGGCCTGCTACAGACCCCGTCCCGCAAGCGGGAACTCTACGCATCAGGATATTGATGGCGGCATTCACGTCGGCGTTGATACGCAGACCACAACCGGCACAGACGTACAGGGCCTGCGACTTGCGGTTCGGTGGCCGTATCCGCCCACAGCGACGGCACGGCTGGGGAGGTATATGCCGGATCGACCCAATCGACATGGGGCTTGTAGGCCGGATACCGTTCCAGTAGCCCCCAGCACTGCCGCATGATGGACCGGTTGAGACCCCATTTCTGCTTGACATGCTTGCCCGGCTTGTCCTTGGAGCCTTGAGCGCGCTTGGACATGCTCTTGATGTTCAGCTGTTCCAGGATCACCCGATCATGTACGTCAGCGATGCGCCGGCTGGTGGTATGGCACCATGTCTGTTTGATCTTGCGTATCTTGCGCCACGTGCATTGATAACGCAGTCGGGTGCGTTTTCACCTTTTACTTTTGGGCTGTTGCCGGGCCATCTTGCGTTGCAGATACACCAGCGTGTCGTACAGTGCATCCAGTTCCGGCAGGTGATGGAAAGCGCCGTTGCTCAGAACTATCTGCCCCATGTTCCGGTCAATGCCGACGAGCTTGTCCGGTACGGGCTTGCCGGACGGGTCTCTGGCACTTGGTACAGTACGGCCGCGTACCATTTCCCGGCCTCGTGGTAGAGGGTGATACGGACAGGTCTGGGCATCCGGGTACGGATTGTGCCCCGCTAGCCGCACCTTGACCGTGGCGTGCCTTGCGTAGGTGCCCCACTTTGCGCCGTGCCCCGGCCCGTTGCAACAGATAGTGGCCCCGGCGCTGGCTGTGGGGATGTACTTTGTAGGTTACAGCGCGCTATACGTCCACACCCCAGGATCAATGAATCTGGACAATCAATTGTAATATGACCCCTTAGCACTTCATGACCCACGCACACCTGTACCGCTATGTGCAGGTGTGCGTGGGTCGGTACAACCAAAAAGCGTTGGGCACATGGCCTGTAGGGTCCCGCGTGTGGCTGGCCTACGCTTGACCTGCGCAGCCCTGACCGGTGCCTGAACCCTGGCGACCCGGTACGCACGGGCTGGACCACCTGCCAACGCTCGGTACTTAACTGTGTAGGCCTCACAGTTTGTCAACCGCTTTAGCTCACAGTGACTATTTCCCGTCCCATATAGTACTCTCCCTGCGCGTTGTTCCCGTAGCAGTACATGCGCAGAATGTATTCAGTGTTGGACGTCAGGTTCGTGATCGTGGTGCTGCCGGAATTGTCCCCGGCGTCCAAGAGTATCCCATACACGTACCAGGTGTGGGACCCGCGCTGGCGCAGCTTGATGTCGAACAGGTCGTCGAACAGGCAGTCCGGATGGTCGGCCAGCGCCTGCCTGGTGACCGTCATCGTCAGCTGCTGCGCCGTACTCGTGTCTACCGTCCAGGGATCGGCAGGCGGTGGCCCGGCCGGGCCACCGGCGGTGATGGAATGCTTGTTCCCGTAACTGGCGATGGGATGGAGGGCGCAACCCCAGTTGTAGCAGACCCAGTTAGTCCAGCAGTGCTTGTTGGCCTTAACCTGGTAGGTCACGCCGGGCTGGATGCTGTGATCGGCCGTCGTCAGCGTGACGGAGCTGGGCCAGGGACTCAGCCCGTCGAATTCGGCGGACAGCCAGCCGGAACCGGGGGCCTTATACTCGATCTCCAGCATGTAGCCCCAGTGGCAGCCCCCGTAGGCAGTCGGATCCGCCGGGTACATGTTGGACGTTACGGTCAGATCTCCCGACGCGGCATGGGTAATATGCGGCATGACGAAAAGCCCCATGACGGCCAGGGCCAAGATAGCCAACAGCCTCAGGGGTGTGAATGTACGACGCAAAACATTCATGTGATCCTCCTTTGGGATGGATTCGAGTAGGACCGACAGTCGTTCCCCAACCACCACACAGGGCGCGGGACACGACTTTCCCGCAAAAGGATCTCTGTAAACTGCAAAACCGGGATAATGCGGTAGCACAAGTTACAATATGTTGTCAAGGAGTCGGATCACATTGCTGAACACGGACAAACTCGTCAAGACCGCAGCGCAAGTACGTGCCCCTATGGTGGAGAGGATGCACCAGACACTGGATGCGAACGGGGATATGGATACACTGCAGGACGTGGACCGGCTGACCGACCCAGGCCATCGCCCACGCATCTGACTGCAGGCACTATGCCTGTATAGGCAAGCGTGAAGTGCGGGCGTACAACGATTTGCTGGGGCGCAATAAGAAGCAATGGCTGGACTATCTTGACGGCAAGACGGAAAAGTCCAAGGTTGCGCAGTTTGCTTTGCAAGACCAAATACAAGCAGCGGCGGGCTACATTGCCCTGGGTGCGAGCTATGCTTAGGGGACTATAGACGTACTCACACCGGACCCACAAGCCGCGATGCTACACCGGATACATTTTCAGGCTTCATAGGCCAGCTAATGCTGCCACCTCCCCCCGCAGTTGCGCCGTCCCCGGACGCCATAAATTCAACCAACCATTTGTCCCGGATGTTCAAGGCAGCGTTTATCATCAGCGTTCTTTTCTACGCCGCATTCACTGCAGTGGTAGATAGACTGGGACTTGCGGTTGGCCTTACGTACTTCACCACAGTTATGACACTTTTGTGATGTGTACTTCGGATCTATCTTTTCCGTATAAGTCTTGTAAGTCATATACCGTTCCAACCGCCCCCAGCCACTACACAAAATAGCATGATTCAGTCCTCTTTTCTGCGCGACATTCTTACCGGGCTTAACCTTAGAGCCTCTGGCGCTCCGGGTCATGCCCTGAATGTTCAGGTCTTCAAAGATGACTAGATCGTGTATGTCAGCGACGGTACGGCTAGTCTGGTGACACCAATTCTTTATGACACTCCGTATCTTCCTATGTATCTTCTGTATGCGCAGCTTAGTGCATTGCCAGCCGTTGCTCTTGTACTGTTGCTTGGACAGCTTGCGTTGCAGTCTGCGCAGTTTGGCATCCGGTTTCAACAGCTTCGGTAATTCATACATATCCCCTGTACTTAACGCCACCTGCCCCACATTCCGGTCAATGCCTACTGGATTAACAGGGCTGGCAGGTCTATCCGGGTGTGGGTCGGGCACTTCGTACAGGATAGATACATACCAGTTGCCCGCCTCATACTTGAATGTGGCCTGCTTGGGTGTGTAATTGGCGTACGGGTTTTCGCCTGTTAACCGTACCCACCCAATCTTGGGAATGTAGATTTTCTTACCCTTAATCTTGTCGGGCACAGTGAATCTGGGCGTGTCCTTAAACTTGCGTTTCCAGTCCGGATGCCCCGCCCCCGCCTTAAAGAACTTCTTGTAGGCTTCGGCCAAGTGCTTCATGGTATAGCGCACCGTATGGCTAGGCAGCTCTTCCAACCAAGGCAATTCCTGTTTGATTTGCATGTACAGATTGTGCAGGGATATGAACGTGACGGATGGCTTGTCGGCCTTGCCCTCCTTGTGGTCTTGATACTGCTGTTTGCAGATTGCCAGAGCTTCATTCCATACGCGCCGGCCAGTCCCGGCGATCCGCAGCATTTGGTCATGCTTGGCCCTGCTCCCCGGATGCACCCGCAAGGTAAGGCCCCGGTGGGTCATGGTTACTTCACTGTTCATGCCCTATTGCAGCCTGCCCGCCCCTGTCTGCACTGCCCGGTGTGAAACCGTATATAGTCCCCTTGTCATACCTGCGGCGTGGTACGAAAAGCGCACCGGAAATCCCAGTCTGTCTATCACTATAGGGTCTGTTGACCAAATTAAAATACAGGAATAATGTTGAGTTTCAATCAATTATATCAAGAACGTAATTGTTTGGATAATCAAGCAATTGTGAAAATATCTGGCAGGAATGGAACACCAGCAACAGGCATTGCGACTTGGTCAACAAACCCTAGCGTATGTGGCATGGCAAAGAAGGCCGATGTGAAGGCTGTGCTGAACATATTGGAACGCGGTTTGTCTAAAATTATGGCGTTCGGGGACGGCGCAACTGTGGGCAGAGGTAGCGGCAACGGTCGGCCTGCGAAGCCTGAACATGTATGCATGCGGTCCTTGTAGATCTTGTATATAGGCACCCAGACAGATACCCGGGATCGGGCCTCAACACAAATCAGCCCCATCATGTGACCACACAACAGGGAGAAGCTGAAAGGCAAAACTCCGAATCATGATCCGGCCCCGGTATTTGGGGTATAATTGGAAGACACTATGTACGATTTCACACCGTCTAGGCGCAGTGCAGGACGTAACGCAACCGACAAGGTTATACGTCACAGATTTGCAATCATTGTGGCGTGGCCAGAAAAACGAACAGGAAGTCCCAGTCCGTTTATCATTGCAGTGCATGTGGTATGGAAAAGAATGTCGATGTCAACATATTGGAGAGGGGTCTTTCCAGGATTATGGCGTTCGGGGACGGCGCAACTGCACGTGGAAGTCCGTCTGAAACGTGAAAAGGTATACGGTGTGAAATCGTATATAGTCCCCTATACTTGGACCCGAGGCACAGGTGGATCATTGGTCCACTTGCAGTCCCGCCAGCTCCGGGCCGGGGCACGGACCGGATGTCTTCTTCGCCGCCCCGGTGGCTTGCGGGTGACGTTGCAGCGACAGTGAAACACGCTATGAGTCAAAAAAAGGTACTTCTTACCGGACCTGCGGGCCGCATTGGCACCCATTTTGCGGCCTATGCCCGGTCCCTGTATACATTGCGCCTGGGTATCCGATCCACCCCCATGCCCGCCCACCTGTCGGATCTGGAGACCGTGTCACTGGACATCAGCGATCCGGAATCCTGTCGTGCAGCCTGCCAGGACATGGATGTGGTCGTGCATCTGGCGGCCGAGGCCAGTGCCGGGGCTGGCTTCTACGAGTCGCTGCTGGAACGGAATGTCAAGGGGTTGTACAACATGCTGGAAGCGGCGGTCGACGCCGGCTGCCAGCGGATCGTCCTTTCCTCTTCTGTCCAGGCTATTGCCGGCTATCCCCTGGATCATCAGGTCCAGGAAGACTCCCCGCCGCGGCCCCTGAACCTGTACGGAGCCACCAAGGCCCTCGCCGAAGCCATGGGCCATGTCTACGCCCGGACCCGCGGCCTGTCCTGCCTGGTAGTACGGATTGGGACCTTTGAATTCAACCAGTCCCGGTTCGACGTCAACGGCCGCAACCTGAGCACCTTCATCAGCGCGCGCGACATGTCCCAGCTGCTGGCCCGGTGCGTGGATGCGGATCCGGAGCTGATGTACGGCGTCGTGCACGGGGTCTCCAACAACCGGTACAAGCGCATGGGGCTGACCCAGACCCGGCAGCTGGTGGACTACGCCCCGCAAGACGATGCCTTCGTGCATTTTCAGATAGGCATTCCCTACCGGGAACGCTGGTATGAAGAAGCGTATGGCGGCCCGCCGCCTGCGACCGATACGGATCCGATTGCCTGATCCCCTCATCTGCAAGGAGCAAGTCCCATGTCTACTCCCATCCGCCTTTCTGTGATTGGTGCCGGCAGTGCCACCTTCTCCCTGGGCCTGGTCAAGGACATCTGCCTGACCGCAAGCCTGCAGGGTAGTGAAATCAGTTTCATGGACATCGATACCGAGCGCCTGGACATGATCCACCTCCTGGGCTCCCGCTACGCCCGGGAACTGGGTGCCGATCTGCGTTTCTCGCTCACGGACAACCTGGAAGAAACCCTGCAGGACGCGGATTTCGTCATCAATACGGCGTCCGCCCACTCGCACGCGAAACAGCGGCACATCCGCGAGATCGCCGACAAATACGGCTACTACTACGGTGGCGGTGTCGGCGGCGGCAATTTCTACAACCTGCAGCTGATGCTGGACGTCGTGCATGCCATGGAGCGAATCTGCCCGGACGCCTGGCTGATCCAGAGTGGCAATCCGGTGTACGATGGCTGCACCCTCATGACCCGGGAAAGCAGCATCAAGGTCTGTGGACTTTGTCACGGCCACTATGGCGTACACGGCATCTGCCGCGTTCTGGGCCTGACGGACTTCTCCAAGCTGACCTGGCAGGCCCCGGGCCTGAACCACAATATCTGGCTTACCCATTTCTATTACGATGGGGCCGACGCCTATCCCCTGCTGGAGGACTGGATTGCGCACGAGGCGGAAGAATACTGGACTACCCACCGGGCCGAGCGCACCCACGACATCCAGATGTCCCGGGGCACCATCCACCAGTACCGCATGTTCGGCCTGATGCCCATTGGCGACACCCCGCGCCGGGGCGGCTGGTGGTACCACACCAGCTTGCCGGTCAAGAAACACTGGTTCGGCGAACCCTTTGGCGGCCCGGACACCCACATTGCCCGGCCCGTGCACGTCCAGATCCTGGAAGACCGTCTGGCGGAAATGAAAAAGGTGGCCGAGGATCCCAAAGCCAGTCTGATCGAGGCCTTTGGCCAGACCAAAACCCATGAGCAGCAGGTGCCCATTATCGACGGTTTGGTCAATGACAACGAGGGCCATTTCCAGGTCAATATTCCCAACCGGGGTGCCTTGGCCGGGGTGCCGGATGACGTGGTGGTGGAAGTCCCGGCGACGGTGAACAAAATGGGCATTCAGCCCTTGCGCGTCCATCCGCTCCCCCCGAAGATCATGTACGAACAAATCCTGCCCGAATGGCTGGACATGGAACGCAACCTGCTGGCGTTCCGGGAAGGGGATCGCCGGACACTCCTGCACGACGCGCTGCTCAGCAACCAGACACAAGACTACGACCAGGCGCTCAATGCCCTGGAAGATGTGCTGGCGATGGAGGGCAACGAGGAAATGAACGCCCATTACGGCTATGGTGCCGGTGCAGCCCTGATTGCGGAACGGGTGGGGCCGGCAGCCGCCAATGGACAGCACGCCGGATGACGGCAACGGTTACGGCCCTGGATCTGCCGGTGGCCCACGTGGACGATCCCGAGTCCCTGGAACGCCTGTCCGCCCTCTATACCCGCCTGCACGGGGATGACTGTCAGGTGGCTGTCCGCCATTTCCGGGGCCGGGTGCAGATCTATCCGCGGCCCAAGCGTCTGGTGGCTCTCTGCCTGCTGCAGACCCGTGAGGCCGGCGTGGGCCTCTATCCCGGCGACTTGGTGCGGGGACCCCATGCCGGGACCCGATGTCGGCCCGCGGCCGGTGACCTGTACGCCATTACGGAACGCACTTGGGAGGCATTGCAGCCGGGCGACACGGTATGCGTGGACGGACACGCCCGCTCCCAGGCTACCCTGTCCGGGCAGGGCGTATACTTTGAAGTGTCTGTACCCCTCACCGCGTACCAGGCACCCCGCCTGACCCTGCTGCGCAATCTGCCGGACAGGCCGGGCGGCTGTGCCGCGTACCCCGGCGCCTTCCGGCGTGAAGCCTTGCCGCCGCTCCGGACGGCGCCGGGAGCTGTGGATCAGCGTGGCGTCAACCGGGTCAACATGCACGCGCTGGACATGCGCACGGATCGGGAACCGCCCCCGTCCCGTCATCATCATGGCCCGGTACCCGTCAACGCGACGGACAGGGTGAATCACTCGGAAACGGCCCTGATTCTGCCCCGGTCCGCCTATGAGCTGCCAGCCCATGCCCGTGGCGAGGAAGAACACGTGGTGCTGTATGTCCGGCCCCTGGCCGATCCCCAAGCACAGGTGACCGTGCCGGTCCGGACCGGATCCATTGTGATGACCCCCGGGGCCGCGGACTGGACGATGGGACATACCTTCGCGAATGCCTTCGCCATGCTGGTGGCCGTGCCCGGTTTCGTCTCGCCCTACCGGCATCTGGCCTGAGCAACGCAGCTGGCGGCGGACATGTTGGGATCGATCCTGCGCACAAGCGGTGGCCTGTTTCTGCTGACCCTGAAGCGGCTCAGGAGCCGGCCCGGCCTGTCCATTCTGGCCCTGATCGGGATTGTGCTGGCGGTGGGCCTGCTCAGCAGTGCCGGCTTTTTCGCGCAGGCCGTGGATCGCATCATCCTGAACCAGGAACTGGCGGAACTGAGTACGGCCACCAACCGGCCGGCATTCTCCACCCGTATCTACTTCTTCCCCTCCTCGCGCAAGCGCATGGGGATTCAGGCGGCGGAAAATGCGGGCCGCAGCATCAGTGACACCCTGTCAGCGGAAATCGGCTTGCCCGTGGACAGGCGGGATCTGCAGATCGAGAGCGGCAGCATGGTGCTGCTGCCCCAGGATGACGAAGGCGTCTACTCCGAAGTTCGGGAATACCTGACCTCCGTCAACGTGGTGTATATCGAAGGTGTACAGCCCCATCTGGACATTCCTGAAGGCGATCCCTACCATACCGAACTGGCCTCCACCGAGGTGCTGGATGCGTGGATGCATATCTCGCTGGCAGACCAGATGGGGGTGTCGCCCGGCGAGATCTACGATCTGGCCCTGAACGCCGCCGGGGAGGGCATTCCCGTCCGTATTGCCGGCATCTGGCAGGCCCGGGACGGCCTGTCCACGTTCTGGTTCAATCCGCCGGACACCAAGCTGCGGGACGCCCTGCTGATCAACCGGGCCTCCTATCTGCACTTTATCGAAGCGGTTCTGCCCAGCCGGGCCCGCTTTGTGAGCTGGCACATCAGCCTGGATGACGCGACCCTCAATCCTGCCTATGCCCGGGAATACGCCGACGGCTATGAAAAGGGCATGGCCGTGATCGACAAGTACCTGCCCGGTGCCAATCTGGACATTTCCGCCCTGGACCCCCTAAAGGAGTTTGTCCAGCGCAACACCATTCTCACGATTCAGTTGCTGGGTTTCAATGTGCCTGCCCTGGGCTTCCTGATCTACTTCCTGATCATGATTGCCGCCATCATTTCCCGCTGGCAGCAGCGGGAAACCGCGGTCCTGGTGTCGCGCGGCCTGAACGTCAGCGGGGTGCTGACCATTGTCCTGATGGAAGAATTTATCCTGTTCATTCTGGGCATCCCTCTCGGCATCGGCTTCGGCATGCTGGTGGCCCAGTTCATGGGCTTCACAGTCAGTTTCCTGAGCTTCACGGTGCGGGAGCCCATCCCGGTCTCCCTGCAGGGTCTCAACTGGTGGCTCATCGGGGCCGGCCTGCTGGTGGCGCTACTGGCCCGCCTGATCCCGGCCAGCCGCAGTGCCCGGCACAGCATTGTGGAGGAGGAACGGGCCCGCCACCTGCGTGCTCCCTTCTGGCAAAGGGCCTATCTGGATGTACTGCTGGTGCTGCCCACCTGGTACGCCTACGACCAGCTGGCCAATCAGGGCACCCTGGCGGCCATGGTGCAGGAACGCACCGCGGAACTGTTCAGCGATCCGCTCCTGATCCTGGTCCCGGCCCTGTTCGTGCTTACGGCCAGCCTGCTGATTATGCGCCTGTTCCCGCTGTTCATGCTGCTGCTGGACAAGCTGGCGGGCATGTCCCGCCTCCTCACCCTGCATCTGGCCCTGCGGCAGCTGGGACGCCACAGCCAGCGGTACATCAATCCCCTTCTGCTGGTGATCGTGTCCCTGTCCCTGGGCATCTATACCTATTCCATGGCCTTGAGTCTGGACCAGTGGCTGGTGGACCGGGTGCGCTACGCGGTGGGAGCACACGTGACCTTCGAGCCCTATATCCCACCGGACGGCTCCGGGGGGCCGTCCGGCGCCTCTATCCTTGACGGCTCCGGGATTTGGATCCCCACCGCGGACGAATTCGAGGCCTTGCCCGGTATTGAAGCTGCATCCCGGGTAGGGGATTACCGGGCGGAGGTGGAAGTGACCGGGGGCGAAGCGTGGCGTCTGCGCTTTCTGGCCGTGGACCGCCTGGATTTCAGCCGGGTCACCTGGTTCCGGTCCGACTTCGCACCCGAGTCCCTGGGCGGCCTGATGAACCAGCTGGCCCTGGAACCCCGCCACATTCTGGTGCCCCGGCCCCTGCTGGCCCAGCTGAACCGGAACCTGGGCGAAGAGATTCAGCTCAAGGTCAGCATGGCGACGGGCCAGTCGGTACAGGACCAGTTCATTGTGGCCGGGGTCTACGATCACTTCGCCACCGTGTACCACGAACCGTACCCGACGATCATCGGCAATCTGGATCACCTGTTTGCGCTGGCGGGCACGGCTTTCACCCACGACGTCTGGCTGCAGGTGGACGAGACGGTGGAGGCCCGGGAGCTCAAGCAGGTCATTCGGACCCTGGGCATCGAGCCCGCCAAGTGGCGGCACGTGCCGACCCTGATCACGGAAGAGCAGGAACGCATGGAGCGTGTCGGCATCTTCGGCACCCTGTCCGTGGGGTTCCTGGCGGCGGCGGCCATGGCGTTCCTGGCCTTGCTGGTGCACAGCTACGCCTCACTGCAGGATCGGATGTTCCAGTTCGGCGTCTTGCGGGCCGTGGGGGTGCTGCGGGGACAGATCATTGGCCAAATCAGTATTGAATACATTCTGCTGACGGCCTACGGCACGGTGGCGGGTGCAATGGTGGGGGCTGTGGCATCAACGCTGTTCTCGCCTTTCTTCCGGGTAACTGCGGAAGTGCGTAATCCCCTGCCCCCCCTGCTGCCGCTGGTGGCCCAGGATGAGATAGCCATTCTGGCGGCCATCTTTGCCGTCGCCATTATCGTGATCGAGGTGTCGGTCACGTTTCAGGCCCTGACCCGGCGGCTTTTCGATGCCCTGCGCATGGGCTATCAGGAGTAGATCCGAACCCTCGCGCTGGCCGTCGTGGACACGTTGATCCTGTACATTCCGGAAGGTGGAACCCATGCCGTTTCAACCCCTCGCTGTCAAGGGCATTGCGCGTTATCTGCTGGATGCCGACCTGACAGGTGAACCCCTGCATTTGCATGTATCGGAAGTGCCGCCCGGCAGTCGTGCCCATCCACCCCACCGGCACGGCGGCTATGAAGCGTTCTACCTGCTGGCGGGCACCGCTACGCTGGAATTTGACGAGGAACGCGTGGAGCTGCATGCGGGCGAAGCGGCCGTGTTCGATCCCCACAAGCTGCACGGCCTGGTGAACACCGGATCCGTGCCCATCCGCTATATGGTGATTTTGGTGGATGCCGGGGTGGCCAATCCCTGACGGACTTGTCCCGGGACAGTAGACTGTGGGCCCGGAGTCATACGCCGGGCCCATGTCTTGCGGTCAGCTCTCGCTGAGCATGGCTTGCAGGCCGGCAATGTTGTTCAGCGTGATCTGCATACGGCCCTTGGTGATCAACCCTTCCTGGGCCAGCTGGTGCAGGATATTGGTGACGGTTTCGCGGTTGGTGCCGACGATGTCGGCAATTTCCTGGTGTCCCAAATCTTCCAGCACCGGACTCTTGGTGAGGGTGTAGGTTGTCAGCAGGGCACGCACCACGCGGAGCAGGATGGATTCGAGGCGGATGCGGCGCACGGTTTGCATGGCCCGGCCCAGTTTGCTTTGCTCACTCTCGTACATGTTGAGGGTCAGGGACGGAAACCGGTAGCGCAGGTACGCCAGGTTCTGGCGCGTGATTTCCACGCAGGTCGTGTCGGTCAGGGCTTCGGCCCAGGACGCATGCATGCGATCGCCGGCCAGCAGTGTTTGTTCGCCGAAAAACTCGCCTTTGGTGACACGGCTCAATATTACTTTCTTGTAGGCTGAGCTGAAGCGGTACAGCAACACTTCTCCCTGTACGATGAAAAAAACCGCTTCACAATCATCACCCGAGCGGTAGAAATGGCCCCCTGCCGACTGCTTGCTCAGCCGGATTATGGGCAGGACATCACGCTGCAGTTCCTTGCGGGGAATGCCAGCGAAGGGTTCCAGGGTCGCTAACAGATCAGCCAGGGCAGACGGGTTTTGCATGAGTTGCTCCTCTCCGGCAAGTCCTGTTGGCATCCACACAACCATGGAGCGGCAACACGCAATGCCGGGTGAAAGTCTTTGGCACAAGTGTAACCAAAAAAGGCAGTGCTGTCTGTTAACTTCGCATTAAGGCAAGGGACTTGTGTGCGTATGCATAGGGGACTATATACGGTTCCACACCGCGCAGTGTGGGTAGTAGCGGACAAGATAAAATAGGGCATGGACACAGAAGAGACTATGGTTCACCGGGGCATCACCTTGCGGGTACGGCCGGGGTCCAAAGCCAAGTATGACAAAATGATGCGAATCGCGGGGGCATGCCGATGTGTATGGAATGAAGCCCTGGCAGACCGTAAGCAGCCGTACCGAGATTATAAGGCTGGCAAAGCCGACAAGCCATCTGTTACGCACTTCGCTCTGAACAATCTGTATATGCAAATCAAACAGGAATTGCCCTGGTTGCGCGAGTTGCCGTCGGACACTGTGCGCTATACCATGAAGCATTTGGCCGCAGCATACAAAAAGTTCTTCGATACAGGGGCAGGGCATCCGGACTGGAAGCGGAAATTTAAGGACATGCCCCGATTCACTGTACCCGACAGGATTAAAATCAAAGGCAAGAAGATCTACATCCCCAAGATTGGATGTGTCAGACTGACGGGCAAGAACCCTTACGCCGATTACAAACCCAAGCAGGCCACGTTTAAATATGAAGCCGGTAACTGGTATGTGTCTATCCTGTACGAAGTGCCTGATCCGCGGCCGGTAAGACCTGCCAAGCATATTGACCCAGTCGGTATTGACCGCAACGTGGGACAAGTAGCGCTAAGTACTGGTGTCATGTATGAACTACCGGGGCTGGTAGAGCTGGATGCCAAAATGCGCAGGCTGCAACGCCAACTGGCACGTCAACAGCCTAAGAGCAACGGCTGGAAACGTACCCAGCTGCGTATCCAGAAAGTGCACAGGGAAATACGCCATGTCATAAAGAACGGGTGTCACCAAACCAGTCGCGCCATCGCTGACGTACACGATCTAGTCATCTTTGAAGTCCTGATATTGCCTTGCGCATATCTCCAAGGCTTCATTCCACACCTTGCGGCAAGCCCCGGCAGTGCGCATCATCTTGTCGTGCTTGGCTTTGGACCCCGGTCGTACACGAAAGGTGACGCCTCAGTGAACCACAGTCTCTTCTCTGTCCATGCCCTATCTTAGCCTACCCGTGACTGCCTGCACTGCCCGGTGTGAGTACGCATATAGTCCCCATGTAATTCCCGGTCAATTGACAGCAGCACTCAGGTAGGCGAACAGGGACTCGATGCCTGGATTGCTGATCTTGGTGGGACCGAACAGGTGCTCGTTGCCCAGCTCACCCCCCGTGCGCAGGAAAATGAGGAACTCGTCAGCCGTCATGTCCAAGGTCGTGAGCGCACCGCCGTCCGCGGTGCCCTGTTGCTCGGCGCCATGACATTCGGCACAGCGGTTGGCATAGACCCGCTGGCCTGCCTCGGTGTCGCCCTGGATTGCCACCACGGTAGCCTGAATCTGTTCTTTGGTGTCCTCGGCCGCCACTTCATTCATCTCCCCGGCCACTGCCGTAAAACGGGCCACCGGCATGGTCGGGGTGGGCAGGACCTGGGCAGGTTCAGAGGATGTGCCGCCCGTGCAGGACGCCAGCAGTGCACCCAGCAGGCAGAGCAGGCACAGGGCAAGAGAATAGCGCAACATAAGGAATCCTTTTCACTCGATCAGGCGGGGATCCAGCGCGTCCCGCAGGCCGTCACCCATAAAGGAAAAGCCCAGCATGGCCAGGGCAATGGCGATCGTAGGGAACAGGGCCAGATGCCAGTATACCCGCACGTAGGCATTGCTGACACCCACCATTTTACCCCAGCTGGGCAAGGGATCGTTGATGCCGATGCCCAGGAAACTGAGGCCGGCCTCGCCAAACATGGCAGCCGGAATGCCGAAGCTCACGGCCACCAGCAGGGGGGTAAGGGCGTTGGGGATGATGTGGCGGGCAATGATGCGGGATTGGGACGTGCCCGTACATACCGCGGCTTCCACATAGCCGCGTTCGCGCAGCTGCAGGAACTGGGCCCGGGTCAGGCGGGCCAGGCCAATCCAGCTGACGATGCTCAGGGCCATGATCACCTTGAACAGGCCGCCGCCCCACAGGGAGATGATGAGGATCGTGAAGAGCAGTCCCGGGAACGCGGACATGATGTCCACGATCCGGGTAAAGACGTAATCCACCTTCCCGCCCAGATAGCCGGCGACGCTGCCCAGGGGTACGCCAATCGTTATCGCTACAACCTGGACGGCGATACCCACGAAGAGTGATGTGCGGGCGCCGTGCAGGAGACGGCTGAGATAGTCCCGGCCCACTTCGTCCGTACCCAGCGGGTGGGCGGCATGCTCCAGGGGAAACAGGAGAACCCGGTCGAAATACACCTTGTCATAAGGGTGGGGTGCCAACAGATCGGCAAACAGGGCCATGAAGACGAAGATGCACACCAGGACCAGTCCGCAAATCGAAAGGCGATTGCGCATGAACTGACGCAGGGCATTGTGCCAGAGTGTACGGTGCTGGTCGACTGCGGTATGGGTCAGGGCCGAATTGGGCATGAAAGGGCAATGGCGGGACGATGGACACAGGTAAAGGAAGGCCGGGAGCCGGGTCAGGCGGCTTGCATGCCGCCCAGACGCACACGGGGATCCACCCAGGTATAGGCCAGGTCACTGAGCAGGTAGGTCAGGCTCCAGAGGAATGCGATCAGCAGGAACAGCGCCATGATCATGGGATAGTCCCGATTGAAGACGCTGGTCACGAAATACTTGCCCAGACCGTTGATGCCGAAGGTCGACTCGATGAAAATGCTGCCGGTCATCAGATTGGGGATCTCCGTGGCCAGGGCTGTGATCATGGGGATCTGGGCATTGCGCAGGACGTGCCGCAGCATGAGTGTGCGTTCGGTGACGCCCTTGGCGCGGGCCGTACGCGTGTAATCCTGGCGCATGACGTCCACCACGCTGGCGCGGGTGTAGCGGCCAATCACGCCCAGCGGGCCGATGGCGTAGGCAATGACCGGCAGGATCCAGTCCGAGCAGAACATGGCGTCGCCAATGAGGCATTGGCCGGAACTGCTCCAGCCACGCAGGGGCAGGATGTCGAGACGCACCGAGAAGATCAGGATCAGCCACAGGGCAACCACGAAACTGGGTATCACGACACCCAGCATGGCCAGGAACGTGACCACGTTGTCGATGATCGAGTTCTGGTGATAGGCGGCGAAGATGCCCATGGCGATGCCGCCGCCAAAGGCCAGCATCACGGTCAGCACACCCACCTGGGCGGTGATCTTCCAGCGCTGCCGAATGACTTCAGCCACGGTGGAGGTCGGTGCCGAATAGGGAATACCGAAGTCGAAACGCAGGGCGTTTTTCATGTAGTTGAGGTATTGCACGTGGTACGGCTTGTCCAGGCCGTACTTGCGCAGGATGTTGGCGCGGGCGGCTGGAGGCAGCCGCCCTTTCGTTTCATCGAAGGGGCCGCCCGGCACGGCGTGCATCAGGATGAATGTCACCATGGACACCACCCAGACCACAAACAGGAGCGACACGATCCGGCCCAGCAGGTACCTGGTCATGCATGCTGTCCCGTGCGGTTGCGAACGGCCCCTTCAGCGGCAGGTCAAACCTGCCTATTCTTGCGTCTTGCTGTTCGCAATGTACAGATCGGAAATGGCGGTGTCGTCACCCCAGTGGAAGCCGGCGATGCCCTGGGAATCGGGTTCGCGGAAGGCTTCGCCCTGGATCCAGGACTGCACCAGGTTACCGGCCCAGCGATGGGCGATAAAGGCGCCACCGACATCGTCGACCAGGATTTCCTGGGCGTCGCGGAACATCTGATCCCGGCGGACCGGATCCCCTACGAGACTGCTGGCCTCGCTGACGAGACTGTCAAATTCCGGGTTGAGCCAGGTATGACGTCCGGTGGAGACCCAGATCCCCAGCAGGTTGGCGGGATCCAGGAAGTCCATGCCGTAGGACACGGCCCCCAGGGTCAGGGTGGTGGGCTTGGCGTTCAGGGCATCCATGTACACCTTGCCGTCCTTGTTGGACACCTCGATCTCGACGTTCAGGCACTCGGCAATGGAAGCCGCTACCGCCTGGAACACCGCCGCCATGGCGGGACCCTCGTTGCGCAGCCACATTTCCTGCTTGGGGAAGCCTTCGCCACCCGGATAACCGGCCTCGGCCAGGTGGTCCTGGGCAGCAGGGCAGTCATAGGCCTGGTAATAGTCCAGCAAGCCTTCGGTATCGGAGGAGGGATAACCCGGCATGAGCATGCTACGGGCCGGCATGGCCTTGATGGTGCCAAACACATTCTCCACAATGGGTTCGCGGGCGATGGCTTTGGCGAAGGCCTTGCGCACGTCCACGTTGTCGAAGGGCGGGTTGAAGGTGTCGAAGAGCAGGTAGTCGGTGCGGAAGTCCCCGAAATGGCGCAGGTAGTTGGTGCTCATTTCCGGATCGTTCAGCACAATCTCAAAGTCGGCGGGGGACAGGGCCTCGTAGCCGATGTTGTCGATCTCCTGGGCCTGGTAGGCCAGGAACTCGGTGCCTGGGGCAATATAGACATGCTCGATCCGCTGCAGACGCGGCGGCCGGATACCCTTGTACATGGGGTTGGCGACCAGGACGAGCTCGTTGCCCGGATCGTAGGATTCCAGCATGAACGGCCCTGAGGATACCGAGGTTTCCGGATCGTTGTTGTAGTAGGGGCCGTGTTCCGCTACCGCATGCGCGGCGATGGGCCACGAGAACTTGAGCACGCCGGGCAGGGGCGGGAAAAGATCTTCCGTGGTGATGGCCAGCGTATAGTCATCCACGGCCTGCACGCCTAGCTCTTCCACCGGCAACTCGCCGGCAATGACCTGATTCCAGTTCTTGATGCCGCCGGGACCCAGGAAACCATAGAACCAGGAAAAGTCCCAGCCCGTTTCCGGATTCGCCGAGAGGCGGTAGGTGGCCACGTAATCATGCGCAGTGAGGGGTACGCCGTCGTTCCACATCTGTCCTTCCCGGATCTTGATGTGCCAGGTCAGGCCATCTTCCGTGGGTTCCCAGCTCTCGGCTGCGAGCGGCTGCACGTTGAACTCCTTGTCCAGCGTCACAAGCGCGTCATTGAACAGGTCGGACGAGCAGATGCGCTGGTAGACCGAGACCGCAAAGTCGAACGTGACCTGGGTGGCAGTGTTGTTGCAGCCTACCCGGTACACCTGTTGGCTGTAGGGCAGCGCGTCATCGGGCAGCATCACACCCAAGACGGTCATGTTGTCAGGTTCCTCTGCTGCGTCCATCATGGGGGCGGGCGTTTCCGCCGGCGGCGCTACCACACAAGCGGCAAGCAGGAGGCTCATGAGCATGACCGTCAGCCATGGAGCCGCTTTCACCGATCGGAGGGTGTGAGCGAACGCAATTTTCGTCATATGTAAAATCTCCTTGCGTGAGAATATAGAGAAGCCGCCATCTCCAGCTGGCTACGCAGTCCATCAAGATATCCGCGGCAGTTGGGGATGACACTAGCACCCCGCATTATATCCTGTATTCCTGCTATTTGTACACACCCGGATGGCAAGGACAGGGGGCATGGCTGCAGCGGGCATCCAAAAAATTACAGGCACAAACCGGTACGGTGTGACCAGCCATGATTTCATGTACACACGCTGTTCCCGTTCAGGTCGTGCCTGCAGGGATGGCACCTGTTGTACGTCGGTGAGTGAACTGACCTGTACGCGCCAGGGACATGTGGAGTGGATGGGGGCTTTGTTGTTCTGCGGGTACGCACAGGCCAGTCTTGTACCAAGCGGCAACAGGCCCCGAGGATATTCACAGGCCAATTTGGGATAACTTGGGAAAACCTTGGGAAAACTTGCGTTTTAGTCCCGGGGGGACCGAATTCACGCGTACCCTATATACCCGTCGGGGCAGGGAGGGCGGGACTGCATCCCGGAGACCTAATATATATACCCATATATATCCAAGTACCGATCAGTTGGATGCGGCCCTGCCCCTGCACACGAGCAGGGCCGCATCCAGGTGGGCTTGGCGACGGTTGCCCACGCAGATGCCTTGACCCGGTACGGCTGGCGAAATGACCCGTCGGGCCAGGGCTGCGGGGATGCACCTGGACCTGGCCGGGTCGCCAGGCGTCCGTGTACACCGGTACGTCCGGCACCACCCGGCACTGCAGGCAAGCAATGCAGGGAGACGCCGCGGTTCGCGTGCGCTGTCACCGGGGCCGACATCGGGTTGTGAGCCCGGTCTTGCAGGTCCAGGACGGGAGTCTGCGTCGGGATGCCCTGGGCTTGCGCACTGGCGGCGGGTGTGGTGGTTTTGGACCTTGTCCCCACCAACGGCTCATCAACTGCCACGGGGCCGGTCAGCACGACGCCGTTGGCTGCCCCGTATATCCGTAGGCGATAGGCCAGGACTCCGGATGGACGGCCAAGTGATGTTCAGGTAGCTCATCAGCCGGGTAGACGGGAATCCTGGGGCTGGCGGCGGCGCGGAAACAGGGCGATGACCGGGAGCCGGCAACCCTGCATGACCGAAACACAGAACCGGACAAGCACGGGCCAAGGCGCCCCCAGACCTGAATGGACCGATCCATATCCCGGACACGTCAACCCGGGCCGTCATGCACCTTGGCCTCAGCCCTGGCCAGACGGGCCGTTGCGCAAGCCCTACCGGGACAAGGCCTCCGCGCGGGCAACCGTCACCAAGTCCGCTTGCTTGGACTCTGCCCCACGCACGGACAAGGCCGCATCAGGCCACTCAGTACCTGGATATGTAGGATCCGCCCCATTCTTTGCCGCATGTCCATATCTTGGGCAACAGGTCCGGGGTTCTCTCGTCACACCTGTTTTTGGTACACTATATTCAAGGTCATTCTTGTCCAGTGCAACATGCATTCTCCTGAGACAGGCAGGCAACCCGGGTTGCCTAGTCCAGGCCCTTGGGGATGCGTATTGGGACCATGATGCCGTAGACAGCTCTCAGCCTTGGAATTACGATGTCAGCTGTAACCGCACCTCAATCTGCAGGCGTTGCCACCGAGCCCAAAACCAAGTGGTCCCAGATGTCCGGACTTGCCCGCCGGGAAGCCCTGGAAGGCTATCTGTTTCTGGTGCCCAATTTCCTGGCCTTCCTGGTCTTTCTGCTGTTTCCCATGCTGGCGGCCGTGTATTTCGCCTTCACCGGGTATGATCTGCAGTGGCCCCCGCGCTTCGTCTTTCTGCAGAACTTCCGCACCATGTTCACGGACAACCTGTTCTGGCAGGTGTTCGGACAGACCTTTTACTGGGCATTTGGCATGGTCCCGGCGACCATCGTCTTCGCGCTGCTGCTGGCCTTGCTGATCAACCGCGAAATGCGGGGCGTACTGACATACCGCCTGATCTACTTTGTCCCCCACGTCACGCTCAGCGTGGCGGCCGCTATCGTCTGGCTCTGGGTGTACCATCCGGAAGTCGGGTTCCTGAACCTGATCCTGAGCAAGGTCGGCATTGAAGGACCGAGGTGGCTGCTCAACCGCTACACGGCCATGCCTTCCCTGATTCTCATGGGTTGGTGGAAGGGCATTGGCTTTGCCATGCTCATCTTTCTGGCTGGCCTGCAGGGCATCCCGGCCGAACTGTACGAAGCCGCGACCATGGATGGCGCCAATTCACGCCAGCGCTTCTTCAACATTACCATTCCCATGCTGTCGCCGGCCCTGTTCTTCGTGATGGTGACCTCCATCATTGGCGCCTTTCAGGGTTTTGACGTGTTCTACCTGATGACCCGCGGTGGACCGGCCAACGTGACCACGACCATGGTCCTGCACATCTACAACAACGGCTTTCTCTACCTGAAAATGGGCTTTGCTTCTGCCATGGCTATGGTCCTGTTCGGCACCATCATGCTTTTCACCGCTCTGCAATGGGGATTCGCCAAGAACTGGGTGCATGGCTTTACCGACTGACTGCGGCAGGAATAACAGCGAATGGCTACGTCCGAAAAAACCCTGACACCCACACAGGCCGGTTCCACGGTCCAGTACACGGGACTGACCCAGTCAGGCAGTCGTAATCTGGGCAATGTCCTTACCCATATCCTGCTGGCGACCGGCTCCGTGCTGTTTGCCGGCCCCTTCATCTGGATGGTGATGAGTTCACTCAAGACCCAGTATGAAATCTATGCCTTTCCGCCCAGCCTCCTGCCGGAGTCCATCCAGTGGATCAACTACGTGGTGGTGTTCCGGGATCAGCCCTTTGCCCGCTACATCGGGAACAGCCTGTTTGTCTCCGGCTGCGTGACCCTGGGCGTGATCCTCACCTCATCACTGGCCGGCTACTCCTTCTCGCGCCTGCGTTTTCCCGGCCGGGACCGGATTTTCCTGATGTACCTGGGCACGATGATGATTCCCGCGGCGGTGCTTCTGATTCCCAGCTTCGTACTGATGCGTGCCCTGAACTGGCTGGACACGTACTACGCCCTCATCATCCCCGGTCTGGTCAGTGCCTGGGGCACGTTCCTGATGCGCCAGTTCATGATGACCATTCCCTCGGAGCTGGAGGATGCAGCCTATATGGACGGCGCCACACGCCTGCGGATCTACTGGACCGTGATCATGCCGGTATCCAAGCCGGTCATTGCCACGCTGGCGATCTTCACCTTCATGGGCGTTTGGAATGAATTGCTGTGGCCGGTCATCATCCTGCGCACGCCGGAAATGTACACCCTGCCCATCGGCCTGGCCAAGTTCCAGTCGCGGTTCCCCAACCGGACGCCCTGGCATCTGGTGATGGCGGCCTCGGCGATCAGTGTCCTGCCCATTCTGATCCTTTTCATGGCCGGGCAGAAGTACTATGTGCAGGGCATCGTCACGACGGGGCTCAAGGGCTAGCCCGGCGTTGCGAAACCGGTTTGGCTATTGGCCCTGCCTTGCGTATCCTTAATAAGTGGATGCCCAATTGCACAGTTGATTGCGCTTTTTGCCGTCTTGGCAACCATTTTGGCTATGGAGAGATCGATATGGAACGAAATGCCTTGAGTCGACGCTCGTTTTTGCGCCTCACTTCATATGCTGCCGCCGGTGCCGCCATCGCGGCCTGTGCCCCGGTGACGCCTGCCCCGGCCGCTCCCGAAGCCCAGGTAGAGGTTGCTGACAGTGCGCGCCGGGCACAGTTTACGCTGGGCACCGTGCCGCCGGAAACCACAGGGCAGTTTGTCCAGGGTGGCTGGGGGCCCGGCAGCCAGGCGGTCCAGGACCGCAACCATGAATGGTTTGCGGAATTTTATCCGAACATGGAGTTTGTGCCCGCGCCGGAGAGCGGCTGGAGCGCCTACTGGGAAACCATCGTGGTGCTGCTGGCCAGTGGCGAACATCCCGATTCAGCCATGATCCACTTTACCCGTACCGCACCGTTCGCAGACAAGGGCTTTATGCTGCCCATTGACGACTACATCGATGCCCTCCCGCCCCTTGACTGGCCAGACGACTTCCACTTCACGGCCGTGGACAACATTGCCTACAAGGGCAAGCAGTACGGGTTCCCCATTGACTGGGCCCCGCGGGCGATTCTCATCAACCGCGACATCATGGATCCCATCATGGGCGAATGGCCGCCCAGTGACAACTGGACCTACGAGGACGTCATGAACCTGGCGATCGCGGCCACGAACCGGGAGGCGGAGACACCTGTCTACGGACTGGCTACGGGCCATCACGCCATTCGGCAATGGAACGTGTCACGTGGCTTTGGCGGTCATTTCTTCAATGAGGAGATCACGGAAGCCAATTTCCTGTCCCAGGAAACGATTGATTCCTTCCAGTTCACCCATGACCTGTTCCACAAGCACCAGGTGTCACCTTCCGCCGGCGACGTCGAAATCTTCGGGGGCCAGTTCGCCGCTTTCGCCGCCGGCAACATCGGCATGTGGTGGACGCTTTCGGATGAAGCCCGCTCCATGGTCGAGGCCGTGGGTGACAGCTTCCGTCTGGGTATTGGTCCCGAACCCCTGGGGCCCAATGGCCGCTTCGGTTTCGAGGGCAACGTTGGCTGGTTTATTCCCAGTGGCTCCAACCACCCGGAAATCGCCTACGAATTCATGCGCTGGATCCTGACGGATCCGGACCAGGCGGAGTTCATGGCCACAGCCGGTTTCGGCGGCTTCCCGGGACGCAAGTCTGCGGGCAAGTGGAATGTCCTGCAGATTGAGGAATTCCTGCCCAACTACGGCAACGCGGCCTGGGTCCGCGGTGCTGAATCCGAGGAACATTTCCCGCTCTTCCCGGAGGGACAGGAATGGATGCCCATCTACAACCAGCATATTGATCCACTGATGCTGGAGAATGTGGGTACGGTAGAGGAAGCCTTGTCGAATCTGACGGCGGACACCAACGAACTGTTCGCCAACGCCGTCCGCAACCTCTAGGCCCTTTGCCGCATGCTATGGGGGTGGTGCGTGGCACCGCCCCCCGTTTTTCTGTTCATGGTTTTCCGGGTGCAGTATGAAACGACAGTTTGTCCAGTCGCTTCACCCGCGGTGGCGTCCGGGGGTCTTGGCCCTCCTGCTGCTCGTGTGTGTGGGGTGCATGACAGCCTGCGGCCGGCAGGAAGGCGTGGATGTTGAACCGGTATTCCTGACCGAAGGCACCGAAGTCGATGCGACCCTGCGCTCAGATCTGTGGCAAGTGACGGTGGTGGGCTTTGCCGGCCAGGACACGATTGTGGGGGATGAAGGCGAAGATGCCGGCCTGGCCCAGGTAAGCCAGTACGAATCATCCGCGCAGCACGCCAAGCGGGGGATCTGGATCATCATTCCCATCCGCATCAAGAATCTGGGGGACGACAACCTGCTGTACGGCCGTACCCTGAAACTGGTCGACGATCTGGGCAATGAATACCAGCTGGACCATCGCCACGTGCACCATTCCTTCATTTTCTTCACCCGGCCCGAAGAGTACGGTTCCGATGACAACATGATCATCCAGAACGTCTTCAAGGCCGGCGAAGAACGGTTGGGTCCCGCCATTTTCGACGTGCCCCTGGACGCTTCGGGACTGAAGCTTATACTGGAGAACGCCGAGGGCTCGATTGCCACGGGTTACTGATGCGGGCCCGCCCGGCTGGCCGCATGTCCGGGCGGGGTGATCCGGGCTCTGGCTGCCGTTGCCAAGCCAAGGAGACACGTTCATGCATTACCGGATAGCACACAGTGGTATTACCTGGGGCTATGACGCCACCACTGCAGAAGCCGCCGTCAGGGATGTAGCCAAGGCCGGGTACAACGCCTACGAAACGATTGGCGGTGTGATTCAGGCCTACGAAGCGGTAGGGCAGGACTACGCAGCGCTGCTGGACCGGTACAACATTGGCTTGATAGGCACCTACATCGGTACCGGCTTCCGTCACGGGGAAGACCCCGGTGCCGACATCGCGAAGGCCCGGACGTGGATTCGGCGCGGCCAGGAACTGGGTGCCAGCACGGCCCTGCTGGCAGCCGGGAGTCGCAAGGATGGACCGTGCGAAGACCCGGCAGGCTGGGCCCACATCGCGGAGGCCTTTGCCGAAATCGCCCGCATTGCCCGGGAGCATGGCATGCATGCGGCCGTCCACCCCCACACGGGGACCTTGCTGGAAACCCGCCAGGACATCGATGCCTTCTTTGCCGCGGCGGACACGGACCTGTTGCCCTTTGCACCGGATACGGGCCAGATCGCCAAGGCCGGTGACGATCCGGTAGCCACCCTGCGTGACTACAAGGACATCATCCGGCACGTACATCTCAAGGATTACGGCGGTGGCCCGGAGACCGGCTATCTGGGGTATACCCCCATTGGCGCAGGGGTCATCGACATGCCGGCCATATTTGCCATTCTGGCCGAAGTCGACTTTGCAGGCTGGGTAACCGTGGAGCTGGACGGCACTCCGGAAGCGCCCCGCACACCCTACGCCGCGGCCTGCATGTCCCGGGACTACCTGGCCCAAATTCTGGGTGACCAGGTGACCTGGACCCGGCGCTAGGCCGCCGTGTGCAGCCAGGAGGACAGCATGGGTCTGCAAATTCTGGTGCTGGTGGGAGGTTCCCACCATGACAGTCCGGAGATCCGGGCTGCCCTGCAGACCATTTTTGCCCAGGACGGTACCCACCGGGTGGACCAGAGCGCGGACATGGGCATTCTGTGTCCGGAAGCGCTCCAGCCCTATGACGTGATTGTCAACGCCACCACGGATCGGGAACCGGCACCGGCACAGCATTACGCGCTCATGGAGGCGGTGGCCCAGGGCCGGGGCCTGGTGGTGGTGCACGGCGGGCTGGCCAGCTTCTGGAATTCCCAGGCCTACTTCGCCATGATTGGCGGCAAGTTTGCCGGCAAGTCCCTGGACGTAGCGGGCTTGGGCGATTTTCGGGTCAATCTGGGATCCGGTCGCCATATCCTCACCCATCCCATTACCCTGGGGCTGGAAGACTACGACGTCAACGACGAGCTGTTCTTTCTGATGGGCGACCAGACCCAGTGGCAGGTGTTGGCCCGGGCGCAGGGGCATCCCCTCATGTACTGCAAGAGTTTCGGTCTGGGGCGTGTCTTCGTGTGTGCGCTGGGCCACGACGAAACCCGTCTGCTGGTGACGACCACGACGGAAATCCTGCGCCGCGCCTCCCACTGGGTGGCTGGTGCACTGTAGGGGGACATGGCATGAAGGTTCTGTTGCTGGCGGGCGGTGCCTGGTATCACGATCAGCCGGCCCACCGTACGGCTCTGCGGGCTTGCCTGGAACCGCACTTTGACGTGGACATGTCCCACTACCCCGACAACATCCTGACCCCTGCGAATTTGGCCCGCTATGACGTTGTGGCGGACTACACCAGCTGGTGGGAACCCACGCGGGAGCAGTGCCTGGCCCTGACCGCGGCCGTGGCCCGGGGCACGGGCTTTGCCTGCCTGCATCCGGCTACCGCTTCCTACATGAACTCGCCTGAATTTCATGACATGGTGGGCGGGACCTTCATCTTTCATGATCCCAACAAGCTACTCACGGTCACGATGGAACCGGTCAGTCATTACAAGACCGGTGAACAGGCCATTGAGCCCCATCCCGTCACCGCCGGTCTGGACGATTTCACGGTCCAGGACGAACTCTACGTCGTGGAGGGCGACATGACACGCTGGCAGGTCCTGGCCCGGTCGCTCGGGCACCCGGTGGTCTGGACCAAGCCCTACGGCCACGGCCGTGTGTTCAGCATCAGTCTGGGGCATGACGAGCGGGCGCTGACACATGAAACCGTGAAGGACCTGTACGTGCGTGGCATCCGGTGGGCAGGGCGGCAACTCTAGGCTGGCACCTGTCCCCGTCTGCATCCTGCTCTTTCCGATTCCCGTGAGGTTGCCCATGAAAGTACTGATCACCGGGGCCAGCGGCTATTTCTGTGCGGAACTCATTGCCCAGCTCCGCCTGCGGGGCCATGACCTGCGCCTGTCCGATATCCTGGACATGGACACGGAGCATGCGTTCGTCAAGGCCTCTGTCGTCGATCTCGACCAGATGGCGGTGGCCATGGACGGCGTGGACGCCGTTTTTCATACTGTGGTAGGAGGGCGGCGCTATCCGCCCGATACACCCCTGAATCGGGCCCGGACCAGCGTGGAGCATTTCCACACCACCGTGATGGGCACCTTCGGCATTCTGCAGCTGGCCAAGGAAATGGGCATTGGGCGCGTGGTCATGATCGGCAGTGAAGCCGCCCGGGGACAGCGTATTCCACCCACGGACTGGGAAGTCTGCGACGAGTGGACGCCCGCGCGCCCGGATTACGTGTACGCGCTGGCCAAATACATCATGGAACCCATCGCCGAGTACGCTACCCGCATTGACGGAGTCGAAACGGCGGTGCTGCGCAACGCCTGGTTCGGGGCCGCCGAGGGCAAGAGTGTGGCCAGGTTCGGTTCCTCACTGCTGTTCCAGCGCTCCGCCCTGCGCCGGGATCTGGTGCATGCGGGCGTTCTGGCCCTGGAGAAACCGAATCTGGGCCATGAAGTGTTTTTGCTGAGCAACAAGACCGAATTCACCCCGGCCGACGTGCCGGAACTGCGCACCGATCCCAAAGCCGTAGTGGAACGGTACTACCCGGGTGCCTATGCCAAGCTGGCGGAATACGGAGAAGGCGACGAACTGGACCACCTGTTCGCCAGCCGCAATCTCTGGAAGATCGACGACATCACCCACAGCCGCCAGACGCTGGGCTGGGAGCCCACCTACGGCTTCCGTGAATTCTATACAGGCCTGATGCAGGATGCCTACCCCCGGGATTACGTCTTCGTGGAGATGGTGTCTACCGGTACGGAAGCAGACGCGAGGATATTCGCATGAGTTTGGCAGGCCAGGTGGCCATCGTCACCGGATCGACTTCAGGTCTGGGACGGGCCACAGCCGTGCGTCTGGCGCAGGAAGGCGCCCGGGTCGTGATCAATTCCCATGAAGAAGCCGGCGGCCAGACGGCCGTGGCGGCAATTCAGGCGCAAGGCGGTGAAGCCCTGTTTGTCCAGGCCGACGTGTCGTCCCGGGACGATTGCCAGCGCCTGGCTGCCCAGGCGGTGGCGGCTTTTGGCGGGCTGTCCATTTTGGTCAACAACGCGGGCATCGAACGTCGCGGCGGTGTTCTAACTTGCACGGAGCAGGATTGGGACGACATGCTGAACGTGGATCTGAAGGGTATTTACCTGGTGGCCCAGGCCGTGCTGCCCCACATGCTGCAGCAGAACCGGGGCGCCATTGTCAATATTGCCTCCGTGCTCAGTTATGATGTCATTCCGGAACGGGCCGCCTACGTCGCGGCCAAGGGCGGAGTCATACAGCTGACCAAGAGCATGGCCCTGGACTACGGTCCGCAGGGCATCCGCTGCAATGCCATTGTGCCGGGTTTCTTTCACACGCCCATGCTGGAACAGTCCATGCGCGATTCCGGGGACTACGAAGGCACGAAGGCAACCCTGCAGCACAAGAGCGTCTTTGGACGGGGCGGCCGGCCGGAAGAACTGGCGGCAGCCGTGCATTTCTTGGTCTCGGACGAGGCCAGCTTCATAACGGGTGCAGTACTGCGCGTGGATGGCGGGTGGGACTGCACGTGACTGGCGGCACCGCCGCTTCCACACGCATGCAGGAGAGAAACATGGGACGTCGACTGATAGAACTGAGCATGGAAGTCCACAAGGGCATGATCATCTACCCCGGCAACGTGCCACCGGCCATCAACGTGTACTACTCGCACGAAGAGTACGCCAGGGAAACGGGGGCTGACAAGTACGGGGTGGAGCATTGCAACAACGGCGTGATCCTGATGGGTGATCACATCGGTACCCACATCGATTCCTGGTTTCACTGCAATCCGCAGGCTCCGGGTGCGGCCGAAGCCATTCCCATCGAATATTGCTACGGGGACGGCGTAGTGCTGGATCTGACCCACAAGGGACCGGGCGACGAAATCCTGGTGGACGATATCCGGGGAGCCCTGGACCGGATCCGGTACGAGATCAAGCCCCTGGACATCATCCTGCTGCGCACGGATGCGTCCAAGCACTGCGACAGCCCGAATTACCTGAAGGATCATCCGGGTATGACCAAAGAGAGTGTACACTGGCTGCTGGACCGCGGCGTGATGCTGATGGGCATTGACGCCATCGGTTTCGATCCGCCTATCGACTACATGTTCGAGCGGGGCAAGCTGTGGGAAGCCCATCGTGTGATGCGGGAGCGGGAGTACTACCACATCGAGAACCTGATCAACCTGGACCAGATCCCGGAACCGACCGGTTTCACCTTCAGTGCCCTGCCCATCAAGCTGCGCGGCGCGACCGCTTCGCCGGTCCGCGCTGTGGCTATTGTGGAAGACTAGGCATCGCATGGACCGGTGCCGGAGATCCCGCATTGACCAGGGACACCACAGTAAGGGAGAAGAGTAAGATCTTGCGCAAGCACGCGAATTTGTTCAACCTGGGAGACCAGCATGTCATGGTGGTCGGGGGCACCGGCGGGATCGGGGGCGAAGTTGCCCTGGCCTGCGGTCACTTCGGGGCCCGGGTTTCCATTGCCGGGCGCAGTCAGGAACGCTGTGGGGCAACGGCAACCAACCTGCAAACAGCGGGGGTGGCCGCCGTGGCAGGCGTGCAAATGGACGCGACCTGTGCGGACTCCATTGCCGCCGGCTGGACCGCGGCCGAGCAGGCCCTGGGCCCGGTGACAGTCTTGGTCAACAGTGCAGGCACCCAGATCGAGGAACCGGCGGTCGAGGTTCGGGAAGCATCCTGGGACACGGTGATGGACATCAATTTCAAGGGTGCCTTTCTGCTGTCACAGGCGGCTGCACGCCACATGATCCCCCGGGCCGCGGGGGGCAGCATCATCCATATCACGTCGGTGCGGAGCAATCTGGGCATTCGCCGCGGCTATGCCGCCTATGTCGGGAGCAAGGGAGGGCTGGGTATCCTGATCAAGCAGTTGGCCAGCGAATGGGCTGCGTACAGCATCCGGGTCAACGGTATTGCCCCCACCTTCATCCGGACACCGCTTGTGGATCGCTACCTCAACGATCCGGAGTTCTACCAGGCGCTGGTTACCCGCATCCCCATGGGACGGGTCGGCGAGACCGAAGATCTGGCCGGGCTGGCAGTCTTTCTGGCCTCGCCTGCCTCTTCCTTCATCACCGGCCAAAACATCTTTGCCGATGGCGGGGTTACCGCTTGCCAATGAGGGATGAGTTGGAGCAGGTGCCTGCGGCAACGACGGCTGGCGGCGACAGGCGAATCCATCCGGCTGAATGCAGCTGCGCCGCCGCATGATGGAAACCGTGTACTCCGTTGACGAGATGCAAGCCGACAGTTTGGCGCCCGCCTTCGTCAGTGGCTATGTGGGTCTGGTAGGACGGCCCAACAGCGGCAAGTCCACGTTGCTCAACCGGATCGTGGGGCAAACGGTGGCTGTAACGCACGCCAAGCCCCAGACGACCCGTCAGCGCATCATGGGCATTCTCACCCGGCCCGATGTGCAAATGATTTTCCAGGACACGCCGGGCCTGCATCACCCCCGGACCAAGCTCGGCCAGTACATGATCGATCAGGTAGACACGGTCATGGCGGACTGTGACGTCATCCTGTGGCTGATTGACGTGACGCGGGAACCGGGCGCCGAAGATCGGCTGATGCTGGAGCATATGGCGGAGCGACAGCATCGGGGCTCGCTGGCGCCCGTGGTCATGGGCTTCAACAAGATTGACGCGCTGGGGGGACAGGAGGAACAGTTGCCCCGGCGGGTGGAACAGCACTGGGCGCTGGCTGCCGCCCAGATGGGGGATCTGCACGCGCTGGGCTGGTGCACCCATGCCCTCAGTGCCCGGACCGGCTTCGGGGTTCCGGAACTGCTGGACCAAATCCAGGCCCGGCTGCCTGCGGGACCCCAGTACTATCCCGAGGAAGAGGTTACGGATCAGACCTACCGGGCTCTTGTGGCCGACCTGATCCGGAAGCAGGCCCTGGAACAGCTGGGTGATGAAGTACCGCACGGCATTGCGGTGAACGTTGTGGAGTATGTGGAGCGATCACCGAAAATGACCTATATTGCGGCCGAAATCTACGTGGAACGCGCCACCCACAAACCCATTGTGCTGGGCCACAAGGGACGTCGCATCCGCAGTCTCGGCATGCAGGCACGGCAGGAAATTGCGGAACTGGTGGAGACCGAAGTCTTTCTGGACCTGTGGGTCAAGGTGCGCAAGAACTGGCGCAAGCGTCCCGAAATCCTGCGTGACCTGGGCTATGTCCACAGCTAGCAGCCGGGAGTGAGACAGCGGCATGAACCGGAAGCGATTGGGATCCCTGGGCCTGATGCTGGGGCTGGTACTGCTGGGCAGTGCCGTGTGGCTGGTGATCCGGGGGCAGCGCGCCGTGTCCACGACCGTATTCGCCCAGGACGTACAGACCCTGCAAGGACTGGCGGCTGTACCGGACGCAGCCGTGAACCGCAGTACCCTGCAGGCGGACTCGGGTCCCTATCGCATCCTGTTGGGCCGGGTGCTGGTGCCACCACCGACAGCTACGCCCGAACCCCAGCCCACCCCGGACGGTACGCAGCGTGAGATCCAGATTCCCATCCTGATGTATCACTACATCGATCCGCCAGGACCCTCAGCGGATGCCATCCGCCGAGACCTGTCCGTGCCGCCGGAGATGTTTGAAGCGCATCTGGAACGCATTCAGGCCATGGGCTACCAAACCATCCCCCTCCAGAAAGTGATACAGCACCTGACACTGGGCACCGTGTTGCCCGCCAACCCCATCGTCCTGACATTCGATGACGGTCACGTGGATCACTACACCGAGGCTTTTCCCCGTTTGCAGGCCCGCGGGATGACCGGCACCTTTTTTGTGGTGGCCGACTTTCCCCACAGCGGGAATCCGGCGTACATGACGTGGAACATGATCCGGGAAATGCAGTCCCGGGGTATGGAAATCGAGGCGCATGGCCGGGACCATTCATCGCTCCAGGGACGCAGTGATGCGTTCCTGGAGGCAGAGGCGCAGGGCATCGTCCAGCGGTTTGAGCAGGAACTGGGCATCCGCCCGCGCGTCATCACGTACCCCCTGGGGCATTATGACGACAACACGATCCGTGTGTTCCATGCAACGGGGTACTGGGCGGGCGTCACCACCCATTCGGGTGTGCTGCACCACGGTGACGACATGTTTCGTTTGCACCGGGTCCGCATTCAGGGGCACATGAATGCGGATCAGGTCGAGTGGCTGCTGTCAGAGGAAGGTCTGCGCCAGTTGCGGAATTATCGGTAGACGAGCGCGGCTCGTGTCCGCACACACGGGGTTACCTGTCCTGCGGCTTGCCGCTTGCCTCGTCCGTCTTGACGGGTACCTCGTGAATGTACGGCAGCGAGGACCACAGGCGGTCCCATGTCGCATCGTCCGGATCGGGCGTGAGCTGTTCGAATACCACCAGGGCTTCGGCAACCAGGCGTTGTACCTGAATGCCCTGCACCACCGCGGGCAGGGCCCGCAGCCGGGGAATGCCGCGTCCAAACATCTTGATGGCTCCGGCCCGGTTCCGGTGCTGGATCTGGTGGAAGGCCAACCCTATTTGCAACAGTCCCTGATAGAGCTCGCGTACCGGTCGGGTTTCCTGGATCCAGGCTTCTTCAAAGGCTTCATGCTGGGCATGGTATTGCTTCGCGTTGAACAGGTGGATGCCTTCCTGCACCAGGGCGGGCATTGCATCCGCGCTGCCCGCCGGCATGAGTCGGGCCGGCCGAATATGGTCAGCCAGCAGCCGCGGCAACTCCGTCATCATCCGGCTGCGCGCCCAGGCTTGGTCGGCTCCGGCTTCCCGGGCACGAGCCAGGGTTGTCACATCGGTATGCTGGCCAAAACCATAAATCGGGATGGCCCGTGTGTGCGGACGCAATTTGCAACGCCGAATGGCGCCATACCAGTCCGCTGACACGTGCAGATCCACCAGTGCCAGTACCGGCAGGGAGGCGTCCATGGCCTGCAGGAAGGCGTTCCGGGTATCCACGTTCACGGCGGTGCCTTTCTGGGCCGTTACGGCGTCTGCCAACCGGGCAGAGAAGAACAGGTCATCCACAAACAGGACGACTGCAGGCGGGGCGACGGAGACGATGAAAGAGGCGGAGGCGTCAGACATGGTTCCGGGTAACTTGCTGGCACGGGATCAGGGGCGATGGCATGTGCATTATCGGTGTTGGCGGTCGGCACAACAGGGGGTGGCATCCCTGTGTCGACCCGGCATTTGCCTTTGGGGGATTATATACGAACTCACACCGCCCGCCAGACTGGTGCTGTGGTGTATCATGGACTACGCGGCATAGCTGAACATTGGCGTTGGCGTACAATGACTACTTGGCCTGTGTTCGTTTGTCATTATGCGGCAAGGGATTTTTGAGGCCGGACTGTGCCCCGGCAAGTACAATCCCCAATGAGCACGCAACCGGGAAGGAATGGTCATGACCCAGGAAGAACAGTCGGCTGAGCAGATTTCGTTTGAAGAAGCATTGCAAACGCTGAATCAGGTAGTGGCGACGCTGGAAAAGGGTGACTTGTCCCTGGACGAGGCAATCGAGCAGTACGAGCAGGGTGCGGCCATGGCGGCCCTCTGTGAGCAGAGACTCAAGGCTGCAGAATTGCGGGTTCGGCAGTGGCAGGGCGAAGAGGGCTGAGGCGGCCCGTTTCAGACTTGAGGTCTTGCCAGGGTCGTGCAGATATCGTCCCAGCGGGCAGCGGACAGATCGGGGACGACCCGGCAAGGAATATGGCCCAATTCCGCAGCCAGGGTGGCATCCAGGCCGTGCGCGTGGGGGCCTACGGCCAGGCTGGCCATGCCCGCACGGCGGGCGGCTTCAATCCCGAACGTACTGTCTTCCAGCACTACACAGGCCTCCGGTGTCATATTGACGGCACACGCGGCCTGGCGGAACAGAGCCGGATCCGGTTTGCTGCGGGGCAAGCGCACCCCGGACAGCATGGCCGTGAAATAATCCCCAATCTGCAGTTCCTGTACGACCGCAGCGATGCTGGCCATGGGTGCCGAAGACGCCACGACTTGGTACATCCCGGCTCCGGCGAAGTCCGCGAGCCACTGCTCTGCACCCGGCAACAACTGCAGTGCACCCGGCATCGTCGCGCGGAACATGTCTGCCTTGAGCCGCACCAGCTGGTTCAGGTGATCCCGGTCTACATCGGGACCCAGGTATTCCCGGAAAACCGTTTCTGTAGTTTTGCCGAAGCCCGCCAGAAATTCCGCCCGCGAATAGTCGATGCCGCAGGTGGCCATGACGGTGTGCCAAGACTGAAAGTGCAGTTCTTCGGAATCGATCAGGGTGCCGTCCATGTCCCAGATGGCAGCCTGGAAGCCATGTCGACTCATACCGCCAGCATCTCCTGCAGACGGGTGCGCGTGGCATGGGGATCGGCCTTGCCGCGCGTCTGCTGCATGACTTGGCCCATAAAGAACCCCAGTAGTTTGGTTTCCCCTGCCCGGTAACGTTCCCGTTCCACCGGATTGGCGTCCAGAATCGCCTGGATGGTATCGTCCAGCACGGCGGTGTCCGAGACCATGGCGAGCCCTTCCCGCTCAATGATGGTCCGGGCGTCCTCGCCGGTGGCGAACATCGTGGCCAGTACCTGCTTGGCCGTATTGTTGTTGATCACCTGCCGGTCCAGGGCCTGCAGCAAGGCGGCCAGCTGCCCGGGCTGGACCCGGATGCCTGCAATCAGACGGGGATCCTGGCCCTCACCCTGGCGATAGAGCAGGCTGAACAGTTCGGTGGTTATCCACAGGGCTAGGGTTTGCGGTTTGCCCTGATCCGTACCGTAGCGGGCTACCGCTTCCTCGAAATAGGTGGCTACCTGGTGCTCGCTGGCCAGCAGGGCCGCTTCCTGTGCCCGTACGCCCCAGGCTTCCCGGTACCGTTCCTGTTTGGTCCAGACCATCTCGGGCAATGAGGCCTGAATCCGTGCGACCCAGTCCCGATCGATCTGCAGCGGTGGCAGATCCGGTTCGGGAAAATACCGGTAGTCCTCGGAACTTTCCTTGGAACGTTGCAGTACCGTGCACTGGCGGCCCTCGTCCCAGCCCATGTTCACCTGCTCGATGACCTGGCCCCGGGCCAGTTGCCGGGCCTGGCGGCGGTGTTCGTATTCAATGGCCGCCTGTACCGCTCGCAGACTGTTGAGGTTCTTCACTTCGACCTTGGTGCCCAGTTCGCCGCGGGCCGCCTGCTCCGGGGTGCGGACCGAAATATTGGGTTCACAGCGCAGGGCGCCCTTTTCCATGTCGCCGCTGTTGACGCCCAGGTAGCGGAGGATGGTGCGCAACCGGACCAGAAAAAGGTAGGCTTCCTCGGCACTGCCGATATCGGCTTCCGTCACGATCTCCATCAGCGGCACGCCGGCCCGGTTCAGATCCACCAGCGAATGGGCCCCGGCATGGGTGGACTTGCCGGTGTCCTCTTCCAGATGGGCCCGGCGGATCCCGATCGTTTTCCGGCCCTGCCCCGGCACGTCGATATCTACGCTGCCGTCGTGGCAGAGGGGAAACTCGAACTGGGTTATCTGGTAGCCCTTGGGCAGATCCGGATAGGTGTAGTTCTTCCGGGCAAAGACCGCCAGTTCCGCTACCGTGCAGTTCAGGGCCAGCCCCGTGGCGACAGTCGCGGCCACGGCGGCCCGGTTGATTACGGGCATGGCACCGGGCAACCCCAGACAGACGGGACAGACGTGGGAGTTGGGAGCAAACCCCTGGTACTCGGCATGGCAGCCACAGAACATTTTGGAGCGCGTGGCCAGCTGGGCATGGACTTCCATGCCGACTACGACCTCATAGCGCAAATGGACGGGTGGGGTGCGGGTGGCGGATGGCGTGCGGGACATGGGCAACAAGACAGGGTCAAGGCAAGACAGGGCGATCATAATGGAAAACCGCCTCGCCCGCCAAGACTTGACAGGGAAGGCGGAAAACGTCCCGGGTCTACCGGTGAATTGCTATACTGGGCCATGCTTGCCTTGTTTTCCGCTCTGCCTGCCGGTTCTGCCTGTCCTCGCTGGTGCTGGGGATTGCTTGTGGCCGTTCTGTGGAGCGGGGTGCTGCTGGGCGGCTGCAACCGCACGTCCCGGACCGACCCGGCCATAGTCGTAACCGCCGTCACGCCCGCCGCCATGCTGGCCCCGGTACCTACCGCTACCCCCACCGTGCCCTCGGTCCAGGCGCTGTCGGATCAGCTCGCCGCCGCGGCCCGGCTGGAGCGGAACGGCTATCTGGACGATGCCGATACGGCCTACGCACAACTGGTGTCGGGGTCACACGGCGACGTGGCCTGGCGTGCGGCCTTTGCCCTGAGCCGCCTGCGCCACGGGCGGGAACAATGGGCCCTGGCCGAACAGAGTCTGAATCGTTTCTTTGCCTTGGCGGCCAGCGCGCAGGAGACACCCGATTCGGAAACCATGGCCAGTGCCTATTGGTTCCGGGCCGAAACGCTCAGGGCGCGCTATGCCTGGGAGGACGCCACGCGAGCCTACGACAACGCACTGGCAGGACTCCCGGCCCTGACCGTCCACATCCTCCGCCAGATGGGGCAGATGTGGCTGGATGCCGGCGATCCGGAGCGCGGGATACCCTATCTGGAAAGGGCGGCTGCAGCGGCCACAACCCCGCAGGTACAGGTACAGATCCGGCAGCAAGTGGCGTCCATCCACGAAGCCCGGGGCGATTTCCTGCGGGCTGCCGATACGTATGACGCCATTCTGGCGGTGAGCCAGAACGGGTACTACCGGGCACAGATCCATTACCTGGCGGGTATGGCACTGCTCCGGGCCAACGCCGCCGAGCGTGCCGTGGCCCATTTGCGGGAAGCCACGGCAGCGGAACGGCGCAGTACCTACGCCTATCTGGCACTGGTGGAACTGGTGAACCGGGAAGAGGATTTCGATTTCTACAACCGGGGCTACATCGACTACTATGCCGGCGCCTACGCCCTGGCGCTGGATGCCTTCACTGCGTACCGGGAGAGCGCGGATCCGGAGGACTTTCGGCTGCCCTGGTCCCTGCTGTATGCCGGGCATGCCCATTTCAAGCTGGCAAACTATGTCCAGGCCCTGGATCATTACCGGCGTGTAACCACGCAATATCCGGACTGTGAGTGCCGGGGCGCGGCGTGGAACGGGCTCCTCAACACCTACTTCGCGGTGGACAACCATCAGGGATACGAGCAGGCTTGGGCCGAATTCCGGCAGACCCTGCCCACAGATCCACATGTGGCCCTTGTTTTGGCCACATCGGGCTATGCCTTGCTGGAACAGGGGGAACGTCAGGCCGCCGCTGCCGATCTGCGGGACCTGGTGGCGCTGTTTCCCGACGACAGCCGTGCCCCGCGCGCCCTTTTCGATCTGGCCATGGATGCCTGGCAACATGGGGATGGCGACGGTGCCAACCTTTTCTGGGATCAGCTGCGTACCCAGTATCCCTGGTATCAGGCCGCTGCGGTCAATTACTGGTCAGGCCGGAACCTGTGGGCCATGGGCGATGCGGCCACGGCGCAATTCACCTGGCAGCATACCTGGCGCAATCATCCCGAGACATTCTATGGACTGGCCGCTGCCCAGGCTGTCCGGCGGGCAGACGGCACCAGTCAGGACCTCATCCCGGACATGCCGGTGCTGGCCGGTCCGGCGACCCTGTTGCCGGGGGATGACGGCAGCCGTACATTCATGGTGAGCTGGCTTCACGCCTGGGCCGAAGACCCGGGGGCTGTCGTGTCCGCCATGGACCGCCTGAATGCCGATGCTGACTGGGAACAGGCCGTAGCGTACCAGCGCCTGGGCCTGCGCAACCAGGCGCGAGCTCATGCGGCGGCCCTGGCGCCCCGTTATGCCCAGGATGCCGGGGTCCTGCTGTACCTGATGGAGCGTTTCGCCGAGCTGGAACTGTATCACGCCAGTATCCTGGCCGCCCGCCATCTCTACTATCTGGCACCCGGGTCCCGGGTAGCGGAACTGCCCCTTTACCTGCAGCACTATCTGTTTCCCCGCTATTATGCGGATCTGGTCCGCGCTCAAGTGGCCCAACACACCATTCCGGAGCTCCTGTTCTATGCCCTGATCCGGCAGGAGAGCCTGTTCGAGCCCGTAGCCGTGTCCTCCCAGGCGGCCCAGGGTCTGAGCCAGGTCATTCCGGACACCGGGGAATGGATCGCCATGCGTACGGGCATGGTCAACTATCATCCCGACATGCTGGTCCTGCCCTGGCTCAGTCTGGAGTTCGGGGCCTATTACCTGCGTTTTGTCTACCAAGATGTGGACAGCAACTGGCTCACGGCCCTGGTCAGCTACAACGCGGGGCCCGGGACGGGCCGCACCTTTCGGCAACAGGCGGGAACCGACGATCTGCTGTTTCTGGCCGCCATTCCCCTGGCGGAACCCGTCACCTACGTCGAGGCGATCGTCACCAATCTGTATCATTACACCCGGCTCTACGGGTGATCCTGACGGCGATACACCGCTGAGGGTTGTCCGGGGTCCACCCGGGCTCAACGGGCCACGTGCCAGATCTGATCGGCCGCCACATCAGTATGGGTCTCTGACGTGCCATCGGGCCAGGCCATGGTCACGTCAGCCTGCCGGGCGGAACCCAGCCCGAAATGCAGGGCCATTTCGTTGCCGGCCCCCAGGCTGGAACCACTGTGTACTTCCTGCATCTGTACGGGCCCCCCGGCCGTCTCCACCGTGACGCGGGTCCCGATCGCATCCCGGTTCACGCTCCGGCCCCCGGCCAGCCGCACGGTCAGCCAGTGATGGTCGGTTCCCTCCTGACCCTGGTTGCGATAGAGCGTGAAGCCTTCGTGCCATTCGGTAACGATGGGGCATTCCATACGAGTTCACACTGCAAGGCAGGGGTGTAGACGGCAAGCAAGGGTATACCACGGCATCACCGCGCAAGAACAGGCAAACGTACAGGGGGTGTGACGTTCCGGTTGTGTCCGGGTTCCAAGGCCAAGGTCATCAAGACGTCCATCAGCGGAACCAGCTTGTGCAAGTTGTGTATCTTCGGATATTTCCTGTACTTGACCGCGAGCCCGCCTTTGAACGTATTTTCCGGGGTGTGCCGGGTGTGCCACAGACATTCCGGCGCGTCTTGCGGGCAACGCAGGGCATTGAACAGCTCAACGGGGCAGCCCTGCAGCGGCTGGGCATCCTGATGCAGACTGCGCCCAGCCTGTTCGAGGCATCTATCGATCCCAGGATCGGGACTGGCTGCGCTTTCCCTGTATGTCCAGACCATGTCTGTGGCCCCCAGGACGCGCCCCGCCCCAAGGGCACCCATCCGTTGGCGCCAGCGCGAGGCCGGGGTGCCAGGCCGTCAAGCAGACCACCAGGGACAATCCTGGGCGGTCTGGCGGGCAGGCATCCGGATACCGACTAGGCATTCTCCGCCTGCCGCTCGGGCTCTACGGGACCGACCCGATGAGCCCTGCGCTGTTAGGGGGCAGCGGCAGGCCATGCGGTCCGCTCATGAGGCAACCCGGGGCCAACGGGACCGGTATAGCCGTTACCCTGCTGCCTGTGGACAGGCATGAGCACAGGGGCCTGGATTGGCCCTGGCAAGCTGCAACTGGGACTGTATCAGGACTGTTCGTCCGGTGCCAGAAAGCAGCGAATGCTGGCGACGATACCCTCACTCACCCGATCCTGCTGCCGGGTCAGCAGCTGGCGATCGCCACCCAGAAAACCCAGCTCCAGGATCACGGCGGGTGTGCTGCGATCTACCTTGTTGTGCATATGGTAGTAGAGCATGTCGTCCGTGATGCTGTAGGCATGCCAGTCCAGCCCGGTGTGCGTTGTGTATTCGGTGCGCAGGCATTCCACGAAGGCAGCGCTCTGTACCTGTGCGGCTGCGCCGGGCGTATAGGCAGCCTTGAAGCCCGTGGCGTCAATACATGAATCCGCATGGAGACTCAACGCCAGATCCGCATACAGACCATGCAGGCGCTCATCCCTTTCTTCCAGCAACCAGATCCGGGCCCCCAGGTCTTCCAGGGCCGCGGCCACCTGCCGGGCAACGGCCTGGTTGACCTCCAGTTCAGTGAGCGCGACCGCGCCGTTCGCATCCAGGCACAAGGCACCCGGATCCGTCAGATCCGCCGTGGTCCAGTGCCCGACGACCAGGCCTATGCTCTTGCCTGCCAGGGGGCCCTGGGGCCCCTGGGTCGGTTGCGGTGCAGTCCGGGCCAAGTCGTTTGTGGAGAGGTTGCCTGCGGTACCGTCACGCAAGTCAAGGACACGCCACTGCAAAAGCACGGCGGCCAGCACGACGACAACGACCAGAAACTTGCGAACGAGGGACACGCGAAATATTGTAAGGAAAATGCCGACGATGCATACAGGCCACGGGTGTCAGGAACGCAGCCTGTCCCATTTCTGCGGTTGTCTGAAGTCTATGCCCCAGGATGTGCCGGGCAAGAATCCGTTGGCTTTCTGCTACAATGAGGGACCTTTCCGACCTGTTCCTTCATTGTAGCGCATGAGTGACGTATCATCGCAAGGTGTATGGATTGGACCGATACTGCGCGAGCGACGTGAAACCCTGGGTCTGAGTCTGGACGATGCTGAAAGCTCTATCCATATCCGGACCAAATACCTGATTGCCCTGGAAGCGGACGCTTGGCAAAACCTGCCCGGCGAAATTGTCGGCCGCGGCTTCCTGCAGAACTACGCTGAATTCCTCCAGCTGGATGCCCAGGAGCTGAAACAGCGGCGGCAGCAGGCCGTAGATGCGGAACTGGGTGCCAGCTGGACGGGCACCAGCGCCGGCACCCCCATGCCCGCTCCCCGCAGCCTGGACTATCGGCCCCTGTCCGTGCGGATGTCCGGGGAAGCCTTCGATACCGGGCTCGACCGACGAACCCGGCGCGGCTGGTTGTTGGCGGCCTGGGTTCTGCTGGCGGGCTTGCTGGTAGGCTTGTTCCTGCAAGTCGTGGGCGTGGGGCCTGACCTGTCAGCTTTCGGGAACCGCAATCTGCTGGCGAGCGTAACCGACCCGACCCGGAATGTCCTGGCAGCGTGGACCGAAACGATAAATCGCACCTACCAGACGGCGCTGGACGCAGTGACCAGCCCGGGCCCAGGAACAGTCAGCCCGGCACCGGACACGGCAGCTGAACCTACCCCTACCCCGGTGCTGGCGGTGGAAGTGCCGCAGGTACAGGCTACGGCCACACCCGTGGCGGTCATCCTGCCAACTCCCACCAGTACCAGCGTACCTGCACCAACCCCCGTACCCACGTCCACGGTGGTACAGGCACAGCCGGACGACACGCTGGCTGCAACCACCTGTCCCAACGAGTGGGCACGCATTGTATCACCACTGGCGGGCCAGGTGATCGGGGGCGAAGTACAAATTGTGGGTACTGCCTTCCACGCCGAGCCGGACATCTGGTATTACAAACTGGAACGTGCGGAAGCCAACGGTGTTTTCCTTTACTTCGCCGGCCAGCAGAGCGCCGTGGAGAATGGGGTATTGGGCACGCTGGATACCCGCTTCATGGCCAATGGTGCGCATACCCTGCGGCTGAGCGTGATTGACCTATCGGGCGTGTCTCCGCTCATCTGCGACATAGGCGTGGTAGTGCAGAACTAGACTGTTGAGGGGCCTATATACGTGTGTATACACGTTCACGCTGCGCAGACCAACTGGTGTTGCCATCTCCGCGTACAGACGCCCCTGCCCCAGAGGCCCTAAACACAGACCCACTCCAAGCCAATATATTCAGCGCAACATTGACGGCGACATTCCAAGGCCTATATAGCAAGATCCTCAAACACAAGTGGAGTGTAGTGTTAGGGCCTGTTGACCAATAGTAAAGGCAGATCCACGCCAGCGTTGCACACCTGCCCTATACGAAACACAGTATGGTTCCTGGCAAGGGCCACGTGCAGCGTAGCGCGTACAGTATAAGGATGTAGTTGTACCTGCATATATGAGGGGTAAGACCATGCGTATACGAACATGGTTGCTTACACCCTTGCTCGGGGGTCTTGTGCCTTGTAACCATATCGGCAACCGCGCTGGCGGCCGCCGGTGATGTCGTCATCCCGGCTTCCCTGTATCCGGCCAACGACCCTGGGGGCTACGGCGAGGGCTGCGATTGGGGTTGGGAACTGGAAGTGGAGTACAAGGCCCCGGGCTCGGGCTGGATCCACACCAACTTCATGTACATTAGCCCCTGGCCGGCGAGCCTTACGCTCACGACCAACGCTCACGGTACCCAGCCCGGCGTGACCTAACCAGCTCAAAGTCAACAAACAGTGTTTTACGGACTGGATCTGTTACAACGGGGGCTGTGCCTCCTATCCGCTCGGGAGTTGCGGCGACCAGCACAGCGTGACGGCAGAAGGGTCAGCCGGGCCCCCCACCGGCAGACCCTTGGGATGTCGACACGGACACAGCGGGCCAGCTCACAGTCAGCACGACCAGGCAGGCGTTGGCCAACCATCCGGGTTGCCTGTTCGACGACTGCTTTGACATCCAGATGCGGGAACGCGGGTCCCATAGCTGGTCGGACCACGCCATATTCTTGGCAGAGGGCGAGAGCAGTGGCCGCACCGTGATTGCCAACTTGTCCTCGCACGTTGAACACATTCTGCGCAGGTATTGCTACACCGCCAACGCCCAAGAGCACTTCTATGTGGGGCGGGAGATTGTTACGGTAGGGTAGGCACCCAGCGGGGACTAGAGACCGTCTCACCGCGGGTAGGGTAGAAAGAATAGGTACGGCGCTCGGGGAGGGCGCTACGGCAGGTGCCGATGGCAACCTCGCTGGGTCTGTGAAGCCTGCACAAGTGTATCCGGTGTCGCATCGCGGTCCCGGGACCGGGTGTGCAACCGGATACAGTATGACGGTGCCGGACTCGATACCGGCCAGCAGGCAGGGGGCGCGTTTCCTGCGGAGACCCTGCTGGCTCCGCCCAATCCCGCCCCGCAGCCTGCGAATGCGTGATACAGTTGCTAGCCAGGTTGCGGGGTCGAGTATGTTCAGGTTCCCGCGGTAGCCGAGCGCAGAAAATTCCAGACAATACCGTGCACAATGCGTTCCACAGGAGCCCGGTTGTCGGTAAGGGGTGTGATCGCCGGATTGATCGCGGCATATGCCACCTGGTCCAGGGACGCACGGGCAAAAGTGCGGAAGGCTGCCGGATAGTCGGTGGACAACCCCAGGATGTGGGTCTGGTACCAGGCCAGATCGGTTGGCTGTTGCAGGCCCACCACCAGGGCATTGCCCAAGGTTCCGGCCGGGACCGGTTCATTTACAACCACTACGGTGGGAAATACTTCGTTCATGGTGGCTACCAGGGAGTCCACCAGCGATTGATCGGTCTGTGTACGCCCCACGTTGATGGCTACCACCCCCGTCTCCCGCAGACGGGAAGAGGCCAACCGGAAAAACTCTACCGTCGTCAGGTGGAAGGGAATGTAGGGAACCCGGTAGGCATCAATCGCAATCACGTCCCAGGCACGGGTAGCCGGCTGGGTCTGCAGCCAACGGCGGCCATCCGCCGCCACAGCAGTCAGATTGGGCTGATTCATCCCGAAATAGGTCTGGCCGACCGCAATAATCTGCGGGTCCAGTTCGATCCCCGTGATAGGGGCCGGGCCGTAGATGTCAGTCCAGAGGGAACTCACCGTACCGGCGGCCAAGCCGATGACCAGCACCTGCGCCTGGGCCGGGTCCGGTGGCTGTGCACTGAACCAGGGAGCCAACAGGAAGTAGTCCCACACCCCCAGACTCAAGGTGGTGGCGGGATGGTGGACGCTGTGAATGCCCACCCCTTCGTTCAGCTTCAGATAGGTTTCTGTCCCCTGCTGACGGACGGCAATGTAATGAAAACGACTCTCGTCTTCGTACACCAGTTCTCCCGCCTGGGTCCGGGACCCCAGGGTCCACATGGCCGACGTGTTGGCCAGGTAACCGGACAGCAGGACCATACCACAGCCGGTCACGCCCAGCATCCCTACACGCCACCGGTGATCACGCGACAGCCAGACAACACCTGCAGTCGCCAATACCAGCAAGAAAACCGCCATCAGGTGAAAGGTCCAGCGGGTGCCGAAGGCGGGAATAAGCCAGAGGACTGGCAGCAGGGTGCCCGCAATACTGCCCAGAGTGGCCGCGGCGTACAGGCGTCCTGCTGTACGCCCTCCGGCCTGCACAGAGGTCAGCGCAATGCGGATGGCCCAGGGGGCAGTTGCCCCGAGCAACACCACCGGCAACGCAAGGAGTACGGCCACACCGAGGATCGCGGTCAGCAACCGGATCGCTTCAAAGGCAAGCAGATCCTGGATGGAGCGGCGCAGGATCCAGGGCACGAGGAGGGGTATCAGCGTCGTGGCCAGACCGGCGCCCATGACAGTCAGCAACAGGTAATCCAGACGCGCATGCCGATCCCCGGCCTGACCACCCAGCCAGGCCCCCAGCGCCAGGCAGGCCAGCACCAGCGATATCAGGGCAGCCCACACCAGCTGGCTGTTGCCGAACCAAGGCTCCAGCAACCGGGCAGCTGACAGCTCTATGCCCAGAGCACCGGCGCCGGTCCCGGCTGCCAGCATCGACAAATAACGCTTCATGGCCAGCGGAGGGCCCGGGCCCTACAGGGAACAGGGGACCAAGACGGCACACGTCATCCTGGGGTGGCGCCAGGGGTGTCTGCAGTGTGTTCTCCATCGCCTGCCAACGGCAGGGCGATGGAGAGGGCAACAACCGGTCAAGGGAGCTGTACCTGGCCCGGAAGCCGTATGGTGTATACCACGGGCGAATGATCAGACCCCAGGGACCGGGTAATCACCCGGGCCTCGGTCACCTCCAGTTCATGCGTACAGAAGGCATGATCCAGCCGCAGAAAGGGCCGGGCGCACAGCCGGCTGTGCGGCTCCAGGTTGTGCGGCCAGGTCCAGCCCGGGCCCATGCCCGCCTCCGCCCAGCAGTCCCTGAATTGGTGCCGGGCAGCCTGATGGATATCTGACGCTTCGGTCGTATTCCAGTCCCCTATCAGCAACACAGGCGCCGTCTGGTCCACCGCGTCCGCCAATATGCGCTGTACCTGTTGATTGCGACAGACCAGCAACCGATCCCCCCCATCCGTGTACATGCCATTAAACAAGGGGGAAAGCAGGTGCACGTTGTACAAAACAAGCGCCTGTCCTTCCACCCATACACGCAGGCGCAAGACATAGGGGCCGGCAAGGTGCGTGCTCCAGCGATCTTCCAGAATCAGGGGCAGGCGGGAAAAGACGCCCAGCCCCATCCGGGACGCGGGATCCACGAGCCAGTAGTGACAGGGATACAGATCCGCCAGCTGGGCCTCCAGTTCAGCCACGGCATCATGCGTGACCTCCTGCAACAGCACCACGTCGGCGGGATGGGCCTGCAGGTACTTGACGAAAGGCTGGACAGTCCGGATCTTCTTGAGCAGGTTCGCGCTCAGGATCTGCAGCTCCGGTGCCGGTCCGGCGTCACCGCGTGGACGGGGCAGACGGCGCACGAACATCCAGGCGTAATGGCGGAGCCAGATCAGGCCCAAACCTTCCCGGACGAGGTGTACCCACCAGGGCGCCCGGAAACCAAAACGCAACCAGCTGCCCAGCCAAGCCCCGCTGAGTATCCAGAAGGCCAGGCTGTTCAGCAGATAGAGGAAACCGTTCCGATCCCCCAGCGTCTTCCACAGCACCAGCCAGGCCAGAGACAGCCCCAGCCAGGCAGAGAGAAGACGACGGCACCACCGCTGTATGCAGGCCACGGCCACACGCTTGCGCAGTCAGAAACTCAGAAGGTGTCGGGATGGGCTTCCCGGTAGATCAACGCCGCCGCCAGGGGCCCCCGGTACACCAGGGCGGACTGGTATTGCCAAGCCTTGATATCCAACCGTGACAGCCATTGCAGATCCTGGCCGGTCAGAATGCCCCCGCAGGCAATGATGTCCACGGCATGGCCATGGATGCGTTTCAGGGTCACCAGCTTGACGAGAGCCTGGCGGGCGGCAGCAGTGAGATCGCGACCCCCCAAGCCCCAGGGCGTGCCATCCGCGTCTACCTGCTGCAGGGAATTGGTAGCGACAATAGCCTTGATCCCGAATTCATCGCACAAATCCAGCAACAGGCGATACTGGGCAGCCGGCAGGCCAGGGCTCACCTTGATCCAAATGGGTACATACACCGGCGTTTCCAGCCGGGCCGCCTGCAGCAGGGCCCGCACTGTACCTTCTGTCTGCTGCAGGGAGGGCTCCTCGGCGTGCGACGGACAGCTGACGTTCAGGGTTAGCCAAGTGGGCGCGATGCCTGCATCGAAAAGATACGCCAGCGACTCGGCCATCTCTGCCTGCAATTCCCCTGTATCCTCCACACCCGGTGTCACGGCCACGTTGATCCCGTAGCACGCGGGGAGATGAGCCTTGTGCAGAGACAGAAAGGAAGCTACGGCCCGGATGCCCGCGTTTTTGAGCCCCACGCGATTGCCCAGCGAGGACGAGCCGGGAAGACGCCACATCGTCACCCCTGTATGCCCGTGCCGGGGCCAGCGTGTGTAGGACCCGAATTCCACAGGCCCGGCCAGATGCGGCAGGGTGCGCCATCCCGGCAACAGCACCGCGTCCTTGACTACGGCGGCCAAGGCCCGGACTTCGTTGTCATAGCCTTCACCCTTGATCCAGCCGGCGGCCAGCATGTAAGGCTGGGGTAGCGTCACCCCCCCGACCTCCACCGGCGCGTCAGGGTGCAACCAGCGGGCCAGGGTGCGGAGTCCCGCCTGCAGATTGTCCTGCCGGTCCCAGCGTGCCACCAGATCCTGCATCACCCTGTGACTGGTGCCGGCTTCCAGGGTGAACAGGGCACTGCGCAACAACAGATAAAGGACCTGGTAGACATCCAGCACGACCTGGATCAGCCGGACGCGGAGAAGCTGGGCGAACGTCACGTCACCATCCTCGCCGGGGCTGTACCTGATCGCCGAAACCGGACTCTACCCGGATGCTTTCACCGTTGTAGGCTTCCACGCCCCGCACCTGGGTCCGCACGACCCGGCAGTGGGTGGTCCAGCCCTCGAAGGGGGTCCAGCGACATAGGGTGAACATGTCCTGCCCCCGGATCGAGCCGCGCCAGTCCATGTCCAGTTCGGTCCAGGTGTCGTGCGGGCAGGGCACACCGAAAATGCGGCGCGGCGCCGTGGAAACCAGTTCAATGAGGCGTGCCGCATCCAGCCGCCCCTCCACGACAGCCGTGCCCAGCAAGGGCAATGTCGTTTCCAGGCCCGGCACCCCAAAAGCCGGGGGAACTCCTTCCTTCTCCGACCATGTATGGGGTGCATGATCCGATTCAATGACATCCACGAGACCGTCTGCCACGGCGGCCCAGAGCGCATCCTGATCCCGTTGGGTTTTGAGTGGTGGTTTCATGAGGGCCTTGGGTCCCAGCCGGGCTTCATCCCGGTTCGTGAGAAACAGGTGATGGGGGCAAACGCCCACGGAAATGGGCAGCCCCATGTCCTTGCCGCGTCTGAGCTGTGCCAACTCGTACCGTGTGCTGATGTGGCAAAAATGCACCGGTGTCCGGTGCAGGGCGACCAGCTCCAGGATCTCGTCCACCACTTCCCCTTCCGCATGCACGGCGATCAGGCCCTGGCGGTTCCAGGCGGCAAAATGGGCATCCCGCTCCGGGCCCTCCATGAACAGGTCGCCTGTCGTCGGATTGCCGTAGATCTTGAGACCCACCGTATCGGCCATGACTTCCGGAAAGGTGTCGGCATTGCCCGTGGGATGGGCACCGTAGTACAGGCCCCAGTCACAGACCGCATGCCAGTCCATCTGGTTGATCTTGGTTGCCAGGTTCGCTGGCGACGTGGTCGTGGGCGGCGTGTTGGGCATATCCAGCACGGCGGTATAGCCGCCGGCTAGCGCGGCCTGGGTTTCACTCACCAGGTTGCCCTTGTGATCCCAGGTCATACCCCGCAGATGGACATGAGGGTCGAGAGGTCCCGGTATGCGCAGTGTGGTCATGCTGTTCCCTCTATACCCATTGGTCCAGCAGCAGGGAGATCAGGGCCATGCGAATGAACATGCCGTTCTCCATCTGCTGGAAATACATGGTACGCGGATCCTGATCCAGGGCATAGCGCTCGGCGGCGGTACCCATCTCGTGCTTGCGGGGCAAGGGGTGCATCAGAATGGTGTCCACAGGCGTCTGGGCCAGCAGCTCCGGCACCATGACAAAGGCGTCACGGACAGCCAGGTACTCGGCGGCATGGGCAAAGCGCTCTTCCTGGATCCGGGTCCAGTAGATGACGTCACTGTCATACAGGACGTCGGTCAGGGAGGCGGTTTCGGTCAGCGTCAGGCCCGCCTGCCCAGCCTGCGCCACAATCGCCGGCGGCATGCGCAGGGTGTCCGGGGCCACCAGATTGAGATGTAGATCTTCGTGGCTGAACAGAGTCAGCAGCTTGGCTAAGGAGTGCACGGTGCGCCCGAACTTCAGATCTCCCACCAGGGTAATGCGGAGACGGTGGAGTCCCCGCTTTTGCTTGTAGATGGTATACACGTCCAGCAGAGCCTGGGTCGGGTGCTCACCGATGCCGTCGCCCGCGCTTATGACCAGCGACTGCCGCTGGATCTGCCGGGACAGCAGATCCAGGAAATGGGCAGCGACAAAAGAGGCCCCTTCCTGCGGATGCCGCAGCGTCACGACATCGGCGTAGCAGCCGGCCGCCCGCACCGTATCCGGCAGATCCTCGCCCTTGTGCACCGAGGAAAATTCAATGCCGTTGCTGGCTCCAATCGTTTCTCCGCCCAACCGGCTCATGGCGGCCTGGAAAGAGAGATCCGTACGTGTGCTGGCCTCAAAGAAAAGCTGGGCCATGACCCGCCCGTTGGCGATCTCGGCCACGCCCCGATCCCGGTTTTGCATACGCCGTTCCAGCCGCTGCGTACAGGCGAACAGGTGTAGCAGATCGTCACGTCCGAACTGATCCACGGTCACGATATGCTTGCCGGCAAAATGGCCGGCAATGGATTCCGGCTGGTAGCTGTGCCGGATACTGTGCCAGAGGGCATCGGCGGCATGAGCGGACGCGGGCATACGCAAGGCCGTCACGCTTCAACGGGGGACCAGGCAACGAGCTGCATGGCCTGTTCGTACTGCACTGCCGAGATCCGGCCCCGGGCCAGGTAATAGTCCAGGGCATGGGACAGCTGGAACACCGTGTGCAGGGTGACCCCTGCCTGATGCAGCGTCTGGCGTGGCGCCCGGCTGCGTTCTGTCATGACCAGTGCGTCGGACACCTCCAGACCGGCACTCCGCAACAACTCTATCGTATCGCGCAGGCTGTTCCCGGTGGTGACGACATCCTCGATCACCACTACGCTTTCCGCAGCCTGGAACGCCCCCTCAATCTGTTTCTGCCGCCCATGCGCCTTGCTCTCCTTGCGCGTGTAGATCATGGGTTTGTCCGCTTGCAGGGCAGCCGCCGTCGCCAGGGGCAGGGCGCCGTAGGGCACACCGGCCAAGCGGTCACAGGGAATGAAGGTGAGCAGGCGCGCCATCAGATCGCCCGTCAGTCGCAGCAATTCCGGCTGGCTGACCGTGAGCCGCAGATCCAGGTAAAAAGGGGACACCATGCCACTCGCCAGCCGGAATTCCCCGAAACGGAGAGCCTCTACTTCCAGCAGGAGATCAAACAGCCGGCGCAGCTCGGCGGATAAGGTCATGCCTGCGCCCCTGTGACCATACCTGCCCGCATCCGCTGTACCAGGGAGGCCGCCATAGCCGCCGGATCCGGCGCGGTTGCCAGGCTGGAACTCACGTTGACGATAAGGCTCGGATACTCACGGCGGAACAAGCCTGCCTGCAGCACCCGGTCCAGATCGCCTCCCTGGCGCCCCACGCCCGGTACCAGCAGCCAGCAGTCACCCACGGCTGCGCGCACACGCTGCAGCACCCGGGGATAAGTTGCCCCCACGACCAAACCCGGCCGGGCATGCCAAGTCTGCACGTCGGCCGCCACCTGCATGTAGAGCGGTGCTCCCTCCAGATCCCGCTTCTGCAGACTCTGCGCACCGGGATTGGACGTGTGGCACAGCACAAAGCAGCCCTTGTCGGCCCAGGTCAAAAACGGTTCCAGGGCATCCTGGCCCAAATAGGGATTGACGGTTACCGCGTCCACGCCCAGTTCGGCAAACGCAAGCACTGCGTAGCCTTGGGCCGAACTGGCCAGATCCCCGAATTTGCCATCCAAAATCACCGGCACCTCAGGCGGGATGGCCGCCATGGTATCCTGCAACAGCTCCAGCCCGGCTGGACCATGCCACAGATAGAAAGCCAGGTTGGGCTTGTAGGCACAGGCCCAAGGCATTGTCGCTTCGATAACGTGTCGGTTCCAGGCGCCCAAACCGGCCAGGATTCCCTTGCGCCGGTCAGCAAATCGGGACGGCAGGCACTGGGGATCGGGGTCCAGCCCCACGCACAACAGCGAGTCACGACGCTGCACGGAGGCAGCCAGCCTGTCCCAGAAAGTCATGAACTACCCGTACTAGAGATGCAAGACAAAGCAGTATAAAACAGGACTGCTTTATTCGCCTAATCCATCTGGTTTTGCGGATCGACCGCCGGAACCCGGTCCGGTGGGTATAATGGCAAAGCAGACAACAAGAGTGATGGGACAGTCAAGTATGGCGGTGTTACGTATCCTGTGCGATTGGGACGAGGGGGCGGCGGTGCTGCACCGGCGTGCCCGCAAAATTCGCACCGTGGATTCCACAGTCCGTGCCTTGCTGGATGACATGACCGAGACCATGCGGGAAGCCAAGGGCGTAGGACTGGCAGCTCCCCAGATAGGGCAGTCCCTACAGGCTGTAGTGATCGAATATCCGGAGGATGACACCGATCCGGACAGCGCTCTGATCCTGTACCAGATCGTCAACCCGGAAATTGTGCGCCGACAGGGACTGGTAGAGGGACAGGAAGGCTGCCTTAGTCTTCCCGGCTTGCTGGCTGATGTCGAAAGGGCCCAGAGCATCACGGTCAAGGGTCTGGATCGCCATGGCAAGGCCATCCGGATCAAGGCCCATGGCTGGCTGGCCCGTATCCTGCAGCATGAAATCGATCATCTACAAGGCATCCTGATGCTGGATCAGGCTACGCAAATCTACAAGGCGGAGACCCAGGAAGACGGCTCGGTGCTCCTGACACCTCTGGCCGAAGTCTGATGCCGCCGTCCGTCCAGGGCGTGTTCACAAAAGCCGGCTCGTGGTTCCCCGGTCCGAGATCGCACCCCGTACGCCGCCGGGTGCCCTGTCGCTCTTATATCGGGATAGGGGCCTATATACAAGTATGCGTCTCCGTCGGCGGTGCCGCCGTCGGGATCACGGTGGCCGTCGCCCCCGGCGCCGCACCGCTGGCGTCCGCGCCGCACCAGTACTCTTCCGTCGTCGGGGCCGCCTCGCCGTCGCTGTTGGTCGAGATTTCCTCGATGGGACTGCCGTCATCCACCGTATACACCGCCACCTCGTACCAGCGCTCCATGTTGGCCCCGAGCGCCGTCGCAATGCCGAACTCGGGGGTGTTGCTCCCCGTCCCCGGATTCCAGGCCCCGGGCTGGATCGCCGGCGCCGACCAGGCGGCGCTGTCCAAGCCCGCCATCGTGGCCGACGTGCGCCACTGGTAGATGACGCCCGTCACCGTGTCCTCCTCACCCGCCGGGTCGGCCGCCTGGGCCCCCGGATGCAGGTGCGGATCGTCAGCGTCGTGCCGTCGTGGGTGGGCACGAAACTGTTCGGCAGCGCCAGGTCGCGCAGGGCCGTGGACGCCTTGTTCGCGATCAGCCAGTCCAGGGCCGCCTCCGCGCTCACCGGCGCGCCGTCCGAGGTCGTGGTCTCCAGCATGCCCGCCGTGGCCGGCAGCTCCACACTCGTGATCACGGGCACCGGCGTCGCCGTCGGCGTGGCGTCCGCCGGCACCACGTTCAGCACGCTGCGCGCCGGCCCGCGGATGATGGCCAGCGTCAGCCGGTCCATGCCCGTAGCCGTCCGGACCCAGCGCGAACTGCGTGTTCACCGCGTCCACGGCCGTGGCCCCGGTCAGACCCATCAGGTACAGTGCCCCCGCCGCGTCCAGGCTGGGCACCGAAGTGAAGGGCGCCGCGTCGCGGTTCAGCGTGTTCGCTTCATGGATGTTGGTGAAGGTGTAACTGTCGAAGGCCGCGGTGGCCAACGCGATGATGTTCCCGTCCGCATCCTGCGTGCGCGAAGCCACCGTCAGCACCCGCGTGTCGTAGTCACCCCCGAGCGTGCGCGCGTCATACCCCAGCACGTCGTTCCCACGGCTGTCTTCGTCGGTGTATGTCCCATCCGGATCAAGGCCAGTCCCGGCCTGCCGCCAGCCCCGTATCCCTTGTTGCCGGATTTTATGCGCTGGATCTGGGATCGAGGTGTAGCTTCCCCTTCACGGCAGCAGGTGGACCCGGATACCTGGGTGGTCGTGACCTTGCCCCTGGCGGCGGCGTTGATCTGCCGGGAAGTGTATCCCGATACCCTTTGTACTTCTGACTGCATCAGCGTGTGGTTGTGGTCTGTACACAGTGGTGGTGTCGTTGTCGCCTGTCTGTCTGCAGCCATCTGTCAGGCTGTTTCCAAACCAGGTGCTCGTCAATGGAGACAGCCACACCCCAGCAGGAAAACCTGGAAGGTGGCTGTTCCTGGTTGTGCCTGCCTTGCGGGACAAAGGGCTAGACTTGTGCCATACAGAAGACCATTGGCTAAACATGTCCGGACAGTCTGTTCTTTTTCCTCATATTGGTTTGCCACCTGATCTGAGCAACCACCTGCGGCGCATGAACCCTTGGTGGGAAGAGGAAGTTTTGCCGCCACAGCCTTCCACCAAACGTCACCTGGTGGCCCAGATGCAACGATGTTTGCGCTCCAACATTGCGCCCGTGGTGATGGTGCGTGGTCCACGCCAAATCGGCAAGACCACAGCCCAGTTTCAGATCATTCAGGATTTGCTGGACGAAGGTGTGCATCCTCACCGTATTCTGCGCGTCCAATTTGACGATCTGCCCGCCTTCAGATTACCGGAACCCATTCTGCGTATTGCAGACTGGTTTGAACGGCATATTGCCCCCAAGCGGTTCAATGCCCTGGCGCAAAGCGGGGAAGTGGCATATCTGTTTTTTGACGAAGTCCAAAATCTCAAGGATTGGGACGTGCAGCTCAAGTCGCTGGTGGATAACGCTGCGGTCAAAGCCATCGTTACGGGCAGTTCTGCCTTGCGCATTGAATTGGGGCGCGACAGCCTCGCGGGACGCATCAATACCCTGGAAGTGGGCGTGCTCTCCCTGACCGAGATCGGGACATTGCGCGGCCTGCCAACGCCCGCGCCTTTTCTGCAGGAAAATGGATTGGACGCCCTGCAGGCGAAGGAATTTTGGATCGGACTGCGCACGTATGGGCTCGCCCATGCCGAGTTCCGGGCACATGTATTTCACCACTTCGCGGAGCGTGGAGGCTACCCCGTCGTTCACCAGCACAAAGACACTGCGTTTGCGGATTTGACGAAGCATCTCAATGAGACGGTCATTCAGCGCGTCATTCAGCATGATTTGCGCTTGGGTGAACGAGGCCGGCAGCGGGATGCGAATCTCCTGGAGGAGTTGTTCCGACTCGTCTGTCGTTATGCAGGCCAGACGCCCACTGTAGCTACTCTGGCCGAAGAAACGCGTTTGACTCTTGATGCGAACATCGGCTCTCAACGTGTGCACAGTTATTTGCGATTCCTGGAAGACACGCTCTTGGTGCGTTTGGTGCCGCCACTTGAGATTCGGCTTAAGAAGAGGCGCGGCAGTCCGAAACTGTGCCTGGTGGATCACGGCCTGCGAGCCCAGTTGGCTTCAGGAGCATATCCCTCTGACACCGGACATGCTGTCGCAATATCCGGAATTCACCCCGCTGGCCGGCCATTTGGCGGAAAGTATCTTTGGTGCGGTGGCCTCAACGATTCAGGGACTGAACGTTGCGCACTTCCCGGGAAGAGGCATGGAACAGGAAGTGGACTTTGTATTGACTATGGGAACGAAACGGATCCCGGTGGAAGTCAAGTACCAAAAACGCATTGGTGCACTTCGCGATACACTGGGTATCCGTTCATTTCTGGACAAGTCGGCCAACAATGCTCCCTTTGGGCTTCTTGTCACGCAAGATGATGGGGGTGTTGTGGACGATCCGCGGATCGTAAGTCTGCCGTTGTCAACATTCATGATGCTCCGCTGACTGCAGACCCGTACCGGCCAACAGGCGATCGGCATGTTGTCGTTCATCGCCATGTGGCGCCGGATGTACAGGTATACACGGAACCCTGTCAAGGCTTGGTGTATCCCCACCCGCCTGTAAACCGCCGGGCCCAAGCGTAGGTGCGCGGCTGGGCCCGGTTGGCACGGTACATGGCGTAAGACACACATCGACAAGGTAGATCCGGCCTATATGTCACAACGTTGTCATACCTGTGGTGTGATACGCAAAGCGCACCGGAAGTCACAGTTCGTTTATCATGGCAGCGCGTGTGGTGTGGCCAAGAACGCCGATGTGAATGCTGCCCTGAACATCCGGGACCAATGGTTGGTTGGATTTACGGCGTTCGGTGACGGCGCAACTGTGGGTGGAGGTGGCAACAAGGGTTGGTCTGTGAAGCCTGAAAGTGTATCCGGTGTGGCATCGCGGCCTGCGGGTGCGGTGTGAAACCGTATATAGTCCCCCTATTATGCATACCAGCCAAAAGCAGACAGGGCGTTACGCAAGCAGTTGCACGTGGAGAAAACGGATCGGGAAACAAGCAACAAGCCCGCTGGATTGCGCTCGGCTCTTGCGCAAGCACTACCCGAAATTCAGGTGTTGCCGTAGCGTTGCAGCAGCGTGGTACTGCCGGGTTAGACCTCATGCTACAATGCCGGGCGTGATCCTGTTTGTCCCGGGATACGCAGCATGAGCGACTCCGCATCCTTGTCGACCGCGCCGCCGTTATCAGCGGGCCGGGTTCCCGTTGCCCCGGGCGCTGTCGGGGCGTGCGCGTCCGCCGCCACAACTTCTCCCAAGGGTACCGCACCCGGTCTGTCCGTCTTGCCTCCCTATCCGCCGTTGCCGGAGGACTACATGCCTGCCACCCAGGCGGAACTGCAGGCTCTGTTCCACTACGATCCCCAATATCCTTACACGCCCGAGCGCTATCTCTACGACGCTGAATTCATCACAGATCCCTACTACGAAACCCTGGACGTGCATTACATGCCGGACACTTGGACCGGCTGCATCAGCAGTTCTTCCTGCGCACACCGGCGGGTTTGCAGGACTACCTGGCGCACTGGGGTCGGGACTGGCATGTGGCCGTCAAGGCCCTGATCCTGCGCCTGCCCCTCCAAGCCATCGCGGGCACACGGTACAAAGCAGCCCGACGTCTGTCGCCGGATATCGCGCTGTGGGCCTGGCCTGGGGCAAGGGCGGGAGCGGAGGGCCGCCACTCCTATGACTATCCTACCCAGGGCGTGCCTGCCCTGGTGCTGGCAGTGGTGTCGCATTCCGATCAGGAAACCCGTGACCGGGACTGGGTGCAAAAGCGGATGGTGTACGGTCGTCCGGGGATCCGGGAATACTGGCTGTATGACCGGCAGCAAGAGCTGGCCTTGCAGGTCCTGACCCTGGATCTGGTGACCACGCCGGCACCGGATCCCTACCGGCTGGGTCCGGAGGCCCCGTACCGGCGGCGTGCCCCCCACGCCGACGGCAGTCTCACCAGTGCCGTGTTGGAGACCCATCTGCGTTTGGCGCTGCGGGATGGCCAGCCCCTGGTGCAGTGCTGGTCCCATGTTCATCAGGAAATGGTACGACACACAGGCTATGGCCCACACCGCAGGCCGTACCGAGGGCCGCGCGGAAGGTCATGCCAAGGGCCATGCCGAAGGCCGCGCAGAGGGCTTGGCTATAGGTGAAGTGCGGACGCGTCTGGACAATTGGCAGGATATGCTGGCGGTGGTTCCGGAGGATACTTCCTGGCGCACCCTCATCCAGCAATATCTGGATAGGTCGCATACCCTGCTGGAGACCGACGCTGGATCCCTGTCACCGGACAGCATTCCGCCCTTGGCTCGGATGTGGACCCTCACTGCACAACATGGAACCTTGGAACATATTCCGGAGACAACGGTTCGGGCACTGTGGTCCGGGCCACCGGCGTCCCGGTAGTCGTATGCCTTGGGGTACCCGTGCTCCAGTGACAACAAGGCATCCCATGCACAGGGGGGGTGTGTCAGAGCATATGCATGGAGCCAGCTCAAGGCCTGTTTATAAACTCTAAGGATACAGGTCGAATTTAAGTGTCTATTCCCCGTGGGGTACAGGGCATAGTTCCCGTCGCCATGGAAGGTGTCGCGCCGGAGGACCAGGGCCGCCATCTGTGCCTTCGTCACCTGCACGCCGGTCGGATAGGCGTGCGTGTCCAAGGCGGTGTGGACCTGCAGCCCAGCGGCCGTGCGGGTGTGGCGGATCAACTCCACATGGGGATCTTTCTCTATAGTCGCCGTATTAGCCTTTGAGACCCGTTAAAGCCACACCGGCAATGATATGGCGCTGGAACACCATGAACACACAGAGCAGGGGTATGCTGGCCATACTCGCCGCTGTCATAATCTTTTCCCATTCAGTGGTGGACTCACCCCGAAAGAAGGAAAGTCCTACGGGCAGCGTGTAGTATTCACGGCTGCTGGCGACGATCAGGGGCCAAAGGTAGGCGTTCCAGTTGCCGATGAAATTGAAAATGGCCAGCGCCGCCATGGCGGCTTTCGTCAGCGGTATGCCAATCTTGATCCAGATGCCCAGTTCGCTCATGCCGTCCATGCGGGCCGCGTCCAGCAGGTCGTTGGGTACGCCATGGAAAAACTGGCGCATGAGAAATACGCCTGCGGCCGTGATCACCCCGGGAAAGGCAATGCCCCAATACTGGGCCAGACCCTCATTCCAGTGCCAGCGCACACTCATGTCGAACCAGGGGATGATCAGCATTTCCGTGGGCACCATCAGGGTGGCCAGAATGCCGACGAAGATGAGGGACTTGCCCGGGAATTCGAATTTGCACAGCGTGTATCCGACCAGGGAGTCGAACAGCACCACGCAGAGCGTGGAAAAGATGGCGACTACAATGCTGTTGAAATACCAGCGCCCGAAATTCGAGGTCTCCAGGACACGCTGGTAGTTGATCCATGTCGGGGATTGGGGCCACCAGGCAAACTCCACCAGTTCCGGGGCCGGCTTGAAACTGGTGATCAGCATCCACACGAAGGGCGTGACCATGATCAGGGCGCCTGCGGACAGGAGGATATAGGTGAGGCCCTGCAGGCCCAGGGCGCGCCAGCCGCGGGCGAGAGATACGGGCTGGGAGTCAGGTTGCTGGGTGAGGGTAGCCATGGGAGTCGCAACAGGGGCGGCGGGATTTGTGTATCTTCATCCCGGTGGGGATCGATCCGGCCTCAATACTCGAAACGGCGGGTCAGAAAGCGCAGCTGTATGACCGTGATCAGCAGAATGACGAAGAAGAGGACTACGGTCAGGGCGGCTGCATAGCCCATGTCATAGCTGGAAAACCCTTTCCGGTACACTTCCAGCACAACGGTGGTCGTGCTTTTCAGGGGACCCCCGGTACCCTGGGGACTCATGTTCTGCACCAGGGCGAAGAGACGGAGGAAAGAAATGGTGGAAAGGACGGTCAGGTAGACGATCACGGGATTCAGCAGGGGCAGCGTGATATGGCGAAACAGGCGCCAGCCGCTGGCGCCATCCATGCGGGCGGCCTCGTAGTACATGAGGGGAATCTGCTTGATGCCGGCCAGGTAGATGATGACGGAATAACCGAGCGTCTGCCATACCGCGACCGCCGTCACGGAGGGCAGGGCCTGCTTCGGGCTCTTGGTGAAGGGCTGTTCCGGTATGTGCAGGATGTCGAACACCTGGGCCAGCAGTCCGGTCTGGGGCAGGTACAGCCAGTTCCACACGAAAGCCACCGCCACCGCCGAGGTGACGTAGGGCGCGAAATAGGCCACCCGGAACAGGGTAGAAAGGGCCCGGATGCGATCGAGCAGCAGGGCAATGGCCAGCGCCAGGATCATCTGGGCCGGCACACCGTAAATCACGTACCCCAGGGTGTTGGTGAAGGCTGCCCGCACGTCACTGCGCGGTTTCCACAGGTCATGCCAGATCGCTGCGTAATTGTCCAGTCCCACCCAGGGGCCCGCGCCCTGGAAGGTATTCCAGTCACGGAATGCGATGTTGAAAGACAGCAGGGCAGGATACCAGCGAATGATGACGAAGAACACCAGGGCAATGCTGAGAAAGGCATAGGCCCACAGGATCTGGCGCTGCTGCAGGGTCAGTTTCATGGCTGTGTCGGTTGCCTGTGTCCGCGGTCAGGCGCGACGGACTGCCACCTGCGGGCAGCAGTCCGTCGCCTTGGGGGCCATGGGGCCCACCACCGCGTGGCAATGCGGGTTACTGGCCGTAATGGCCGTCCAGGATTTCCTGTACGGTCTCCGCGGCGATATCCAGCGCTACGTTGGGATCTTCGCCACCCAATACCACCATGTCATAGCCATCGATGAGAGCCTGGCGCTGATCGGATTCATTGACGAAGAAGGTGGCCTGGGCGTAGGCCAGACCTGCGGCGAATGCCCCCAGACGGGGATCGGCCAGCAATTCCGGATTGGAGCCGGCCTGCAGGCGCGCCGGCAGTTCACCGACCATGTCGACCCAGATCGCGCCGGCCTCGTCGGAGGTAATGAACTGCAGGAACTTGACGGCGGCCTCCATGCGGGCGGGATCACTGGCCCCTTTCTGGGTGATGCCGTGGGTCCAGTAGCTGCCGAAGGTACTCTGGATGCCGTTGTGGGCCGGCAGTTCGGTCACGCCGAAGTTCAAGTCGGGCGCATTGTTGGCGATCGTACCCAGCCGGAAGGAACCGTCAATGTGGAAACAGGCGCGTCCGGCCAGGAAAGCCTGGGTACTGCCATCGAACAGATCGCGATCCCCGGTCTCCAGCCCCGTCTTGAAATTGAGGAGGTAATTCCAGGCCTGCTGGCCTTCAGCCGTGTTCCAGTTGACCGTCTGGCCGTCCGCCGTGAAGGGTGTGCCGCCAAATTGCCGTACCAGCACCTCACGGAACCAGTGATGGTCCTGGGCCGCCAGATCCACGACAAAGCCCTGTACTTCGTAGTCTCCGTTGTCGGCCCGCACGGTGCAGGCTGCAGCCTGGGCGGCCAGGTCATCCAGGGTTGCGGGCGGTGATTCCGGATCCAGGCCCGCGTCGGTCATCAGGTCCTTGTTGTAGAACAGGGCCAGGGTCCGCACGGCCGTAGGCAGGGTGTAAAGCGTACCGTCCACGAAACTGGCCTGGACCAGAGGGCTGAACTCCTCGTCGATCATGGCCGCCGGAAAAGCGTCTTCGGGCAAGGGCACGAGATAATCGGCGTCCAGCCATACCGTCTGCCAGCCGTAAAACAGCGTCGCGACGTCCGGGCCTACTCCGGCCGGTACGCTGGCGGCAATCTTGTCCCGGTATTCGGCATAGGGCACGTCCGAATTGTGGACGATCTGGATGTTGGGGTTGGCGTCCTCAAACATCTCGATGAGCCGATCCATAGCCAGAACCCGCGCCTCAAAGTTGTATTGCCAATACTCGATGGTGATGACTTCGGGCTCCGGCTCCGCCATGGACTCGGTAGCAGCGGGCGCGGCCGGGGACGCACAGGCCGCCAGGCCCAGCATGAGGAGCACAAGACCTCCGACATACAGTGCAATGCGTTGCAGCTTCATAGCATCTCACTCCTTTGGGGTATGAATTTCCAGAGCAGGCCCGGAACCGGTCGGCTCCGGCGATCCTTCATTCTGTGCTTTCCGGGTCGGGCAGGGCGATGCGCAGCAGGCGGGCTGCATTCGCCCCGAAAATAAGGCGCAGGTGCTCGTCCGGCATGCCCAGATCGACACAGTCGCGGAACTGATCCTGCAGATAGCGCCGGGCGAAACCGCGAGGAAACCAGCTCGAGTCGGAACCGAAAATGATGCGTTCGGGTCCGACCGTCTCGTAGAACTTGCGGAACAGGTACTTGATGGTGACCTCGCCTGGCACCCACCGGATCCACTGCAGGCTGCCGCTCGTGTCAACCCGGACGTTGGGACAGGCCCAGCACAATTGCAGGGTTTCCCGTTCCCAGGCACAGCCGAAATGGGGTATCACGAAGGGCACAGAGGGGAAATCCCGGGCAATGTCGTGCAGCTTGAAGGGGTTGATGTTCTCGTGATAGGCGATGCCGCCGGGACCGCCCTGGATGCCGAAGTGGATCAGGACCGGAATTTCCAGTTCCTGGCACGCTTCCCACACCGGATAAATGGCCTTGTCTTCAATGGGGCGATCGATGCTGGGGGCCAGCAGCTTGTAGCCCCGCAGGCCCAGATCCCGGACCGCACGGTGCAATTCGGCTGCTGCATCGGGACGAAAGGGATCATGGTGGGCAAAGCCGATGAATTGCGCCGGATTGCTCGCGCAGATGGCTGCCAGGTTGTCGTTGCCACCTCCTGTGACAAAACCCACGGCATGGATGCCGTGCGTATCCAGTTCCCGTTGCCAGCGCTGGGCCTGGACTGCGTCACCGGGGTGGTCAGCCGCGGCTTCAGGCACTGGGAAGTCCCACATCCGCCGCCATTGTTCGCTGTAGGGCCGGGACATGGCGCGCACGACTTGCTTCTTGGCCTCGTCGGCTGCCGAAGGCGGCGAGGCAGGACCTGCCATGTCGCCAAACCAGGGCAGGCGTGAAGGAAAATGAACATGGAAGTCAACGATAGCAATGCCGTGATACATCGTCATCCCTTGCAGCCGGGTGGTGTCAGGCAACTGCACTGCACGATCGGAACGTATGCTGCCGCCAGGAAGATTGCCTGTATCCGTACAACATGGTTTTCGTGGTCATGCCTGCGGCACGACGCTCATGTTGTATCAGGCTGGTATAGCCTGAATACTACTACAATCGGGATTGCGTAGCGAATGACGGGGATGGGACTTGTGCCCGGCAGACATGCCTGCGCCCGGTACATTGCCGCCCCGGGTGATGTACGGGCGCATCCGGTACAGCCTGTCGGCTACCAAGCCAAGGGAATATGGCCCCGGGTGCCAGCTCCTGCCTGTGTTGACTATCCAGTGGCATCAGGGGCCAGCGGACCTGCCTCAAAGCCCTGACGGTACGCCTTCCAGGGAAATCTCGTGGGCAAAATGACAGGCGACGGCATGGCCTGGCGCATCCGGTACAGGTTCCAGCGGCGGAAATTCCTCTTCACAAACGGGTTGCCGGTAGGGACAGCGGGGATGGAAATGGCAGCCGGCGGGGGCCGAGGCGGGATCCGGTACTTCACCCATCAGCACCGATGACTTGCGGCGGAAGCGCGGATGGGGCTTCGGGGAAGCCGCGAGCAGGGCTTCCGTATAAGGATGGCGGGGCTGGGCAAACAGGCGCTGGGTGGGGCCGATTTCCACGAGACGGCCGACGTACATGACGGCGACACGGTCACTGATGTGCTGCACTACACTCAGGTCATGGGAAACGAAGAGATAGGTCAGGCCAAATTCGCTCTGGAGATCCTTGAGCAGATTCAGGATTTGGGCCTGTACCGAAACATCCAGGGCCGAAACCGGTTCATCGCAAATGATCAGCTTCGGGTTGAGCGCCAAGGAACGGGCGATGCCGATGCGCTGCCGTTGCCCACCGGAAAAGGCATGGGGGTAGCGCACCTGATATTCAGGCCGCAGGCCCACGGCGGACATCAATTCGCCCACCCGTGCCTCCAGGGCCGTGCCACTCGCCACCTGGTTCACTTTCAGGGGTTCGCCGATGATGTCCCGGACTCGCTGCCGGGGATTCAGGGAGGAAAAGGGATCCTGAAAAACCAGCTGGATGTGCCGCCGGGCCCGCTTGAGTTCGTCTTTCTCCAGCGTGGCCAGATCCCGGGGTTCGTCGAGATGGAAAATCACGTGGCCGGCGGTGGGTTCCACCGCCCGGATGATGGACTTGGCCACCGTGCTCTTGCCACAGCCCGATTCACCCACCAGACCGAAGGTTTCGCCTGCGGCAATGGCAAACGACACGTCGTCCACTGCCTTGACCACACCTACCTGGCGCTTGAACAGCCCCTTGAGCAGGGGGTAGTGTTTCTTGAGATTGCGCACTTCCAGCAGTTCAGTCATGGGCGTCAATGGTTTCGTCGTACAGGATGCAGGCAACCGTGTGTTGCGATGCGACTTCAATGGTCCGGGGCGGTGCGATGTCACAGATGCCGGGACGGGCAAACTCGCAGCGCGTGTGGAACCGGCAGCCCGGCGGCAGATTGTAGGGATCCGGTACCCGGCCGACAATGGACTTGAGACGGTCCTTCTGATTCTCGCCCATGTGGGGAATGGATTCCAGCAGAGCCCGGGTATAGGGATGCCGGGGATCATCGAAGAGTGACCAGACCGGGGCCCGTTCCACGACCTCGCCCAGATACATCACCATCACTTCATCCGCCATCTCGGCAATGACCCCCATGTCATGTGTGATGAACATAATGGCGGTACCGGTTTCCTGCTGGATGGTGCGCAGCAGATCCAGAATTTGGGCCTGAATGGTCACGTCCAGGGCTGTGGTGGGTTCGTCGGCAATCAGGACCCGGGGCCCGCACGCTAGTGCCATGGCGATCATGGCACGCTGGCGCATGCCCCCGGAGAGTTCAAAGGGATACGCGCTGGCTCGCTGTTCCGGATCCGGGATGCCTACCTGGCGCAGCAGTTTGATCACACGGGCTTGCGCCTCGGCCTTGGTCAGGTCTTCGTGAAACAGAATGGCTTCCCGGATTTGCCAGCCGATCGTGTGAACCGGGGAAAAGGCCGTCATGGGTTCCTGGAATATGATGGCCACGTCCCGTCCCCGTATGGCCCGCATGTCGGCGCCGCCGGTGCGCAGGCCCGCCAGGTTGGTGATGTCCCCTGACTCCGGGTGGCGCAGCAGGATCTCGCCGGACTTGATACGGCCGCCGGGACCCACAATCTGGAGGATGGACTGGGCCATCACGCTCTTCCCGCAGCCGCTTTCCCCCACCACCCCTAGAGTTTTGCCCGGTTCCAGCGTCAGGGTCACGCCATCGACCGCACGGACTGTGCCTTCATCAAATTTAAAATGAGTCACCAGGCCGCGCAAGGCCAGGATCCAGTCGCGGGTATCGTCCATCAGGGCCAGGTTCCCAGAGGCTGCTTGCAAACTATAAACGTACGCAACAGTGTTGGGCTTGAACGGTTATAGCAAGAGCTCAATTATTCAATAATTGAGAAAGTATCTGACACAACCAGATGCAATCCAGGTGCACCGGAATACGATCAACAGGCATGGCTATTCTGTAAACCCGCCTTGGACCCTACTACTCTCGGCTTCATTGTCATCCCACTGAAAGCCGGCTTCCCGCACGTCACGGGGGGTCAGTTGGCGTTCCGCCAGCGCGGTCAAAGCCTCTACGGACAAGGACTGTGTGGGAGCTTCCTCTTGGGTCCAGGCCAGCAGGTCTGCAACGAAATCCTCTCCCCACAGCCACCGGGCCAAGGCCTGGCAGCTCTGCAATACGCCCGTGGCCAGCCCTTCCTCCAGACCTTCGGTACGTCCTTCCTGGCGGCCCGTGGCCAGCCCTTCCTCCAGACCTTCGGTACGTCCTTCCTGGCGACCCGTGTGCAGGTAGCCATCACCGCCGACCAGCCACTCTCCGGTGGTGGGATGCCGGCACTGAAACCCATAGTCCGGATGGGCGCGGACATAGGTTTGCAAGACGCGGGAATACGCCGTATCGGTCGGCCGACCAACCGGTGCCCAGACCCCCGCTGCGTTGTGCTGATAGCCCGTCAGGGTCCTCCCGGCCTCATCACAGATCCAGTACTCGGTCACGCCCATGAGATCGTAGATCGCCGGATTGTCCTGGATATCCTTGGCCGCGGTCGAAGGGGAGAGGCATTCCAGTACCCACACGGGTGGGCCATCCGCCTGACAGGACAGGGTGCCACGGCCCTGGACCTGCGTATCCGGGGGCCAGAGGGCCAAATCCGGCTCAATGCGATGGCGGGAACGGTCCAGACCGGGGACGTCATCGGTCGCCGGCGGCAAATCGCGGATGACCACTTCCCGCGTCCAGAGCCAGCACTGACCCCCGAGCTGGAAGAACGCTTCCAGATTCGCCATGGTCCGGTGCAGAAAGGCGCTGTGGTCAACCGAGGCACCCACGTGTACATCCTTCTCGATGTAGTAGGGATCCGTGGTCCACCATTCGTCATACTCATGGTTCACGAGGTCGTAGGCATAGTGGGGATCGTAGTGCCACAGGGCGCGCAACCAGGCCGGATGTGCCGGCGGGGCTTCCGGTTCCTGTAGGGTCTCAACCGAGACTGTGGGCAAGGCCCAAGGGGCTGTCATCAGATACTTGTGTCCTCCGCAACAGGACAGCCTTTGTCCCTAAGTATACCACATGCTCGCGTTGCCTCCAGAGGACAGAAGACGGGCAGCTGGCGTCAGTGTGCATGCTACCCTGCACCATGCCTGCCACCAGCGGTTCAGCGTCAAGACAAGACCCGTTCGGTCACGCCGGGCTTCAAGCTGGGCTACCGGATATGGGGCATGCCCTGTTTCAGCTCAACAGCCATTGTCCATACCCACCTAGGTGGCATAGGGGTCCACGGCGTCACGCAGGCCGTCGCCCAGGAAGTTGAACATCAGCACGGTCACGATCACGAACAGGCAGGGGATCAGTTTCCAGGGATGCAGTGCCAGGGTCACCAGGTTCTGGGCGTTCTGCAGCAGTACACCCCAGCTGACCGCCGGCGGCTGCATGCCCAGACCCAGGAAACTCAGGGCGGTTTCGCCGATGATCATGTTGGGGACCATGAGGGTCAGCGTGACGATCAGATGGCTGGTGAAGGAAGGCAACAGGTGTACCGCCATGATTCGGCCTTCGTGGGAACCCACCAGCCGTGCCGAGGTCACGAAGTCCTCCTCACGCAGAGAGAGGAACTTGCCCCGGACCTGCCGGGCCAGCGAGGGCCATGAGATCAGGGACAGAATAATGGTGATGAAGAAATAGGTCTTGACCACCGACCATTCGCGGGGCAGGGCTACGGACAGCGCCATCCAGAGTGGAATAGGGGGAATGGACACGATGAAGTCGATGGTGCGCATGGCGACCTGATCCGTCAGCCCGCCCAGATAGCCGGCCAGACCGCCGATGATCAGCCCCATCAGGAAGCTCAGCACCACGCCCACCAGCCCAATGGTCAGGGATATCCGGGCGCCGTACATGGTGCGGGTGAAAAGATCCCGGCCAAGCCGGTCCGTGCCGAAGAGGAAGACAGGAATCTCCTCGGCGGCAAACAGGTGACGCCGGACGGACCACGTGCCCCACAACTGATAGGTGTCTTCGCCCCGGGGCAGGAGGTGCAGGGCATAGCGCGGTCCGTCTTCCTGGGGGGCATAGACCGTGCGGAAAGTCTCCATGTCGAGGACGGGTTCGACGTCCAGAATGTAGGGACGCACCAGACGGCCTTTATCCAGGAAGCGGATGCGACTGGGCGGCGCGTCCAGGTACCCGTCGAAGCGGTCGAGCGGGGCATACGGGCTCACAAATTCACAGAAAACCGCCAGCAGATACAGCAGGCCCAGCACGAGCAGCCCGATCCGGGCGGCGATATGCTTGCGAAACGCCCACCAGATGAGTTGCCACTGGGTGGCGCGGTAGTAGGCTTCCCCGGCCTCATGCTCCTCCCGGTGGGCGACCGGGAATTCCAGCTCTGCCAGGCTCATTCGGTCACCGTGCCGAAGCGAATGCGGGGATCGATCCAGACCAGCAGCAGGTCGGCGACCAGGTTGCCGACGACGACCAGCATGCTCAGAATCAGGGTGATGCTGCCGGCCAGGTACATGTCCTGGGCCATCAGGGCGTCGAACAGCACCGGACCGGTGGTAGGCAGGTTGAGGACGATGGAAACCAGCACCTCGCCCGCCACGATGTTGGGCAGAATCCAGCCAATGGTGCTGATGACCGGATTGATGGCGATCTTGACCGGATAAAAGAACAGGACGCGCATTTCCGGGATGCCCTTGGCCCGGGCGGTCACGACATACTGTTTCCGGAGTTCGTCCAGCAGGTTGCCCCGCATCACGCGCACCAGGCCCGCGGTCCCGTTGAGGCCGACAATGACCACCGGAAACCAGATGCGCTTCATCAGATCCAGCACCCGACCGGTGCTCCAGGGCTGATCCAGGTACTCTGCTGAAAACAGGCCGCCGACCTGCCAGTCGAAGAGGGTGTACACCCCCCACATCAGAATCAGGGCCAGCATGAAGGAAGGAATCGAGACTCCGATGAAGCCCAGAAAGGTGAAAAGGTAATCAAAAAGGGAATACTGGTGCGTGGCGGAGAAGATCCCGATCGGGACGGCCACGATGTAGATGAAAATGGTGGAGGTCAGGGACACGGCTACGGTCAGGGGCACGCGCGTGGCCAGAATGTCGGCGACGGGCTTGTTCCAGCTGAAAGAGCGGCCCCAGTCGCCCTCCAGGACAATGTTCCGCATCCATAGCAGGTACTGGGTGACCGGGGAACGATCCAGACCATACTGGCGCCGCAGGGCTTCGGCCTGTTCGTCCGACACCCGGATGCCACCTTCTTCCAGATTGGCGATGAAAGTGCTCATGAAGTCGCCGGGGGGCAGCTGGATGATGAAGAACACCACCACGGACACGGCCAACAGCAGGGGTATTGTCAGCAGAATGCGGCGCAGGATATATTCGAGCAAAGGACGAAAGTTCCCTTCCGGTGTGGCAGGTAGGAGAGGCGTTGCCTCCCCCACCTGGGTCAAGGAGCCGGTTCAGTCAAGTGTCGAATGGTCTATTCGTCTATGTACCATTCTTCCATGCCGTACATGATCACGATACCCATCTCTTCCACTTGTCCGATGGGGGTATTCTTGATGCGCACGGAGGTACTGGTCGGGTAATAGGATTCTTCTACCGGATTGAAGGTCCAATAGTTGTCGCGGATATTGGCGTACAGGTCCGCCAGGGCATCTGCGCTTTGCTGGGTCCCGATGGGAGCCCGCAGGAATGCGGTGTGCAGATCGTAGAGTTCCAGGACCTCGGCCGGCGGTTCTTCACCCAGTTCACCGTTGGAGGTCATGTACTGGGCCCATTCCCGGCCCCAGAAATTGCCGGGCAGGTAGTCGTCCCAGCCGGCACTCGGCCAGATGTCTTCATGGTTCCACAGGGTCATGCCCTGGGTTTCATTGGCCAGCCAGCGTTCGCGGATGAGGCTCCACTCACCGGACTTGACCGCCGTATCGATGCCTACGGCCTTCCAGTGCTCGGCGATCATTTCGGTCATCGGGATGTGGTCCTGGGACATGGCCGCCGGTTCAAAGATGATCTGGAAGGGTTCGCCATCGGGACCCAGCCGGAAACCGTCGTCGCCCCGGGCGTCCAGACCCATGTCGTCCAGGATCTGGTTGGCCTGCTCCGGATTGTACTCGGGATGATTCGAGTCGGAGGGCAGCTGGCCAAAGGCACCCAGGTAGAAGGTGTTGATGATTTCTTCCTTGTTGATGGCCAGCGTCATGGCCTGCCGGAACCGCACGTCGTTGGTGACCTGCCGGTACACGGGATCGTCAAAGGTCAGGTTGAGGGTGAAATTGATGGGCAGGCGGTGCATGCGGGGAATGAAGACGTTCAGGATGCCGTCGTTTTCCGCGTCCTTGAGCAGGGGCAGATTCTGCAGGGAACTCCGTTCCCCGAGATAGTCGAGTTCCCCCTGCAGGATTTTCAGGACTGTGGTTTCCCGGTCCTGGACCAGCACCATCTGCACGTTGTCGATGTAGGGCAGCTGATTGCCCGCTTCATCGACCTTGAAGTAGTAGGGATTGCGCTCGAAATTCCATACCCCGTCCCCGAAGTCGACCATGACCCAGGGGGTCAGGACCGGATGGCCGAAGCCCTGCTCGTTGATGGCGCGCCACAGGTTGTAGGGCATCTGCTTGGCGTTGAACAGGGTATACCATTGACCTTCCTCAATGGCCTCTTCCTCCATCTTGGCGGCCAGCTCGTCCGCGTCCGCGTAATCCGCGTGGAACTGTTTCAGGTAGTGCGCCGGCTTGAGGAGGTCCTGATACCCCCGCCACTGGGCAATGGCCATCTGGGCCGGAAAACTGCCATAGGGGCCGTCGAAGGTCAGCTCGAAGGTATAGTCGTCCTTGACCTCGACGGCGACAGGGGCGCCGCTGGGGGTGGCGCCTGTGCGCAGGTAGCCCGGCAAACTCGTGGTGATGTCTGCATGGTTGAGCACATCGTTCCAGGTGAAGTCCACGTCTGCCGTAGTGACCGGCTGGCCGTCGGACCATTTCAGGCCCTCACGCATGTGCAGGGTGAAGACACTGTAGTCCTCGTTGGCTTCCCAGTCCAGCAGGACGTTGCCGTAAATGCCCTGATCGTAATTGAAGGCACCGGGTGCCCAGACCAGCGGTTCCACCGAACCGATGTAAATGTGGGGATCGCCGTTGGGACCTTCCTGGGGCAGGCGCATGGTACCGCCGTATTTGCCGATTTCCGTATCGTAACTGACGACCAGCATGCGCTGGCTGACCACGAAAGGTTGAATGGGCAGTCGTTCTTCTACCGGAGGCAGGGTACCAGCCGCGACGCGTGCCGCCAGCAGGGGCGATTCTCCATACCCGGATCCGGTATCCATCTCGGTACTTTCTGCCGCAGGTGCCGCTTCTTCGGCCGCAGCGGGCTCTGCCTCAGGGGCGGCCGGTCCGCCACCGCATGCCGCCAGTGCCAAAGCCAGGATCAAGGCGAATACCAACAGACCCCCACGGGGACTGAGGTTGTATGTTCTGAACATGCAGAAACTCCTCTGGGATGTATGCAATTCACTGGACATGGTGTCCCCGCGTGAACATGGGGACATGGAACATTATATTCTTGTGCCGGGAGGTCTACAAATGCAAAACAGGGGGGCCGATGCTCCAGGGCACCGCAATGGTCGGAAATACACGCTCCTGGAGAGCAAAAGCCTGTGCCTTATCCTGTGACCGTGTACGGCACCTGGTATATGTTGGCAAATCCCGTGCCAGGGCGCGTAGCTCGTGCACGGACCCGGAGGCATGTTCAGCTGAGGGTACAGAACTGACTTGCCGGTCAGGTATGACTGCTCTCTCTCTATGCCTGCACGTACAGCCAGGTCTGGACCTGATAATAAATGTCTGTCCTGTAATGCATGGGGACACAAACAGACTACCCGGTGTATTCCAGGACTGAAGCGCCTTGGCGTATATTCACGGCAGACAGGGGAATTTCAGGCTGTGTCTGTACGGCCGGACACAGGCGGTTCCAATTCCGGCCCCACCCAGCGGTAGCAGGCCAAATCTATACGGCCGTCCAGACTGAACCGTACCCCCTCGGCTGCAAGCCGCTGCCGCTGGATTTCGCTGCCGGAACCCGCACGCGGGCTGATGCGGCCCTGGTAATTGATCACACGGTGCCAGGGGACGTCTGAACCAAACGGCAAGCCCGCCATGGCGTACCCCACCATGCGGGCGGTGCAGCGCCCAACCAACCGCGCGATCTGGCCATAGGTAGCGACCTCGCCATACGGGATCTGTCGTACCATGGCATAGATGCGTCCGTACGGTGTATCAGCTTCCGGGGTGTGGGAGCGGGGTGCGGGCATACAGGCAGCGCGAGACAAGACCGGGCACTGGGACAGGGATGTGTCCACACGGGGCGACACCTGGGATCTGTGGCCGTGGGAAGCAGCGCCGTCGGCCTCAATAGGCATTGGTGCGCTTGACTTCGGTCAAGGCCACGTCCAGTTCACAGTCACCGCCCTCGGCCCAGTAACTGACATGGACGCTGTCGGACCGTGAAGGATACATCCGACGCATCGCCTGCGTGCCGCAGGCAAAGGCTTCGACAATGGAGTTGTCGGCCAGGATGCGCAGCAAATGTCCGTCCCCGGCATTGCGCTCGGCGCCATCCGGCAGGGGAGCCTGCTCCAGTGTTTTGTTGCCTGTGGTCAGGCTGGAGCGTGTGGTGTCGATGAACAGGGTACGGGCACGCAGATCGACGCCAATCACGGTTTCTTCTTCGCCCTGCGGTGATTTGCAGATCTTCACCCCGTACCGATGGGCTCCCTTGGGCATGAACCAGGCACAGACGTCTACCGAACGATTGGCGACGCTCTCCACGATGACTTCCTCACCCGCGTGCAGCAGGAGACGGCGATTGTCGCCACCATAGGTGATGGACTGCAATTCCTCGATGGGCTTCAGGCCAATGCGGCCCTGTGCCATGACCATTTCGCACGGGAAGGAGAAAGTGCCGGACCAGCCACTGGCCGGCCGTTCGGTCTCGCGATCCCGTTCGTCCCGGGCCCAGGCCCACATGATGCGGCGGCCCTGATCGTCCAGCACACTTTCCGGGGCGAAGAAGCCATTGTCGACCCAGCTCATCTGTTCGTGGTACTCAGGGTGGAACTGCTCGTTCTTCCACTCCCCTATGTAGTACCGGCAACCCAGGGTATGGCTGATGCAAAGCATCACCCATTTGTCGCCCAGAGGGAAGAAATCCGGGCAGGAGATATCTTCATGCAGGTCGACACCGTCCAGCGGATAGGCCAGAAAGTCTCCCACGTACTCCCACCGGGAATGGAGCGAAGAGGCCTTGAACACGGCTGGTGTCAAGCCACCGAAGATCCCGTAGTAGGTCCCGTCGTCAGCCCGCCAGCCATGGGGATCCCAGGATGCCCATCCTTGCGCACCCGGTTTGTTGCCTACGTCGTCCTGCACGGGCACGATGGGATTGGCCGGCGACTTCTTTACGTTCTCCAGCCAATAATCGGAAGCCGTGGCAATGCTGTTCCCGGCTTGCGTGCCGTGGTACAGGAACACGGCCTCCCCGTCGCCATGGAAGCAGTTGCCACTGAAAATGCCCTGTTCAGGACTGTCTGCCGTAGGCGTCAGCCAAGGCTTGTGATGCTTCCAGTGCAGCCAGTCATGTGAGGATACATGACCCCAGCAATGCTTGCCGTGCCGCTGGTAGATGTAGCCCAAGTGGATGTTGCCCTGCCAAAAAATGGCACCGTTGGGATCGGCGGGATGGGCCAGACCTTCCGGCACGACAAAGTGATAGCCGGGTCTGTGAGGATCGCGCAGGAGATGTTCCCGCACGTCACGGGCCGTTTCGATGTCTGACTGGGAGATCTGGTAGGAAGACATATGGGGAAATCCTGCAAACTGGTACAAGGCGGCAATTGGGCAGCGGGAAAGAACACGACCGGACCCATGGCGTCCAGCTTTTTTCCCACTTATTATGGTACCTGATCAAAAAATGGGATGTGGCATCACCCGCCGCGGGCAGGTCAATACTGACAGGAGAACGCCTTACCCCGTGGCCTGCCGGGCACTCTCCGGATCCGGTCATCCCGCAGACAACAGGGCTCCCGACTGGGTTGCTGGCTCTGGGTCATCGTCCTGTTTCGGCTCATCCGCTGTCCCCAGGGGTTCCCGTCCACCCGGCTGGCCTGTTGCCTGCCCTGGGCGGTCCATCGCCTGTGGGCATGCGGGACTGCCAATGGTACCGTGCAACCGGACCGATAGCAGTCGCTGAGATGTTTGTGGGGGCAAAGCCCAAACCTGGCACGCCCGCCGCCAGCGTGCAATGCAAGCCCAAGGTATCCCCGGGGCAGAACTTGGTCCTGGACCTGCAAGAGCGGGTCCGCAACCCGGTGGCGGCCCCGGTGATAGCACACGCAGCCCCGGTGACCCTGTATGCTGGCATTTACCGCCGAGTGGCGCAGAACGCAGGTATACACGGATGCCTGACAACCTTGCCGAAGCCTGGCACATCCCCACCGGACCGTAAATCATCGGGCCCAGGCGTATGTGCGCGGCACAGTCCACACCCACGGCATCGAGTCCTGCGGAGCACTGTTCAGGCAGGGTTGCGTGGGTGTGTATCACTGCATGTCCCGGCAACACTGTCTGCGCGCGTTCACGGACCCACACAACCCAAGAGCGGTTGGCACATGACATACAATGTCATGTAGGGGCAAGCGCATGGCCAGCCTGCGCTGGACCTACACGGGCCTGACCGGTGTGTGCATCCTGGTGACCCGGTCTCTGTCCGCACATGCCGGGGCAAGAGCCAACACGCAGGACCGGACCCACGCGGACCAAGGTATTCCGGACATCCCGGCGCCCCTGGTCCCAGCTATGGCCCAACGGACCATTGCGCAAGCCGTACCGGGGCATATCCGCACGGGCAACCGTTGCCAAGCCCGCCTGTGTATTAAGGGCAGAGCTGTAGATAGTTGCTCGGTACTTGGATATGTAGGCCCGGGGAACGTACCGGGTTTCCCGCACGGTCGTGTTGCCCATAATCAGCATAAGCAGTAAGGAGCATCCTCCATGTCGTATCGTGACCCGGCCTTCTTGCGCAATCACGTGCGCAGCATCATGTCGTTCTACCATCCGGTCTGTATCGATGAGGAACTGGGGGGCTATATCAACCAGCTTCGCGATGACGGCTCGATTGTCGATCGCATGACCAAGCACCTGGTCGGCACGTGTCGCTTTGTGTACAACTATGCCCTGGCCTCCCTGATCCTGGACGAGCCTGCCTACCGGGAGGCAGCTGCCCATGGCCTGCGTTGCCTGTGGGAGTCACACCGTCAGGCCGATGGTGGCTTTGCCTGGGTCCTGCAGGGCCGCAAGGTGGAAGACGGCACGCGCCACTGCTATGGGCATGCCTTTGTTCTGCTGGCTGCGGCTGGGGCCGCCAAAGCCGGCATCAGGGACGCGGCGGCCTTGATCACCGATGTGTACGACTTGCTTGAAGAACGCTTCTGGGAGCCTGATGCGCAGCTTTACGTGGATGAAATTGGGGCGGGTGCCTGGACCGCGATCGCACCGTACCGTGGCCAGAACGCCAACATGCATATGTGTGAAGCCATGTTGGCCGCCTACGAAGCCACGGGTGCTGCCAGATACCTGGACCGGGCGTATGGACTGGCGCAGCGTATCTGTGTGGACCTGGCCGACCGGACAGATGGCCTGATCTGGGAACATTACCATACCGACTGGACCCATGACTGGGACTACAACCGGGACGATCCCCGGAATCTGTTCAAACCCTATGGCTACCTGCCAGGGCACTTTGTCGAATGGTCCAAGCTGTTGCTGATCCTGGAGCGCTATCGCCCCGCCGCCTGGATGCCGGAGCGGGCCCGTCATCTCTTTGACGTGGCACTGGCGAAAAGCTGGGATGACCGGCGCGGGGGCCTGCATTATACGTTTGCCCCGGATGGACGGATTCTGGACACCGACCGCTATTACTGGGTCTTGGCCGAGGCATTCGCCGCCGCTGCGCTCCTGGCGCTGCGTACGGGGGAGAACCACTACTGGACGTGGTATGACAGGGTGTGGGAATTTGCCGACCGCTGCTTTGTGGATCATGCATACGGCGGCTGGTACCGCATCCTGAACGTGAACAATCAGAAGTACGACGATTACAAAAGTCCGGCGGCCAAGACGGATTACCATCCCCTGGCCGCCTGCTTTGAAACCCTGGCCGCTCTGAGTCGTGCCGGGGCAGACCAGACGTAGCAGACGGGCCCCGGTGCGGATTCGTGGCCGTGCCTGTATGCACAGGCCAGTGGCTACGCGGGCGACAGATCGGCGCAAAGCAGCTTGCGATCGTCCTCCCGCTGGTGGATGATGATGGAACGCGCTTCCGGACCGGCTTGGTGCGGATTCTCCACGGTCATGAAACCGGTGCCGTCCGCCTGGCTGGTGAAGGCCAGGTGAATCTCATTGGGGGGCATGTCCCCGCCCGCGGGATCGAAGCGGAAGTGATCGCCCCCCAGGACCTTGCAGGTATCGACATGAACATGGGACATGTAGGACTGGTGGGCCGGCAAATGCGCCAGCCGGATCGTCACCGTGGTGCCGTGCGCATGGACTGCGAGCTGGGCGGTACCGGTTACCTGCAGGTACGCTACGGGTGCGGTGACCATGCGGTGCCATGTGCCCTGGTGCAGTGTGGCACCGGCTATCGCATCGGCGGGGGTGGCCTCCGGATTACCCATGTCCATCTCAGGCATGTCCATATGTGTGGCAGGGGTGGGGGGTGGCACCACACAGCCAGCCGACAACCCGACCCAACTGGCCGTTACAAGCCAAAGCAGGCCTCGCATAGCCTGGCGCAACCCTGTCATTTCACCTATCTCCTTGTCCCGCAACCCCGAAGATGCGACTGCATTATATAAGGGGATGCGGACACCAAGCCGAGATTATGGCAGGTTACAGGCCTGCTGCGCCATGCCCTGTACAAAGCGGTTCCCATGCTGCCCGGACGACCGACGGGATGCCGGGCAGGGGGCAGGGGACGTACAAACCCGCCTGGAGGGCCAGGCCGGTTTCAGGCCTTGAGACCGCCCGCCGTCAGGCCCCGTACGTAGTGGCGCATGCCGAAGGAGAACAGCAGGATCAGCGGAATGGAGGCCACAATATAGGCGGCCATCTGCGGTCCCAGATCCGTGACCCCGATTTCAGAGGTGAATTCCGTGAGCGCTACCGCCACAACCTGGCGATCAGGGCTGGAAATGGCGACCAGGGGCCACATGAACTGGTTGTAGGTAGTCACCAGTCGCACGACCGCCACCGTCACGAGAATGGGTGTGGAGAGAGGTACAGCGATGCGCCAGAAAGCCTGGATCTCCGTAGCCCCGTCGATCCGGGCCGCATCAAAGAATTCCTCCGGCAGCGTGGCGAAAAAGCTGCGGCAGAGCAGCAGGGCGAATACCTGGCCCCCCGAGGTCCAGGGCAAGATCAGGGCCCAGTAGGTGTTTTGCAGGCCAAAATTGAGGATCAGCACGTAGGCCGGGATCAGGGTCAGAATGGGCGGAATCATCAGGAGGGCCAGGATGCCCGTGTAAATGACTTCCTTGCCCGGGAAACGGTGACGGGCGAACACGTAGCCGGACAGGCTGGACAGTACGATGGTGACACAGCACGCCGAGCCGGAGGTGATGATGGAATTCAGAATGGGCTGCCCCACGACGCGCCATCCCAGGACGAAATTCTCCCAGCGGTAGGGGTTGGGCATGGACCAGAAACGGCCGTAGATCTGGCCGTTGTCTTTCAGGGCCAGTACGGCCAGATAGGCGATGGGCACGAAAGTCAGGATCAGCAGAAAAGTCAGAATCAGGCCGATCAGCATCTGGCCCAGCGAAAGACGGAAGCGCCGCAGGGCCAGGGTGGTGGGGGTGGGGACAACGCGCGCCATGGGTTCAGGCCTCGAAATCGGTGGCGGATTTCACAAACCGCATGTTGATGATGGTGCCGGCCAGGATGATCAGAAACAGGATCATGCCGATCGCGGAGGCTACCCCCATCCGATCCATGCGCATGGCCATGTAATACAGTTCCAGGGCCGGAACGTAGGTGGCGTCACCCGGCCCCCCGCCGGTGGTCAGGAACACCAGTTCAAAGGTTTGCACGGCATTGATGAAATTCAGGATCAGGAGCAGCTTGACCTGCCCCATCAGCAGCGGCAGATCGATGCTCCAGAAACGCCGGAAGGTATTGGCGCCATCGACCTTGGACGAATCGAAAATTTCGTCCGAAATGGAGATCAGGCCACCATAGAAAATGAGGAGCGCGAAGGCGTTGACCCAGGGTACGCCGATGAAGATAATGGAGCTCAGCGCCACCTTGGGATCGCCATACCAGACCCGTGACCATTCCTCTTGCCCGATCAGTTTCAGAAACTCGTTCAGGAGGCCGATGGACGGATCGTAAATGTTGTTCCACACCAGGATTTCCACTACGGCCGGCAGTACGATCGGGACCACGAAGAGCGTACGCATCCAGTACTGGGTGTAGTGATTTTTCAGATTGAAAATGAGTTCCGCCACCAGTAGCGGCATGGTCATGGTCTTGACGATGGAGACCACGACCAGGATGATGGCATTGCGGAAACTGGACAGAAAGAAACGATCCCCCAGCAAAAACCGGAAGTTCTCCAACCCTACCCAGGGCGAGTGCCCCACCGGGTTCCAGTCCGTGAACGCGTGGTACAGGCCGGAGAAGGCCGGATAGTAATTGAAGGTGAGCAGGAAGATCAGGGTAGGCAGAATGAGCAGGTAGGAATGACGCGCGCGCCATACCAGGACCAGCTGGCTGCGGGGACGGGCCGAACGACGGGCCCACTGGCGGCGTCCCGGCTCCGTAAAGCGCAGCAGCAGACGCCCACAACAAGCAGGAGTACCAGGAGGCCCGCGCCACTGGCGACCAGCAGGCCTCGCATGCGGGCCTCCTGCGCCATGCCCTGTACCTGCCGGGTACGATTGAGCAGTCGCGCCCGGCCTTCGGCATCACCCAGGGCCAACAGCGCGGCATCACCCGTCAACGCCAGGCTGCGCACCGGTACTTCGGGCTTCAGGCGCTGGGTGATGGTTCCCTGGGGATCCAGGAAATAGACGGACCCGAATTCGCTGGCCGCCAGCATGACCGTACCGTCGTCGGACATGGCTACGTCCGTGATCTCGCTGTCGCCCTCCGTAGTCCAGATCACAGCGCCATTGGCACCGTTGACGAGGGTCAGGGCCCCGTCACTGGTACCGGCCAGAATGCGGGCGCCGTTGCGGGTAATGGCCAGTGACGTTACGTTGTAGTCGAGATAGGTGGTCAGCAATTTGGTGCCGTTGCGGGAATAGATGGTAATGCTGCCGTCGTCCGCGCCCACCACGACACGCGCCTGTTCACCTTCGCCGTAAATCGCGGCCGCAGACACGCCCAGGCTTTGGTCGATGCTCCAGACAGGGTTGCCCGCGTTGTCCAGTACATAGACGTGCTGGTCATCGCTCGTGGCAGCGACCAGCGAGCCGTCCCGGGCAATAGCCGCGTCATTGACGGTACGCGCTGCCTTGTGCTGTGCCAGGATCTCCCCGCTGGTGCCGTCCAGAAGGTAAATGAAGCGATCTTCCGAGGCTACGGTGAGGCGGGAACCGTCAGCGCTCCAGGCCAGACTGGTAATGCTGTTCGCTGCCTCGAAGGACCACAGACGGGTGCCGTCCTGATCGTAGACGGTGACCCGGTTGTCACGCGTGCCAAAGGCGACCCGTTCTCCGGAAGCGCTGAGCGCGGAACTCTGGACTTGACTGTCCAGATCCTGTTCCCAAAGATCACCGCTCTGGGCGGCGACACTCCGGGACAGCACAATCCAGAGCAGGACCAGAACCGAGGTCAGTCCTGCCCAGCGCAGGCGTGATGCATTCACGACAGCAGGCAATCCCGGGAGACAGCCATGCCCTTGGAGGCTATGCCCTGGCGGCAGGAGTCAGCCCCTGCCGCCAGAGTCCGGATTAAATTAATAGGGACCGGCGGCGACCCAGCCCGGTGGCCGTTTTTCCGGGCTCTCCAGGTCTTCCTCCGTCAGGTTCAGGTAGTCCAGGAGACCGGCGAAGTTGTCCTCGAGCAGGGCCTGGTAATCCGCGGCGAATTCTGCCGCCGTGCGCGTGCCGGCAAAGAATTCCTGCACCATGATAGACCAGATCCGCTTGGTGTCTTCATACTTGAAGAAACCCCGGGCCACGGCATCGCCGGGCGCGCCGGGCTTTTCGTAATTCCCGATGAAGACGCTGTCGTCAAAGATATTGGTCCACGGATCCGGCATGGCCACGCCCTTGATCAGGGTGGGACCCGCCACACCGCCCTGGAGGTTTTCTGTATCCAGCTTGTTTTCCAGGTAGATGCGCATGCCTTCGGGACTGGTCCAGAACATGATGAAATCAGCTTCCAGATCGTTCTGGGCCCGGTTTTTCTTGGGCAGGGCCAGATAGCCCTGGGTCAGCTCGTTGGCCCGGGCCGTTCCCTGTACGCAGGGCCCTTCCATGGAAGGAAAGGCGAAACGACCGTATTCAAACTCGACAGCAGTAGCAGCCTTTTCCTCGTCCACTTCCCCCGTACCTCCGTATTCTCCTTCAGCCAGGGAGCGGATGTCCTTGGGGAAGCTGGTGTAGAAGCCGCCGTGTACCATGCGCATGGCCGCCTGCTGGGTCAGGAACAGGGGATACGCGTCCGTCATGCCGGCCCAGCCTTCGGGTACGAAGCCGTGCTCGGTCTTGAAGACACGGCCAACGTTTTCCATCATTTCCACGGTGCATTCGTTATCGAACGTGATGTCGCCGTCCCGCAAGGCCAGGAGGTGGCGCACAATGTTGATGGAAACCTTGTCCGGATCGTCATTGCGCACGTCCGTGGGATCGAACGTCCATACATCGTCGATGCCTTCCCGGAAACACCAGTCGCCTTCCTGGCACTGGATGAGTTCCAGCTCGTTGCGATGATACTGATCCATGGCGGAACGCATCAGCCACGGCATGCGGCCACCGCCCCAGATCTGTTCCGTGGTCCCTTCCATGGCAATGGGAATGTAGCCCGCATCGCGCACTTTCGTGCTGTACTCCACCAGTTGTTCCCACGTGGGCTGGGCCGGTACGTCGGTGATGCCGGCTTCCTCGAAGATGCGCTTGTTGTAGACCCAGAAAGTCTGCACGGACATGTACGGCATCATGTACATTTCTCCCGTGCTGGGATCCCGGACCAGGTTCAGGCCCCATTCCTCGAAGCTGTCTTCCCAGGGTGCGTCCGTATAGGGATTGATCTGATTCAGATAAGGAGCCCAGTTGACCAGCCGGCCTTCCTGGGCGAACTCTCGCAGATGGGGCGTCTCCAACAGGGATACGCGTGGTTCCTCGGACGTGAACTGGGTACGGATCCATTGCAGATACGCATCGACACCCGGTGCCTTGAGTTCTACGTGCACGGTCACGTCGGGATGCATGGCCATGTAGGCGTCTGCCAGTGCCTGATAGGTCTGGACGTCGTTGGAGGCCAGGCTGATCACGATGTCCCCGGCCAGCGCGGCCTCTTCCGCTGCGACTTCCTCGATCGCAACGACTTCATCCCCGGTATCCGCGGCCGGTGGACTTTCGGCAGCCGGGGCGGCACAGGCTGCGCCCATGAGGACAATCAGCAGCACGGCCACCAGGTGCGGGAACAATGAATGGCGTTTGGGCAACATGTCTTTTCTTCTCCTCTCTCCGGAAACAGGATCCATAGACATCCCTCTGTCCCCTGCAGGTCGCAGGCGCAACACCCAGCCTGTCCGTGGAGAGACCGGAACTGAAAATGGACCCTTAAGGGGTTACAAGGTTCCCTATCAGTATCAATAAAATCGGCCTGAATCGCAAACTGGCGTCCTTAAAGCACCACAGGACGCAGAAGCAGGGAGGAGTCGGCAGACAGTTCCTGGGCAGCAAGCAAGGTTTCGATCCGGGCGACGTTGCCCTCGGTTAGGGCTTCGCCCGATGCACCGTAGGAGCCTGAAGCGTCCCGGGGTGGCCCAACACATACTGTGTTGGGCCAGTTTGCGTAGCCGTCGAGTGTACCTGGGGCCCGATCCCAAGAACAGTTTTGTCTTGCATTATCCCCTGGCCCGTCTGCTCCATGAGGCCTAACCTGCAACGCTGGCAACCGAACCGGCCCGTGGGCCGTGTACCGGCCGCAGATCCAGCGTGGACATTGGCAATTTGGGATCGATCGGGTGTATATTGCAAGGAAGTCCACCCCCCCCATGGAAAGTGCCTGCCCCATGCGCAACATCCTGTTTATTTCCTCGCTGGCACCGCGGTTGTCCGCTGAAGTGACCCAGCACGCCCAGGTCACGGATTGTGTACATGTCATGGACCCGCAAGCGCCGGAAGCGGAACGGCTGGCACGTATCGCCGCAGCCGAATATCTCGTCCTGTTCCCCAGTGTCCTGGATGAAGTTTCGATTCGGACCGGCACCCATCTCAAGCTGATCCAGCTGGTCAGTGCGGGCTTTGATCGCATCGACGTGGCGCTGTGCCGGGAACTGGGCATTCCCGTCGCCAACAACGGGGGTACCAATGCCCCAGATGTGGCCGAGCATGCCCTGATGCTGATGCTGGCCTGGCAGCGGCGGCTGGTGGATTTTGACCGTTTCGTCAAGGCAGGGCAGTGGCGGGGCCTCGATTCCGCCCAGACTACGTTCACGCTGGCCGGCAAGACCGTGGGCATTGTCGGTCTGGGCAAGATCGGGCAACGCGTTGCCCAGTTGCTGGCGCCGTTTGGGGTCAGGATTCTCTTTTACGATGCCTATCCCCCGCCACCAGCGGTATCCGCTGCGCTGGGGACCGAGCAGGTGGATCGGGACACGCTCCTGGCCCAGGCGGACATTGTCACGATACACGTGCCCCTGAATGCCGCCACCCGGAACATGATTGACGCTGCCGCCCTGGACCGGATGAAGGTTACGGCTCTGCTGGTCAACACCTGCCGCGGTGAAGTAGTGGACGAGGCTGCCTTGGTGGCGGCCCTGCAGGCCGGAGCCATTGGGGGCGCGGCACTGGATGTGCTTGTCCAGGAACCGCCGCTGCCCGACCATCCGCTGCTGGCTCTTGACAACATCATCTTCACACCCCATACGGCCGGTGTGACCTTCGATTCCTTCTCACGGCGGGGAGCCTTCATTTTTGCCAACATCGGGCGCGTAGCCGATGGCCAAATGGCCCAGGCGCTGGTGAACTGAGGTGTGAAGCAGTCCGGTCCGGCTGCGTGTTTGCATCCGGATCCAAAGGATAGCAGGGGAGCGACTGGACATAATGAAACTCGGATACAGTTCCTGGGGCATGCCCAACGTGCCTGTCGATACCATCATTGCCAGCTTGGCCGAGATGGGCTACGACGGCGTGGAATTGACGGTGATTCCCGGCTATTCCATTGAACTGGACAGCCTGGATGAAGGCTATCGCCGGTACATCGCCCGGCTGCTGCAGATCCACAATATGGCCTTGCCGGCATTGGCCGGACACCGCAGCCTGGTGGAACTGGATCCCGAACTCGCCGCGGACAACATGCGTCGGCTCAAAGGCACCGTGGATCTGGCTGTGGAGTGGGCCGGCTCTGGAGAGCCGCCCTGCATTGACACCACGGCGGGCGGGCGACCGGACGATGAGGAAACCCTGGGTGCCCTGCTGCAGGATCGGTTGGGCGAACTGGTGGCCTACGCCCGGACCCGCGGGGTGGTCATTGCCATTGAACCCCACGTGGGCAGCATGCTGGATACACCCCCCAAGGTCCTGCGCCTGCTGGAAGCCATCGACGATCCCTGGCTCAAGGTGAATTTCGACATTTCCCACTTCAACGTGATGGGTATGGACATTGAGACGCCGGTGGCAGCCTTGGCGCCAGTGACGGTGCATACCCACGTCAAGGACGAGCGCGGTACCGTACCGGATTTTGAATTCCTGATTCCCGGTGAGGGCGAGTTCGATTATGTGGCTTACCTGAAGGCGATGCAGGCGCATGGCTATACCGACTTCATTTCCGCCGAAATCAGCGTGATGGTGCAGCGGCGGCCCAACTACGATCCCATTGCGGCCGCCCAGCAAACCTACGACGTGCTGAACGGGGCTTTCCGGACCGCGGGCATTGCCCGCTCCTGACCCTTGGCTCGACCAAACAAACAGGGAACTGACATGAACGGCGCCGACAGTATGTTGCAGACCCTCGTCAACAATGACGTTACGGTCTGTTTCGCCAATCCGGGCACATCCGAAATCTTCTCCGTGGGGGCCTTGGAACGGGTACCGGCCATGCGCGGTGTACTCTGTCTTTTTGAAGGGGTGGCGACCGGTGCGGCAGACGGCTATGCCCGTATGACGGACTGGCCGGCCTGTACGCTGCTGCATCTGGGGCCCGGGTTGGGCAATGGCCTGGCCAATCTGCACAACGCCCGCCGGGCCTTCTCCCCCGTCGTGAATGTCGTGGGCGATCACGCGACCTGGCATCTGCAGCACGACGCGCCCCTGACCGCCGACATTGAAGCTATTGCCAGTGCGGTTTCGGGCTGGTACCGGTCCTCCGCTACGGCCCAGGCATTGCCGGCCGATACGGCGGCGGCGGTCCAGGCTGCGCTGCAGCCGCCGGGCCAGGTGGCCACGCTGGTGCTGCCTTCGGATTGCGCCTGGGATCCGGGCGGGCCGCCTGCCGACCGTATCACGGCCTCTGTGCCTGCCCCGGTCCCGGCGGAGCGCGTGGCCGAGGTGGCCCGCCTGCTGGCTCATGGTCCCGAGACCGTGATGCTGATTGGCGGCCGGGCGCTCCGGGCGGAAGGTATACGGCACGCCAACAGCATCGGCAACGCGACGGGTATCCGGATCCTGGGGGATCGCGTCAACAGCCGGATGGAGCGTGGCCGCGACCGGCCCGATGTGCAGCGTTTGCCCTACCCCGTGCCCCAGGCTGTGGAAATGCTCAAGGGTACGCGGCACATGATCCTGGCTGGTGCCACCCGGCCCGTGGGCTTCTTTGCCTACCCGGACCAGCCCAGCGTCACGGCGCCTCCCGATTGCGCGTTTCATGTCCTTGCCCACGCGGACGAGGACATCGTCATGGCCTTGGAAATGCTGGCGGATACGGTGAACGCACCGGACGATCCGCGCCCGCTGGCGGCCGACCGGAAGCCGGAGTTGCCGACGGGGGCTGTCACTATTGAAAAGGTCTGGGCCGCACTGGCGGCTCTCATGCCGGAAGAGTCCATCATCTCGGACGAATCGATCACTGCGGGACGTGCCGCAGCGGCCCAGACGGCAGGCGCGCCTCACCACGACTGGCTCAACGTCACCGGCGGTTCCATCGGCCAGGGCTTGCCGGTCGCCCTGGGGGCTGCTGTCGCCTGTCCGGACCGCCAGGTGTTTGCCATGCAGGCGGATGGCTCCGCCATGTATACCCTGCAGGCCCTGTGGTCCATGGCCCGCGAGGCATGTAACGTCGTGGTAGTTATGTTCAACAATGGGGCGTACCGCATTCTGCAGGGTGAACTCGAACGCCTTTGTCCGGGTATGGAAGGCATGCACAGCGCTGCCATGCTGGATCTGACCCGACCGCAGATCGACTGGGTGCACCTGGCCCGGGGCATGGGCGTGGAAGCCATGCGGGCTGCGGACTGCACACAGCTTTGTGATCAGCTGGCTGTCGCTATCCGGGCCCCGGGGCCCCACTTTATCGAGGTTCGGGTGTAGCCCGATCCTGACAGGAACGAGGTGCAGGATGAGTGAAGGGCTTGAACGACTGGACGAGGAATACTGGCTGGGTCTGTACGAACTGATGTTCCGTATCCGCTGTTTCGAGGAAGCGGCGGACGGTCTGTACACCCGGGGCCAGATGCCGGGCATTGCCCACCTCTACATCGGTGAGGAAGCAGTGGCCGTGGGTGTATGCAGCGTGCTGCGGGATGATGACTACATCACGAGCACACACCGGGGCCATGGCCATTGCCTGGCCAAGGGGGCCGACGTCAGGCGCATGTTCGCCGAACTGCTGGGCAAGGCGTCAGGCTATTGCCGGGGCAAGGGGGGATCCATGCACATTGCCGATCAGGACACCGGAAACCTGGGTGCCAACGGTATTGTGGGGGGCAGCACCTCCATCGTGGCCGGGGCGGGTCTGTCTGCCCGGCTGCGCGGTACCGACCAGGTCGCGGTCGCCTTTTTTGGGGATGGGGCCCTGGGACAGGGACAGCTCTACGAGTCCATGAACATGGCCCAGCTCTGGCATCTGCCGGTACTGTACGTGTGCGAGAACAACCACTACGGCGAATACACACCCAATGACCAGACCATAGCCGGTGAGATCCTGGACCGGGCACACGCCTTCGGCATGGCTGCCCAACAGGTTGACGGCCAGGACATACGGGCCGTGCGGGCTGCGACCGTGTCCGCGGTGCAGCGGGCCCGGCACGGTGAGGGACCCTCGTTTCTGCTGTGCACGACCTACCGGTACCGGGGGCATCACGTAGGCGACGTGGATCGTCCCTACCGTACCCGGGCCGAGGAAGAGGAATGGCAGACCCACCGGGATCCGCTCCGGCTCCTGCAGCAGTGGCTGGCAGCGGAATTCCAGGTCGAATCGGCGGTGGTGACACAGCTCGAGAGCCAGGTGCAGGCCGAAGTGGAGCAGGCGGTGGCCTTTGCCCTGGACGAGCCTTTTCCCGTGGAAGGGGAGGTGGATCAGCATGTCTACGCATGACCGGGACACCGGTGAACGAGAAATTTCCTTTGGCGCGGCGATCCGCGAAGCCATTCACGAGGAGATGTCACGGGATCCCCACGTCTTCCTGATCGGTGAGGACATCGGGGCGGCCGGCAGTGTCTTCAAAATCTTCACCGGCCTGCAAGCGGAATTCGGGGCGCACCGGGTCATCGACTCGCCCATCTCCGAAGCCGGCATCGCCGGCATTGGGGTAGGGGCCGCGATGACGGGCATGCGGCCGGTGGTCGACATCATGTTTGGGGACTTCACCACCATGGTCATGGACCAGATGGTGAATCAGGCCGCCAAGACCCACTACATGTCCGGAGGCAAGCTGACCGTACCCATGGTCCTGCGGACCACCATGGGGGCCGGCCGGTCCTCGGCTGCCCAGCACTCCCAGTCGCTCCATGTCTGGCTCAGTCACGTGCCGGGCATGAAGGTAGTGGTGCCCGCGACCCCCGCCGATGCCAAGGGTCTGCTCAAGAGTGCCATCCGGGACGACAATCCGGTGGCTTTCTTTGAAGACAAGATGATGTACGCTATGACCGGTCCCGTGCCGGCTGGCGAGCATCTCGTGCCCTTGGGCCAGGCCGCCATCCGGCGTGAGGGCAGCGATATTACCCTGGTAGCCACCAGCAGCATGGTGCATGAAGCGCTGACCGCGGCGGATCAGCTCGCGGCCCTGGGGGTGGAAGCCGAAGTGATCGATCCGCGCACCATGGTGCCACTGGATCACGAAACGCTGGTGGCCAGTGCACGCAAGACCAGCCGGGCCCTGGTGGTGGACGAAGGCTGCGAGCGGTATGGCATCACGGGTGAACTGGCGTCAGTGATAGCGGAAGGGGCTTTTTACTACCTGGATGCGCCGGTGACGCGGCTGGGCGCCATGAATGTGCCGGTACCCTTCTCGCCGGTACTGGAGCAGCTGACGATTCCGGACGCAGATCGCATTTGTGCAATGGCCAAGGCGCTCTGCCAGCGCACCTGAGCGAGACGGTTCCCATGGCCCATGACATCATCATGCCCGTGCTGGGCATGAATCAGGATACGGGTACGCTGGTGCGCTGGCTGCGCCAGGAAGGGGATCGCGTGGCACAGGGCGATCCCGTGATGGAGATTGCGACGGACAAGATTACGGTCGAGATTGAAGCGCCCGCGGATGGCACGCTGGCTGGCCTGGCCGCCCGGGAAGGTGAGGAAGTGCCGGTGGGCCAGACCGTAGCCCTGATTTTGGCCGAGGGCGAAACAGCCCCGGTTACCCCGTCGTCGGCAGTCCCGGCCCCCGTGTCCCCGGCTCCTGCGCCGCGCATCGAGGCCAGTCCCGTAGCCCGGCGTCTGGCCGCCAGCCATGGTGTGGATTTGCAGGCTGTGCCGCATGCGGGGACGCGGATACAGCGGGAGGACGTGGAAGCCTATCTGGCCCAGCAGCCGCCCGCGCCCGTGGCCGGTCGCATTTTGGCTTCCCCCAAAGCCCGCCGCCTGGCCCGGGAACAGGGCATTGACTTGGAAGCTGTCAGCGGCACCGGGCCCGAGGGCGCGGTACTGGCGGCGGACGTGGCGGCTTTTGTGCCCGCACCAACAGCGGCAATGCCTGTGCCCGCATCCACGGTGCATGCGCCTGGCCGTCTCTGGCAGGTCATGGCCCAGCGCCTGACGGAAAGCTGGCGTACGGTGCCGCACTTCTATCTGTCGCATACCGTGGACGCGGGACAGCTGCAGGACTGGCAGACGGCCTGTCGGCACAAATACACGGAACGCGTCACACTCACTGATCTGATAGTCAAGGTGCTGGCCGCGGCCCTGCGGGAACATCCACGCCTCAACGCCAGCGGACAGGCGGACGGTACCATACAGATCCATGAGGACGTCAACGTCGGTCTGGCGACAGCTGTGGCCGACGGCCTGCTGGTGCCCGTCATCCACAAGGCTGACCAGCAGAGTGTCAGGGACATTGCAGTCCAGCGCGACCACCTGGTGGCCGCGGCCCAGGCAGGTTCCCTGACTCTGGCGGAGATGACCGGCGGCACGTTCAGCCTGACGAATCTGGGCATGCTGGGCGTCGAGCGTTTTGCCGCCATCGTGAACCCGCCGGAAGCCGCCATTTTGGCCGTGGGCACCGTGCGGGATCAGGTTGTGCCGGTGGACGGGACGCCTGCCGTGCGGCCCATGATGGAGATTACCCTGTCCTGTGATCATCGCGTGCTGGACGGGGCCACCGCGGCCCGCTTCCTGCAAACGCTGGTGCAATACATGGAAGCTCCGCTCCTGTTGCTGGATTGAGAGACAGCAAGGCCGCCATGAAACTGAGTTGCCTGCCCGTTTCCCTGTACGGGGACTTTGTGGCGCACCGCATGACTCTGACCGACTGGTTCCGGTTGGCCGGGGCGTTGACCCTGGATGGCGCGGACGTCAGTGTAGCCCACCTGGAATCGCTGGCTCCGTCCTATCTGCAGCAGTTGCGTGCTGCTGCGGCCGCGCACGGCGTGGACATTGCCATGCTGGTGACCTATGCCGACTTCGCCTTTCCGGATCCGGCTGACCGGGCTGCCAGCCTGCAACAGGTGAAGCGACAGATTGAGGCGGCGGCCCACTTGGGAGCTCCCCTGATCCGTCTGACGGCGGGGCAGGCTCGTCCCGGTGTTGCGTTCCGGGACGGGCAGGCTTGGATCGTGGAAGGTTTATGCCAGGCGGCAGCCTATGCCCGGGCCCATGATGTCCAGGCAGTGTACGAGAATCACGTCCGGGGATCGGTCTGGCAATGGAACGATTTCACCCAGCCTGCCCGGCGCTTTCTGGCCGTGGCGGCAGCCAGCTGGGGATCTGATTTGGGTCTGCTCTTCGATACAGCCAACAATCTGGCCTTGTACGACGATCCGGTGTCTGTGCTGACCGCTGTTCTGGATCGGGTGACGGCAGTCCATCTGGGCGATATCCGGGAAGCCGGATCGTTCCGGCCCACAGTGGTGGGCACGGGCGCCAGCCCGCATGCCGAGCTGCTGACCATGCTGGTACGGGCCGGCTTTGATGGCTGGCTCAGTGTGGAGGAGGCGAGTCGCACGGGACGACCGGGACTGGACACGGGGGCGCGGCATGCCGATGCGGTATGGCAGGCTGCAGGGGGGATGCCCCGGCCACGTGCGACCGGCACATGAAGACATGCTCCAGGGAGTATACGGACCATGGACGGGGCGTGGATTTGAACACGCCCGGACCGGGTGCCGTACTTTGGCTATTGTTTTGGACAGGAAACCTGTATAGGAAAGGAAACAGGCATGACCATGAATATCAGTTTTGATCTCACGGACAAGGTCGTCATCGTAACCGGTGCCGGCAAGGGGATTGGCAAGTCCATTGCCGAGGTAGCGGCCCAATTCGGTGCGGACGTGGCCCTGGGCAGCCGCACGGTAGCCGAGTGTGAGGCCACGGCCGAGGTATGCCGGGGGATGGGGCGCCAGGCCATGGCTGCCCGTCTGGACGTGGCTGACGTGGCCAGCATTCGCGCCTTCGTGGACCAGACGCTGGAACGTTTCGGGCGCATTGACTGCGTGGTGAACAATGCCGGCTACAACGTGCCCAAGCCGGCGGTCGAATACACCGAAGCGGAATTCGACCAGATATCCGACATCAATTTCAAGGGCGCCTATTTCATGTCGGTGGCCTGTGCCGAGTCCATGGTGGAACGGAACATCGCCGGCAGCATCATCACGATCAGTTCGCAGGTAGGGGTAGTCGGGGGCCCGCTGCGCTCCATTTACGCGGCGGCCAAGGGTGCCGTAGGCCAGTTCACGCGCTCGCTGGCCCTGGAATGGGCCCGGGATGACATCACGGTCAATGCCGTGGCCCCCACGTTTACGCGTACGCCGCTGCTGGAAGCCAGTGTCAAGACGAGCCCTGAGTTTGCCAAGAACCTGGAAAAGGTGCCCATGGGGCGCATTGCCGAACCGGAGGAAATCGCGGGCGCCGTCGTGTTTCTGGCCTCGTCCGCGGCCCGCATGGTGACGGGACAGATCATTTGTGTCGATGGTGGCTATACCGCCATCTGAGTCCTGCTGGCTATCGCTCGATCCCGTACATAAGCAAGGAAGGCAACATGACTGACAGGATTCGCGCGGCCGTGATCGGCGCTGGCGGCATTTCGCAACAACATATTCGCGGCTATCTGGATACCGGGCGCTACGACGTTGTGGCGCTGGCGGATCTGGAACCGGACGCCATGCAGGAAAAGAACGACATGTTCGGGATCGATCCCGAACATTTCACGGATGCCCGCCGCATGCTGGCCGAGACGCAGCCAGATGTGGTGTCCATCTGTACCTGGCATGCAGGTCATTCCCTGTGGACGATTGCGGCGGCGGCCTACAGACCCAAGGCCATCCTCTGCGAAAAGCCCATGGCGGATACGGTAGGCCATGCGGAACAAATGCTGATTGCCTGTGTGCGCAACCAGGTGAAGCTGGCCATCGGACATCAGCGGCGCTTTCTGCCTGCCTACGTCCTGGCCCGTGACATGATCCGGGAAGGCCGTATTGGCCAGGTCCATCTGGTACAAAGCTTCGGCGGGGCCGGTCTGCCCAACTTCGCTTCCCACCAGATGGATATGTACCGCTTCCTGCTGAACGATGACGAATGCGACTGGGTCATGGGCAACATCGAGCGCAAAACGGATCAGTACGAGCGCAATACCCGGATCGAGGACTGTGCCGTGGGCACGTTCCATTTCCGGAGCGGCGCCCAGGCCCTGATTCTCAGTGACGTGCTGCCCCATTACTATCAGGGGGCCCGGATCTACGGTACGGAGGGCATGATCGATCTCACCACCACAGACCTGAAACTGCTGAATCACGAAACGCGCGGTGTGTGGGAACGCCATGTGCCGGATGGCCAGTTCTATACCGTGGCGGAACAGGGCAATAGCTTTGAATGGCTGGAAGGCGGAGCGGCCCAGGCCAATGGCGTAGCCGATTGGGTGGAAGGGGCAGAACCCTATCGCAGCACCGGTGAAGACGGTTACAAGGCCCTGCAGATGGTGCATGCGGTGTATGAATCCGCGCGCATGCACGAGCGGGTACGCCTGCCGCTGCAGACGCGCGTAAACCCGTTGGACCTGATGGTGGAATCGGGACATCTGGTGCCGGAACGGCCGGGCCGCTACGATATTCGTGCCGGTCGGCTCCGGGGTGAGCGCATGGTCACGGATACCCGGTGAGGATCCCGGGGTACGGCTTGGGCTTGCCTGGGGGACGTTGGAGGCTGTTGGCAGCCCGGTACCGGGCAGGATCAGCCCCTGCCTGATACGGGCGAGATTTTTTGGATAGTACACAGGAGTGTTGGTGATATGGCGCAGATTCGGATGGCACAGGTAGGTACGAAGCACGGGCATGCCGCGGGTAAGTTGCGTGCCCTGCAGGACAATCCGCAAGTAGATTTGGCGGGTATTTTCGAGCCCGACAGGGAACAGAGGGCACAGGTGCAGGATCTTGCACCCTACCGGGACGTGCCATGGTTCACGACCCTGGACGACATCCTGGCCGACGATTCCATCGTGGCGGTGTCTTCGGAAGGCGCCAATGCGGAAAGCCTGGATCAGACGGAAGCATTGGTGCAGGCCGGCAAGCATGTCTGGTATGACAAGCCGGCCGGCCAGAAGTGGGACCAATGGCAGCGGGTAGTGGCCCGGGCCCAGGCCCAGAACACGGAAGTGCAGATGGGCTACATGCTGCGCTACCATAACGGTTTTGCCCAGATTGCCGATTGGGTGCATACCGGACTGCTGGGCCAGGTGTTCGCCGTGCGTGCGCACATGTCGACCAGCATCGGTCTGGAACAGCGGGCTAGGGTGAGCGTACATCCCGGCGGTATCTTCTATGATCTCGCCAGCCACATGCTGGACCAGATCGTTTGGCTACTGGGACGGCCGACCAAGGTGACCACCTTTTTCCGCAACGACACGGGACTGGTACCGGCCTTCCGCGACAACACGCTGGGCGTATTCGAATATGACCAGGGGATGGCTACCATCGACATCGCCGCCATGGAACCGCGTCCCAATGCCCGGCGCTACGAAGTGTACGGTACCGAAGGCAGTGCGATCATTCTGGAACCCTTTGAACCCGCGACGGTCATGCGTCTCTGCCTGACCCGGGCCCGGGCGCCATATCCGGCAGGCGAAGTCATGGTGCCCATTCGGTCCCAGACCCGCCAGGCTCTGTATGAACTGGAACTGGCGTCGCTGCTGGATGTGATCCGGGGCGCAAAGCAACGGGATCGTCCCTACGATCATGAATTGGCCGTGCAGGAGACCCTGATTCGCGCCTGCGGCGAGATGCCCTAGCGGCTGCACCCGGACCCGACAGCAAGGAGACAACATGTCAGAACCCATTCGCTTGGCCATTGTGGGGTGCGGTGGTATGGGACACCGGCACATGGTGGGACTGGCGGAACTCTGCCGCCAGGACCTGTCGCAGCTGCAGCTGGCCGCGGCCTGCGATCCGGTGACCGCCAATGCCCGCTCGCTGGCCACCCAGGCCGCGACGCATTTCGGCCAGGAACCGGCGGTTGTGGCCCGTCTGGACGAGCTTCCCGGTTTGGGGGTGCAGGCGATCGATCTCACCTCACCACCCGATCTGCATCATGGCCTGATCGAGGAAGCGCTGGCGCTGGGCCTGCACGTCATGACAGAGAAACCCGTTGGTCTGACGGTGGCCGCGAGTCTGCACATCTGCCAGGCGGCGGCCCATGCGGACCTGGTGGTCAGCGTGGCGGAAAATTACCGGCGGGATCCCGTCAATCGCCTGGCCCGTGCACTGCTGGATGCCGGTGTCATTGGGGAACGCCGCCTGATGCTCATGAATTCCGTGGGTGGCGGGGACCGGATGCTGATCACCTTGTGGCGGCACATGAAGAAAGAGGGCGGCATCCTGGTTGACATGGGCGTGCACTACGGGGACATTATGGAATATTTCATGGGTCCCGTCGTGTCCGTGTTTGGTCAGAAACGGCTGCATGAAAAGGTACGTCGCCATGCGTTGCCGGAGGATACCGGAGTTCTGAGCAACCCGGGAGGGTTCTATTCACAATGGCAGGCCGGGATGCCTCGTACCTTTGAACCGGATGCCGAGGATGCCCTGTATGGAACCCTGGTGTTCGCGAATGGGGCAGTGGCCCAGTTCACAGAGGATCATGCCGGATGGGGGCACAGTCACTGGGAGCGCAAGATCTATGGTGCGCAGGGTTCCATGGAGCTGCCCCATGACCGGACCGGTCGTCCCCTGGTGGTGCACCTGTCCGGCGGCGAGACGATACAGGGCGCAGCGGTCCTGGACCTGGTACCTGATTTCCATCTGGATGGTCCTACCGCGCACCTCTTTGGCCAGGACCGGATCTGGCAGTACGACATGTCCTTTGCCGAAGTGGATCGCAAGCTGCTGGCACTGGAGTATGCCGAGTTCGCTGGGGCCATCCGTGGCGAGAATGGCATTGAGGTCGACGCCATGCAGGGTACGCGTGCCCTGGCCGTGATCTATGCCTTGCTGGAGTCGGCTGTGGCGGGCCGGACCGTGACTATGGCCGAGGTGTTGACCGGGGAGCTGGACGCGTATCAGGCCGAGATCAATGCCGTTCTGGGCCTGTAGGTGTGTGGACCCCGGTTCCACGCTCGCTGTTGCCGCCAGCGGATCTGCTTGCACCTACCGGTAAGGCAGTTATGGGGCCTGTCGGCACGGTGGTACCCCGGGGACAGGGAAATCGACCCAATTTGTCCAGGACCCGGTACAATAGTGGCCATGAGTGGCCTGTAGCCCGGATCATCTTTGTCCTGTCTGTGGCCCAATCCTGCCAGAGCCACATCCGCACAATTGCCAGTGAGTGGTACAGCCCAATTGAAACACCCTGAATCCGCTCTGCCGTTATGCCGCTGGTGGTGGGTCTTGTGGTGCCTGCTGGGCCTGGGGCTTACAGGCTGTGAGGCACAGGATTTTATTGTGCCCCCTCCTGCAACGGAGATCACCCCGCCCGCTGTCCAGGACGCGGGTCCGGTGCCGGCTGCGTACACGGCCAGTGGCTGTCGCGGCCAGGAAAACGCGGTGGTTCAAGTCGGACGCCTCAATGTGCGTCAGGGACCTGCCCAGAACACGGCGGTACTGGAGGTGATTCGGCAGGGAGAACAGTACAGAGTGACAGGTTATGCGGGGGATGGTAGGTGGGTGCAGTTGCAGCTGCTGTCACGGGACCGGATGGGGTGGGTATACACACCGATGGTGCACGTAGTTTGTGCCTCCGGCACGGGGACACAGGTCGCCTTGCAGAATCTCGCGCATCGCTGGTCACAAGGCGCCATTGTCACGGGTGTCGGCTATGTACAGCAGCCGGTTGAGCTCTATGTCCAGCCCAGTCTGGAGGCAGAGACAGCGGGGACTGCCAGCCCGGAGCGCCTGCTGGTTGTGCAGGAGGTGGTGCAAAATACGGCGGGGGAACGCTGGGCCCGGGTGTGGGCACCGGAAGCAGTCCCGGCGGAACGCTGGATCCGGGCCGACCGGGTGATCCCGTTGCCGGATACCCTGGTGGGTCTGCAGGAGACGGCTACCCTGTTCCTCGGGACGCGAAGCCGGATCGAGCTGTATGCACAGACACTCCGGCGCGCCAAGGTAGTCCCGTCCAGTGACGGTGGCCGTCCCTATAGGCGGCGTGATTATGCTGTTGCGACGGCAACGCATGCGGAATGCCCTGCGGCCTGTGTCTTCCTGCAGGCGCAGCAGCACGATCATGCCTGGTACTTGCCCTATGAAGATCGGTATACCCGGGATGCTACGGACTTGGTGGTGGTACCCCTTGTGCCCGAGTATGAAGTGCACGTATCCGAAGGCTGGCTTTGGAACGACCAGCAACGGCGGCAATACGCCCTCGAGCATGCAGGCGATGGTACATGGGTGGTGATGAGCCGCAAAATGCACCATGAGCGGGGCGTACAGGATCCGGGAGGCTGGTTGCCGGGAAGCCACGGTGCCCGGTGCCAGTATGCTGCGGACTGGATTGCGGTCAAGGCACAATGGGATTTGGCCATGGACGCGGACGAACACCAGAGTCTGGCCGATGTGCTGTCCCTGTGTGATGACCGGCATCTGGCAGCTTCCCGGGATACACGGGAAGCCGCCGCCTTGACCCCGGCGACCGAGGTCTCCGTGCGCGTCCGCCTGCAATGTGACGCCCGGCGTGAGCTCGTGACCATCACCAACCTGCAGCCGGGCATGGAAAATCTGACGGGCTGGCATCTGCATGACGAAAACAACGAAAATCGCTTCACCCTGCCCCGGTGGCAGCTTCCGGCCGGGACCAGTGTTACGGTCGCTTCAGGCAATGCGGTGGGCGACATCCACTTGACCGATGCCCTGATCTGGAACAACAACGGGGATACCGTCTATCTGTACGATGCGTCCTATACGTTAGTAGCTGTACAGCCTTGTACGTAGCCTACCTGCCGGCGCCCGATCGGGTGCCGGCTATGGCATAGGGTACGGCTATAAAACAGGTCGTCTGTAACTGCCCTTGTCCGGGTCACGACCGGTATGCAGAACTGTCGGTGCAGCCCGCAAGCCGGTGAATCGGGGAACGGAGCACCCGGTGGCATGGAGTATAGGCAATCCAGCATAGAGGAAAAGGTTATGGCAAGCAATCAGGCCTGGCTGGACCAGGTCGAAGAAGAAATTCTGGAGGCGGAACTGCCCATCTGTGATCCCCACCATCACTTGTGGGACTTTCGCACGGAGCAGGTGGAGGAACGCTATTTTCTGGATGAAGTACTGACCGATACGGGAAGCGGTCACAATGTTGTGTCTACGGTATTTATCGAGTGCGGAGCCATGTACCGTGCCACGGGACCGGAGGCACTGCGACCGGTGGGCGAGACAGAATTCGTCAATGGCGTGGCCGCCATGAGTGCTTCGGGAGGATACGGTCCCACACAGGTAGCCCAAGGGATTGTGGGCTACGCCAACCTCATGCTGGGGGCAGCGGTGGAAGATGTCCTGGCCGCGCATATCCAGGCTGGCGGCGGGCGGTTTCGCGGTATTCGGCATGCGGTGGCCTGGGACCCGCATGCCGCTGTCCGGAAAGCCCGGACAAGTCCTCCGGTCCACTTGATGCAGGATCCCCGGTTCCGTGAGGGGTTTCGGTGCCTGGACAGGTTCAGCCTGAGTTTTGAGGCCTGGATGTTCCATCACCAGCTGCCCGATTTGCTGGATCTGGCCCGACAGTTTGCGGACACCCCCATCATTCTGAACCACCTGGGCGGGCCCTTGGGGATTGGGCCCTATGCAGACTCCCGGCAGGCTGTCTTCGCACAATGGCGACGGGACATGGCTGACCTGGCGCACTGCCCGAATATCGTGGTCAAACTGGGCGGCATCAACATGGTGCCGAACGGCTATGGCTGGCATGAACGGTCACGCCCGCCTACCTCCGTTGAGCTGGCGCAGGCGACGGCACCCTGGTATCACCATGCGCTGGAGTGCTTCGGGGCCCACCGGTGCATGTTCGAGTCCAACTTCCCGGTCGACAAGGTGTCGGTCAGTTATGCAGTGCTCTGGAATGCGTTCAAACGGATCGCGGCCGGCTGTTCCACCACGGACAAGGCGCAACTGTTCCATGACACCGCCGTATCTGTATACCGTCTGCCGCATTGATACGGGTATGTTGCGGCACAGCAATATGTTGGTCAGGACCTTGTCCTGTGCGGTATCTGTCCGTGTTACAGCGGAGTGATGCGGTCAGGTCACACAGCCAGGGTCAGCCAGCCATGCGCCCGGTGTGTGCATGTCACAGGCACGCTGCCTCGGGCCGGCACGATGGCATGCGACGACATCCAAGGGTATCGTCCGCCATCCCGCGGCTCAGTACATGTGCGACATATGTGACTGGACGGACGTCAACACAGACATCTCGATATCGTAAATGGCCTGGGTCATGGCTTGGCCGATCAGATCCAGCTTGCGCACCATGGCAATCCGGTCGGCCGCTTTTTCCAGCTCCCGCTGGGACAGCAGTTCCTTGAAGAGACTGCAGGCATCCGCCAGGCATATGAGCATCACGTCGCGCGGATCCGGAATCTCGTCGCTGAACAGAACACCCATGATGCGCTGCTTTACCTCACGTTCCGTCTTGCCGTCAATCACCGGGTAGCGCCTGGATCGGAACACCCACAGGAATTGGTCGTCCTGGCGTTCCAGGATGCCATGCGCGACCAGCCGGGCCAGGGCTTCCTCGCGGATCGCGGAGGATTGTTGCGCGATGTGTTCCACCCAGTAACGGGCATCCTGTTTTTCACCGCCGGCGATCGCGGCCAGTGTCGGGTCAAGCAGGCTGTCGCCAACCGGTGTGCCGTCCATCAGAATCAGGTGCTTCAGGTCCGTATCGATGCGGTCCTCCAACGCCAGGTCCATCAGTACGGCGCCTGCGACAGCATAGTCTACGGACCAGCCGGGAACGTGTATGAATTTCCCGTCATCGTCAAGCAGAAGCAGAACGATGTCCTCGACAAATCTCAGCATGATGTCCTTCCTTAATTCTCTAGAAGTCTGCTTGCGTCTTGTTCCTTTCTTGCCGTTTGGGCAATAGATTAGGCGAAGTGTCTATGTGCTTGGGAACGGTGTCGCTCCCTGCAGGTGAGAAACACAAGCATTGCCTGGTCTGCATTTCCGATCCCGCCAAGCCGGGACAGGTGAGCAGTCGGTTTTGGACCAGGCCCGAAAGGATGTCCTTTCGGCAGACTTGCCATCAGACCCCATGGGGCTGCCGGCAGGGATAATCCCGCACCTCACGACAGTAGAAGTTGGCAGTGCAGGTAAACCATCAGGGTGCCTCACGCCATAATGGTCAGGTACCCTGCCATTATACACCAGGCATCCACAGGCCGGGACCACCAAGTGGCAGAAAGCACGCGGAAGGCAAGGTAAAGCTGGCAGGGATCTTGTATCTGCTGCCTGTGGACTTGACCAGAGGGACAACAGAGCTGTCAAAATACGCGTCTGCGGGCACGTACCCGGAATACGCCTGGATCCTTGTGCAGAAACGCTGTGTGTCGGCTTAGTCCATGCTGGCAGCCTACAACACGGGACAGGTCCCCTCACCCCTTGAGGCCAGTCAGGGATATGCCCTCGATAAAACTGCGCTGGGTGAAAAAGAAGGCCAGAAAGACGGGCAGCGTGATCAGGGAGCTGACAGCCATCAGATAGGGATAGGCCAGCTTGGTGTTGCCGATTTCATCCACTGCGGAGCGCAGGCGGCCTACGCCCAGGGTGAGCACCCACTTGTCTTCCACGTTCATATAGATCAGAGGCCCGAGATAATCGTTCCAGGCGTTCATGAAGGTAAACAGGGCGACTACGGCCAGGGCGGGACGCGACAGGGGCAGGATGATGCGCACCATGATCGACAGTTCATTGGCACCGTCAATGCGGGCGGCATCCGACAATTCCAGAGGCAGTGCCATGAAAAACTGGCGCAACAGGAAAATGAAGAAGGCATTGCCGAAAAAGTGGGGAACCACCAGGGGCAGGAAGGTGTTGATCCATTTCAGATGCTTGAAGATTACGAACAGGGGCACCAGGCGGACCCAGTCCGGGATCATCAGGGTGGCCAGCACGATGCCGAAGAGAGCGTTGCGTCCCCGCCACTGGATGCGTGAAAAGGAGTAGGCGACGCAGGCGGAGGACAGCACGGTACCCAGGGTAGCCGGGAGGGCATAGCGTACGACCGTGTTGAAAGCCCACAGATTGAAGGTTTCGCTGTTCCAGGCGTTCCAGAAATTTTCCCAGAACTGCGGGTTGGGGAACCAGATCGGGGGCACCACGTAGACCTGATTGTCGTCCTTGACCGCGGAGGACAGCATCCAGTAGAACGGCAACAGGAAGGAAACGGCCAGGATCAGCAATATCGCATACTTGAACGCCTGGCCCAGCCAGTCCCCAAGGGTTTGCAGGGAAGCGCCCCTGCCGGAAGTACGACGGAGTGATTGCGTGGCCATGGCAAATCAGCGTGCACTGCCCGCATAATAGACAAAGCGGCCTGACGAGCGAAACAGCAGGAAGGTGATCAGGAGAATCACCACGAACAGGACCCAGGCCAGAGCCGATGCCTTGCCCATGCGGAAGAATCGGAAAGCGTTGCGGTACAGGTAGATGGCGTAGAACTCGGCCGCCCGGTTGGGTCCGCCCTGGGTCATGATCCAGGGCAAGGTGAAGTACTGGAAGCCCGCGATGAAGCTCATCACCAGATTGAACAGAATGACCGGACTCACCATGGGTATGGTCACATTCCACAACCTGTGCAGTGCGTTGGCGCCATCCACCGTGGCCGCTTCGTAGAGAGAGCGGGGCACATCCTGCAGCGTGGCCAGGAAAATGACCATGGCGGCGCCCTGACTCCACATGTGAATCAGCACCAGGGACCACTTGATCAGGCCCGGGCTGGAAATGAACGGTATAACCTGGAAGCCCCAATGCTGCAGTGTGGAGTTGATGGCTCCGTACTGCACGTTGAGCAGGAATATCCAGACGAACGCCGTGACCACTACGGGCACGATGGCGGGAAAGAAAAAGACCGCCCGAAACAGGGAACGCAAAATGATGCGGGAGTTCAGCAGCAAGGCCATCAGGAAGGCGGAAATCACGCCCAGGGGTGAACTGATGAAGACCCACCACAGGGTATTGCCTGCCACCAGCCGGAAATCGGTGTCTTCCACAAAGCCTGTGTAATTGGCGAGACCGATCCATACTGGCTCCCGCACCAGATCGTAGCGGGTGAAGGCGTAGTAAAACGAAGAGGCAATGGGCACGATCGTGAACGCCAGGAAACCGATAATCCAGGGCGAGGCAAAAGCCAGCCCCAGCCATATGTTGTGGCGTTCCTTGCGCGTCAACGGGCCCAAACGGGACAAAACCGACATGTTACGTTACATTGAGGTGAGCCGATCGGGAAAAGCAGCGGGGCACAAGACGACCAACTCGTTTGCGCCCCGCCTAATGGCAGAAAAGAAAAAGTCTAGGCGAAACCGGCGGCCTGGTATTCTGCTACCGCAGCGTCCTGCAAGGCAGTCGCGGCTTCCGCACCTGTCATCTCACCCCGGAAAACCCGTTCGCGGTGTTCCCTGTACTTCTCGCCGACGAACTGCTCGATCTCACAGATGATGTGCGGTCCCCAGTAGTTGGCTTCCTGCACTGAATCGAAGTAGAACTGCAAGCCCGGGAACTTGTCCGTGTCAGCCCCGTCGAAATAGGGCTTGTAGGCGGGCAGCCAGCCAATGTTTTCGAAAATGAGATTACACCAGCCGTCGGTTTGCAGCCACTCGGCTACCGGCCAGGCTTCATCCTTGTACTGGGCATCCTTGAAGATCTGGACCATGTGGCCGCCACCGTACTGGATCTTGGTGCCCCGGCGGCTTTCCGGTACCGGACACCAGGTGGCCCGGTTGTGCTCGGCAATTTCCGGTTTTTCATTGAACGTTTCGCCCGGATGCCAGTAGCCTTCGATAAGCATGGCCTGGACGCCGGCATTGTAGGCACCGCCCCATGTCCCCTGGCCTTCCACGGCACGCATGCCGACCAGATTGTCCGGGCCAATGTGCTTGATGAATTCGCCCATGGTTTCCAGGCCCTCGGCCATCAGGGGGTTGTCCAGGTTGAACTCCTTGGTATCGGCATCAAAGTACTGGAAGCCCCACGATTCGGTCAGCGTCCAACCATCGTTGCCCGGTCCTACACCGCCTTCCGCGTCGTAGGGATCGATGCCCATCTGGAGCAGGTTGCCGCTGTCGTCGAACTGGGTCAGGGCTTCATGCCAGACCATGAGCTCGGCCCAGGTCTCGGGCGGTGTATCCGGATCCAGGCCGGCATCGCCGACCATCTGGGCATTGTAGTTCAGGCCACGGCGCAGGAAGCACTCGATGGCGGGGACGCCATAGATCGTACCCTGGTACTGAATCACTTCCCAGTTGCCGGGGATGAAGTCGTCTTGGTTGATCATGTCACTCGCGGCAATATAGTCGTCCAGTGGCACCACCACACCCCGGGCCATGAAATCAAGGTAATTGCCCAGGGCGCCAATGTCCGGGGGCGTACCCGCAGCGACGGCGGCCAACCGGGCTTCCTGGGCGACCGCAGTCCGGAATTCAAGGGTGTTGTTACCCATCAGTTCCGGCAGTTCAGGCGTCGCCAGCAGTTCCTCGGCAATGCGCCCGGGCTGTCCCCAGAAAATCCAGAAATTGACGGTTACGCCTTCGGCGGCGGGAGCCTCACCAGTGCCGTCAACGGCGGGTGCGGCACAGGCGGCCAGGGCCGCTATGCCGCTGGCGGCCGCGGACAGGCGCAGAAAACCTCGGCGAGTCAGTTGCTTGGTCATTGGATTGCCTTCCTCATGTATACAAACGGGTGAACAAGTCCTGTACAAGACCGGCAAACATGAAGATCTGCCAGTCTTGAATACATCCGTCCTCATTGGCCAAGAGCTTTGCTATAAAACGGGCAGGGTAGATTAGGGACCTCCATTATAACCGAGTCCTGTCTTCCGGGCCAAAATTGCCGGTTGTTTGCCGCCCCTCCCAATGTCGGTCTCCGCCAAGGCAGGCAAAGGACCTCAATATCCAGGTTACCCCAAGATTGCACAGGTTTATGACCGACCTGGCCTGTTCCGCATAAACACCTGTTGAAATGTACCTGTGTCCCGGTGTCATCCAGGGTCTACCCCAAACCGGAGGCTTGATCCTCGGTGCTTGCTGCCATCACCAGCTGACTGTGGGGGACATCCTTGCCCCCTGGTCTTGTCTGCCCGCATCGGAGGTGCTTCAGGTACACTACCCACATTCCCACAAGTCGAATTGGTGATACGGTGCAGGATCGTGATCCGGAACAATCCGCATCGGTACATGAGCAATGGAGTGCACCCATGAAAATTCTGGTGACGGGCGGGACAGGACGCGTAGGTGCCAATCTGGCCAAGCTGTTGTTGGCTGCAGGCCACGATATCCGGGCCTTCGTTTATCCCGGTGATGCCAGTCGGGCCCACAAGCTGGATGGCTGGGATCATGTGGAAACCATGGAGGGCGATCTGCGGAACCTGGATGATGTGCGCCGGGCGGTGACCGGGGTGGAGGCTGTATACCATCTGGCGGCTGCCTTCGGCGGTCCCTTTGACAATCGCCAGTACCTGGCCATCAATGGCATGGGTACATTGAACCTGCTGGAAAGCGTTGTGGAATTGTGTCCCAATCTGGCGCACTTCGTCTACGCCTGTACGGAAGCCATTTATTGGCGGCTGGAAGAGCGCAGTGCGCACCTGGCAGGCCGCGAGGAGCGCTACTTCGCGGAACCGATCACGGAAGACATGGTGGCCCGGTACCACCAGATGCCTTACTTCCTGACCAAATGGATAGGTGAACAGCTGGCCATGACCTACTATCACCAGTACCAGGTGCCGTCTACTTCATTCCGTTTTACGACGATCATCGAACCCAGCGAGTTCCTGAACGACCAGGGTGTACCGGATCTGTTTCTCCTGAGCCAGGCGTACCGGGCCTACGGCCGGCAAAACAGTCCGGACCCGGAAGAACAGGCGATGCTGGATGAAATACGGGCGCTCTGGACGGGCGAGGACAAATTGCTCTTGAGCCTGAATCCCAATGGTGTGCCGTTCCGGCAACATTACAGCGATGTCCGCGATATCGCGCAGGGACTGGCCCTGGCGCTGACGACTGACAAGTCGATCGGGGAGGAATTCAATCTGGGCGGTGCAGCCCTGTTTGACTGGGCCGCAATCGTGCCTTTCCTGGCCGCACGCTATGACATGGAGTACGTGACAGCCCGCATTCCGTCCTCCAACTATTTTGAACTGGACACTACCAAGGTGCAAGCCCTGCTGGGCTATCGCCCCCAATACGACTTCCTGCAGATACTGGAAACGGCGGAGGCCATGCATCAGGGGGTGCAGACGGATGTGATACCCACCGGGGTGCGCTGGGGGCCAGGGACCTGAGCCCCGCGCAGGGCAGCCGGCGACCTCACCCTGAGCCGTGGGGTACGGTACCGGTCAGATCCCGTCCGGAACGCCGCAGGATGCAGTCTGGTGGAACCCGCAATCCCGTCTCATGCCCACAGACGGACCCCGTAGCCGTGGCGGGACAGCAGGATACTTGACGAATCCGGCCGGAAAGTGGTACTGTCAGGTCATCCCTTGGGATTTGACAGCTTTTTTCATTATTCCTGCACCTGCTTTGTCTTTTAAGGAGGCATCGGATATGGCCAAGGTAAGTCGTCGACAATTTTTGATTGGTTCCGGGAGCATGGCAGTACTCGCCTTGGCTGCCTGCGTCGCGGAAGCGCCGATGCCCGCCGACGAAGCGGCGGCTCCGGAACCGGTAGAAGTGGATCTCTGGCATGGTCTGGGTGGAGCTGACGGCAAGACCTTTACCGAATTGGTGGCCCAGTACATGGATGAAATGACCCACGTAACGGTCAATGAGGAACTGCTCACCTGGGACATCTTCTACCAGAAGGTGCCTTCGTCGGTCATCGCCGGCAACCCGCCCGACATGATCATCACCCATGAATGGGCGATTGGCCAGTGGGGGCCGCGCCAGGTGTTGCGTGCCGGTGACGATTTCTATGACTCCATGGGCGTGCCCCGGGACGATTTCATTCCCTCCGTATTTGAAAACATCCATTATGAGGGATCTCCGCTGGGTGTCCTGCTGGACACGCACGGTTCCGGCGGTTACGTCAATGTGGAGCTGGTGGAAGCCGCAGGTCTCGACATTGATGCACCCCCTACGAGCCGGACGGAATTTGTGGAGCAGATGTCCATGCTGACGCGGGATTCGGCAGGCCGCAACCCCACAGACGCCGGCTTCGATCCGGAAGACATCGTCCAGTACGCTTTCCATTCCCATTTCTGGCGCCGCTGGGCCATGCTGGAAGCGATGTGGCAGAACGGGGGCAACACCATCAACGAGGATGGCACACAGTCCACCATAGATTCGGAACCGGTGCGGGAGGCCCTGTCCTTCTGGCACCAGATGGTGCATGAACACCACCTGCATGCAGTTCCGGTGGGATACAGCCAGACAGATGCCTTTCAGAACGGGGCCCTGGCCCTGTCCATTGCCGGTTCCTGGTGGCTGAATTTCATCAGGGACAGCGCGCTGGAGGACAACACTGTGTTCTGGCGTGTGCCCCAGTACGGTTTGGAACAGCCCCAGGCCTGGATGAGCGCCCATGTCATGGGCATTCCCAACGGGGCGGACGAAGCAGGTGCTGCCGGTGCCGCGGACTTCATTGTCTGGCTGTCGAACCATGGCCTGGAGTGGGCCCGTTCCGGACAGCCGCCGGCCCGTATCTCTCTGCAGAACTCGTCCCAATTGCAGGAGCACTGGCACACCGGCAACTTTGGTTCCCAGTTCCAGGCGATTGGGCGCACCGAGCAACAGCATCCCAACATCACCGAGATCCAGAACGCCTACCAGCAGGAATTTGAAGCTGTCATCACGGATGTGAAATCGGTGGATGAAGGCATTCTGGAAGCGCATGCCCGTGTCCAGGAGGTACTGGATCGCGACGGGGCCTAGTCGGGGCCTGCATTAGAAGATTAGATCTGTGGCGGGGCGCGGCCAGCACGGCCGGGCCCCGTCCTGCCTCTGTTTCCCGCAGTTTCTGTCATGACGCAAGCCACAGTTCCCCCACCGGCAACCAAGCCCATACCCCGCTGGCGCAAGTTGCTGCCCAACTACCTGTTTCTGGTTCCCTATTTCGTCTTCTTCTTCCTGTTCTTGGCAGGGCCTGACGTTTACGGGTTCTACATCAGCCTCTTCAACTGGGACATCCTGCTCCCGGACAAGCCCTTCCTCGGGTTTGGGAACTACCAGGAGCTGTACAACGACAGCCTGTGGTGGATTGCCTTGCGCAACACCATCCTGTTTGCGGTGCTGACCGTCGCCGGCAATCTGGTGCTGGGCCTGTTTGCCAGCGTGCTGATCCGGCAAAGGCCACCCGGTTTCCAGTTTCTGCGCTTCCTTTTCTACACGCCCGTCGTGCTGTCGGTAGCCGTCATGGGCGTCATTCTGGCCCGGGTGTTCAATACCGAATACGGGCTGCTGAACTACTACGTCGCCATGGTGGGACTCCCGACGCAGAAATGGCTGGGAACCGAGCAGCTGGTCATTCCGGTACTGGCATCAGCCACCGTCTGGTGGTCGTTCGGCTTTACCTTCCTGGTGTTCCTGGCCGGTTTGCTCAACATCCCGCTACCCATTTACGAAGCGGCGCGGATTGACGGGGTCAATCGCTGGCAGTCCTTTACCCAGATTACCCTCCCCCTGCTGAAGCCGGTGACCCTTTTTATCGTGGTGACCCAGTTCATCGCCCATTTCAAGGTGTTTGGCCAGATGTGGATTATGACCCTGGGCGGACCGGGCACGTCCTCCTATTCGGTGGTCATGTACCTGTACGACGTAGGCTGGCGCTTCTTCCGCATGGGGTACGCGTCGGCCCTGGCTTTCTCCCTGGCAGCGATCATCCTGGTGGTGACTCTCATCAACTTCCGTTTTCTGGGCGGACGGGTGGAATATTGACCATGGCACGGACGGAATCGTTGGACTCGACGCCAACCCGGACCATACCCTTCTGGCAACGGATGCAGGTGCAGCACGGCGTTGACATGGCCGTGATCCTGCTTCTGCTGATTCCGCTGGCGGTCATCACCTGCCTGCCCCTGATCTACATGTTTTCCCAGGCTTTCACACCCGAAGCCGATGTCCGCAACTGGCCCGTGGAATACATTCCCCGCCAGCCTACCCTGGAGTCCTTCCGGCTGTTGCTGACCTGGCCCAATCTGCCCATCATGCGGTGGATGCTCAACAGTTTCATCGTCAGCACTTCGGTGACGGCGCTGGTGCTGGCCATCAACAGTCTTACGGCCTATGCCTTCAGCCGCCTGGAATTCCCCGGGCGCGACTTTCTCTTCATCTTCGTGCTGGCGACCCTGATGATCCCCGGGGAAGTGACCCTCATTCCCACATTCGTCATCATGCGCCGGCTGAATTGGCTGGATACCTACAACGCTCTCATCTGGCCGGCCGGGGCCGGTGTCTTCGGCATATTCCTGCTGCGGCAGTTTTTCCAGTCCATCCCCAAGGAACTGGAAGACGCCTCCATCATCGATGGCTGCGGCAAGTTTGGCACCTACTGGCGCATCATTGTGCCCCTGTCCAAATCTGCCCTGATCGCCTTGGGCATTTTCACCTTTCTGGGCAGCTGGAATGACCTGTTCTGGCCCCTGATTGCTCTCAATTCCAACGAGATGCGCACCCTGCCGGTAGGGCTTTCCATCCTGAATCACGAAGGCTACACGATGCAGGGCCTGTCCATGGCCGCGGCGGCGGTCACCACGCTGCCCATCCTGATTCTGTACGCCATCTTCCAGCGGCACATCATCGAGGGTGTCATGGTAACCGGCCTGACCGGGCGATAAGCCCCGACCTTCTGCCCAATGCATGCAGGCGAGGCCGGCATCCCGTCGGGTTGCCGATTCCCTGCCCGTCGTGCATGCAGCGCCCTGTACCACGCCTGGCACACGATCGAGAGAGCAGACCATGAAGATTACGAACGTCAAGGTGGATTTGTGCAACTGGAAATCTGAACCCTGGAAAACAGGCGTCGGCACCCGGTTCGGGCAGACCAAGCAGCTCGGGATCGTAACGGTGGCGACCGATGAAGGCCTCAACGGGCAAGCTTTCCTGGGCTCGTCCCGTGTAGGGGCGGACCACTATGTGAAAGGCCTGCTGGAATTCATCAAGCCCATACTTATGGGGCGCAATCCCCAGGACATCGGGGCCATATGGTGGGACATGTGGAAAGAGAACCGCTCCGTTGCGACGCAGGTTATCGGCGCGATCGACGTCTGTCTGTGGGACATCAATGGCCAGATCGCCGGCCAGCCTGTCCATCGCCTGCTGGGTACCTGCAAGGACAAGGTGCCGGCGTATTCCAGCACGGCGTATCATGCAACGGCGGCGGCGTACGCGGAGGAGGCCCTGCATTTCCAGGCATTGGGCTGGACCGCGCACAAACTCCATCCACATGGGGAACCCGGTGCGGACATTGCCATTTGCCAGGCCGTGCGCGACGCGGTGGGACCGGACATGATTCTGATGCTGGACTCGATGTGGGCTTACCAGTATGCCGACGCCGTACGGGTCGGCCGTGCGATTGAAGAACTGGACTATTACTGGTATGAGGATCCGCTGGTGGAGGAGGACATTTACAACTATGTGAAGCTCCGCCAGAAACTGGACATTCCCATCATGTCCACCGAGTTCGCACCGGGACGGTACTATGGCATGGCTGCCTGGATCACCCAATATGCCACCGACATTCTGCGCGGGGATGTGGCGGTGACCGGAGGCATTACGCCCCTGGTGCGGCTTTGCCATCTGGCGGAAGGCTTCAACATGCGCTGTGAAATCCATCACGGGGGCAACAGCCTCAACAACGTGGCGAATCTGCACGTCACGATGGCCGTGCCCAATTGCGAGTTCTACGAGGTGTTCCCCTGCACCGGGGCCAACCAATATGGCCTGGTGCAGGACATAGAGGTGGACAGCCAGGGTCTGGTGCACGCGCCGACCGGTCCGGGTTTGGGGTTTGCCATCGATTGGGATTTGGTACGCCGCGAGCATACCGCTACCGTAGAGTGACGACTGTCGCGGGTGCAGATTGCGCCCATCCTGTCAGAACGGAAGAGGCTGGAGGAGAATGAGCAGATTTCAGGGGGTTGTCCCCGCGATCATCACGCCCATGACCCCGGAAGGCGGCATCCATGAAGAAGCCTTCCGGGCGGTGATGGAATTCAACATTCAGGCCGGTGTCCATGGCTTTTGGGTGGCAGGCGGCACGGGCGAAAGCGTGTTGCTGGACGATGCCGAGAACCGGCGTCTGGCCACGATCGCCAGCGATCAGGCGCAGGGCCGGATCAACAACATCATGCACGTGGGTGCCCCGACCACCTTGCGGGCAGCCCGGCTGGCGGAACACGCGGCCAAGGCGGGCGTCGAGGCCATCTGCTGTGTGCCGCCGTTTTTCTACCAGCAGGGCGACGAGGCTCTTGTGGAGCATTATCGTGTCGTGGCCGCCGCGGCCGATCTGCCCTTTTTCGCCTACAACGTGCCCGGTTTTACAGGCAAGGAAATCAGCCGGGATCTGATGCAGAAGATTCAGGAGCGGGTACCCCAGCTGGCGGGTCTGAAACATTCCGCCGTCAATCAGTCACTCGTACGGGATTTCGCGGACATGGGTCTGTCATGCCTGACAGGCAACAGTACCCTCATGCTGCCTGCTCTGACCCTGGGGGCTACGGGCTGTGTGGATGGTCCGCCCAACGTGGCTCCCGAGCTCTGGGTCGCCATCTGGCAGGCTTTTCAGGCCGGGGATTGGACCCGGGCGGCGGCAGCCCAGCAACAGGCCACGGCTGTGACCATGCTGATGCGCAGTTGCGGTTTCAAGTTTCATGCGGTAGGCAAGGCCCTGCTCAGTGCCCGGTTGGGCATTGACTGTGGTGTGCCCCGGCCCCCGGGTTCGCCCCTTGCCCCGGAGGAATACAAGGCCGTCACCGCGGCGGCAGCGGACCTGGGCCTGCTCTGACAGCACCGGCCACAGATGTGCCGGACATCAGGAGTCACTCAGTTTCTTGATGCCTCCCATTACCCAGTACAGCACCAGAAGGCTGACCAGAGTCAGCAGCAGCACCGGTACGAAGGGCAGAGTGAACCCGATCTGCAGCGACAGCAGGCCCAGCAACAGGCCGATGCCCAGCACCAGCCCCAGACGTTGCAGATGGCGGGTGATGTAGGCATCCATGTCGGCTGTGGATGCCAGCAGGGACACTTGGCGTGCCAGGTAACTCAAATCCCATGCGCCCAGCAGCAGGAGCTGGGCGATGAGGCCCAGGGACGGGAGCGCGGCCAGGAAGGTAACGCTGGCCAGATTGACGAGAGCCAGCAGCAGGAAGCAGGGGGTAGCCAACTCCAGGCGTTGCTTCCACAGCCCCGCCAGCCACAACAGGCCGCAGGCAGCCGCAGCCACGGCAAGACCCGGCAATTCCACCTGGTTCCAGGACCAGACCACGAAGGCCGTACCCAGAAAGGCCAGGAAACCACTGAGAAATCGGGGAGTGTCAGGAATCGCGATCATGTCGGGAAGGATGCCATGGGGATTGCACGAACCCTAATTTATACTGAAAACCGACAACTGTCCGTATGTCAAGCCATAAAACAGACTGTTCTGATGGGAGTGAATTCGTGAGTACATGTGTTGTAGTAGCCTATGGCGACCTGCAAGCGTCGGATCCGGAATACCGCATGTTGCAGGAAGCCGGACATGAGATCGTATGCCACCGCCGTCTGGACAGTCCGGATGCTGCCGGCGATCTGGCCCGTTGCGATGGCCTCATCGTAGCCTTGCAGCCCATTGACGCGGCGCGTCTGGACCGGATGCCCAACTGCAAGGTGGTCACCCGTCTCGGTGTCGGGTACGACAACATTGACGTGCCCGCGGCCACAGCCCGGGGCGTGCGCGTCACCTATTGCCCGGACTACGGTGTCCATGAAGTGTCCACCCACGCCATTACCCTGCTGTTGGTGATGGCCCGCAACATGGAAGCCCTGCTGGCGGCCAGCCGGGCCGGACGCTGGGACCATGCGGCCATGGGCACCATGCAGCGCCTGCAGGATCAGGTATTGGGTGTGCTGGGTTTTGGGCGTATCGGCCGGGAAACGGCCTGCAAGGGCAAGGGACTGGGCATGACGGTCCTGGCCCATGATCCGGTGATCCCGGATGCGGCGATTGCCGCGCACGGTATCGAACCGGTGAGCTTCCCCGAAGTGCTCCGGCGCGCCGACTATATTTCCCTGCATATTCCGTCCATGCCGGAAACCCGGCACCTGATCGACGCCGCGGCCCTGGCCCAGATGAAACCCACGGTCCGTATCATCAATACCGCACGGGGGCCCCTGATCGACGAAGATGCCCTGCTGGTGGCCCTGCAGCAGGGCCGGATTGCGGGTGCGGCCCTGGACGTATTGCATACGGAACCGCCGCCCGCGGATCACCCGTTGCTCCACGAGCCGCGAGTCATTGTCACGCCGCATGCCGCATGGTACTCGGAAGCCGCCAAGCTGGACATGCGCGTCCGCTGTGCACAGGACGTCATCCACGTACTGGCAGGTGCGGAGCCGGTGTACCCCCTGAACGAAGTGTGAGTGCCGGGTCCGTGTGTGTCCGCGTGTGTTCTTTCCTGTCAGTCTGCAAGGGAGTGATGGCATGAAGGCCCGAGCTGTTTACGTAACCGAAGACAAGACGTTCCACATAGGGGAATTCCCGGTACCGGCTCTGACCGGGGATGAGGTCCTGATCGAGACCCACTATGCCGGCATCAGCGTGGGCACGGAATTCACGGCCGTGCGCGGTGTGCGCTATTACGGGGCATACCCCATGATTCTGGGATACCAGGGTACGGGCGTGATTGCCGACACCGGGCCCGCTTCCACCCGCTTCCAAGTGGGCGACAGGGTCTATTTCCGGCGCAACGCGATGGCGATGCGCTTGGGGACACAGGATGTCCGGCAACGCAGTGGCACGTGGGCCTCACACGTGATTCACTCGGAACAGCGGCTGGTGGAGCCCCTGCCCCAGGGTGTAGAGGGTGCTGCCGGCTCCATGTTCGTGATGCCGGCCGTGGGCTTGAATGCGGTGGACATGGCCGGGGTGCGCATGGGGGACTACGTGGCCGTACAGGGCGTGGGCCTCATCGGTTTGGGGGTTGTGGCGGCCTGTTTCCTGCGGGGCGCCAGGCCCATTGCCATCGACGTGGTGGACAAACGCCTGGATCTGGCCCGGACATTTGGCGCCCATGCCGTGATCAATCCTGCCCGGGAAGATGTACGGGCCCAAGTGCAGGCGATCACGGGCGCGGCGGGGGCGGACGTGTCCTTTGAAGGCACCGGGGTGCGCTCTCTGGTCGATCAGGCCATTGCACTATGTCGCCCGCATGGCAAGTTCGTGTATCTGGCCGTGTATGGAGAAGCCCCTCTGGAATTTCTGTATATGCCGGCTCACCATCGCCGTCTCACTACCTATTTCCCCTGTGATGACGGCCAGGAGCCCTGCCGGGAAGCCGTGCTGCACCAGATGGCCCTGGGCGCGCTGCCCTGGCACAAGACCATATCGCATCGTGTTGTGGCGGATGACATGCCCGATTTCTGTGCCCGGGTCCTGCATGATCGGGTGCCGGACCTGCTGGGCGCGGTCATTGACTGGCAAGCGCCCAACGCCTTCTGAACCGGGCACCGGCACCGGTACGCCTGTGAGGCACCCGCCGGACTGTCACGCTATGGAAGCCTCTCTTTGCCTTGCACAGGCGGCAGTCTGTGATTAACCATGGGACCGCTATAATGACAATTGGTTCACTGCGGTAGTGGCCGCACCGGCAGTTCGCCATCGGTGTCGAGAAACACGTAGATCCCAACCCCCAGTATGGCCATGAAGGCCTGAAAGGCGGCATCCTGGCCATTCCAGGTGTCCGACTGCCACATCGCAAACCACTCTGCCCCGATAGCCATGAACCCGATGAAGAAGAGGCCAAAACCGAGCAGGACGCCGAGGGCGGTGACGGCCTTGGCACGCTGAAATTCTGCTTTCGGCGCCCGTAATTGCACCAGCATCAGGAGCGTCGCGGTGAGAAAGGCAAGGCAGAGCAAATCTTCCGTGACTATGATAGCCAGATAGGCTGCAGTCTGGACTGCTGGATTGGTGACAGCGCGCCACGTGAGAGCCGAATCGGGAAATACCGTGTCCATGGCCAGAACATGCTGCACGAAGGCCCAGTTGCTTGCATAGTCCGTGATATTGCCCAGCACCACGAAGAACGCCCAGAGTGCGAGTCCCCCGGTCATGACGATCTTCGACAGGCGTATGGCCATAATCCCTGCGTTCACTGATACATGGCCTCCCTCCTGTGATGCGCTCCGTCCACAAGATTGTATAGGGAATTATATGCGGGTATCCACTTGGCACGGGAGCTGTGTGCTGACAGCAAGTATGGGGGACTATATACGTACCCACACCACGCCCGCAGGCCGCGCTGCTTTACCGTATACATTTTCAGGTTTCACAGACCAGCCAATGCTGCCACCTCCACCTGCAGCTGCGCCGTCCCCGGACGCCATATTTCTAGCCAACCATTTACAAAGCCGCATTCACGTCGGTGTTCTTTTCCACACCGCATGCACTGCCATGATAAACGGATTGGGACTTCCGGTTGGCCTTGCGTATCACACCACAGGTATGACAACGCTGTGACGTGTACTTGGGATCTATCTTCTCTGTGTAGGTCTTGTAACCCATACCTGCATTCTGACACCGACGTATGCGGCTCCGGAACTGTTCGGCCGCAAGGCCCGTTTGGGCTCGCCAACAGGCATCCTGGGTACGACCCTGTACCACGCGTTGGCGGGAGCATCTCTTCCCGGTGCCCTGAAACGTCTGCAGGATGAGGCTCAGGATCTCAGGTTGCCTGCTACTGTGCCTGGGTACTGTCCGGTCCCACGGCGCCCAGGCGCAGAGCAGGGTATTGGGACTGGAGCAGCGTGGTGTCACCGGTCCGGCGCACAAACTCCCACATGATGCGGGTCATGGCCTCGACCTGGTGGGCATAGGCCGGGTCCGCAGCCAAATTCCGTATCTCATCCGGATCCTGGTCCAGTCGATACAGCTCATCCTGCGCAAACCCGTTGAATACGAATTTCCAGGGGTCGTCCCACACGATGCGCTGGGTCAACTGAAACCGCGTTCCCTCATACTCGGCATACCCGTAGCGGGGTGTCACGGCTTCCGGCTGCTCAGGACGCAGGAGATCGGCAAAGGAGCGGGCATCCGGTACCGGGTCATGTTCCAGTCCCAACAGATCCAGCAATGTAGGGTACAGGTCGTGGAGACCGACGCGGATCGGGGAAACCTCTTTTTCCCGGATGCCGGGTCCCGCCAGGATCATGGGTATGCGGTAGATTTCTTCCGCTGCCGTGTAGTTCTTGCAGTACAAGCCGTGAGCCCCCAGCAGTTCCCCGTGATCGGAGGTCAGGATCACGATCGTGGAATTCTGCTGCCCGGTTGCTTCAATGCGGTCCAGCAGCTGGCCAAACAGCAGATCGATCTCGGTGATGGACGCGTAATAACAGGCGGCCGCTTCCCGGTGCTGGCGTGCCGACCAGCCGTGCCAGGGTCTTTGGGCCCGCCGGTACACCTCCGGGCGTCCCGTGAAATCGTCCTGCCAGGAAGCCGGCAGCGGCACATGATCCACCTCGTAGCGCGCGAAGGCTTTCCGCCCGCACACAAAGGGATCATGGGGTTCCAGGACGCTGACGAAGCAAGCCCAGGGTGCATTCTGCCCAAGGGCTGAATCAAGAAACTGGGCCGCATGCCGGACATGCAGGCCATGCCCGCGGTATGCAGGCTCTACGTCTGTGACACCGTAGAAACGGGAAGGCGTGTATCCCGGCACAGGGTTCAGATAGCCTTCCAGATGCCAGGGCGCGTCCTCTACCCGTTGTCGGATGCGGGCTTGGGCATCCTGTACCTGCGGATGCGCCTCGGTGCGGGCTTCCTGCCACCCGTATGCGGCCAGGTCATGTGAACGTTCGACATGCCACTTGCCGAAGTACCCGGTACGGTAGCCGGCACGATCCAGGTATTCCGCCCAATGGGGTGATGACCGGAGTACGGCTCGATCGTCCCGTACCGTGTGTGTGACGGTCCAGACATTGTGGTTGTGCGGCAGGCGTCCCGTCATCAGGCTGGCCCGGGCCGGCGAACAGATGGCGTTGGGCGTATAGGCATGGGTGAAGCGGACACCGCGAGCCAGCAGGCGGTCAAAATTGGGCGTTTGGCAGATATGATCCCGATCCAGGATGCAGCTTTGCATCTGGTCCGTCATCAGAAACAGCAGGTTGGGCCGGGAGCCGTTACCGTTGGGAGAGGGCATGGGGGATCTGTATGACAGTGGAGGACGAATGGGATCGCGCAATCAGCTGCCGGGCGTATTACAGGAAAGCGGGCAACAGGGTCACCAGCACCAGCAAAATCAGAATCACGAGGAGTGTGATGCCTGTACGGACCAAGGCTTTCCGCAAGCGGTGGCGTGGCACGCTGGTGCGCAAATAGTGTTCTGCATACAAGACGCCCACCAGCCAGCCCAGACCGAGAAAGACATAACTGAAACGCTGGATCGCACTGATGATCCAGTAGTTGACGTCCAGCAGTTCCAGCAGGGAAGCCAAAGGTGCTGGACCGAACAGGAGGGGCAATGCCCCCACGCCCGCAGCCAGCACCCAGCCGGCATAGGCGACAAAATAGGCCCGGTTCTGGACCAGCCAGTTGGAAATGGTGCTCAAAGTCAATCGTCCTTGGCGGCAATACCCGAATGTGGTCACACAGGTTGGTTCCGGCCCCCGGACAGATTGTGCATCCGCTTCTGCCCGGGCAGGAATATCTTGCCCCACCCGCTCAGATCCGGAGATGGGCTGTGCGTACGAACCGATACTCGGTTACATGGTAACAAGATGCATCACGCCACGCGGTATTTTGGACCCGATCAACCAAATCGGGTGGCCTGCCAGATCAGGCAAGCCGCCTGGGACGATGCAAGACGGTACCGGGGCCTGGATCAGGTCTATAGCCACGGTGCTGGCTGCCTGACCTATCATCCTCGCGCCGGTTCCGCCATTTCGGCCCGGGCCTTAGCGGCCAGCGCAGGCAGATGAGCTTCATGGGCCATAACCTGTTGCAGATGTTGCATGCGCGCCGGTGAAGCGGTTGCACGCATGAGATCGCTGTGCATCTGTTCCTTCCAGAAGCGGGCCCCACCCGCTATGAAAGCCTCCAGATCCGCTATCTCCTCCTTGGTCGTGCAATGGCGGCAGCAGTTGATGGTGAACATGCGCCTGTGTGTGTTTCCCCCAAACGAAGCATGCATGAGATTGTGATTGAAGGCCACAATGTCGCCTGGCTGTGTTTCCAGGGCTACATGCGGCACATCGGTCTGGGGTACGCTCCACAATTCCTCTGAGCGCCGGGCGTTGCGCGCTTCCCAGTCCCGGTAGGCAATGATGTGGCTGCCGGGTATGATGCGCAGGCAGCCGCTTTCCCGGGTCAGGGGATCGAGGTAAAACGCCACTTTCAGGTATTGGCCGACCGTATGGTGACCGTCGCTGTGCCAGGGTGTATCACCGGTGTAGAAATTGCCGTCACCGCCCAGATAATTGAAGTCGTCACCCAGGAGACTGGCGATCAGGCCATGGATGGCAGGATGGTCAAGGAGTGTACAGAGCCGCTTGCGCTGGTCGATGAAGGGAACGATGCAGGAACGCTGGGTGCCGTCATGGGGGCGGTCGCTATGGGTGAAGATATCCTCGAATTCCGCTGTGATCCATGCGATGTCGTCTTGCATAAGTCCCGGTAAGGCAACGTAGCCGAAGGTCTCAAAGAAATGTACTTGCTGTGCAGTCAGGTGCATGAGATGTCCTCACAGTACCAAGCGGGTGCCCGCTGTCAGGGCACCGGAAAGCACCCCAACATAGCGTGTTTTCCTGATTTTGGCAAAGGGGAATTGTGGTGGGCTTGAGGACTGGACTGTGCCCGGTGCTGACGGTTTGCCTCTGGGGTGCAGGCGTTGGACCTCGGGGCCGTCAATCCACCGGGGCAGCGGCGGCCAGGGAGCCATCTGCACCGCTGTCCACGCGCTGGATGTCACAGGACCCGAAAAGGCAAAGGCCCTTGATCAGGAGACGCTGCGGGGCATGGCCTGTTGCCACGCTGCGTCCTGTGGCATCCCCGAAAATCGTCACCAGGGACGAGGATATATCCCACGCTGCCGGAACGCGTACGGTAGTGTCCCCAAAAAGGATGAGAACATTCAGGATAACCTCGTCGCTGGCCATCTGTGCCCGGGTCAGATCGATTTCCGTGGAACCGAACAGGGTGACAACCGAGCCGCGGGTCAGCCGGGTACCAATTTCCTGATGTGAATTGGCACCGAAAACGGTATAGACATCCATAATAAGCAGGGTCTCCCCCAGTACAGTGTGACAGGATGTATGTCTCTGTCTATGTACGCTTGGCCTGAACCTCGGTTGCATGTCTGGCCCGGGGCGACCAACCTGCCGTGTACCAGCTGGATCGGGCCATCGCTCTTGTTGTCATCGGTGGACGGCTATTGCGTTCGGGACATGCCGTCCCAGCTATGGGGCCTATCCGGCAACGGTCACCCCGGGCCATGTTGCCTGTATGGCAAATGCCGGTTCCGAATGGCCGAATGTCCCTTCCGCATCTGTTACGATATATCCGACGAAGTTCATACAGCGTCGTCGCTGGCAAATTGGCACACAGGCGGAATGCAAGCATGTTTCGAGCGAGTAACCCCAATACGGGAGGATCACAGCGTTTTGGCGTAGTCCTGATTGTTGTCGTGCTCCTAGGGCTTTTTCTTTGGTTTGGCGGCTCCAACTTCATCTATATCCTGAACCGTGTACAGGAAGAAGAGGTCGGGATCAAGTTTCGCAGTGGACGCATTGTCGACGTCGTGGGGCCCGGTGTGTATTCCGATGTCGGTCTCTTTGTGGACCTGAAACTGGTGCGATCCTCAGCGGTACCGTTCAGTGTGATAGATCCCGAAATCATCACGAGTGACAAACAGCGCATTGGGTTGGCGGTGGCCGGTGACATCTTCCGTCCCCGGCTGGCCCAGGCCGATCAGCTGCGCAACCTGTGGGCACAGTACAACAACCTGTACCAGAACGATCTGGCGTTGCAGGATCATATCATGCAGCGCGCCCAGCAGGCGATGAAAGTGTGTGTCGGTGACCGGACCTTCGACGAAGCCGTGATCGGCACGGCACGGGACGACCTGCGCAACTGCATTGATCTGGAATTGAACAAGCTGGCCCAGAACGTGGGGCTGGTGATCGAAAACGTGGCTGTGCCGGAAGTGACCATTGCGCCGGAGGCGCAGGCCCGTCTGGATGAAATCGTGCAGAGCCGCCTGCAAACCGAAAAGGCGGCACAGGATGAACTGCGGGCGAAAGCCCAAGCCGCTGCGGAGCAGGCTACACAGGAAGGCCAAATCCGTGTGGAGCAAAGCCGGATCCAGGAAGAGGCCCGTCAGAAAGTCCTGCTGGCACAGCTGGAGGAAGAACGACTGGCTGCGGAACAGAAAGTGATCCAGGCAGAACGGGCCAATGAACTGGCGCGCGTGGAAGCCAACCGCGCTGTCATTGAGGCTACGAAAGGCAATGAACTGCTGGATGCCGAGCTGGATCTTCAGGTACAGCGTGTTCGGGCCCAGGCCGCGACGGAAGCCGCTGTGGCGCAGACCGCCGTTGACCGGGCGCTGGGGCAGCTGTATACAGCAAATCCGGGTCTGTTGAACGCTCACATCGCACGGGAAAATGCACGGGCCCTGGCGAACACGCAGAAATTGCTGATTACGCCTGAAGGCACTACACCTACCCTGGTGATTCCGGGTGAGGAAATCCTGCCGGTTGTAGACGTCAATGGACCGCAATAGGTAAGGAGACAGCCAGGGAACTAGGGACCGTACCTTGTGTAGAGGGATTGCGGATCGCCGATACGCACCGAGCTGGCATGGGAGTGGCCTGCTTCCTTACCCATGCCTGAAACTGACGGACGCACGACCTGATCCCGTCACAGCAACCTTGCCCTTGGACGGTGGATGCGGCAGCAGCGCTCCAGGTGGCAAGGCCAAGGTATCGGGTGTAAATAAATAGTCAATAAATATAGGTGGCCACTGGGGAAACCCCGAGTGGCCACTCGGGACTGTTGCGACAACCCCGTCCGGTTCGGCTTGCGCGATTGCATATCAGCGTGCTTCCACTATCGTGGGGCTTTACGATGGTGGGGCGATTCAGGTCGAAACGGTGTGTAACACATCCGACCAAACGGTTGTGCACCCTGCGTTGGTGATCAGGGCCTTTGAAGTTGCTGAAGTGGATCATCCAGGTCAGTGCCTGTGACTTCCGTTGGGTTGCCATCCGGTGGTGCTCCTTGTACCTCCCAATGAGGCAGGGGTATCACACCGTGCACTTTGGGATCGTGGTACGGTGCGTTTACAAATCCAGTATGGTTTGCAGGGCGTGGAGACATGAGGCAAGCACGGCCAGGGTACTGCTCTGCATCGCCGGGTATGAGGTGTGGGATCAATGCAGCAAGCGAGAGCCACTCACTATACACCGGTCCGATCTGCCATCACTGCGGTTGTATGGAGCGGGTACAACCGAGTGCCACGTTCATGCTCGTTGTGTGTCCGGCAGTGTGTCCTGGCACACGGACGAGAGACGCTCCGCTCAGCATTCTGGGGCGTCATGCACACGCTGTGGAGTGCCGACAGGGGATGTTGCCGTTGATCCCCAATGACCGGTAACCCGAATATGTCGCTTGGGCCTATAATTCTCCATCCGGCTCTTGCAGCGAGGTCGGATGTCACCGCGACTGCTGCGGCATGAAGGAAGGAGAGGGACCATGAGCCAACTGCGATCCGGCGTCATCGGCTTGGGACGCATTGGCAGCACCTTTGACGACGAAATTGAATTGGGCGGCGTATTTTTTCTGCCTTACTGCCACACACCCAGTTATGTTGCTTCCACCCATACCCGACTGGTTGCCGGTGCCGACCTGCATCCCGGGCAACGGCAGGCCTATGCCGCCCGTTGGGATCTGGGCCCCGATCACGTCTATGCGGACTACCAGGAGATGCTGGTACGCGAGCGTCTGGATATCGTCAGCGTCTGCACCACGGCGCGCTACCGCTCCCAAATCGTGCAGGATTGTGCCCGCGCCGGGGTCAAGGCCATTTGGGCGGAGAAACCGATTGCGCTGAGTTTGGCCGAAGCCGATGCCATGGTCCGGACCTGCCGGGAGCATGGTGTGGTGCTGGCGATCAACTGCTCCCGGCGCTGGCATCCCCTGTTTGATCAGGGCCGTCAGCTCATGGACCGTGGTGAACTCGGCGATATCCTGCAGGTGACCGGATACGGTGGGTGTACCTTGTCCTCGAATGGAAGCCACCTGATAGATACCGTGCGGTATCTGGCGGGAGGCGAGGTGGAATGGGTATTTGGTGAAATGGCTGCTGCTCACGGGGTGACGGATGACGATCCCCAGGGCAATGGATATCTGGCCTTCGACAATGGTGTCCGTGCCTATGTCCGCGGCATGCCCTGTGGTGCGGCCAACTGGGACTTTGAAGTCATCGGTACCCAGGGCCGCATTCGCTCCTGTACCCATGGCCTGGATTTCAAGTACTACAAAATGATCGAGGGTGGACCACGGGGCGCAGGCGCTCCGGCCCAGGCGCAATATCCCTGGCCTGTCTACATGCGAAGCATGGGTGAGATCATTGTGGATGACCTGGTTCACTGCATTGACACCGGCAACAGTCCCCGGTGTGCGGGCGAAGATGGACGCAGTGCGCTGGAAGTGGCCCTGGCCTTGCGGGAATCCCACCGCCAGGGCGGGGTGAAAGTGTCTCTGCCTCTCCGTGATCGCTCCTTGCGCATTCTGTCAGGCGATACGCAAGGGGATCACGAGCCTGCCCGCATACGGCAACAACGGCGCACATAGAGAACACTCCCGGTTGTGTATTGGGCAGGGGCTGCCCCAGTCTGCACACCCAGATCCGACGGGACGACTGTACAGGCTGGCACAAGCGATAACACCGGTTCCGCTTGCCAGAGCAGTTTGGTGTGTTCATCGTGAGGTTGATGTGGGACACAGAGGCGGGGCATGACACACAAATGCCGAACGGCTGGTGATCAAGACAGGTCTGGGGGCAGTCCACCAAAACTGGTTCCAAGATGGAATTGTGCCAGCGAAACTGTTCCGATTGTACATCCGCAATACTCTGCTGTCCCAATCAAGCTGGCCCCGGATGTCTCGTGCCGGGACACCCGATGTTGCGGTAGTCCACCCCATACATCTGGCAGGTCTTGTGCGGTCGCCTTGGCCCGGAGACCGGACCCATCAGGGTACGGGATCGTACCCTCTGCTGCCACTTTTCACATCGTGACAGTCACCCTGGATATCCCAATTCTGCAAGGCCTCGCTCAAGCCCCTGTTGCATCTTCACCGCCTGTTGGCTGGTGTGGGCCGACCTCAGATTCGTGAGTGTCATCATTCCACTGCCAAACGTATAGCGATAGCACCACTGTCGCAGACCCAATGCATCTGGCAGGCTGCATGAAATCTCCTCTACAGGGGGATGAAGAGCTGCTAGATCAGATGGCCCTATGTTGCCCAGGGCTGAGACAGTCGTTTGGTACCCCATTCTTCATGGCCAGCTTGGCGGCACAGTATGGCTGGATCTGTCTATGGATGAAGTGAGACCTGCTGGAGACTGGAGTTCCACATGGTACAGAATTCTTCGTCCCGGGCGATCCGGTGTTGGCGAGATGGGAGGTCCCTGGATAACAGACCGGTTTGTATCCTCCGCCCGGATCATGCCTGCCATGTTTTGTGACTCGCGAGCCAGAGGAGTCAGGCTGTGTATATTTCCTGTTACGTGTACTGTGCGGCAGTTGCGCCGCCATCAGCAATGGGCACGGATAAAATCGCGAAACTGAATGGTTTCCGCGACGTTGTCACATTCATTGCAGTGTTCCCAGTCGACCCAGACGTATTCGACTGCATGCCAGCCGGCATAGGCATGGGCAGCCATGACGTCCAGTACCCGTCCGTAGTCAATGGTGTTGTGGGCAAACGAAGTCTGTAGCCGGTGGGTGCGCGCACCGCGAAAATGAAAGTGGCTGGCATGCTGCACCAGGGGCTCGATGTCGGCATCCGGTATACCCTGGCGCGTGAAGTGGGTGTAATCCAGCGTCAGGGTCAGGCCCGGCGTCAGGTGGACCAGCCGGGCGGCGGCTTGAGGGCTGTCCACAATGGAGCCGATATGGGCTTCAACACTGAAAACCAGGTCTCGGGGCGCAGCTTGTTCCAGGCGCCAGGCAAGTTCCTCCACCGTGCGCTGCAGGGACGTAGCCGGGGGTTCCTCGGTAAAATGGACGCCCGGCAGGACGGTGACATGACGGCAGTCACAGGCTTCGGCATAATCCAGGGAACGGAGGAACCAGTCACGTGCCTTGTGACGGCGTGCCGCGTCCGGGTGGTTGATGGCGTAGGGGACAAAATCTGGATCCATCTGCAGGAACACGTCCGCCACTACCAGATTGTGACGGGCCATTTGCTTACGTAGCGCGGCCCCGGACCTTTCCGGCTGCTGCAGCTCTGTGGAGGGCTGCAGGTGGGAGCGATCTTCAAACAGCCCCACGTCCACGCCGGTGAAATCCATCAGCCGAATGAGCTGCAGGGCCCCGTCGTGGGGCAACAGCGGGAAGGTGAAGTCGGCACAGGCCAGTCGGGGTTCCATGGCAGCCTTTCCCTATTCCGTACCGTCTTCCATAAAGCGGGTCTGATCCGTCTCCCATTCCGCCGGGGCCAGATATCCGCCGTCCACGACCAGGGATGTACCCGTGATGCCAGCCGAATCCTCACAGCAGAGATACAGTACGGCTTTGGCGATATCGTCGGGTGTCAGGGCGACGCCCATGGGCACCCGGGCGAGACGCTGGCCCAGGGTCTGTTCGGGATCGGGGGTGGTGCTGAGGTGATAGCGCAGCATGGGGGTATCCGTGATACCGGGACATACGCAGTTGCAGCGCAAGCCATCCTTGGCGTAATCCAGGGCAATATTCTTGCTCAAGCCCAGCACCGCGTACTTGGAGGCAATGTAGGCGGGTGTTTGGCCCTGGCCGATGAAGCTGCCCACGGAACCGATGTTCACCATGTAGCTGCGCGGCTGCTGGCGCAGGAACCGGATCCCGTGCTTGACTGCATAGTAGATGGACTTCAGATTGACCGCCATCAGCAGGTCCCAGTCCTCGGCAGGATAATCCTCCAGCAGGGCCACGTGGACAATGCCGGCGCAGTTCACGATGATGGACAGATTTCCCAGCTCCTGCTGGGTGCGCGCCAGGCTGTCCCGGATAGCGGCTTCCGCCGTAACGTCGCAGTGGTGATAGATTGCCTGACCGCCCGCCTGCCGGATTTCCGTCACGGTTTGGGTGCCCAGGTCGTCCTGTATGTCCACCAGGACGACCTGGGCGCCTTCCCGGGCAAACTTGCGGGCCACCGCCGCCCCCATGCCAGAGGCGGCTCCCGTGATCCAGGCAGTCTGGCTCGTGAGCTTGCGGGATTCCTTCATGATCCTGCCGGAATGATATCCAGATGGTTTGCTTCTATCGTACGTGTCTTGCGGCCACAGGGCAAGACAGATTGGGGGCCAGGACGGGATGGGACCCGGTTCCGGCTACCTAGTGCAGGGCGATCAGGTCGGCGATGGCTGTGGCCACTTCCTGCTTCAGATCCTCGGAGGCTGCCGGATTGAAGGGACCGCCTTCACCGCCACAGACGTCATGACCAATCTGGTTCAGGGCTTCCACCACCGCCGTGTAGTTGAAGGCTCGCCCGTTCCGAAAGCGGATCGTTTCCAGGGCCGCCAGTTTGGCTTCCCAGCGGTAGGCCTCGTCCCAGTCGCCCCTGCGCTGCGCGTTGTTGATGCTGTCAGCCGGCTTGGTGGCCACGATGGCTGTGCCCGAGGTATGTCCCCGGGTACCCAGGCGCGCGGCGTCTGTGCTGCGGTCCCCGATGCCCCAAATCACGATGCGGTCTGCACCTGTCTGCTGCACCATGGGCAACACGTCTTCCAGACCCGTGCCGACTTTCACGCCAATGAAGTGAGGCGAGTGGGCGAGCAGACGCAGCACCGCATCCCGATCCCGGCTGGACCGCAGATAGTACAGGAAACGGGCCCCGTGCGGTCCATATTCCTCGCCCAGGGCCATGAGGCCTGCATACAGACCGTCGGGACCGAAAGTGCCTGCCAGGGGCATGATCAGGATCACGTCAGGGGCCCGGGGCAAAGACAGATGCCGGTCGATCACGGCCCGGGCCTCTTCCAGGGGATTGGGCACTACAGCAGTCATCAGAATGCCTTCCGAGCCCATCACCTTGCCCGTGTCGCTGAACAGCCACACCTGTTCAGCGCTGGTCATATGGTGCAGGAGACTGGTCCCCGCGACCGAAATGACGCGGCGCCGTATCCCTTCCAGATGGTTGTGCGCCATCAGGTAGTCGATATTCTGGCGGTGACCGGCGTAATCCACGGCCCCGTTCCGGTAGGGCACGGCCGGGATGGCGATCACACTGTTCAGGCCATCCAAAAGCTCGGCGGTAGTCAACATCAGGTTGGGTCCTTCCCGGTCACTGCCAGGTCTGTTCCAGTACGCGCAGCCAGTTGCCGTGGGCCAGACGCGCCAGTTCGTCGCGCGTGAAGCCGGCTGCCTCCAGCTTGGTCATCAGGAGGGGCAAATGCGCACAGTCCGGCAGATCCCGGGGCATGATCGCACCGTCGAAATCGGATCCCAGGGTCACGTGGTCAATGCCCATGCGCTCGGTCATGTACTGCGCGTGCCGCACGATTTCCGCACACGACGTAGGGGCTTGCTCGTCGCCGTCTGCCCGCAAGAAGCCGGTGTGATAGTTTATGCCCACGAGACCGCCACTTTCCGCGATGGCATCCAGCTGCCGGTCCGTCAGATTGCGGGAACTGGCTGACAGTGCATGCGCACAGGAATGGGTGGCTACCAGGGGTGCGTCGGTCAGAGCGGCTACATCCCAAAAGCCCTTTTCGTTCAGGTGGGACACATCCACCAGAATGCCCATTTCATTGCAGGCCCGCACCAAAGCCTTGCCGGCTGGAGTGAGGCCCGGTCCTGTATCGGGCGAATTGGGAAAGGCGAAGGGCACGCCGCTGCCGAAGACGTTGGGACGGCTCCAGACCAGTCCCACGGATCGCAGGCCCAGTTCATACAACAGGGGCAGGAAGTCCAGATCCTCGTCGATGGGTGCGGCATCCTCGATATGGGCTATGGCCAGGCAGGCGTCACTGTCCAGCGCGTGCCGCAATTCGGGCACGGTACGCACCAGGACGAAGGCGGAACCCGCTTCCCGGACCAGACCGTGCAGCCGGGCAAAGAGATGCAGCACAAAATCCAGGGCATAGCGTGGGTCCAGCGCCGCGCCCAGGCCTTGGTATGTGCCCGGCTGAACTCCGGCTTCCGCCGGCGCGTACATGGCAAAAAAGCCGCCGGCCATGCCCCCTTCCTGCATGCGGGGCAGATCCACGTGCCCTTCCTCGGAACGTTGGGTAAAGGGGGGCACCGCGGTACCACGGTGCAGGCGCAGGAGGGTGTCGTTGTGGCCATCCAGAATGCGCGGATAGGCAGTTGCATGTGACATGAGCAAATTCCTTCACGACAGAGCGAGCAGTATGCAGAACCTGTTCACAGGCGTACCCGGGAACCTCACGGGCGCCATCAGGTCCGGGGCACGAGTTCCGTAATGCCCCGCAGGTTCAGGTTCTCGGCCAGATGACATGCTACCTGGTGCCCCTCCCCTATCGGCCGCAGGACCGGAGTCTCCTCGGCGCAGCGCGCCTCGGCATACTGGCAACGGGGATGGAAGTAGCAGCCCGTGGGCGGATTGGCGGGATCCGGTACGTCACCTTCCAGCACAATGCGCCGGGAGCGTTCGCGGGGATCCGGGCGGGGCACGGCGGACAGCAGGGCTTCCGTATAGGGATGTTTGGGGTTGTGGTACAGCTCGTTCGTTGTGGCCTGCTCCACCAGTTTGCCCACGTACATGACGGATACCCGATCCGCCAGGTACTCCACGACGCTCAGGTCATGGGCGATAAAGACGTAGGTCAAGTCGAATTCGACCTGCAGATCCTGCAGCAGGTTCAGGATTTGGGCTTGTACCGAGACGTCCAGGGCTGAAACCGCTTCGTCCGCGATCACCAGTTGGGGATTCAGGATCAGGGCCTTGGCAATGCCGATCCGCTGGCGCTGGCCGCCCGAAAAGGCGTGCGGGTACCGGCGCATGTATTCCGGCCGCAGGCCCACGCTGCGCAGCATCGCGGCCACCCGGTCTTCCAGTTCCGAACCGGAGGCCAGCTGGTGTACACGCAGCGGATCACCGATGATGTCCAGGACCGTCATGCGTGGATTCAGCGAGGAAAAGGGATCTTGGAAAATCATGCGGATTTCCCGGCGGTAGGGCTTGAGTTCACCTGTGCCCATGTACCCCAAGTCCACGGTCTGGCCTTCCCGGTTGCGGTACTGAATGGTGCCGTCTGTAGGTTCCAGGGCACGCACCACACAACGGCCGGATGTGGTCTTGCCACAGCCCGATTCACCGACCAGGGCCATGGTCTCTCCCGGCAATACGTTGAAGGTCACATCGTCCACCGCCTTGACGTGACCGACCGTGCGCTGCAGAAAGCCTTTCCGCACCGGAAAATGCTTCTTCAGGTTGGTAACCTGGAGAATGGGGTCCGACGGTGGTGCACCGGAACCTGGGGCAGACGTGGCTGAAGCGGTCATGCGCTTGCTGTTTCCTCCTCGTACAGGAGACATCGTACCGTATGCCTTGTATCCAGCGCCGTGAGCTCCGGATGCTCCGTATCACACCGGCCGGGCATGAAATGCTGGCAGCGGGGATGAAAGGGGCAGCCGGCGGGACGATGATACGGGTCCGGCACGGAACCGACAATGGGATTGAGGCGTCCCTCCTGACTGTGGCCCAGACGGGGTATGGATTGCAGGAGGGCTTGGGTGTAGGGATGCTTGGGGTTATGGAAGATGGTGTCCACGTCCGCCTGTTCCACGACCTCGCCCAGGTACATGACCACCACTTCATTGCACATTTCGGCCACTACACCCAGATCATGGGTGATCAGCATGATGGCCATGCCCAGTTCCGCCTGCAGGCGCTGCATCAGTTCCAGAATCTGGGCCTGGGTCGTGACGTCCAGCGCGGTAGTGGGCTCATCGGCGATGAGGAGCATGGGATTGCAGCTGAGAGCCATGGCGATCATGACCCGCTGCCGCATGCCCCCGGACAGTTCAAAGGGATAGGCGTCGAAACGCTGGTCCGCTTGCGGGATGCCCACCAGACGCAGCATCTCTATGGCCCGGGCGCGGGCTTCGTCCTTGTCTATTTCCATGTGCAGACGAATGGCTTCCGTCATCTGGAAGCCTACCGTGTACATCATGCTCAGGGAGGTCATGGGCTCCTGGAAGATCATCGCGATGTCGCCGCCCCGGATCTGGCGCAGTTCCTCGCTGTCGGGAGCCAGGGCCGCAATGTCTATCGCTTCGGTGAAAGAATCCGCCGCCGTGTCGTGGGGCAGGGGATACAGCTGTATCTGGCCCGCGATGATGCGGCCCGGGCTGGTCACCAGCTGCAGAATGGAAAAGGCCGTCACGCTCTTGCCACAGCCCGATTCCCCCACGATACCGATGGTCTGGTTGCGGGGCACCGTAAAGTCCACGCCATCCACCGCCTTGACCGTGCCTTCGTCCATCTCGAACCAGGTTTTGAGACCCTTGATGTCCAGCAATATGTCGTTGGTCATGAACAGTTTCCCTGCACGGGGTTGGATGAGAGGGGTTACCGGGCGTAGGGGTCGGCAGCGTCACGGAGACCGTCCCCGACATAGTTCAGGGCCAGGACCGAGATAATGACGGGCAAGGCGGCTATAAGCAACCAGGGGGCCGTCGCGATGGCCCGCACGTTCTGGGCCTCGCGCAACAGGACGCCCCAGCTCACAACGGGCGGGCGGAGACCCAGGCCCAGGAAGCTCAATGAGGTTTCGGCCAGGATCATGCCGGGAATGCTGAGGGTCACGCTGGCGATGATGTGGCTCAGGAAGGAGGGCAGCATGTAGCGAAAGATGATGCCCATTTCCGAAACGCCATCCAGCTGGGCGGACATCACGAAATCTTCCTCCCGCAGGGACAGGAAGCGGCCGCGCACTACCCGGGCCAGGCCGGTCCAGCCAATGACGCTGAGGATGACCGTGATGGCGAAATACCGCCGGATAGCGTCCCAGTCATCCGGCAGGGCCGCCGTGAGGCCCATCCACAACGGGATGCTGGGAATGGACCGGATGAATTCAATGGCGCGCTGGATGATATTGTCGGTGAGGCCGCCCAGCAGTCCGGATATGCCGCCCAGCAGGATACCCAGCACCAGACTGAGGGTGACGCCCACGAGACCGATGGTCATGGAGATGCGGGTACCGAAAATCAGGCGGCTGAACAGATCCTGACCCAGGCGATCGGCCCCTATCAGATAGAAAGGCTGGGTCGGGTCCTTGGGGCCCACCAAACGGACGTTGGCTTCAAACAGCCCCAGGGACTTGTAGGACTCCAGGCCCTGGACGAAAAAGCCTATGTCGATGACCTGTTCCGGATCCGCCTGAAAGTTGCGTTTCAGGGCTACCGGATCGATTTCGACCGTGTACCCCAGCACATGGGGCCGGAACTGGCGACGCCCGCTGGCATCGGTCCAGAACCAGTGAATACGCTGCGGCGGGGCATAGGTGTAGTCCGCCGCATAGTAGTCCCGGTGTACGGGAGCCAGAAATTCCGCGAACACGGCCACCAGATATATCAGCAGGGTGATGAGGGTGGCTCCCATCGCCACCTTGTGCTTGCGGAAGCGCCACCACATCAACTGCCATTGGCTGGCAACCTGGATCTGTACGTCGTCGCCGATCCCGGATTCCGGGTTGGCGGCCGGTGGCAGTTCAGCGCTTTGGAGAGAGGCCGTCATGGGCTTGTGGGAATTAGGTGTAACGGATGCGGGGATCGAGCCAGGCCAGGAGAATGTCTGAGACCAGCGTACCTATGACCGTGAGTACGCTGACCAGCAGGATGAAACTGCCCGCCAGAAACATGTCCTGTTGTAGCAGGGATTGCAGCAGCAGGGGCCCTGTGGTCGGCAGGTTGAGCACGACCGACACGATAATGGAGCCCGAAACCAGCTCGGGCAGTGTCCAGCCTACCGTACTCACGAAGGGATTCAGGGCCACCCGTACCGGGTAGCGCCAGATTACGGTTTTTTCGGCGACGCCCTTGGCCCGGGCCGTGGTCACGTAGGGCTTGTGCAGTTCGTCCAGCAGATTGGCGCGCATGATGCGGATGCTCCCGGCCGTGCCGGCCGTACCCAGAATGATGATGGGGATCCACAGATGGGCCAGGAAGTCGAGCCACTTGCCCCAGGTCCAGGGTGCATCCTGGTATTCGGGCGAAAAGAGGCCGGCCGGTGAAAGCCCGAACCACTTGAGGGCGTAATACAGCATCAGCAGGGCCAGCAGAAAATTGGGTGTTGCCAGCCCGATAAAGCCGAAGAAGGTGGCAGCGTAGTCCCCGACCGAATACTGGTGGGTCGCTACGTATACCCCGATGAGCAGAGAGACCACCCAGACGAAAATCACGGTCAGAAACGTGATGATCATCGTGAAGCCCAGACGATCCCAGATCAGTTCGCTGACCGGCTTGTTCCAGGTAAAGGAACGGCCAAAGTCCCCTTCGGTGACAATGTTCTTGATCCAGAGGAAATACTGCTCGTACCAGGGCCGCCCCAAACCGTATTGGCGCTCCAGCTGGGCCAGAATGGCTTCACTCACGTCTTCGCCCTGGGCGCTCAGCTCGGCCACGTAGGAGGTCAGGTAATCCCCCGGTGGCAACTGGATGATGCCGAACGAAATCAGCGAAATGCCGATCAGCGTGGGAATCATCAACAGGATACGGCGGCCGATGTACTGCAGCATGCTTTATTTAGATCAGGGTTAGGTACAGAAAGTCCGGTACAGGACCGGGAGACTCTGGCCGGCCGTGACACCCGTCACGGCCGGCCAGAAAACAGGGCCTAGCGATCGAAATAGAACTGGAAGGTATCCGCAGGGCCCGGGGTGGGATACTGCCAGGCCGCTGGCATCCAGTCCATGATGTTGCGCATGTCCTGGCTGGCTACACCGTAACCGGGTGCCGGCGTGGAAATGCCAATGGTGTAGAAGAGATCAGCCGCGATGTCCAGAATCTGGCCCATCAGCTCGATCTGCTGGGCCGGATCCGGGGTTGCCTGGATGGTAGTGTACAGGTCCAACTGCTCCTTGACGATGGCCGGCGGTTCCTCGGCTACTTCCTCTTCAGGATTGATGTACCACCGGTACCACGCATACCCGTAGCGGGAGTGCCCGTGCATGGGGACCCAGTTCCGCGGATCGAGCAGGGTGCCGTAACCAATGCCCCCGGGAGCGCCCCAGGTATTGGCATCATGTTCCAGCACTTCAAGGCGCTGTTGACCCAGGGAACGGTCCAATACGTTGGGCGTCATCTTGATGCCGACCGCTTCCCAATATTGGGCAATCAGGTTGAGCATGTCAATGTGATCCGGAGCTACCGTGATGACATCGATGGTGAAGGTGATGGGTTCGCCATCCGGGCCCAGACGGATGCCATCGGCATTCCGTTCCGTATAGCCTGCCGCATCCAGATGCTGGTTGGCCAGATCAGGACTGTATTCCGTGTACTGCTTGGCCAGACGCTCGTGATAGTAGGGGGACGAAGCCATGGGTGCGGCCTGCCAGGGCTCACCCTGTCCGACCAGCACCAGGTCAATGAGTTCCTGCCGGTTGATCGCGTAGGAGAGACCAATGCGGAAATCCAGGTTGCCGAAGATCTCGCGTTTCACGGGATCCGGGTGATTCTGGTTCAGGGAAATCTCCATTACGTTGCTGCCGGATGCCAGACGATTGGTCAGCCTGATGCCTGCGGACTCCTGGGCGTCGAAGAAGGCGGCCTTGTTGCCGAGAGTGGCAATGTGCCGATCCTGGTAATCGATTTCACCGGCCAGGGCCTGCAGCACCAGGGTTTCCGGATCGGTACCCACGTTGAACACAACCGCGTCAATGTAGGGCAGCTGGTTGCCTTCGGTATCCACTTTCCAGTAGTACGGATTGCGTTCGGCCCGAATGGTGGTGGTGTTTTCCCCGTAAGGGGTAGTCAAATACCAGGCCCAAAGGACAGGCAGGTCGGCATCACGGTAGTAGCCGCAGCAGCCGCCGCCGTTCCGATCCCGGAAATAGAGGATCCAGTCTTCAAAGCCGGCGGCTTCGGCATTGGCCGCGGCTTCGTCATTGAAGTCCACGTGATATTGCTGCATGTAATGCATGGGGTAACTGACAGCCGCGGGGCCACCCGGTGCTGACAGCCGCAAGGGGAGAACACCGTTGGCTTCCGGATAGGTGAAGACTACCGTGTAGTCGTCAGCCATGGTCACCGCGGCGGGTTCGTCGCCGGAGCGCAGCCAGGTAGGCACGGTGGGCGTGAGGTCCTCGTTGAGAACCACATGATTGAACCACCATTCCACGTCCGCAGCGGTGAAGGGTTCCCCGTCGGACCATTTCATGCCCTCGCGCAGATGGAAGGTATAGGTGGTCGCGTCATCGGACACGTCATAACTGGCGGCGACGTTGGGGCGTACGCCTGACCAGTCACGCTCCCAGCTGAGCATCTGGTCATAGGCGACGGTACGATAGATCCAGGCATTGTCGCTGCCACCCCGCAAACCTGCCCGCCAGATCCCGCCATACTTGCCGATGGCTTCCACGGGTTCTACCACCAGCGGATTGGCCGGCAGACGTTCAGACAGAGGGGGCAAGGTGCCGGCACTGACCATTTCCTGGAAAGCCGGTGCCTGGTTGGCACTGACTTCCATATCCGCCATTGCACTGTCGGCTTCGGCTTCGGGCATCGCCGTTTCAGCGGGACCGGCGGCACCACAGGCCGCCAGGACCAGCGTGAGAAGCAGCAAGGCAGCCGTTACGCCTGTCTTGTTTCCCAGAAATTTCCACATTTTTTTTCGCATATTAGAATCTCCTTGACCTCGGAATGCTTGTATGGAATCCACACGTGCCGTACCAACCGGGACTGCAACGATACAACCTGTCCCCTTGGGAACCGGTTAGGGAAGTTGGTATGCACGCTCAATGGAAAAAAGCCGCTGTGGCCTTTTGCAACAGCCTCAGTATACTACTTAAGGTGCAGAACTGCCATCAAAAAGGTGCGGCTATATGCAGATTGGCACAAGGTACAAGCGGGGCTGTGCGTGCCGTACGGTACGTACCGGTAGCCTCCCGCTTTAGGTTTTGCAGGGTCGGCTTGCAGGCTTGGGCAATGTCAGCGGTCACCCTTGCTGGATCCCTGCAGCTGGCTCTCCGGGCCACCAGGCTGTCTACAAACCATTGCCCGCAGGGTGTCTGCAAGTCCATGCAGAGCCTGCATGGGCACATCTTGGCCTGTATGCCCTGTTCTTGGCCGTCTTGCACTTGGCTGCCGGTTTTCTGCAGTCAGCGCAGCAGTTTCCGCCCCACCTGCAACATGCCACAATTTGAAATCCCGCGGGCAATCAGGTAGGATAGAGGGGATGAGAAAGTCTAAGATTCTTCTGACATGTACGCCCTGTAACTGGCATGGGCGGGAGTAAAACGAGAGACAATGTCGATTCCGAAAACCGAAAAGTTGCGTATCACCCGGGAGTTCCGTATCAACGATACGGATACCGGCTCGCCCGAAGTGCAGATTGCCCTGCTCACACGGCGTATTGAGGACTTGCTGGAACACCTGAAGGCTCACAAGCACGACCAGGGCTCCCGGCGGGGCCTGCTCAAGCTGGTTGGGCAGCGCCGACGGCACTTGGCGTATCTGCGCAAGAAAGATGCCGGTCGTTACACAACCCTGATCGGGAAACTGGGCTTGCGCAAATAGCGTCGGGCCTGACCTGTCATCCCAATCCACAATCCTGTTCCCGCAGGTGTGTGTGTTGCATGGGTACCTGCCCCATGCAGCCTGCACGTGCGCGGCGTACCCTGCCCTTTGATTCCGTACTGTTTTTTCTGCGGCGCCCGGGGCACTCAGCCCCTTAATGCAGCCGGCATGCGTTGCCGCATGACAGCAGGGCGCCATTACTAATGTAGAGGTGTGAAATATGCAAATGTTTGATGGTTCGACTGTATATACTGCCGAGGTGGGCGGCCGCACGCTGGCTCTGGAAACCGGTTACCTGGCGCAGCAGGCCGGGGGCGCGGTCACGGCCCGTGTGGACGATACAGTTGTTTTTGCCGCGGCCACCATGAGCCGCGAGACGCGTGAAGATGCCGATTTCTTCCCCCTGACGGTGGATTTCGAGGAGCGCATGTATGCCGCGGGACGCATTCCGGGCAGCTTCTTCCGTCGGGAAGGACGGCCCAGTGAACAGGCTATCCTGTTGTGCCGTCTGACGGACCGGCCGTTGCGGCCCCTGTTTCCCAAGGGTTTCCGCAACCCCGTGCAGATTATTCTGAATTCCCTGTCCGCGGATGGCGAGACCTTGATGGCACCCTTGGCCATCACTGCGGCCTCGGCGGCCCTGTCCATCAGCGACATCGATTTTCAGGAGCCGGTGGGGGCGGTGACCATCGGCCTCGTCGCGGACGAACTGGTGGTGAATCCCACCCATTCCGAGATGCAGCAGAGCAGACTGCACCTGCAGGTGGCCGGCACCGCGGACAACATTCTCATGGTGGAGGCTGGTGCGGAGCAGGTGCCGGAGGAAATCATGCTGGAAGCGCTGCAGCTGTCCCACGAGGCCATGCAGCCGGTGATCGAGTGCATCGCCACCATGCAGCGCGCGATCGGCAAGCCCAAGTTCAAGGACTACAAGCTGTTTGCCGTGCCGGCGGACGTGTCGGCCCAGGTCGCGGACAGGGCGGCACCGGCTCTCCGCGAACTGGTGGCCGGCAATCCGGACCGTGAGGCCTATGGCACGGGCATCAGCGCGATCAAGAATACCGTTCTGGAAGAACTGGCTCCTGCGGTGACGGAGGGTGCCATGACCCCCCAGGATATTGGTGACGCCTTTGCGGACGCTGTCAAGCAGGTGATCCGGCAGCGCATCCTGGATGAAGGCATACGGAGCGATGGCCGGGATACGGTAACCGTACGGCCCATCAACGTCCAGGTAGGCCGTCTGCCCCGGGTGCATGGCAGCGGGATCTTCCAGCGGGGTGAAACCCAGGCCCTGACCATTGCCACCCTGGGTACGCCTGCCGACGCGCAGCGCATGGATTCCTTTTATGCGGGTGAGGACGAAAAGTCCTACATGCATCATTACAATTTCCCGCCCTATTCCACTGGCGAGGCCTATATGCTGCGAGGTCCCCGCCGGCGGGAGATCGGGCACGGCGCGCTGGCCGAACGGGCTCTGGTTTCCATGCTACCTGCAGATTTTCCGTACACCCTGCGCCTGGTGAGCGAAGTCTTGAGCAGCAACGGTTCCACCAGCATGGCTTCGGTATGTGCCAGTACCCTGGCCCTGATGGACGCCGGCGTGCCCATCATCAAACCGGTGGCCGGCGTGGCTATGGGCCTGATTCAGGATCAGGAGTCAGGGGCCTACCGGGTCCTGACCGATATCCAGGGCCTGGAAGATCATCTGGGAGACCTGGATTTCAAGGTGGCGGGTACCACCAGTGGCATCACGGCTCTGCAGATGGACATGAAGATCAAGGGGCTGGACTTCGGGATTTTGCGCGAGGCGCTCCAGCAGGCCCGGCAGGCCCGCCTGCATATCCTGCAGCAGATGCTGGACGTGCTGCCTGCCCCGCGCACCACATTCAGTGAATTCGCCCCCCGCATCCGCAGCTTGCAGATCAACAAGGAAAAGATCGGCAGTCTGATTGGCCCGGGTGGCAAGATCATCCGTGGCCTGCAGGATGAGTACGAGGTGCGCATCGAGGTCGGTGATGAAGGTGACGTGCTGATTGCCGGGACGGGCGAGGCCGTGGACCGGGCCCTGAGCAAGGTGGAGGAACTGACGGCCGACGTCGAACTCGGCAAAATCTACACGGGCCGGGTGTCACGCGTCGAGTCGTTCGGGGCGTTTCTGGACATTGTGGGCCAGAACACCGGGCTCATTCACATCAGCCAGCTGGCTGATTACCGGGTGAACCGGGTGGAAGACATTGCCCGGGTAGGCGATGAGCTGACGGCCATGGTGACCAATATCGATCCGGCCGGCAAGATCCGCATGAGCCGCAAGGCAGTGGAACTGGACATGACCCTGGCCGAAGCCCAGGCCGACGACGGGGACAACCGGGGCCGCGGCGGTGGTGGCGGTTTCCGGGATCGTGACCGGGATCGTGACCGGGATCGCGGGGACTTCCAGGATCGACGGCGCGGGGGGTCCCGGCACCGGGACGATCGCGGCCGCCGGCGTGGCGGCTTCCGCGACCAGGATCGGGATCGTAACGGCTATCGCGGTGGTGGCTACAACCGGCGGCGCCGGGACTAGCGGGCAGCACGAGGCGTCTCCTATGGGGTGCCGGGCATGGCCCCAGTACCGAGTTGCACAGTGAATATCCTGGGTGTCAGCATAGATGCCGACACCCAGGCCGATCTGCACGCGCACATCCGGGAGGCTGTCGCCTCGAATTGGCGCGTGACCTATTTGCATGTCAACGTCCATGCCCTGAATCTGGCATGTGACCATCCCGGCTTCCGCACGATCCTGAATGGGGCCGACAAGGTGTTATGCGATGGCAAGGGCGTCCAGTACGCCGCGCGCTGGCTGGGCTGTAAACTGCCGGCCCGCATAACGTATGCGGACTGGATGTGGCAACTGGCCCCCTTGGCCGCCGCCCATAACTTCAGTTTCTTTTTTCTGGGGGGACGTGAGGGCGTGGCGGACCAGGCCGCCCGCTGCCTCCAGGCCCGTTGGCCCACCCTCAGAATTCTGGGTTGCCATCACGGGTACTTCGACAAACGTCTGCACAGCGCAGCGAACCGGAGAGTGGTGGCGGCCATCAACCGGGCCAATCCGGATATCCTGCTGGTGGCCTTTGGCATGCCGCTGCAGGAAGAATGGCTGTATGCCAACCGGGCATCCCTGAACGCACGCATCGCCTTGGCGGGCGGTGCGGTGTTTGACTATATCTCCGGGAATTTGCGGCGGGGACCGGATTGGATGACCCAGCACGGTTGGGAATGGCTGGCCCGCCTCCTGATCGAACCGGGCCGCCTGTGGCGCCGCTATTTGCTGGGCAATCCCCAGTTCGTGTTGCGCGTTCTGCGCCAGCGCCGGGACAGCCGCCGGCAAGCCGCGGAGTGACCTGCCTGTCCTTCCCGGGCTGTGGGGCAGGATGCCCGGAACACGCGTCCCGTACTTGGGGAAGCCTGACTGCCGTTGCTGCCGGAACAGCGGGCGCCTGCCCGGATCGTCCCGCAACTTGATACCATATTGTTGAGGGGAGTGGGCGCCAGGAGTTACCCGGTGCGGCAGACATGCTCCCTGAACGGCAGGAAGGAAGCAGCTGAGCGGTGTTGAAGCGATTTTCGGCCAACTACATGGCTGTGCTGTTCTTGGTGGACGGCATCCTGTTCCAGGTGTCCCTGGCGCTGGCGCTGGTGACCGCGGGCCTGGCGTGGAATCGTTTTCCGGACGTACGGGGTTGGATTGCCCTTTTCTGGTGTATCGCCTTTCTGATTCTGGACGTATACAACCCGCACAAGGGCTTGCGCTGGACACAGGAATACCAGCGGGTGTTGCTCGCGCACATGGCGGGCATCCTGATGCTGGCGGGCACCCTGTTTCTGCTGGACATTGCCCTGTCCCGGCAGGTGTTCCTGATCCATGGCCTCATCTCGACCGGCCTCATCTTTGGCTATCGCTCGCTCCTCCGGGCCTGGTATCGGTATCACCGGCGGCGCAATGAACGGTTGGCCGACGTCCACCGCGTGCTGGTGATCAACGGTGGTGACGTGGGTCTGAACTTTGCCCGTGAATTTCGGAACATGGGTTGGGACGGCATGCAGATTGTGGGGTTTCTGGACGATGACAGGGCCGCTGCCCGGGTCCCGGAGCTCGATCTGCCGGTACTGGGCCCTCTGGATCGGGTCCGGTCCGTTGTGGAACGGTTCCAGGTCAAGTCGGTCGTCATCGCCTTGCCCCGCTGGGAATACCGCCGCATCGCCATCCTGGTGACGGAACTGTCCGACCTGCCGGTATGGGTCTATGTAGTGCCGGATTATTTTGAACTGGCTTTTTTCAACTTTACGGTGGGGAGCCTGGGCGGCATTCCGGTCATCGGTCTCCGCGAGCCGGCGATCGACGGTTTTCAGCGCATGGTGAAACGCATTGCGGATCTGGTGCTGGGTTCGCTGCTCGTGGTGCTGTGCCTGCCCATCCTGCTGGTGGTGTCCGTTGCCATCAAGCTGGAGGATGGCGGCGCCGTCTTCTACTTTACGGAGCGGGTAGGCGAGAATCAGCGCATCTTCCGCATGCTCAAGTTCCGTTCCATGGTCATGAACGCCAGTGCCCGGCAGGAAGAGGTAAACCAGTACGACGATGCCGGCAACCTCATTCACAAGCGGGTGGACGATCCCCGAGTCACACGTGTCGGGAAGTGGATCCGGCGCCACAGCGTGGACGAACTGCCCAATCTCTGGAACGTCCTGAAGGGCGAGATGAGTCTGGTGGGGCCGCGGCCGGAACTGCCTTGGCTGGTGGAACGCTATGAACCCTGGCAGCTGAAACGCTTTGTAGTGCCACAGGGCATGACGGGCTGGTGGCAAGTGACGGGCCGCAGCGACAAGCCGATGCACCTGCATACCGACGACGACATCTACTATATTCAGAATTATTCCCTGTGGCTGGACATCCAGATTCTGTGGCGCACGATCGCCGTGGTCATCCGCGGGGAAGGGGCCTACTGACATTCCGGCTCTGCCGCCGGGCACCCTGACAACTGGCCCGCGGGCCAGGGCGCACCTGGGTACAGGCAGTTTGCGTTATAGAATAAGGACTGTCGCCCGCCACGCCCCGTCCGGGTTCCGGAAGCCCGGGACGCCGGCCTGTACTGAATGGAGGTGCCTGCTCATGCAGTCTTTGCAAGTGATTTCAATTGCCCTGCGCGCCTTGACCGTCAACAAGATGCGCAGCCTGCTGACCATGCTGGGCATCATCATCGGCATCACCACCTCCGTTGTCCTGATCACGGCCGGTCAGGGCGTGGAAAAATATATCCACGACCTGTTTGCCGGTGTCGGTACGAATGTCCTGTTTGTGTTTCCGGGCCAGATTGACGACAGCAACAATCCCTCGGAGGAACCCCGGATCGGGGAGCTGACGCTGTCGGACGCCCGGGCCTTGGCCAATCCGCTGAACGTGCCCGACGTGGCGGCCATCGCCATCGAAGCCAACGCCCGCGGGACTGTAGTCCGGGGCAATGAGGCGTTGCAGATCGATCTGCTGGCCATTTCGCCCGAACACGAGACCATTCGGGGCTGGAATGCCCAGATCGGCGAATTTTTCACGCAGGAGGACATGGACGGCCGCCGCCGTGTAGCCCTGTTGGGGCATGAAACCTACCAGCGCCTGTATCAACCCAATGAAGATCCGGTCGGCACCCAGATTCGGCTCGAAGGTGTCGTGTTTACGGTCAAGGGCGTCATGAAACAAATCGGTTTCAGCCAGTTTGGCAATCGGGACAACAGCGTGTTCGTGCCCTACACTACGGCCCAAGAACGCATTCTGAAGTGGAAGACCGTGAATGGTGACTACAAAGTGTCGCAGATTCTGGCTTCTGTGATCAATGAAGACCGCATGGCCCAGGCGCAAATCGAAATCGAGGAACTGCTGCGCGAGCGCCATCGCATCGACTACTTCGAGGAAGACGATTTTTCCGTTGTCAACCAGGCGGACTTCATCAGTGTCTTTGGCGATCTCACCACGGTCGTGACCATTTTTCTGGGTTCCATCGCCGCTATCAGCCTGCTCGTGGGTGGCATCGGCATCATGAACATCATGCTGGTGAGCGTCGCCGAACGGACCCGCGAGATCGGGCTGCGCAAGGCCATTGGTGCGCGCCGCTGGGACATCCTTCAGCAGTTTCTGGTGGAAGCGGTGTTCCTCTCCGTGCTGGGGGGCGTGTTCGGGATCGCGCTGGGCGGGGTGCTGACGAGCGTGGCCGGCGATCAGTTCGACGCCGTGGATCTCAGCGTGCGTCCCGGGACGGCCTTCGGGGTGGTGCTGTTCTGTGTCAGCACCGGCATTGTCTTCGGGTTCTGGCCGGCTTGGCGGGCCAGTCGGCTCAAGCCCACGGAAGCCCTGCGCTCGGACTGAAGCCGGTTCGGCCGGACGCGTCGGATGTACGTCGACTTGATCCGGGCGCCCTTTGTTATACTGGGCGGGATGACGGAACGGCATTGGGCGCACAGCGAGTGCGCGAGGCGTGCGTGAGCGAACTGATACAGCAACTGGAAACTCTCCGCAACGAGGCGGCCCAGGCCCTGCAGACAGTGGCGGATGAAGAGGCCCTGGTGCAATGGCACAGCCAGTACCTGGGACGTCGGGGCCAGCTGACCCATATACTGCGTGGCGTCGGGACGCTGGACCGGGCCGAGCGTCCCCTTGTGGGCCGCACCGGGAACGAGATCAAGCGCCAGCTGGAGGCCTTGCATACAGAGGCGACGGCACAGCTGGCCCGTCAGGCCCTGCAGGACGAACTGTCGACGGAGGGGATTGACGTAACGTTGCCCGGACGGCCGCAAGCCCTGGGCAAACTGCATCCGGTCACGGTGGCCTTGCGGGAGATCTACGGGATTTTCCGGCAGATGGGCTATGCCATCTACGATGGCCGTGAAGTGGAAAGTGACGAGTTCAACTTCGAGCTCCTGAACATGCCCCCCGGCCATCCGGCCCGGGACATGTGGGATACCTTCTACACGACCACACCGGGGATCATCCTGCGCACGCACACCAGCCCCGGCCAGATCCACGCCATGCGGGAATATGCCCCGCATCCCATCCGTATCATTTTGCCGGGCAAAGTGTATCGTCACGAGGACGTGACGGCACGCGCCGAATCCCAGTTCTATCAGGTCGAAGCCCTGGTCGTGGGCCACAACATCACGCTCAGCGACCTCAAGGGCACGGTACAGAACTTTGCGGATCGGATGTATGGCACGGGACGCCGGGTGCGTTTCCGCAAAAGCTACTTTCCCTTCACGGAACCCAGTGTGGAAGTGGACGTGGACTGTATGCTGTGCGGAGCCCGGGGCTGCAACATCTGCAAGTACACAGGCTGGCTGGAAATCATGGGCGCCGGCATGGTGCATCCTACGGTGCTCCAGAATGGCGGCTACGATCCCCGGGTCTGGTCCGGTTTCGCCTTTGGCATGGGGCCGGAACGGGTCGCGATGCTCAAGTACGGCATCAATGACATTCGCCTGTTCTACGCCAACGACGTACGGTTCCTGCAGCAGATGAATTGACCGGCTGCCGGTCCGGCCCCGCGTCCATACCGTGAACCCGGCGTGTCCGACAGGCCGCATCGGCAGCGTTTTGCCCACACGAAACAGGGAGAGAGTTCATTATGAAAATGTATGTTGGCGGCGATTGGATTGCCGGAGCGGATGTGATGGAGGTGCTGAATCCCTTTGACGGCTCCGTAGTGGATACGGTGCCGCGGGGCACGGCGGCCGACGTGGATGCAGCCTTGGCGAGTGCCGTGCGGGGTGCACAGGCCATGCGGGCTCTCTCCGGTTTCGAGCGCTACCAGATCCTGCACCGCACCGCCGATCTGATTATGGAAAACCGCCAGGAACTGGCCGAGACCATTACGCGCGAAGAAGGCAAGATCATTGGCGAGGCCAGCATTGAAGTTGAGCGCGCCGCCGAGATTATTTATCTGTCCGCCGAGGAAGCCAAGCGCCTCTACGGCGAGGTCATTCCGGTCGACGGTGGACCTGGTGTGGCCGGCAAGTTCGGTTTCACGGTACGCATTCCCTGTGGCGTGGTCGCGTGTATCTCGCCTTTCAATTTCCCCTTGCACCTGGTATGCCACAAGGTGGGCCCCGCACTGGCCGCCGGCAACGCTGCCGTGCTCAAGCCTGCCTCCGATACCCCGCTGATAGCGCTCAAATTGGTGGAGCTGCTGCTGGAAGCCGGTACGCCGCCCGAAGCCGTGCAGTGTGTTACGGGGAGTGGCGCCGCGATCGGGGATGTGCTGGTCAGTGATCCGCGCGTACGCAAGATTTCCTTTACGGGCAGCCGGGATATTGGCGAGCGTATTTGCCAGCAGGCCGGCATCAAGAAAGTCACGATGGAGCTGGGCTCCAACGCTCCTGTCGTCATCATGCCGGATGCGGACCTGGACAAGGTAGCCGCCGCCCTGCCTACCACGGCGTACAGCAATGCAGGGCAAGTCTGCATTTCGGCGCAGCGGGTCCTGGTGGACAAGTCGATTTACGGGGACGTAGTGGACGTTCTCACACCGGTCGTGGAGAGTTTTGCTACAGGCAACCCGTTGGCGGCCGACACCAAGCTGGGACCCATGATCCGGCAGAGTGATGCAGATCGCGTGCATGCCTGGGTACAGGAAGCACAGGCCAACGGTGCGACCCTGTTGACCGGGGGTGAACTGGATGGCCAGACCTACCAGGCCACACTGCTGGCGGACGTGAAGCCGGAGATGCGCATTTCCTGTGAAGAGCTCTTTGGCCCCGCCATGGGGTTGACACAGGTGGACAACATCGACCAGGCCATCCGGATTGCCAACGATACGAACTACGGTCTCAGCGCTGCTATCTTTACCCAGGATCTGGACGCGGCCATGCAGTACGTACAGCAGGTCGAGTCAGGGAACATACATATCAACTGGGGTACCCAGTGGCGTGTGGATCTGATGCCTTACGGCGGTGTCAAGGACAGCGGCTTCGGCAAGGAAGGCCCCAAGTACGCCGTGGAGGAAATGACGGAAACCAAGATGGTGGTGATGCATCTCTGAGGTTGCCGGCAAGTGAGCAGGCTGCACCCGGGCACGGTGCAGCCTGTATCTGGAAGCCAGTTCCCAGCAAGGTATCCGTTCGGAGTTCCTGTCCTTGGACAAGGCATGTGGCTACGGCAGGACGTGACTGACAGGTTCCGCCGTGGGTACTGTCATCTGTACCGCTTCTTTTGGCACAAGGTAAAATCGGTCCGGCCTAGCTGCTGTAGCCTGATTCATCTCAGGCATTGTGGCCGGACAGCAGTCCGCATTCTGCCCGGCCTGCTTCATTCTTCCCTGATTCCGCACGGACAAGTTCATGCATACAGCCCCTGAAGAACAACCCTCGGCCCACGTTTCCCTGGGCCGAATTGTGGGACTGCCCCTGGTCACGCGCATTCTGACGGATACGGGCTTCCAGATCTTCTTTCCCTTTATGAGCATCTGGGCCCAGGGCTTGGGGGTGTCTACCTTGCAGATGGGCCGTATTCTGGGACTCCGCAACCTCACTGGACTGGTGTCCCCCCTTGGCGGGGCGCTGGCGGACCAGTATGGTTACCGGCGTTTCCTGCGCGCCGAAATACTGCTGATTGCGATCGGCCAGCTCCTGTTTGCCTACGGCCGGATTTTCCCGCTCCAGGTCGCGGGGCTGATGCTGTCCGGCGTGGCGTCGTTCGCCTTCATTCCCACCTTGCAGGCGTATATCAGTACACGTCTGCCGTACGCCATCCGGGCCCGCGGCATGGGCATGATGGAATATGCCTGGGCCCTGGCCGGCATTGTCGGCGTGTTTTCGGCTGGCTGGATCATTGAGCGTATCAATTGGCAGTCCCCTTTTCTGATACTTTCCATCGGCCTGATTGTTGCCAGCTATCTCTTCCGTACCTTGCCCGGGCGGACCTCCGGGGACGGGCGGGCACAGCCGAGCGTGGCATTGTCCTGGCTCCCGGCTGCCCGCCAGTGGCTGATCGAAGCCGGCATTGGCTCTGGTTCGGCCCGGACCACCATCCTGATGGCTGCGCTGATTTCCTACGGCTTGATGAATATCGTTTTTGTGTTCGGGGATTGGTTATCCACCGAATACAGCGCCAGTGCCAGCCAACTGGGTACGGTGGCTTTGGTGATGGGGGTTGCGGATTTGGGGGGCAGCGTAATAGTGACCCTGTTTACCGATCGGATTGGCAAAAAGCGGGCGGTCCTGGGCGGCAGCCTGCTTTCCTGTGTCGTCTTTCTGGTACTGCCTGCCCTGAACATCTCGCTGATCTCCAGTGTGGCAGGTCTTATGCTGATGCGCTTCGTACATGAATTTGCCATAGTGTCCTTTTTTGTCTTTGCCAGTGAGCAGGCGCCCCGACGTCGGGGATCCATGCTCTCCCTGACAGGTGCCTTCAGTTTTATGGGTGGTTCGCTGTCGGGTTTTACCGGACCTTGGCTCTACCAGCGCATGGGTATCAGAGGACCCTGTCTGGCATCGGCCCTGAGTGTGGTGCTGATCCCCTTGCTGGGCATTCTTTTCCTGCGCGAGGCCCCCACCGCGCGCAAGTGATGGGATTGCGCAGCCAGGCCCGGGCAACCGGGGGCTGGGATTACCCTGCCGCCTGAGGCATCCATGTCCGTCGCCACGGGTAGACTGGAACAGGGTGCCAGGGAACTGCAGTTCCCTGATCTGGCTGCATGCAGAGCAGGTCCACAACGGGAAGATCCCGAGGTGGCACCGCCGAAATTCAGATTACGCACGGCAGGCACGGCAGCGCGACGCCAAACCGGGACTCTTGTTGATGTACAGTTCACGGCGGCGCCAGATCGGCACGCCACGGCTTGGTCAATGGCTGTCCGGATACTGTGACCGCAGCATGGAATTGCGGTGAAAGTCCAGACTGCGCCGGATCAGGGACGTTGAAATCGCATTAACTCGGTGCACGGCTGTCGTAGTATCATGCATGGGTAATTCCCAAGCCCCGTGGTTAGCTGGCACAGCTGTACCATGGGCGCCAATTGCAACAGGAAATTTTTAGCATGCATGTTGATACTGCACGCAGTTTGCATGCCCGATTGCATACGTTGGATCTGCAGTCCGCACGCGTCAGCGGTGGCTTCTGGCATCAGCGCCAGCGTATCAATCGGCAATCCAGTCTGCGGCACGCGTTTGACCGGCTGGAAGCATCGGGCAATTTCAACAACCTGCTGCTGGTGCTGGGCGCGGGGCAGGGCACGTACCGGGAACCCCTGTTCATGGACTCGGATATCTACAAGTGGCTGGAAGCCGTAGGCTATGCCCTGGGGGCCCAGCCCGACGCGGATCTGCGGGCCAAAGCCGATTATGCGATCGATCTCCTGGCCCGGGCCCAACGTCCCGACGGCTATCTCAATTCGTACTATCAGGTACTGAAGCCCGATCGTATCTGGCAGGAATTGGCCCACGGGCACGAACTGTATTGTGCAGGCCATCTGATGGAGGCGGCGGTGGCCTTCAAGCGGGGTACGGGGGACGACAGCCTGCTGACTGTTGCCCGGAAATTTGCAGATCTGATCGCTCGCGAATTCGGTCCGGACGGCCGGGACGGCCCCCCGGGGCACCCGGAAGTCGAACTGGCGCTGGTTGAACTGGCCCGGGCGACGGGTGAGCGGCGCTTTACCGCCTTGGCCGATTTTTTCCTGGAACGCCGGGGTCGGGGCTCGCTGAGCGGTCCCAAGATGTTCACGGACGGGTACTACCAGGACCGGGTTCCGGTCCGGGACGCGGTGGAACTGGAAGGGCATGCCGTACGCCAGCTGTATCTCACGTCCGGCATGACTGACGTGTACCTGGAAACAGGAGATGACCGCCTGTGGCAGGCCCTGATGCGTCTCTGGGCAGATCTGGCCACCCGCAAACTCCATGTTACGGGGGGTGTGGGCGCACGGCACTACGGTGAAGCCTTCGGCCAGGCCTATGAGTTGCCCAACGACACGACGTACTGCGAGACCTGTGCCGCCATCGCCAATGTGATGTGGAACTGGCGTCTGCTGCTGGCTACCGGTGAGTCCCGGTACGCGGACATGCTGGAGCGCTCCCTGTACAACAGTGTCCTGTCCGGCGTGTCCCTGGACGGTGCCCGCTATTTCTACGAGAACCCGCTGGCCAGTCCGGGCGGCCTGGAGCGTCCAGACTGGTATGGCTGTGCCTGCTGTCCACCCAATCTGATGCGCCTCATCGCCCTGATAGCCCATTACGCGGTGACCCATGATGCAGCCGGGATTCAGGTCCACCAGTTCCTGAGCGGCGAATTCCAGTGTACGGGTGACTTCGGCCATTGTGTTCTGCACACCGAGACTGCCTATCCACACGCCGGACAGATAACCCTCACCTTCGTGGAAGCGCCGGCTACGCCCTGTGCCCTGTCGCTGCGCATTCCGGCCTGGACCCGAGGGGGCACCCGCGTGGAGGTGAATGGTGTACCCGCTGCAACGGAACATGAGGCGCAAGGGTATCACGTGTTGCAGCGCCGTTGGCAGTCCGGCGATCAGGTACGTTTCACGCTGGATCTCACCCCGCGCCTTACTGTGGCCAATCCCCGGGTGGATGCCACCCGCGGGGCCTTTGCCTTGGAACGGGGCCCTCTGGTCTACTGTCTGGAGGCCGCTGACAATGGGGCCGTGACCAGTTTGGCGGATCTGCAACTGGATCCCGGTGCACCCCTGCGTGAGAACTTTCAGCCTGATTTGTTGGGAGGCGTACATACCGTGACGGCACAGGGCTGGGCCACGGATGCCGGTACCTGGGCCGAATCGCTGTACCACACCTTCCCGCCGACCCAAGCCCGGCAGCCTGCCACCCTGACGGCTGTCCCGTACTACGCCTGGGCCAATCGTGGTGCGGGGGGCATGCAGGTCTGGATTCCCCAGGCCTGAGCCATGGGAGTCCTGTACGCAGGTCGTGTGACATCCTGTTGGTAGCCGCGCTGACTATCTGCCTCTTTTCTTTATCCCTTTCCATCATGGAGACAAGCACATGAACCGCAAGTTGACTCGACGTTCGTTTCTGGCCTTGACCGGAACCCTTTCCCTGACAGGCGTATTGGCGGCCTGTGCTGTACCTGGACAGGCCCCGGCAGGAGATGAAGGGATGGCTATGGCAGACCCCATTGTCATTGAATTCCTGGGCAGTCCGGGCATGGATGTCAATCTGGAAGATGAGTACACACAGTTCAAGGAGGAAAATCCGGGACTGGAGTGGATTCAGGTCCAGCAGCAGGAAGGCATCCAGCTGCTGACCGCCATAGCGGCCGGTACGGCCCCGGATGCGGCCCGGGTGGAAAGCAACGTGTACCGCACTTTTGTCCGGGACGGTGTCTTGCTGGACGTCACGGATTACATTGCCGCCGACTCCCAGTTCTCGGCCCCCGACTACTGGCTGCAGCCGCAGGAAAGTGATCGCTGCACGCAGGATGGACGCTGGTTTGGCATCGGTTCCTGCTGGGTCGCGCCCCACATTTACTACAACGCGGATATCTTTGAAGCGGAAGGCATTGAACCGCCGTCCAACGATCCCGCAGAAGCGTGGGACTGGGGGCATTTTCTGGAAGTGGCCCGGCGCCTGACCGTAGACACAAACGGCAACCATCCCGGCGATTCCGGTTTCGACATCGAATCCGTTGACCGCTGGGGTGTCAACTGGCCCACCTGGTGGATTCCCCTGCATGCGGCGGTGCAGTCCAACGGTGGAGCCTGGGTGGACAATGAAACCCAGCAGATTGTGCTGGATTCGCCCGAAGCCGTACAGGCGCTGCAGCGCATCGCGGATTTGCAGCTGGTACACCAGGTCATGCCCCAGGCGCCATTTCTGGAGGCCTTGGGGATGTCCAATGTACAGATGCTGGAGACCCAGAAGCTGGCGATGCAAATCGATGGTTCCTGGGCCCTGGCCTGGACCTGGGAAATGAATGCCACCCTGGGCACAGCGGTCTTGCCCAAGATGGAACGCCCGGCTACCGATTTGCAGGCCCACCTGGTGACCATTGTGGAGAGTACCGAGATTCCGGATGAAGCCTGGCAGTTGATCCGTTTCCTCTCTTCCCCCTGGTACCAGGAACGGTACTGCAACCTGGGGCTGTGGTTGCCCAGCCAGACCGCCCTGATGACGGATGAGGCCATTGATCGCTGGCTGGGACCGCCTGTCCATCCTCCCGGCTACGAGCTGATCGTGACCAAGTTCGTGCCCGATCACGGCCACTTCCTGACCATGCCTGTTGGTTATCAGCGGGCCGTTGACACGGTGTTGCAGCCCGCGTTCGATTCGATCTGGGTGGGTGAGCAAACGGCGGAGGAAGCCATGAAGGTGGTGCCGGAAGCCAATGCGGTGCTGGCAGCCGAGGCGGCGCGCGGCTGATTGTCTCCCAGCCGGAAGGGGGTATCGGGAATGACCACCCCCTTCCGGCATTCCTGATGGTCTGCTTTATGGCCAGTTCCGTACACGCGCCACCCCGCCGCTGGTCACGGTTCCGGACGACACGGGTTAGCCGCACCCTGACGGGCTACCTGTTTATCGCGCCGTTCATTCTGGGTTTTTTCCTCTGGTTTCTGGTGCCTGCCCTGACGGCGCTCTGGCTGGTTTTCCAGGACTGGAACCTGATCCGCAGTCCGGTTTTCATCGGGCTGGGCAACGTCCGCAAGCTGTTTGACGACAAGCTGTTTATCAAGGCGCTGGTGGTCACTTCCTATTTCACCTTCGTCTCCGTTCCCCTGCAGCTCCTGCTGGCCTTTTTGCTGGCCCTCCTGCTGAATGCCAAAGTGCGGGGCATCGCCTTTTTCCGTACCGTTTTCTACCTGCCCTCCATCGTACCGGTCGTGGCCAATGCCGTCCTGTGGGCGTTCATCTTCAATCCGGAATTCGGACTGCTGACCCCTGTGCTGCGCTTCTTCGGATTGCCCCGCATTCTCTGGTTTCAGGATCCGGACTGGGCCATGCCGGCCATGATCCTGATGAGTTTGTGGGCCCTGGGCGGCGCCATGGTGATTTATCTGGCCGGGCTGCAAGGCATTCCCGAATCCCTGTTTGAGGCCGCGGCCATCGACGGTGCGGGACGCGCCTCCATGCTGTTCTTCATCACCCTGCCCCTGATGTCCCCCGTGATCTTTTTCAATCTGATCATTGGCCTCATCGGTTCCTTCCAGATCTTTACGGCAGGCTATCTGATCACCTCCGGGGGACCGCAGAACGCCACCCTGTTCTATGTGCTCTATACCTATCGCACGGCACTGGAATACTTGGACATGGGCTATGCAGCCGTCCTTTCCTGGATCCTGTTTTTCCTGTTGTTGCTGCTCTCGCTCCTGGTATTCAAGTACGTAGGGCGCTACGTGCATTATGAGGATATCGACGAATGACATCGTCTGCGGGCATAAGGATGCGGGCGCGGAGGCGGGGGCATACCCGCTCCCGCCTGGAAGATGCAGTCTTGTGGTCGACCCTGGTATTGCTGGCCGCCCTCATGCTGACGCCCTTCGCTTGGCTGGTGACCAGTTCCCTCAAGTCGGAACTGGCCATCTTCACCTATCCGCCGCAGTGGATTCCGCGTCCGCCCCTGTGGCACAACTACGTGGAGGCCTGGCAGGCCAAGCCGTTCGATCGCTACCTGTGGAATTCCCTGGTCATTCTGGTCCTGAATCTCGTCGCGGTGATTGGCTCAGCCTCCCTTTGTGCCTATGGTTTCGCGCGTCTCTCATTCCCGGGCCGGGATCTCTGGTTTGCCATTGCCCTGGCCACGATGATGCTGCCCGGTGTCGTGCTGCTGGTGCCGTCCTTTGTGATATTCACGCGCCTGGGCTGGGGCAATACCATTCTGCCCCTCACGGTGCCCCTGTTCTTTGGCGGCGGTGCCTTCAACATCTTCCTGCTGCGCCAGTTCTTCCGTTCCCTGCCCCATGAACTGGCCGATGCCGCGCGCATTGACGGGGCCAACGAATTCGGCATCTATGCCCGGATCATTATGCCCCTGGCCAAGCCGGCCCTGGCGACCGTCGCCGTCTTCACCTTCATCAACAGCTGGAACGATTTCATCGGTCCCCTCCTCTACCTGTCCAAGGATCCCCAGAAGTACACGGTGGCCCTGGGGCTGGCTCTGTTTCGTCAGGCTTTTATCGGCCGTACGCGCTGGGATCTGATCATGGCCGGTTCCACGGCTATGATTCTGCCGGTGATCCTGGTTTTTTTCATGGCCCAGCGCTTCTTCATCCAGGGTATCGCTGTGTCGGGCATCAAGGGGTGATTCCTGGCCGGAACATACCATGGCGACCCAGTCCCCTGCCCTTGCCCCCTCCCCTTTCGTACTGGATTTCAACCGGGGCGGCATCACCAGCCTGCAGTACCGGGATGATTCGTATCCCACGGAATACATACGTCCGGGCATGACCCTGGGGGACGTCATCGTACGTACCCGGGCGGATCAGGGTGCCTGGCAGGAAATGCGGGCGTTCGGATCCGGGGACGTGCGGCAGGTTCAGCGGGGAGATGCACTCCCGTCCGGCGCTGTACGTTTTGCCTATCACGGCAATTCCCGGGGTGTATATGGACTGCGTGATCTGGATCTCACCGTGACGTTTCACGCACACGCGGCCTGCCTGGACTGGACGCTGACCCTGCGCAATCGTGCCGGACATGGCCTCGAGATTGGAGACGTGGCCCTGCCCCTGCCTTTCCACAATGATTTCCAGGGCAGCAACCTGGCCAACTACACGACTGTGGTGGCCCGCCAGGGGTATGTCGCCGGGCACGGTTCCTTTCAGGTCTGGCTGCGCGCCAACGGGGAAGGTCCTTTTCTGGTCATGACCCCGCACCCGGGCACCAAGCTGGAGTTCTACGAACAACTGCAGCCGGACGCACGGCAGACTCCCGTGCTGTACCGGGTCTTTATCCATTCGCGAGCGACCGGCATGGCCATACCCGGCACCTGGCGCCAGGCTCACACCAGTGCCCGGCTGGGTCCCTGCGGTGCCCCGGACGATACCCTGACATACGGGTTTCGCTTTCGCTGGGCGCCGGATCACGAGGGTGTGCGCACGATCCTGTATGAAGAAGGCGGCTTCGACATATGGACAGCACCGGGCATGACGGTGCCCGAAGATATGGATACCCGCATCTCCATTCGCACGCGCCATGCGGATTATCGACTGGTGCCCGAGTTCCCGGAACACACCTCCGTGCAGCGTCTGCCCAGTCCTGATCCCGGACGGGATCTGTACCGTGTACAGTTCTCGCGGCTGGGCGAAAATCTGATCACGCTGCACTACGGTGCAGATCAATACTATCTGCTGGAGTTCTTCGTCACCCAGCCTGTCGCTACCCTGCTGGCGAAGCGGTGCCGCTTCCTGATCACGAAGCAGCAGCACCGGGATCCCGCCCGGTGGTATGACGGCCTGTTCTCCGTATGGGATCTGCGCACGGGCGTATTGCGCAGCCCCCATGACACGGACGGGTTTGACGAATGGATGGGGTATGTGCTCTGCTGTGATGATCCGGCCCTGCCCAAGGCCCCGTTTCTGGCGCTGAAGAACGTGTACCTGCCCTGCCGCGAGGAAATAGCGGCCATCGAGTACTACATTGAACGTTTCCTGTGGGGCGGACTGCAACGTACGGACCAGGAAGAGCCCTGGCCTTACGGCCTGTACGGTGTACCCAACTGGTTCGCGAACCGCTTCAGTGAACATGGTTGGAATTCCGGCGGCCGCGGGCTGGAGCATATCTGGCGGAGCTACGATTATCCCCACATCGTCATGCTGTATTTCCACATGTATGAAATTGCCCGCCAGCATCCGGACTGGATGCAACACGCCGATGCCGCCACCTATCTGCGCCGGGCCTATGGCACAGCGCGCACCTTCTTTGCAATCCAGGGCCGCATCGACTTCCTGCCGCCGGACCGGAATCCCTACTGGGCCTACACCCTGGGTATGTACAACGAGCTCACGATCGAGCTGGTGTGTGACGCCCTGGATCAGGAAGGCTGGCAGGCCGAAGGGCAGTGGCTGCGGGCCGAATGGGAGAAGAAAGTCAAGTACTTCGTGTACGACGATCCCTATCCGTTCGATTCGGAATACCCTTTCGACACGACTGCCTTCGAATCGACCTACGTGTTTGCCCGCTATGGCCTGGAACATGGTGTGGAACCCGATACGGGTGCATGGTACAGCGCCTGGCAGGACAAGTGGTTTGCCCATCCTGAAGTCTCCCGTGCCGATTTCGTCGCCTTCATGGAACGGCAGGTACGCGCAAACATGGCCCTGCGCGGGTGGCTGGAACCAGCCTATTACCTGATGGGCTCCGACAACCGGGCGGGGGATGCCACGCTGTATGCGCTCAGCTACATGTCACAGGCGGGGGGCTGGCCCCTGCTGGAATACGGGATCCGGTACGCGCAGGATCCCGGTCCGTTCATCAATCTGGGATACGCCTCTCTTTTGAGTTCGTGGGCGCTGATGAATGCCGGACCCGCGGAAGCCGGTTATGGCTACTGGTTTCCCGGTGCGGAGCAGGACGGTGCCTGTGGCTGGGCCTTTACCCCCGAGAAGGAAAGTCGGATGTGGCTGGGCCCAACCAACCAGCGCGGTATCTGGTTCTATGACGGTGAAATCGAGATAGGCCTGGGCGCGGCCCTGCGCGGCATGGCCACCGTGCTGGTGGACGATCCCCGCTTTGGCCTGTATGCCTATGGCGGGATCATTGAAGAAACGGCCACGGGTATCCGGGTGGTACCCCGGGATGGCCTGAACCGGCGCTTTGTCAACCTGACGGAGCGGTTTGTCCTGGAGGACACCCCGAATCCCGCGCCCGCCCCCGTAACGGCATGGTGCCTGCAAGCCCGGGCCGGCACGCCACGGACACGGCACGCCGGATGACAGCGCCCGTCACGGCCGCAGGTTCAGGTCAACACTGCGCTCGGTAGGGGCACGCCTTGCAAGCCGGCCAGCAGGTTGTCCACTGAACGCATGAACATGCCTTCCCGGGTCTGGCGTGAAGCCGAGCCCAGGTGGGGGGTAATGATGACATCGGGATGATGTACCAGGGGATGGTCGCGGGGCAGGGGTTCAGGTTCGGTGACGTCCAGGGCACATCCCGCCAGCAGCCCTTCCTCCAGGGCCTGCACTAGCTCGTCGTGACGGACCAGACCTCCGCGCGCGATATTGATCAGGAAAGCGGTAGACTTCATCTGGCGGAACTGGGCATACCCCATCATGCCTTCCGTGTCCGGAGTCAGAGGCGTACACAGGAGAACGAAATCGGACTGGGCCAGCAGTTCGCCCCGGGTGACGTAGGTGGCGTTCAGGGCCTTTTCACGCACGGCGTCCACCCGGTGCCGGTTGTGATAGAGGACAGGCATGTCAAAGCCGGATGCCCGGCGTGCAACCTCACTGCCAATGGCGCCCATACCCCAGATCCCAAGTGTGGACCCATGGACTTCAAAGCCATGCCACAGGGAAGGATCGAAGAACCGGAACTCCGGTCCCCGTGCGTAATCCACGCCTTTTTGCAGATTGCGGGCTATCGCCATCACGAGCAGGAAAGCCATGTCTGCAGTGGCGCCGTCCACAAAGCCGGGCGTATTGCCTACGGCAATGCCGCGCTGGTGTGCATCGGCCACATTGATGTGATCGACGCCGACGCCCATGTTGCTGATGACCCGGCAAAGGGGCATCTGATCCATGATGGGACCATCGATCCGGGCATGTCCATAGACATAGAAACCCTCGATCGCGGCCATACCCGGTGTTTCACCCGCCGGATTCCAGTAGGTCGTGTGGCAACCCCGGTCATGCAGTACCTGCAGCATGTCATCGGTGATGGGCTGATCCACCAGCACGGCAAAATTCATTATTCAGGCTCCTTTCGGTTGGGTGTCTCCATGGCTGTAACTGCGCGGATGGGCAGAGACTGGCAGCCCAAAGCCACGATTGCCTGTCTCCAAGTGTACGCAGGCCTGAAATCGGAGTCAAAAGCCGTCGGTGACAGGAGTTTCGGGGGCGTCAGTCCCCATGTACAAAGTCAAGATTGTCTGGTCCCCAGGCGCTGGACGGGAGTGGTCTGACAAGTCCCGGGACTGACTTCCTGTCCTGCATCTCCTTGTCCCGACATGTCCACAGGTGGCAGGCTTTGTATGGACTGCAACGATATGTTGGGGGACTATATACGGTTTCACACCGGGCAGTGCAGAGTATGGGGACTATATACGTACCCACACCACGCAGTGCAGACAGGAGAGGGCAGGCTAGAATAGGGTATGGACATGGAAGAGACAATGGTTTGCCGGGGCGTTACCTTGCGGGTGCGACCGGGGTCCAAAAACAAGCATGACAAGATGATGCGGATTGGTGGGGCTTGTCGCAAGGTATGGAACGAAGTATTGGCAATCTGTGAAAAGCAGTAGCAAGACTACAAGGCCGGTGAAGCCGATAAGCCATCGGTTACGTTCTTCTCTCTGTGTAAGTTGTACGTACAAGTCAAGCAGGAATTGCCCTGGTTGGGCGAGTTGCCTGCGGCTACGGTGCGCTATACCGTGAAACACTTGGCAGAAGCCTATAAGCGGTTCTTTGGTGGTGCGGGGCGCCCGGTGTGGAAGCGCAAATTCAAGGACACACCCAAATTCACTGTGCCCGGTAATATCAAGATTAAGGGCCAGAAAATCTATATCCCCAAGCTTGGGTGGGTCAAACTGACAGGTAAGAACCCGTACGCTGATTACAAACCCAAGCAGGCCACGTTCAAGTACGAAGCCGGTAACTGGTATGTGTCCATCCTGTATGAAGTACCGGACCCACGTCCGAACAGACCTGCCAACCCTATTAACCCTGTCGGCATTGATCGGAATGTAGGGCAAGTGGCATTAAGTACTGGGAATATGTATGAACTACCAAGTCTGTTGGCCCGTGATGCCAAACTGCGCAGGCTGCAAAAGAAGTTGGCTCGTCAAGAGTTCAAAAGCAACGGCTGGCAATACACGAAACTACGCATTCAAAAGTTGTACAGGGAGATAGCCAATATCATAAAGAACTGGTGCCACCAGACCAGTCGCATCATCGCTGACATACACGGTCTAGTCATCTTTGAGGACTTGAACATTCAGGGTATGACCAAGAGTGCCCGTGGCTCTGTGGAAAAACCCGGCAAGAATGTCGACCAGAAGAGAGGATTGAATCGTGCTATCTTGCGCAGTGGATGGGGACGGCGGGAACGGTATATGACTTACAAGACTTATACGGAAAAGATAGATCCGAAGTACACATCGCAAAAATGTCATAACTGTGATGTGGTACGTAAAGCCAACCGCAAGTCCCAGTCTGTTTACCATTGTGGTAAATGTGATGTGGAAAAGAACGCTGACGTGAATGCGGCGCTTAACATACGGGCTAAATGGTTGTATAGAGATATGGCGTCCGGGGACGGCGCAGCTGCAGGTGGAGGTGGCAGCGTGAGCTGGCCTGTGAAACCTGAAAATGTATACGGTAAAGCAGCGCGGCCTGCGGGCGTGGTGTGGGTACGTATATAGTCCCCCAGACTATAGTCCCCATACGTTGTCCTGTACAACCCTGTGTTGCGAGATGGATCATGGACATCGCAGGCTCAGGGGATACGATGTGTAGGCTGGGGGGCCAGGGGCGTGAATGCCTCCACCCGGGTCAGGTAGTAGCGGGAACCGGGATGCGAACGGGCCTGTTCCAGACCACTCACCAGCCAGCGCTCCAGATCCGCGGGTGGGGCACAGGCACGCAGGTTCAGGCGGAATGACCAGTCCTGCACCCGGGGCCATGGTGGGGTGTCGACATCCCATTGCCAAGGCTGGGACAAAGACACCTGACTCCCGCGCCGGGACCGGTCCCCGGTAGCGAGCCACAGCTTGAGATGTGCGAGTTCATGGCCGTCCCGGATCATCTGTGTACAGTAATGAGCCGCCAGTGTTTGGCCCCAGGCAGCCGCATCCGCAGGTTGGGAATTCCGGATTTGGCCTTGGGCATTCAGCCAGCCCAGGCGCGCTTCGGCAGCGGCATATTGCTCATAGTCAATGTCCAGTGAGCGGGCATTGAAACCGGTTTGCCCCAGCACCAGGGCCAGCCACGCATCCATGCCGTGCCCGGAATGGCCTGAAACGGCCAACAGCCGTTTATCCGGATAACGCTGCTGCAGAGTTGTCTTCCAGTCCTGGTAGTGCGCAGACGGTGCCAGATCTGTCTTGCCCAGCAGTAGAATATCCGCTTCTTCCATCTGTTTGGTCTGCAGGTAGTGAATGGTGGTGTCGAAGTGCGCAGGCGTTCGGCCAGGATCCAGCATGACAGAAAGCGGAGCCAATTCAAAGGCGTCCGGTGCCCGGACGGCCAGCGGCTTGAGCACCGTGGCCACCAGGTCCGTGCAGCTGCCCACAGGTTCAGCCAGTATGAGGTCCGGCTGCACTGTATCCTGCAGTTGTTGCAGAGCCGTGATGAGTTCCGGGTATCGGCAGCAGAAGCAGCCACCCGCGATTTCCACCACGGGAACAGCGGCGGCGGAGGCCAGGACGGTATCCACCAGCGCGCTGCCCTGATCATTCGTGACATACCCGACGCGGTAGCCTCGGGCCTGCAGTGTTTGGGCGGCTCGCAGGAGCCAGGTCGTTTTCCCGGCACCCAGAAAGCCGCCTGTCAGTACCAAGCGAGTCATGGGCTGACTTACCTATAGCTTATGTTTGCCATATCATTGTAGCGGTCCAGGGATCGGAGTCTACCTGTTTAAGTGCCAAACAGTTGTGTGGAATCCTGCCCGTACGCAAGGGCCGAGCACGGACCGATGGGCTTGGCGACGGTTGCCTGAGCGGATGCCTTGACCCGATACGGCTTGCGCAACGGCTCGTCTGGCCATGGCTGGGGCCAGGTACGCATGACGGCTCGTGCCATGTGCGCTGGAGTGGGATGCCGATCGGTTTATCCCGGTCCGGTACGTGGGGCCTTACCTCTGTTGCCAGGTGTAAGGGCAGGGACTTGGCCACCCAAGTGCACGCACAGGTCAGAGCCCCATACGTCAAGCTATGGCTGACCAATGCACAGGTGTTGGGTGTGACCGGCACCTGTGCATGTCCTGTACACAGGTGTCCCCTAGTGCCTGCGGTTCGCCGTATACGGGGCGGACTCTTCCGGTCCGGCAAAGTTGTCGGCGGCGATATCCTGGGGTGTCAGGTTGTGGCGGTACAGATCCACCAAGGCCTGCACGGTACAGGGCATGTCCGGGTTGGGGGTATCCAGCCATTGTTCCAGGACGGCCTCTTGCCCCGGACCCCACAATGCCCGTGCTATTTCCATCAGGGCACCCATATGGCCTTTCTGTTCACCTTCCTGCAGGCCCTCCTGTCGGCCTTTCTGTTCACCTTCCCGCAGGCCCTCCTGTCGGCCTTTCTGTTCACCTTCCTGCAGGCCGACCCGATAGGTATCCTTGAGTGTTTGCATGATTGCCTCCGTGTGCTGCCAAAATACCAGTTCCGGGAAGTCTCCCTGGAACTGGTCATGTACTTTCTGCAATTCCTGCCACAGACCCCGCAAGTAGGCCCATTGCCATGCGTCCCTGATGGGTGTCAGCTGTGGCCGCAGGCGTACCAGCAACAGATGCTCCAGATCCCGGATGTCTTGGCCGGTAGGGTTCGTAAACTGGTGCTGCAGTTGCTTCAGGGCCAGCCAGCAAACGGCCAGGTTGTGCTGCCAGGCCGCCTGCCCCAGATCCAGGGTCTCGTCCTGGATGTCGACTGTGCGTCCCACCTCCCCGTAGTATAGTTCCTCCCCGGCCCGCTGGAAAGTGTACCAGGGGTAGTCCGCGCGCACGCTGGCGACAAAAATGACGGCGGGCACCACGGGTATGGGAGATCCCGTAGCGGTGTGCCGCCCGTGGTAGCGCAGGTAGCGGGTGACTTCCGCCATGTAGCTGGCCATGCGTGCGGTCATGTCCATCTTGTGGGCTTGGTATTCGATAACCAGGCAGGCGTAGGGACTACCCGTTGCATCCTGTAGCAGCACCGCCAGATCGGATACGGTCTTTTTCAGCTCGTGGGGTGTGTAATCCTGGATCCACTCCCCCGGTAGCCTTTCTATGCCGTGGGGCCGGGACAGGTTTGGGTGGAACGCCGCGACATGATCCTGGATCACGGGCAGGCTGCCGTAGATCAGCTTGAAACTTTCGTCGTGTTGGTGCCGCGTCATAGCTGTGTTCCGAGCCGGATGGTTTCTCCTATGCTACCATATGTTTCCGCTACATGTACAAAATGGGACCAAGGCTATAGTGGCGGTGCATGATGTGCCGGTCGGTTGCGGTGTTCGGCACTGTGTGCATCCTGCCATGACTTGTATGGTCAAATGCAGGGCAAGTATCCGTTTGACGTATGCGGTCCTGCCTGGTGCATGAACTCTGGCTACCCGGTCTCTGCCCTCATCTGGCAGGGACCAAACACAGGACCGGACACACGCGGGCCGAGGTAGTGCACCCCGGTGAACATGGCCAGGACCGTCATATGCACCCAAGCCATGGCCAGCCGGGCCGCTGTTTGCCGATAGCAAACGCGTAGCGTGGGCGGTTTTCGATCATGGAATCGAGGGCAATACGTTTGATCTGCAGTGCGGTGCGGGTGTTTCTGGGGGTAACCTGAGGGGGCCTGAGCCTGGCCGATCCCTTTGACCGCAACGATTACGAGAACTGTCCCTTCAGCCAGCGCCTGGCCTGGGCGGTGTGACGGGGCTGGCTGTAGAACGCACGGACGAGGCTGACGAGATCAGGGTGAGCTGGGACGCGCTCACGGTGGAAACACTGGGCTTGGGCCGTCTCAGCTTTGCCACGGTGATGACCGTGATCGTGGAAGACGAAGCCAACAACAGGAAAATCAAAGAGGTGCACGAGGCGCTGGGGACAAGCAGTGTAACGCTGGACGGGATTGACTTGGCGCGGGATCTGGATGTGTCGGTAGCCTTGACCTACAACGGCTACGTCATCAGCGACATTGCGATCCAGGCGTTCACCTCGGGATTGCAGGGGCCGGAATTCTACGGACGTTTCCATCGCATCGGTACGGTACCGGGTGGTGGCGTGATCGCCGGCGGGTCGTTTCTACTACCTGGGCTTCGGCGAAGCGTTCGGTGAAGTGGAAGGGGGCGGCGGCACGGCCAGCCGTTTCCGCATCGGCGTGCGGCACGGCAGTGGCGCGACGCCGGGGGATGCGGACTTCGACCATTTCCGCCTCCGCATCGCAGACAGCCGTGGGAACGACGTGCTGGGGTGTGACGCGCGCACGCTCGGGGGTGACTACGACACGCGGGTGCTGACGGTGGCTTCGCGCACGCAGGATGCGGACGGGAACATCATCGCGTTGGCCACCGCGGCCTTCGACAGTTACACCTTCACCAACATCCATGAAGCGAACACGCTGAACCGCGCCGCGGGCTTGGTGGCAGATGAAGCGTGGACACGTCTGGACAGTGGGCAGGATATGTTGGTGGTCCCGGAGCATACTTCCTGGCGTATCCTCATCCCGCCATGGTTGAATACCTCACGGGCCCTGCGGAAGGCCGATGCCGGCGGACAGCCTTTCACCCCTGGCTTGGATGTGAACCCTGAGCGCACAGCAGGAGCCTGGGAACACATTCCCGGGGCTGTAGTGTAGTCAGGACGCTGTGGCCCCGGCCATCGGTGTCCCGGTAGGCCTTGTGCCTTGGGATACCCGTGCTCCGGTCCCGTGGCCACAAGGCATCCCATGCACAGGCAGGGCGATAGTCCGGGGCCTGCTGCCAACCTCTAAACACAAGCACTAAGGGTTCTTGCCAATGCAAGTTGTCCATTGCGCGTAGAATAGGGCATGAACGTATATCGTGCTGTAACCTACAAAGTACATCCCGGCAGCCAGCGTCGGAGCGACTACCTGCTGCAACGGGCCGGTGCACGCCGCTGGTCTTGGCACCAACGCAAGGAACGCCACGGTGAACGTGGGGAGTCCTTCCAGGCAGGCCAAGCCGACAAGCCATCCGTTACCCATTACAGCCTGCTCCAAGAATTCAGTGCCCTGCGTAAGGAAGTGCCTTGGCTTCAGGAGCTGTCGGCTGTGCCTATCCGGTCGGTGTGCCGTGATTTGGAAAGAGCTTTCCAGACGTTCTTGGCGGGTGGTGGCGACCCTCGCTGGTGTTTCCGCGCACGGGATAGAGCCACGTTCCGTAGGGCATGTGATCAGCGCCAGCAATCCCCATCCCAGGCAGGCAATTGCGTATCCCCAAACTGGGCAAGGTGCGTTTGACCGGGCGCAACTCCTACCCACATGCCAAGCCTGGGCCGTAGCACCGTCTACCATGATGCCGGGAAAGGGTAGGCTGCCGTACTGTACAAAGTCCTGGAAACCCGACCCGCACGTAAGCCCCTACCGGACAATCCCGTCGTCATTGACCGCAACCTTGGGCAAATAGCCCTGAGTCACGGTGCATGCTATCACCTGCCAGCGTTGGCGACACGGTACGACAAGCGGGCACATCTACAATGCACGATGGCCCGGCAACAACCCAAGAGTAAAAGGAGAGCACGAACCCAACGGCGCTATCAACGCCTATGGCGCACGATACACAAGATCAAGCAGACATGGTGCCATACCACCAGCAGGTACATCGCTGACGTACATGATCAGGTGATCTTGGAACAGCTAAACATCAAGGGCATGACCCGGAACGCTCAAGGCTCCCAGGCCCAGCCCGGCACGTATGTGGTGCCTGCGGGCACAGTGTTTGGCGTATAAGACCCATGTCGATGGATTGCGATCCGAAGCCTACATCCCAACAGTGCAGTCGCTGCGGGAGGATACGGAAGGCCAATCGGAAGTCGCAGACCCTGTACGTCTGTGTCGGTTGCGGTCTGCGTATACATGCCGATGTGAAGGCCGCGCTGAACATTTTGCGGCGTGGGGTGCCCGGGGTTCCCTTGGGGACGGGACCGGGACGGGGTCTGTCGCAGGCCCGGCAGGACGTGGAGGTACAGACGACGGTCTGACCTGCGAAGCGTCAACAGGTGCAAGTTGCTGGACAAGCAATTTGCACGAGACTGCTAACCGATTCGGCTAGAGCAAGAATGTAGTTGTTGAACGACCAGGCAATCAAGAAAATAGCTGGCAGAGATGGAATACCGTCACCCGGTATTGCTAGTTTGTCAACAACTCCCGGGAAGGTCTGGGTGTGGATGGTCCACGCCGGGTTTTCCAGCGTTCCCAGCCCAGTGGCTGGCCCTGCTTGATGGTGAAATGATCCAGATCCGCGGCCACGATGGTATGAGGGAACACAGCGCGTGCTTCCTGCAGAACTTCCCTGAAGCCGTAGCGGCGGCCCACATGATGAATGACCAGGTGCTGCACGCCCGCTTCCTGTGCCAGCCGCGCGGCTGCATCCACGGTCAAGTGACCGAATTTTTCCGCCATGGCTTTATCCCGCCGCAGGTACGTGCCTTCAATCACCAGCAGATCCGCCTCTGCCGCAACAGGCAGCAACTCGTCGGTACGGGCCACATCGCTGACGAAGCACAGTTTGGTCCCGGCAATGGGCTCGCCCAGGACATCGTCGGGACGGACGATGCGGTTGGATGCCAGGGTGATGGTATGGCCCGCGACCAGCTGCCCCCTTTCCCGGCCAAAGGGTACGCCCAAGGCTGCAGCCTTCTCATCCAGGAAACGGCGGCGGGCCTTTTCCTGGAAGAGGAAACCAAAACAGGGCGTACTACGATGCTGTACCGCAAACGCTTCAACGGCAATCTTGGAGGTTTCAAAAATAGTCCCGGGCTGGATCGGGATCAGATCGATTTCGTCATTGGGTTTCCAGCGGGGGTGAAACACGACCCGCATCAGGTCCTGTACCCGCAGCAAGGTATCCGGACTGCCCATGATCTGCATGGATTCCATGGATCCCCAGCGGCCGAACGTACTGGCCAACCCGCCCAGCCCCAGAATGTGATCCAGGTGCCGGTGGGTCAGGAGGATTTTGTTGAGGCGCCGGAACCCAAGGCCGCTGCGGAGGATCTGGCGCTGGGTCCCCTCGCCACAGTCAATAAGGAAACGTTCCGCCTCAAATATCACCAGCGCACTGCAAAGTCCGCGCTGTGCCGAGGGCGCTGAGGCTGACGTGCCCAAAAAGCGGATTTCAAACATAGCGCTGGGGCTGCAGAGACTGCAGGGACCAGGTCCGGGTTGCCGTGTCGAACAGTCCCCAGCTGGGAGCTCCCAGCCGTCCCATGATCTCGCCCGGATTGATCAAGTGGCACTGGTGTACCATTTCCTGGTTCTGCCGATGGTCGTGTCCGTAGCATACCAGGTCATACCGCCCGGACTCGGCCAGAGGGCGGGCGATTTCCGGATAGTGATTCATGGCAATCCGGCAACCGTCTGCTTGCAGTTCCACAAACTGGCCATGAATTGTGAGATGATCCCACGGGGCTGCCTGCTGGGCAATGTGAAGGGGATCGCCGTCGTTGTTGCCCAGTACGCCATGAATGGGCCCGGCAAAACCTGCACCCAGCTGGGCCATGATGAAGGGTGCCACGAAATCACCGCAGTGGAGCAGCATGTCTGCCTCGACTTCCCGTACCTGCTGGAGGGCCAGCGTCAGATTCCAGATGTTGTCATGGCTGTCTGCCATGATAGCGATCCTGGTCATGCGTGCTGCTGTCTCCCTTGCCCTGTGGCCAATCCGTGCGTGCACATCGTGCTCCGGGTAGCATTCTAAAGGGTACTGCCTGCCAACCTATGTTTTCTGCTACCAAAACTGCCTTTGCGACCCTGCTGTTGCTGTGGAGTCTGTTGGGCATGAGTGCCTGCCGTGGTGCGGCTGTGCCCGTAACGCCGGTGCCGACCATACCCGCCACGCCCACCCCAACCTGGCTTGTGATCCCCACATTTACGCCTACGCCCTACATCCGCATTGTGCCGTCTGCACCTCCGAGTACGCCCGTCCCTACGCCTACGCCCCGCAGCCACCGCGTCGTGCCGGGGGATACCCTGATAGGCATTGCCTATCAGTACGGGAGCACGGTGGACGACCTGCGGACAGCCAACCGGATTCGCGATGATCGCCTGCTCCAGATTGGGCAGATACTGACCATTCCCGCTGTACACACGGCGCCGGATCAGGGTACCCCCACGCCGTTGCCGCATGCGGTAGTACAGGCCTCAGCGGTGGTGGACGGGTTGGGGAAGTCCTGGATCATGGGTGGTGTGGAGAATCAGGCGTCCGTACCCGTGGAACAGGTGCGCGTCGTGGCCCGCCTGCTGAACGACCACGGGGAGGAAATGACCCGCTCCATGGCCCTGTCCCTGCGCCATATTGTGCCGCCGGGCGCGGTGACGCCTTTTATGCTGCAAGCCGGAGCGGACCATGCGTCCGCGAGCCAGTGGGAGCTGTCGGTAGCTTCCAGCGTACCTGCCCATATAGGCAAGTATTATCTGGATCTGGAAGTGGCCGCGCTCCATTTTCGTCCCCTGGTGGCCGCAGCCGTTCTGGTAACCGGTCAGGTGACGAACCGGGGATCTGAGATCGCCCGGGATGTGGAGATTGTGGTGACAGCCCTGAATGAGGCGGGACAGATTGTCGGGGTGCGCGTGCTGCGGCCGCATGCCACCACCCTGGTCCCGGACGGCACCCTGCAGTTTGAAGGCACCGTGTTCGCCTTGGGTAGCGCGGTGACGGCCGTCACCGCTTTTGCCCAGGCCATGACGGATTGACCGGATTACGGCACCCTCTCGTCGCCCATCCCCGAACGGCGCGGCCAGATCTGGACACGGTTCCGGATATACTGCACCAGCACCAGCACCACGAACCAGGGCAATCGGATCATGCGCCGCCAACGCCGGGGCTGCAGGCACAGGCGAAAGAGCCATTCCAGTCCATGCTGCTGCATCCACGGGGGGGCCCGGCGAATATGGCCCGCCAGAAAGTCAAAGGCGCCGCCTACGCCCATGGCCACCATGCCCGCCAGATCCGCCCGGTGCTGGGCGATCCAGAGATCCTGGCGCGGATGACCGAAAGCCACCAGCAGGATATGGGGGCGGCTCCGGTGCAGTTGGGTCTGGATGGCAGGCCAATCCTGATCAGCCGGTGAGCCGCTGTACGTACCGCAAATTTGCAGGGCCGGGTGGGCCGTGCACAGTTGCCGGGCCGCCTGTTCCGCCACGCCCGGGGCTGCTCCCAGCAGAAAAAGGCGCCATCCCTGCCGGGCGGCCAAGCGGGCGATGTACGGGATGAGATCGGTGCCTGTGACACGGGCGGGCAGACGGATACCCTGCAAGCGCAGGGCCCAGAGAATGCCTGCACCATCCGGTACATTGAGTTCTGCGTGCCGCAGGACGGTACGGAATGCCGGATTCCGGCGTGTTTCCAGGATGAATTCGGGATTGACGGTACAGATATGAAACAGGCCGGACGGCGGGGACGGACCCGCGTCCGGTTCCAGCCATTGGCGGATGTGTTGCAGGGTCAGGGCATAGTCCACGGCCTGAACGGGAATGCCCAGGACCTGGCGGGAAGCGAATCCGGTGTGGGCCGCGGTGCTCATGGCTTGCCCTGGATGATCCTGGTGAGCACGGCCAGGGTTTCGCGGGCGGCCTTTTCCCAGGAGAACCGGGACAGGTTGCGGTAGCCTTTGGCCACGAGATCCCGGCGCAGTTTTTCATCCTGGCTCAGACGGAGCATCGCCTGGGCGATTTCCTCCTCATTTTCAGGATCGACCAGCAGAGCCGCGTCACCGGCGATTTCAGGCAGGGAGGAATTGTGCGATGTCATGACGGGCACTCCACAGGATTGGGCTTCCAGAATGGGCAGTCCAAACCCTTCATGCAAGGAAGGATAGCAAAAAAAGCGGGCACCGGCATAGAGGGCTGCTGCCTGCTGCATGTTTACATAACCAGGCAAATGGATACAGGAGCGTGCCGCAGACGTACGGGCTGCCTCCAGGATCGGTTGGCTCAGCCAGCCCGGTTTGCCGGCCAGCACCAGATCCCAGTCCAGATCGCCGCGGTGCCAAAGACGGGTATAGCTGCGGATCAGACGTTCCACGTTCTTGCGTGGCTGCAGTGTACTGAGAAACAGGGCATAGGGTCGGGTCACCCCCAGATCCTGGAGCTGCTGGGCCATTGTGGCGGGATCCAGAGACAATAGGGGAAAACAGCCCTCATGTACCACATCCAGACGACTGCTGTCGGCCCCGTACAGGCACATCAGGTCCCGGGCTGTAGCGGCACTGATACAAATGAGACGCTGCGCCCGGGCAACGGCATACCGGGTGGTCAGGCGCAGGTACAGGCGCTGGCGGCGACCGTGGGCCAGCGGAAAGTATTCATAGCCCAGATCATGGATGGTCATGACTGCGGGCGGCAAGGCTGAGCGGCGCCATACGAAGGGCAGAACATGGGCCGGAACAAAAAGGACTGCCGGCGGGTGGCGCCGTACTTCGCCCGCCAGGGCCCGATGGGTCCACATGCGCTGGTGCGGCAGCACGCGCACCGTGACATGCTCCGGCTGTAACCAGGGCAGGGGATCCGGCGGGGCGTTTACATACAGATGCCAGCGGTAGGCTGCCGCCTCTTCCAGGCCCACAAGATGCTGCAGGAGCAGGCGGGCGTAATTTTCCGTACCGGTGGGAGCCGCACGGAAACAGCGCGAGGCATCGAAGCCAATGATGGGACGGGGCACGCTACGCAGGGTTCCTCTCGGCCTGGATTGCCCGTATGGCTGCGGAGAGGGAACCTTCCCGGAGTATGGTTATCTGTTCCCGGTGCACGGATACAATGGTGCTGGGGCGAACGTCGCGTGTGGGACCCCCATCCACAATAAGCGGAATGCGTCCCTGCAGTTGGTCCCGGACGGCTGCGGCATCACTGCAATCCGGGTGTCCGGAAAGATTGGCACTGCTGGTGGCCAGAGGACCGAACCGATTGGCCAGAGTCTGAAACACCGGATTGTCCACGACGCGCACAGCTACGGTAGAGCCGCCTGCCAGCAGGTCGGGCCCCAAGTCAGGATGTGCTTCCAGTACCAGTGTCATGGGACCGGGCCAGAACTGTTCCGTGAGACGCCGCACCAGGGCAGAGGACGAGGGTTGGGTGACCAGAGGCAGATGTGCCTTGTCACCCAGAAGGACAGGTAAGGCTTTGTGTCCGGGCCTCCCCTTGGTGTGATACAAAGCCCGGATTGCGGCTGCATCATCGTAGCGACAGGCGAGACCGTATACAGTGTCCGTCGGCAAAGCGAACACCCCATGGGCCTCAAGGGCCCCCTGAACATGGTTCAGGACATCAGGCGCAGAGAAAGGAATAACGGAGGTATGCACAGGTGTGGAGCCCGGTCTTGCTTGCTTTCTGACCATGGTAGCACCCGTTGCCCTCTGGGCAACAGTGCTCAAGTATCGGTATGGCGTCGGGAGCACCTTGCCACAAGGTATAACGGACCGAGTCTGTAACAACAGGGCTGTACGGAAACACGGGGCAGAGAGCATGCCGGTTCCCGCGTGGGCATGTCAATCCCGCCCAGGCTCTACTGATCCGCGAGAATCTCGTTGGCTTCAATGGTCAGCACACCCAGCGCCTCCTTGACATCGGCACCCTCCACGATAGCGGCCAGCACTTCCTCCACCCGGGCCCGGACAAAGTCGTATCCCGGTACCTGGGGTTCGGATATGCCGTACGGCAAGAGGTTGCATGCCAACTGGTAGTTGGGATTCTGGGCAAAGTAGTCTGTCAACCCCGCCGCCACGCTCTGGCGTACGGGGAAGTAGTTGCTGGCCATAGCCCACTTGGCCTGGGCTTCCGTGCCCGTGTAGTACTTGATGAAGAGCCAGGATGCCAGCTCCTGCTCGGGCGTGGACTGCCCTATGCTCACGCTGCCGCCGTAGATGTTCATCACCGGATCTGCCGTGTGCCGGGGCAGGCGCGCGATGCCCCAATCGAATGTGGCACCATCATTGACCGCCGCGCCGAAATAGGGCAAGCCGGAACTGGAGCTGATCGCGAAGAGCAGCGTGCCGTTGCCGAAATCCGATCGGTCGCCATAGCGTTCCGTCACGAGGCCTGTGCAACCTGCGCTGAACATCTCCTGCAGAAGGCCCATGGCCTCGACAGTGGCTGGATCGTCATAAGTGTACTGCATACTGTTGTAGTCGAAAATATGGCCGCCAAAGGCGAAGGTCAGGCTGGTTACCCGGGAGGCGTTGATAGCCAGCTGATAACCCAGGGGTGAGGCTTCACCAGCTCCGCCAGCCAGTCGGCGTTGTAGTACATCACTTCCATGGAACGGTGGGGGGGAAACCCCAGCCGGGCGTTGTCAAAGGAAGGGAACAGATCCGCGTTATAGAAACCCGGGAAAAAATCGCTTTTCTCTTCCTCACTCAGGCCCCATACCTCACTGTCCACCAGTTCACGCATGTCCACCAGCATCCCGCCCAACTGGTAGGTAGCCGCCTGGTTCTGGTACGCCACAACCAGATTGGGCAGTTCCTCGGGACCCGCCACCAGCATCTTGTTGAAGATGTCGTCAAAACTGCCCTGGTATTCCCCGTTGACGGTTATGCCTCATTCATTGCTGGCATTGAATTCACTGATGATTTCCTGCAACGATTCTGCCTGGGCACCTGAATGCTGGTACCAGAACGTGACGGTCTGGTCTGTAGGATCGACATTGTCCCATGCTCCGTCTTCCGTCTCGGCCATGGCAGGCGTTTCGGTGGCAGGTGGTCTCGCAGCGCAGGCGGCCAGGATCATGACTGCGCCCAGCAACAATGCAGACCATTTCAAAAAACCGGGTGTTATCGCCTTCCACTCCTGTTTGCAAACAGAGCGGGGAGCATGTCAACCCCCCGCTCTGTCATGTCAATCCCGGACAGCTGTCCGTCAGGGCTCTACTGATCCGCGAGAATCTCGTTGGCTTCGACGGTCAGCGCACCCAATGATTCCGCCACATCGGCGCCATCCACGATGGCAGCCATTACTTCTTCCACCCGATCCCGGACAAAGTCGTATCCCGGTACCGGGGGTTCAGTCGTGCCGTACGGCAAGAGGTCGAATGCCGCCTGATAGTTGGGATTCTGGGCAAAGTAGTCCGCCAACCCCTCCGCCACGCTCTGGCGTACCGGGAAGTAGTTGCTGGCTATGGCCCACTTGGCCTGGGCTTCCGTGCCCGTGTAGTACTTGATGAAGAGCCAGGTTGCCAGCTCCTTCTCGGGAGTGGACTGGCCCATGCTTACACTGGCGCCGTAAATGTTCATCACCGGATCTTCGGTGCGCCGGGGCAGGGGCGCGATGCCCCACTCGAATGCGGCGCCATCACTGACCGCCGCGCCGAAATAGGGCAAACCCGAGCTGGAACCGATCGCGAAGAGCAGCGTGCCGTTGCCGAAATCCGACTGGTCGCCATAGCGTTCCGTCACGACACCTGCGCAGCCTTCACTGAACATTTCCTGCAAAAGGCCCATGGCCTCGACAGTGGCCGGATCGTCATAGGCGTACTGCACATTGTCGTAGTCGAAAATATCCCCGCCAAAGGCGAAGGTCAGGCTGGCCACCGTAGAGGCGTCAAGATCGAGTTGATAGCCCAAGGGTGAAGCCTCACCGGTGGCGCCGGTGAAGGGTTGGGCCGCGGCCTGGCAGGCCATCTCCTTGAACATTTCCGGTGAAACGGGGGGGGCATCGTAGCCCAGCTCCGCCAGCCAGTCGATGTTGTAGTACATCACTTCCATGGAACGATTGGGGGGGAATCCCAGCCGGGCGTTGTCAAAGGAAGGGAACAGATCCGCATTGTAGAAACCTGGGAAGAAGTCACTCTTTTCTTCCTCACTCAGGCCCCATATTTCGCTGTCCACCAGTCCGCGCATGTCGACCAGCAGCTCTCCCAACTGGTAGGTAGCCGCCTGGTTCTGGTACGCCACGACCAGATTGGGCAGTTCCTCGGGCCCCGCTACCAGCATCTTGTTGAAGATGTCGCCATAACCGCCCTGGTATTCCCCGTTGACGGTTATGCCCCATTCGTTGCTGGCATTGAATTCACTGATGATTTCCTGCAACGACTCTTCCCGGGCACCCGAATGCTGGTACCAGAACGTGACGGTCTGGCCTGTGGGATCGACTCCGTCCCACGCCCCGCCTTCTGTCTCGTCCATGGCTGCGGAGTCCATGGCCGGCGCCTCGGCGGCAGGTGGTGCCACCGCACAGGCGGCCAGGATCATGACTGCGCCCAGCAACAATACAGGCCATTTCAAAACTCTAGGTGTCATCGCTTCCACTCCCTGTTTGCAATCTGTGTGAACAAAAAAACCAACTGCTTGGATAAAGCACGCAAGGAAAGCAGGGCCCTGTGCCGCACGCTTTCAGCCCTTCAGGCCGGAAAGGGCGATGCCCTCGGTATACTGCTTCTGGGTCAGGAAATAGAGCACCAGAATGGGCAAAATCGTGATGACGGAACCTGCCATCAGAAGATGCATTTGGGGACCGGCCTCCCGGGAAAACCGCCACAGTCCCACCATCAGCGGTCGCCACCGTTCGGTCGTGGTAACCAGCAGGGGCCACAGAAAATCGTTCCAGGCATTGATGAAGGCAAAAATTGTGACCGTGAACAGCGCGGCCTTGCTCATGGGCAGGACAATGCGTACCAGAAACAGGTTGTGGCCGGCCCCGTCAATACGGGCTGCATCCCACAACTCGAAGGGGATCTGGGCAAAGAACTGCCGCAGCAGAAAGATGCTGAAAACGCTCACCATATAGGGCACGGTGATCCCTTGCAGCGAATTGAGCCAGGAACCGCCGGGCAAGGGGATGAAGGGGATGCGATTGGAGATGACCAGGAAATTGGGGATCATGGTAACCATGCCCTGGATCATCATGGTGCTCAGCATAATTCCGAACAGCAGGCTGCGGCCCCGGAAAGCGATGCGGGCAAACGCATACCCGGCCAGAATGGAGGTAGTGAGCTGTCCCGCCAGAATGGAGGCGGCAATCAGGACACTGTTGATGAAATACCGGGAGAAATTGGCTTCTTCCCAAGCTTGCACGTAGTTGGCGAACTGCGGTACTGCGGGTACCCATTTGCGGGTGATGGTTTCACCCAGGGTCATGAGCGATGCGGAGAGCATCCAGACAAAGGGCAGCAGGGCAATGAAGGTGCCGCCCAGGAGCAGCAAATAGAGAAAGCCGCGCCCCGCCCATATCCGGTAGGAGGGCGTTGCCTGCACGACAGGCAGGGACAGCGCAGGCTGGGGCAGCGGCTTGGAAACTTTAGCCATAAAACACCCGTTCACCCAGGATCTTGGATTGAACAAACGTCAGATACAGGATGATGCAGAGCAGCAGCACTGCCTGCGCTGACGCATAGCCAAACTGGTTGCCTTTGTAAAAGGTGTTGAAGACGTTGACGCTGGTCGTGGTGACCGTTGCCTGTGCCGAGGGTTCCAGCATCACGAAGATGTGGTTGAACGCCTTGAAGGTCCCGATGAAGCCGATGATCGAGAGATAGAAGGTGATGGGAGACAGCAGGGGTACCGTGATGAACCGCAGCTGGTGCCAGCGATTGGCCCCGTCGATTTCGGCTGCTTCATACAATACCCGGTCAATATTGCCCAGGCCAGCCAGGAAAATCACGGTGTTGTAGCCGACATAGGTCCAGATGCCGAAAAGGATAATGGAGACCAAAGCCAGGCTGGGACCGGTCAGGAAGTTGTCGAAGGCCGTGCCCAGCAGCAGATTGACCACCCGCTCGGGTTCAAAGAGCCAGCGCTGGGGATCGACGCCCAGGGCCGTGATGAAGCGATTGGCAATGGAAAATTCGCGGGGACTGAAAATGTTGCGGAACACCAGGGCCGTGGCAATCACGGGGGTGATGTAGGGCAGGAAGAAGATCATCCGGAACGCTTGTTGGCCCTGGATCTTCTGGTACAGGACATACGCCAAGCCCAAGGCAATGACCAGCTGCAGGGGAATGGAGCCGAAAGCGAAATAGAAAGTGATGGGAATGGAATTCAGGAAACGATCGTCCCCGGCCTGCAGCATCCATTGCCAGCCCCGGGGTATCAGCAACAGGCAGGCTGCCACCAGCAGCAGGCTGGCACCCCGCACCGGGACATACCGCGCATGGCGCGGATGGCCCCAGCGTGTCCAAAGGTAATAGGCTGTGATCAGACCCAGGAAACCCGCGACAAACAGCAGAACACCCCAGGGATCGCCCAAGGCCTTGGCATAGTTGGTTATGCCCACGAAGCCCCGGTCCACGACGCGCCAGCGGCGCAGGCTCATATAGAAAGCGTAACCTACCGGAAAAAGGCCAAAGCAGAAGAGGAGGATGCTGGCAGGCAGAACGTACAGGTAGCCTACAAGAGGCTCACGCAACCGGTGCCAGCGGTTGGAGGCAGGCACACGTTGGGTGTCGGTCTTACTGAGTGATACCACTGCCATATATCGGCACTCCGCCTAAGCTTTCCGGTCAGGTATCTAGCTCCACCCGGTACCATGGACACGATAGATGGTCGTTATGTCATGGCCCAACGATTATACAATAGACGGATACGGTTCTCGCCCTTTCTGTCTTCAGGAGAATATGGATTGTCACATGAATGAATCGCGTCTGTCCCAGCCTTCATCTCTCTACTATGAAGATTTCGCCCTTGGTGATGCCGTCACAAGCTACGGCCGCACGATCACGGAAACCGATGTGGTAAATTTTGCCGCCCTGTCCGGAGACTGGAATCTGATCCACACGGATGCCGAATACGCCCGCCACCAGCACTATGGCCAGCGTGTTGTCCACGGTCTGCTGGTGCTGAGCATAAGTTCCGGGCAGATGGTCCGGCTTGGTTTTCTGGATGATACCGTGGTGGCCTTCCTGGGGCTGGACTGGCAGTTTCGGCGTCCTGTCTTCATCGGCGACACGGTACGCACCCGCTTGACGGTGCAGGCGAAACGCGAGATGCGGCGGCTGGCCGGAGGCGTGATCCAGTTCAAGGTGGAAGTACTGAACCAGGACGGCAAAGTCTGCCAGCGGGGCCAATGGGAAATTGTCTGCAAGATGCGCGAGCACTAAGGAGGGGTGACCAGGTCCGGGCCCGGCCGGCTCCAGGTGCTTATGGCAGTGCGGGACCGTATACGTCCGGGCGGCGGCCAGTCAGGACCGGCACACGTGCCCGAATGTCGGCCACCATGTCCATATCCAGAGTGGTTGTGAAGACCCCTTCGGTTGCACCGCCGTCCACCAGGGTCTCGCCCCAAGGATCGATGATGGCGCTGTGACCGCAGAAATCCACGCCGGCGCTGGAGCCTACACGGTTGCATGCCGCCACGAAGCACTGATTCTCGATGGCCCGGCTGCGGAGAAGCGTTTGCCAATGCATACTGCGGGGATGGGGCCACTCGGCGCAGAGCAGGACAAGCTTGCAGCCCCGGAGTGTGTAGTGACGGAACATTTCCGGAAAGCGCAGATCGTAGCAGACGGCCAAGCCGGTGGGATGGCCCTGGAACTGCAGGTCCTGCAGGGAATCCCCCGCGGCCAGAAAACGGGGTTCATCCAGCATGGGGACGAGGTGGAGCTTGCGGTAGGCTGCCTGTAACCGGCCTTGTGCGTCATACAGCACCATCGTGTTGTAGATGCGACCCTGATCATTCTCCAGCAGGGAACCGGTTACGGCAATCCCGTGGTCGGCTGCCAGGGCTGACATCCGGCCAAACCAACCGGCCGCAGCCGGACCGGTGGCTACGGCACAGGCAAACCGGTGTGCTGCTTCCAAGGCATAGGCGGAATGCCACAATTCGGGCAGCACGGCCAGATGGGCGCCCGCCGCCACAGCCCTTGCCAGATACCGGGACGCCGTCCGGAAATTCGCATCAGGATCCGCCAGGCGGCAGTCCATCTGGATTAGTGATATGGTCAAGGGGTTCATGAGCGGGAGGGCCGGGTATCGTATTGCACGTCACGTAACACTACAGCCGTAGAACCCGGCACCCGGCCTTCCATTTCCCGCAGGACGTCCGGTGTACTGCGGACAGTCGGGGCATCTTGCGCAGCGTCTGCCGTGGCCGCTTCGGAAGCCAGCGGTGAAAAACGGTACAGGCGGGGAAACAGGTAGGCACTCACCACCACGAAGATGCCGGCCAGCACAAGCACGGCGGGCCACCAGGTCTGCCAGTCCTGGAGCCAGTCGTCCGTGCGGGTGTCCATGTAGGCGAACACGCCGTAGAGACAAAGCACGAAACCGGGAATGGGCGCCCACCAAAAGAGGGTTTTGTCCCCCTGCAGGAACAGCAGGATAAAGACGATGCCCAACCCGCCGAACATCACAGCCCCCAGCTCTTCAATGGAGACTACCGTACTGCTCAAAGCCGTGTTGGCGCCCAGAACTGACATGAGGCCCGCCATCACCAGTCCCCACCAGCGCTCGCGGGGATCGATGATATAGGCCAACAGAAAACTGAGAGCCATGCCCCAGAGCAGAAACGACGCATTGATGCGCGGCGGAAACTTGTCGATGGTCGTCATGTACAGCATGGCGGCCAGGGAAAGACAGGTAAAAGATGGGATCAACTGCCACCAATTGGCACGATTGACCAGGAAGAACCAGGCAAAGATCACGCCGCCGACCAGTAGCAGCAGGGACAGGAAATATTCAAGGCGGGGCGATGCCCAGTGCAGGGCTCCCAGGTTGATCAGAATCAGGAGTATGCCAGCTGCCACGAGGGAACCCGAAAGCCCCAGGACCGCCAGGCGGGAATGTTTCGGCAACATCAGGGATCACAGCGGGATTGCGAAATGTACGCCATCTGCCTTTGGTCGGCGGGAGATGTATCTTGAGTTTACAACACAAGTCCCTGAACCGACATGGTGGTATGTGTCCATCTTGTACGAAGTGCCCGATCCACAACCGGACAGACCTCCCAAACCTATTAACCCTGTAGGCATTGATCGTAACGTGGAGCAGGTGGCGCTGAAGTACTGATGTCATGTATGAATTGCCGAAGCTGTTGGAGCTGGATGCCAAACTGCATAGGCTGCAAAAGAAGTTGGCGCAGCAACAATTCAAGAGCAACGGCTGACAGAGAACCAAGCTACGTATCCAGAAAGTACATAGGGAGATAGCCAATGTCATAAAGAACTGGTGTCACCAAACCAGTCGCACCATTGCTGACATACACGATTTGGTTATCTTTGAAGACCTGAACATTCAGGGTATGACCCGGAGCGCCCGTGGCTCCAGGGAAAACCCCGGTAAGAGTGTAGCTCAGAAGAGAGGATTGAATCGTGCTATTTTGCGCAGCGGGTGGGGACGGCTGGAACGGTATATGACTTACAAGACCTATACAGAAAAGATAGACCCTGCGTACACGTCACAGCGTTGTCATAACTGTGGCGAAGTACGTAAGGCCAACCGGAAATCCCAATCTGTTTATCACGGCCAAGAATGCGGCGTGGAGAAGAACGCGACGTGAATGCGGCTCTGAACATACGGGGCAAGTGGTTGGATAAGAATACGGCGTTCGGGGACGGCGCAACTGCGGGTGGAGATTGCAACATTAGTTGGTCTGTGAAGCCTGAAAATGTATCTGGTAGAGCATCGCGGCCTGCGGGTGCGGTGTGAGTACGTATATAGTCCCCCAACGAATATACATTGCCCTGGCTTGTTGGCCCCTTGGCCCGACATTGTACCCAAAGCGTCGGAGCTCCTTTGCCGCCCGCGGGCAACAGACAGATTCCATTTCCCGGTCTTATGCCTAGCGGCCTGCTGTAGTAGAATTTCAGTTGCAATCCCTGATTGTTGCAAAACACATCAATGAGGTGAACTCATGCCATTGTGGAAGAGCCGATCGGCTCCCGGGCTGATCATTATGATTTTGTTGCTGTCCCTGGGTCTGGCAGCCTGTGGCGGCGGACAGCCCGCTGCCGAGGAAGAAGTAGCCACGGAACCTGAGGCAGCAGAGGCCGTGCAGGAAGAGGCAATGGACGATTCCATGGCCATGGGACGTTTCGTTGACGATCCCCACTCCGGCCGGGACTTCAATCTGGCAGACTATGAAGCGGAATATGGTGTAACCCTGCCTGCCTTCAGCGAGGCACCGATGCTGGCGGAAATGGTCGCCGCCGGTTCCTTGCCACCGGTGGCAGAGCGATTGCCGGACAATCCCGTTGTCCAGATTCCTCTTGAGGACATAGGCAATTACGGCGGGAATCTCCATTGGGTGGAATACACCATTGACTACGACCACTACATTCGCCATCTCAATGAAACCAACCTGCTGGAACTGCGCCCGGCCAAGGGCACGGCCCGCTACAAATGGATGGGCGGCGAGATCATGCCGGGTGTGTACGAATCTTGGAGCAAGTCCGAGGACAGTACCACGTTTGAGTTTACGCTGCGCGAGGGACTGAAATGGTCGGACGGCGATGCCGTCACGACGGAAGACATTCAGTTCTACATTGAGGATATCCTGCGCAACGAGGAAGTCACCCCCAATGTTCCTTCCTGGCTCAAGTACCGTGGACAGCCGACGGTGTTTGAGGTCGTGGACGACCAGACGGTCCGGTTCGTGTTTGCGGAACCCAATGGTTTCTTCCTGCCCCAGATGGTGAACTGGGCGTGGAGTTCGCACCTGCGTCCGGCGCACTACTTCAAGGCCTATCACACGGGATATACCGATGTCGAAGAACTGATGCCCTTGATGGCCAAGGAAGAGTACACGGTTGCCGAAGACTGGGGGCGCTGGTTCGCTGGCATCCAGAACAACGTTACAGGAGGTTCCTATTCCCGGCGTACACCGGACTACCGGAATATGCCTGTATTGCAGCCCTACGCCTGGGACAGCGAGCCGCAGCAGGGTGAGTTCATCATGATGCGCAACCCCTATTTCTACAAGGTGGATCCCGAAGGCAATCAGCTGCCCTATATCGACTCCCTTTCCCGCAGTCTGGTGACCGACCTTGAGGTCGAGAACCTCAAGATCATTTCCGGCGAGACGGATATCCAGGGGCAGTTCATCCGGCTGTCGGATTACCCCATGTTCTCCCAGAACCAGGAAGCCGGAAACTACCATCTCATGGCCCTGCCCGCCTGGCAGGATCAGCTCCTGATTTTCCCTTTCAACTTCGATCCGGCTGATCCTGTCCTGGGTGAGATTATCCGGGACAAGCGCTTCCGGCAGGCTCTGTCCCTGGCCGTGGACCGCGAGGAAGTCAAAAAGTCGATTTTCCTGGACTTTGGCGTTCCCAGTGCCTTTGCCCCGGTGACGGGCAGTCCCTGGTACAAGGACGAGTTCCGCGATGCCTATGCCGAATTCGATCTGGACCAAGCCAATGCGTTGCTGGACGAAATGGGCCTGGAATGGGATGCCAACAATGAATTTCGGCTGCGACCGGACGGGGAACGTCTGGTTCTGCCTATCGATTACTACGACGTGACGCCTCCGGCGACACCCGGCGGTGAACTGATCCGGGAATTCTGGGTGGAAATCGGGGTGGACACCAAGGTCGAACAGGTCAACGGCCAGTTCTACTGGCAGAAGCGGGGCGCCAACGAGACCGTGGGCACCATCTGGTGGGCCAATGGCCTGTCGCCGGCCGATGCAGTCTTCGTAAGCAGTTTCCTCATGACGCCATCCTGGTGGACCTGGTACAACGCCCAGGGCGCGGACGGTACGGAACCCCAGGATCCCGCGGCCGTGGCCCTGGTGGAACTCTTCTGGGAGCTCCAGTCCGCGACTACGGAAGAGGAACAGACACGTCTCGGTATCGAGATTTTCGAGAGCCACAAGGAAAATGTGTGGAACATCGGCACGGTGGCCAGTGCACCCCAGCCTTTCGTCTACAACCAGGGCTTGGGCAACATTGCGGTGGCCGAAGAGCGTGAGTACTACCACATTTCCCTGATGGAATTGTCAGAACAGTTTTATTGGAAGTAAGTCGCGACAGGTACCGGGCCCCGGGGCAGAGATGTCCCGGGGCCCGAGAGGTTGTGTAATTCGTTGTTTGGCCGCGGACAGGGGTTGACTCTGTGATCACTTACACCCTGCAACGCTTCCTGTACATGATTGTGCTGTTGCTGTTGCTGAGCGTAACCACGTTCGTCATCATTCAGTTGCCACCCGGCGATTACCTGACCATGTATATCACCCGCCTGGAAGCCAGCGGGGAAAAGGTGGATCAATCCGAAATCGATTCCCTGAAACGCCAGTACGGTTTGGACAGGCCGATGTATGTCCAGTTTCTGCGCTGGTTTGCCGGCATGTTCCGGGGCCATTTCGGGACTTCCCTGCAGTGGAATCGTCCGGTTATCGACATCATCGGCGACCGCATGGCCCTGACGCTCGTGGTCAATCTGACGTCATTGGTGTTCGTGTATTTTGTTTCCATCATTGTCGGCGTCTATTCCGCCACCCGCCAGTATTCCCTTGGCGATTACGGTGCTACGGCCGTAGGCTTTGTCGGGCTGGCGACCCCGCCCTTTCTCCTGGCCCTGCTGGTCATGGTGCTCTTTCACGCCTGGTTCGACATGAGTGTGGGTGGGCTGTTTTCCAAGGAGTATGCCCATGAGCCCTGGGATTGGGCCAAGGTAGTGGACATGCTCAAACACCTGCCCGTGCCGATCGTGGTCATTGCCATAGGCCAGACCGCGGGCCTGATCCGCGTCATGCGCGGCGTATTGCTGGATGAACTCGGCAAACAGTATGTCATCACCGCCCGGACCAAGGGCCTGACCCGGCGCAAGGTGCTGTTCAAGTATCCCGTACGGGTGGCCATCAATCCCGTGGTGAGCACTGTCGGCTGGGTGTTGCCCGGCTTGGTATCAGGGGGGGCCATTGTCGCCATCGTCCTGAGTTTGCCCACGGTCGGCCCCCTCCTGTATCGGGCTCTGCTCAGTGAAGACATGTACCTGGCCGGCACCCTGGTGCTGTTTCTGGGCGTGTTGACGATTGTCGGCACGTTCATTTCCGATCTGCTGCTGATGGTAGTGGATCCCCGGATCCGGCTGGATCGCTGACACAGGGCCAAGGACGGGGGCATGACGACTCAGACCCTGGCGCAAGGCGTGGCCAAGTCCCGGACAAGCGAGCAGGATCGCTTCTTCATGGCCTCACAGGGGCAGCTCATGTGGCGGAAGTTCGTTCGTCACCGGCTGGCCATTGTGGGTGGCTGCATTCTCATTGTGATGTATCTGTGTGCCCTGTGCTGTGAATTCATTGCTCCCTATGACGTGCACCGGCGCAATTCTGACTACATCTTCGCGCCACCCCAGATCATACGGTTCCGGCATGCGGATGGCCGCTTGGCCTTGCGTCCCTTCGTGTACGGCTATACACAGCAACGGAACACGGAGACGTTTGCCCTGGAGTTCGCAGTGGACAGGGAGCAGGAATTTCCCCTGCGCTTTTTCAACCGCGGTGACGAAGTGCGCATATGGGGTCTGTTCACCACCAATATCCATTTGCTGGGGGTGGAGGACCCGGGTTATGTCTTTCTGCTGGGAACGGACAAGCTGGGGCGCGACATATTCTCCCGCATCTTCTACGGGGCCCGCATTTCACTTACCATTGGCCTCGTCGGGGTGGCTATCAGTTTCGTGCTGGGTTGCCTGTTCGGCGGGATCTCCGGGTATTTCGGCGGCGTGGCGGACACCGTCATTCAGCGTCTGGTGGAGTATCTGCTCGTAATTCCCACCATCCCGCTCTGGATGGCCCTCTCGGCCGCGATCCCGCGGGAGATGCCCCAGTTGCAGGTGTATTTTCTGGTTACCGTCATTATCGCGCTGGTGGCCTGGAGTGGTCTGGCCCGCGTGGTGCGGGGCAAGATTATCAGCCTGCGGGAAGAAGACTACGTGCTGGCTGCACGCATTGCAGGTGAGACCGACATGAAGATCATTCTCACCCATATGCTCCCCGGCTTTATGAGCTACCTGATCGTGAACATGACGCTGGCCATACCGGGCATGGTCCTGGCCGAGACCGCACTCAGCTTTCTGGGCCTGGGCATTCGTCCTCCTCTGGTGAGCTGGGGCACATTGCTCAATGAAGCACAGCAAGTACAGGTGGTTCTGCTGTATCCCTGGCTGCTGTATCCGGGACTCGTGCTGGTCATCACCCTGATCGCCTTCAATTTTCTGGGTGACGGCCTCCGTGATGCAGCCGATCCCTACAAGTAACGGGGCCACCTGATGTTGCCGCGTTGCCGGGTGTCTGTGGACATGCTGCCCGCCGACCACAGGCCAGTTCGCATGATGCGGGTGTTGGTGGCGATTTGGGGGCCGAACGGGCAGGGCCCGCATGGCGTGACGTGCGGCACCCGCAGGCCTGTCCCGAAATTCTCCTGCCCTGGCGGGAATGCCCGCTGAGCCCAAAGCGAGGTCATTGGTTCGTGGACGACATTACACTGGAACTCAGGGATGTAGAAACGCATTTCTTCCTGCGCGAAGGCATCCTGAAGGCACTCAACGGCGTGAGTTTTGCCATTACGCGCCACAGTACCCTGGGCGTGATTGGGGAGAGCGGGTGTGGCAAGAGTGTTACGACGCAGTCCATCCTGCGCATCGTGCCCGCCCCCGGCAAGACCGTCAACGGTACCATCACCTTTGCACCGGCACAGGGCGAGGAAGTCAACCTGCTGGAGCTGGATCCGGACGGTCCGGCCATTCGGGCCATTCGCGGCCGGGAAATTTCCATGATCTTCCAGGAGCCCATGGCCAGCCTGTCCCCCGTGCACACCATAGGCGACCAGATCAGCGAGATGATTCTGCTCCATCGCACGCCGGATCGCAATGAAGCCAGGGACATCACAGTCGACATGCTGCGCCGAGTGGGTATCTCCAATGCCCCGCAGCGCTTTGATGAATACCCGCACCAGCTGTCCGGCGGCATGCGGCAGCGGGCCATGATCGCCATGGCCCTGTCCTGCAATCCGGCCCTGCTCATCGCCGACGAGCCTACTACGGCCCTGGACGTCACGGTCCAGGCCCAGATCCTGGACCTGATGCAGCAGATGCAGGCTGAAATCGGCATGTCGATGCTCTACATCACCCACGATCTGGCCGTGATCTCGGATATTGCCGACGAAGTAGTTGTCATGTATCTCGGCATGGTCGTGGAACAGACAGATGTCCGTGCCCTGTTCAAGGAACCCCTGCACCCCTATACGCGTTTGCTCCTGAAGTCCATTCCACGCGTTGGCCGCAAGGTCAAACAGCGTCTGGACGCCATTGAAGGCACGGTGCCGATACCGCTCAATATGCCCACCCAATGCCCCTTCGCCGATCGTTGTCCGGAGCTCATGCCCGGTGTGTGTGACACGGCGATCCCGCCTCTCTACGAGCCCCACAGCGGTCATCGGGTGCGCTGTTTCCTCTACGAAGACCAGGATGCTTCCCATGCTGAACCCGCATGATCGCAAACCCATGCTGCAAGTGGAGGGAATAAAAAAATACTTCCCCATCGAGAAAGGTCTGTTCCGGCGCGTGGTGGGCCATGTCAAGGCCGTGGACGATGTAGGTCTTGAGGTCAGTGAAGGCGAGACGCTGGGCCTGGTGGGCGAGTCCGGATGCGGCAAGACCACGCTGGGGCGCTGCCTCGTCCGTGCCATCGAACCCACCGCCGGCCGTATTTTCCTGCGCCTGGCCGAAGACCGCATGACGGATCTTCTGCAGCTGGACAAGGAGGAATTGCGGGCCCAGCGCCGTCACATGCAGATGATCTTCCAGGATCCCTATTCTTCGCTCGACCCGCGTAAAACTGTCCTGGACATCATTGCCCAGCCCTTGCGTGCCAACCAGATGGGCTCCCCCACCGACATCGAGGATCGCGTACGGCAGCTGGTGGAACTGGTGGGTCTCAGCGTCGAGTCCCTGATTCGGTATCCGCATGCCTTTTCCGGGGGGCAACGCCAACGGATTGGCATAGCCCGGGCCCTGGCCACCAATCCGCGTATCGTGATCGCCGATGAACCCGTATCCGCCCTGGATGTGTCGGTGCAGGCCCAGATTCTGAACCTGCTGCAGGATCTCCAGGAAGAATTCAATCTCACGATGCTGTTCATCGCCCATGACCTGAGCGTGGTGGAACACGTGTCCGACCGCGTAGCCGTAATGTACGTGGGCAAGATCGTGGAGATGGCCGCAACGGAGGAATTGTATCTGCGACCGTTGCACCCCTATACCGAAGCCCTGCTGTCTGCCGTATCCATTCCCGACCCGGACCAGGGCCAGGATCACATGATCCTGCCCGGGGAAGCGGCCAATCCGGCCGACCTGCCCACAGGATGCTATTTTCATCCTCGCTGCCAATACGCTGAAGACCGTTGCCGTGAGGAAGCACCGGCCTGGACCGAAGTCAGGCCCGGCCACTTCGCCCGCTGTCATTTTGCCGGTGAACTGGAATTGACCGGCGTGGACGTATAACGGACAGACTGTATGGCTTTCCTTGCACTTGGCTTTCTGGTTTTCATCGTACTGTTTACCCTGGCCGCAGTGCATGGTACACGCATGGCCGGCCGTGTCATGGGCGAGCGCATCAACGCCATGCATCAGGCGGCAGAGAGTATTCTGGAAACCGAACAGATACCGGCTGCATGGCTTGAACCGATGCCGCTGGACCGCCGTCGCCACGCGCGCTGGGCGCAGCGTCAGCAGCGGCGGGCGGTCCGTCGCCTGCGCCGGGTGCGCACGTACATGGAACGTACGCCATGCATTGCCGATGTCGAGTCACGGGAATACATTGTGACGGAACTGGACCGTATCCGGGACCAGTGGCGGGTCGGTGCACCCGCTCAGCTGTTGGCAGGAGATGCGGGCGCAGTGCATTCCGGTTCCCGGTCCGCTCTCGTGCCGCCCGGCTGAAAGACGCGGGCATCCTGTAATTCCAGCAGAACCGCGTCAATATCCTGTTGTGTGCCCAGGCCATTCAAATCTTTGCGTTCTGCGATCTGTTCATGGGGCGGATGCGATTTCAAGTAGTCCAGGATGGCTTGCGCGGTGTTGGTCATAGCGTTGCGGTATGCTCCCGTAACAGTATGTCCGCAAACTGTACCCGGCAGGGCTGTATGCCCATGCCCAATGGTGCACGTATTGTACCAGGCGTTGTGTATGTGTAGCGGGAGTTTTACAGTTAAACGTCAGGGGGCAACAGCCTAGACCTGCCTCAACAAACCGCCCACTTGGACAGAGGCGTGAACATAAGGCGGCTGCAGCGAGCTTGGCCGGGCAGACGGAACCGGTGGGATGCACCAACGGCGATAGCGTCCCTGCCTGTGGCATTCAGTGCAACCGGCACGAACGACGGCACAGGCACTGAATCAGCTTTCGTCTTGCGATTCTTCCGCGCCGTTTTCGTTTTCTTCTTCCTCGTCTGTACGGCGCGGCTGGAATTCCATTACCTGAAAGTATTCCCAATAAGTGCGGGAGCCGTCTTCGTTCTCCTCGCCCCAACGTTCCATCCAGCGCCGCATGGCCTGCTTTTCCCGATTCACGAATTGGGTCTTGTGACACAGGATGGCGTCGATCTTGGTGTCAATCGCATCCGAGACGTCTATACGCAGGTTGCCCTGATCGAAGTTGGCAATGTAGAGCTGCTGGATTTTGTGGGGCATGAACCCTTCATCCAGCATCTCGGGAAAGAACATCATGTTGTCGGCTGCCGGGAATATAGCCTCCAGCGCGACCAGGCCGGCGTTCCGGTGATCCGGGTGATTGATGTACCCGCTCCCGGCGAAATAGCGCGTGGGATCCGGACAAATGACGATCTCGGGCTTCAGGGCCCGGATAATGCGGGTGACCCGTTCCCGCAGTTCCCGGGTGGGAACCAGAAAGCCATCCTCTTCCCCCATGAAAAGAACTTGCTTGACCCCGGATACACGGGCCGCGTTGCGCTGTTCTGCCTTGCGCAACAGCACCAGCTGGTTGTGAGTGATGTCCGGATTGTGATTGCCCTTTTCCCCGTTGGTCAGGATCATGTAGTGGACATCAATGCCCTGGCGGGCCATCTGGATGGCTGTACCGCCACAGGAAATATCCGGATCGTCAGGGTGTGCCATGATCACCAGCACGTTCCGGACGCCTTCCCAGTCGGGTTCTTTCCACTCTCGTTCGTTTTTGGCCATAGTACCGGGTTTCTCTCCAGAATCCCGTCCCCGCGGGCATGCCCGCGGGGACGGCTAACGTTGACGTGCTAACGCACAGAGTACGGGCCGCGCTGTTTACATGTCCAGCGCGGCATACCCCGGTCCTTCCGTAAAGTACATGGCATTGAGTTCTGTGCAGTACTCCTGGTCTTCCGGCAGATCTTCCTCGGGCAGGATGGCGTCTACCGGGCATTCGGGCACACAGGCTCCACAGTCAATGCAGGTTTCGGGATCGATATAGAACCAGGGCCATTCGTCTTCAGGTTCACCCGGAATGATACATTCCACGGGACAAACCTCAACGCAGGCTCCGTCACGGATGCACTCGTCAAAGATTACATGAGTCATTGTGCTTCTCCACCTTCTTCGTCGTCACTGCGACTCAAGTCAAGCTGTCACTTGCGCGGGGTTCACCTGCCGCAGCGGCGCACCGGGCACACATTCCTAAAAGTATACAAAATCACCATCGGATTTGGTATACCAAAGACACGCCGTGAATCAAATGGCCGCCGGTGAATCGGCTTGCCCGACCGCATTGTTGTTACCATTAGGCAGGTGGAAACAGGCTGGTGACAGCCGGCAGGCCAGACGATGGGTCAGGCAACCTGATCCGGAACCGGCATATGACAGCAACGGGGGCAGCGAGATGAGCGAAGCGGCAATGAATCCCTATCGGGCCATACTTTGCGGTTGTGGTGGCATCAGCCGTACCTGGCTGCACAGCATCACGCCCCGGGCCGACGTGGAAATCGTGGGCATGGTGGATCTGGTACCTGAGATCGCGGAAACCCGGCGCCGGGAATGGTCGCTGGAACACGTGCCTGTGGGTACGGATCTGGCCCGCATGATTCAGGATACGGGTGCTGAAGTGGTGTTTGACTGCACCGTGCCCAGTGCCCATCCCCAGGTCACTTTGACGGCCCTGGGCCTGGGTTGCCACGTGTTGGGTGAAAAACCGCTGGCGCCTACCCTGGACGATGCCCGGCGCATGGTGGCAGCCGCACGCACCCAGGACCGGATTTACGCCGTGATCCAGAATCGGCGCTATCGGGATTCCATCATTCAATACCGGGATATGGTGCAGTCGGCAGCGGTAGGTACCCTGACCACCGTCGTCTCCGATTTCTTTCTGGGGCCGCACTTCGGGGGCTTCCGGGCGGAAATGGAGCATGTACTCCTCATCGACATGGCCATTCACACCTTCGATCAGGCACGCTTCATCACCGGCAAGGATCCGGTGAGTGTCTATTGCCACGAGTGGAATCCCACCGGTTCCTGGTATGCCCACGGCGCAGCTGCCATGTGCATCTTCGAGATGACGGACGATGTCGTGTACAGCTACAACGGGAGCTGGTGTGCCGAAGGCATGAACAATTCCTGGAACTGTGACTGGCGCGTGGTCGGCACGCAAGGTTCCGCGCTGTGGGACGGGGAAAACGTGATTCGCGGTGCGCACGTGGTGGGGACCGAGGGTTTCTTTCGGGAGACAGCCCCTGCCCCGGTGCCCCCCGCACCGGCGCTGAAACATGTTCTGCATGGGGGTGTCATTCATGATTTTCTGACTTCCATTCGGGCCGGTACAGAGCCCCAGACCGTCTGTACGGACAACATCAAGAGCCTGGCCATGATGCTGGGAGCGGTAGAGAGCGCGGAGACCGGCCGCCGGGTGGACATCCGGATCTAGCCTGGCGCAACAGGGGCCAGCGCAGCGAGCCCGCCACGCCGTGTCCACATGTGCACGCCTTCTGCACGGTGCCAACCAGGCGGTCCGCAGGAACCATCACCGGCGACTGCCTGGCACAGCGGAGCCTGTTGTTCCGGGCACAACATGATATAGTCAGCAGGAAAGGTGGCGCGTTGACCGCAGGGACCCTGAAGCACACTTTTGTTTTCCGGTCACCGGTCTGACGCAAGCCTGGCTTGCAACCAGCCGCTATCACCTGTCTTCCGCTTTGATCCAGGCAGCGTATGCATCATGAATTTGGAAATTCCCCTGGTGGCACCGGCTACCCTCGAGACAGGCCAGACGCCCTCCTCCTTCCACATCATGCTCAAGCCCAGGGGCGCCATCTGCAATCTGGATTGCACCTACTGCTATTTCCTGTCCAAGGAACGCATGTATCCGGACAGCGATTTCCGGATGCCTCTGGACATGCTGGAAGAATACACGCGGCAATACATCGAGGCGCAGCGGGTGCCCGACGTCACCTTTGCCTGGCAAGGGGGTGAACCGACCCTGATGGGCCTGGACTACTTCCGGCAGGCCGTAACCTACCAGCAGAAGTACCGCAAGCCGGGCATGCGCATCCAGAATGCCCTCCAGACCAATGGCACCCTGTTGGATGACGAATGGTGCGCGTTCTTTCACGATCATGATTTTCTAATTGGCCTGAGCATGGACGGGCCCCCGGATCTGCATGACAAGTACCGGGTGGACAAAGGAGGTGCACCCACGCATGCCAAGGTACTGCAAGCGGCCCGGTTCATGCAGCGGCATCAGGTGGAATTCAACATTCTGACCACCGTGCATGCCGGCAACGCCCGGCATCCGCTGGAGGTGTACCGGTACCTGCGGGACGAGGTGGGGACCCAGTTCATGCAGTTCATCCCCATCGTGGAACGGGACAATCTGACCGGCTACCAGGAAGGAGCCGACGTCACGGCCCGCAGTGTGACCTCCCGCCAGTATGGCGATTTCCTCATTGCCATTTTCGAGGACTGGGTGCGCCACGACGTGGGACGTGTGTTCGTCCAAATCTTCGATGTCGCGCTGGCCGCCTGGACCGGCAACCGGCCGGGACTCTGTATTTTCGAGGAAACCTGTGGCTCGGCGTTGGCCATGGAGCACAACGGCGATCTTTTCGCGTGTGATCACTACGTGGAACCCCGGTACTACCTGGGCAATCTGGCGGAGCGCACCCTGGTCGAGATGGTGGGGTCCTCAATGCAGAACCAGTTTGGCCAAGCCAAGCGGGACACGCTGCCCCAATATTGTCTGGACTGTGAAGTTCGTTTCGTCTGCAACGGGGGCTGTCCCAAAAACCGGTTCATTGCCACACCAACCGGCGAGGAAGGCCTGAACTACCTGTGTGAAGGCTATCGAACATTCTTCAACCACGTGCGCCAGCCCATGGAGATCATGAGCATGCTGCTGCGGCAACGGCGCGCACCCGCCGAAATCATGGGCATCTACGCCCGGCAGGACCAGGCCCAGGCCACTGCAGCCCCCGGCAAGATCCGCCGCAACGCACCCTGTCCCTGTGGCAGCGGTCGCAAGTACAAGGCGTGTTGCGGACGCCGTCAGGCCCGGCTGCGCCAAGCCGGGCTGTAAGGTGCGATCCGCGCGGCCCCTGGATGCCGGGGGTGGCACGAGCGGGCGTCTGCAAGTATCAGAACAGACGGCAGATCCGGATCCGCCGCCCGGCTGATGCCAAGGGGCAGACGGGCTATCTGTCCGGGAACCGCCCGCCGTCCATGCCGGGGACAGGTGGTTCCTGTGCCGGTTGCCAATCCGGATTGGGTTCCGGCAAACGGGCAGCGACCCGGGTACGCCAGCTCTGCAGCCGTTCCTGGAGCGCCCGTGCCCGCTCAGGTTCCGCCGCGGCCAGATTCCAGGTTTCGCTGATGTCCACCGCCAGGTTGTACAACTCCAGGCGGTTGTCTTCGTAGAACTCAATCAGTTTGTAATCCCCGCAGCGGATAGAGGAGCCGGGCGTGCCGCCCTGATTGCCGTAGTGGGGGTAGTGCCAGTAGAGTGCGTCCCGGGCCAGTGTGTCGCCACCCTCCAGCAGGCCGGTCAAGTCGACACCGTCAACCGTGACGTGACGGGCATCAACGCCCGCCAGCGCCATCAGGGTCGGAAACACGTCAATACTGCAAACGGGTACTGCACAGGTGGTGCCCGGGGCAATGCGCCCGGGCCAATACGCGATCAGCGGGGCCCGGGTGCCGCCTTCGTACATCCAGCCCTTGCCTTCAGCCAGGGGCGCATTGCACGTGGGCGAACTTTCCGAGGACGACAGCCCGCCGTTGTCGGAAGTGAAAATGACCAGGGTATCTTCGGCAATGCCTTCGGCTTCCAGCGTATCCAGCAGCCGCCCCACGTTTTCATCCATGCTTTCCACCATCGCGGCATACACCGGATCCGACTGCAGAATGCGCCGGGTAACGCGCAGATGCTTCTTGTGCTCGGTGGGAAAGTACTCGCTTTCTACTAGAGCCTCCTGCCGCTCCAGACCCAGTTCCCGGGCCTTGGCCTGGTACTTCGCGATCTTGTCGGCCTTGGCCTCAATGGGCGTATGCACCGTGTAATAGCACATGTTCAGGAAGAAGGGCTTGTCGCCCCGCTGCCGGATCAGAGCCATGGCTTCGTCGGTCAGGCGGTCCGTCATGTACTCACCCGGCGGTCCTGATTCAAGATTGGGAATGCCGTAGGGACTGAAATACCCGCCCTGGCCCAGGGAGCCGAGGTAACTGCCGGCGATGTTGACGTCAAAGCCGTGGCGTTCCGGGTATGTGTCTTCAAAGCCGAGATGCCATTTCCCCACATGCCAGGTGCTGTAGCCATGGCGACGCAGCAGGGATGCCGATGTGGTCTCGGTCAGGGGCAGATGGCGGACATAGGGGACGTCTACCAGCTTGCCCCGCGCCGGATGAATCCGGCCGCCGAAATCAATCCAGTCCGTGAGGCCGATCCGCGCCGGATACCGTCCGGTCAGCAAACTGGCACGGGTTGGCGAACAGACAGGACAGGACGCGTAGGCATCGGTGAACAGGCGTCCGTTGGCCGCCAGGCGATCCAGATTGGGCGTTTCGTAGTAGGTACTGCCGTAGCAGGCCAAGTCCCGCCAACCCAGATCGTCAATCAGGATGAAGAGGAAATTGGGTTGTGTCATGTTCGTTGCTGTCCCTTGGAAACGAGAAGCGATCCGGTACCAATTCCTCATTGTATCCTGTATATATCCATAGCAAAATAAGGGGACTATATACGTAATCACACCACGCAGTGCAGGTAGTCACGGGCACGTTAAAATAGGACATGAACATAGAAGAGAACATGGTTTACCGGGGTGTTACCTTACGAGTGCGCCCGGGCAGCAGGGCTAAGCACGACAAGATGATGCGGGTTGCCGGGGCTTGCCGCAAGGTTTGGAACGAAGTCTTGGAGATATGCGAAAGGCAGTGGCCAGAGTTCAAGGCCGGTAAAGGCGATAAACCATCCGTCACGTTCTTCACCCTGTGCAAGCTGTACGTACAAGTCAAGCAGGAGTTACCCTGGTTGGGTGAGTTGCCATCGAACACTGTGCGCTATACCGTGAAACACCTGGCAGAAGCCTATAAACGGTTCTTTGATGGAGCAGGGCGTCCCGGCTGGAAGCGTAAATTCAAAGATACGCCCCGGTTCACAGTGCCTGGCAATATTAAGAGCAAGGGTAAGAAAATCTACATCCCCAAGCTCGGGTGGGTCAAGTTGACAGGCAAGAACCCTTATGCCGGTTACAAACCCAAGCAGGCCACGTTCAAGTACGAAGCGGGCAACTGGTATGTCTCTATTTTGTATGCAGTGCCTGAACAGCGCCCGGCTAGACCACACATACCTGTTAACCCCGTTGGCATCGACCGCAACGTGGGGCAGGTGGCACTAAAGGGGGTATGTACGAACTGCCAAGTCTGTTGGAGCTGGGCGCTAAACTGCGCAGACTGCAGAAGAAGTTGGCCCGCCAACAGTACAAGAGCAACGGCTGGCAACACACCAAACTACGTATTCAAAGGGTATACAGGGAGATACGCCATGTCATAAAGAACTGGTGCCACCAGACCAGCCGCATCATTGCTGATGTACACGATCTAGTTATCTTTGAAGACCTGCACATTCAGGGTATGACCCGGAGCGCCCGTGGCTCCAAGGAAAACCCCGGCAAGCATGTGGCCCAGAAAAGAGGGTTGAATCGTGCCATTCTACGCAGTGGATGGGGACGGCTGGAGCGGTATATGAATTACAAGACCTATACAGAGAAAATAGACCCCAAGTACACGTCACAAAAGTGTCATAACTGTGGGGTGATACGCAAGGCCAACCGGAAGTCTCAATCCGTTTCCCATTGCCAAGAGTGCGGCATTGAAAAGAATGCTGACGTGAATGCCGCCTTGAACATACGGGACAAATGGTTGGGTAAGAATATGGCGTCCGGGGACGGCGCAGCTGCAGGTGGAGATTGCAACGTCAGTTGGTCTGTGAAGCCTGAAAATGTATATGGAAGAGCATTGCGACCTACGGGTGCGGTGTGAGTACGTATATAGTCCCCCAAAATAACCTATTCGTGGAGCAATACGCTCGGTCTCTGGGGCAGGCACATCCGATGATGGAGACTGCAACAGCAGTTGGTCTGCGCAGCCACAATATACGTAACCAGTATTGCGTGAGCCCCTATGACGGTGTTCCGGTTCCTCGGCCATGCACGCATGGGAGGCCTGGCGGTCTGTTTCCGGGACCAAGGTACGCCCCGGGGAAGTCATGCAACGGCCCATCGTCACCAGCGTACCCTGGATACCTGGCTTGGCCGTGCCCTGGTACACAAGGACATGATCCTTGGGGCGGGCCGTGTGCTTCCTTGGTTGTATTGGGGTTCCGCGCACATTGACTCGCGGGGGTTCAATGCCTGACGGGTTGTATGTCAGACCATGGGGCCGCGATGAACCTGTACCCTGGCCACAGACGACATACAGGAGTCTGTGGCCAGGATCACAGCACTTGGGTGTGACATTCCCTTACGGTTCAAGATCGTGCTCGCGCCGGTGGTCCCGGTTGGACAGGAAGTGATGGGGTCTGAAACGCCTGTCGGCGCTGGTGTTTTACCTGTCCTGCACATGTAACGTGTACGAATGGAGGATTGATCGCCGTGCCCCAATCCGGACAGCACAGGGTCACGTTGCAAAGGATGGGGGTGGCACCGCCAGATCTGCCGTCAGCCCCGGATCGGCGCATCCGGGGCCCTGCGTCCAGCCCTGTCCAGGTACACCGTATACACCAGAAATTATATATCTGTGTGTACTGATATTTTGACTGGACAGCCCTGCATGGTGTACAACGAATTCATGATCCAGACACGGGAACATGCATCATGGCAGCCCGGCCATCCGGTCTTGGCCAGTCGCTTCGCGGGGATATGAGCCTGCGGCAAGCGGTACGCCAGTTCAGCGACGTGCGCAAGATCGAAGCGTGGTTCATCGCCCGCCGCTGGCCCCAGGGCATGTGCTGTCCCTACTGTGAGGGCCGCAACCTGTCGCCCCGCCCCATCAGACGCCGGACACCGGTGTATCGCTGCAATCCCTGCAAGCGGGATTTCACGGTCAAGACGGGCACCCTCATGCACGACTCCAAGCTGCCACTGTCCAAGTGGGCTCTCGCGTTCTGCCTGGTCAGCATCAACCGGCAAAGGGTGTCCAGTATGCAGCTGCACCGCGACCTGGGCATCACACAGACGACGGCCTGGCACCTGGGGCACCGCATCCGTGAGGCTTGGGAGGATGCCACGGCACAGGGCCGTGACCCGGTGGCAGCCGATGAGACTGGTGTGGGCGGCAAGGAAAAGCACAAGCACAGCGCCAGGCAGCGGCATGCCGGCCCCAGAGCTGTGGCCGGGGGCAAGGACCGGCTGACCCACCGCGTGGAGGCAACGCCGGAAGCACTTGCGGACGCGGTGTTGCAGGCCGGGCCGAAGCGGGACTGGCGATACATGCGGGCCGGGCGCAAGGCGCAACGCTGACCGACTGCCGATGTACACAAATACATAATTCCCTGTGCAACGGACAACCTGACGAATTCGTCAGCGCACCTCATGTGTCGGCAACCAGGCCATCTACTGGTGTACGCTACCTTGGATGGCCGTGTTGGGAGGCACCTTTGTACCAGGAGCTTGGGCAGTTGCCAGGGTATGGGCGATATAAAGATCGGCTGGGGAATTCCCTGTTGCGATCCTGTCTGATGCCCACCTGTGATCCTGACTGCAGCGCAGGTGGGGGGGCTGCCCCCGTTCAACGGGAAGTGGCATCCCACTTGAACGTAAAAGGGATCAGGAGAATGCAGACCACGCCCACGCCCACTACAACCAATCCTGATACCCACCAGCTTGCCAGGGGCTGACCCAGCCAGATGTCGGTCAGCATATCCGTGACATGGGCCAGCGGATTGAATTCGGTGATGGCATAAAGCCAGGAAGGGAAGTCTCGGCGCGAAAAGGCCGAGCCGGATGTGAAGTACAGTACAAAGAACAGAACCGAAGCGAGTGCCTGGGTAGTTTGGGGACTGTGGAACAAACCGCCCAGCAGGAAACCCGCGCCACCCAAGGCTATAAAGCAGACGATGATCCCCAGGATGTACGGACCGGGATCGCCAAAAAACTGTACCTGGAAGACAGTGCGGGCCAAGCCGTACAGGAGCAGATAGGAAAGCACAAAAGTGAAGCCGTATACGCCAATGCGGACCATAACCACCGTGAGCAACGAAACGGGACTGACCTGAATGGCCCGGAAATAGCCCGCTTCCCGCTGGTAGGCGAGAAAGTTGGGTACCGACATGAAGCACAGGTTGGCGATGATGAAACCCACGAAACCCGGGAACATAATATCGATGGAATGCAGGGTTATGCCCTGCAGGGAATCAGCTATGTATTCACCCGGAATTTCTTCGGTGCCGTATACGCTGCCCAGTACGCTGAACAGGAGGGAGGGAAAGGCAAACGTAAAAAAGGCGGCGGTGGGTTCGCGCACGTACTGCAGCGTATCCTTGGCGAAGAGTTGCCAGAGCGTATGGCGTGAGACCGGGGCATGCATGGCCGCAACTCCTGTCAGGTACCGGAACGGTAGGCCCGGCCTGTCTGCATTAAATAGAGATCTTCCAGGCGGGCCGGGCGCATTTCCAGCACTTCAAGGGCAGCCAGACTCTTGAGCTCACTGTAGACGGTATCGGTATGGCTGTAGACATGCCAGTGATCGTCCACCTGTTCCACCTGGCTCACCATCTCCATATTCCGGAGCAGCGACTGGGTCAGGACCGGACTTGCCGGTACCTTGACCAGTACCTTCATGTTGCGATCCGCCATCAGCTGGGCCGGATTGCCCTGGATCTGGATTGCGCCATGGTCCAGCAGGCACAGGTCATCACAGTATTCTTCCGCCTCTTCCATATGGTGGGTGGAAAGAAAAATGGTGCCGCCCTGGTCACGGTACTGCAACAGGGCCCGCCAAACGTTGTAACGGGCCTGGGGATCCAGCGAAGCCGTGGGTTCGTCCAGAATCAGCAGCCGGGGCCGTCCGATCAGGGCCAGGGCAATGGCCAGGCGTCGGCGTTGCCCGCCGGACAGTTGGCGCGTCATGACCTGCATGCGGGATTCCAGACCGCAGATGTCCAGTATCTCCTTGATGGACAGGGGATTGGGATAGAAGGAGCGGTACAGCTCCAGGAGTTCCCGGGTACGGAGCCGTGGAGGCAACAGTTCGTTTTCCTGGAGGAGCACACCGACTTGGGCGAACACCGCTTTGCGCTGGGCAAAGGGCGACTGACCCAGCAGGGAGATATTGCCCGATGTGGGACGGCGGAGACCCTCGATGCATTCAATCGTCGTGGATTTCCCGGCGCCATTGGGGCCTACCAGACCGAAGATGGTACCCGGTGTCACCGTGAAGCTGATATCGTTCACTGCGGTGATCGACCCGTAGGTCTTGCGTAGCTTGTCTACGACGATGAGAGGTTGGTCCAAAGGGTCTTCCGTTTGTCGTATACTGGTGACTCGAACCTTGAAGCAGACAAAACTATATACGCAAGGGGAAAGTGGCAGGTTGCGCGCCGGGACAAACGCACGGTGACAAAGTGTCGGACCGCCGATGCAGTGTATTCCGGATCGGGGCAGGAGTCAAATCGGTGCCGAGTCGGTGGCCAGGCCGTATCTGTGGCAGAATGCAATGGCTTGGTGCAGGCCAGAACTTAAGGAGTACAGGGCATGAAGGCCATAATGGTCATGTTTGATTCCCTGAATCGCCGTATGCTGCCTTCCTATGGGTGTGACTGGACGCATGCGCCCAATTTCCGCCGCCTGGCGGAACGGACCGTGCAGTTCGACAATTGCTACGTAGGCAGCATGCCCTGCATGCCGGCACGCCGGGAACTGCATACGGGCCGCTACAACTTTCTGCACCGGAGTTGGGGGCCCCTGGAACCTTTTGACGACTCGATGCCCCTGGCGCTCCGCCAGCACGGAGTCTATACACACCTGTCCAGTGATCATTACCATTACTGGGAGACGGGTGGGGCTACCTACCACACCCAGTACCAGTCCTGGGACTTTCACCGGGGCCAGGAAGGCGATCCCTGGATAGGGCAGGTCCGGGAGCCGGTGATACCCCCGGCGGTTGCGCCGCGGGAAGGGGACATGTGGCGCCAGGACTGGATCAACCGCGAGTTCATGCATCAGGAGAGTTGCCAGCCCCAAGCCAAGACGATGGCGGCCGGCATGGATTTCATACGGCGGAACCATGCGGAGGACAACTGGTTCCTGCAGATTGAAACCTTCGATCCACACGAGCCCTTCTTCACCAGCGAGCATTACAAGCAGCTCTATCCCCATGACTATGACGGCAATCACTTTGACTGGCCGCCTTACCGCAGGATCGAAGAGTCGGCGGCCGAAGTCCAGCATATGCGCTATCAGTATGCGGCTCTGTTGAGCATGTGTGACCGGTACCTGGGCGAAGTACTGGATCTGATGGACCGTCTGGCCCTCTGGGATGACACGATGCTGATCGTCTGTACGGATCACGGTTTTTTTCTGGGGGAACACGACTGGTGGGCCAAGATAGTGGCCCCCTGGTACAACGAACTGGCCCATACGCCCCTGTTCATCTGGGACCCACGGTATGGCAAGCGGCAGGAGAATCGTACCCAGCTGGTCCAGACGATCGATCTGGCCCCTACGCTTCTGGAATACTTTGGTGCGGCAATCCCCGCCGATACGCAGGGTGTCCCCTTGGGACCGGTGCTGGCGCACGACACGGCCACGCGTGAAACGGCCCTGTTCGGACACCACGGTGGCCATGTCAACATCACGGATGGCCGTTACGTCTATATGCGTGCCGCCAATCCGGACAATGCCCCGCTGTATGAATACACCCTGATGCCCACCCACATGCGGACACGCTTCGCCCCGGAGGAATTGCAGGAAATCACCATGGCCGAGCCGTTCGCCTTTACCAAAGGCTGTCCCGTCATGCGCATTCCTACCCGCTATACCCTCAGTGGCCCGTCCGGTTCACATGTCCACGGGCATCTCCTCTTCGATCTGGCGCAGGACCCGGACCAGCTTACCCCCAGCCAGGACCAGGATCTGGAACACCATATGCAGCAACTCCTGATCCAGGCCATGGTGGATGCAGAAGCACCTGCGGAACAGTTCACACGGATGGGCCTGGCCCATCCAGGGGCCGCCTGACGGGAAACTGATCACAAGCTGCCATGGTCCTGCCCCAGGGACGGCTGTCCGTGATGGGTCCTGGCTATTGTCTGTAGCATGCGAAAAACCAGCCATAGGATTGAGGAATTGCCATGTCGTATCTCACGGGAGCCTGGCCGGCCCTCATGACACCGTGCCAGGCAGATGGAAGTGTCAATCAGGCTGCCTTGCGGTCCCTGGTTCGTCTGTTGCTGACGCAGTCTGTTGGTGGTCTGTATGTCAATGGCTCTACCGGTGAAGGCATTTACATGTCCGTTGCCGAACGCCAGACAGTGCTGGAGGTCGTACTGGATGAGGTCGGGGATGCCGTGCCTGTGGTTGCTCACGTGGGGGCCATGGCCATGGCCGACGCCGGTTACCTGGCCCGGCATGCCCAAGAGGTCGGTGCCGCCGGTTTCGCCAGCATCATTCCGCCCATGTACACCGATATGGAAGCGGTGGCGGCCTACTACAGGCAATTGGCTGCCACGGCCCCCAAGCTGCCCTTCTTCATGTATCTGATCAAGGCCTCGGTGCCGGTGCTGCCTCTGGTGACCCGTCTGTTGGACATACCCAATCTGGCCGGCGGCAAGTACACGGGACCCGATATGTTTGAATTCCGCCGCCTGCTGGATGCCGGTGCCGGCCGGGAGGCGTGGAGTTTGTCCACGGGCATGGACGAGATGTGCCTGGACGGCATCTGGGCCGGGTCTTGCGGCAATATTGGTTCCACCCTCAACTTCATGCCAGGTCTCTATGCCCGCATGCGCGAGCTGGCACATGCAGGGCAACATGAGGCGGCCATGGACTTGCAGATCAAGGGCAACCGGGTCACGGCGGTCATGATCGACCATGGCTTTATGGGAGCCTTGTACGCTGTCATGCAGCGCCTGGGCATTGACAGTGGAGTACCCCGGTTACCACACCAGGCCCTGAATAAAGAAGAGATTCTTTCCCTGTACAAGGCCTTGGATCAGGCAGGATTTGATATCGCCGTGGCGACCTGATCTTGATGTGGACCACTGCACTGACGCAGGCTGGCAAGACTGTTTGGCATGCGATTATGGATGCAGTGCAATACCCTACACGAACCGGACCTCAGTGCCAAGTCGCATGCCGGCCAGACGGTCGATCCCCTGCCAGCACCAGTCAACATGTCAACCTTACTGGATACGTTCTTCCATCAAGCCTGTCTGTTGTAATGTTCCGGCCCGGTCTGCCGCTACGGCTCCACCCATTTCACGCTATAATTCGGATACTGTTTGGCAGCGTGTTGTCCAGGGCGCAAGGAAATTGATATGACCGGGTGTCAGATTAGGGATCTCCGGCCTCGGGATACAGGTACATGGATGCGAGACGAGGCCATGTACGCTGGTGCGGAACGGGCCCACACAGTTAAGGAGTTAGGTGTACATGTCCCACCCTAATATTATCTACCTTCATTCCCATGATACAGGACGTTACATAAGCCCCTACGGCTATCGCCTGCCTACACCCAATCTGCAACGATTGGCGGAAGAGGGCGTACTGTTTCGCAAGGCTTTCAGTGCCGCACCCACTTGTTCTCCCAGCCGCGCGGCCCTGTTGACGGGCAGCAGTCCCCACAGTTGCGGGCAGTTGGGACTGACCAATCGTGGTTTCAACCTGCGGGATACACACAAGCATCTTTGTCATACGCTCAAGGCCGCGGGGTACCATACTGCCCTGTTTGGTGTTTCCCATCTGCATACCGACCAGGAGTTGCTGGGCTACAACCAGCGTACTGCCGTGACGGCCCGGGATACCACCGGGCTTACGGATGCCGCGGTGGAATTCCTGCACCAGGATCACGACACGCCCTTCTTCGCCAGCATTGGCTATTTCGAAACTCATCGCCGGTTTCCGGAACCGGCCCCGGATCTCAATCCGGCCTTTTTGGCACCGCCCCTGCCCCTGCCGGATTTGCCCGAGACGCGGCAGGACATGGCTGCCTATGCCACCATGGTGCGCCAGCTGGATACCCATTACGGCCGCATTCTGCAGGCACTGGATGAGGCCAAGCTGGCGGACAACACCCTGATCATTGCCACTACCGACCATGGCCTGGCCTTCCCGCTCATGAAATGCAACCTGACGGATCACGGCATGGGCGTCCTGCTGATCATGCGCGGTCCTGGCTTCGCAGGGGGCCGGGCGGTGGACGGTCTGGTGTCGCACCTTGATATTTTCCCGACCCTGTGCGACTGCCTGGACATCAAGCCCCCGGACTGGCTGGAAGGCACCAGCCTGATGCCCCTGGTGGAGGGCTCCCGCAATGAAGTCAACGACCATGTATTTGCGGAAGTCACCTATCATGCTGCCCATGAACCCAAACGCGCCGTGCGTACCCAGCGGTACAAGTATGTACGGCGCTATGATCAGGAAGACACGCCGCCCATGGCCAACATCGATGCCAGCATCAGCAAGGACCTGATGCTGGGGATGGGCCTGCAGACACATCCGCGCGACAAGGAGCAGCTGTTTGACCTGATGTGGGATCCGCACGAAACACACAATCTGGCCACGGATCCGGCCGCTCTGGGGAAACTGGCGGACATGCGGCAACGGCTGGATGCCTGGATGGAACGTACCGGCGATCCCCTGCTGCAGGGAGATGTCCCGGTCCCGGCGGGTGCCTGGCTGAATCCCCACGCGGATCTGCATCCGCATGAACGTCCCGCCTCGTCCTGAAACCCTGACGGCAGGAGGCACGTGCCCATGAATCGTGTTCATATCGATCCCCGACGCCGCATCGGTGCCATTCATCCGCATCTGTTTGGCGGTTTCGCGGAACACTTGGGCCGTTGCATTTATGGTGGTATCTATGAGCCGGATTCCCCCCTGGCTGACGCCAATGGTCTGCGCAGTGACGTGCGTCAGGCCTTGATGGAGTTGCGCATGCCCATCATGCGCTATCCCGGCGGCAACTTTGTGTCCGGCTACCGCTGGCGCGACGGCGTAGGGCCACGGGCAGAACGTCCGGCACAGTATGACTTGGCCTGGCATGCCGTCGATCCCAACACCTTCGGCACCAACGAATTCGTGGATTTCTGTCGCAGCATCGGCACGGAACCCTACCTGGTAGTGAATTGCGGCGACGGCGACATCCGGGAAGCGCGGGACTGGGTCGAATACTGCAACGGCAGGGACAACACCGCCCAGGCGAATCTGCGCCGCGCCCATGGCTGGGAACGGCCCCATGAAGTCAAGTACTGGGGCATCGGCAACGAGGTGGATGGCGAATGGCAGATTGGCGCCAAGAAGCCCCAGGAATATGCCCGTGCTTTCAAGGAATTCGGCAAGTCCATGAAGTGGGTGGATCCCGATATCCGGCTGCTGGCCTCCGCAACCTGCCATTGGCGATCGGACTTTGTCGAACGGGCCCAGCTGCTGGTGGAAGAAGCGTCAACCCTGATTGACTATATGGCCATCCATTGGTATGTGGGCAACCGGGACAACGATTTCGCCGCCTACATGGCCCTGTCCGAACTCTTCGAGGAGCGGCTGGCCGGCTATGCCGGTCTCATGCACGGCCTGTGCCTGGCGCATGGTCTACCCCGCATTCCCCTGGCCGTCGACGAATGGAACGTATGGTACCGGGCATACCGCGACGAACAGCTGGAAGAACATTACAACCTGGAAGATGCCTTGGTCGTGGCCCTGCAGCTGAATGCCTTTCTGCGGCATGCCGATACGGTCAAGATGGCCAACATTGCCCAGATCGTGAATGTCATTGCGCCCATCCTCAGCTACCCGGAAGGTGTGGTCCGGCAATCCATTTTCTTCCCGTTCCAGCTTTACAGCCAGTGGGCCCGCGGTGACGCCCTGGACTTGTATTGGGAAGGTGACACCTTTGACGGGGGGACTCATCAGGGCGTTCGTGTGCTGGATGTGGCCGGCAGTTTGCAGGACAGCCGACTGGCCCTGTTTCTGGTCAATCGCAGTCTGGCAAGTTCCCCCGTTGCGCTGTATACGCCCGGCTGCCAGCTGCAGATCGAGCAGGTCCAGGTTATCAACGGTCCGGACATCAAGGCGGTGAATACCATGGCCGCGCCAGATGCCGTAGCGGTCACGCACCGGCCCGCGCCCGACGGCAGCCACCTGGAACTGGAACCGCATTCCGTGACACTGGTGACGGGTACGCTGTACTGATCTGTCCAGGCACGATCCAGAGCAGACTTGGCCTGTGTATGGCGGGCCAGACTGTCCATTTCCCTCAACCACTCCTACAATGAAGATCCACATTCCCGCCCGTTGCTTCCCTCTGTGGAAGCGCGACCGGTGGCGGGAAGCGTCTGATCCGACTTGCAAGCATTTTAAGCAAGGAAGCAGATTCATGACCCAGCAAACCATCCGCGTGGGCGTCATCGGGGCTGGAGCCAATACCCGTGACCGCCATATCCCCGGTCTTCTGGCCCAACCCGCTATTGAAATCGCAGTTGTCGCCAACCGCTCCCGGGAGTCGGGCCAGCGTGTGGCCGATGCCTTTGGCATAGCCAGGGTCGCCGCCCATTGGCGTGAAATTATCGAAGACCCTGACTTGGATGCCGTGGTCATTGGTACGTGGCCCTACCTGCATTGTGCCGCCACGGTCAGTGCCCTGGAGGCGGGCAAGCACGTCATGTGTGAGGCCCGCATGGCCATGAACGCCGCGGAAGCCCACGAGATGTACCGCGCGGCCCAGCGGCACCCGCAGCTGGTGGCGCAGATTGTGCCCTCGCCCATGACCCTGGGCGTGGACAAGACTGTCCAGCGACTGATCACTGACGGCTGGCTGGGTGAGCCCCTGGCTGTGGACGTGCAGGTCGGTGGCACCTGGCTGGAGCGGGAGGCACACCTGCACTGGCGTCATGACATGGCCCGCAGCGGCTTCAACATCATGACGATGGGCATCTGGTATGAAGCCCTCATGCGTTGGGTGGGCGAAGCCACGATGGTGGTCGCACAGGGCAAAGTCCACGTGCGGCAGCGTCTGGATGCGGAAACGGGCCGCCTGTGTGCAGTGCGGATTCCCGACCATGTCGAGATCTTGGGAGATCTCGCCTGTGGCGCCTCCCTGCACATGCAGATCTCGGCCGTCCTGGGCCTGGCCGGTGCTCCCCGGGCGACCATCTATGGTTCCGAAGGTACGCTGCAGTTTTGTGACGGTGTTCTGTATGGCGGTCAACGTACCGATGAGACCCTGGCCGTGATCCCCGTTCCGGATGCGGAAAAGGGCAGCTGGCGGGTGGAAGAGGAATTTGTGAACGCTGTACGTGGCCAGGAAGAGATCACCCACACCGACTTCGCCACCGGCGTGAAATACATGGAGTTTACGGAAGCCGTGACCCGCAGCCTGCAGTCCGGGCGCACCGTGGCCCTTCCCCTGTAGGCACAAGGACAGCCGCTATGCATACCACCAGGGGATATCCCATTACCCCCGTTGCCTTTACGGATGTGTCCATTACCGATGCCTTCTGGCAGCCGCGTCTGGATACGAATCGCCGCGTGACCCTGCCCTACTGTTTTCAGAAGTGTGAGGAAACCGGCCGGATTGCCAATTTCGACAAGGCGGCCGGCTGTTTGGCCGGGGCCCACGAAGGCATCTTTTTCAATGACTCGGATGTCTTCAAGGTCCTGGAAGGGGCCGCCTATACCCTGGCGCTGGCTGCAGACCCGGACCTGGAAACCTATGTCGACGATCTCATTGCGCGCATAGGGGCCGCCCAGGAAGCGGACGGCTATCTCTATACGGCGCGCACCATCGATCCCGCGGCCGTGTCCGCAGCCGACGAAGGCCTGACCCGCTGGTCCAATCTGGCCGTGAACCACGAACTGTATAACGTCGGCCACCTGTACGAAGCAGCCGTTGCCCACCATCAGGCCACGGGCAAGACCTCGCTGCTGGATATTGCGGTGCGCAATGCCGATCTGATCGTCCGGGTGTTCGGGCCCGACGGTCTGCATGACGTGCCCGGGCATCAGGAGATTGAATTGGGGCTGGTCAAGCTGTATCAGGTTACGGGCACAACAGCCTATCTGGACCTGGCCCATTTCTTTCTGGACCAGCGCGGCCGGCACGACACGCGGCAGCCGGTGGTCCGTTTTCGCAATCCGGGCTACCTGCAGGATCACGCGCCGGTAGCGGAACAGGCGACTGCCGTGGGGCATGCCGTGCGCGCCGGTTATATGTATGCCGGTATGGTGGATGTCGCCATGCTGTGCGACGAACCCGCCTGGCTGGCAGCGGTGGACCGGATCTGGGACGACGTGGTACTGCGGAAACTCTATCTGCACGGCGGCATCGGGGCCCGGCATGAGGGCGAGGCTTTCGGTGATGCCTTTGAACTGCCCAACGCCACGGCCTATGCCGAAACCTGTGCGGCCATTGCCAACGTCTACTGGAATCACCGCATGTTCCTGCGCCAGGGACGGGCAGCCTACATGGATGTCCTGGAACTGTCCCTGTACAACTGTGTGCTGGCGGGTATCGCCAGCAGTGGCGATACATTTTTCTATCCCAATCCGCTGGCCAGCGACGGTGTGTGGGCTTTCAACCAGGGCAGTCACCAGCGGCAACCCTGGTTTGACTGTTCCTGCTGTCCTGCCAATCTCGTGCGTTTTCTGCCTGCCCTCCCGGGCTGGATCTACGCCACCCGGGACCGGTGTCTCTACGTCAGCCTGTATGTGGGCAGTCAGGCCACCTGTGATGTGCCGGGCGTGCCGGGCAAGGTCCGGGTCCGGCAGGAAACCGACTACCCCTGGCAGGGGAACGTGCAGCTGACTCTGGATCTGGCCCGTCCGGCCCGGTTTGCACTGGCTCTCCGCATTCCAGGCTGGCTGTCTGCACCCGCCCCCGGTGATCTGTATGCCTACAGCGATGCGGCAGCTGCGACCGGGCGTGTGCGGGTGAACGGGCAACCGGCGGCCGGAAGGGAAGCAGAGGGCTTTCTGTGGCTGGAACGTGTCTGGCAGCCGGGAGACGTCGTCTCCTTGACCTGGCCCATGCCGGTGCGGACAGTCCAGTGCCGTCCCGAGGTAACTGACAATCAGGGCAGGCTGGCCCTGATGCGGGGACCTCTCGTGTATTGTGCCGAGGCAGTGGACAATCCAGCCCCGGTCCCCGATCTGCGGATTGCCCCGCTGGACTCGTGGCACACGACTGCCGCGGCGACCCTGCCCGGCAATGCCGTCGCGATCACTGCGGCGGACAGGGCAGCCCCTGCAACCCTGATTCCCTATCATCTCTGGGCCCACCGCCAGCCTGGCACCATGGCTGTCTGGCTGCTGGCTGCCTGACCTGCCGGGTGCCGTTCCGGTATGACCTTGCCCCGTTCGGCGGATCGGCACGATCCGTTTCTGGCCTGGCGGCAGCCGGCCTACCAGTTCTATGTGATCGGGTGGCTGGTGTCCATGCTGGGTACCCGCATCCAGGCCACGGCGATTGCCTGGGACATCTACCAGCAGACCGGAGAAGCGCTGGCCCTGGGCATCTCCGGCCTGATCATGGCGCTGCCGGCCATGATTTTTGCCCTGCCCGCCGGTTATCTGGGGGACCGGTTCAACCGTGTGCGGCTGGTCATGATCTCCCTGGGGGGCATGACCCTGACCTCCCTCGGGCTGGCCCTGGCGTCTTGGCAGCAGGCGCCCATTGGCGTGATTTATCTGCTGCTGTTCCTGGACGGGGCGGCCATGATGGCCGGTCGTCCGGCCCGTGTGGCCCTGATGCCGATGCTGGTGACCAAACAGGCCTTTCCCAATGCCGTAACCTGGACGACCGGCATCATGCATTTCACGTCCGTGGCCGGTCCGGCCTTGGGGGGTCTGGTTATCAATTTCAACGGGCAGTGGGCTTACTGGATAGCGGCCGGCTCCTCGGCCCTGTTCTTGGTGTTGCTGAATTTCCTGCCCTTTCGGCAGCAGACACCGACACCGACGGGCCTGTCGCTGGACAGTTTTTTGGCTGGCATCCGGTTCGTGTTCCGCACCCGCATTGTGCTGGCCATGATTACCCTGGATCTGTTTGCCGTACTGTTTGGGGGTGCCGTATATCTGCTGCCGCTGGTGGCTACAGACATCCTGCAGGTGGGCGCGCAGGGTTTCGGCTGGTTGCGGGCAGCCCCGGCTGTGGGGGCGGTAAGCATGTCCGTGCTGCTGCTGGTACTGCCTCCCATGCAAAGGGCGGGCCTGGCCCTGTTGGCCAATGTCGCCGCTTTCGGGGCTGTCACCATCGTGTTCGGTTTTTCCTCCCTGTTCCCGCTTTCCTTTGCCATGCTCTTCCTGACCGGCGCGTTTGACAACGTGTCCATGGTCGTGCGGGGCACGCTGCAGCAGCTGCTCACACCCAATGAAATGCGCGGCCGCGTTTCCGCTGTGACCTCGATTTTCGTCAGCGCCTCCAACGAACTGGGCGGTTTCGAATCAGGCTTGGTCGCCCAATACTTCGGTCCTGTAGCGTCGATCGTGAGCGGGGGGATCGGATCGATGCTGGTTGTGGGCCTTGTGGCGTGGATGGCGCCCGAGCTGCGGCAGATCGGGCGCCTGGACGAGGTGAGACCCGCTGCCTTGTAACCGGTCCGCCCGGGTACTAAGTTGCATGTATGTGCCTGTCTGTGCTACGCTTTTTCCGATAGTGAAACTGGCGCGCTTCTGCGCGCCGGTTGCCGGGGGATGCCGTGTTCCCTGGCGCTTGACGTGTTGAGACGAAGAGGTAAGCATGCAGCGTTTGTCTGTCCACAGTCCTGATGCACCGGTTCCGGCTGGACCCTATGCGCACGCTGTCAGGGCCGGCGAATTTGTGTTTGTATCGGGTCAGGTAGGCATCGACCCTGCCACAGGGCACTTGGTGACAGGTTTGGAAGCACAGGCCCGTCAGGCCCTGCTGAACCTGCAGACCATCCTGCAGGCGGCTGGCTCTTCGCTGGCCGACGTCGTCAAGACCACCATATTCATCACCGACATCGCGGCTTTTCCCCAGGTCAATGCCGTGTACGGGGAAATCATGGGCGATGCGCCGCCGGCGCGCTCTACAATCGGCGTCAACGCGTTGCCCCTGCAGGCCCTGATTGAGATAGAGGTCATTGCCCTTGTGCCGGAAGCGCGCTAGATGCAGCCTCTCTGCACAAGCGACAGGGCCGGCGCCCTGTCCGCGGCCGCGGTAACGGCTTGGATTTTCACCCTTTGGTATTCGTGATTTGTAAACTACACAGGCAGGAGTTGGCCCCATTCGCATGTTGTATTCTCATACCCCTACGCTAAGGCGATTGTCGTCTCTGCTCCGGATGCAGGCAGATACAGGCAACGAAGCCGCGGCGCCCGCTGTGGCGGACGCACCCGTTCCCGATGAAGTGCCGGCCGCCACCGAGGCCCCGGACATGCATCTGATGGATGAACTGGATTGGCAGGGACAGTATGACATTACGGCCCTGAAGGCCGACACCGTCGTCACGGGTACGGTGCAGCGCAAGAACGCGCGGAGCCTGATTCTGGACATCGGCGCGAAGTACGAAGGGGAGATCGAAGGCCGGGAGATCGAACGGCTGGGTTCCTCCTACGACCAGATCGAGGAAGGGCAGACGATCGAGGTCTTCATTTTTCGGACGGACGACAACGGGCAGCCGCGGATCAGCATCATCCGTGCGCGGCAGGAGAAGGACTGGCTGCGGGCGGAACAGCTGCTGGCGGACAAGTCGATCGTGTCGGGCAAGGTGGTGGACTACAACCGGGGCGGCGTACTGGTGGCGATGGGCTTGATCCGAGGATTCATTCCGGCCAGCCATCTGAGTCTGGAAAGCCAGATGCTGCAGGACAAGGAAGGGAGCCAGGCGGAGCGCTTCGCGCCGCTGGTGCAGATGACGCTGCAGGTGAAGGTGATCGACATCGAGCGTCGGCGCAACCGGCTGATCCTGTCGGAGAAGGAAGCGATGCGAGAGCTGAGCAACCAGCGCAAGGAAGCGATTCTGGAAGAGCTGGAAGTGGGGGAGACGCGGGACGGCGTGGTCTCCAGCTTGGCCGAGTTCGGGGCCTTCGTGAACATCGGGGGTGCGGACGGCTTGATCCACGTGAGCGAGCTGAGCTGGTCGATGGTGAACCATCCCTCGGAAGTGTTGACGATGGGGGAGCAGGTGACGGTCAAGATCATCTCGGTGGACAAGGAGCGCAAGCGGATCGGCTTGAGCCTGCGGCAGCTGCAGCCGCGGCCGTGGGACACGCTGGCGGATCGCTACAGTGTGGGCGACCTGGTGCGGGCGACGATCACGCGGATCAAGGAATTCGGGGCCTTTGCGCGGCTGGCGAACGAGCCGGTGGAGGGGTTGATCCACATCAGCGAGATGAGCCGGGAGCACGTGGCCAATGCAGCGGATGCGGTGACGGTGGGCGAGGAATACGAAGTGAAGATCATACGGCTGGACACGGAGCGGCGGCGCATGGGGCTGTCCATCAAGCAGACCGATCTGGACTGGGACCTGGCCCCCGAGGAGGACGAGGCGTAAGCGTCATGGCACCGCCGGTACCCTGGTACCGCGCTGTGTCCCGGAGCAAGCAATGCGGAATCCTGAGCTCTGTTCGCAAAACTGTACCCAATTCCGGTCTGCTGCCGTGGATCGGAGTGATCTTGTCTGTCCCCAGCCCCGTTGTCACGGGGCTGGCGTGTTTTGGGTCTGTCCGATATGCGTCAAGGAGTACGTCCCTATCACCTGATCGGTCTATGTTTTCCTGACGCCTGTCCCGGACACTTGGCTTGGGTCCGGGACAGTGGGGCCCCAAACCATATTCCTGTACCAATCTGATTTGATATAATTATCAAAATAACAGGCGAAATTTACCTATGTGGCATGAACGATACCCCTCCCGCTCTGACGATTATCCGCCACAGCGCACGCGCAGCTACCGTCCGGCCGAAACCAGGGCTTGGGCAGTAGTCGAGCAGGCCTTGGCTGAACAGCGGACCCTGCCGGGTCTGGTCGAGGACTACAACCGGGGCGGCCTCCTGGTGGCCGTGGGCCAGATTCGCGGGTTCCTGCCCGCCAGCCATCTCAGCAGCGGGAGCAAGGCCCGCATGGACTGGAAGAGTCGCTCCGAGGAGCGCTTTGAGGCTTTGGTGGGCTTGACCTTGCAGGTCCGGGTCATTGACCTGGACCGCAGCCGCAACCATCTTATTCTCTCGGAACGGGAAGCCCGGGACCCGGCGCGTACTGCGCCCAACGAGCCCCAGTGGCATGTCTTGGCCGAAGGGGATGTACGGACTGGGACCGTAACGGATCTGGCCCCGTTCGGCGCCATGGTGGATCTGGGTGGTGTCGAGGGGTTGATCCATGTCAGTGAGCTGAGCTGGTCCAAGGTCAATCATCCTTCCGAAATCCTGAACAAGGGCGACGAGGTCAAGGTCAAGGTCCTGTGGAAGGACCCGGCACGCCGGCGCATAGGCCTGAGTCTGCGCCAGCTGCAAGACAATCCCTGGGAGACCCTGGTGGAACATCACCGGCCGGGTGACCTGGTCTGGTGCCGGATCACGCGCATTGAGGACTACGGTGCCTTTGCCGAGCTGGAAGCCCATCCGGTAGAAGGCCTGATTCACATCAGTGAACTGAGTTCGGACATGATCGACATGCCGGAAGAGGTGGTGGTCGTGGAGGATGAAGTACAGGTCAAGATCCTTGCGCTGGATCCCGAGCGGCGCAGACTGAGCCTGTCCCTCAAGCAGGCGGATCCGACCTGGACACCCCCGACAGTAGCGGCGACTCCCACGGCGGACGTGGACCCGGCCGCGCACACCGAGTTTCAGACAGCCGAGGAATTGCTGGCCACCCAGGCCATTGTCACGTGTGTGGTGGTGGATTACAACCGGGGTGGTCTGCTGGTGGCCGTCGGGTCCCTGCAGGGATTCATTCCGGCCAGCCATCTGCGTGTGGAAAGCCAGATGCTGCTGGATCGGACAAGCAACACCGAAGAACGTTTTGTCCCTCTGCTGGATGAGACGCTGGAGGTCAAGGTCATCGATCAGGATCCGCGTCACAATCAGCTGATTCTTTCCGAAAAGGAAGCCCAGCGGGCCAGCAACAGCCAGGACCTGGCCGACCTGCTGGAAGATCTGGAGCTGGGCGAGATCCGAGACGGTGTGGTGTCCAGTCTGACCGAGTTTGGCGCCATCGTGAACATCGGAGAGCTGGATGGCCTGATCCACGTCAGTGAACTGAGCTGGTCCATGGTCAATCATCCGGCGGAAATTCTGGGCATTGGCGAATATGTCCAGGTCAAGATCATCCAGATAGACAAGGAGCGCCGGCGCATAGGCCTGAGTCTGCGGCAACTGCATCCCAACCCCTGGGAAACGCTGACCCAGCGGTATCAAGAGGGGGACGTGGCATGGGCCACGATTACGCGTGTCGAGCGGTGGGGGGCCTTTGCCCGGCTGGAAGATGAAGAAGTGGTCGGCCTGATTCATGTCAGCGAGATGAGTGAAGAGCCGGTGCATGATGTAGACGAACTGGTTACGGTGGATGAGGACGTAGAGGTGCGTATCATCAGCCTCGATACGGAGAACCGCCGTATGGGTTTGTCGCTCAAGCAGGTCGACATGGCATGGCAGCCGAACCCCGTGTCCGCTGTGGCTGCCCCGGCGGCTCATGCAGATGCCGGGGACATGGCGGAGACTGCCCCGCTCGTGCCCGAGGACCTGCGCGCCCAAAGACAGGTGGTGGAATGCAAGGTGGTGAATGCCAACCGGGGTGGAGTGCTGGCAGTGCTGGGACCACACCGGGGCTTTATCCCCACCAGCCATCTGAGCCTGGACAGCCTCAAGCGGTTGACGGACACGCCGAATCCCGTCCAGCGCTACGATCCCCTGCTGGGGGAAACGCTGCATGTTCTGGTCATTGACGTTGACGATTCCACCCGCCAGCTGATCCTCTCCGAGAAGGAGGCGTTGCGGGCCTTGCATCAGCAGGACAAGGAAGCCGTCCTCGCGGAACTGGAGATTGGTGCAACCCGGGAAGGTATTGTTTCCAGCGTGGCCCGCTTCGGAGCCTTTGTCAACATTGGGGAGCTGGATGGTCTGATCCACATCAGTGAACTGAGCTGGTCCATCGTGGATCATCCATCGGAAGTCCTGAATGTCGGCGATCGGATTCAAGTCAAGATCATTGCGGTGGATCAGGATCGCCAGCACATCGGCCTGAGTCTGCGGCAACTGCATCCCAATCCCTGGAACCTGGTGGATGACCAGTACCGGGAGGGGGATATAGTCCAGGTCACAGTGGTCCAGACCACGGCATGGGGGGCGCTGGTGCACTTGCAGGAGCAACAGGGCAAGGGACGGATTTATCGCAATGAAATGCGTGAGGACCGGCTGGACCGGCCTGACGGCGGCTGGGATGTGGGTGAGGTCGTGGAGGCCAAGATTGTCAGCCTGGACGCCACCAACCCGGAGTATCCCCTGATCCTTTCGGAAAGGAAGGCCTTGCGCACCCGGTCCAACCAGCGCCGCGACGAGGTGCTGGCCGATCTGGAAGTAGGGGCCGTGATCCAGGCTGTGGTCACGCGTCTGGTCCGATATGGCGCGTTTGTGGATATTGAGGGTGCTGCCGGCCTGATCCACATCAGTGAATTGAGCTGGTCCAAGGTCAATCATCCATCCCAGATTCTGCATGTGGGAGATCCGGTCAGGGCCAAAGTGATATCGCTGGACCAGGAACGCAAGCACGTTGGCTTGAGTTTGCGGCAGATGATCCCCAATCCCTGGGAGAAGCTGGCGGAGCGCTATCCGGTGGGACAATGGGTGGATGTCACCGCTACCCGCTTCATTCCCCAAGGTGTCCTGGCACAACTGGCCAACGAGTCCGTGGAAGGCCTGATTTATCACAGCGAGATGAACGGGGCTGACGAGCACGCAGCGGATGAGGCCCTGGTGATTGGGGAAAGATTGCGGGCTCGTATTCTCTTCGTGGATCCGGAGCGCCGTCACATCGGCCTCTCACTCCAGCCGGAGCAATCGCCAGCCGACCCGGAGGCACCGGATGATCCGGGTGCCGAATACAGGCCGGCTACGGCCTGGGGGCAAGGTGAGGACTGAGGCACAGGGCCGGCACAGCGTGTATGAAGTGCCAGCGATCGGCCGCTCACTATTGGACAAGGGGCTTACCGGCAAGTACACACCAAGATTTGCATGGTACGCTATGGCAATGGATGCCAAACAGGAACAAGGGGCGTTATGCCTGAAACACACAGGGGCGCAGTTTTCCGATTGGTCCGGGTTCCAAGGCCGGGACGGTATCTTGCGTACAAGACCCATGCGGTCAAGGTAGAGCCAAAGCACACGCGCAGGTGCGATGTCACCCGCAAAGCGCACCGGAAGTCCCGGTCGGCATACCGTGGCAGCGATTGCGGGGGGCGAATCAACGCCGCCGTCAACGTTGCGCTGAACATACTGGACTTGGGTTTGCCGAGGCTTGTGGCGTCGGGGATTGGGCGCAACTGTACGTGGCGACGGTACCTTTGGGTGAGCGGCAGGACGTGAAAATGTGTGCACACGCATATAGGTGGCATTGACAAAGACATCGGTACCCCCGTACAATGTCTATAAGAGGAGTCTCGGGCCAGCTGTCACACACAGGAAAACCATTGCCCTTGGAGCCGAGGTGTGAGCGACTGCATGGGCAGAGCGGATACAGGCTCCTGGGCCACCCTGCTCGTGATCTGATGTGCCTGTCGGCGGGAATGTGTGCTTGCATGCAAGCACGACAGGCAAACGGGCCCTGGGCACTGAAGGACGTGTGAATTCCTGCAGTCCGTTGCCGGACACGGACCACCAACATCAAGGATGCTTACGATGGTTGAACGGCGAAACGATCCCTTCAAATTCTTTAGTACCAATGCACGCCGTGTCATGTCGCTGGCGCATGAGGAGGCGGTACGCCTGAATCATGCCTATGTCGGTACAGAGCACTTTCTGCTTGGTCTGGTGCGCGTGGAAAAGGGCACTGCAGTGCAGGTTCTGCGCAAGCTGGGCGTGGAACCGAAACAGGTCATACGGGCCGTGGAACACAAGGTCGGGCGGGGCGAACGGCCTCCCAGCGGCAAGCCCAAGCTGGCTCCCCGCGTGCGCACGGTGCTGGAACACGCTTTCACCCAGGCCAAGGGTTTGAATCATCCCAAAATCCGCGTGGCTCATCTGTTGCTGGGACTCATCAGTGAAACCGACAGCGTAGCCGTTCGTGTACTGGTCGACCTGGGTATCAAGATCGAGGATCTCAAGTCGCAGATCCACAGTGTGCTGGCCCAGGCTCCGCGGTCATCCAAGGGCAAGGATGGCGACAGCAAGACGCCCCTCACGGATCAGCTGGGCTTTGACCTTACGGCTGCCGCACAGGAAGGCAAGCTGGACCCGGTCGTGGGTCGTACCACAGAAATCGAACGGGTGATTCAAATCCTGAATCGCCGCACCAAGAACAACCCGTCGCTGGTGGGCGAGCCGGGGGTGGGCAAGACCGCCATCGTGGAAGGTCTGGCCCAGCGTATTGTGGAAGGAAATGTACCGGAAACACTGCTGGAAAAGCGGGTGATCATGCTGGACGTCGGCAGTCTGGTTGCAGGCACCATGTATCGGGGCCAGTTTGAGGATCGCCTCAAGAAAGTGATTCAGGAACTGACCCGCGTCGCGGCCATCCTGTTCATAGATGAAATGCACATGCTGGTAGGGGCGGGTGCAGCCGGTGGCAGCGTGGATGCGGCCAACATCCTCAAGCCGGCATTGGCCCGGGGCCAGCTGCAGGTCATCGGGGCCACGACCTACGACGAGTACAAGCAATACATTGAAGAAGACGCGGCCCTGGATCGGCGCTTTCAACCGGTCAAGGTGGAAGAACCCACTGTGGATGAGACCATCGCCATCCTGCAAGGCCTGAAAAATCGCTATGAGGATCATCATCGCCTGGTGATTACGGATGATGCGGTCACCTCGGCCGCGCGGCTGGCCGTGCGCTACGTCCATGACCGGTTCCTGCCCGACAAGGCCATTGACTTGATCGACGAGGCCGGCAGTCGCGTACGCATGTACAAGTCGGCCAGCGGTTCCCTGCAAAAGACCTACAAGCGGCTCAAGGAAGTGCAAAAACGCCGTGAAGAAGCCTTGGCCCTGGAACAGTTCGACGACGCCTTTGAACTGCAATACCGGGAGACCGAGCTGAAGAACCGGCTGGAGGAAGTCAAGGCCAGCCGCAACGAAGTATCCAATCTGCCCCAGGTGACCGCGGCCGACGTGGCCGAAGTGGTGGCCATGACCACCGGTATTCCGGTCAGTCGCATTGCCGGGGAGGAAAAAACCCGGCTGCTCGAGATGGAAACCCATCTCAAGGCCCAGATCGTGGGGCAGGACGGACCGATCGAGTTCATCTGCCGGGCCATTCGCCGGGCCCGCACCGGCCTGAAGGATCCCAAACGCCCCATTGGCGCCTTTCTGTTCCTGGGGCCTACCGGCACCGGCAAGACCTACCTGGCCCAGCGGCTGGCGGAGTACATGTTCGGGAGCGAAGACAACCTGATTCGCCTGGACATGAGTGAATACATGGAACGGCATACCGTCAGTCGCCTGATCGGGTCCCCGCCCGGCTACGTCGGCTACGGCGAAGGCGGCCAGCTGACGGAAGCCATTCGGCAGCGGCCTTTCAGTGTGGTCTTGCTGGACGAGATTGAAAAAGCCCACTACGAAGTGTTCAACATTCTGTTGCAGATCATGGAGGATGGCACCCTGACGGATGCCAAGGGCCGCAACGTTACTTTCCGCAACGCCATCATTATCATGACCGGCAACATTGCCGCCAATCTGATATCGGGCAACAACCGCCTGGGCTTTGAACTGACCGGTGACGCAGAAGCCCTCCAGGAACGTGAGTACACTACGATGCGGGCCCAGGTGATAGAACAGGTCAAGAAGGAATTCCGGCCGGAATTCATCAATCGCCTGGATGGCTATCAGGTGTTCCGCAACCTGACCCGGGAGGAAATCCGGACCATTGTGGAGCTGGAAATGCGTGTGCTGCGGGGGCAGCTCGCCGAACGGAACATCAAGCTGGTGCTGACGGATCTGGCCCGTGATGAACTGGCTACCCGCGGCTACAGCCGGGACTATGGGGTGCGTCCCCTGCGCCGGGTCATTCAGGAAGAGTTGCAGGACTCCCTGAGCGATGCCTTGCTGATGGATGAATTCGGTGACGGGGACACGATCCAGGTGGATTTCCGGACTGTACTGGAAGAGGACGATTCCCTGGAAGGCCGCTTCGTGTTCGATCTGGTGGAAGCGGATCAGGAGCAGGATCTGGCTTCCATGGACGAAAGAATACTGGCGGAACCCCTGATCTCGTAACGACGGGCACGGGCTACCCGTGACAATACCGGCCGGGTGCTGTGGACCCGAGGCAGGCTCTTGCCTGCAGACACCGTACAGTACAGACAGGGGTGTACGATCCGGGACATGGCGGCGATTGTGGCACCAGAACAAGGAAAGACGGCATGGCAGAGCAAGTAGGGTTCATTGGCTTGGGCATCATGGGGCGCGGTATGGCGGCCAATCTGCTCAAGCATGGCTTTGACGTACAAGTTTGGAATCGTACCGCTTCCCGGACCGAAGCCCTGGTGGCTCAGGGAGCCCGGGCGGCGGCGTCACCGGCGGCCATGGCCCGTGAATGTCCGGTGGTCATCACGTGCGTCAGCGATACCCCGGACGTGGAAGCGGTCGTACTGGGTCCGCAGGGGGTGTTGGAGGGCGTGCAGCCCGGCGGTCTCTTGATCGACTGCAGTACCATCAGCCCTCAGGTGACCATGGATATTGCCACCCGGCTGGCCGCCCAGGATGCCCACATGCTGGATGCCCCTATCAGCGGAGGCAGCGAGGGGGCTGAAAAGGGCACGCTGAGCATCATGGTGGGGGGCGATGAGAGCCAGTTTGCCCGTGCGCTGCCCTTTTTCGAGGCCATGGGTGCCACTATCACGCACGTGGGGGCCCAGGGGGCCGGCCAGACTGTCAAGCTCGTCAACCAGATTCTGGTCGTGGGCAACTGCATGGCCATGTGTGAGGCCTTGCTCTTTGCCCAGGCTGGCGGCGTGGATCTGCACAAGACCTTCGAGGCCATAAGTCGGGGCGCTGCCGGGAGCTGGATGTTTACCAATCGGGCACCCCAGATCATGCGCCGCGACTGGTCCCCCGGTTTCATGGTGGGTCTGCAACAGAAAGATCTGCGCCTGGTGCTGGCGGCGGCTGACCAGGTGGGTGCACCGCTGCCCTTTACGGCCCAGATCTTCAACTTCTATCGGACGCTGGAAGCCCAGGGTCTGTCGGCTGAAGGCAATCATGCCTTGATCAAGGCACTGGAGCATCTCGCGGGCTTTGAAGTAGGCACGGCGGACACCTAGACTGGCACGACACGCCCATGGACCTAGCTTTTGGGGTCCGCACGGGCAAAATTCCCAACCATCGCCAGGCAAGTGCGCAGGATTGGCTGTTGCTGATGCCTTACTCCGACCACATGGCTGCCGAGCCCTCTTGGATGCCTGGCCTGCAGGAACTGTCCGGTGCGGGCGTGCATCCTACGCGCCGGATTCGGTAAGCTATAGCCCTTGACTCCACAAACGGTATACTATACTGTCTGGCAGTACAGTCGGGTCTGGACATTAGGGTTGTGCATGTAGAAGGTACCATCCTGCTTGACCGGACAAGGCTGGTGAGTAGCCGCGGCGTGCAAGGCGTTAGCCGCAATAGCAAGACAGACGCAAATGGGAAACAGGTAAGACATGGGCAGAATAGTCGTTATTATCTTGGGCGTGCTGGTATTGGGAGCCGGAGGCTTGGTGATATTGCAACAACGGGGCATGGTGGATCTGCCCTTGCCGGTGGGAGGCGCGGGCCGCAATGAGGAAGGCCCGGCTTTTGAAGCCCTGGAAGTGGCCCGGGGGGCCATCGCCAGTACCGTAAGCGCCACCGGCAATATCGAACCGGAAGCGGAAATCTCGCTTGCGTTTGATTCGGCCGGACGTGTCACACAGGTCCTGGTGACGCAAGGTCAGGCCGTGCGCGAAGGCCAATTGCTGGCCCAGCTGGACGTAGCTGCGTTTCAGCTGGCCCGTGATGAAGCGCTGGTAGGTCAGAAGATCGCCCAGGCCAGACTGAACAAGCTGATGGAAAGCGCGGATGAGACCGACCTGGATCTGGCCCGGGCGCGCATTGCGTTGGCCCAGGCCCAGATCGCCACGGCCCAGGCCAATCTGGTCGCCCGCCGGGCCGAGTACAATGCGCTGAATACAGGCATTTCGGTTGCCGACCGCCAGGCACTGGAAGCCGAAGTGGCCCAGATGCAGAGTGCTGTAGACGAAGCCCGCTTCAATCTGGCACAGACCGAGGACACACACCGGGTATCCGACGAGGAAGTGGATGCGGCTGAGGAACGTCTCTTCCAGGCGGTCTATCGCGCTGATGCGGCGCAGGCCCGTCTGGATTCGGCCCTGGCCCCGCCCACGGAAGCCGAACTGGCGGCGGCGCAGCACGGGATTGCGCAAGCGGAGGAAGCGGTGCGCCAGGCTACGGCCAGTTTGCTGGAACAGCAGAATGCCCTGCGGGATCTGCAAGAAGGGGCCAACGTGGAAGACATCGATATTGCCCGCTCGGAGCTGGAACAGGCACGTATCAGCTATGAACGGGCGCAACTGAATATCGAAAACGCACAGTTGCTGGCTCCTCGCGACGGGATCATAAGCAATGTGAACGTGCGGGTAGGCGAGCTGTACTCGGGGTCTACGGCCGCCATGATTCTCGCGGATCTGGAAAGCTATCACATGACGGTCCGGGTGGATGAAATTGACGTGCGGCAGGTGCAGCTCAACCAGAAAGTCAAGCTGGTGCTGGATGCCTTGCCCGACTCCGACATTTGGGGGAGTGTGGCCAAGATTTCGCCGACGGCGGAGGAAGTGGGTTCCACCATTACCTATGAAGTGGAGATTGTGCCTGACGCCACGGATGCCCCCCTGCGGGACGGTATGAGTGCGACGGCGATCATCACCACGGCCCAAGTGGAGAATGTCCTGCTCATTCCCAACCGGTTCGTGAAATACGATCGGGACAAAAACAAATTCTTTGTCCAAAAGGTGGTAAACGACGAGCCGGTGCTGGCCGAAGTCAGGATTGGTCTCCAAAACGAACGGGAGAGCCAGGTGCTGGCAGGGTTGACGGACGGGGATCAGGTAGCCATTCTGGCCATCGATCGGGAACAGCAACTGCGCACAGCCATATTTGGCGGTGGCTAGCGTGCAGGGGGATGGTCATGGCTGAACAGAGACCGCAGGCCACGGGTGCCGATTCCACGCCCATTGTCGATATCCGGAACATCACCAAGGAATTCAGGCTGGGGTCCGTCACGGTCAAGGCCCTGCGGGGTGTGGACCTGCAGGTGTACCGGGGGAACTTCATTGCCATCATGGGCCCCAGCGGCAGCGGCAAGTCTACCCTGATGAACATTCTGGGGTGTCTGGATACCCCTACGACAGGTTCCTACCTGCTGGATGGCGAGGATGTCAGCCGGATGGGCGAGCGCAAACTGGCCAGTGTACGGTGCCGCAAGATCGGGTTCGTGTTTCAAAGCTATAACCTGCTGGCCCGGACCACGGCGTTGGCCAACGTGGAACTGCCTCTCATCTATGCCGGGGTGAATGGCAAGGAACGCCGAGAGCGTGCGCTCCACGCCCTGGAACAGGTGAATCTGGCCGATCGGCTGCATCACAATCCGAACGAACTGTCCGGTGGCCAGCAGCAGCGCGTGGCTATTGCGCGCTCCCTGGTCAACCAGCCTTCGATGATTTTGGCGGATGAGCCTACCGGCAATCTGGACACGAAGACCAGCCGGGAGATCATGGATCTGTTTGCTACTCTGAACATGGAGCAGCAGCTGACGGTCGTGTTCGTCACCCACGATCAGGAAACGGCCGACTACACGCGCCGCATGGTCTATCTGCGGGATGGCCTGATCGAAAACATTGCCAATCGTCCGGGCATCCGCAACCGCCCGGCCCCGCCGGATGAGGAGACACCGGTGGAGGCGGAAGCAGCGGACGCTATGGTACAGGAGGCGACCATCTGAAATGTGGTTCGCCTCGCTGCGGATGGCCATCAAGGCCCTGCTGAGCAACAAGCTGCGGAGCCTGCTCACCATGCTGGGCATGATCATCGGCGTGTTCGCGGTGGTGGTGCTGGTATCGGTGGGGCGGGGTGTGGAAAGCTATGTTGAAAATCTCTTCATCCAGGCCGGTACCAATACCCTGTTCGTGATTCCCGGGGCGCTGGACGAGTCCGGCGTGGTAGGGCAAATAACGGTGGCGGATGGTGAGGCCATAGCCCAGCCCTACCACGTGGAGAATGTAGTGGGGGTGGTAGCCGAACTGTTTTCCTCTGCCATCGCCGTGCGCGGATCCGAGAGCGTGGAAGTGGAATTGGCCGGCATCTGGCCGGCACATTCCGAAGTGCGGGGCTGGGAGGTTGCCCTGGGCAGCAATTTCTCGGATCAGGATATGGAAAACCGTGCCCGCGTGGCGATATTGGGCCAGGGTACGTACGCCAGCCTGTATGAGCCCGGTGACTATCCCCTTGGTACCACGATCAAGGTGGACAACAAGACCTTTGAAGTCATTGGCGTCATGGAGGAAATGAGCGCCGGTTTCTTCGGGGACTTCAATGACAGTGTATTTCTGCCTTTTACGACCATGCAGGATCGCGTCGTGCGCCGGAAGTCGGTGTCGGGCAGTTACCTGGCGGATGTGCTCGTAGTCAAGATCACGTCCAAGGAACTGATGCCGAAGGCTCAGGACCAGATTGAAGAGCTCCTGGCGGAGCGCCACCGCATTGATTATTTTGAGGACAACGATTTTTCGGTCATCAGCCAGGCCGACTTTCTGAGCATCTTCCAGGGCGTCACCAGTGCCCTGACCGTATTCCTGGGGCTGGTTTCCGCCATCAGCCTGATTGTCGGTGGCATCGGCATCATGAACATTATGCTGGTCAGTGTGACCGAACGTACCCGGGAAATCGGTTTGCGCAAGGCCATTGGGGCCCGGCGCCGCTCTATCCTGTCCCAGTTTGTCGTCGAAGCCGTCACCCTGTCCCTCGCCGGTGGCCTGATTGGCGTGATCCTGGCGGGCCTCAGTGTCTTGGGCATCAACCTGGCCTGGGACGGACTGGATGTCCGGCTGGGACTTTTTGCCGTGTTGCTGGGCGGCGGTTTCTGCACTGCCGTGGGTCTGGTGTTTGGTTTCTATCCGGCGTTCCGGGCCAGTCGCCTGAATCCCATTGAAGCCCTGCGCCATGAGTAGGGAGCAAACCGGCAGCAAATCCCGGCGGTCGGGTTGGTACCCGGGCGTACTGAGTCTGTGTGCCTGGCTCCTGTTGGCCTGCGGTGGCGGGGGAGGTGGGGAACCCACCCCGTTGCCAGCCAATGCCGTCGTGCCCGATCAGCCCACCATGGTGTTTCCGACCTTTACGCCTATTCAACCGGCACCCACGCTGACGCCGAAACCGCCCTCGGATGAACAGCCAACGCCTACCTGGACGCCCTTCGTCCGGCCTACCGTGGACTCTTCCCAAGTGTTCCTGGACGCCTTGGCCATTCCCCAGCAGGTGGTGGCCCTGCACAGGGTGCCCAATGGGGAAGTAGCGGGCAATATACCGAGCGATCAAATTTTGACGGCCGTTTCCCGCTCAGAGGATGGTGCTTGGCTGGCGGTCTATACCCAGGACAACCAGCGCGGCTGGGTGGCTCTGGCCGCAGTCAACCTGTATGGCGGTGACCAATTGCCGGTTACCGACACCATACCGGAGCGTACCGATCTGCCGGGTACGGCAAGTGGGGTAACGGATACACGCTATCCGGCCGATCCCCGGGCCCAGGCGATCGGCACCGTCACCGGTGAGGGTTTGCGCATACGCAGTATCCCCACGACCGAGGGGAGCATCCTGACCAGTTTGGCCCAAGACACGGAGGTTTCCGTCCTGGGGCGGGATGAATCAGGATCATGGCTCCAGATTTCGCTGTGGGGAACCCCAGCTGTCGGTACTGTGGACGCCGATACAGGCTGGGTGTTTGCCCAGTACGTCCAGCTGGACGAAGACGGGAACACGCTTCCCGTTACCGATTGAACGCATCACACTGTAGCCGCCAGGCGCGGATTGGCGGCTGTCTTGTGGCGGCTGGCAGGCCATATGCTACGATTCGCGGCAGGGAGGCCCATTTGGCTGTCCAAAGGAGATAGAGCATGTTGACGCAGGAACAGACACTTTTTTTCCATGAGAATGGATTTTTGCGTATTCCCGAGGTGTTTACGGCTGAGGAAACAGCCGAGCTGTCCGCTGAAATGGATCGCCTGGTGGAAGACTGGGCTTTCACCAGTCCCGGCTGGTCAGGCCCGTGGCGTCAGGCGTACATGGATCCGGAAACGGAGAAGAAATCCAAGCTGACGGCCATGCACGATCTGCATTTCTACTCCGATGCCTGGATGCGGGCAGTCACCCACCACAAGCTGACAGCCTGCATTGCAGCCCTGATTGGTCCCAATGTGGAGCTGCATCACTCCACCATGCACATCAAGCCGCCGCAGACGGGGCATCCCTTTCCCATGCATCAGGACAATCCGTTTTACCGGCATGAGAATGGCCGTTTCATCGATTCGCTGGTGCATCTGGACGACACCTCCCATGCCAATGGCGAGATTCGTTTCCTGGCGGGTTCCCACAAGCAGGGTTACCTGGAACACATTACCCAGCTGGAAGACGGTACTGGCTGTTCGCCTCATCTGCCCACAGACGAATACAAACTGGAGGATACCGTGCCGGTGCCGGCAAAGGCGGGTGACGTAGTGGTGTTCAGCATCAATACGGTGCATGGCTCCTACATCAACACCACGGCGCGGCCCCGCCGTCTGGTGCGCGTCGGGTATCGGGATCCTGACAACAAGCAGATCGCCGGGCAGAGCGTGGGCCGTCCCAGCCTGATGGTCCAGGGCTATCGTACCCGACGGGAGGGCATGGAACTGTTCCCGGTGGTGGGACCTGCCCCTGTCAATTGACCGTCGCAATCAGGAACAGGTGGACCGCAGCGCGTCTGTGCCATGCATCGGGCCAGTGTACAAGCCGGTTCGTGGTGCTGCTACAGGTCCATCCGTTCCTGTAATCTTCACGCTGGCCGGTCCATAGGCCTGCAGATCTTGTCCTGTCGACGTACCGCACCTTGGAGGGCCCCCGCTGGTGATATGGCGGTATGCCGGTCGGCGGGAGATGCGTACCGGATGGGTTGTGATTTGCCCGTGAAGCACACGCCGCAAGTGGTGGCAGGAGCCTGAGCGCCATGTTGACCCCAGCGCAAACAGATTTCTACCATGAGCGTGGATTTCTCCGCATTCCGCATGTATTTACCGCAGCGGAAACCGCAGAATTATCGGCAGAACTGGATCGCCTGGTGGAAGACTGGGCTTTCACCAATCCGGGCTGGAACGGTCCCTGGCGTCAGGCCTACATGGATCCGGAAACGGAGAAGAAATCCAAACTGACGGCAATGCAGGACCTGCAATACTACTCCGATGCCTGGATGCGGGCGGCTACCCACCCCCGGCTTGTGGCCTGCATGGCCGATCTGATTGGACCCAACGTGGAGCTACATCATTCGACCTTGCACATCAAGCCTCCACAGACGGGCCATCCTTTTCCCTTGCATCAGGACAATCCATTCTATGCGCACGAAAATGGCCGCTTTGTGGATGTGCTGGTGCATCTGGACGATACCTGCCACGCGAACGGTGAAATTCGCTTTCTGGATGGGTCCCACAAGCAAGGGGCGCTGGAGCATATTACCCGACTGGCGGATGGCACCAGCTGTGCGCCGCAGCTGCCTACGGCCCAATACAAACTGGAAGATACCGTGCCAGTGCCGGCTCAGGCGGGGGACGTGGTGGCGTTCTGCATCCATACTGTGCACGGATCCTACATGAATACGACACCTTATCCCCGCCGTTTGGTCCGTATCGGTTATCGAGATCCTGACAACCGGCAAATCGCTGGCCGGAGCCTGGGACGGCCGAACCTGATGGTGTGTGGATACCGCGTGCGGCGGGCAGGCATGGCCCTGTTGTCCACGGCAGGCCCAGCCCCTGACAACTGAAGGGGCCGCCAGGGACCGGCGCGTCAGTTTATGCCGGGGCTGCCGTATACAGGGCTTGTGGTGGCGCGGCCGCGTCAGTCTGCAGGGGGCCCAAAATCGGGATGAAAGAAAAACTCGTGCCGATCGGCACGGGCTTGTCCCGGCAGATCCCCGGGCAGTTGCGTCAGCTTGAGATACACACCTGAAATCGCGGCCTGCACCAGGGCACGGTTGAAATCGCCCACGTGTTCGTGATTGAGGTAATCATCCAGGGGCATCCAGATACAGTGATCGATTTCGTGATCGTCCTTGTCAATGTCCCGGGAGAGTGGCGCGAGCCGGCACACCATGTAGATGTCTGACTTGCCGAAGCGGTAGCCATGCCAGTGGCGGAAGGCTACCAGATGCTGAAAGGTGGTGGCCACACCGGTTTCTTCCTGCACTTCCCGCATGACCGCGGCCACCAGATTCTCGCCCGGGTGCAAGGCGCCGCCAGGCAGTTTCCAGTAGGGACGGCTGCGATCACCTCGGAAGCGTTCGCTTACCACCAGCAAGTTCCGGTTCGCATCGATCACGACTCCGCCGGCACCGATGTAGTGGGTAGCGTAGTGGGGAATGAACGTATCCGCTTCCAAGGCACAGGTCAGCATCAGGTAGTCGGTTTGGCTGTGATGGAATTCAAAGCCGTGCTCGACCGCAATCGGGATCAGGGCCGCTTTCGCCAGGGGCACCTTCAGCCAGACCAGCCGGATCCCGGCTTCCGTCCATGCGGCCAGCGCCCGGGGCAGCAGGGTGGTGAACTGCTGGCAGTCCGGTGTCAGCTGCTCGGGATCGATTTCAAAACCCTGAAAAGGGTTCACGGTACCTGCAATGATCATGGCATTCCCTGGACACGCAGCGCTGGAGTAGATGGCGGGAAGAAAAACTCATGTTTTTCCGGACGGGGATAACCGGGCATTTTCCTGATGTGCAGGGTTGCGGGGGCAATCGCGGCTTCTACAATCGCCCGATTGAAGTCGGCGACGTAGGGGCTGGTCAGATACTCTTGGAGCGGCATCCAGACACAGTCGTCGATTTCCTGTGCACAGATTTGGATGTCGTGATTCAAGGGACTTAGCCGGCAGACCATGTAGATGCCGGACATGCCAAACTGGTAGGTGTGTCCGTGCCAGAGCGAAACCAGGTGGCAGAACTCGGTATTGATGCCGGTTTCCTCCCTGACCTCGCGGCTCACCCCGTCATGGATGTGTTCGCCGGGTTCCAGCAGGCCCCCCGGCATTTTCCAGAAAGGCTGATCACGGTTGCGTCGGTACCGCTCGTTCACGACCAGCAAACGGGAATCGGCATCGATCACGACCCCGCCGGCGCCGACGTAATGGGTGGCGTAGTTGGGGATGAAAGCCCCTGGTTCCAGGGATCGGGTAAGCATGGCATATTGCTTTTGGCTGTGATGGAACACGAATCCATGTTCCACGGCAATGGGGATCAGGCAGGCCTTCGCCGGCGGGATCTTGAGCCAGATGAGACTCAGGCCTGTCTCTTGCCATGCGGCCAGTGCCGCCGGCAGGGCTGTCCGAAACTCTGCGGCCGTGGCGGGTAGCAGGTCCGGATCCACTTCAAACCCGTTGAATGAATTGGTTGTGCCCTGGATCATGTTGCCTGCCCTGTCGTTGCTGTCCCTTTGGCCCTCAGCGGCTGGCGCTGAACGTTTCTTTGGTGTGGACTGCGCTGCGGATGCGCCATTCCCGCAATTCGTCCAGCAGGCGGTGCTTGATGTCCCGCACGGCGGGATCGTCCCAGAGGTTGTGCACTTCCCCGGGATCCTGCCTGAGATCGAAGAGCTGACCGTAGGGCGCGTCGACAAAATGCACCAGTTTCCAGCGTGTGCCCCGTACCATGGTCATGAATTCTGTGCCTTGCAGGATGCCGTCCCGACCGTGTTCCGCAAAGACGTACGGCCGCCCTGTCCAGGGATGCCCCTGCAGCGCCGGCATGAGCGATCGGGCTTCCATGTGGGGATTGGGAGATACACCGGCCAATTCCAGAATGGTGGGGCCGATGTCCATTTGCTGGCACAAGCCATCCAGCTGGCGACCGCCCGGAATGCGTCCCGGAGCCCACACAATCAGGGGCATGCGGGTAATGATGTCATACATGGTCCATTTCTGGCTGTGGCCATGATCGCCCAGGCAATCCCCATGATCCGAAGTGAAAATGACCACGGCATTGTCCAGGTAGCCGTTGCGCTCCAGAGCCTGCAGGATTTGGCCTATCGCGTGATCGATCATGGTGACGTTGGCCAGGTAATAGGCGCGCTGGCGCTGGCGCAGGGCACGCGGGGCATCCACGATATGCACGACGGAGTCATGATCCACTTCGGTATTGTGGATCCGCATTTCGTGCAAGGGAGGCGGCTGGCTGTCCAGATCCTGCTGTGTTACTTCCGCCAGCGGCAGGTCTTGGTCCATGTAGGGCGCGGCATAGGCTGGAGTAGGATCATAGGGTGGATGGGGGCCCGGAAAACCGATCTCCAGGAACAATGGACTTTGGGGCGCCGGTTTGCTGTCCAGCCACCAGGTAGCCAGATTGCCGACGAACATGTCGGAGTGCATATCCTCCGGCAATTCCCACTCAAAGGCCCCCAGGCATTCCCTGTAATCCGGACGCTGCCGGTAGAGGACGCGTTGCTGCTTGGTGAGGCCCCGGGCGTGCAGGGCCTTGTCCCATTCATCAAAGTAGTAGCGTTCCTCCAGAAACCGATCCTTGTTTTCCACCACGTACCGCTCGTGAAAGCCCAGGGGGACATCATAGGGATAGGTGTGCATCTTGCCGATGTTGATACAGGTATAGCCACTGGCAGCCATATCCTCTACCCAGCTGTGCTGCCAGAGATCAGCGTTGCGGTAGATGCCTGTGGTGTGTGGAAAGTGTCCCGTAAAGAGACTGGCGCGCGAAGGGGCACAGGAAGGAGCGGTGATGAAGCTGTGGGTAAAAACGGTTCCCTCCTGCACCAGGCGATCCAGATTGGGGGTATCCATGTACGGAAAGCCCAACGCCGCAATGGTGTCATACCGTTGCTGGTCGGTAATGATCAGAATGATATGGGGGCGGGAGTCCGCTGTCATAGGGGTATGGACAACTGCGTCGGTACCTGCACACAATAATCCCGGAAAGGCACCGGGCCGTACGCGTCAGGCATCAGGATCTTGGTTTTAAGGATACCAGAATTGCCGAAGGGGTGAACAATGGAACCGGACCCGCTGGTTCCACAACATGGCGAGTCAGGACGCGGTATTGTAGCATTGGATTGGAGACAGGCAGAGGCCAGCTTGGGGTGAGAACAAGGTGCACATGAAGCACTTCGATGCAGTTGAATTGGAGATCGTGTGGCAACGCCTGATCAGCATTCTGAACGAAGTCGATCAGATCATCGTACGCACCACCTTTTCCACGATTCTCAGCGAGGGCCGTGATTTTGCCTGTATCCTGACCGATCGCCACGGGGCCTCACTCTGCCAGTCTGTATGGAGTTCGCCCAGTTTCTGTGTGGTCCTGCCCCGAACCGCCCGGGCGTTGCTGCAACGTTTTCCGGCCCATGAACTGCGGCCCGGTGACGTCCTGGCGACCAACGATCCCTGGCAGGGCACGGGGCATCTGCCGGATTACATTCTCCTCATGCCTGTCTTTCGGGCAGGACAGATTGTCGCTTATATAGGCACCGTATCGCACATGTCTGATGTCGGTGGCCATCCCAATGAAATCGAGGGTTCTGACGTATTTGCGGAAGGACTGCGCATGGCACCCTTCAAACTTTTTGAGAGTGGACAGGAGAATGCCTTGGCGTTTGCCCTGATCGGGGCCAACTGCCGCGTTCCCGACTTGCTCCTCGGCGATCTGCGTGCCATGGCCGGTGCCGTGAAGATAGGGGCGCAACGGATCGGCGAATTCCTTGACGACTACGGCATGGCACATCTGGACGACCTGGCGCAGACCATCCTGACGCGTTCCGAGCAGTTGATGCGTACCCGGATCGCAGCGCTGCCTGATGGCTGCTACCGGCACGAACTGGAAATCGACGGCTATCTGGAACGCGTTTGGCTGCGCACGCAGGTCACGGTCAAGGATGACGAAATCGAGGTGGGCTTCGCCGGCACGACAGACCAGACCGCGGCCGCGGCCATCAATGCTTCGTACAATACCACATACGCCACCGTGGTCTTTCCTTTCAAGTGTGCACTGGTGCCGGACATTCCCAACAACGAAGGCCTGTTTCGGCCTATTGCCGTCAATCCCCCTGTCGGGTCAATCCTGAATGCCCGTTTTCCCGCGCCCGTCAAGGCCAGGGCCAAGACCACCAACAACCTGAATCAGTGCATTTTCGGTGCCCTCCATGAAATCCTCGGTGCCCAGGTGCAGGCCAGCAATGGGGGTATCTGGCCCTTCGTGCTGTCTGGTGCCGAGGAACCGTACGGGAACTACCTGGTGGATATGCTCCCGCACGGGGGCCGCGGCGGACAGCCGACTTTGGACGGTATGTTGCCCGTTGCCTGGCCCAACAATTCCACGATCACACCCTGTGAGGTCATGGAAACGAAAGCCCCGATACGCTTCCACGCCAAACAACTGTGGCCCGACAGCGCCGGTGCCGGCTATCATCGCGGCGGGCTGGGCCAGGTCATTGTCTTCGAGCATACAGGCCAGGAACCCATGATGTTCAACCTGACCCCGGATCGTGTGGCCACCGTGCCGCCCGGTCTGGCAGGAGGAGGACCCGGCGCCCAGGGTGAAGTCCTGATCAACCGGGAGGTCGTGGAGCGCTTCCCGCCCATTCTCCTGCAACCCGGTGCTAGGGTTGAACTGCGCATTGGCGGCGGTGGCGGTTATGGATCGGCGCGTTTGCGGCCACGTGCCCTGATTGCACAGGATATGGCCCAGGGTTATCTTTCAGCGGAACAGGCCCGCGCCCAATATGACTATTCCGTATCTGCCGCATCGGGGCCTATATATCCGAGGTCCTGTTGATCAAGTCGGAATGCCTGTTGCTGGTGTTCCATTCCTGCCAGATATTTTCTCAATTGCTTGATTGTTCAAACAATTATGTTCTTGATATAATTGTTTGAACAATCAACAATATTTCTGTATTTTGATTTGGTCAACAGACCCTGGGCAACTCAAAGGCAAGCCATACCGAGGCCAGGCATTCGCGCTGGGATGGCCCATCTGCTTGGGCGCTACCCTTATGCACGGCCCAGGGAGGCAGGCCGTCACTCTGTACGCGGACTTGCCACATCCATTCTGTATGCTGTGGCAGAAAGGCGGTACTCAAGCTTGTTCCACGTGCTGGCACCGGTGTGAATGCCTCGGTCGGGCACGTGGTGTGCCGGGACGGCCGCGGTTGAGCGTCAGGTCTTGATAGGGTACGATATGACGGTATGGCTTTGAAGCGGAACCGGGGGAGCGCAAGCGGCCCATCGGCAACGACGTATCCTGTGGCTGCTGTGCCTGCTGGTGAGTGTGCTGGCCCTGACAGCATGCCCCCCCAGAAAAATCCACGCCCACACCTGACGCGCCCCAGGCCCAAGTCTGGCCGCAGGCGACGGCAACGGGGGTACGCTCCACCTCTCCTGCCACCCAGAGCCAGGTTGGTCCGACTCCCCTGCATAGCGCGGCCTCCTTTGACGGTATCGCTGTCGCCACGCTGTTGCTGGACCGTAGTGCCGACCCCAATGTCCAGACCTGGCTTGGCTTTACCCCCTTGCACAGCGCGGCCATGTGGCGCAGTATCACCGTCGCCACGTTGTTGCTGGCCTACGGTGCCGACCCCAATGTCCAGGAGGACCAGGATGGCTCCCCTGCATGTTGCAGCCCAATATGACAGCGTTGCCGTCGCCACGGTGTTGCTGGACCGTGGTGCTGACCCCAACCAATCCGAACTTGGCGGGACGCCCCTGCATATCGCGGCCATTATAGACAGTGTCGCCCTCGCCACCCTGCTACGGGGCTATAATATCACACTTGTGTTCGGTATATATATAGCAAACTGTGCTGAGTTCCTGCAGGGCCTGGCGATGCGGGCACCCGATACGCTATACGACGTGACCGCCAACCGCCAGCTGCCACAGGCGCAGTGCCTGCTCCAAGCTGGTGTTGACCCCAACGTCCAGAACGAAAAGGGCTGGACCCCCCTGCATGTCACGGCCGTGGCGGACAGTGTCGCCTTCGCCACGTTGCTGCTGGACCATGGCGTTGCCCCCAACACCCAGGATCCGGACGGCCTGTCCCCCCTGCATAGCGCAGCCCTCGGTGACAGTGTGGCCGTCGCCACGCTGCTACTAGACCGGGGTGCCGACCCCAATGTCCAGACCCCCAATGGCAGTATCCCCCTGGATTTCGCGGTGGCTACTGACAGCACGGCCGTGGCCGCTCTGTTGCGGGACCACGGTGCTATCATGCCTGACGCACCCGCGGTAAACTGTACCGAGCTCCTGCAGGGCGTGGCGATTCATGCACCCGATCCCGCCAACCGGAACCGTACCCCGCTACACGTTGCCGTCATAGGTAGTCAGCTGCCACAGGTGCAGTGCCTGCTCCAGGCAGATGCCGACCCCAATGTCCAGGACCAGGATGGCCTGACCCCCCTACATGCCGCGGCCTACTTTGCCGGTGTCGCTGCCGCCAGGCTACTGCTAGACCATGGTGCTGACCCCAACGTCCAGGACCAGGATGGCTGGACCCCTCTGCGTTATGCGGTTCAAGAGGACAGTATCGCCGTAGCCCTGCTGTTGCTGGCGCACGGCACCGACCCCAATGCCCAGGCCCAGGATGGCAGCACCCCCCTGCATTGGGCGGCCTACAATGACAGTATCGCTGTCACTACGCTGTTGCTGGACCGGGGTGCCGATCCCGATGTCCAGGACCAATCGGGTTTGAGCCCCCTGGATGCTGCGGTCGCGAATGACAGCACGGCCGTGGCCGCCCTGCTGCGGGACCATGGTGGGGAATAATCTCCATGTCCCCCTCGTATATATGCTGAACCTCGTTACGCCTACCTGACAGACGAAGAGAGACAATGACGATGAACAGAATAGGCGTGTTGCTGGTGAGTGTGCTGGCCCTGACGGTGTGCTTTACCCCCCCCCCGTACGCCTGACACACCCCAGGCCCAAAGTCTTGCCGTGGCGACCGGAGCCCCCACCGCCACGCCGGCCGCACCCGAGGTGAACTGCACCGAGCTCCTGCAGGGCCGGGACACTCAGGCACCCGCTACGCTACACAATGCGGTTGAAGCTGGTCAGCGCTACAGGTGCACTGCCTGCTCCAGGCCGACGCCGAATGGAACACCAGCAACAGGCATTTCGACTTGGTCAACAGGCCCTAGTGGTATACACGGATGACTGGCGCCCCTACCAGAGTCTGATGAACTCCTACCGGATCGTCAATCATCGGGTCTAGGAATATGTACGTGGTGAAGTCCGCACCAACGGCATCGAGTCTTTCTGGACCCTGTTCAAACGGGGCTACATGGGTGTCTATCACTTCATGTTCCGGAAACACCTGCACCGCTATATGCAGGTGTTTGTGGGCTGGTACAACCAAAGAGCGTTGGGCACCTTGTATGAAATGGGAACCATATACGTACCCACACTGCGCAGTGCAGGCAGTTGCTGGCACGCTAGAATTAGGGCATGAACATAGAAGAGACAATGGTTCACCGGGATATCACCTTGCGGGTGCGCCCTGGTAGTAAAGCCAAGTACGACAAATTGATGCGCATTGCCGGGGCCTGTCGCAAGGTCTGGAATGAGGGCCTGGAGATCTGTGAAAGGCAGTATCAGGACTTCAAGGCCGGTAAAGGCGATAAACCGAACGTTACACACTTCGGTTTGAACAATCTGTACATGCAGATCAAGCAAGGATTGCCTTGGTTGGCGGAATTGCCGGCAGGTACGGTGCGCTATACCATGAAACACTTATCGGAAGCCTACAAGCGGTTCTTTGGTGGTGCGGGGCGTCCCGTTTGGAAACGGAAATTCAAAGACACACCCAAATTCACTGTGCCTGATAATGTTAAGATCAAGGGTAAGAAAATCTACATCCCCAAGCTTGGATGGGTGAAGACAACAGGCAAGAACCCATACGCAGGTTACAAACCCAAGCAAGCCACGTTCAAATATGAGGCGGGTAACTGGTATGTGTCCATCCTGTATGAAGTGCCTGAACAGCGTCCTAGCAGGCCCGCTACCCCTATTAATCCTGTAGGTATAGACCAGAACGTAGGGCAGGTGGCATTAAGTACTGGCGTTAGGTATGAACTGCCGGCGCTGCTAGAGCTGGACGCCAAGCTACGGCGCCTGCAAAAGAAGTTGGCACGACAAGAGTACAAAAGCAACGACTGGCAACACACTAAGTTGCGCATTCAGGAGATATACAGGGAGATGCGGAATGTCATCAAGAACTGGTGCCACCAGACCAGCCGTACCATCGCTGACATACACGATCTAGTTATCTTTGAAGACCTGGACATTCAGGGTATGACGCGGAGTGCCAGTGGCTCCAAGGGCAAACCCGGCAAGAATGTGGCTCAAAAGAGAGGCTTGCATCGTGCTATCTTGCGTAGCGGATGGGGACGGCTGGAACGGTATATGACTTACAAGACTTATACGGAAAAGATAGATCCCAAGTACACGTCACAAAAGTGTCACAACTGTGGCGTTGTACGCAAAGCCAACCGGAAATCCCAATCTGTTTATCACTGCCAGGAGTGTGGTGTAGAAAAGAACGCTGATATAAACGCGGCTTTGAACATACGGGACAAATGGTTGGATAGAAATATGGCGTCCGGGGACGGCGCAGCTGCAGGTGGAGATTGCAACACTAGTTGGTCTGTGAAGCCTGAAAATGTATACGGCAAAACATCGCGGCCTGTGGGTGCGGTGTGAGTACGTATATAGTCCCCTATGAAATGGTCGGTATGGTCCAGCACATGGGTGGTATCTGCTTGCCGTACGTGGTCCTGACCGGGGCGTGAAACCAGTCTACCCGGTCTCTGCCCTTACGCACGGACAGGACTACAGACAGCTGCTTGGTACTCGGATATATAGTATAGGCCCCGCCATATCAAGGTGTACGGCCGCAGATGTCTTGCCCGGATCTGCCCCGGAACAACGCCGCATCTCCGTTTCCTGACACGATCGGAAGGAAATACAGGCACTTGACCTGATACTGTATGGATGCTGGGCAAAGGGTCGAGTCGGAATGGGCATGGACGCCACAACATGGTCGGCAAGAGGCACGGCTGACTGTCAGGCTTGGGCAATGGCGGCAATGCCGTCAGGTTTTTCCCTTGTTGAGTTTGGTGTAGCCGCGCAGTGTCTCACCGCTTGCACGCCGGCAGGCGGTTTTGGATTGCGCCCGGGGAACCTGCTACACTGCCACCCGGACGGAAACACATGTGGATGCTCTGGAGCTGGCATGTGTACCGTGGGGGCGGGATGTCAGATCCCGCAATTTGCTTGCCTGATGGGACTGCAGTCAATATGTCAGAGACCGGACCTGTCGCAATCCCAAGTGCCTGTTGGTGACATTCCTGTCCTGTGAACAGGTCTCATCCACCGGCCAGTCCATGTATCGTCGTACTTGGGCAGTCCCCGTTCCCCCGCATTGTTGATGGCTTAGCCATGGCACGAGACATCCCCTGCCTGCTGGCAGTGCCACAGCCATGATGCGCCTGGAAATACGGGGCGGCCAGAGGCACTTGGCCCGTACAGTCCTGGCGCAATTGCCCTTCATGGGCATGGCTCGGGTCAGGGACTGCGAAGTCGTCACCCTGTATTTCTTTGCCGGTGAGTTTACTGATGATCAGATGCAGCATTTGTGCCAGCATCTGATCCAGGACCCCGTGACCCAAACGGCTGTCTGGTCCCGTGGTGAAGCTACTGGGGATGTCCCTACCACCGGAGCCGTGGAAACGACCCGCAAACGCGGTGTGACCGACACGGAAGCCCGGGCACTGGAAGAAAGTCTGGCCCGCCTGCACTTCCCCGTCTGTGAAGTCGTCCGTGCCACGCGCTATGAGTTCCAGGGAGATCTGGTGCCGGCAGATCTGCATCAGATTGCCCAAAACGTATTGTGCAACGCCACTACCGAACGCTATGGGCTGGGGAGGTTGCAGCCCCACTTCGGCTACGAGGCCAAAACATCCCCTTTGGCTCATGCTGTTCCCCTGCTGGAATTGTCGGATGCGGAACTGATGCGGACCAGCCGGGAACGGGTTCTGTCCCTGAGCCTGGCTGAAATGCAACGCATCCAGTATGAATTCCGGCGCCAGGAACGGGAACCGACCGATGTAGAACTGGAGAGTCTGGCCCAGACCTGGTCCGAGCATTGCCAGCACAAGACCTTCAAGGCCCGTATTGACTTCACCCATACGGATGCCCGGGGTCAGACACTGCAGCACCTTGCTATTGACGGCCTTTTCCCTACCTATATCCGCGGGGTCAATGATCGTGTAGCCAAAGACTGGCTGGTGTCCGTGTTTGAGGACGATGCCGGGGTCATTCGCTTCACGCCGGAACTGGATGTGGCTTTCAAGGTAGAAACCCACAACCACCCCTCAGCCCTGGATCCCTTTGGTGGCGCCCATACCGGTGTCGGGGGAGTGGTACGCGACATTCTGGGTGTTTCTGCCCGTCCTGTGGCCATGACCGATGTTCTGTGCTTCGGTCCGGCCGATCTGCCGGACGACGAGGTGCCAGCCGGCATCCTGCACCCCCGGCGTATTCGGCAGGGTGTAGTGGCAGGTATCGGGGACTATGGCAACAAGCTGGGGCTGCCCACCTTGAGCGGGGCCATCATATACGATCCCGGCTATGTCACCAACCCCCTGGTCTATTGCGGCTGTATCGGGGTGGTGCCCCATGGCACCCATCCGGTCTCCCCCCAAGTCGGCGATCTGGTGCTGGCCTTGGGCGGGCGGACTGGTCTGGATGGTCTGCACGGCGCCACATTTTCCTCCGCGGAACTCGAGCAGGAAACCCAGGCCACCCTGGGCAGTGCCGTGCAGATCGGCGATCCCATCCTGGAGAAAGGCCTGATTGAACTGGTGACCCGGGCCCGGGATGAAAATCTCTACACCGCCATCACCGACTGCGGGGCCGGGGGGTTTTCCTCGGCTGTGGGTGAGATGGGGGCAGCACTGGGCGTCAAGGTAGATCTGGCCCAGGTGAAGGTGAAATACCCGGACCTCACACCATGGGAACTGTGGCTTTCCGAAGCCCAGGAACGGATGGTGCTGGCGGTGCCGGAAGCGCGGTTGCCACGCCTCCGTGCCCTCGCGGAGCTCTGGGATGTGGAGCTCAGTGTCCTGGGCTGCTTTACGGGTGATCGCAAACTGCAGGTTTGTTATGGGGAACACACGGTTGGTGAACTGGAGATGGATTTCCTGCATCACGGATGGCCCCGTCCCATGCTGCAGGCCGTATACCGGGAACCCGCATGTACCGCCACCTCTGTACCTGTGCCCGCTACGGGCCATTGGAACGATACCCTGTTATTGCTCTTGGCCCATCCCTCCGTGGCCAGCAAAGAGGCCGTGATTCGTACCTACGATCATGAAGTGCGTGGGGGGACCCTGGTCCGCCCCCTGACGGGACCCGCCATGGATGGACCGGCGGACGGTGTCGTATTCGAACCCCTGGAAGCGTGGCCGACAGGGGCGGCGATAGCCGTAAGCCAGGGCATCAATCCGGTGCTGGGGCTGCATGATCCCTATGCCATGGCCGTTTCCGCCGTGGACGAAGCCGTCCGCAATCTGGTGTGCTGTGGGGCGGACCCTGAACGCATCGCCCTGCTGGACAATTTCTGCTGGGGCAATCCCACTCTGCCCGATCGTCTGGGGGCGCTGGTGCGTGCCTGCCAGGGCTGTCATGATGGGGCGGTTGCCCTGCAGACTCCTTTCATTTCCGGCAAGGACAGCCTGTACAACGAATACGATGGCACTCCTATTCCCGGCACTGTTCTCATCTCGGCCCTCAGTGTGGTACAGGATGTACACTGTTGTGTGACTTCCTATTTCAAAACAGCCGGCTCGGCCATCCTGGTGTTGGGAGACACCCGCTCCGAGCTAGGCGGTTCCCTGTTGCACTATCTTGAGGGGATCGCCGGCGGGACGTCGCCTGTTCTCCAAGCATCTTTCCGGGAGCGTTATCACTGGTTGCATGCACGTATCCGGGAGGGTGTGATTCGCAGCGCACATGATGCCAGTGAGGGTGGCTTGGCTGTGGCCCTGGCGGAAATGGCCCTGGCCGGACGCCTGGGTGTGCAAGTGGACCTGCAGGACGTACACCTGGATCCTTGCTGTGCGCTCTTCAGCGAAAGCAACGGTCGCATCCTGCTGGAAGTGGATCCCCGTAGCGCAGATGACCTGATCCGGTCTGCGACCGATGTACCCCTGTGGCATCTGGGACAGGTCGGGGGCGAACGTTTCCGGATCGAGCACAACGGCACAGAATTGGTGGATCTGCCGCTGTGTACACTGATCCGGTATTGGCAGGGTGAACGGGACTGACATGACTGTACCCCGCATCCTGATCCTCCACGCTTCCGGTACCAACCGGGATGACGAAGCCCGGCGCGCCTGCCAGTTGGCTGGGGCTGAGGCAGACATCTGCCATATACGGCAGCTCCGGCACATGGCGAAACCCTTGGCCGGTTATCAGGCCCTGGTGCTGCCAGGCGGTTTCAGCTATGGTGATGCCCTGGGCGCGGGTGCATTGCAGGCCCTGGCCCTGCGCACCTGGTTCCGGGACACGCTGCTCGCCTTTGTGCACAGGGGCGGGCAAATCCTGGGTATCTGCAACGGTTTCCAGACGCTGGTCAAGGCCGGCCTTTTCGAATGCGGGGCCACTGCCCGGCGGCGACTGACCCTAACCCACAACCAGCGAGGCCGTTTTGAATGCCGATGGGTCTACCTGGAGGTCAATCGTGACTGCAGTGCCACTTGGCTGCACCAGCTGCAGGGCCCTGTTTTCTGTCCCGTAGCCCACGGGGAAGGTCGCTTTCGGGTCCGGGATGAGGATACGCTGCAGCAACTGCAGATCAGAAACCAGATTGCCTTTCGGTATGTGGATGCACAGGGCCAACCGGCAAGCAGCGCGTATCCGGCCAATCCCAACGGCTCCGTGGCCGACATAGCGGGTCTGGCCAGTCCGGACGGTGCCATCGTGGGCCTCATGCCGCATCCCGAGGACCATGTATTGCCTCGCCACAGCCCCTTGCCCCAGCCACCCCGCACGATGGGGCTGCGCCTGTTCGAGGCCTTTGTGGAGGTCTTGCAATGACTGATCGGACTGGCCTGTACAACGCCCTGCAGCATCCTTTCAGCTCCCTGGCGCTTGCCTCCGTGCCCCATCTGCAACACCTTTATAGCGGCAAAGTGCGGGAAATCTATGCACTGGAAGAATTCCTGGTTGTGGTGACCACGGATCGGGTCTCGGCATTTGATGTCGTACTGGGCACCGTTCCGGTCCGCGGCCAGATCCTGAACCAGTTGACGGCCTTCTGGGCCCAGGCGTTGCAGGGGGTGATGCCTACGCACCTGATAGCGTTGCCGGATCCCAATGTCATGGTGGTGCATCCATGCCAGCCCATCCGGGTGGAAGTGATTGTCCGTGGCTATATCACCGGTGTGACCGACACCTCGTTGTGGACGCGCTACAGGCAGGGTGCAAGGGTGCTCTACGGCCATCGTCTGCCTGAAGGGTTACAGAAGGACGATCCGCTGCCCGAACCGCTGATTACCCCTACGACCAAGGCTTTGGTGGGGCATGACGAGCCCCTGACCAGCCAGGACATCGTGTCCCGCAGTCTGCTGGACGCCAAAACCTGGGCGCAGGTACAAGACTGTGCCCTGCGTATTTTTGCCCGTGGTCAGGAGGTGGCGGCAGATGCCGGTCTCATCCTGGTGGATACCAAGTACGAATTCGGGTGGGGACCCGACGGCACACTCCTGCTCATGGACGAATTCCATACGCCAGACAGCAGCCGCTACTGGATGGTGGACGATCCGGAACGCCAGAACTGGGACAAGGAATTTCTGCGCCAATGGCTGGAAACACGGAATTTCACGGGTTCCGGTCAGCCACCGGCGCTGGATACGGCGATAGCCTTGCAGGTCGCCTCACGCTATGCCGAAGTGCTGGAACGCCTGACCGGGCAGCCTTGTGTACCCGGTGCCTATCCGGTGTCCCCCCGAATTGAAGCCTGCCTGCAGACGCTGACCGCCGCCCAGTTTCGGAATCGCCGGACAATACAACAGGGAACGCCATGAACACTGTTTCGCCCCTGGTAGGTCTCATCATGGGCAGCATCTCGGACTGGGACGGCTGCATGCTTCATGGGGCCGAGATACTGCAGGCACTGGATGTGCCTCATGAAAAGCGCGTCGTGTCTGCGCACCGCACTCCGGATCTGATGATTGAGTACGCCCGTACCGCGGAAGCCCGTGGCCTGCGTGTCATCATCGCGGGGGCAGGAGGGGCAGCCCACCTGCCGGGTATGACCGCCAGCCACACGCTGTTGCCGGTCATTGGGGTTCCGGTACAGAGTCAGGTCCTGCACGGCGTGGATTCCCTGCTCTCCATTGTCCAGATGCCGCGGGGTATACCGGTGGCCACGATGGCCATCGGCCAGGCCGGAGCCGTCAATGCGGCCCTGTTGGCCGCCAGCATGCTGGCGGGGCAGGATCCAGCCTTGCGCAACCGGCTGGCCCAATATCGGCAGCGGAACGAAGACACAGTCAAGGCCCTGGTGCTTTAGGGGCACCCGCAGCTGGTGTCATACACTCCGGCCATTGTTGTCCTTGCATGCTGTCCTGAGCCATGGCTTCGTCTGATGTAGTGCTCCCGGGATCCACAATCGGTATCCTGGGCAGTGGTCAGCTGGGGCGTATGCTGGCCCTCGCCGCCCGGAAGCTGGGCTACCGTACCGCCGTGTTCAGCGAGGAAGCGGATTCCCCTGCCGGTCAGGTGGTGGACCGGATCCACCGGGGGCAGTATGACGATCCTGCAGCCGTGGCGGCTTTTGCCCGGGACGTAGATGTGATCACCTACGAATTCGAAAACATTCCCCTGGATACGGTCATGACCTGCCTGGATCTGGGGGTCCCGGTGCGGCCGGGACCGGAAGCTTTGCGCAGGGCCCAGGATCGCATACAGGAAAAGAGCCGCCTCCGTCAACACGGGTTGCCCACAAGTCCTTTTGTCGTACTCAGAGCGCATGTCCCCATCGATCCGGCCGTGTCCCGTCTGTCCTATCCGTGTTTGTTGAAAACCGCCCGTTTCGGCTATGACGGCAAGGGCCAGCAGCGGGTGGATACACCTGCTGCCCTGCCCCGGGCATGGCGTGATCTGCAGGGCCAGGATGCCATACTGGAAAGTGTGGTGCCGTTCCGCCAGGAAGTGTCGGTCCTGGTAGCGCGTTCCCCCCGCGGGGAACAGGCGGTGTATCCGGTCGTGCTGAACGATCACCGGAACCTGATTCTGGATGTGTCCCTGGCACCCGCCCCGATAACCGCCGCCACAGCCGCCCAGGCGCAGGCTTTGGCGCTGGAGGTGGTGGCCCTGCTGGATGTGGAAGGGCTTGTCTGTGTGGAGTTCTTCGTGCTGGCGTCGGGCGCGCTCCTCATCAATGAAATTGCCCCCCGCACCCATAATTCGGGCCATTGGACCATTGAAGGTTGTTACACCAGCCAGTTCACCCAGCAGGCGCGGGCCGTGTGCAATTTGCCGCTGGCACCCGTGACCATGCAGGGATATGCGGCCATGGCCAATCTCATGGGAGATTTCTGGCCGCCAGCGGATGCATCGGATGACCCGGTGCCCGGCAATCCGGCCATGCCTGCCACAGAAGGGGAAACGCATGCGTTTCTGCATGCGTACGGCAAGCAAACCGCCCGCCCGGGACGCAAGATGGGCCATGTCACGGTCCGGGCCAACACGGCCTTGGCGGCGTTGCAGCGTGTAGACAGCGCGCGGCAGCAGTTGACCGGCTGGCCGGTGTCCCCTGCCCTTATGACAATGATCCGTTCGCATCCAGGCCACAACATGCCTGCGCTTAGGGAGGAGAAGACATGAGTGACGACTTGCCGCTGGATACCCCGCGCGAAGCCTGTGGCGTTTTCGGCATCTGTTCGCCTGACATGGATGTGGCCAAGGCCACGTTCTACGCCCTGTACGCCCTGCAGCATCGGGGCCAGGAGGCCGCCGGTATTGCCACCACGAACGGCCGGCGTCTCTGTGTACACAAGGACGTGGGACTGGTGTCCCAAGTGTTCGATGAACAGACACTGGCCCGTCTGCAAGGTACCATGTCCATTGGCCACAACCGCTATTCCACCAAGGGCAGTTCCCTGGTTTCGCATGCGCAGCCCTATACCTTGGAGACCTTTGCCGGCCCCCTGGCGCTCGCACACAACGGCAATGTGGTCAACGCCGGCAAGATGCGGCAGGAACTGCTGGCTCTGGGGGGCGGCTTCACCACCGCCTCCGACAGTGAAGTCATTCTGATGGCCCTGGCCTATCATGCCCACCGGGGCTGGCGGGAAAGCATCCGCCGCTTTATGGCCCAGGCGGAAGGGGCCTACACGCTGGTCATACTGACCAGTGAGGGCATCTATGGCGTACGCGATCCCTGGGGCTTCCGGCCCCTGGTCCTGGGCCAAAGGGACAATACTTGCATGCTGGCCTCGGAAAGTTGTGCCTTTGCCACCGTGGGGGCCCGGATGATCCGGGAGATTGAACCCGGTGAAATCGTGCACATCCCGCCCCAAGGACAGCCCTATGACATTGTGCAGGGACATGCACCGGCTGCACGTGCCTGCTGCACTTTCGAGGAAATCTACTTTGCGCGTCCCGACAGCATCTTGCAGGGCCGGCTGGTACACCAGAAACGGCAGGCCATGGGCCGCCAGCTGGCCCGGGAAGCGCCCGCCACCGCCGACTGGGTCATGAGCGTGCCGGATTCCGGTACGCCCCATGCCATAGGCTATGCCCAGGAAAGCGGCATTCCCTACACGGAAGGCTTGACCAAGTCCCGCTACATCGGGCGCACCTTCATTCAGCCCAGCGACGAGTTGCGCAAAACAGGGGTGGCCATGAAATTCAATCCCCTGAATGCCAACCTGGAAGGGCAGCGTGTCGTGCTGGTGGACGATTCCATTGTGCGCGGCAACACCGTGGGGCCGTTGATTCGCATGCTCCGTGCAGGCGGCGCCCGTGAAGTGCATGTCCGAGTCGCCAGCCCTCCCATCACGCACCCCTGCTTCATGGGCGTGGACATGGCCAGCCAGGCGGAACTGGTGGCCGCCAATCTCCCGGTGCCGGACATCAAGGTGCAGATAGGTGCCGATTCGCTGGCCTATCTTTCGCTGGAGGGTATGTCCGAGGTTCTGGCCCGCATGGAGGGATCCGGGTACTGCAATGCCTGTTTTACCGGCGAGTATCCCTTTGCCGGGGCGACCGCCTCCTGGATCCAGCTGGACACCGAAGATGTCAAGCTGGAATTCGCTTCCGTTTTCAACTGAGGGACGTACATGAAAATTCTGGTGGTGGGGTCAGGGGCACGGGAATACACCCTGGCATGGAGCCTCGCCCGCAGCCCGGATGTTACGGCCATCACGGCAGCTCCGGGCAATGGCGGGATCCATTTCATACCCAAAACCGGCCGTGTTGCCCTTGACAGCCGTGATGTACCGGCGCTGGTGGCGCTGGCGCGCCGCGAGGCCATGGACATGGTCGTGGTGGGGCCTGAAGATGCCTTGGCGGCAGGCCTGACGGATGCCCTGGCGGCAGCAGGCATTCCTGCGTTTGGTCCCTCCCGGCGGGCCGCCTGTCTGGAGATTTCCAAAACCTTCGCCAAGCAGTTTATGCAAAAGCATGGGGTGCCCACCGCCGATTCCGCATCCTTTCAGTCGCTGGACCGGGCCCTCGCCTATGTGGATGCCTGTGATCATGACATCGTGATCAAGGCCGATGGTCTGGCTGCGGGCAAAGGCGTTGTCCTGCCGGAGAGCAGGGAGGAAGCCCGGATGGCCTTGTCCAGCATGCTGGAACAACGCCGCTTTGGAGCCGCGGGTGAGACGGTACTGGTGGAGGAGCGGCTGACAGGCTGGGAGGTATCGGTCTTTGCACTGTCTGACGGCCAGGATTATTGCCTGTTTGGCCATGCCCAAGACTACAAGCGCATCTTTGACGGCGGCCGGGGCCCCAATACAGGGGGTATGGGCACCTGTTCTCCTTCACCTCTCTCCCCCACTGCACTGCAGGAGATAGACCGACGGATTGTGGCACCGACCTTTGCCGGTTTGGCCAGGGACAACAGGGCCTATACCGGTATACTTTTTTTCGGTCTGATGATGACAGAGGAGGGACCGCAGGTCCTGGAATACAATGCCCGGCTGGGAGATCCCGAAACTCAGGTGCTCCTGCCACGGCTCCAGGACAGCCTGGTCGAGGCCGCTTGGCTCTGCACCCAGGGACGCCTGCACGAAGTGGATCTGGCATGGTCTCCCCGGGTAGCGGTCAGTGTGGTGATGGCGTCTGCCGGTTATCCCGGTGCCTACAGGCAGGGATTGCCCATTCGGGGCCTGGCGGGTATTGAAGAGGCCTCGTCCCTTGTATTCTGTGCGGGTGTGGAAAAGAAGGACAATGGGACGTTGGTCACAGCAGGCGGCCGTGTTCTGTCCGTGGTAGGTCTGGGACCGGATCAGGCCACGGCGCGCCAGCGGGCGTACGCCCGGGTGCGGACCCTTCACTTTGACGGTGTCCAGTATCGGCAGGACATCGGTGCCAGCAAGGCGGCTGCGTCATGACCGGGTCCCGCTACAAGGATGCCGGAGTGGATATTGACGCGGCGACACGTGCCGTGGATCTGCTCCAGGCCCAATCTCGCCTGGAAACCCGGCGCTTTGCCCATGGTGTTCCCCTGCAGCAGAACGACGCCCCGTGCGAACTGGTCGCCACCACCGACGGTGTGGGCACCAAGACCCTGCTGGCCGTGGAACTGGGACGTCTGGAAGGCTTGGGTGCCGACATTGTCCATCATTGCATCAATGATCTGCTGACCATTCGGGCACGCCCTTGCATGTTTCTGGATTACATCGGCATGCATACGGTCTGTCCCGCAACGGTGGCCCTGTTGGTAGATGGCATGCGCAACGCTTGTGATGCTGCAGGCTGCAGGCTGGTAGGGGGTGAGACGGCAGAAATGCCTGACGTATATCACCCCGGCACCTTCGAGATCGTGGGCACCATGATGGGCATGGCTCCGGCGGATACCGTCTTTCCCCGGATGGCTGCCATGCAGCCGGGGAATCAGCTGGTGGGACTGCCCAGCAGTGGGCCCCACACCAACGGCTATACGTTGATCCGGTCCATCATGGCGGAACGGGATTGCCTGGCCCCGGTTGCTGCCGGCCAGGAGAGCTGGGCCGATGCCCTGTTGCAGCCGCACCGTTCCTACTGGCCGCACATGCAAGCCCTGGAGCAGGCCAACATTCAGCTTCTGGGGATTGCACACATCACGGGCGGTGGGTTCTTTGCCAACATTGAACGTTTGCTGCCGGCCCATCTGGGGGCAGTTATCGATACCCGGGCCTGGACACCGCCCCCACTTTTCCGGTATCTGGTGGCATGGGCTCGTATGCAGTCTGCAGAAGCCTATCGTGTTTTCAACATGGGTATGGGGCTGGTCTTGATCTGTACGCCCGGAACGACCCATGAGATTGTGCAGATCCTGCCCGAGGCGGTTGTGCTGGGACACCTGGAGTCCGGATCAGGTGTCAGGTTGTTATAGGAGCCTTGGCCCTTGTCCATGAATCACAACAAGAAGCTGCCCCATATCACCGTACTCGTCTCAGGCAACGGTTCCAATCTGCAGGCCCTGATTGATGCCTGTCGTGACGGCACCCTGGCCGCCCGGATTGGCTTGGTGGTGGCCAGTCGCCCCGATGCCTTTGGCCTTGACCGTGCCCGGCAGGCCCACATCCCCACCGCCACACTGCACTGGAAGCAGTACCGTGCTGCAGGCAAGTCACGCCGCGAATACGATCGGGATTTGGCCGCTGTCGTAGAGGCGTCCTGTCCGGCCCTGATCGTGCTGGCGGGTTGGATGCGTGTGTTGACCAATACTTTTCTGTCCCGTTTCCCGCACAAGGTCATCAACCTGCATCCCGCCTTGCCGGGCATGTTTCCCGGTTTGCATGCCATTGAACGGGCCTTTCAGGCCTTCCAAAACAACACCATTCAGGAGACCGGCGTTATGGTGCATTGGGTACCTGACGAGGGCGTGGATACCGGCCCTGTCATTCGCACTGGTGCGGTGCCCATTCATGTCCAGGACACCCTGGAGTGCCTGACCCGGCGTGTACACGAAGCGGAACATACACTGCTGGTTAACGCCGTTGCCGAGACATTGGTCAGGGACGTGCATTCTTGACGCCATACCCGGGAATGTGTGGCCAAGGTCACTGCATCCATGCGGATAGCGCAGATCACGGTCGGGTCTCGCACATGCCTCAATGGCGCCCAAGGCTGGTTATCGTCATTAAGGTCTGTTGGCAAACGCTGTCCACTATGTCCGCCAGAGTGCAAGGCCACGCCGGGTACGGTGTGTACGGGTGAACTTACCCGACCCGGTTCACCAATCCCGGCATGTCATGGCGCGTTTGCTCTGGTGTGTCGGTCGATACACCGCGGGTGTACTTGCGGTCCCCCACCTTTGCCACCAGATGGCGTGTCTGGCAGGTCTTGACAGGGTAGGCCATGGGTTGCTGGTGATGGGAGCGGGGCGGCATTACCAGCTATCCTGCGGGATGAAGCCCGCCGCATCACGCACCGCTTGTCTGTCCCAAGCTTGTCGGCGCCCAGCACTCGGATTTGCGCAACCGGGACACTGAGGAGGCGAGTGGGTAACGCGGCCACCACGGCGGTGTGCCCTGGTTTGCGTGTGTACGGCACGCACCGGCCTGCCCGCTCGGTGATCGCCATCACCTGGATAGTGAGCCCACCGCGACGGTGACCTCTGACTTGTGCCACTTGGGAGGTAACGGGTGATCGCCCTCTTTGGAGCCTTGGTGTGCTGTGGATGGACCTTGACCCGAGTGCCGTCCACCCGGGTGACGTCCCGTGGCCGCTCATCCGGCGACGCAGCGCCGAGGGTCGCGCCAACACTCCTTGGTACCCAACGCCCGCAACGGTGAGCCACCGTACGCCCTGGGCCCCACGGTACAGGCCCCGTATGCCCTGGGATGCGGGTACGGGGCCGCCCGCGGCTACCCGGGTGGCCCAGGGGGCTCCCGGGCCCAGCCCCAGGGCTGCAGGTGCTATACAGGTACTATACTTAGGGACCAAGGAGGTGATTCCATGGTGCTGCAAACCTACTCGCCGGCGGCGGTGCTGACGCCCCCCGCGGCCGTTGACGACTTCTATCCTTCCGATGATGGTGAACCCATGGCCGAGACCCAAGCCCAGTACGACGCCATTGTCGCGACCGTCTTGGCCCTGGAACGGCATATGGCGACGCTGGACCGCAGGGGGACCGTCCGCGGCGACTGTGCGCTGTACTACAATCCGGACAACCGCACGGCTTACATAGCGCCCGACGTGCTTCTGGCCTTTGACGTGGCGGTGCCCCCGGATCAGGGCTATGCGCCCTGGGTACATGACAAGGCGCCGGACCTGGTGATGGAGATGGCCTCGCCTTCAACACACGCGGCGGACAGTGGCCGCAAGTGGCACCAGTATGCGCAACTGGGCATAGCCGAGTACTGGCAGTATGATCCGCACTCCAAGTACCTGGCGACCCCGCTGCAGGGTTGGCGTTTGGTGGGGGCGGGCTATGAGCCCATCCCGCTGTGGGAAGATGAGGTGCGGGCGGCACGGGTGGGCTGGAGCGCCGTGCTGGAGACGGAGTGGGGTCTGGACTGGGAGACGGAGGCCTTGCGGCTGTGGCATCCGGTGGCGCGGCGGTGGTATCCCACGAGTGCGGAGTCGGAAGCGGAGCGCCAGGCGGAAGCGGCCGGCCGGGTGCGGGCCGAGGAGGCACAGCGGGTTGCGGAAGCAGCACAGCAGGCGGCCGAGGAGGCCCAGCAGGCCGAGGCAGCGGAGCGCCAGCAGGAAGTGGAACGCCGGGTGCAGGCCGAAGCGGCCCAGCAGGCCGCGGCAGCGGCACACTAACAGGAAGCGGAACGCCGGGTACAGGCCGAAGCCCAACTGGAACAACAAAGAGTGGCCGAGCGCCTGGACTCGCTGCGCCAGGCCTTGGCCTTCAGCGAGTTGCCCCCGGATGTCACTGCACGGCTCGACCGGCATATCGTTGCGCTGCAGGCCCAGCTTCCGGCCTTGGCCCTGGACACGATCCCCGATCTCGCCGCTTTCCTGCCAGCCATCCGTCAGCCGGGTGGACCGTCGTGCCCTGCAGGCCCTCCTGCCCCCGGTGCCGGAAACCCCGCCACCGGACTGACCTTACACAGGTAGACCCGCGCAGGGTCTGTGGGCAAACTCTGTCCGCTCCACCGGATTAAGGCAAAAAGCCACACTGGAAAAGCCACACTGGGTGGTGCACGTACACCACCCGTAACAATCCCGTGCATCATGAAACTGCACAGGACAATGCGCTGACCGCAAACAGATAGGTGTACACTTGTGCAGGATGGCTACAGCCAACGCCAAACCGCGACTTTATCCGCGTGGGTGCCAGTCTCTGGCAACGTTTTCCCGGCAGGAGTTGTACACTGATCCCTGGAGTTTCTGCAGGGATCATATCCCCTGCTCCGTCACAGGCTGCTTTCCAATCAAGGGAGTGTGATCTGACAACATGCAACGTCCCAATATCCTGATTCTCTACACCGATCAACAGCGCTGGGATGGCATGGGAGTCAATGGCAATCCGGATATTGTGACTCCGCACCTGGATCAGCTGGCGGCCGAGGGCGGCAATTTCGATCACTGCTTTGTCCAGAATCCGGTTTGCATGCCCAGTCGCATCAGTTTTCTGACGGGACAGTACCCGGGCACTCTGGGCATTACCCACATGGGAGTTCCGGTACCGGAAGCGACACTGACCCTGCCCTGTATGCTGGGACCACAGGGATATACATGTGCCAACATAGGCAAGCTTCATTTTCTCCCGCATGCCAATCGGGATCACCGGCATGTACATCCTGCCTACGGCTTCGATCATCTGGAAATCTCCGACGAACCCGGGTCATATGAAGATGCCTACCGGGCCTGGGTACGGCGCAAGGACCCGACACAGTTGCCGTATGTCAGCCTGGGTTTGCCGCCCACAGCCCGTACCTGGCAGCAGACCATGCGGCTGCCGGATCCGGTATCCCATCCGACCGCCTGGGATCGCCAGACCACCCTGGACGCCATTCCCTTTGCCGGCACGGATGAGGTTTCACATACAGCTTTCGTGGCGGAACAGACGATTGCGTACTTGCGACGGGCCAAGGATGCCAGCCGGCCTTTCCTGTGCATTGCCGGTTTCTACAGTCCCCATTCGCCCTGGGTTGCTCCCCAGCGTTTTCTGGACCTGTATGATCGTGATCGCCTCGCTGTCCCTGCCTACCCGCCGGAAAGTGCGGACCAGGCGGCAGATGTGCAGTTTCAGCCGGCGCAGTTGCGCACTGCGCGACACGGCTATTACGCCATGATCTCGGAAGTGGACTTTCATGTGGGCACTGTTTTGCAGGCTCTGTCCGATCTGAACCTGGAAGAGGAAACCATTGTGGTTTTCACATCGGATCACGGTGAATGGCTGGGTGAACACTTCAAATGGGGCAAGGGGTATCCGGGAGAAGATGCAGTCAGCCGGGTACCCCTGCTGATACGCATTCCAGGCCAGAAGCAGGGTCAGCGGATCAGCCATATCGTCGAGAGTGTGGATGTGGTGCCTACTCTCCTGGAACTGGCCGGATGCCAGATCCCGCCACCGGTACAGGGCCATTCCCTGTTGCCGTTCATGCAGGGTGCCGCCCGGGGCAGCAAGGATGATGCCCTCATGGAAATGCGGGGCTGGAAGAGCTTGCGCAACCGGCGCTACCGGTATGTCATGCATGCCCATGGCCGTGAATGTCTCTGGGATCTGCAAGCGGAGTATGGCCAATACCGGGATGTGGCTGGCGATGTGGCCTATCGGCATGACCTGGCTGCCATGCGGGCCCGCCTGCTGCAGCGTGTGATACGCAATGAAGCCCCTCTGGAACGGGCCTGGACCTACTGATGGCCCGGTATACCGGCAGGTGGCAGGCGCTGGCCCGGTAGCGGGCACCCTGTACCCTGCTCTCCCGTTCGGCATGAATTGCATTAGAATCGGGAAGACACTACCCGGTTGCAGTCTAGATTTGCCTGATGCCCGAGACCGGTTGCACTACCCGGCCGGCGATATCAGGACACTGAGCCAGACTGCCTGCCTTGCCGTAGTACCTGAGGGTAGGATGGCAGACAGGCCGGGGCCAAGCCAAGCAACGAGGCCATTGCCATGAGCCAGACCCGCCCCCGCCCCAACATCATTTACATCATGGCCGATGACATGGGCTGGGGTGACGTAGGGTGTTACAACCCTGACTCCCGCATCCCGACGCCCAACATGGATCGACTGGCCCGGGAAGGCATCCGTTTCACCGATGCCCATTCGCCTTCGGCCGTTTGTACGCCCACCCGGTATGGCGTGCTCACAGGCCGTTTCTGCTGGCGTTCCCATCTCCGGAGCAATGTGCTGTACGGGTACGAACCACCCCTGATCGAGCCTGCACGGCAGACAGTGGCCGGCATGCTGCAAGATGCCGGTTACCATACGGCAGCCATCGGCAAGTGGCATCTCGGCCTGGGATATTCCACCAAACCGGGCTGTTTCTTCGATTTCAACCGTGTACTGCCCTGGCGCAACGCCACCCGGGAGATGGAAGAGCTGGTGGATTTCACCCAGCCGCTCATCGGGGGGCCCACAGCCTTGGGCTTTGACTATTTCTTTGGCACCTCAGGCTGTCCCACCTGCCAGCCACCCTATGGCTTTATCGAGAATGAGCATTTCATCGAAATTCCTGCCCTGTATCACGATACCCCGGTCTATACCAGTCGTCCCGGCATGATGGTGCCGGGCTGGGAACACAAGGACGCGGATCCCCGGATTGCCCGGCAAGCCGTGCAGTATATCCGGGAACGGGCAGATCAGGATCAGCCCTTCTTCCTGTATCTGACTGCAGATGCCCCGCATGAACCCTGTACCCGAGCCGATGTGCCCGAGTTTGCACGGGATCAGTCGGGTGCCGGTCCCCGGGGGGATTTGGTCTGGTTGTACGACTGGATGGTGGGCCAGGTCCTGGACGTGCTCGATGAAACCGGTCTGACCGACAATACCCTCGTAATGGTGACCAGCGACAATGGAGCCTTGCCGGGCGACAGGCAACCGGGCCAGACCGGCATGGCTGCCTACGCGACCTACGGTCATCGGTCGTCGGCTGACTGGCGTGGCTACAAGGCCCACATCTGGGAAGGTGGTCACCGGGAACCCCTGATTGCCCGCTGGCCAGGCCATATCCCGGCTCACACGGTCAGTGATGCCTTGGTGTCGCTGGTGGACTTCATGGCCACCTGCGCTGACATCACAGGCCAGTCCTTAGCAGCCGACTGTGCCGAAGACAGCCTGAGCCTGCTCGGCGTCCTCACAGACCCGCACGCCACGGTGCGCACGGATTTGATTCACCATTCACAGACGGGCGTCTTTTCGCTGCGCGCCGGTGACTGGAAGGTTATTTTCGAGACCCAGGGCTCCGGTGGCTGGGCGCCGCCGGCCGGTTCCGAGCCCGAGCCCTTGACGCCGGGACAGCTTTATAACATGGCGGACGATCCCGGCGAGGAACGCAATTTGTGGACAGAACGCGCAGACGTGGTCGCGGATCTGTCAAACCGGATGGTTCATTACCGCCAAACGGGCCGGACGGTGACGCGCTAGGCCATGCCGCCAGCCCAATTCCCAGCCCCAACAGGAGACCATGCATGTACCAGGCAAACTGGGCATTTTCATCCACTGGGGCGTCTACTCGGTGCCGGCATGGGACAATGAGTGGTATCCCCGGTTTATGTACCGGGACGAAGTTTCACGCAAGGGAGCCAACTATTTCCGGCACCACTGTGATACCTGGGGGCACCCGGGCCAGTTTGGCTACAAGAACTTCATTCCCATGTTCAAGGCCGAGAACCGGGATCCGGAACAGTGGGTGGATCTCTGCCAGCAGGCCGGTGCCCGGTACGTGGTCCCGGTGGGTGAACATCATGACGGATTTCCCATGTACAAGTCACAGTACACCAAGTGGAATGCGGCTGAAATGGGACCCCGGCGGGACGTGATCCGGGAACTCTGCGACGTGGTACGGCAGCGCGGTCTCAAATTCGGCGTGTCCTCGCACCGGGCTTTCAACTGGCGCTATTACACCTAACCAGGATGATTTCGACAGGGGACTATATACGTACCCACACCAGGCCCGCAGGCCGCGATGCTTCACCGTACACATTTTCAGGTTTCACAGGCCAGCCTACGCTGCCACCTCCACCTGCAGTTGCGCCGTCCCCGGACGCCATGTTCTTACCTAACCATTTATCCCGTATGTTCAAAGCCGCGTTTATATCAGCGTTCTTTTCCACATCACATTTACCGCAATGGTAAACAGACGGGGATTTGCGGTTAGCTTTACGTACAACCCCACAGTTATGACACTTTGGTGACGTGTACTTGGGATCTATCTTTTCCGTATAAGTCTTGTAAGTCATATACCTTTCCAGCCATCCCCAACCACTGCGCAAGATAGCACGATTCAATCCTCTTTTCTGAGCTACATTCTTGCCGGGTTTATCCTTGGAGCCACGGGCACTCCACGTCATACCCTGAATGTTCAGGTCCTCAAAGATGACTAGATCGTGTATGTCCGCGATGGTGCGACTGGTCTGGTGACACCAGTCCTTTATGACATTCCGCATCTCCCTGTATATCTTCTGGATACGTAGCTTAGTGTGTTGCCAACCGTTACTCTTGAACTCTTGACGCGCCAACTTCTTTTGCAGTCTGCGCAGTTTGGCGTCCAGGGTCAACAGACTTGGCAATGCATACATATCCCCTGTACTTAGTGCCACCTGCCCTAGTTCCGGTCTATGCCTACAGGAGTAACAGGTTTACCCGGTCTGATCGGCCGATGATCCGGTACTTCCTACAGAAGGGTCACATACCAGTTGCCCGCCTCATACTTAAACGTGGCCTGCTTGGGTTTGCAATCAGCGTACGGATTCTTGCCTGTCAACTTCACCCACCCAAGCTTGGGGATGTGGATCTTTTTGCCCTTGATCTTGATATTGCCGGGCACAGTAAACCTTGGGGTGTCCTTGAATTTCCGTTTCCAGACCGGACGCCCTGCCCCATCAAAGAACCGCTTATAAGCTTCCGACAAGTGTTTCATGGTGTAGCGCACAGTATGGCCCGGCAGCTCACCCAACCAGGGCAATTCCTGCTTGATTTGTACGTACAGATTGTTCAGGCCGAAGTGTGTAACGTTAGGTTTATCGCCTTTACCGGCCTTGAAGTCCTGCTATTGCCTTGCGCAGATTTCCAGTCCCTCATTCCAAACCTTGCGACAGGCCCCGGCAATGCGCATCATCTTGTTGTGCTTGGCTCTACTGCCCGGGCGCACCCGCACGGTGATACCCCGGTGCACCCTAATCTCTTCTATGTTCATGCCCTATTCTAGCTTGTCGTCTCCTGTCCACACTGCGTGGTGTGGGTACGTATATAGTCCCCTTTCGATACCGCCGACCCGGCGTATGCAGGGCTGTATGCTCCCCGCCATGCGGAAGAGAGCCCGGCATCACCGGAATGGATTGCGGACTGGTTTCGGCGTACACAGGAAATGATCGATCGTTTTGAGCCCGATGTCTTGTGGTTTGACTTCGGCTGGCATTACGAAGAATTCGCTCCCTGGCGGCCCAAGGTATGTGCCTACTACTACAACAAGGCCCTGGAGTGGAACCGGGACGTCGTGTTGCAGTACAAGGACAAATTCCCTGATGGCGTGGCGGTCCTGGACATTGAACGGGGCAAGCTCGATGACATACGGGAAGAGTACTGGCAGACCGATACGGCCGTATCCTACAAGTCCTGGGCCTATATCGAGAATGACGAGTTCAAGTCCGCCACAACCCTGGTGCACGATCTGGTGGACATTGTCAGCAAGAACGGCAATCTGTTGCTGAATGTGGGACCCCGGGCGGATGGTGTAATTCCGGAGGAGGCCGCCCGGTTACTGCGGGATCTCGGTGCCTGGCTCACCGTCAATGGGGAAGCCATTTATGACACGCGGTACTGGGACCGTTTCGGGGAAGGACCCACCGCGGTGACGTCAGGGCACATGACGGAAAAAGCCAACGCCCAGATGACGGCGCAGGATGTCCGGTTCACCCAGACCGACGAAGCCCTGTATGCCATTCTGCCGGGATGGCCCGGTCCCCAAGCCCGGATTCAATCACTGGCCCATCCGGATTTCAGGGCACACCGGATTCGGCGGGTTACCCTGCTTGGTGTCGACAGGGAACTCACCTGGCGGCAGGATGCGACAGGTCTCACCGTGGATCTGCCGCCGGCCCCGGCATGTGCACACGCCTATACACTCAAATTTGATTTGGCCTGAGTCTCCTATAAATATCCGGGTGTGCAGGTTGTTGCAAGGCAGGCCTGACCGTCTGTCGACTGTGTACCTGCCACATGGATGTGGCCAGCAAGGCTCCCGTCCTTCCCGTGGCACCGCCGTTTGTGGCGGCGGTACCTGCGCATGATCCAACCCACCTGGTGCTGACTGCAGGAAACCTGATCGTATTCACATCAGCGGGGTACGTGGTTCGGGCAGGCGGAAGCTTGGGTGGGCCGCGGAAGAGCGCCCCGTGCTGGGATCACCTGATCCGGCCCGCGTAATTCATTGCCCCTGCCTGCCGATTGTGTCTCGGGGATGCCGGTCTGTGTTCCCGGACCCCGGCAACTTCAGGCGGATTTCATTTGCAGCAGCCGGACCAGATTCCGGTCGCGTTCGCTGGTCTGATCGCCAATGGGACGATTGCCGTATTCCGCCAGAACGCTCTGCACAATGGTGTCCTGCACTGCCTGGTTCAGTACAGGGTTGCCCAGCGTGGCCCAGCGGGCTGGATGGCTATCACCCAAGTGATCCAGGTAGCTGCGGATACCGCCTTCACCGCCACCCAGATGGTAGATCAGAAAAGGCCCCAGCAGCGCCCAGCGCAGACCCGGTCCCTGGGTGATGACGTCATCGATGTCCTTCGCCGTGGCCACGCCTTCCGCCAGGATATGCACAGCTTCCCGGAACAAGGCAGAGGTGAGGCGGTTGGCAATGTGGCCCACGACTTCCTTCTTGACCCGTACCGGGAATTTGCCTACAGCCTGATAGAAGCGCAGGGTCCAGTCAACCACCGCCGGTGCCGTGGCCTGCCCGGCAACCACTTCGACCAGTGGCAGCAGATGGGGCGGGTTGAACGGATGCCCGGCCAGGACTCGTGCCGGATGTCGACATCCGGCCTGGATTGCCGTCGGCAGCAGGGATGATGTACTGGTACAGATGACCGTATCAGCTGACACGATACCCTCTACCTCAGACAACACACGCTGCTTCGCTGCCAGATCCTCAAGAATACATTCCTGCACAAACTGGACCGGGGACAGCGCAGGTCCCGGATGGTCATGCAAATGCACCTCGCCCGGGGACCAGACCGCTTCGGGTGTCAGGGTATGCAGTACAGCCAGCATCCGCTGGATATCGGCATGGCTGGCGGTGTCTGGCCGCTCGGGATCCACCAGGTGAACATGCAGACCCTTTGACATAAAATAGGCTGCCCAACCGGTGCCTATGGTGCCTGCACCCAGAACCAGAACTTGGGTTACCTCGTTCGGCGCGATTGTGGGATTCATGACTTTGGGGCTTATATACGACTTTACACCATCTACGTTTTCACGTTGCACAGGCTGCCTGACGAGGCAAGGCCCGTTGCAACAGGCACTGTACAGGGCATTGTCTGATCATAAGCAAGGCGAACCCTGTCTTGCAAAACAGGCAGGGCAGAGATAGACCACTGTCAGGCTTGCCTTGTATGTGCAAGGCTGACAGAATGGTGGTCCGCGGCTGTTGCAGTGCAATGCCCGTCCCGTCAGGCCAGCAGGCAGTCGATACGGTCTGTGTGATACCGGTCCCGGAATGACTGCGTGACAGGGCATAGTGATCCCTTGGCCACGTACATGAAGTACCATGAGAGGGTTATGCCCATGTTTGCATGTAGCCACTGAAGGCCCCATGACACCGGATCACACTTCCCTGTCCTACCACCTCATTACACTGGGATGCCCCAAGAATGAAGCCGACAGCAGTGGCATGGAAGCCCTGCTGCAGGATGCCCACCTTGCCGTACAGCCCCAGGCCCGGGAAGCGGACGTCATTATCGTGAATACCTGCGGGTTTCTGCAGGCCGCCATTCAGGAATCCCTGTCTGTACTGCAGGAGCAGGCTGCCCGCAAAAGGCGTGATCAGACGCTGATCGCCGCCGGCTGTCTGGCGCAGCGCCAGGGTGATCTGATTTTGCAGACCGTACCCGAAGTGGATGGTCTGCTGGGTACCCGCCGCTGGCGGGAGATCGTACCGTTGGTGCGCAGGCTGCGGGAGGGGCCACAGGGTCGACGCCAGGAATCCTACGCCTTGCTGGGCGACCCGGAGACGGCGGATACTCCCCTGACCCGTACCGTTACGGCCGGCAGTGCCTATCTCAAGGTGTCCGATGGCTGCAATGCCCCTTGTGCGTTCTGCACCATTCCTGCGTTCAAGGGCAAGTTGCGCAGCCGTGCCGTGGATGCCGTGCTGGCGGAGGCCCAGCAGCTTGTACAGGGTGGCGCCAAAGAGCTGGTGGTTGTAGCGCAGGACACGACAGACTACGGTCGGGATCGCCAGGAACCGGATTCACTGGCCCACCTGTTGCATACGCTCTGTCGTCGTTGCGGGTCGGATCTGCAATGGCTCAGGCTCATGTACGCCTATCCGGGTCACGTCACCGCCGGCCTGATCGAAACGATGGCCCGGGAAGAGGCCATCGTACCCTATCTGGACATACCCCTCCAGCACGGAGATCCGGCCACTCTCCGGCGCATGCGGCGACCCCACCGGCTGGACATGGTGTATGACCATATAACCCAGCTCCGCACCGCCATGCCCGACATCGCTCTGCGCACGACCTTCATCGTGGGGTTTCCGGGGGAAACCGACACGGAATTCGAAAACCTGCTGCAGTTTGTCAACGACATCCAGTTTGATCGCGTAGGGGCCTTCCAGTTCAGTCCCGAACCCGGTACGCCCAGTTACACGTTGCCCCATCAGGTGGCGGACGAAGTCAAGGAGGAACGCTGGCATCGGCTTATGGCGTGCCAGCAACCCATCAGCCTGGCACGCAATCAGGCCCAGATTGGCCGGCAGCTGATGGTGCTGATTGAAGGCACGGGGGTGGACGAGAACCAGGGGACGGTGCTGATCGGGCGCAGTTACCGGGATGCCCCGGAGGTGGACGGACTGGTACTGATACCGGATGCTCCGGAGACCGTGCCCGGCTCCATGCTGTCAGTCCACATAACGGGAGCCATGCCCTACGATCTGGTAGGCGAGGTGTTGAGTCCCCTGACCTTCACGGCAGGGCAGTAATCCGGGGCGGGGAGCGCAGCGGCTGTAGCGCATTCAGGACACAGTCCGCCACGGGACGTCGATGGTGTTCTCGTCCTCTTCCTGGCGGGTGTGCAGGGTACCGCCATACGTGGCTGTCTCCACAGCTGCCGGCGGCGACAGCCGGATCATGAGCCGCGGGAACACCACCAGCAGCAGTAGCAGGTCGTCAAGGGGTATCCCCGGCAGCAGATCGACAGGGGAGAGATAATAGGTCAGGAACGGTACCGGCAACAGGATTCTGACCCAGAGGGGTACGGAGGGATTGTGCATCAATCGCCAGGCGATGCCAAGATTGCGTACAATACCGGTCAGAAATTCCATTAGAATCCGTTTCATTTTCTTCGTGCCTCCTGCTTGATCAAAAGAGTTGCGCGTATAGTTAGGGTAGTCCAGTCTGAGACCGTGCCTCATGACTCCTGCAGTGCCATCCGTCTGATATTATGCCTACCACGTTGCAAATGCTCAAGGACCATTCCCGCAAACTGCTGGAAGTCATCAAGGAAAACCGCAGTGCCGATGTGGATGTCCTTGGTGAACGTACCGAGTTTGAAGAAGTGCTGGCCTCCGAACTGACCAGTCCGGCTTCCGTACAGAACGTATATGAGGAACTGGTTGACTGGCACCCGGACGTGCAGAAAGCCCTGGAGGTACTGGTCACCTCCTCCAATAGCACCATGCCCCAGGACCAGTTCACAAACCGGTTTGGCGGACTGGAAATCATGGGGGATGCACGCTTGGCGGAAACGAAACGCTGGGAAGCCCCCAGGTCGATCAGTGAACTGCTCTATTATCATGGCCTGATTGGCCGTGGGTTTGAAGGAAGTGGCCCGGAGGCCTATCCTGTGATCTACATGCCCTCCGACATTGTAGATCAGATGCCGCGTCCGTCCGTATTCGGGGCGGCCGCCCGGTTGCAGGTCACGCCGGCATCTGCGCCCTCCCGGGATCAGATGCCGGATACGGAAGGATACATGCTCAGTGACCTGGGTTCGGTCCTGGGGGCCGTGTATCAGGAACCCCTGCGGCTCGTAGCCGGATCGCTCCAGGCTGCGGATGACCAGCGCCTGGCGGCCCGCTTGCTGGCCTTGCCCGACACCCCGGATCTGAAAGTGCGCAAGGGACTGCTGCTGCACATTGCCAAGCGCCTCGGGTTCTTCAAGGGCGAGGCAGCGGCCGGGGACGTAATCCGGGTGACCCTGAACAACAACCGGGTCCGGACCTTTCTGGATCAGGATCGGCATGGGCAGACTACCCGCATGTGGGATGCCTGGCGGCAGTCCCCCGCGTGGAACGATCTGCGCGAGATCCCCGTGCTGGAGTTCCACAATACAGAGCGCTGGCACAATCAACCGGACAAAACACGCCGGGCGTTTCTGGATCTGTGCCAGTGCCTGTCACTGGGACAATGGTATCGTCTGGAGGACATTGTGGCGGCCATCCATGAGCAGGCGCCGGATTTCCAGCGCAGCGGCGGCAGTTACGACCACTGGTATATTCGGCACACGGAACGGCAGGCTTTTGCCCGGGGATTTGAACATTGGGATTGGGTCGACGGTGAGCTGGTGCGGTTTCTGCTGGGCAACTCCCTGTACTGGCTTGGTGCACTGCAGCTGGCTGTCCTGGCCGACGGCGCCGTGGTTGTCTCCCTCACGCGCGCCGGCGCGATATGGCTGGGACACGATCAGGTACAGGCAGAATCCGGCGACCCGCCCCGGATCGTGATCGATGACGACTACTGCCTGCATGTGCCCCTGACGTTGCCGTTGAAGTCGCGGTTCCGCATTGAGCGCTTTGCCATGTGGCAGACCAGTGGTGTGGAATACGTGTACCAGATCAACCAGCGCAGTCTGGAACGGGCTTTCCGTGAAGGGCTCTCCCCGGAGAGAATTCTGCAGGCCCTGCAGGACATGAGCCATCACGTGCCCCCGAAGATGGCCAGGGCGATCAGGAAATTCGCTGCGAAGTCACAGTAAAGGCCATCCGAGCCGGTGATCCTGTGACAGTCCCGTCATGTTCGTTGCATGTGCTGTGGGGACTGTTGCAGTCTGGAAAGCGACGGGAACAAAGCCTGCAGGCGGGCCTGATGCGGGATCGCGAGGATCAAGCGCCCTGCAATGTCCTTGCCTCCATCCATGGCGACAGCCGCTCCAACTTTGACGGCCAGCCGGTTCTGTGCTATCCTTTTGGCCATGGACAATTTGCTCGCTATCGTCGTTCCTGTTCGCAGGAGGTCAAGCTGATATAACCGGTAGGTGTCTGGCAGGGCCTTGTGCGCGCATGTGTCATAGCTGTTTGTGCTCTCCGGACCGGAGAGTTTTTTTATGTCCAAAGTCACAGTGCAGCGGGAATGCAAATCATGATTGGTGTCGGGATCGCGGGAGCCACAGGCTATACAGGATACGAGTTGATTCGCTTGCTGGAGAGACATCCCCAGACCGAATTGGTTTGGCTTACCAGTGAACGAAGCGCGGGACAGAAGTACAGTGACGTGTATCCCGGGCCCTGGGACACGGAACTGATCCCGCTGGAGGCTGCCCTGGGGCGGGCCGACGAAGTGGACGTTGTGTTTCTGGCGCTGCCCCATGCCCAATCCGTGGCCCCCGTGCGGGCCTTTCACGACACGGGCGTGACGGTAATTGACTTGAGTGCGGACTACCGTCTCCGGGATCCGGACACGTACGCCCGCTGGTATGGCCTGGCCCATGATGCCCCGGACTTGCTGGATCTGGCGGTGTACGGGCTGTGTGAAGTGTACCGACCGGACATTGCCGGTGCCCGGCTGATTGCCAATCCGGGCTGCTACCCCACCACGGTGAATCTGGCTCTTTATCCCTTGGCCAAGGCCGGATGGCTGCAGCCACGCATCATTGTGGACAGCAAGAGCGGGGTTAGCGGCGCGGGCCGCAAGCCCAAACTGCCCTACCACTTTGTGGAGGCCAACGAAAACATCAGTCCCTACAACGTGGGATACCGCCATCGGCATATTGCGGAAATGGAACAGGTCCTGGGCCAGGTCAATGCCGACCGGGACGGTTATGCCTTCACGTTCGTGCCTCACCTGGCCCCCTTCAATCAGGGTATACTGAGCACCATCTACGCCTCGGTCACGGGCGGTGTCAAGGAAACCGACATCCGGGCCCTGTTCGCCGAAACCTATGCGGACGAGCACTTCATTCAGCTTCTGCCCGCCGGCACCCAGGCCTCGGTGCGCCATGTGGCGCATACCAATCACTGTGCCATCAGCATCACGGCAGTCCACCCCGACCAGACCGGCGGCGCGGACTACGTCATAGTGGCCAGCATCGACAATCTGGTCAAGGGTGCCAGCGGCCAGGCCATCCAGAACATGAACATTGCCCTGGGCTATGAAGAGACGGCGGGGTTGCTGTGATGGGCAGCAACGGGGTGCCGGACAGATGTGATGCCGTGCAACCGGGAGTGCAGCGATAATGACAGCGACCGCAAATGCCTATCCTGTCGTCATCAAGATCGGCGGGGGGGAACTGGATGATCCGGCCTTCGTGGCTGAACTGGTGCTGGCTGTCAAAATGCTGGGGACCAATGGCCAGCGGGTCATTGTCGTGCACGGTGGCGGCAAGACCATCGCGGCCTACCAGCAGGCCCTGGGTCTGGAAACCCGCTTTCTGGATGGCCTGCGCGTCACCACCCCTGAAAGCCTGGTTGTGGCGGAAATGGTGCTGAGCGGGCTGCTCAACAAGCGCCTGGTACGGGCCTTGGTGGCCGAGGGCCTGCAGGGGGTCGGCATCAGCGGGGTGGATGACGGCACGGTACGTGTCCGGCCCATGCTGCATCCGGCGGGTGATCTGGGACGCGTAGGGGAAATCGTTGCCGTGAATCCGGATCTCATCATCCTGCTCCTGGCCCAGGAACGGATTCCGGTCATCAGTCCCATATCATTGGGGGTGGACGACGGCCTGCACTACAACGTCAATGCCGATCACGTGGCCATGGCGGTAGCGACGGCCGTGTGTGCCACACGTCTTTTTCTGGTCACGGACGTGCCGGGAGTCCAGATCGCGGGACGTCTGGTACGGGCCATGACCGCAGAACAGGCCGCCGCCTGGATACAGGAAGGCCATATTCACGGGGGCATGATCCCCAAAGTGCACAGTGCCATGCAAGCCGTGGCCCAAGGGGTGGCCCAAGCCGTAATCACCAATCTGGAAGGCATCAAGTCGGGACAGGGCACCGGCGTACTGTCTTCCGACCAGATCCGACACTGAAGGCAAGCCATGTCCAATGCAGTTTCGCTCCAAGGTCAAAACGCCCTGATCACAGGAGCCGGTCGCGGCATTGGCCGTGCCATCGCCCTGGGGTTTGCCGCAGCCGGGGCACAGGTAGCCTGTGTGGCCCGGACCGAGAAACAGGTAGCCGACGTGGCCCGCCAGATCCGGGACACGGGTGGACATGCTCTGGCCCGGGTCTGTGACGTTACGCAACGGGATCAGGTTGAAGCCACGTACCAGGCAGTGGTCCAGGCTCTGGACGGCTTGGACATCGTGGTTCTCAATGCGGGCATTGAACTGGAAAAAGCCCCCGTGGCCGACAGCAATCCCGATCTGTGGGCTGCTGTGCTGGACACCAACCTGGTCGGTGCGTACTTGTGTGCCCGTACCGCGGTGCCCTACCTGAAGGCCCGTGGTGGCGGCAAAATCATCGTAGTGGGCTCGGGCATGGGACACCAGGGGGCTGCCGACTCGTCGGCCTATTGCGTATCCAAGGCGGGACTGTGGATGCTCACCCGGGTCCTGGCCCAGGAAGTCTGGCAGGATGGCATCGCGGTCAATGAACTGATCCCGGGACCCGTCGACACCGACATGACCCAGTGGGTGGCGGACCAGCCGGCCGGCCAACCGGCAGCCTGGGCGTCCGAATGGTTCAAGCAGCCGGAAGAAGTGGTGCCGCTGGCCCTGTTCATGGCAAGCCAGCCGCATAAGGGGCCCACGGCCCAGAGTTTCAGTCTCATGTGCCGGGACAACTGATACCGTTATTTTTCGATCTGTACGCAAGTGCAAAGGAGAAACTGCGCGTGAATACACAGGACATCATCAAGCTGGAACAGGATTATGTATTGGGCGTCTATGGCCGCCCGCCCATAGTGTTCAGCCACGGAGAAGGGGCTACCCTGTACGACACAGAGGGCAAAGCCTATCTGGACTGCGTTTCCGGGATTGCGGTAAATGCGCTGGGCTATGGCGATCCGGGGATTCGGAGTGCCGTCCAGGAAGTGGTGGACAGCGGTGTATACCATGTCAGCAATCTGTATCATACGGCACCCCACGCCCGGCTGGCCCAGTTGCTGTGCCAGAACAGTTTTGCCGACAAGGTGCATTTCTGCCTTACGGGCGCAGACGCCAATGAAGGGGCGTTCAAATTTGCCCGCCGGTACGCCTATGACAAGGACTACGAGGACAAGTACTGCATTCTGGCCTTCACCGACGCATTTCACGGACGACTGTTTGGCAGCCTGGCGGCCACGCCCCGGCCCAAATACCAGGATCCCTTCAAGCCCCTGATGCCGGGCGTGCGGTTTGCCCAGTACAACGATCCGGAAAGCGCTGCCGAATACATGGACGAGCGGGTGTGTGCCATCATTGTGGAACCCATACAGGGTGAGGGTGGCGTAAACGTGGCGACCGCGGAATTCCTGCAGAGCCTGCGCAGTCTGGCCGACGAATACGATGCCCTGCTCATCTTTGATGAAGTGCAGAGCGGCATGGGGCGCACGGGGTCCCTGTGGGGGTATCAGGGGATCTGCGGGGATAGCGTGACGCCTGACATCATGACCCTGGCCAAGGCATTGGCGGGCGGCTTGCCCATGGGGGCCATCTGCATGCAGCAGAAGGTCGCCGACGTGATGCATCCCGGCGATCATGCGTCTACCTTTGCCGGCAACGCATTGACCTCCAACGTAGCCTGCCACGTCCTGAGCCAAATTGCCCAGCCCCAGTTCCTGGCAGATGTACGGGCCAAGGGGGAACACTTGATGGAACTGCTCACAGAACTGAATTCCCCCCATATCCAGGTCATTCGCGGACAGGGCTTGCTGGTAGGGGCAGAAATGGATATCGACGTCAATCCGGTAGTGGATCAGGCGTATGACAAGGGTCTGCTGGTAGTGTCTGCAGGCACCAACATTTTGCGCTTCGTGCCGCCCCTGGTGATTACCCACGAGGAGCTGGAACAGGCGGTCATGCATGTCGGTGACATTCTGAAAACGCTGTAGGGCCAGGACTGGATACTGCGCGGCCAGGATCTGCACAATGATTCAACTGGCACAGGCGCAGCCGGCTGATGCTCCGCGGCTGGCTGCGCTGGTGAACTATTACGCGGAACGCAACGTCATGCTTTTCCGCTCGGCCGAGTCCATTGCCGAGGCCCCGGAGGACTGGATTGTGGCGGTAGAGACGGGCGCTGCCGCGAGCCCGCGCCATGTGCTGGGCGGGGGCTCCCTGGTGCAGCTGACACCGGATCTGGTGGAAGTGCGTTCCCTGGTAGTGGACCCTGCATGGCATGGCAAGCGTTTGGGACGCCAAATCGTGGCCAGACTCATTGAGCTGGGGCGGGAACGGGGGTACCAGCAGATGTGCGCCCTGACGCTGTCACCGCGCTTTTTTGCCCGCATGGGTTTCGTCTTGGTGGACATGATACAGCTCTCGCCCAAGGTGTGGCGGGACTGTGTCCACTGTGCCAAATACGAATGCTGTGACGAGTATCCCATGGTGCTGGATCTGGTACCCAATCCCCGCTTGCAGGATTATGGCAATGGGGCATCGGTGCCGCTGCCACGGCGGGTGCAGGAGATCCAGCACGAAATCCCCCTCCTGTCATGAAGGATGTGTACAGTGCTTGGGCACGGGCAAGGTATGGTTTTGCCGAATTCCCTGCTCCGTACAGGACAGTGGCTTGGTCTCGTACCCGGCTCATTTGCCAAGCAGCTTCCGGATGGGTCCACGCCGAAGCCGCAATACCCGGTACTGTTGCCCTGGCCCACCCGAGGGCCATATCAGGTGGCATGGTCCTGTCGGCGTTGATGCTTGCCTTGGTATGACTTGGACCTGGCTTGCCAAGGCTAGTGGCAAGTTCCTGCCGGGGCGTGACCCGGATCTCAGGTTACTCAGCCCAATGGAATGGGCCAATCTGTTCATAGCGGCGTCTCTGCAGTCACCATAAACGGGTACTTGCCTACAGGCGCATCCGGGTTATCCGGTGTCACCATAAGGTGCTATCGACATGTGTGTCGAATGGACAAACTGACCCTGCCTGGAATGCTGCAGCGGTTGCTGTCCACAGAGCATGGTCGGTGATCTGCCCTGCACTCTTTGCCGCCTCAAACTACAGAAAGCTCCAGGATGCGCATGCAGCATTGGCGGCAGGGCAGCTTGTTGGGGCAGCTTGTGCATGAGCACACTGTCCATGTATGATTCCTGCAGCTTGTGGACCATCGCACCATGAATGCTTTGAAAGTTCTCGGCTTTCAGGGCAGGGCGGACATCAAGGGAGAGCGGAACCATGCATACCGATTGGTTGCAACATACGTTGACGGAAGAGGAACATGCCCGTTTTGAAGCGGACGGGTATTTCATGGTGGAGGATGCCATTCCTCAGGCTATCGTCGAGAGAGCCAATGCAGCTGTGGATCGATTGGTAGCGGACGAATTGGCACGTCAGAACCTGCCCGCCAATGCCCGTCTCAACTACCTTGACTTTGTGGGCCGTGACCCCGTCTTTATGGAATTGCTGGACTGGCCGACCACCTTTCCCAAGGTGTGGGATCTTCTGGGGTGGAACATCCAGTTGTACCACTCCCATTTCATTGCCACACCACCCCTCGGCCCCGAAGAGGAAAACCCGGGCTACAACTGGCACAAGGACAGCGGCAGACTCAATCAGGAGCTGGAAACGAATCCCCAGCCGCGCATCTCGCTCAAGATCGCCTATTTCCTGACGGATACATCGGTGGATGGGCGCGCCAACCTGTACGTGGTGCCAGGCAGCCATCTGACCAACAAGCTGGAGAATATCGTCAATGGCCAACCCCGTGACGGGGTGCCCGTGCTGGCCAAGCCCGGGACCGCGGTGTTCTTTGACCGGCGCATCTTTCATGCGTCCAGCCCGAACACTTCAGAGGTGACGCGCAAGGTGTTGTTCTATGGTTACAGCTATCGCTGGCTGCGTCCCCGCGATGACATGACCGTAGAGCACTATCTGGCGCAATGCGATCCCATTCGCAAGCAACTGCTGGGGGTAAGTCCTTCCGGCGGGCATGGCTATTCTTCTCCCCAGGATGAGGATGTGCCTTTGCGCGCCTGGTTGCGGGAACACGTCGGCACCGCCAGCGCCACGCACTGAAGACGCTGTGCCGCCTGTCATTCAGGCCTGATCGCGTTCCTGCAGCGCCGCCTGAATGGCTTCCAGATACCGGTTTTCCGCCAGCAGAATGTGATCCAGGATTTGGCGAATGGTCCAGGCGCCTTCCTCGGGCACCCGATCCAGATCGTCATCCGTCAAACCCACCACGGTGCCCAGCAAATGGCCCCAGCCCCGCTCGGCCTCGGCCAGTTTGCGTTGGGTATCCGTATAGTTGGCCTGCAGGGCCTGGCGGGCGCCCGTGATCTGGTTGGCGTGTTCGCGCATGTGATCCCCAAAGCGCAAAAACAGGACGCCTACCGTGGGCCACATGCTCCACTGTTCCGTGGACAAAGAGGCATCCGTGTCCGCTACCTCCTGCAAACGGGCCAAAACCTCGTTGCGGCGACTGCGGATTTCATCCAGCTTGGCGTTCAGTTCTGTGCGGGCCATAAGCCAGTCCTTGTTGGTGAAGTGCATGCACCGTACAGTGTACTGCAGAATGCAGACGGTACCCGGATAGGACCAACTGTTTTTTTGTCGATCCGGGTGCGGTTTCTACAATGCGGCAGGGACTTCTTCAGATTCGGAGCAACAGCGGTTCAGGGTGACAGGCTATGAACAGAAATGAACTGGATGCCATCCTGGCGGAGATTCGGGCAGCCCGCACGGCGAGCCTGGCGTATATGACCGCGGTGCCCGAAGCTGACTTTCCGCTTCCCGTCGATCTGCCACGTTGGGATGAAGTGCGCCGGGTCCTGCTCCGGCTGGGGGAGCACATGCGGGAGCACACGAACCAGATTGAGGGGGCACGGGCGGATCTGGGCCTGCACAAGACCATGCCCCAGCGCATGCTGGCCGAAGCCGAACTCAGCTGGGGCAAATTGCTGGCGGCGACGGTCGGGCTGGAAGATACGGATCTGGATACGGCACCCGGACCGGAGTCATGGTCGATCCGCACGGTGCTGGAACACATTCTGGCTTCGGAACGGAATTACCTGGCGGCGGTCCAGCAGGCCTACGCCCGGCGCGAGCAGGCTTGAAACAGCCTGCAGACAGCAACAATGACAAGAGGGTGAGTACGTTTTGTGAAAATCTTGGTAACAGGTGGGGCAGGGTTCATAGGCAGTCATCTGGTAGATGCCCTGATCAAGAGCGAGTATGACGTGATCCTGCTGGATAACCTGCACACCGGGGAGCAGGCCCACGTCAATCAGAAGGCCATGTTCTATCGGATGGACATGACCGATCATACAGGGTTGGCCCAGATCTTCGACCGGAATGAAATCGGGGCCGTCTATCACCTGGCGGCCCGGGCCAATGTACGCGAGAGCATGCAGGATCCCTTGGGCTATGCCGAAGTCAACGTTATGGCTACGTTGCACCTGATGGAACTTGCCCGCCAAACGGGGGTGGAGCAGTTCATCTTTGCCAGCACGGGAGGTGCCGTATACGGTGAAGGCCTCCAGGCCGATGGTACCCACCGGGCCTTTGTCGAAAGCGATGCGGTCAAGCCGCTGGACAACTATGCGGTCAACAAGCTGGCGATCGAGTATCACCTGGACGCCTATGCCCAGGCCTACGATTTTCGCTGTGTGACGCTGCGGCTGGCCAATGTGTACGGTCCCCGCCAGAATCCGCAAGGCGAAGCCGGGGTAGCGGCTATCTTTGCCGGCGCCATGCTCCAGCACCAGGAGGTCCACATCGCCGGTGATGGCGAGCAGGCACGGGACTTCTGTTATGTGTCGGACGCGGTAGACGCGTTTCTGTCGGCGCTGCGCCACCAAGCAACCGGCATCTACAACATCGGTACAGGCCATCCAGTCACGGTCAACCAGATTTTCAACAAGCTGGCCTCCATCACCCACTATACCCGCAAGCCCCTGTATGTCGAGAGGCCGGTGGGGGAAGTGGACATGACGTACCTGGACACGGCCAAGGCCCGCACCCATTGGGGATGGTCGGATCGCGTGGATTTGCAGCAAGGCTTGATGAACGTGGTCCAGTCCATACGTGCAAGTTCATAGACCGCAAGCCCCTTGGGGTCTGCAGCCGCATGTATGCGCGACAAGGGAGATTGGGAATGTCCTTGCCGGATGGCAAGCGCACATGATGCACAGGGAAGGCAGGGATGTTGGAAAATACGATATTGGCTTGCAATCGTGACGGGCGCAAGGCCCTGTCGCTGCGCCTGATTTCGGCCGAACCGTACTGGATTGAACTAGCGGCGCTGGCAGGTTTTGACTGCCTGCATCTCGATGGGGAGCATGGTGCCTTCAATCCGGTTGCTGTGGACACCATCGTGTCCGTGGCGCATGCACACGGTTTGACGGTCAAGGCCCGTGTCCCGAACCATCATGCGGATGAAATCAACCGCTGGCTGGATCGCGGCATCCAGGGTGTGATGGCGCCCCACATTGAAACCGGCGCGCAGGCGCAGGCTTTGGTGGATGCCTGTTACTTCGGTCCCCAGGGACATCGATCCTGGGGAGGTGGCCGGGGTACGGCATTCAACGACGATACCCTGCTGGAAACCCAATACGGGGGACGCCGGTCGTTTGCCGCTTTCGCCAATGCCAACATGCTGGTTTGGGCCCAGGTCGAGTCGCAATTGGGATTCGACAATCTGGATGCCATTCTGGCGGTGGAAGGGCTGCACGGCATTGCCTTTGGCCCCTATGATCTCGGCTACTCCCTGGGACTGCCCGGAGCCGGGGCAGAACATCCCGCGGTAGCGCATCTGCTTGACGAGATCGCAAGGCGCACACGGGCGGCGGGCAAACGGTTGTACAGTGACTATCTCCTGGAACTGGATCAGGCCGAGGCCCTGCTGACGGCCGGGCGCAGTTTCATCCAGCAGCATCGCGAAACTGCCTTTCCCGGCTGATCCGGACCGAAGCGGACAGGCATGTCCGGGCAGGAGGCCATGAGTGATGCCGGGTCCATCCTGTATGGTGTGCGGACTGCGGGCAGGGAGTGATGGGCTGCAGCGTATCGGGTGTCACCGGTACCCATGGCCACCGGGTTCTCCCACGGATGATGAAGGTGAACAGACAAGGAGAACGCAAAAGACCTGACCATGTCTTTGTCCCCCTTGCCCGTGAACGTGACGAACTTTGCTGCGATCGCCCGGAACCGGTATGCCTATATCGACAAGACGCCCCTGGTCCGTGAAATAGCCGGGGGACAAAGCCTATCTGTTCCTGGTAGACCCCGACGCTTTGGCAAAACGCTACTGGTGTCCACGCTGGAGCATTTGTTCCGGGGTCACAGACAGCATTTCAGGGCACCTGGCTCCATGAACGCTGGAACTGGACAGGGGAAACCTACGTTCGATGGCAACTCACCTAACCAGGGTAACTCCTGCTTGACTTGTACGTACAGCTTGCACAAAGTGAAGAACGTAACCGATGGTTTACCGGCTTCACCAGCCTTGTAGTCTTGCCACTGCTATTTACAGATTGCCAATACTTCATTCCACACCCGCCGGCAGGCCCCTGTGACCCGCATCATTTTGTCATGCTTCCGGGTGCACCCGCAAGGTGATACCCCGGTGCACCATAATCTCTTCCATGTTCATACCCCATTCTAACTTACCCGTGACTATCTACACTGCGCGGTGTGAGTACGTATATAGTCCCCTATGAATTCTTTTACCAGGCCCTGCTGCATGGAGTTTTGCGCTGGCTGAACTTGCAGCCCTGGACCGAAGTTCCCGTAGTTCCCGTCTATCCGGGACGGGCCGACATGATGGTGACGCAGTCGGAGCGGACCTGGATTGTGGAAGTGAAGGTCAATGCTACGGCAGAACAGGCGGTACGTCAAGCCCTGGTGCGCGGCTATGCTGCACTGGAGGAAAGCTGGGGCCGCTATGTAACGGTTTTGGGCATCAACGTAGATACCCGGTGCCGTTGCATGACGGAAGTCAGCCAATGGGAACTGGGGGCTTTCGATCCCCACCGGCAATGTTGGGATCACGAGCCATTCAACACACCCCTGACCCAAATTGACGTAGGCTCCCTGGACAACGTGCGTCACGTGGATTGGCCCTTTCCCTACCCACTGGACACGGGGCATTTCCCGCTGTCCACTCCGTGGAAGCATCGCCGTAGCCCTGCCTGTTGCATCAGACCGTTGCGGCCTGCATGTGCAGATACAGCTGCCCTCCGGGGCCCGTCAGCCCTGGTTGCCCGTTACAGATCGGCGGTGGCCAGGCGGTGCAGAAGCAGGCCAAAGGCTTGCTGGGCCCGGGCAAAACTGGACAGCCGGAAGAATTCGTTGGGCGCGTGAATTTGTTCGTCACGCGTACAGAAGCCAAATACCAGTGAATAAATCCCCAGATGATCCAGCATGGCCTCCGTGACCGGGATCGTGCCCCCGCTGCCGATAAAGTAGGGATCCTTGCCATACAGTTCCCTGTAGGTGTCGGCCATGTGCCGGATACCCGGATGATCCAGGGGCAGCCAGTACGGGCGAGCCATACCTGGGCGCGGCGTTACGGTCGCGCGCACGCCGGGGGGCGTGTGCAGCTGGACATGCCGCACAATACAGTCCAGAATATGCACGGGATCCTGGTTCGCAACCAGACGGCAGGAGATCTTGGCGTGAGCGGAACTGGGCAGCACCGTCTTGGCCCCCTCGCCCTGAAAACCGCCCCACATGCCGTTGACTTCCAGGGTAGGACGACGCCACGCCCGTTCGTTGGTGGAATAGCCGGCTTCGCCAAATACCGCGTCGACATCCAGGTCGCGCATGTAGGCGGTTTCGTCATAAGGCGCCTGGGCCAGCAACTCCCGGTCCGACGCGGGCAGGGGCATGACGCTGTCATAGAAACCGGCTACCGCGATGCGGCCCTGTGCGTCGTGCAGGGAAGCCAGGATCGCGGCCAGGGCATGCAGGGGATTTTGGATCGTGCCCCCATAGATGCCGGAATGCAGATCGGACTTCGGGCCCTGTACGTCGAGCTCGCATGCCGCCATGCCCCGGAAGGAGCTGAGGATGGTGGGCTGATCCGGACCGTACTGGATGCCGTCTGCATTGACGCAGATGTCGCTGGCGAACCGGTCCGGCGTCTGTGCCAGCAGTGTGCAGGAATAGGGACTGCCGATTTCCTCCTCGCCTTCCAGAAAGAACTTGACGTTCACCGGCAGCTGGCCTTCGCACGCCAGCATGGCTTCCAGGCCGATCAGGGCAGCCAGCAAATTGCCCTTGTTGTCCGAAGCGCCCCGGCCGTAGAGACGGTCATCCCGAATCTCGGGTGCGAAAGGCGGGCTGTCCCACAGCTCCACGGGATCGGCGGGCTGCACGTCGTAATGACCGTAGATCAGAATGGTGGGCTTGCCCGGGGCATGCAGCCAATCACCGTATACCACGGGGGTGCCCTCGGTGGACAGCAAGGCTACGTGTTCAATACCCATGCGGGACAGACGGCGGGCCACCCACTGGGCCGCTGCCTGCACGTCCGCGCGATGTTCAGGCAGTGCGGACACACTGGGTATCGCCACGAACTGCTTGAGTTCGTCGACATATTGGGGCTGGCGCGCGGCCAGGTAGGCATTCCGCTCGGCACTCATGGGCCATGGTCTCCGGTACATTGGGTCTGTGTGCCTGATCCTAACAGCGTGAGGCATGGCAAGCGGAAAATCCGGGTGAATCAGGGTCCCGGATATGGCCGCATGCCCACACCCATTACAGGTAACAGGACACGCTGGATGCAGATGTTTGCGCCGTTCTGCGCCACACAGTACACTGTGCAGCAGTTGCATCCTGTACCATTCTCCCGTTTGCCGGCCAGTGGGGTACCGGTGTCCCGACCGGTGCCCATGCCGGTCAGCTGTCTCCGGCCAGAGGGAGCGCGGGTGTGCCCCCGGGTACAGCCCCAGCACGGAAAAACACGACATGACAGAACAAGCACTGCGCAGCCGCCACTGGTTCGGTCGCTACGACCTCATGGGCTTTGTCAGCCGGGGCTGGATGAAGAATCAGGGCCATGCCGAGCATCTCTTTGACGGCCGTCCCGTGATTGGCATCTGCAACACCTGGTCGGACCTGACGCCCTGCAATGCCCACTTCCGCATTCTCGCCGAACAGGTCAAGCGGGGTGTGTACGAAGCCGGCGGGTTCCCGGTGGAATTCCCGGTCATGTCCCTGGGCGAGCCCCTGATGCGGCCCACGACCATGCTGTTCCGCAACCTGGCCAGTATGGACGTGGAAGAAACGCTCAGGGCCAATCCCATTGATGGCGTAGTCCTGCTGGCAGGATGCGACAAGACGACGCCGGCCACCGTGATGGGTGCCTGCAGCGTGGATCTGCCTACCCTGGTCGTGTCAGGCGGTCCCATGCTCAACGGAAAGTTCCGCGGCGCAAACATCGGCTCGGGCACCCATGCCTACCGGTTTACTGACGATCTCCGGGCCGGGGCCATGACCATGGAAGAGTACTTGGAGGCCGAAACCTGCCAGGCCCGCAGCGAGGGGCACTGCATGACCATGGGCACGGCCTCCACCATGGCCTGCATGGTGGAGGCTCTGGGGTTGACTCTGCCGACCAATGCCGCCATCCCGGCGGTGGACGCACGGCGCAAGCGCCTGGCCCATATGTCGGGCAACCGGATTGTCGAGATGGTGGCCGAGGATTTGCGGCTTTCCCGGATTCTGCGCCGGGAGAATTTCGAGAACGCCATCCGGGTCAATGCCGCCATCGGCGGGTCCACCAACTTCGTGATTCATCTGCTCGCGATTGCCGGGCGCATGGGCATCCCCCTGGACATGCATGATTTCGACGCGCTGGGCAGCCACATGCCCCTGCTGGTCAACCTGATGCCTTCCGGTGACTACCTGATGGAGGATTTTTATTATGCGGGTGGCTTGCCGGTCGTGATCCAGGAATTGCAGGACCTACTGCACATGGACGCCCTGACCGTGACCGGCAAGACCATCGGTGAAAACACCACCGGCGCCGTCTGTTACAACACGGACGTCATTGCCCCGCGTACGAACCCGGTGCAGACGGCATCCGGCCTGGCTGTTCTCAAGGGCAATCTGTGTACGGAAGGGGCCATCATCAAGCCTTCAGCGGCTTCCCCGCATCTGTTGCAGCATACCGGAAGGGCAGTGGTGTTTGCAGACATGGAGGATTACCACGCCCGTATCGACAGTCTGGATCTGGACGTGGACGTCGACAGTATACTGGTTCTGAAGAATGCGGGGCCCAAGGGCTATCCGGGCATGCCGGAAGTAGGCAACATGGGCCTGCCCGCCAAGCTGCTGCGGCAGGGTGTACGCGATATGATCCGTATCTCCGACGGCCGCATGAGCGGTACGGCCTTCGGTACCGTGGTCCTGCATGTGGCGCCCGAATCAGCCGTGGGTGGCACCCTGGCCCTGGTGGAGAATGGTGACAGCATAACGCTGGACGTGCCGGGCCGGTCTCTGGAACTGAACGTATCCACAGCGGAACTGGAGCGGCGCCGCCAGGCCTGGACGCCACCGCCCGGCCACATGAGCCGGGGCTACGTCAGCCTGTATACATCACACGTCCAGCAGGCCAGCCAGGGGGCCGATTTCGACTTTCTGCGCGGGAGTTCCGGGGCTCCCCTGCCCAAGGACTCCCATTGAGGTCCGGCCCGGAGGACGTTCCGCCCATATCAGAGTGCAACTGCAGTCGACACCGACGCTTCCCGGACTTCATCCGCGGTCACCTCGCGCTGCCGGGTGTGGGAAAGGTAGATGCCTTCCGAAATCAGCATGCAGTTGAGGGCAATAGCGGCGGTCGGCAGCAACGGTACACGGCCCTGCAAGGCGGCAATCCAGTGATCCTGGGGATGGCTGTAGAGATCGGCCTGCTGGTCCACCATTTGCAGACGGAAGGCGAACTGCTGCATGTCCACCGTACTGTCCAGCAGCAGATCCTCTGCCGTATGGAAAAAGCCGAAGGGTTCCAGGCGGATGCCCCCTGCGGAGCCCACGATATAGGAGCCGCCGAAGTCATCCAGGTGAATGGCCCAGGCTTCCTTGATGTCCAGAGTCAGTCCGTCCGCGAAACGCACCAGGCCGATGCCCAGCTCCTCCACGTCGTAGCCGCTGGCTTCCCGCCGCGCCGGATCCATGGGGATTTCCTGATAGGTCTGGCCCGCGATGCGCAGGGGTTCCGGATTGCCGAGCAGGTGCAGGATCTGGCCAATGTGGTAGACACCCATGTCGTACAGGGCACCACCGCTGGCATTGCGTTTCTGCACAAAGGTGGGTGCACCATAGCCATCCACAAAGGGACGGCCACGGCGACGGAAACCACGTGAGGCGGCGTGGTAGAGCTTGCCCAGACGGCCCTCGGTCACCAGGCGGCGCGCGACCAGCGTCTCCGGAGTGAAGAAGAGACGGTTCTGGATGCTGAGTTTGCGGCCGGTGTCCCGGGCCGCGGTCTGCATGGTCTGGGCGTCGACCCAGGAGCCGGCCATGGGCTTTTCGCAAAATACATGCTTGCCGGCTTCCAGGGCCGCCACCGTAACCGGCATATGGAAATTGTTGTGCAGGCATACGTCTACCGCGACCAGATCGTCCCGGGCCAGCAGAGCGCGGAAATCCGTATAGCGGTGGGCTACGCCATGCATGTCCGCCACCCGGTTCAATTCCGCGGCGTCAATGTCGGCCAAGGCTACCAGCTCAACATGGGGTGATGCAGCGTAGTGGGCGATATGGGCCTTGCCAATCTGGCCGCAGCCAATGACGCCCACACGCGTCCTTTCGTGATGCTTGTCCATACTCTCTTCTCTGGCTAGTTTGTGTACGCTATGGAATTTCTGGCATTGGCATGCAGGCGCAGACTGATGCCGGTGAGCACTGCACCGCCCACGATGATCCAGGCACCGACGATCCGGAGCAGCAACAGGCCGGAATCGACAGGATTCAATACAATCAGGAGGCCAATACCAATCTTGAATACACCCAGGCCCAGTGCGCCCCAATGGTTGTGTACCTGGCTCCGGGCATCACGCTGCCGAAACTGGGAAAGCTGCAACATACCGTTGAGAATGGCAGCCAGCCCGATGACAAGCACCAGTACTCCCGGTACGAGCAGCATGCCCAGGAGTGGGTTGATGACCGCTACCAGCCCTGCCACGATGCTGATGAGCCCGCCCGTCAACTGCCGCCGCCGATAGGGCGAGGGGCTCCGCAGGCCGCTGACGACACGTTCCAAACCATAGCCGAGCAACAGCAGACCCAGGAGTGTATAGAAGATCGAGGTCATGGCCGCGGGCCAAACGAGCAGGGCCAGGCCCAGCAGGATCAGAATGAGGCCGCCCCATAGCAGGAGCCACCGCCAGGGGGCAGAAGCGGCTTGGTAGGTCATGCGTCAGGTCAGCTGGCGGCATCCGGCATCAGTGCCGCCAGCTCCCGCCGGATCAGATCCCGTGTACCCAGCACCCCCGCCGGTTCGTCACCTGTTTCCGGTGTGCTTTCAATACCCCATACACCGGCATACCCCGCGTCTACCAGCAAGGCGATGCACTTGTGCAGATTCACCGACGGATCGTTGCCGTCCGCATCGAAACTGAACGTCTTGATATGCAGGGCCCGGGCATAGCGGGCTGTTATTTCCCAAGCTTCCTCACGCCGTTCCTCAATCCAGTTGTTGGAATCGAAGAGCAGCCCGAGCTGGGGCACTGCTTCCAGCAGTCGGAGGGTATTGTCGGGATTCTTCGTGGGTCCCCAGTGGTTTTCCGTCAGAATCTCGACGCCCCGTTCCTGGCCGCGGGCGATCAGATCCTCAAAGCCGGCCACAATGATTGCGAAGGCCTCATCCGGCATGTCCTCAGGACCGCCCGCATCAATGCGTACCTGCGGTGCGCCCAGGCGGGCCGCCACGTCCAGCCAGTGACAGGCGTAGGCATGTTGTTGTTGCCGGGCTTCCTGCGTATCGCCATAGATGTGACCGCCGTCAATGGCCACACAGCCCATCCGGACCCCGGCATCTGCGGCGGCCCGCCGTACTTGGTCCACCCACTGGATGTCATCCTCAGCCTGGGGCAGGTGCTTGTTCCAGGGTTCTATATAATCAATGCCGTTGTGCTGGCAGAACTCGATGCAGGAGAAAATGTCCATTGCACCGCGTTCCACGGTACGTCGAAAACTGTAGGTCATGAGACTGGTATGCATGCAGGTTGGCTCCTGTGCGTATCCAAGGGAGCAGGGACAAGACAGTACAGGCATTGTAATGCAACGGACCTGCTTTGGAATCCTCAAACACCGGGCCAGTGGCGGCTGATGGCAGTCCCGGGCGATCCCCGTATCCTTCCTGCCGTCACAGGGCTCGCTATTTGCCGGATGGCATATGCTAGGATAGAACCATGAATTGCTTGCATCGCATTGGCTGCCTGTGAACACTCTCGTAGTCGCTTCCCTCCAGATGGGGATGCATACGCCACTGACCCGAAAGGAATTCCGGACCGAGTTCGAGCGTTATCTCAAGGTGGCTGCCGCCAAAAACAGTGACATTGCGGTGGGCAGTGAACTGGGCGCTGCCATGATCGCTCTGCCTTTCATCGATCGCCGGCACCGGGAAGCACTGCTGAACGTACGCAAGGGGCAAAGCCCTCGGGCCGGTTTGCTGACCCGCATCCGGGGCTCGGCCGAACGGCTGAACCCACGCTGGTCAGATGCCGACACCCAAAAGCTGATGGTACAGGCCATTCAGTCCCGGAAGAAAGACATCTGGGAATTCTACGACCGGACATTCAGTGAGTTTGCCGCCCAGTACCGGATGGTGCTGGTAGCCCCCAGTGCCTGGCTGGCCGATCCGCTGGATGGCCAGGTCCGCAACATCAGCTGTGTGTACGATGCCGATGGCCGCCGCGTCGGGTACCAGGCCAAGGTCATGCTGACGCAACATGAGCGCACACTGGCACGCCCGGGCACCGAATGGCAGCCTACCGAAACCAGTTCGGGGGTGCTGGGTGTAGCCTTGGGCTACGACGGCCTCCTGCCCGAAGTAGGACGGCTGTTCGCGATGAAGCGCGCTTCCCTGCTGGTGTATCCGATGGCCTGTACTGCCGACATGGAGTGGAACCGGGCGCACCGGGCCGCGGTGTTGCGCTGCATGGAAAACCAGCTGTTCGGGTGTGTCAGCTGTCTGGTGGGTCCCGACCGGCTGCTGCTGGACGCTGAACGTCTCTACCGGGGACGCTCCATGTTCCTGGCGCCTCTGGAACTCTCGCCCCAGAAGAACGGCGTCCTGATCGCCATGGACGACGAGAAGCAGAACGGTCTGGTGGTGTCCACCCTGGATTACAGTGCCCTGGAAGATACCTGGAAGGAATCCGAACCCGGCTTCCGGGAGGAGTTTCCCCGTGTCTGGGATGTATATCTGCGGTCCCAAACGGTCGTGGAAGATCCGGAACGGATGCTGACCGATCAATCCCTGGCCCCGGATATGGTCCCGGAAGAAGGGGTTACGGTGGTTGAGGCCCATTACACGGCGGAACCTGCGCCGGAGCCGTCCGCCGCTGCACCGGACAGTGTGACGCCGCCGGATGCAGAGATGGAGCCGGGGACCGAGACAGATGAGCCGGACGACGTGCTGTACGCAGCCACGACCCTGGACGATCTGGATGTGGTCCATGTCCGTGTGATGCCCTGGCCGGCAGCCAACGACAAGACACGTACCAAGCCGTCGCCGCGTCAGGCCTACAGTCCCCGGGGGGATCAGGAAGAAACACGGGAAATGGATACCTACGAGGATCCATGAGACCGTTGCCCAGAGCTGCCAGAGATGCATGATGGCGCCGGACCTGCCAGTCCCTGACAAAGGTATGCGCCTGGCTGGGCTGCGCCGCATTTATCTGTACTTTGTGGCCTTTTACAGTCTGGCGTTCCTGCAGATCAGTGTCCGGAACGCGGGACAGAACCTGGGATTTTTGTGGGCCAGACGGACAGGCAATTTGCCCCTGCTCTCCGAACGCGCCGTCACGGAGATTTTGGAGCAGAGCAGCTTTGCCCTGGTAGCGGTTCTTTGCTTCGGTGTGCACTGGGGACTGGCGCAAGGCTGTGCCCGCCGGATACCTGACGAACGGGCCAGTTTCTGGCGCAAACTGTTCCTGTTGCTAGCCGTGGCGGTTGCCCTCTATTTCAGCAGCGCCTACGCGGCAGAACTGGTGCAATGGCCGCTGCTGCTGATCGGGCAGCCGTTCCACTTCGGGGCCATAGCGGGGAGCACGGTCCTGGTGTCAGGGTTGAGCCTGATTCTGTCCGGCACCATCCTCGGGCATTTCATCCACGTGATCTACCGGGAACGGGAGGCGGGTGCCTACTCCCGTCCTGTTGGCATCCTCACGGGGCTGTGGTGGGTTGTCGTGGCCGCGTTTGCGCTGGGACTTCTGCTGGCCAGTACCAATGAAGGTGTGTTTTTCCTCCAGTCGGCCGTATTCTTCCGGTTTGCGTCCACGTCTCTGGAATCCTCATCCATGGCGCCCTGGGCGGAATTTGTCGCTGTCATCGTCGTGTCTCTGGGGGTGCTGGTGTACCTGCAGCAGTTCCGCTACCGGATGTTGCAGGGACAATGGTTGCGCCAGGCCACAGGCTTTCATGCCGCTTTCCTGTACTTGGGGCTGTTGACGGGGAGTATGCTGATGGCTGCCGGTGTGATTGCACTGGCGACAGAGCTGGGGCCCGGACTTGTAGACCGTGCAAACCTGAACCCGCGAGGTTTAAGGAACCCCCTGTCTGTAGCGCCGGTTGTCGGTTTGGGGTGCTGGCTCTGGTTCCGCCGGGAGCTGCAACGCATCGCTGATCTCCACCTTGCCGCCCCCGGGGGTGAATTCCTGTGGCAGACTTGCCATCACATCCTGGCTGCACTGGGTCTGATCTGGCTGGCCCGCGGCTGTGCGGGCGTGATGCGCTACTTCCTGTATGTCGTCACTGGAGCCACCAAGGAAGTGTCAGTCCCTGAAGGGCTGTCAGCAGCCATAATCGATCCGATCTACAATCTGGCCGCAAGCACAGGCGAGCTGCTCGTGGCACTACCCCTGTTGTGGCTGGCCTGGCGGGCTATGGCCCGCCACACGCCCCGGTACGCCGAACCGGATGCTTGGCGGCTCGGGATCTGGCCGCGGCGGATCTACCTGTATGGCGTGACCCTAGTCGCAACCCTGTCTCTTCTGTTTCTGGTGGGACAAGCCCTGTATGAAGTGCTGCAAGCGCTTGTGCTGCAGTCATCCAGGACACTGCATGACCCTTGGGCGGCAATGGAAGCGGGCGCCAGTCTGTATGACGTGTTGCGTGTGCTTGTGCTGGATTCTTTCCTGCGTCAGGCCCTGCCTTGGGAGTGGATCCTGATCATAGCCGTGATATTCTTGATTCATCTCAGGGTACTGGTGCGTGACCGCAAGGCGGAAGAACACCGAACCGGGCCGTCGCCGCATGCGCGCACGGTCTTGCGCCGGGAGCTGGCCCAGCTGCAGGACGAGGAGGTCAGGATTCAGAATCGCATTGCCGAATTGCAGCAGGCGCTGGCGGCATTGGATGAGACGGCCATGATCCCGGGAGAAAAGACAGAGACATGACAGCGGCAGCGAACAAAGGGCCCCTGTTCCGTATGGAGCGGTTCATATGGTTCCTGCTGGCCATTGTAGTGGGCTTCCTGGCGGCGGCACTGCTTTCCGTACATTTCCTGCAGGAACCTGAATCTGCCCTGTCCGCCGTCTCCTATCGGACGGACAACAGTCCCGCAGCCGTGGTCTACAATGCCTACATCGCCTACGGCCTGCATGACACTGACATGCTGGAGTCGGTGTACCAGGCCGATACCTGGCAGGTACTGGAAGAGGATAGCAAAAGCAGCTACGGTTTCGGCATGTACGACGGTCTGGATTATGTGTTTGGCATACTTATGGAACAGACTGCCATTGATACCAACAGTGCTACAATCGAAATAACGAGCTACGAGTCGTATCAGAGAGGGTTTTTGGGTATACGGTCCATGGCAGCGGTCAAGACTGCAGTGCATCTGGTGCGCGAAGCGAATGAGTGGAAACTGGTTGACCGGTTTCCCTTCACGTGGTGATAACGGGGAGCCGGGCAGGTGAACATAATCATGCTGCCGCCGGCATCCAGACGCTGGCGGACGATCCGTTGCCGGTCCGTACCTGCGCCATCCTGCCGCTTCCCTCGTACCAGGGGCAACAGGACCCGTGTCTCGGGCATCCGTGCGGGATCGTGCATGCGCGGGCTATGAATGCAACATGGCGGTCTCATCCAGTTGCGTGGCGTCACCTGACATGAAAGCCCTCCTGTCTTCCTTGCGCTGGGATTTGGTTCTGAACGTGCGGCAAGGCATCTTGTACGCCGCGTTGTGGGTCATGCTGGCATGGGTGGCTGTACTGTACCTGATCCCGGCCAGTGCCCTGCTCCCACTGCTGGTCTCGCTCCTGTTTCTGGAGCTGAGTATTTTTGCCCTGTATCTGATGCCTGGCCTGTATTACCTGGAAAAAGCCGAGCGGGTGCTGGACAGCCTGGTCGCGACGCCGGCACCCATGTGGATTTGGCTGGTGTCCAAATGCATCCTGTTCAGCTTGCAGACACTGGTCGTCAGTGCCGTGATCGTGTTGCTGGTGTACGGAGGGCAGCTGCACTGGGGCTGGTTCGTGGCCGGTGTGGGCTTTTCCGGCTTGCCCCTGATCCTGCTGGGCTTTGCCCTGGCTACGCGGTATGACGGGATTACGGAGTTTCTGTTTCCGTCCATTCCCCTGCTGATCGTGATGCAGCTCCCGTTGCTGGCTTTCTGGGATGTACTGGCCGGCTGGTATCTCTGGGTGTTGCCCACCATGCCGGGGGTGATATTGATGGAGGCTGCCTTTACCGGCGGCAGCCCGGCCCGGAATATCGGGGCACTGGTTTGGGGCTTGCTTTACGTTGTACCAATTTTCGGGTTGGCCATGCGCCAGTACGTCCGGACGGCCGTGCGCAGGGCAGGTACCGCATGAAAGTTTTCTGGCGCCTGCTGGCCTTCGATTTCAAGCTGGTGTTCCGGGACACCTTCGTGCAGTTTCTGGTTCTGTATCCCTTTCTGCTGGGCCTGGTCACACGGTTCCTGGTACCGTTTCTGAGTGCACGCTGGACCCTGATTGACCTGCCGCGCTACTATCCCTTGATTGGCAGTACCGTCATCGGCCTGCAGGTAGCGCTCATTGCCGGCACGGCTATGGGCTTCCTGTTTCTGGACGAAAAGGACGAGCGGACCCTGACCGCCCTCCAGGTAACCCCCCTGTCCCTGCGCAGCTATATGGTGTACCGCCTGGGGCTGTCCATGTTCTTCAGCCTGCTGGCCTCGCTGCTGATCATGCTGCTGGTCAGGAATTTCCTGCCTTTGCCGGCTCCTCTGGCTGCTATCCTGTTGGCCGTCCTCGCCGCCTTGCCCCTACCCATCTATGCGCTTTTCATCAGTGCCATAGGCCAAAACAAGGTACAGGGCATAGCCCTGTCCAAGGGCTTGGGTCCGTTCATGGTCTTGCCGGTAGTGGCCTGGTTTGTCCCTGAGCCGTGGCCGTGGCTGTTTGGCCTCTTGCCTACCTTTTGGCCGGCCAAGGCCTATTGGCAGATTCTGGCCGGTGAGAATCCGGGTCTGGTCCTGGGGATCGGCGCAGCTTGCTGCCTGCTCTGGAACGGTGCCTTGTGGATGCTGTTCCAGCGCCGTGTCATGAACACGTTTCCCTGAGTTGGGACACTGTCACAAGGGAATTACCTACGAGTTCACACCAAGCCCACGGGGTGGAGCGAGGCCGACAAGCGCAGGGATACACCAGGTCCTGTCGGCAAAGTCGCAATGCTTGCCAAGACCGTATTGATTTGTTCTGAATTATATCGTATTTCGTTGTATGATTCCTTTTTTTCTTAATTATTCAAATAACTATGTTCTTTCTATAATGAGTCGGGGTCAACTCTTTTGAGTTTGCCGACAACCCCTGAAGCATCGTCGGGCAAAAACAGGAGTGAACGCTTATGCAGGATGAAACGGTAATGATACCGGCAGAACTGGAAGTCTGCATTGACGAGATGCAGGCGGAAAGTGCGGAACTGCAACTGGCTATCGGTATATTGCCAGACAAGCCGGAATTGACAAAGGGCGAGCAGCAGGTTTTACGGGTCATGGTCAACCGGTTTGAAGAACTGGAAGCTGTTGGACGGGACGGCGTGTTACTGCTGTTGCCGTACCTGAAAAACCTTGTGGGGTATGTACCCGGTATTCGCCAGACAGTAGCCGACATTGAACGGGATCTGGATTTGGAAGCGACGGCCAATCGTCCACGCGAACACAAGGGCAGTCTCATATGCGAGTACATGCAAATGGTAGGGGACTATATACGGTTTCACACCACACCCGCAGGCCGCAATGCTACACCGGATACATTTTCAGGTTTTACAGACCAACTAGTGTTGCAATCTCTACCTGCAGACGCGCCGTCCCCGGACGCCATGTTTTTCCCCAACCACTTGTCCCGGATGTTCAGAGCCGCGTTCACGTCGGCATTCTTTTCCACACCGCATTCTTTGCAATGATAGACAGACTGGGACTCCCGGTTGGCCTTGCGTACCTTGCCACAGTTATGACAACGTTGTGACGTGTACCTAGGGTCTATCTTTTCTGTATACGTCTTGTAATTCATATACCGTTCCAGCCGTCCCCATCCGCTACGTAAAATAGCACGATTCAATCCCCTTTTCTGGGCTACATTCTTGCCGGGTCTTTCCACAGAGCCTTGGGCGCTCCTAGTCATACCCTGAATGTTCAGGTCTTCAAAGATGACTAAATCGTGTATGTCAGCGATGGTGCGACTGGTCTGGTGACACCAATTCTTTATGACATTGGTTATCTCCCTGTATATCTTTTGAATACGCAGTTTGGTACGTTTCCAACCTCTGGCGATCCTGGAGAACCTGAACATTCAGGGCATGACCAAGAGCGCTCAAGGTTCTAAGGAAAAGCCCGGCAAGAATGTGGCGGCGAAACGAGGTCTCAACAGGTCTATATCACAGCAATGCTGGGCCTTGCTGGAACAGTATCTGGCCTATAAAACACACGTCAACAAGGTAGAGCCGGGGTATACGTCACAGACGTGCAGTCGGTGTGGCATGGTATGCAGGGCGAACCAGAAGTCACAGTCCGTTTAGCATGGCAGCGCGTGTGGTGTGGCAAAGAACGCCGACGTGAACGCTGCTCTGAACGTCCGGGACAAATGGCTTTCTGAAAATACGGCGTTCGGTGACGGCGCAGCTGCGGATGGAGGTGGCAGCGCGGGCTGACCTGTGAAGCCTGAACATGTATCCGGTAGGGCATTGCGTCCTGTGGGTGCGGTGTGAAACCGTATATAGTTCCCTATACAATCCCCTTTCACAATACCCCGTGGGCTGCATCTCCTTCGTCGGGTGTCAACAGCAGGTCAGCCAGCAATTCCCGGGTGGCTGTATAGGGATCCTTGTGACGCTGCTGTACTGCCTGCATCAACTGGGCCTTGCGTTGGTGGGAGATGCGTTCCGTCAGGAGGTCCTGCCAAGCCTGGACCAGCAACTGGTCCACCATGTACTGGTGGCGCGCCTGCTCCAGGGTCTGCCACCGGCCCGTCCGGTGCAGAAAGGCACGGTGGCGTTCCAGCTGGCTCTGCAGGTCCTCGATCCCTGCACCCGTCTCGGCACAGCTGGTCAATACCGGCACCTCCCACCTGGCCCGATCCGGACCCGTGGCTGTTGGCGGCGTAGGGGGGGTAGCCAGCCGCAGGGTCTGGCGAATGAGACCGGCGGCCTGTGTGCATCCCGGCAAGTCAGCCTTGTTGACCACGACGATGTCACTGCCTTCCAGCAGGCCGGCTTTGAGCGCCTGGATGGAATCCCCCAGCCCGGGGGCATCCACCAGTACAGTGGTGTGCGCCAAGGTGTGGATCGCCACTTCGCTTTGACCTGAACCCACAGTTTCGATGAAAATCGGATCGTAGCCCGCGGCATCCAGAATCGAGGCTGCATCCCAGACCGCGTGGCTCAGTCCGCCGGTTGCTCCCCGTGTGGCCAGACTACGTATGAAAATCCGGTCGTGGAGGGCCATGTCGGACATCCGGATGCGGTCACCGAGCAGGGCACCACCGGTCAGGGAACTTGTGGGATCTACGGCCAGTACCGCCACTTTGCCCTGTGCGGCTGCCCAATGGTGCGCCAGGGCTGCGATCAGGGTGGACTTGCCCACGCCCGGCGCGCCGGCAATGCCCACGATATGCGCGTGGCCGCCCAGCGGAAACAGGGCTGCCAGCAATTCGGCAAAGCCGGGGGCACGCGTTTCAACCCCGGAAATGGCTTGGGCCAAAGACCGCACGTCCCCGGCCAGCAGGGACGGCACGAGTTCCGCAGGGGCGGTCATGGCTGCAGGGGCGCTGCGTCCAGCGCGGCCACAATGAAATCCGCCGTAGTCTGCACTGTGGTGCCGGGGCCGAAGATACCCGCTACACCGGCTTGCCGGAGGGGCGCGTGATCCGCTTCCGGAATGATGCCTCCCACGATGACGGGGACATGTGCCTGGCCCTGGGCATGCAACAGGGTGATGATCCGGGGGACCAGGGTCATGTGGGCTCCGCTCAGGATGGATATGGCTACACAGTCCACGTCTTCCTGCAAGGCCGCCCGGGCAATCATTTGGGGTGTTTGCCGAATGCCGGTGTAGATGACCTCAAATCCCCGATCCCGGAGCCCACGCGCAATCACCTTGGCGCCGCGATCATGTCCATCCAGTCCTGGTTTGGCCACCAGCACCCGTACCGGTTTTGTCATGGCTATGCGGCCATCCCGGTGTGGGCTGACACCGCCTCCTTCAGCAAACGCAGAGCGGTCCGGGCACTCAACAGCTTGTTGACTGTGCGATCCCCATCCCAGATCCGGCTCACGCCCTCATTCACCTCGTCCGCCCCGGCCAGGTGCAAGTAGACAAGACCTACCGGTTTGGTGGCCGTACCACCGGCGGGCCCGGCAACGCCTGTCGTACTGACCGCCAAGTCTGTCTGGTACAGGGCCCGTGCGCCGTGCGCCATAGCAGCAGCTACGGCAGCACTGACTGCACCTTCCGTGGCCAGCAGCCCGGGATCTACCTGCAGGATGCGCTGCTTGGCTTCATTGCTGTAGGTCACCGCGGAACCCATGAAGCTGGCTGAGCTGCCCGGCACTTCGGTCAACAGATGGCCCACCAGGCCGCCGGTACAGCTTTCGGCCGCGGCACAGGTCAGCCCCGCGGTATCCAGGGCCTGGATCACCGCGGTGGCCAGAACCCGTAGCTCCTCTTCCAGTGCGACACGATGGGCAGTCATGATCCGGGGGGCTGGGTTTCTGCTGGCTCAGGTGTATGCAGATGCTCATAGAGGCAGAGCTGAACGCGCCCATAGCGGCGCGTGTCGAATCGTACCATATGCGTCAGAGGAATCTCGGTATCTTCCCGGGGATCGATCTGGACCACCGCCAGACCGTCCGGGTCCAGCACAGCGGGGCGTTCGTCCACGGCGGCCAGTGCCCGCTGCCAAAGGCTCTGATATTGCGGCGGGGCAATGAAGATCAAATCGAAGACCGGCAGCGCAGTGCGTTGCAGAAAGTGAAAACTGTCACCTTGAATGACGTCCATCCGGTGGGTGACGCGACACAGGGCGCCGTTGTGCCGGATGGTCCGGACGGCTTGGGGATGGGCGTCGACGAAGGTTGCGTGCGCGGCACCGCGGCTCAGGGCTTCCAGGCCGACAGCGCCCGTACCTCCGAACAGATCCAGAACCCGGCGATTCGGTATCCAGTCATGCAGCATGCTGAACAGGGCTTCCTTGGCCCTGTCGGTAATGGGCCGGGTGGACGTCCCTGGCACCGTAGCCAGACGCCGTCCCCGGGCGGTACCCGCAATTATGCGCATGACACCCGCCCTGTGCGCACACACCGGGATACAGGGGCAACGCAGCCCGTCGTGCTCATGCCACTCCCTGTTGGGCGTGATGCGCCTCGCGGATGAGTTCCTGGACGGATTTGCGTCCCTGCTCGGACGGATTGCCCTGCATGGCGGCCAGTTCGGCGATGCGGGCGTCGGCCGTCAGTGGAAACACCAACGTACGGGTACGCTGGTGTTTCACCTCTTTGCGGACCGCGAAGTGCGTATCCCCGAACACGGCCAGTTGCGCCAGATGGGTGACACACAGGATCTGGCGTTCCGGTTCGTTCCGGGCGCCGTTGGCGGCCGGATGGGCCAGGTGCCACAGCTTGCGGCCGACCACCATGCCCATGTGGCCACCTATGCCCTGGTCGATCTCGTCGAAAATCAGGGTCGGCGTGCCCCCGGCCGTCGCCAGCACACTCTTGATGGCCAGCATCAGGCGTGCCGTTTCACCGCCCGAGGCGACCTCCACCAGGGGTTTGGGGGGCTCGCCCGGATTGGTGCTGACCAGAAACGACACCTGATCGATGCCGGTGCGATTGAACTGGACGTGCGAGCCGTCGGGCAAGGGCAGGCCATCCGGGGTCTCTTCCGTACCCAGCTCCACGACGAAGCGGGCTTGATGGGGGAACAGATCGGCCAGATGCAGGGCTATCTGTGCTTCCAGCTGCCGACTGGCAGCCTGGCGGGCGGCGCTCAATTGCAGACAGTCCTCCACAATCTGGTCCAGCAGCAAGGCCTCCCGCGCCTGCAACCGTTCCGTGCGCTCTTCATGATGGTCAAGATCGTGCAGTTCGGCGGCCGCCCTGGTGCCGAACGCCATGACATCCTCCAGGGTGGGACCATATTTTTTCTGCAGTGTGGTGAGAAGCGTCAATCGCTCCTCCACCTGCTGGAGCTGCCGGGGATCCTGTTCCAGGGACTCGAGATAGTCCTCCATGGCGTGGCAGGTGTCGTAGATCAGATCGATGGCCTGCTGGAGAGTATCGGCCTGGGTTGCCTGGGACGAATCAATCTGGGCCAACTGCAGCAGACTGGACTGGGTTTCGCCCAGCAAGTCCAGAATCGAGGGGATTTCTGCACCGCCCTCCTCCAGCCGGATTTTGCAGGCACTGGCCAGTTCGCCCAGTTTCTCGGCATTGCCCAAACGGGTTTGCTCCTGCCGCAGCGTGTCCTCTTCGCCCGGCTGTATGTCCGCTTCCCGGATTTCTGCGACCTGGAAGCGGAGCATGTCGGTGCGCTGCATCAGGGTTTGGGTATCTGTCCGGGCCTGATGCAGCTGTTGGCGCACCCGCTGCAAGTCCTGCACCTTGTGTGCCAGCGCCTCCCGGTCGGTTTGCAGATGGGCGAAGCGGTCCAGGAGCTGGAGATGGGAGGAGGTGTCCAGCAGGCGCAGGTGGTCGCTCTGGCCGTGGATCTCGATCAGGGTTTGCATGACAGCCTGCAGGGCAGCGCGCGCACAGATCTCGCCATTGATGCGGCACATGCTGCGCCCGGAGGCACGGATGGTGCGGTGCAACACCACGGTAGTGGCTGTCGTGGCCGCAGGCTCGGGCAGATCACAAGTGGCTTCCACCCAAGCTTCCTGGGCCCCGGTCCGAATCCAGGAAGGCAGTGCCTTGTGGCCCATCAGCAGGCCCAGGGAGTCCAGGATGATGGATTTGCCGGCACCGGTTTCCCCGGACAGGATGTTGAGGCCCGGGGTAAAGACAAGTTCCAGATCGTCAATGATGGCGAAATTCCGGATGTGCAGTTTGCGCAACACGCTGCGCGCCTCCCTGCGCGGTGGATGCACCCTCATCACAGGCACCGGCACTGCGCCTGTGACACTTCAAGGGTCGGGTACAGACTGGCGTCCCTTTCAATGTCTATGATACCCCATAGGGACTACAGGGTTGGCGTCCCTGGCTTTATACTGGCGCGCATGCATTGACGGTACGGTTGTTGTCCGACCTGCGGCCGCAAGGTCCTTGTCTGGCGTGATGCCGCCTCTGGCCTGTCAGGCATCCGGTCGGCCAGGGAAAGAGAACGACAGGTACAGAGTGGCTGCCGTTGTCCCTCCCGGGGAGGCCTACGGGCCTGACCGGTACGCCAGCCGGATACAGGACAAGACCGGGAGCCCCGATTCACCGTCTGGCTGGCACCGGACGGCCATGCTGTCAGAGTGCGGTTGTGCGGTCCCGCATCATCCCCAAGGGATGACCCCGCCGGCCCGCGGTGGCAACGGGGTACCAGTGTTCTTTGCAGGTCATGCAAGACAAAGCTATAATCCGCCTTGTGGTACAGTACGGAATCCGCATGCTATCGGGAGGCTGCAATGCCGAATTTAGGTCCAACGGAACTCATTATTATCCTGGTCTTGGCTGTCATGATCTTTGGTGTGGGCCGCTTGCCTGAAGTGGGCGGGGCTGTAGGCCGTACCATCAAGGAATTCCGCAACAACATGCAGTCGGGCAGAAGTGCTGAATCCGAACTTGACGAGGATGATGAGGTGGCATCGGAAAATGACGCCGAGGAGAAAACGGCATAGCAGCCGCGGCTGCATCTTGCATGATCTGTCATCAGGCCCCGGGAGCGTTTTGTGACTTTAATTGACTTCATGTTGGTGGCCATCATCATTCTGGCCGTATCCCTGATCGCCATTGTGCTGGTGCAGGCACAGGATGCTGGCCTGGGCAGCATGTTTGGCGGTGATTCCAGCATATACCGTACCCGTCGCGGCCTGGAGAAGGTCGTATTCAACGTCACCATTGGCCTGGCCGTGTCCTTCATGCTGCTGAGCCTGTTAACGGTCATGCTGCAGAACCGGTTGTAGATTTTCTGGCACGCTGCCAGCCGCCACGAGGCCGGACACGATCCACGACGCAACTTCCGTCCTGACAGCGACATGAGCGCGGAGATCTCCGGTTCTGTGCGCAAACCCTACCCTTATACCCAATACCGCCGTTGGGCCGCCGTGCCCATCCTGGTAGCCCTTGTGCTCCTGGTGAGCGTCTATGGCCCGACAGGCAGCAACGTATCCACGCAGGCTCTGCCCGCGTATGGCGGGGTTTTCCGGGAAGGGGTTTCCGGCACACCCCTTTACATCAATCCGGTGCTTTGCAGTTTCAACGATATCGATCGAGCCCTGTGTCGCTTGCTGTTCCGCGGACTTTTGCGCCTGGACCCCTTTGGCGTCCCGGTAGCGGATCTGGCGCATACCTACACTGTATCCGCGGATGGCCTGGTCTATACCTTCCAGCTGGAACCGGACGCCCGCTGGCATGACGGCATCCGGGTGACGGCCCATGACGTCGTCTTTACCTATGAAGTCATCCAGGACCCGGATTTCCCCGGGGATGCCGCCCTGGCATCCGTCGTCCGGCTGGCCACGGTCCAGGCCATCGATCCGCTGACGGTGGAGTTCCGCCTGGCGGAGCCCTTTGCGCCCTTCCTGGATCTGATGACCGTCGGGGTACTGCCACAGCACATCTACGGGGCAATACCCACGGATCAAATGATCGACTACATTGACCAGTTGCCCATTGTCGGCAGCGGTCCCATGCAAGTGGAAAGGTACGATGACGTTTCCCTCCGTCTCGTGCCGAACCGGACGGCAGAGTATGCCTCTCCTTACATTTCTGTGCTGGAGTACCGTTTCTATCTGGATACCGCCGATCTCTTTACGGCCTTCGTCCAAGGGGAACTGGAAGGGCTGAGCACGGGCGTGGCCCAAAACCTGGCCGTGTTGCCAAATTGGTCCGACGTACAGCTGTTTGCCAGCCTGGAATCCAGCCTGGTTATGGTGCTGCTGAATCTCGATGCGGAAGCCGTACCCTATTTGCAGGAAGTGCAGGTGCGGAAAGCCCTCCTGCATGCGCTCAACCGGGAAAAAGTGGTGAGTTCCAGTGAACTGGGCTGGGGCACTGTCGCCCATTCGCCCATGCTGCCGCACAACTGGGCCCACAAGGACGAGATCAAGCAGTATGCGTTCGATCCGGTGCAGGCCGTGCGCTTGCTGGCGGATGCAGGCTGGCAGGATCGCAATGGCGACGGCATCGTGGATCGGGACGGCGTACCCTTGGCGCTGACGCTGTTGACCAGCCAGGATCCCATACTGAACACCTATGCCCACACCATCGCGGGTTTCTGGCGGGACATCGGGATCCAGGTGACGGTAGAAGTTCTGCCTTTGGGCATGATGGTGAACGAAAGGCTGGCACCACACGCCTTTGAAGCTGCTCTGATACGCTTCTCGGGACTGGAAGGGGATCCGGATCCCTTTCGGTTCTGGCACAGTTCCCAGACAGCTGCAGGCCAACTGAACTATGGATCATGGTCGAATCCCTATGCCGACGCATTGATAGCCCGGGCCCGCATTGCCGTGGATGCCCGGGAACGGCTCGGACTGTATCACCGGTTTCAGGATGTTTTTGCCGAGGACCTGCCCGCACTGCCCGTCAGCTATCCGATCTACGTGTACGGTGTCCATGAGCGGGTCAAGAATGTCCAGATGGGGCAGCTGAACCACCCGTCGGAACGCTTTGCCTCCTTTGCCGACTGGTATATCCAGACCACCAACGTCACCCTGCCTGCAGGCACAGGCCTCTTGCCCAATTGAAGCCGAGGTGCAGATCCGGGACCGGATACCAGCAGGCCGGAGATGTCTGACTGCGTCCAGCTCCTGGTGGCAAAGCCACGGGATCGGCACATCTGCGTTAGAATGTACGGGTCATCGTCCGGCATGGGACCTTGTATCTGCATCCGTCACAAAGAGAGCAATCATGATGTGTAACGACTCTTGGCATTCCGGCCTGCGCCCTGTCTGGCAGGCAACTGTCCTTGTGAGTCTGTTGCTGGGACTGGCCGCCTGCAACAGCGACGATTTCATAATCCCGCCATCCCCCTCCATGGCGCAGGATATGATGTCGACGGAAGATGAAGCCATGGAAGATGAAGCCATGGAAGATGAAGCCATGATGATGGCGGATGCTGTGGTCATGGCCGCGGCCCAATCGAGTCTGGGCTGTGCATCCGTAGCGAATACGGATGGCGTGCGCCTGCGTACGGGACCAGGCACTGACTTTCCGGTGCTGGGCTTGGCCTACGTCGATGAAGCCCTGCCGATGCAAGGCCTGTCCCGGGACAAGAGCTGGGTTGCGGTAACCGCGCACAGTGGCGATACGGCGTACATCGCGGTAGAACTGGCTGACACCATGTGTCCTGCAGCCCCAGCCACACAATAAGGGTCTGCGGGCGAAGGGGAAGCCGTGCTGATGCTTCCCCTTCGCACCTGTCTCCGCCCTGCCGTCGCGGGTCAGGTCAGGTCAGCTACACTGAAGACCACGCGAAAGGGTTTGCAGTAGATCACGACAGACTTGACCAGGGCCAGATCGATGTCGTCCGGAATTGGGTAATTCTGGTTGCCGACGTTGCCCTTCAGCTGACCCAGATCCCAGTACTCGCCCAGCTCGCCAAAGGTCTTGGCCTCGGTGCCGGTGGTCAGCAGCACATGCAGATCCGGTCCATTGGTTGACGTGAAGTCCTCCAGGCGCAGGACACGCTGGCCGTCAGGCAGAGCATAAATGGCTGCCGTGCCAGAAGCGGCGTGGATCGCGTCGATCCGGCCGAATTCGCCCATGCCCAGCACCATGGTTTCTGTGGTCATGTCCTCCATCGGCTCTTCGGCGACCGGGACGTCAGGTCCCAGGACGGCCGTGGTCGTTTCCCTGACCATGGCGGGATCCACGGCCTCGTCCTGGGCCATTGCCATCAGCTCCGTCTTCATGTCGTCAGGCAGTGCGGTATAGGCGGCCTGCTGTTCTTCGGTCATGTCGTCGATGGGGAATGCCTCGTCTACCACATCGGTTTGCCAAAGGACCCAGGGCTCGAAGACAAGAGCGCCGGCGACGGCAACTATAATGACGACAGCCAGCAACAGGAAGCGACTGCGGTTACTCATGTACATCTCTCCATATGATATGGGTCTGCATCCTGGCGCGCAAAGGCAAAGGGCGCCATAGAGAACAGGGACCCGGATCGAGCCCTTGCCCGGTTGTGTACAGTCGATTATACCTGCATGGAACCGTACCTTTTCACAATCCCGGACTGCCCGGACAATGTGCTGGTTCCAGGAAGCTGGCCAACGGGATTCAAGTTTTATGGCTCTCTGGCCGGCAGCGAATCCCCTGCTGAAGGCAGTTGCTTCTTGACAGAATGGCCGGAAGCCAGTAGGATTCAGCTTCTGGAATGTGCCGCAGTGGCGGAATTTGGCAGACGCGCTACATTCAGGATGTAGTGAGCTTACGCTCATGGGGGTTCAAGTCCCTCCTGCGGCACTCGTATCTGATGCCTGCCCTGCAGGTCACCGGGGCTGTCGGTAGCATCGGGACCTGTCTGTTTGTACATCGTACCCAACATCGTTCCTCGCGTCTGGACCACCGTATGGCTCGTTCTGTTCCCGCGTCTGTTTCGCATACGCAGCGTAACCGCATCTTTCTTGTGATCCTGGTGGCGTTGCTCCTCTTTTTTGTGTTTTCCTACATCAATCTGGTGCTGGAGCATACGGCGCTCAAGCAGCAGGCAGCTGCATCGGCTGCCCGTTTGCACGATACCAACGAACGGGGACTGCGTCTGGAACAGCAGCTGGCCTACGTCAAAACTGATGGATACAAGGAAACGGTCGCCCGGGAGCTGGGATTGGCGCGCCCCGGTGACAAAGTATTGGCCATCGTGCCTGCCGATACCTTGCAGGCCTCACTGGCCGCCGATATGTCGGCTGAGGCGGTCACGGATGTATATCAACTGCCCATCTGGCAGCAGTGGCTCGATCTGTTCAACGTCAAGGTTGCACTGCCCTGAAACAGCCTGTGCGGGCGAGGCAGATCCGGTTTGGTGGCGATTGCCTGTTGACTCGGGACCGGACCATGCGTTACAATGGCGTATCACATTTTCAGCGCGGGGTGGAGCAGCGGTAGCTCGTTGGGCTCATAACCCAAAGGTCGCAGGTTCGAATCCTGCCCCCGCTACTCACCAGACTGCCGGCAATCTTGTCGGCAGCGTTGTGTTTGCGGCGATGTAGCTCAGGCGGTTAGAGCGAGGGCTTCATAATCCCTAGGTCGGTGGTTCAACTCCACCCATCGCCACTGCCGGCAGGAATAGCACAAAACAGGCGTCAAGACGCCTTGGGCATGGGTTCCTGCCATAGGGCCATTCCTCTTTGCACACAGCAACGCGCCCGGGACCGGCATACTTGCCAACAGACAGGCATGCCAGTCCCGGTTCAGGCTCTCAGCGGTTTTTGCGGGCCTGGCGCAGTGCAGGGGGCCGCAAACAGTACTGTGGAGCGTTGGGCTTGGTTGTGGCCAAGCCGTCGGCGACAGCAGACCGTTCCTCTGGGGTGAACTGTCCGGGCAGCCAAGACATGGCTTACGGCAACACCGTGTTGGTCGGGGCATGGTCCCGGATGTAGTCCCAGTTCAGGTCATATCCCATACCTGGCCGTGTGGGTATCGTGACATAGCCCTCCGCATCCAGGGGATCGCAGAGCGAATTCAGGTAGGGTGGCGGTTTTTCGTAGTCCAGGCCCGGAGCCAGCAAACCGCGTTCATAGTACTCGCAAGTGTCTTCACTGCTGGCACCCAGCATCATGAGATTGGCATGCCCGCTCATGTGCACTTCACACCGGACGCCAAAGGCTTCACAGACGGCAATCATCTTGTGTACGCCGGTAATGCCGCCCCGCAGCACGTCGATACGGCTCATGTCGGATGCGCCGCGCCGGATCCAGTCGGCACGCGTGTAGATGGAGCCGTGAGCGATTTCCGGGGACAGAATGGGGATCGACAGTTCCCGCGTCAGCTTTTCGTAGGTCCCAACCCGGAATTCGTTCATGGGGTGTTCATACCAGTAGAAATCCAGTTCCTCCAGTACACGCCCTACCTTGACGGCTTCTTCATAGGTGCGGTAGGTACCCCAGGGATCGAAGCTGAGCACCATGTCTGGACCTACGGCCTCGCGTACCTGGCGGCACGCGGCAATGTCCCATTCAATGTGGGAAGGCCGTCCCGGATCGGGCTGCCCGGTAGCCGGATCCCAGAAATAGTAGGGATGGATTTTGTAATGGGTGTAGCCCTGGGTCTGGCATTCCACCGCATGGGCCGCGTAGACGTCCGGCGGGCCCAGGTTGGGGTAGGTGCTGCCGTAGGCTTTCACTCGCTCCCGGCATCCGCCCAAAAGCTTGTGCAGGGGCAGATCGAACAGACGGGCCTGCAGATCCCACAGGGCACAGTCCACAGCCCCCAGCACGTTTTCGGGCATGTTCGCCACCCATAACCAGTGCCAGATCTTTTCGCGGTCGAAGGGATCTACACCCAGGAGCAGGTTGCGAATGCGGCCTGTGACCAGGTCCCTGTCGTCGGCCGTCAGACCGTGACGATCACCATGTCCCTGCCCGCCCAGGTAGTACCCGGTGGCGTCTTCGTCCGTCAGAATGCGCAGCAGGGTCTGGGTCACGATGCTGTCCGGCTGCAGCCGTGCGTTCTGAAAGGAAGGTTCCGGCACGGCAAACGGAATGACTTGTACGTCGACAATTTTCATGGGACTGTCCTGTTCTGAGGGATATGACACAAGCAATGGACACAGAGCAGGTGGTGTGGGAGGCTTCACCAAGTCTCTGGGCACAGGGGTATAATGCATCCAAATGTCGTTCTGGCACAAGCCGGATTCCCCATAGGGAAGCGGGCCATCCGGGACGTCGAGACATGCAGACGTGTCGCAACACGGAGAGGAGCACGATCATGGCAGATACGTTTTGCCAGACGGAACTGGACCATTACCTGGAACATGGCTACGTCATCCTGGAAAACGCCATGGAGAATGTGGGCTTGTCCAATGCTGTCGCTGCGTATGAGGAAATCCAGGCCCGGACCGAACCGGCGTGGCGAGACATGCTGGCAAGTGGCGATATCAAGGGGGGCTACGGTCACGGTCCTGATGCGCACACGATGAACAATATTCATGAGTACCATGATCTCTGGCTGGATCTGGCCATGAATCCGCGCATTGTGCCGCTCCTCAAAGCCATTGTGGGGCTTGACGTACAGGTGATGGAAATGGTTTGTCACTGTCACCATGCAGGTACGCAGGCCCATACCGCATGGCACCGGGACTGGCCGGCCTGGACCCATCCGCAATACACTTTGAAGGCCAAGGCTTTCTACTTTCTGGACGATCAGACCGCAGACATGGGGTGTTTTGCGCTGGTACCGGGTACACAGCGACTGGAAGAGGGACCGCCGCGTGACCTGTATCGGCATGAGAAACTGGAAGCTATGCCGGGACTTACCCGGATTGTGGCTCCTGCCGGCAGCGTCGTTGTGTGGAACGTGCTGTGCTGGCATACAGGACTGGCCAATACCAGCACCCGCGACCGCCGGATCGTTATCTACGGCTACATGCCTTTCTGGGTCAAGAAATGGGGACATAATCCCCCACCGGCCAACATCGTAGAGTGGGCTGACACCCCTCACAAGCGGCAATTCATGGGCATTCATGCCGTGGAGGGCCGCGCTTCCTGGGATCGCAAGGATGTACCGTATCTGCCTGAACACCAGGAACTGGTCAGGCAAAAGAAGTTCTAGCCAGCTCTGATGCGGGCCTGCCGCCACCATCCGAGACACCATTTTTTATGCCAAGCTATACACCTGTCGCGACCCGCTATGCAGACATGATCTATCGGCGTTGTGGGCGCAGCGGTCTCCTTTTGCCGGCGATCTCACTGGGACTTTGGAACAATTTCGGTGCCGTGTATGACTTCGCGAATGCACGCGAGACTGTACATACGGCCTTCGATCTGGGCATCACCCATTTCGACTTGGCCAACAACTATGGACCACCCCCCGGTTCGGCCGAGGAGACCTTCGGACGCATTTGGGCACAGGATCTGCCAGCTTACAGGGATGAATTGATCATTTCAACCAAGGCGGGCTATGACATGTGACCGGGACCCTACGGCAATTTCGGGTCCCGGAAATACATGCTGGCGAGTCTGGATCAGAGTCTATCCCGCCTGCAGCTGGACTATGTCGACATCTTCTACAGCCACCGCATGGACCCGGAAACACCTCTGGCTGAGACCATGGGGGCCCTGGACACCGCAGTCCGGAGCGGACGAGCACTCTATGTCGGCATTTCCAACTACAATGCAGAGCAAACCCGGGCTGCGGCAGCTATTTTGCAAGAGCTGGGAACACCCTGCCTGATTCATCAGCCTGCCTACAATATGCTACGGCGTGACATAGAGAGGAATGGGGTACTGGATGTACTATCCTGGCAAGGGATTGGCTGCATCGCTTTTTCGCCTCTGAGCCAGGGTATGCTGACAGACAAGTATCTGCACGGTATTCCGGCTGCATCCCGGGCTGCACATCCGCACGGCACCCTGGGGGCCAGCCGGATCACACCCGAGGTTGTGGAAATTCTGCAGCAGCTAAATGTCCTGGCCAGGAACGTGGCCAGTCCTTGGCCCAGATGGCCTTGGCTTGGGTATTACGGCATGCGGTCGTGTGCTCTGTACTGACAGGTGCCAGTCGGAAGGAGCAATTGCATCAAAATGTACAGGCCTTGCAAAACCTGTCCTTTGATGCCGCAGAGCTGGAACGCATTGATGCATTGCTGGCACCCACAGGGTGAAGTCTGCCTGGGCCGCCGTCGCGGTGGGCTCACCACCTAGGTGCTGACTGTCACGGATCGGGCGGCAGACTCGTGCAGTGCAAGCTGTAACCAGGGAACACCGCCGTGGTTGCTGCGCGCTTACCCACTCTCCTCAACAGCGTCCCTGCGGCGAAAACCAGAGAGCTCCTGGCCGACAAGGTTTTGGCTAGGCAAGCTAGGCATAATCTGTTGGCTGCGTTGCGTATAATAGCGATACCGTTCCGGTTCCACCGCAAGCAAGCCATAGATGGCCATAGCAAGTCCTACCAAGCCTGTCCGCGCGTGGCAAAGGCGTTGGCGGACAGCAAGCCAGGGACACGCTATGGCCAACGGGCAGAGACGTGCGCGGGCTTGTTTTACTGGGTTGTGTGGCCCACAAGCGCCATACCCAGCATGGATTTGTGCCTTATCTGTCGTAGCGGACATAGTTTGTCAACAGGCCCTGGACGCGGTGCTATATCGTCATTTGTGCTGCAAATACCTATACTACAACCTTAGTAATCGGGATCAATACGGAGGTGTTTTTGGATGTGGACGATGCTGGTGTCGGCGATATGGGTTGTGCTGGTGTTTATAGTTGGAGGTGAGGTACGGACGGAGGTACTGGAGCTGCCTGTGGCAGAAGGGGGTGTCGTGGCGAAGAGTGAGGTAGATGCACTGGTGCGTGAGATAGAGAGGATTGTGGTGGAGACAGAGGATGAAGGAGAAGAGGTGTTGCTGAAGACAGAGGATGAAGGAGAAGAGGTGTTGCTGGAGACAGATGAAGGGGTATGTGGTAAGGGGTGCCATATAGGGTTTGAAGGAGAAGGAGACAGTGTGGAACACATGATTGTGTTTCAGGAAGGGAACTATGTGGTGGAGGCAACATATACGGGTGATCGTTATACGACGATAGTGCTGCAGGGGTTAGTGACAGATGACAGCGAGACCTTATTCAGTGACTATGGGTGTGCTCAGACATGTACGGAGAAACTGTTTCTCCGTATAGGGGGGAACAGTTTCATGGCAACGCCACCGGGAGAATATCTGCTGGAGGTAGACGCTGAGGGGACATGGCATGTGGAGATTGTAGCGATAGAATAAGTCGTGTGGTTAGGATGTGGGGTGTTGTGTGGATGCAGAGCTGTTGTTCGGGGTAGGAGAGCCATTCGCAGCAAGGGGTTTCTGGCCTGTGTCGGGGCTTAAGGAAGTCTGGTTCCATGTAGTGTGAAGCTGCTGGTGTTCTATCTGTGGCGCTTGGTGCATGTCAGTGTGGAAACCACACGTATCATGGCTGGATTGTCTCCGACCTTGGCAGCTTGCGTTTATGGAGCACAGTTCCCTCAGGGCTGTCAGGTTAGAGGCTCGCCCCGCAGGACTTCGCGGCACTGGTCCTTGCCGTTTCCGGTTACGTTATAGGCGATGGTGTTGGCCCAACGATCCGTCTCGGACTGATTGGGGGCGGAACCGTGAATCACCAGCGAAGTAAAGAATAGTGCGTCACCTGGTTGCATGGGAAAGGCCTGTCCTTCGGGCCGGGGATAGTAGCGTCCAGGCAGAAAGACACCGAAAGCTTCCTGATGCCGTTCATGTTCCTGTAGGCCCCACTTGTGACTGCCCGGTATGAACTCCAAGCAGCCATTATGCCGGTCAGCCGGATCGATAGCCAGCATGCAATTAACCATCAGGGGCTGGTTTGTGTCCTGCCTCCAGTACGCATAATCCTGATGCCAGGGAACTTCTGCCCCTGCACCCCGGGACTTGGGCAACAGCTTGCTGTGGTAGAGCGAGATGTCGGGACCGATCAGATCTTCCACAATGTCGAGTACGATATCACTCCGCAGCAGCGTGTTGAGGGTAGGACTGATTAACTCGCTGTGCATCAGCTGGCGTACCAGTTCCTGGGTGTCCTCATCTTCCCATGCAATGTGCACTCCCGCTGGCGGGGCCTGCCGCATGCGTGTGTGGACATCCTGGAACTCCTGGCGAATCTGCCGCGTGACGTCGGTAGTAACCAGACCTGTTTTCAGGAGGACACCGTGAGCCTGGAAGGTCTGGATTTCGTGGGCAGTGAGATGCATGACAGTATCCTTGTGACAGAATTTAGCCAATCCCGGAAAGAGACAGGGAGTCGGCAAAGTGGCAGGCAACCATGTGACCATCGCCCGCAGGTTGCAAAATGGGAACTTCGTGGCGACAGCGCTCCTCAGTGTAGGGACAGCGTGGATGAAAAGCACAGCCGGATGGGGGATTGGCCGGATTGGGTACTTCACCCTGCAGGATAATCCGCTGACGTTTACGGACCGGATTGGGACGGGGTACGGCAGACAGCAGAGCCGAAGTATAGGGATGCTGTGGCGTATCAAACACCTGGTATGTCGGGCCTGTTTCCACAATGCGGCCTACATACATGACCGCGACTTCGTCACTGATGTGCTCTACTACGCTCAGGTCGTGGGCAATGAACAGATAGGAAAGATCAAAGCGATCCTGGAGGTCCTGCAACAGGTTCAGGGTCTGGGCCTGGATAGAAACGTCAAGGGCTGAAACCGGTTCGTCCGCGACGATCAGGGCTGGATGCAGGGACAGAGCTCGGGCAATGACCAAGCGCTGCCGCTGGCCACCGCTGAAGGCGTGTGGAAAGCGATTCATGGCACTGGCATGCAGGCCCACAACGGTCAACAGTTCCTCTACCCGATCCTGCAATGACCGTCCTGACAGCCCCTGGTTCACGCGTAAGGGTTCACCCACGATCTCCCTCACCGTCATGCGTGGATTCAGGGACGAATAGGGATCCTGAAAGACCATTTGCACCTTTTGGCGGATGTACGCCAGGGTTTGTCTGTCCGCCCGGCAGATATCCAGGGTGCCCCGCGCGGGATCATGAAAGAGGATCTGGCCAGCGGTGGGGGTATGCCCACGCATGATGCAGTGGCCTGTCGTTGTCTTACCACAGCCGGACTCACCTACCAGGCCCAGTGTGTGTCCCTTGGGAATGGTAAAGGAAATGCCATCCACGGCTTTCACTACCCCCTTGCGGCGCTGCATCATACCGGCACCTAACGGATAGTGCATCTTGAGATCCTGTACGGTAAGCAGGGGGGTAGTGGTGGATGCACTCATGGCGATGTGGGTGGATGGTCATCGTACAGGAAGCACTGCACCTGCCGGCCGTCGGCCAGAGTCTGTGGGGTAGGGGCATGGACGTCACACAGGCCAGGTATGAAATCCGGACAGCGGGTATGAAACGTGCACCCGGGCGGGATATCAGCTGGAGAAGGGACAATGCCCTCAATGGCCTGTAGGCGGCGGCGGTCGCGGGAGCCCAGGCGTGGGATGGATTCCAGCAGGGCACGGGTGTAGGGGTGCAACGGTGCCGCGAAGAGAGACTGAATATTGGTTCGTTCCACGATCTGGCCCAGACACATCACAATCACGTCCTGGGCCATTTCCGCGATGACGCCGAGGTCATGGGTAATGAACAGGATGGCCATTTGCATCTCGGCCTGCAGTTCCCGCAGCAGATCGAGTATCTGTGCCTCCGTGGTGACATCCAGGGCGGTGGTGGGTTCGTCTGCAATCAGCAGTTGGGGATGACAGGCCAAGGCGATGGCTATCATCACCCGCTGGCGCATGCCGCCGCTTAACTGGTGTGGGTAGGTGTCCATTATGCGCCGGGGTTCCGGCAATCCGACTTTGTCCAGAATCGATACAGCCCGGTCCCAGGCGGCAGCGCGAGGCAGATCCAGGTGATAGCGGATTGCTTCCAGTACCTGATTGCCCGCCGTATAGACAGGATCCAGGGAGGTCATGGGTTCCTGAAATATCATGGCTATCTCGCCCCCGCGCACCTGGCGCAAGTGCGTACTGTCGGGAGGTTCCCTGACCAGATCCAGGTCAAAGTCCAGCCCATGGTACACAATGCGTCCACGCTCGATACGGCCTGGATACCGGACCAGCTGAAGCAGGGAAAAGCCGGTGACCGACTTGCCGCAGCCGCTCTCGCCCAACACGCCCAGGGTCTGACCCTGGTGTACCGTAAAGCTCACGCCGTTTACGGCATGCACGGTGCCTTCCTCAGTATGGAAGTGCACGTGCAGATCCTCAACGGACAACAGTGGTTGAGCAGGGCGAATAGACATCGGCTATTGACTGAAGGGATCGGCGGCATCGCGCAGCCCGTCCCCCATGAAATTGAAACAGATGATGGCAAGAATCACGAACACAGATGGAATGAGGAGCCATGTCTGCTGGAGCACCACCCGCACGTGCTGCGCTTCGCTTAATAACAAGCCCCAACTAGTCATGGGCGGACGAATGCCCAACCCTAGGAAACTCAGGGCGGTCTCGCCCAAAATCATCTGGGGAATGGCCAGGGTAGCCACGACTAGGACGTGACTCAGGGTATTGGGCAGCAGATGGCGCAGTACGATGCGCCCTAGACCACAGTTGGTGTAGCGAGCAGCGCGGATGAAATCCTCCTCCCGCAGGGCATAGACCATGCCACGTACCTGGCGGGCCAGACCGCCCCAGTTCACGATGCTCAGGACCAGGGACAAGCCAAAATATACCCGCACTGAGGACCACGTAGGTGGGACCAGGGTAGCGAGAGCCAGCCAGAGCGGGATCTGGGGAAAGGATAGCAGTACTTCAATCAGACGCTGGATGATACTGTCGAGCAGGCCGCCGAAATAGCCAGCTACGATGCCAATGACCGTACCCAAGAGCAGGGCTAGTAAAACGCCAAGCAATCCTACTGTCAGGGAGACCTGGGAGCCGTAGAGTACCCGCGAAAGCAGATCCCGTCCCTGGCGGTCCGTGCCCAGCAGAAAGATGACGCCGGGTTCATCCACAGTAAAGAGATGCCGGTTGGTCTTAATGGTGCCCCACAGTTGGTACTCCACGCCCCGGCTGAAAAACTGCACCGGATAGGTTTCCTCCGGTATGGTCGTGAACACCTTGCGGAAGGTGGCCTTGTCCACCGACGCTTCCAGGCCGTAGACGAAGGGACGCCACGAAATGTTGCCTTCTGCGTCCCGGAAATGAATACCGTGCGGCGGGGCCAGGGCGAACTGATCATGCGTTGTGCGGACACCGTAGGGCGCCACGAATCCGGCAAAGGCCGCAAACAGGTACAGGACGATCAGAATCCACGCACCCCCGACCGCCAGACGATTGCGCCGGAAGCGCCGCCACATGAGCTGGCGTACGCTCAGGATGGCGTAGGCAGAGGCAGCAGGGGAAGCGGTCACACCGGCAGATACACGGGATCAGGAGAACCGGATGCGCGGATCCAGCCAAGCCAGCAGAATATCCGCCAGAAACGTGCCTGTGACCACCAGCAGTCCGATCAGGATCAGGATCGTGCCTCCCAGAAAAATGTCCTGGGACAGGGTAGCGTTGAGGTAGACGGTCTGGATTGTGGGCAGGTCCAGGACAATGCTGGTGATGGTGAAGCCATTGACCAGCCAGACCAGGGTTTGGCCCAGGGCGGACACAAGGGGATGCAGGGCGTTGCGCACGCCGTGTTTCCAGATCACGACGCGTTCCGGCACGCCCCGCGCGCGGGCGGCCTGAATGTAGTTGCTGTTCAGTACGTCCAGCAGATTGCCGCGCATGACCCGCATCACCCAGGCGGTGCCGGTAATGATGACTGCCAGTACCGGGATCCAGAGATGCCGCAGCAGATCCTGAAACTTGGCCCAGCTCCACGCCGCGGTCGTGAACTCGGAGGAGAAAAGGCCGGTAAGGACATCACCCGAAACGCGCCAGGCCAGCACCAGAAAGATCAGGGCTATCAGGAAGTCGGGCAGGCCCAGACCCAGAAACGTGGTGACGGTCAGAATGTTGTCCCCTTTGGAGTACTGGTGTGTGGCGGAATAGATGCCCAGGGGAATGCCGATACCCCAGGACAGCAGAAAGGCACAGAAAGAAACGACGAAGGTTAGCAACAGCCGCTCGCCGATGATGGTGCGCACGGGGCGGTTCTGGTTCAGGGAGTCCCCGAAGTCACCATGGGCGAAATCGGCCAGCCAGGAGACGAAGCGCACCGGTGCCGGTTTATCCAGGCCGAAACGGACGCGCAGCATGGTTTCCTGATCGGCGATGCCGGTGTTGCCCTGGGCCTGTTGCTGCAGGATGTAGCGGTCAACGTAATCCCCGGGCGGCAGCTCCATGATAATGAAGCCCAACACCGTGATCAGGAACAGGGTGGGGATCAGGGTAAGTAGGCGGCGCAGAATGTAGATGCCCACACGCAGTGCTCACACGACAGGGCCGGGCCATGAGCGTCAGCCCACAGCCCGGCGGGTCCATGCGCAAGGGACAGGCTTTATTCAGCCGTCATGTAGTACTGCTCGGGATCGGTGGAACCCGGAAAGCCCAGATCCCAGCTCGCGACGATACCCCCGGTTTCGGGCACGTTGTGGAAATTGTTCTTGACCACCAGGGGTGAGATGTGCTCGCCCACGATGCCGATGGAAACCGGTCCGTCGTCGATGTGGATCTGATAGGCGTCCAGGAGACGCGACTCCCGTTCCACCGGATCCACGATCGTGATCAGTTCCGTGTAGACATTCTGCAATTTCTCCAGCACCGAACCGGAACGGGGAGCCACTCCGGACGCACCGCCCGTCTGGTAATAGCGGCCGATGTGAATGCCGCCCAAGGCGTAGGATACGCTCTCTACCGGGGTCCATACCGTGGCCGCGGACACGAGGCCCCAGGCGGCGGCACTGCCCCAGGCATGGATCATGACGTCGCGACTTTCGCCCGCTTCCGTGATGACGCTCCACTCCACGGCATTGAGCACCGTACTGACGCCTACGGCTTCCCAGTCTTCCTTGATGAGATCCATGGCGTCGACGGAATTCCGGTCCCCGACGTTGACGTGTACGATCAGTTCCAGGGGATCCCCGCTGGGCAGGTCACGCATGCCATCGCCATCCTGATCCACAACCCCGGCCTCGTCCAGCAGGGACTGGGCCAGATCGGGATCATGGGCGGCATAGGATGTAGACCAGGCTTCATACACCTGCTGGCCCCGCTCGGTCTGGAATTCCGGACTTTCCGGGCTCAGGGCGAAGGACCGTGCCTGGCCCAGACCCAGGGATACAATCTCGTTGATGCGTTCCCGAATCGATGGCATGGGAAAGGGCCCGCCGGAACGACGCGTCGTAGAAGAGATCCACGATGGCTTCATCGTCATAGTCGTACTTGAGAATAAGCCAGGGCCAGGAATAGTCACCCCGATTCCAGAAATACACCTTGTAGTCGCCTGCCTCGGCATTTTCCAGCAACAGGGGTACATCCTTAGGAGCAATGTCGCGCACCTGCAGATCCACTTCACCGGCGATGGTTTTGAGGGCGACTGCCTCGGTAAAGGAGGTGCCACTGACAATGTCCACCACCATGCGATCAATGTACGGCAACTGGTTGCCGGCCGGGTCGACTTTCCAGTAGTTAGGGATTGCGCTCGAAGACGGCCGTCTGGCCCGACGTGAATTCTGCCGGGACCCAGGGGCTGAGCATGGGCATGTCGGTCTTCTGCAGGCGGGACCCGATATCGTAGTAGTTCAGCAGCTCGTCGTTGTCAGTGGCGTCCGAATGGGCGGGATGCAGATTCTTGAGGAAGTGCGACGGTACCACGAAAGCCGCGGAATGATAATGTCCGCGCGAGTGCTGTTCCATGAACAGGGGGGCCGGGACGGGAAAGGTAAACTGCAGGGTGAAATCGTCCACCTTCGCTACCTGCATGATTTCGCCCTGGAAAATGGTGCCATTGGGTGCGGCGACCGGTACATCCTCGTTCAGAACCAGATCGTTCCACCAGAAAAGGTAGTCGTCCACGTCCATGGGCTCGCCGTCCGACCAGCGGATGCCCTGGCGGAAATTGACCGTCAGTCCCATACCGTCATCACTGTAGGTCCAGGATTCCGCCAGATTGGGGCGCATGCCATTGGCGTCCCGGTGCCACTTGAGAAACGGTTCCACGAAGATGACCTGGCGGGTCAGGCCCAAGCTGTCATTGTTGTCCAGGCGCCGCCAGGTACCGCCGTATTGTCCGATGGCCGCGACCGGTTCGATAACCATGGGATCCTGGGGCAAACGCTCGTCTACCGGGGGCAGTGAGCCATCTATCACCGCTTCGTTCAACATGGGGGCTTGCTGGTAGCGGGAGGGCGGCAAGTCCGCCGCCGGTTCTTCCAGCGCGGCCGGTTCCTCGGCGGCTGGAGCCTCCGTGGCACCGCCACATGCTGCCAAGACCAATCCACATAACAGGATCAGGGGACAAAACAACCATCTGTACATGAGACCTCCTTCACGGACGCAACAGATTGCTGGAAAGCGAAACATCCAGTCGCAACCGGCTTGCCTGCCAAGCAGGAACAGGGAGCAATTATGAGTTGGACCCGGATACAGGACTCTATCCTGTTGGCCACCATTTGGCAAACGGGATGGCACGGCCCTGGGAATGAAAGCGGAAATCCGCTGCCGGGATGACCCCGGTTCACCTGATGGCCTGGCCGATTTGCAGACGCGGCAAGCCATCAGGCGCAACCACAACGGCACAAGCAGTCAGGGGCTTGTACTGGTCGATACCGGGAAATGTATCCATCGCCACACCGTAGCCAAAAGGACTTGTCCGCTACACATCCAGGACAGCAGGCGAGGGTCTTGAGTCCGCAGTTTGCAACCCTTGCAGATTGCGGGCAGTCCGCGTCGTGGGAATTCGGATCGGCCCGGTGGCTGTTTGGGGTCTAGCGGGTCACATCGTCCTGTGTCCAGGTGCCGTCAATGCGGCGCCACATCTGGCCTGTGGGATTCGGGTCCTGCAGTTCCAAGGGCAAGCGATGAGGACGCACTTCGTCGTAGCAGTGCAGGGCTGTGAAGCGGGTAAGGGAGGCAGGAATGCCTACAGCTGTGAAGCCGGGATGGCCGGTGGCCGGGAAGGGCCCGCCGTGATTCATGGAAGGCACGACAGCCACCCCGGTAGGCATCTTGTCGTTCAGCAGACGTCCGACCCGGGAACGCAGGGCTGCAGCCACCATTTGGTAGTCGCCTTCGTCCTGCCGGTCTGTATGACTGTAAATGCAGCCTGTCAGATTCCCCTCCATCTGCTGCGCGATCGCCGCCATCTGGCTTGCATCCCGGGCCTTGACCAGCAGACTGACCGTACCGAAAGCTTCCGTTTGCAGGGCTGCGGCCTCTTGCAGGAACTGATCCCCACTGACCGTCAGCAGCGTATTCTGGTACGCATAGCCCTGGATGTCGGCCTTGGTGCCGCCCGTGATCACGGTGGCGCCATGGTCCTGCAGCACCTGAACCGCTTGCGCAATGTCGTCGGGACCGGCTGCTCCCAGCAGGACCTGGGGTGCGCCGGCTGCAAACAGGGCCTGGGTCTGGGTCGTAAAGCGGTTCCCGGCATCATTGTCCGGGAGAATGACCAAGCCGGGATTCGTGCAAAACTGTCCGGCCCCCATGGCACAGGAGGTGAAGAATTCGGTGGCGATGGCCTCGCTCCGTTCCTCCAGGGCACCGGACAGGAGGAATACCGGATTGACGCTGGACATTTCCAGATAAATGGGTTTGCCTGCCTTGTCGGCGGCGGCTTTCAGCTGCAGTCCCGCATACTTGCTGCCGGTAAAGCCGGTAGCGCCCATGTCCGGGTGGGACACCAGCAGGGCGCCCACGTCACGCGGTGTACGGTAGACCAGCTGAATCATGGCTGGTGGCAAATTCAGGCGGGTGACTGTCCGGAATGCGGCGTCAGCCAGCAGGCGGGTGGTACCCGGGTGGCTGGTGTTGGCCTTGGCGATCACGGGATTGCCGGCGGCGATGGCCGCGGCAAAATCGCCGCCGGCCGCCGAGTTGAAGGCAAAGGGGAAATTGTTGGGACCGAAGACTGCGACCGGTGCTTCCAGGGGGCCCAGAATGGAACGGATATTGGTCTGCGTGTCGATGGTGGCCATGCGCCATGAACCGTCGCGCGCAGCCCCGGCTGCCTGACGCAGCTGGTCGGTGGTACGGGGCAACTCGATGGACGCCAGGCGCGGTTCCCGGGGCAGGCCACTTTCACGATGAGCCATGTCGACCAGGCTGTCGGCTTCCGCTTCCATCGTGTCCGCAAAAGCTTCCAGAAAGTCTGCCCGGCGTGCAGGGGTAACGTCCCGCATGGCCAAGGCCGCCTGCTTGCCGGCCGCAATGGCTTCTTCGGTCTCCGCCTGTCCGGTCACGGGATACACCTGGGGCAGGGGCTCCCGTGTAGATGGATCTTCAATCCGCAGTTCGCCTGCCGGGTTTGGGGATTCACGCCAGGCACCGGCGATCAGGATAGGTTCAAGAGCCATGAGAAATACTGTCCTTTGCTGGAAAAAAGTGGCAGGCGGGACACAGATGAGGCCATGGGGATATGCATGGCACAGATCCGGTGGCCCCTACATACGTTTCAGGAGCCGGAAAAGCGTGCGGACAAGCGCCAGCACTTCAATGCCCAGACTCACCAGATCCCCTGGGGACGGCGGCGCCTCTTCTGTTTCCTGTTCCTCCGCAGCACGCATCTCGGATGCGAACCACGCCAGGCACGCGCCCACCAGGGCGCCTGCGCTCAGGCCCAGCAGTACACGCGGCCAGGAACGGGGCAGGGTTTTTTTGACAGGCGAGACAGAGGAGTCGGTTTCAGTCATTTTGTCGCGGGTCCAGCATTGTCAGAGTGCTTTTGGCCTGTTCCAGGGTACTTTCCGCCTGGATCATGGGTTTCACGATCGTCCGTCCGGCTCGATCCACAGTGTCGGTGGCCTGGTGCACGTACGTGCTGCCCTGCGCCAAAGCCTGTTCAGTCCAGGCCGACAGGCTGCGGATCAGGCGCTGGCACAAAAATATGGCGGCCAGCAACAGGCCAAAGGTCAGCAACAGGTTGAGAGCAATCACGATAAGTGCGATCACGCTGGTGGTAGCCAATAATCCCTGCACAGGCGTTTCCCGGGTTTGGACATGGTGAAAGCAGGCCCCATTCTAGCAAACCGGCTCCGACAAACGGGCAGGATTGGTCTTGCCGGACAGTCCACAGCCCTAGCCTGTACCTGCGGCCGGAGCGCAGGGTATCACGCACGCCGACAAGAGATCACAGCTGTCCATCTGAATATACAGAACCACAGGGCTGCCCGGTGTGCAGGACCAGTGCGGGTTCCCGGTCTTGATGGAGCGTTACTCGTTACGGCATTGGCGTGGCTACAGACGTGGCGATTATGGGTAAACAGGAGCCGCAGGTCCAGGATCATCCAGCCTGCCCGCTCCGTCGTCATGCATGCTCTTGTGTCTGAGCCACCATGATCGGCACCATGTCGGCTTGTGCCTGCAGTACGGAAAATGACAGGTGGAATTCTCCCGCCGCGTCTGCATCGTAGTCAATCCGAATATGGTCGCCCATGTTGTAGGTGCCGGTCAACAGGCCCTTGCTCAACTCGTTCTCCACAGCCTTTTGCAGGACCCGGCGCAGTGGCCGGGCACCATATACGGGATCAAAGCCGATATCCGCCAGGTACTTGGCCGCCCGCTCCGTGAGTTCCGCCGTCAAGCCCATGTCGGCCATGCGCTTGAGCAAGTCACCCATCAGGATCTGGATTATCTGCTGGATGTCGTCGGCCGACAGATTCCGGAACACGATGATCTCGTCAATGCGATTCAGGAATTCCGGCTGGAACAGACGTTTCAGCTGATGGCTGTATTCCCCTTCCACCGACGCTTCGTTCAGGACCGGAGTGGCGAAGCCCACTTTCCCCCTGCTCACCACGTCCGCCCCGATGTTGCTGGTCATGACGATGATGGTGTTGCGAAAATCCACCTTGTGACCCTGACCATCGGTCAGATGCCCGTCATCCATGATCTGCAAGAGGCTGTTCCAGACGTCGGGGTGGGCCTTTTCGATTTCGTCGAAGAGAATGGCCCGATAGGGGCGTCGGCGTACCTGTTCCGTCAGCTGCCCACCCTGGTCATAGCCTACATAGCCGGGAGGCGCCCCGAAGAGACGGCTCACCGTGTGCGCCTCGTGGTATTCGCTCATGTCGATGCGGATCAGGGCTTCCTCGTCATCGAACATCTGGGTCGCGACTTCCCGGGCCAATTCCGACTTGCCTACCCCGGTGGGACCCAGGAACAGGAATATGCCAATAGGTCGCCGGGGATCCTTCAGGCCACTGCGTGCGCGGCGCAAAGCGTCACTGACAGCCTTGACCGCATCGTCCTGGCCGACAATCCGTTCCTTGATGGCATCTTCCAGGTGCAGCAGCTTTTCTGTTTCCGTTTCCAGCAGGGAGCGTACGGGAATGCCGGTCCAAGCCTGTACAATGTCCGCGATGTCCTTGGCCTCGACCGTCTCATTCAATTCCGCGTCCTGTTGCCAAGTGTCGTGTTCAGCCTCGTATTCTGACTCCAGCCGGGAGCGTTCGGTCTTGTATTCGGCGGCTGCCTCGTAGTTCCGCTGACTCCAGGCCTCTTCTTCCAGACGCAGCAAGCGGTCAATGGCCCCTTTCTTCTGCTTCAGGTCCGGCGGCAGCAGATGAAGCGCCACCCGCAGTTTGGCCGCCGCTTCGTCGATAAGATCAATCGCCTTGTCCGGCAAGTGCCGGTCCTGTATGTAACGCTGACTTAGCTTGACGGCTGACTCCAGCGCTTCGTCCGTGTAATGCACGCTGTGATGGTCGGCATAGCGGTCACGCAGGCCCTGCAGGATGGCGACCGATTCCTCGTAATTGGGTTCTTCCACGAAGATGGAGGCGAAGCGGCGTTCCAGCGCACTGTCCTTCTCGATGGATTGGCGGTACTCGTTCAGGGTCGTGGCGCCAATGAATTGGAGTTCGCCGCGGGCCAGCGGCGGTTTCAGCATGTTGCTGGCGTCCAGGCCACCGGGGGCATTGCCCGCGCCAACGAGGGTGTGCAGCTCATCCAGAAACAGGATGACCTCGCCCTGGCTTTCGATCACCTCGTCCAGGGAATTCTTGAGGCGCTCCTCGAACTCACCCCGGAAACGCGTACCGGCGACCATGGCGCCCATGTCCAGGGCGAACACCCGCTTGTTCAAGAGCGGCTCAGGTACATCCCGGTTGACGATGCGTTGTGCCAGCCCTTCCACAATGGCAGTCTTGCCTACCCCTGCTTCCCCGATCAGGACGGGGTTGTTCTTCGTACGGCGGCTCAGGACCTGGAGCACCCGCAGGATTTCGGCATCTCGGCCTACGACAGGATCCACTTTCCCGTCCACGGCCATTTGGGTGAGATCGCGGCTGTACTGGCTCAGGGTCTTGTAACGGTTTGCCGCGGGCGTGTTCGTCTCGCTGTCCTGGGCTGATACTGCAGCCATGGCTTCGTCCACCCGGATCACGCTGACGCCTGCCCGGGCCAGAATGGTGGCGGCATCCGAAGATCCTGCCTGTACGATGGCCTGCAGGAAATGTGCGGTCGTGATTTGCTGTGCGTTGGCCAAATCCTTGGCCTTGTTGATGACTTTTTGCAGGTTGGGCGTCAACTGAATCTGGATCTGCGGGGATTGCCCAAAAGGCATCTGCCCCGCGGCCCGGGTTTTTTCCAGCTCAATCTCAAGTTGGTTCTGGATCTGCTTGACGTCGACGTCAAGATGACCAAGCACACGCCGAGCAGACGTCTCTTGCTGTGTCACCAGAGCCATCAGCAGGTGCTCTGCATCCACTTGGCTATGGCGATACTGCGCTATCAGCTCGATGGCGCTGCGGGCGGCTTCCTGGGCGTTGGGGCTGAAATTCTGGAATTTCATCTCGTTCTCATCTGCTGCTTGCCCTGCATTCAGGCTTCACCGGCAGGGTAATGGCCATTGTAGATCGTACCGGGTCTTGTGGTGTGCCACAATCGTGAGTTCTAACGAAGTTCTAAGCTCCCTGCACGAGGCCTATGGCTTTCTTCATACCACGACAAGCGAGACATGTGCCGACCTGTGTCATCTGGCTACGTGGTTCACCCACACACCGGGTACGGCGTGGCTTTTTACCCTGGGTATGGCGTTGGCGGCATGCGGCTGTCTTGCCGGAGGCACCAAATGCCCGGTCTGCAGATGTCCCATGTACATTTGCAGACCGGGTACAGAAGTCACATCAGCTGTAAGCGTGGCCCACCGGTGCAGTTGGCCGACCTGCACGTGAGTTCAGCAAGTAGTCACAAACCGGTGCAAGGTCTTGAGCGTGTTTTCCAATACGCTGACACGCAGGATTTCATAGCCGTGACTGTTTTCCCGTACACAGCCAAACACCAGTGCCCGTTCGGCAAGACCCGAGGTATATACCATGCTGGCATCACTGGCAGCGCGTTCATAGACCACACTCTGTACCTCAACCCCCACTTCCTGGCCCGCGGTTCGCAGTGCCTGCATGAGAGCGAAATCATAATGTCCCAGTGCATCCTTGCTCCAGGTAGCGGGACGATGGTCCATCTTGAGGGGAGTGCCGGGAGGCATAGGGGCACCGTCAATGGCGATGAAGGCTTCCGGTTGCAGGCGACGGGCCAGATTCTTCGCACCGAAACCGCCGATTTCCTCGTTATGCACAAAGGCAATCACGGTAGGGTGCCGGGGTTTTTCACCACTGGCCTGCAAGTCGGCCAGCAGCTCCAGCAACAGAGCACAACCCAAGCGATCGTCAAAGGTCCAGGCAGCAGCCAATGGATCGTCTTCTGCCCCGAACAGGACGGGACCGCGCATGGAAGCATGCGGCACGACCAGGGTGCCTGCACGTACACCGGCCTCTGCCAGCGAATCTGTTGTCAAGCCTGTGGTGATCCAGACATCCGGCCAATCGATTTTCTTCTCACTGGCCTGCGGTGTATGCGTAGAGCCCATACTGAGTATGCCCAACACGGACCGTGTGTCCCCCATGATCTCAACAGGCGCCTCCCCCAGTTTCCATGGATACAGGCCTCCTGTGCGGGTGACTTCCAGATCGCCGGATTCGCGAATGCGAGTGACCACCATGCCAATCTCGTCGAGGTGGGCAGCATAGCACCAGACCGGCAGGGAGGGGTCCTGTCCTTCCAGGGTGACTGTCACCGTGCCGCCGACATCCTGCTGTGGTTCCAGCCCCAGTTGCCGAATTTGGGCAGCGACCGCATGCGCGATTTGCTGCTCCCTGCTGGATGGTGCGGGGATGTAAAGAAGGGACTTGAAGCGATCCAGAATTTTGTGGGAAAATGCAAACCCTGCCTGATAATCTGTCACGTATGTACTCCTTGCCTTGTCGGGGCAACTCCGGCGTTGATGCCGTGTGTCAGAACAAATGGGCCTTTGTCGCGACTCTAGTGGACGCAAGCAGGGCCGGGAGTCAAAATCGAGCTCCTGAACAAGGGCATTATGTCACAGTATGCACAGGTCAATAAGGATGTACCGCAACCGAATTCGCTTGATTCCCGTTTTGCTGCTTGTCTGCGCCCTTTGGCTTGGTGGCTGCAGCACACTGCCCGTACCGGCCCCTGCCGAATTCCGCATAGTCACGACGGTGGCCCCCCTGACCAATATCATATACAACGTCAGTGGCGATGTGGTGGAGCTGACAGGCCTGGTACCGCCGGGGGTGAATTCACATACCTTTGAACCCACACCTGCCGATGCCCGCATACTGGCGGAGGCGGATTTGATATTTCTGAACGGCCTGCAGCTGGAAGCTTTGATCATGGATCTCGTGGAGGCCAATGCCGCCCCGGACGTACACGTGGTGGCATTGGGGGATCGGGTTTTGGACGAGTCGGAATGGGTATTCGATTTCTCGTTTCCGGCCAGTGCGGGAGCGCCCAACCCCCATCTTTGGATGAACCCTCAGCTTGTCCGGCAATATGTGGAAGTCATCCGTGACGAATTGGCAGCTGCGGTACCGGAACATGCAGCCACATTCCAGGCCAATGCCACCGCCTACCTCAACCGGCTGGATGAGTTGGACGCCGCGATCGCTACGGCCGTCAATACCATTCCTGCTGAGCAGCGCAAACTGTTTACCTATCATGACTCGTGGGCCTACTTCGGTCCACGTTACGGCCTGGCCGTGATCGGGGCGATCCAGCCTTCACACATGGCGGAACCTTCGGTACGGGAAGTAGCGGCCCTGGTAGAACAGATCCGGGCAGAAAACATTACGGTCATATTCGGTGCCAGTGAATTCCCCACGCCTGTGCTGGAAACCCTCGCGCGCGAAACCGGGGCTGTATTGAATGACAGCCTGGCGGACGACGTGTTGCCCGGCGCCGTGGATTCACCCCAACATACCTATATAGGCATGATGCTCCGCAATGTGCGGAGCATAACCACAGCCTTGGGTGGTGATGCGGCGGCATTGGACGCAATTTCGCCGGCCAACGTGCCAGCCAACTGAGGTCTGGATCTATACGGCGTGCGGGCTTGCGTTGCCCGCGGAAACACCGACCCGGGAATCCGCAGCTGAACGCTGGCGCAACAGCCTGGAAATCGGTATGAGCCGCTTCGGCATTGCAACGCCAGCATGCGGGACGGGGACTGGAAGCTGTACGGGCCCCGGATTCCGGAAGCCATGACCAAGAGCCCCGACGGCACCCGTGCCTATCGCGACAACTTTCGCCAGGCACATCAGTTGACCTCAGTATGCAATGAACCCGTGTACCGCGAGCTGTCCCCACCCGGAGAACCCTGTCTCTTCCATCTGCCCACAGACCCGGGTGAAGAGAACGATCTGGCCCCAAGGTATCCGCATCGCTGCCAACGCATGCAGCAGATGCTGGCGAACTGGTTTGATGACGTCATGGCTGCCCATCACTCCCTGGCACGGACAATGGCACACAAAGACGGCAGGGAAACGTTCGCGCCCGGTTGTGCCGGGAATGGCAAGCGCAAGGGTACCCTTGTGCTGTCTCCTGAATGCATGTGTAACAGGGAGTGCCTTTTCCCGTCGTCTTCTTGCTACAATGGGGCAGTGCTGGCCAATGGCCGTACGCTGGAACTGTTGGACATCCTGACCGCGGCAAAACCTTGGATCCCCAAATAGAATTGCGCGACGTCTCCGTACAGTACGGCAACAAAACCGTGCTGGAGGCCATAAACATCCATGTACATCAGGGACAGTTTGTCGCATTCCTGGGCCCCAACGGTTCGGGCAAGACCACATTGCTGAAAACCCTGCTGGGCGTTATTGCACCTTCCGGTGGAGCCATTTACATCGAGGGCGGTGCATCGGACCGGCAACCGTCGCTGCAATTCGGCTACGTACCCCAGATTGACAATGTGGACTGGAGTTTTCCGGTAACCGTCAGGCAAGTGGTGTGGATGGGACTGCAGCGTGGCCGGGAGTGGCGACCGTGGGTCACGCGCAGTGACCGCCAACAGATCGAAGCTGTCCTGGCACGCCTGAACATAACGCATCTGCAGCACAGGCATATCGGGGAACTGTCCGGCGGCCAGCAGCAGCGGGTCTTCATTGCCCGGGCCCTGGTGTCCCGTCCGGACATTCTGGTGCTGGATGAGCCCACCAGTGATGTGGATGTTTACCATACCGAGACCATCCTGCATTTGCTGGCCGATCTGAACCAGGCGGGCCAGACCATCATCATGAGCACCCATGACGTCAACGCGGCTGCGGCCCATCTGCCCTGGGTAGTGTGCATTAATCGCACCATCGTGGCTCAGGGACCGCCGGATGCCGTGTTTTGCAAGGAAATTCTGGACCGGACATATGGTGCCGATCTGGTGGTACACCGCCAGGATGGCCAGGTACTCGTATATGAGACACCCCATGCCCATACCTGGACCGACGTCAACCCGAATCCCGTTGTGGCCCATGCCCCGTTCCATGGCCATAACGGGCAGGAGTGACGCGATCTGAGCATATTGCTGGAACCGTTTGCGTTCCAATTTTTCCGTTCCGGTTTGCTGGTGGCCCTGATGGTGGGGGCCATGTGTGGTGCGGTCGGGGTCTACGTCGTCTTGCGTGGCCTGAGTTATATCGGTCATGGCCTGGCCCATGCTGTGTTTGGTGGTGCTGTAGTCACCTTTATGGCGCAATGGAATTTTTATATCGGTGCCGGTCTCTGGGGCGTGCTGTCGGCCTTGCTGATCAACGGGCTCTCCCGGCGCCCGGAGATCAAGGGCGATGCAGCGATTGGCATCATCACCACGGCCAGTTTCGCTTTCGGTGTTGCCCTGATCAGCCGGGCCCGTTCGTATACGCCCTCCATCGAAGCCATGCTCTTCGGCAATATTCTAGGGGTGGATGCCACCGATCTCTGGATTGTGTTCCTCATGCTGCTGGTAGTGAGCGGTGTGATGCTGGCCTTCTACAAATCCTTGCTGTTCTATACTTTCGATGCCGAGGTGGCCCAGGTGCAGGGCATATCTACCCGCGCGCTCAGCACGATGTTCGCTTTCCTGCTGGCGGGTGTCATCATCACCTCCATGCAGGTGCTGGGTGTCACGCTCATCTCTGCGGTCCTGGTCATTCCGGCCATCACCGCCCGTTTGCTGACCGTGCATTTCAGCCGCATGCTGTTGCTTTCGGTGCTGATGGGGGCGCTGTCGTCCGGGGCCGGGATTTATCTCAGCTATTATCTGAATACGGCTTCGGGCGCTTCGATCATCCTGCTGCAGGCCTGCCTGTTCACTTTGGTGCTGGGCTGGGTGGCATGGCTCCGGCCACGTCTGGCGCAAGGGTGAGTCACTCGACGGCTGATTGTGCTATTCTCACTACGGTGTCCGCCGGCTGTGGCGGGCTCCCAGTACAAGGAGGTTTATCTTGGCTGAACAGCGTGAACAGACCGTCTACACCGGTCTTGGTGTGCGTCCAATTGTCAATGCGGCGGGATCGCGCACGGTCATGGGCGGCTCCCGCCTGTCACCTGCCGTCATGGAGGCCGCGGCTGCCGCCAACCGCCATTATGTGGTGATGGAGGAACTGCTGGAGCAAAGCGGCAAGGCGATTGCAGAATTGCTGCAGGCAGAGATGGCCCTGGTAACGTCCGGCTGCGCAGCGGCCATGACCCTCGGGGTGGCAGGTATTATGACCGGTACCGACGGCAGTCGCATCGCCCAGCTGCCTGACACCACGGGCATGCGTCACGAAATCGTCATTCAGCGGTGCCAGCGGTATTCCTATGACCGGGCACTTGAGCTGTGTGGCGCCAAGCTGGTGGAGGTGGGCCATGACGAAACTACCACGGTGGCCGAGGTAGAAGCCGCGATCAACGAGAACACCGCGGCGATTCACTTTCTGGGCATAGGTAATGCCCCGACCGGCTTGCCCTTTGCCACCCTGCGCGATATCGCCCATGCCCATGGCCTGCCGATTCTGGTGGATGCGGCCAGTGTGGTGTATCCACTGGAGCGCATGACCTGGTTCACCCGCCAGGGCGCGGATCTGGTGTGTTTCGGGGCCAAGTACTTCGGTTCCTTCAACGGTACAGGCATCCTGTGCGGAAAACGGGATCTGATGGAAGCTGCCATCCTGCACAACTTCGTCAGTTTTGAAACCCGCCAGAATCGGGCTATCGGCCGGCCTTTCAAGCTGGATCGGGGTGAGATTGTCGGGGTGGTGACAGCGCTCCGCGAATGGTTCGCCCTGGATCACGAAGAGCGTCTCGCGGAACTGGAAGCCCGCGGTCAAGTCATTCGCCAGGCAGTATCGGGCTTGCCGCACGTCAAGACTTCCTGGCAGGATGTGGCTGGCAATTCCATTCTGAACACGGTGATGCTGGAACTGGACGAAACGGCCCTGGGGCGTACGGCTGCCGAGGTGTCGCAGGCGTTGCTGGATGGCGATCCCCATATCTCCACCATTGCGCTGGGCAATGAATTGCGCCTGATCATGAATACCCTCTACGAAGGGGAGGTGGAGATCGTGGGTCAGCGCCTGCGTGAAGTCCTGGCTGCCTGAACGTCACGCCGTGCACGCCGCACTGGCCTTGACCAAGACCCGGTGGGCACAAGTTGTTGGCCGGTATTGTCAGGGCGGACCGGCCGGCAAGCCTTCAGCGCGTGATGACGAAACGGTGCAGGGTACGCAGGAGATTGGGCAAAGTCCCAAGCCGCAGGGTTTCGTAACCGTGACTGTTGCCACAGACCCAACCGAAGCACAGGGCCCGTTCGACCCAGCCGGCCGAGTAGGCGATGGAGGCGTCACTGGCCGCGCGTTCATACACTGCGGTCTGCAGGCTGACATTCACTTCACGGCCGGCAGCCAGCAGTTCCTGTATCAGACCGTAGTCATAATGGCCATGGGAATCAGCACTCCAGATGGCAGGCCGCTCATCCATGACCAGGGGTGTACCGGGCGGCATGGGAGCCAAATCCAGGGCAATAAGGGCTTCCGGAGCCGTCTGTCGGGCGAGATTCTGGATTCCCCAACCCCCTACTTCCTCGCTGTGGGTAAAGGCAAAAAGGCTGGGATGACGTGGTTTTTCCCCTGTGGCCTGCATATGCGCTAGCAGTTCCAGGAGCAAGGCACAGCCCAAACGATCGTCAAAAGACCAGGCGGCGACCATGGGTGCAGAGGGACTGCCGAAGAACACGGGCCCACGTCGGGAAGCATGGGGCACGGCCAGGGAGCCTGGCCGTACACCGGCCTGGGCCAATTCGGCTTCTGTCATGCCGGTGGTGATCCAGACGCCTTCCCAGCCTACGGGTTGGCGCTGGGCCAGCGGGATATGCATGGAACCCATGCTGAAAATACCGACTACGGATTCCGCATCCCCCAGGATTTCCACGGGCCCTTCACCGAGTTTCCAGGGATACAGACTTCCCGATCGTGCCACTTCCAGGTCACCTGACGGGCAAATCCGGGTCACCACCATCGCAATTTCGTCCATATGGGCGGCATAGCACCACAGGGGCAGTTCCGGATTCTGGCCCGGCAACTCCACCATGACATTGCCGCAGGCATCCTGGCGGGGGGTCAGCCCCATCGCCCGGAGCTGTTCACAGATGGTGGCGGCTATGCGGTGTTCCCGGCTGGAAGGGGCTGGTATGCAGACCAGGGAGCGGAAGCGTTCCAGCACTTCATGGGCCAGGGTAGATCGCTGCAGACAGACAGGCATGATTCCTCAACTCGTGTGCATGGGCGAGCAAACAGGGCATGGGACTGGACGCGGACAACGTGTGTAGTCGGAGCATGACCATGCCGCAGCAGACCTGTCCCCGCAATACACAGCAGGGAAAGGGGCATGACGGCTGTGATGCCCGCTGTGCAAATCAAGGATATGATAACAGGATATGGAACGTTGGCCATGGGAGCGGTAGCTTGTCCCCGCAATGGCCGTACATCGGGCCGGAAGGAGCAGAGGAGTGCAGACATGACGGAAGCAGGCAAGGTGCGTGTAGTGAGCCTGGGCTTCCACCAGGAACCCTGGAATCGGGTCGTGGCCCAGGTGGACCAGGAAGGACAAACGGGAGCCGATCTGATAGTCCTGCCCGAAACCTGCAATGGCCAGGACCGCAATCAGCCGGAAACGCTGGACGGTCCCACCGTCTCCAGCATGGCTGAACTGGCATGCAAACACGGTGTCTACATTGTCTGTCCCATCGATCGGCAGCAGGACGGCTATCGGCTGAATTCCGCCGTACTGCTGGATCGCCAGGGGGATGTCGTGTACGTCTATGACAAGGTGTATCCGTACTGGTCCGAATTTGACGTCGTACCCCCTGTGGATGTGATTGACTCCGTGCCCAGAGTAGTGACAACGGATTTTGGCCGCTTGGGCATGGCTATCTGCTTTGACGTGAACTTCCCCGATGTCTGGCAGACACTGGCAACCGAAGGTGCCGATCTCGTTGTCTGGCCCAGTGCCTATTCCGCAGGACGCGCGTTGCAGGCCCATGCCCTGAATCACCACTACTATATCGTGACCTCCACGTTCCGGCGCGACTGCCTGATTTACGACATTACCGGCGCAGAAATTCTCTACGAAAAATCGGAGGATCTACATGTGACCCGGACCGTGCTGGATCTCGATCGCGGCATCTATCACGAGAATTTCAATCTCGCGCCGCGGGATCGTCTCCTGGCTGCGCATGCCGGCACCATAGAAATGGAGCAATGGCTGGAACGGGAGCAGTGGTTTGTATTGCGCAGCCGCCAAGCCCACGTCTCGGCCCGGGCCCTCGCCAGGGAATATGGACTGGAAGAATTGCGGGATTACAAACTGCGCAGTTTTCGGGAATTGCAGGCCATGCGTGTGCCGGGGCCGGAACCTGTTGCCTGCAGGGTTCCCCACATGGCCGTTTAGTTTTTGACAGTCGCCAGGGAAACCGGCAAGAGCCGAGGAGGTCACAGCGATGAAGGCAGCATTGGTAGGATTGCAGCACCCGCACGCGTTGGCCCATCTGGGTACGTTGCAGACGTTGCCCGAAGTGGAAGCGATAGTGATTTGGGGTGAGAGCCAGAAGGCCATAGACAATGTCCTGGTCCAGCAGGGGACCAAGGTGGAAGCCGCTTATACCTGTCTCGACAGTATGTTGCGCGAGTACGATGCCTTCTTCGCCATTGTGGCTGTACGCAATGATCAGGGCCCTGCCGCCTTTGGTGCGGTCATGGCGGCAGGCATGCATCTGATGGCGGAAAAACCGGTAGGCCGCAATGCTGCCGAAACCCTGCAGGTCATGGCGGCCGCCGAGAGGCACAACCGCCTGCTGGCCGTGTGCTATCAGGGTCGGCGGAACCCTGTATACCGCAAGATGCAGGCTATCGTACAGCGCGGATTGCTGGGGCCGCTGATCTCCACCGAGATCCGGTCCATTTATACCCAAGTGAACAAACGGGATCCGGAGCATTGGCTGTTCCGGAAAGCGTATGCCGGCGGCGGTATTGTTTCCTGGCTGGGCTGCCATGACATTGATCGCATTCGTTTCGTCACCGGCGAGGAAATCGTCTCGGTGATGGCACAGGTGGCCACGCGCAGCGGTGAGGATATAGACGTCGAGGACACAGCCAGCCTGTCCATGTCATTGTCTTCCGGGGCCATTGCCTCCATACATATGGGTTATGTGCTGGCACAGAGTGGCGAGGGATATCACAATCCAACGGGCAATGACGTTTACTTTGGCCTGAACGGACGTTTGGGGCGCCTCTATCTGGAAGGATTTGGCGCTGGCGCATCATCCCGGCTGGTGGTCGAGTCGCTGCATCCCGCTTGGGCCGATGCACCCCGGAGAGCCTTTGAATTCACGATTGCGGCCTCGCCGGCTTATGGCGGCGTTGCCGGCGAGCAATTCATCCGTGAATTCATACAGGCGGCGCAGGGGACAGGTGTAGCGCCTGCCACGGGGGCCGACGCCTTGCAGGTGGCACGGGTCACAGAGGCGGCTTATGCATCCAGTGATACGGGACAACGGATTCAGATTGAGCCACCGTACGGCCATTGAGTCTGAGGGCCCGGGGTATCCTGGCGCGGGAACAGGACGGAAGCGCAATTCCGACATGGATGCCCCGGTGTGGTGTCTGCCATACAGTTGCCAGTACAGGGGGCGCTACAGATGATTGCCGGGGCGGTCCCGAATCCGGTATGGCACGACAAAAGATCAGGGCATTTTGTCTTTGCCGGGGCGCTCACAGTGGTTGGGCTCAGGTTCCTCGGCCTTGCGGGACACAGATTGAAATGGGAAAGAAGCCGTTTCCTGCCCTGTGCCTTTGCTGTGGCGAACACCGGCGCGTAGATGAAGCCTGGCCTTGTCCATGCTGTCTGCGCAGTGGCACGCTGTTGGGACAGCCAATGTCTGGTGGTTACGGGGGACACATGACGGTACAACCCGGAATGGTCAGCGACATACTGCAGTGTCTATAATAGAACTGGATATCTTGAAAGACACCGGGCATGGAGGACAGACAATGAAGAATTTGATGTTGCAGATAGTGGGTTGGTTAGGCATAGGCATCATCGTGCTGCTGGGTGCAGGACCGGAGCCGGTATGGGCTCAGACACCCTGTGATCCTGCGACCTCCCGTTTGGGTGAAATTCAGACCCGGCATCAGTTGCGGAATTTTGTGGATTGTGCGTCTGCCCACATCGATGAGGTGGGATGGGTCCAGGCCCAGACGGATTTTCAGACTCCGGGCCGGTGGCTTGATGGCTCCATGTTCCTGTTTGCCGGCTACGAAACGGGCGAATTGATTTTCAGTGCCGGCGCTGATACGCCGATCGGGGTCAGCCTTGTGGACCTGCAGGATGAGGACGGGTACTTCATCGTGGCCGAGATACAGCGGATCGTGCGCGAGTATGGTGCGGGCTATGTGTATTACAAGTATCCCAATCCCGCCACGGACATGGTGGCACCCAAAGAGACATACGTCAAAAAGCGGACAGTGGGAGACGAGACAATTATCCTGGGCGCAGGCATATATCCCCTGGCTACGCCGGGGACCTGTTCCCCGGAGCATGTACGTGCCTCGCTGGTGCATACGGAGCAGGATCTGGAGCGCTTTGTGAACTGTGCCGAATACGCTCTGCAGCAACAGGGGCTCATGGCCTTGCATGCCTTCAATACGGATCCCCGCTGGACCGCTGGTCCCACCTATCTGTTTTTGCTGGATATGGCCATGCTGCACGTCATCGTGCATGGGGGAAACCATGACCTGATCGGTACCGACCTGTCCGAATTGGTTGACCCCCACGGCGTGAAGATCACGCAGGAAATGCAGCGCATTCTGAGCCAGGCGAGCGACGGCTACGTGTATTACGGATTCACCAATCCGGCGACAGGGGCCGTGGAACCGAAAGCCTCGTTTGTGAAACAGGTGTATCACAACGGACATCCCTATATTCTGGGCGCCGGCCTGTACATTCCCTCTCCGGAATGCCGTTCCCTGCCTGCAAATGCACGCGACGTAGATACGGCTGAGGAGTTGGAGTTGTTTGTAACCTGTGCGCATGCGCTGTTGGAAGAGCGCGGAGAATGGGCCTATGACCTGTTCGCCCATCATCCCCAGTGGATTGGCGGGGAAACCTACATATTTGTGTTGGATGACCTGTGCCGGACCGTGGTGTACGGTCAGGAATACCGTGCCGATGAATTGGATAATTGTGATATGGAAGACGAGCAGGGCACCAGGGTGACGCAGATGATGAAGGACATTGCGAACAGCGAGGAAGGCATAGGCTGGCTGACGTATGTCTGGAACAATCCCGCTACGGATACCGTGGAAACCAAGACCTCCTATGTCATGGGTGTCGGCGTCAATGATGCGGTGTATACTGTCGGCGCGGGTATCTATACATCAGAGGAATAGAGGGCGCAGGCCGCCTGTTGCAGCGGATCACCGGCTTTTCCTCTGGACAGGATTTTGACTCCGCAGTGGCGATGGTTCCATACCATCGCCACTGTTTTTGTATGTACCCTGATTGCGCGACAGAACATAATGCGCGACGGGCAAACTGTCGTGTGGATCGCTATGCTTGGCCCGGCCCAAGCCCGTGGACCTTGCCGGGCCAAGGAAAACAGGTAAACCAGCAAGATCAGCGCCCAAGTCATCTGTGACATGGCCGGTCAGACCACTGCGCTGTCACAGATGGAGCCTTGTGCTCCACGCTGTCGACGGCTGGAACAGAACGCCCTTCAAGGCAGCAACCGGGACATGAAACAACATCCATACCCCAAATGGCTGCATGTCGGGTGATATGTCCGGGTTGCTGTTGTCTATCGTTGTGGGAGGCTCAATCTCTTGTACGGCGCCATAAGCGGTAGACGTACGCGCGCAGTGACTGCATGCGTGCCAGATCCTCTGCCCCGGATGCTTGCCTGCTGTAGCGAGCCTTGTAGTAGGACTCGGTAACTTCCTCGACGTCGGGGGGGGGATCAGCGGGTTCAGACGCGGACTCTGTCTCCGCGCCGGAGGCTTCGTCCGGCATCCGGGGCACAGCCTGCTCTTCCAGGGCGGATGCCAGGCGCGGTGCGTAACGGCGGGGAGTTTCCGCTGCCCGGCGGCCGACGCCCTGTTCCGCAGCCGTATCCAGAATGGTCAGGTACGCGAATTGCACCTGTTCATCCAGGCTCATGTTGCGGCGGGCCTGGCGCTCGGCCCGGGACCGGGCCATGATGTCTGAGCCGGTTATCCGATTCACGACCTCGGCCACGATGCGGCGTCCCGCATCGACCGTACGGCGGAACAGATTCAGAAACAGGGCCAGGCGGGCCTTGATCCAGTGCCAGTCAAAGCCGCGCGCGGCCAGCAGATGATAGCCGCCAATCAGGGCGGCTATGCTGGCAAGGATCCAGAAGATGGTGGTAGGCAGGAAACTCAGGTCATTGGCCGGGGCCACAATTTCTTCTTCTACCTGAAATTCCTCAGGCATCTCGAGGGGCTGCCGGGCCGGTCCCTCCGCCGGGGCCAGGTCGTCGTCGACAAACAGATTCATGAACCAGCCAATAATACCCAGCAGGTACGCCATGATAGCCATGGCGCCTCGTCCCAAGGCCATCAGGACCTGAAAAAGCAGGATCGTGTTGCCCACGGGTACAAGGCTGGTGATGAAGGCGACCAGGGCCACACAGCCGATGACGTAGAACATCCAGTTCCGAAAGCGTTTCTCGTCCACCGCCAGGCCATCCAGGGCCCAGCGCGCCCGCAAAGCCACGAGATGGGCTTGGCCAATGAGCAGAAAGCCGGCGAAGAAATACACGATCGTGGACACGATGGCCCGGGGGTGTATATGCTGGGCGCGGACTGTGAGCAAGGCCTCGCCGTCGGTCGGGCGTACCTGGCTGCCCGCGGCCAGGATGATGACGATAATGCCAAGGCCAATCCACAGGGCGACGAAACGGTCCAGCAGTGCCCGCCGATCACTGCGCAGCGTGTTTTCCACGGTGTCGGAAAGCCGGCCGTAGGCCCGGGCGATGTGGCTCACTTCGTCCGCCTGCAGCGCAAGGACCAGCAGGGAGCGGTTCAGGAACTCGGCCAGCAGCCATGTCAAGATGACGATCAGGCTGCCGGCAATGAAGACGCCGTCAAAGATGGCTGTCAGCGGCTGGGTCAGGATCAGGCCGAGCGAAGGCAAACTGCCCGTGACAAACCAGAGGCCAAGGCGGAGCAGCAGGGCCCAGCCGACAGGTTCCATGAGGCGGAACTTGAGGCGTTCCGCCACGTCACGACCGGCATCCCAGGTCAGGGCCCCTACGAGGCAGGCTGTCAGTGCAGCGCAGGCACTGCACAGGATGATGGTGTTGGCGATGGACTCGGTAAACGAGGAAAGCAGGACCACAAAGGCGTAGGTGGCGGCCGTCACCACGCACCCCAGCATCAGGGTGAGCAGCAACGGTCGCAGCAGGGAGTGCTGCCACTGCCGGTCGAACGCGATGGTGGTGGCCTCGAGTTCCGGCTGGCGCACGTCTTCCACCGGGATGGCAGCAGATGACCGATCAGACGGGCTCATGAGCCAGTTCCAGCAGATCCTGATTGCGTTCGATGAGCAGTACCGTAAGGCCCAGGGACTGGCCCTGCGCCTTCAACGCCGGGAAACCGTCGTGTGGCACCAGCACGATAACCAGCACGTTGATCCCTTTGCGGTAACGGTTGTGCAGCAGCCAGAGCAACTCGCCCTGGAGCACGGGCACCAGCACAATCAGTGTGGTGGCCCAGACCAGATCAAACGTGTGTGTGCCTATCCAGTCGACGAAGTCCTCTTCGGCTTCCGTCACTTGCACACGGGCCAGGGCTTCCAGCAATGCGGTCAAATGGGCTCGGCCCGGCGCCGAAGGCAGGGGCTGCATCTGTTCTGTAGTCAGGGCGTCCAGACCGTTGGTGCGCAGGCCCACACCCTGCTGGCGTTCGCTCAGATGGCTGGCCAGCGAGGCGGCGATCACTACCGCCCATTCGCTGTGGCTGACAACCCCGTATGTGCCGTAGGAACGGGTATCCATGTCAATGGCAATCACCACTTCGTAGGCAATGGCCGGATCGTATTTCTTGGTCTGCGTGTGTCCTTCACGGGCAGTTGCCTTCCAGTGTACGTGCTTCATCTCGTCGCCGTACATGTAGGGTCGCACGCCCGACAGACGGGTGGGATCCTCGAAGATCTTGCGCCGGGTGCTGAGGGAACCGAACAGCATACGGCTCTGCAGGCCTATCTTCTCCAGGGGCAACACCCGGGGAAAGACGATCATGGTCTCGGGTTCGGCTTCAACGAAACCGCTGTCTGCAAAACCGAAGGGATCCCCCGTAGTGAGGGTTAGCGGACCGACGCGGAAGTAGCCCCGTTGCCGACAGTACAGCTCATAGATAAAGTTGACGGCTGAGCGTCCACCCAGGGAGACAACCGTCTGGTAGCGGTTGCGGCTGCGCAGTTCGGACGGGATGGCCTCACGGGCTCGTATCCAGGGCACGGGCAGGATGCCCACGTTGTCGATACGGACCGAGCCGGTGGCCAGCTCGCCGCTGAAGGCATGGGTGGGTGTGGAACGGGACACGCGCAACCAGCGCATGTGGTACTTGGCCCACAGCAGACTCAAACCCCAGACCCCACCGGCTACATACACCAGATAGTAGACCCAGTCCACGCGCAACAGAACGGCGATTACCAGAAAGACAATCAGCCAGAAGGTATATTCACGCATGAACAGGTACCCGGAGATGTTCCGGCGGGCTTGCTGTCAGGTGGCTACCTCAGGGGGCAGTTCCAGGTCCAGGGGGGTCGCTTCGAGAATCTCGCTGACAACCTGTCCGGTGGTCCGTCCCCGCAGGGCACTGTCGGCTTTCATGATGCAGCGGTGCGGCAGGATATAGGAAATCAGGGCCTGAATGTCGTCCGGCTGTACATGGTCACGGCCTTCTACTGCGGCCTTGGCCTGCGCCCCACGGTAGAGGGCCAGGGTACTGCGCGGACTGGCACCCAGCTCCAGTTCACCGTGCTTGCGGGTAGCGTGCACCAGTCCCACGATGTAGCGCTTGAGGCTGTCCTCTACATGCACTTCCCAGACCGTGCGGCTCAGATCAGGGAGGCGAGAACCCGCCACGGCACTGGTCAGCGTCTCGATGGGATGTTGCTTGCCGAGATTTTCCATCATGGTTACTTCATGGTCGAAGTCCAGATAGCCCAGCTGGAACTTGAAGAGGAACCGGTCCAGCTGCGCCTCGGGCAATGGGAAGGTACCCTCGTATTCAATGGGATTTTGCGTGGCCAGCACCATGAAGGGACGGCTCAGGGTGCGCGTTACGCCCTCCACTGTGATCTGGCGTTCACCCATACACTCCAGCAAGGCGGCCTGGGCTCGGGGCGTGGCCCTGTTGATCTCGTCCGCCAGCAGAATCTGGGTGAAGGCCGGGCCCTGGATAAACTGGAAAGAACGGGTTTCCTGATTGAAAATCGAGACTCCCGTGATGTCGCTGGGCAGCAGATCCGGGGTGCACTGCAGGCGCCGGAAATCTATGTTCAGGGCGATGGCCAGCGAACGGGCCAGCATTGTCTTGCCGACGCCCGGTACGTCTTCCAGCAATACGTGGCCTTCACAAAGCAGCGCGACGACAAGCAGTTCCACCGCCTCGTCGTTGCCGACAATGACCTGGCCGACCGCCTTGCGGACTTCGTCGGCGAATTCCTTTACCTGTTCCATGAACGCTTCCTTTGTGTGCGTTCTGCGACTATGCGTCTGGCCGGGGACACGGGCAACTCCCAACTGCTATCCGCAACTTGCCTGCCAGTGGGTTCGTGTCTGCAGGTTTCAGTGCAGAGCCTGCAAAGGGATGGAAATGACCCGGTGGCTACGGCAACAACGTCTGGGCCTCAATAAGGCACTATACTATATGATGCGCCGAAACTTGCCCCAAAACCACAACCCTGGTCCGGGATGCTGTGGCCAGAGGACCTTGGATTGCTTCCGATCTGCGTGGTCTGCCATTCCTGATGCCCCATTGGGCCTGTGCGTTCAGATGCCAACCGGGAGGCGTGATCCCTGTGAAGCCGTGAAGCCGATCGCAGCTGCTGTACGCGAGCCCTGAGACACGGCAGGCAACAATGCGGCCAACCGATGAAGGCTGTATCTTTCAGGCTATGGCTGGTGGCAGCTGCCCCTGTAACGCTGGACAGAGCCCGCTTTCTTCAGGCTTGCGGCCGCAGGACCAGACGGGTCTGCGTTGCCTGGTCCCGGTCCGGGGCTGTCAGAGGCAGAGCGTACAGCTGTCCCTTGAGCCACCGGGGCAGCTGATCACAGTAATGGGGACTGCCCGGATGGCCTGACTGCCCGGCCGCATCGCCGGCAAACAGGACAGGCGCCTGGTCACCCAGTTCCGCCACGATGCGGTAGTTGGCGCCTATCGTAGCCATGTATGTGGGATCCATGCCCGTATTGCATACCGTAATGCCCGATCCGCCCACCGCCTGTCCACCCCGATCCAGGAGTTCCCCTACGGCAGGCAGATACGTCAGGGGATGATGCAGACGGATCTTGTGGACGCGTCCCCACTGCCAGTGTGCGGGATCCGGCCCCAATTCGGCCGCGAGTTTATCCCAGGTTGCGTGCAATGTCTGTATGACGGCAGCCTGGCGCTGGCCCGGTGCAAACCAGCCGGCCGGATCGCCCTGCAGCAGAGACACCGCCAGACCGGCGATACCCTCCGCCAGATAGGAGGCCGTGGCTGCAGGGAAGCGGGCGGCCGCGACCGTCTGTTGCCACAGCCCGAAGAAGGTTTCAAACAGCGTACTGCCCACCGTATCGGGATCCATGTGGCGATCCCAGGCAGCCCAAAGGGCCAAGGCTGCCTGGATGCGCTCGTCCTCAACATCGCCCAACAGGGCCTGGAGCCCGGGCAGGCATTCCTCTGCCCGCCAGGAGAACGTGTCCATTTGCAGTTGGGTACAGGCTTCCTGCGTCATACGCGGGTTGTCCTCCAGCAGCTGCCGGATCCGCCGGGCACGGTAGCCACTGGCCCAGGTGCCGGAGAGAGGGACGGGAAAATCGTCATGGGCTGTCCGATTGTTCGCCGTGCGAATCCAGCCTGCTTCCGGATCCACAAGTGCCGGCAGGGCGGCAAAGGGTATGACGTCCTGCCAGGCGTCAGTGGCCGTCCAGCCCTGACGAAAACCGCGGTGCCATCGGGTGCGCAATGGAATGGACCCCGTGCACTGGTACCCAATGTGCCCTTGAGTATCGGCAAAGACCAGACTGAAGGTAGGCACCCGCCAGTCCTGCAGGGCCTGCCGGAATTCATGGCAGTTCCGGGCCCGGTTGGTCTGCATCATGGCTCCGATTTCGCCCCCGCGCCGTGACTCGCCGGCTGGGCCCAGAGTGGCTCCCATCCACTTCAGGGATACGGGCCCCAACTCGCTGGCGGCCGCGGGCAGAAGATGATCCACGATCGGGCCGTTGGCCGAGAACGTCACCGTCAGTTCAACAGGCTTGCCCTGGCGTACGTCAATGGTTTCGGTCAGGGTCCGGGCGGTTACCCATTGCCCGTCGTGCCAGAACTGGCCAGGATGCCGGGGATCCGTGCGTTCACGGTACAGATCGCGCTGTGAACAGATATTGTTGGTCACGCCCCAGGCCATGTCCGGGTTGCGGCCAAAGATGACACCGGGCACGCCTATGTAGCCGGCCCCGGCGACGTTCAGGCCGGCGTCGTCCATCAGGTGGACTTCATACCAGCAGGACACGGCATTGAATGCAATATGGGGATCGCTGGCCAGGAGGGGATGGCCGGAGGCTGTGCGCTGGCCGGCCACGACCCAGTTGTTGCTGCCTGCACTGTCATCCGGATCGCCCACAGTCCGGCCCACGGGTGCAGCCGGTCGTGCCTGTGGGCCGGGAGGCAGAATGCTTTCGTCATCCGCCTCGCCCTGCAGGAATGCCTGGTAGAGAGCACCGTCCCCCAGTACCTGACGGGCCAGTTCCGGCATGATGATGACAGGCAGGCGCACGGTCAGGTAGTACTGGAACTCGACCCAGATGGCGAGGGTGTCCACGGGATGCCAGGGATCCGGTACATAGTCCAGCAGCGCGAATTCTATGGGCAGCTTGTCCAGGCTGTCGGTCCGCACCTGATTGATGCCGGTCGCGAAAGCGTCCAGGCGTTGGCGCACCTGGGGATCCAGAACGCGCCACTGGGCCTGGGCAATCCGCTGGAAACCGATGGTCCGGGCCACGATGTCCCGTTCCAGGGCACTGACGGCCCCGCCTGTCGCCATGGGCCGGGCATCGGTCCCCAGAATCGCGGACAGCTGGCCCCGGGCCTGGCGCCGATAGTAGTCCAGTTGCCACAGGCGATCCTGCGCCATGGCGTATCCGTATGCCAGGTACAGATCGGCATCGTGAGCAGCGTGGATGTGGGGCACACCTCTCTGGTCGCGCTGTATATCAACAGCCTCGACAACCGGTACCCGGTGCTCGCCCCTGAGCCGTGGCAGCCGTTGCGCCAGCTGGTCTTGCCACCACGCCGGGAACGCGGCGATATCCATCCGGCAAGCAGTGCAGGCTGCTTCCCGGGACAGTCCCTGGCCCAGCTGGGCCAGCAGTTCAGCATCCCTTTGTGCTGTCGGCATCATGGCGGCACCTTCCTGATTCTAGTGGTTGTTTCCCGTGCCGGGGGCATTTGCAGATAGACATGAAATTCCAGGTTGGCTGTACAGGCCTGGCGGTCAGGCCGGGGGGAACCGTCCGGTCACGAAGGCCAGACCTTCACCTGTTGCTACGGTGGGTGTATGCCTGAGGAGCAAAAGGACTCCATCGCGGGGACTGGTGACTTCCTCCTGTATCCGCCCGTACACATCCCGGATATGGCCAATGCACTGACCGGCCTGGATATCTGCCAGCAGTTCTGTTGCGCTTTCAAACAGCCCCGCAGACGGGGCCGCGATGAGATGGTCCAGGTTGCCGTCACCCCACAGATGATGCACGGGCTGGTGGTGGGGACAGGGTATGGGCCGCATGCCCAGCAGGGACATGACGTTAAGAACGCCCTGCACGTAGACGTTGATCGCTTCGCGGCCGGCACGCCCGCCACCGGGTGTTTCTGTATACAGGCAGGGAATGCCTGCGGCGTGTGCAGAGGAAAGGGTCCGGCCGGGAGGTACAGGCGGGGGATGAGCCCAGATCACCGGTGTGCCAAACGCCTGTGCTCCGGCCAGGCTCTGCTGGCCCGCGGCCGTGTCCTCGTGGATGTAACCCGTCAGGGTAGGGATATCGGTATCCGGACCGCCGCTGTGCAAGTCGATGTAGAAATCCGCTTGCCGGATCAGCTGCCGGCACATCAGGTCGGCTATGCGCTCGGTCAGGGTGCCGGTGGCACAGCCCGGAAACACCCGGGCCAGGTTGCGGCCGTCGACTGGACTGTTCCGGGTATATGCCTCAAAAGCCGGTACATTGCACACCGGTACCATGATGAGGGTACCGCGCAGGTGCGAGGGCTCCAGTTGCTGGAAGATGTGCGGGATGGCCTGTATACCTTCCAGTTCATTCCCATGTACACCTGCCGTCACTACCAGGACCGGATCCGGTCCTGTGCCGGTGACATGCAGGACGGGAAGCTGCCACGCCCCCCCACCGACACGTGATCCTGCGGTGATCCGGGCATAGCCCTTGTGTTGTGGGACCAGATCGGCCAGGGCAAATTCAGGATCGGTTGTCATAAGGGCAGGTTGCACAAAATATGGGGTGTAGCCCGTTTGGAAGACATGCGGGAGCCGTGCGCAATGTGCCTGGTCCGGTTGGCCAACCACCACAGAGAACAGGTCGCCTGTTCATCGTACGTGCAATGCCGCCTCGGCGCAAACCGCAATGCAGCATTCACCTGAACTCCTGCAAAAGGGCTGCAGCGCGACATGGTGCGTTTGGGGGAGGGCCCGCACAGTTGGGAGACGACTGCCTGGCTTCACGGTCCTTGCACGCTCTTGTGGCATCCTTGAAAACAGTGACGGTGGTTGCAATACGGACAGACGGGTATGGCACAAGAGATTGCCGTCACCTGCAGATTGCCTGATGCTGCTCTGGCATTGCCACCATGTCCAAGCGAGGCAGGAGGTACATGATGCAGTTCAACCCGACCGCGTGCCCTGGAACTGTTGCGCAAGGGTACCCTGAAGTCCCACGCAACGTTTCATGAAGATCAGGACACTGCCATCCGGCATGTGGTCGAAGGCCGGGGGCCCTTGCTTGTAGTGCAGAAGACAGGCTGGGGCAAGAGCAACGTGTACTTCATCGCCACGAAACTGTTGCGCGAACAAGGGACTGGTCCTGCCTTGCTGGTGTCGCCTTTGCTGGCCCTGATGCACACCAGATCGTTGCCGCGCGCCGCATGGGTGTGCGTGCCGAGACCATCAATTCAAGCAACAGGCAAGAGTGGAATGAGGTTGTCTCCAAGGTATTGCGGGACGAGGTAGACATCCTGCTGATTTCGCCCGAACGCTTGGCCAATGACGCGTTTCACGATCAGGTTCTCAGGCCTGTCGCCCAGCGCATTGTGTTGCTGGTTGTGGACGAGGCTCACTGCATCTCTGACTGGGGCCATGATTTCCGGTCCCGACTACCGTCGTCTGGAGCGCCTGGTACGCCTGTTTCCGCCGCATCTGAGGCTCTTGACTACTACCGCTACCGCCAACAACCGCGTCATGACGGATCTGAAAGACATTCTGGGATCTGAGCTCCACATACTGAAAGGCGATCTCAATCGACCCAGTCTCACGCTGCAGACAATGCGGATGCCCAAGATCTCCCAGCGCATGGCATGGCTGGCAGACTATCTGTCGGCCATGCCGGGCAGTGGCATCATCTACACGTTGACCAAGCAGGATGCCCAGCGTCTGGCTGCATGGCTGCAAAGCCAAAACCTGGACGTGGCAGCTTATACCGGGGCCATGGAAAGTGGGGAACGCCTGGCTCTGGAAGAAAAGCTCCTGTCCAATCGGGTAAAAGCGCTGGTGGCGACAGTGGCCCTGGGCATGGGGTATGACAAACCGGATTTGGGGTTCGTCATTCACTACCAGGCCCCTGGATCCGTCGTGTCGTATTACCAACAGGTGGGACGGGCAGGCCGTGACGGCAACCAGGCGTACGGCATTCTGCTCAGCGGTCGGGAAGAAACGGAAATCACCGATTTTTTCATTCGCAGTGCGTTTCCGTCACACACAGAGGTGCAGCAGGTTATTGAGGCATTGGAAAGGGCACCTGATGGTCTGACCATGAAAGAACTGGAAACGGCGGTTAATATCAGCCCGGGTCGACTGGTACAGACGACCAAGATCCTGGCCCTTGAGGCTCCGGCGCCGATCCTGAAGCAGGGATCGAAATGGTACCGGTTGCCTGCAAGGCTCTCACCTGCCTTCTGGGATCGGATCCAGCGCCTGACGGCGTTGCGACAGGCAGAACAGCAACAGATGCAGGAATACGTTGCGTTGCCCAACAGGCATATGCAGTTTCTGATTGAGGCCCTGGATAGCAATCCGGGGACCGTGACGCCCCCCGGATTGCCTCCCGTCAACGCGGAGACATCCCCGGCCACACAGCGGATAGCGGAACAGTTTCTGCGCCGCAGCGGGGGTGCAATCCTACCGCGCAAGCAATGGCCGGGCTCATTGGGCATTGCTCCGTTCAGAGGCAATATAAGACATAACTTGCGGGCCAATCCTGGCCGGGCCCTGTGTTGTTGGGGAGATGGTGCATGGGGGCGTGACGTTGAGGATGGCAAATACCATGCGAGCCGGTTCTCTGAGGATCTGGTGCAAGCCTGTGTTGATTTGATAGCCAATTGGGCTCCCACACCCAGGCCCCGATGGGTTACCTGTATCCCGTCAAGCAGGTATCCGGAATTGGTTCCGGATTTTGCGCGCCGCCTGGCCGCCTTCCTGCGCCTGCCTTTTAGGGCAGCTCTGCACAAGGTGCGGGATCATCCGCCACAGAAGCAAATGGCCAATTCGGCGCATCAATGCAAAAATATGATTGGGGCTATGGAGGTTGTGTCCTCGCATCTCCATCCAGGGCCCGTTCTGCTGGTGGATGATATGGTGGACTCGCGCTGGACTTTCACCATGGCCACCTGGTTGCTGCGCCAAAGCGGAAGCGGTGACGTTTGGCCCCTGGCATTGGCTCATGCGGGTCTTGATTATAGGATATGGCCGACATCTCGCCTGACACGCAAGCTATCCTGCTCCTGGTGGCACCTCTCCAGACCGGTGGCCAAACAGAGCCCAAGCTTCTTCTCACGCCCACGGAATACACACGCTTGGCTGATGCTCTGCACCATCAACTCAAACAGCGGCCCCGTGATCTGCTGGACGAAGGGCGATCGCAACTCCTGCGCTGTCTGGAAAGTGACTTTGACTTTGACCACAAGCGGCTTGCAACATTGCTGGACAGGGGCATGCAGTTGGTGCTGGCGCTGGAACACTGGCACCGCTGTTCCATCCGGGTAATCAGTCGTGCCGATGCTGCCTATCCGCGGCGTCTCAAGAAATCCCTGGGACACCGATCCCCCTCCCTGCTGTACTTTTGCGGAAATGAGGATCTGCTGCATGGCGGCGGTCTGGCGGTTGTAGGTTCCCGCAAAGTGGATGACCAACTCCTCGACTATACCCGCAATGTCGGTGCCCTGGCGGCGGCTGCCGGGTACACGATTGTATCCGGGGGGGCCAAAGGCGTGGATCAGGCCAGCATGCAAGGGGCCGCTGCCGATGGGGGACAGGTCCTTGGTGTATTGGCGAACAATCTTGAGCGAGCCATGATACAGCAAGACAACCGTCAGGGTCTCATGCAGCAGAGATTGCTGTTATGCTCTCCCTTCGATCCGGCGGCACGCTTTCTGGCCTGGCGCGCCATGGATCGCAACAAACTCATCTATGCATTGTCCGATGCTGCCCTGGTCGTGCAATCCGATGTGGGTGAAGGCGGAACATGGAACGGTGCCCGGGAACAGCTCCGGAAATTCCACTGTGTACCTGTCTATACGCGTACCGCCGGATCCCCTTCCCGGGGGTTGGATGCTTGGCGAGAGCTCGGTGCGCTTCGCTGGCCTGAACCCCGCGATGCCGAGGCGTTTCGCGCTGTCATGGAAGCCGCAGCTGAACCCGTTGTGGCCGATGTCCCCGAACCCCAGCGCGAGTCTGGGCAACAGCATGTGGAGCCTGCCCGTTCCGAGTCGCCTGAATCCGCGTTGGCCGCAGAATTGCTGGACAAAGTGGCAGAGCTGCTGCGACGCTTGCCACCAAACGAGTCCTTGTCTGCCGCATCCGTAGCCGGACTGTTGAGGGTGGAAAATAGTCAGGCCAAATCGTGGCTGGAGCAACTGGTGGAAGCTGGCAAACTGATCAAGACCTCCCGGCCTGTACGGTATCAACGACAGGCACCAAGACCACAGAACAGCCTGCTGTAGGCAATGCCAAGGCTCGGTTTCGCCCTGCACGCTGTCATGCGGGAATCTATATACGGGTACCCGGGTTCACTGTATGGCCATTGACAGATGAACGGAAGACAGCGTGACCCCGCTTCCATCATTTGGCTTCACCCGGCAACCAGGATCTGAATGCTATTGATATGACTGTATGGCACCACACCGGACAGAGGACTCTATGACAGACAAGCATCGCCGACAGTACCGGGTAGCCATAGGCGGCATCCTGCATGAAACGCATGGATTTGCCCCTACCCTCACGACCCTCGCGGATTTTCGGCAAACCTGGTTTGAGGGACCGGAACTCGTGGAAGCCCTGCAGGACACCAGTTCAGGGCTTGGGGGCATGATCGAAGGTATTCGCCAAAGGTCCTGGCAAGTCCTGCCTACATTTTATGCAGCGGCCATGCCTGCGGGCCTGGTGGAAGGAACGGCCTATCAGGCCCTGTTGGCGCAACTGTGCTCGCAGGTGGCGAATGTACTGCCCGTTGACGGTTTGCTCTTGCATTTGCATGGAGCCATGGTCACGGAGACCACGCTGGATGCCGAAACTGAAATCGTGGCTCAAATGCGCCGGATCGTAGGTAGGCAAATACCCATCGTGGTGGTTCTGGATATGCACGGGAACATTAACCCTGACCTGGCTGAACAGGCTGATGTACTCTTGGCCTATGACACCAACCCGCATATCGATCTGCACCCGCGCGGTATGGAAGCGGTGGCTGTGCTGGAAGATATCCTGGCCGGCAACATCCGCCCCGTAACCGTGGTGCGCAATCTTCCTTTCCTGTTGGCACCCCAGGTCACGGACACCTCCGAGCTACCCCTGCGCGCCCTGCATACGCGAGTCCGGGAGATGGAACAGGATGAAAACGTGGTGGCGATAAGTGTGCTGGGGGGATTCGTCTATGCCGATACCCCCTGGACTGGCGCCAGTGTCATTGTCTGTACCCATGACAGTCCGGATCTGGCTGCAAGCCTCGCGGATGAACTGGGCGTCCTGCTCACATCCTACAGGGACCATATGACGTTTCAGGCACTGCCACCTGACCAAGCGGTAAGGGAGGCTCTCCAGACAAGCGCAGGGCCTGTCATTCTGGTGGACTCCGCCGACAATATTGGCGGGGGCACCCCCGGTGACGGCACGGATGCCCTGAGGGCCATGCTGGCTGCCGAGGTACAGGAAGGTACAGTTGTCATCGCCGACCCCGCCGCCGTTCGTGCCTGCCAGCGTGCTGGCCTCGGGGCTCGGCTTACGTTACAGGTGGGAGGCAAAACCGATGATTTTCACGGTTCTCCTGTAGAGGTTGCAGGGGAAGTCAGAGCTCTCTCCCCTGGTGTTTTCCCGTGCGAACTGCAGGATCATCATTTTGCCGCTTTCTATGGTGCTACCCTCGATATGGGGGATACGGCGTGGTTCCGTGCCGGCGGTGTCAATATCGTACTCAATACCCGCAAGACACCTCCCTTCGATCTGGCACAGTTACGGGGCATAGGCATTGTTCCCGAACAGCAAAAGATGATTGCGGTAAAGGCCGCTGTAGCCTACCGCACAGCCTACTTGCCCATTGCTGCACAGGTCATCGAAATGGATACGGCCGGACTCTGCAGCGCCAATATGCAACGCTTTCCCTTCCGTCATATCCGACGTCCCGTTTTCCCGCTGGACGCATTCTGAGCATTTGGTTTGAAGCATGCGCACGACAGAGCACAGGGCCTCCGAGTCGGCAAACAAAGGGGACTATATACGGTTTCACACCGCGCAGTGCAGACAGTAGCGGGCAGGCTAGAATAGGGCATGAACAGTGCAGTGACTATGGTCCACCGGGGCGTGCATCCGGGTAGCAGGGCCAAACATGACAAAATGATGCGCACCGCCGGGGCTTGCCGGTGCGTATGGAATGAAGCCCTGGAAATCTGCAAACAGCAGTACCAAGACCATGCAGGTGAGCTGGCCCAATTCGGAGGGCAGGGGCCCCGTCAACCGGTTGTCAGACAGGTCCAACATGCGCAGGTGAGCGAGTTGACCCAGTTCCGGGGGCAGAGTTCCCCGCAAGCGGTTGCCACCCACGTCCAGATACATCAGCTGAGTGAGTTGACCCAGTTCGGGGGACAGGGGCCCCGTCAACTGGTTGTCAAACAGGCCCAACGCACGCAGGTGGTGCAGGTTGCCTGCTTGCCTGCTCTGCTGCATTATGAAGGGGTATGTGGCGGTACGTATCTACCCCTTCAGGCACATGACCCATGTCTGTCACGCTGTCCAAACGTTGCAACAGACTGTCCCCAGCCCTTGCGTCACAGTGGCAATGCGGCGTACATGGTGACACAGTTGCCTGCAGTACCGGCACCGGTTACCCTGCTTCCAGCACCTGGCCGGTACGGGAATCGGTATAGGTCCCGTTATCTACAGCCAGGGTGCCATTCACAAAGACGTGGGAAATGCCCGTGGCCAATTGATGCGGGTTCTCGAAAGTGGCATGATCGGTTACCGTATCCGGATCGAAAACGGCAATGTCCGCCTTATAGCCCGGCTGCAGCCGGCCCCGGTCCCGCAGACACAGGCGATCAGCGACCTGGCCGCTCATCTTGTAGACCGCCTCTTCCAGCGTGAGGATGGGTTTTTCCCGTACATACCGTCCCAGTATCCGGGCATGGGCGCCATAGGAACGGGGATGGGGTCTGCCGCTCCCCACGCGTGTGCCCGGTGTCAGGGCGAAACCGTCAGAACCCATCATGCCCAAGGGATGGGTCAGGAACGTACACATGTCTTCCTCTGTCCGATAGAAGAAGATCACGGTCAGGCGAGCGTCGTCCAGATCCATCAGGGTCAGTGCAGCATCCACCGGTTCCAGATTCATCTCGTGGGCTGCTTCCTGGATAGTTAGCCCTTCGTAGGGCTTGGCCGCCACCGTATGGGTGGTGCCGATCAACAGCCGATCCCAAAGCCAGGGCCAGCCGCGAAACAGGCCTTCCTGCAACATGTCATGCCGGATGTCTTCCCGTATGGCCGGGGTACGGATACGGGCCAGCAGGGCCGCGGGACCATCCGCCTGGGCCCATGTGGGCAGGCACTGGCTGAACCCGCTGCTGCTGGCGTCATAAGGATAGACGTCAAAAGTCACGTCGTGTCCGGACATGACTGCATCCTCACACACCTGGATCACCGTATCGGCTTCGCCCCAGTAGCGGGGATCGTTGACGGCCATGTGGGCTACCTGTACCGGAACGCCTGTCGCGATCCCGATGTCCACTGCTTCCTGTACACCGGTGATGTGGTACCCGGCCCAGCAGCGAATGTGGCTGGTGTATATGCGTCCCGGCCACCGGGCCATCGCTTCCGTCAGGGCAATGATTTCGGCGGTGTCGCCATAGGCACTGGGCGGCAGCGTCAGCCCTGTCGAAAGCCCGAAGGCCCCCTGGGCCATGGCCTGATCGACCTGGTACCGCATGGCAGTGATTTCATCGGCGGTAGCCGGACGGTCCGCAAAGCCGACCACCATGCCCCGCACCGCACTGTGCCCCACCAGGGGCGCAATGTTGATGCTCAGGCCTATCTCGGTAGCCGCCTGCCGGTAGCCCGCCAGATCCTGCCAGGTCCAGGGCACCGCGTCACCAAAAATGCTGCTGAGTGTCGCACGCAACGTATCCATGCACGCGGGGACGACCGGAAAGGGACTGTAGCCGCAGTTGCCCGTGACTTCGGTCGTTACGCCCTGCAGGACCTTGCTGAGGCCATAGGGTTCTGCCAACAGGGCCAAATCCGAATGGGTATGGATGTCAATGAAGCCCGGGGCTACCACCTGTCCGGCCGCATCGATCGTCTGCATCGCTACGGCGTGCCCCAGATCCCCGATGTCGGCGATGACCGCATCCCGGATGCCCAAATCGCCCGGACGGGGCGCAGCCCCGGTGCCGTCCACCAGCATGCCATTCCGAATCAGGGTGTCAAACATGAGGTTTCCTCTTGCCGTTGCTGTTTTGGATCGTAAACGACTGTTGCAGGCCGTGGTCGGTGGTTCGCCGGTATACCCGCGAAGCCGGTTAAAACTGGGGAACCAGCGAGTCCGTACGACCTTCTGTCCAGGCTTGCAGGCGGGCTGGATACAGGCGCAGGCAGTCGATGTCGATGGGTGGCTCTTCCTCCAGGGCCAGGTGCATCAGCAACTGGCCGATCAACGGGGTGAACTTGAAGCCATGGCCGGAAAAGCCCGCACCTATCGCCATGCCCGGCCATGCGGGATGGCAATCCAGAATGAAGTCATCGTCGGGGGTATTGGTGTAAAGGCAGGTCTCGGTACGTACGTGTTCCCATGTCTGATGTGGAAACAGCTGTTGTACCCAGCGGGTCATGCGTTCCCGGACGGCCGGGTCCGCTGTCCGGTCCACGCTGTCCGGGTGCACCTGATCCCCCTGGTTGTCATCGGCCACGTTCAGCACCCCCTGCCAGACGGGGAAACCATAATACGCCATCTCATAATCGCCGTATACGGGCACGTGTGCAGGCTGCAGAGCCGACGGATCCTGACACCGGAACTGAAACTTCTGTTGGCGGGTGACCTTGAGATGCCGGCCCAGATCGGGCAACAGGTCGGCTGACCAGGCTCCGGCTGTGCAGATGAGCCGCTGGCATCGTATACGACTGTCAGACAGGGCAATTTCAAAGTGGCCACGGTTATGGTCCAGGCCCAGGACAGTCTGGGCTGCCCGCACTTGGGCACCGGCTTGCCGGGCTGCGGCCAGCAGGGCCCTGAGTGCCGACTCGGGCGACAGGATACCGGCGCGGGGCATCCAGCAGCCAATCCGGTCGCTGGGGGGCTGCAGCTCAGGAAACCGGGTGCCTATATCCGCATGAGCCAACACGGTGTGAGGCTCGTGTATACCTTCCAGCACGGACAGGCCCGCCTGGAAGGGGACGTTGTCTGGCCGGGCCAGAATCAACTGTCCGCAGAGGGTTAACAAATCTGTGTCGGTGCGGGCTTCCAGTTCCTGCCATTGTGTCTGGGCAGCCACAACCATCCGGGCATAGAGGGTTTGTGGATAGAAGACCCGAAAAACGCGCGAGGGTCCGTGGGTACTGCCCCGGGCGTGCACCAGGGCAAACTGCTCGACACCGATGGCCGGAATGCCCCGCAAAGCCAGATGGTAAAGGGCAGCACTGCCCATCGCGCCCAGGCCCAGCACCACCGTATCGGTCGTGAGATAGTCCATCTGTCACCTCCCTTGCCGCATGTCGAGCCCGGAACAGTCGCTCCGGATCAAAGATCTGTTTCCAGCACGTAAAGCAGGCATTCGCCTGCCAGGACACGGGGTAAAGTCCGCAGGAACATGATCCGGCCCGTTTGGACAGCCGGAATGGCGGCCAGTTCGGTACCGTCTGGATGGCGTACATGCCCCAGTACATCACCCGCCCGGACTTTGTCCCAAAGCTCCACCGTGGGCACGAAAAGGCCGGAACAGGGACTGGGATAATTGATCTGGAGATGCCCGGCTTCCTCGCCCAGGGTCTGCAGGCTGAACGCGGGTTCGGCGGTGGGATAGGAATCGTCGACGATCGCCAGAAAGGCCAGCAGGTTGCGGATGCCCTGTACGGCAGCTGCACGCTGGGCGGGTCGCACCCGGCCCTCGCCCCGGTTCTCGACATAAATGGCCGGTATGCCCTTTACCCGCGCCGCCGACAGGGTACGTCCGGGCAGCGCTGCCGTACCCCAGACCAGATCGAAGCCGAAGGCAATGGCAGCGGCATGCAGCCGTTCCCCCGCCGGACCTCCCTGCACCTGGTAGCCGGCCAGTTCCTTGCACGCGTACAGATTGCCGCCGGCGTGCATTTCCAGCAGGAAATCGGCCTGCACCACCAGATATTCCTGAAAGACATGGGCAATCTGCTCCGTCGGCAGGCCATCGGCACGACCGGGGAAGATGCGGGCCAGATTCAGGTGATCCCACCCGCCTTCCCGGGTGCCGTGAATGAAAGCCGGGCCGTTCACCATGGGGATGCCGAAATAGGTGCCGCGCATGGCAGCCGGATCCAGTTCCGCAAAGACATCCTGAATGGCTACAGGCCCTTCGTATTCATCGCCGTGCACGAGTCCCGTGACCATACAGACGGGACCGGGCTGCTGGCCGCGGGCCAGATTCACGGCGCAATAGAGGGGTTCACCCGAGGGCAGGGTGTTGATCACCAGATGTATCCGGGTCTTGGTACCGGGTGGGAAATCCGTGATCCGGAAATCCGTAAAGTGTATCCGCTGTGCCTGGTCTGTCATACCCTTGCATGTCTCCTTGTTTGCCTGCAACGGACAGCAGGCCTATTGGGTCCCGGTCTCGTGTTCAGGAGCTCACGGTCGTGGGATCGAGAATGTCCCGTAGCGCATCCGCCAGGCTGTTCAGGCCCAGGATGAGCGAGGTGATGAAGAGACCGGGAAAAAAACCGTACCACCAGGCCCGGCGCAAATGGCCGCGGCCACTGAGCAGCATGGCACCCCAGGAAGCATCCGGAGGCTGTGTGCCCAGACCCAGAAAGCTCAGGGCCGCTTCGACCAGGATGGCAAAGGCTACGGCCAGTGTGATTTGCACGATGATGGGGGCCAGGGCGTTGGGCAGGATGGTCCGAAAAATGATCCGGCGGGCCGTAGCGCCGCAGGCCCGGGCGGCCAGCACGAAATCCATTTCCTTCTGTACCAGGATGCTGGCGCGGGCCAGACGGGCGAAGCTGGGCAGGCCTACGATAGCCACGGCAATCATGGCGTTGAAGGAACCGGGGCCCAGCACGGCTACGATGGCCAGGGCCAGCAGCAAGGCCGGAAAGGCCAGGAGCGTGTCGATGCAGCGCATGATCCCGGTATCCACCCAGCGGCCGGCATAGCCGCTCACCAAACCCAGGGGCACTCCCAGGACTGCCGCCGCCAGCGCTGCGAACGTGCCGGCCAACAGGGAAATGCGCCCGGCATAAAGGGTGCGCGTGAAAATGTCACGGCCAAATTCGTCGGTCCCGAAGAAATGGGTGGTACTGGGCGGCAGGAACTGGTTGCCTTTGCTTATGGCCAGGGGATCATGGGTGGACAGCCAGGGCGCGGCCACGGAAATGAACAGCATGATCAACACCACCAGCAAACCTGACAATCCGCCCCGTTGGTGCCGGAAACGTCGCAGCAGCCGCAAGGTGAGGGTCTCCCTGCGGGTGACCAGGGTTTCCAGAGACGGATCCTGGTCAGCAGAGACGTACTGTGCCACCGATGGGTCAGACATGGTTCCCGGACCGTAGCAGGCTCACTGGTAGCGAATCCGGGGATCCAGGAAACCGTACGTCAGATCCGTAATCAGGGTGACGCCGATGAATGTGACGACCACGAACAGGATCGTGCCCTGCAGTACCGGATAGTCACGGGTGCCAATGGCCTGGAGCATAAGCCGGCCCAGGCCCGGCCAGTCAAAAATCGATTCGGTGACCACTGCCCCGCCCAAAAACGCGCCCAGCTGCAGGCCCAGCACCGTGACAACGGGAATCAGGGCGTTCTTCAATACATGGCGTGTCGTGATCAGGGATTCCTTGAGGCCCTTGGTCCGGGCGGTGCGTACGTAGTCCATGTCCATCACTTCCAGCATGGCACTCTTCAGAAACCGGGTCAGCACGGTAGCGGAATAGAAACCGAGTGTCAGGGAAGGGAGGATCATGAGCCGCAGAGCCAGTACCGGCTTGGTGTCGAACTCAACACGCCCGGAAGGCGGTAGCCACTTCAGCTGCAAGGAAAATACCAGTACAAGCAAGATGCCCAGCCAAAAGGTAGGAATGGCCTGGCCCAGCGCTACTACGACAGAGGTGAGACGTTCCAGCCAGCTGCCCCGCCGGATGGCGGAAAGAATGCCCAGGGGCAAAGACAGGACCAGGGCGACCAGCAGTCCGCCTGCGGTCAATTGCAAGGTGGCGCCGAACTTGCGCTTGATCAAATCGATGACCGGAAACCCGTTCAGGATGGACACACCCAGGTCGCCCTGCAGAACCTGGCCCATCCAAATCAGGTACTGGACATGCAGGGGTTTGTCCAGACCCAGCTGCACCCGCGCCGCGATCACCTGTTCGGGCAAGGCGTCAGGACCGGCGATAAGCATGGCCGGATCGCCCGGAATGAACCGAATGAGACTGAAGACCAGGATGGAACTCAGCAACAGGACCGGGACAGTCTGGGCCAAGCGGCGCAACACGTAGGTTGTCATGGGGAGTCCGCCAAGGCAGGGCAGAAAATGGCTGGATCAGGCCTGCACCCATCGAGGAGCTGCAGGCGAGTGGCTGACCGGGCCGCTGTTTGTACAGGACCCGGTCAGCCGACAATGCCAATACAGGCTCCGGGGTCAGGCCAATTGCCTGTATCCGTACCGGTGGCTATTCAAGCCAGGTATCTCCCGCCCGCAGCTCATCGTTGACGGTCCAGTCCAGGCCGTGCACGTGGGACTGGTGGGCAAACAGCGTGTATTTCCAGGAAATGGGGATGTCGACACAGGCGTCCAGGATGATTTCGTTGACTGCGCGGAACGCCTCGCGACGGGTTTCACGATCAAAAGTGGAGCCGGCGATCTCCAGATTTTCCACATAGCCTTCCGGGAAGTCGCCCCGGGGGAAAATGGGGCTGGCACGCGGGCGATACGGACTGTTGTCAAACAGGCCCATAGGATCCAGATGCTGGCGTCCCACGAACGTGACGTCCAGATCGAATACGGCACTGCCGTTGGTTTCGGGCGTTCCTATATGGCGGGGACCATACGTCGCGCTGTCCAGGGGCTCGATGTCGAGTTCCACCCCAATCGTGGCCAGGTCGGCGCCCAGGATCTGGGCCAGGTCCGTGGTTTCGGGGAAGGCCTGGATCGTGATGGTGTTCAGTACCAGGTCCGCACCATCCTTGTCACGGACACCGTTGCCGTCACTGTCCGTCCAGCCGGCTTCGTCCAGAAGGGCCGCTGCCGCTTCCAGGTCGAAGCTGTAGTGGGTTGCCAAATCCTCGAAATACGCCACCGAATAGTCCGGGAACGCCAGCACAGTGGAACCACCCACCCCAAACAGAGCCTGATCGACGATGGCGTCCCGGTCAATGGACCAGCAGATCGCCTGTCGTACGCGCTTATCGCTGAGAGGACCTTCCGGCTGATCCGGATCCGGCGGATTCACGGTAATGGAGTACAGCAGACCGCCCTGACCGAATTCCACGTTGACGCCTGCGTCTAGCAGCCGCTGATAGTCCTTGGGGGGTATGGCAATGGCGGCATCCACGATACCCGTTTCCAGGGCCGTGACCAGTGCTTCCAGATCATCGAAGGGCTTGAAGGACACTTCGTCCAGATATGGTCTGCCTTCTTCCCAATAGTCCTCGTTACGCTCGAAGGTCAGGATATCGCCGGGGATCCATTCCTTCAGCTTGAAAGGTCCCGTGCCGATGCAGGAATTGGCCAGGGAATCAAAGGATTCCGGGGCCATGATGCGCATCACGTTCAGGATATCGAACATGTTGGGGGTAGGGGCTGCGAAATTGATGGTGACACTGTGGTCTCCGTTGTCAACGGCACCGGTGACGGTCTGGACCATGCCATGGACATTGGAACCTGTGTCCGGAACGAGAGCCCGTTCAATGTTCTGGACCACGTCAGCGGCTGTGAATTCCCGGCCATTGTGCCAGGTAACCCCTTCCCGCAGGGTCAAGGTCACAGCGGTGCCGTCGGTGTTGGTTTCCCAGGACGTGGCCAGACGCGGCATCGGGTTCAAAACCTTGTCATACACAATCAGGCTGTCGTAGCACTGATTCTGCATCGGATAACTCACGAAGCCGAGCGAAAAGGCATCGAAGTTGATGATGTCGTCCGTGGTCCCTACAACGAGCGCGCCACCGGCTTGCGGTTCTGCGGCCATCATGGCGTCTTCCGCCATGGGGGCTGTCTCTTCAGCCGGTGCCGGTGCACAGGCTGCCATAACCAGGCTTATGGCCAGCAGGAGTGCCAGACCCCACCCTGATCGCTTGCTGTTCAATAGACGTTTTGACATAACAGTGTCTCCTTGATTCTGTTGGTGCAAAGACAGTGAAAGCACGGGAAGTAACTGGGACCCTTGTAACGGCCAGTCATGGTTGGGACATGTGCCCAGGGAGGACGTGATCAAGAGATCCAGGGGCAACAAACAGATTATAGCACTGGGCCAGTTACGCGGAGAATGCCCAAAATCGGAGGTCCACGGTGATATGAGCCGCAAGAACATTCTCTGTAGCGCTGCCTTGGGCCGTGCCGAATTCCTGGCATATCCCGGTTGCGGTAGCCGAGAATCCACGGGAGGTCGTCAGGCGGAGAGGCCAGAATCCGCTATGATATGCGCAAGACTTCCGGTCCGTTGTCCTGTAGAAAAACAGCAGTTTGCCAGATTCTCGCATGTGGCCGATGTACGCCGGGCAATCTCGTATGTCAGGGGATCGTGCAGGGCAACAATGAGAAGAGACACACATTGGGCCTGTCGCATCTGCCAGCCAATGCCTGAATAACCATACAAGGAGCCGTCAGTTCATGAACAGTCCCGTTCGGATAGGTGTTATCGGTATCGGTGACATGGGAACGCACCATGTGGAGAACCTGGCCCGCCACCGGATACCGGGTGCCCGCTTGGCAGCCCTGATGGATCCGGATGTGTCACGCCTCCGGCAGGTTGGTGCAGAAACCGGCGTATCCCTGCTTTTTGAAGAATCCCGGGCCCTGACAGGACATCCCGACATTGATGCCGTGTTGATTGCGGCCCCTGACCATCTGCATGCCGGCCTGGTCCTGGAATGCCTGGCCGAGGGCAAGCCCGTTTTCGTGGAAAAGCCGCTGGCCACCCGGACGGACCAAGCCCGGGAGGTGGTGGAAGCTGAAGTCCGGCACGGACGACGGATGATCCAGGTAGGTTTCATGCGCGAGTACGATCCGGCCCATGTTGCGGTCAAGCAGGCTGTGGATCAGGGAAAGCTGGGAGCCCGGCTGGTTTTTCGCGGCGTCCACCGGTCAGCCCACCACACGGCATCCCGTACCGTGGCGGATCTGATGGTCAATTCCATGATTCATGACTTTCATTCAGCCCGCTGGATGATGGAGGATGATGTAGTCAGGGTGTTTGCCCAGGTGCTGCCCGACACACCGCAGGCGCCCGGTACTGCCCGTCTGGGGTTGGTCCAGCTGCAGTTCAGGCAGGGTGCCCTGGGTTTTCTGGAATGCAATTCCGCAGCTGGTTACGGATATGAAGTTGATGTTGAAATTACCTGTGCAACAGGTACGGTAGTGTCGTCCACGGTCGCCAGTCCTGTCGTGAAGCAGGCCTTCACGCAAAGCCTGCAGGTGCCGGCAGATTGGCACGACCGCTTTGCAGTGGCCTACAGGCTGGAACTCAGCGCCTGGGTACAAGGCTTGAGTCGTGGCCAGTGCACGGGGCCCTCCGCGTGGGATGGCTACATGTCCATGCTCATGGCCGAAGCCTGTATCACGTCAGCGTGCAACGATGAGCCGGTAGCGGTTCCGGTACCCGCAAGGCCGGAACTGTATGCCTGAAGTCCACTGCTGCATAGAGCCGGAACAGGACAACCGGTTCCGGTCCGGCTCAATCCCATACAAAGAGTACCTTGCCCGCCTTGCCTGAATCGGCTACCCGGAAGGCCTCGGCTGCCTGCGACAGCGGAAAGCGGTGGGTGATCAGGCGCTGGAACTGGGGCGACAGGTTGTGCTGCAGCATAAAACGTACCAGATCGTCATAATAGTGAATGGGCATCACGAAGGATCCCATGAGATGCAGTTGCCGGCGAATGATGTCCGTCAGGTCGACAGTAGGTGCAGAAGCCCCGAAGCCCACAAAAACGCCTTGGCCATTCGCGCGCAGTACCTGTACGACACCCTGATGGGCCTCCGGCGTGCCTGATGTCTCCAGGGCTGCCTCCACGCCTTGGCCATCCGTCAGATCCTGAACTCGGGCCCAAAGATTTTCCTGCCGGGAATTCACCACAGCGTCAGCACCGGATGCAGTAGCCAGGGCCAGCCGCTCCGGTACCACATCCACCCCTATGACTCTGGCACCCAGGGCCTTGGCCATGAGGGTAGCCGTAAGGCCAACAGGACCTTGCCCGAAGATCGCCAGGGTTTTTTCGCCATTCAAGTCCAGTTTACGCAGGGCGGAAAAGCAGGTGCCTGCAATGCAGGCGATGAACACGCCATCGTCAAAGTCCAGCGTCTCGGGCAGAAGCAGGCAGTTGCGTTCCTCCACCACCATATAGTCGGCATTCGGGCCTGTAATGCCGGGTTGTCCCAGACCGCGGGCATCAGGGCAAAACTGGAGATGACCGGAGTGGCAAGACGCGCAGTGCCCGCAGCCCATCCAGTGATAGACGGTGACACGATCGCCCACCTGCCGGTGACGGCACTGGGGACCTACGGCCGCTACAACCCCGGAGGGTTCGTGTCCGGGAATGTAGGGCGGCAAATGCGCGAAGGCGCTTCCGGGTTGCCGGTAGGTGTGCAAGTCACTACCGCAAATGGCAGCGCGCTTGAGCTGGATCAGAACCTGGCCGATGCCAGCCTGGGGAACCGGAAAGTCCCGTACGCTTACGGTCCTGTCTCCCTGAAAAAGCATGCCTTGCATGGTGCTTGCAGACTGTGTATGTATATGGGACATATGGATCTACCTCTCTCATGGGCAAGGAATATGACGGGCATACCCGCGTTCCGCTCCATGTTGTTGCCAGGGCAAAAGTGTCCCCATTCCGTACATGGATCTGGATCGTATTGAACATAATCCGGCCAGGCCGCTTAGTGGCCTGGCCGGGTGCGCAAGGATTCGCGTCGGCAGCAATGAGATCCGCATGGATGCATTGGGGACAGCTGGCTTCATGCGGCAGAACTGCCGGGGCCAGGGTGGTTTTCCGCACTATCGGGATCGGTGATGAGCGGAATGCGTTTGGCATGTGGCATAACGCGCTGGATGCGTGCAGATGGGCCAGGCAAGTCAAGGGCACGGCCGCCCGGTGACAGGCGTACAGACCATCGCCAGCGCCTGCCCGGATCATGTTGTCAGCTGCAGACGTGTGACCAAGTGGGCATGGGCTGGACACTCCAGGCGGAGATCAGACGGATCCAGAGTCACAGTCTTGGATTGCGGGGTGATATTGGCGGGCTGATCCGGGTTGTTCATGGCCATGGGATCGGCATGATGCAGCAGGAATTGCTGTCCGGTCGGCATCACCCGACCGGCATCCAGGGACAGATGTACCTCAATGTCCCGGACGGGAGAACGGTTGACCAGAGACACACACATATAACCCTGGACCGGGGCCAGGGTGACCGATGCATCCAGCAGCGGCAAATCATACAGATGAGTCCCGGGTGCATCAAACGTGTCACACTCCGTCCAGGTATCCAGCGCGACGGGACCGCTATGATGTCGCAGCAACCACAGGGGCCAGTAGACGGGCTCGGTCCAGATGCCGGCGGGAGTAACCATGATCAGGCCTACCACGTTGAGCGTCTGGGCTATGTTGGCCAGGGTCACGGTTTGGCAATGACGCTGCATGATGTGCAAAAAGGTGGCTACGGCCAAGGCATCCCGCAGGGTATACGTGGGACCAAAGGGATGGTATTCGGGATGGTGCTGCATCATGCCCTCGCCTGGACTGCAGTTCCACTCCGTAATTGCAATTTTCACTTGGTGCCGGGACGCAGTACGCCGGCGCTGCCAGTCGATGACGGTGGCCACGTCCTGAATGGTCCTTTCTGTACGGTGCGGACCGGCCATGACCTCCGACCACGCATTGTGGTCATCACTGGCCCGCCAATAGTCGTGCAGAGCGATGAAGTCCGTATAGGGGAAAACTTCCGGCACCACGGCCCAGGCCCATTCCGGTGCAGTCTTGGGATTCCCGCCAACCGTGATAAGGGAAATGGATGGATCCAGGCGCCGGAGGACCTTGGACCACTCCCGTGCCTCAACACCATAGGACTGGGCGTCGGTATAGCCGATTTCCCAGTCCCCGTACATTTCATTGCCCAGTTGCCAATACCGTACGCCATGGGGTGCCTCGTATCCGTGGGCCCGGCGCATGTCCGCGTACCGGGTGGCATGGGTACCGTTGCAGTATTCCAGCCAGGCCGCGGCTTCGGCCAAAGTGCCGGTACCCATGGCCAGGTTCAGGTGAGGCTGGGCCCCCAGGCGGCGACACCAGGCTACGAATTCATTGGTGCCGAAACCATGGTCGGAGGGCCAGCCAAAATGCAGGTCAATGGTTTGGGGACGTTCCGCACGCGGGCCTACACCATCTTGCCAGTGATAGTCGGTACCTGTACAGCCACCGGGCCAGCGTACGATGGGGGGCGCCAGATCCCGAATCAGGGCTTCCACGCCCTGGCGAATGCCAAAACGATCCGCGTCAGGCGCACCCGGGTCATATAGACCACCGTCAGAGCAGCCAGGACGCCGACACATGAACTGGCCGTAAATATTGGGATCGATGGTGCCATGACGGCGGTCCAGATCGATTTTCAGGCGGGCTGTGCTTTGACTCATCCCTTGACTCCGGTAAACACAATGCCCTGGATGAAGTACTTCTGGGCGAAGAAAAAAATGAGCAGCACCGGCAACATGGCCACCAGGGACGCGGCCATGAGCAGATGCCATTCCGTGTAGTTCTGGTCCTGGAAGGAACGCAGGCCCAGGGCAATGGTGTATTTCTCCCGGGAATGCAGATAGATCAGGGGCCCAAAGAAATCGTTCCAGGATCCGTTGAACATGAAAATGGCCACGGCGGCCAGGGCTGGCTTGGACAGAGGCAGTACGATGCGCCAGTAAATGCCGAAGATGGAAGTGCCGTCAATGCGGGCGGCGTCGTCCAGATCCAGCGGGATGGTCATGAAGAACTGTCGCAGCAGAAAGGTCAGGAAAGGACCGCCCAGCCAGTTGGGCAGCACCAGCGGCACGATGGTGTCGATCAGATCCAGTTGCTTGAACACCACGAACTGGGGGATCATGGTGACTTGGGGCGGCAGCATCATGGTCGCCAGCATAATGAGGAAGACGGTTTCCCGGCCGCGCCAGCGCAGACGGGCAAAGGAAAAGGCGACCAGGGAGCAGGACACGATCTTGCCCAGCACGTCCAGGAGCGTGATCAGGCTGGTGTTCCCGATGTAGCGTCCAAAAGGGACCAGGCGGAATATGTCGGCGTAATTGCTCCACAGGAAGCGCCGCGGAATCCATTCCGGTGGCAGTGTGGTCACCGAGCCCAGACTCTTGAGCGAAGTGGACAGCATCCAGACCAGGGGGATCATGAGCACGCAGGCCCCCAGCAGCAGCAGCCAATGGATGATGAACGATTCCGCCCGCAGACGGTAGGCTCCGATGCGCATGATCGGGTTCAGCGGGACTTCAGCTCCCCGGCATAGAAGACCCAGAAGCCGGCAGAGCGGTACACCAGCAGCGTGAGCACCAGGATATAGGCAAACAGGATCCAGGCCAGTACGGACGCGTAGCCCATCTTGAAAAACTGGAAAGCATTGCGGTACAGGTACAGGACCATAAACAGGGTGGCGTCATGGGGCCCGCCATTGGTCATGATCAAGGCTTGGGTGAAGATCTGGAGAGCCGTGATGATGCCGATGACCAGATTGTAAAACAGCACGGGCGTGATCATGGGCAGCGTAATATGCCAGAAGGATGTCCAGCGCCCGCCACCGTCCACATGCGCCGCCTCGTAGAGTTCCGAGGGTACGCCCTGCAGACCGGCCAGATAGATTACGATCCCACCGCCCACATGCCACAGGGACATGCAGATCATGGACGTGAGAGCCCAATCCTTGTCCCCGAGCCAGCCGGGTCCCTGAATGTCGAACAGGGCCAGGAAGGAATTGATCAGGCCAAAATTGGGCGCATAGATCCAGCGCCACAGCAGGGCGACGGCTACGCCGGACAGTACGGAAGGCAGGTAATAGACGGTACGGTAAAACTGCAGACCCCGAATGCGGGCATTGAGCAGAAGGGCCAGCAGCAGGCCAAAACCAATCTGCAGCGGCACGCTCACCACTGCGTAGATAGTGGTGACTCGGACAGACTGCCAGACCTTGGGATCGGCCGTCAGGGCCTTGTCGAAATTGGCCCAGCCTATCCACTGGGGCGGCGTCAGCACATCATATTCGGTGAAGGCGAAAAAGCCCGAGGCCAGCATGGGACCCACCGTAAAAAGCAGAAACCCAAGCAGCCAGGGCGCAGCGAACACCCAGCCGGCCCATTCCTCGCGGCGGTGCATTGGACTCGTGGACATCTGGCGGTTGACAGGTACCCCAAAGGGAACACCCAATCCCCGTGGCGAACCGGGTGCTCCCTGTTCCGATGCAAGTTTACTGGTGACAGCAGGTCAGGCAATCAGCGCGTTGATTTCCGCCGTCACGTCCACAGCCATCTGCTCGGCACTCTTGGATCCGTCCCACAGGGCGTCCAGCGCGGTATTGAGCGCCTGAATAATCTCCGCTTCCTGCGGATGCGCCGGCCAGGCCCGGCCCTCGCCTTGCAGCAGCATTTCCGGAAACACGTTGTTGACGGCGTGGCTGTTGCAGCGGTCGCACTCGTAGTTCTTGTACCAATCCTGTTCCACCAGCGACTTGCGCGAAGGATGGGCATACCCGCGGCTGATACGCAGGCGCTGGCCTTCGGGACTGCAGATCCAGGCGGCCAGGTAATAGGCTTCATCCGGCACTTGGGAACCGGACCAGATCGAGGTCCAGCCAATGGCGAGGCGGGTCAGGCGTGTCCCGTTGGCGCTCAGGGGAATGGGTGCGGCATCAAACTGGAAATCCTCGATGGAACGCAGGCGTCCCAGGCAGCCGCGTACACACCAGAAGGAACCCAGGGTGCCTGTAGTAAAGCGATCCATCATGCCCAGTTCACTCAGGGCTTCGGGACCGGGCGCACTCCCATCCCCGATCACCAGACTCTGCATCCAGTCCAGGGCCGCGATCGCTTCATCGCTGTCCAGCAGGCACGCGGTGCCCTCTTCGTTCAGAATTTCACCGCCATTGCTCCAGATGGTACCCAGCCAGTTGGGATGTCCGATGCCGTAGTGGGTGGTGATCGCTCCGTCCTGTTGGGTCAAGGCCCGGGCTGCTGCGGACATATCATCCCAGGTAGTGTCCCAAGAGGGGTATGCCAAGCCGGCTGCGTCATACAGATCCGCGTTGTACCAGATGCCTTCCGGCGCACCGTCATTGGGCAGGGCCAGCAGCTGGCCCTTGATAATGCAGGCATTGACGTGGGCATCGAAGAAGTCGTCGAATGCGGTTTCTTCCGGATGGTTGGCGGCATAGTCATCCAGGGGGACATATACGTCCTTCTCCGCGAGCGAACCGAAATAGCCGAAGAGCGTCTTGAAGACATCGGGGGCCGTACCCCCGGAAAGCATTGTCAGCAGTTTCTCGTTGTACGCCGGGCCATAACCGGTGCCAGCCGGTGTGTATTGCCCATCGATGTTGGCGTAACGTGCATTGAATTCCTCGAACACCGGAGCAAAATCCGCGTCTTCGTTGGTGCTGCCGGGGACCATGAAGGTCACGGTTACGGGTTCTGCGCCAGCGGCTGCATCATCAGTGGCAGGCGCCGCCACCGGGGCACAGGCCGCGAGGACTCCCGCAGCCAGGCCCATCCCGGTCCAGTGCAGGAAATGACGACGTGAAATCGGTCTGCAAGTCATGAAAACTTTCTCCTGGGCCATGTGGATGGCCCGGTGCAGGGGCAAAGTGCATCTGCCATATCCGGAGCCCGGTTGAGTCCGGCGGACATACCTGAATTCTATCGCCAGCGGCGCAAAAGTACAATCGTCGATTACGATCCGTCCGGAGCCGGCATGGGCTAGCAGAAATCCTGCGCACAACACCGGAGCTGGCAGCCGGACACGGCTAGGCTCCCCGGGTGATGGCCCGGCACAAGCCCAGGAACTCGGGATAGAGGATGTCTGTGCGTCCCGCCAAGTAGCGGGCACTGACTTCGTGGGGGGCCAAGTGCTCAATGTCACCGTATCCGAGGTCCTGCAGGTACGCTGGGAGCTGGGCGGGATCAAAGCTTGCGATCCACGGTTCCCCACGTTTGGCTACAAACGCAGCTGTTTTCTCCCGGGTCTGTTTCCAGGCGTCCGGCGTGGCGGCTTCATCCGCCAGATAGTCAAACATGACGTAGGAACCGGGTGCCATGCGGGTTGCAATGGTCTGCAGAACTTCCCGGATGGCTTCATGATGCAGGTAATAGGTGACGCCGAACCACGAAAACACGGCAGGTTGGGCCAGATCCAGGCCCGCCTTGTCCAACACGTCAGTCAAGGACTCGTGCTCCAGCTCCGCTGTGACATAGTGGGTATTGCGCGGCCGGGCGATGTTGGCCTTGGCCATACGGCGAAATTTTTCGGCTTGGGTCACTTCCTGATCTACTTCGTAGACCGTCATGCGATCGAGCAGGTCATCATGGCGCATGGCAAATGTATCGTAGCCTGCACCCAGAATGACATACTGCTGAATGCCGGCGTCCAGAGCCTGGGGAATCTGGTTTTCACCGAAAAGGGCCCGGAGTGGGATTTCCGGACAGGCGGGGATGACCTTGCTCAGAATCTTTTCCAACACAATCCAGCGTATCCAGCGGTTGGCCAATACGGCCGTCCACAAGGGCCCCGCAAAATGAATGGCCAAAGGGTCCTTGTAGGGCGGGTTCTTGTCGTATTTGAAGTAATCGGCGCGGACCGCTGCGGCCAGTTCCGCAGTTTTGCTGGGTTTCGCGGCAGAGGCAGATGGGGTCTGGGGTGATGCCATACTTTTCATCCGTTTGGCTGGCTTGAGCAGAAGTACCTGTCAGGGTCAGGGCAGCAGACAGTGATTGTGAGCGAACCAGGTGTACAGGCACAGCGCCAACATGGACTGGTTGGTTGGCCCGGGTATGCCATTACGCATAGACAGGTGCTGCCTGCATGAAGAACTTCCGGCATATCCGGCTGGTCATGCCAGTCCCACCAGCGCTTGGCTAAGGGTACCATGCCATCCCGTTCCGGGAGAGTCAGGTATTGTGCGCCGCTTCGGCGCGGATCAGTTGCTGCAGCCAAAAGGGGTCGAGGTTGGGGATTGCTCTCAGTTCCGTGGCCAGTACCGGATCATAGGTCTGGTGCACACAGCGATTGAGGGCCCGGAGCGTGATGTCAGGATAAGGGCGTTCTTCCAGATGCCAGGTGTCACCCGCCTGTACCACGCCCGGCTGTAGCACTTGCAGGTAGAAACCCGTACGCAGTTCCTGCAGCACCAGCCGGACCCAGTCGGTCCGTCCTACCCGTTTGGCCTGCTTGTGGCAGGGTGTACGGGGTTTGGAGACCTGAACCCGGGCTGTCCCCACGGTATAGATGTCCATCAGGCAGATGGCGTCTTCCCGGGCATGGCGCAACGTCCAGTTTTCGCCTACACTGCCTGGTGGCATATGCAAGTCCAGCCGTTCCTGCCAGAAGACATAGTCGTCCATGGTATGGCAGCAGACTGCCATGTTGGGCCAGCCGTGGTGTTTTTTGTCTGCCACCTCGTCTCCTTCCAGGCCTGAGAGTTCCAGCCGCACAGGACCTGCCACACGCTGCCGAAAGATGGCAGAGCTCCATGTACCCTGTTGATCCGTATAGGTCTGGGGACGTCCTGTATGAATCGAGTCGATTTGGATGGGTGCTGACTGCATGGGGTTCACCTGTTCTTTGTGTTTTATCCGGTTGTACCGGGTTGCCTGCCCCGGCCCACGACGCTCTTTCCTGATGTCGGCCCATAACACGGCAGACCGATCGTTGTCGTGACAGTCACCATTGTGTATCCCGGGAGCCTGTTGTCTCCAGGGGCCGCAACCCGGAACGGCAACCATGGCACGACAATAGTGCGGCACCACAATATCTGTGGATATACGTCTAGCCCTGGGCCAAACGGGCAAAGTACTGGACCACGGCGGGATCGAGGGACGGAATCGAAACCGGGATCCCGTGGTGACGCAGTGATTCGGTGGCGCAATAACCGGCGGCCACACTGTAGCGCGCGGCCACGGGGGAGGTGCTGGCTTTGGTCTCGCCGCGGACAAACCGGAGAAATTCCGCCACGATGCGGGGATCAGCGCCGCCGTGTCCTCCTGTCCCCGCGCCGACGGGAATGGTGATGTCCGCGGTTGCGTCATATCCCGGACGGCGCTGATTCCAGACTTGCACGCGTGTCCCGTCCTCACCGTTGCCGAAATTCTCCAGACGGCCCGCGGTACCCACAACGGTGTAGTTGCGCCAGTAATCCGGTGTGAAATGGCACTGCTGGTAGCAGGCAAGCACACCGTTGTCCAGCTGCATGTGCATCATGCTGACGTCTTCCACGTCCACCACCGGGTGCAGGCCTTTCTGGGTCAAGGGGGGCCAGTGTGCCAGATTGTGTTTGGGCCGGGGCTGGGGTGCGTCATTGCGATCCTGGATTTGGCCATAGAGCGTGAGAGCGCCCATGGCGTTGACGGTGTGGGTATACCCCCCGCAAAGCCAGTGCAGGACGTCGATGTCATGTGTGGCCTTCTGCAACAGCAGGCCCGTGGACAACCGGCGGTCCGCATGCCAGTCCTTGAAGTAAAAGTCGCCGCCATGGCCCACGAAATGGCGGCACCAGGCAGTCTTGACTTCACCGATGGCACCTTGGTCAATGAGGTCCTTCATGGTCAGAATGAAGTCCATGTGCCGCATGTTGTGTCCCAGATACAACCGGGTTCCGGCTTGGGCAGCCTTGGCCAGAATGTCGTCACAATCGGCAACCGTAATGGCCAGGGGCTTTTCCAGGTAGACAGCCACACCCGCCTGGATAGCGGCCAGCGCATGTTCGTGATGCAGGTAATCTGGTGTGCAAATGAAAACGGCGTCCAGCTCCCGGTCCAGCAGCGCCCGGTAGTCGTCGGTGGTGAAGATATCCTGGCCATAGCGAGCCTGGCACTGGGCCAAGGCCGCTGCCTGTACGTCGCAGCAGGCTGTGATCCGGGATCCCCGGTCGGGCTGGTGGGCATGGGCCGCCAGCGTGCCGCGCCCACTGGCACCGATAACGCCTATTTTCAAGTCATGCATCAGGCAGTCCGTGCTTGGTTTTTGCCAAGATATGTTGGCCGCAAGAGCGGCCAAGGCTACGCCCAGGGCAGGTACCGAATCTTGACGGCTTCCTTGCTTCTGAGCAAATCGATGCCCTGGACGTACTCGGCCAGTGGCAGTACGTGAGTTGCCAAAATGCCCAGATCCAGATCACCGCTGCACACCAGATGCAGAGCCTGTTGTGCAGCCTTGCGGTTGTGGCGTGCATAGCCGATCAGGGACAATCCTTTCCGCCACTCGGCAAAACCCCAGGGTACGGAATCCCGGAATACGCCAAACACGTGCACGAAATCCCGGCACAAGGCGATCAGGTTGCCAACGGAGGGCGCCAGTCCCGTAAAGTCCATCCCCGTTTCCCAGTTGCGGTCCGGTTGTCTGAGGGACTGCAACCGGGGATCGTCGGGCGCTACGGCCTGATCCGCGCCTGCGGCGGTGGCCAGCCCGCGACGGGCCGGCAGGGGATCGATGGCCAATACTTCCCGTGCTCCGTAGAGCCGGGCCATCTGCACTGCGATCAGGCCTGCAGGCCCCAAACCGCTGATCACGACCCGCTGGCCCTGGATAGCGTCCAGAGGCTGCAGCTGAGCGAAGGATACCTGTACGCACATGGCCAGTTCCAGAGAGGTCACTTGGGCGGCATTCACTGTCCGGGGCAAGGTCAGAAGGTGGTCGGGGGCGAAGGGTACGTACTGGGCGTAGGCGCCGATGCGTACCTTGCCCGGATCCCGCCAGGCCACGACCCTGTCCCCAGGCTGGAAAGCGGTCACGCCGGCACCGACCTGGACCACTGTACCCATCATCTCGTGGCCTGGCTGCCCCACCGGGTAAGGGTAGGTAAGGGTATCGCCCGGGAACATCGGCTCGCCGGCCAGAATGTGCAAATCCCAATGGGGGCATGTCGTTACGGATTCCACCTTGACCATGACTTCGTCGGCAGGCAAGGCAGGACAGGCAGTTTCGATCCAGGCCGCCTGTCCCGGCTGCCTGATCTGGACGGCTTGCATCATGTCCGGCATCGTGCGTTTCCTATGGTCCTACGTCCAATCCAGAATGACACCCAGCACAGGTTCCGCCTTCGTGGCGATCAGCCGCCACGCCGCCGCGGCTTGCTGCACCGGAAAGTGATGGGTAATGAGGGGCAGGGTCTGCAGTTGGCCGTGTGCGATCAGCCGCCATGTCTGATCCATGCGGGCACGCGTCCAGCCGGAGACCGAATGCACGGACAGTTCCTGCTGGCGCAAGTCCTGCAGGGAAAAGAGATCGTGCGTGCCATGGAAACCGGCGGATACGATTTGGCCCTGCCGGACCATGGCCGGCAGGGCCGCCTGCAGGTGGGATACGGACCCTACGGTGTCCACCAGGATGTCCAGGCCCTGCGGGAAGTGGGCGGTCAGGGCCGCCTGCCAGTCTTCTTCCCTTTCATGCACCTTGAAGTGGGTAGGTGCGTCCGGCCACTTCGCCAGCCTGTCGGCATGGCGGCCCAGCATCATGACGCGTACCCCGAGCAGGGAAAGGGTCTGGGCTGCCCAGTGACCCACCAGACCGTCACCCAGCACCAGGGCCGTATCACCCGGACGGGAAGCGGGACGCGTCCCGCAGTTGTAGCCAACCTGGGTCAACACCATCCCGGCGAAGGCCAAGGGCTCGGGCACCGCGGGCAGTTTCCAGATCAGATCACGGGTACTGACACTTGGGGACACCTGGCCACCGGCGCGGTGGAACATCCCGTCGATGCGGCCTGTGGCGGCAAAGACGATTTCACCTTTGGCCACATCCCTGATGCTGGATCCCACCCAGCTGACACGCCCCACTTTCTGGTAACCGGCGACGGCGGGAAAAGGCACCGGATCGCCCGGTCGGTATGCGGTATCACCCGCAATGCGTTCGCCGCGCAGACAGGATCCTTCCGTGCCGTTGCTGATCCAGGACTGCATCACCTCAACGACAATGTCGTCATCACCGGGATCCGGTACGGTGACCGACGTGAACTCCACCTGGTTGGCTTGCGGAAATACAACAGCCTGCGCCTGCATGCAACACCTGTCTGTGCCCGGAGGGGCAAGTGGCCCTGACGGTGCCCGTGGTGTTGTGGTCACCAGGGGCCCTTCGCTGAATTCTGGCAGGATATCGTCCAGAGCGCAAATTGGCTGGCTCCCCGCCCGGATGCTGGGCCACAGACTGTCCGTACTGCCGGATATCAGCGGGTTGGGGACAGCGAGCGGTCAGGGCGCAGGGCAGGACCGCGGAGCAGTAGTACGAGGGTCAGGGCTTCCGTGGCGAAGCCGCACAGCAGCGCAGCGACCCCCAGCAAGGCTCCGGATATACCCCAAGCCGGCAACAACAGCAAGGCCCCAATGATCGCCAGCAGGCGCAAGGGGGCACTGGGCATCATGACCGAGGTGCGGCGCTGGACAAGCCCGATGCCATGCATGTAGGAACGTACGGCGACAACGGGCGAATAGGCGGCGAACAGCATCAGCGGCGGAATGCACAGAGCCGCGAAGTCGGGTTCCAGATCCAGCAAGGATTCCAGAATGCCCTGGCGGATGGGGGTCCAGTAGAGCAGCAGGGAAAGGCCCAGGGAAATAAGGCCCGCGGCGATGTTGAAGCGGCGGGTGGTTCTGCCTGCCGGGTCTTCGTGTTGAAAGGCCGGAGCCATGGTGCGGGTTTCATTGAGCCAGCGGTAGGGCCATTGCCCCAGGGCATAGACCACCGCAAGTACGGCCAGAGACAGTTCACCGTCTGCCTGCCGGGCGATCACCAGGTTCGTGAGCGGACGACTGAATTCCTGGATCAGGACGATGCCGGCCAACGGCCAGTAGAAGCGCAAGATGCGCCCGAAGGTCAGTGGACGACGATCCGAATTGGGGTGCAGAGGTGTGGTCCAGATGGCATGCCGGTGTTTCAGAATGCCGCGGATCACCACGGCCAGCTCGCAGGACTTGCCGGCATACAGGGCGATCACGGGCAGCAGAACAGGCTGCTCCTGAATGCGGTTGACGGGCAGCAGCAGAGCAATGCTGACCATAACGGCCACAAAACCGCTCACTGAGGAAAGACTTGCGTACCGGGTCTGGTGGTTGCGAATCAAGGGACCTGACAGGAAAGCCGAGCATCCTGTGAACAGGGGCAGCAGCAGGAGCCACTGCAGCATGGTCTGCACGTCACGGGTGGTACTGGCACTGACGCGGTGGAGATTCCGGAGCAGTATGACGCCCAGATCCGTAAATGCCAGCAGGATCTGTATCCCTGTGATGACACCTATGACCAGCAGGACAAAATACAGGGCCTGGTGAAAGGACTGGCGCCGCTCCACCAGGACCAGGCCCATCTGCTTGGTATTTATAAGGGGCCCGGTGAGAAAAGAGCTCCAGGCCCACGCGAGGCCGAAGGCAGCCAGATTTTCCACGGACATGGGCAGACGTGACAGGCCGCCTGTAATCCACTGGATCGAGATCTCGTGCACAAAGACCGTGATGACCAGCGGCAGCAAAAACAGGATGTAACGCCAATAGAGATTACGCTGGAGAGGCATTGCGAGGAATCTGCGCGTCAGTCACCGGGGCCGTAGCCGGGATCTCTACCATGATAGAGCGACAGGCGCGCACACGCCGATATGTGGCAGGATACAGGCAGGTTTGCGGCAAAACGGCAGCGCAAAACTGCCGGGCGCTGCCTGGCCGTTAACGGCCAGGGCCAGCTTGAGGGAATACAGGACGCGGCGGCTCCATGCAAGACAGGAATAACACCATGCCTACACCTATTCCCCTGACGACCGGACCGGGAAGCCACTGGTTCGGCTATTACGACAAGTGGCAATTCAACGCGGCCGGCACGCAGGTCTTGGGGATGCGGTCTGATTTCGATCTGCGGCCCCCGGTGCCGACGGATACGGTTGAGATTGGCCTGCTCGACCTCCAGGATCCCGTGTACCGCTGGCAGCGTATCGGCCAGACCCGCGCCTGGAATTGGCAGGCCGGCTGCATGTTGCAGTGGATTCCCGGCAACCATGCCACTGAACGGTGCATCTGGAATGAAATTCACGAGGGCCAGTTCCGCTCCCGCATCCTGGATCCTGCGTCCGGTGCCAGTCATGTCTTGCCCCATCCTGTCTTTACGCTGCATCCCGGTGGCCAGGAAGCACTCACCATTGACTTTCACCGCTTGGAAGACATGCGTCCCGGGTATGGCTACTATGGAGCCACCGATCCCAATTTTGACGTGCAGGCACCGGACAACGCCGGCATTTGGCGTATGGATCTCGGCACCGGATCACGGGAACTTGTCATCAGCCTGGCCCAGATCCGGGCCAGGCCTTTGCCCCGGGGCGATTTTGCCAGCGCCAAGCATTATTTCAACGTGCTGATCTACAGTCCGTCCGGTGACCGGTTTCTCTTTCTGCACCGCTGGCGTGTCGGGCAAGGCGGCTTTGCCACCCGCATGGTGACGGCCAACCGGGATGGCACCGATATTCGGATCGTGGATCACTCGGGTTACACGTCTCATCTGATTTGGCGTGATGACCGACACATCCTGGCCTGGTCACGTCTGCCTGCGCAGGGGGACGGATTTTATCTGTTTCCCGATGGCGAAGGGAGTCCGGAGCTTGTGGCTCCTGCTGCCATGCCTCTCAATGGCCACTGTACCTATCTTCCCAACCGGGACTGGATTCTGAATGACACCTATCCCCAAGGCCCGGAGCGCATCCAGAGCCTTTACCTGTATCACGTCCCATCGGCCACACGCCATGAACTGGGGGCTTTTCCGGCCCCTGTTGCCTATACAGGGGAGGTGCGTTGCGACTTGCATCCTCGTTGCAGCCGGGATGGCACGCAGATCGTCATTGACTCGGCACATATAGATCAGGGACGCCAGATGTATCTCCTGAATGTGGCGGCGATTCTGGCACTGCGGGGCTGACCAGGCGGCTGCGCATGGCGCACAGGGCCTGGATGAAAGCAGGGGTAGTGTGGCAACAACCACCCACGATGCGTACGCCCTGGCGTACCCAGCCTTGGGCCAGACGTACGTGATCTGCATCGTTCAGGCTTGTAGTCACCTGCCAGCAGCCCGTATCCGGATCCCAGATTTCGCCCCTGTTGGCATACACCACTTCCAGGCCCCGGGGCCGGTCCTGGGTCGACGTCATCAACCCTGCCACCTGATGGGGGGTGATGCAGTTGACGCCAGCCAGAACGTGAGGTGTATCCCGGAACAGATCAATGCAATCCCGCAGCAGATCGCCATAGGAAACGTGTCTGTGGTCAGGACAAGTGAAGGAAACCCAGGCTGCCTTCTCCGGGATCTCGGCCAGGATGGTGGCCAGCACCTCACCCTCGTGCAGGCTGGGAATGGATTCACACGCCAGAATATCGGCTTCCGTGGCTGCCAGGATGTCGATGTGACGGCGGTGAAAGTCACTGAGCCTGACCGGATCTGACGTATAGTTGCCGGTATACTCCGAGCCGTCTGCCAAATGGGCGCCATACGGACCGCTCCCACTCGCTACCAGAAGCGGGAAGGGAGAAGAGCCGGGCGTCTCATGGGCATGACGATCCCGGGCCTGCATGGCCAGTGTGACGGACCGTTGCAACACTGCCTGCGCCGCGGCAGCCGAAAAGCCTTCCCGGATGAGGCCTGGTATGGTGGCCTGGTAACTCGCGGTGGTCAGGATATCGGCACCGGCACGGGCATAGGTCAGATGCACGGTTGCAACGAGCTCCGGGTGCTCGATCAGGGCTCGGGCAGACCACAGGGGATCTCCCTGCAGTCTGAGGCCGGCATATTCCAGTTCCGTGGCCATGGCCCCATCCAGAACCAGAAAGGGACGGGAGCCCCAATGACGTTCCCAGGGTCCATGAGTGACATCTGACGTGCGGGTAGTTGCGATCTGTGGCCGTGTCACACATTCCTCCTGCCTGCTCCCGGACCCGAGAAGATGGGGACAGGCCGACAGTCCCGGCACAGGTTTGGCGCGTGTACGCCAGATGCCCGGTCAGCCAGCTGTCACAGCAATTCTGTTGGCTATCCTGTTCCCTTACGGGCATTATAGGCATGCCATCCGGAATGCCCAACAACCTGCTGAATGCCAGGTCCATGATCCAGGTGCTGTACCAGGGCCAGCCCTGTCCCGACATGTCTCCCACGGCTGGTCCCGGAGACAGCAGAACTGGATACCGGAACACACTGCAGCTCTGGACAACGGTGCCGAGCAAGGCAAGCGCATCCTTCGCCACCGAATGCAAGGGACACGATTGGCGGGACAGGGTATTGACTTGAATTTCTGTTGGGTGTTACCCTTGGAGGCAATAGAGAGCAGATGTGGCCCACTAGCTCAACTGGCAGAGCAATTGACTCTTAATCAATGGGTTCGGGGTTCGAGTCCCTGGTGGGTCATTTCCCTATTGTCGGCCTCGGTGCTGGCAAAGGGCTTGGCACAAAGCGGTAACAGTGAAATCTTGTCTGCCTTGCGACAGGCAATCGCGCTGTATGCCTGTGGCCTGGACCATCCCGTACTGATTCGTGGCTTTACCCCACAACCCTGATCGCCCCCGATTTCGCAGCCTGTCGCTCTACAATGATGCGCATGGGCGCCTGTCCTTCTGGTATCCCACGGACTGGTACAAGGAAGAACGGACGGAACACCCGTCCGGAGTGACGCTTTGGCCCCAGCCCCGGGACCCCCTGACTCACATCCACATTGAACTCCAGGATCTGCAGGCATCCCTGTCCGCAGAGGATTTTGCGGTTCTGGGCACGGGGGTGCGGGAAGGCCTGGCCCAACTGCAGGACTGTACCATAAGGACGTGGCGCAGCCTGACGGACGAGGAGCCCGGAGAATGGGGCGTGCAATGGAGTTGTACATTTCGCCTGCATAAGGCATTATGTGTCCGACAGGCCCGCATGTTCGTCCATCGCCAATACCTGTATACGATTACCTTCCAGGGGGCATCACAGGCACAGTTTGACTATTGGCAGGACATGTTCGAGTACATCATGCTGACAGTGGGTACGCATCGGTTTGCCGTGCCTGACTGGATGGCGCAACAGGATACTGCTGTACCCGATTGAACCTTCTTTATTTATTACGGTGCGGCACGCCAGACGTGTCAACAGGATTTGCCTTGGACAGAGAGCCAGTGAGTTGTCGAGATCCATTCAGAATTCAAGGAGCAGGAATCATCATGGAAGAGAGATTGCAGTTCAATCGGCGGGCATTTCTGAAAGCTGCCGCGGCAACGTCTGCTGCGGTGGCCATCACGGCCTGCGGCGCACCGGCAGCGGAAGAGATGCCGGCCCCTGCGGCGGATGCACCTGCTGACGTGACGGCAGATACCGGCTCTGCCTACAATGAAGCTCCCATGTTAGCCGAACGGGTGGCCGCGGGTGAACTGCCGCCTGTGGAAGAAAGGCTCCCACCCAATCCCGAGGTCATTACGCCGCTGGAGGAAGTAGGCCAATACGGTGGCCAGTCCGTGGTGGCCATTGGTAATTCCAATCATCTGTTCGGCGATCCGCAGGCTGTAATGGGTACGGAACTGATCCTGCGCATCGATTCCGATTTCAGCAGCATCACGGGGGGCCTGGCCGAGAGCTGGGAATTCCAGGAAGGCGGGACGGTCCAGATCCTCCATCTGCGCGAAGGCCTGAAATGGTCGGATGGTGCGCCTTTCTCCACCGATGACTTCATGTTCGCCTGGGACGATTTGTGGAAAAACCCTGACTTTGCCCCTGGCGGACCTCCGGGCAGCTGGCATACCGGTACGGGGGAAGAGCGCAAGCCCCTGACTATGGAAAAGGTCGATCAATTTACCCTGAAGCTGACTTTTGACCGGCCTTACCCGCTGATTGTGCTGCATCAGACCTTTTATGCCGGTTCACAGGGCGGTCTCTGGCAGCCTGCCCATTATCTCAAGCAGTTCCATCCGGGCCATAATGAGGATTCAACGGCCTTGCAAGCCGCGATCGAAGAAGCCGGGTTCGAGACGTGGGACCAGTTGATGCGGGATCGGGGTCGGGTCGGTTCGACCATTCCCGCCCAGATCGGCTTGCCTGGCATGACCGCGTTTATCCGCGTGGGCGACGCTCCGGATCACCACTCCTACGAACGCAATCCCTACTACTGGAAGGTGGATACGGAAGGCAATCAGCTGCCCTATATCGATTCCACCCTGATCCACATTATCACCGACCGTGAAGTGTCCCTCGCGAAGCTGATTGCCGGCGAATTGACCTTTGCCGGCCGGCAGGCCCAGCTCAAGGACATGGAACTGTATGGCCAGAATCGGGAGTCGGCCGACATCAAGATCAAGATGTGGAAGTCCACGTTCCCGGGCAAGACCGTCATTGTGCCCAACCATACGACCAAGGATCCCAATCTGCGGGCCTTCTTCCAGAATCAGGATGTGCGGCACGCCTTGTCCCTCGCCCTGGACCGGGATGACATCAACAATACGGTGTACTTCGGCTTGGGCGAGCCACGGCAGTGGGCGGTCTGGCCCAGTTCCAAGTATTACCAGGCTGGGGATGAAAGCCATTGGGCACAGCACGATCCTGACGAGGCCAACCGCTTGCTGGATGAAGCCGGCTATGACCAAAGGGATGACGACGGTTTCCGCCTGCATCCGGACGGATCGCGTGTGACCTGGATTTGCCAGCTGGACACGGAACAGGCTGACGTGGTCAACGTGTTTGAACTGGCGGCGGAACAGTGGCGCAACGTGGGCCTAGAGGTCATTCTCAAACCCATCGCCCGTGCCCTGTTGAATGAACTGGTTGCCGCCAACGACGTGGAAATGTCCGGCTGGGAAGGGGACATTTCCGATATCACCTGGGTATGGAATTCTCGCCTGAATCATCCCAGTCACGGCAACGTCCGGTGGGGACGGGCATGGCAGCTGTGGCTGTCCGGTGACACCGGGAACGAGTTTGCCGAAGAACCGCCTGCGGAAATAAAGCAGGTGGATGCTTCCTGGCAGGACATGATCAATGCCCTGACCGACGAGGAGCACGTAGCCAAGGCCCGCGAGCTGTGGGATTGGTTCTACGATTACCTGCCCGGGTTCGGCACGGTCGGCATTCCCAAGCCTGTGGTCATGAAGGAGAACTTCACCAACTTCCCGGATGAGGGTGTCTGGGGCTTTTCCGTGATCCGGGCCGTACCCGTGAATCCGGAACAGTTCTTCTTCAAGTCGTAGCTATTGGATAAGGACAGAATCTGTAGGGGACGGGACTGTCGGCGCTGCCGGGTCGACGGTCTCCGTACCCCTGAGACCCGCTCCGGGACCAGGGGACGGGTAAGGGCAAGCGGCAGGGGGCAAGTCCATGCGCACCTTTCTCATACGGCGCATCCTGCACATGATTCCGACCTTCTTTCTGATTTCCGTCGTCAGCTTTGCCATCATTCAGCTCCCGCCAGGTGATTACCTCACGACCTACGTGGCCAATCTGGCGGCGGCCGGGGAATTGCTTTCGGAGGAGGAAATCGCGGGGCTGTACAAACAGTACGGCCTGGACCGCTCCGTCTACGTCCAGTACTGGAAGTGGCTCACCAATTTCCTGCGGGGCGACATGGGGCAGTCGTTCTACTGGGACCGTCCGGTCAACCAGCTGATTGGCGAACGCATTGCCCTGACCATGCTCCTTTCCTTTCTTTCCCTGCTGTTTGCCTATGCCCTGGCTATTCCCATCGGGGTCTATTCAGCCGTCAATCAATACAGTCCGGCTGACTATGCCGTGACGTTTCTGGGGTTTATCGGCTTGGCTACGCCCAATTTTCTGCTGGCTCTGATTCTCATGTATGTGGGCATCAAGTATTTTGGGGCGGGGGCTGGCGGTCTGTTCTCCCCGGAATATCTGGATGCGCCGTGGAGCCTGGCCCGGGTCATCGACATGCTCAAACACATGGTGCTGCCCATGATCATCGTAGGTACGGCCGGCACGGCCGGCACCATGCGGGTGATGCGGGCCGCCACCCTGGACGAACTGGGCCGGCCCTATGTCGAGACGGCCCGGGCCAAGGGCCTGCGCGAGCGCTTTCTGATCCTGAAGTATCCGGTGCGGGTAGCCCTCAATCCCATTCTCAGCACGATTGGCTGGCTTCTGCCTGAAATCGTGTCCGGTTCCGTCATTGTGGCGCTGGTGCTGAATTTGCCTACGACCGGTCCCCTGTTGCTGGGGGCACTCCGTTCGCAGGACATGTTCCTGGCCGCCAGCATGATCATGATTCTGAGCACGCTGACCCTGTTGGGGACCTTGATCTCCGACATTCTGCTTGCCTGGGTGGATCCGAAAATCCGGTACGGAGACTGAACGGTTGCCATGGCAGCCCCTGTATCCCCGTCGCCGTCTGCCAGCCCGATTGCCGAGCTGAGCTTTCTGGAAAGTCCCCCGGAAACACAGTCCAACAATCAGCTGTTGCTGACACCCCGCCAGCTGATGTGGCTGCGGTTCCGGCGCAATCGCATGGCGATGATCGGAACCTGCCTGTTGCTCATCCTGTACCTGCTGGCGCTCCTGGCCCCGTTTCTGGCCCCCTATCTGCCGCAGACCCGCTTTCCGGATCACTTGTACCTGACGCCGCGCAAGATTCATGTGCGCGATGCCGACGGTGCCTGGCGCCGCCCCTTTGTGTACAAGGTGACGCGCGTGGTGGACATGGAAACGTACCAGCGTACGTTTGTGGAGGACAAGACCGCCAGTACGCCCATCCGCTTCCTGGTCAAGGGCGATGCCTATGAACTGTGGGGGCTGTTTCCCGGTTCGTATCACCTGATAGGCATTGACGACTCGGAAGAGTATGGTCCACTCTTTCTGTTCGGCGGGGACAAGTTCGGGCGTGACCTGTGGGCCCGTATTCTGTTCGGTGCCCGCATATCCCTGACCATAGGCCTGGTGGGGGTGGCCATTACCCTGGTGATTGGCCTGCTGCTGGGCGGACTGTCGGGTTTGCTGGGCGGCTTTGTGGACAACCTGGTCCAGCGTCTGATCGAGTTTATCCGCTCTATTCCTTCCCTGCCACTCTGGATGGGACTGGCGGCGGCCCTGCCGGCCGACATGCGGCAGCTGCAGCTCTACTTCGCCATTACCGTGATCATTTCCTTCATCGGGTGGACATCCCTGGCCCGGGTAGTACGCGGCAAGTTTCTTTCGCTGCGCAATGAGGATTTCGTGCTGGCGGCCCGGGCGGCCAGTGCCAGTGAGTTTTACATCATCCGGGCTCACCTGATTCCCTCGTTCATGAGTTACGTGCTGGTGCATCTGACGCTGGCCGTTCCGGGCATGATCCTGGGTGAGACCGCCCTCAGTTTTCTGGGCCTGGGTCTGCGTTCGCCTGCCATCAGCTGGGGTGTCCTGCTGGTGGATGCCCAGCAGCTCGTGGAGATTGCCGTGCATCCCTGGATTCTGTGGCCCGCCATTTTTGTGGTTGTCACGGTGCTGGCGTTCAACTTCGTCGGCGACGGTCTGCGGGACGCGGCGGATCCCTACGCCGAGATGGGCAGTGCGTCATGACGGCCCCCCTGATCGCCGTCAAGGATCTGCAGACCCACTTCTTCACGGCCGAAGGTGTGGTCAAGGCTGTGGATGGGGTGACGTTCAATTTGTATCCGGGCCAGGTCAAGGGCATTGTGGGCGAAAGCGGCTGCGGCAAGAGTGTCATGGCCCGCTCCATCATGCGCATGGTGCGTCCGCCCGGACGCACCATCGGGGGCCAGATCTGGTACGCTCCCGCCCGGCACGAAGAGCACACGGAGGAGCTGGATCTCCTGGGTCTGGATCGTACCGGCTCCGAGATGCGGGCGATCCGGGGTGGCCAGATTGCCATGATCTTCCAGGAACCACGCGCTTCCCTGAGCCCTGTGCACTCCATCGGCAGCCAGATCAAGGAGAATATCCGTCTGCACCGGCAGGTGTCGGAGCAGGAAGCCCATGCTATTGCCGTGACACTGCTGGAACAGGTGCATATCCCCCAGCCGGCTTCCCGCATGGACAGTTACCCGCACCAGTTGAGTGGGGGCATGTGCCAGCGGGTCATGATCGCCATGGCCCTTTCCGGCCAGCCACGCCTGCTCATTGCCGATGAGCCGACCACAGCCCTGGACGTCACGACCGAAGCCCAGATTCTGGATCTGCTGGAAGAACTGAACCTGAGCATGATGTTCATAACCCATGATCTTGGTGTGATTGCGGACATCGCGGACGAAGTCGTGGTCATGTATCTGGGCAAGGTGGTGGAACAGGGCTCGGTGGAGCAGATTTTCCACGATCCGCAGCATCCCTACACACGCGATCTGCTGGCGTCCCTGCCTCGCATGGAACAGCGCCGCGAATGGCTGACCACCATGCGCGGATCGGTGCCGGATCCGTTCAGCCAGCCGTCGGGCTGTGCCTTCCATCCGCGCTGCGCCGAATTCCGGGCGGGTTTGTGTGACACCATGGAGCCCCAGCCGGTGCCCCGTGACGGTGGGCGAGAAGTGCGCTGTTTGCTGTACGACGATCGCATTGCGCTGGAGTTGGGGGATCATGCCTGAGACCATGACCGGTGCGCCCCTGTTGCAGGTCGAGTCGGTCTGCATGCATTTCCCGGTGACCCGGGGCTTGCTGGGGCGCGTCTCCCATTACATCAAGGCGGTCGATGACGTCAGCTTCGACCTGTACCGCGGGGAAACGCTGGGTCTGGTAGGAGAGAGCGGCTGTGGCAAGACCACGATTGGCCGTGTCATCATGCGGCTGTACGATCCCACCGCCGGCCAGATCCATTTTACGCCCGACGCCGCGGCGGGCACCACCTATGAATTGGCCGGCATGACGCGTGCGGAACTGCGGGCCGTGCGGCATCATTTCCAAATGGTGTTTCAGGATCCCCACACCTCGCTCAGTCCGCGCCAGAACATCATGGACATCGTAGGTGAACCGCTGAAACTCAGCGGGGAGCACAGGCGCAGCGTCCGGTCGCAACGGGTTATGGAAATGCTGCGCCTGGTGGGTCTGCGGCCCGAATTCGCCACACGCTATCCCCATGCCTTCAGTGGGGGCCAGCGTCAGCGCATCGGCATTGCCCGGGCCCTCATTCTCAACCCGGCCCTGGTCATTGCCGACGAGCCTGTGTCAGCCCTGGACGTATCGGTACAGGCCCAAATCCTGAACTTGCTGAAATATTTGCAGCAGGAACTGGATCTTACCTACCTGTTCATTGCCCACGACTTGAGCGTGGTCAAGCACATCTGCAACCGGGTAGCGGTCATGTACGTGGGCAAGCTGGTGGAAATGGCTGACGTTGATCCGCTGTTCCACCAGCCACGCCATCCCTACACGGAAGCGTTGCTGTCGGCAGTGCATACACCGGATCCGTCCCGGGAAGCCAAACGAGAGCGCATACTGCTGGAAGGCGACGTTGCCGACCCGGCTTTTCCGCCTGCCGGCTGCTACTTTCATCCGCGGTGCCACTACGCCCAGGACGTCTGCCGTACCGAAGAACCGGTGTTGCGGGAGGTCGTCCCGGGGCACAAGGTAGCGTGCCATCTGGCGGATGAACTGACATTGACGGGATCAGCAAGTTGACTCCGGTTTGGATATGCTGTTATAAACGCTTTCTTATTCCTTCCTCCGAGCCCCGGAATTGCGTTCTCGGTTGCCGGGCTCATGCCTACAGGTACCCAGTCTTCCATGGCCGCAAGCAAGTCCCAAGCTACCGCAAAGTCCAAGACCCAGACCCGCACCAAAGCGGGCACCGGGACCAAGCCGGATACCGGCGCTTCCCAGCCGGATCAGCTGCAGACCCTGGCAGCTGAGCTGGAACGGGTACAGGGCGAACTGGCGCATCTCAAGTCTGCTATGTACAGCGAAGTCAAGACCGATATTGACGAGGGTGATGTGGAGGTGTCGGAGCGCATCAAGAACGTCTCTCTGATCGCCATGCTGGAACAGCGCGAACAGACTCTGCTGGATGCCATCAAGGCTGTGGAACTGGGCCAGTACGGTATCTGCAATCGCTGCCAGACGCCTATCAGTCCGGAACGCCTGGAAGTGTTGCCGGACGCCAAGTACTGCATCCGGTGCCAGGACGAAATTGAACGCTCGACCCGGGGCCTGTTCTGACGGGAGACCGCTGTCGGTTGCCTGACGTATGCCATGAGGGCCGAATGCATGGAAGCCCATGTTTCCGATCATCCCCTGATCCAGCACAAGGTCACACGCCTGCGGGACGGGGCGACCACACCCCGGCAGTTCCGGCAGATCTTGACCGAGGTCACTACCCTGCTGACCTACGAGGCGTCACGGGATTTGCAGCTTGTGCCCCAAACCGTGACCACACCCCTGACTACCACGGCACGGGGTCGACAGTGGCCGGGCACGATGGGGCTTGTCCCCATTCTGCGGGCTGGTCTGGGTATGGTAGAGGGGGTTCTGCACCTGATTCCCGACGCCGAGGTGTGGCATGTGGGCTTTCAGCGCAATGAGGAAACCCTGGAGCCGGAATGGTACTATCAGCGCCTGCCGGACAATATTCAGGCCTATGCCTGTCTGGTGCTGGATCCCATGCTGGCTACGGGCGGCTCCGCCATCGCGGCCGTTTCCCTGCTGAAAGAACGGCAGGCGCGCGATATCCGGTATATGGGTGTTCTGGCCGCACCGGAGGGAGTGCAGGCCCTGGCACAGGCCCACCCGGACATCACGTCCTACATCGGGGTCCTGGACGAACGTCTCACCAACGATGCGGATTCGGTGCCCAACGGCTATATCTGGCCCGGTTTGGGCGATGCTGGCGACCGTCAGTTTGCTACCCTCTGAGCCGGGGATGCCTGACGCGGGCTGAGATGAGCCTGGCTGTCGGCATGGTAACTGCTGCGTACCAGGGGACCGCTTTCTACCCATGTGAAACCCCGCGTTTCGCCTTCTTCCCGCAGCTGAACGAACTCGTCAGGGGTGTAATAGCGCCGGATGGGCAGATGAAAACGGCTGGGCTGCAGGTATTGGCCCAGGGTCAGGATCTCGACGTCATGGGCCCGCATGTCATCCATGACCTGCAGAATTTCATCCCGGGTTTCCCCCAGCCCCAACATGATGCCCGACTTGCTCAAGCTGTCCGGATCAAGCTGCTTCGCCCGTTGCAGTAAAGTCAAACTCTGATCATACCGGGCCTGGGGACGCACGGTACGGTACAGGCGGGGTACCGTCTCCACGTTGTGGTTCAGGATCTCGGGCCGGGCCGCCATGACCCGCTGCAGCGCGGACAGGGAACCCTGGAAGTCTGGAATCAGCACCTCTATCGTGCAGTGTGGGACCAGGCGCCGGATCCAGTGCATGGCTTCCGCAAAGACCCAGGCTCCGCCATCGGGCAGTTCATCGCGGTTGACGCTGGTTAGCACGGCATGGCGCAGGCCCATGATCTGCACACTACGGGCCACGCGGCGCGGTTCGTCCGGATCGATCAGGGCAGGGGCACCCGTCTTGATTTTGCAGAAGCCGCAACTGCGCGTACAGGTATCGCCCATCAGGAGGAAAGTGGCTGTGCCCCGGTTCCAGCATTCCCCTATGTTAGGGCATCTGGCTTCTTCACAGACAGTATGCAGACGCTCTTGGCGGAACAGATGCTCCAGTTCCGCGAATTTGGAACCGCCGGCCGCACGTACGCGCAACCAGGGGGGACGCCGCCCCCGGGTCAGATTGCCCTCTGTGACCGGTGTCGGATCCAGGGTAATGGTGCCGAGAGCGGATTTCACGGGTGTCACCTCTTTGCTTTCAGGCATTGGAGAACAGGCTCAGACTGGCAGGCAGTACCAGGACGTGACCGCAGACACACAGCAATAAACAGCGTGGCGGCCCGGCCATGATCCCGGGAGGGGCCTTGGGCAGCACGCATGCGAGCTATGTCCATATGCGCTCATACTGCCAGTGGCCCGGTTGGTGTTCCTTGAGCAGGAATACGTCCGGATTGGACAGGGCCGCCCACTGTTCGTACCCGAAAGCCGGGTCCAGGGCATGCAGGATGAGGCTGATCAGGTGACCGTGTGTAGCCGCTGCCGGCAAAGTATAGCCGCCTTGCTGCAGGACATCAAGTGCGGCCCAGCCGCGCGTCTGTGCTTCTCGGCCTGACTCCCCACCCGGCATCCGGAGATCCGGATCAAGGAAAGAATCACGGATCATCTGGCGCCAATGTGCTATCGGTTCCGGTGCCAGCCGACGCTCGCTCAGGCGTTTGTCCAGCTGTACGGGCAGTCCCGTAACGGCGGCCAGGGGAGCGATACTTTGCCGGGCCCGTACAAAGGGGCTTGAAACTATGTGATCAATGGGCTGGTCGGCCAGGAAGTGTGCCAGGGTTTGGGCCTGTACCTGCCCCTCTGCGGTCAGGGCAGCCTCAGGTGCCTGGCCGAGGGCCTGACAATGGCGAATCAGCAGTAACTGGTGTGATGAAGGCACCGGACGGAACTCCTTATGTAGTCTGGGAGGTCATACATCGCTGTCAACGGTGAAACTGTCTGGCCTCACGTCTCGGTTCCTTGATACCGGGGAATCGGGCTGTGGAGCCGGAGGCGAACCGGGAGGACATAATCGGTTGCGGCGTTCCGAACTGGCACAGACAGAGACTGCAGGAGGACAACTGGGCGGGGCAGAGGACGCAATGAGGCGCAGGCATGCGGTACAGGCACCCAGCAAGACCCAGAACAGGGCAGACATGTGAGGGTACAGCAAGTTGATGTAGAAGTGGTCGAAGAGCCCTGTCATGCCGAAGGCAATCACGGTACCTGCCAGCCCCAGGGCATAGGGTTCCAGATCATGGTGCCGCCACGGCACAGCCAGAAACCGCACCAGCGGCTGGCCAAGGATGACGAGAAACAGCATCAGGGCTGGCAATCCCATGTAGGCGGCAACGGCCAGGTAGATCATGCTTACACCGGACTGAAAGTCCAGTGAGGGCGTGCCAAAGAAGCCGATGCCGGTCCAGGGGTATGCCCGGATGATGTCAAGGGCATTGCGGTACTCGGCCAGCCGCATCTGGGTTGCCAGATCTTGGCCCAGCAACCCTGTGACCAGACGTTGTACGTAACCCTGGGTCTGGGGTAATAGCAGCAACAGCAGAACGCCGCCGGCTCCCAAAGGCAGAAGGGTGCGATATCGTACCAGTGCCATGAACAGGGTCACAGCCATCAGGGCGACCAGCGCGTTGCGACTGTAGGTCAGATAGATGCAGGCCAACAGGATGCACAAGGCCAGTCCTGCCCCCATGCGCAATCCCCAATGCCGTCCCGCCATCACGAAAGGTAGGATGAGGCAGGCGGACAGTACGCACGAGGCACCCAGGAGATTGGGATCCACCACCCAGCCGATGGCCCGCATGGTGCCGCGCGGATCGTCGTTGATATAGCGCAGGGCCGTCTGCCCGGCAGGATAATCAAAGCGTTCCAGCTGGGCCAGCATGTTCTGGGCCAGGTCAGCGGGTACCACATAGAGCAGCAGTCCGGCCAAAGCCCCCAGGACGCCGGTGATGGCCACTGTCGTGACCAGCCATCGGATCTGGGGACCCCGCAATACAGTCAGGGCAACAAGAAACAGGCCGAGATTAAGCAGGTACTCCGCTACTTTCCGCCAGGCAAATGGCGTGGGACGCTCAAAGTTCAGGCCCCAGAAACTGGCAACCAGTACCAGCAGGCCAAAGAGCAGCACCAGTCCTGCCGTATAGGGAGGGAGCAGCGCATCATGACGAATCAGGTGGACGAGCCATTGCAGATACACCAGGGCTACAGCAATGTTCAGGAAGGTAGGTTTCAGGCCCAGATCCAGGGGTACGACCGCAAAGGGCAGCAGGAAGGCAACCGCAACCACACTGTTGAGCGCTGCGGGAACACTCCGGCAGGCGTACCCAAGGACAATGACAAACGTGGCCAGAATGACTGTGCCTGGAGGATCGACAGTCAGAGCCAGGAACAGGACCAGAAGGGCACCCAGGCACAGTACCGTCAGGAGTGTGCGGTGAAGCCATGGTCGGTAGCTGGCAAAATAGGCCGCAACATACATGATATGTGACGTGATCAGTCTGGCAGAACGGTCGTGGCAGAATACCTGAGCGCATACATACAGACAAACTTGGGCCGGGTACTGGACAATGCAGGGCACACCCACAGCAATGTGATCCCGCTCCGCAAGTATAACGGGGGGAACATATACCCGAGTAAAGGTGCGTGCCGTTCAGATACTTGGCATGGGGACAGCAGCTCTTTGCCCTGTCCATGCAACATGGGGTGGACGTGCAAACAGCTCTTCGGTACAGTCTTGGCTGTCCAACACGGGCGAATGCCGAGTCCAACATCCGACAACCTCCCGGACAGTCCCTGCATCCGGGGCACAGCCGTGTACACTCCCGATCGGCAGGAGTCGAAGACAGTCGTCTGCTTTGATCATGCCCGGCTTGGCCAGTACACTATTGGGATAACGGCGACAAGCGGTGTCTTGCGGTCGTATGTTTGTAGACAGGAGCCCGCTGTTTGCCATCTGCATTGCCCGAGGATAGAGAGAAATGAGTGCACCTTGTCCGTCTGCCGACAAGTCCGATCAACTCAATGCCCGTTTGGGGGTGCTGACGCGCCGGGAAGTGGAGGCTCGCATCCTCAAGCCCCTGATTGAAGCCCTGTGCGCTGAATTTGGGGACCGGAAAGTGCTGGATCTGGTCCAGGCTACCATTGTCCGGATTGCGCGGGAGCAAGGCCGGCAGCTGCGCGAGCAAACGTCTGCCCATGATCTGCAGGCATTTGCCGAGACACTGGTGGATTGGCAACGGGACGATGCCATGGTGATCGATATCCTGGAGCACACGGATACCGAATTCCACTTCAACGTCAAACGTTGCCGTTATGCCGACATGTATCGCAGTCTGGGTATGGAGGAACTGGGCAGTATTCTGTCCTGTCAGCGCGATTACGCCCTGATTCAGGGCTTCAACGAAGAGGTGGAACTGGAACGCACACAGACCATCATGGAAGGTGCGTCCCATTGCGATTTTCGCTACCGGCTGCAGAAGGCACCTATCACACTGCAATAATGTGAAGCGGCCTGTTGACCAATGGTAAAGGCAGCCCCGCGCCCGTGCTGCACACCCACCCTATACAGAACACAGTTGCGACCTAACTGCACCCACCGTCGGCCCCGGCGGTCCGGTGTGTGCGTATGGGCCGCCCCGTGCGGGATGCCGAACGTCCCTAGGGCTCTGGGCCGCCTTGGCGGTGGTATGACGACTCTTGTGTCTGCGTCCAGGCCAACCGTCCCCTTAACCCCCCGGTGGAGCCAGGACCCATTCTCGATTCTACCCGCCCGACACGGGGTCCGGTGGGACTCACGCACGGTTGGCGACGGCGCTAGCGCGCGGTCCGTTGCGCGGTCCGGTGGATGACGATGAACCAGGAGACCCGGTCCCGCTACTCTGTGCCGCGTCTTGTACGCCTCACGCTCGCAAGGGCTCGTGTCCCTGTCCTGGCAGTGGACACGCGGCGGGATCACAGCGATCATACCCAAGAACGCCAGCCACGCCCGGACCTGGTGGCTATCCAAGCCCTTGTCCGCCTGCAGCCTCTGAGTCGCGGCGGTGGGGACACCCGCAAGGAGCTCCGCAAAGGCTGTGACCTCAGCGGTGTTCCCGGACAACAGCCGGAAGCGTACGCAGCTCCCGTGCTGATCCCTGAGTGCCCACAGCTTGGTGGTTAGTACCCCGTGACGGCGGCCGCGGGATGGCGCCGGGGTGCGCCCTTGTTTACGTGTCCCGGCTCGGCTCGGGTGCGCCGAGCCGTAGTGCGTTCCACAGTTTCACCGCACAGCTAAGGGACAGGGATAGAGAGCCCATCCCCAATACCATCACCATCAAAATCGGTTCTGCATTTTGCTTATGTTTGTAGATGCTTAAGCTTTGTCAACAGGCCCTAGGGGCCGACAGCTGCCTTCATGGCCTGGAGATGATCACCGATATCGCGGCCAAAGGGATCGTTCTGCTGGCACTGCCAGATCTGGACGAACTGGACCATCTCCTGATAACGTACGCGGGCAATCGTGCGGGCCGGTTCCGTGTTCATGCTCTCCGCCGTGCGATCGATCCATGTATGCACGTACTCCCTGACCAGATCATGCCGTTCCGGCAGCGTTTTGCCCTGGACCCAGTTGGAGGACAGCAGGGCAGCAATTTGGGGCAGGCCCAGTTTGGACAGCTTGTCTGCATCCCAGAGGATAGCGGTTTCCAGGGGTTGCAGGGGTTCAGCGCGCGGGGACCGGAAGAGACCCGCGTGATGCCGGATGGCATGGGCAACCGCAGGGATTTTCGCTGGCGGGAAATCTGTTTGGACCAATACCTGCTGTGCTTCTTCCGCCCCGCGGGCGCCGTGGGAAGGCTGTGTTTTGCAGATATCGTGTAACCAGGCGGCAGCCACGGCAATGTCGGCATCAGCTGCCAGTTCGCCGGCCAGGAAGCGTGCACCCTTGACCACTTCACGTACATGTTCCCAGCGGAATCGGTAGGGAACCGAGACTCCCCACGACACACCCCACTCTTCTTCCTCTTCCTGTCGTGCCCTCGCGTTGGCCAAGGCACAGCAGGTGTCCACCCAAGCCCGTCTACTGTTTTGCCCAGACATACAAATCCTTTGTTTTGTGGTAGTGCAATCGGGAAGATGGATCATTTCACCTGCCTGCTGCTGGCTGACAGGCGAGGAAAAGCCGCTTCCCTGCCAACATAGGGGGACTATATACGTACCCACACCACGCCCGCAGGCCGCGCTGCTTTACCGTATACATTTGCAGGTTTCACAGGCCAGCCAATGCTGCCACCGCCACCTGCAGCTGCGCCGTCCCCGGACGCCATATTTCTAGCCAACCATTTATCCCGTATGTTCAAAGCCGCATTCGCGTCGGCATTCTTTTCTACACCGCACTTCTGGCAGTGATAAACAGATTGGCACTTGCGATCAGCTTTACGTATTCCCCCACAGTTATGACACTTTTGTGATGTGTACTTGGGGTCTATCTTTTCTGTATAAGTCTTGTAACTCATATACCGTTCCAGCCGTCCCCATCCGCTGCGCAAGATAGCACGATTAAGTCCTCTTTTCTGCACCACATTCTTGCCGGGTTTGTCCTTGGAGCCACGGGCACTCCGCGTCATACCCTGAATGTTCAAGTCCTCCAAGATGACTAAGGCATGTATGTCAGCGAGGGTACGGCTGGTCTGGTGACACCAGTGCTTTATGACATGGCGTATCTCCCTGTACACCTTTTGTATGCGCAGTTTGGTATGTTGCCAGCCGTTGCTCTTGAACTGTTGGCGCGCTAACGTCTTTTGCAACCTGCGCAGTTTGGCATCCAGTTCCAACAGCTTGGGCAGTGCATACATATCGCCTGTACTTAGCGCAACTTGTCCTACGTTGCGATCAATGCCTACAGGATTAACAGGCATGACAAGTCTAGCCGGACGCGGATCGGGCACTGCATACAGGGTGGACACATACCCGTTGCCCGCCGCATATTTGAACGTGGCCTGCTTGGGCTCACAACCAGCGTAAGGGTTCTTGCCTGTCAACTGCACCCACCCAAGCTTGGGGATGTAGATTTTCTTGCCCTTACTCTTACTATTACCGGGCACAGTAAACCTTGGCGTGTCCTTGCATTTCCGCTTCCAGCCGGGACGCCCTGCCCCATCCAAGAACCGCTTATAGGCTTCGGCCAGGTGTTTCACGGTATAGCGCACCGTGTTTGATGGCAACTCACCCAACCAGAGGTAACTCCTGCTTGTCTTGTACGTACAGCTTGCACAGGGCGAAGAACGTAACCGATGGTTTATCGGCTTCACCGGCCTTGTAGTCTTGCCACCGCTTTTCACAGATTGCCAATACTTCATTCCACACCTTGCGGCAGGCCCCGCCGATGCGCATCATCTTGTCATGTTTTGCTTTACTACCCGGACGCACCCGCAAGGTAATACCCCGATAAACCATAATCTCTTCTATGTTCATGCCCTATCCTAGCTTACCCGTGACCACCTACACTGCGTAGTGTGAGTACGTATATAGTCCCCCAACATAGCACAAACGGCAACGGAATGCGTACACCACACAGCGTTCACCTGTGTCTTTTGCCGTCCGGCAGGCGTATCAACGGGCTGTACGGTAGACGCGTGATAGCCAGCTTCACGACATGGAAGTCTGCAGCGGGTGCATGGGTTGTCCTCAATACCCTGCGCCATAGCTGTCTTGTTACGCTGGGGGACAGCCGCATGCCCCGTAGAATAATGAGCTCCCGGAGAGCATTTGCATGCTTTCTCCTGAATCACTTCACAATTTCTTCACATTGCTGGTGAAGAATACAGGTGGTTGGGGAAACATCTGCTTCCTCACAAGCGAACAGCAAAAAGGAGAACGACGATGCAACGGCAGCAAACCAGACATGTCTGCAGAGTGCTCAGTACGTTATTGGCAGCCATTATGGTATTGAGCCTGCTGGCGACCGGGACTGTATTGGCCCAGGGATATGATGCGGACAAGGCGGAACACCACAAGAAACCGGAAGGCAAGTCACCCGCCCAGCAGTCCTGGCACGACAAGAAGCCGGGTGATGGCAGCGCCCTGTACCTGATAGGAGCAGAATTCGGCCTGACGCCTGAGGAAGTGGACAAGTTCCTGTATCTGGTGAAGGAAATGGCACAGGAGAAACATTCAGACATGGACGGTATGGAAGAAGATCCATGGTCCGGCCGGATGGGCCCTGCCGCTTATGGACCGCGAAACCGCGCTGCGATGCTGCCTGCTGGTGGCCCTGCGCGTGGTCACCGTTACCCTGGTCAGCCGACAATGATCGAGGTCGTGACCATCAAGCGGATCTACATGGATGGTGGAGATCACCCTGTGCCCGGTGTTATGGACAAGGCTGGGGATGACACGTCATACGGCTATGGCAGGATGCATCCTGCGATGGTGAAACAGGGCCGGGCCCACGGGATGAAGCAGGAGCATATGGCCTGCGGCCAGCCGATGGGCAAGGGTAAACACCAGGGAAGCCGTGCCAGGATGACCCGCATGGATGATGGGGATCACTCCGCACTGGGTGCTATGGACAAGGCTGGGGATGGCAAGTCATACGGCTATGGCAGGATGCATCCTGCCATGACGGAACAGGGCCGGGCCCACGGGATGAAGCAGGAGCATATGGCCTACGACCAGCGCAAGGGTGAACACCCGGAAAACCGTGCAGAGATGCCCCGCCTGCGTGGCCGCAAGGGACAGGAACATGTGTTGATGATGCCTGACCAACGGGTAGTCGAGGCTGGTTCCATGCCTTCAGCCATGGAACTGACGCAACACGAACTCCTGGGGAAGATGGCCCTTGTTCTGCAGGATCCGGCAAAGGTCCAGAGCCTGATCTCCACGGTGGAACTGTTCTGGCCTGAGGCCTCGGACATGGTCGAGGCCATGACAGGCATGCCCTTGGCGGATTTGGCGCAGGATGAAGACAAGCTGGCATACTTCATGCGGGTGGCACAGCCCATGCTGGCGGATGCCATGGAGCAGGGCCTGATTCCGGAAGCCATGGTTCTGCAGATGTTGACAATCCTGGAATAAGCAAGTACAAACAGTTCAACCAACAAAAGTACCTGCCCCTGCAGACAGCCCGGCGCCGGGCTGTCTGCAGGGATTGTGCACGTCCTGCGGGTACTGTCTGTTTTTGCCATCTGTACGGTATTCCATGTCAGCACATATTCTGGTGGTAGACGACAATCAGCAAATCACCAATCTGTTGCAACAATATCTGGTGGAGCACGGGTACGCGGTAGCCGCAGCCGGGGATGGTCAGGAAGCGCTCGGCTGCATTGAGGATCAGGTACCGGATCTCATTCTCCTCGATGTCATGATGCCGCATATGGACGGGTTTGCGTTCATGCGGAAATTGCGGACACAGCATGACACCCCCGTGATATTTCTCACGGCCCGGATGGAAGAAATCGATCTGCTTATGGGCTTCAGCCTGGGTGCGGACGATTATCTGACCAAGCCTTTCAGCATGAGTGAACTCACAGCCCGGATCAAGGCAGTGCTCCGGCGCAGCGCCAGCCAGGCCGGGGACCATGCCATCAGTCAAATCGGCCATATTGTGGTTGATCGCGATCGCCACCGGGTTATGGTCAGAGGTACGGAGATCAGCCTGACCCGCTCCGAGTTCGAGTTGCTGGCGGCGCTTGTGGAATCCCGGGGGCGGGTCTTGTCCCGGGCCTATCTGATGGAGCGCATGTTTGGCAACGTCTATGAAGTCACGGCCGGCTTTGAAAGAACCGTAGACGTCCACGTCAAGAACCTGCGCGCCAAAATTGATCCTGCACCCTCAGGTGCAAGCTATATTTCGACTGTTTACGGTGTCGGTTACCAGTTGCAGGAAAAACAGGCGTGAGAGGCTGTCACCATGTCTTTGCATGGCAAGTTGAGTCTGGCTTTTGTTTCCATTGCGATTACGGGCATCCTGCTGGCCGCGGCCCTGGGCATGTGGAACACACATGCATTGCGGGATTTGCGCTATTTGGAAATGGAACGCCTGCCCCGGATAGCAGAAGAATTGGCCAGTTTCTATGAAGACAACGACAGCACTTGGCAGCGAGGGGACCATGACCCGCCGTTGCCGCCGTACTTGCAGCTCCTTGATCAGGATCGTCAACCTGTACGTGCACCGGCAAGAAAGGATCGGCACCGGCTCTTGCAGAAATGGCAGGTGTATGCCCTGCCCGAGAAGGTGATTCGTGCCGACGGGAAAGTCGTAGGGTACCTGCGGGTGGTGAAGGTCCCTCCGGGCCTGGATCGTCCTGTCCGGCCTCTGGATGCGCAATCGCCTTTGGCCGTTCTGGGTTTCGGCGCTATTCTGCTGACCGCCGGCGCATCCGGGATCTTCATGAGCAACCGCATTACCCGGCCCTTGCAGGAACTGACGAATGCCACGCACGCGGTGGCGTCCGGCGATCTGGAGCACCGGGTACCTGAAAGGTCGCAGGGCGAGATCGGTACGCTGGCCCGGGCTTTCAACAGCATGAGTGCCCAGCTGCAGGAATCCCAACAGCAAAAACGGCAAATGACGCAGGATATCATCCATGATATAGCCCAGCCTATTGTCGTGATCCGGGGGCTGTCCGAAGCCATGCGGGACCGGGTACTGGATCGCTCGGATGAAAACCTTGAAATTATCCTGCAGGAAACGGGGCGCCTGGAGGCTCTGGCCCGCAGCCTGCATTTACTGGAGGTAGCCGATGCAAGCCGGATTCAGCTGGACAGGGAGTCAATTGCCCCGGCCACGCTAATCCACCGTTTTGTGAAAATGTATGGGGAAACCGCCCGCCAGGCTGGCCTCAGCTTTCAAAGTCACGTGTCGGATGCCCTGCCGGATGTGGAAGTGGACGTGGAACGTGTGATCCAGGCCCTGGGTAACCTGGCGAACAATGCTTTCCAGTATGCGCCGGCTGGCAGTACCATAACCATCACGGCCGCGACCACGCCTGGGCACGTACAAATTGCCGTGGCGGATGAAGGCCCCGGTGTGCCGGCCGAGGAATTGGGGCGCATATTTGACCGCTTCTACCGGGCGGACAAGGCCCGTAGCCAGCACCAGAATGGTTCCGGTATTGGTCTGGCCATTGTCCAGGCCCTGATGAAAGCCCACGGCGGAGCCGCGTGGGCCGAAAACGTCGAGCCGCACGGCCTCAAGGTGATTCTGGTTTTGCCCGCTACCCCTCCCAGGTTGGCAGTCGACTGAAAATTCTGCTACAGTGTAGCCCTGCCAGTTCGCTGGGCTTCTTCGTATTGGCTCAGGCATGGCTTGTGTGCTGCACCTGCCTGAGTTCCTTGTTGTGATTCCCGGACAGGGGCTCACCCGCTCGGTTCTGGCGTTTCTCCCCTGTTCTGCCACCATCTGCAAACATGGGAAGGGATGTATCTGACGACTGGCAGACGGCGTGGGGCCACCGGTATTGGCCTGCAGGTACAGACCAGAGTCGCACGACGCATTTTCCGGTTGCGGCTTCACTACGGGTCCGGGAACTCTGGCTGCAGGACAGATAAAGAGCAGGCCTTGGCATAGAATTGGGTTGACAGCCAAACATCAGCGAAAGCCGAGAAATCAGGATGCGTACAATACTGCGGTTGGTATGGGTGATCTGCCTGTTTGTTCTCAGTGCAGGAAGCCACGGGATAAATATCCAGGCAGTTCAGGACAACAGCCCTGAGGACGGGAAACCTATCCTGTGTCCTCCGTCTCTCAAATCCCAATCCGATCCGGCTGACAGCCCTGTTTTTGTCTCGGGGGTGGCCCAACCCGGCTTCTCGTCACCCTTCTACCTGGTGACTGATCCGGATGGGCTGGCCGCCCGGTTTGACGGTCGCATTCTGGTACGAGATGATATCGATACCGCCATTGACGAACAGGAATTCATTCAGCCAACACAGGGTACTTTCTACTACCTGGGATTTCGGCACAACTTTGAAAACTACTATTTTGAAACCCGGGACCAATCTTATCCCAACACAGTACGGTTCCGTGTAGGCCTGAAGCATAACGGCAGTTACGATCCGGCGGATGCCGGTTTTTCCCATTTCCGGATCCGGGTGCGGGATGACAATGGCGACGACGTGCTCGGCTTCGCTGCGACAACTGTTGCCGAGCCGCTTTACGACGAGGGTATGATGTTTGCCCTGGGCTGGGCCCATCCCTTCTACTACCAACAAGGCTACGACACCCGGAATTTCGTGATGGGAGCCGTAGATGCTGACATTGGAACCGACCGTCCTTTTTCGACCATCCGCAGGTCGAACCGCCATGCAGACGGTCCTGTGTCTGCCGTGCACGAACGCCATGATGCGGTCTGGGACGAATACTTTGCAGTCAAGGCCAATGATCGACCGGGTGTGGATGGGTTTTATGTCCGCCGCGGAGCGCCGTTGCTGGTCAAGAACCTGCGCGCGGTGTCAGATACGCAATATGATGCTGAATTGGTGAATCTGGGGCTGACGTATACCAATCTTACGGAAACGGCATGGCTCAACAAGAAAGGCAACGATCCACAACCGGGCAGGCGTCTGTTTGCGCTGCCGCCGGACCAGGTGTATGACTTTCCGCCTGAAGTATTCACGCAGGAGAGGACCCTGACGCTTGAAGCCTGGGCGGAAAACGACCAGGATCAGGCCATAAGTCCGGTCAGTTCGCTTACGTTACACAATCAAGTGCGTTTCCGGGCTGAAGCAGGCGTGTTGGCCAATAACCGCTTCGATTATCCCCATGCCCAAAGCAGTTTCGGCCTCATAGGCTACAACTTCTACTACACGTGGGAAGACAGCCAGACGGACCCGGTCCAAGCGCTGATAGCGCAGTACCAACCCCATATCAGTACCAATCTGGATTTGGGTGGCATGGTGCTGAACATGGTGATTATGGAAGAGGATCAATAGGGAGAGTTCCTGGCTGTCAGACCTGTACGCGGTGCACAGTGTGACCGGCGCACAGGCCCCATGCCTGCGGGCTACAGTGTGTTCATGACACACCAGAATATTGCGGGGCCTACACAGCCAAGTACCGAACGGTTGCAGGCGGCCCTGCCTGTACGTATGGGCTGTCAGGGTTCATGCACCGGTCAGGACCGCGTACGTCAAGCGCTGGATCCTACTGGCCATCTTATGCCCTGTACTAGTCCTTCTTTGGTTGTGCCGCCCCACGAACGCTGTCACGCTGGATGTCGCCTCCCGGCGGTCCTTGTGGATGGTCGACCATAACAGGCCCGTCGCGGACGTGATCTGAGCAACGCTGCCATAGCCAAGGACGGGGGATTGGCCGCCTGGCTCCGACACCCGTGCTCGACGAGCAAGGGCTTGCGAGCCACGTACTTCGCGCCTGTCGTCGCTTCCAGTTCATGATTGTGCCGCGCAGAAGGATGGTCCCGTCTATCAGCTCTTGCCATCGGCCGGGGGTACACTCCCATTCAGGGTACCAAGTTCCGCGCCCGCGTTCCGATCCCGGTACTGCTGACGCAAGAAGGCCAGGAAGTCAGCCCCTGACCCTGACCAGTTGGACATGTCTTGGTAGGTAGGCCATTGTTCGGGGGGCAACCGGTGCAACAAAGTGTGCATGCGGGCCGCCACGTCCTCGCCAAAGAGAGCGCGGCTCCGTATACGACCTTCCACATAGCCTTCTGCACGACCTTCCACACGGCCCTCCGCACGCTCTTCGGCCAGATTGTGTTCCAGGGCCTCCACCAACGAATCAAACATCAAACATGTAGTCAAGGTGGTGTTGTCAGGAAAGAAAACAGGAAGTCCCAAGTAGTCTGGAGATCAAGGCCGCGCTGAACATACCGGATTTGGGCTTGCATAAGATTACGGTCCCTGGGGCATCTGCACGTGGAAGCTGCAACGCTGGTTGGCCGGTAAAGCGTGCATATGTATGCACAAGCATATAAGTCCCAATAATATGGATAATGCTGGTTTTGGCTGTTCTGCTACCGCGTATTGAGTTCAGGATAATCTGATTGTTGCTGGATATCCCGATCACTCCGCCTGGCGACAGGGATGTTGCGCCCCCTGCAAAAGTTGCAGGGGGCGGATTGGATTAAAAGTCTGGTCCCTGACCATGGGGGACAGTCTGTCAGATCAATGCCGGGAACGGAACCAGCCGGAGCCGTGACCATGACGTTTGAAACCACCGGATCGCCTGGACTGCAGGAGGTCAGCCTCATCTTGGGTGATAGTGCCATTGGCTACCGCATCGGCCAGGATCTGGTCGCGGGCATTCTCTGCAGCTTCCTTCAGGGTTTGGTTATCCACTTCGTGTTCGGTCAACAGATCGCGCAGTGTACCGCCTTCTTTGGCGGCCTGCAGGTCAGTGGCGGGTATACCCAGTCTGGTGGCTATGGTAGCAAGCAGGATATCGCGATCCAGCATATCCTTGAGACGCTGCTGCAGATCCGGATCAATGGAGTCAAGACGGCCATGGCCGTGCCCGTGTCCCCTGCCTCCGTGATCTTGCTGCCAGGCTATGAAAGTATCGACGTCGTCCTGGGTGATGGTGCCACTGGCTACCGCGTCAGCCAGGATCTGGTCGCGGGCATTCTGCAGGGCTTCTTTCAGGGTTTGGTCATCTATTCCCTGTTCGGTCAACAGCTCCCACAGTGTACCGTCTTCTTGGGCAGTCTGCAGATCAGCAAGGGATAGGTCCAGGGCAGAGGCTGTGTTGGCCAAGAGGGTATCCCGATTCAGGATATCCCTGAATGTTTGCATCCATTCGGGCACGACTTTTCCCGGATGTATGTGTAATCTGTATCCGCGGCTGTTGCTCAATAGATTGCCGGTTGCCATCACTACTCCCACACTGGCCAGAATGAAGCTTGCGGCGGCAATGAGTATCAAGACAAATCGGATTGCGTTACGGGTTTGCATGCGGTATTCCTCCAGTTTTCCTCTATTCAATATGAGGTGTTCGTCCTATCGCGAACACCTGTGAATGTAGCGCAGGAATATGAACGAATTGTGAAGTTGGGATAAAGGGATTTTGTTGAGTACGTATATAGTCCCCATTGCATACAGAATGACCATAACGATATCGTCCACAATCTACCAAGCTTCATGGTAATTATCGAAGAAGGTAACGGCCGCATCTCCCTCTGTGACTCGATCACGAGCCTTACAGTACCGAACGTTGTAATCCGGATCCAAAGGATTGCGCTCTCCCTGCTATGGGCGCTCTGAACTACCCGTCCGCAAGCAGCCAGGCATTCGATCGCGCTGGACACCATAAATACAATGGAATTTCAGAAGAAAGATGGGCTCATGACAACCTCACCCGCCAGGGCCTGATCCAGTTTCTGGTCCTTCGCGATCCGGTAGTGGGGCAGGCGGGCGGTATCGAGTGCAGTCCACACGGGATCCAGATCTACGGTGACGTCGAACGTGTGACTGTCAATCACAATGGCCAGGCTGCGTGTGCCGCGGGAGCGCAGTTCCCGGAGGGCCTGTACCCAGCGGGGATCCGGATCAGCCGTCACCACGATCAGGGTTTCACTGCGGCTCAGGTGCATGCCGTCACTCAGAATGAAGTCGGCCATGGGAATGTCACCTTCGGCTTCCAGTACGGCCAGGGTTTCCAGGATACGCAGCAATTGCCGTTCACCCCGATCCACAGGCAGTGATACACGGGTCTGGCCATAAGCAGCCAGGCCAACAGCCCGATTGCGCTGAATGAAATGGCGCAGCACGCTGGCCGCCGCAGTTACGCCATACTCGGTGGTGCTGGGCGGCAGCTCCATGTCCTTGGGCTGGCGAAAATGGTGCCGGGCACGGAAGGGCCGGGTGTCCGGGGCTACGGCTTCCTGGGGCCAGGGCAGACGGATCTCCGGTTGCCGATGCAGATCCAGATAGACCCAGACGTGGGCACTGGGATCCAGCTCGAACTCCTTGGTGATAAGGCGTCCCGTCCGCGCGGTGCTGAGCCAATGAATGCGGTTCTGGCTGTCACCGGGAGCGTAGTCGCGCACGCTGGAGGCATTGGTCGTGATCACCTGGGTGCGCAGCCGGATGCGTTCATCGCCCGCCAGATCGGAAATCACGGGCGCGAAATGGGGCAGATCTACCGTATAGGGATACACGACAATGGATGTCTGTGTGGCCAGGTGCTGTTCCTGGACGAAGAGACCCAGCGGATCGCTGCTGCGCAGGCGCAGGGGACCCAGCCGGTAACGGCCCCGCACCAGGCACTGGGTGCGGACCTGCCAACGGCGTCGGCTGCCGCGCATCAGGTTGCTGATGATGCGGCTGGAGTCATGGGCCGGCAGGGTAGAGAAATCCGTCAGTTCCAGCCACAGCTTGGGCGTGCGGGAATGATTGGTCAACTCGAACAGTTCGTCCACGCGCTGCCCCATTTGGCTGTGGCCGGAGCGCGTGAAGCGCCGGATCTCGACTGCACCAATGCTCAGGCGTGACCAGACGTAGCTCAGAATCAGGCCGCCCGTACTCAAATAGGCCAGAGACGAGAAAAAGGAACGTCCGGCGGCGTTGTCTGTATTGAAGGCCAGGATCCAAAGCAGAATGATGGCCAGAATCAGGTACAGCAGACGGTGCTGCATCAGGGTTCCCGCCAGCTACCGTGTGGACGTGTCCGCTCCCGGGACAGGGGTCGAGTGCAGAACGTCCTGGATGATCTGGGTGGAATCCACGCCCTTGATGCGGGCCGAAGGACTGGTGATGAGACGATGGGCCAGGGCCGGTATGGCCAAGTGCTTGACGTCGTCCGGAATAACGTAGTCACGGTTGTCCAGGGCCGCCCAGGCCCGGGCCAGCTTGAACAGCGCCAGGCTGCCACGGGGACTGGCACCCAGATACAGGTCCGGATGATCCCGGGTGGCCAACACCAGAGACACAATGTATTCCCGTACCGCATCACTGACGTATACCTGTTTGACGTCATGCTGGGCCGTCGTCAGATCACCCACGTTCACCACCTGTTCCAGACGGGCAATGGGATGTTCGGCCTGCTGCAGCGTCAGGATGTTCATTTCCTGCTGTTTGGCGGGATAGCCCAGACGGATACGCAACATGAAACGGTCTACCTGAGCCTCCGGCAAGGGAAAGGTGCCTTCGTATTCGATGGGATTTTGGGTGGCCAGCACGATGAAGGGCCGCTGCAGGGCGTAGGTATGGGCGTCTACCGTGATTTGCTGCTCCTCCATGGCTTCCAGCAGGGCGGACTGGGTCTTGGGCGTGGCCCGGTTGATTTCGTCAGTGAGCACAATTTGGGCCATGATGGGGCCGGGACGGAACTCGAACTCCAGCGTTTTCTGATTGAAGATACTGACGCCGGTGATGTCGCTGGGCAGCATGTCCGGCGTGAACTGGACACGATTGAACGTGCAGCCAATGCTACGGGCGATGGACCGGGCGAGCATGGTCTTGCCCACGCCCGGCACGTCCTCGATCATGACGTGACCTTCGCAGAGCAGGGCCAGTAGCGTCAGCCTGATCTGCTCGTCCTTGCCGATTATGACTTTCTGCACGTTGTCGAGAATACGATTGGTGAAGAGTTGGACCTGTTCCATAAAAAACCATCGGGGATGTGTGTACAGGGAGTAGACGAAGACTGCGCAACCGGGGCAGGATATACCGAATCATGCCTTACCCTACCAAAAAAACTGCCCGGATGCGGGCCCAATATGCCTTTTGTTCCCGATCACGGGGCAGGAACGGAGTCTTGGCCGCCGGGACAGGACATGCAGGAGAGGAGGCCCGGAACAGGAGGGCTCTTCTTTGGTGCTGGCTCTTCCGGATCTTACAATGAATTCCTGACGACATGCCCGATGCATCGCGGGGGACAGACGATGGCATTGCATCTGTATAACACCTTGGGGCGCACCCTGGAACCGTTTGAACCGTTGGAAGAGGGCAAGGTGCGCATGTACGTATGTGGTCCCACCGTCTACGCGGATGCCCATATTGGCCATGCCATGAGCGCGATCGTGTTTGATGTGATTCGGCGTTACCTGGAATACCTGGAGTATCAGGTGACGTACGTCACCAATTTCACCGATGTGGACGACAAGATCATCATACGGGCCCAGGAAACGGATCAGGATCCTTTTGTGCTGGCGGAATTCTATACCCGGCGCTACCTGGACCACTTGCAGGAACTGAACGTCAAGGTCGCGGATGAATACACACGTGTGACGACCGAAATGGCAAATATCATAGCTGACATTAAAGAACTGGGTGAAAACGGCTATGCCTATGCCCTGAATGGCAGTGTCTATTTCCGGGTGCAGCGCGACGAGGATTACGGCAAGCTGAGTCGGCGCTCACTGCAGGAAGCCCGGACCGGCACGCGGGTGGAAGAAGGGGATACCAAGGAAGATGCCGCGGACTTTGCCCTGTGGAAGAAAGCCAAACCGGGTGAACCCTACTGGGAAAGCCCCTGGGGACCGGGACGTCCCGGTTGGCACATTGAATGCACTTCCATGTGCCGGCATCATCTGGGCGACTCGATCGACATTCATGGCGGGGGCAACGATCTGATTTTTCCCCACCACGAGAACGAAATCGCCCAGAGTGAGAGCCTGACCGGTCAGCCCTTTGCCAAGTACTGGGTACACAATGGCATGATGCAGCTGGCAGGCTCCAAAATGAGCAAGTCGCTGGGCAACCTCATCACCATCCAGGACTTTCTGGCGCGTTATGCAGCCAACGACTTGCGGATGGTAGTGCTGCAGGGACACTACCGCAAACCCGTGCAGTACTCCGACGAGATCGTAGCGTCGGCCCGACGCGGACTGGCGCGTATTCAGCAGGGTCTGCGGCCGGCGACCGGAACCCGCACTACGGGTGAGGCGGCCGACCAGCTACGCGCGGCGACGGAACGGGCCCGGCAGGCTTTCAAGGCCCACATGGACGACGATTTCAATACCAGTGCCGCCATTGCAGACGTCTTTGAACTGGTCCGGGCCATCAACTCGGCGCGCACGCAGGCAGTGGGCGGGCTTTTCCTTGACGCTGCCCAAGATACCGTCCGGGAACTGATGGGTGTGCTGGGGTTCTCCCTGGCGACGGCAGAGCCCACAGTGGCAGAAGTGGGCGATCTATCCTTCCAGCTGATCGACCTCCTGATTGAAACCCGCACCCGTTTGCGTACGGCCAAGGAGTATGCTCTGGCCGACAACCTGCGTGAGCGACTGCTGGAGCTGGGGGTGGCACTGGAGGATGGACCGGAAGGCACTACCTGGCGGCGCGTACAGGATACATGAGTGGGGGGCCTATATAGAAAGGTCCTCAAGTCGGGGTAAAGTGTAGAGACAGGGGACAAGGGTAGGATGACTGCATGAACGATAGAGTGAACATGACCTACCGCAGTATAACTCTGCGCCTGCACCCCGGAAGTCGCAACAAGCACGATCAATCGATGCGCGAGGTCTTAATCGTGCCATTTTACGTAGCGGTTGGGGCCAGCTGGAACGGTTTATGTCGTACAAGACACATACAGACAAGATAGATCTGAAGTACACGTCACAGCTATGCAGTCATTGTGGCGTGGTACGCAAAGCAAACCGAAAATCCCAATCGGAATACCATTGCAGTGAATGCGGTATGGAAAAGAATGCGGATGTCAACGCTGCGCGGAACATACGGGACAGGGGGCTTGCTGAACTAACGGCGTCCGGTGACGGTGCCACTGCGGGTGGAGGTGGCAGCATAAGCTGGCCTGTGAAACCTGAACAGGCAGTAACCGAAATTCCCTTGGGGATCTTTCTATATAGTCACCCATGAGTGAGTTGCTGTTCGGGCCGCACGCGGTTCGCGAAGCACTGCTGGCCCAACGGCGTCGTTTTGGCCTGCTGTGGATACGCAAGGCATCACAGAGGCGTACAACACCGCACGCAGCCCTGTGCACCTTGGCCCGGAAACAGGGTGTGGTGGTCCGCCAGACCGATCAGGGTGTATTCCGGACCCTGGACAAGGCCGGCTCCCGTCATCAGGGCATAGCACTGGAAGCCGGGCCCTTGCCCTTGGCCTCCCTGGACGAGATATGGGGCCGGAGCCGACAGCAGCAGGAATTACCGTTATTGCTCATTCTTGACCATATACAGGATCCCCACAACATGGGGGCCATTATCCGGTCCGCCGAAGTGTGTGGTGTTCACGGGGTGCTCACCCCCCGGCGCCGCGCCTGTCCCCTGTCACCGGCGGTCAGTCAGGCCAGTGCCGGCGCCCTGGAGCACATGTTATTGGCGCAAGTAGCGAACTTGCCGCGGGCCATGGCCGATTTGCAGGCACGAGGTGTCTGGATTGGGGGTCTGGAAGCGGGCGATTTGCCCGCACAGGATATTGCAGGCATGGATCTGGATCGGGCGTTGGCTCTGGTCGTGGGGCATGAAGGTTCCGGGTTGTCCCGCCTGGTCCGTGAGCGTTGTGATTTCCTTTTACGGCTGGCCATGCAGGGCCAAATTGCAAGTTTCAATGCTTCCAATGCAGTAGCCATTGCCCTGTATCTGGCACGACAGGCACGCATCCAGAATCAGGATAGAACAGGGCAATAAGGGTGATCCATCTGCCCGCAAGCCGGGTAGAGTGCAGAATACCAAAGGACAACCCGCAAGAATCCTGCCCGGTGTCACTCTGGCACCGGGCAGGATTCTTGTCCTCTTGCCAAACCTGGATACAGGACCAGACGGCGTGCAGATCTGGCTCTCTAGTGGCTTCCGCCGTGAAGGCGTCCGGCAAGAGGACTGAGGTTGGCTTCCCGACTTGCGTGCGGTGGGTGCAGGAGCCAGCGGGCCTCAAAACCAGCCTTGCCCTCACGCACGGCGGGCAGATAGCGATACAGATGCTGTTTGACCTTCTGGTATGCCTGCACATCCCAGCCCATGGGCTGGGCCAGAGCGCGAGCCTGCTCACCGGTAGCGGCCACAAAAAGTCCCCGGTTCACTTCAAAGAACTGCCCGACGAATTGACCTACCCCCGTTGCCAGCAGATCCGAGGTGAATTGGGCCAGATTGGCGATGGGCAAGAGCGGGGTCATGGTGATGACTGCCGGAATCCCCGCCGCTGCCACTTCGGCGATGGCAGCCAGCCGTGCAGCTATGGGCGGACACTTCGGTTCAAAAGCCCTGCGTACGTCCTCGCAATCAGTGGTGACGGTCATGTTGACGCAGACGCGGGGGAATGCCAGGAGCAGGTCCAGATCCCGGGTGACCAGTGGACTCCGGGTCTGCACCACCAGCTCCAGACCGCGCTCCGCCATAAGGGGTAGCAGTTCTCTGACCAGAAGCAGTTCATTTTCAAGGGGTTGATACGGATCGGTCACACTGCTCATGTACACCGAGTGGCCCCGCAGATCCCTTCGCATAGGGGGCTATATACGTACTCACACCACGCCCACAGGACGCAATGCTGTACCGTATACATTTTCAGGTTTCACAGGCCAGCTAATGCCACCTCCACCCGCAGATCCGCCGTCCCCGAACGCCATATTGCTATCCAACCATTTATCCCGTATGTTCAAAGCCGCGTTTATATCAGCGTTCTTTTCCACATCACATTTACCGCAATGGTAAACAGACTGGGATTTCCGGTTGGCTTTGCGTACAACACCACAGTTATGACAACGTTGTGATGTGTACTTGGGGTCTATCTTTTTGGCGTCAAGGATCAACAGGCTTGGCAATGCATACATATCCCCTGTACTTAGCGCCACTTGCCCTAGTTCCGGTCTATGCCTACAGGAGTAACAGGTTTATCTGGTCTAACCGGTCGTGTGTTGGGCACTTCATACAGGATGGACACATACCAGTTGCCTGCTTCGTACTTGAACGTGGCTTGACTGGGTTTACAACCAGCGTACGGATTCTTACCTGTCAACTTCACCCACCCAAGCTTGGGGATGTAGATCTTTTTGCCCTTGATCTTGATATTGTCGGGCACGGTAAATCTAGGCGTGTTCTTGAATTTCCGCTTCCAGACCGGACGCCCTGCCCCATCAAAGAACCGCTTGTAAGCTTCCGACAAGTGTTTCATGGTGTAGCGCACAGTGCTCGATGGCAACTCCGCCAACCAGGGCAATCCTTGCTTGATCTGCACGTACAGATTACGTACAGATTGTTCAGGCCGAAGTGTGTAACGTTAGGTTTATCGCCTTTTACCGACCTTGAAGTCCTGCTATTGCCTTGCGCAGATTTCCAGTCCCTCATTCCAAACCTTGCGACAGGCCCCGGCAATGCGCATCATCTTGTTGTACTTGGCTCTACTGCCCGGTCGCACCCGCAAGGTGATACCCCGGTGCACCCTAATCTCTTCTATGTTCATACCCTATTCTGCTTGCCCTCTCCTGCCCACACTGCGTGGTGTGGGTACGTATATAGTTCCCTTCGCATATGCTCCAGTTTGGCTACGGCATTGCTCTTGATCTGCACCCATGTGCCCCAGGTATCACGCAAAATCCGGGTACGCGGGAAGAAGGCCGCATAGCAATAGGAGCACCCAAAGGCACAGCCACTATACGGATTCAGGGTGAAGTCAAAACTGTCGATAAAGCCGGTAGCCCGGGTCAGGATGGATGTGGCAGGACGATGAGACAGTGCTATCTGGCGTGGTCTGGCCAACGCCTGTTCCATGCGCAGGGACAAGGGTGATCCGCAACCGGACATCTAGGGGGTTCCACAGGGACCGCGCGGCTAGCGCTTGAAATCGGCAATGGTTATGCCCTTGATGAAGGCATGCTGGGAGAGGAAAAACAGGACGAGACAGGGTGAAATTATGGTGAGGGCAGCTGCCATGTAGAGATGCCAGGGCGTCACGCGTACGTAGGCTACGGAGAAGTTGGCCAGGAACATGGTCAGCGTGAAATTCCGGGGTTTCGACAGAATGATCAGCGGTCCCAGGAAGTCATTCCAGAAATACACGAAGGCCAACACACCGATGGCGGCCAGCGCAGGCTTGGACAGGGGCAGAATCAGGCGGGTAAAAATGATCCAGTGTGTGGCCCCGTCAATGCGGGCGGACTCGTCGAATTCCAGCGGAATGGTCAGGAAAAACTGGCGTAGCAGGAAAATGTTCCAGGCTGACCCGAACCAGTAGGGCACCATCAGGGGCTTGAACGTGTCCAGCCAGTCCAGGTAACGCCAAATAATGAACTGGGGTACCATCAGCACGGTAAAGGGCACCATCAGGGTGCTGATGACGCCCAGGAACATGGTGCGCTTGCCCGGGAATTCCATGCGGGCGAAAGGATAGGCAATCAGGGCACTGGAAAATACGGCAGCGAGTACGCCGTTGACGGAAATTAGGGTCGTGTTCCACGCATAGCGAATGACCGGGATGTCCTTGACCACCCCGGTGCGTTCACTGGTCCAGGCTTCCACGTAATTCTGGAACCGAATCGGATTGGGATACCAGTCCGGGGGGATCTGGAAAATCCGCGAACTCTCCTTGAGAGATGTGTTCAGCATCCAGTAGAAGGGCAGCAGAAACAGCAGGGCCAGCAGAATGAGGGCGGCATATACATACAGTTGCTGGAGCAGGCCGCGCTGGAACCGGTTGCCTACAAGGCGTACGCGCAGACGGGAGGTGGCGGAAGCATGCATGGCGTCGGGGCAGGGACTCTAGCGGCTTTGGCCTTCGTAGTACACCCAGCGACTGGCCAATCCGAACTGGATTATCGTCAGGGCAAAGATGAGGAGGAACATGATCCAGGCCATGGCGGATGCATAGCCCATTTTCAGAAAGTGAAAAGCGTTCTGATACAGGTGCAAGCCCAGAAACAGGGTGGCGTTGTCCGGTCCCCCGCCTGTCATGACGTAGGGCTCGGCGAAGGTCTGAATCTGCGAGATGATGCCCATGACCACATTGAAGAAAATGACGGGCGAAATCAGGGGCAGGGTGATATGGACAAACTTGGTCCATTCCCCGGCATGATCCAGGTCTGCGGCTTCGTACAGATCCTGGGGCAACCCCTGCAGGGCAGCCATGTAGATCACCATGGGCACGCCCACGTTCCAGAGGCTCTTGACGATCAGGGAGCCCAATACCAGTTCCTTGTCCCAAAGCCAGTTACGCCCTTCCAGGCCAGCGGCCAGGAGCAGGTTGTTGATAATGCCCAACTCGCCGTGGTACATCCAGTACCAGAGCACCGAGCCGGCGACGCCGCTGACCACGGCCGGCAGGTAGAAAACGGTACGCCAAACGCCCAGACCCCGGATAGGCTGGTTCAGTAGCAGGGCCAGGGACAGTGACAGGACCTGGGACAGGAGAACGGAATAGAAGGAAAAGCGGAACGTGATGCCCAATGACTTCCGGAACAGGTCGTCCACCGAAAACATGCTGATGTAATTGTCCAGACCCAGAAACTGGGCCGGGGCAATTACTTTCCACTTGAAGAAACTCAGTGCGAAGGATGCGACGATAGGGCCGCCAACAAAGAGGAGGAAACCCACGATCCAGGGGAGCACGAACAGGTAGGCCGTGATGGTCTCCTGCACACGGGGCGAGCGTGCAGGCCGGGCCGGAACGGATGCAGTCACGGTAGTGGACCGAAGGACAGGGGCGAACCGGGATGCGTTGATCCGCAACGCATCCCGGTTGCCTGGCAGGAATGAATAAAGCTAGCGATCGGAAATCACGGCGGTGACCCGGTCAGCGACATCCGGCAGGATATCGGCTGCCTGGGCATCCCCTGCATAAATCTTCTCCAGCGCGTCGCCGATCAGTTTCAGGGCTTCGCCCTCGTTGGCCGGGCCGGGCAGAATGCGGCCATATTCCAGCGACTCCGGAATTACGTGCCAATCCACGTCGAAGTCCACTTCAGCAACCCAGGGGAAGGGTTCAATTTCGTTGGACGAGCGACGGCTGCCCGGGAAATTCGCCTGTGAGCAATAGTTGTAGATGCCCTGTGTGCTGCAGTTGTAATTGACCCAGGTCCAGGCCAGATCCTTGTGTTCGGACGAGTTCGCAACGGCGTTGAAAGCGCCATGGGCAATTGTGGCCGGCTGGGTGGACATGGGTTCCGGCGCGATGTTGAACTGGAAACCGGCCGTGACCAGCCCCCCTGTGATCCAGGTGCCCATGCGCTGCATGCCAATCTGGCCGGCTGTGAGCAGTTCCGCCGCGGCTCCCGCCCCGCCGATACCGACAATCTGGGAGGGTGAGGGCATAACGTTGCCGTCCAGCAACAGGTCTGCCCAGTACTGCAGGGCCTCAACTGCTGCCGGTTCGCCAATGGTGCAGGACAGATAGTCATCGCTGTAATAGGTGCCGCCATGCTGCCAGACCTGCTTGACGCTGAACATGTGCCAGCCTACGGGAATGGTTTCCGAGCCCCAGATCCTGTTGTCGGGATCGCTGATAGCCCGTGCCTTTTCCTCAAAATCGCTCCATGTAAAGCTGGCAGGATCCGGATAGGCAACATTGGCCGCGTCGAACAGGTCCTTGTTGTAGAAGGTCATATGTGTGGCCACGGCGTCGGAAATGCCATAGCGCTTGCCGTCTTCCACCGGATAGTTCCACCAGTTGGCATAGAAATCATCGGGATCGAAATCAGCCTGGCCGTCCACGTAGGGTTGCACGTCAATGAACTGGTTGTTGCGGCCCATGTCAAGGACCATGGCCTCCCAACTGCGCACGACGTCGGGGAGGTTGCCTGCAGCCGCCATCGCCGGAACCTTGGCATGGAATTCGCCAATGACTTCAATTTCCACCGTCAGGTCGGGGTGGGCTTCATGGAACGAATCCAGCGTGGCCTGCACACCGTCTGCGGGATCATGGCGCCCATAGCGCAGGGTGACGGGTTCGGCCATGGCCATATCACCGGATGCTGTTTCAGGTACGGCACAGGCAGCCAGCAGCCCTGTCATGGAGGTGACGCCAGCCAAGGCCAGAAAGCGCCTGCGGGTGAAGGTAAAGGGATGCGACATGATTTTCAGTCCTCCAGTTGGTGGATACAGTACACTGCCCGCTTCGGGGAACAGCACTTGTTATATTTTATATTGTTATACCGGGAAGGGGAGAAGCTTGATGTGCTGAAATAGTGTGGGGCGCATGCAAAGCCACTCAAGGACAAACACCCGTACGCAACCACCGTCCAAGGATTGCCAGACATGGACGGGCTGCTACAAGAACGGAACAGGGAAACACATGATGGTTGAGCAGGCAATGTATGGCATGATTTGGCAGACAACCCGGTTGGATGGCAGCAATGTCGACGTCCATGTCCCGGGCTCTGACGTGATGTTCAAGGTGACTGTTGCAGCAACACGACAAGGATGATTCACATGGAGAAAATTCGCCTGGCCATCGTGGGATGCGGGGGCATGGGCAATCGGCACCTGCGCGGTCTCGCCGAGCTACAAAGCAAGGGCCTGTCCCGGTTTCAACTGGTGGGGGCCTGCGATCCGGTGACCGACAACGCGAATCTGCTGGCTGACGAGGCAGAGAACCGTCTGGGGACACGCCCCCAGGTTGTACCGGATCTGGCTTCTCTGGAAGCTTTGGACGTGGAAGCCGTGGACGTTACGACCACGCCCCGGTTTCACCACGGCCTGGTGGTGGAAGCCCTGGACCGGGGATGGCACGTCATGTGCGAAAAGCCAGTGGGCCTCACCGTCCAGTGTTGCGACGTCATGCGGAAAGCTCACGCCGGTACAGGCCTGGTGCTGAGCGTCGCCGAAAACTACCGCCGTGACCCCATGAATCGTCTGGCCAAGGCAGTGCTGGACGCAGGTGTCATAGGGGAACCGCGGCTCATGATCCACAACATGCTGGGGGGCGCCGACCTGATGACCATCTCGGTCTGGCGCCACATGAAGGATCAAAGTGGCGTGCTGCTGGATGTCGGCGTTCACTTTACCGACATTCTGGAGTATTATCTGGGGCCTGCCCAGACGGTATTCGGCCAGATTCGGCTGCATGAGCCTGTACGCCGCAATCCGGCCGCCGGCAAGGACGATGACATGACGTCCAATCCGGCGGGGATTTACGGCCGCTGGCAGAAAGTCATGCCGGCGGTCTTTGCACCAACAGCCGAGGATGCTGCCTACGGTACGATCACGTTCCAGAACGGGGCTGTAGCCCAGTTCATTGAAGATCACGCCGCCCACGGCCAAGGCCTGTTTCAGCGTTTGCTGTTCGGCAGCCGCGGCTCCATGTCTCTGCCGAATGATCGCAGTGGCCAGCCCGTGACCGTACATCTGGACGATGGCACGACGCGGGAAGGGGCAGACGTCCTGGATCTGGTACCGGATTTCACCCTGGAAGAAACCACCGCCGTGCTTTTCGGCGGAGAACGGCTGGGTTCCTATCAATTGCCCTTTACAGCCATCGATCCCAAGATCATTGCGATCGAATATGCGGAACTGGGCCGGGCCATCACCGATTCAATACCGGTGGAAGTAGACATAACACAGGGCATGCGATCGGTAGCCTTGGTCTATGCCCTGATGGAATCGAGCACGGTGGGGCGTGCCGTGACCATGGACGAAGTGATGAAGGGCGAAATTGACGCCTACCAACGGGAGATCAATGAGGGCCTGTAACGGTCTGTTAGCCCAAGCCTGTCTTTTGCATATCATCCAGCAAGTGGAATGCCATGACTACACTCCAAGCACCGGCCATAGCCCGTTCGACTGAACTGTTGCAACGGTCCGACGAACTTCTGGTGCGTGGCTGCCAGGGGCACAAGCGCAGCCATGACATGATCGCCCGGGGATACCCGGTATTTACCCGCCATGCCCGGGGGCCCCGGTTTTGGGATGCCGACGGGAATGCCTACCTGGATTACCTGCTGGCGTATGGCCCCATTCTGCTGGGTCATGACGATGCCGCGGTCAATCACGCCATCTCGGAACAGATCCGGAACGGCACCATTTACACGACGGCCTGGGAACGGGAGCTCGATGTGGCGGCCAAGCTCATTGATCTCATTCCTGCGGCTGAGATGTTGGGCTTTCTCATCGGTGGCAGCGCTGCCACCACCGGTGCCATTCGGTTGGCCCGGGCCTTCACCGGCAAGGATTACATCATCCGCAGCGGCTATCATGGCTGGCACGACTGGGCCATGGCGGGTCGGATCGGGGTGCCGGCACAGGTCAGCGAACTGACGCTGGAAGTGCCTTATGCCGATCTGGACGCACTGGATGACGCGTTTCGGCAACATCCCGGCCAGGTGGCCTGTGTCATCATGGAGACCACGCGGGTGGACGGGCCGCCCCAAGGTTTTCTGGAGGGTTGTGTGGAAATCGCGCACCGGCACGAAGCGCTGTGCATCTTTGATGAAATCAAGGTAGGTTTCCGGGTAGCCTTTGGGGGCGCCGGTCATTATTATGGCGTAACGCCTGACTTGTCCACGTTCGGCAAGGCCTGCTGCAATGGGTATCCCGGCAGCTTTGTGGCGGGGCGCAGGGAAATCCTGAATTCACCGCAGTGCCAGGAAGCCTGGCTGGCGGCAACGTTCCATTGCGACGCCCTGAGCCTTACTGCCATGGACGTGGTGGTGGATGAAATGCTGCGACGGGACGGCATTGCCTACCAGTGGAAGATAGGCAACCGTCTGATTGAGGGTCTGAACGCCGTCACCCGGGAACACGAGATTGGCTACCGGCTGACAGGTTTGGGGCCGATGCCGACACCGGTCACGGACGCAGAGGATCAGGAGCGAGTTGCGGCGTGGCTGCGCGGCTGCCTGGCGCGCGGGGCCTATATTCCCCCCGGCCATCCCCTTTTTCTGTCCCTGGCCCACACGGAGGCAGACATTGAAGAGACCATCCAGATCATGGCCGATGCGGCGCAGGACGTATCGGGTTGAGGTGGTCACACAGACGGGATAACGTATCCCGTCTTCTGTAATCCTCGCCGTGTCCTGGCCAGACCGGCCACAGCGAGGTCGGTGGAGATGTTTGCAGTCAGGGTTTGTGGGCACAATACTGCCCCTGGCCAGGCTAGAGCTGTGTGGGAGCCATACACCCGGATCTGACCTGTGGTTTACTCTGGAGGCAAAGGCCGGTGGGACATGTACATCCCACCGGCCTTGCCGCTGTCCTGATCAGCTGTATACCTGCGACGATCGGCAGTCCTTGCCCTTGCTGGCCCGATCGGGCGGAATGGTCCCGCATCAGCTCGCGCCGGATCCTTGGCTGCCGGGCCGTGTCGTGGGCAGTCGTCCCACAGCCAAATGCTGACAAGACGGCCCATAGCCTGTTGGCGTGATCGTCAGCCCTGTGCCAACACTACATGACTTCCATCGCAGGTGCTTCCTGATGTTCCCCCATACCCATGCTGACTGCCTCAGCCGCTTTCCGATCTTCCTCGGTAGGCCACTGACAGCCGCCTTCCTTGTCAGGGCGCACATGGCAGAAGAAGTGGGAGCTTGCCGTGCCCTTGTAGCTGTAGGGATCTTCTCCAGCCACCATGACGATGTCCCGGAAGTCAGCCATACCAATGCTGGTGCCGGCCGGAAAGCCGCCCCAGGGCAACAGGGATTCTGCACTCATGTAATGGTTGACCAGAGCCCGGCGAAAACCACTGGCGGAACGGTTGGGTAGCGAACGATGCAGCAAATAACCGTTGAAGAACACCACTGACCCGGCTTGCACGGGCACCATGACGGCATCCTCATCGGTGTAAGGGAAATCATAGGATTCCTGGGCACAGTCATAGCGCTCGTCATCATGTTCCCGCGAGGGGTATAGGACACCGGGGCGATGTGATCCGGGAATGACCCACAGACAGCCATTTTCCGGTGTTGCATCTTCCAGTGCTATCCAGGCTGCGGTCAATGACTGGTCCCGTGTAGGGATGAAAGCTTCATCCTGATGCCAAGCCTGTCCGGGTTGGCCCGAACTCTTGATGAAAAGCATGGATTGCATGCACTTGACATTGGGACCAACCAGATGGGTGAGAACCTGTACAATGCCCGGCTGCCCGAGTGCGTCATACATGACATCGGAAATCTTGTGGGGAAAATGTACGCAGAGCGTTTTCTGAATGACCTCGTCATCCGTCTCAGTCGGGGAAAATGCCGGCAACCCGGTGACAGTGCCCCGTTGTCCCCGGCAAATGTGGGCGGTTTCCTGGCGCAGGGCTTCCAGCTCTGCCGCTGAAAGGATATCTTCCACCACCAGGTAGCCGTTTTGGCGGAAGAAATCGACTTGTGACTGGGTCACCGTCAAGGGGACGGGCTCCAGGGCTGGTAACGTGGCAATAGCCATGGCAAATCTCCTTCAGACAACAATACGGGATGAGCAACCACAGGATACAGGTGTTCAGCGGCCTGCCAGGCCGGTAAGCTGAATACCCTGCACGAAACGCTTCTGGGCTACAAAGAACAGGATCAGGACGGGAACAATGGTCATGACCGAAGCGGCCATTACCAGATGCCAGAAGTTGCCGAAGCGACCCTGGAACCAGAGCAGGCCCAGTTGCAGCGTGAACATCTCGTTGGAAGAAATATACAGCAACGGACCCAGAAAGTCGTTGTAATGGAACAGAAAAGCAAAGATGGCAATCGTGGCCAGCGCCGGCGTGCAAAGCGGCGCAATGATTTGCCATAGGATACGGAAGTTGGATGCCCCGTCCATCTTGGCCGCCTCATCCAGTTCCCGAGGCAAGGTCAGCATATACTGCCGCATCAGAAAGACATAGAAAGCGACGCCAAACCAGGCAGGCAGCCAGAGCGGATAGAAGGTGCCCACCAGACCGATGTAGCGATAGATGATGAAGAGCGGAATGATCGTGACGACGCCCGGCAGCATCAGCGTGGCAATCAGCAGGGCAAACACCAGGTTGCGGCCGGGCCAGTTGATCCGGGACAGGCCAAAGGCCACGATCAGGGAACTGATCACGGACCCGGCGGTGCCCATGAGGGTAATATAGAAAGTATTGACGAAGAAGCGGGAGAAAAGAGGCAGTTTTTGGAAAACGTCACTGTAGTTGTACCAGCGCGGGTTTTCCGGGATCCACTGAATAGGCGTTTCAAAGACGCTGCCCGGTGCCTTGAGGGCTGTGGTCAGCATCCACAGCAGGGGCAGGAGAAACGAAAACCCCAGGATCCAGGAGATGAGGTGCCAGGGCAGGTTGGACAAGCGCGACATGAGAGTTTCGTCTGCAGGCAAGAGGCAGGTGCCAGGATCTGTGTGCAATCGGTGCTTCAAGCACTCTCTGCTTCGTAATACACCCAGATGCGGGCGAAACGAAACTGGATGACGGTGAAGATCATGATAATGAGGAACAGAATCCAGGAGAGCACAGCGGCATACCCCATACGGAACTCGTCAAAACCATTGTAGTAGATATGCAGGACCATGAAGCGGGTAGCGTCCTGGGGCCCCCCCCGGGTCATGATGAAGGCGTTGGTGAAAACCTGGAAACTGCCAATGACGCCAATGACCAGATTGAAGAAAAAGATAGGGGATATGGTCGGTACCGTGATGTTCAGGAAACGCTGCCAGGCATTGGCCCCGTCAAGCTGGGCTGCATCCAGCAGTTCCTGCGACACGCTCTGCAAGCCGGCCAGAAAGATGATCATCTGGGGACCGACCAGCCAGAGGCTCATGAGGACGAAAGCCGGTCGCGTGAATACCGGATCGAAGAGCCACTTGATCCGGGGCAGTCCTACCAGGCCCAGCAGCTGGTTGAGAACGCCGGATTCGGCATTCAGGATCTGGATCCAGACCACAGCGAAGGCTACGGCCGGGGTGATCGAAGGCAGATAGAAGATCACCCGGTAAAAGCCTATGCCCCGCATGGGCTGGTTGAGCAACAGGGCCAGCGCGAAAGCCACCACCAATTGCAGGGGCACACTGAAGAACGTGAAATAAAAGGTGTTGTAGAGCACCTTGAGGAAACGGGTATCTTCCCCCAGGCGCTGGAAATTGCGAAAGCCGACGAATTCGGGGGGCGTTATCAGATTCCATTCCTGTCCCAACAGGTAAATGGAATACAGCATGGGGCCCACCCACAGCAGGAGGGTCCCGAGGATGAAGGGAAGAGTGAAAAGCAGCCCGTCCCGCAAATCACGCTGGCGCGCGACTGACATGCGTGTATTCGGGGCTGCGGCCGTATCAGAAACCATGACAGGAGGGGCAACAGGTTGGAGAACCCACGCGCTGCTGCCCGGCAGGCGGGAGATGGCACAGGCCAAAACCCAACCGGGCTCTGGCCTGTGGTGCGAACATGGTGATCAGGAACGATCCGCGTGGTACTGGTCGAGCAGAACCTGAATTTCGGCATTGGCTGTGGGGACTGCCACGTCAGCCGTTTCCTGCAGACCCAGGAGCTTGTCCCAGAGGGAGGTGATGGGTGCGCCGCCGTACGCATGCATCTCGGAGCCTTCTCCGAAGACCACCGGCGTGGCCCCTTCGGCCATGGAGGATACGAAAGCCCCGGTGTTCTCGAAGCGGTACTTTTCGGAGGCGATCGGCGCCCACAGGTTTTCGATATTGCGCGGCGTGCCGCAGAGGCGGCCGCCATTGGCGATGATCGCCTGCCCTTCGTCACTCAGAATGAATGCAACGACATCCCAGGACTCGTCCTTGTGGTTGGAGGGCGTGGTAATGGTGTGCCCATGGACATGCCCGAACGTGTAGTTGTGATTGTCCCTGCCCACAGGGGCCAGTTCCACGTCGAAATTGATGCCTTCCTCGGTGGTGGCCAGTTCACCAAAGAGCCGGGGCATGAACCAGGGCCCTTCCAGAACCATGGCTACGCGCCCCGTGTCCACGCCGACACCGCCGCCGGCGATGACGTCGGGTGAAGGTGACCAGCCATTGCTGATGGTGTCATAAACCACGAACTGGAGCCCGGAAATCACATCCTCGTGATCCCAGCGGGCTTCCGTCGGTTCGACAATGGTATCCCATTCCACGTGCCCGTTGCGGCGCATGAAGTTGGCACACCGGCCATAGGAACCGTTCCAGCCAGCTGCCTGGGCCCAACCGTAGATCTGGGATCCGTTTTCATCGGTGTACGACAGCTTTTCGACCGTGTCCTGGTATTCTTCCCAGGTCCAGCCGGCATAGGGGTAGGGTACGCCCTTGGCGTCAAAGATGTCCTTGTTGTAATAAATCACCAGGGGACCGGTATCGGTGGGTGTCATGTAGGTGCTGCCATCCCACTGGGTCATGCTGTTGTAGTTCTCGTTGTCCGGGAACAGGGCACTGGCATCGGAGGCTGCGATGTAGTCATCCAGGGGGGCCAGAACGCCGTTTTCGGCGTAGGACTGGAAAATCCAGCCTTGGTAGTACAGGATATCGGCCGACGTATTGCCGGCAAAATTGGCCTGAATTTTTTGGTAGTAACCGCCGGGATATTGTTCTACTGTGATGTTGATGTCCTCATTGGCTTCCATAAAGGCGTTGGCCATGTTTTCGTATACGACTGCGTCCTGGACGTCAGCCCAGGCGGACAGGCGCAAGTCTACAGGCTCCATGCCTCCATCCATTGCTGCACCGGCGTCGCCCGTTGCCGGCGGGGCGCAGGCGGCAGCCAGGACCAAACCACCGGTTAGCGCGGACACACGCAAAAAATCACGTCGACTGGCCTGTTCACGAGCAGTATTCATGTTTCTTCTCCTGCAGAAATCCATACATACGACTACTGCGCTTCCGCCGGAAGCGCAGTCAGTTCCTGGATGCCCTTGTTGTTCACCCACCGTGTGACAAGGGGAAGTACCCTCGACAGGATTCGAACCTGTGCACCCGGCTCCGGAGGCCGGTGCTCTATCCAGCTGAGCTACGAGGGCTCTGTATCTATTGAATTATACTGCAAGTGCATGTCGATCCGGAAGAAACTGCAAGACTGCAGTCCTGCGTTGGGGCAGCGGGCAAGCACCACTCGGACCAGGTAGCCGCTTGGCCCCCGCTGATGGCGGGCACGAAGTGAATTTCGCTGTTCGCGTCGACAGGGGTGCCCAGGCCCTTGGTGTGTACCACACCGTCAATGGCAATGGCGATGCCGGGCTTGATTTTCCCGTTCTGAAACAGGCGCTCCTGGATGCCCGGACACTCTTTCTCCAGGTTCGTCACAACCTCGCGCAAGGTGGCTCCCGGCACCGCCAATTGATCGCGGTTGCCGCTCAGGGAACGCATCAGAGGGGGAATCCAGACGTTGGGCATGGCTATTTACAGGCAACCTTCAAGGGGAGGATAAGACAGGCAACTGGCATCCAAACCGGACCACACAGCCAAAGGCAGTCCGGGATGCAGATCGATCTGCATCCCGGAACCGGTGCGGCTATTTTGTGCCGTTGGCCCAGACAGCTTCCAGCACTTTGCCCGGCGACATGGGCAACACGTCCATGCGCACACCCAAGGCATCGTACAGGGCATTGGCCAGGGCCGCTGCCGGCGGTACGATGGGCGTTTCCCCACAACCGCGCACGCCGTAGGGGTGATCCGGCCAGGGCACTTCCACCAGTACGGTGTCGATCATGGGCAGGTCCAGGGCTGTAGGCATGCGATAGTCCAGCAAGCTGGCATTGAGCAGCGCACCGTCTGTGCCGTACACGTATTCTTCGTTGAGGGCCCAGCCGATGCCCTGGGCGACCCCGCCTTGCATCTGTCCTTCCACATAGCTGGGATGGATAGCCTTGCCTACGTTCTGCAATGCCGTGTAGCGGAGAATTTCCACCTTGCCCGTATCAGGATCCACCTCGATGTCCACGATATGGAGGCCAAAGGCCGCGCCCCAGTGGGGCGGGGCCACTGAGGCCGTACCCACAATCGGTTCGCCACTGGCATCAGCCTGGGCCGCCACTTCGTTGAACGTCATGCGCGTGCCGTTGGAACTGAAAACGCCATCCGCGTACTGTACCTGATCGGCCTCCACTTCCATCAGGACGGCAGCCCGCTGCGTCATTTCAGTGCGCAGTTTCACCCCCAGCTCGTGGACAGCCATGCCTGTGACGGCTGTGGTGCGACTGCCACCGGTCAGGTCGGTATAGCCTACCGTGTCCGTATTGACCACCCGGGTCATAATCTGCGCATAGGGAATTTCCAGTGTTTCCGCCAGCTGCATGGCGATCGAGGCCCGCGTGCCCCCGATATCCGTGGAGCCTTCCAGCAGGCTGACCGAACCATCGTTGTTGACACTGGCCGAGGCACTGGACTTGCCGCCCCAGTTCATCCAGTAGCCGGCCGCTACGCCCCGGCCCTGGAACTTGCCTTCCAACGGGGTCGCGTAATGGGGATGGTCGATGGCCTGTTCCACTGTTTCGCGGTAGCCAATCGGCCCAAAGGGCAAGCCATTCACCTGGCGGTCGCCTTCCTGGACCGCGTTCAGATGCCGGAAATCCAGGGGATCCATGTCAATGGCGCGCGCCAGCTCGTCGACTACGGTTTCCGAGGCGAAGGCGGCGTTGGTGCCCCCGGGTGCCCGGTACGGGGAGGCCTTGGGCTTGTTGACCAGTACGTCGTAGCCGTCGACCTGCACGTTGTCCAGTTTGTAGGGAGCCAGAATCACCAGGGAGCCGGAAGGTACGGGTGAGCCCGGATACGCACCGGCCTCATAGGCCATGAGCGCTTGGGCAGCGGTGATTTTGCCCTCCTTCGTGGTGCCCATCTTGACCTTGAGATAGGAACCGGACGTCGGCCCGGAGGCCTTGATGACGTCGGTCCGGGACATGGCGACCTTGACGGGCTTGTGGCCTGCCTTGCGGGACAGGACCGCGGCCACAGGTTCCACGTACACGGGGATTTTGCCCCCGAAGCCGCCCCCGATCTCGGTCGGATTGACGGTGATCTCGGCGACCGGCTTCTGCAGGATGCCGGCAATCTGGGCCCGTGCCGCGAAGGCGCCCTGCGTACTGCACCAGATCGTGATGTGGCCGTCATCGTTCCACAGGCCGGTCGCGGCGTGGGGTTCAATGTAGCCCTGGTGTACCGTAGCCGTATTGAATTCCCGCTCGATCACCACGTCGGCCGCAGCGAAACCGGCTTCCACGTCCCCCATGGCATGGCGGAAATGGGAAGCGACGTTGGTGAGGCCCTCCTTCTGTTCGCCCAGTGCATCGGTACGCAAGTCCTCCAGCAGGATGGCCGCATCCTCGGCCATGGCCTGATGCACGTCCAGGATGGGGGGCAGCACCTCGTACTCCACCTCGATCAGGGCAGCGGCGTCCTCGGCGGTGCTCAAGTCCACGGCGGCTACGCCGGCGATGGCATGGCCATCGTACAGGGCCTTGTCCGCCGCCAGAATGTTGTTGCTGGCATAGCGCATGTTGGCGGTGCCGCCTTCACCCAGATCTTCAAACAGATCGGCCAGGTCCGGCAGATCGGCGCTGGTGACTACCGCCTTGACCCCGGGCAGCGCTTCGGCCTTGGACGTGTCAATGGACAGGATGCGGGCGTGGGCATGCGGACTGCGCAAAATGCACCCGTACAGCATACCGGGCAACTGCGTGTCGTTGCCGTATACGGCCCGGCCGGTGACCTTGTCCACCCCGTCGGGGCGCGGTGGCCGTGAACCAATTACCTTGTACTGTTGGGATGAGGTCATACTTCTGTCCTCCACTTGTCAGTTGTCAGGTAGACAGCTCCGTGGCCGAGTCCATGACGGCCCGTACAATCTTGTCGTAACCGGTACAGCGGCACAGATTGCCGGCCAGCCACAGACGGATCTCCTGTTCGGTCGGATCGGGGTTTTGGTCCAGCAGCGACTTGGTGGAAACGATAAAACCCGGTGTGCAGATGCCGCACTGCAGGGCAGCGTGTTCCAGGTACTGCTGCTGAATGGGATGCAGTCCCTCACCCTCATGGGTATCCGCGATACCCTCGACCGTCAATACGTCACGACCTTCCAGCTCGGCAGCCAGCACCAGACAGGAATTGACCAGTACGCCGTCCAGAATGATGTTGCAGGCGCCGCAGTTGCCGTTGCCGCAGCCTTCCTTGGCTCCGGTCAGTTCCAGCGTTTCCCGCAACGCTTCCAGGGCGGTTTGCCGGGCTTCACAGAGAAACGCCTTGGGTTCTCCGTTAATGGTGGTAGAGACGATCATCTTTTTGCTCACTGCGTTATCTCCTCTCAGCCTGTAGGCAGGTATGGGATTCCAATGGGAAAGTCAGGCACTGCGGGCGCGTGCAATGGCCCGGGTGAGTGCTCGCCGGGTCAGCACCCCGGACAAGTGCCGGCGCTGCTCGATCGTGCCACGCATGTCGGCAATCGGCCGGGCCGCGTCCAGGGCAATCGCGCCAACACGTTCAATCAGTTCGTCCGATATCGTTTGGCCGGCCATGGCTTCCCCGGCGGCCTCGACCAGCAGCGGTGTAGGGGCGACCGCGCCCAGGGATACGCGTCCGGACTGGATGGTGTCTCCCTCCAGGATCACGGAGACGCCTGCACCTACTACGGCGATGTCCATTTCGTTGCGGGGAATGAAACGCAGATAACTGGCGCCGAAACCCGCGACCGGGGCCGGGACGTGAATACTGACCAGGAGTTCACCCGGTTCCAGGACATTGCGGCCCGGGCCGGTACAAAAATCCTCGACCTTGACAGTGCGGGTGCCACCAGGGCCCTGAATGTGGCAGACCGCGAAATGCACGATGAGATTGGGAATGGCGTCTGCCGCCGGGGAAGAATTGCACAGATTGCCCCCAAAGGAGGCGCGGCCCTGGATCTGCGTACCGCCGATCAGGCCGGAAGAATCGTGCAGGGCCGGGAAAATGGCCTGTACGTCAGCATCTGTGTTCATGCGGTGGCAGGAAACGCCAGCGCCCAACATCAGCCCCGCGGCCGGGTCACAGGACATGGCCATCAGTTCCGGGACATGCTTGATGTCCACTACGAGCGCAGGACTGCCTTTGCCCTCCTTGAGCTGGGCCAGCAGATCTGTACCGCCACCCAGAACACGTGCGTCGCCATTCTGGCTGGCCAACAGTTCAATGGCTTCGGACAGGGTTTCAGGTGCGGCATATTCGAAGGCGTGCAACGTGGGTACCTCCTCAAATCGAAAAAAAGGTGTGGATTCCTGGAACGTTAAGGGTTACAGATATCCCTTGGATCATATCACAGGGAAAGGCAAGCAGGGAAACGTGGCAGGATACCGACAGAACCAGGGCAAGGGTGACGCGAAACCTGCAAAAATCAGACGACTGGCGGCGTGGCCCGCGAGGTTGCTCCCGTGGGCGTGAGCGAACCGACACAAACCGGCGGGATCATGTCAGGATGGAATACGCCTGCAGGGAGGTGATTTCAGCCCCTTGGTCGCGTTACAGCAATTCAGGTACAATGCTACACAACGCCTCGTTCCGGAGCCAATGCAGTTTGGGATCCCCACCCGGGATACGCTTGGGGATCGTCCGTGACGGGGCAGAGCGCAAACAGGAGGGCGAAGAGATGGACCGAAAACTTTCGCGACGCATGTTTTTGCAGCAAGCCGGTCTGGTATCGGCAGGCCTTGCCTTGGCGGCCTGTGCACCCGTGGCACGGGGTAGGGATGAGGGTGTGGATGAAGCCAAGGACGTTACGGTGACGATGTGGGGTGGCGCTTTCCTCATGAACGCCAACCAGAACATCTACGACAATTCCAGCTTCAAGCAGGCCCAGCCTCATATCTCGCTGGAGGCCACGCCGGCTTCCGGCAACCAGTATGCCCAGAAAATGCGGGTAGCCATTGCCGCCGGTGATCCGGAGCCTGACGTACTGCTGGTGCACTATCGTTTCGTCAAGGATTTTCTCACCCCCGACATTACGATCGATCTCTCGGGGCGCGTGGATGCCAGCAACTTCAGTCCGGACATCTTCAAGTCAGTGCGGGAAGAAGGCAAGATTTATGGCATTCCCTACGAGACGGCCACCTTCGTCAACTACTACCGCGATGATGTATTGTCCGACCTGGGGCTGGCACAACCCACGACACGGGACGAGTATTTCACGGTAGGGGCTACGGTCAAGGAACAGACCGGCGCCAACTGGACCTTTTTGGACAAGGCTTCGGGCAATGAACAGCTGTTTCTGGCCATTCTGCTGATGCTGGGGGGAGACATCTTCTCGGCTGAAGACGGGTCCGTGATTCTGGACCAGGACGATCGGGGCGTGGAAGCGGCACAGCTGTTGCTGGATATCTCGCAGTCAGGATTTGCCTCACCCCTCCGCTTCGACAGTCCGGAAGGCTTCGAGGAAGTGAAGAATGGCGAGACCGTCGGCAATCTGACGCCCTATGCGTGGATTCATCGCATGATGGATGCCCTGGTGCCGGAGGACGAGGTATTCGGGAAATGGCGTATCGGCCATGCGCCTACACTCGCGACGGGCGGCAGCAGTGCGGTCAGCCACAATGGGGCCTATCTGGCGGTCAACAAGCTGAGTCGGCATGTGGACGAGGCCTGGGAAGTCGCCCGGTTCTTCGGCCATTCAGTAGAAGGGGTTGTGGCCCTGTCGGAGCAGTTCGTGATCGTTGGGGCCTACAAGCCGGGGCTGGAGAAAGTCCGGGAAGTCAGTCAGGGCTGGGATATCTTCGGTGGCCAGCGGGCGCAGGCCCAGATGGCAGAAGTGGCCCTCGATCCCGAGCTGCGTGTCATCACCATGCATCCCAACATGGCGGAAGCCCAGAGTCTGCTCGCCGAGAGCCTGAACCGCATGATCAACGAAGAGATTGCGCCGGAAGAGTTGATCACGGATATAGCCGGCAGGGTACGCGATATCGACAAGGGCTAAGCTCACGTTGTCCCGGATGTGACGAAGGGAGAGAGCCTGCCCCGGGCACCACAGCCCGCGGCGGGCTGCCTCCGGTTCCGGGTACCGGCACCATGAGCCAGACTTCGCTGCGGCAGCGCATTTGGCGCAGTCGCGTCGCCTATCTCTGGATCGCGCCCTTTTTTCTGCAGTTTGCGGTGTTCTGGGCTTGGCCCATCCTGTTCACCTTCGTGCTCAGTTTCCAGCAGTGGGAGATCATTGGCCCCAAGGAGTGGGCGGGGTTGCGGAACTTCGTTAACCTTGTGCAGGATGACTGGTTCTGGACGGCCTTGCGCAACAATGCCTTCTACTGGCTGACCATTGTGCCCTTGCGGACATTCCTGGTTCTCGTGCTGGCCTGGATTCTGCATTCCGGTGGCCTGCGGTTCGGTGGTTTCTTTCGCACTTCCTACATTCTGCCGCATCTCATATCAGAAGTATTTGTGGGGCTTCTGTTCGTCATTATCCTGGCAGAAAAGGGAGGTAGCCTGAATGTGGTGCTGGAACGCTTTGGCCTGCCGTCCATTCCCTGGCTGACCTCACCCGACTGGTCGAAGATTTCCATTGCGCTCATGGTGTATTGGGGAAGTTTCGGCTATTTCGCCGTCATTATGATGGGGGGCCTGCAGCGGATTTCACCTGCCTACGTGGAGGCGGCCACCATAGATGGTGCTTCCCCCCAGCGTGTGTTCTGGACGATCATTCTGCCTCTCATGCGTCCTACTATTCTGTTTGTCGTCATCATTTCCACGATCGCCACCTTCAGCATGTTCGAGGGGCCTTTGGTGTTGACGCGGGGAGGACCGGGCATTTCGTCCATGCCGCTGACCATGCTGCTCGTGAGCAATGGCTTTGAATATTTCAAGATGGGTTATGCCTCAGCCATTGCCCTGGTGCTGTTTGCCGTGGTCGGTCTGGTCAGTCTGGTACAGATTTACCTGTTGCGCGGAAGCGCGACGGAGGATTAGCGCATGATATCCGATGCGGGCGCGATCTGGATGCGCCTCCGTCGCTTTGGTCTGTACCTGCTGCTGGCAACGCTGGTGGCCCTGAGCCTGTATCCGTTTCTGCTGATGCTGACGGGCAGTTTCAAGACCAACAACGAACTGATCACCATGCAGCAGTCCCTGCTGCCCCAGTCGTGGGCACCGGTCAATTTCCGTAACCTGTTCGACCGCTTCCTGTTTGGCCGGATCATGTTCAACACGTTTCTGTTTGCGCTGAGTCGGGTGCTTCTGGGCATATTTTTCTGTTCCCTGGCCGGATTCACCTTCGCCAAATACGACTTCCCGGGCCGGAATGCATTCTTCTTCTTGCTGCTGGCCACCATGATGATTCCCTTTCAGGCTATTGTGGTGCCCTCCTATCTCGTGATTCGGGCGTTCAAGTGGCTGAATACCTATTGGGGACTGATCATTCCCGGTGCGGTACCGGCCTTCGGCGTGTTCCTCATGCGCCAGTACTTTATTGGCAGTGTGCCGGACATGCTGCTGGATGCGGCCCGTCTGGATGGCTGCAGTGAATGGCGCCTGTTCTGGTCCATCGGGTGGCCCATGTCCCGGGCCGGGGCTACGGTCCTGGGTATCCTGCTGTTCATGGCGACCTGGAATGCCTTCCTCTGGCCCTTCGTCATTACCAGTCGGGAGGAAATGTTCCTGATCACGCTGGTGGTGCAAGCCATCCGGGCCGGGGGCATCTACCAGGATTATGGCATGGCCGTGGCAGCCGTGGCTTTGGGCTCCATTCCCCTGTTGCTGGTGTTCATAGCCGTGCAGAAGCAGTTTATTTCCAGCCTCATGACCGGTTTCGGGAAGTAGCCAGGCACTCCCCTGGCACGGGAAATCGGTCCCCGGAAAATATGCCTGTATGCGGCAGGGGGCAGTGACACGCTGCCTGCAGTGAAGTAAGCTCCAGGACCATTGCTTGCCAGGGGCCCTGCCCGATCTGCGCCTTGCGTCGGACAGGGACAGGACGCAGTGGATGCAAGACGGGACGAGGAGGTTACAGCATAAAGATGCCTATGGCCGCGTGCAGGGCGGCACGATGTTGCAAGAAGATGTACCATGATGGCGGGGGCTGTGGGAGTACCCGTCCGATGCATGGAGAAGACAGGATGAAGATACAAGGGATTCCCTATCGGGTGTCTCCTGAAGGGTACATCGACCATTGGCTGGTGGCAGGTCCCGCCTGCAGGGATGTGCCCCGTGGCGTTGCCCTGGATAATGTCTCCCAAACCAATCTGCAGCTTCCGCAACCTGACTATCTGGAACATTTCCGGCGACCGGTGGAGTGGGCGATACCCCTGATCGTCGGTGACGACAGCTGGCGCTGGCGTTATCAGCAATGTCTGCCGGATCACAGGCTGGACTTTGCCGGCCAGGCAGCCAGTCCCCAGTACAGCCGGCGTTGGCTGTATGCCGAGATCCGGCAGGAACACCGCGCAACCGGCTGGATTGAGGTGCAGGCTACAGGCACGGTGACCCTGTGGGACGGACGTACATGCCTGGAACCGGTCGCGACGCACCATGCGGACGGCATCATGACCTGTCGGTTCCAGCGACCGGCACACCAGGGCCGGATCAGTCTGTTTCTGTGTCAGGAAGAGTATCTTTTCCGTCTCTGCCCCAGCCATATCATGGTGAAGTGGGTATCGTCGCGAGCGCGCGGCGAACGGATAACGCTGCCGACGGCGGTCAGTGCCGAGCGGCGCAAAGACTTGCAGGCAATCCTGGAGGCCGCCTATGTGGACCGCCGTGTCCACAGTCGCCGGCACCCGCCCATTGTGCGGTGGCCCGAGTCCATGAACAAGGTGGCGATGTTGGGCATGAACTTGCGCGCGCCCCAGGGCCAGTCCTATCTGGAAGTGATGCACATGCAGGCTGCGGGCGGGACAGAGTTTGCCCTGCCGCTGGATACGGCCATCCCGGACGGCCCCTATCAGCTCCAGATCCGGCCCTGGCTGTCGGAATACTATGAAGAGAATCAGCGTATCGTACACGTTTTGGACGTGGATCTGATCGAGACCGAATTCGAGCAGACACCGGAACGGGAACAGGCAGAACGCACGGACCGGCTGCTGGCCAGGGCCGTCCGCCAGCGCACCAGCCTTTACAGTGAGCTGGCCAAAATCAAAATGGGACATCCTGCCCTGGACGACGCCTTGCTACGGCAAGGCCAAGAAGCGGTGGCGCAGGGCCACGCCGATGCCGAACAGGCCCTGTTGGGATTGCTGCAGATTGAACATGAGGTCCAGCGGCGGGTACACGCGGCAGTGTCGGCACCGGACATGGCGGCGTGCTGTCCCCGCTACCTGCCGTCCGGCAGCCATCTGCCGCATCCGCGTCATGCGGTAGAGGCATTCCAGGAAGCGGTTTGCCAATTGCTGGCGGGCCAGCGGTGCCCGCAACGATCCTTCTCTCACTTTCAGAATCGCTTGGGCTCCGATTTGCAGAAGCAGGCACGGCACGCGGTGCGGGATTGGATGCAGGCCCGGATGGCGGCAGGGTTCAGCCACTGCGACGCGGAACAGGATCTGGCGCGGCTTTTGCATGCCTGTAACTGCCTGCAGCAAATGGTCCGGGATCAGGAAATCTCGGATCTGGCCCTGATGCTGATGGACAAGATCTTCTTCACGATCGCCCTGAATTCGTTCCGGGGTGTGTACGGCATCGCTGCCACTGCCGTCAATGCCGAATCGCTGCAGGACGCCCGCCTGGGGGCTCTGGCCCCCCTGACCTATTGGGCCTGGGGCCTGGGGGGACCCAACAGGCATGTCGAGACGGCGGTGTCCCTGGTGGATGCGGGCTACGAGGTGCCGCAGGTAATCCAGGACATTGGCTTGTTTGTACCCGATGCCCTGTGGAGTTGGGAATTGCATGCATGCACCTTGCAGGATGACGAGCCGGATGCTGCGGGGCGATGGTCCTACCAGACTCCGGACTTCATGTTGAGTTCCTTGCAGGAATACCGGCCAGGCCAGCGTGGCAGCCATGAAAACGTTTGGCAGGCTACACTGGGACACACAGCCCGGATCCATGTGAACAATCCCGAGTACATGAGCGAACACGCGGCTGTACCACGGAATTTCTGGCGTGGGAATCACACGTTGCCATGGGTAGCACAGTGGCAAGAAGTATTGTTCGCCTTTTATCCGCAAGCAGGGGACCCGGGCTTTACTCACGCGCATTTCCCGGTGCATGCGTTTTCAGAGCACGTGCTTGCGTCGCACTGGGCATTTGCCCGCAAGGATGACGGATATGTCGCCCTGTACGCAGTGAATGGCCTGGAGCTGGTCCGGGAAGGGCGGAGTGCCTTCCGGGAATTGCGGTCATCGGGAAGGGCCAATGCCTGGTTTTGTTGCATGGGGGGCCGCTCCGGCCACGAAAGCTTCACGGCTTTCCGGGAGCGCGTAGAGAAAACCCTGGTCATGGACGTGAGCTCCGGGACGTTTACCAACGCTGCCGGGCAAACGATACGTTATGCCCCCGGTATGGCCCTGACCGTGGACGGCGAGTCCGTTGCGGTCCGGGAAGCGATGCACTATGACAGTCCGTTTTGTCAGGCGGCCTATCCGGCCACGGCCATGGTGATAGGGGGCCTGGGAACCCGGGTTCTGGAACTGCAGTTTGGCTGATGGGGTCCAATTTCGCAGTTTTTCCATGCCCTGACTGTCTGTTACACTGATTTTGGCCTTAAATCCGGTTGCTTCAACAGGAGAACAGTTTATGACACGCAAGTACTCGCGACGCGAGGTGTTTCGCATTTCCGGCACCGTGGCGGCCGGTTCCATGCTGGTAGCCTGTGGCGGAGCTGGATCCACGCCCGATGCCGCGCCTGCGGAGGCCCCGGCAGCAGCCGCAGAGGAAGACATGGCGGAAATGATGATGGGCAAGGAATCCCCGTTGCTGGCCGAGCGCGTAGCCGCCGGGGAACTGCCGCCCGTGGAAGAGCGTTTGCCCCTGGCCCCGCAGGTAGTCCAGACATGGGGTGAAGTAGGGGAGTATGGTGGCATGTTTACGGTCGGCAACCCCGCCGCCGGCACCTTCCATAGCGGGCGTACGGGCGTCGGTCAGGAGGGGGTCTTCCGTATCGGGACCGATCTGACATCCGTCGTACCCAACATCGTGGAAAGCTTCAACATCAGTGAAGATGGCCGGGAACTGACTCTCAATCTGCGCCGGGGCATGAAATGGTCGGATGGACATCCTCACAATGCCGACGACTTTGATTTCTGGTATTACGGCTTGGTGGCCGATACCGAGATGTCGCCCACCGGTCCGGGCTGGCTGAAAACGAGCGGCAATCTGGCGACCTACGAACGGCTTGACGATTACACCGTCAAGCTGGTGTTTTCGGATCCCTATCCTTTCGTGCTGAAATATCTGGCGCACTACAGCGGTTCCACGGTTGTGCATCCCATGCATTACAGCAGCCAGTTCCACCACGCCTATGTCGACGATGTGGAAGACCTGAATGACCAGGCCAAGGCGGCCGGACTTGACAGCTGGAAGGATCTGTTTGCCCAGAAAGCCCAGCTTGACGAAGGCGTGCCGGAATCAAATCCGGATCTGCCCACCCTCGGTCCCTACAGGCTGCTGGAAAAAACCGAAACCCACTGGCTGTTTGAGCGCAATCCCTATTACTGGAAGACAGATCAGGACGGCAACCAGCTTCCCTACATCGACGCTTCCTTCATCAAGCTGCTGCAAGGCAATGAAATCCAGGATGCCGCCATGATCGGGGGAGAACTGGACATCGAGTTTGGCTGGATGCCCAACGCATCCAACTGGCCGCTGTACAAGAGCAATGAAGAGCAGGGTGAATACATTGCCATAGCCGCCCAGAACCTGACGGGCGCCGTGATGCACTTCCAGCCGAATCAGACGTATGAAGGCGATACGGTCTTGCGGGACATTTTCCGCGACAAGCGCTTCCGCATTGCCCTGTCCCATGCGCTCCACCGGGACGAAATCAATGAAGTGGCCTACTTCGGGCGTGCCACGCCACAACAGGCCACCGTCATTCCGGCCTGTTCCTTCTACGAGGAAGAATACGCCAAGCTCAACATTGAATACGATGTGGACAAGGCCAACAGCCTGCTGGATGACATGGGTCTGGCCTGGGACGCCAATGAGGAATGGCGTCTGCGTCCGGATGGTGAGAGGTTGGCCTGGACCATTGAATCGAGCATCGAGCCCCAAAACAACGATACCTGGCAACTGTGCAAGGGCTATTGGTCCGCCATCGGTTGCGACGTGCAGGTGAAGACCATCACCGGCGAGCTGATCTCCGAGCGCTATCCGGGCAACCAGGTGGCCATGGGCACCTGGGGAGCGGACAAATGCACCGATTGGCTCTTCCCGCTCACGCCGCAGTTCTGGGTGCCCTACAACCTGGGCTGGGAATCGACCATGTATCCGCTCTGGACCCGCTGGATCGTCTCCGATGGCGAACAGGGTGAGGAACCCCCGGATGAACTCAAACTGCTCTGGGATCTGTGGCAGGAAATGAAGATCACCACGGACATGGCCCGGCAGGTGGAGCTTGGCAAGGAGATTGTCCGCATCAACGCCGAGAGCATGTACGTCATCGGTACGGTGGCCCTGCCTCCGCATCCGGTCATCATCAAGGACAACCTGGGGAACGTGCCCACGATTGAACAGGGGCTGCTCTTCGGTTGGGATTTGTACCAGTTCTATCCCTATCACAGCGAACAGCTGTATCTCAAGACACCGCGGCACGCCCGCCAGGAATACGCAGGATAGGGTCCGCGTTTCCTCTGGCCGGGGTATGGACAGGGGTCTGTTCGACAGGCGGACAGGCCCCTGCCCGCGCGCTGTGCAGGCTTGTGTGAACGAATTGCCTTTGGCGTCACTTGCCGACAGGTTTGACAGGCGGACAGGCCCGGGACCGGGTGGCCCCGGGTACGCCGATTGGTTGCAGGTACAGGCATTACACCCATGTCAATGCTGAAGTATGCGGCACGCCGCTTCCTCTATATGCTGCTGTTGCTGCTCGTGCTGTCGGTGGTGGCCTTTGTCATTATCCAGTTGCCGCCCGGTGATTTCCTGACCTCCTACATTGTGGAACTGCAGCAGAGCGGTCAGCCGGCCGCCCAGGATGTCATAGATGCGCTCGAGATGCGTTACGGGCTGGACCGCCCCATGTGGTATCGCTACGGGAAATGGATGTGGGACATGCTGCGGCACGGTGACATGGGGATGTCCTTTGAAAGGGATCAGCCTGTAGCTGAACTGTTGCGGGCGCGTTTGCCCATCACGATCCTGATTTCCCTGCTTACGACCCTGTTTGCCTATGGGGTTGCCATCCCCATTGGCATCTTCTCGGCTGTGCGGCAGTATTCCTTCGCCGACTATCTGTTTACGATTGTCGGGTTCATTGGTCTGGCCATTCCCAATTTTCTGCTGGCCCTGGTCATCATGTACATCCTGTACAAGGGATTCGATGCGGACATTGGCGGTCTCTTCTCGCCCGAATACGAACTGGCACCCTGGAGTCTCGCCCGTTTCTGGGACATGCTCAAGCACCTGCCGCCGGTCATCATCGTCGTGGGGACGGGATCCACCGCCTGGCTGGTGCGCGTCATGCGGGGGGTGCTGCTGGATGAACTGTCCAAACCCTATGTGATTGCGGCCCGGGCCAAGGGCATATCGGAACTCCGGCTTCTGCTCAAATATCCTGTACGTGTAGCCATCAATCCCATCATCAGTACGATTGGCTGGACGTTGCCGGGCATTGTGTCCGGCGCCACCATCACGTCGATTGTCCTGGGATTGCCTACCACCGGTCCCATGTACCTGCAGTCCCTGCGTTCCCAGGACATGTATCTGGCCGGCAGTTTTACCATGTTCCTGACGGTGTTGACACTGATCGGAACCTTTATATCGGACATCCTGCTGGGCTGGCTGGATCCGCGCATTCGGCTTGATTGAGCATGACCCTGAACGAACCCTCCGGTCGGGACCAATCGGTCGAAACCTACTATGCCGCTTCCCAGTGGCAATTGATGTGGAGCGCCTTCAAAAAGCACCGCATGGCCGTTGGCTCCGGCATATGCCTGATTGTCATCTACGTCGTTACGGTCGGCTTTTGTGAAACCCTGTCACCCTATTCCGTGGAACTGGTGCATGCGGAGTACGCCTATGCCCCGCCCCAGCTGATTCGGTTCTTCGACGCCGAGGGCAACTTCCATCTGCGCCCCTTCGTGTATGGCTGGAATGTGGAAGAGGATCCTGTGACCTGGGCCGATATCTTCGTGCCGGATACGGAAGCGCTCTATCCCATCCATTTCGGTGTGCGTGGCGAAACCTACAAATTTTGGGGCATCTGGAAGACGGACTGGCACCTGTTTGGGGTCAAAGAGGGGGCGATGTTTCTCTTTGGCACGGACAATCTGGGTCGTGACATGCTGACCCGCACACTGTACGCAGGCCGCACTTCGCTGTCCATCGGCTTCATCGGCGTCGCCATCAGCTTTTTTCTGGGCAACCTGCTGGGTGGCATCTCGGGCTTTTACGGCGGCACCGCGGACATGATCATTCAGCGGGTCATCGAATTTTTCATCTCCATACCCACGATTCCGCTGTGGATGGCCCTGGCGGCTGCCCTGCCCCCGGACTGGTCCACGATCCGTGTTTACCTGGGCATTACGATCATCCTCTCGTTCCTGGGCTGGACCGGCCTGGCCCGCGTGGTGCGTGGCAAGCTGCTGGAGTTGCGGGAAGAGGATTTCGTCATGGCTGCCAAGCTGGTGGGGGAATCGGATTTGGGCATTATCCGGCGCCATTTGCTGCCCAGCTTTCTCAGCTACCTGATTGTCAGCCTGACGCTCGCGGTGCCGGGCATGATCCTGGGCGAGACAGCCCTGAGTTTCCTGGGTCTGGGCTTGCGGCCTCCGGTCGTCAGCTGGGGAGTGTTGCTGAGTACGGCGCAGAACTTCCAGACTATCGCCATTTACCCCTGGCTTTTCATTCCTGCCGGCTTTGTGATCGCAGTCGTGTTGAGCTTCAATTTCATGGGTGACGGGCTACGTGACGCGGCCGACCCCTACGCTCATGGCCGCTAGCCCCGTGCGGGAAGCCGTACCCGGCAGGAACCCGGTATCCCGCACGGCCGACCTGCATGGCTCCCGGTCCACCTGACCCTGGTATCCCATCGACAAGTACCTCCATACCCGGCAAGCAGCATGCATACCATACCCTTTCAGGATCCGGCCCTGGCCCTTTGGCCACGGCAGCCTACTCTGCACATGCCGGACAGTGTTGCGCATGTCGTCCAGCCCGTCCATGCCCTGGACGGTGTCTGGAAGTTCCATCCCCAGCCGCCACCGGCGTTCTGGACGGGGGAAGTCAGCAAGGAATCCTGGCGGGATCTGCCAGTGCCCAGTACGACCTTTGCCCAGGGGTATGAGCCTGACGAAGGTGCGGAGTATGCGTATCACCGCCGGATCAGGATCCCGCCCGACTTTGCCCGGCAGCGTATCTTCCTGCGTTTCGACGGTGTGACAGGCAAGTCCCGGGTCTGGGTGAATGGCCAGTTGGTCCGCTGCCATTATGGCGGCCATACGACCTGGTACGGCGAGATCACCGGACATGCAGAACCGGATACATGGGCTGACTTGACAGTCGGCATAACCGATGCCCAATCGGAAGTTTCGGTCTTCAATACAGGTGGCATTATCCGCAGTGTCCAGCTGGTAGCCGTACCCCCGGCCTTTCTCAGCCGTTTCCATATTGAAACCGCACTGAACAGCCAAGGAACAACCGCGACAGTGACCGTAATACTGGCCGTGGCACATGCGGAGCAGAGCCGGCATGAAGTCAGGCTACGCCTGGTGGGGCCCGGCGGACAGCCTGTAGAGTTGGAGACGACAGAATGGTGTCTGGATTGTACCCGGCCGGATTCACGGCTGTCCTTTCCCGTACCGGCACCTGTGCTGTGGGATGCAGAACACCCGCATCTCTATACGTTGCGCATGGAACTGTGTACCGATGGCCAGGTCACCGAAACGGTAGCACGGCGGTTCGGGATCCGGACCATTGCCGTGGCAGGACGTGAGCTGCACGTCAATGGCCAGGCAGTCAAATTGCGGGGCGTGAACCGGCACGACGTCCACCTGCTGACGGGACGTACCGTCACGCCGGACCAGGTCGAGGCCGATGTACGCCTCTTCCGGGAAGCCAACGTCAATTTCATCCGCACTTCCCACTACCCGCCGCGGGAAGATTTCCTGGACCTCTGTGACGAATACGGGATTTACGTGGAAGACGAAGCCTCCGTGGCTTTCGTATACCAGTTCATCCAGCCGACCCAGAACGATCCGGATTTCACCGCTGCCTACATGGATCAGTTTGCGGAGATGATCGAGCGGGATCGCAGCCACCCCTGTGTCATCATGTGGTCCTTGGCCAACGAATGCTTTTGGGGTACCAACTTTCGGCACGAGTTCGACTACGCCAAGGCGGCCGACCCGGCAAGACCCGTGATATTCAGCTATCCCAATACCATGCCGGAAGGCACTCCACCCTGCGATATCTGGAGTTCCCACTACGCCAACTGGGATCGGGATCCCAGCGTGCAGAGCGATACTTGGAGCCGCTTTGGTCCGGGCAGCGGAGACCGGCCGGTGCTGCACGACGAATATGCCCATATCGCCTGCTACGATATTGCCGAACAGCGCCGTGACCCGGCAGTACGCGAATTCTGGGGTGAGAGCATCAAGCGCTGGTGGGAGCGCATTTTCACCACCCCGGGGGCGCTGGGGGGTGCGATCTGGGGCGGCATTGACGATGAAATCATCACCCGTGACGGATACACCACCAACCGGGAATGGGGCATCATTGATGGCTGGCGCCGTCGCAAGCCGGAGCACTGGTTGACCAGGAAAGCCTATTCCCCTGTACGCCTGCAGGACTGGCGGCTGCCAGCGGCCCAGCCCGACGGTAGGGTGCATATTCCTCTGGCCAACTGGTTCGATCATACCTGCATGGATGAACTGCTGGTACAGTGGCGGGCCGGGGATGCAGCCGGCAGCTTGCCGGGCCCCCCCATCAAACCCCATCGCGAGGGCTACCTGGTACTGCCGCCGGAAGCGACCCGCCAGGCGGCACCTGTGCATATCGCCTTTGTGCGTCCGCCGGATCACGTAATAGATGAATTTCGGCTGACACCGGCCCGGTCACATGAGGATGCCGAGGCAGCGTATGCTGGCACGCCTCCATCCTTGGAGGTACAGTCCGATTGCCTGCACATTCAGCACACGGACTTCCGGATTGCCGTATCCCGTGCTTCCGGCATGCTGACGGCAGATGTTGCGGGCGACCGGATCATTGAAAGCGGTCCCCATCTGGTCTTGACCGGCAGGACTTTGGCGCCCTGGCAAGCCCATGCAGTGTCGGCCGTGGCAGAGCAGGACAGGGTCCTGATCCGGATTGCCGGCACCTATGGCGATATCGGCGTGCAATTCCATATCCATGTGGATGGAGGCGGCCGCCTGATAGTCGACTACCGCATTCTGTCCCTGCCTCATCCCGGTCCGCGTTCCCGCATGCTGACGGCAGGGATGGACGCCGGTGGCTATCGGGAAGTAGGTGTAGCGTTCGATCTGACCCCGGCGGTGGATCGTATCCAGTGGGACCGCAGGGGACTGTGGTCTGTGTATCCTGAGGATCACATTGGACGCAACCGGGGCGAAGCCCGGCGGGAAAGGTCTGGCGGGAATGAAAGTTTGCGCCAGGAACCACAGTGGCCGTGGAGTCAGGACATGCGCAATTACTCGCTCTTTGGCCGTTACGATGTGGGCGGCAGGGGTACGCATGACTTCCGCGCCATGAAACACAACATTCGCCGGGCCTGTGCGTGGGCCACGTCCAGCCCGGCCCGTTTTACGGCGACATCTGCACAGACCGCGGCGGTACGCCTGGAGGTATTGGCGAACCCGGATCAATGGGTAACCGCCTGTGACGCGGCGGTGCGCCGGGTGGGTTCCTGGATACAGGCCGTGCCCGGATCGGACCGGGAATGGATCAGCAACAAGCAGGGTGACTTCGTGGAGCTGGCGTTTACAGGGACCGGGATTTGCTGGATCGGGGCCACGGATATGATCTACGGGCAGGCGGATGTCTTCCTGGATGGGACCTGGGTTGCATGTGTACATCTGTATCCCGGACGACTGCATGGTACGGCACGGGGTGAGACCAAAAGGGAGGGCGAGATCCTGTTCAGCCAGGAAGACCTCTCGCCCGGACCCCATACCCTCAGGCTGGAAGTCCGCGGCATGCGCAGTCCCGGGTCCAACAACGCCTATGTCAGTGTGACCGGTTTCCGCGTATTGCGGGCTGAGCAGCCTCCCGAGGCGGTCCGATTCCATATCCTCAATGCATGGAACTATCCTGAATTGACCTGGGGCAATTACATGAAAGAACCGGTTGTCGTGGAGAAGGGCTACGCCAACCGGGTGCAGGCAAGGATTCACGGTGCATGACGCAGACAGAACGCTCCAGACTGCTGGAGATCCGGAACCTCAAGGTGCACTTTCCCCTGGAAGAGGGTACCGTGCGGGCGGTGGACGGCATGAATCTGACGATTCAGCGTGGCCAGACCGTAGGCGTGGTAGGCGAAAGTGGCTGTGGCAAGAGTGTGACGGCCCAGGCGGTATTGCGTATCGTGCCCGCACCGGGTGCCATTGTGGAAGGCGAAATCCTGTACCATCGTCCCCGGCATGGTGATGAGACGCAGCTGGAAGCGACCGATCTGGCCCGGCTGCCGGCCAACGGGGCGGAGATGCGGGACATTCGCGGCAATGAAATCGTCATGGTGTTCCAGGAACCCATGAGTTCGCTGGCGCCGGTGTATACGATTGGGCACCAGATCATGGAGGCGATTGAGCTGCATCAGCACGTGGACAAGCGGGAGGCCCGGCAGCGGACTCTGGAGATCCTGCAGCATGTAGGCATGCCCCAGCCGACGCAGACCATCGACAGCTACCCCCACCAGTTAAGTGGCGGCATGCGGCAGCGGGGCATGATTGCCATGGCTCTCTCTTGCAATCCCTCCCTGCTCATCGCCGATGAGCCCACGACGGCACTGGATGTCACGACCCAAGGCCAGATTCTGGACCTGATCCAGGATCTCCAGGACGAACTGGGCATGGCCATCATGTTCATCACCCATGATCTGGGCGTCATTGCCAAGATGACGGAGTACGTGACCGTCATGTACCTCGGCAAGGTCGTCGAGTCGGCGGATGTCGACACCATCTTCCATAATCCGCGTCATCCCTATACCAAGGCCCTGCTGAAGTCCATGCCGCGCATGAGGAGCAAGCAGCACCGGCTCCAGGCGGTGGAAGGTATGGTGCCCGATCCTTTCCACATCCCGGTGGGATGTCCTTTTCATCCCCGCTGTGAGGAATATGTCCCGGGTCGCTGTGATGTCGCAGAGCCGCCCTGGATTGAAACGGAACCCGGTCACGGGGTCCGCTGTGTGCTGTATGAATGAGCGACCTGGAGTGTAGTGATGGCTGACGTGGCGGACAAGGTACCTCTGCTGGAGGTCAAGAATCTGCGCAAGCACTACCCCATCCAGCGTGGGTTTCTGCGGCGTACCGTAGGGCACGTCAAAGCCGTGGATGGACTCGACTTCCGGATCTACCAGGGCGAAACCCTGGGTCTGGTGGGGGAATCCGGCTGTGGCAAAAGCACGACGGGACGTTGCCTCCTGCGTGCCATCGAGCCAACCACAGGAGAAATACGCTACTCCCTCCAGGAAGGTGCAGCCAGCCGGGACATCGTACATCTCAGCCGTGACGAGCTGCGGGAGTTTCGCCGCTTCGGCCAGATGATTTTCCAGGATCCCTATTCCTCCCTCAATCCACGCATGACCCTGCTGCAGATCGTGGGGGAACCCCTGACCGTGAACGGCATAGCCCGCGGGGAGGAACTGGAACACCGGGTAGCCGATTTGCTGCGCCGGGTGGGCTTGCGGCCCGAATACCTGAAACGGTATCCCCATGCGTTCAGTGGCGGGCAGCGCCAGCGCATAGGCATTGCCCGGTCCCTGGCGCTGGAGCCCCGGTTTATCGTTTGTGATGAACCGGTGTCGGCCCTGGACGTATCCATTCAGGCCCAGACTCTGAACCTGTTGCAGGACCTGCAGGACGAGTTCCATCTGACCTATCTCTTCGTGGCCCATGATCTCAATGTCGTGGCACACATTGCCGACCGGGTAGCCGTGATGTACGTGGGCAAGATGGTGGAACTGGCTGATGGGGATGAACTGTTCGCCCATCCCCGGCATCCCTACACCGAAGTGTTGATGAGTTCGGTGCTCCCGCCCGATCCCCGTGTCCGTAACCGCCAGATTTCCATGCCGGGCGAAGTGGCGAATCCGGCCGATCCGCCCGCGGGCTGCTATTTTCATCCGCGTTGCCAGTATGCGGAGGACCGTTGTGCAGCGGAAGAGCCTACGTTGCGGGAAGTGGCCCCCAATCATTTTGTGAGCTGTCACCGGGCGGACGAGATCACCTTGATGGGGGTAGCAGACTGAGTGCCCCACCGTTGTTGTCTGGTCTGCACTCGACGCAGACGGGCTTGGGCAGGGCCACCTGGCGTACCTCATCCAGACAGACCACCCCCGGGACACTGCGGACACGTTCATGCCGCCGTGAGGATCGGGGGTGCCCGGGGATCTTGGCGTGTCAGGGCTGTTGGAGCGGGCCTTGGGGCGGCCGCCGGATCAATCTGCAGCTGATGCCGGCGCGGCCTGCTCCGGGAGGGGCTCCTCCTGCACGTGGGGCAGCACAATGGAAAAGGTGCTGCCCTTGCCCAATTCGCTTTCGACGTGAATGTCGCCGCCATGCTGGCGCACGATGTTGCGGGCCAGACTCAGGCCCAGGCCCCGGTTGTTCAGGCCCGGATTGAAAGCCGGCTTGACCCGGTAATAGGGCTCGAATATGGCTTCATGATGTGCCGGGTCAATGCCGGGACCCGTATCCCGGATCCAGATGCGGCACCATTCCTCCGTGCAATTGGCGCCGATGCTCACTTCGCCGTCCGGTGACGAGTAGTCAATTGCGTTGATGATCATTTCCAGCAGTACATCATTCTTGAAATAGACCCGATCGACCTGCAGGCCGGGGACCGTCGCAATGGACTCCGTCACCAGCCTGACCTGTTTCTGTTCTGCCAGACCCTGCAGGGCCGACAGGGTTTCCTGCAGGAGCGGAGCCAGGGCAACCACTTCCTGGTTGAGTACTACATAGCCGGATTCCGTGAAGAGGGCGTTGAGCGACCGGTCACTCATTTCAATCAGTTCCGATACGTTCTGGCGCATGTCCTGCCGAATCTCGTCGGCCATGGGATCGTCACGGTTGGACTGGCTGCGTTTGCTCAGGGTAGCAATATCCAGTTCCAGGGCCCCCAGGGCGTTGCGCAGTTCATGGCTCAGATTGGACGCCAGCTGCTGTTTGGTGTGCAGACTGCGGCCCAGGCGGTGCTGCAAGCCCTGAAAGGCCTGGGTCAACTCCTGTATCTCCCGGATGCCGTGTGTACTGGCCACCTGTACGGGCGTGGCCACATCGGCCGTGTCCTGCATGTTCTTGATGGATTCGGTAATGCGGCTCAAGGGGGACGAGAAGAAGCGCGCAATGGCATAGGTGGCACCAATGACCACCAGCAGGCAGAAGAGGCTGGCCGTCACAAATATCCGCTGCAGCTGCTGATCGACGTCGGCCAGTATTTCCTTGGACTGAATGACTTCGACGTAGCCGAGGACAGCAGGCGCCAGCGACTGGAGGTCGTGGCCGGTGTCCGGTGGGGCGTATATGGGCAGCAGGGCCACCCATACGTCCAGCATCTGGCAGGTGTTACAGGAATAGGATGGCTCTGCACTTTCTGCGTTGCCGGCTGCACTCTGGCTGTAGCAGAAGCGGGTGTTGAACACGTACGGTTTGGCATTGGCGATGACGGTGTCCAGATCGACCTGGTGGATCAGGTCAGCCTGTTCATGTAGCAGAGCCTCATATTGTGCATCCAGCAGATTGCAGGGCACCATGGAGGCCATCCGGCTGCTGGTCGCAAGCGCCTGCAGGTGTCCGGCCTCATCCGGAAACAGGATGCGCACATGGTTGTGCGGTTCCGCCAGAAGCAGGATGTTCCGGAACACGATGGAGGCCGAAGGCAACGGGGCCCGCAACAGTTCCGTGATCTGCTGCGAGATGGATATGGTTTCCTGCAGCAGTTGCTCCCGGAAACGGTTTTCCACCACCCGATAGGCATTCAGCTTGATGACGTACAGGGCCAGGACCACAATGAGGGTGATGACGACAGAATTGACCAGCGTCAGATAGCGACCCAGACGCATGGCGTCACACGCAGTGTACTCAGGGGGTAGCCAGCATGTAACCCTTGGTGCGCACAGTGCGAATCAGGGTCTCGGAATCCGTGTCCTGTCCCAGTTTCTTGCGGAGATAGCAGATGTGGGTCCGGATGGTCTGCTTGTTGGACTGGTCAAACCGCTGATCCGATTCGGCTTCCCCGTCACAGAGTACTTCATAGAACTTGGCCAGCGGCACGACCTTGCCGTAGTTTTCCATCAACAGGCCCAGATACTTGCCTTCCACCGGGGTGAGCCTGATGTCCATACCGGCATTCTCTGCCCGGTTCTCGTCCCGGTACAGGGCCAGATCCAGCTCGGGCACGGTAAAGACCTCATTGGTCACCGGTGCTGTCCGGTGGTTAGCCCTTTCCTGCAGCAGACGGCTGACCTGGGCCAGCAGTCTTTGCTCGCCATCCCCCTTGCGATGGAAGTAATAGGCACCCAAGTCCAGGGCTTCTACATAGGTCTGGATGTTCTGTTCGTCCGTGGCTGGCTGGCCTGACACCACAATCACGTAGGCGTCCCGTGGACCATGGGGCAGGCGCTTGAGCAGTTCCATGCCGTCAATGCCCGGCAACTTGATATCCAGCACGACGATCTGGGGTTGGTGCAGTGTAATCAGGCGCTCACCTTCCTCTGCACTGTCGCAACTGAAAACCTGGATCTCGTCCAGATGGCTTTCCAGAAAGCGCTGGGCTGACTTGCGGAAGTAACGGTCGTCGTCGATCAGTACGATTTTGCTTTTCATCGCAGGCCTCGCTTGTGAACACTGTGGGGACTATATACGTACCCACACCACGCCCGCAGGCTGTGATGTTTTACCGTATACATTTTCAGGTTTCACAGGCCAGCCTACGCTGCCACCTCCACCTGCAGCTGCGCCGTCCCCGAACGCCATGTTCTTATCCAACCACTTGTCCCGTATGTTCAAGGCCGCGTTTATATCAGCGTTCTTTTCCACACCGCACTCTTGGCAGTGATAAACAGACTGAGACTTACGGTTAGCTTTACGTACAACCCCACAGTTGTGACAACGTTGTGACGTGTACTTGGGGTCTATCTTTTCTATGTACGTCTTATAACTCATATACCGTTCCAGTCGTCCCCAACCGCTGCGCAAGATAGCACGATGCAAGCCTCTCTTCTGAGCGACATTCTTACCGGGGTTTTCCTTGGAGCCACGGGCACTCCGCGTCATACCCCGAATGCTCAGGTCTTCAAAGATAACTAGATCGTGTATGTCGGCGATGGTGCGACTGGTCTGGTGACACCAATTCTTTATGACATGGCGTATCTCCCTGTGTATTTTCTGAATGCGTAGCTTGGTGTGTTGCCAACCGTTGCTTTTGTACTCTTGTCGTGCCAACTTCTTCTGCAGTCTGCGCAGCTTGGCATCTAGTAGTAACAGTAGCGGCAGTTCATACATATCCCCTGTGCTTAGCGCAACCTGCCCCACGTTCCGGTCTAAGCCTACAGGATTAACAGGCTTGACTGGTCTAGCCGGGCGTGTGTCGGGCACTTCGTACAGGATGGACACGTACCAGTTACCTGCCTCATACTTGCATGTGGCCTGCTTGGGTTTGCAACCTGCGTACGGGTTTTGGCCTGTCAACTTCACCCACCCCAGCTTGGGGATGCAGATCTTCTGGCCCTTGATCTTACTATTACCGGGCACAGTAAACCTTGGCGTGTCCTTGCATTTCCGCTTCCAGACCGGACGTCCTGCCCCATGAAAGGACCTCTTGTAGGCTTCCGACAGATGTTTTACGGTATAGCGCACAGTGTTCGACGGTAACTCGCTCAACCAGGGCAACTCTTGCTTGACTTGCACGTACACCTTGCACAGGGAGAAGAATGTGACCGATGGCTTATCGGCTTTGCCGGCCTTGAACTCTTGCCACTGCTTCTCACAGATTTCCAATACTTCATTCCAGACCTTGCGACAAGCCCCGCCGATGCGCATCATCTTGTCATCCTTGGCCTTGCTACCCGGCCGCACCCGCAAGGTAACGCCCCGGTAAACCATGTTCTCTTCTATGTCCATGCCTTATTCTAGCTTGTCCTTAACTGCCTGCACTGCGGGGTGTGGGTACGTATATAGTCCCCCTCCTATTCTACACTGTCCGGAATCGAAGTTGGGAAGGACATCACAGTCCAGGCAAGACGTGAGTTTGCCGGGAAGGACCAACCGGGCCATTGTGCCCGCGGCTGGTCTATATACGATTTCACACCGGGCCGTGCAGACAGTGGCGGGCAGGCTAGAATAGGGCATGAACAGTGAAGTGACCATGACCCACCGGGGCCTTACCTTGCGGGTGCATCCGGGTAGCAGGGCCAAGCATGACCAAATGCTGCGGACCGCCGGGGCTGGCCGGTACGTATGGAATGAAGCCTTGGCAATCGGCAAACAGCAGTATCGAGACTATAAGGAGGGCAAGGCCGACAAGCCATCCGTCACGTTCCTATCCCTGTGCAAGCTGTATGTGCAAATCAAACAGGAATTGCCCTGGTTGCGTGAGTTGCCCTCGGACACTGTGCGCTCTACCCTGAAGCACTTGGCGGAAGCCTACAAGCGGTACTTGGCGGGTGCCGAGTTCCCCGACGGGAAGCGGAAATACAAAACTGCGCCCAAATTCACGGTGCCACAGGATATTAAGATCAAGGGCCAGAAGATCTACATCCCCAAGGTTGGGTGGGCCCAGGTTGACGGGCCAGAACCCTTACGCCGATTGCAAACCCAAGCAGGCCACGTTCAAGTATGAAGCCGGGGCTTGGTATGTGTCCATCCTGTACGCAGTGCCTGACCCACGCCCTGCTAGACTTGCCAACCCTATTCATCCCGTCGGCATTGACCGGAACGTGGGGGCAGGTCGCGCTCAGCACGGAAGTCATGTACGAACTGCCGGGGCTGGCCAAGCTGGATGCCAAACTGCATAGGCTGCAACGTAAACTGGCGCGGCAACAGTACAAGAGCAAGGGTTGGCAAAGGACCAAGCTACGCATGCAGAAAGTGCACAGGAAAATAGCTAATGTCATAAAGAACTGGTACCACCAGACCAGCCGTACCATCGCTGACATACACGATTTAGTCATCTTGGAAGCGCTGAACATGCAGGGTATGACCCGGAGCGCCCGTGGCTCCAAGGAAAACCCCGGCACGAATGTAGCGCAGAAAAGGGGTCTGAACCGTGCTATTTTGCGCAGCGGGTGGAGGCGTCTGGAACGGTATATGGGTTACAAGACCTACACAGAGAAGATAGACCCCAAGTACACGTCACAACGTTGTCATACCTGTGGTGTGATACGCAAGGCCAACCGGAAGTCCCAATCTGTTTATCATGGCAGTGCATGCGGTGTGGCAAAGAACGCCGATGTGAACGCTGCCCTGAACATCAAGTGGTTGGTTGAAAATACGGCGTTCGGAGACGGCACATCTGCAGGTGGAGGTGGCAGCGTGAGCTGGCCTGTGAAGCCTGAAAGTGTATCCGGTAGGGCATTGCGTCCTGTGGGCGTGGTGTGAAACCGTATATAGTCCCCTTTACAATGGCGGCAGAACTACAGGATGGGGCAACTGTCATCCGGACCGGAGAGACATGCCCTGGTTGGACCAAAGCACTCACAGGATGCGTCATGACGGCAGAATATCGCATGGAAAAGGACAGTTTGGGTGAGGTGGCGGTGCCGGTTACGGCCCTGTACGGGGCACAGACACAGCGGGCCGTGGACAATTTTCGCATCAGTCCCTATCGTTTTCCCGCCTGTTTCATCCAGGCCCTGGCACGGCTGAAACAGGCAGCCGCCCTGGCCAACCGGGATCTGGGATTGCTGGTCCCGGCCAAGGCCCAGGCCATTGCCGAAGCGGCGGCCGCGGTCGCAACGGGACAGCATGACGCGGATTTTCCGCTGGATATTTTTCAGACCGGTTCCGGCACCAGCACCAACATGAACGCCAATGAAGTCATTGCGACCCTGGCCAGCCGTGCCCTGGGCACGGCTGTACATCCCAATGACGATGTCAATATGAGTCAGAGCAGCAACGACGTCATTCCCAGTGCCATGCACGTGAGTGCTGCCTGTGCCGCGACAGGGGACTTGCTGCCCGCGTTGCAGCAGCTGGAGGCTGACATCGAACACAAAATCGTGGAATGCGGGCATGTAACCAAGACGGGCCGCACGCACCTGATGGATGCCATGCCGGTGACCCTGGGCCAGGAGATGGGTGGTTGGCAGAGTCAGGTCGCCGCGGACACCGAGCGTGTAGAGGCCGGCTTGGTGGGATTGCAGGCCCTGCCACTGGGGGGTACGGCTGTGGGTACCGGCATCAATGCCCACCCGGAATTCAGCCGCCGTGCCATCGTGCACCTGGCGCAGTTGACGGGCATCGGGTTCCATCCCGCCGCCGATTTCTTCGCCGGCATAGCGGCTCAGGACGCCATGGTGGATATGAGCGGCCGTTTGCGGACCGTCGCCGTAACCCTGATGAAGATCGGCAATGACCTGCGCTGGATGAACAGCGGCCCGATTGCCGGGCTGGGCGAAATAGCGTTGCCGGCCTTGCAGCCCGGCAGCAGCATTATGCCCGGCAAGATCAATCCCGTGATTCCCGAAGCCGTGACCATGGTGAGCGCCCAGGTAATGGGCAATGACGTGACCGTGGGTATTGCCGGCCAGTCCGGCGTCTTTCAGCTGAACGTCATGTTGCCGATCATTGCCCATAACCTCCTGGAGAGCACGGAGCTTTTGAGTCAGGCCTGCCGTCTGCTCGGGCAGCAGGCCATTGCAGGCTTTGTGGTCAATGAAGACCAGATCAGTGCAGCTCTGGATCGCAACCCCATTCTGGTCACGGCCTTGAATCCCGTGATCGGGTATGAACTGGGCGCGTCCATTGCCAAGCAGGCCTATGCGGAGCGACGATCCCTCAAGGAGGTGGCGCTGGAAAGAACGGACCTGACCGCGGCTGAACTGGACAGGCTGCTGGATCCGTCGCTCCTGACCCAGGGTGGCATTTCCGCCTGAGGGCTATTCCCGGATGTAAGCCAGAGGGTTCTGCTGCACACCGTGGAGACGGATTTCCAGATGCAGATGGGGGCCCGTACTGTTGCCTGTACTGCCCAGGGTGCCAATCTGCTGGCCCTGACGCACGTAGTCTCCTGTCTTGACCGTAACAGAGGCCAGATGCGCGTACAGTGTAGAGAAGCCGTTGCCGTGGTCGATCACGACCATGTTGCCGTAGCCACGATTCAGCCCGGGGCCATAATAGGCATGGGCCACGACACCCTGGTCGCTGGCGGTAATAGGGGTACCGAAGGGGCCTGCATAATCGATGGCGCGGTGTCCGGGCCAGTAGCCCTGCGTAATACGTGTGCCGGTGACGGCTGCCCGAAAGTTGCCTGTGCCCTGGAAACCCGTCGTCAGGGGACCATCGAAAGAGTACTGGATGGGTGCCTGCCGGAGCGGAGGCGGCTTGATACCGCCGGGTATGAAGAGATCCTGGCCTGCAACCAGCGGTGTGCCCGCGTTCGCCAGGCCATTGAACTCATAGTTCACGATGTCGTCTATAGTGGAGGTGTAGCGGTTGGCCAGGACGGATAGGGTATCTCCGGGCGCAATTCTGTGCATGGCTCCATCAATAGGGGGAATGACCAGGGTATCGCCGATGTTCAGGTGGGAATCCACTTCTATCTGGGGATTGGTCCACTGAATGGATGCGGGTTCCAGGTTGTTTTCCAAGGCAATGTTCCATACGGTGTCCCCTGCTACCACGGTATACCGGTACATGCCCAGCGTATCGATGTCCCGGGTGCGTGCCGGCTGTTCGCCCGGTTCTTCACGGTCAGTGCGGAGCAAGTTGGTGATGGGACGATTGAGACGTACGATCAGGCCCCGGTCGGCATCACTTTCCACAATCCGGGCCGGGTCCAGGGTTTGGGCTGCACCGGCCGCCTGGAAGCTGTCGGCCGACAGCCCTACGAGCAATTCCAGGGCCTGGATGTTGGCTTGTACCACTGTCACTCCTACTACCATGGCAAATATTGTGGCAATGGTGATAAGGGATTGATGCCGCCGAAACCTGTTCAGCCAGGTTTCGGGCACCGCGCGCGGTGCCAGTGCCGGGTCCACTTGGAGATGGGCAGCGGTGACGTGGCTGTGGGATGTGGAAGGCGGATAGGACGAAGACATGGTGCCAGAGCACAGGAATAACGCTTGCAGGCCCTATCGTACCACTCCCGGTGGGTGATGTCGGTGCGCTACACGGTCAGCCTGGCGAGAAAATCGTTGTTGTCAGCGGATTTGCTGAGGCGTTCCAGAATGGGCAAAATGGCTTCCTGACTGCCACCGACGGCATCGATCATCCGGCGCAAGGTATACACTTTGGTCAGGATCTCGGGATCCAGCAGTTTCTCCTCGGCCCGCGTACCGCTGCGCTCGACGTCGATGGCCGGGAAAATGCGCCTTTCGGCCAGACGCCGATCCAGGTGCAGTTCCATGTTGCCGGTGCCTTTGAACTCTTCGTAGATCATGTCGTCCATACGGCTGCCGGTGTCGACCAGGGTCGTAGCCAGGATGGTCAGGGAACCCCCTTCTTCAATATTGCGGGCCGTGCCGAAGATCTTCTTGGGCGGGTAAAGGGCAGCCGGATCGATACCGCCGGACAGGGTACGGCCAGATGGGGGCACCACCAGGTTGTAGGCCCGGGACAGACGTGTGATGCTGTCCAGCAGAATCACCACGTCGCGCCGAAATTCGACCAGCCGCCGGGCACGCTCCAGCGCCGTTTCCGATACCCGCACGTGATTGGCGACGGGTTCGTCGAACGTGCTGCTGAAAACCTCGCCCTGCACCGACCGTTCCATGTCCGTCACTTCCTCGGGGCGTTCCCCAATCAGCAGGACCATCAGGTGGACATCGTCGTGATTGTCTGTGATGCCGTTGGCGATACGCTTGAGAATCGTGGTTTTGCCGGCCATGGGCGGGGATACGATAAGACCCCGCTGCCCCCGGCCGATGGGGCAAAGCAGATCGATGAGGCGGGTCGCCAGCAGGTTGGGTGACGTTTCCAGGTACAGCTGTTCTTCCGGGAAGATGGGGGTCAACTGCTCAAAGCGGGGACGCAGCTTGGCCTCATGCGGTTCCCGGTCATTGACGGTTTCGACCTTGAGCAGGCCGTTGTAGCGTTCCGAGTTCTTGGGTGGCCGGAAATGGCCAATGACCATGTCACCGGTACGCAGGCCGAAACGCCGGATCTGGCTTTGGCTGACGTACACGTCCTCGGGTCCGGGCAACAGGTGTTCCGTGCGCAGAAAGCCGATGCCGTCCGGCATGATTTCAAGCACGCCACCGCCAAAGATATTGCCTTTGGCCTCGGCCGCGGTGCGCAGGATGTTGAAGATTAAATCATCTTTGCCCAAGCGTGTCGCGCGCCGGACCTTGTAGTCCTTGGCAATGGCCAAGACCTCGTTCTGGTCCAACAGGCGCAGGTTGGTATAGGTCAGTTTTTGGGGGGGTATGATTTCCCTCGTTGGTGCCGTGACCATGAGAAGCTCCCGTCCAAGATTACGACTCGTCAGAATGTACCGGCCGCCGAACAACCCTGCAACCAGGGCTGATCAGGGCAGGCACAGCCGGACCGATTGGATTTTCTCTCTGCAGAATCATGATGCAGGAAAGCAAAGTACACAAATGTATGGGCATTCAGGCAAACGATGGGATTGCTGGACCTGCGCCAGGCAAGGCATCACAGAGTCAGCAACCCGACACAGTCTGCCAAATCAGGATTTCGTGCTCGTTGATGAAGCCGTTCGTATTGGCCTGCCCGCGCTGCCACCGGTCATGCATGCGGCTGGAAGCGACAGGAGGACAGTTCAGTGGCAGGGATTCTCCCGCAAGGATGGTGGCATTGTCAGGACGCGGCTGTTTCCGGGTACATGGGACAGCATTCCAACCGGGCAAGACAAATACACTATGGATTGACTGCACAACGCAATCGCTGCTTGGGAACAGATTAAGGATTGTGGTTCCTGGCGCTTGACAGGGCCAAGGGATCAACAAGGAACAGCAGAACCGAAAGCAACTGCATTGGAGAACAACAAGGGGGACAAACAAGCCGCAACGGGCACACTGCCATATTGTACATACTATCACACTTGCCGCCTGGTTGCAATGCTGTCAGGCAAAACGCTGATGAGGGTGGGAAGGCAGCATGCAGCCCGCCCAGGGACCAATAGTCTGATCCGGCAGGTGGTACAGGCACGTACCCGAGTCCATGATGACAAAACCGCGCTTGAGATAATTGTCCAGGGCGTGTGGATGGTCCAGTTCACAGGTGTGCAACCAGACACGGTGGGGCTCCATGGCCCAGGCAGAGGCGATAGCCTGGGACAGCAGCCAGCTGCCCAGGCCCTGCTTCTGGAAACTGCGGAGCAGGCCGAAACTGGCGATCTCCACCCCCTTCGTGGTTTGTTTCAGCTCAAAATAGCCGGCTGGCGTATCTTGGAGATAGAGTACCCAAGTCTGGAAACCGGGAGCCGAGACCATAGCCAGCCACTGGTCGTAAGACCAGCCCAGCTTGTCGATCCAGAACCAGTCGCCACCCACGGCCGTATAGAGAAACCGGCTGAATTCCGGGCAAGGGATGTGGGAACGGCGCAGGGCTGTGTGCGCAGGCTGGTGCGGCACCGGTCGCCACTGCTTCTTGTCCGTCATGTGCAGAAAATAGCGTTTGGCTTTGACTCGCATGAAAACCCCTGTAAATTCTGGATGGGGCGACACTGATCGTTCAGGGCAACTTCCTGTCTGCCGTTGCTTGACAGTGTATATCGTGCGTGAAGGCAAGGAGATGCTTTCCCGGCCACACACGGCTGCAGACAGTAGCGGCGCGCAACGCCCGGCAACAGAACAGGCCCACCGGTGACCTGCCACATCCAGCCCGCATCGCCACTTCCGACCGGGGCTATACGGAACTGTAAGCCCGTAAGGGTTTGTCACGCAATGCAATGTGGGAGATTGCAGTCGGGACGATCCTCCTCTTGGCGCAACACGCCTGCAAGCACGCGGTTCTGTCTTTGTCCGGGGCGCCTGTGCCGGACGTGGATCGCGCTTCATGCCTTGGCAACTGTGCACAGACCACCGGCTCCCCGGTGCAGTCCAGTCCAACTCGCCGACAGGGTTAATTCCCCCACCGGACGCAAAAAATCGGGCGGTCCTGTCAAGACCGCCCGATCTGCAACCGGTGCTGTGCAAGGTACCGGGCGGTTACTCGATCTCAGTCCGGGTCCGGTTCTGAAGGAGCTTGGGCAGAACAACCCACATGGTGAAGAAGGCGGTAAAACCTGCAAGTGCGAGAACCAAACCCATGATGTCGTCCTTTCATAACTTGTGCGGAGGAACCAATTCAATGTATCGATTCTACTCCGCCACGTATGGTCATGAAATGGCAATGGCAACAAAATTCTGGCCAATTCCCTGTGCATTGTGCACAATGCACAGGATGTAGCGGTTTCAGGTTCCCGATACAGCATCGTCAGTTTGCCAGAGCGAGCGCAAAAAGGCGATGCTGGAAGCTACTTCCGCTTCCAGATTCTGCCAACGGCATTCGACAGAAATCAGCCCGTCGTACGCGGCCCGGTTGACTTCCTCCACAAAGGTGGCATAGGGATATTGGCCGGAACCGGGATAGAGGCGCCCGGTGTCGGCCACGTGTATGTGGCTGAGCCAGGGACCGTACGCGGAAATGTGACTGAGCGGTTCCGCGTCTTCGTCCATGTGATAGAAATCAGCCAGGACGCGAATGTGCGGATGCGCGACCCGTTCGGCGAAGCGCACGCCTTCCGCAACCGAGTTGATGATGTTGGATTCTTTCAGGTTCAGGGGTTCTATAGCAATGGTGATGTTGTTCGGCGCAGCCCAGTGACCCGCCAGATGCAGAAACCGTACTACCTGTTCTTCGGCCACAGATCGGTCAAAGCCCTCCGGCACGTTGCGGGAACCGGCGCTGCCCCAGACCACGACTTCACCCCCGACAGCGGCAGCCCGCGACAGGGCGGTGTCCAGATAATTCCCGATCTGCTGCCAGTCCACGTCGGGGCCGGTGACCTTGATCTGGGGCGGAACAAAGCCGCTGAAAGCCTTGATCGGCAGGGAGGCGTTCTCGAATTCCTGCATGCGGGCCTGAACCTCCGGTGCCTCATCGGGTAGGAGGGGCAAGAGGTCCGCGACCCCGCATTCAAGGTAGTCACAGCCACCGGCGGCGGCAATGGCATGGGAGGCAATGGGATTGCAGATGCCAAATTCAATCATGGTTGGGATCCTGAAGTGACAAACAAAAAAAGAAGGAGAAAGAGATCAGACAGGAAACAGGCGATCAATCCGCCGGTGCTGCATGGCCTGGCGGGCGATACGGACGCATACCTGAACTTCGTCGATCAGACGGGCGTAACGGGGCTCGGCGGTGTGGCCCTGCACCCAGCGCAGGTAGAGCTGCTGCAGAATGGTGGCCAGTTTCAAATGCCCAAAGACAAAATAGAACACTATGTTTGTCAGGTTGCGCTGACTCTCCCGGGCATATTGCTCCACTATGTCCGTGCGTGCAGGATTGCCGGGCAGGAAGGTCGGGCTGTGCCGCAACGTGTGCATCAGGGGGGGATCCGTCGGATCGATCCAGTAGGCCAGGCAACTGCCCAGGTCCATGAGCGGATCCCCGACCGTCGCCATTTCCCAATCCAGTACCGCCCGGATACGCCAGGGCGTGGCCGGATCCAGGATCACGTTGTCGTACTTGTAGTCATTGTGGATGAGCGTGGCCCGTCCGCTGACGGGACGCTGCTCCTCCAGCCAGCGGACAATCGGGGTCACCGGCGGTGCGTCCTCGGTGCAGGCAGCCTGATAACGACCATGCCAGCCCTGCAGCTGACGTTCGACATAGCCCTCCGGCCACCCCAGTTGGGTCAGCTGGGCCGTGGCCAGATCCACGGCGTGCAATTGCACCAGATTACGGATGAAGGCCTGGCCAATACGCGCCATAGTGGTGGGGTCAGGCCTGGCCGGAACTTCCATGTCGGTCCGCAAAATGGTTCCCGGTACGTGCTCCATCAGGTAAAAGGGGCGTCCCAGCACCCTTTCATCGGTGCAGGACAGGAGGGGGACCGGAATGGCCTCGTAGGCATGTTGCAGCCCTGACAGAATGCGGTATTCCCGCCCCACGTCGTGCGCCGTGGGAATGTTGTGCCGGGGCGGGGGCGTACGCAACACCCAACTGTGACCGGCCGCATCCGACACCCGAAACGTCAGGTTGGAGAACCCGCGCGGATATTGCTGTACGCGTATGGGCGGCATACAGGGCAGGTCGGACTGCTGCAGGTAAGCAGTCAGGGCATCCGTGTTCAGTGCATGGCCGGCACGAACAGCTGCTGGCTGGTCCAAGGGTAGCGATGACATATCTGCAAGTGTACCCAAATACCGGCCCCAACACGACATGCGACGCAGACCCGCCACTGCACCTTGCCGGCACCGGCATTCAGAGCGTAATGGCGAGACCGTGTTCCGCCAGCATGGCGCGGGCCACTACGGTCTTGTGTACTTCGTCCGTTCCGTCATAGATACGGGCACACCGTTCATGCCGGTACCAGTAGGACAGCACCCGATCCTCACTCACGCCCACTGCCCCCAAGGCCTGAATAGCCTTGTCCACCACCCGCTGCAAAACACCGGCCACATGGAACTTGATGATTGAAATCGGGACCCGCAAGGTGGTCGGATCCTGCGTTTCCCATTGCCAGGCTGTATGCAGCACCAGCAGGCGGGCAGCATCGACTTCCGCCCGGCACTCAGCGATGGTGTGCTGGATGGATTGCCGTGTACCCAGTCGCTGACCGGGCGCAATCTCCCGTGTGGCTGCATGCGCACACATAATGTCCAAAGCCCGGGCACAAATCCCGATCCAGCGCATGCAGTGATGAATCCGGCCGGGTCCCAGCCGTTCCTGGGCCAGGGCAAAACCCGCGCCCGGGGGCCCCAGCAGGGCATCCGAGGGCAGTCGGCAGTCATGGAAACGCACTTCGGAGTGGCTGAACCAGCCAGCACCCTCCTCACCCATAATCCGGATGCGTCGCACCTGCTCATAACCGGCGGTGGCCGTCGGGACCAGAAACAGGCTGGCACGGCGATAACGGGCGGCGTCTGGGGCGGTGATGGCCATGACCAGAGCGAAATGTGCACCGTCGGCTGCGGTGACGAACCACTTGTGCCCATGCAGTACCCACTCGTTGCCCTGACGCCGGGCTGTCGTACTCATCCAGACCGGGTTGGAGCCGGCATGTTCCGGCTCGGTCATGGCGAAACAGCTGCGTATATCCCCGGCCACCAGCGGAGCCAGGAAGCGCTTCTTTTGCGCGGGCGTGGCGTGGAGCGCGAGGATCTCCATGTTGCCCACGTCCGGCGCCTGGCAATTGAAACAATAATGACCGAGAGGACTGCGGCCCAGCAATTCACTGATGTGGGCAAACTGGCTGAGGGACAGCCCCATGCCACCTGCTGCGCGGGGGAAATGAGGGGCCCAGAGCCCGGCCGCTTGGTGTGTCTGGCGCAAGGCCACCAGCTCTGGAGCTACGCTCGCAGGACCCTCCTGCAGGAATCGATGCTCCAGGGGCAGGATGTGCTCCTCCAGCCGGCTGCGCATCTGCTGCAGCAGCTGTAACGTGTCGGGCGTTGGCTGCATGAGGTGCACGACAACAGATACGGGCAATGCCGGCGTCGGCTTAGAGAGCCGTTCGGACCTCTGCGGGCGAGCGATCAGGCCCGTGACGGGGCACGCCGCGCACTGCCCCCCCGTTTTTTCGGCGGAAACATGTTGCGGCGCAGCTTGACGATCGCCTGCCGCAGCGGAGGCAGACGTACAGCCAGCATCAGGAGCACCAGTTCCATCTTGAAATAACTCTTGGTGAACAGCTGCCCGACCAGCACGTCCAGCTGGCCCTCGACCAGCAGTGTCAACAAATTGGGACGCTTGTCCACCCAGATATAGTGCAGGGCCCCGAGAAAGACAATGATGTACATCAGCTTGTGCAGACGGGACCAGTTTTTGCGCAAGCGGCGCTGCCAGCCTTGGGTCGAGGTTACGGCCAGGGGCACCATCAGGACCAGAGCGCCGAAGCCTACCCGGTAGATGTTGCGTCCCAGAATGTCGGTAAAGATATCGGTCCAGAAAAAGGCATGAAAAAGCGCCACGAAAATGATGAAGTGCATCACGATGAAGGCGAAGCCATACAGACCCAGCGGACGGCGCACGCGAATGAAGGGGGACCAGCCCGTAATGATGTAAAGCGGCGTACAGGCCAGGGACAGCATGAGCAGGTTGAGGCCTGTGGCTCCGGAAACAGCGGTCAGCCAATCCACCTCGTCAATCGGGGGCTGGGCTATATACAGGACCAGATGGAGCAGGGTCCACAGGATAACGCCCGCATGGGTGACGAGCGTCAGCCAATGCATGCGATTGGCTTTCATCCAAGCGCGCAGTGCTTGCATAAGGGGTCTTGCCTTGGTGTCTTGTCGGCTGCAGGAGCCGTGAGCCTGGTCCAGGCTCACGGTCCCGCTGACCTGTCAATGGCACAAACTCAGAAGTTGGCTTTCAGGTCCATGCCTTCATACAAGTGGGCCACCTGATCTTCGTAGCCGTTGAACAGGAGCGTATCACGCTGCCCACGCTCACCGATGCGCCGCTCACGGGCCTGGGACCAGCGGGGATGGTGCACGTTGGGATTCACGTTGGAGTAGAACCCGTATTCATTGGGGGCCGCACTCATCCACAAGGAGGTGGGCATTTCCGTGACCAGGTCGATCTTGACGATGGACTTGATGCTCTTGAACCCGTATTTCCAGGGTACTACCAGGCGCACCGGTGCGCCGTTCTGGTTGGGGAGCGGTTCCCCGTAAAGGTGTGTAGCCAGGATGGTGAGATCGTGCATGGCTTCGTCCATGCGCAGCCCTTCCACGTAGGGCCAGTTGTAGCCCCGTTTCTGCCCCGGCATATTCTCCGGATCGTATATGGTTTCAAACCGGACGTACCGGGCGTCGGCAGTAGGCTGCACTGCTTCCAGCAGTGCACTCAGGGGGAAACCGTGCCAGGGAATGACCATGGACCAGGCCTCTACGCACCGCAGGCGGTAGATCCGATCCTCGGAGGGAAAACGGGCCAGATCCTCCATAGTGTAGGTGCCGGGATTGTCGACCAGTCCACCCACCTCGACCTGCCAGGGTGACGTCTGGAAATCGCGGGCCATGGACGCCACACGTTGTTTGTCCACGGTGAACTCGTAGAAATTGTTGTAGTTGGTGATGTCCTTGAGGGAATTCATGGGATCGCCAAGTTCGTCCGTCAATTCTGCGTAATTGATCACCGCGGGAGCCGGATCGGCGGCGGGAGAGGCCGGGGCCGCGGCCTGTGCATCCGCTGGTGCGGCGGCCGCTTCAGGCACGGAAGCCGGTGCGGGCTCGGGCATGTTGCAGGCGCCTATCAGCACGCCGCCAACCAGAGTGCCAGTGGCCTGCATGAAGCGTCGGCGATTGAGATAGACTGACTTGGGGGTAATTTCCGTTTCCGGAATAAAAGGGATCTTGCTCACGGGAAAACTCCTGATTCCTGCAGGGGAACACTAAGACTGGGTGTGATAAGGGAGACCAGTCCCAGCGTGGCCCTGGCTACAGGGAGAGCCGACGCCTGGAATCCAATCATGTACACCGAGCTGAGTCTACCGGTTCCGTTTTTGAATTTGGCCGGGAAAACATACAGTCTGCCGAAAATTGTAACACAGGATTCAGATGTGGATTTGAAAAACGGTCTGGTAATGGCGGCACAGTCAGGTTCACCGTCCGCATCGTACCCGAAAGACAAGAGGCCCGGTTGCCGCTGAATTCGTCCAGTTGCCAAGACCGGCAACCGGCTCCGTACCGACCTCTTTGTCCGGAGCACGGGCAGAAGTATCCCCCGGGCGTTTGAGCATACATCGCCTTCTTGGTACAATAGGATGCTGGTTGACCATGCCCATTATTGTGCTTCCCCGGTCACCTTGGATGCTTGGGGAATTCTGAATCAACGCGTCCCTGTCGCTGGCCGGCCAGTTTTGTATCCACCTTCTTGTTTGGTCCTTGTCACATCACCGAGGAGTAAAGACCCCATGCGTTTGTCAAAGTTTCTTGTATCCGTTTTGACTCTCAGCCTGTTGCTTTTGGCAGCTTGCAATGTGTCGGAGAGCGAGGCGCCCGCTGCCGTGGAAGCGGAGCCTGAACCCGAGATGGTGGAATCCGACAGCACATACGCCCAATCCCCCTATCTGGACGAACAGGTTGCTTCGGGTGAACTGGCCCCGGTGGAAGATCGCCTGCCGCTCACGCCGCTGGTAGTGGTCCCGGGCATTGTGTCCGAGGTCAACGATCTACCTGAACTGCAGATCGGCGAGTACGGTGGCGTGATGCGCTTTGCCCACCCGAATCCGGACTGGAATCCGGATGTCTTCATCATGCTGAACGAAAACGTGCTGGCAGCTCCTGGCATTGGCGTGGCGGGCATTTACGGGAATGTGGTCGAGAGCTACGAGGTGAATCCCGAAAATACGGTTTTCACGTTCAACCTGCGCGAAGGCCTGAAGTGGTCCGACGGGGAACCCGTCACGACGGCCGACGTACGTTTCGCGTATGAAGACGTGCTGCTCAATGAAACCCTGACAACCGGCATGCCCAACAAGTTCCGTGCGGCCGGCAGTCCGGCCGGGGATCCGATGAATCTCGAAATCCTGGATGACTATACGTTCCGCATTACCTTTGCTGACAGCTATGGGGGCTTCCTGCGGGAATTGAGCATCAAGGGCTGGCAAGGCTACACGGACCTGTTCAAGCCGGCCCATCATCTCAAGGCGGTGCATACCACTTACGCTGACGCCGATGACCTCCAGGCCATGATGGACGAGAAGGGCCTGGACACGGAGAAGGCCCTGTTCACGGCGGTGGACTGCCTTAACTGGCATATTCCACGTCAGAAGTGCAACGGCTTCCCGGCCCTGTGGCCCTGGATGAACGTAACGGAAAGCGAGGGCTTCATGAAGTTCGTGCGCAATCCGTACTATTTCAAGGTGGATGCAGCCGGCAACCAGCTGCCGTATATCGATGAGGTCGTATCGGTACTGGTGGGTGACACCGACGGGGTCAACCTGAAAGTGTTTGCCGATGAAATCGACCTGCTCCGGGAAGATACGGCGTTGCTGAAGCTGCCGCTGTACCAGGAGGCCAAGGACAAGGGCTACATTAATTTCGCCATTCTGGACAATCACGTCGATCCCACTGCCTTCTACCTGAATCTCACCTACCAGGATGACGTGTGGCGGGAAGTGACGGGTAACGTAGAGTTCCGACGCGCCCTGAATATGTCCATCAACCGGGAACAGATCATCGAGAGCATCTACTACGGGTTTGCCTCGCTGCCCGAGCTGGTGCCCGGTGCATACGATCCTGACCAGGCCAATGCCATGCTGGACGCCATAGGTCTCGACCAGCGGGACAGCGAAGGCTGGCGCCTGGGCCCGGACGGCAATACCTTCATCATTCCCATTGAGCATGCGGACCACGCGCCCGACATCGGTCCCGTCGCCGAGCTGCTGACAGAGTATTTCCAGGAAGTGGGGATCAAGACCACCCTCAAACAGATTGAACCTTCCCTGTGGAGCCAGCGCCTGAACGCGGGCGAGATGCAGGCCACCCTGATTTGGTCCGTGCAACCCATGTGGAAGAACGGTACCTGGACCGACTACCTGCCTCGCAGCCATTGGGCCCATGAATGGCGGATATGGCTGGACACGAACGGTGAAAGCGGCGAAGAACCGCCTGCAGAAGTCAAGCGCATCATCGAGATACATCAGGGCCGGGTCCAGGCCATTCCGGCTTCGGCCGAGGATGTTGACCTGACCGAGGAGATGTATCAGATCCACCACGACAACATCTTTATCTTCAACATTGCCGAGAAAGTGGGCTATGTCCTGGTGACGGATGCGGCGATGCGCAACGTGCCCATAGCCGGCCAGGCTATTGCCGGCAACAACAGCGGCGAGCAAATGTTCTACACAAGCGAGTGATGCTCCGGGACCATACGGCAGCAGCCATGTAATTTGACAGGGAAAGAGCCGACCCGGCTCTTTCCCTGGGCCTAGTACAGAACGATGTCCCCAGGGCGTACCCCCGGGGATGGGACAAGGAGACCCCGTGAACACCGAGATCACACAGACACAGATAGATACCTATCAGACGAACGGCTTCGTGGTCATAGACGATTTTCTGGCCCCGGAGGAACTGGAAACCTGGCGAGAAGCCATTGACAATGCCGTACGGCAGCGCAAGGATCGCAAGCTGGTCGTGGCAGGCACAGCCGACGACGATCGCTGGAAGGCCGGGGATTCCTTCTATGACTATGTGTTTGTGCAACGCATCAATCTGTGGAAGGACAATCCGGCTGTGCAGCAACTCATGCTGGACCCGCGCATCGGCAAGATGGCGACCACGCTGGCACAGACGGAAGGCATGCGCGTGTGGCACGATCAGGCCCTGATCAAGCAGCCGTGGGCCAACGCCACGGCGTGGCATCTGGACAATCCCTACTGGTCTTTCTATTCCCGGGATGCGATCAGCATCTGGATCGCGCTGGACGACGCCACCTACCAGAATGGCTGCCTCTACTTCCTGGCGGGTTCCCACCGGCAGACGACCTACGACAACGTAGGCATCACGGAGAACATGGCAGACATCTTTCGGGTATACCCGGAGTTCGTCAACATGGAATCCATGGCCGCGCCCATGAAGGCCGGTTCCTGTTCCTTTCACAACGCCCTGCTGGTGCATGGGGCCGGGGCCAACATGACGTCGGGCTGGCGCCGCGCCATGACCTGTGGCTTCATGCCCTACGGCAGTACCTTCAACGGCATTCAGAACATCCTGAGTGACGAGCAGTTCGCGTCCTACACGATCGGGGATGAATTGAACGACGACAGCCAGAATCCGGTGATTTATCACCAGGATGAATCATGCATAACCGTGTAGATCCCGTGGTTCCGGATCTGGCTTGCAGCAAATCGATGAGGTGGATATGTCTTTGAAACATCTTGCGGTCAATGAAACGGCCCCTGCATTCGATACGGTGAACGAGGACGAGCAACGGGTTACCCTGGCAGATTTTCAGGGACAGCCTCTGGTGCTGTACTTTTATCCCCGGGACGATACCCCGGGCTGCACGGCCCAGGCGTGTCAGCTGCGGGATCATATGAGTGACCTCCGGGCTCTGAACGCCACGGTACTGGGCGTCAGTCCTGACGACAGCCGGAAACACACCAAGTTCATCCGGAAATACGAGCTTCCCTTTTCGTTGCTGGTGGACACCGATCATGCCATCTGCGAAGCCTACGGCGTATGGGGACAGCGTTCCATACTGGGCAAGAAATTCATGGGCGTGTTTCGCAGCCTGTTCGTGATTGACGGCGCCGGCAAGCTGGTCGCCGTGCACTACGACATCAAGCCGAAGGACAGTGCCCCGGCAGCCCTGAAAGCCCTGCAGGCACTACCTGCATCCTGAGACCTCTCCGGTACCGGGCTGTGTCCGTGTTGACCACCCGGACGTGGGGTTGGAGTGGCCGTGGCCAGGGTCGGCACAACAGGGAGGTGCGGTCACTATGAAGTGGGCGTTTATTGCCCGGAATGACTTGGAAGGGATCCGGCAGGATGCCCGGTTCGCTGCCTTGCATGGTTTTGCCGGCCTGGAATTCAATCACTGGGCCACCTTCGCCGATCTCACAACCGATTACGTGCAGTCGGTTGGCCAGATTCTGGCTGACCAAGGCATTGCCTGTTCTTCCCTGGGGTTGTGGGGCTGGAATCACATGGCAAGGGATGCGACGGAAAGGGCGCAGGCCCATAGCCTGCTGGACCGGTTGATTGAATACGCGAGCATCTTGCAGGCAGACACCATCATCACCGGTGGTGGCTACCTGCAAGGAGCCACGCACGACGCGCAGGTGGACGAGTTCGTACGGGTGTTTCCGCCTTTCCTGGACAAGGCGGGACAGGCAGGCTTGCAGGTGGCCTTCTACGCCCTGCACGGCAATTCCTTTTTTGATTCTGTCCAGGCCTATGAACAGGTTTGGGTGCGGGGGCTGGATATCCGGATCAAGTTTGATCCGGCCAATTTCCTGCATGCCGGTCAGGATCCGTTGCCGCTCGCGCAGCACCATGGCCACCGCATCGGGTACATGCACATCAAGGAGCATCTGTACCGGGACGGTAATCTTGTCGCCCAGCCAGCAGCCGGGATGGGCGATGTGCCTTGGGGCGCCCTGTTTGCCTTTCTGCATGAGCATGGTTATGCCGGCTGGCTTTCCATGGAACCGCATGGTCGCCTTTGGTCCCGTGAGCCTCTGCGCAGCCGTATGCTGCTGTTGAGCAAACGTTTCCTGGAGCCTTTTGTGCTCTAGGTATCGTTCCCTGTACTTTTTTCATTTGTGTTGCGGGAGCCTGCGGACTGACCACCGGTACCGCTCGGGCCAGCCTGCAATGAATTAATTCATGCAAGGAGTTTGCAATTCCATGGCAAAGGCAGCCAAGACATTCCTTTTTGTCGGTACCTATACCGAGTCCTTGCCGCATGTACAGGCTACCGCCAAGGGCATCTACGGCTATGAACGGAATGCCCGGACAGGACGGCTGGAATACATTGACTGGTTTCAGGCTCCGCCCAATCCCTCTTTCCTGGCCATTCATCCCGATCGGGACCTGGTTTTCAGTGTGAGTGAAGTAGACGATTCCGGTGATTTTCCGGGTGGGGCCGTGGCCTCTTTTGCCCTGGACCCGGCTACGGGCAGGCTGACCCAGCTGGACCGGCACTCATCCCTGGGTGACTGGCCCTGTCACATCACCCTGGACGCGCAGGGGCGTCATGCCCTGCTGGCCAATTACCAGAGCGGTTCTGTTGGCGTAGTGTCCTTTGACGCATCCGGAAAGTTTCTGGAAGGCGCCATGCAGGTCCAGCATGTCGGCTCCAGCGTCAACCCTGAACGCCAGGAGGGGCCGCATGCCCATTCCGTCAATCTGGATGCCAGCGGCCAATACGTGATTGCAGCCGATCTGGGTATGGATCAGGCCAAAATCTACCGCTACGACACCGCACAGGGCGCCTTGGCCGAACACAGTGTCCTGACCGTCGCTCCCGGTTCCGGTCCCCGCCACTTCGACTTTCATCCCAACCGCCGCTGGGCCTACCTGCTGAACGAAATTCTGGCCACGATCGATGTCTGCCACTGGAATGCGGAGGCAGGAACCCTGGAGTCGGTGCAAACCATCGACACGCTCCCGGCGGACTGGGAGGGGCATGTCAGTACCGCGGACATTCACGTGCATCCCAATGGCCGCTGGGTGTACAATTCCAATCGGGGCCATGATTCTATTACCATGTACGCCATAGACCCCGCTACGGGCCGCCTCACATTGCTGGGGCATGAATCCACCCAGGGGCGTACACCGCGCAATTTCACGCTGGATCCCGAAGGGGCGTTTCTGTATGCCGCGAATCAGGATTCCGGCACGGTGGTCGTGTTCCGCATCGATCCGGATACAGGAAGGCTGGAGGCGACCAGTGAAGTGGTCGAAGTGCCCAATCCCGTCTGTCTCAAGTTTTGTCTGCGCTGATTCCCTGTATCCCGGTTCCCTGAAGGAGAAATGACATGACGGCAGCCCGACCCAACGTCGTGATTGTACTGGCAGACCAATGGCGTGCCCAGGCATGCGGCTATGCCGGGAATACCCAGGTGCAAACTCCCGTACTGGATGCCCTGGCGGCGAGGAGTTTCAATTTTCGGCGTGCCCTGTCCGGCATTCCCGTTTGTACACCCGCCCGGGGGTGTCTGCTGACCGGCCAGTATGCCCTGACGCACGGGCTGTTCCTGAACGATGTGCATTTGGCGGACGATGTGGAAAGCATGGGCAAGATCTTTGCTCGCGCCGGGTACGATACGGCGTACATCGGCAAATGGCATGTTGACGGTCGCGGCCGGGACGCTCCCATTCCCCCGGAAAGCCGCCAGGGCTTTGCCTATTGGAAAGTGCTGGAATGCACGCATGACTACAACGAATCGCTGTACTACGATCATGATGCCGAGGTGCCGACGCAATGGGAGGGGTACGATGCGGTAGCCCAGACCCGGGATGCGATCCGCTACATGGAAGATCGCACCGCGGACGATCCGTTTCTGCTGGTTTTGTCCTGGGGACCGCCCCATGCTCCCTACGAGACGGCTCCGCAGTCGTACCGGGACCTGTACGATCCGGCTGCCCTGACGTTGCGGCCCAACGTTACGGCCGACATGGACGAACGGGCCCGCGAATGGATTGCGGGCTACTACGCCCACTGTACTGTGCTGGATGACTGCCTGGCCGAATTGCTGGCCTGCCTGGAGCGCAACGATCTGGCAGAAGACACGGTGTTCCTGTTTTTCTCCGATCACGGTGACATGCTGGGCTCCCAGGGTGAAGTCAAGAAGCAGCGGCCCTGGGAAGAATCCATCCGGGTCCCGTTCCTGCTGCGCTATCCGCGGGCGCTCGGCCACGCGGGACAGGTACTGGATGCACCGATCGACACCGTAGACGTGTTGCCTACCCTTATGGGCATGTGTGGTATACCTGCGCTTCCCTCCATGCAGGGGCTGGACTATACGCCCTATTTGCGTGGTGGGGAAGATCCGTCAGAGGGCAAGGCCCTGATCATGTGCATCCATCCCTTCGGCCAATTTCTGCCCCAGGATGGCGGCCGGGAGTTCCGGGGCTTGGTGACGGACCAGTACACCTACGTTGAGGATCGCGAGGGACCTTGGTTGCTGTACGACAACCTGGCGGATCCTTTCCAGCTGACGAACCTGGTTGACCAGCCACAGGCAGCCCCTGTGCAGACGGAACTGAACCGGGAGCTGCATGCCATGCTAGCCGCGCGCGGGGACGAATTCCTGGGCGGTGTAGAGTATGTGCGGCAATGGGGCTACACGATAGATGAAACGGGAACCGTGCCCTATGAGTTCAAGTATCGCCAGGGTCCGGAAAAATTCTGATGACCTGCTGCCAACGCAGGTAGCGCCATGGTTACTGTCCGCTATCCATATGGATGTATTGAGCAGATGGCGTACAAGAGCTTATAGCTTCACGATTAGGCTGCTGGCCAAGCAGGTTTAAGGCTACCTGCGTCCAGACAGTATGGGTATCAATCCAGCTTCACATAATCCTCATTGGCAGCACACAGAGGATCTTTGCGTGTCTTGGTTCCAAAGATAACACTCTAAATTAGCAGTCATAGCCGGGGATCATACAAGCTCTGCAGCAGCGGGTGGACCCGCCAATCCGCAGTTGCCCGTGCGCTTGCTGTGTGCCCTGGGCTATCGGCTACAAGCGGTGCACAAGAGCCGCAGAGGGGCCACGCACAGTTTGAACACATCCACGCAGGTGGAGGCCTTTCGGCAGTGTCAGCAACCAATGGTGTCAGTCGACACCAAGAAGAAGCCGGTGGGGGATTTCAACAATGCCGCACGGGAGTGTCAATCACAAGGCCAGCCCGAAACCGCCCTGATCCACGCCTTGCGCTAGGATGCAGTGGGCAAGGCCATTCCCTACGGCGTCTACGCCAGCGGCCGCAACGAAGCCTGAATCAGCGTCGGCAAAAACGAAAGGCATTCCGGCAAAGGCTCCCGGTTTGTATGGTGATTCCGATGCATAACAGAGCAGTACGTGTTGGAAGGGTATGTCACCGTCCTGCCGATAGAACCTTGTGTCGGCTAAGACCTGGCGTAATGCCTGAAACTGTTTGTGGGAGTACCCGGCCAAATCATGTGTAAGCGCGAATAGGGTGTGGCTGACCTGCTTGAACAAGGTGTTTTGCCCCCGCAACGGATCTACCCCTGTGACCAGCCAATGCTTGACATCTTGCCCTGGTGCAAAAGTTGACGAGCGTATGCTGTTGATCAGGTCCACGCATGTACTGTGCGGCCCGATGAGCATGGGTACATGTTCCAGCTTGCAGCCGGGTTCCAATGTGCGCTGTACAGGTTCGCCATACAGGAAATCCATAATCCACTCAATAGATGCCGTGAACACTGCATCTTGCAGTTCTGCGATGCCGTAGTCAGGTTGAGTCTGTTCTGTCATTGTCCAGCCTCTTCTATTGGTGAGAAAATGGTGAAAGTATTGGGTTAGCAGGTTATGTGGCAGGTTGGCCTGAGTTCACAGGAGGCCGATCACAAGTTCATGTGCCTCCCTGCTCATAATAAGTATGTCGCCTCAAGCACCTGTTGTATGCACTGAAACCCTTCCGGTGTCGCGCCGTAGTTCTGTAGATCGGCCAAATCTGTTGGGTACGCGTCAAACCGCACACCTTGCTCATATGCTTGCTTCACCTCTGCCCAGGCACGTCCGACCCGCCCCGCAGCACCGCCACTGGTACATCCATCAGTCTTGTTGCCCTGAGTACCAACTGGTTGTTTTGCAGAATGACTCCCATGTTCTCACCAATGACCTCGATCTGCACATAGGCGGTTTGCGGCAGAACCTTGCCCTGTACAGTCCGCCTCGTTCCTGGTGCAGAAACAGTTCCATCCATAGGGGCAGGCCCCGTGATCGAGTACAGCAGGATAGCCTTGACCTTGGAATCCGGACGCAATCGGAACGTCACGCCCCGGCAGGTTTTCTCCATGTCACTCCTGTCTTGCCGGGTGATGCCTTGGGGCCTGTCTGCAAAGTCGCAACACTTGGCAATATGGTACTTGTTTGTTCTGAATTGTATCATATTCTGTTGTATATTGACTTGATTATCTGATCATTCAAAGGATTGTATTCTTGCGTTCATGGGTTGAGACCGACTCTTTCGAGTTATCAAACAGCCCCTGGTATACCCTTATGCTTGCTGTCTACACCCCGCCTCTGCCTTGCGGTGTGAAGTCGTATGTAATCCCCTGCAAAAGGGATATCGGTCCAGTCGGTGGTGGCCTTGCCATATCCGCCTGCCGGGCAACAAGGACAGCCAAACACGGCGCTCGTGTATGGGGCGCAGGTCTCCGGCGTTTACATGTTACACTGGACAAGAGGTACACGGGTTCATGTGTAGAGCTCGTGCCCGCCGTACGCCCAATTGTGACTCTGGGATGCAATAGCAGTTATGCAACGTCTGCGTGGGATCTTTCCCGTAGTCCAGACTCCTTTCCGGGAGGATGGCATGCTGGATGTGATCAGTCTGGAACATGAAGTAGCGTTCTGCATCCAGAGCCAAGCCCATGGCATGGTATATCCGGTGCTGGCCAGCGAGTTTCAGGTGCTTACGGACAGGGAACGGCGTCAGGGGGTAGAAACCGTGTTGCACGCGGCCGCTGGCACGATACCTGTCGTCGTGGGGGTGGCCGCACCCAGTGCCACAGGGGCTGCCGAGTATGCACGCCATGCGGCATCTCAGGGCGCTGCCGCCGTCATTGCCCTGCCACCGTACATAGGACAGCCCCACCCGGATGAGGTGTGGAACTACTATCGATCCATTGCGGATGCAGCGGATCTGCCCGTCTTCATCCAGGATGCACCTCCCGGTTTGCCTATGGCCCGGCTTATGGAACTGTTGCAGGGGATCGAGCAGGTACGTTACGTCAAGGAAGAGAATGAACCCAGTGCACACAATATTACGGCACTGCTGACCGGGTTGGGAGATGAGTGCTGGGGTGTGTTCGGTGGTGCCTGGTGCCGGTGGATGATGTCGGAAATGGCCCGTGGCGTGCATGGTTTCATGCCCTCGGTAGAGGTCGTGGACATTCACGTTCAGATCTGGAATCTGTATCATGCCGGCCAGGCGGAACAGGCCCGCTGTGTATATAACCGCTTGCTGCCTTTTATCAATCTGGGATTCTGTCTGGGCCTGCGCCTGATCAAAGAAGCCTTGGTTTGGCGTGGCATCATTGCAACATCCACCATGCGCCTTCCCGGCGCGATCCAGCTGGACCCGCATGATCACAGCGAGCTGCAGCATATTCTCACTGGTCTGGAAGATCTCTTTGCTCCTGGTCCCTGACCGTAGCTCCCAGTTGATGTTGTGCCGGTATTGCGCAACGCGGAGGCAAAACTGTCCGGTCTGGGCAGGCAAGGACTGACTATAGACTTGGGGACTATATACGGTTGCACACCGCACCCGCAGGCCATGATGCGAGACCGGATACCTGTTCAGGTTTCATCGGCCGGCCAACGCCGCCACCGTCACTCGCAAACGCGCCGTCACCGAACGCCGTATATGCAAAAAGCCATTGGTCCCGGATGTTCAGGGCCGCACTCACGGCAATGAGAAACGGACTGTGACTTCCGGTTCGCCTTGTGTACCACGACGCCACAGTGATGACAACGCTGTGTGGGATCTATCTTGGCCGTATCGGTCTGGTAACGCATATACCGTGCCAGCCGGCCCCACCACGGCGTAGCATAGCCCGATTCAGCCCCCTTGTCTGCGCGACATACTTGCCGGGTTTGTCCTTGGCGCCACGGGCGCTCCGGGTCATACCCGGTATGTGCAACACTGCCAAGATTACCCAGTCGTGCACATCAGCGATGGTCCTGCTGGTCTGGTGACACCAGTTCTTTATACTGTTGCGTATCTTCCTTTGCACTTTCTGAATACGTACCTTGGTCTTTTGCCAGCCGTTGCTCTTGTACTGTTGCCGAGCCAGTTTCTTTTGCAGCCTACGCAGTTGGGCATCCAGCTTTTCCAGTTCCGGCAGTTCGTACATAATATCCGTACTCAACGCTGCCTGCCCCACGTTCCGGTCAATGTCTACTGGATGGATAGGCTTGGCGGGTTGGGCGGGGCGGGTTTCCGGTACAGCATACAGAATGGACACATACCAGTCCCCGGCTTCGTACTTGCACGTGGCTTGCTTGGCCTGGCAACTGCTGTAAGGAGGCTCTGGCCCGTCAACCGTACCCACCCAATCTTGGGGATGTAGATTTGCTTGCCCTTGGTTTTAACGTCCTGTGGTACAGTGAATTTGGGTGTGGTCTTGTATTTCCGCTTCCAGTCAGGATGTCCAGCCCCGTCAAAGTACCGCTTGTAGGCTTCGGCCAAGGGCTTCCTGCTATAGCGCACGACAGTCGCAGACAATTCACGCAACCAAGACAATTTCTGCTTGCTTTGCATGTACAGCTTGCACAAGGAAATGAACGTAATCGATGGCTTCGGCCCTTTGCCGGCCTTGTAGTCCTGCCACTGTTTGATGCAGTCTTCCAAGGCTTCGTTCCATACCCGTCAGCAAGCCCCGGCGGTCCGCATCATCTTGTCGCGCTTGGATTTAGACCCCGGATGCACCCGCAAGGTGATACCCCGATAGGCCACCGTCACGTCACTTCACTGTGCATGCCCTATTCTACCCTGTCCGCCACTGCCTGCACTGCGTGGTGTGAAATCGTATATAGTCCCCATAGATTTCCCGGGGACCGTGGCCTTGATCAGTGCTTCAGCCATGATGCGCTTGGTGCACAGCATCATGCCCCTATCGGGACGGGCCTGTTACGCATATCTTGACGGATCGGGTCATCCTGCTCTGACTTGTGTCACCGACTGGCCGTGGGACCGTATCCGTGCCCCGCAACCCTTGCTCGCCTAATCCATCAGGTTACCTGCCCACTTCCCGCTGCAAGGCAGCCGTCCCGGATTGGCCAAAACCCTGACCTGCACTATAATGGAAGCCCCTGGCATCATCCGGCTGGATGTCGCTTACCCAAGCAGTTGAGAACCGCACCGGGAGAAATTCCATGCTTTCGCAGAGCCAAATTGATACCTATCACGAGAAGGGCTGGCTGGTCGTCAATGGTGTCCTGGATGATGATGAAGTACAGGCCCTGCGCGATGTAACCGACTATTTTGTTGAGCAGTCCCGGGGGTATACCGAGCATACAGACGTGTTTGATCTGGAACCGGGGCACACCCCGGAGGACCCGCGTCTGCGGCGTCTGAAGAGTCCTGTCAAGCAGCATCCCGTCTATGACCGGATCATGCGCCATGAACGCATGCTGGACATCGTGGCAGACCTGATCGGGCCGGGGGTGCGCACCAATGGCGACAAGCTCAACATGAAATCGCCTCGCTACGGCAGTGCCATCGAGTGGCACCAGGACTGGGCCTTTTATCCCCACACCAACGACGATCTGCTGGCCGTGGGTGTCTGCATGGACGATACGCTGCTGGAAAACGGCTGCATGTTGTGCATCCCGGGATCGCACAAGGGTCCCATCCTGGATCACAACCAGAACGGCCATTTTGTGGGGGCTGTAACCGAAGACGTACCGGATGCTGACCGGGCGGAACCCCTGGAGGTATATGCCGGCGGGATCTCGTTGCATCATGTCCGCACACTCCATGCGTCGGCCGTTAACGTGTCCGCGCATCCGCGGCGGCTTTTGCTGTTCCAGATGTGCGCCCTGGATGCCTGGCCCCTGATGGGATTTGGGGACTGGGACGCGTTCAACCAGAACATTCTGCGGGGGGAACCCACCAATACGGCCCGGGTGACGGATGTGCCGGTACGCATGCCGCTGCCGCCCTCTCTGCGCACCGGTTCCATCTACGAACAGCAGGCTGCACTGGAGCAACCGCTGTTCGGAGTCAAGGCCTGAACCGATCACGGACCGCGCCGGAGTCCACACTCCGCTGTACATCCTAATACCGCGTGCTGTTGCACGCCATGACCTTCCCGCGCAAGGAAACAGCCATTATGGATAAAGTCAATCTGGGTGTTCTGAGCCATGCCCACGGCCATCTGGGCGTCTACTGCCAGATTATGCAGGATTATGGGGATGTGGAGCTGGTGGCCGGTTGGGATGACAATCCGGAGCGCGGCCAGGCCGCCGCCAGCCGTTACGGATACGAATTCCGCTCCCGTCCGGAAGCCGTGGTCGCGGATCCGGGCATTGATGCCGTCATGATTGGCATTGAAACCAACCGGCATGCCGACATGGTGGAATTGGCGGCCCGGGCGGGCAAACATATCCTGCTGCAGAAACCGATGGCTACTACCCTGGCGGACTGTGACCGGATCATCCGGGCGGTCAACGACAGTGGTGTGAAATTCAGCATGGCCTTCCAGATGCGCCGTGATCCCGCCAATATCGCGTTGAAACAGCTGTTGGATCAGGGTGTGGTGGGCAACGTGTCCGTCATTCGCCGCCGGCACTGTATCGGGGTGCTCCTGAACGAGAGTTTCGTCAACAGTCCGTCGCGCTGGCATTTCGATCCGGAAGCCAATATCGGCATGTTCTTTGACGATGCCAGCCATCCGGCCGACTGGTTTTACTGGTTGCTGGGAGAGCCCGTCAGCGTCATGGCGGAGATCGACCGCATTGTGACCCCCGTTGACACGGACGATACCGGGATTGCCGTGTATCGTTTTGGCCGGGGCGAGATGGGCTTTCTGTTCAATGCCTCAACGACGGTGGCCGGGGTGAACACCACGGAAGTCTACGGTGATGAAGGTACGATCATCCAGGATTTCGATGATGGCCCTTCGGTTTCCGCCCCGCGTCATCCCGAGGCTGTGGCACTGCGCTACATTCGCCAGGGCGACAAGGAGTGGACCCATGTCGATCTGGAGATCCCCGAGACCCACGCCGCCCGGATTGCCGGTGTGCCCCGTCCCTTCATTGACTATGTACGCGGCTTGTCCGCTGACACCATTACCGCCGAAGAGGGCAAGGTTTCGGTAGGGATGGTGCTGGGTGCCTACCAATCGGCCCGTGAAGGCCGCCGGATCACCTTGCCCCTGTCAGACGGCTGACATCCCTGCCCCAGCCGCCCTGGCCCGCGTACAGACGGTTGTCAGGGGCGATGGAGCCCGGGATACATACAGCCTGCCCCTCCGGCCGTGCGCACAATCCCGGGGGAACGAACGGCATCAGGCTGCCATGCAGATGCCTGCATCAATGTTGAGGGATTGCCCCGTCATGGTGGCCGCATCGTCACTGGCGAGATATACGGCCAGAGGGGCAATTTCATCCGGTACCAGTCGGCGTCCGAGACCGGTCATGGTTTGCTCTTGTTCCTGGAAGGAACGGCCGGCCCGCGTGGCGTCAAACTCCACGCGGGCGTCATTGAGCACGGTGGCGACAGGGCCGGGACATATGGCATTGGCCGTAATGCCGTGGCCGACGTTCTCGATGGCTACGGTTTTGGTCAGACCCAGCAGGCCGTGCTTGCTCGCGGTATAGGCACAGCCGTACACCGAGGGTATTTTGCCATTGATCGAGGCTACGTTGATGATGCGGCCATGCTGGCGTTCGATCATGCCCGGCAGTGCCTTCCGAGTCAGGATATAGGGTACGGTCAGGTTGACGTACAATGTGCGGGTCCAGAATTCATCATCATAGTCCGCGACCAGCATGGGATTGGCACTGGAGCCCATGCCCGCATTGTTGACCAGAATGTGAATGTCACCGACGGTCTGTTGCGCGAAGGACCAAACGGTGCCAGCGGCTTCGGCGTCTGCCAGATCGGCCGCAATGGTGTGACAGACACCCCCCAGGTCGTTCACTTCCTGTTGCAGTGACGCCAGCTCGGACGTATTGCGGCCGGTCACGATCAGGGCCGCGCCTTCCTTGGCAAAAGCCAGGGCGATGGCACGACCGATGCCCTTGGTGGCCCCGGTGACCAAAGCGTTTCTTGCTGTCAGTTTCATACGTAGGCCAACTCCCAAATCATCTGTATCCCGCGAGGGCATCCAATATTCAATTATGCGTGATTTTGGGCACTGTGGGAAGTTTGCCACTGCCGACCGGGCAGAAGCGGCCAAGAGCCCGCGGTAGTCCCGGAACCGGAATACATGCCGCGCAAGTTGCCGGGAGCAGAGCCGTATGCCCGATCCTATGCTTGCCTTCTGGCAGCAAGGACAGGCTGTTCGACAGGGTGGTGCCCAGGAGGCTGTAACCCTGTCGACAAAGCCGTTTCGACCAGCCTTGCGTACTGGGCTCAGGGTACAAGTAAAGGGGTATGCGCCAGTTTTCCGGTCTCTGCCATCCAAATTGCGCCTGCAGATTCTGGCTGAAATGGGCAACGAATCCTGTTTCTGTTTGCCTCTTGTATGTTACGCTTTGCAATATATTTGGTCCAAGCCTATTGTTCTAGGGAATTGTACAGGACAGAGTAATCTGATGGGACGCTCACCAATACCTGTTTTTCTGACCCCGGAGATGAAAACCAAGCTCCAGGAAAAAATCGATGATCCCGACACGTCTCCGGTGCATGAGCGGCATTGCCGCGCTATCCTTATGGCCGCCGAAGGCGTGCCCACGATGGAAATTGCCCGTCGGTTGAAATCCAGCTCCAGCCAGATCAGTGTCTGGCGTCGCCGGTTCGCCGATTATGGCTATGAAAGCGTAATCAACCATCGGGGGCGAGCGTACACCAAACGCGTGTCCGTTGCCCGGGTGGCACAGGCCTACGACTCCGATCCGTCCCGGCAATCCCCGCAAAGGGGAGCCGTGGCGGCCATTGACCTGGAACCTGCACAACGCAAGGAACTGCAGGATTGGGCCAGGGCACCCCTGATCGAGAATCGTCTTGCCCAACGGGCACGGGCCGTGCTGCAGGCGGATGACGGCTATTCCGCGCCCGCCATCGGGGATCGGATAGGCATGTCGCCGGCTCAGGTATCCAATTGGTGCCGCAGATACCTGGCGGAAGGGCGCGAGGGGTTGCGGGATCGACCCCGGCCAGGACGGCCGTCTCTGGATCTGGGTGAGGGCACAGCCAGAATTTTGGCGGCCCTGGAGGAACCACCGCCGGGCAACGCGAAACGATGGACGGGTACCTTGCTGGCCAAGACGCTGGGTATGACGGAATATCAGGTGAGCAAGATGTTGCGCGAAAACAGGATTGTTCTGAAGCGCCGCCGCCAAGGCTGACCTGTCTGCGGGCCAGGCGGGCGATTTCCGGATCTGGCAACGGGCTGCCAAGAAGACCGCGGTGCGAATCGCGGCAGTCAAAACAGGCAATTCGTCGCGTGTTGCCAGCGGGCGTTTGCCTGTGATCGCTGTGTGTGGGAGGTTGTACCATGTTGATGTTGTCTGCCCGGGAGGTAGCCCGGTGTCTGCCCATGCCCGAGGCCATAGCGGGACTGCGCCGGGCCTTTGTGGCGTGGGAACAGGGACAGGCGCAGCAGCCGTTGCGTACCCAGCTGAATATTCCAACAGGACCGGGCATTTCCCTGTTCATGCCAGCCTATCTGGCCGACTCCGGCCAGAGCTCTGCCGCAGTCAAGGTGGTGTCTGTGTTTCCGGGCAATCCGGCCAAAGGCTTGCCGGTGATTCATGGTCTGGTGTTGCTGCTCCATCCGGAAACGGGAGAAGTTCTGGCAGGTATGGATGGCGGGACCTTGACAGCCATCCGTACGGGAGCGGTATCAGGCCTGGCGACCGATCTGCTGGCCCCCAAGCATGCGCACGCCCTGGCCCTGTTTGGTGCCGGAGTCCAGGCGCGGACACAGTTGCAGGCGGTCAGTGCGGTACGTGAACTGCAGTCCGTCAAGGTCTATGCCCGTTCGTCGGAGCGCGCCGCAGCCCTGATAGCCGACATGACGCCGCAGATGCCCCGCTCCTGTGTCATGCAGGTAGCCGCATCACCGCAGGCTGCCCTGCAGGACAGCGATCTGGTGTGTACGGCTACCACTTCGTCTACACCGGTTTTTCACGATGACGATGTGGAGGCAGGGACTCATATCAATGCGGTGGGCGTCTTCGAGCCAGGCAAGCAGGAGATACCCGTGGCTACGGTGCAGCGGGCGCGGGTGTACATAGACGACCAGGAAGCCGCTATGGAAGAGGCGGGAGATCTACTGATACCGATGAGCGAGGGGCTTATCGATCAGTCCCACATCGTCAGTACCCTGGGGCACCTGATCATACATGAAAATCTGGGACGGCAGCAGCCTGCTGATATAACGCTGTTCAAATCGGTAGGTCTGGCCATTCAGGATGTCGTGACTGCGAGCATCGTGTACAGCAATGCCCGCAAGCAGAAAATGGGGCAGGACGTGGATCTGCGTTGAGGTGTCCGTGACTGTTGTTGGGCCAATGTAGGTGGCGCAGACCGACGAAGAGCCATGCGTGACATCCAGCAGGCTCGCGGGGCGCCTGTCCTGGACATAACGACTGTTGCACCGCAGCAGAGCAAGCCCACAGCCTGGGTCCATAACCTCTTTGCCACCGGCTATGCACCGGAACCGGGATCTCCTGTTGTCTATAAAGCTGTCTCGGCCCAAAGGGGTACTGCCTTGTCCACGTGCATGGAGGTAGCCCGCAACTCCTGACAGTCGGGTACTTGAGGGTTACCAAGCTGCAAGGTTGGCGGCTGTGGCAATTCAAGGTGCTGTCAGCTGAACGGACGTGGAAGCGCGGTGTGCTTCCAGATGCTGCCAATCCAGGCTGACACCGTGACCGGGCCGGTCAGGAGGCAACATGGTCCCGTCAATCAGCGTCAACGGTTCCTCCTGCATAAAACGTTCCAGGCCAAAACCATGCACCTCCAGATATGAAGGATTGGGAATGGTGGCCAGCAGATGCACGTGCAGGTCATGGACACCATGTGTAGTGACCGGCAGATTTCGTGCCTCGCAGACATGCGCGACCTTGAGCCACGGTGTCACGCCGCCCAGTGTTACCAGATCCGGTTCCGGGAATGCGATGTCACCCAGATCCAGCATGTGCTGAAACTCGTACAGGGAATGCAGGTTTTCCCCTGTGGCAATGGGCAGCCCGCCCTCCCGCGCGATGCGTGCATGGGCCGCATAGTCATCCGGGATCGTAGGTTCTTCCAGCCAATACAGCTGGAAGTCGGCCAAAGCCTTGGCTGCGGTGATTGCCTGCTGTGTAGTCCACTGCATATTGGCGTCAACCATCAGCGGGAAATCGTCACCCAGGTGTGCACGCATGGCCGCTACGCGTGCAACATCCTCCCGGAGTGAAGGTCGTCCCACCTTCATCTTGATGGCATGGAAACCTGCATCCCGAAAGCCGTCAGCCTGGCGGAGCAGATCGTCTTGGGTAAACTGCAAGTCAATGCCGCCGGCATAGGCCTGCACCGGTCGACGGGTACCGCCCAAGAGGCGCCACCAGGGCTGGTTCCGGACTTGACCCGCCAGATCCCACAGGGCAATGTCAAGGGCGGCCAACGCGAATGACACCAAGCCGCCCCGTCCCACAAAGTGCATGTGCCACCACAGGGTATGCCACAAAGCCTCGCGGTGTTCAGGGTCTTGGCCCAGCAACCGGGGAGCCAGATCCTGGCTCAGCATGGTATGCAGGGCTTTGCCACCGATATCGCCGACAACATAACTGTAGCCCATACCCTCCACGCCACTGGCTGTGCGGACGCGGGCAGTGATCAGGCCAAAATGATGGATATCGCCATGGGTGGAATCCGACATCATGACAGGCAAGGGAATACGGTAATGGTCCAGCTGGATCTGCTTTATGCTCATGTTTCTGATGGTTCCATGTCTCGTAATGCAGGCAAGAAAAAAGTGGATTGCTTGCCAGTGGGCAGAACCGGTATAGTTTTCTGGCTGCTCAAGTCCGGCAAGGACAATCCCTCCGCCAGCTGCAAGGTCTGTAGAAGGCCACAGATACCGATACATCGTGCACTACCACAGATTGTATCCGGGCTTGCCCCAATCTCTCCCAACCGACTGGCCTGAACAAGGCAGGGTCGACAGCACACCATGCAATATAGACATGGATTGCGTAGGTCTACAAGACACCCTTGGGCTCCCCCTCCCATTTCACGGTGTCCACTTTTCCGGGACAGCGAATATTGAAGCTGTCAGCAAGAAGCGGTGCCCGCGCGATTACACGGGGTATGCTCCATTCCCGGTGCCTATCCCGTGAGCTTTTGTCCATCTGCTGGCCGTGAGAGCAGATACCGTTCAGACCGAGAGAAAGTGGTGATCTTGCATTTCAAAACTCTCCAGACTGGACATGAGAACCAGGCCCGGTGGGAGTTGTTGCTGTTGACGGGCCTGGACCAACAGTTGGTACTGACGGTCCAGATGAGACAGGGTAAATGTGATCAGCATCAGACGATGAAACAGTTCCAGGCTCTTGTACCACTTGGACAGATGGTGAACCCTAATTGTGCGCTGCACCTCTACGGGAAAGACCCGTTGCCGGAAGTAGATCGTGAGGTCCGGTTCTGAGCGCTTGCCAAAAGGATCGGCCATAGTGACGGGACAGGGGAATGGATCCTCGTCCACGGCAATGCCCATCGCACGCAGGCAATCCCGTGTTTCCCGTATGGCCAATGCATGCTGGAGCGAGGAGTGGTGGCTCAAGGCCCACGCCCACTCGGATTCCTGCGGTTCCCGCCCCGTAGTCTGGCGATACCAGTGCTGGCCTGCCCGTGAGAGTTCAAGCAGCTGACGGCGCCGTCCCTGCTTGTAATGCCAGCCGGCGGGATGCTGGTGGATAACGAGTGGCTGCACCAGGCCCTGATCCCGGAGCAGGCGCCACATCGCGCGTGCGGCATGGGGGATCTGGCAGTCCAACGTATCATGCACGATGCGCCAAGGACGGATACAACCGGTATGGCCCATGTAGAGCAGGAGTTTCGCGGTCTCTGGTACGCCAGAGCCAGGATTTGGAGGGGCGCAGTCAGGATTCATCATTTGCCGAAGTGGTACTGGATGTGGACAAAAGCAAGACGGTACCTCCATACGGCACCACATGCCATATGCCTTGCATCCTGGAACAGGCCAAGGCGGCAGTGGCTCGGGGACACGAAGTCTCTGTAGCGCTACAGTCAGTACCCGGACTCGATTATATCAGATTTTCAGTTCTGTATTATTGTTGTGCTATGGGCTGCATCCGCTTCTGCGATGCAGCCCACTGTGTCGGCTGGGCAACTGCAAGGCACGTATGACCAACACCAGTCCCTGTCGGTTCTTGGCAGTGCGGCAGGTATTGGATCTGTCTTGCCTACTGAATCCACAGGGCATAAGTGGACAGGAGGATTGACTCGTCTGTCTCATGGCCGCGATAGCCATACAGGACAATGCTGTATATGCCTGGACCCTGCCTTGCCAGGAGCTGGCCAATATCGGCCTGGATGTGAAATGTGGAAGGGCTCGTATCCAGAATATCGGCGATATGGTGCGGTACAACAAAGGATTCCTGAATCAGGGGTTGGGCCTTGATGCGCTGGAACAGAGCTTGCAGCTCTGGCTGGGATGCCGGAACATCCGGGATTGTGCCGACATCATAGGGAGTCGGACAGCGCTCCCGCTCGATGTGGGTCTGATCGGTTACGTAATAGGCATTGGAATTTGCCAGCGGCGCCAGAATAATCGCCACCGGTGTCCCGGCGCTGCTATAGCAGGCAGCGAGCATGAGCTGTTCACGGGGCAAGGGATAAGGCAGCGGATCCCAATAGAGGAACAGCGAGTCGTGCAGGGTCGTGCCATGGAGTGTGTGGCCCTGCAACGTCAATACACCATTTGTGATTTGGGGTGCCGACACGAATTCGACATAATCTCCGGCAAAGAGCTGTACCATGACCATAAGGTGGCAAGCATGCACAATCCCCAGATGTACGCTGGTGTGATGGGGATTCAGAATGTTGTCCCTGTGCCCGGGACTGGCCATCAGTCCGGCAAAGAGCTGGTCCAGCCAATCGTCTGTGTTGTGCGGAACACATTGCTGGTCCGTCAGGCGGCCAATGAAAGCCACGTTTTCGGCACTGTATCCCTGGCCCCCGGCCCAGGTATAGCGCATGTAGGGTGTGAGACCCTGCCGGTCCCAGTGTGAAAGGTACTGTGCTGCATGCAATTCCCCTGCATGTGTCTGGGCAGCGGCATTGAAACCCAGGACTACAGGTGACAGGCCCTGCTGACTGCGGGCCTCATTGATTTGGAACAAGGCTCTGGCGTAGAGCGCGGCTACATCGGGTGCAACCGTAGCCACAGGCGTCGGCAAAGTCTCGACTTCGGGTAAAGCCACAGCAGGTGCGGGTTGGGCCGGAGTGGGTGAGTCCATGATCTGTAGCTGTGCGGGATCGACCAGAGGGGCATAAATCCAGTTCCCTGAAGCGAGCTGCAGCCAGGTGCCGTCCTCATTCCGGCCTGTAATTGTCAGCCGGGTTCCCTGGGGTGCAGAGCCCGCTATCATGTACTCGGTGCCTGGCCCAGCCCGTATGTTGGCGTTGACATTGGCCAAACCTGCTTCCGGCAGCCGGGCTGTGGGTTCTGCCGGGATTGTCGGCGCTGGTTCCGGGGTTGCTGGCAGGGTGACCTTGGCCGCCGGGATTGCCTGGGATGTGGGGGCAGGCGACTGGTTCTGCGGGAACCGGTCACTCCAGGTTAGAAAAGCGGCCCCGGTGGCGTAACTCTCCCGGATAAGGCTTAGGGTTGCCGGATCACAGGCTTGCATTGTGGGGAGGTAGGGGAGCAGGACAAACAGGCGCGAAATCGGGATCGCCTGAAACAGGGCTACCATGAGAGCCGGATCGACAGGGGTACCCAAGGCCAGATCCGGATTGCTGCTGACGATGGTGACGGTTTCCTGCAACAGGACGTCCGGCTGAAACCATGTGTAGTTGCCGTCAAGATCCAGGACGAACCACAGATCCCCTGTTTCCCGGTGACTGATCTGCCTGAAGGGTACGGCGGTGACTTCTTCCACGTTGACCGGCAGGTAGTGACACCTGAGATGCAGGGCATCGCGTTGCAGGTCCTGGGGTATGGGGGTAGCCCCCGATATGTAGGTCCGGGAAGGCCAGTAGAGAAACAGGGCAAAGCCACCAGCCAGCAATACCAGGAGCAAAAGGGGCAAGGTGCAGCCACACCCGCAACAGCTGCGGCGGGATCGGGCGGTGTATGCGCGTCGTGTCATCCGAGCCCGTTCAGGAAGCCCCAGCCAGCCAGGGCCATCAGTATGACGGTCAACCAGGAAGGAAGATGCCAGACAGCCAGCAGGGCGAAGGCCGCCAGTGCCAGAATGAAATGCCGCGCCGAGGATATCGCGGAAATCCAGATGGGATCATAAAGCGCGGACAACAGGATGCCGACGACGGCGGCGTTGATGCCGGCCTGGGCCTGTTGGGCCCGTGGATACCGTTTCAGGCGATCCCAGAAGGGAAGAGCACCAATCAGCAGTAGGAAGGACGGCAGGTAAATGGCCCCCAGACAGATCAGAGCCCCGGGTACACCGTTGGGCGCAGGTATGGCGACCGTGCCGAGGTAGGCGGCCAGGCTGAACAGGGGACCCGGTACTGCCTGCGCGGCCCCATAGCCGCTCAGAAACAGCGAGTCGGTCACCCAGCCGGGGGCTACCACCATGGACTGCAGGAGGGGCAGGACGACATGTCCGCCCCCAAAGACCAGGGAGCCTGCCCGGTAGAAGCTGTTGAACAGGGCCAGCGTCTGTGCCTCGCTGATTGCGACCAACAGCGGCAGGCCTGCCAGCAAAAGGACGAAGAGGACCAGACAGGCCAGGGACAGGCTGCGACTGATGTGTTGGGCAGGGGGTGAACCGCTGTCCGCTGCCTGCCGGGGCTGGGGCAGACCCAGACCGGCCAGAGCGCCCGCCAAAATCACGGCCATAGGGGTTAGCGGATGGGACCCCAGCAGGGCAGCCGCGGCCGCCAGCAGGGCCAGTGAAGTCAGGGGCGGATTGAGGCAGAAACGCTGCGCCATACCCCAAACGGCCTGGGCGACGATGGCGACGGCTACTATTTTCAGTCCGGCCAATAGACCGGGCGGTATGTTTTCCTGCAGGACGCCTACCCCGATGCCCAAGGCTATCAGCAGGGCGGCGGACGGCAAGGTAAAACCCAGCCAGGCCGCCAGCCCGCCGGGAAGGCCCCCGCGTTTCAGGCCCAGACCGATGGCCACCTGGCTGGATGCCGGACCGGGCAGGAACTGGCAGAGACTGATGAGGGCTGCATAATCCTGTTCCGATACCCAACGGCGGTTGGTGACGAAAGCGTTGCGGAAATATCCCAAATGGGCTACGGGACCACCAAACGAGGTGAGTCCCAATTGCAGGAAGGTCCAGAAGATGAACAGAAAGGATTCCCGCGTGGACAAATCGGAAGAGGAGGTTCTGGACACGGTGTTGAAGGCAACGCTGCTCCCGTCTGGCTATCCGGCCGCCGGCCCATGGGGAGAGGAGTGTGTGAAATCCGTCATGACAGATCCCTGTGACCGGCAGCGGCTGCTAGCGGCATGCGCGACATGGATAGTCGGGTACATCCCCCTCCTGGGCCTGCAGCTAGTAGTAGAAGTGCTGACGGGTACCCGGGTCTACGGCGAAGGCCAGAGCGTCGAAATTCTGTTGCAGCAGACGGAAACGGACCGCGGCCAGCTCCGGATCGTCCCAGCGGTTGTGGAATTCCCGGGGATCCTGTTCCAGATCGAAGAGTTCTCCCAAGTCCAAACCGTGATAGGACACCTGCTTGTAGCGGCGGGTCCGGATCATGGTGGCGTAGGTGCCCGCAAAATCGTTGCGCTCGGGTGTATGCGGATTCAGGGCACTGTAGTATTCGGCACGCACGAAATCCCGGTGACTGTGCAGATCCGTTTCGCCCTGAAGCAGGGAGACCAAACTGCGGCCCTGCATGGTCTCCGGGATATCCAGCCCGGCGTATTCCAGCAGCGTCGGGGCCAAATCGAGTAGCTCGACGAGTGCTTCACTGACCACGCCAGCCTGGATGTGTCCCGGCCAGGACAGAATGAGCGGCACCCGTACCAGTCCCTCGTAAAAGCGGCATCCTTTCAGGACCAGACCGTGATCGCCCAGCATTTCGCCGTGATCCGAGGTGAAAATGACAAGCGTGTTTGCCCGCTGGCCGGTGTCTTCCAACGCCTGTAGCATACGTCCCACGTTGTCGTCGATCAATTCAATCATGGCATAGTAGGCTGCCTGCAGATCATGCGCGCCGCATGCGGCCGGACGTTGGGCGGTCGTCTGGAAATCAACTGCCTCAAGTGCTGCCTGGGCTTCCAGATCACTTTCCTGGAACCAGGGACCAGGCAGGGCAGCGGCGTCATAGCGGGCCCGGTAGTCAGTGGGAGGATCGAAGGGAGCGTGGGGATCGAAGATGTTGACGCTCATCAACCAGGGCCCGGAACGTTCCTCCTGCATGAATTCAATGGCCTTGTCGGTGCAGAAGGTCGTTTGGTGGAATGCGGCGGGAATGGGTTCCGGTGCCTCATGCAAGGCTCCCAGATCCTCACCCTGTGCGGCTACCCAGCGCCGGTAGGCGTGATCCTCGCCCCATTCATCGCGCGGGGAATGGCTCCAGTGAAACACGCGGTACCCGTCATCCCGGGCCCGAGGTTCCGTGCGGTGGTAGGCGCCGGCGAGATGCAGCTTGCCCGCCAGCCCGCAGTCGTAGCCCGCTTGGTCGCGCAGGGTCTTGGGAAGCAGCTCCGCCCCTTCTGCCCACACGTCATTGCCGTTGCGGCAGCCATGGACCGTGCTGGGATACAGCCCGGTGAGGAAACTGGAGCGGCTGGGGGTGCAGATAGGACTCTGGCAAAAAGCGAGATTGAAAGCGGTGCCCTCTGCACACAGCCGATCCAGGTGGGGGGTCCGCACGTGGGGATTGCCCAGGGCGCCGATGGTGTCCCAGCGTTGCTGATCCGTACAAATCCAGAGGATATTGGGTCTGTTCATGGTGCGTAATGGGGAGAGCAAGAGACAGCCTACAGATCGGAGCTGACCGCAATTTTGACGACCGTATCCCCGCCCAGGCGGTAATCCCCGTTCAGGGCTAGGAAACCGTCCTTGAGCTGTTCCAGCGGCAAGACGTGGCTGACCATGTCCGCATAGGGGAATTCCAGCTTTTCCAGTATGGGCATGGCGCGCACGAAATGATCGTCGCCGCTGCCCCATATGGCTTCCAGGCGGCAGTTGCGCACCATCAGGGACTGGTTGATGTTGAAGTCCAGCGAGCCCATGTCCACAAAATGGCCTACCTCGATGAAGGTGCCGCTGTGGCGCAGATAGCCCAGACCTTCCGGAGTGGCGGGCAGGAAGCCGGCACACTCGAAAACCCGATCGGCGCCCTGCCGCCCCGGTGTGGCCGCCAGCACCAGTTCGGTGCGTGCCTGCGGTGAGGGTACCTCTTCGATGTCGATGACGACATCGGCCCCGAATTGCCGGGCCAGTTCCAGCCGCGCGGCCGGACCACCCACGACTATGATCTTGCCCGCACCGCTGACCTTGGCACAGATGGTGGTCACCAGGCCAATGGCGCCGGAACCCTGTACCACGACGGTGTCACCAAACTGGATCTGGCCACGCATGACGGCATGCACTCCGACCGTAAACGGCTCGGTCAGTACGGCTACTTCCGGGGGCAGATCCGTTTTGATGAAGCAGGTCCCGCGTTTGCCCAGATAAATGTAGTCGGCGAAGCCACCCACAAAATGGGGTGCTTCATCCGGTGCGTAGTAAAAGCCGTAGGCACCCTCGCCCTGACTCGTGCCGGGGCGGAAAATGACCCGATCCCCTTCCCTGACCGGGTTGCCTACAAAGTCCGTGCGCACGTCCCGGCCGAGGGCCGTGATGATGCCCACATTTTCATGCCCCAGCACAATCTCGCGGGAAAAGCCATTCTGCCACATGTGCAGGTCGGTACCGCAGATACCGGCCAACTCCTGTTTGAGCACCAGGGCATGCGGATCCGGATCCGGTACGTCGTATTCCCGGATGGCGAAATCCTGGTCTTTGGCTACGATTACACGTCCACTGGGCATAGTGTCCCTCCCGCGGGTTGGGTGTGGCGGCCGCGGCCGCCCAATCTCAGGCTACGGCTTCCACATCACTGGCCAGGGCAATCTTGATCGCATCCGCACCATCCAGGTGATAGGAACCGTCAAGGGCTGCAAACCCGTCACGCACCCGCTCCAGCGGCAAGACGTGGCTGACCATGTCGCCTATCGGCTCGGCTACCTGTTCCAGCAGGGCCATGCCCCGCACAAAATGGGGAAAACGGCTGCCCCAGATCCCTTCCATCCGGATGTTGGGCAACAGAATGTGGCGGGCCGGATTGACGGCCACGGTGCCCATGTCCACGAAATGACCACATTCGACGAAGGTACCGTCCTGTTTTACGTATTCCAGTCCTTCGGGGAATGCAGGCAGAAAGCCGACACATTCAAAGACCACATCCGCGCCTGCACCCCGGGTACTGTCCATCACCAGCTGTTTGCGGTCATCCGGGTCGGGATGTTCGGCGATGTCGATCGTAATGTGAGCCCCGAGCTGCCGGGCCAGCTGCAGGCGCCCGGCGGGGCCCCCAATAACGATGATCCGGGCAGCACCGCTGTATTTGGCACACAACATGACCATGAGGCCGATGGGACCTGCCCCCTGTACGAGGACGGTATCTCCCAGCTGGACCTGGGCGCGCATGACGGCGTGTACCCCAATGGCGAAGGGTTCCGCCAAGACTGCCGTGCGGGCCTGTGCTGATGTCTTGATGACACAGAGTTCCGGATCACCCAGACAGATGTAGTCGGCGAAACCGCCCGAGAAGGGCGATTCGGGCCCCCGGTAGCCAAAGGTAGCGCTGGAATTGCGGGGATGATAGACCACCCGATCCCCTTCATGCAGGGGTTCTCCCCGGAAGTCATGGGTCAAGTCCTGGCCCAGGGCCACCACAGTCCCGACACTCTCGTGCCCCAGCAAGGTGGGTGTCGGCAGATGTTTCTGCCAGTTATGCAGATCGGTCCCGCAGATCCCGGCCAGTTCCTGCTTGAGGACCAGACCATGGGGTGCCGGATCCGGTACGGCGACCTCTTCGACCGTAAAGTCTTGGCCCAGGGCTACCACGGCGCGGGCGGTCAGGGACATTATGGCCACTCCTTATATACGTGCTTGGGTTGCGGGCCAAACGGATTCAGCGCATCCGCCCAGGTTAACGGTATTCACCATCGCCTCCAATTTTACCCCTGCGCTGTCGCGACAGAACCTTTTCCACGTTGGCTGCAGCAACATCCGCCAGGCTCAGGTCCAGTTGGGTACAGATTTGGGTCAGATACCAGAGAACGTCCCCCAGTTCCCTTTTCAGAGCCTCACGATCTGCGTCAGAAATCCGGCCCTGCTTGTCACGAAAGATTTTCTTCACCTTGCCGGCGAGTTCACCGGCTTCATTCGTCAGTCCCAGGGTGGGGTACACGATGGGATGGTCGGTGTCAATCTCCGCCCAAGTCCGGGCCGATTCGCTTTGGTACCAGGCGAAATCGACAGCTTCCGTGCTGGCATCTGCTGGCCGGGAGTTGGCGGACTGATTCGACATAACAACACTTGGGGGGTACCAAAGGAGTGGGAGAGCAACGATTGCGGTGGTGTACTGATCCAATATGGTCGGATCCTGATAGTGATCCCGCTTTGCCCTGAGCAGAGGGGCAACGGGTTCTGGCCGGGAATCGCTACTGGCGGTTTTTCCCGCTTGTCCCTGGCGATTCCCAGGCCAATCCACAGGCTAGCTTCGTATCCGGCTATTGTACAGACTCTGCCGGAATCCGGCGAATGCTGTCTGTCGCAGGCCGGCGCATCACTCAGATCCCGCTGGCCTTTTGGTGTACCGGCAAGGCGATGGTGAATGGTGCGGGCAACGTGGAACGTGCAGCAACGGTAACGGGCACGGTGTCGGTCAAGAGCCGGATCCGCCGCCTGTCAGGAACGGTGTATGCCGAGCGCATTCCGCCGCCGGCACTATGTGTTGGGTATGAGGTCAGGTACAGGCCCGGATGCGAGTGTGCCGTTGGCTTGGGTTATTTCCTTGAACTGCGTATTGTACAGATCGGCATACAGGCCGCCCTGCGCCATCAATTCGTAATGATCACCCCGTTCCACGATGCGGCCGTGCTCCATGACCAAGACGATGTCGGCGTTCCGGATGGTGCTCAGGCGATGGGCGATCACCAGACTGGTGCGATTCTGCAGCAACTGGCGCATCACGTGCTGGATCGTGGCTTCCGTGCGGGTGTCGACACTGGCGGTAGCCTCGTCCAGCACCAGAATGCGGGGATTGGCCAGGATGGCCCGGGCGAAACTCAGCAGCTGGCGCTGACCCTGGGAAAGGAGGCTGCCCCGTTCCCCCAGTTGGGTGTCGTAACCCTGGGGCATGGCCAGGATGAAGTTTTCGGCTTCCACCAGCCGGGCGGCCGCATACACCTCGTCGTCCGAGGCGTCCAGGCGTCCGTAGCGGATGTTCTCGCGCACGGTGTCGGAAAACAGGAAATTGTCCTGCAAGACGACACCAATCTGCTGGCGCAGGCTGTCCTGGGTTACGTGCCGGACATCCTGCCCGTCAATCAGTACCCGGCCCTGATCCACATCGTAGAAGCGCCCCAGCAGGTTGATGATGGAGGTCTTGCCGGCACCGGTGGGACCCACGATGGCGCAGGTTTGGCCTGGCTGCACCTCGAAATTCACCTGGTGCAGGACAGGTTCGTCCGGGTTGTAGCTGAAAGACACGTCCTGAAAGGCAATATGGCCCTCAATGAGAGCCATGGACTCGGCCCGGGGCGGATCCTGCAGGGATATCTCCTGGTCCAACAGGGCAAATATCCGTTCCGCCCCGGCCAGCGAACCTTGCATGAGCGACCATTGCTGGGAGATTTCCTGCAGGGGAAAGAAAAAGCGACGGACATATTCCAGGAAGCTGATCAGCATGCCCAGGGAAGCATGACCCTGCAGCACCAGCCAGCCCCCCAGGCCCAGCAGAAGGGCGGTGGTGAGGGCATTCACGGATTCGATGGCCGGGGCAAACGCTGCTGAAATGCCCACCGCCACGACATTGGCGTCGCGGTTGGCCCGATTCAGATGCATGAAGCGCTCACGGTTGGCTTCCCCACGGTTGAAGGCCTGAATCACCTTGACTCCCGAGATGCCTTCCTCCAGTTCGGAGGATACGTCTCCCAGTGACTCCCGGCTCTTGCGGTACGCGACCCGGGCCATCGCGGCCAGCCGGGCGGAGATGCCCAGAATGACGGGCACGGCACCCAGAATAACCAGACTTAGGCGCCAGTCCAGGAACGACATGACACAGACGATGACGAGCATGCGCACGATGCCCCCGACCATCTGCGTGAAGCCTTGGCTCAGGAAATTGTTCATGACGTCTACATCGTTGATCAGCTTGCTCATCAAGTCGCCCGTTTCATTCCGGTCGAAGTAGGCGAGGGACAGGTGCTGAATCTTGGTGAAGACCTGCTGGCGCAACTTGGCCATCAGTTTGCCGCTCAGCAGGCCCATGAAATAGAACTGGTAACGAAAGCCCAGGTACTGCACGCCATAGTTCAGCAGCAACAGTCCCAGGGGCACCAGCATCCGTTCCACGCTGGCGTCCGGGACCAGGATCCGGTTGTCGATGACCCAGCCGATGATGCCAGGACCGATGGATATGGAAAGCGTGGCCGCCAGCATGGTGGCCATCACCAGCAACAGATCGCGCCGGTAGCCCATAACCAGGCGCAGGATCCGGACCGCAGTGTCCCGGGCCGAGACAGCCCGGTCCTGCTCCATCTGGGCCGCGCGCTGAAAGCTGGAGGTTGCCCGGCTCATGACGTGTGCCTCCCTGTTTCCGTCCGGACCAGGGTCCGTGCCGACAGGACAGACTTCCCGGTGCCAGCGGTCGGCACCGCATCGGGAATGAAATGCTGTGTTTCGGGCTTGAACTGGGACTGCACGATCTCGGCGTAAAGGGCACTGTCCCGCATCAGTTCTGCGTGGGTGCCCATATCGGCGATGCAGCCGTGTTCCAGGAGCAGTACCTGGTCGGCTTCCCGTACCGTGGCAATGCGCTGGGCGATGACAAACGCCGTGCGGCCCTGCATCAGGGCCTTGAGGGTTTCCAGAATATGCTCTTCCGTTTCTGCATCCACGGCACTGGTACTGTCGTCCAGAATGAGAATGTGCGGGTCCAGCAACAGGGCACGAGCAATGGCGATCCGCTGGCGCTGGCCCCCGCTGAGACCCACACCCCTTTCGCCCACCCGGGTTTCGTAGGCTTCGGGCAGTTCCATGATGAAGTCATGGGCTGCCGCCGCCTGCGCTGCCGCCTGAATGGTTTCCAGCGTGGCTTCGGGGCGACCGTAGGCGATATTCTCACGGATCGTGCCTGTGAACAGAATGGCTTCCTGCAGCACGATGCCGATCTGGGACCGGAGCGAATCCAGGGTGACCTGGCGCACGTCTTTCCCGTCAATGGTGACGCGACCGCCGGTCACGTCGTAGAAACGGGGTAGCAAATTGATGATGGAACTCTTGCCCGATCCGGTACGGCCCATGATGGCTATGGTCTGTCCCGGCAGAGCCGTGAAACTTATGCCCTTCAGCACATCGTCTTCCTGTCCCGCATAGCGGAAGAAGACGTCCTGGAACTGGATGCGGCCGACCACAACGTCCAGCGGCTGGGCGTCCGGTGCATCGTGCAATTCCGAGGGCGTGTCCAGCACTTCAAAGATCCGTTCGGCGCTGACCAGAGCGCGGATCATCATGCCGGACAGAAAGCCAATGGTCATCAGGGGCTGCACCAGGAACATCAGGTAGCTGATGAAAGCCGTCAGGGTGCCGATACTGAGCTGATCCAGAATGACCAGCCGGCCACCAAATCCCAGCACCAGCAGCAACTGTATGTTCGAGATCAGGAAGGTGGCCGGGAACATCTTGGAGATCCGGTTGATGAAATCCAGGGTGAACACCCGGTAGTGTTCGTTCTCGGTGGCAAAGCGTTCGATCTCGAAGTCGGAGCGGGCAAAGGCCTTGACGACCCGGATGCCCGCCAGGTTTTCCTGCAGGCGCTCGTTGAGCTTCTCCATCGTGCTCTGGATTTCCCCGAACAGGGGCCGGATAGCGCGCATGAACAGGCCCAGCAGCACCATGTTGAAGGGGATGATCAGGAATACGATGCTCGCCAGGCGCAGATTCATGAAAGCGAGAGCGGCCAACGCACCCAAAAACATGAAGGCGGAGGCAATCATTTGGAACAGGCCCTGGCCCATAAACTGGCGCACCAGTTCCACATCGTTGGTGGCCCGGGTCATGAGTTGTCCGGTCTGGGCCTGATCGTGGTAGCTGAAGCTCAGATTCTGGACCTTGGTATAGATCTGGTTCCGCAGATCGAAGGCGATGCTTTGGCTGGTTTTCTCACTGAGAAAATTCTGCAGAAAGTTGAAGATGCCCCGTCCCACGGCCAGGCCGGACAGGAGCAGGGTGCCGGTAATGATGAGAGACCAGTCAAAGTCCTGGGCGCGGCCACGGTCCAACTCGGCCGCAATGCCGTCAATGACCTGCCGAATCACTATAGGGGAGGCCAAGTTGGCCCCAATCATCAGGATAAGACTGACGAAGGCGCCGGTGGCATTCCCCCAATAGGGCAACAGGAGCGACAGGACACGCCCGATCAGGTGCAGGGAAGAGCCGCGGGGAGAATGGGAGGACCGGTCCGCAGAGGGAGTTGCGTGCATCGGGAGAACAAATGGCCGGCGGACAGACCAATGGCGAAATTACTTCAGGCACGGGAGCCTGGACAAGTCTAGCATGTGTTGATCGTTGTGCAGGAACGACAGCGGCCCTGGCTGCCTGTCCAGGCGCAGCCCCTGTTGAACAAGCGAGAATGCGGGATGCTATAATCCTGCAGGACGGCATGTGCGCTTGTAGCCTTTTGCGGACTCGGGCACGTTGCCTGCATACCCTTGGACAGTGCACTGGCCTGCCTGGATGCGTCACCATGCATGACACCATGGGCCCGCCCCATGGCACAGGGAAGCGGTTGCCCCAGTGTCGCCTGTGCCGGGAACCTGGTACCAGGATGGATTGGTCGGTAGGTAGAATCACCAAATGACAGTCCAGTCTCTTGCAGGGCTTGCCGGGTTGTGCCATCTTGCCGGCCAGGTCACCGCCTTCCGTTCCTGTCTGAAACCCTCCATATCCCATAGGGGCCAGGAACTTGCCATAATGACCAAACCGTCTCTCTTGGAACGGGCCCAGCAATCGATTGATGTGACCTATCCGCGTGCCCAGGCCGATCCCTCGCGGCCGCAATTTCATTTCACTGCCCCCGCCATGTGGATGAACGATCCGAACGGCACGATCTACTACCAGGGGTGGTATCACCTGTTTTACCAGCTGCATCCGTTTTATGACTATCCTCCACCGGATGACGATATGTTCTGGGGACATGCCCGCAGCCGGGACTTGATACACTGGGAACACCTGCCCATTGCCCTGGCACCGGACAATGAGCATGGCGAATATGGCTGCTGGTCCGGCGGTGCAACCGTAGACGGGGCAGGCAATCTGGTGCTGATATATACCAGTGTGCAAGGCACCGATCCGGATAACCTGCCCCCCTTTGAGCAATGGGGAGCAGTGAGCCGCAATGGGGGCATGGATTTCATACGGCATGCGGCGAATCCCCTGCTGCGCCTGGACGACAGCTTGCATTTGCCCCAGGGACCGCGGGCACTGGCCGACTGGCGCGATCCTTTTGTGTTCGACTACCAGGACCGCAAGTTCATGGTGGTGGGCAATGCCGGACCGGAGGCGGGAACACCCCTGTTTGAAGCCGTTGCCGGGGATTTGGGACAATGGGTGTACCGGGGTCAGCTCTGTGACGTCAGTGCGGAATGTCCCAATTTCTTTCCTCTGCAGAATCGTTTCGTGTACTTGCTGTCCCCCTTTGGGGATGTGGAATATCGCATCGGTACGCTGGACTTGGCCAACTACCGCTTCTCCGTCGAATCCGCAGGCATCGTGGAAGCGAGCGATGGATATGCCCGGGGGTTCTATGCCAGCAATGTACTGCAGGCACCTGACGGGCGCTGCATCCTGTTGGGCTGGCTGGGAGGCTTTGAACCGGGCCATGGCTGGAATGGCTGTATCGCCTTGCCTCGGGTTTTGTCCATCTCGGGCGATCTGGAGTTGCGCCAGCATCCAATAACCGAACTCAGGCAATTGCGCGGGAGAGAGATCCGGGTACCGGGCCTCATCCTGAACGAAGCGCGGCAGGTATTGACGGATGTGGTCGGGGATCAGCTGGAAATCAGAGTATGCATGACGCGCATCAGTGCGGTGGAATTCGGCCTGAATCTGCGTTGCGAGGCGGACGGAACGTATGGTGTGTCCATTCACGTGGGGCCCAACGGCCTTGAAGTGGCAGGCAAGGCCGTGGATATCCCGCTGGAGGATACACTGGATCTGCACGTGTTTCTGGATCGTTCTGTGCTGGAGGTCTTTGTCAACGATGGTCAGGCCTGTGCCAGCCGTATCATCGACCAAGGTCTGTTCGGCCAACATGTCATGGTCTGGTGCAAGGGGGGCATGATGGCCATGGACGCCATGACCGCCTGGCCTCTGCGTGCCATGACCTGAACGCTTTCTTCCTGCCCGCAGTCACAAAAAAATGGGACAGCAAGTCAGTCCCGGTTGCTCCCGTGGCAGGAGGCTTGGGAGATTTGTGAGACAGGGGCCATGGACAGGAAAAAGCAGACTGCAGACTGCACACGACTGGACCCGGGCTTCTGCTTTGACATTGGTGTTATCCCGGATGGAGATGTAATTAGGCCAGCAGGCAAATGGGCGAACGAGCCAGGCAAGGAGCGAGCCCTCGCCTTTTCCTGCCATTGAACGAAACCTTGCAGGGGATGGCAGGGAAAAATGGTTGTGGGCAGTGTGCGTTCAGATATGACTCAGCCGTATTGGTACCGTGGTGATGTCTGTCGCCGGATGGGAAATACTGCTTGAATATGCCGGCAGGCGAGTACAGCCAAATGCTCTTTGCGCATCTGCACAAGTGAACAACGCTGGGAGAATCAGCCGACTACAGGATAGTCCAGGGCTTGTTTGCAAAAGACAGAAATTTTTGCCTTTCTGTATGGCTGTGTTACAAGAATGTCATGTGTCAGGTAACAGGAGACAATGACCAATGACTCACATCTCGTTATCCGATGACCAGTGGCAACGTATCGCCAAGCTGTTACCCCGGGAGAAAGGACATCGGGGACGCCCTTATGCACAGGATCATCGCACGACGATAGAGGGTATTCTCTGGATCGCGTGTACCGGTGCCGTGTGGCGGGATCTGCCTGACCGGTATGGCAAGTGGAACACAGTGTACCATCGGTTTCGCCGCTGGTCCTGCAATGGCGTGTTCGACAAAGTCTTCGCTGCTTTAGTGCAAGAACTTGACCTGGACGTCATGTTGGTTGATGGCGCCTTTGTCAAGGTCCACCCGGATGGCACCGAGGCCCCAAAAGAGGATGCTCTCTCAACCGGTCCTCAGCCACAAAGGACATAGGCCACAGTCGCGTAGACTGACCGCCAAGGTGATGGCGCGAGCCATTTCTCAAGGTCACATTCTACCCCGGGCATACCGCTACGGCGCACGATATCCCTGCGCTCTTCAATGGCATCTTCCGCTACAAACCCTACGAACGTAACGGTGACAAAGCATTTGGTAGGGGCTTATATACGATTCACACCGTACATGTATTCACGCTTCAACCGCAGTTGTCACGTGCAGATGCCCCTACCCCAGAGGCCAGATATTCACGCAAACCCCACATCAGAATATTCATGGCCGCGTTGATGTCGGCGTTCTTGGCCATGCCACACGCACGGCAATGATAGTCCGACCGGGATTTGCGGTTGGCCTTGCGTACTTCCCCACAATGACTGCAAGCCTGCGACGTGTAGGCCGGATCTATCTTGTGAATGTGGGTCTTGTACGTCATGTACCGTTCCAAACGCCCCCAACCGCTACGCAAGATTGACCTGTTCCGTCCTCTTTTCTGCGCGGCATGCTTGCCGGGCTTGTCCACAGCGCCGTGTGCACTCCGGGTCATGCCCTTGATGTTCAGCGCTTCCAAGATAACCCGATCGTGTGCGTTGGCCAGTTCGCGACTGACTTGGTGGCACCAGTTCTTTATAATGTTGCGGATCTTGCGGTATACCCTGCTGATTTGCAGTTTCGTCTTGGCACGGCGCTTGCTTTGCGGTTGTTGCCGCGCCAGCTTGCGTTGGAGATGTGCCAGGCGTTGGTACAGGCGCTCTACATCGGGCAGACACCGTATCACCTTGGTACTGCGGGCGATTTGTTTCACGTTTCGGTCTATACCCAAGGGGTGGACAGGTACATCCGGTTTGGCAGGGCGCGGTTCGGGCACAGCAAACAGGATGGACACGTACCACTTGTCACACTCACAATAGACCGTAGCCTGGACGGGCTTGCATTCGGCGTAAGGATGGGCTGCCCACGACAGGCAGCCAACCGACTTTGGGGATGTACAGCCGGTTGTCCCTGCACTTGACGTCATAGGGGATCGTGAAACACGGCCTGTCCTTGCCATACGCTTTGGGGTTCGGCATCCCCGCGCCCGGGATTCCCCCTGGGACCGGCATGGGGGGCGTTCTTGTCTGCACGCCCCAGGATTGTCCCTGTCGGCGCACTTTGCCCTGCAGGGTCAGGATACTGCCGGCAGGGCAGTCTTGCGTCTGAGCCATTCAGGGGGACATGGGCCAGTCTGCGGCATGGGCCGGGCGTACTGCCGGCGGCAGACTCTGGGGATAGCCGCGTACCGGTGTCGCCTTTGTCTCCCGGCTGGACAACGCCAGTAGCCCAATGCCTGGTTCCTCGGCCCGCGCTATGGCCGTCGTGTCCATGCTCGTACCCACGACGACACCCAGCATGACGTCCCGTTCCTCGAAAATACTGCATCCCGCCAGAATGTCCATTGCCTCGTGGACCCGCTCCGGATCGCGTGGGTTCGCCCGGTGCGTGATCTCGGCTACGATCCAGACATGCGCCTCTGCCTGCGGGTCCCAACCCCGGCACACCATGTCGCAGGCCCCCAGCGCCGCCAGTTTTCCCCCATCGTCGATTTCGGCATCCAGGATTTCATGTTCGGCAGCCGCGACAAACTCAATGCGACTGTTGTCCCCCCAGCGCAGGGTCATCGTCTTGCCCATCGTCAGGCCGCTATCCATCCCGTTCAGGACATCCCGCAGCAATTTCGGATTGTTCTGGAAATGGCGCTCCCGGGTACGGCCCCGCATTTCGGACCTGATGCCGTCGATGTTGTTGTTTACAGCGTCGAAATTCACGGCCGCCTCCGCCCGGAACGCGACGGTTTCGGGATACAGCCGGTTCAGCGTCCGGATGACGGACCGCAGCACCGTCCATAGGGGGCCGTGCGCCGGATCGGGATCGTCATCCCCCAGCCCGTCCGCCGGCGGCAGGCCATCTGCCCCGCCCGGGGCATCCGCATCCGGCTCCCGCCGTTGGCCCGGGCGGCGACCGTCGCCCCCGCCGCCATCCACGTCACCGGGGCCAATGCATATACGGTGCGTGCGAACAGGCAGACCCGGCCCATCCAGGCCCCGACCCGGTCGACGACCGTCCGCAGCCGGGCCGGCACCGCCACACGCAGACGGTACTGCAGGCTGGTCGGCTCCTGGCGCAAGTTCTGCCAGGCCGGGACATGCCGGGAACCGTCAGCCGGTTGCATAGTCTCCAGGCAGGTCCGTACCGCCTCTATGCACTTGCTGACCTGCGTCCGTATAGCCTGTACTTCCTGCGGTTCAGCCGGCTTGGGGCTTTGTTCCCCCTGCGCTGTGCGCTCGAAATAACGGGCTTCGAAACTCATGGCACGTCTCCAGTCTGCTGTATGCCCCCCAGCATACCATCAAGGCTCGTTTGCACACAGTGCCGAATCTTTTACAGTCCAAAGATCAGCAATCTCCACAAAGCCTTACATTAGGGGACTATATACGATTTCATACCACGCCCGCAGGACGCAATGCCACACCGGATACATTTTCAGGTTTCACAGACCAGCTAACGCTGCAATCTCCACCCGCAGTTGCGCCATCTCCGGACGCCATGTTCTTTACCAACCATTTGTCTCGGATGTTCAGAGCCGCATTTACATCGGCATTCTTTTCCACACCGCACTCCTTGCAGTGGTAAACAGATTGGGATTTTCGGTTGGCTTTACGTACTTCGCCACAGTTATGACAACGCTGTGACGTGTACTCGGGATCTATCTTTTCTGTATCGGTCTTGTAACTCATATACCTTTCCAGCCGCCCCCACCCACTGCGTAAAATAGCACGGTTCAGCCCTCTTTTCTGCGCAACATTCTTACCGGGGTTTTGCCTAGAGCCCTTGGCGCTCCGGGTCATACCCTGAATGTTCAGGTCCTCAAAGATTACCAAATCGTGTATATCAGCGAGGATGCGACTGGTCTGGTGACACCAGTTCTTTATGACATTCCGTATCTCCCTGTATATCTTTTGTATGCGTAGTTTGGTTTTATGCCAACCGTTACTCTTGTACTGTTGTCGGGCCAGCTTCTTCTGCAATCTGCGCAGCCTGGCATCCAGCTTCAACAGACTTGGCAACTCATACATATCCCCCGTGCTCAGCGCCACTTGTCCCACGTTTCGGTCGATGCCGATGGGATTAACAGGGCGAGTTGGTCTAACCGGGCGCGGATCAGGCACTTCGTAGAGGATGGATACATACCAGTTACCGGCCTCATACTTAAACGTGGCCTGCTTAGGTTTACAATCGGCGTACGGGTTCTTGCCTGTCAACCGCACCCACCCAATCTTGGGAATGTATATTTTCTTGCCTTTGATGCTAATATCCTGGGGCACTGTAAACCGGGGCGTGTCCTTGAATTTCCGCTTCCAGCCTGGATGCCCCGCACCATCAAAGAATCGTTTATAGGCTTCCGCTAGGTGCTTCATGGTATAGCGCACAGTGGCCGCGGGTAACTCATCCAACCAAGGGAGTTCCTGCTTGATCTGCACGTACAGATTGTTCAGGCCGAAGTGTGTAACGTTAGGTTTATCGCCTTTCACATATTTCTAGGCCCTCATTCCACACCTTGCGACAAGCACCCGTGACCCGCATCATCTTGTCGTGCTTGGACTTGGACTCCGGCCGCACTCGCAAAGTGATACCCCGGTACACCATAATTTCTTCTATGTTCATACCCTATTCTAGCTTGCCCGTGACTGCCTGCACTGCGCGGTGTGAGTACATATATATATGTTGTACAGTCCAATGAGGATGCACCAAGCCCTGGCAAGGCCGCCTGGCGTCCGTGTACACCGGTACGTCCGGCACCACCCCATGGTAAATGCAAGAATGCAGGGTGACGCGGTCCGCGTGTGCTGTCATCTGTGTGGCAACTTGGTTGTGGGTCCGGGCTTTCATGGCCAGGGCAGGAGTCTGTACCAGGATGCCCTGTGTTTGATCGTGCGCTGGCGCCGGGCATGCCGGTTTTTGGGTCTTGGTGCTACGAACATCTCATCGACTGCTACCGGCCCGGTCATGACGGCATCGTTGGTTGGTCCCGCCAGGCCAGTGTGTCCCGCGTCCACTGCCGGATTTGGCTTTGGTCCCACCCGGCTGTGCCGTCCAGCATGCAGTAGGTCAGAGGACTGCCCAGAATGAAGTCCAACCGGGTGTACTGTACGGGCTGCTGTCCACGGCGGGGCAGAGCCGCCATCCAGTCCACCAGTCCCTGTCCCGCATCAGGTCCATGCTCACGTCCGCCATTTGGTGTCCGGGAGCTGCCCTATGTCCGTGCGACAGTCCACGATAGCGGGAATACGGTGCTGTTTCTCACCCCGGTAGTGGGCCCGTTGCCACGACTGCAGGTCGGTGGTGCGTTTCATGTGCAGGACCTGAAAGCCGGGCATAAGGGCAATCCACTCCCGGCCCGAGCCACAGGCCAATGAACAGTGGCTGCGTGAAGACTCGGCCCTGCGGCAAGCTTGGGGACTGTCTACATCCACCGTGGCCGCAGGACACACGGAAAATGCCTGTAAGACTGCCAGTTAGGTTATTCTGGCTCGCTCGTGCCCCGGGCTGCCCATGTGGGAGCTGGCTTTGGCAGACGAGGCTGTGACCCGGAGTCTTGCATTGCCCTGCCAATTGCCTTACGGGCCCTGCAAGGTACGGTACAATGGAGCGTCTGGGGCATCTGCCTGCAGCCTGACCTCTTTTTTGCACTTGACGGAGAAGCAGTTTATGGAATACACGATCCACGGCTCCACTATGCAGGCGGTATTACTGACACTGCAGTCCGGTGAATCTGTGATTACAGAGACCGGTGGTATGGCTTGGCAGCGAGGCAACATCAAGATGAACACCACGATGCCCGGTGGACTGTTTGGAGGGCTCAAGCGGAAATTCACGGGCGAGTCCTTCTTTATGACTGTATATGAAGCCCGCAGCCGCGATTGCCAGATTGCCTTCACACCGTTTGCGCCGGGCAAGGTGGTGCCTCTCGAACTCCAGCGCGGACGCGAGGTGGTGGTACAGCGCGATGCTTTCATGGTGGCGGAAAGCACGGTCGAGCTGGATCTGCATTTTCAGCGCAATTTGGGATCGATGTTTTTTGGGGGTGAGGGTTTCATCCTGCAGCGCCTCAGTGGACAGGGTATGGCTTTTGCCGAAATCCCCGGCGAGATTGTGGAGTACGATCTGGCTCCGGGGGAAGAAATTCGTGTGGACCCGGGGCATGTAGCGATGTTCGACAGTTCCGTGGATTTCGATATCGAGAGGATCAAAGGGGTGCAGAACATGCTGTTTGGAGGTGAAGGTTTGTTTTTGGCCTTGTTGAAGGGCCCCGGTCATATCTGGCTGCAAACCATGACTCTCAGCAATCTGGCTGCCAAGATTGCATCCCATATGCCCAAGGCACAGGGATCAGGGGGAGGCGACGGTATTTCTTCCCTGTTTGGCCAGCAGTAGTGCAAAGTGATATGTAGTGCAATCCTGAAGGTAGTGAGAGGAAGAGAAAGCAATGAGTGGTACGTATGCGCTGAGCGGCTGGGATCTGGGTGAACTGTTGCCCGATGCCGAAGAACACACGATCCGGGAACGCCTGGACGCCCTGGAAGTCGCCGTAGCCGAGCTGGAGGCAGGCCGGGATAAATTGGACGCCTATACAGTGGCCAACAGCACGGCACCGGCGGTGGAACTGGATTTGGTGCCGTACATGCAGCAGATTGAGCACATCTCGGCGCAAATGTATTGTCTGGGTGCCTATGGCAGCCTGTGGTTTTCTGCCGATACGCAGTCGGAAGAAGCCATTCGTTATGAAGGTTACATGCAGCAGGAACTGACACGACTGCAGAATCGGATACTGTTCTTCGATCTGTGGTGGAAGTCACTGAGCGACGACCACGCGGCCAGGCTGTTGCCCGATCCCGAACAGTATCCGGACTACGCCTATGCACTCCAGAGCGAGCGGCGCTTTCGGCCGCATACGCTGGACGAGGAGGCCGAGCAAATCATCAACACCAAGGACGCGAACGGCATGAGTTCGCTGATCACCATCTATACGATGCTGACCAATCGTCTCGAGTTCACCCTGGAGGTGGATGGCGAAACGAAGACGATGACGCGCGAAGAACTCATGACCCATGTCTATGCGCCCGATCTGGCGATGCGGGAAGCCGCCTACCGGGAGTTGTTCCGGGTGTACGAACCCGAGAATCCCATTCTGTCCCAGATCTATGCAAGCCGGGTGCGCGACTGGTACAGCGAGAATGTGCACCTGCGGCAATATGCTTCCCCCATCGCCGTCAAGAATCTGGGTAACAACATCCCTGACGCGGCAGTGGAAACGCTGTTGCAGGTGTGCCAGGACAATGCGACCATGTTCCAGGACTACTTTGCCCTGAAGGCCTCGTGGCTGGGCATGGACAAACTGCGCCGTTTCGATATCTACGCTCCGCTTTCCCCGTCAGACAAGACCATCAAGTACCCGGACGCGGTGACCATGGTGCTGGATACGGTGGGAGCCTTTGATCCCGGGGTAGCGGCCAAGGCCGAAAAGGTGTTCAGTGAGGGACACATCGACAGCGAGGTGCGCAAGGGCAAACGGGCCGGAGCTTTCTGTGCTACGGTACTGCCCTCCATGACGCCCTGGATTCTCATGAACTACACCGGACGGATTCGCGATGTAGCGACGCTGGCACACGAGCTGGGTCACGCCATCCACAGTTTGCTGGCCGAAGATCATTCGCTGCTGACGCAGCATGCCCCGTTGCCCCTGGCGGAGACGGCTTCGGTGTTCACCGAGATGCTGTTGACCGATCGGTTGATGCAGGAGAATTCCGATCCGGCCGTGCGCCGGGAACTGCTGGCTTCGGCGGTGGACGACATGTATGCGACGGTCATGCGCCAGGCCTATTTCGTCGTCTTTGAAAAAACGGCGCACGAGGCCATTCTGAACAATGCTGCCCCTGCCGAACTGAGTGCAACGTATCTGTCCCAGCTGCAACAGCAGTTTGGCGCTGCCGTGGAGGTGGATCCCGTCTTCCAGCATGAATGGCTCATGATCCCCCATATCTTCCATACGCCTTTTTACTGCTATGCCTACAGTTTCGGGCAGTTGCTGGTACTGGCGCTCTATCGCCGCTACCAGCAGGAAGGTGACGCCTTCAAGCCGGGTTATCTCAAGTTGCTGGCCTATGGTGGTTCTGCCGATCCTGACACCATTCTGCGGGAAATGGGCATTGACATGTCCGATCCTGCGTTCTGGCAGGGTGGTTTTGATGTAGGTCAGGACATGATCAACGAACTGAAAGCCTTGGAACTTTAGTCAGGTATCTGCCAGAGGGCTACACCAGCCGTCTCCTGAAGACCCGGTACCCCCTTTTGCATCACGGCAGGACCCGGTAACACCGGGTCCTGCCGTGTCCGCATGCAATCCAATATTCCTGGTTTTTGCCATGGAGTCTGTTTATGACGGGTAGTGTACGCTACCCTACATTATTGGATTGTGGCCCACCACGAGGACAGCCAACAGTGGTGAGGGTATGTAGTGTGTCGGCCTTGAGGACTGCCTGCCACCAGGGGTAGCCCCCGGTACATGAACTGGTGGAAATTGCACGAAGCAAAGTCAGCGCGGCCTGCTGTTGTCCGGCAATGCACCCTCCACCGGTACCGGCCTGTGCCAGGTCTGCTTCCTGGGACCACACGGGCGCAGGTCCCCGGGCATGTCTCACTTGACAAGTTGACGAGCAGGGTATGTGCGCCTGCTTGCACGGTTAGCCCGAGGGCGCAGGCAATGGGCAGTTATGTCCATGATGATGGTATGGATCAGGGACATGCGGCAAGGTGCAACAAAGCGGGCCTTGCCTTGCCGGCTCAGGCCCCGCGCTTGGTCTGTGGGGACAGACGTTTCACGATCCAGTTGGGCCAGAGTGTCCTCTGTTGTCCTGTATGTGGTCCTTGGGCAACTGATGTTTCCTGGCTTGCTCGACTCAGGTCCTGCGCTTGGTCTGCGGGGACAGACGCTTCACGATCCAGTTGGGCCAGAGCGTCCTCCGCTGCCCTGAATTCAGCCCGTTTGTAACTGGTGCCCTCACCTACACCCAGGATCCGGTCCTCGAGCATCACGTGTACGACATAGGTACGCGCGTGATCGGGGCCTGAGGCCGCAATGCGTTCATAGTGGGGCGTGAGATGGCGGGTGCCCTGGATCAACTCCTGCAATTCGCTCTTGGCGTTGCGCAGGGTACCAAGCTGCGCCCAGTGGTCCAGGGCCGGTTCCAGCCAGCGCTGCAGGAACGAGGCAGTGGCGGTATATCCCTGATCCAGCGTGATCGCGCCCACCAGGGCCTCAAAGGTATCGCTGAGGATTTTCCCGTTCTGGCGCAGGTTGCCCTGTTCGCCACTGCGTCCCAGTAGTAGATAGTCCCCCAGGGCCACATCGGCTGCCCATTGGCCCAGTGTTTCCGCGCGGACCAGGTCAGCACGCATCTGGGTGAGCTGGCCTTCCTTGTGGTGGGGAAACCGGTGAAACAGGAGTTCAGCCACAAGCAAGGACAGCACTGCATCACCGAGAAATTCCAGGCGGCCGTTGTCCATGCAGCGTCCGGACATAGCCTGCTCATTGGCGAAAGAGCTGTGGACAAAGGCTACAAAAAGAAGGACGGGGTCATGAAACTCCAGATCCAGGGAGTACGCGAAAGCCTGCAGTCGAGCCCGGTTGGCCAGAAAGGCTGGATGGGTACGCCAGGCGTCAACGGGTTCAGACATGTCCTTGCCAATTCATTGCGGATAGCGGATGAGTGAGTGGAAGCCTGGTGTAACTCGGTGCCGGCAACAGCAGCAGATATACAATAGCAGTACCTAAAATTATACTGTTGCCCCGGCATATCGGATGAGAGTGCACACCAGGAACCACATTGCATCCAGGGCCCGGTACACCCGGGAGTGCCGGGTGGTGCTGTCCCTGTTGCTGACGCTTCTGTCCTTGTTGTGGGGCAGCTTGGGGGTTGCAGCACAAGATCAGTCTGCTGCCGGCCTGGTCGACAGCCGGGAAGCCCGGGACCAGGCAGAACCGGATGTACCTGCCAGCACGGTGGTGGAACAGTTCATGTCGCACATGACCGTGGCTGACAAGGTAGGGCAGCTGTTTGTCGTCAACTTTCAGGGATCAGCCCTGGAGCCGGACAGCCATGTGGTGCGCCTGATCCATGATTACCGCATCGGTGGCGTAGTGCTCAGTGAGCAGCATGGCAACGTCGACAACAAGTCCGACACCGGGACACCACAACAGGTCGCCCGCCTGATCAACCAGCTGCAGGCGGCCGCCTATGGCCTGTATGCCCCCCCTCTGCTGCTGGCCGATACCGATCAGGGAGGTGAGAGGCTGACCGAAGCCCTGGTGCCTTTGCCTCCCTCTTTGCTGGACACCCGGGTGGGGTTGCCGCTGCTGGTAGGGATGCCCCAAGTGGGCAACGAGCAGTTTGGAGCGGTGTTGCGCAACGGGTTCACACCCATGCCCAATCAGCTGGCCATAGGCGCTGCCTGGCAGCCGGACTTTGCCCAGGCGGTCGGGACTATCCTGGGCCAGGAACTTGGGGCAGCAGGTTTCAACATGCTGCTGGGCCCCAGCCTGGACGTCTTTGATCGGCCGCGCAGCTTGCAGATGGGCACGCGGGCCACCGCTACGTTCGGTGAAGACAGCTGGTGGGTGGGACAACATGGCCGGGCGCTCATTGCCGGTGTGCATGAAGGCAGCAACCATGGCGTCTTGACCTTCGCCCGGCATTTCCCGGGACAGGGCGGCAGTGACAGGACGCTGGATCAGGAGCTGGCAACCATTCAGGTCACGCTGGAAGAACTGCGCCGGCACGAACTGCATCCTTTCGCCCAGGTGACGGCAGTGAATGCGGAGACACGAGCCGGAGCCGGGACGACGGACGGCCTGTTGACCAGTCATATCCGCTTCAGCGGCTTCTTGCGTTCCCGGGAACGCACACCGCCTGTCAGTCTCTCGGCCCATCTGGATGAAATGCTGAGCCTGACGGAATTCCAGTCCTGGCGTCGTGCGGACGGCCTCGTCATGAGCGATGGCCTTGGGGTCCGGGCCATTCGCACCTACTACGATCCGTCGGAACAGACGTTCCTGGCCAACCGTATTGCCAGTGATGCCCTGCAGGCAGGCAATGACTTGCTGTGGCTGGCAGAATTTGAAGCCCCGGACGTGCAGGTTGGGGGAGCCCTGGAAGAGACCCTCCTGTTCTTCATCGTCCAATACAACGAGAAACCCGATTTTGCGGCGGCCGTGGATGAAGCAGTGCGGCGGATTCTGACCGCCAAGCTGAGTCTGTACCCGCTCACGGTCCTTGCGGCCGCAACGGAACAGGCCTCGGACGAGCTCTATTTGGAGACAGTGTTCCCCCGCTTTGTACCCGGTGCTTCAACGGCAGGGACTGATGAGACGACGGTGTACTGGGGCATACATCCGCGCGATGTGTGGACATCCGCACAGGACATGACGATGTTCAGCACGGTCAACCTGCATCTCAAGACTGACATCATTACCCGCGTGGCCCAGCAATCCCTGACGTTGCTGAACGCCAACAATCCCCGGGACCGGTCGGTACTGCCCTCGGTCCCCGGCGTCAACGATCGGATCGTCATCTTCACCGATGCCCGTTCCTGGCCGGTCTGTGCTGCCTGTGCTCCGGAACCCGTGCTGGCGCCCACGCTCATCGAGACCCTCATCTTGCGCTTGTTTGGCCCTGACGCTACCCAGCAGGTACGCCCGAACCAGATCGCCAGCTTCTCGTTTGCCGAACTGTCCGATGTTCTGGACAGTACGGCCTCCCTGGGTTTGCAGACGCGCGTGGAACGTGCCCTGGCCGATGCTGACTGGATCCTGTTTGCCATGCTGGACGTCGATCGCGAACGGTATCCCGACAGTGATGCGGTGAGCCGCTTCCTGCGCCAGCGCAGTCGCTTGGCCGTGGAAAAAGAGATTGCCGTACTGGCTTTCGATGCGCCTTATATGCTGGATGAAACGGACATCAACAAGGTGGCCGTCTACATTGCGGCCTACAGTCCCGCGCTGCCTTTCGTGGAATCGGCCGTGCGTGCCCTGTTTCGGGATCTGGAACTGCAGGGGGCTCCCCCCGTGAGTGTACCGGGCACACTTTTCCGGAGCCTGGTGGAGCGACTGGAACCCGATCCCGACCAGATTATCAACCTCTCCCTGTTCGACGAGAAGCGCAGTTCCATTGATCCGGCTGAACTGATGGTGCACCTGGGCGACACCCTGATGATCCGGGCGGGCCCCATCATGGACCGCAATGGACATCGTGTACCGGATGGCACGCCCGTGCAGTTTCAGTTGCGGTATGCGGGAGACGACATGAATCTGCATACGGACCCGATCCCGACTCAAGACGGTTCGGCGCATATTGCTGTTACCCTGGAACGTCCCGGACGCTTGGAGCTGGCTGCCCAGAGCCTGAACAGCAAGACCAGTGTGGGCCTGCAGATCTGGATCGAGGACGAAACACCGGCCCAGATTACGGCCGTGCAACCCACGATGACACCTGAATCAGCGGTGTCCCCGACGCACACCGTATCCCCGACCGTGACAGCAGCGGAAACCAGACCGCGGCTGTGGCTGAATCTCTGGAGTTTCCTGGGGACGTCGGGCACCATGGCGGTCCTGCTGTGCGTCTATGCTCTCTGGATGTCCCGGCGCCTGGCCCGCTCCGTACTGGTGTATCGCCTGTTATGGGGAACCATTGCCGGGACAGGGTCCTACGTGCTCTACGGTTTGGCCTGGCTGCCTGTGAGCCAGTGGGTGGGGGCTGCTCTCTTTCCGCTCCTGGTGGTACCGGTGGCCGTGGCTGCCTCCCTGATGCCCTTGATGTGGTTGCACGTGACCGATTAGGGAAGTGGAGCCCTGCCGGTTTGTGCCTGATGTTGGGCCAGCAGGCTTGGCGTCCGCCAGCGGCGGAAGAGAAAGAGGACCGGCAGACCACTCCACATGAGGCGGCCCAGAATGTCACCTTGCCCAAATGCCACGGTAATGCGATCCCGGATCTCCGTGGTGTCGGGGGTTACCGGCCGAAAGTCGTGTTCATGAATCCAGGAGGGGAAGGGACCCTGAAGCTGTTCGTCCACGAAACGATCCGTGCCCACTTCCACAAAACGAGCCACCCATTTCGTAGCTACAGGCCCGATGCCGATTTGCATGGTCATGGTGGCGCCTGTCTCCAGGCGCGGGGGCAGTGCCAGAAAACGGAGAGATACGGGCGGAGGTGTCAGCCGGGCCAGTAACGTGGGCGTGTAAAACAGGGACAGTACTTGGGACAGAGGTGCCTGGACAGTATATCGGTGCGCGAAGACACGGGTACGCATTGGGAATCAAGCCTTGGGATGAGCTGTGGCCAATACCCCAGGATCTCGCTCCTGGTACAGGTAGCATACAACGCTTCACCACTTGATCCCGGTCCCTATGACCATTCTGCCGTACCGTTGGCAGTTGCACTGCACCCCATACACCCATCCCGGATCGCCGGTTTGGGTTTTGCCGTGCTTCTGTATATTGGCGCAATATGTTCCGCCGGGTGCATCCTGATAGTGTGCGGACCGGGCAAACAGCCTGGTCGGGTACAAGCCCAAGCCTATCCATCATTGGTCCGGCAGGTGCAATCCGGACCGTAGCTCTCCCGCCGCACGGTACGCTGCTCCGCCCGTGGCAGGTCAGGGAGCCTGTATATCTTGGTGCCGAATGGTTGGATGCGACCCGGTCCGTGTGTAACCGGGTCGTCAGCATGCAGGCACCGGTCAGGGACACGCAGGCCAAATGGCTACCGGTCATGCGCCAGACTCTACAGGCCATGGTAGGCAAGATGCCCACCCTTTTGGGGTTGTACGGGCCCACAAACTCCTGTGCATAGCGGTGCAGGTGTTTCTGAAGTGATACACGCCCATATAGCCCTGCTTGCACAGGTCCAGAAGGGCTTGATGCCGTGGGGGGTGTGGACGTCACCCACACATACGTCTGGCCTCAATGATTGACGGTCTTATGGGGGCCACCAGGTCCCGGTAGGGACGCCAGTCATCCGTGTCACCGGTACGGTCGGCCCTACCGGGCAGCGAAGGCAAGCATGCAGGGTTACCCGGTCCGCATGCGCTATCACTTGCTCTACCACCCGGTTGCGCGACCGGTCTTGCAGGCCCAGCACCCGGGTCTGCGTCGGGAGGCCCGGCGCTTGCAACGCCCGCTGCCAGCGGGCATAGCGGTTCTTGGCCTTGCTCTCCACAAACGTCTCGTCGTCTGCTACAGGGTCGGTCAACACGACATCCCCGTGGACAGTCCAGCCTTGCTACAGGCGATGGGCAGACTTCCAGGTGATGCCCAGCCGGGTGGCAAGAAACCCCTTGGGATGGCTGCTGCGCAGGAACAGAGCGATGACCCAGACTCGGTAGCCCAGGTTGGAGTCCTGCATGACCTCATTGATCTTGACGCTGAACCACTTGTGACAAGTCCGGCAGGCATAGGGCATGGGGGGATGCACACAGTGCCGCACGTCGGACTGTCACCGTGTGCGCAGCGGAGGCCGTCGGGCCCGCGTTCCTGTCGCAACCAGGTTCGACCACTGTGTCGTCCGGGAAGCGTGCGCAGAGTGCAACCAGCGCAAGCTCCTTGCCCATAATCCGTCATCCTGGCTATGACCGATGCCCTGTTTTACCTTGGGCCGGGCCGCATCCAACCATGCGGCACAATATGTAATCCCCCGGTCATCCTGGCCACCAGCGAAGGATACCGGTAGGACAGGGTGGCTGTAGTTTGTGCCGGACTTTATGGCGTACCTGTCAGCCCATTGTGCGTGAACCATGCGGTCCTGTAGAATGGGGAGACTGTGATCTTGCCTGTTCTGTATTTGTCTGATCTGTAACCCCTGTCAGCACCAACAAGAGGGACGATGCGCATGGAGTATTCCCCGGAATATGTGGAGGCACCCTGGCCATTTCTGTCAACACTAACAAGAGGGACGATGCGCATGGAAGTTTGGGCTTTCTCATGGCTTGCATCCATTATCTTGTGTCCCTTTATAGCCAGCCAGAAAGGACGATCGGGCCTGATATGGTTCTTTTCCGGGCTGTTCTTCGGTGTATTGGCTCTCATGCCATTATAGCCATACCGTCCAGGGCATATAATTCCCACAAGCCCATGACGGCCTCTCTCCAAAGCGCTGAACTGCCACCGGCCGCCAACCCGGAATCCGGGATCGGCGACGACGTACAGATCCAGGTTGCCAGCCAATGGCAGTTGATGTGGTGGCGCTTCCGCAAGCACAAGGTGGCGATGGGAGCCACCCTCATCACCCTGCTGATATATCTGGTGGCCGTGTTCGCGGAATTTCTGGCTCCCGTACACCGGGACTACTATGCGGCGGACTACACCTATGCCCCGCCGCAGCGTATTCACTGGTTCTGGACCGATGCCAGCGGGCGTCGCCAGTTCCGGCCCCATGTGCTGGGGTACACGGTCGAAATCGATCCGGTAGCCCTGAAACGCAACTTTCAGGCGGATCCGGAACAGGTCATCGACATAGGCTTTTTCGTCCAGGGCCTGGAGTCCTACAAGTCCCTGGGGCTGTTTGAAGCCAACGTCCGTTTGGTGGGCCCCAAGGACCCGACCCAGCCTTTCTATCTGATAGGGGCCGATCGCCTGGGTCAGGATCTGTTCAGCCGCCTGATTTTCGGTACCCGCATCTCCATGACCATCGGTCTCGTGGGCGTCACCCTCAGTCTGGTGCTGGGTATCCTGCTGGGCGGCATATCCCGGCATGGCAAGGACAAGAGCGGATGACATGACAGCGGCCCCACGCAAACAGCGCAAGTGTGGACACTCCGGTAGCCCCGTGACAGCCCAGTTGCTCTGTACAGCGGAGATCGAGAGGCTGCGAAGCGATATGAACCAGCGCTTTAATAGATACGAGGACTGGATATGCCGCGCCTGTAGTTGCCCACTGCCTGTCAGCAAAGAGGAATTCTGTACGTCATGTCGCATGCTCCACCTAACATTCTGCTGATCCTGAACGATGACATGGGATTCTCTGATCTCGGCTGCTATGGCGGTGAGATCGAAACCCCGAATCTGGATGGCCTGGCCGGCAATGGCCTGCGCTACAGCCAGTTCTACAACACAGCCCGGTGCTGTCCTTCGCGCGGTTCCCTGCTGACCGGGCTGTACCCGCATCAGGCGGACATAGGCCACATGATGGGCAGCCATGGCGTGGATGGCTACCTGGGTGATCTGAGTGACAGGACTGTAACCCTGGCGGAAGCGCTGCGGGACGGAGGGTATACGGGATACATGTCCGGCAAGTGGCATGTCACACGCCATGTCAACGGCCCCAAACACAACTGGCCCTGCCAGCGGGGTTTTGCCGACTTCTACGGGATTATTACCGGTGCCGCCAATTTCTTTCAGCCGCGTACGCTGACACGCAACAATGAACGTATCGAACCCGAGGACGATGACTATTTCCTCACGGACGCCATTTCGGACGAAGCGGTCCGGCAGATACGGCAGCATGCACACACACGGCCGGACACGCCTTTTTTCCAGTATGTCGCCTATACAGCACCTCACTGGCCGCTGCATGCCCATCCGGAGGATGTAGCCAAATACCGGGGCCGGTTCGATGCGGGATGGGATGTCCTGCGTGCCGAACGGCAGGACCGCATGATCCGGATGGGCATTCTCCGGGAAGACTGGACGCTGAGCGACCGGGACCCCCGTGTGCCCCCCTGGACCGAAGCCGCGCACAAGGCCTGGCAAGTGCGTCGGATGGAAGTGTATGCGGCCCAGATTGACCGTATGGATCAGGGCATTGGCCGCATTCTGGAGGCACTCCGGGCAACCGGACAGTGGGAGAATACGGTGATATTGTTCCTGGCGGACAATGGGGGATGTGCCGAGGAGCTGAGCGCTGACATGCAGGAACGGGTGGCAACCGGCTGGGAGCAGATTGGTACGCTGGCAACGCGTACGGGAACGCCTGTCCGTTTTGGCAATGCACCGGATATCATGCCGGGGGATGAAGACACGTACGCCAGCTACGGGATTCCCTGGGCCAATGTGTCCAACACACCTTTCCGACTCTACAAGCATTGGGTGCACGAAGGCGGGATCGCCACTCCCCTGATCGTGCACTGGCCGGCCGGGATCCGGGACCGGGGCGCCTGGCGCCATCAGGCCGGGCAGTTGCCGGATATCATGGCCACCTGCCTGGATCTGGCGGGAACAGCATATCCGGCCGCACGGAACGGGCAGGCAGTCAAGCCGCTGGAAGGATTCAGTTTGGTGCCTACGTTCCAGAACAAGGCCCACGAGCGGGAAGTCCTGTTCTGGGAACATGAAGGGAACAAGGCGGTGCGCCAGGGACGCTGGAAGCTGGTCTGCAAGTTTCCCGGTGTGTGGGAACTGTATGACGTGGAGGCGGATCGTACGGAAACCTGTGATCGGGCTGCCGATTTTCCGGATCGGGTTGCGCACCTGGCCAGTCTATATGACGAATGGGCGGCCCGTTGTGGTGTGGTGTCCTGGGCGGATTTACCACCGCCGCGTGGCTGAGCTGGCCATTGGGGACGAGCCTCTGTGGGCCTGGTGGGAGGTGCAGTACATGGGGCTCAAGAGGTGCCAGGGGATACAGAGCCAGGGCCCAAGCCTTGCGAGCCTGGGGTAACGACGGCCTGCATGTTGTGCCGGGTGCCGCCAGACATCATGCAGGCCGGAGGCAGGGTATGGGGTACGGTTGTGGCAGTGTGGCCGTAACGCTGGGCCAGCCTTGGCGGTTGGTAGACGTACCAATCAAGTCGAGGGTCAACAGGGTGTTCGCGTTGCCCACATATAAAGAGTGGACAGGCAAAAGGCCGTGAAGAATTGCCGAAAGAAGTTGAAGTTGCAGGTCCAAGTCCCGTGAATCACGACCCCACTGAATTCCCTGCTGCAAAGCAGGGCCGCAAGGACAAGCAAGCCTCAACACTGCCGCGTCGTCCGCGCCACGTCGTCGTCATCGGCACCGGCATTCTGGGGGCAAGCATTGCCTGGCGCCTCAGTGACAGGGGATTCCCGATCACACTCGTTGACAAGGCAGCGCCAGGCAGTGGAGCGTCCAGCCACAGCTTCGCATGGATCAATGCCGGTGCCAAGCAGCCTCTTGGCTACCACAACCTGAACCGGCGGTCACTGGAGATGTGGACCCGGTTTGCCTCTGACCTGACCGATGACGGTGATGGTGCCAGCATCGGGCTGCGCTGGCAGGGCAAGGTTTCCTGGGTGAAAGAACCTGCCGTAGCTGAACATCTGGTGTCACAGGTACGGCAGCTCCAGGACTGGGGCTATCCGACACGCCTGATCAGTGCGGCTGAATTGGCGGCACTGGAGCCTGCCCTCGCGGTGGGGCCCGTGGCTGCAGCCGAATATACCGCGAACGAAGGTCAGGTGGAACCGCAGCTTGTGATCGATGCGTGCCTGCGCCGCCTGGCCGCAAGCGAAGCCACAGTCTGCCGGGATATGGAGGTGACAGGCTGGAACTTGACCCGTGACGGTCACGTCCGGGCGGTTGAAACGACATCAGGCCGCATTGCTTGCGATACCGTTGTACTGGCAGCCGGTACCGATACCACAACGCTGGCAGCCAAGGCCGGGATCAGGATACCGCAGGCCCGCAGCCCGGGTGTGGTCATCCGGACAACTCCACTGCCACCTCTGCTGCAGCATGTGTCTGTGGTGTATGCGCCGCCCATAGATGCCAGTCGGCACGAGATTCATATCCGTCAGTGTATGGATGGCAGGATGATGATTGGGGAAGGTGATCAGGAAAGTCTGGCCGAAGACGACAGCCAGGCACACGCTGACGACTTGCTGGAGCGCGCCTGCCACTACCTTCCGGATCTCGCGGGGGCCAGGGCGCTGCCGGTTCCCGTGGGCTGGCGTCCCATGCCCCGCGATGGCTATCCGGTTATTGGCTTCACGTCGGAAGTCCCCAATCTGTACATCGTGCTGACACATAGTGGCGTAACACTGGCCCCGGTGCTGAGCCAGCTGGCGGTGCAGGAGATATGTGATGATGTACGCGCCGATGCCGTACTCAGACCGTATCGACCCCAACGCTTCGCGCATCAGGCCCCAATGCAGGCTCGGTGACCTGTTGCCACGCAGTAATGTCCGGTGTCGCCAGCCAATCGTGCCGGTCGGCACATCCTGTACCGTACCGGGGACCGTGCACATTGCCCGCAAGGCTGTAGCCCTGAGCACCAGGGGGATCGGCACGCCATACACGACATCTCACCGGCCAAAACGGGAAAACACAGCAAAAAGCTGCTATTGGCACCGGCGTGTACTGTCCGGCGCATGCCCGGTGACAGGTTCAGGTCTCCTGTTGCAGAATGAGAAGGTTGGCAAACTGAATGGCAGAAGAGGGAGTGCAGGCCAAGGCCATACTGCTCCTTCCTCTGTGTGTCGGCAGGTACACGGTAAACTGCCCAGCCCCTGTACGCAAGGATTGCCTTCAGTTCTGGACCAGCTTCACCAGCTCGTAAAGTTTGTTCATGGCATCCAGAGGCGTAATGCTGTTGACCTGCAGGTCCTTCAGGGCCGAGATGGCCGGGTGTTCCTCCAGATACAGGGTCGGCTGGACCGCCTGCTCCGGTCCGGCCGTGGGCACTACGTCACCCAGGCTGGCGGGGACAGCAGCGCCGCTTGCTTCCAGCTGGCCCAGTATCTGGTCTGCGCGGTCTACCACGGCCCGGGGCAGCCCGGCCATCCGGCCCACCTGGACACCGAAGGAGCGCTCGGCGCGCCCGGCCTCTATGGTATGCAAAAAGGTGATGGTGTCCCCGGTATCGTCCACTGTCACGTGGTAGTTGCGGACCCGGGGCAGACGTTCAGCCAGGTCGGTCAGTTCGTGAAAGTGGGTGGCGAACAGGGTCTTGGCGCCCAGGTGCTCGGCATTGTGGATGTATTCGAGAATGGCCCAGGCAATCGCCAGCCCGTCGTAGGTGCTCGTGCCGCGTCCGATCTCGTCCAGAATCAGGAGACTGCGCGCCGTGGCATGATGAAGAATGTTGGTGGTTTCCACCATCTCGACCATGAAGGTGGACAACCCACGCTGGATGGCGTCACTGGCTCCTATGCGGGTGAAGATGCGATCCACGACCCCGATGGATGCTGTACGGGCCGGTACGTAGGAACCCATCTGGGCCATGAGCACGATAAGCGCTACCTGGCGCAGGAAGGTGGATTTCCCGGCCATGTTGGGTCCTGTCAGGATCTGCAGTGCGTTGTCGGTTTGCATGTCAACGTCGTTGGGTACGAAGGTGACGTCAGCCAGGCCCGTCGCTTTCTCCACCACGGGGTGGCGGCCAGCTTCGATGACCAGATCGAAAGCATCGGTCATACGGGGGCGGGTGTAGTTGTGGGCCCGTGCACAATCGGCCAGGGCCGCATAGACGTCCAGTGCCGCCAGTTGGCTGGCCAGGTGCTGCAGATCTGCCTGATGGGCGCGCAAGGTGGTACAGAGGTCCTGAAACAGGGCCTGTTCCAGTTCGAGCTGCCGCTGGTCAGCGTTGAGAATCAGGGATTCGTAGGACTTGAGCTCTTCCGTGAAATAGCGCTCCGCGTTCACCAGTGTCTGTTTGCGGATGTAGTCCGGGGGCACCTTCCGGGACTGGGCCCGGGACACCTCAATAAAGTACCCGAACACCTTGTTGTACCCGACCTTGAGGCCGGGGATGTCCAGCCGCGCACGCTCCGTTTGCTCCATTTGGGCCAAACGGGTCTTGGCCTCCTGGGCCTGGGCCACCAGGGCGTCCAGTTCCGCGTCGAAACCCGTACGGATGATGCCGACCTTGTTCAGGGTGGGTGGCGGGTTGGGCACCAGGGCCCGGTCGAGGAGGTCATGGATGTCCGGGCAGCAGGGCAAAGTGCGCAGCAGTTCGGTTACCGGTCCGGGATCTGCATCCGGCAGCCGGGCGGCCAGCGCGGGTACCAGAGCCAGGGTGTTGCGTATGCCCGCCAGATCGCGGGGCAGCGCCGTACCGTACAGGGTACGCTGCACCCATCGGGACAGATCCCCCATCTGCACCAGCACGTCCCGCAAGGCCCGGAGTTCCAGCCCGTCGTCGTGGAGTTGGGTGACGGCATCCAGCCGGTGGTCAATCGTCTTGACATCCAGGAGAGGCTGGCCCAGCCATTGACGCAGGCGCCGTCCGCCCATCGGGGTCAGGGTCCGATCCAGAATTTCCAGCAGGCTGCCCTCCTGCGTACGGGTACGCAGGTTTTCGGTCAGTTCCAGGTTCAGGCGCGTGAACTCGTCCAGGTTCATGAAATCGGTTACGGCATAGGTCTGTACCCGATCCAGATGGGGTACGATCAGGGGCTGGTACGACCGGACATAGTGCAGAAGCCCGCCCAGGGCCCGTACAGCGGCCGGTTTGCGGGTCAGGCCAAATCCTTCCAGCGAATGTACCTGCAGCTGTTCCTGCACCTGGCGGCTGGCACGGGCTTCCGTCCAGATCCAGGGTTCCAGTTCGGAAATGACACACCCCATACGTTGCAGAGCCTGGTGCAGATCGGGATGCTCGGCCTGGAACCGGGTGGCCACAAGCACTTCGCTCGGTTCCAGGCGCATCAATTCGTCGGCGACCTGGATCGCCAGTTCCGCCCGGTCTGTGGCTTCCAGCTGGGTGGCCGCCAGATAGCCCTCGGTTACGTCACAGTGCGCAATGCCGGCTGCGCCCTGGCTGCTGTCCAGACTCACCGCAGCCAGGATATTCTGGGCTTGAGTCAACAGATCGGGAGACGTGACGGTGCCCCGGGTCATGACCTGCGTAATTTGCCTTGCCACCAGGCCCTGGCCCGGCTCACTTACCTGCTCGGCAATGGCGACCTTGAGGCCGGCTGCCATCAGTTTGCCCAGATGGGTGTCCAGCGCATGGTAGGGCACCCCGGCCAAGGGCACCCGCTGGGCATGGCCTACGGGTCTGGAGGTCAAGGCGACGTCACAGACCTTGGCCAGGATGCGGGCGTCCTCATCGAAGGTTTCGTAGAAATCACCCAAGCGGAAAAGAAGCAGGGCATCCGGATGCTGCTGTTTGAGCTCCAGGTACTGCTTGCGCATGGGGGTGGTCATGAGCAGGTTTCCGTGTCCCGGCTGTCACACCCGGGGTGAAGGGGCCCATCGTCAACGAATGCAGGGTTTGCTGCCGACACCGGCCACCGGGGTATGTCTTGGGGCATCAGGCGCGGGCGTCTTCCAGCAGCTGGATAAAATCACCCCAGCCACTGGCAGTGAATTGCCACAGTGCATACGCGGCCAGCCGGGACCCGGTCGGCAGGTAGATGGGCAGCTGCGGTGCCGTCCCTGTTCCGGGTGCGTCCTCCAGAAACAGTACAGGCTGGTTGCGCTGCAGGGCCAGGATGTCATGGATGGCGTCCTGCAGCTGGCGGAGCATGACCGTGTCTATCTGGTCCTGGACAGTCCAGGGCAGGCGATTCAGCTCAAACTGGATTTTGTGCATGAAGTCGAACAGATCGCGATTGGGGTTCTGCGGATCCTGCGGATTGAAACGGCACCGCAGGAAGAGCGTCTGCATCGCGCGCTCCATGGGCCAGATATCCTGAAGGACCGTCACGAACTGGCTGCAAAGGTAGTACAAACGGGATACACGCTGCATAACCAGTCCGGGCCCCACCCAGGATTGGCCCGTGTCCCCCTGCTGTGACAGCAGTCCGCGCAGCCAGCCCAGGGGCTGATCCGGTGGTGTACGGGCCGGGTCCAGAGCGCGCGTCAGGGCTTGGGTCAGCCAGCCTGCCGCCTGACTCCAGATCACGGCCATGTATTCCACTTCTTCCTGCAGTTCATAGGCCAGTTCCAGCGAGTGGAGGAAACAGTTCTGGGAGAGGAGCACGTGCGGGCCCCGTCCCGTCTCTTCCCGGGCAGCGTGCAGCGCAACGGCCACTTCCGTCGCGTTGAGGATGGAAGTGGACAGGTTCTGATCCCAGGACCCCGGTGCCGGCACCGGGATCCGGGCAGCGTCGGGCAGGGCAGCCAGCATGCTGGCCGTAGACGGAAACAGGGGCACGAGGGTCCCCCGTGGCGGATCGTGGGGTATGAGGCACAGGACGAAGTATTCGGCCTGATACAGTCGCTGGATGTCCAGCCACAGGCGGGTCAGGGAGAGAGAATGGCCCAGCATCTCGCTGCGCGGTTCCAGCTGGCTGGAACCCGTGCGCGTGATGCGCAGACTGGCGTGAGGGCCGCAGGGAATGTCGAGCGCCAGCACCAGAGCGGTGCCGGGAGGCAGGGGCATGGTAAGCAGATACCCCAGATCCGGATATCCGTTCCGTGTGAGCAAGGCACTGGCATCCTCGGGACGGGCCTGGGCAGGAAGGGAAAGATGGGACAGGCCGGTGCAGTAGCCGACCAGCAGACAACGGAAATAGGGCGCCTGACTACGGGCCAAGGGGGGCGGGAACCGAACCGAACTGGACATGGGCGCAGGTTACAGGAGGCAGGATGCCCGGTGTGCAGGTGCGGGTCCCGGTTGCCATCGGCATGTGGGCCCGGATGCGCAAAAACAGAACTGCATACCGGCACTACTCCAGGCGTGAGACCTGGCGGCGCACGCAATACCGTTCCAGGGCCGTATCTGCCAGTTCAATCCCCAGACCCGGGCCTGTGGGCACAGCCACGTAGCCGTCGTGCTGGGTGAAGGGTTCGCGTACCAATTCCTCGCGCAGGGGATTGGGGGTGCGATCGAACTCCATGACTGGTTCCTGGACAAAGGGCCGGGTTGTGTGGGCCGGAGCCACAGGCGGGATCGTGGCGGCCAGATGGAGCGAAGCGGCGATCATGACGGGAGAACCCCATACGTGGGGATGTACGCGTAGCCCCATGGCGTCGGCCAGGGCAATCACGCGCTGCATTTCCGTAATACCTCCGACGTTCACGACGTCCGGCTGCAGAATGTCCACAGTGTGGCGGGCGGCGTAGGCGGCACATTCGTGCCGGGTGCGCAGGACTTCCCCGCCGGCCAGCGTCATGCCCGGCAGAGCCTGCCGCACGCGGGCGTAGGCTGCCAGATCGCCGGCAGGCACAGGTTCCTCGAACCAGTGGAGATCCAGGTCCTGCATGGCTTGGCCCCATTGAATGGCGGCCGCGGCGTCGAACGCCTGGTTGGCGTCCACCATGAGATACACGTCGGCACCTACAGCCTCACGCAGGGCGGCTACCCGGGCCACATCGTCCGTCCGGGACAGTCCGCCCACTTTGGTCTTCATGCCCATGTAGCCCGCATCGACATAGGCACGCGCTTCATCCAGGAGTTTCACGGGAAATTCCTCCGCACGGTAGTACAGGCCGGTAGCGTACACGGGAACCCGGGCACGCAGGGCACCGCCCAACAGCATGCTGACGGGCTGGTCCAGGTACTTGCCGGCAATGTCCCACAGGGCAATGTCCAAGGCACTGACGGCACTGCCCCCGATGCCGCCCTGTACACCGCCATTGTACAGGGCATGGAACATGCGCTGCCACAGGCTGGTCCGCAGCAAGGGATCGGCCCCGAGCAAAAGCGGGCCCAGATGGGCGTGAAGCAGATCGCCGGTACCGGGGGCATTGCACTCGCCCCAGCCGCTGAGGCCGCTGTCCGTGTCAATGCGGACCAGCTGGAGCGAACGCGCGGGTGTCCACGCCTGCGACCAGCCAAAAGGTTCATCCAGGGTGCAATGCAGATCGTAGGTCGTAAGGGAAATGATGCGCATGGTAGAAGACTGTGCCTGGATTCCGCCTGCCTGGATTCATGCATAGGGACAGAGATCATGCCACCGCCGGACCGCAGCGGGGCTGGCGGCCGGGTGCCCGGTTGGGTCTGTACTTGGGCTCCCTACAGTGTGCGGTGGCCCCATGCCTGTCACCGATCAGGTGAATGTGAAACTGTTGTAGTCAAAGACACGGCCGCTGACCGCGTCCAGAATCAGGTATTGGCCGCTGACCAGTTCGTCTACGTTGCCCTGCGCTTCGTACAGGGCGGCTACCTCCGCTTCCCGCAGCCATGGCAGCCGCCATTCAAATTCCGCCTGTGGCAGTGTGGTGATGAAACCGGCGCACCTGTCCGGAATGGGCAGTTCGTCCGCCTCCAGGTCTTGAATGACCAGGATGTGATCCGCGAGGTTGGCGCCGGTGGGCAAGGGATCCTGGCCATAGTGCAGGCATATGCCCTGAATGCGGGCCCGTCCCATGCCTTTCCCGGTGACCAGTGGCTTGATGACGCGACGCACGGTCATCATGTTGGTGGTGCCGGCCAGGCCAATCACGGAACCGGAGGTGATGACCACGTGATCCCCTTCAGCCACGATACCGGAACCCAGGGCCCGATCGATGGCGTCCTGATGGACCTCGTCGGTGGTATGGAAGTCGGCCGCCGCCATGCCGTACACACCGCGGAAGAGGCACAGTTGCCGCTGCACGTGTGGCTGGGAGGTCAGGGCCACAATGGGTACGGGAGGCCGGAAACTGGCCAGGCGCATGGCGGTAAAACCGGACGCCGTAGGGGACAGGATAGCGCGTGCGCCTACCTGCATGGCCACATCCACCGAGGACTTGGCGATGGACACGGCAATGGGATTGTCGCCCAGTACATTCGCATCCATGTCGACCGCAGGCGGCGCCAGGTTGGATTCGGCTGCCTGCACAATCATCGACATCGTTTGGATGACCCGTACCGGATCCTGGCCGACAGCCGTTTCGCCGGACAGCATGAGACTGTCGGTGCCGTCGATCACGGCATTGGCCACATCGCTGGCCTCCGCCCGCGTGGGGCGGAGATTGGTGATCATGGATTCCAGCATCTGGGTGGCGGTGATGACCGGAATCCCCCGGGCATTGCAGCGCCGGATCAGATCCTTCTGGATGAGGGGTACCTGTTCCGGGCTCATCTCGATGCCCAGATCACCGCGGGCGACCATGATGCCGTCGGCCAGATCCAGAATCTCGTCAATGCAGTCCAGGGCACTGGGTTTCTCAATCTTGGCCACCACCGGCATGGGTATGGCCTGGATACTCCCCTGGTTGGAGCGGATCAGGTCCTTGACTTCCTGGATGTTCTGGGGGGTCTGCACGAAGCTGAGTGCAATCCAGTCAACCCCCTGGGCCACGGCGAAGGCCAGATCACCGCGGTCCTTGTCTGTCAGTGCCGAAATGCTCGTGGGGGCATGCAGAATGTTGATGCCCTTGTTGTTCTGCAGCAAGCCGCCGTGGATCACGCGCACCCGGGCCCACGAGTCCTGCACCGACTCCACCCGGAATTCCATCAGGCCGTCATCCACCAGGAACGTGCTGCCGTTGCGGACCAGGCGGAAGACCTCCGGTGACTGCACCGGCACCCGGCGGGGCGTACCGGCCTGCGGTTCCATGTCGAAAATCAGGCTGGTGCCCTTGTGCAGGGCTACACCGCCCGCCTGCATCATGCCCATCCGCAGCTTGGGACCCTGCAAGTCGGCCATAATGGCCACCGGTCGTCCCAGTTCCGCAGCCAGCTCCCGTACCGTCTGTATGGTTTGGGCATGACTTTCGTGTGTGCCGTGACTCAGGTTGAGCCGGGCTACGTCCATGCCCGCCTCGATCATCTGCCGCAACACCGTGGGCTGACAGGATGCAGGGCCGAGCGTGCAGACAATTTTGGTGCGCCGAATGGCGGGTCGGTCAATCATGGATGGCTGTGCGTTCAAGCGGAGAGTTGCGACAGATCCAGGCGGTTTTGCCGGAGCAGGTCGTGATAGCGGGCAGCGGTGGCGGCAATACCCTGGGCCAAGGGAGTATGTGGTACAGCACCGATGATGCGGCGTAAACCACTGTCCCCCAGATCATGCGGGTAGGGCAAAGGGCTGTTCGTGGGGTACGTGAGCCGGGCTTGCGGGAACTGGTGCCGGACTTCCGCCACGAAGTCGGGCACGGTAATGACGTCGTTGCGCAGATTGCAGGCCGTGGCGCCGGCGAAACCGGAACGGGCACAGGCGATGAATGTGCGGGCCACGTCAGCTGCCAGCTGCAGGGCGACGAAGCCGTCGAACTTGAGATGAAAAGGCTGGTCCGCCACGGCCGCCAGAATGGCCTTGGCGATGTCCGACGTCATGCCCTGATCCCGGGCTACGCCATACACGATGTAGGGCCGCAGCCCAATGCTGGGAATGCCGTATTCCAGCCAGTAGACACGCGCCGTCTGTTCGTTGGCCTGCTTGTACACGCCGTAGAGGGTGTCGGGCCGGAGAATGGTGTCATCGGGTACGGGTAGCTCTGTATACAGTTCCGGGGTACCCAGCACGGCCAGGGAACTGGCATAGGCAAACCCCTTGACCTGGCCCCAGTGGGCCTGTACAGCTTCAAACAGATTCACGGTCCCCACCACGTTCACCATGGCGCCCAGGGTGGGATTGGCGCGGCAGAAAGGAACCTGCAGCCCGGCCAGGTGAATGACGTGGGTAATGCCTTTGGCGGCCACCATGGCCTGGACGGCCTCCCGATCCGTGACGTCCAGAACCTGAAAATCGATGCGGTCCATCTCCTCGGCCGCAAGCAGGAGGCGTGGGCGCACAGGGTCACCGGGCAGATCGGTGGCCACCACCGCCGTACCTTCATCCACCAGGGTACGCAGCACCCAGGCCCCGATACAGCCGAAAGATCCTGTCACCATGAAGACTTCATCAGACATGGGGCTGTCTCCTGCCATGGGGCTGCCGGGCATCTGTCCGGGATCGGGCTGTATACCGCATGGTGCGTCGTATCAGACGAAAGGTGCCAGATGCTTGAAGAAATGGACGATCAGCATTTCGGTATACGTGTCTTCGCCGGCACACAGGGCGGCAAAGAACAGGGGCCGCAGCGTTGCGTCATTCAGCAGGGAGCCGAAGGTGACGTGCAGGATCTGGCGGGCATGGAAGTCTTCCAGCATCCCGGGCAGTTCGGCATCGGGCATTTGGGCGTAAGGCTGCATCCGGGCGACCTCGCCCGACACGTGATAGGTTTGCCGATCGGTGGCGTACCGGGATACGGCGAAGTCCATGATGCGGCGAAACAGCTCCGGGTCCAGATGCCCGATCGCACGCACGGCCTCCAGATAGCTGGTGCCGGCTGTCTTCAGGTGGATCAGATCGCCTGCCAGTTCAGCCGCAATAGGATAAATGCTGAACTTGTCGGAGCCGGAATGCAGACTCAGCTTGTAGGGACCGAAACGGCGGGCAACGGCCACATGCTCGGCGAAAGACCGGGCAAAGGCATCCAGATCGCCGATATAATCCACCCCTTTTTCAAACATGCCGGCATAGCGCGGCGCCAGACTGACACAGGGAATGCCCAAACGTTCCAGTTCGTTGCCAATATAAATGTGTTCCGGCAGGGAAGTGAGCGTGGCCGTTTCGTCCACGCTCATTTCCAGATCATAGGGCCTGTCACCCCGCAGTGCTGCCAGATGCCGGGCCATGTGCACCGTATGTGCTACCGCCGGACCATATTTGGCCGCGGCACGCAGAACGTCCTCCTGGCTGAAGGTGTAGGCGAAATCGCCCAAATCCAGTGTCTTGCCGGCCAGTCGGGACTCCAAGTCTGCCGGCGAGCTGTCCAGCGCCTGCCAGTCCAGGGCCTGGATCTTGGCCTCCACGACGGACATGGGGGCTGTATTGGCTTCATCGTCAACATAATCCCCCGGATCTACCGTGTAGAAGGAGTAGCCTGCTTCATGGCAGATGTCCACGTCCGCCTGCGTCTTCAGATGATCGGCGTCCGCGCCATAGCCGCCGGTCCAGCCTGTTTGCAGCACACCCCACATGGCATCGTCGATCACTTCCTGCGGGGTGCGTCCCGTGCGTGCATTCTCGCGGATCGACTGCTGGGCCAGAATGGGGAAGACAGACGTTGCACTGTCCTGGCCCCTGACCAGGCCACCGGCCAGGCGGAAAGCGTATATGTGACCAGGGGTCGCCAGGCCCAGTCGGTCACCCGTCCCTGCCGACTTGGCCAGGGCACAGGGTACAGGGTTGAGAAAAGGCAAGTGGGCGCGGAGACGCCGGGCATTGAAGGGACTTGTGGCACCGGCGACAAGACGAGCCCGGTCACCGGTTGCCAGTGCGACGTCACAGGATGCGCCTTCAATATGCGGGTTGGCATGGATGGTGGCCAGGCAGCCTACCCGACGTTCCCCGTCCCGGTTGCCGACAAAATAGAGTGCATCCTTTTGGGGACAAAGCGAGTCCGGATACACATCCATGTCGGTACGGTCACCCAGGTCCGTGGCGAGACGGGCTGCATAGTCTGGGTCCAATGGCTGTTCGGCCAGGAGCTGCGCGAAGGAATAGTCAACAGGTGTTGGGTCAGACATAGGCAAGGGCAGGGAAAGTGTCTGGGAGGGAGACGGCGTACAGGCAAGAACACGAGGGATGCAAGTCCGGAATCTACACGCCGGCGTAGGCCGCAAAGCCGCCATCCACGGGAATCACGGTACCGGTGACGAAACTGCTGGCAGCGCTGGCCAACCAGATGGCGATACCCACCAGCTCGTCCGGCTCGCCAAAGCGGCCCATGGGTGTGTGGTCGACAATCTGTTGGCCACGTTCGGTCAGGGAGCCGTCCTCATTCAGGAGCAGGGCCCGATTCTGGTCTCCGACGAAGAAGCCGGGCGCAATGGCGTTCACGCGCAGGGCCGGCGTGTAGTTGCGGGCCAGTTCCACGCTGAGCCAGCGGGTGAAATTGTCGACCGCGGCCTTGGCGGCGGCATACCCCACGACCCGGGTCAGGGGTTGCTGGGCGGCCATGGAGGATATGTTGATGATGGATCCGCCGGCCTGCCGGGCCATGATTTCCCCAAATACCTGGGTAGGCAGCAGTGTACCGGTCAGATTGAGACTGACTACCTGGTCAAAGGCCTCCCGTTCCATGGCGAAGAAGGTGAGGTCACCGAAAACGGTGGCAGCGGGCACATTGCCGCCAGCCGCGTTGATCAGGATGTCCACACCCCCGGCCCGATCCTGGATGGCCTGCGCGGCCTGGTGGAGCGATGCCGGGTCCAGTACGTCGGCCGGCAAGGCCCAGGCTTGTCCGCCCTGGTCCCGGATGGCCGCAGCGACTTCCTCGGCGCGCTGTGCCCGGCGACCCAGAATGCCCACCCGGGCACCGGCGGCGGCCAGACCCCGGGCCATGGCTCCGCCCAGCACGCCGGTGCCACCGGTCACGACGGCCGTTTGGCCATCCAGGCGAAACAGGGAATTCATGATGCCGGGACCGCGTTGTCGACGGCCCACAGGCCGTCCTGGCCCCCGGCCCAGATGCGGCCGTGGGCCTCGTGCAGTACCAGGCAGGGAGCCTGTTCCGGCAACCGAGTCCACGTATGGCCGTCCGCCGAGTGCCAGAGGGAGGTGTCGTCGCTCAACAGAAAGCCGCCTGCCTGCAGGGCCAGCAGGGCATTGACTTGGGGGGGCGCGCCGGGGACCGCCTGAAAGGTATGCCCCTTGTTGGTGGAAATCCAGAGCCCGTTTTCTTCCGTGCCGGCGAGCACGGTGTGGGTTTCGTGAAAGTCCGTAGCCACTGCTACCACCTGGAAGGCGCCTTGGGCACCTTCACACCGTTTCCACCCGCGGCCCGCGGCCGGCGAGCGGTAGATGCCCTCATCGGTACAGGCAAAGGCCAAGCGCCAGCGGGGCCAGACATGGCGCGGGTACAGTGGGGCCCAGGCAATGTGCAGAATGCTCAGGCTGTGCAGACCGTAGTTGCAGACATACCAGCCTTCGCCGTTGTTGCCGCTGCGCAGAATGCCCTTGTCTTCGGTGCCGGCCAGGATGATTTGGGACTCGGCTGCATCCGGGGCTTCCGCCAGGGTGACGACGGGGCTGTCTATCTGGTCCATCCAGGCGCCCTGCCAGGTCTCACCGCCATCCCGGCTGTAGGCGACACCGTGGGGGGCGCCCCCCACCAGGACACGGTCTTCCAGGGCACAGCAGACATAGAGAAATTGCTGAGGCTGGATTACGTCCTGCAGTTCGCCTGCCGGATTGGCCTGGAACATGCCCTCGGGGCCGGCTGCATACAGGCCCTGGCCGTTGCGGGAAAGAGACAGAATAATACTCATGAAATCCTCCGCCAAACCAACAGAGTCGTCCCCTTATTCATTGGGCGAGAAACTTTGTTGGGGATCCTTATGGTAAATGATGGTGTCCGTGGTGATGGCCATGACCGCATTGCTGACAGCGGTACGCAGCACCTTGATCATGATGTCGGTGACATCTAGGAGGGACTGCTCATAGGCATCCACGATCTGGCCCGTGACGGCATCGAAGGTAGCCCGGGGGCCCGCGTCAATCACGCGCTGGACGTAGACACCGATATTTTCCAGGTAGGCGTTGCGGACGATCTGTTCCAGAGGTGCGCGCAGGGCCCGGGCCAACACGGTCTTGCCGGGCGCGAGGTCAGGATTGGTTTCCATGTCCAGCACCTGGCTGGCGTGGACGTAACTGGCCGCCGATCCCGGTACCACACCGCTCTTCTGGGCGACTGAAAGAACCCGAATGGTGCGCTTGGACAGCTGGGCCAGCAGTTCGCGTTCCACCTTGGAATCGGTGCCGATCTTCAGTTGCCCCACACCGCCAGTCAGGGATGAGACCCGCCGCACCATGGATTCCCAGTCTTCGTCGTCCATGGTCATCGTATCCAGCTGCGCCCGCAGTTCCGCCACTTTCTGGCGTACCTCGGGGCCGTACTGGTTGGGGGACAGTACATACATGCTGTCACCATCCACTTCCGAGCGCGTGATGTAACCCAGATCGTCCGGGCCAATGTCTTCGGTCGGTTTGGTGATGTCACTGCCCACGATGACCGTATGGGTCAGGAGAGCCAGATCCTCGTACGCGGTACGGCGATCTTCGCCCACGAATTTCATCTGGGCGGCGACGATAGGGATCTTGCCCTTGTGTTTGGGATCGACCTTGGGCTGTTCCAGGGCGGTCTCGTCGAACTCACGCTGGATCGGGGGCCGGTTGTTGGCCATCAGGATGCCGATGATCTGGTCGCTGAAGTGGTTGGCCAGAATGGTCAGGGAGCCGGCTTTGGCTTGCTGGGCCGCCTGCAGGATCGCGATGATGTCCACGGGGTCTTCGATCCGATCGTCAATGAGCGCCAAGCGTCCGGGAGGCATGACGGCCTTGCGAAAGGCCTTGTCCGTGTAAAAGTGCATGCTGGCGATCTGGGCCTTGTAATGACCGCCCGGGTGATAGAACTGCTGCAGGTACGGAGCCACGAACTTGTGTACGTTGACGTGGGCTTCGGCACCCAGCATATAGCTCATTTCACCCAGTATCTGGGCCAGATCCGGGTTGTCCACCATGGAACGGGCCACGCCCGCCAGTTCGTCTTCGTCGCCGATCGGAGTGGAGTGGTCCTCAAGCCAGGCAATGACCTCATCGCAGCCGGCCTGGATCCCTTTGGCCAGCACGACCGGATTGATGCCCGCGGCGATGAGGCGGGCGCTTTCGTTGAAACAGGCACGGGCGAGGACGGCGGCGACGGTGCCGCCATCGCCGATCTCTTCGCCCACCTGCCAGATCATGCCGCGCATGAACATGGCCCCGACGTCCGCGTCGGCATCGTGCATCTGGATGATGCGCCGCACGGCCGTCGAGGAATCGTTGAGCAATTCCGTCGCCTGGCCCACGTTGGGCTGGTTGGCCACCACGCCGCCTACGGGGCCCAGGGTAGGAGCCAGCAAGTCTGCGATCGCATTGATCCCGGATCCCAGATGCCGGCGGGATTCAGACCTGTCTACAATGCGTGGTTTGGGCATAGGAATTTACCTGTTGTTCTGTCAGCCGAATTCCGCAGCCCTTGCTGTCGCGGAGGTGCCGCGGTGCGGGGCAGCAGGCACTTGGAGATATGGTCAGAAAGTAAAATGGTACTTGGAAATGCCCTTCAGGACAAGATTTTGTGAGCCTGAATCAGTAGAGACGGGAATACAGGGCTTCATGCCGCGCCAGGGCTTGCCGGTAGATAGCGACATGCCTGGGATCGGGACGGGTGATATCGGCCACGGGCAGCCGGTGTTCAATCCGTGCGGTATGGCCCAGGGCTTCCAGGGCCAGGATGGCGGCTCCGCGGCTGGTCGTCTCGGAAGCCGCAGTCAAATGTACCTCACGCCCAAAGACATCGGCGACGATCTGGCGCCAGAGCGCCGAGATTTCCAGGGCGCCGCCACTGGCCAATATCGGTGCTTCAGACGCGATGCGGTTTTCCAGACGTTGGGCAATGAGATACAGACGGAACGCCACGGCTTCCATGCCGGCCCGCAGTACATGGCCGGCATGGGTATGAGATGTAATGCCCTGAATGGCCAGGGTCGCATTGTCGGCCCAGCCGGGACTGCGTTCGCCATGCAGGAAGGGCAGCAGGGTCAGGCCATGACCATCGGGTGCGGTCAGGGCGGCTACCCGGTCCATGTCGCTCCAGTCAGCCGCCAGAAAATCCTGCACCCAGCGGATAATGCTGCCACCGTCCGTGATGGCACCACCAAGCAGATGCCGGTGGCGATCGATGCGGTACCCCCACAGCCCCGGGGGCACGGCAGGGGCCTGATCGGGAGCTTCCTCCGTGACGACCACCCGCACGGCCGCCGTGGTGCCGATGGTCACGACGACGGCACGATGATCCATGCCGCCGGAGCCAATGTTGGCCGCCGCCCCATCGCCTACGGCCAGAAAAAAAGGCACTGTTGCCAGTTCGGGCCAACGGGTTGCCCATGGGGGGGCCAGTCCACGCAAGCCCTGGCTGTAGTCCAGCAGCTCGGGCAAGTGGTCGCCCGTGATGGGCAGAAAAGGCAGCAGCGTCATGTTCCAGCCGCACCGATGGCGGTCCAGGAGGCCCGTCCAGCCCGCGTCGGACGTGCTGACAGGACCGGGCACATGGCCCAGCCAGCGCGACAGGAGAAAGGCCCCCAGGGTCTGCCACCAGACGGCGGCCTGAAGCAGTTCAGGGTCGCTTTCCTGCAGGCCACGTAACTGGGAGGGAGCATAAGCCGTATGTATGGGCACACCGCTCTGGTCATAGACTGCAGTTGCCAATTCGTTTTGCTGCAGGAGCGTCCGCAGAACGGCGGCCTGGGCTGCACCGTGGCGGTTGGCATAGGTATAGATGGGTGTGGTGGGTGCGCCACGGGTATCCACACCCAGCCAGCTCATGGCAACCGAAGAAAGGCCCACGCCTGCGACCTGGTGTATGCACTGCAATGTACGCAGGGTTTCCAGGCAGGCATCCATAACCTGATCACAGGCCTGGACTACCCTATCCAGAGGCAGGGTACCATCCGCACCCGCCTGGTAGGCTTGCACCTGCCGTGTGGGCTCTACATAGGTTCCGGTTTCGTCATAGGCACTGCAGCGGACTGATGAGGAACCGATATCCAGGGCTAGCACCAGCACAGTCATAAGCAGTCAGTCAAAGCGGGATTTATCCAGAGAAGACAGAGAGAACTCCCTCCAGGTGCATGCAGAATCCATGGCCTCCGACCATGCCAGGCTCCACCCCATGATCCCAAGTTGGAGGGCTCAGGGCTCATTGCAGTCTCATGACCGATATGTCCAGCAGGAATTCCGGCAATCTTGCTATTCTAAATCAGCTTGGCCCTTTTCCTGCGTGTCCAGTTCTCCTGTGCCCACTTGGTATTATGTGAGGAGACAGGCGGGCAACCGTCTGCAGGGTGTGAAACAGCACCAGGCAACCCTCCAGTTACTTGGCAGTTTCTGCTCTTGCGGTTACCTTCTGCGCGATGTCTGCAGAATCTGTTTTGAGTTGTACAGACAACAAAATACAATATTTGTGCTATTCGTATGTGACCAATCGGTGAACCAGGTGCACTGTGTCCACTCGACAAAAGATAACCTTGCAGCCGGACGTGCTCCGATGGGCACGGGAAAGAGCCGCTCTCAGCCAGGAAGACTTGGCCAAAAAACTCCGAATTAAGCCAGAACATATAGTAGGATGGGAACAATCTGGACAAATCAGCTTTGCCCAGATACGCAGGCTGGCGGCTCGTACACATACTCCTTTGGGTTTCCTGTTTTTGTCAGTCCCTCCCGAGATTGGACTTCCCATTGCCGATTTCCGTGTGCGAAGTGGTCAGTCTCCCAAGCAACCCAGTCCGGAATTGCTTGAAACTGTATTTCTGATGCAGGCACGCCAAGGGTGGATGCAGGAGGACTTACAGGGCAAGGGTGCCAGTCCCTTGGCATTTGTGGGATCCTGCCAACTGGATTCAACGCCCCAAGCAGTAGCGGCCAAGATACGTGAGGTCCTCTGCCTGCATGAGAATTGGGCCCATGAGGCAACAACATGGAGTCGGGCACTTGCATATCTACGCGACCAGATAGAGGTTGCAGGTGTGCTGGTAGTGATTAATGGCATTGTGGGGAATAACACGCATCGCAAACTGGACCCGAATGAATTCCAGGGATTTGCCTTGGCCGACGCCTATGCCCCGCTGATCTTTGTCAATGGGGCTGATTTCAAGGCGGCACAGATCTTCACCCTGATCCACGAATTCACCCATCTGCTCGTAGCAGAGAGTGGCGTTTCCTGTTGGGATGGGCTGCAGTCTGAACCCAACGATAATGTGATTGAAGATGTGATTGAACGGTTCTGTAACAGGGCAGCCACCGAGTTTCTGGTGCCCCAGAATGCGTTCTTGCCGTTTTGGCGTGGTATCGGATCGGATCAGGATCCCTATCAGAAGACAGCGCAGCATTTCAGGGTCAGTTCCCTGGTTGTGGCCCGTCGCGCCCAGGAACTCGATCTCATTGACCAGCACACATTTCTGTCGTTTTACCGGGAATACACCAGCCAAATTGTAGAGGACAACCAAAAGAAGCAATCCGGAGGTGATTTTTGGAATACCCGGAAATCGCGTATTGGTTGGCAGTTCGCGGCTGCAGTAGTGAGGGCAGTATATGAAGAGCGCCTCCCGTATCGTGAAGCCTATGCACTCACCGGACTGCACGGTGAAACCTTCGACAAATTGGCCGACAAACTGGATATCCGATTGTGACGTACCCCCAAGCAACGCAATTTGTGCTGGATGCCAACGTACTGATAGCAGCTCACCGTAATTATTACGCTCCCGATTTATGTCCTGGTTTTTGGCTATGTTTGGAGCACTACTTCAGTTCTAATCAATTAATTCTGGTGGATCGAGTACATGACGAAATAAAATTTCCTCTTGCATTGGTGCAATGGGTTACAAAATCTGCAGGTGATTCTGTCGCATCTACTGAGACACAAGCGATTGCCGATGTATATGGAGAAATGATCAATTGGGTTCAGACCAACCAGCACTTCTTGAGAGGAGCCAAGCAGGAATTTGGCAAGGTTGCAGATGGATGGCTCGCAGCATGGTCAAAGGTACATGATGCCACCCTTGTAACAAACGAAGTCTTTGATGAAAATGTGAAGAAGAGGGTACCCCTTGCCCAATCTCTGCCAGCAGTTTGGCATTGGCTATGTCAATACATTATGGAATGTTACGGCAACTCAAGGTCAAACTGGATTGGACGAAGCCTGAATAAGGTCCCAAAGCAAGAAATATAATGATTTTGGATACCAGTCTCTTGCGCACTCACTGCCTGTTCCAATGGCAATGCTTCGTCGATCATGCCTCTTTAGTCCAAGGAGCTGACTGCGGGAGCTGTTTTCGGTGCAAGCAACCCTATTGTGGCGCGAGCAGGTGCAATGGCTAATACTCAACTGGATCAACCGGAAGATATTTCCGCCTACCTTTGAATCTGCACCTCCGCTTTACCGATAAAGTCTCAAGGCCGCAGCTGATGTTGACCGGCTAGTGTGCGTAGGGGTCTGCCGCATCACGCAAACCGTCACCCATGAAGTTGAAGCACAGCACCACCACAATAATGCATACACCGGTGCTGAACAACCAGGGTGCGCTGGCGACAGTCCGAATGTTCTGGACATCGGCCAGGAGTACGCCCCAGCTGATAACCGGGGCCTGCAGACCCAGACCGATGAAACTCAGGGCAGTCTCGGCCAAGATCATTTCGGGGATGCGCAGGGTCAGGACAGCAATCAGGTGGCTGGTCATGGCAGGGACCAGATGACGGAAAATAATCCGTCTTTCACTGGCGCCCAGGAAACGGGCCGCCAGTACGAATTCTTCCTCCCGGAGTGCGAGAAAGCGGCCTCGTACCACACGGGCGATTTCCGTCCAGGCGACTACCGAGATGACCAGGGTAATGCCGAAATAGATCTGCAGGGCTGACCATTCGCGCGGCAGGGCGGCCGAAAGCGTGAGCCACAGCGGTATTTGGGGCAGGGACTGCAACAGTTCAATCATGCGCTGAATACCCAGATCCACCGTACCGCCGAAGTACCCGGAAATACCACCCAACACTATCCCCAGGACCAGGCTCAGGATTACGCCGATGAAGCCGATGGACAGGGAGATGCGCATGCCGTATACGAGACGGGACAGCACATCGCGTCCCAGTTCGTCTGCACCCAGGAGGAATATGCGCACGTTCTCGTCCTCTACGCCGAAGAGATGCCAGTTGGTCCGCCACAGGCCCCAGAACCGGTAGACATCGCCCTGGACCCAGAATTGCAGTTCCTGCTTTTGGGAACGGTCTTCTTCAAACACCATGCGCAGGGTTTTGGGATCACGGCCCGGGATATAGTCGTAGATGAAGGGACGCCACTGGAATTGTCCTTCATGGACGAAGCGCAGCCGCTGGGGCGGCGCCAGCTGGTAGAGGACGTTGGGTTGGCTGGGATCGTAGGGTGCCACGACTTCCACAAATACAGCCGTCAAATAAAAGAGCGCGATGACAACCATGCTGACCACAGCGGCACGATGGCGGAGAAAACGCCAGCGCATCAATTGCCACTGGGATGCAGTCTCAATGCGGCTGTCGGTATCGGCGGGTGGGAGGGCCCCCAGACCGGTAGGGGCGGGCGAAGCAGAGGCGGACATGTGGCCGGGCAGAACAGCAGGCGGGAATCAGGCAGTTTGCCGGATCCTGGGATCCAGCAAGGCCAGGAGAATGTCAGAGATGAGTGTGCCGATAAGGGACAGCAGGGACAGCATCATGAGGAAGCTGCCGGCCAGATACATGTCTTGGCTCAGCAGGGCGTTGAGCATGACGGGCCCGGTAGTGGGCAAGCTCAACACGATGGACACGATGGCCGCTCCGGAGATCAGTTCGGGCAGGACGCCGCCGATACCGGAAATGAAGGGATTGATGGCAATCCGCACCGGATATTTCCATATCAGCTTGAACTCGGAGACGCCCTTGGCACGCGCTGCCTGGACATAAGGCTTTTCCAGTTCATCCAGCAGGTTGGAGCGCAGAATGCGGATCAGGCCGGCGGTGCCGGCGGTACCCAAGACCACCAGGGGCACCCACAGATGTTTCAGCAGGTCCACGAACTTGGCCCAGCTCCAGGGAGCCCGGGCATAGTCCGGGGAAAACAGCCCGCCCATGGAAACGCCAAACCAGGACCAGCCTATCCACATGAGAATCAGGGCCAGCAGGAAATTGGGTGTGGCCTTGCCCAGAAAGCCGAAGAAGGTCACCACGTAATCGAAAAGCGAATACTGGTGTGTAGCGGAATAGACCCCGATGGGAAACGCTACGAGCCAGATGAACACCAGGCTGCCCAGCGAGAGAATTACGGTCCACATCAGGCGTTCCCATATGATCGTGGCCACGGGCTGGCCCCAATCGAAGGACCGCCCGAAATCGCCGCGCAGGACGATATTGCCGATCCAGAGCAGGTATTGCTCATACATGGGACGATCCAGCCCGTATTGACGGGTCAAACCGTCAATCAGCGCCTGATCGATTTCCTCCCCGCTTTCAGCCATGAGCATCAGCTGACTGGTGAGGTAGTCGCCCGGGGGCAGCTGAATCAGTACAAACACCAGGATGCTGATGATGAGCAGCATGGGAATGAAGAGCAGTATGCGCTTGAGAATGTAGTCAAGCATGTGGATGCCCCGTCAGTGCCTAATTCACAACAACCGTTAGCCAGTGCTCGGCACCGTAAAGACCGACAATGACGAGCCCGGCTGCCAGTAGCGGCCCGGCTGCCTTGCGCAGCGCATGTGGTCCGGAAGCCGCTGTGCCCAGAAACCGGTTCAGCGTATACACCACACTCCAGAGCCATGCCACCGCTCCCCCGAGCAAAACGGTATTGGAAACCACAACCGGCCGCCAGCGAGATGCCACTTCCTGGGCAAAATTCGCGGGGATGAGCAGGTGGCCCAGTATGCGTGATATTTCAAAGACCTGGATCAGGATCACCAGGGTCAGGGTGGAAAACCCGAGCCAGGCCATCACTGCGCCTGCCTTCTGCAACATGCCGACATAGGGGGATCCCGTAGCTTTCATGCCATTTCCTGTACGCCCTGCAGGCTGAGTTCCCCGGCCAGATGGCAACGCACCGCATGTCCCTCGGCCAGCACCCGCAGTTCCGGTTCTTCGGTCCGGCACTGGTCCTCGGCATAGGGACAGCGGGGATGAAACAGGCAACCGGCTGGCGGCCGAGCTGGATCCGCCACTTCGCCTTCCAAAATAATTTCCACGGTTTGCCGGCGTGGATCCGGTCGCGGCACTGAGGACAGCAGGGCTTCCGTGTAGGGATGGAGGGGGTGCAGGAAGAGCTCCCGGGTGGGAGCCGTTTCCACCACTTTGCCTACATACATCACGGCCACGGTGTCACAGATGTGTGACACTACATTGAGCTGGTGCGCTACGAACAGATAGGACAGTCCAAACTGGTCCTGCAGCTCCTCCAGCAGATTCAGGATCTGTGCCTGAATCGATACATCCAGCGCAGATACCGGTTCGTCGCACACGACCAGTTTGGGATTGAGGGCCAGGGCCCGGGCAATCCCAATCCGTTGTCGTTGGCCCCCGGAAAAGGCATGCGGGTAGCGGGACATGTAGGCTGCCTGCAACCCTACCAGCTGCAGGAGCTCGGCCACGCGCTCCTGGCGCTCACGACCGGTGATGCCGTTGATGGTCAGTGGTTCGCCCACGATATCCAGAATCGTCATGCGGGGGTTCAGGGAGCCAAAGGGATCCTGCAGGATGATCTGGGCGTTGCGGCGGAAGGTCGCCATCTGTGCTCTCTCCAGCTGGGCCACGTCAACCCAGCCCAGTTCCGGATCGTTGAAGAGAATTTCGCCCTCCGTAATTTCATATCCGCCCAGGATGCAGCGGCCGGTAGTGGTCTTGCCGCATCCGGACTCGCCGACCAGGCCCAGTGTCTCGCCACGGGTGAGAGCCAAATCGACACCGTCCACAGCCTTGATCCAACCTTCCGTGCGGCGCAGAAATCCCTTCTGAATGGGAAAGTGCATGCGGAGGTTGCGCACTTGCAGGATAAGGTCGTCGCTTATCGCACCGGACATGAGCCTTCAGGCATACAGGTGACAGGTGACGTGTGTAGACTGGCGGGATGCCGCATCGTCGTCATGCAAGGTGATTTGTACCGGTTTGTGTACATCACAGATGTCCGGCATGAATTCGGGACACCGGGGATGGAAGGCACAGCCCGGAGGTCGGTGGAAAGGATCCGGTACCATGCCTTCAATGGGTGTGAGGCTTGTGCCGGCCGTAGGGTCCAGGCGCGGCACGGAATCCAGCAATGCCCGCAGGTAGGGATGGCGGGGATTGTGAAAAATGGTGTCCACGTCACCATGTTCCACGATCTCCCCCAGATACATGACCGCCACTTCATCGGCCATCCGGGCCACTACCCCCAGATCGTGTGTAATGAACAGGATGGACATGTGAAATTCTTCCTGCAAGTCCCGCATCAGGCGCAGGATCTGGGCTTCCGTGGTCACGTCCAGGGCGGTTGTGGGTTCATCCGCGATCAGCAAGCGGGGTTGCCCTATCAGGGCCATGGCAATCATGGCCCGCTGGCGCATCCCGCCGCTCAACTCGTGGGGATACTGCAGGTAGGTGCGATCCGGGTGGGCGAAGCCCACGTGGGCCAGCATGTCCAGCACCAGTTCCTGGGTGGCGGCCGCCTCCGTTGCACGATGCAGCCGGGCTGCTTCCTCAATCTGGTGACCAATGGTATACACCGGGCTGAACGTGGACATGGGTTCCTGGAAGATCATGCCGATCTCACCGCCACGGATGTGGCGTATCTCGCGTCCGCGCGGATTCAGCTGTGCCAGATCCACGACCTCAGTGCCCGTACCATTGAGGGAGACCTGCGCGAGATTGATTTCTCCGGTCATGATGCGTCCTGCCTTGGGCAGGATACGCAAAATGGATTGGGCGGTAATGCTCTTGCCGCAGCCACTTTCCCCCACTACGGCCAAGGTCTTGCCCTGGAACAGGGCAAAGGATATCCCGTCTACGGCACGCACGATGCCCTGGCGTACAAAGAAATGAGTCTTCAGATCCCGGACTTCCAGCAGGGGCTGTGAACTGGACATGGGGCATGTCACCAGACGACGGACAAGACAGCTGGACCAACAGGCCAATCCGGACAGAGAACGTTGCGGCAACTGCTCGACGCCCCGCCCCAAGGGTCAGGCGGGGCGTCAAGACCATATTCCGGTCGGGATCTATTCGTCAATGTACAGCAGCTCGATCAGCCACCAGCCCTTGTCTACGGCGGGATCCCGCAGGTTCTTGACACTGTTGTCCACGGCGGATGCCGCAATCGCATGGCTGATGCCGGGCGAAGAACTGGTCATGACGTTCCACCAGATATTTTCTTCGTTGATTTCCACCATGCGGCGGCCCAGTTCCTTGTAGTGTTCGGTGCCCAGGGGTTCATTCTGCCATTCATCCAGTACACCATACAGTTCCTGAATGATGGCCGGGGGCTCTTCACCCTTTTCTCCGCCTGACTCCCACCAGTCGTACCAGGCGATACCGGCCAGTGCGCAGCAGGTTCGCCAGTGCCAGGGGGGTACCAGGCGAATCGGGAATACCGCGTGACTCACAGCCTCGGAGGGACCACCGGCACCCCAGGTACCAATATCCAGATCGTTGGCCAGCAGGTGCTGGGCGTACAAGGCGTGGTCCACCTTCTTGTAATTGACCTCAATGCCTACATCACGCCACATGTCGATAATAAAGTCCCATTCCCCTGCCCGGTGGCCTTCGCCACCGATCTCGGTAAAAAGCACGAACTGTTCTCCGTTGTCGCCACGCAGACGCCATTCGCCGTTGGCGTCCCAGGCCAGGCCCAGTTCGTCCAGCAGGGCGTTGGCGCGATCCACGTCGTACTCAATGTGACTGTACCCCATGTCCTCTTCACGGAAACTCCAGTCTGGCGGGGGAACAGCCTGCCGGGGTTCGGTCAGGCCCAGGTTGAAGACCTGGTTGTACGCCTCGCGATCCAGCGCGATGGCCATGGCATGACGCCAGCGGATGTCGTTGAAGACTTCGCGCAGATAGGGATCCTTGTGGGTGTAGTTCCAGGCCCAGCTCACGCTGCCACCCCAGTTCTGACCGGGATAAAGCCGCACGGTGTAGCCTGCGCTTTCCGAGTTTTCCACCAGGAGGGGATAGTTGGCCAGATCAGCCCAGGCACCACCGAAATTGTAGTCGCCCGTGATGGCCTTGGCTTCCATGATTTCCCGACTGCCTACCAGGATACGTTCGTAGTAGTCGATGTAGGGAAGCTGGTTGCCTGCGGAATCCACCTTCCAGTAGTAGGGATTGCGCTCCGACAGGCGGGTACCGGCGGAATCCGACGGACCTACGATGTACGGCCCCAGGAACGGTCGTTCCCCGCCATAAACGATATAGGCGCGGTTGGTGAAATGGGACAGAAAGGCTTCAAACCATTCGGCAAAGCCCTCGTCAACGGCCTTGGCCTGCGCTTCTTCGTTGTAATCGACGTGCCAGTCGGCCAAATAATGCTTGGGAGCCCAAGGTTGCAGACTGGAGAGACGATCCGCGATGGCCACATAACGATCCGCATATTGCAGCGTAAACGTATAGTCATCGATAACGTTGAGGGTCAGGGGGGTGTCATTGGGCGCGTAATAGGCCGGAATGGACGGGGTCAGCGTCTCGTTGCTCATGATGTCATGCCACCAGAACGCTACGTCTTCCGTGGTCAACAGCGTACCGTCCGACCAGCGGACTCCCTCACGCAGGTTGATGGTGAGCTCGGTCAGTTCCTCATTGGTTGACCAGGATTCAGCGATGTTGGGCGTAAATACACGATCGGCCAGGTCGAAAGTAGCTACGCTTTCCTCAATCAGGCCGCCACCGGCACCCCAATCGGCACCAAAGGCGTCGGAATTGGGATCGATGCCCATGACAGCCAGGGTCCCGCCATACTTGCCAAGCTGTTCGCCGGCATCTTCCCGCGGGGTGATAACCAGGGGATTGAGAGGAAGACGCTCATCCACCGGCGGCAGATCGCCGGCAATCACACGCTCATCCAAGATGGGGGACTGGTTGTATTGGGATGCCGGCAGTTCCGGACGGTCGGCTTCCGGTTCCGTGGCCATGGGTTCCGTAGCGGGAGCGTCAGAGGCTCCACCGCAGGCGGCAACCGCCAGGGCCAAAATCAGAATCGTGATGACTGGCCACAACGCCTGCCATCGAAGACAAGTTTTCATTAGCCTCTCCTTACACGTGAGATGCACGGATGTCAGACTGGGAACATGTTTTGATTGTAGCACTCCATCCGCAAACTGCAGAAGGGGTGTGCAGGAGCCCAGTTTCAGCGTACCAAACCCACGGACAAGGCACTGCTCTGGGTGCGGGCCAGCCGGATGGATGGGAATCCCTTGGGATGGCTGCTGAGCAGAAACAGGGCGATAACCCAAATCCGGCAGCCCAGTTCGGTGCCATGCATGGCCGAGTTGGTCTTGGCACTGAACTGCTTTGGGCAGGCCAGTTATAGGATATGGTGGGATGCACACAACGCTGGACGTCGGGACTGTCACAGTGTGTGCAACGGTGGCCGACGGGCCAGCGTACGGCTATGAACCAGGCTTCATCTGTCTCGTTGTCCGGAAAGCTCCGGTGTCATGCGGGTGGACCTGGAGTAAAGTGTCGGCCACCCGGATGACATCCCGGTGCCGCTTATCCAAGAGGGTAACCCAGACACCTCTTGGCACCCCACGCGGACAACGCTGGTATACCGTAACGCTACGGGGCCCCGGACGTTGCCCTGGATGGTCAGATGACATGTGACTGACGCGCCATGCAGCCGCTCCTGTCGGCGGCCATGTTTGTATCCGCCGACAGAAGCTGGGCATGCGTATATGGCGAAACAAATTGTTTCTTTTCACCGCTATTGTTTGTCAACAGACCTAGGTCACGGTAACCTTTTCCCTGCCCATGTAGAACTTGCCCGAACTTGATATATCCTTGCAGTAGAAGCGCATGATGTAGGTGTTGGCTGCAAGCACAATATTGAAGCTCTTGGAATCTTCCCCAGAGTCGAGAACGCTTTCCGTATCAGTCCAGTTACCCTGCCCTGGTATACGGTACTTCACGAATAGGGTGTCATGGACGTGGCACCCCGGCTCGTTCGCCAGGCCGCTCCGTGTGAAGGTGATGGTGGCCTGTCCTGCCTCTTGCCGTGGGAAATCAAGTTTTTATTGCACCGCTTGTTGGCCCTAACGATGTATTCCGTGTCAGGCTGGATGCCGTGCTGCGCTGTGGTTAACCTAACGAATGGCGGCCAGGCGTCATTGCCATTGAATCCGCTGAATACGGTTGTCTGGAACTTCTGTCCCTGCACCCGGTACTTGATTTCCACCTGTCGGCGACTGGAGCAGCCCACCGGCTCGTCGGGGAATTTCGAGACCACCAGGATACTGGAAGCGGCCATGGCTGGTTGTGGCGTGATAAACATCCATATTGTCACCAGCGCAAGGGAAAAAGCACAACAAAGGACAGTAATACGTTTCTTTGTACTTAACACTGATCAATGCAAGGAGGATTAGGGTATGCGGAGGCTAACCGGCATGGCTATGCGTCTGCCTATATACACGCAGCTGGTACGGACGGGCCCGCCATACCCCTGCTACAACTGTCGCCCGGGCAGAGAACAGCTTGGATACAGGCAAAACCAACAGGTGTTTCAAGACGTTCACGTCCCAATTGGATGCGGATGGCAAGCCGGTAGAGATTTGCCTTCTGTTGTTGGCGTGATTACTATAGATAATATCAGAGTATCATACTGATTTTACGTTACCATGACCTCACCCTCGCTCCCCAATCTGTCGGGTGCGCAGACCGATGCGGAGCTGATCCAGATCTGGCTGCAGGGCAAGGCCCCGGGCACCGTCCGCCTGTACCGCCACTGCGTCCACACCTGGATGACCTGGCACGGACGCACCCTGCAGGAGGTCACGGTCGTGGACGTGCAGGGCTGGATCGCCTCCCTGGCGCACCTGGCTCCCGGTACCCGCAACCTGCGGCTCAGTGTGATCAAGTCCCTGCTCGCCTATGCCGCCCGCACCGGCTATCTGCCCTGGAACGTCGGTGTAGTGGTGCTCAAAGAAACCGATCCCCAGCGCCATACCACCCGCATTCTGACCCCCACCCAAGTGGCCCAGCTCATCCAGGCAGCCACTTCGCCCCGCAACCGTACCCTGTTGCTCTACCTCTATCTGACCGGGGCCCGGATCTCCGAAGCCCTGGCCGTGACCTATGAGGATATCGCCGACTTGCACGAGGCGGCACGGCCCACGATCGTCACGATCGTGGACAAAGGGCAGCGTGTGCGCCATGTGGCCTTGCCGGAACCCTTGTGCGAGGCCATCCGCGCGCTCGGTGGGAACACCGGTTTACTCTTCCATACGCGTACGGGCAAAGCCCTCACCGTGGCCGAGGCCAACCGCATTCTCAAAACGGCCGCCCGGCATGCGGGCATTCCCAACCATGCCCGCGTCAGCTGCCATTGGCTGCGGCACTGTCTGGCCTCCCATGCCCTGGACCGGCAGGCCCCAGTGGGTGTAGTGCAGGCCATCCTGGGGCACCGTTCGCTCGATACCCTGACGCGGTATGTACACATCCAGTCCGCACCGGATGCCGGCCAGTATCTGCTGGCTCCATAGGGACTGTGGACAAACTGGCAATACCTGTTGATGGTATGCCGTTTCTGTCATATATTTTCTCAACTGCTTGATTGTTCGGAGCCTACATATCCGAGAACCGAGAGGCTACATGTGGTCCTGCCCGTGCGTAAGGGCAGAACCCCAGCAGGCAGGCTTGGCGACGGTTGCCTGCTCGGGCTTTATCTACGCGGTACGACTTGCGCAACGGCCCGCCCAGCCATGGCTGGGGCTGGATGCGCATGACGGTCCGTGCAATGTTCGCTGGTGCATCCGGGATACAGATTGATACGTCTCGGTCCGTGAGTGTCCAGTCAGGTGTGTTGGGATTTGTCCTGACATGTGCGGACAGAGACCGGGCAACCAGGTTTCACGCACCGGTCAGGACCGCATACGTCAAGTGTAGGCCAACCATGTACTGGATCCTACATGACATGTTAGGCCATGTGCCAAGCGATGGCCTCAGTTGAGAACCGTGCCTGACGGAGTGGGCTGAACTACGGGTGGCAGGCATCGGACATGGTGGGATGCACACAGCAACGGACGTCAGGACTGTCGCCGTGTGCGTAGCGGAGTTTGTCTTGCCAGCGCACTTGTAGGACCAGGCTTTGGTTGACGCGTCAGCCGGGAAACGTGCCAAGAATTCAACCCGTGCAAGATCCTTGTCCCTAACCGTCAGCCTTGCTGTTGCCGATGTCCTGTTTTACTTTTGGGCAAGGCAGCATGCGGTCGATCGGTTAGATTATGTAGGCCCCTGGAATTCAGTATCCCAGTTGCTTGTCTACCTGGTTGCGGAGAGGACGGCCCTCGTTGTAGCGTTTGAGGTTGTCCAGGAAGATCTCGGTCGCTCGCAAACCATAATTCTGGGCCTGCCCCGAATAGTGTGAGGTGATGATCACGTTTTCCATATCCCAGAGAGGTGAATCTGCCGGGTTGGGTTCTTCATAAGTAACATCCAATCCTGCGCCACGTATCTGCCGACTGGTCAAAGCCTCAATCAGTGCAGGCTCATCCACTACCTTACCCCGGCCAATGTTGATGAAATAGGCACTTTCCTTCATGGCCTGGAACTGTTCACGACCAATCATTGCATGTGTTTCAGGGGTATGGGGTGCACAGGCCACCACCCAGTCAGCCTGGGCAAACGCTTCGTTCATCTGATGTGGACCGTAAATGGCTTCCACGCCTTGGGGACCTTCAAAGCCATAGTGGCGCCGGACCGCGATAACGTGCATGTCAAGCGCTTGGGCTGCACGCGCCACACGGCTGCCAATACTGCCCACTCCCACCAGACACATGGTGGCACCGGCAATTTCCTGTACATCGGTCTGATCATGCTTGCGCCAATCGTGATCCTGCTGGGCCCGGACAGAGACATGCACATTGCGTGCCAGTGACAGAATCAGAGCGAAGATGTGCTCCGTAATGGAAATGGCATGGATACCCGAGACATTCGTGAGCTGAAAGTCCATGTCACGGGTCTCGGGGTAACGCATCAACAGGGCATCCGCACCCGCCGAAAAGAGCTGTACCCACCGGCAGTTTTCTGCTCCGAAAAGGACATCAGCAGATGGATGTCCCGCAATGATTTCAAACTTCTCGAGATGAGCCTTGATCGTGTCGGGATCGGTAGAAACGATGAGATCGAGGGGTTGTGCAGCTGCCTGGAGCCGCGCTACCATGGCCTCGTCCATATGCTGGATGCGTTGATGCAAAAGAATGGCGCTCATAAGAAGATCTCGCTTGCGTGAAAATTCAGTATAGATCACAGCCAGATGGCTACATGGTGGGAAAATTAGCGGACGCGCAGAGATAGTTTTCTGGCAAGCCAACTTACAAGACCATACACTGCAAGTATGTATATCCTTGTCCCGACCTCAGATAGTAGTTTTATGGTCAAGAGTTGCTGTATAGGCCAAGACTCAAGCTGCAAGGCGTTCATCTAGGTTTGACCTCAGCGCCCCACCTTGTTTTGATGAACTCTTCCGGCTCCAGCCCCGAGGCGTCGGCGACTCGGGTGATGTAGTTGAAATAGGAAACGATCTGTATGGTATCAAAGACCGCCGTTTCAGTGAATCCGGCCTGTCGCAGATCCTCCAGATCCGCAGCTGTCATAGTCTCCTGTGTATGTGTCAATTTGGCGGCGAACTGGCACAGGGCCCGATCCTCAGCCGTGAGGTCGGCGGTGCGCCAGTCATGGGCGATACTGTGCAGAAAGGCATCTGCGTCTTCGGATTGCCAGGCTTGGGTTTCTTCGATCTCGGCACGGAGATCGTGGGCATGGGCCTGGGTTCAGTACGGACAGTACAATTCCGCGGACACTACAGTAGCCAGCATTTCACGCTGGACGCGTGTCAGATCCGACGGGGCCTGCATGAGCTCAATGTACAGCTGCATGGATGCCTGCAGGGTTTTGGGGCGCAGACTCATAATCTGCACGATCTTCCAGATGCGTCCGGCACGTGCAATCGCTGCATCAAAGATCTGTCGCAACAGTCCCCGGGAGTCTTCATAGGCAACCTGTTCGATCCAAGCCATTGTCTACCTCTGCCATCAATTGCACAGGCTGCCTATAACGCACAGGGACCAATTAGTAGATCCCGCACGGCATGCTACATGCCTGTTGCTGGTATTCATCCACCCAAGGACATTCACACATCCTGAAGGCGATCATAGTCTAATTGGTGTCGATGACGAAAAGGGCTTCCGTATCCATCAGGGTAGTAAGTATCCGGTGCCCGCTTGCGGTTACCAGAACCAGATCTTCAAGATGATACAGAAATCCCTGCGCATCCTTGACGGCAGGTTCAATGCTCAGCACCATGCCCGGTGCAAGTTCCGTTTCGGCGCGCCCGTGCAGCAACGGAAACTCGTGCATCCCAATACCCAGGCTATGCCCTATGGCCTGGCTGGTGATAGCCAAACCCCTGTGTTCCAGGGCCCGCTGTCCCGCAGTATAGATGTCACAGGCACGGATACCGGGCTGGATCGTGGCAATGGTTTCCCTTTCCGCTTCCCAAAGGCGCCTGTACACAGACTGCTGTTCCGGACTGGCGTGGCCGATGGCTGCGGTACGGGCGACATCCGACTGGTACCCGGTAAAGAGACCACCCACATCGACACGCAGAATCTCACCCGGGGTCAGGGGTTTGGCAGAGGGTGGTGGATGATTGACAGCGGTGTTGGAGCCTGTGGCCAAGGTGAGCCAGAATGAAGTGGCACCTGCCCGCAGAACCCGTGTGGCCAGATCATCGGCCATCTCCTTTTCGGTATCACCAGGCTGCGCGGCCTGGAATGTGGTCAGGATGGCCTCTTCCGTCACCCGACCGGCGTGATGGAGCAAGGCTTGTTCTGACGGGGTTTTGATGGCTCGGGCAGCATCCAGGATCGGATCCGCATCAGCCAGCCTGGCGGCCGGCAGTGTGGCTGCCAGTTCGGATACGTAGCCCGCGGCCAGAAAACGTTGTTCAAGCCCAATGCAGGCAGCACCGAGTCCCCGTTCCTGCAGGTACTGCGCCAGTATGTACAGGGGCGATTCGTGATGTTCCCGGTAGGTGCGAATGTCCTGGATCCAGGATTCGGCCCGGAGTTGCTTCTCCTCGCTGTAACAGGCCACGATACCCGGCGGCTGGTTCTGTACGAGCACGGCAAAGCAGAGTCTGGCCGGGATGATGCTCTGGGACAGAAGCCAGACATCGGTGACATAGTAGAAATTCTCCAGGGATGCGGTGACCAATACGTCAAGGCCGGCGGTAGCCATACCTTTCTGGAGTCCTGTCATGTTGATACGCGATGGATGCTCTATGACCATGATCGGGCTCCTTGGTGCGATGCCGTGGCAGGAGTGAAAGAGGCTGGGAACCGGGTAGCAGGGGAGTTGGGACAGGCTGACGTTGCAGGTACACCGGAATGGCTGTATCCGGGACGGCACCGCTGCCCACCGCAGGGACGGGAAATCCATCCTTGTACGCATGGTTGCTGTGTGGTGCACCTCCCGAGGCCAAGCAATTTGCTCATGTCTTCTTGGTGGCCGTGGGCGCATTCTGCCACAATAGAGGAAAGTTCCCCAGGCAGCAAAAAGGCTGATACCTTCACTCATGACGATTCCCTTGCGACAACTGGGTTCCCTGGATCTGCAGGTGCCGGTCCTGAGTTTTGGCGGTGCACCGGTGGGCCGGCTGTCTACGGCTACACAGGCGGTCCCTGTCATTCAACATGCCTATGATCAGGGCATCCGATTTTTCGATACGGCACCCCTGTATGGTGCAGGGCGTTCCGAAACCTATCTCGGACATGCCCTGCAGGACATGCCCCGTGACAGTTTTACCCTGGCCACCAAGGTAGGACGTCTGGTTACCCCCGATGGCGTGGGTGTACACTTCGATTTCTCGGCAGCCGGCATTCAGCGCAGCGTGGAGGAAAGCCTGGAACGCCTGCAATTGGATGCAGTGGATATATTGCACATTCACGATCCGGATGATCACGTGGATATCGCCTCTACCGAGGCCTATGCCGCGCTGGACCGCCTGCGCGCCCAAGGGGTGATCAAGGGTATCGGCATCGGCATGAATCGCTGGGAGCTGGGCCAGGAGCTGATGAAGCATGGGCGGTATGACTGCTTTCTCCTGGCGGGCCGCTATTCCCTGCTGCACCAGGACGGGCTGGATTTCATCGACCGGTGCCAGCGGGAAGGCATTGGGGTCATCCTGGGCGGCGTCTATAACAGTGGCATTCTGGCCATGGGCAACGTACCCCAGGCCACCTACACCTATCGACCCGCTCCGGACGACATCCGGGCCCGGGTTGTAGCCATTGAGGAGGTGTGTGCCGAGTTCGCCGTCCCGCTCCAGGCAGCCTCCTTGCAGTTTGCGCTGATGCATCCCGGCGTCGCCTGTGCCGTGATTGGTACGGAAGAGACGGCCCAGGTCGCAGCCAACGTAGCTAATCTGGCCGTGTCCATTCCACCAGCCTTCTGGCAGCGCCTGATAGCTCTGGGACATTTGGACGAACGTGTACCCGTGGACGCGCAGACATGAGGGCGTCCGGCCTGTCGCGTGACCTATGCGCGTGGTGATGGTCAGCAAGGGGCTGGTGGTAGCCAGCTATCAGCACCTTGCGGTCGAAATTGGACGCCGGGGGGTAGAACTTACGGTCCTGTGTCCGCCCAGCTGGCAGGACTCGCGGGGCCAGCACCGACTGGAACGCCTGCCCGCCACAGATTTTGCGCTGCATGCGATGCCCATACGCTGGAACGGGCACTATCACCTCCACCATTATCCGCAGCTGGGACAACGCCTGCGTGCCCTGCAGCCGGATCTGATTCACATGGACGAAGAACCCTACAATCTGGCTACCTTTCAGGGTCTGCACTGGGCCCGGCGGTACGGGGTTCCAGCCATATGGGTGACTTGGCAGAATCTGGAGCGCCGGTATCCACCACCCTTCCGCTGGTTTGAGCAATACGCCTACCGGACCGCGCATCACGCCCTGGCCTGTACATCGGAAGCGGAGGCCGTGGTACGGGCCAAGGGGTACCGGGGGGCCCTGACCGTCACTCCGCTCATGGGCGTAGATACAGGACTGTTCACACCCAGTGCAGCAGCCCCTGCCAGAACTCCATTCTCCATCGGGTATGCAGGAGGCCTGCTGCCGGAGAAAGGGTTGGATATTCTTTTCCGGGCCTGTGCCGCATTGACCGGTGATTGGCGCCTGCATATTGCGGGCGGGGGCCAGGCAGAAAACAGTCTGCGCCGTTTGGCGGAGGAACTGGACATAACGAATTCGCTCCAGTGGTGGGGGCGCCAGTCCAGCCAGTCCATGCCGGACTTCTACCGGCAGCTGCACGTACTGGTGTTGCCCAGCCGTACCCGGCCCAACTGGAAAGAGCAGTTTGGCCGGGTCCTGATTGAAGCCATGGCCTGCGGCGTGCCGGCGGTGGTCAGTGACAGCGGGGCCTGTCAGCAGGTCGTGGGGGACGCCGGCCTGGTGTATCCCGAGGCAGATCCGCGGGCCCTGGTCCACCACCTGCAACGCCTGCATGATTCGGACTCGCTGCAACGGGAGCTGGGACAGGCCGCACTGCAGAGGGTGCGGACCTGCTTCGACATGGGAACTGTGGCCGCCCGGATCGTGGATGTGTACCACCAGATGCGACCGGCGTGACGTGAGCGCTCCCTCGTTGCGTATTGCCCTCAACGCTGCTTTGCTGGATGACAGTCCCACGTTCCGGGCGGCCGGGATCAGCCAGTATATCCGGCGCACCCTGCGCGGTCTGGGACAAGTGGCGGCACCGCACTGGGAATTCCATGCCTACGTCAAGCGACCCGGTCCTGGGATTCCGGGAATCCGCCTGCAGCCTGCAGCCTGGCATCTGCGGACCAGCTGGCAGCGGGTGGGTTGGGAACAGACCGTCCTGCCCCTGAACCTGCACAGGGACAAGCCGCATCTGTTCCATGGACTGGTCAACGTGCTCCCCCTGCATTGTCCCTGTCCGAGCGTCGTGACGGTTATGGACCTGTCGTTTGTCCGGACCCCCGACGCCGTGCCCCGTGTGCGGCGCACCTACCTGAATGCCCTATGTGCCCGCAGTACAGGCCAGGCGGACCGTGTTGTCGCCATCAGCCGGGCCACTGCTGACGACCTGATGCGATATTACAGCGTGCCTGGAGCCAAGATCGACGTGATCCACGTACCGGTGGATGCCGCCCTGTCTCCGCACAGGGGCGATGCTGACCCCGGCATCCGGAGCCGGCTGCAATTGCCTGCCCGGTTTCTGCTCCATGTCGGGACCCTGGAACCCCGCAAAAACCTGGGCTGGCTGCTCCGGGCCTTCGCGGTTTGGCAACGGCAGGCTACAGACTTGGACGTACATCTCGTTTTGGCAGGTGCTGCCGGTTGGCAGGGCGAACATCAACGATTGCAGGCAGTGGCGCAGGCAACCGGTCTGGCCCACCGGATTCACTTTCCCGGGTATGTCCCTCCGGACGCCATGGGCACCCTGTACAGGGCGGCCCTGGCTTGCCTGTTTCCCAGTCGGCATGAAGGTTTTGGCATGCCACTGCTGGAGGCCATGGCCTGCGGTACCCCTGTGCTGTGCAGCGACATTCCCAGTTTCCGGGAGATCGCCCGGGACTGCGCCCTGTATTTCCCGGTGGACGATGAAAGTGCCCTTGGCGCTCAGCTCAATGCGTTACTGACCGATTCGCGTGTAGCCTCTCAATTGGGCCGCTGTGGCCTGGCACACGTATCCCGCTTTACGGAGGAAGCAGCCGGACGTGCATTGCTGAATACATACCAACAGGTCTTGTGACTTGGTGCTATACTGACGGCATTCCGCAGTGGGTGCGGCGTTCTCCCTTCATTTCCCCACCCGTGACCTCAACAGCTTCGGTCCCTGTCAATTCGCCGCCGAAAACGGCCCCTTGGTTCGCTGCATTTGTACAGGCGGTTGATGTACGTGTCTGGCGGGTGCTGTGGTGGCTCACCGAATCGGCCCTGACCCTCCTGGCTTTTTTGCTGGCCTATATCGTGCGTTATCAACTGGAGTGGTTCAAGGACGTGGAGCCTAGTCACATCCAGTCCTTTGCCGTATACCTGCCCTCCGCGCTCGGCCTGTTGGGTATCCAGTTCTTCGTGTTTCAGATGGCGGGGGTGTACCACATGGGCCGGAACAGCAGCTGGCTGCACGCCGTCTTTGTGGTGGCGAGTGCCTCTACCCTGAGCATTCTGGTCCTCATCATTGCCCATCTCTTCTTCAATCCCCTGCTGTACAGCCGCCTGGTGTTCCTCTATACAGCTCTCGGCATGACGATACTGCTGGGTGTATTCCGCCTGGGGCTGCATGGCATCCGGCGCTATCTGCACAGCCAGGGTGTGGGTGTGGAACGGGTGCTGCTGGTGGGCACCGGCGAACTGGGGCTCATGGTCATGCGCAACATCGTGGCCATGCCGGATCTGGGCTGGCAGCTGCTTGGCTTTCTCCGGGAAAACGGGAATGAGGAGCAAGGGGACATCGGGCGCTTCAAAATGCTGGGCCCCGTATCCCGGCTGGCCACCGTGATCCGGGAACTGCATCCCGACAAGGTCATCATCTGTTTGTCGTGGCAGAACTACCTCACGGTGGAGCGGGCGCTCAAGACCTGCCGGCAGGCTGGCGTACCCACTCAGGTCGTCCCCAACCTGTTCCAGGTCACACGCAACCAGATCATGCTGGAAACCCTGAACGGGGTTCCCCTGCTGAGTGAACAGCCCATTTCCATCGCCGGCTGGAACTACTGGCTCAAGCGCGTGGAAGATCTGATCCTGTTCGCGGTGCTGCTGGTGCCGGCCGGACTGGTAGGACTCCTCATTGCCCTGGCCATCTGGCTGGAATCCGGCGGGCCGGTCATCTATTCCCAAACACGTATCGGCCGCAACCAGCGTCCCTTCCGGGTGTTCAAATTCCGCACCATGATCAACAATGCCGATGCCATCCAGGAGAACATGGCGGACCTGAACATGGCGACCGGGGCCTTCTTCAAAATCAAGAACGATCCACGCTGTACCCGGGTGGGCCGTCTCCTGCGCAGTTTCAGCCTGGATGAAATTCCCCAAATCGTGAATGTGCTCAAGGGCGAAATGAGCTTTATCGGGCCGCGGCCCGGCCTGCCCGGTGAAGTGGAGCAGTACCAAGACTGGCACCTGAAGCGCCTGGCCGTGATGCCCGGCATATCGGGCCTGTGGCAAGTATCGGGCCGCAGCGACCTGACCTTTGACGAAATGGTGCTCCTGGACATTTATTATGCGGAGAACTGGAATCCGGGACTGGACGCCCACATTGTCTTGCGGACCATCCCGGCCATGCTGTTCCGGCGTGGAGCGTACTGATCCAGCCCGGGGGCTGGCACCGCACAGCCAAGGCCATGCCATGCGTATTCTGATCCTGATGTCGGACACAGGCGGTGGCCACCGCAGCAGTGCCCTGGCCCTGCAGCAGGAGTTTGCCCACTGGCTACCCGGCAAACATCAAGTCACGTTCGTGGACTTCTATCGTTATATGGCACCCTGGCCCTTCAGTGCCTTCCCTGACATCTATCCGGTGCTCATCAATCGCTGGCCCGGTGTCTGGAAAGCCATATTCGACACGTATGGTCCACGGGTGAGTGAGGAGTTTATGGCCCGGGTGCTCCGGGACTACTGCCGACCCTACTTTGACCAGCTGATTGACCTGTACCGTCCGGATCTCATCATAACCGTCAACCCCCTGGTGTGCCCCGTGCTCTTCCGTGTGGCCGAGGCCCTGCAGCTGGACATTCCGGTCGTGGCCCTGGTGTCCGACCTGATTGTCCCTCACTGTTCCTGGTTTCACCGGAAGCAGGCCCGCTGCTTTGTGTCCACGCCGCGGGCGGCTCTGGCCGCACAGCAAGCCGGTGTGGTCACGGGCAACATCCGGGTATATGGTTTGCCTGTACGCCGGGAGTTTCTGCAAGCGGACACGCGGGACAAGGCAGGCGCGAAGCAGGCGCTGGGACTACGCGGGAAACTGCCCCTGATTTTGCTGATGGGGGGCGCCGAAGGCACGGGAACCCTGACGGCGCTGGTGACCCGGATCGTGGAGGCCAGGCAACAGCATCTGCTGCCTCCGGTACAGCTGGCGGTGGTGTGTGGCCGCAACCAGACGCTGCAGACACAGCTGGAGACCCTGACGCTGCCTGGCGTGCGTGTACTGGGCTACATGGAAAACATGCATGACTGGATGGCCGCCAGCGACTGCCTGATCACGAAGGCAGGACCCAACACTATCATAGAGGCGGCTACCCTGGGGGTGCCCGTTATGCTGAGCGGTTTCGTGCCCGGGCAAGAGGAACACAACCCGGCGTTTGTCCTTCGCCATGGTATGGGTACCTACGAAACAGACCCGGCCAAACAGCTGGTTGTCCTGCAGGAATGGATGGAGAATACTCGTCTGCGTCAGGCGCTTGCCTTGCGCGCCCGGGCGGCAGCCCAGCCCCAGGCCGGCCAGAACATCGTCCTGGATCTGGATCGCAGCTTCGGCTAGGGTGTATTGACCCAATGTAAAGGCAGATCCGCGCCAGGGCTACGCATCTGCCCTATACCGAACACAGTTGCGGCCTAACTGCGCCCCCAATCAGTCCGGGTTGCCCTCGGCGTGCGTGTGCGCCGCACCGCACGGGATCTCGGACGTCCGTCGCCATCCCCTGGGCACTTGGACTGCACTTTGGATCTGTATGTATGTGACGGCCCATCGTGCCTACGGCCAGGCCCAACACCCCCTTGCCCCCTGGGAGGCCAAAACCCATCGTCAGTGATCCCCGCTGGCGCCCGTGTCCGGTCGGTGACGGCGTCAGCGGGGAGCAGTTGCACGGTCCGACGGATGCCGAGGAACCACGCGACCCGGTCCCGCAGCCCCGTGAAGGTCGCCGCCAGCTTGCAAGTCCGGTTGGCGATACCCCGGCAAGGCTTGCGGTCGGCCAAGACGTTCGCGATCCGGTGCCGCGCTTTGTAGGTCTCGCGATCGAATGCGATCGTGTCCCTGTCCTGGCGGTGGACACGGGGCGGGATCACGGCGATAAGGCCCAAGGCGCCAGCAACCGTATTGACGATGGTCGCCCATTCGGTGACCAGGGTGGTGGGCACTTTGGCGACGGCCAAATGTTCCAAGGCCTGGAACGCTTGGGCCGGCCCGGCCACCCCCATTTGCAATGTCGATTTGTTGCCGGTCAACGTGATTTCGCGGGGCAACGATATGACGTGGTCGGTGACCCGCATCCCGGTTGCGACCAGTTCGGTGGCGATTTGATTGCGCATGCGATACGACACGTCGGGCCACCCGTCGATGACACCGGTAATGAGCGGGATTGCGCCGGGGTGCGCCCTTGTTTGCGCGCCCCGACGTGGCTCTGGTGTGCCTGGATGTAGGTGCCGTCTACCATGAGCACTCCAAGTCCCAGGTCTCTTGCAGCGAAGCGAAGATGGCCCCCTGTTCCACCCAGCGCCGGCAGCGCTTGTAGACGGTATTCCACTTGCCGTATGCAGCGGGCAAATGTCGCCACTGGACCCCGTGCAGGCAATCCAGAGGATCGCTTCGATTGTGAGGCGGCGGCTTTGCGCATAGGGTCGTCCCCGGTAGCCCCGGGAACGGGGCAGCCGGTGTTCGATCTTGTGCCCTTGGACATCGGTGAGCAGCATGGGTATCATAACCTGTCTCTTGGGTGGGTTGGGGCAGGCCAAAACACCTGCCTGTCCCCTTGTGGCTGACAGGGCGTAAAATCCCCATGCAGCCAGGCTGCCTGTTTTGGTCAACAGGCCCTAGAAGAAGCTGGGCACACTGGCACGTACAGGGCAGAGGCCGGACATTGCACGTCTGCCCTGTGACTTGGTGTGTGGACAGACCCCGTGCCTTGCCGGATGCATGTATCCGACAAGGTGGCACGGATACCGGAAATCATGATATTTTATAATGGATGTTGTGACAGATATGACATCGTTATGTGTGACCTCCATGTACAAACGCTTGCTGGAACTGCCGGCTGCCGGGACCGAAACGTTTTTCCTCTGGGGACCACGGCAAACGGGCAAAAGCACTTTGCTCAGACGTTGTTATCCCCAGGCTCTGTGGATCGATCTGCTCAAGAGTGAAGAACTGATACGGTATGCGACGCGTCCCGAGCTGCTGCGACAGGAATTGACCGCAGACAACATTGATCCGGCACGCCAAATCGTCATAGACAAGATCCAGAAAGTGCCCGCACTGCTCAACGAGGTCCATTGGCTGATGGAGAATCGGGGATTGCACTTTGCCCTGTGTGGGTCAAGTGCGCGGAAAGTACGCCGCGGTGCAGCCAATCTGCTCGGGGGCCGTGCCTTGCGTTATGAGCTCAGAGGATGGACAGCCGGCGAACTGGGGGATGATTGCAGCCTGGATCAGATCCTCAACCAGGGCTTTTTGCCCCGCATATATGGTGCCAGCCGTGCCTGGACGCCTATATTGCTGACTATCTGCGACAGGAAATCGCAGCCGCAGGTTTGGTCCGGAGCCTGCGGCATTTCGCCAATTTCCTGGATGTTGTAGCCCTGAGCGATGGGACCATGGTCAACTACACCAATACGGACGCGAATGTGGCGTGTCCAATCAGACGGCCAAAGGTTATTTCGGCAATTTGGAAGATACGTTGCTGGGCAAGTGGTTGCCGGCCTATCGCCGCCGCGTCAAACGCCGGCTTATCGGTGCCCCCAAATTCTATTTGGCCGACGTAGGTGTCGTAAACCGGCTGGTACGGCGGGGCAAGGTTACACCCGGATCCGAACTGTACGGGAAGGCCTTTGAGAACTGGCTCTTCCATGAACTCACGGCTTTCCTCGGCTATCGGGATATCGATGCAGTTCTGAGCTATTGGCGTCTGCCCAGTGGCATTGAGGTAGATTTCATCGTAGGGGATATGCAGATGGCGATTGAGGCCAAGGCCAGCACCCGCATCACGGGAAAGCACCTGAAGGGATTGCGTACCCTGGTCCAGGAACATCCGCATGTACAGAAACGTGTGATCGTCTGCCTGGAACCCCGGGCACGACGCACCGATGACGGCATTGCCGCCCTGCCCGGGGGCATCTACCGGTGGGCGCTGATGTGTCTGCTTGGTCCCGTTCCCGGCTCTCTGCCGGGGATAGACAGAATACAAAAACAGATTCTGGCAAGGGCCGGGTTTCAGCCCTTGAGCCCCGTCATGGCCACGCCTTCAATGAAATTGCGCTGCATCAGCAAAAACACGATCAGAACGGGCAGGAACATGCAGGCGGCGCCTGCCATCTGCAGATGGGTCTGGGAAATGTACTGTTCCGTGAAACGGGACATGGCGATGGGCATGGTCCATTTTTCCCTGCTGTTGATGATGATCAACGGCCACAGAAAATCGTCCCAGGCGGAGAGAAAGGTGAAGATGGTCAGGGCCGCCAGTGCAGGCTTGCTCAGCGGCAGCATGATCCGGGCGTAGATATACGGTTCTGACGCCCCGTCAATCCGTGCGGCTTCCAGGAGGGACTTGGGTATCCCCAGCATGAACTGCCGCATCAGGAATATGCCGAAAGGAGTCACGATGGCGGGAATGATCATGCCCCAATAGGTGTTGACCAAGCCCAGGCGGGCCATCATGATGAACAGAGGAATCATGATGACCTGAAACGGAATCATGAGCGTGGACAGGATCACGATAAAGATGACCGTGCGGCCGGGAAACTCGTAACGGGCAAACGCAAAGCCGGCCATGGTGCTCGTCAGCAGCTGGCAGAATGTAATGGTCAGGGCAATGAAGGCACTGTTCAGGGCGAAGCGCCAGAACCCGATGTTCAGCCAGACTTCCAGAAAGTTGCCCAGGGAATACTTGGTAGGGGCAAACCATACGGGCGGCACCTTGATGACTTCGGACAGGGGCATCAGGGAAGCGGAAACCATCCAGACCAAAGGCAACAGCATCCAGACGCCGCCGATCACCAGTACCAGCAGGCCCAGGAACTTGCCGGCCGTCGGCCAGATGGCCGTAGCTTGACCGGGAGAGGCAGTTTGGGTTGGCAAGGCAGTGCTCATGTCCAATCAACCGTACTCGAACTCGCGCTGGGTCAGCCGCAATTGCACGAGAGTGATGACGAGAATCAGTGCGAACAGCACAAAGGCCAAGGCCGCGCCATAGCCCAGGTTGTTGTAGCGAAAGGCCGTGGCATAGATGTGGTACACCATGACCCGGGTCGAGTTGATGGGACCACCGGCTTCGCCTTGGGTAGTGGTCATGATCACCGCCGGTGTAAAGACCTGCAGGGAACCGATGACACCGGTCACCGTGATGAAAACGATGGTGGGATTGAGCAGCGGGAACGTGATGTGCAGAAAACGGTTCCAGCGGCTGGCGCCGTCAATCTTGGCTGCTTCGTAGAATTCGCGGGGGACCCCCTGCAAGCCGGCCAGGAAGATCACCATACTGAAACCCAGTCCCTTCCATATGGCCACAATCATGATGGCGGGCAAGGCCCAGGTCGGGGACGCCAGCCACTTGGGACCTGTAATGTTGAACCAGCCCAGAAAAGCGTTGACCAAACCCCAGCGGGGCTCGAACATCCAGATCCAGACAAAGGAGACCGCCACCCAGGAGGTGATGACCGGAATGAAATAGACTGTGCGGAAGCCTGTCCGCCACGGCAGCCGGTCCTGATTCAGGATCAGGGCCAGGGCCAGAGCCAGACACATGCCCACGGGCACTACCCCGATCGTATAGAACAGGGTATTGCGCAGGCTCTTGCGTGTCAGGGTGTCCTCGATGGCTTTTACATAATTCTCGAAACCAATCCACGGGAAGTCCCGGGGAATCAGGTTCCAATCGTGCAGGCTGATCCAGAAAGCAAAGAGGATGGGAAAGACAATCAGAACCAACAGAAAGAGGAAGGCAGGTCCCAGGAAAGTGTAGGCCCATAACACTTCCCGCAACTGCAATCGGCTGACCGGCCACTTCATGATGGTGAATGTGTTCCCGACAAGATAGATTTGGTAGGGTCGCAGGGCAGACAGCTTCCCGTCTGCCCTGCGATCTGAGTATGCCCTTTGAGCGCTCAGCTGATGGTGTGCGCGGCGATGACGTCGTTCAGGTTGGATACCATGAGGTCAAAGGAAGCAGCAGGCTCTTCGCCCCCAATGACTACACGATCACGGCCGTCGCCCAGTTCCTTGACCCATTCGGCCCAGCCTACCCACTCCCAGGGGGTAGCGTATTCCAGAGAATCAAGGCACACGTCGGCGTTGGCGTCCGGCCGGAACCGGGCATCGGCACCCAGGCCCTGGAAACTGGGCAAGTCACCTGCCACGTCGTTCCAGACTACCTGGGCGTCCTGGTTGGTGCAGTGATGTACCCAGGACCAGCCAACTTCTGAATCCGGTACCCACTTGCCTACGACCCACATCCAATGGGAGCCTGCCGTATACAGATCCTGGCCCACAGAACGGGTGGGGAAAGGCACAATCGTATACGCCAGATCCGGCGCCTGCGCCATCAGGGAGCCACGGGACACGGGATGGCCGATCTCCATGGCGGCGCGACCCAGGGCAAACCGGCTCTGGCCCTGCAGGAAGGAATTGTCGTCCGCCGTGCCGGAGAGCTCGCAGAACCAGGTGAAGGTCTCCAGGATCTCCGGATAATCGTGCCACACCAACTGGTTGGTGCTCTCGTCCACCCAAGGCTGTCCATTCTGCTCCCGTTGCAGGAACTGCTGGTAGAGGATGGTTTGGAAGGCACTGTAATAACCGGTGTTGATGCCAATGCGGTCATCTTCGCCGCCCTCGAGCCGGGTAAACAGGGTGGCCTGATCGAACATGTCGGCCAAATCCTGATAGGGAGCCGCGGGATCCAGATCCGCTTCCTGGTAGATCGCGTCGTTGCGGTACATGACCAGGGTCTGCACGTCCAGAGGCAATCCGTAATACTCGCCACTCTTCTGGCCACGCTGTACCGTCCAGGGCAGGTAGCTTTCTTCGATCTCGCTGGTGGTTATGACCGCGTCGGAGACCGGCAGCAGATTATCCCCGGCGATGTATTCCTCGACCAGGCCCATCGGGATCTGGAAAATGTCGGGGGCCGAGCCTGCACCACCGGCAATGCCGGCCGCCAGCTTGCCCCAGTATTCCGCCCAAGGGATGGACTGAAAATCGATCGTGACGTCGGGATTGGCTTCCTCGAACTGGGCCTTGAACTCTTCCACGGCGGCGGCCCGGCCTGCGGAATGATGCTGCCAGTGACTCAGCGTCACCGCCATGTCTTCCATACCGCCTTCGGCGGGGGCTGCGGCCGGTACAGCGCAGGCGGCCGTGATCAGGCTGGCTGCGCCCAAGGCCCCGGAGAGGGCCAAAAAGCGGCGACGACTGATAGAACTTGTAGTCATGACGTTTCTCCTCAAGTGTGTATGGCCAGTAGAAAGAACCGGTCTCTGTCCTTTATTTTTATTTTGCGGTCGTACGCACGGTCCGGGCCGCGACCGCCCACGGGTAGGGCGGATCGTTGTGGTGCAGCGAACGGTAGGTGGGAATCCAGACCCAGCGATCCGTACCTTGGGTATTGGGATGACTGGCATGCAGCGTGAGATCGTGAAAGACAATGGCTCCGCCCACCGGAATGGGGGCGCTGACAGCGCTGTCAGCCGGAATCCGGGCCGCATCCAGGCGGTGGCCAAACCCCCGGTCATCGGATGCACCGTCATGCACCGCATGTGCCTTGTGTGAGCCGGGCACCAGTTTAAGGCAACCGTTGGCAACGGTGGCTTCGTCCAGGGCGACCCACAGGGACAATTTGTGACTGCCTTCCCAGTAGGGGTGATCCTGGTGCCACGGACTGTCGAAATCGGTGTCGTGATCCTTGAAGACGGCCTTGTCGCTCAGAAACTCAATGTCCGGCCCCAGCAGAGGTTCCAGCAGATCCAGGATCCGGGCATCGCCCACCAGCTGGCGGAACAGTGCACTGCGGTAGGCCAGGCCCACGTAAACACCGACATGCCGGATGGCCCGCCAGTTGTCGTCGCCAGCCTGTCGTTTCTCGTCACAGACGGCGTCCACCACTGCCTGCATTTCTGCTTTCAGCTGCGCCGCCTCCGCGGCCGTGAACAGGTCAGGCACGATCAGGTACCCGTTCTGCTCAAATTGGTGCGCAATGTCCGCGTTCGGCATCGTGTTTCAGATCTCCGGTTGGCAACGGTGCAAGCACTGGCACCCCCGAGGGGGATATCAAGTCAGTTGCGGGATAGCATACAGTATACCCGGTATTGGTATTTTAACTGCATTCAGATTCCCCACTCTTGGCCTGGGGCCAGCAGGCTGCTCCCGGCCCGGCCATGGTTTCCGGGTGCAGCCAAGGTGGTGACAGGGCCGTCAAGCCACCCTTGGCGGTGGTGTGCAGGGAGATGTTGCCCCGTACGCCGGCACACCAATTCAGGGTGTGCCGGCTTCCTGCCACGCACGCTGAGCCAATGCGATACTGTAGGGCATGGCCGTCGCCGCCGGATCGCTGCCTTCCATTTCAATGGATACGTAGCCAGTGAAGCCGGCATCGCGCAAGAGTCGGAACACACGGGCGTAATCTATATCCAGCGAATACCAGGAGCCACCGCCCGGATAGGTCTTCATGTGGGCCAGCTGCACATGGGGTGCAACACGCTGCATGGCTTCATACATATCGGCTTCAAACAGGAAATTGCCCATATCCAGGATAGCGCCCAGCCAGGGTGAATTGACGGTCTCCAGAATATGCAGATTGCCATCGGCGAAGGTAGTCAGGCCCCAGTGGTTTTCCAGGAGCAGGGTTACGCCCGCGGCCTGGGCACGATCCAGACACCGGGCGATGCATTCACATACCCAGGCAAAGCCTTCTTCCTGGGTATGGCCGGGCCAGGGTTCTACCCAGCCCCTGGCGGCGATCAGATCGTCAAACGAACCTTCCTTGCGCCAGCCGCCTGAATTGATGCGGATGGACGGGATGCCCAGTTCGTACGCCAAATCAATGCAATGCAGGGTGTGGGCCACATGCCGTTCACGCTCTGCGGCTTCCGCCCAGACGAAGTCCTGGTGGATGGAAAGATTGTAGAGATCCAGGCCAAGCTGAAACGCGCGTCGCTTCAAACCCTGCAAATAGGCGCTGTCCTCCCTTGCCATCTGGCGGTGCAATATCTCGATGCCCTGCAGGCCCAGTTCGTGGGCCGCTTCAAGCACCGTCTCGATGGGTACCTTGTCCGGGGTGAAATGCCAATAGGAATAAGTGGAAGTGCCCAGACGCAGGTGCATGGCAGTAGGGTCCTGACAGGATTCTGAGGTGTAATTACGACAGGGATACCGGGAGGCCGGTGCGGGCCGATTCGTAGGCTGCCAGGGCGACCTGCAGGGCTTTCAGGCCATCTTCCCCCGCAATGGAAGGGGCGCGCTGCTGCCGGATCATGTCTGTGAAATCATCCAGCAGGCCCTGGTCCGGTGATGCGCCCCAGGGTTGCCAGCGGGTTCGCCCCAGGGCGGTGCGCGTCAGCGTCAGATGTTGACGGAAGGCATCCACCGACAGGACGCCATCGGCACCTACCAGTTCCATCGTCACATTGCCCCAGGTATAGTAGCCTGGCGGCCGTGACCAGCTCGTGTCCAGGGTGCCGTATACGCCATTCGCCAACTGAAACGAGAGCAGACCCGTATCGTCGATGCCCAAATGCGGATGGAGCAGGCTCCAGCCGATCTCGGCGTACACTTCCGTGACCTCGGTCTGCCAAAACCAGCGCAACACATCGATCACATGCACCGTATGGTCAATGACAGCGCCCCCGCCGGATTGCGGGGAGTCCACAAACCAGCCGCCTGGCATGGAGCCCTGATTGGTGCATGCGACGCTGTACACCTGGCCCAGGTGCTTCTCTGCCAGCATCTCTTTGGCTGCCCTGACCGCAGGGGTGAACCGTACCGGAAAGGCAATCTGCAAGCGGGTGCCCGTGGCCTGGCACACCTCGATCATCGCCCTGGCGTCCTCTTCGGTAGTGGCGATGGGCTTCTCGCACAAAATATATGCCACCTTGCCGGCAGCTGCCTCCACGTGCTGGCGGTGGTGCACGTTGGCCGAGCAAATCACCACGGCATCCAGCCTGCAGTCCAGCAATGCATCCAGGGACGCAAACGGTTCGACGCCAAAATCGTCGACGATCCGGTGCAGGCGTGCCGGATCGTCGTCCCATGCGCCTGCCACCTGTATATCGTCCATGCCCTGCAGGCAGGACAGGTAGGCGTTGGCGTGAGGGTGGGCATGACTGCACATGCCGATCCGCAGGGTCATGCTTCTTCCCGGAAATCCCCTACGGTTACCGGCAGCCCGGTACGGATGGAATGCAGGGTGGCCTGTGACACCTTGACGGCCATCAAGGCATCTTCGGGCGATACCCGGAAAGGCTCGTCACGTTCCAGGCAACGCAAAAAATGCGCCAGTTCGGCCCGGTAGGGATGATCCTGGTCGGTAGTGGGCGTACGGTTTTGCGGCATATCGTCAGCCGTGGTCATCCAGGCCAGGGAACCGGGGTCCCGCGAATCCCATTCAATCAGGCCCCCGGTGCCGGCGATTTCCAGATGGGTGCGGGTACGGCCCGGGCTGTGCGCCCAGCTGGCTTCGATATGGCCGATGGCGCCCGACGCGAAGCGCAGGCTGATCAGGGCATGGTCACATGCGGGCACGTTGGCCGTCAGCAGGCCCCGGGCGTACACGCGCTCGATCTCCCCCAGACACCACCGGTGAAAATCAATGTCGTGGATGCCCACATCCATGACCACGCCGCCGCTCTGGGCAAAATCAGCGTAACGCTGCGCTGCCGCTGTGGAGCCCCTACGGGGAAAGTCCCCGGCCCGCACCGTGCGGATCATGCCCGGCGTGCCGATGGCTCCGGTGGCCACGGCCTGGTGGGCCGCCGCGAACTCGGGGAAGAACCGGACTACATGCGCCACAAACAGGCGTACCTCCATGTCCCGGCAAACCTGCAGGATGGCTTCACATTCGGCTACGGTGCGTGCCAGCGGCTTTTCACACACAATGGCCTTGCGGGCCCGGGCAGCCGCCATGACAGGTTGGGTATGTGCCGTGACATTGGTGCAGACATCCACAATGTCGACCCTGTCGATCAACTCGGGCAGGGAAGAGAAAGCCGTGCCACCCCACTTGCGGGCGGAACCGATGGCAGCATCCGGTACGACGTCAAACCAGCCCGTGAGTTCCACAGGCAACTGTGACCAGCATTGACCGTGAATCCGGGCTATGTTGCCTGCCCCTACTATGCCGACCCGCAACATGGGAAACCCCCCTCTGTCTCAGGCGACATGCACACGGCCGGGGTCCAAGGCACATGGCCCTGTCGATAGCCGGAGAACGGGACTGCATACCAGGCATGCAGCCGGCAGCAATGAATATACTTCATTAGGGGCACGCCGGAATGTGCGCAATGTGCTGTTGTCTCCTGCAGTATACTGTTCACAGGGAATTTTCTCCCTAATGGCCTTGGGGACAACGTGCGGGTACAGTCTCCCGGCTGTCTGCCTGCAAATGGTGCTGCTATTCCGTCGCGGCCACGGTTTGCACCAGCGGTGCCGCTGGTCCTGTGGAACGTGTATGGATGTGCAGAACGAGAAGGCATCCCGTGTACAGCAAAGCCCCCGCCAGGGTGTAGTACCAGATGACTTGCGGCCCCACAGTGACGGTTTCAAACAGACGCCCAATGAGCAAGGGCATGGTCAGGGCACCCAGGGATACGGCCACAAACATGAGCGATGTCGCCCGTCCCACAGCGGAAACGTAGTGCGGCGTCAGCGCCAGGGTAAGGGGAAACAGCGCGGCTTCGCCTATGCCGCAGCAGAGGACCGCCACCCAGATCAGGGGGAGTGAACCCGGCAGCCACAAGACAGCCAGCGCCGCACCTATGACCAGCGTCAGGGCAGCCAGCAAGACGCGTTGGCCGGAATACCGCATCAGGAGAAAAACCGCCAGCAGCCGGGTGCAGGTGATGGCCGCAAAAAAGCTGGAGGTCACGCCGCCGGCCAGCTGCCGGGTTCCCAGGTCTGTGGTCAGCAGGTAGGAAAAAATGAAGCCCCCCATCGCCATTTCCAGGGTGCCCGCCAGGAACAGCATGGCCATGAGGGTGACCAGGGGGATCCGCGGCAACGGGGACCGGTTTTCCTCCGTAGTGACTACCGGGGAAGGACTGGGCAGACGAATGTACAGCAGGATACAGGCGGCAACGAACAGGGCAATGACAGCGAAGGGCGCCAGCAGCGTGCCCGTACGCAATTGCAGATGGACAATGATGAGCGGTGCCAGCAGGGCACCTGTACCCCAGATAAAGTGCAGGCCGGTCAGGAAGGGGGTTACTTTCTCCCGCAGCTGCCAGACGATCAGAATGTTGCTGCCGACATCCAGCCAGGCGGTGAAGAAACCGAGCACCACCAGCAACAAGAGCAGCAGAATGAATTTCGGCGCCAGCGCCAGGCCCAGCGTAGCCAGCGCCATGAGCAACAGGGCGACCTGGATAACCCCATGTGCCGGCAGCCGTTCCAGTACCCGACCGGTAACGAAAGACCCCAGCATGAAACCCAGGGCCCGAGCGGAAAACATGCCACTGGCGATATCCAGGGTAACGCCGGTACGCTCGGCCAGAAAGGGCAGGGCCGTGCCCAGGGAAGGCGACACGGTACCCAGGGCAATGTAGGCAATGTAGTAGGTGACGACCACCCGAAGGGACGAGGGGGCAAGATCAGGCCAGGACAGGAGTCTGTTCTTCATGACGTCAGGCTGTCGGTTCGTGCTCCCGGGAAAGCGATGCTGGGCGGACAAGGTGGTCACACGTGAGCCAGACCACGACAAGTCTGGCATGCGGAGCCGCCAGCGGACCATTCTACTGGACAGGCGCGGTCAGGGCCCCTTTACTGCACCGGCAAGACAGGCCTGGCCTGCACCGGTGACGCCGTCCAGGCGGGCCAGTGTACCGCCTGCAGGCATTCAATTTGACATAACAAAGAATCCGTGCGAACCCTGGACAAGGCTGAGGCGGTGGTTCCGGGAGTCGCTGTTGAAGGCCCCCTACCCGTGCAGTTCTCCCATCTTCAGGGTTTCAAACAGTTTCAGCCGGGCCAGTATGACCAGCAGGGCTACAGTTATGGCCGCCGCGGCCACGGCCATGACACTGGCCGCGATGAACACTTCGTTCCAGGAAATCTGTACTACGTAGGGGGGAATGCGGGCCACCGCGTCCACGCCCCCTTGCAGAAAGGGCACAAAAATCTGACTGGCGGTATAGCCCAGCAGGGTGCCGCCACCTATGCCCAAGGCCGTCAGGATGGCCTGTTCCAGGGCCAGACTGCTCCCTGCCTGGTAGGGCTGCATACCCATCGCCTGCAGCAAGCCCAACTGGATGCGCCGCCTGTGTGCGTTGAGCACGGCATGGACGGCCAGGGCAATGACACTGAGCAACACCGTGACGGCATAACCCAGGGCCAGGAAGCCAAACAGGCCCAGACGGGCCGGCTCTGCCCGTCGCTCGGCCATGTGCAGCCGGGCGTCCTCCAGTTCCATCACTTCGATGCCCCGCTCTTCCAGCATCGCCCGGACTTCGGTCCCGGCGATGTCACGGGCCAGGTGGAGCCAGACATAGTACGGCAGGGGACCACCTGTTTGGGTATGGATATATTCCAGATTCCCTACGAGAAAAATGTCCTCCGGGGGGTAGGCGGTAGGGAAATAATCCAGACTGCCTACAATGCGGAAAGGTATAGGCAGGCCAGAGCCCATGTTCAGACCCCGGATCGGGATCACGTCGCCTATGGTGTATCCCGATTGTGCCAACAAGTGAGACGAGATCAGCAGCCCGTCATCCGCGATGGCCAGCTCATTCATGAGTGCGCCCAGGGACCGGGCGGCAAAGTCCGGGCGGAAGAACCCCACCCGGGGCCAGTCCACCCGATCGATGCCATAGAGTATGGCTGAATGATTGCCGGTGCCAATGGTGACACTCACCGGAAATTGCCCTACCCGCGCCGCGGCCTGCACCCCTTCCAGGTTCTGATGGAGATCGAAGGGAGGCATGACCCACCCGGACATGCCGGGGGCTGCGGTCTCCACAGTCACGGCGGGTGCAAACCGTTTGGCGTTCTCCACTACGGCCAGGGTGGCTCCCACCTCATACAGGGCACTGTCTACCAGATTGTGATCTAGGGTGCGCGCTGCCGAGGTTACGAAAGTGCCGAGACCGGTGGTCAGCAACAGCAGATTGAGCAGGGGCACCTGCTGGGGGACATAGCGGGACAGGTTCCGCATAGCCAACAGGAAGGCAAGGCCGGGCAGGGCACGAACCGGGACTTCAAGCAGTCTGAGCAATCCGGGCCAGAGATAGCGCAGGAGGCGCGAGCCGGTCCACAGGAACAGGCAGGGGGTCAGGAAGAGAAGCGGATTTTCCCATATGTCTGCGCCCTGAAACAGCTTGGGCAGGGCAAATTGTCCGCTTGTGTTCAGCAGGTACCAGCCGTAAGCGCAGGCTGCCGCCACCAGCAGATCCCACATCAGGCCGGTACCGCTCAGGAGCGAGGGGGGACGGGCAAGCCGCCGCTCCGTCTGCACCACAGTAGAACGAGCCAGACGCATTACCGGAATCAGGGTAGCGGCATTCACCAGCAAGACACCAATGACGGCATACAGCAGGCTGACTCTGGTAATGGCAGGCGACAGGAACAGGTCGGGGGCACTGGCACCGCCGCCGACCAGCAGGGACGACGCTGTACCCATAAGGCGGGCCGCCAGCAGGCCACCCGGTACGCCCAGCAGAAAGGCCAGTACGGTCAGGATCAGGCCCTGCAAACCGAACATGCCCAGCAACTGCGCCATGGAACTGCCGCGACTGTGCAGGATGGCGATTTCCAGTTGCTGTCGTTCCACCAGGCTGGAAGCCGTGAGCAGTACAAACAGGAGGATCAGGGTGATCACGGGCAGACCCAGCACCAGCAGGATGGTGGATTGGGCGGCCACATTGGCCTGATACCGCCACAGGGCGTTTTCCGGTGACAGTATGAGACGAGTCCCGGGCAGCCGCTGTTGTACCTGGGTTTCCACCTGGTGCAAATGCTGTTGGAGGGTCTGGACATCCTCAGCCCGGACCGTGCTGCCATCCAGGGCTACATACCACGTGGCGTCAAACAGGGGACGGGGAATCCGGAACTGCAGATCGGCCAGATAGGTGTCCGGGGCCGTGAGCAACGCATCTTCAAACACCGACGGGGCAATATACCAGAAAGCCGAGTCCGCATCGGTGGCCTTCCAGATACCGGATACGCGAACGGGCAAGGCGAAGGGTCTTTCCGGAGTCGCGGGATCCGGATTGGCAGCCCGGTAGAGTACATACGTTTCGCCGACTTGCATACCCGTTTGATTGGCCCACGTCTGGTGCACCAGCACCTCAACCGGATCCGTGGCAGTGGTGGATATCCGGGGCATGGTGCCGGCCGTCAGGGTCGCATGGGCTTCCAGGTCGCCAATGAAACCCAGATTCATTTTGCCCAGGGACACCTCACCCCGGCCGTAGGGACCGGATCCGGACGGAAACAGCTGCAACAGATCGCTGCGTACATAGTGCATCTGGGCCATGACGGGCAAGCCAAAAGTGGCCGCCAAGGCCTCCTTGAAGTAGGGAGCCAGCAGCGTGTAGCCGGCTTGGCGTGTCATATCGCCCCCGAGGACAGTGGGAGCTGATAGCGTGTCTGTGGACAGAAACAGAAGGCCGAAGGCCGGACGGCGGGTACTGGTCTCCAGATTCAGTTCGTCCCGCAACAGGCGCTGATTGACGGCGTCTGTGTACATAGGGATGGCCGCCATCAGGGCAATGGCCATGATCCAGCCACACAACAGGGTGCTGTGCAGGGCTCCCTGGTGGAAAAGGCGATGCAGGGCCAGGCGAGTCAGGCCGGACACCTGGTACGCCCGCCGCGCTGACGCGTGCATGGAACGGGAAGTCAGGCTTTGATGGCTCCTGACGTCAAGCCGGCAATGAAATAGCGCATGGTCAGCGTGAACAGGATGATCAGGGGAATGGAAGCGATGACATAGCCGGCGAACATGGGCCCCCAGCGCTCCAGGCCCCCATACTGGCTGCCGAAGCTGACGATGCCCAGGGAGATGGTCCAGAGTTCTTGGCTGGGAATTGTGACCAGGGGCCAGATGTAGTCGTTCCACGTGGCCAGCATGTTCATGATGGCCACGGTGATCAGCATGGGTTTGGACAGGGGCAGCGCAATGTGCCAGAAATTCTGGAAATTGGAGGCGCCGTCCAGCCGGGCGGCTTCAAACAGTTCCTCGGGCAGGGAGGCGATGAAACTGCGCAGGATGAAAATGGCGAATACCTGCCCGCCGGCGATGTAGGGCAGGATCAGGGCCCAGTAGGTATTGATGAGCTTCAGTTCCTTGATCAGCAGAAAAGCCGGGATCAGGGTCAGGATCGAGGGAATCATGAGCAGGGCCAGGATGGCCATGAACAGGAACTCGCGCCCGGGGAAGCGGAATCGGGCGAAGACGAACGAGGAGATGCTGGCAATGCCGAGGACCCCGATCATGGACGTGCCGGATACGATAAGACTGTTCAGCATATAGGGACTGATCACCCGCCAGGCATCGCGGTAATTGGCCAGCTCCGGCGTTGTGGGCAGCCCCCAGAAGGTATGGGTGAAGGCTATGGTGGAGCGGAAGGAGGAAATCAGGAGAAAGACAAAGGGAAAGAAGGTCAGTACAGCCAGAATGCCGAGCACGAGGTGAATGGGCCAGTCGTGACGCATTGTGCGCTGGCGAACAACGGTCATGAGACAGTCAGGTGCCGGTGAATTCCACGCTGGAGCGCAGATAGCGGTGATTCAGATAGGTCAGAACCAGGATCAGGGCAAACAGGACCGCACCGATGGCACAGGCATACCCCATGCGGTTGTAGGCCATGGCGTTGCGGTACAGGTGCAGACCAGGGACCAGGGTCTCGGTACCGGGCCCGCCCCCGGTCATGACCAGAATGATGGTGAAATTCTGGAAGGCGTTGATGATGGTCAGAATGACGACCAGCTTGATCTGGGACAGCACCATGGGCATCTCGACGAAGAAAAAACGCTGGCGCGTAGATGCGCCGTCGATCACGGCGGAGTCCAGCAGTTCGCCAGGTATGGCCTGGAAACCGGCCAGATAAATCAGGGTGCCGATACCCGCTACCCAGGGGAAGCCCACGAAAATAATGGCGTACAGGGCCAGCTTGAAATCGCCCAGCCAAGGCCGCTGCAGCTGTTCCAGGCCCACCAGGTCCAGGGTTTGGTTCAGGAGACCGATGTTGGGACTGTAGATAAATTTCCAGATCATCAGAATGACGAGACCGGGCACCACCATGGGGACTACCAGCAGAATGCGGTAGAGGTAGGCCATCCGCAGATTCCACAAATGGAAAATCAGGGCGGCGGCACCCAGGGGAAAGGTCAGGTTGATGATGACCAGGGCCACGGTGAGGATCAGCAGATGGACAAACGAATCCCACCAGAGGGTGTCATGCCACAACTCCGCGAAATTGCTGAAACCCACCCAGATCTTGATATTGGCCCCATTCCATTGAAACAGGCTGTGGTACAGGGCGGAGCCAGCCGGGTAGTAATTGAAAATGAACAGCAGCACGAACGTTGGTATCAGCCAAAAGTATGCGCTGCGATAACGCACGATGCGTACCCAAAGACTGGGAGAGGGCGGAGCCGGGCGGGCAACAAGAGGCTCGGACATGGGCTATATACAGTCAGACCCCTCGGGTAGTGCTGCCCGAGGGGTCATGGGCAAGAGAAGCAGACGGAATCAGGCCTCGGCCCAGTCCGGATGTTCGTTCAGCAGCTGCTGGGCAGCGAGTTCCATCTCGCGTTGCATGGTGGTGGACATTTCCTCGGCACTGAGTTCGCCCGCCATAAACTGCTGCAGGTTGCGCCACATGGCATCCACGAATTCCCGCGTCAGCATGCTGTCAAAGGGTTCAATCCGCTCGGCCCCGAAATTGACCAGCATATCCGTGTAGACCGCCAGCGAGGGATCGGCGCCTGTCGTGTCCTTGACACCGGGCGCAAAGCCGCCATGGTCGTTGAGCGCATGAATGATGTTTGAGGGCGAGGACAGGAAGCGCAGCCAATCAATCGTGTCGTCCAGAACGCCCCGCTCTTCCGCGACTGTCGTCGTGATGTACTGGAACACCCCGCCGACACCGGCCATGGCCGGGAAACCCAGGCCGCCATAGGGGGAGGATTCCTGGGTTACTGTAGGCATCTTGGGAAAAACGCCCCACTCGAAGTCGATGAGCGGATCGTTGCGGACAGGCTTGTTCATCCAGCTGCCCAGCCAGGCCACGGCCGCCTCCCCTTCTGCCCACAGACGGAAGACATCGGCGGAAGGCAGGGCCCAGAAACCTTCGGGATAATGTACGGACCATTCCTTCATCAACCGCAGCATCTCCAGCCACTCCGGATCCGTAGCCGCATAGTTGCCGTCCCGAATGGCGCGCACCATGGCCGGCGGCTGCAGGTTTTCACCGGGTTTCCAGGTGCGTGCCACTTCTGTGCCACCGGAAATCTGGGTCATCTTGTGATCGTAAAGGACATCCTGAAACACCCGTGTGGTCCAGCTGCCGTACAGGGGCGTACCGCCCTCCAGATGGTAGCTGACGGAGAAGGGAATGGTGCCCGCCTCGCGCAAGGCTGTCTGCACGGCTTCGTAGTCTGCCCAAATGTCAGGCACAGAGACACCGACTTCATCAAAGCGTGTCTTGTTGTAGAAGAAACCGGTGCCCACCAGATCGCCCGTAAGCAGATAAATATGGCCGTCGGGGGCGGTACCGCTGGCAATCACAGGTCCCTGGAAAGTATCCTTCCAGCTGTCGTACCCTTCTACGTAGGGACTGGGCTGGGCCAGATAGGGATCGAGGTTGTTGAACCAGCCTTTTTCATAGTCACGGGCAATCCAGCCACGCTGATACCACAGGATTTCAGGTGCGGTCCCTGCGGTGAGCTGGGTGACCATCCATTCGTCGTAGCCTCCGGACACGGATTCCACGAACTCGAGATCTACGTTGGGATGTATCTCCTTGTAGGCCTCCTCGAGTTCCCAGAGGGCCATGGGCGGATCCCAGCGATCCGTCTCCAGCCTTTCTCGGGGTGTCAGGCCCTGGGCATAGTGGGAAACTACGCGCACGGCTTCCATAACACCATCCCCTGTACTGGCTACAGGGGCAGCGGTACAGGCCGCCAGCGCCAGGCCTGCGGCCGAAACTCCAGTCATTTTCAGAAAAGTGCGACGCGATATTGGCGATGTAGCCATGGTGCTTCTGTCCTGGTCAACAAGACCCAATCCTCCGGCACAGTCTGCGCCGGAAGAGTTGTGATCGTTACGGATAGATTCCTGTTCATTATAGTGATGAGCCAACAATCGCCAAATGCCAAAGGGCCCGGCTCATTTGCGACCAGCCGGCTTTGCACCTCCCTCGCCGTTTGTGCCACCCTGGTGTGTACGCGGAGCGTAGCTGGGTGGCCGTAAGGCAGAGGTTGTGCTTCCCCTGTCATCCCCATGGTCAGGGCAAAGACGGTGCTGACCCTTGTCTGTGCACGGTGCGGAATCAAAACAGGACTGTGACAGTGATGAAGCCAGCCGGGACCCCTGGCCTGACCGCTCCATAGCTGCATGGCTTGGCTGGACCTGTGCCTGGTCCTAACCCGTCTTGTGACTTGGGCTATGCGTATACTGACACAGGTTTGGCGGTGGACGGTTCGCGCAAGGAGCAGAGACCGATGGGGGCAGCAGGGGACAGGCGCGCGAGTGCGGAAACACTACAGGCCAGCCTGGGAGCCGGCATATCCGTTCCGACTGGCCTCCGGCCAATGGCTTGACGTCTCTGACTGTACACTGTCTGCGTTGTACAATGGACATGCAGCAATTTCGGTTTCCGGACTCTTGAGAGCCGTTGGATAGGGTTGTCATCCCCACAAGCAACTGCAATTGCCAGCCACAGGACCCGCGCAGAGCGCTATATGAATCGCAGTCAGTTTGTTTTCGTCCTTGTTGTCAATGCCCTGGTCACGGTTCTGATTACCTCCTCCATGCTCATGGTGTATGAATGGCGTCGGCCCCAACTCAGCCCAGGGGGATGGCTGGGCACGGACAACACGCTGGTGGTAACACCCGGCACACCGGCCGCTACCCGGGTTGCAGTGGATGCCCCGGCTACCACATCTGGCGCACCGACTGCTGTACCGGACAGCCTGGACACGGGTAATCCGACAGACCGCACCTATACCGTGCGCGCGGGGGATTCCCTCAGTGCCATTGCCGCTCTCTTTGGTATCAGCCAGAGCGCCCTGGCTGCGGCCAATGGCATTTCCGATCCCAATCTCGTCACGGTGGGCCAAACCCTGATTGTTCCCGTGGGGGGGACGGCCGGTGAGCTGGTGCCCAGCCAGCCGGCGGCAGAGGATCTGGGGCTGGAGGTGCTCAATGCCGGCATTTATGCCGAGGAAGTAGTGATTATCGTCAATCAGAGCCAGGGTGCGATCGATCTGTCGGGCTGGTCCATCCACACCAGCCTGGACGAAGAGTATACGTTTGCCCGTATGGTTCCCCTGTATCCGGGAGAAAGCGTACGCCTGATGTCCGGAGCTGGGACCGACACCGCCTATGACCGGCACTGGGGCAGGTTGCCGACCGGCTGGACGCCAGGCACTATAATTGTGCTCAGGGATCCGTCGGGTGCCGAGATTCTGAGAATTGCCATACTGTAAGACTATGACGGAGGCTTGTCGCCATGACTGACGACGCAAACACTGACAGCGCAAAAAAACAGGGCAACGCAGCCACCTCAGCAGCAGGTCGCCAGGCTCCGAAGCGGAAAACAAACTCCCGCAAACCACGGCCAGGACGGGGCCGACGCACCAATCGGCGTCGGTCACGCGGTTCCAAGCGTGCAGGCCAGGCTAACGGTCAGCCCCGATCGTCAGAAGCGACAGCTCGCCAACAGCCCACAGGCAGGAACCGGAAAAAGAGCAGTGGTGCAGCGCAGGGAAAGCGTCCGGCAGCCGGGGCAGGACGAAGCGGACGCAACCGGAAAAACGCCACCAGGCACAGCCCCAGCAAGAAAATGTCCCAGGACATGGCCCTGCAACAGAAAGCCATGCAGCCTGAGCCGGACTATGTCGCACCCAACTCGGTATTCCTTTACACGCATGTCCGGCGGCAGTCCTACCGCGACTTTGAACAGGAGCGCCTGCAGCGTCCACGCTGGTTCACACGGCTGGAATCCGATTCCAATGCCCATGGATAAAGGGCCATGCGGTCATGGACCCCTCCCCCGGGCTGTCCGTGTATAGTCCGGTCCTTCCAGGGTAAGCGTCTGCGCTCCGAGCAGCGTCACAGTCCGGAGCCCCCGGAGGCAACCTGGAACCTGGGTCTGCGATGCGTCCCGCGCACGGGGTGGCCCAGACGATGACCTTGCCCTACATCCCCTTCTACCTGGCCTTGGGGGCTCTGGCTATGGGGGTATGTCTGCTGTTGGCTCCCCTCTGCGCACGCTTGGGGCACAGGACCGGTATGGTGGACATGCCGGGTGGACGGCGTGTCCACAGCGGGATCATACCGCGTACAGGAGGCCTCGCGATCTGGGGGGCCTTCTCCCTGGTCCTCGGACTTTTTCTGCTTCTCTCCCGGAGCCCGGCTGTGGAAACTGCATTTTGGTTTCCGGCCAGCCAGGATGTCAATGAAGCACGCCGTATCGGTGCCCTGCTGTTGGGCGGAAGTTTCTGTGCGGCCTGGGGGGTGGCGGACGACAAGTGGCATCTGGGATCCCGCTGGCAATATCTGATCCAGCTGGGTGCGGCCCTGATCGCCATGGCCGGCCTCATTTTCATCAAGCACGTCAACAATCCCCTGGGTGAAGGCCTATTGCTGGGCCCTGACGGCTTTCCCTGGTGGCTGGTGTTGCCCGTGACCATCTTCTGGTTTACGGGATGCATGAACACCCTCAATTGGCTGGATGGCCTGAACGGGCTGGCGGCCGGGGTCGTGGCGATTCTGTGCCTGGTCCTGATCGTGCACATGCTGGTCGTACTCCCGGTCCCCCAGGCCAGTGTGGCCACGGTGCCCACCATTCTGCTGGGCGTACTCCTGGGGTTCCTGCCCTTCAACCTGGTACGCCGCAATCTCTTCATGGGCAGCAGCGGCAGCTATTTTCTGGGTTTCGCCGCCGCGGCCATAGGCATCATGGGCGGAGCCAAGATCGCTACCGTGGTCATGGTCCTGGGACTGCCCATCGTGGATGTGGCGTGGCTGATTTTCAGCCGCATACGGCGGGGACAGGCACCATGGACGGCGGGCCGCGATCACCTGCATTTCGTGCTGCTGGATCGGGGTATACCCGAAAACCTGATCGTGGGCGCGTACTGTCTGTTCTGTTGCTGCTTTGGCGTCCTGACCCTGGTCCTGGACGATCGTCTCAACAAGCTCATCGCCCTGATCGGGTTAAGTGCCGTGGCTGTCGCCCTTATGGCGTGGCTGGGCCGCGGATACGGGATACAGGAAGCAGACGATACGCCGGCATAGCGCCAGGAGACCAGCCCGCGGGTACAGGGCTGCCGTGCGGTCCCTGCCTCAATCCGTCGCCGTTTCGCGGGCAACGGGTGACGTGTCAGTGCGGTCGGCTTCTTGTACCCGCATACGGTCTGGCGGCATGCTACCGACAGGCAAGGTCACGTTGGTAGTGTTGTACAGTTGGCGGCGTATGTCACTTACTTCACGGGCCAGGTCCATGTCCAGGCGCAGCTCGGAGCTGATCCGATCCACGCCGTGGCGGACCGTGGAATGATCCCTGCCTCCCAGCAGTTCGCCGATCTTGGGCAGCGATATCTGCACCTCGTGCCGCAGCAGATACATGGTTACCTGGCGGGCATGCACAATCTGCTTCTTGCGTGAGGAACCCCTGAGGGTATGGGCGTCCAGACCGAAATACCGGGCTACGAGCGTGAGCAGCATGTCGGGGGTAGGCAACGTGTGGGTAGGCGGGTTGAGTGACATCATATCGGCCACTTCCTGTTCGGTCAGGCGTTCGCCGCGCTGGGCCTGGACCAGATTCAGATGATGCAGGGCGCCTTCCAGTTCGCGGATATTGTCGGTGACGCATTCGGCAATGGGGACGAGCAGCGACATGGGAATGTCATAGTTGAACAGCTGCACCTTGGTTTGCAGAATGGCGAGACGTGTTTCGTATTCCGGACGATCGATGTCTACCGGCAAGCCCCCTTCAAAGCGGCTGCGCAGACGTGCCTCCAGGTTCCGAATCTGGTGGGGCGGACTGTCACTGGTCAAGGCTACGCGCTTGCCTTGCTCAAACAGATCCGTGAACGTATAGAAAAATTCCTCCTGGGTTCGTTCCTTGCCCGCCAGAAACTGGACGTCGTCCAGCAACAGCAGATCCAGCAGCCGGTAACGCTGCCGGAAGGCATCCATTTTCTGGGTGCGGATGGAAGCGATGAGGTCGTTGGTGAATTTCTCGGTGGTGCTGTAGAACACCCGCGCACCCTGGTTGCGGGCCTCGTGCCCGATGGCGTGCAGCAGATGCGTTTTGCCCAACCCTACGTGGGAGTAAATGAATAGGGGCGTGTAGGGACTGTTCGCATGGTGGGCCAGGGACTGGGCCGCCGCGTGGGCCAGCTGGTTGTGGTAGCCCACCACGAAGTTGTTGAAGTTGTATTGTTCGTTCAGATTGCTCCGGGGAATGAGGAGCGGCTGTTCCGGAACCGGTTCCGCATGATCCTGTTCCGCTGCGACCATGATTTCCAGCGGCGTGGCCGGCGCATCCGCCGCAGACTGTTCGGGAGCTGAGACGACCACGTACTGGACCTGCACGAACTGATTGAGAAACTTGGCCAGGTACTGCTTGATCAGGGAACTGTACTTGTCACGCAAGTAACTCTGGGCCACCAGATTGGGCACGTGGATGATGAGGATGCCGTCTTCAAAGGCAAAAAAAGTGCATTTGCTGACGATGGCGTCGTACTGCTGGGCATCCAGATGCAGGACCAGTTCCGCCTGGGTGCGCACCCAGGCCTGTTCAGCGTGTTGGGGGGAAATGGACTCGGACATGCCCGTCAACTCCCTGCCGGCACCGGGAACCCGGTACCGGAGGCCTGCCAACGCCGGCAGCAGCCGGATGGCAGACGCATCAGGCCAGACAGCGAGTCAGTTGTAGGACGAATGAGAGTTGCGGGGAAGAAATCGCGCAAAATCGACCTTGGCAGCCACGGATACCGGGCACAATGGACAGAGTGGCGATGAAGGGTGCGACGAAGGCGGGCAACGGCTTTGGCAAGACGCGCCGTCAAAGGATTGGGATCATAGCAGATTGGCGGTGTGAACACAATCTGGCCAGCAGCGAAATGACGCTGTTGCCGGTTGCCTGCCCAGGCTTGGCTGGCCCGGGACCTGGACCATTGTGGCCGGGTGTGGCCGGGAGGCCGGGTATCGGCTTCAACGAAAACGACACCCGCCCGGCAGGCAACGGCATGCTGTCCGGATTGCCGGTTGACACATAAGCGCAACGGAGCGTTCCGATGCACCGAACATCCGCACAATGGAGCTGCAATGAGAGCGGCCATGAGTGTACTCTGTGTGGGCGGCAAGTGCTTTGTGTATTCTAGTCTGAAGCGATCGCAAGACGGAAATCTCTTGAAGCCCACAGACTGGGCACCCGGCAGGTGAAACCGGGATGGGGAGTGCTACCGCACGTGAGGATGGACAGTGGCCGCTTCCCGGACAAACAGGGTTGAACGAAGCGGTCCCATACAGCACATACTGCACCGCGGCTGGCGGACGCCAGCCGGCTCAGGCCAAATAGCCCAGAACGATTTCTGCATGCTGCGGGATGGCTTCTTCCGGTTCGGCAATCTCGGGATGCCAGGCCTTTTCCCATTCCACGCTGTAACAGCCGGTGTAGCCCTCGGCTTCCAGCAGTTCCACAATCTGCCGGTTGGGTACGTCCCCCTCGCCCATCAGAACGAGCTCAAAACTGCCATCTGCACGGTGCCGGGCGTCCTTCAGGTGTACATGGGCAACCCGTTCACCCAGGCAAGCCCAGGTCTCGGCCACGCTTTCGCCCATGCGGTAGGGGTGATGGACATCCCAGACCGCCTGCACGTGGGGCGAGGGCACACGATCCAGCACACGGGCCACGTCGCGGCCCTTGCAAAAGGCATCATGCGTCTCCAGCAGAATGGTGATGCCGGTTTCTGCCGCCACCGGAGCCAACCGGTTGAGGCTTTCCGCCACCCACGCGATGCCCTGTTCCATGGTGCAGCCATCCACGATATTGCCGCCGAAGGTACGTACAAAGGGGACGTCGAGGGCCGCGGCCAGATGCAGGTAGGCGATCAGCTGTTGCTCGAATTGGGCCCTGGCTTCCGGTTCCGGTGAGGTGAAGCGGGTGGAAGCGCCCAGACCGATGACACGCAGGTCCCGCTCCTGCATGACGCGGCAGATGCGATTCCGGGCCGTCGCGTCCAAGTCTGCCGGAATGAGGGTACCATCCAGCAGGCGAATTTCCAGGCCGCCATAACCATAGGCGACAGCCGCGTCTGCGGCCTGTTCCAATGTCCACTTGGGACATCCCAAGGTGCTGTACATCAATCGTGGGTTGCCAGCCATGCTGGATCTCCTGGTTCAGGTTGGAAAGAAGGGTAATAAAAGGGTAGGTGAAGCCATGCCGTGCGCGTGCTGCAGGTGCAGGGCACGGCACACGGACACAGGAGAGCTCACACCGGTGAAAGTTCGTGGCAACGTTCCTGCAGCTGAATCACACGGTACACGCTTTCCGGGGTGATGGGCAGGGGTTGTCCGTGGCGCAGGGTCGCGTACAGATCCCGGTAGTATTGGACATACACGGGCTCCTTGGCAACCGGCGGCGTCCAGCTGTCCTCCTGCCAGGGGATCACGTCGCGGTTGTAGCTGCGGTTGGGGGTAGGCTGGGTGTCGAGGGTCCGGGGTTCCAGGTCGGCCGGATCGAACCAGCGCCATTCCAGCTCGCGGCCATGGCCGCGCAGGCCACCCTGTGTCCCCATCACGTTCCAGGAATCGCCCGGAAAGGCGCAGGCACTGGAAATCTCAATGTCGATGGTCGGTGCACCCTCCGCCTTGATGACCACTTTCACGTGATCGTCCGCATCCCCCAGGGTGAGGGTCCGGTCCAGATGGCAAAAGACCTCCGGAACGGCCGGGCCGAACAGCTGCAGGGCCTGATCCAGGTAATGCGGTCCCGTATTGTTGAGTGAACCGCCGCCATAGCGCTTGAGCGTCTGCCAGTCCCAGCGCCGGCCAAACCGGTTCTCGGTCATGCGGATATGGACAATGCGGCCGAGGATGCCCGAGGCGATGATCTCCTGCACCTTGCGAAAATCCGCATTGTACCGGCGCTGCTGAAAGATGGAAAGAGTGCCCGGATACTGGCGTGCCGCCTCAACCATCCGGGCCGCGGCGGGCAGGGAGTCGGCCATGGGTTTCTCGCATACGACATGGCGGCCGGCTTCCAGGGCTGCCACGGTCAGGTCAGCATGCAGGAAACTGGGCAGGGCGATCACCACCAGTTCCACCTCGCTGTCCTGCAACAACGCCGGAAATTCTGCATACGCCCGGCTGTCGAAACGAGATTCCGCTTCCGCACGGCGCGCCGCGTCCCCGTCGACGACTGCGACCACCTCGTACAGATCGGGGACCTGTTCCAGCAGATGGGCATGGATGCTCCAGCCACTGCGCCCCAGACCTGCGATACCGACCTTGATGGGTTGTTCCTGTGTCATGTGTGTCTCCCAGCTTCTGTAACTTGGGTGAAAAGGGGCGGGACACCTGTCCCTGTCGGCTAGGTGATTCCGGTACGGGTGCCGCGTACCGTGACCTGGCCGTTCCGACCATGGACCAGCGCCATGCCCGGCGTTTCGACTGCCTGAACTGCCTGTCCCACAGTCACTTCCAGCTGACAAGGTTCGGGATCCAGTTGCAGCAGATGCCACTCACGCGTGGCCGGGGCCTGGCAGAATGCCACATGGCCCCGGGCGAAGGATACCCGGGTGTCGTCCAGGACAAAGGATGACTGCCGCTGTACCGCGGTGGGGGATTCCAGCCGTACAGGACCATCTGGAGCGTGCGCGGAAGCGGCAGGCGCCAGGGCGAAATCCATCAGGTCGATCTGCAAGTCCAGCGTACCGGCCGGGCCCTCGGCAGTGGCCCGCAGCCACCGGGTATCCTCGGGGCCTGTACGGGTGCGGGCGGCGTCGACCTGGTGATGGCACTGGATTTGTGCCAGGTAAGCGTCAAGATCTTCCAGGGTGGCCACGGCACTGCGTTCCACCAGTTCGAGGTAAAAGAGACAGGCAGGACGTCCCTTGTAGAAAGCACCGGGCCAGGCCAGATCCCAGAAACGCTTGGGTTCCCCTGCACGGTAATGGTAGATTTCGCATACCAGATCCCCTGCTCGCTGATCCAGCACCAGCGTGGGCGTGGCCAGCAGGGACGAAACGTGCAGGGGCTTGAGCACGAAGAACACCGTATCCGTCACCATGGTGATGCAGGCTGTAGGCTGCGTCGTGAAGGGATACCGGTGTACCTCACAGCCATTCACCAGCACTTGCCGCACGTGGGCCTGCTGGGTCCAGATGAAGGAAGTCTTGGCACTGCGGAACATGGCCGAGCCCCGCCGCGGGGCATAGCATCCCAGCAGGGCACCCTGTTGCTGGACGCCCAGAAACTCGCCTTCGTCCAGCAGATTGCGCGTATGGGAGCGATCGGTGGCATGGTAGAAGTCACCCAGCCACTTGTCGTCCAGGATGTACCGGGTGTAGAACACGCCTGTGCCTTGGCCGTCGGGAGCGCTGAGGTGGGCGATGACGGGGTTGCCTTGGGGATGCAGGCTCCGGGACGTGCTCCCCAAGGCAAAGCTGGGCGTGATACGGGTGGTCATGTCGCTGGCCAGGGCATGCAGGATCCCTTCCCGTACGGTATAGGTGGCAGGAAGCTGATCGTGCACCGCCGCCAGCCAGGCAGGCAGTACGCCCGCGGCCAGCCATTGCCGGAACTGCTCGATTTCCGGCGTGGCGTCTCCGGCCAGGCTGGGCTGATAGGCCCGCGCATGGGGACCGGCCAGGCGTCCGGAGCCCTTGTGCAGGTGCAAGGCGTAACTGAGACCCAGGCGACAGAGCATGATCTCCGCCAGCAGGGCGGTGTCAGGATTCCGGACTGTATCGCGCAACCGGGCCAGCGCCCGGATGGTCACGGCCGCGTACGTGGGGCTGTTGAATTCCAGGACATGGCCGTTGTGGGCCGTAAAAGCCATCCAGGTGCGGAGTTTCGCCTGTCCTTCCTGGTGCAGGCTTGCATCGTCCAGCAGATCACCGCCCAGGCAGAGAGCCAGGAGAGCCAGGGCCGTGATGTTGGTGTAGCCGACCCAGACATCCAGGCGCCGGACTTCCTCCAGGCCCAGCCGAACAGCTTGCAGGACCTGATCCTGCAGTGCCGGAGACAGGCGATGCCGGTACGACAGCATCATGGGGATCAGGCTTTCAAGACAGAATACACCTGCGTTCAGGTCCTCGATATGGCTGTCCTCCGCCATCCAGCGGAAGTTGCCCCGATGGGCATCGGCCGGGTCGGTCATCTGGCACCGCAACACAGCCTCCAGCACGGTGGCGGCCAGATCCAGCTCAGCGGGGATGCCCCCGGCTATCAGTTCACAGGCAAACCGGCAGGACTTGCGCGTTTCGTGAAAGACACCGGACTCTGTCTCGTGGCGCAGCATGCCCACGACGGGATCAAAATCAGCCGGTACCTGCATGGATGAGGGCCTGGGCACGGATACGGGCAGGATCAGGCGTTCGCGAGGGCCTGGGCTTCCAGAGCCAGACGCATGGCCCGGAAACAATGATCCTGGTCCATCGCGGTTGTGGTCCGATTGCGGATGTCGGCCAGGAACGCCTTGGCATAGGGCAGTTCCACGTCGGAGCAGTCAATGTACCGGGTTTCCCGGTCCGTGACCAGGAAGAGATGATCGCCACCCGGGCGGCCCGCCAGATCCAGGTTCTTGCGCACTTCCATATAGCCTTCGGTACCCAGTACCGTCAGGCGTGTATCCCCCCAGCTGGCCAGACCGGAAGGGGTGAACCAGTCCACGCGGATGTAGCCGGCACAATGCTGTCCCTGCAGCACGACATCCCCGAAGTCCTCGAATTCCGGCGTGTCCGGATTGGCCCGATTGGCGACCTGGGCATGCACGATGGCAGGTTCCGTTTCCTGGCTGAAAGCCAAGAACTGGTCAAATTGGTGGGCGGCGATGTCGCACAGAATGCCCCCGGACGTGGCCTGGCGGAAGAACCACGCTGGACGCGATGCCTTGCGCAGGGAATGGGGACCCAGCCCTATGAGATGAACGACCTGGCCGATGGCTCCCGCCTGCACCAGTTCCAGGGCTTTGGTGGTGGACCGGCTGGCAATGCGTTCGCTGTAGGCAATGGCGTAAATGCGGCGGGTGGCTTCCTGGGTGTCTTTCACCCGTTGCCACTGTTCCAGCGTGGTCATGCCCGCCTTGTCACTCATGACGTCCTTGCCATGCGCCATGGCCTGGATGGCGATGGCGGCCCGCTCCGACGGAATGGCCGCGGTCAGAATCAGGTCAATGTCGGGATCGGCGTATACCGCCTCCGGTTCCGGGATCACGCGGGCCTGGGGAAAAGTCCGTGTGAAAGCGTCCAGCAGATCGGCCTCCGGTGCCTGCACGGCCGTCAATTGGGCCCCTGCCTCCAGCAGGGACTGGACCATGCCGTAGATGTGATTGTGGTTCAGGCCAACGGCGGCCATGCGGACCGGGGCAGCTTCAGGCATATTCAGGGTTCCTGCGTGTCAAGCGACTTGCTGGCTTCAGCATAGAACAGATTGCGACCCTGTACCAGATTCTGCATCTTGCCGTCCGCTACATTCCGGGGCAGCATCCAGAAACCGCAGTCGGGATGCACCCAGCCTATGCGTTCTGCACCCAGGCAGTTGACGGCCAGTTCAATGCGCTGGGCCACGGTGCTGGGGGATTCGATCTCCAGGTCCTTGATGTCGATGACACCGATGCCCATGGCGATCTCGGGTTTCAGCTCATGAAAGGCGGCCAGTTCGTCATAGCCCCGCCGGGCGAATTCCAGGATCAGGGCATCCACGTCAAGCCGGTTGAGAAAGGGCATCAAGTCCGCCCAGAAACCGGACTGGATCCGTTGCCCGCCATAATTGCCGAAACAGAGGTGCAGGCAGCTTTGGCCCTGAATGGCGTTCAGTACGATGTTGAGGGGTTCAAAGGCCCAGTCGGCGTCCTCGGGCGTACCGGGCAGATTGGCTTCATCGACCTGGATGATGTCCGCATCGATGTCGCGTATGGCCTTCGCCAGCACCTCGGCCAAGGCTATGGACAGGTCGTAGAGGCTGTCGTAGTGCTGATCGAAAATGGTTTTCGCCAGCATGTAGGGTGACGTGACGGTGAACTTGACGGGACGCTCCGTCAGGGCTGCGAAGCGCCTGTAGTCCGACAGCAGGTCAAGTGTGCCGTCGCCCAGGGCACCGCGTACCACGGCCGCCGGCTGGGATCGGAACTGCATGTGTTCCTGCGCGTGAAATTCCCTGATTTCAGCTTGGGTCAACTCGGTGGACAGACCGGCCAGCGGCCGGAGAAAGTACTCGATCATGCCGTTGGTTTCCGGGTGATTGACGTCGAAGCGTCCCAGTTCACCGTCCACCAGCACGTCCAGGCCTGCCAGTTCCTGCGTCTTGACCACTACCTTGAGGGCATCGTGGAGCGAAGCACGGGTAGGGGTGTTGAGAACCCAGGCCGGAACCGGATAGCTCCCGACCAGCGTAGTACGGATCTTGGACATGGCATGATGGTCCTTCAGAGAGCGGGTAGATACAGGAGTGCCGCCACGCGCAGGGGCGCTTACATATCCTGCTTGAGCGACAGGAGGATCTCGGCTTCAGGCCGTGCCTTGTAAAAGTCGTCCAGCGGGAAACATCCGGAAACGAGGCCGTTGCGCGGAGCCGTGGTACAGTCGCTGAACGTGCGGCAAATCTGTTTGCGCTGCAACGGCTGTCCCGCCAGGATGTCTGCAGGCATGTCAGGATAGGATAAAATCATGCGCCCCAGGCCCACAAAATCCGTCATCCCGGTCCGTACTGCGTGCTGGGCTACGTGCGGCAGCCATTCCTGCAGATAGGAGTACCCGGTCCCCACCATGGCCAGCTGGGGACAGCGCTGTTTGAGATAGGCAACGGCCTGGATCTGGCGTGCCACACCGGCCAGCGGGTCTTCCGGTGGCCGGTATCCGTCCGAAGGCGGAAACAGGGCCGGACGCTGGATATGGGGCACGTAATACGGACTGCCGGCCGTGATATTGACCAGCTGAATATCGAGGGTATGCAGCAACTCCAGAAAGGGGACTGCTTCCTCCAGATCCGGGTTGATCCCTGTGCTGTCGCCGCCAAAGGCGTAGCGGTACGAGCCGTCACCGATGGCCGCGTCGTCAGGTATGCCCTGGCCATTCAGTGCGGGATCCGGTTTGAAGGGAATGAAATCGAAGGCGCTGAGACGGACGCCGATACGGAGACGCGGCGTTTGGGCCCGGATCCCGGTCACGACATCCCGCAAAAAGCGGGTACGGTTCACAAAGCTGCCCCCGAATTCCCCCGGTCTGTCATACGCGCTCAGGAATTCATGTCCCAGATAGCCGTGGCAATGCTTGATGTCCACAAAGTGAAAACCGAGATCGTGCGCGCGGCAGGCGGCCGTGACGAAATCGTCGATGAGGTGTTTGATGTCGTCATCCGTCATGCGCCGGGCATCTGCCCCGACGTGGAATTTGGGATTGAGAACCGGATGCTCGTACAGGAGCCATGGTTCCATGCGGGTCTTGTCCCGGGGCCGGGCGAAGCGGCCGGAATGGGTCAGCTGCAGACCGATGAGGAGATCGTCCGTCGCCCCAAAATGCTCGGCATGGGTGCGTTCCAGCAGGGTCCGCAGTTCCCCAATGCCCTGCATGGTATCTGCGGTCAGCATCAGCTGATTGGGATTGGCTCTGCCGTCCGGCCGCACGGCCACGGCCTCACCCCCCCAAATCAGCTTGGCCCCGCTGGCCCCGAACCGGGTCCAGCGCCGCCGCACCAGGTCGGTGGGTTCCCCGGCGGTGGTGCCGTCCCAGCCTTCCATCGGGTGTACGCAGAAGCGGTTGCCGATGGTGAAGTCGGACAGTGCATACGGCTGGGCCAGCGGTGAGGCTGCACCTGCCTGCAGCTCCTCGTCAAAGGGCAGATCTATCCCGTGTGACGTCAGATAGCGCCGCAGGTGCGCCGGAGTTCGCAGTTGCGCCACGCGGCGCAGTCGTTGGGCCATGGCAATGCCTGTCAGTCGGTACAAGGAGATGGAGTGTGACGGGAGCTAAAGTCGCCGCATGTGGAAGCCGCCATCCACGCGCATGACTTCCCCGGTCGAGAAAGGCAAGGCATCCTGGGCCAGGGCCAGCACGGCGCGGCCAATATCCTCCGGCGTCCCCCAGCGGGGAATGGGAGTCAGGCCATCGGCGATCAGGGCATCGTACTTGCCCTTGACGCCGCTGGTCATATCGGTGGCGATGATGCCGGGCTGGACTTCGTAGACATTGATGCCCCAGGGACTCAGGCAGTCCGCCAGTAACGTAGTCATCATGGTCATGCCGGCCTTGGAAATGCAGTATTCGCTGCGGGTGGGACTGCTGGTGAAGCCGCTGATGGACCCGATATTCACGATCTTGCCTGGTGTGGCACCGGCGTCGACAGCCTCTGTCATCCGGTGTGCGACAGCTTGCGTCAGGAAAAGGGGCCCCTTGAGGTTGACGGCCATAACCTCGTCGTAGCTGGTCTCGGTCATGGCCAGCAAATCCACGCGCTGACGCGGCGCCATGCCTGCGTTGTTGACCAGCAGGTCCAGGGTATCAAAGAGCCGGAAAGTCTGATCCACGATCGCCTGGCGGTCTGCTGCGGCAGCCAGATCACCGGGTACCAGATGCGCCTTGCCCCCGGCTTCCTCCACCAGGCTGCCTGCGCTCCGGGCGGCCTCTTCATTGCTGCGATAATTGATGGCGATGTGCCAGCCCCGGGCAGCCAGCGCCACGGCGATGCCGCGGCCAATGCCGCGGCCCGCCCCCGTGACCAAAGCCGTCTTACTCATAATCCAGGGCCTTGGCCAGGGCTTCCAGGTAGAAGTATTCACCCCACATGACACTTTCATTGACCCCGAGGCCCAGCGTCTGGTGGTACATGCCCCGTTTCAGAATCCCTTCCCAGCCCGGAGTCTGGTGGGCCAGGAATTCCGGCTCGGTCAGGGTCTCCAGAATCGTGCAGGCATAGTCGTAGTAGGTGGCGGCACGCAACGGATCCTGCACCAGCCGGGCCAGGTTGAAAAAGCCGCTGGCGGCGATGGCGGCCGCAGAACTCTCGTAGGGATCGGCGGGTGCCTGCTCCCGCCAGTCATTGGGCGGTACGCCATGGGCCGGTGTCTGTTCCATGTAGTACTGGGCGTTCAGTTCGGCGCACTGGAGAAAACGTACGTCTTGCGTGTACGTATAGACAGTGCCAAAGCCGTAGAGGGACCAGGTCAGGCCACGGGCCCAGGAGGAATCGTCGCGCCAGCCCTGATGGGTTGTCTGTTTCAGGAATTCGCCCGTCTCCCGATCGAAGATGCCCTCGTGCGAGGTGCTGCCGTCCCCCCGTACCAGGTACCGGCGTGTAGTCAGGCAATGTTGCAGAGCCTTGCGCCAAAGATCCTCGTCGCCCGTCTGATCGGCGGCGTAGAAAATGATGCCCACGTTCATCATGATGTCAATGAACAGACTCTCCGGAGCCACAAAGGAACGCAGATACTGGCCCTGCTCCTGGAAACGCAGGCCCATGGTCTGGCCGGCCGTTACCACCACGTCGCGCAGCACAGTATCCCCGGTCAGATCGAACCAGCGTTTCCAGGACGACCAGAACGTAAACCCCAGGTCATGAACGTTGCGGTCATACTGGCGTCCTTCCAGCAGATGGGAGTAATGGATGGCTTGTTCCCGCCAATAGGCGGAATCCGTATGCCGGTGCAAAATCCACATTTGGCCGGCGACAAACCCCTCGCACCAGTTGGTCCAGGCTTCACCCTCGTGTTTCCACTTGCCCTGCATGGTGTACATCGGCAGGAAATCAGGATAGGTTTCAACAAGATGGCGCAGCTGGTGACTGGCAAAATCCAAAGCCGTTTCGCAACGGGATGCAAGCGAGGGAGAGATGGGCATGTCTGTGATGGCAATGTTGTGGCGTGATGTCCGGCCGCGGACAGAAGACAGGTCGATTCTATCATGGAACGACTGGATCCGGAGGGCACGGCCCAGTCAGGTCCATCGCCTGCCCGGAGGGAAGCGCCTCACCTGGTCCGGGGGGACGGTGATCCAAGGGAAGCACTGGCCATACTGTCCTTGGGCCGTGCCTGTCCAGGGCCCGTGTGGTTCCGGTGATGCTGCAGCAGGAGCCGTCAGGGAGCCGCGGCTGCCAATGAGGCGAAAGTGTTGCGGCCACAACCAACACCGGTGCGGCCTGGTCCCTCTTCGCCTCAGCCCTTGATCCCGCTCATGGTAAAGCCCTCGGTGAAATAGCGCTGTCCATAGTAGGAGAGCGCCATCATCGGCAGCGACATCAGTACGGACATGGCCATCATCGCGCCCCAGGCCGTGTCGCCGCGGATGCCGATGAAGCCCTGCATCGCCAAGGTCAGCGTCTGCATGGTCTCGCTCTTGAGATAGAGGAGCGAGAAGAGCAGGTCATTCCAGGCCCAAGAGGTGATCAACACGATCTGCAGGGCGAGGATGGGCTTGGAAAGCGGCAGGATGATGCGCCAGAAGATACCCAAGTCGTGGCAGCCGTCAATGCGTGCCGCATCGGACAGGTCGTTGGGGATGGCACGGAAGAACTGGCGCAGCACAAAGATCATGCCCGCGTTGATAGCCAGCATGGAGGGGATGATCGCCGGCAGCCAGGTCCCGACCCAGCCCCAACGGGCCATCATCACGAACCGGGGCACGAGTGTCACCTGATCCGGAATCAACATCAAGCTGATATTGAGCAGCATCAGTGCTTCGCTGCCGGGAAACTTCATGCGCGCGAAGGCGTACGCCGCCAGGGTGCACGAAGTCATGGTGGGGATACCGACATACAGGGCCAGCAGCAGCGTGTTGCGCAGGTAGAGTGGCCATTCGCGCGCGGCCCAGCCCCGGACAAAATTCTCGAACGTAACCGGATTCGGGAGCCACTGGATGGGCACGGTGATCCGCATCTGTTCCACTGTCTTGAAGGAAGTGCTGAACATCCAGGCCAGGGGCATCAGCGCGATGATCAGCATGGTGGCGATGAGCATATAGGCCAGGGTGTGTTGGATGAACCGCCGGGTGCGCATACCGACATGGAAACCACCGCCCTGCAAACTGTTGCCCTGGATCGTACGCAGACCGGCCATACGTCTCAGTTGCCTCCCTCATAGTAGACCCAGCTCGCAGACGAGCGGAAGACCGTGATCACGATCACGACGCAAATGACGAACAGGATCCACGACAGCGCAGCCGCATGTCCCATCCTGAAGTAGAGAAAGGCATTTTCATAGATCAGCTGGGCGTAGAAGGTGGATCCACCGGCAGGTCCGCCTCCGGTCATCAGCATGGGCGCCGTAAAGTATTGAAACGCGCCGATCAGGCTGGTCAGCAGGTTGAAGAGGGTATAGGGGGTCAGCATGGGCAGCGTGACGTTGTTCAGCGTCTGCAGGCTGTGTGCACCGTCGATCTTGGCGGCATCGTAAAGCTCCTGGGGCACATTCTGCAATCCGGCCAGGAAGATGAGCATGCCGATACCACCCTGGATCGTCATGAAGATGAAGACCCACTTGACCATCACCGGATCCGTGATCCAGCTCTGCCGCCACGGCAGGCCCAGCCCTTCCATAATGCTGTTGATCAGCCCCAGCGAGGGACTCCAGATGAAGATGGACACGGCGGCGGCACCGGCCGCAGGCACGGTACCGGGAACGATCGCCAGCGTGCGAAAGGCCTGCAAACCACGCACCTTGACGTTTAGCAGCAGCGCCTGCAGAAGGCCAACCACCAACCCTCCCGGTACGGAGACGACAACATACAGCAATGTGTTCAGCAGCGCTTTGCGCGTGTAGGCGTTCTCGATCAGATTCCGGTAGTTGCGCAGGCCGATCCACTTGGCTGGCTGAAATACGTCATAGATAGTGAAGCTGTGGTAAAGCGAATCCAGGATGGGGTAGGCCTGAAAGAGGATTACACCCAGGATCCAGGGCAGGATGAAAAGGAATGGCAACAGACGACGGCGGAAACGCCGTCGTCTGGCCTGTTGGCTAAAGGCCACATCCTGTCCCGTGGGATTCAACCTTGATTGGTCTGCACTTGGACCGGTGGACGTCATACCACTCCCAACGGTTTGCATCCAGGTGTCAAGGTGTCCCTGCGGGCAAGGGGCCCGAAGCAAAGGGGTCACACCTGTCAGGGTAAGGCGTCGGCGTGACCCGCTGCAAACATTGTGACGGCAAGCCTAGCTTTGCATTTCCCAATACTCGTTCAGGGACTGCTGCAGCTCGATGTTGATGTCGGCCAGGGCGTCAGCGGCCGATTTGGCGCCAACGACGGTTTCTTCAATGGCCCGCTGCCACAGGTTTTCGACCTGGGACTGGACAGGGGTGAGGAACTCGTTGGGGCTCCAGAGCCTGTCTGCTTCCAGCGGCGCATCGAAGAACCACTGCAGGCCCGGCACCGCGGAGAGATCGATTGCATCCAGCAGCGGTTTGCTCCACATAGCCGCGGCGCGGATCTCGAATTCGACCAGACCGACCTCAACGCTTGTCATGTGCACCATGAACTTGAAGCCCTCTTCGGCCACTTGGGTTCCCCTGGGCATAAACAGCGTATGCCCCGTACCAAAATCGATGGCCTTCAGACCCTCGTTCAGATTGGGGTGGAAGCCGTAACCGATCGAATCCAGCTCGATACCGGTGACATCGACGGTGCGCCGCATAGCGCCCGGCATCCAGTTGCCGTTCATGATCATGGCCCGTTTGGCGTTGCCAAAGCCGCTGGATTCATAGCCGGTCCAGTAACCCCACTCCTGGGCAAAGGCCCCCATCTTGTCAGGACCAGCGTCAAGCCAGAACTGGGCGACGATCTCGAGGCCTTCGACCCAGCCTTCCGAATCGAAGGTGAAGGTCCGTTTGTCCGGGGTGATGTAGTTCTCGTCAAAGACAACGGGCCAGGCGATGACCGTGAACCCGTACGCGTCTTGGGGATCATAACCGGCCTGGGTCAGGTTACCGTCAGCGTCATACTGGTTGAGCTTTCTGGACCATTCCAGCATCTCCGTCCAGGAAGTTGGGCCGACCTCCGGATCGCCGCCGATTTCTGCAATGAGATGCTTGTGCCAGCAGATGGCTGGCATGGCACCACCCTCGAGAACAGGGATGCCGTAGGTGACGCCGTCCCATTTCCCGTTGTCCCACTGCGTACCCAGATAGATGTCCGGGTCGAAATCGGTGGCGCTGGCGATCAGGTCGTCAAGCGGGTGCATCACACCCCGTGCCATCAACTCGGAGAAGCCACCAATGTAGCGATGGTAAACGTCCGGTGCAGTACCACCGGCCACCGCTGTCATCGTGTCTTCTGGATTTACGCCGATGCGAATCATTTCAATGGTGATATGGGGGTACTTTTCGTTGAACATCTCAATTGATGGCGTCCAGATGTCACACTCGCCGCCGGTACACCATCCGGACTGGACCTGGACTGTCACCGCCTCGGCGGCAGCTTCCTCGCCACCCTGGGCAGCTGGGACTGCCACCTGACAGGCGGCGAGCAGAGCCGCGCTCCCTGTCGCACCCGCTAATGCCAGGAACTGGCGGCGACTGAAACGTTGTTTCTGCATGATCTGTCCTCCTTGGCGATCATTGCCTGGTGTTATGCACAAACGGAACGATACACAGTGGGAGAGCTGATTTTGTTGCATGGTATATATCAAATTAGGCTAGCACAAGAATGGCAGCAGTAAAAATCAGATAAAATGATCCGCAAAATGGCAGAGATATGGTAGTGACAACACAGACCCCACCGGTGGGGTCCTGCTTGTTGGATTACAGGTAGAACCCGCCTCTGTACTTTGTACGCAACGGTCACCCCGGCGGGATCGAGACGACAGTGACGGGACAGGGTTATATTGTCCGGATATCGGGTTTCCGGGCCTGCCGAGGGTACAGGGTCAACAAGGATCCGCACAGCCCCTGTCCCGCGCGGCCGCCGCCCTGTTCCACGCAGCTTCCATCAATCAGGCAACCGGAGCCGTGGGCTGTCCCCAGCGGCCAGGTATTGGTTGGGGGACTATATACGTACCCACACCACGCCCGCAGGTCGCAATGCTTTACCGTATACATTTTCAGGTTTCACAGACCAACTAGTGTTGCAATCTCCACCCGCAGTTGCGCTGTCCCCGGACGCCATACTCTTGCCTAACCATTTGTCCCGTATGTTCAGAGCCGCATTCACATCTGCGTTCTTTTCTACGCCACATTCTTGGCAGTGATAAACAGACTGGGACTTGCGATTAGCTTTGCGTACAACCCCACAGTTATGACAACGTTGTGACGTGTACTTGGGATCTATCTTTTCCGTATAAGTCTTGTAAGCCATATACCGTTCCAACCGGCCCCACCCGCTGCGCAAGATAGCACGATTCAATCCTCTCTTTTGGGCGACATTCTTACCCGGGTTTTCCCTAGAGCCACGGGCACTCTTGGTCATACCCCGAATGTTCAAGTCCTCAAAGATGACTGGATCGTGTACGTCAGCGATGGTACGGCTGGTTTGGTGACACCAGTTCTTTATGACATTACGCATCTGCCTGTATATCTTCTGGATACGCAACTTGGTATGTTGCCAACTGTTGCTCTTGAATTCTTGTCGGGCCAACTTCTTCTGCAGTCTGCGCAATTTGGCATCCAGCTCCAGAAGCGCCGGCAGTCCATACCTAACGCCAGTACTTAGTGCTACCTGTCCTACGTTGCGATCAATTCCTACAGGATTAATAGGCTTGACTGGTCTAGCCGGGCGTGTGTCGGGCACTTCATACAGGATGGACACATACCCGTTGCCCGCCTCATACTTGAACGTGGCCTGCTTGGGTTTGTAACCCGCGTATGGGTTCTTGCCTGTCGTCTTCACCCACCCGAGCTTGGGAATGTAGATCTTTCTGCCCTTGATCTTGATCTTGATATTGTCGGGAACAATGAAACTAGGCGTGTTCTTGAATTTGCGCTTCCAGACCGGACGACCCGCACCGCCAAAGGAACGCTTATAGGCTTCGGCTAGATGCTTGGTGGTATAGCGCACCGTGGCCGCGGGTAACTCGTTCAACCAGGGCAACTTCTGCTTGACTTGTACGTACAGCTTGCACAGCGAGAAGAACGTTACGGATGGTTTATCGCCTTTACCGGCCTTGAACTCTTCCCACTGCTTTTCACAGATTTCCAAGACTTCATTCCACACCTTGCGACAGGCACCAGCAATGCGCATCAGCTTATCGTGTTTGTCTCTGCGGCCTGGCCGCACACGCAAGGTGATACCCCGGTGCACCATGATCACTTCTGCATCCATGCCCTACCTTAACTCACCCGTGACTGTCCACACTGCGCGGTGTGGGTACGTATTAAGTCCCCATTGGTTGCAGGCGCAAGATGTCTAGGCAGAGGATGGATCCGGATCCTCTGCAGGTTCCAGGACCATCATGGTGAAGTCCAGCTCTACACGTTCACCCGGTTCTACCGTCACATTCCGCACACGACCGGCCCGGGGCGCCATGATTTCGTTTTCCATCTTCATGGCTTCCAACACCACCAGGGTCTGGCCCTGGACTACCTCTTCGCCTTCCACTACCGGGACGATTACGACCAGTCCGGAGATAGGCGCCATTATGGCCAGATCCCCTTCCAGCTCGCTGCTGGCACCCCGTCCCAGTTGTAGGGCGCGTTCGGCCTCATCCTGCACCGTCACCATGAAACTGTATCCACTCAGCGTCACGTCCAGGGCAGTGGCTGCACTGGTGACCAGCACCTCGTGACTCTGGTCATTGATCAGCACGCTGTAGAGTTCCGGCATGCCGCTCTGCACGAGGTCAATGGTGATCGGTTCACCGTCCATCCGGATCTCGTTCGCGGTCAGCTCTACCTCGAAGGTGTCACCTTCGATTGCCACATAGTATTTCACAGGCGACCTCGGGTCGAGCGCAGGCGATGGGCCAGGCGCCACAGATCCTGCTGGCCCCGGGCAGGACCGTGCATGGTCAGGGCTTCACGGCGTGCCTCATGGGTCACCATGGCTGCGGTGAGCGCCGCGATCCGGGCGTGGACCTTGCGTTCCGCCTCATCATCCACCAGCTGTTTGCGATCGATGAAGCCGGTGTCAAAGTTCCCCATCATGAATTCGGTGCTCTTCATCACCGAGATATGGAAGGGCATGGACGTCTTGATGCCCGCGATCCGGTATTCGTTGAGGGCTCGGCGCATGCGCATGATCGCTTCCGCCCGGTCATCCCCCCAGACCACCAGCTTGGCTACCATCGGGTCATAGTAGAGATCTACCGGGCAGCCGCGATACAGACTGCTTTCCACCCTGACTCCGGGGCCTGTAGGTTCTTTCAGGAACGTCACGACACCGTTGTTGGGCATGAAATTGCGGAAAGGATCTTCAGCCGTGATGCGGCACTCGATGGCCCAGCCCTTGGGCTTCACGTCCGCCTGCTGCAGACGCAGGCGACGACCGTAGGCGATGGTGAACTGCTCCTTGACGATATCGACCCCGGTCACCATTTCGGTGACGGGATGCTCCACCTGCAGACGCGTGTTCATTTCCAGGAAATAGAATTCCCGCGTAGCACTGTCAAACAGGAATTCCACTGTCCCGGCATTCACGTAGTTGACGGCTGCGGCCGCGGCAATGGCTGCCTGGCCCATCCGGTAGCGCAGATCTTCATCCACTACTACGCTGGGGGCTTCTTCAATCAGCTTCTGGTGGCGCCGCTGAATGCTGCATTCCCGTTCCCCCAGGTGAATGATGTGGCCGAAACGGTCAGCCAGAATCTGGATTTCGACATGGCGGGCCCGGGCGATGTATTTCTCCAGGTACACGTTGTCGTCGCCAAAGCTGGATTGGCCTTCCCGGCGCGCCGTGGCCAGGGCGGCGGCGAACTCGGACATGTCATGGACGATCCGCATACCCTTGCCCCCGCCGCCTGCCGAAGCCTTGATCATCAGGGGAAAGCCGATCCGGGTTGCGGCATGGCGCAGCTCCTCGTCGTTCAGCCCGCCATCCGTGCCCGGCAGAATCGGAACGTGGAAATTCTGTATCGCCTTGCGCGCCTGTACCTTGTCCCCCATGACCGCCACGGCGTCCGGATCCGGTCCCACAAAGTGGATGCCGGCGTCCTGCACGGCCGCCGCGAATTCGGCATTTTCGGCCAGAAAGCCGTAGCCGGGATGAATCGCATCCGCCCCTGCCCGGCGGGCGGCGTCGATGATGCGGTCGATACGGAGATAGCTGTCGCTGCTGCTGGCGCCGCCCACGTGATAGGCCTCATCCACATACCGGACGTGCAGCGCGGCCCGATCGGCGTCGGAAAAGATCCCGACCGTGCCGATGCCCCGTTCCTGGCAGGAACGGATGATGCGAATCGCGATCTCGCCCCGATTGGCGATGAGGACTTTGCGGAACATGACCGGGCCGTTACGGATCTGATGACTGTTGCCTACAGGGGGATGTTCCCATGTTTCTTGGGCGGCAGTTCACGCCGTTTGTTCTGCAGCATCTCCAGGGCATTGATGAGGCGTGGCCGCGTTTCGTGCGGTTCAATAATGTCGTCCAGGTAGCCGTTTTCGGCTGCAATGAAAGGGGTGGAATACACCCCCTGGTATTGTTGCACCAGGGTGGCCTTGTGGGCATCCGGATCCTCTGCCTGCTGGATTTCCCGGCGATGGATCACGTTGACTGCGCCCTCGGCGCCCATGACGGCAATCTCGGCAGTAGGCCAGGCCAGTACCAGATCGGCCCCGATTTGACGGGGATTCATGACACAATAGGCGCCACCGTAGGCCTTGCGCACGATCACCGTCAGCTTGGGGACCGTGGCTTCACAGAAAGCGTAAAGCAGTTTGGCCCCATGGCGAATGATGCCCCCGTGTTCCTGGCTGACGCCGGGCATGAAACCGGGTACGTCCTCGAACACGACGAGCGGAATGTTGAAAGCGTCACAGAACCGCACGAAACGGGCGGCTTTCTGGCTGGCCGCTACGTCCAGTACCCCTGCCAGTACGGAGGGCTGCTGGGCCACGATGCCTACGGACCGTCCGTGCAGACGGGCAAAGCCGATGAGAATGTTCTGTGCCCAGGCCGCCTGTACCTCAAGGAACTGGCCATTGTCCACGACCCGGGCTATGACGCTGGTCATGTCATAGCCCTTGTTGGGATTGTCCGGGACCAGGGTGTCCAAGGCCGGATCCTGGCGCAAGGGATCGTCCTGGTTGGGCACAGGCAGGGGATCGGCCATGTTGTTGGCCGGCAGATAACTCAGCAGTTGCCGGGCCAGAAACAGGGCATCCTCCTCGTTCCGGGCCACAAAATGGGCCACGCCGGATTTGCTGGCATGCACGTTCGCACCGCCCAGTTCCTCCAGCGTCACTTCCTCCTGGGTCACGGCCTTCACGACATCCGGGCCGGTGACGAACATCTGGCTGGATTTGTCCACCATGATGATGAAATCCGTCAGGGCCGGACTGTATACGGCACCGCCGGCACACGCGCCCATGATGATGGATACCTGGGGCACCACGCCTGACGCCATGGTGTTGCGATAAAAGATTTCGGCATACCCGGCCAGGGACTTCACCCCTTCCTGGATGCGGGCCCCCCCTGACTCGATAAGGCCGACCACAGGGGCCCCGTTGTCCATGGCCTGATCCAGCACCCGGGAAATCTTGTCTGCATGCCGCCGACTGACCGTTCCCCCCATAAAGGTGAAGTCTTGGGCATACACGTAGCACAGCCGACTCTCGACAGTGCCGAAGCCGGTGATGACCCCATCCCCGGGAATCCGCTGGTCCTGCATGCCTGCGGCATGGGAGTCATGCTTGACGAACACACCCTGTTCGTGAAAGGAACCCCGATCCAGAAACATGTCCAGCCGTTCCCGGGCCGTATATTTGCCGCGTGCCTTGTGGCGTGCGATGCGCTCGGCGCCGCCGCCCTCACGCACGGCGTGGCGCAAAGCCGCCAGCTGCTCGGCCGTGGACACGGCGTCTGGCTGCCTGGACCCGGTCATGACGCGGCACCGGGCCAAGTGCGCAGATCCATCACGATCTTGCCGAAGGGCAGGTTGGCCTGCAGACGCTCCACGGCTTCCACATACTGATGGGCGGGATACACGCTGTCCACGACCGGCGCCAGCTGTCTGGCGAACACGAGTTCCATGACCCGGTTGTAGTCTGCCTGGGTACCCATCGTACTGCCCAGGATGGCATGATGGCCCATGAAGAGGCGATTTACCGGTATGGAGGCCTCGTAGCCTGCCGTGGCCCCTACGGTCACCAGGCGTCCCCCCTTGGCCAATGTCTGGAGACTGGTGCTGAAGGTGGCTGCTCCCACATTGTCCACGACCATGTCGATGCCTGTGCGGCCCGTGGCCTCGAACACCGCCCGGCGCCAGTCCGGGTACGCCCTACGGTCCAGCGCCCAGACGGCCCCCATGTCCAGGGCTCGGCGGCCCTTGACGGCTGTGCTGGCGATGACGTAGACCTCAGCGCCCCGGTACCGGGCAATCTGCTGGGCGGCCACGTTCACGCCACCACCGGCGCCCACAACCAGGACTTTCTCGCCCGGTTGCAGCTGGCCACGCTCGATCAGGCTGTGCCAGGCGGTCAGGTAGGTAAGAGATGCCGCGGCGGCCGGGATCATGCCGTAATTATCAGGGATCGCAATCAGGTTCCGCGCCGGCAGGGCCAGATACTCCGCCATGACACCGGTGCGGCTTTCGCCCAGGATGCCGAAGTGCACACAGAGATTGTGCTTGCCCTGGTGACAGGCCGCACAGCGGCCACACCAGAGCGCGTTGTTGCCTGTGACGCGTTGCCCCACCTGCCAGCCGCTTACATCTGCCCCGCACGCCACGATGACGCCACTGAAATCGCTGCCAGGTACATGGGGGAGGGGCAGGTCAATACCCGGCCAGCCTATGCGTACCCAGTCATCCAGTCGATTGAGAGCCGCGTAATGGACCTGTATGAGAACCTCGTCGGCACCACAGACCGGTCGTGGTCTGTGGTCCACATATTGATAACGGTCCAGTTCCACGCCATGGGCATGAAATACAATGGCGTGCATAGTGGTGGCAGAAGACATGGCTGTGGGCCTGGCTTTGAAATTCGTCAACAAACCTTATCCGGACTGACACCGTGTCGCTGGACGACGGGAATCCTAAGCCTGAATAATACACTATAAGAAGCAAGGGTTGCATCCAGAGACGTTGGTTGATGGGGAGATGCCTGACTCGCCCTGGGCCTGGATCCCGGTCGTTGGCCGGTACGGGATCAGGGGATACCCGCGACGGGGGAGGCATGTGGTGATGCGAGCCAACCGGGATGGTACCCCGATACCCTACTTCCGGAGACAACGGACATGAACGTGGATTTGCTGGAACGCCAACTGGCCCACTGTACTTTCGGGCATACCGTTTACTATTATTCAAACTGTTCCTCGACACAGAACCTGGTCCATACGCTGGCGCGCACCCATCGCTCCGGTACGCTGGTGACAGCCGCCGAGCAGAGTGCGGGGCGGGGCCGGCATGGTCGGCACTGGTACGCGCGACGCCATTCATCCATCACCGCCAGTTTTCTGCTCAAGCAACCCCTCTGGCTGGCTCCGCGCCCGGCCCAAGCCCTGTTGGCCGGCATGGCTGTCCGGGACGCCGTAGCCCAGCAGGTGCCCCACTTGGACGATGCGCTGTATTTGAAGTGGCCCAACGACGTGGTTGTGCGCACGGCAGACGGGCAGTTGGCCAAGCTGGCCGGCATTCTGGTGGAAGGACGTATGACTCCTGCGGGCAGTGGACATGCCGTTCTGGGCATAGGCATCAACGTCAACCAGCTGCCGGCAGAATTGCCCAGGGTCGCTGCACCGGCCCTGGCCGCGATCAGCCTCCGGGCTCTGACCGACAGAACCCACGACAGAGCCCACCTCTTGATTGCCCTGTGTCGGGCCCTGGCGCGGTACTTGCATCAGGACGCTGCCGTCCACGCACGAGCCCGGATCTGGGACACGCGCCTGATCACGCTGGGGGCGACGGTTACCGTACGCACAGGAGCAGCAGGACCACCGCTGTGGCAAGGGCAAGCTGTGGCCACCACAGACAGCGGTAGCCTGATCGTCAGGAATGCCGCCGGCCAGACCCGGACAGTCGATGCCGCTGACGTCACCTTGCAAGACGGGTACAGCCCATCCTCTAAACGTGGGTTTGGGTGATGCGGTCCCAGGTGGTTTCTTCCATGATGTCGCCTTCCAGCCAGAATTCCTCACGGGCCGCGTCGCAGTGGAGCCGGGCCGTGACATAGCGGGCATCATGCTGGAACACCAGCAGCGGAGAGCGATCCATAATTTCGTGGCGCAGTTTCCGCTTGGATTCAATGCTGACCATCGGCAAAATGTCGAAGCTGGGTACCCAGGCCAACCGTTCCAGATGAATCCCCCAATTGGCGGCATCGCCCAGAAACAGGAGTGCATCGGAACCCGACTCGACCCATATCACCTGCAGGGACTCGGTATGCCCCGGGGCGGTCTCGGAACGTACCCCCTGCCCGAAATCATGTCCGCCAAACACGGCTTGCAATTGTCCGGTGCCCACCAGGCACTGCCAGTTGACCCTGAAGTAGGCGCCCCGGGTTCTTTCATTCGTGTTGTGGGTCGCTTCGTATTCCTTGCCCTGGACAATGTAGACCGCATTGGGAAAGACGGCTTCGGTCGGTGCCGCCTTTTCATGGTTCTGCCAGCGGGTCATGCCGCCGGCATGATCGTTGTGCAGATGTGTCAGCAGCACTGTGGTCACATCCGCCGGCCGGTAGCCGGCCAGTGCCAGATCCTGGAGCAGCCGATCACGCAGCGGGGGCAGTCCCAGTCGTTGCCGCATGGCGTCCGTGTACTTGTCGCCATGTCCGGTATCTACCAGAATGCATTGCTCGGGCGTTACAATCAGCAGACAGCGCACCGCCGTGGGAATCATGTTGCGCTCATCCGGGGTGATCACTTTTTGCCACAGGACACGAGGCACCAGACCGAAAAACCCGCCTCCATCCAGTCGGTGTTTGCCATCGGACAGAATGTGGCAGGTGATGTCACCAATCTGGATGCGGGGCGGCGGGGCAGACGCGGAAGACGGGAGAGTCATGAAGCAACCTCGTGCAGGCAACGATGATGAGGAGCGAGAAGCACAGACACGCTACGGCATACGTGCGAAACGGTTCGCTGGGGAAGCTGTGTGGCCAGATCGCATATTGTACTATGATATCCCAGATGGCAAATCAGGATCGGCATAAACAATCCGCAATGAATGTCGCCCGCATATGGCAATGTGAGCAAGGACCCGGTCACGCACCTGCGTTGTGCCGTGACTGAAACTCCCATGTCCTTTCCGACCGCTTCCCGTTCCACACCGGACCAGCCATCTGATCCGGCCGCCGGTTCCGCTACCGACGCGGCTGCTGTGCTGCACTCTGACTTCGCACCACGCCGCGATATTACCTCCCTGGCGGATATCATGGCCGTTGCCCCCATGGCCAGCCCACCTTTGCTGGGAGGCATCGTGTTTGACTTCGACAACACGCTGGCGACCTTGCGCACCGCGCATGCCCAGATGATGGCCGAAGGTGCCCGTACCGCCCAGCAGTTCATGGAATCCCAGGGCATGGAACTGTTTCCCGAGTTCTGGGAGCAGATCATCGACGCGCGCCAGTTCGCCTGGCAGAAGTCGGATGACGAGGAAGAGGAACATATCGCCAATGACACCATGAGCTTCCTGCTCCAGTTTTGCGGCTATCCGGCCAGCCGGCTGGACGAACAGGTGCTGACGACGGCTGTGGACCTGTTTTACGCCCCCGAAATGCTGGGCTGGGATCTGTTCGCGGATGTGCCCGCGACGCTGACGGCTTTGCAGAACATGGGACTGCAGCTGGCCATTGTGGCCAACTATCCCTGTGAACGGGTGTTTCAGCGCACCATCGACTACCTGCAGCTGCGCCCCTACTTCGACATGATCCTGTGCAGCGCCAGTGTGGAATGGCGCAAGCCCAATCCCGAGATCTATGCACCGGTCCTGCAGCGCTGGCACCTGGAACCCTACGAGATCGTGGTGGTGGGTGACAGCCTCAAGCACGATGTGGCCGGGGGCCAGCAGCTGGGTGCCATGACCGTGCAGTGCCAGCTGTGTCCACCGGACGAGCAGACAGCCTTCGACAACCGGAATCTCCAGGACCAGGTCAAGCCCGATGCCCTGCTGCATGCATGGTCGGATCTGGTACCGCTGATTCAGTCCTGGCTGTGAGGGCGGCCCTGTGTCTGTCACCCGTACCTATCCGGATCATCCCCGCGTGGGTGTGGGGGCTGTGGTGTTCGATCCCATGCAGCGGGTGCTGCTGGTACGGCGCCGTGAACCCCCGCACCAGGGACAATGGGGCTTGCCGGGCGGCATGCTGCATCTGGGTGAAACGCTCCAGGAGGGCCTGCGCCGGGAAATCCGGGAGGAATGCCACATCGAGATCGAGATCGTGGATCTGATCAGCGTATACGAGCCCATCATTCGGGACCGGGAGGACCAGGTGATCTACCACTATGTGGTTCTTGATTACCTGTGCCGGTGGCAAGAGGGCGAATTGCGTCCGGGTGACGACGTCCAGGCCGCCGCCTGGGTGAGTGCACACAATATCGCGCGGTATGAACTGATGCCGGCGGCGACTCAAATGATCACCGCCGCCCGGGCACTGGCGGCCCAGCGCAGCTAGACCGGCCGGGTTTTGGCCAGATCCGGCTCGATGAGTTCGAAATATTCCCGGTTGAGTCGCATCATCTCTTCGGCATCGACGACGGGCACCGGCACTTCGTCCTCACCGACCAGGGAACGGAAGCGGACGGTCTCGAACACTACGTCTTCCTTGATGTAAGGGGCCTGGAACGAAATGGCCCGGGCGAACACCTTTTCCACCGCGTTCATGGGCTGCTGGCGGAAGTCGGACTCCTGGACAATGGTCAGGCCCGTAATGCCCAGGGAATGTTCGGCCACTTCCACTATGTCCTGCAGCACAGGCGCGTTTTCGTTCACCAGGTTGAAGACTTTCAGTTCCTCATTGCGCAAATTGCATTTCCGGGACAGCACGATCATGCTGTCAATCACGTAATCAATGGGTACCAGATTCAGCCGCATGGCCGGATCCGCTTCAAAGCGCATGGGGATTTCATTGTTGAAATCCGGACCGTAGCGCTCCTTGTGCATGGCGTAAATCTTGTAGATGGTGCCGATCACCTGGTAATAACCGGAATGGGTGACGGAACCGGTGTTCTCACAACCGACAATAATCGCCGGCCGCAGCACCGTCACATCGCCCCCGTGCTCCGCATGAAACTGTGCCACATTCAGCTCCACTTCATGCTTGGACCATTCGTACAGCCCGCGGTAATCGGGTGTGGAGGGCACGATGCTCTCCGGCACCTTGCCTTGCAGGCGGCCACTGGAATAGGCGGTACTGACGTGCATGTACCGGGGCCGCGGGCCCGTGCCGTTGATCAGCAGGGTGGCCTGGACTACGTTGCGGGAGCCCTCAATGTTGATCGCCCGGATCTCGGGCAGATCGGACTTGCGGAACTTGAAGGTGACTGCGGAATGCCAGATCGTGTGAATGGGATCCTGCGAAATGCACCGCAGCTTGTCCACGATGGTGGCCGTACCATCGGTGACGTCCCCGGCGAACACGCTGAGGTTTTCCAGAGGCAGGGCCGTGCCATTATCGATATCGGCCAAGATCGCCAGGAGACGTTGCCGTGCCTCCGCATGAGTGGCTCCACGCACCATCGCCACCACATGCTCCCCTTGCCGGAGAAGGCGGTGAGCAAGATGGGATCCCACGAAGCCCGTAGCGCCAGTAATAAAGTGGGTAGGCAATTTCCTCACCTTCCGCCTGCGTCAATTTCTGGTATTACCTGCAAGTGAAAACATTCTACTCCAGATGAGAGCATGCCCCTGAAACCTTGATCCGCCTGATGATACGGAACAAGCCGGCTTGGCCCCGGATCTCCCCTGCAGCTGCGGGGACTTTGCGGTTCGTCTGTCCCATCCCGGAATCGGCACAGGCGTACCTTGCCTGCCCTGTCCGGATCCGGCAGGAAACGGAGAGTACGTTCCCTTATTGTACCTGTGACGGCCTGTTGTCCAGACCGGCTGGACCGGTTCGTCCGCATCTGCATCTTGTCCCTGGCGGAATCCGGTCAGCGTCACACCATCACCGCCATCCATAACCAGTACAATACGGCAACGGCAACCTGATTGCCGGCGATCCGACTCAGAATACAGAAGGCCAACATGAACTTGCGTCCCTCCTTGCCGCATGGAAGCCGGATACATACAACCCGCCACAGGCAATTGGTGCACCGGCTTTCCTTCCTGGTTGCAGGATGGATGATCATCGCCAGTCTGGGCTTGGCCGCAGGCTGCCAGGCCCCGGCATCTGAAAGCCCCAGTGTCGAGTCCCAGACCGTAGATCCGGGTCCTCCCACTTCCACAACCACGCCCCTGCCAGCGGCTACGGCGACACCGGAACCGGTCCCGACCGCTATACCTGCAGATGAGGCACCTGTGGACTTCACCCATGTTGAACTCCAGTTTGAACTCATTGCCGCAGACCTGGACAATCCGGTCTTTCTCACACACGCCGGGGACGGTTCCGGCCGTCTGTTTCTGGTTGAACAGCCAGGCCGCATCCTTATTTGGCAGGACGGTGAAATCCTGCCTGAACCCTTCCTGGACATTCGGGCACGCGTCAACGACAGAGGCTGGGAGCAGGGCCTGCTGGGTCTGGCCTTTGAACCCGCGTTTCTGCGGACTCTGCGTTTCTACGTCAACTACACCGACTTGCAGGGGAATACCGTCATTGCCCGCTTTCAGACGTCGCCCGTGGATATGCAACGCAGCCTGCCTGCATCCGAGGAGCGTATTCTGGTCCTGCGCCAGCCGGCCAGCAATCACAATGGCGGCATGATCCTGTTTGGTCCCGACGACATGCTCTGGATTGGTACCGGCGATGGCGGAGCCGCCGGGGATCGTTTCCGCAACGGTCAGAACCCTGATTCGCTGCTGGGCAAAATGCTGCGTATCGATGTCCTGGATCCGGGTGCCGCCCCCTATGCCGTACCGCCCGACAATCCCTGGGTACAGGCGCTTTGGGAAGGGCAGGCGGTAGCTCCCGAAATCTGGGCTGTGGGGCTACGCAATCCGTGGCGTTACAGCTTTGATCGGGATACCGGGGACCTCTGGATCGCGGATGTCGGCCAGGACGCCTATGAAGAGGTGCACTGGGTGCGCTCGGATCAGGCACCCGGGCTCAACTTCGGTTGGCCCCTGATGGAAGGTGCCCACTGTTTTCCCCTGGGTACCGCATGTGATGAGACCGGGCTGGAGATGCCTGTGGCGGAGTTTCCCCAAACCGCCGGTGAATGCTCCATCACGGGCGGCTACGTATACCGGGGATCCCGGACACCGCAGCTGCAGGGCCGCTATATCGTGGGTGACTTCTGCAGCGGCCGGATCTGGATGATCGGCAATGAAGGTACACGGGATACTCCCCAATGGTCGCAGGTCCTGCTGGCGGATACCGACATGAGCATCAGCTCGTTCGGTGAAGACGAAGACGGAGAACTCTATCTGCTGGATCTGCAAGGATCCGTATACCGTATGCGGTTCATCCTGTCCTGACGTGCGTGCTATACCGGCACACCGGGTGAATGCCATGCTGCACCGGCTGCTTACCGGTGTCCCCCAAGCCATGACCCACACCCTCAATGGTGACGTGCCGCCCGCAGCGCCACCGGCGGCGCAGACGGACCTGATCGACTTGATGGAGTGCTTCAATCGGGGGGCACCCTCTGTCCCGCTAGGCGCAGTTCCCCGCCGGGCCCACGTGTTGCACCCCATGGACGTCCGCATTTATTTTGTCCTGCATTGTGCCAGCCGATCCTGTCCGCCCATTCGGGTGTACGAGCCAGCCCGCCTGGCGGCCCAGCTGGAACTGGCCACCCGGGCCTTTGTCGATGCCGAGACCCAAGTCGATCCCGCGGCCCGGACCCTGGCCGTATTGGTCCTGTTCAAATGGTACCGGGATGACTTCGCTGCGGCCGGTGGGGTCGTCCCGTTCGTGTCACGCCATCTGGACGAAGCGGATCCCCGCCGTGTCTGGCTCCAGGAGCACGGGACCCCATGTCCGCCTGCGCTATCGCAGGTATGACTGGGGCCTGCATGCGGCCCATCTGGCATCCGGCTGAGCCATAGACCGGGCACAGCTGCTCATGACAGCCTGCACCAACCGTGTCATACGGCTGGTGCAGGCGACAGACAAGACAACAGGCTGGTCCTCTACAACCAGCCTGACCGGTGCCTATCCTTCAAATATACGCTCGCCCCGGTGCAGCCGCAAGGCGATGCTGTAGGTCTGGCCTTGGGAGCGCATGGTAGGCGCGTGCGCCGCCAGGTAGCGTGTCGCCGCGATCAGAGTGATATCCGGATTCAACCAGTCCTGTGCCTGGTACCCTGTCCGCAGCTCGTCATGCAGGGCAAAGGAGGCTTCAACGCACTGGATCGTGTGGAAGTCCCGGTCTTCCCGCAACAGGTAATGGCCAAGGTGGGCCCGCAAGGCACGGATATCACTGTCTTGTCCGGTGTACTGGGCTACCAGCGTTCCGGCTTGCTGCACCTGGTACTGGTGGTCCAGGAGTGCCCCCAGCTCTTGCAGACTCTCCTCCGTGTCTACAGATGTTGTTTGGCTCGTGGGGATGCGGGCGGCCGGAATGTTCAGGAACCGGTCCAGGTAGATGCTCATGGCTGAATCGAACACGCCGCGCAGGATGTTCACGGTGGGGGCCCGCTTGTAGGCCTGCAGCACGGCGTTGCTGAAGGTAAAGGTATGCAGGGCCGTATCCCAGTCCGCGATTTCGTTGCTGGTGTGGAATTGGGCGATGCGCATGGCTGCTGCAAAACAGACGTGCACGGCCAGTTCCTCGGGCGGCAGACCCTGGCGCAGGGCTTCCAGCAGATACGCCAGCATGGGCGCCGGGTCGGCAGTCAGGATGGTCGGCACCAGTTCCGGATCCCCCTGCCAGGAAGACCGGTGCTCCTCTCCTTCCGCCAAAGCGTCTTCCAGCTCCAGGAACGTTGCCTGCAGCAGTTCGATCAGGTCGATCGGGTGACGCCAGGCATGTCTCTCTTCCATCCTTTGGGCCATGGCATAGTTGCGGACCAGACTCGAGAGCACCAGCTCGGCGTTGTCCCAGCCAATCTGGTCAAGCACCTCGAAGGCCTTGTTGGTGAAGTCCATGGGGTGTCCGGTATCGATATAGCGGTGATCCAGGGCAGCCGCGGCCATCATGTCCATCAGGAACACGTGATCCGCGCCTCCCCGGATCGCACTTGTCAGGCACCGCTCGGCCCCTTCAAAGTCCCGCACTTCAATGAATTCCCGGAACCAGGCCATCAGCAGATCGAGATCGTCGACCTGATCCGGTAGGGGATGGACACGATAGCGATACGGGGCCCCGCCGGTGTCGGCGGCCACGGCAGACAGACCATGAAACAGGGCCCGGGACCGATCGCCCGCTTCGAGATTGGGCAACAGGTTGGCCATGCACCCCAGAATGGTCAGACCCTGGCCCCAGCCAGCCTGCCGATACTGGCAGCCGAACGCCACGCCCGTTTGGATCAGTTCCCGGGTCAAGTGCCGTTCTTCCATCAGAATCGCGGACTTGCCGATGACCAGGGAAAGGCCGCGTTCCAAACCCACTTCCAGACGGGTGCGCGCATGGGCTACACGTTCGGTATGGGTCGCGACGTCTACCCAGATTTCACCATCCCGCACCTCCGCCGGAAATGTGGGTGTGTCATCTGCCCACAAGTCAAAGGCGCCCCCGGTTTTCAGATCGAACCGGGCATGATGCCAGTGGCACGTCAGGATGCCGTTGCGCACGGAGCCGCGGTCCAGGGGAAATCCCATGTGTGGACATCGATTGTCCACGGCGTACACTTTCTCTTCGTTCAGGACCAGGGCCACGGTGTGGGAGCCCACGGTCACCGCATCCATACCCCGTTCCCGCAACTCCTCCAATTGCATGACATAGACATAGGAACCGTTCATGCTGGCGGTTCCGTTGGGTGTACTGGTTGTCATCATTCTTCCTCCCAAAGTCTCGTGTTTCTCGCGTAATCATGGCAGCCCGCTGGCTGCTCCCATATTGTTGCTGCAAGACGAAAGTCTTACACAGGTCCTGGTGCAGACGTAACTGACTGATTGGGCGCAATTGATGGTAGCACATCAAACATAGCTGAGAGAGGAACAATGAGGAACATGACAATGACGAGAACTGCTACCGCATCATGCTGGGTGGTGACAATGCCTTGGCGCATACGTGCCATAAGGGGCATTGCGTGGGGGACTGGAGTCTGATGGCGTCGGGTGACGCCCTCTTTTATGTCACAGTCTGGAGCGTTACCGCTCCTCTGGTCTTTGTCAACGACACCCAGAACTCCTTGTGTGTCCACCCCTCTTCCGCAGGAATCGCCTCGTTCTCTTTTGAGGATATATTCGGCCGCGCTGCGTAGGCGCAGTGGCCCACATGTTGCATGTGGGCCACTTGCTGATTAATTCGGCCTCTAACGGCGAAGTCCGCGGCCAAGCAGAACCGTGATCAGCACCCACAGCCCCCATCCTGGGAGTGCTGGCACCGGTGTCGGCGCCGCGTTGCTCACTGAGCGAGCGGTGTCGTTCTCTCGGGCAAGCTCGGTCGTCCTGTTCCCAACGCGTTCGTCGCGCTCACGCGCACGATGTACTCAAACCGCTGTTGGGCCCCAGGCGTAGCCAGCCCGCGTTCGTCGCGCTCACGCGCACGATGTACTGGCCGTTTTTAGGCCACTCAGTGCAACTTCAATCGCGTTCGTCGCGCTCACGCGCACGATGTACTGCTGGTTGTTGGTAAGGCTGGTCACGGTGTGGCTCGTTCCCGTCCCTGCACGTCGGGCTCCCACGGTTGCCCCTGTTTCCGGTAGTGGATCGTGTAGTTAGTGATGGCGGAACCGCCGTCACTGTCTGGAGCATCCCATGAGGCGGTGAACTGGCCGTTTCTGGGCGTCAGCGTCAGGTTCTGAGGCCGCCCCGGCGCGGTGGCGTCCTCCGGCGGATCGGGATTCGGGCCGGGATCGGTCGGCGGGCTCCCGCCGCTTCCGGACGGAGTTCCTCTCGCCGGCAGAGACGGCCGGCTTTCACCGGCGCTGTTGTTCGCGGTGATGCGCACGATGTACTCGGTCCCGTTAGCGAGACCCGTGATCGTGTGGGTCGTCGAGGACCCAGCGTCGATCGGATCGTTCCACGCTTGGCCGCGCGCGGTGCAGCACGGTGTAGCTGTCGACCGCGGCGCCGCTGTCTGAGGCGTCCCAGGACGCGGCGAGCGCCTGGTTGTGGGCTGTGAGTTCGAGGTTGCGCGGCCGGTTGGGCGGCGCGCCCGGTTCGGGGTCAGGATCCGGTTCGGGGTCGGGAGTATCCCCGATCGGTGTCGAGGTTTCGGACGCCGTCCACAGGCTGTCGCCGTGCGTGTTCGTCGCCTTCACGCCGACTTCGTACTCCGTCCCCGTCGACAGCCCGGTGATCTCGTAGCTGAGGTTCTGCGTGAACGAGCCCGTCGTCGCCGGAAGTGGCTCGGTTGCGTGCGTGTCGGTGTTGTAGCCGGTTTCGAAGAACCCGTCGGGGTAGTTGCTGGGGCCGGTCCATGCCAGCGTGATGCTGTCGCTCTGTACCTCCGAGGTTGAGAGGCTCGTCAGTGGGCTGGGCCGCAGCGCACCCCAGAATCCGTCTCCGAGCGGCCCGCAGTGGGGGACGCTCGTCCCGGTGCAGGCGGCCACCTGCACTTCATAGCGGTACCCGCGGACGCGGTTCGAGATGTCGTACACGTGGTTCGTGTTCACCGCCGGGAACAGGTTCTCGAAGTTGTTGTTGCTCTGGCGCGGCTGCAGGCGGAGGTGGGTCGTACCGGACGGAAGCGTCGTCCCGTCCACGGTGACCCGGAGGGTTCCTTGGGCGGACGAATCGTCCCCGTCTCCGGTGCCCTCGACGTCCGTGATCGCTGGGAGCGTTGACGCGGTTGTCGCGGTTTTCGTCAGCCAGCTGCTGGTGGCGCCGGGGAGGATCGTGTCCTGCGCGGTGTTGAGGACGACGCTTCGGACGAACAGCTTGTACTGGGTGGTCGCCGTGAGTCCGGTGATGGTCTTCGATGAGCCGGTGGTGAAGCCGGACAGCGTCGTGTCCGGTTCCGTGTCTGACGTGTCGGTGCTGTAGCCGACCTGCCACGACGTCTCGTTGTGGTCGCTCGGCTTGGTCCAGTCGAGCGTCAGCGTCGTGACGCCTATTTCAACCGTCGCGGATGTCGGCGGGTTCGGCTTCGGGGCGCCGACTCCGTTCAGCCACGGGCCGTTCAGGCACAGCCCGTTGTCGAGAGGCACTGCGGCCCGCACCCGGACCTGGTGGCGCCAGCCGCGGTCGCGGCCCGTGATCTGGTACCAGTCGTTGGAGGTTCTGGAGACGCAGTTCCATTGCTGGGCCGCCTGGCCGTTCCTCTTCGACCACATCGTGACGTAATCGACGTCCGCCCCCATGTTGCCGAGCACAAAGGCGATGCTGCCCGTTGACCCGGTCTCTCCGCCGGTCCCATAGGGCTCATCCACCCAGGTTGGCGCTGGTGGGGCTGTCTGGGCTCGCGGTTGAGAGTACTGTGAGCAGTGTGAGAATGGCGATGCAGAGCTTGTTGCGGAGTTCTGAGGCGGTGGCGGTGCCGAGCAAGGCCCGGACTGGTGTGGTCGAGCAGCGTGTCTCCGACTCGCGCTCGCTGGCAGGTGCCTTCTGGCCTATTCTAGGCTTTCGACCGGCCTGAAGGCCCACAAGAGACCGGCGACGGTGATCGCGACTGCGAACGCCGCCCCGAGCTCTGTGCCGGTGGCCCTGCCTGAGACCCGGTGGTCCGCAATCTCCCACGTGTAGGAGATCATCAGGGCTGTGAAAGCGCCGCCCCAGATCAGGTGGACGTGGTCGTCGATGGTGTCGACCGTCCGCTTGACGCCGTGGGACATGCGCGGGTGGGCGGTCGAGCCAGTCAGAAGATCGAGTGTTCGAGGCGCTTGCGGCGGTTCTGGATCTTCATCTTGGTTCCTCCTGGTCTTGTGGTGGTTGCCGCGTGGTGCCAACTGGTTTGCGTCAGCAGTTCCTCAGCCTCAGACGGCTGCCGGTGGCGATCAGGAAGAGGGCGAGCAGCAACTGTGCGAAGACAGGCAGCGTCGGTACTGGAGTCGTTCCGTCGATATTATCGCCGTCGTCGGCCCCGACGGTGAGCTCGAAGCTGTCAGTCGCGGAACCCACGTTGTTCGTCGCCGTGATCTCGAGCGTCAGGACGTGGTCTCCGGCTGGTCCGGCCGTTATGAGGACATCTTCGGACCACGCGCCGCGCACCTTGTTGCGTGCCACGGTGTTGATCGGCGCGGTCCGCACTACGCCGGTCCGGTTGTGCGTCGTCGTCACCATCACCGAGTATTCCAGATTGCTGCCACTGAAGTAGTCGCTCATCTCGAGTTCGTGCATCTGTTGTGCGCCAGACTGATGTCCCGGAACGCCGACGCCAACGTCGCGGGGCCGGGCGTGGCACGCACTGTCTCCGACCATTCTCCGTTCGCTTCCCCGAGCGTCTCCCGCACGCGGAACTTGTACTCTTGGCCGTCGGTCAACCCGTTGTTCCAGGATGCCGATATCATGGAAGCGCTCGCCAGCAACCACGAAGACGGACTCTTTGAGCGCTTGGTGCTGCGAGGCCTGATCGATGAATAGTTGGAGACTGTATAGCTGAGTGCATACCCCGCCTCGATCCTGTGTACGGGTTCAGGAAATGCCTGATGGCCACCCTGCGCACCGTGTATGAGTTGTTGTTTCTGCGGTGGGATTGACGTCCACATGCCGTATACCCGCAGCTTTGTACTCAGGCATACAAATCCCGAATATTGGTCTGACTCTGACGATCCTCCGCAGCCTGATGCCAGTGGCCTGTTCCAGAGGTAGGTGAGTGTAAAGCATGGTGTGTGTACGCACACGCGGCTGAATGCCTGTGGCAGGGACCTTGGCGGATGTTCCAGTGGCTGCATGCGATCGGGGATGCCATTTTCGCTGCCGGCGTGCTGGCAACGGGCAGGTTTGTGGCTGGACTTGGTACTGGATGCCGTTCCAGGACACCCGGTCTGACGTAGCCAAATTCACACCGGCACAACCACCCGCAGTGGCGGTGGGGATGGTCCTGCCGGCGGCCATGACCTGCACAGCCCTTGTAACCTGGATGGCAGGACTGACGCCTGCCAGGGCTTGTCCTGTAGTCCGGTCCCGGCTACGGTGGATAATCAGGGTGACTGTATATGATTTCACACCGGGCAGTGCAGGCAATAGCGTGTCAGCTAGGAGAGGGCATGAACATAGAAGAGAATATGGTTCACCGCGGCATCACCTTGCGGGTGCGACCGGGGTCCAAGGCTAAACACGACAGAATGATGCGGGCCACGGGGGCCTGCCGCAAGGTGTGGAACGAAGCTTTGGAGATCTGTGAAAGGCAATATCAAGCCTACAAGTCCGGTAAAGGCCCCAGGCCATCGGTTTCGTTCCACTCCCTGTGCAAGCTGTACGTGCAAATCAAACAGGAATTGCTTTGGTTGAACGAGCTGTACGCCCATACCGTGCGCTACACCATGAAACACCTGGCTGAAGTCTATAAGCGGTTCTTTGATGCGGGTGCAGGTTGTCCCGACTGGAAGCGCAAATTCAAGAACACGCCCCGGTTCACAGTGCCTGACAAAATTAAAATCAAGGGCAAGAAGATCTACATCCCCAAGATTGGGTGGGTGCGTTTGACAGGCCAGAACCCTTACGCGGAGTACAAACCCAAACAGGCCACGTTTAAGTACAAGGCCGGCAACTGGTATGTATCCATTCTGTACGAAGTACCTGATCCGCGACCGGACAGCCCCGCCATGCCTGATTAATCCGGTTGGCATTGACCGGAACGTGGGGCAGGTCGCGCTCAGCACGGGAGTTATGTATGAACTGCCGAAGCTATTAGAGCTGCATGCCAAACTGCACAGGTTGCAAAAGAAGTTGGCCCGACAACAGTTCAAAAGCAACGGCTGGCAGAGAACCAAGCTACGTATCCAGAAAGTACATAGGGAGATAGCCCATGTCATAAAGAACTGGTGCCACCAAACCAGCCGTACCATCGCTGACGTACACGATTTAGTTATCTTTGAGGACCTGAACATTCAGGGTATGACCAAGAGCGCCCAAGGCTCTAGGGATAAACCCGGCAAGAATGTAGCGCAGAAGAGAGGACTCAATCGTGCCATTTTGCGTAGCGGTTGGGGGCGACTGGAACGGTATATGACTTACAAGACTTACACGGAGAAGATAGACCCTAAGTACACGTCACAGCGTTGTCATAACTGTGGTGAAGTACGCAGGGCCAACCGGAAATCCCAATCCGTCTATCATTGCAAGGAATGCGGTGTGGAAAAGAATGCCGACGTGAATGCGGCCTTAAACATATGGACCAAATGGTTGTATACGAACATGGCGTCCGGGGACGGCGCAACTGCAGGTGGAGATTGCAACGTCAGTTGGTCTGTGAAACCTGAAAATGTATACGGTAACGCATCGCGGCCTGCGGGCGTGGTGTGGGTACGTATATAGTCCCCTTCCCATAATAAGGCAGAGGCCTGTTGTCTTTCGACCAGCCCCGTGCAATGGTAGAATCTTCTCGGCACTTCTGCCTCTCCGGTATGGGATGAGGGGGAACGGGCCCGGCCATGGCATTTGGCATGGCCGTCCAACGAAGCACGTGCAATCAGGAGATGCTGTATGCCGACACCGGAATTAACGTCGACCCAGCTGGAGGAGTTTGTAGAACAGGGCTTCCTGGTTCTGCCTGCCCGGTTCGATACAGAGGAAGTAACCCGGATGCGGCAGGAGGCGGATCACATCCTGTCCCTGATCATCAATTCCTCACTGGTCCACCGACGCCAGAGCCGACGGCTCGATATTCGGGCCCTGCCCAGCGGCAACTGGATGGTACGCAAGATTCAGCCCATCAACGACCTTTCCCTGTACCTTTCGGACATTGCCGCCGATGAGCGGTTGCTGGCACCGATGCGTCAGATCATGGGGGACGAACCCATCCTGATGGAGGAAAAGCTCAACTACAAGCAGCCCTTGCAGGGAGGCGTACCGGGCCTGGTGGCGAAGGAGATGGACGATCGCTTCCCCGTGCACAGCGACTGGGCCTACTACAAGGCCCAGAACTACCCCATGGATATCCTGTCTTCCGCCATCACCCTGGATGAATGCACACCGGACAGCGGCCCGATTCGCGTGTGGCCCGGGACCCACAAGGCCCATCTGGAGCATGAAGCCATGGACAATGGCTTGCAGGTGAAGCCGGATCTGGTCGACTTCAGCGGCGGCCAGGACGTCTTGGCGCCGGCGGGCTCGGTGTTGCTGTTTCACGCCCTCCTGATTCACAATTCCGTGGGCAACACGTCGGGGCGGCCCCGCCGCCTGATGATCTACAGCCATTTCCCGCAGGCGGCGGGCATCAGCCATGACATTCGCAATGGCCCTACACGCTTGCGCGAAGCCCCGTGGGAATGGGAATACTTGAGGGCCAAGGCGGCTGGTCAGGTGACCGATACATTCGCCCTGCCCGCCTAGATTCGGGACTGCCGGACAGGGCAATTTGGCGATTGAATCGGTTTTTCTCTTGACTCGCCGGCGCAAGGTATGCTATATTTGAATTCTGCCCTTCTGCACAGGGCGTCGTTATCCGGAGACGGAAGTGACGGCAGATTAACAACTGAAAAGTGGCAAGACGGGACCCGAAATTTTTCCTGTCTGTGACAGTAGACAGGTCAACTCTTTTATGGAGAGTTTGATCCTGGCTCAGGATGAACGCTGGCGGCGTGCTTTATGCATGCAAGTCGAACGAGAAGGGAACGGCTTCGGTCGGACCCGGAGAGTGGCGAACGGGTGAGTAACATGTGAGTGACCTGCCCCGAGCAGGGGGATAACCATGGGAAACGATGGCTAATACCCCGTAGTCCTGGCCGTATTGGAAACGGTTAGGTATAGCTCCGGCGGCTCGGGAGGGGCTCGCAGTTGATTAGCTTGTTGGTAGGGTAACGGCCTACCAAGGCGACGATCAATAGCTGGTCTGAGAGGACGATCAGCCACACTGGGACTGAGACACGGCCCAGACTCCTACGGGGGGCAGCAGCAAGGAATATTGGACAATGGGCGCAAGCCTGATCCAGCAACGCCGCGTGGAGGATGACAGCCCTTGGGTTGTAAACTCCTTTTGTGCGGGATGAGACAAGGACAGTACCGTACGAATAAGTCACGGCTAACTAGGTGCCAGCAGCCGCGGTAACACCTAGGTGACAAGCGTTATCCGGATTTACTGGGCGTAAAGGGCTCGAAGGCGGCCGTTCAAGTCTGACGTGAAATCTCCCGGCTTAACTGGGAGGGGTCGTTGGATACTGTATGGCTAGAGGCAGTGAGAGGAGTGTGGAATTCTCGGTGGAGTGGTGGAATACGTAGATATCGAGAGGAACACCAGTGGCGAAAGCGGCACTCTGGCACTGACCTGACGTTCATGAGCGAAAGCGTGGGGAGCGAACGGGATTAGATACCCCGGTAGTCCACGCTGTAAACGATGAGTACTAGGTGTGGGTGGCGTACAGCTATCCGTGCCGAAGTTAACGCGATAAGTACTCCGCCTGGGGACTACGGCCGCAAGGCTAAAACTCAAAGGAATTGACGGGGACCCGCACAAGCAGCGGAGCGTGTGGTTTAATTCGATGTAACGCGAAGAACCTTACCTGGGTTTGAAATGTGCGTAGTAGTGAAACGAAAGTGGAACGACCCTTCGGGAAGCGTACACAGGTGTTGCATGGCTGTCGTCAGCTCGTGTCGTGAGATGTTGGGTTAAGTCCCGCAACGAGCGCAACCCTCGTCGTTAGTTATACGTGTCTAGCGAGACTGCCGATACAACATCGGAGGAAGGTGAGGACGATGTCAAGTCAGCATGACCCTTATATCCAGGGCTACTCACACGCTACAATGGGCGGTACAATGGGCAGCCAAAGAGCGATCTGGAGCAAATCCCATCAAAACCGTTCGTAGTTCGGATTGTAGGCTGCAACTCGCCTGCATGAAGTCGGAGTTGCTAGTAAACGCAGGTCAGCCATACTGCGTTGAATACCGTTCCCGGGTCTTGTACACACCGCCCGTCAAGTCATGGAAGTTGGTAACGCCTGAAGTCGGTGACCCAACCGCAAGGAGGGAGCTGCCGAGGGTGGGATCGATGACTGGGACTAAGTCGTAACAAGGTAGCCGTACCGGAAGGTGTGGCTGGATCACCTCCTTTCCAGGACAACTGGCCGGTCGGCCCTGCGGAGGCAGCGGCAGACCGGACCCCGATCCGTGGATGTACACAAATCATGATTTTCGTCTTGCCACTTTTCAGCGGTTGATATGCCGCCAGGGTCTGTAGCTCAGTCGGTTAGAGCGCTGTGCTGATAACGCAGAGGCCAGTGGTTCGAGTCCACTCAGACCCACTGGGTCCCTGTGGCCGCCACAGACCCGGGGCCTTCGGGCCCGGCAGATTAACAACTGGATAGGATATGAGCATCCAAAACTCAAATCAGTTTGAAGTGACGAAGACAATTAAGCTACTAAGAGCATATGGGGGATGCCTAGGGCGTCACGAGCCGAAGAAGGACGTGTAGCGCTGCGATAAGCTGCGGGGAGCCGTGCTAAGGCTGCGAGCCGCAGATTTCCGAATGGGGAAACCCGCGCCGATGAATGCCGGTGCAGCCTGCGATGAACACATAGTCGCAGAGCAGGGAACCCGGGGAACTGAAACATCTAAGTACCCGGAGGAAAAGAAACAATTCCGTCAGTAGTGGCGAACGAACGCGGAACAGCCCAAACCGCTGGGGCTTCGGTGCCAGCGGGGTTGTAGGACCGACAAAAGAGATCGCTAGGTAGGGGAACAGTACTGGAAAGGCTGACCACAGAGGGTGAAAGTCCCGTACCCGAAACCGATCCGATCCAGGTCGGGATCCTGAGTAACGCGGGACACGTGCAATCCTGCGTGAAGCTGGGAAGACCACTTTCCAAGGCTAAATACTCGTGACGACCGATAGTGAACAAGTACCGTGAGGGAAAGGTGAAAAGCACCCCTATGCGGGGAGTGAAATAGAACCTGAAACCATATGCTTACAATCAGTCAGAGCCTGATACTGCTACGCAGTCGGGTGATGGCGTGCCTTTTGGAGAATGAGCCAACGAGTTACTTTCTGTAGCGAGGTTAAGGCAGTAACAGCCGGAGCCGGAGCGAAAGCGAGTCTGAACAGGGCGTACAGTTGCAGGGAGTAGACCCGAAACCAGGTGAGCTATCCATGGCCAGGTTGAAGCGGGAGTAATGTCTCGTGGAGGACCGAACCGTTGTATGTTGCAAAATGCTCGGATGAGCTGTGGATAGAGGTGAAATGCCAAACGAACCTGGAGATAGCTGGTTCTCGCCGAAATAGTTTTAGGACTAGCGTCGGACCGATGAACGCCGGGGGTAGAGCACTGGATGAGGTAGGGGGCTGAAAGCCTACCGAACTCAACCAAACTCCGAATACCGGTGGTTTTAGGACGGCAGTTGGACTGTGGGAGATGAGTTTCACAGTCGAAAGGGAAACAGCCCAGACCGCCAGCTAAGGTCCCCAAGTGACAGCTAAGTGGGAAAGGATGTGGAGTTACCGAGACAGCCAGGAGGTTGGCTTAGAGGCAGCCATCCTTGAAAGAGTGCGTAATAGCTCACTGGTCAAGTGACTCCGCGCCGAAAATGTAACGGGGCTAAAGCTGTCCACCGAAGCTGCGGATCCGTATGGATGGTAGGCGAGCGTTCTGCTGGCACCGAAGCGCTACCGTAAGGAGGCGTGGAGCGAGCAGAAGTGAGAATGTTGGCACGAGTAGCAGAAACTACGTGAGAACCGTAGTCCCCGAATGTCTAAGGTTTCCGACGGAAGGTCAGTCCGCGTCGGGTTAGTCGGTCCTAAGGCGAGGCCGAAGGGCGTAGTCGATGGACAACAGGTTAATATTCCTGTACCACGTAAGGTTGTTATAGCGAGGGGGGGACGCAGAAAGGTAAGTCGGACAGCTGCTGGAATAGCTGCTCCAAGCCTGTAGGCGATGAGGCGGGGGGAAATACCCGCTGAGCTGAGGGGTGACGGCGAACCCCAATGGGGGTGAAGCGACCGATCCTATGCTGCCAAGAAAATCCTCTAGTTAGACCTGCGTGACCGTACCGCAAACCGACACAGGTAGACAGGTAGAGCATACCAAGGGGAACGGGATAACCTTCGTTAAGGAACTCGGCAAAATGATTCCGTAACTTCGGGAGAAGGAATGCCTCAGTACGGTGAGCGAGCCGCGCGCTCGTGAGCTGGAGGAGGCCGCAGAGAAACGGCCCTGTCGACTGTTTATCAAAAACACAGGTCTGTGCGAAGTCGCAAGACGATGTATACAGGCTGACGCCTGCCCAGTGCCGGAAGGTTAAGGGGAGGGGTGCAAGCCCTGAACTGAAGCCCCGGTGAACGGCGGCCGTAACTATAACGGTCCTAAGGTAGCGAAATTCCTAGTCGGGTAAGTTCCGACCCGCACGAAAGGCGTAACGAATGGGGCACTGTCTCAACGAAGGACCCGGTGAAACTGAACTAGGAGTGAAGATGCTCCTTTCCCGCAGCAGGACAAAAAGACCCCGTGGAGCTTTACTACAGCTTGACATTGGGTTAGGGCTTAGTCTGTGTAGGATAGGTGGGAGACGTTGAACCTGGTTCGTCAGGATCGGGGGAGTCATTGGTGAAATACCACCCTGGCTATGTCTTGGCTCTAACCTTGTCCGTAATCCGGTCAGGGGACAGTGTCTGGTGGGTAGTTTGACTGGGGCGGTCGCCTCCCAAAGAGTAACGGAGGCGCGCAAAGGTTCCCTCAGGCTGAATGGAAACCAGTCGTAGAGTGCAAACGCATAAGGGAGCTTGACTGTGAGACCTACAAGTCGAACAGAGACGAAAGTCGGCGTTAGTGAGCTTTCGGTTCCGAGTGGAAGGGCCGGAACTTAACGGATAAAAGCTACCCCGGGGATAACAGGCTAGTCTCCCCCAAGAGTTCACATCGTCGGGGAGGTTCGGCACCTCGATGTCGGCTCGTCACATCCTGGGGCAGGAGCATGTCCCAAGGGTTGGGTTGTCCACCCATTAAAGTGGCACGCGAGCTGGGTTCAGACCGTTGTGAAACAGGTCGGTCTCTATCCGCTGTGGGCGTAAGGGAATTGAGGAGATCTGCCCCTAGTACGAAAGGACCGGGGTGGACGGACCAATGGTGTTCCAGTTGTCGTGCCAACGGCATTGCTGGGTAGCTACGTCCGGAATGGATAACCGCTGAAAGCATCTAAGTGGGAAGCCGGCTTCAAGATGAATTCCCTCACAGGGTTAAACCTGGTAAGTGCGCTGGAAGACCACCAGTTTGATAGGCAGGGTGTGTAAGGGCAGAGATGTCTTCAGCTAACCTGTACTAACGCACGAGGGCTTAATTACTTCGCATCGTCTCTGCCGAGGGCAGAGTCGGAAGCTCATATCCTGTTCAGTTGTCAGTTTGTCGGGTTCGCGCCGACTGGACTGAAGGAGCGTGTATTGAGCGTTTTGTTGGTGACAAGAGCGACAGGGGTACACCCGGTCCCATTTCGAACCCGGCAGTTAAGCCTGTCAGCGCCGATGGTAGTGCATGGGTGACTGTGTGCAAGAGTAGGCCGTTGCCAACAAAACGCTCCGTATGTGCCCTGGGGCCGCCCTGCGGGGCGTACGCCCGAAGTTTTTCACTTGTCTGCAATGCCGAAGACCAGTGTGCCTTGTGCATTGCCTGACTTCATGGACGATCAGCCTCCACCCGGCTTAGCCTGCTCTTTCCAGTTCAGATTGCGGTGCCCTGTGACCGGGACCGCAGCTTTGGCGTGCCCTGACAGCGCTTCATGAAGGTCGCAGTGCTTGTGCTGGCGGCTGGACGCGGCACGCGCATGAAATCCCGCAAGCCGAAAGTGATGCATGCACTTTGCGGCAAGCCTATGCTGGAATGGAGTTTGGATCTGGCCCAGGCGCTCTCGCCGGTCCCGCCCGTGGTCGTTATGGGGCCCGGTCAGGATGTCATGCAGGCCCGGTACGGGGCGTGTGCACAGTTCTGTCTCCAGCCTGCCCCGCAAGGCACCGGTGATGCCGTGATCTGGGCCCGGGACGCCGTGCCGGCCGACACGGATCAACTCCTGGTGCTTTATGGGGACATGCCCCTGTTGCAGGCCTCTACCCTGCAACAGTTGCTGGCGGCACATGCCGCGTGTCCGGCGCCGGCAGTCGCCCTGCTTACGGTAGACCGTCCTGATGCCCAGGGTTTTGGGCGCATCGTGCGAGATGCGCAAGGACATGTCCAGCGTATCGTGGAAGAACGGCACTGTACTCCGGCCGAATTGCAACTGACCGAATTGAATGCCGGGATCTATGTGTTTGAGCCCGACTGGCTATTCCGGCAGGCTGCTGCCCTGCCCCTGCACGGCAATGGTGAACGCTATCTGACCGATCTGGTGGGACAAGCCCAACAGCAGGGACTGGCCGTTGTGACCGGTGCCGCGCTGGTGGAGGAGGTGCTGGGCGTCAACGACCGGGTACTGCTGGCACAGGGCACCGCCCTGATGCGTGCACGCATCAACCGGGAGCACATGCAGAACGGCGTTACCCTGGAAGATCCCACGACCACCTTCATCGAGGCCAGGGTTACGATTGAGGCGGACACCGTCATCGGACCGGGTACCCATCTGACCGGACACACACACATTGGACCCGATTGTGAAATCGGTCCCAACTCCCATCTGCATGACACCCGGGTAGCGGCCGGCTGCCGGATTCGGCATTCCATCCTGGAGGATTGCCAGATTGGTCCCGGCTGTCAGATTGGTCCCTTTGGCCGCATCCGGCCGGGTACGACACTGGGACCGGACGTATACATGGGCAGTTTTGGCGAGATCAAGAACAGTGTGCTGGGGCCTCATGTGCACATGGGCCATTTCAGTTACGTGGGGGATGCCCAGGTGGGAGCCCGTGCCAATATTGCGGCCGGTACCATCACCTGCAATTTCGATGGCCAGGCGAAGCATGAAACCGTCATCGGTGAGGATGCTTTCCTGGGCAGTGGCACCAAACTCGTGGCCCCGGTGCAGGTAGGCCCCGGGGCCCAAACGGGTGCCGGAGCGGTTGTGACCCGGGACGTGCCCGCGGGCACGTTGGTCTATGGTGTGCCTGCAAAGCCGCCGCCGTGCAAATCTGACTCGAGACCAGTGGACAAAACGCATTAGAGGTGATGTGCTGACATGCTTGAAATTTGGCTTGGCCCGGGTACCGTCCTGCTGTTGGCAATCCTGTTGGGGGTGCTCAGTGCCACGGAAGCGGCGTATGCAGCCGCCAATCGCCGGCAGATCCGGGCACTGGCCCAACAAGGCAATCGCTTTGCCCGGCGTATGGAACAATGGCTGTCCGATCCAGCCCATTTCCTGACCGCTTTCCAGATCGGGCGGATCCTGGTGCTGATAGGGGCGGGGCTGGCGATACAGGCCAGCCTGCCGCTGGAGTTCAGCCAGGGATGGGCGGGACTGGTGTTGCTGGCCCTGCTCCTGGCGGCTGTGCATGTGACCGGACGTGCCTGGAGCATGCGGGAAGCAACACGGTGTGCCCTGCGGCTGACACCTGTGGCCCGAGTCATTTACATGATCCTGACGCCCTTGGCCTTTCTCTATGTTCGTTTGGGCTTGTGGGTGCAGGGACCGCAACAGGAAACGACTCCGGAACGCAATCCCTTTCTCAGCGAAGAAGGCTTGCGGTTTCTCATAGAACTGAATGATGAAGAGAAGGAAATCGCGGAGCGGGAAAAGGAGATGATAGCCAGTGTCGTCGAACTGCGGGCTACACTGGTGCGGGAAGTGATGGTACCCCGGATCGATATTGTATCCATCAGCCAGGACATAACCTTGCCCGAGGCCCTCAATGTGATCCTGGAGGCAGGCCACAGCCGGATTCCCGTATACGACGACAACATAGATTCCATTGTGGGGCTTCTGTACGCCAAGGACATTCTGTCCAAAGTGCGTGACGGCCAGTTGGGTGACCGGGTACGCGAGGTCATGCGGAAACCCTATTTTGTGCCTGCCAGCAAGAAACTGAACGCCATGTTCCATGAATTCCAGACCAAGCACATTCACATGGCGATTGTGGTGGACGAATATGGGGGAACGGCGGGCCTGGTCACGATTGAAGATCTGATGGAAGAGATCTTTGGCGAGATCCAGGACGAATACGATCCGAAGCTGCCCCCGGAAATGATGAAGATCTCAGATGATCATTTCCAGTTTGATGCCCGCTTCAACCTGGATGACGCGGCGCGGGTCTTGAGTGTCGATCTGCCTGTAGATACCGCAGATACGATGGGTGGTTTTATCTTCAGTCAGTTGGGTCGGGTACCGCAGGAAAAGGACGAAGTCACCTTTGACGACTGGCTGTTCAAGGTGACCAAAATCGAGTCCAGTCGTATCAAGATGGTAGAAGCCGAACGCAGGCCCCAGGCCACCTGGGCCTGATCTGCCGCCTGCACCCGGTAGGGTGTGGAGGAACCTGGCGGGTAGGCACACAGGCCCAGTCCCGAATGCCAGTTGGCGGTTACGAACCGCTTGTCTGTGGCTGTGTCTGCAACGGGATGCACCGTGCGCCCTGTGATTGCATCCAGGGCGCACGGTGGTTGGCATCCCTGAGTCCTGCCGCAGGCTGCGAGACAGGTCTCAGAATTACGAACCGTAGGTGAAAGTCTGATTGCTGAGGCGATCTACGTCCAGCACCCGGATCGCGCGGTACCCGTAGTCAATCAAGCCGCTGTTCTTGAGCCGGGCCAATTGATTGGACACGGTCTCACGGTAGGTGCCGAGGCGTTCGGCAATGGCACGGTGGGACATGGTAATGGGTTCACGACCGGATTCCGATTCCCGTATCAGGAGCCGGACCAAACGGAGGCGTACGGATTCGTACGCCTCCAGTTGTTCATCGTACAGTTGCTGCTGCACTGCAATCTGGCTTTGGAGCAAGGCTTCCAGTACCTCCGGCCAGCGTGTTCCAAAACTGGCGAGATCCGTGAGCAGATGACAGACTACCGTGGGTTCTGTCGCTTTCACACTGTAAGTGTGCCAGCCGGCAAACAGCACAGGATCCAGGACAGTGCCCGCGGCAAAAGGCATGGTGAAGAGTTTGCGGCGTTCGTCCTTCTGGTTTTCCTGACTGGGGTGGAAGGATTCCACGTTTACGCTGCCATCCAGTATGACCACAGGGTGAACCAGTGGTTTATGCGGTGAAGTCAGGGTCATGTCGGGACGTAGGCGCCGCAGCGCTACAGCGTCCTTGAACTGCGGATCAGAAGCATACAGGGCCATAATGGATTCCCTGTTCAGTTGGAAGCTGGTCTCAATGTTATATCTGTCGTACATTGCCTCCTCCGAGTAAACTCCACAGGGGTAATACCAGAAGTGTAATGACTTGGAGCGGGACATTAGATTAAGAAAATCTAAAGCACTTGCCTGACCTCCCGGGGTGAACGTTTCCGGATGCGGAAGTACTCTCTATGTACGTTGCGGCAACGCAACGGTTGCACAGGACATGGTCCGTCGTCAGGCTGTATGCCGGAGGGTCAAATGATCATGCTTGAAGGCTCGGACATAGTCCGGGCTGTATCCAGCAGGGCCAGATATTGGGCACTGCAGATCTGCCAGCGGGCATGTTGATGTGGAGGCGTAACCGCCAGCAAAGGGTGTGCTGCTTCGGCCGCGAATACAGAAGCCCCACGGTGTGTGTGTGTCAGTTGCTGCCAAGTCTGTACGACAGGATTGGCAGCTGGTGGTGCAGTCTCCTGCAGGTAGGCACCACAGCGGATGCCATAAGTGGACAAGACCGCTGCGGCGTTGAAGGGGTGCGTTGCGCCCGCGGCCTTGTGCCCCAAATGCTCCTCACTGACCTTTTTCAGAATATAGGTGAAGGCATCCAACAATGGGGGATTGCCCAGTTGGGTGACCAGCTGGGCGGCCCGGGCGAAATAAAAGTCGCCTATCAGAATAAAGGGCCCGGCCATGTCGATTTCCGTCACCGGCGTTTCCACCAGCATCCGGTGATGCACCTGAAGGGCATTGCCCAGGAGTTCCAAGGCTGTCGCCAGTTGGCAGCGTTGATGCAGTGCCCGCCAGGTATCGTGCTGGGGCAACCCAATAGCCAGGATAACCTTGGTGTACAGCAGAGAGGAGGAAACAAAGACCGAATCCGGCAGCAGGTATGCCAGCAACGAGTCCAGCGACTGAAGTTCCGTATCCAGCGCTTGGCGGACAATGTCCAATTCCGCCTCCATGTTACTGCTGTGGTCCGGTTGCAGACCTGAAGCCAACGGGTGACTGGGAGAGGCAGGTGCCAGAGGATCGTTCATGGGCGACGTACGATAGCGAAATCAGAAGCGAGGTCCAACCAGGTGCTATCCACACGTTGGTCTCTGAATATTGTACTTGCTATTGTAATACGTGGACCGGATCGGTCAGACAGGTTCCGAGCGCCGGGGACCGCTCCGGACTTCCGGTTTCCGTGGAAATGACCTGGATATCAGAACCCGACCATATATAATGCCCCGTTGCACCGCTTGGTGCAGAATTGCAGGCATGCACGCCAGTACCTGAACTATGAACCTCGATACCATCCCTCTGGGTCTCACATATGACGATGTACTGCTTATTCCCCGGCGCTCACGGATCCGGTCACGTTTGCAGGTCCAGCTGAACACCCAACTGACACGTACACTGGCGCTGGAAGTGCCCGTTATTGCCGCCAACATGGATCTGGTCTGTGAATCCGAAATGGCTATCGCCATGGCACGCTTGGGAGGGTTGGGCATCATTCACCGGTTCATGCACTGCCAGCACCAGGCCGAAGAAGTGGCGCGGGTCAAGACCAGCGGCGCAGATTTGCACGTGGGCGTGGCCATCGGTACCGACCACGACATGATGGAGCGTATGCAAGCTTGTGTCAGCGCCGGGGCGGACGTGGTGGTATTGGACATTGCCCATGGCCATTCCGAACACGCCCTGGAAGGCGTGCACCGCTGCAAGGATGCCTATCCGGACATCAACCTGATTGCCGGGAACGTCGCGACAGCGGCCGGGGCGGTGGATCTGGTGGATGCCGGGGCCGATGCGATCAAGGTCGGAGTTGGACCGGGCGGCGTTTGCATTACACGTCTGGTGACCGGGGTCGGCGTGCCCCAGCTGACGGCCTTGCAGGATATATATCAGGCCGGTGTGGACGTACCTATTATTGCGGACGGGGGGATTCGCTCGGCAGGCGATATCGCCAAGGCATTGGCCGCCGGGGCCGATGCCGTGATGTTGGGCAGCCTACTGGCCGGAACCAAGGAAAGCCCGGGCGATGTGGAACAGACCAACTATGGTCTGGTGAAACGATTCCGGGGCATGGCCTCGCGCGAGGCGGTGGAAGGCCGGGCGCGCCGGCACGGCGAGGAACTGGATGCCGAATACTTTGAAGCGCGGTCTCCGGAAGGTGTGGAAAGTACAGTGCCCTACAAGGGGACGGTGGACAAGATCGTCAAGATTCTGATGGGTGGCGTCAAGAGTGCCTTCAGCTACCTGAATGCCGAGAATCTGGAGGAATTCCGGGCCAATGCGGCTTTCATCCGGGTATCGCCCGCGGGTTTGCGCGAAGGGATGCCCCATGTAGACGGGGTCTGAGCCCGGCCGGTGATCAGGAGATGGAGGTATCCTCCAGCAACAGGGCCAGCAGCTGGTTGAGACCGTCATCACTGTAGAAGTGGAGGGTCAGGCGACCGGACCCGGATGTCCGGCGCTGGATCTGCACTTTGGTTTGGTAGTGCCGGCCCAGCTGGCGTTCCAGGTATTGCAGTTCCGGATCGGCGGCCGGTGTCGCCGTGGCTGAACTCGTAGACGGGGACGGTGCGGCTGCGGTCGCCGTATGGTTGCGTACCAGTTCTTCGGTCTGGCGAACTGTGAGATCCCTGTCCTGAATCTGCTGTACCAACAAAACCGCATCCTGCAGGTCGGTCAAGGCCAGCAGTGCCCGGGCATGCCCTGCCGTGATCTGTTCTGCCGCCAGGGCCTCCAGCACCGGTTCGGGCAGACGCAACAGACGAATCAGGTTGGTCACGGCCGCCCGGCTCATGCCCATGGCCGTGGCGATCTGGGCATGGGTAAAGCCGTGCGTTTCGGCCAGATGGTCAAAGGCAACGGCCTGTTCCACCGGGGACAGTGCGGCCCGCTGAATGTTTTCGGCCAGGGACAGTACCAGTGCTTCCGCCGGTGTGGCGTGCCGGATCAGGGCCGGTATGGACTTCAGCCCTGCCATCCGGGCTGAGCGCCAGCGCCGTTCCCCCGCAATCAGCAGGTAGTGCCCGGATTGCTCCGGGTGCGGATGCACCACTACAGGCTGCAGCAGGCCGGACTGCCGAATGGAAGCCGCCAGGGCCTCCAGTTCATGGGGGGGAAAGAGGGTTCGTGGTTGTTGGGGATTGGGGTGAATGCTGTCTACGGGAAGCGACAGCAGCGTCTCGCCCGGTGGTGACTGTGGAGGGACCTCGGTACGTTCAAACAAGGCATCCAGACCGCGTCCCAGTCCGGGGCGACGTGCAGAGCGGTGGGCAGAAGACATGGCAAGGTTCTCAACCGGCGGGCGAAGTCATGTGCGCCAGGCGCTGTGCCAATTCAAGGGCCCAGTGTTCATAGGCAATGGCACCCGCGCAGAAGGGAGCATACACGGCTACGGGTACGCCATGGCTTGGGGCTTCGGCCAGGCGTACGCTGCGTGGTATGACGTTGGTGAAGGTTTCGGCAGGAAAGTGGTGCCGCACCTCGCTTTCCACGTCACGGCTCAGGCGGGTGCGGCTGTCGTACAGGGTGAGCAGGAACCCGGCCAGTGCCAGTTGGGGATTCAGGGTCTGTTGCACGCGCTGCAGCGAATGCATGATGGCGGTCATGCCTTCCAGGGCCAGGTATTCACACTGGACCGGTACCACCAGAAAACGGGCCGCGACCATGCCATTGAGAGTCAGCAGGCCCAAACTGGGCGGGCTGTCGATCAATATGTACCGGTACCGGGTGTGGAGAGGAGCGAGGGCGTGGGCCAGGATGTGTTCACGCCCGGGCTGGCCACCCATTTCCAGCTCCAGCGCCGCCAGGTGTGGACTGGCCGCCAGCAGGTCGAGGCCCGGGATCGCCGTGGTCTGCACGGCCTGGTGGATGGGGACGGCCCCTGTGAGGACGTCGTACAGGTTTTCCTGAATGTCGCGCCGGCGCACGCCCAGACTGCTGGACGCATTGGTCTGGGGATCGCTGTCCACGACGAGAACCGGGTGGTTTTGGCGGGACAGATAAACCCCCAGATTCACGGTTGAAGTGGTTTTGGCGACTCCGCCTTTCTGGTTGGCGACACACACGGTGTAACAAGTCATGGTACGGGCTCGGTGAGCGGATGGTCCTGCAGGTACTGCATAACCTCTTGCCGGGTAGGAATGGCCTGAATGCCCACGCCTTCCACCCCCATGGATGCCGTGACGTTGGCGAAACGGGCCGCATGCCAGATATGGGCCGTTTCCAGGTAGCGGATCAGAAAGGCGGTGGCGAAGATGTCGCCGGCACCCGTCGGGTCCACTTCGTTGGCGGGTCGGGGCGGCACGTGCTGCTGGTGAAAGCCCCGGGCGGCAGGCCGGATAATGTCACAGCCTTCCCGGTAATTGGACAGAATAACCAAAGGCACGTGGGCCAGAAAGGGATGGAGCCGATCCAGATCGTGATCGATGTCTTCCCGGGAAAGGATCAGGACATCCAGGTGGGGCAAAAAGGCCTCCATGTGGGGCCAGGCACAAGCCTGTACGCGTCCATCCTTGTCGATCGAACGCATCCACCCCTGAGGGCCAGCAGCCCGAAACGACTGCGGACCGAAACAGCCAGGCACGTCCGGTGCCACCTCCTGCATGATAGGACACATGAAGATGACGGGCCAGGCCTGCTGGGCGGTGGTCAAGTCCGCCGCCTGGATGGGCGGCGCTGGCCGGTAGCAGTACTGGACACGCCCAGCGCGGGTATACCGGTTGACGAAAGTTGTGGTGGCGTCCGCGGGCAACACCGTACAGTGTGCCCGGTCCTGCAGATCCGACAGATCCACATCGGGGCCGGCCCGGGTCACTACCTCGGCCCCTACCGCCAAGCGGTGACAGGTATAGGCCGCGTAGCTGACCGAGCCCCCCAATTCATAGGTTGTGCCATGTGGATCGTGTGCGGGCACGTCACGCGTAACATTGCCCAGAATCAGAATTGACAGTGAGGTGGGCGCAGATCCGCCGGGTACAGTCCGGTTCATGGGCATGAAGCATGGGGCTGTCGGCGTATACTCCGGCTCACCGTCACTTGAGATAAATGACCACGCGCCGGTCGGCGCCTGCACCTTCGCTTTCCGTATATACCTCCGGATGATCCTGGAGCGCCATATGGACGATGCGCCGGTTGACCGCCGACAGGGGTTCCATTTCATAGGGGCGCCCGCGGGCTACTACGTCTTCGGCTATCCTGAGCGCCTTCCGCGTGAGGGCCTGCTGCTGTTTCTTCTGGTAGCCGTCCACATCCAGATTGACATAAATCCGCTTGTCCAAACTCTGGCCCAGCATAAGGCGCAGAATGCTCTGCAGGCTGGACAGGGTCGTGCCGTGTCGGCCAATCAGGCGGCCCAGGTGTTCGCCTTCCACGTGCAAGTTCAGGATGGGTTGATCCCGGGCGTCGGTGACCCAGGCCCGGCTGATCGTAAACGCCTCCAGATCCATGCAGTCCAGCAGCTTGGTCAACGTCTCCACGGCGGTTTGCTCCACCTCTGCGTAGCCTGCTGGTGGGGCCACTGGCTCCTCAACTCCGGCTTCGGGGACCTCGTCATGGGCCTCGTCATGGGCGGCTGCCGGTGGGGGCGTAGGCGGCGTTGCCTGCTCGTCCTCAGGAGGCTCACGCCGGACGGGCTCCGGTTGCCCTGTCACAACGGGCTGGGGCGCCGTTTCCTCTTCCCCCTGCTCCGGCCATTCCGGGAGCGGCTGCATACTGATGACAGCATCAACGCGGCCCAGAAATTTGCGCCGGGGATACTGTACTACTTCAATGTCGACTTCGTGGCGCTCCCGCTGCAGGACCTTGAGGCCCTCCATGATGGCTTCTTCGATAGTCCGACCGCTGAATTCTTGGGCTGTGCTCATCCCATCCTATCCCCTTCTCTTTTTCCGCTTCTTCCGTTTCTTGCGACTGGGGGTAGCGGATCCACCTTTCATTATAGCCGCCACATCGTTGGGACGGGGTTCCGGTGTAGCCGTGACCGGCGTTGCGGCAGGACTGGCGGTGGGCTGGGTCTGGCCCTTGGGGACATACTCGGTCATGATGTATTGCTGTACCATCTGCAACAGGTTGCCCGTGACCCAGTACAGTGACAGTCCCGCCGGCACCTGCAGGGAGAAGAAACCGAACATGACCGTCATGATGGTGCTCATGGATTTCATGGTGCTTGCCTGGGGACTAGAAGCGTCAGTGGCCATGGGATTGGAGATCTTGGTCATGACGAACTGGGTCGCCACCAGCAACAGGGGCAGGACCAGGTAGGCCGCCAGCGTGGCGTAGTCACTGCTCTGAAAGGCCTCCGTGATCCAATTCATGCCGCCTGTGAACTCGGGAAAGCCCAGATCGGGGATCCAGTAAAAGGCGGCGTTTTCCAGTTCCGGGCCCAGGGCGACCAGGGCCGAATACAGGCCAAAGAGGATGGGCATCTGGACCACCAGCAGCAGGATAGGCAGGCAGCCGCTGAGCGGATTGATGCCTTCCTCCTCGTATAGCTTGCGTTGTTCCCGCATCAGGCGGTCCCGGTCCTTGCCGTACTTTTTCTGCAGGGCCTGCAATTTGGGCTGAATTTCCTTCTGCCCCTGCATTCCGCGGATCTGGATGTAGGTGAGGGGCAGAAGGAGCACCCGGATGAAAAACGTGAAAATGATGATGGCGAAACCCCAGGGGAAGTTGATCCCTTGCATCCGGAGAAAGTCGGAAATGCCGATCAGGGTCCGGGCCAAGGGCCATACAATCAAGGTTTGCCACGTGCCTTCAGGTGCGGTTGCCCGGATATCCACCCCTTCCCGGTTCACCCCGCAGCCCGCCAGGACCAGGATGGCTCCGAGCAGGCACAGGCACAGAATAAGCTTTCGTTTGGTCACGGGAAAATGGCTCCGAAATCAAGGCACCGGATCATGTCCACCCTGACTGAAAGGGTGACAGCGCAGCAGGCGCTGCACACCCAGCCAGAGCCCGCGACCGGTACCGTGGCGCCGGATGGCTTCGAGGGTGTACTGGGAACAGGTAGGAGTATAACGGCAGTTGTTGCCCAAAAGGGGTGACAAATACCGCTGGTACAGATGAATGAGGAATATGGCCAGTTTCTGCATGCCTGGAATCTCCAGGCACTATGAAGGAACAGCGCTTTCAGCGGAGGGAGAACGGGAACAGTATAAACTTAGACGTGCTGCCAGTTGCATGCACGCACGCTCGAGATCCTGATAGGTGACATCCGCTACCTGGGGGCGACAAATCACCACAATGTCGAATCCCGTTCGCAACTGAGGTAAATGGCTGTGAAAGATGGCGCGCAGACGACGCTTGACACGATTGCGGGTGACGGCATTGCCGACGCGCTTGCTGACCACGAAACCAAAACGGCTGTGGGCCAGGCAATTGGCCAGACAGCACATGACTATGCCGGACCCGCGCCGACAGCGGCCCGCCTTGCGTACGCGGGCAAAAGAGCGGGTATCCCGCAAGCGGTAGCGCCGTTTCATGGGATGATGGCCCCGCGGAGCGAACGTCTAGTATTGGGATTTACGGTGAGTCAGCTGGACAGCGATGTGTTTGCGGCCACGCAGGCGCCGCCGTTTGAGCACGTTGCGTCCTCCGGGCGTCTGCATGCGCTTGCGAAAGCCATGCGTTTTCAGCCGTTTGCGTACTTTGGGTTGCCAAGTTCTCTTGGGCATGCGGTTCCTGCCAATGCCATGCGACATGGGCCAGCCGCACAGGCAGGACCCATGAAAGATAGTAGAGGATTATAGAAAATGGCGGGATCAGCGTCAAATTCAGACCTGCAGACAAACCGGGTTGCGGCCCCTGCCGCACCGGACGGTTCCCGGCCTGCGGCGACGCAACACCCTGTCGCCCCCCGTTTCGTGGAAGTGGCGGTGTTCGTGCCCATCAAGCGGGAATACCGTCCCGATGCCGTGGATATCCTGAATCTGGCCGAGGAGGAGATGCCCCTGGACAAGGAATTCCGGCTGTTTCACTACGCCGTGCCCGAGACCCTCCGGGACCGGCTGGTGCCCGGCCATCTGGTCAACGTGCCCTTTGGCCCTCGCCCGGTGCAGGGCATTGCCATTCGCATGCAGCATACCACGCCCGTACCGGCCCGGGACGTGCTTTCCCTGGCGCGGCCCCAGCCGGTACTGCGCCCGTACCAAATCCGGCTGGCGGCCTGGATAGGGCACTACTACGTGGCTTCCCTGGCCGCCTGTCTGGCTCTCTTTGTCCCGCCGGGAGTCCTGTCCCGGACGGGAGGCAAGGGTACCGCTCGGGCCAAGTACGACTGGCACATTCAGCTGCGCGTGGCGGCTGCCGACTTTGTCCCGGCTCTCCTGCGCCTGGGACGCACGACACAACAGAGCCGGGTGCTGGCGTGGATGCTGGATCAGCCCCATGGGGTCTGGACCCGGCCTGAACTGCAGGCCGCCTGCAACCTGCCGTCCTCGGCTGCCTTGCGCACCTTGCAGCAGAAAGGCTGGATTGCCCGGGAGGCCGATGCCTTCCGTCTGGCACGGCCTGTGGCGGAAGTCCGACAGCACCTGCTGGATCTGAAAGGTATCCGCAAGTACCTGCCCTGGCTGGAGGCGATTGCCACTTGTCCGGAACCGGTATGGAAGTCGGATCTGGGGCCTGCGACCAAGCTGCCGCTGCAGGACCTGCGCTGGCTGGCGGAACATGACTTGATCGACTTGCAGCGCCGCCAGCGTTTCCGGGATCCGCTGGCGGGCGCTGTCTTCCCGCCCTCGGCTGCTCTGACCCTGACGGCCCAACAGCAGAGGGTATGGGAGCAACTGGAACCGCATCTGGAGCGCACGACCAGCCAGACCGTATTGCTGCAGGGTGTAACCGGCAGCGGCAAAACCGAAATCTATCTGCGGGCCATACAGGCCTGCCAGGACCGGGGACGCCAGGCGATTGTCCTGGTCCCGGAAATTGCCTTGACACCCCAAACCGTACGCCGCTTTGGCGGACGCTTTCCCGGCCGGGTCTCGGTTATGCACTCCCGTCTGAGTCCGGGTGAACGCTATGACGTCTGGCGCTTGGTCCAAGCCGGGGAAGTGGACGTGCTGATTGGGCCCCGCAGTGCCCTGTTCGCACCTATGCCTCGCCTGGGCCTGATCGTCATTGACGAGGAACATGACGATTCCTACAAGCAGAATGCCGAGGAATGGGGTGACCAGACCGTGTTCTACGATGCCCGCCGCGTAGCGGAAGAGCTCGGCCGGATCGTCGATGCCTGTGTGCTCATGGGGAGTGCAACCCCCAGCCTGCAAATGCTGCACCGGGTCTTCGCCGGCGAGCTGCCGCGCCTGTCGCTGCCCCACCGGGTACGGGAAACCGGGCAGGGAGGCAAGCCCGCCCCCCTGCCCCCGATCGAGCTGGTGGACATGCGCCAGGAACTGATGGCGGGCAATTTGAGTGTTTTCAGCCGTGCCCTGAAGACACAGCTGCGGCGCGTCATAGCCCAGCGGGAACAGGCCATTCTGTACATCAACCGGCGGGGCACGCGCTCTTTTGTCAATTGCCGGGCCTGTGGCCACGTCCTGCATTGCCGGGTCTGTTCTACACCGCTGACATACCACGAGGACATCCAGCGTCTGCAATGCCACACCTGTGCCCGGGAATTCGCCGTACCCAAACGCTGTCCTGTGTGCGAGGACCACCGCATTCGTTTCTTCGGTTCGGGCACGCAGCTGATTGTGAAGGAACTGCACCACTTGCTGCCCACGGCCCGCGTGCTGCGCTGGGACGCCGACAGTACCCGCGCCAAGGGACAGCATCAGGCCATCATGGAACGGTTTCGCACGCACCAGGCAGATATTCTGGTCGGTACCCAGATGGTGGCCAAAGGCCTGGATCTGCCACGGGTGACGCTGGTCGGGGTGGTCGCAGCTGACGTTGGCCTGTTCCTGCCTGATTTTCGTGCGCCGGAGCGAACCTGCCAACTCTTGATCCAGGTGGCTGGACGCGCCGGGCGCAGCGAGCGTGGGGGGCGTGTGGTCATCCAGACCTATGCCCCGGATCACTACTGTGTACAGGCGGCCGCGACCCACAACTATGACCAGTTTTGCCGCCGAGAGCTGCGGTTTCGGCAGGAAATGGCATATCCGCCCCACCAGCGCCTGGCGCGTCTGGTGTACTGGGACAAGAACGCCGTGAAAGCCGAAGCCATGGCCCGGGAGATGGCCGACAGTCTCCACCGGGCCCGGGACGCCATGCCCGCCGCAGCCAGCCCGCCGGAAATCGTGGGGCCGACACCACCCTTTTACGAAAGAGTGCGCAGTTACTGGCGCTGGCAGATTCTGATCCTGGGCGAGAACCCGGCAGCCCTGATCCAGGCTGTGCCCCTGCCCCACGGCTGGCGTGTGGATCTGGATCCCGTCTCGACCCTGTAGGCGATCCCCAATCCGGCGCCGGTGGCGTAGCACCGAATAATCAGCCCTGCAGAGTTTTGGCGCCAGCCTGACTCGTACCCTAGAATCCGTTGTTTGCACTCATGTGCTTGCTGCCGTACAGAACAGAGGCGGGACACGGGCTGATGGAATTTGATGCCACCTACTTGATCTATCTGACGTTGGCGATTGGTGTGGCCGGGTGCCTGTATGTTCTGCTCAAGATGCGGCAGGTACTGGCCCAGGATGCGGGCAACGACACCATGCGCGAAATCGCCAGTGCCATCCAGGCCGGTGCCGCGGGCTTCCTGCGGGATGAATACCGGGTCCTGGGTGTTTTCGTACTGATTGTCACGGCGCTGGTGGGTGTCATGATCAATTGGCAGACAGCGGTCAGTTTCGTGCTGGGTGCGGCGACGTCGGCCGCTGCCGGCTATCTGGGCATGTACATAGCGGTACGGGCCAATGTACGGACTGCGGCCGCCAGCCGCGAGTCCCTGAACGGCGGCTTGCGGGTGGCTTTCAGCAGCGGGTCGATTATGGGCCTGTCCGTTGTGAGTTTCAGCGTGATAGGTCTGGCCCTGCTGTATCTCCTGTTCAACGGCGAAGTGAGCTACATCACGGGATTCGGTTTCGGTGCCAGCAGCATTGCCCTGTTTGCCCGGGTTGGTGGCGGCATCTTCACCAAGGCGGCGGATGTAGGCGCCGATCTGGTAGGCAAGGTGGAACAGGGCATTCCCGAAGACGATCCCCGCAACCCGGCTGTCATTGCCGACAACGTGGGGGACAACGTGGGAGACGTGGCCGGCATGGGGGCTGACCTGTTCGAGAGCTACAGCGGTTCGATCATCGCGGCCGCCACGCTGGGCCTGGTGGTGATGGGGCTGGAAGCGGCCCTCCTGCCCTTTGTAGTGGCGGGCCTGGGGATTGTCGCTGCTCTGATCGGTTCCTTTCTGGTGCGTACCCGGGAGAACGCCACGCAGGAAGATCTTTTGGCCACCCTGTCCCGTGCCATTTACGTTTCATCCGGTATTGTGGCCCTGTTGGTGGCGGGTTTCATTTGGCTTGCCGATGCGGCCCTGGGCTTTTCGATTCCCTGGCGTTTTTGGTGGGTTATCGTGCTGGGCCTGGTGGCAGGCAATCTGATTGGCTGGTTCACGGAGTACTATACAAGCTATACGCGCCGGCCTACCCAGGCCATTGCGGAAGCCGGGAGCACAACCGCCACCCTTATTATTGAGGGCTTGGCCGTAGGCATGATCAGCACGGTCCTGCCGGTCATCACTGTAGCCGTAGCCATTGTGGCCAGCCTGCTGGTGGGCGGGATTGAGCACGGCATGTTTTCCGTAGCGCTCGCCGGTGTCGGCATGCTCAGTACCCTGGGCATCACCCTGGCTACCGATGCCTACGGGCCGGTGGCCGACAATGCAGGAGGTATTGCCGAGATGAGCCAACTGCCCAGTGAGGTCCGGGAGCGCACCGATGCCCTGGACAGTCTGGGCAATACGACCGCGGCGACGGGCAAGGGCTTCGCAATCGGTTCCGCCGTGCTCACCGCGCTGGCCCTCATGGCAGCCTTTGTCGCCGAGGCGGGCCTGGAATCCCTGGATCTCCTCTCGCCGATCCTGTTGCCAGGGCTGTTGCTGGGGGCTATGCTGCCATTTTTCTTTGCAGCACGCACCATGACGGCCGTGGGCCGTTCCGCCCAGAGCATCGTCGCCGAAGTGCGCCGCCAGTTCCGGGAGATCCCCGGCATCATGGAATTCAAGAACAAGCCGGACTACAAGACCTGTGTTTCCATAAGCACGCGCAGTGCCCTGCGGGAAATGGTTTTGCCGAGCCTCATCGCCATTCTGGCCCCGCTCCTGATGGGATTCCTGCTGGGCCCCCAAGCCCTGGCGGGGTTGCTCATTGGGGCCATTGCCTCCGGCTTCCTGCTGGCGGTCATGATGGCCAATGCCGGTGGGGCCTGGGACAATGCGAAGAAATGGATTGAAACCGGCGAGTACGGCGGCAAGGGTTCCGAGTACCACAAGGCCGCGGTCGTCGGCGATACGGTGGGGGATCCGTTCAAGGATACCAGCGGGCCCTCGCTCAATATCCTGATCAAGCTGATGAGTATCGTCAGCCTGGTGTTTGCCGGCACCTTTGGCTCCGGTTTGCTCAACCTCTTCTGAGTCTTGCGGGATCCCTCCCATTGCCGGTACCTACAACGGTATCCGGAGTACAGGGCCGGGACGACCCGAAGGTTCGGTACAACGTGAACTGGTCCCCGGGCCGCGGCGACACATGAGAGGGGCCCACGCCTCAACGGGCACTTTGCAGGTCAGGCAAGCCTGAGCGCAACTGTTCCTCTGGTGACAGGTTACTGCCGCCACTTGCTCAGATGGACTTGACGGCGGCCTGGACCGCTGCCGCGACAGGACGTCCCCAGTCCAGATTCTCGTTGGCGTTCTGGGCAAACCGGCCAATGGCCAGAATAGGCTGCGGACCTTCCAGCGCCTGTACCAGAGCCAGGCAGCCGTCAATGCTGTATACAGCCTGCCAGATGCCCTCGCGCGCGGTCTGGGCCCAGAGCTCAGCCGTCCACTGCTGCAGGGTCTGGGTCAGCCAAAGCCTGTGCTCGTGGGGAATTCGTGCCAATGCCTGTACCAGGTAGCCCGTACAGTCCCGTGTCCGCACGGCATGGCGCATACCCTTGATCTGGAGCAGAGCCTGCTGCAGACCCGGGAGCAAGTCGACAATGTACGTCCAGCGCCCGGCTTCCAGCAGATTGGGCAGCATGCGCAGATAGAAAGCGACCAGGGCTTCCCCTTCCAGCAGCACCGGGGCGCGGGCGACCACACGGCGCATCAGCGTCTTCTCCGCTGTCGTCGCCTGGCTCTGCGGGGCCTTGAGCTGGCACAGGAGCTCCAGCCAGGTTTCACTCAAGTGCCATTCTTCGGGCTCCTTGGGGGTGGAGCGCAAGAGTCGCTGCAGCCAGCCGGCGCTGGAGCGCCGTGACAGCAAAGCCATGCCCTGTTGGGCGTAGCCTGCCTGGACATAGGCTTCCGCCAGCCGGCGTATCGTTAGGCGCTTGACGTTTTCATCCGCCAGCTGGCTGATCCAGCGCCAGGACTTGCGTACCTGGGCATCGGCCTGGGCCGGCTCCCGCCGCTCCAGGCATCCCTGGACTATCACGCAAATGGCGTCACTGCGGGCGGTGTCCTCCGGCGGGATTTTCTCGACCATGGCCGAGGCTTCCTCGAACCAGCCCGTGTCAATCAGGGCAGCAGTGGCGCCCGCCGCCGTCCAGCCATCACTGCGACTGGCCAAATTGACGAGCCGCTCCGCCATTTGCTTCACGGCCGCATCGGTACGCTGCGCAGCCGGCAGGGCTCGCAGGGCCTCCTGGAGGGTGAAAACCTGAAAGTCGACGTCGGTATTGGCACCGGCGCGCACGACATGACGCAGCAGGTTGTCGTCGACGTCACGCGCGGGCAAGGCGTGTTCCTGCTGGGCTTCCATGATGTTGTGCATGACGTCCATGGTGTCCAGCACCGCCTGGCATTGCCCGGTACGCGCCAGGATCGTAGCCGTGTAGCGGCGGATGGTGACGTCCGCAGGCACGTAGTCCTGTACTGCAGTCAGGCACAGGTCCATGATGGGACGACGACCAGGCTTGACGTCACCCTCTTCCATAACACAGCAGGCCGTGAGTTCTGCGAGAAACTGGGCCCCAGCCAAGGCGAAACGGGGCAGACAGGTGGTGATGAGGTGTGCCGTCAGGGGATGCAAGGGCGATGCCGCGACCGTCGTAGCCAAGTGTGGACGCAAATCCGACGATGCCATGATGGTGCCCCAAGTACCCTCGATCTGGTCAAGCCGCTCCAGGCACGTGAAGATCATGGCGGGATGGTGCAAGTGGACGGCGGTGGCGCTGGCCAGCAGCAGGTGTTCGCTGTAGGACACCACGGCTTCCGGCGTGGCCGGGATTAGCAGCAGGACATGTTGCTCCAACCGCTTGCGTACAAACTGCAGGATATTGCGGCGCTCCTGGACGGAGGCAGCGAGAGCCAGCAGCGCCTGGGGCACCGCCAGGGGCTGGCGCGGTGCAATCAGGGTAGCCAGCACCAAGGCGGATTCGGTATGCCCCGCGCTGGCCAGCATGTGCCAGCAGCGCTCTGCCAACCAGGAATCGGGTTGCCGAATGCTACGTTCCTCTTTCAGCAGACGCGGTGATGCCTCAAGTGACGCCAAGGCATCCTGCAGGGCGTGAATGGCCTGATGACCCAATGTGCCTGGTGAATGTGATGCCCTGGTGGAGGTGGTCATGGTGTATGTGCAGTCAGAACGGGAACCAGGTTCACTCCCGGCGGGGCGGGACAGACAGCAGGGAACGCACTGTATCCAGGGAATGGCGCATTTGGTCCTGTCGGATAGCCGACGTGAGATCACTGCGGGTCCTTTCCAGGGTGCTGCGCAGGATATCCGTCTTGCGTCTCAGACCGTCTGTGAGGGCCGCAGGCAAGTCCACCATGTTGAGCAGATCGTAGATTTCATCCATGATGTCCAGAAAGGGTTCTGCCGCCGCGACCTGGTCCCGGCGCAACAGATCCAGGACGTAACGCCGGAGTTCCGTCGCGGCTTCCGCCAGTCCACCCAGGTAGGTGGCGGGAGGTACCTGCAGGTGCCGGGGGGAAGGTATCGCGGACTGTGTGACGAAGGCCATCAACAACGACGCCTCTACCCACTCCTTCAGGGCATCCTGGGTATACCCGGCCGTGGCCAGAAAAACGTGGGGCTGGGTATCTTCCCGGATCAGGGTAGCCTGCTCCCGGGCTTCGGCCAGGAGCCGCGCGGCCGTGGCGCGATCGTGGCGGTGCAGGGCACGGATACTGTGAGCGCAGGTGCGTGTCAGCAGGCGGGTGTGCTGCAGAGCACGATCCCGAATCTCGTTGACGGTGGTCAGTTCGGTGATGATGTCCGTGACGATGCGGTGCAGAGGTGTTTCCGGCAAGTGCGCGTCCCCGCTGAGTGAATCGCCCAAGTATAGCCAGTCATATCCGTCTTGACCAATCAGCGCGGTCCGGTTGACGCTGCCGAACGGGTTTCCGGTGAGCCCCAGCCGCCACCCCCCGGTGTAGCCACCCGCAACAGGTCACCCGGCTGGCACTGAATGGTGAATTTGCCGGGCAGATCCTGTACGGCGCCCACGTGCCGGTGAACCTGGTTGTGGCCCGGGGTGCCGTTCCGGCCGCCCTGCAAACCCCACGGCGCCATGTGGCGCCGTTCACTGAGCATGGTCACGGTCGCGTCTTCCAGGAGACGGATGCTGCGCACAATGCCATTGCCCCCGGGGTGCTGTCCCTGGCCTCCACTGCCGCGACGCACCGCATATTCCACAACCTGCATGGGAAAGGCCAGCTCCAGCGCCTCAACAGGGGTATTGAGGGTATTGGTCATATGGACCTGCACTGCATCGAGACCGGGCCAATCCGGACCGCCACCCATGCCGCCCGCCATGGTTTCATAGTAGGTCCAGAGTGTGCCGTCAACCCGGCGACCGCCCAGGGTCAGATTGTTCATGGTGCCCTGACTGGCGGCAGGAATGCGATCCGGCAGTGCCTGGGCGGCCGCGCCCAGCACCAGATCGGTGATGCGCTGGGACGTTTCAACATTGCCCCCGGCCACTGCGAAAGGGTGCACGGCATTCACGACACAGCCGGCCGGTGCCTGTATCCGGATGGGTGCGAAGGTACCGGCGTTGATGGCGGCTTCTTCGGCCATCAGGCAGATGGCCAGATAGTAGCAGGCGGACTGGGTGATGGCGATGACCGCATTCAGGGAACCTGCAAAGCAGGGATCCGTACCGGTAAAGTCGAAAACTGCCTCCTCACCGGCAATAGTGAGTGCAACCTGCAGACCGATTTCCTGTACGGCACCATTGACGTTCCACTCCAGTGCGTCCGCGAATTCATAGCGTCCGTCCGGCCAGGCCCGAATGGATGCGCGCATGATGGCCTCGCTGTGGGCCATCAGAGCCTGGGCTGCCTGCAGGGTGTCCGCCAGCGAGAAGCGTGCACAGAGTTCCTGCAGACGCCGGGCACCGGTTTCGTGGGCGGCCCGCTGGGCATTGAGGTCACCGCGCCGTTCCCCGGGTGTCCGGACGTTGCGTAGAATCAGGTCCTGCAAGTCCTGGTTGAGGACACCGGCCCGGTAGAGCTTGACCGGCGGAATGATGATGCCTTCCTGGTAGATTTCGGTGGACAGGGGCAGGGAACCGGGTGCCATGCCACCCACGTCCGCATGATGAGCCCGGCTGGCTACGAAATAGGGAGGTGTGGACACACCGGCAGGAAAGACCGGCGAAATCATGGTGATGTCTGGCAGGTGATTGCCCCCCATGAACGGATCGTTGACAATGACCACGTCCCCTTCACTCCACGTAGAAAACAGGGGTAGCACCGTAGCCACGCTGGCGGGCATGGCGCCCAGATGGGCCGGGATATGGGCCGCTTGGGCTACCAGCCGGCCCTGGGCATCGAATACCGCACAGGAGAAGTCCAGGCGTTCCTTGATATTGGGGGAAAAGCCCGTACGCCGGAGGGTTTCGCCCATCTCTTCCGCAATGCTGGCCAGACGGTGGCGCCAGACTTCAAGTTGCAGGGCATCCATGCGGTTATGCCGGTTTTACCGGTCTGTCGGGATCAGAATGAGGTTGGCCCAGGGATCGACCCGGGCTTGCCAGCCCGGATTGATCAGGATGGTGCTGTCATACTGGAATACCAGCGCGGGACCGACCAGCGTGTTGCCATGCTGCAGGTGATGCCGGTGCCAGCAGGGCAGGGAGACAGGGGCCTCCGTGCTGAACCACGTGGTCATGGCCAGATCCGGTGCCGGGGGCTCCGGTCGCGCTGTCTGGGTGGAACGGGGCAGCTGGAGATCCTGGGCTTGCCCCCTGCCACGGACGCGCAGATTCACGAGTTCGACCGGATCGTCGGGAGCGGCATACCCGAACCGCTGCCGATGTGCCTGGTGGAACCGGTCCAGGGCCTGGGTCAGGGTCTCAATCGTGACGGCCGGAGCCAGGGGAATGGTCAGTTCATAGCTCTGGCCTGCATATCGCATGTCGGCGTAGGGTGAGATCACAATGGTGCCCACGTCATCCTGACTCAGGATAGCCTGCACGCCTGTCGCCAACTGGTCCAGAATGTCGGCTATGGTATCTGCCCGGTCCAGGATTTGCGGTCCGGCCAGCAGGAGTGAGCGCGATGCATGGTGCTCCGCGCGGGCCAGCAGCAAGCCCATAGCGCTGAGAATGCCGGGAGCCGGCGGAATCAGGATTTGGCGGATGCCCAGTTCCGTAGCCAGGGTGCAGGCGTGCAGCGGGCCCGCGCCGCCAAAAGGAACCAGGGTAAAGTCTTGCGGGTTATGTCCCCTTTCAACCGATACGACCCGCAAGGCCCGCTCCATGGCCGCATTGGCCACATCCAGAATCCCCAGCGCCGTGGCGGGCAGACTGGCGGAACGGAGAGTTTGGCTCAAAGTCCGGATGGCTGTCTGTGCCAGGTCCGCACGCAATTCCAGGAGCGCGGCATCGTTCCCACGCTGTTTGGCAGGCAAGCGTCCCAACACCAGATTGGCGTCTGTTACGGTGGCCTGTGTACCCCCCAGACCATAGCAGACAGGTCCGGGATGCGCTCCGGCGCTCTGTGGGCCGACCCGCAAGACCCCAGCCGAATCAGCATAGGCCAGGCTGCCGCCACCGGCCCCGACGGTCTGCATGTCGATCATGGGTACACAGACCGGCAAGCCGGCCAGTTCACTTTCAGTCGTCATGGGGATGCCGTCATGACAGAGGGCGGTGTCAGTAGAAGTGCCGCCCATGTCGATGGTCATGATGGCCGGGGAAGATGTCTCCAGGGCCCGTTGAGCCAGGGCGTACGCCCCCACCACGCCGCCGGCCGGTCCACTTACCAGCAGGTGTACAGGCAGCTGGTGGGCCGTGTCCGGGCGCATCGTGCCCCCGTTGGACTGCATGATCCGCAAGGACTGGTGCGGCACCCTGTCCTGCAGGTGCTGCAGGTAACGGCCCACCCGGGGCTGCAGATACGCGTTGGTGGCTGTCGTAACCGTGCGTTCGTATTCCCGGTATTCCGGCAATACGGCACTGCTGAGGGACAGGGGTGTATGGGGCAGGTACTCTTGCAGAATGCGGGCTGCCGCCTGCTCGTGATCAGGATTCAGGAAGGAGAACAGGAACACGATGCAGATACATTCGATCTGCATGGCTGCTAGTTTGGGGCCCAGCGCGTGCAGTTCGGCGCGGGCAAGCGGTTCCTGTACTTCCCCGCGGGCATTGATCCGTTCGGTGACTTCAAACCGCAAGTCGTCGGGAATCAGGGGTGGCAGCCGGGACTGGGAGAGACGGTACAGATGGGGACGATTTTGGCGGCCCAACAGCAGTACGTCGCGAAATCCCCGGGTCGTGAGCAGGGCCGTCCTGGCTCCATTCCGCTCCAGCAGGGTATTGGTGGCGACCGTCGTGCCATGGATGACGTGAGGCGGTGGGACGGCTGCTGCAGTCTGTCGGGCTACGTCCTCAAGCCTGTCGGTTATGCCTTGCTGCACCGCTTGGCTCTGATCCGCGGGTGACGTGGGCAGTTTCAGGACGTGCAACCGGGAATCCTGGAGAAAGACGAAATCCGTGAAGGTGCCGCCCACGTCAACGCCTACCAGGAAGTTGGATGCATGCGGGCGTGCGGGCTCCGGAGCCATGGAGGACGGGGTGCGGGTCATACAGGCGCTCAGGCTTCAAACCGGATTTGGGATACCCACTTGACTTGCTTCAGGGCATCGTCTGTTTCCGACGGCACGATGAGGCGCACCAGTCCCTGTTGTCGTGTCAAGGGCATGCCGTCCAGCCAGAGGGCCAGGAGCACAGGGGACTGCCCAGGCGCGGACAGGATATCGCGGGCAGTCAGGCACGTACCAAAACCGTCACCACTGATGACCGCTGCCCGTGTAAAGGCCGTGACGCCACAGGCTGCGGCCAGCGTGGACAGCAAAGGGCCCCGGAAATGGAACGGACCGGACGTGCCGTGTCCCGTGCTCACGATAAAGCAGTTATCGACGTTATGGGACGGGAGACTGTGCAGACGCTCAAGGGCAAAGCGTTCTGTTGTTGCCGCATGGGGCAATTGGACATGGAGCGTGGGATCCTCACCGGGGGGTGAAGGATTGGGATCATGGCTGTGGGGAGCCAGGGGATCATGTTCGGCTCCGGCGTGCAACCGTGTTGCTTGTTGCGGATGATGCACCATGACCTGTGTACCTTGTTTAACTCTATCCTCCGGCTGACCGGGACCGGTATGCCGGCGACGCCGGGACGTCATGTGACAACTTCCCGTCACCACCCGCGTGTGGCCTCTGGCCGGGGCTGTGTTCCCGGGGGCCTGTTGCCCGTGCCATGTCCCAAAGCGTCGAATCACCAAAACGCTTTGGTGCCTTGTCATTATAGGGTGTTATAATGGCGAAGCCGTTTTTACAGTGTGCCCGTTCAGACCAGACGGTTTCGGCCTCGCCCGCCAGCCTGTCAGGAAACAGCTCGCCACAGGGTGGTGACCGAAGAGTTCTGCTGGAATGGACAGGGACAGGCAATTGCAAAAGGAGCAAGCGTAATGGCAAGTGTAACCTACGAAAACGTCTACAAGACCTGGGGTGAAGTCACCGCCGTCAACGATCTGTCGTTGACAGCGGCTGACAAGGAATTCCTGGTGTTGGTAGGGCCCTCCGGTTGTGGCAAGACTACATCCTTGCGACTGTTGGCCGGGCTTGAGGAAGTAACGGACGGTACCATCCAGATTGCTGATCGTGTCGTCAACGACGTGCAGCCCAAGGATCGCGATATTGCGATGGTGTTCCAGAGCTACGCGCTGTACCCGCACATGAGCGTGTATGACAACATGGCTTTCGGCCTCAAGTTGCGCAAGACGCCCAAGACTGAAATTCAGCAACGGGTGCAGGATGCTGCCGAACAGCTGGGCATCGAGGAATTGCTGGACCGCAAGCCCAAGCAGCTGTCGGGTGGCCAGCGCCAGCGTGTAGCCGTCGGTCGGGCGATTGTCCGCAACCCGGCTGTGTTCCTCTTTGACGAGCCGCTGTCCAACCTGGACGCCAAACTGCGGGTGGAAACCCGGGCCAATCTCTCCAAGCTGCATGCCCGCCTGGCCACCACGTTCATTTACGTGACCCATGACCAGGTGGAAGCCATGACTATGGCTACCCGCATTGCGGTTATGCGTCTGGGCGTGCTCCAGCAGCTGGATACCCCGCAAAACCTCTACCAGCATCCCCACAATGTCTTCGTGGCCGGTTTCATTGGCAGTCCATCCATGAACTTCTTCGATGCCACCCTGGTGGAAAACGATGGGAAACTGGAGGTCAACACTCCGGGTTTCCGGCTGGAAGTACCTGAACCCAAGGCTACGGAATGGCGCATGCAGACCGGCAAGGAACTGATTTTGGGCATCCGTCCCGAAGATATGCATGCCAAGGAATTCACGCCGCCGGGCATTCTGGAATCCGATATGGAAGCTTCCGTGGACGTCGTGGAACTCATGGGCCATGAAATTTTCCTTTATCTCATGACCCGTGACAATAAGCAGTTCATCGCACGGGTGGACCCGCGTGTGCGCGAGACCCGGGGCGACACCATTGAGCTGGCTGTCAATATGGCCAATGCGCATATTTTCGATCCCCAGACCGAAGAGTCGTTGGCTTCCTGATCCGTTCAGCCTGCATACGTTGAGGCCGGGCTCTTGGGAGTCCGGCCTTTTTTTGTGGTTTTGCCGGCCCTTGCCTATGGTTCACACTGCTTCATGACTCCAACCGATATGGATGTGTACCGGTCCCTGGTCCAGGCGGACGGGGGCAAGATCGTGATGCTGATCCTGGATGGTCTGGGTGGCTTACCCGTGCATCCCCATGGCGTCACCGAACTGGAGCATGCCCGTACGCCCAATCTGGATCGGCTGGTCCAGGAAGGCATGACAGGGCTGAGCGTACCGGTGCGGACCGGGATAGAGCCGGGCAGTGGTCCGGCCCATCTGGCTCTCTTTGGCTACGATCCCGTGACACACGCCATTGGCCGCGGAGTACTGGAAGCGCTGGGGATCGATTTTCGTCTCACACCCCTGGACATGGCGGCCCGCGGCAATTTTGCGACAGCGGATGCGGCGGGTGTCATTGTGGATCGCCGGGCAGGCCGGATTCCCACCGCGGAATGCCAACGGATCACGGCACTCTTGCAACAGGCGACAGGTGACTGTCTGCCTGGATACGAGGTGTTCGTCAGGCCTGTCAAGGAATACCGGTTTGTGCTTGTACTGCGGGGTGCCGGTTTGGGCGGGCAGCTGACGGATACAGATCCCGGTGCCACAGGCCTGAAACCGTTGCCCGTAACCGATACATCCGGTACAGCGGCCGGGCAGAAGACCGCGGCCCTGTTCAATCGCTGGCTGGACACGGCCCGGAACGTGATCCGGGAGGAGCCGGTAGCCAACACCCTGAATTTGCGGGGTCTGGCCATGGATCCGGGCCTGCCTGCCTTCCCCGACGTTTTTGGCCTGCAAGCCGCTGCCATTGCCGTGTACCCCATGTACCGCGGGGTAGCCCGCCTGGTAGGCATGGAGCCCGTGGATTTTGCCGGTAAGACGCCGGCGGATCAGGTGAGGGCCCTGCGCCACGCCTGGAGTGCCTATGATTTCTTCTTTGTGCATGTCAAGAAGACCGACAGCTACGGTGAAGATGGCAACTTTGCGGCCAAGGTCGGCGTGATCGAGGAAGTGGATGCGGTGATACCGGACCTGATGGCGTTGCAGCCCGATGTTCTGATCGTGACCGGAGATCACAGTACCCCGGTGGCGCTGCGCAGCCACAGTTGGCATCCGGTACCGGCACTGCTGTGGTCGCCGACGGTACGACCTGACCAGACCCGCCATTTTGGTGAACGGGACTGCGCAACCGGCAGCATGGGACTGTTCCCTGCGACTTCGCTGATGCCGCAGGCCATGGCCCATGCCGGACGCTTCAAGCGGTTCGGTGCCTGACCGGTCCGGGCGTACAGAGGTCCCGGGGCCCCGACATCGTGCTGTTACCCTGGGAGCAGGTACAGGTCTGGCTGCAGGAAGCCTGTCATGTGGCCTGCCTGACCGGAGCCGGTTGCAGTGCCGAGTCCGGCATCCCGACATTCCGGGATGCCCAGACGGGTTACTGGTCCCGGTTCAGGCCCGAAGACCTGGCGTCGGTGGCCGGCTTTCAGCGCGATCCGGCACGGGTATGGCAGTGGTATCGGGATCGGTTGCGCCAGGTACGGCAGTGCACACCGCACAAGGGACACCAGGCACTGGTGGAATTGGCCCGCCGGGTACCCCGGTTTGATCTCCTGACACAGAATGTAGACGATCTGCATGAACGTGCCGGACACCCTGATGTCCTGCATCTGCATGGGGAACTCGCCCGTTTCCGGTGTCTGTCGTGCCGGCGCATGCATGAACTGCAGCCCGGCGCTCTGGACCGTGACACACCGCCCCTGTGTCAGACGTGCCAAGGCTTGATACGTCCGGATGTGGTCTGGTTTGGCGAGTTTCTGGATCCGCTGGTTTGGCAACAGGCATGCCAGATCTGTACGTCATGCGATCTCATGCTGGTGGCAGGCACCAGTGGCATGGTATTACCGGCCGCCGATCTGCCGTTTATGGCCCGGGCCAGCCGGGCCCGGATTATTGAAGTGAATCCGGATGTGACTCCTATATCCGAGATAGCCCAGGTGGTTTTGCGTGCTCCAGCCAGCCAGGGCTTGGCCCAACTGTTGCCGTGAAGCTGGGGGACGACCTGGTGTTGTCAACAGACCTGGCGTCCGGTAACGGGGCTGTACACTCTGAACGACTGGAATGGCAAGGTCTGTATCCTTGATATGGAGACTATATACGTACTCACACCACGCCCGCAGGCTGTGATGTTTTGCCGTATACATTTTCAGGCTTCACAGGCCAGCTCATGCTGCCGCCTCCACCTGCAGCTGCGCCGTCCCCAGACGCCATATTCCTAGCCAACCATTTATCCCGTATGTTCAAAGCCGCGTTTACATCAGCGTTCTTTTCAACATCACATTCACCGCAATGGTAAACAGACTGGGATTTCCGGTTGGCTTTGCGTACAACCCCACAGTTATGACAACGTTGTGACGTGTACTTGGGATCTATCTTTTCCGTATACGTCTTGTAAGTCCTATACCGTTCCAGCCGTCCCCACCCGCTGCGCAAGATAGCACGATTCAATCCTTTCTTCTGCGCTACATTCTTACCCGGGTTTTCCTTGGAGCCACGGGCACTCCTGGTCATACCCTGAATGTTCAGGTCTTCAAAGATAACTAGATCGTGTATGTCAGCAATGGTACGGCTGGTCTGGTGACACCAGTTCTTTATGACATTCCGTATCTCCCTGTATACCCTTTGAATGCGTAACTTAGTGTGTTGCCAACCGTTGCTCTTGAACTCTTGACGGGCCCACTTCTTTTGCAGCCTGCGCAATTTGGCGTCCAGGAGTAACAGTGGCGGCAGTTCGTACATATCACCAGTACTTAATGCTACCTGCCCTACGTTGCGATCAATGCCTACAGGATTAATTAGGCTTGGCTGGTCTAGTCGGGCGTGTTTCGGGCACTTCGTACAGGATGGACACGTACCAATTACCTGCCTCATACTTGAACGTGGCCTGCTTGGGCTTACAACCAGCATAGGGATTCTTGCCTGTCAGTTTCACCCACCCAAGCTTGGGGATGTAGATCTTCTTGCCCTTGATCTTGGTATTGCCGGGCACAGTAAACCTTGGCGTGTCCTTGCATTTACGCTTCCATACCGGACGTCTTGCTCCACCCAAGAACCGCTTGTAGGCTTCGGCCAGATGCTTTACGGTATAGCGCACCGTGGCCGCGGGCAACTCGCCCAACCAGGGCAACTCCTGTTTGACTTGTACGTACAGCTTGCACAGGGAGAAGAACGTGACGGATGGCTTATCGCCTTTACCGGCCTTGTAGTCCCGCCACTGATTCTCACAGATCTCCAAGACTTCATTCCATACCTTGTGGCAAGCCCCGCCGATCCGCATCATCTTGTCATACTTGGCCTTACTGCCCGGGCGCACCCGCAAGGTAACGCCCCGGTAAACCATTGTCTCCTCTATGTTCATACCCTATGCTAGCTTGCCCTCTCCTGTCTGCACTGCGTGGTGTGGGTACGTATATAGTCCCCCTTGATATCCCTGTGAGTGGTGAAACGGCTATAATCAGAGCAACGAGTGGGATGGCATGTGTCCCGGTGGGCACCCTGGTCTTCAAAATCAGTGGCAGGCAGTGCAAAACTGGCTGCGGTGGGTTCGACTCCCATGCCATCCCGTCACCCAAGAGTGGCCTAACCGTTCGTGCCTGTTTGTGGATACGACCGGAGGCGTTTTCTTGCTTCTGCAGATGCCCGATGGCCTTGACGTGGATCCCCTTCGCTGCAGATCAGATACACCCGATAGCCTTGCACAGCGTTCTGCAGGCGGGCGATGCCTTGGCGGAACAGAGGATGGTTGCCCCATTGGCCGTGGTCCAAATGACCGTTGGGTAGATAGCATGCCGGATCGTCTGGGCGTCCACCCAACTGATGCCCCATAAAAGGGGAACTATATACGGTTTCACACCGCACCCGTAGGCCGCGATGCTACACCGGATACACTTTCAGGCTTCACAGGCCAGCTCACGCTACCACCTCCACCCGCAGTTGTGCCGTCCCCGAATGCACCCGCAGGGTGATGCCCTATTGTAGCCTGCCCGCCACTGTCTGCACTGCCCGGTGTGAAACCGTCTATAGGCCCCTATGTTTTCAAGTATGGTAGAGGAATTGCGGGGAAGCAGGTGATTCGGCCTTGTGACCGCAAGTCTGCGCTGCGCAGGCGAACGGGCCGGACCGTATCACTATGACGAGATGCCCTGCTGGCTCTGACCGGGGAAACGCTGGCTCTGGTCGTGAAACGCACGATGGATTACCGTGCGCGCCTGCGTACGGCCAGCGCACAGCCAACCAGACAGACAATATTACTCCCTGGCTACCGGCATGGCCTTGGCCACAGACGGCTGATGGAAAGCCTGCCGTGCTTCGTCTATGCTCTCCCTGTACAAACCTTGTATACTGTATGCGTGGAGTTTGGTCTCCTTCTGACTGTGATGTTATTTTCTGCCCGATCTTGAGCACTATCAACCTTGTCCAGCCTGATCAGCCTTTGCGGATCCAGAAGATCGTTTTGTACCCCTACCCGGATCTGACACGTCTCTGGTTTCGGATGCAACTGGCGACTCTTCAGGATCAGCCTCCCAACATTGATGTGTATATCCGCAATCCTGATGGCACCCTGAACAGCAGCCTGTCCTTTGTCGCCTATGACGATGTATTCGTGGATGCGACCATTCACATGAAGGAGCCCCAGGCCGCAGTGCATTATGCCTGCACCACCGAAATCGCTGTCGGCATGCCACCTGATGTTGTGGTCCATGACATTGTCCACTTCGACTTTCCGCTGGTGTTCCGGGATGCGGCTGCCGGCGAGGATGGGTTTGGTTATGCTCTGGATCGCCTGTCAGCCTGATTTTTTCTGACACCGGGACGCTTTATGCCTTTGCAGAAACCTTCCCTGCGCCTGCGCGTGGAAGAAGAATATCCAATCATTGCTCGTGACTCCGGGGAACTGCTGGGATACCTGAACCAGTTTCCGGATCGCGATCCTCTTGTGTTTTACCAGGAGGACGTGGAAAAGGAGCTGCAGCCGCAGCTGCAGCCGGTGACCGATTTGTTGCACAGCCATGCCCATCCGGATTTGGACAGTTTGGCCGAGGCCGTGAAGAAACAGCGCAGCCAAGTGATCGCGTACCTGCATAACCATGGATGCTGCCTGGCGATTGCAGGCACACACGTGGACGGCAGGCCACAGGAACAGACCCGTGTGTTCAGATGGTACAGCGATCTCGTAGGTCAAGTAGGGGTCGTGGCCCGCAGGATGCAGATCTTCGCCACAACTTTCGCGGTGGGGATCGAAGACCCCGAACTGGGCCTGGAAGTGATGAATGGCATTCGGTATCTCTTGCCGCACCTGCTGTGCCTGAGTACCAGTTCACCCTTCTGGGATGGTGAGAGCACCGGACTCAAGAGCTACCGCCAGGTAATCCGCGACTCGCTTCTGCGTACCAACCTGCCTCCCTACTTCGAGGGTCCCGGGCAATATCAGGATTATCTGGATACGATGATCCAGACCAACTGTATTCGGAAACCTTCCGATATCCGCTGGGACGTCCGCCTGGACAGGGAACGTCAGGAATTGATCTTCAGTTTCTGTGACGCGGTGACGCGTTTGACGGATCTGGTGGCGATTGCCGGCCTGCTGCAGGCTGTGGTGGCCTGGCTGGCCGACTTGCGCCTGCGCAACATGCACTTCCGCACCTACGACCGTCTTCTGATCATGGAAAACAAGTGGCGCGCCATTCGCTATGGTACCCAGGGGCGCCTGATAGATTTTGGCAAGGAGACGGAAGTTCCCCTTATACGCTTGACCTGGGAGCTGCTCCGCCTGGTGGAATCCTATGCCGACGCCTTGGGTACCCTGAAGCAGATCGAACATGCTTACACCATAGTGGAAGCGGGATCCAGCGCAGATGGCCAACTGCGCCACTGGGAAGCCAATGGCCAGGATCTGGGAAAGGTCATTGAATACGTCACCGAGGTTTCGGAGGAGCACGCATGAGTGTGAGGCCCGAGCTAACCATAGGCATTGAAGAGGAATACCAGGTAGTACACCCGGAAACCCGGGAACTGCAATCCATCATCACCCATTTCCGGGATCGGAATCAGCTGGAAATCTACGGACGGGAAATCGTCTCGGAACTGCATCAGTCCATGGTGGAACTGGGCACCAAGGTATGTCATACCGTCGACGAGGTGCAGGAGGAATTGCGGGCCCAACGCAAGTACATCCGGGATATGGCCCAAGAGCAGAACCTGTCGATTGTGGCGGCCAGTACGCATCCCTTCAGTAACTGGGAGACACAGGACATTTCCCCCTATGATCGGTATCGGGAGATCACCCATGAATACCAGATTGTGGCGCGGCGCATGCTGATCTGGGGCATGCACGTCCACATCGGCATCAGTGACAAGGATTTCCTGATCGACGCCATGAACGTCATCCGCTATTTCCTGCCTCATGTCCTGGCGCTTTCTTCCAGCAGCCCTTTCTGGTCCGGGATCGATACGGGCCTCAAGTGCTACCGTATTCACATCGCCGATGACTTTCCCCGGACTGGCATCCCGGATGTATTCGCGTCGTGGGACGAATACGATACCCTTACACAGACCCTGATCCGGACCAACTGCATTGAGAATACCAGCAAGATTTGGTGGAATGTGCGCCCCCACCATTCCTACCCTACCCTGGAGTTCCGAATTTCCGACATCTGTCCGCTCATGTGCGAAGGGGTAGCCCTGGCGGCCCTGTTTCAGGCTCTGGTCCTGTGGGTATGGAAACTGCGCACCCAAAATCTCACCTTCCGGCTTTACAGCAACGATCTCATCAACGAGAACAAATGGCGGGCCTCCCTGCATGGGCTGGACGGAAAGTTCGTGAACTTGGGCACCCGGGAGGAAGTGCCGGTGCGTACCGCCATCCGGGAGATGCTGGGCATGCTGGACAAGGAGATCAGTGAGCTCCAGATCCAGGATCACATTGAGGTGATCCATCAGATTATGGAGAGGGGTTCCAGTGCTGACCGCCAGCGCCGGGTTTTTGCCGAGACCCAGGATCTCAAACAGGTCGTGGACCACCTGATCGCGGAGACAGCCCAGGACGTGGCCTGAGTCGGCCTACGGGAAGAGGCGGGTGATCTCGTCCGCTGCAAAGTAGGGGAGCGGGGCTTCCTTTCCGGCCTGGCACAGAGTCAAACCCTGATCCGGCGACACAACTTCGCCAATGGGTTGGCCCGTCCAGCCTATGGCCTGCCACGCCCGGATCAGGACAGGCACTTGAACAGGCCGGGCTGTACACAGCAGACAGCCGGAAGCAATGGCCCCCAGTGGATCGATATCCAGGTCCTGGCACATGCGGCGTGCCAGATCCGGGATGGGGAGCGCATCCGCATCCAGTCGTATGCCGACCTGGCTGGCCTGGGCCAGTTCCCGGATGGCTGTCACGACACCCCCTTCCGTCGGATCATGCATGGCCGTCACCAGCTGCCTTTCTGCAGCCCGCATTGCAGGCCGCAGAATACTGATCCCGGGTACAAAGAGAAAGTTGGCGGCCCGATCCAGATCCGCGGAGGACCACCCTCGGGCTTGCAGAACCGAGCGTTTGGCGCGTGCCATGATGCTGACCGCTTCCACCGGCATACTGCCCGCCAGCAACAGGGTTTCCCCGGGCGCGGCGCCATGGCTGGTAACGAGCTGATGAGGCGCCAGCGTGCCATACAGGGTGCCGGACAGCACGGTATGGCGGACTGCATCCGTAATCTCGGTGTGACCGCCTGCCACGGCAATGCCCAGCGCCGTGCAGGCAGTTCCGATCTGGGTGAAAACTTCCCTGACGTCTGCGTGGGTAGTGCCGACCGGGAACAGAATGACGGGCAGGAAAAAGCGCGGCCGCGCTCCGGTGACGGCCAGATCATTGACACAGACATGCAAGGCGTAGTGCCCTATCTGCTCCGTGGTGAACGTGATGGGGTCACTCTTGAGCACGCAGAGCGAGTCGGCGGTACGGATCACAGCGGCATCCTCGCCTACACCGGGACCCAGAACCAGATCCGGATCCGACAGGGGCAGTTCCTGCAGCAGGCGGTGCAGGAATTCAGGTGGCAGCTTGCCCGCAGGAAGCCGCTGTGTTGCAGAGCCCATTTCAATTGCTGGCAAAGACCAAGTAGATGGCCACACCCGCCAGCAGGAGCAGACTCAGTACTTGCACTTCACTCAGCAACATCGTGGTGAAGCCTCCCATGCCTTGTGTCACTGTCGTAGAGCCAGGTGTCACTGTCGTAGAGCCAGTGTAGGGCATGGGAGAAGCAGTTTTTTGACTGCAGGCAGATCGAATTCGGACTGTTACCTTGCTGTTTGTCGGATTTAGCCTGGCGGTTGCGCCTGCGAGCGCTTGGCCTCCATAGCCTGGAAAACCTGCCAGTGCTCTGCAAACACCGCGGGTGCAATGGCATGCAGCATCTTCAGTACCTGGATGCCCATGTGGCGAATTTCCCACTGGGCGGCCTTGTCCACGGCCCGCAGCCACAGGAAGTGCTGCCATGCCGCAAAGTTCATGGTGGTCACAATCCGTGTCTCGGTGGCATTCGGCAACAGAAAACGGGCATCTTCCTTCCGGATACCCAGCCGCCGCAGAGCCCGGTAGCTGTTTTGCAGCTGCTCCCAGGTCGTATCGAGAATGGCTTGGGCCTCTTCCTTGCGCGCGACCCGCGGCGGCACAATGGCGCTCCAGTTTGCCTTCTCCAGATCCACGTAACGCTGGGACTCTTGACTGAAGCTGGCCAGGCGGTGCCGGACCAGCTGGTGTGTGCAGGCCCGACTGATGCCTTCAAACAGAAAACAGGCAGAACCGTGGTCGGTCGTCTGTCGGGTATCGGAAAGTACAGGGCGGGTATAGCCCAGCAAAGTGACCCGCAGGGGAGGTGCATCGTACACGGACAGGGCAGACAGCAGTTCTGGCCCTGCCGTTTCCTCATGGGGCCACGGCAAGGATGGGGGTGACCTGTCACCGGAGTCAAACTCCGTGTAGACTTCAGGAGCGATCCGGCGCATGGCCGGCAGGGCCTCCAGGGCCAAGCCTTCCCGGAAGAAATGAAGCCAAACGCGCGCATTCGCACTGACCAGCCATTCCTCAGGGCCCGTTCGTGTCACCTCGCAGTGCCGATTGCGGATCCGCCATTGGGCCGGTTCTGACGTATGGGTCCAGCGGAACGTAGCCACCACATGCTCGATGACGTCTTCATGGCCTTCCTGGATGCGGGCCTTGATGAACGAGGGTGATGTTCCCATACGGGGTGTACTGCAATAGCACAGGCGCGCTGCGTATTCCATCAGGTTGGCGCCGAACGTGCTCCTGCCTTGCCAAATCTGGGGCACGTCACTGGCATGGGGGGCATGTCCGGCCTGCAAGGCAGGATTCGGTTGTGTGTAGGCGAGGAGTTCAACCATGTACGGAGCACGGGTGCAATGTTATTGTCCAGAGTATACAGGGTATGGCCCCAAGTCAGGTCCTGGCCGCTTCCAACATCCATGAAGCGAATACGCTGAACAGTGATGCGGCGCCCTTCCTGTCGGTGCCCAGTCTCATGTCGGTCGGGTTTTGTCCCTGATGGACCTGACGCCGGCTAGTGGGGTGGATACGGCGCTGATGCAGTTTGTGCTGGGTCCCGATGGCTACTACGAGTTGCCGAACAACTTCTTTGACTTGGATGGACGCTACACGATCACGGCTTGGGCCGAGGATGCTGACAACCGCCAGATCAGTCCGACCAACGCCATTACCTGCAATGTGCAGCACAGCGTGGTACAGGTTGCTGTCGACAGCAACCAGATCAGTCCGGCCAACGCCATTGCCGCCAACGTGGAGCCGCGACACGGTACAGGTTGCTGCCGACGAATCCCAGATCAATCCAGCCAACGTCATTACCGCCAATGTGGAGCGCGCCATGGTGCAGAGCAGGGACAAACTGACCCTGGCCATCATCCGTGGTCCCGGTCGCAGCAAGGTGAACACCGTACCTCCAGTCACCCCTAGGCCGCCGACTGCGCCCCCGACGGTAATCGTGACTCCACCGCCTACAGCCACGACCTCGTTGCCTACGGCCACACCCACACCGCTAGGGCCGCCCACGCCTGACCCTAACTAACATCCTCAACTGACACATGGCGAACGACTGTCACTCAGAATGGCTTGGTAAGGGGACTATATACGTACCCACACCACGCAGTGTAGGTGGTCACGGGCAGGCTAGAATAGGGTATGAACATAGAAGAGATTATGGTTTGTCGGGGTATTACCTTGCGGGTGCGCCCGGGCAGTAAAGTAAAACATGACAAGATGATGCGCATCGCCGGGGCCTGCCGCAAGGTGTGGAATGAAGTATTGGCAATCTGTGAAAAGCGGTGGCAAGACTACAAGGCCGGTGAAGCCGATAAACCATCGGTTACGTTCTTCGCCCTGTGCAAGCTGTACGTACAAGACAAGCAGGAGTTACCTCTGGTTGGGTGAGTTGCCATCAAACACGGTGCGCTATACCGTGAAACACCTGACGGAAGCCTATAAGCGGTTCTTGGATGGGGCAGGGCGTCCCGGCTGGAAGCGGAAATGCAAGGACACGCCAAGGTTTACTGTGCCCGGTAATAGTAAGAGTAAGGGCAAGAAGATCTACATCCCCAAGCTTGGGTGGGTGCAGTTGACAGGCAAGAACCCTTACGCTGGTTGTGAGCCCAAGCAGGCCACGTTCAAATATGCGGCGGGCAACGGGTATGTGTCCATCCTGTATGCAGTGCCCGATCCGCGTCCGGCTAGACCTGTCATGCCTGTTAATCCTGTAGGCATTGATCGCAACGTAGGACAAGTTGCGCTAAGTACAGGCGATATGTATGCACTGCCCAAGCTGTTGGAACTGGACGCCAAACTGCGCAGGTTGCAAAAGACGTTAGCGCGCCAACAGTTCAAGCGCAACGGCTGGCAACATACCAAACTGCGCATACAAAAGGTGTACAGGGAGATACGCCATGTCATAAAGCACTGGTGTCACCAGACCAGCCGTACCCTCGCTGACATACATGCCTTAGTCATCTTGGAGGACTTGAACATTCAGGGTATGACGCGGAGTGCCTGTGGCTCCAAGGACAAACCCGGCAAGAATGTGGTGCAGAAAAGAGGACTTAATCGTGCTATCTTGCGCAGCGGATGGGGACGGCTGGAACGGTATATGAGTTACAAGACTTATACAGAAAAGATAGACCCCAAGTACACATCACAAAAGTGTCATAACTGTGGGGGAATACGTAAAGCTGATCGCAAGTGCCAATCTGTTTATCACTGCCAGAAGTGCGGTGTAGAAAAGAATGCCGACGCGAATGCGGCTTTGAACATCCGGGATAAATGGTTGGCTAGAAATATGGCGTCCGGGGACGGCGCAGCTGCAGGTGGCGGTGGCAGCATTGGCTGGCCTGTGAAACCTGCAAATGTATACGGTAAAGCAGCGCGGCCTGCGGGCGTGGTGTGGGTACGTATATAGTCCCCATTATGAAGGCAAGCGACAGAAGACAATCCCGATAGCACAGCCACAGGAAGCTGCTGTACAACAGGAGCAAGAGACATAAACAAAGAGGGGCTGAAACCCGAGGATGCCAGCCCCCATTTATGCTGTCGAAAAGTTTTCGCAATTAGCGATCAGCCTGAAGCCTACATGCGACACAAACCGAGTCGCTGCCCAAAGCCTTTTGTGCCATGCGGATCCCGCGCCTGATACACTGCGCTCCCGACAGAGCTGCCAACCCTGCCGTCCACGGGTGGACAGATCTCCTGGCCCGTCCGCATTTCGGTGAGTTCCCCAGCTTTTTGTTACTGTAAAGGATGCAGGCTTTTCCCGGCACTCCCTGGAGGATCACAAATCATGCAATACACTACCTTGGGGCAGACAGGCATTCAGGTGTCTACCCTCTGCTTCGGCACCATGTCGTTTGGCGATATTGCGGACGAAGAGATGTCACGCCGCCTGTTTGAACACTGCATGGAGTTCGGCATCAATTTCTATGATTGTGCCAACACCTATGCAGGTGGCCGGTCCGAAGAAATTCTGGGCCAGTTGATCAAGCCGGTACGCGACCGGATCATTCTCACGACCAAGGTGTGTTCACCGGTGTCGGCAGGCATCAACGACCGGGGGCTGTCGCGTCGGCACATTATGGCCCAGATTGAAAATTCCCTGCGGCGCCTGGACACCGAATACCTGGACCTGTATTTTGTGCACCATTTCGATCCGCTCACACCCATTCCCGAAGTGCTCCGGAGCCTGGACGATCTCCGCCGCCAAGGCAAAATCCGACACGCCGGCGTCAGCAACTGGGCCGCTTGGCAGATTGCCCTGTCCCTGGGCCACAGTGCCCGTGAAGGCCTTGCCCGCTTTGAATGCATCCAGCCGATGTACAGCCTGATCAAGCGGCAGGCAGAGGTGGAAATACTGCCGCTTGCCCAGGCCGAGAACCTGGCTGTCATTCCTTACAGTCCTATGGCGGGCGGGCTCTTGTCGGGCAAGTACAAATTCGATGAACGTCCTGCTGAATCCCGCTTGGCTGTCAACACGATGTATCAGGCCCGGTACGCCGACATGTACTACTTCGAGACCGCTACCCGCTTCGCCCAGTTCGCGGGCGACCTGGGTGTCGCTCCGGCTACCTTGGCCGTGGCCTGGGTCAAGCATCATCCGGGAGTTACCGCACCCATCATCGGTGCCCGCAACGTCACGCAGCTGGAGGCGTCGCTGCAGGCGGCAGACCTGGCGATGGATGATGAACTCTGGAGTCAGATCGCGGATCTCGCGGCCGCCCCGGCGGTAGCGACGGACAGGGATGAAGAGCGCAAGGTACCCCTGTAGGACGCGGGTACGGTGGACAAGGCCCCGGGGGCTGCTTGCGTTCCCTGCACCCGGCAGACTCGATTCTGCCCGATTATGCGCCGCGTGACCGCGTCCGCGTCCAGGCTTGCGTTCCCTGCACCCGGCAGACTCGATTCTGCCGGCAACGGGGAGCTTCACGCCAGGGAAGCCGGGATCACATGCTTTTGCGATAGGTCAGGGCGTCCGGCAAAGCGTCAAAGCCGAATTGGACGTTGATCCGGTACATGGGATTCTTCGGATCGTTGTCGGTCCGAATGCGTACACCCCCCTGTGCCCGGACAGCTTCCACGGCCCTGACCTTCAAGGCCGTGGCCAACCCGCGCCGGCGGAACTTGCGCCGGGTCCCGGACAGGGTGGTCCAGTACAGACCGGGATCGGAGGATGAACGATACAGTGAGGTATAGGCAGCCCATTCCTCTTCGTACAGGGCGACGAAGGACAGGTCGGGATCGTAGAACTCATCCGCCTGATGCTGTTGCCAGTGTTCCTCCAGCGTCCTCTCGGTCGGCGGATATACCATGTCGGCCTTGAATTCCTTGAGCAGGGCATGGTAGCGGGCAAACCAGTCATCCGTTGTCGCCATCAGGGAGCGGATGGAAACAATCTGCACCCCGCTGTCAAGCACCCGCTGCAGCAGAGGATACTTGGTTTGGGGGTTGTAGTTGGCAATCCGGTATTCCGTCAGGCAGGTGGTCTTGTACAGTTCATACCCCCGATCCAGCAGGAAGCGGACGCCACGGGTCATGTCCGCCCGCGTTTCACAGAACACTTCGGACACGGTGTGGGCATGCGTCAGCTGGGCAAGCCCGTGTGCATAGAGCTGTTTGCCCCAGCCCCGGCCCTGCCAGGCAGGAAGTATGGCCACGAATATGTTGTATCGTCCCGGTGCCCGTTGCCATGTCTCGGGCTTGGCGGTCATGAATGCCACCGCCGTGCCGTCCTGCCAGCCGAGCCACTGGTACTGGGGATCTTTCCCCGCTTGGTGGTGGGTTTCAGCAGCCAGCTCTGCCCCGGAACAGGGTACGTCAGGCCAAAGGGTGCGCAGAATGCCGGCTATGGCATCATATTCCTTGTCTGTACCTTGCGACTCCTTTATCCGCAACATAAAAGCACCCGTGAATTTGGACTGCGACCAGGCAGGAACCCTGCCGGTCAGATGCAAGTCCTGACATCGTACATCAAGATCGGTGTGGGGCAAACACGGAGCCCAATCGGGTTCGGGCATATGCCACGGGGACAGATCCGGGACAACGAAGCCAGGCGCACCGTCTGGCGGCAGGGACACCAAGGGAGACTGGACGATGGACGTGCAGCAGCAGAAGCCGAAATCAGCCACTGACAGACAGCCGGACCGCGAATCTATCCGGCTGGATCAATTTCTCAAGGTGCAGCAACTGGTCCCTTCGGGCGGGGCCGCCAAATGGGCCATTCAGGGCGGCAATGTCAAGGTGAATGGCCAGATCGAAGTGCGCCGGGGGCGCCAGCTCTTTCACGGTGACCGTGTGGAGTTCGAGACCCGGGTCTTGCCTGTCGTGTTTGAAACGGACTGAAGATCCCGTATCAGCCTGACATGGGCGTCAACACCACCTGATCGGCCAGCATCGCCTTGGTTTTCTCACTGACGGCAATGCCGTCTGATTCCAGGACCGGAATCAGCGCCGCGACGGCCGTCTGTACCATGTCGTCATCCGGAGGCCGTGTCGTGGCCTTTTGCAGCAGCAGACCGGGCAGAATGAAGAACCGTAGCCAGGGATTGCCTTTGTGGTTGGCGCTGAAACGAATCAGTTCGTAGGCGATTCCGGCCACAAAGGGCAGCAGCAGCAGCCGCGACACCAGACGCAGGAGCAAGGCCAGCCAAACCGGTTCCACCCCCGCGAAGGAAAGCGGAAAGAAAAGAATGATGCTGATGATCACGACGAAGAGGATGAAGCTGGTGCCGCACCGCACATGCTGTACGCTGTACTTCTGTACATCCTGTACGCTCAAGTCGGAACCGGCCTCATAGGCGTTGATAGCCTTGTGTTCGGCACCGTGAAAGCCGAACATGCGCCGGATGTCCTTCATGAAACTGATCAGGATGAAGTAGAGGGCAAAAAGCAGAATGCGCACGGCACCCTCGATGGTGGCGTCCAGATACGGGTTCTCGCCCAGGAACCCGACGATCCAGCGGCTGGCCAGCGTGGGCAGCAGGAAGAACAGACCGATGCCCAGCAAGAAACTGAGGCCTACGGTCGTCCAGGCCAAGGGACCCTGAAAGCGGATTTCGCTGTCCTCTACAGCAGACGTACTGTCGACCGGCTCCTGGGGCGCCTCGGCGGCTTTCTGGCGTTTCTCCTCGGCGACGATGTCCTGGGCTGCTATGTCGGCACTCCAGATAATGGCCCGAATGCCCAGACCCAAGGCTTCCCAGAGGAGGCCCAGACCGCGCACAAAGGGCCACTTGCCCAGGCGGCTGGTGTAGATCCAGGCAGTCAGGGGCTCGTGATGCAACCGGATCTCGCCGGAAGCCGTCCGCACCGCCACGGCGAACGTGTTGGTGCCCCGCATCATGACTCCTTCCAGAATGGCTTGCCCGCCATAAAAACGTTGACTCACAAAGAACCTCGCTGGCAAAACTGGCCAGACCTGTGCCAAAATCCAATAGTACCCTATCCCCGGTTATAACCGGGCTCACGGGAACGTGAATGATATACTGACCCCATGATCACGGCCAAGGGTACGGTGTCTACCGTTACGTATTATAACCGAGAAAACGGGTTCACCGTGGCCCGTTTGGCTCTCGAATCCATTGAAGGCATACCCAAACCGCGCCAGGGCCTGCTCACGATCGTGGGCGAAATGCCGGAACTCGCGGTCGGTACCGCCCTGAAAGTGTCCGGTGAAATGGTCCAGCACGAGACCTATGGCCCCCAGCTGCGTATCCAGGCGATCGACTTCGAATTGCCCGTCACCCGCACGGGCGTGACGCGTTTTCTGGGCAGTGGCCTCATCCGGGGCATCGGCAAGGAAACGGCCCGCAAAATCGTGAAGGCCTGGGGGACGGACGCCCTGGATATTCTGGATGCGAACCCGGAACGCCTAGCCGAAATTCCGGGCCTCGGTCCATCCCGCATCAAGAACATTACGGCTTCGTGGCAAGAGCAGCGTGACCTGCGCAACCTGGTGTTCTACCTGCAGGAACTGGGAGCCACGCCCGGTCTGGCCCGCCGCATTCATGAAGAGATGGGGAATGAATCCATAACCCGGCTCAAGGAAAATCCTTACCTGCTGTGCAAGATGGAAGGGATTGGCTTCAAGCGGGCGGATGCCCTCGCGGCGCAAGCCGGGATTCAGAACGACATGTTTGAAAGGGTGGAAGCAGCCATTCTGCATGTCATGCAACAGTCCCTGAGCGGGGGGCATTCCTACTTGCCAGGCACCGAGTTGCTGGCACGGGTGAACGATCTGACCCGGGTGCCGCAAGAACGCATCCAGGAACATCTGCACAGAATGCTGAGTGTCGAAACCGTAATCGCCACCCTGGCACCGGGCCAGGCCCGGTTCGCCCAGCCATGGGCCGTAACCCAGGTATACACCCCGGTGCCCGCGGCGGAAGCGCCGGTACCGGTGTCTGCTCCCCACGCGTCGGCTGCGGCCACGCTACAGACGGAGCTGGATCTGGACAAGCTGTCGGTCTATCTGCCCTGGGTGTATCAGTGTGAAACAGGCCTGGCTGACAATCTCAGACATCTGCTGGATCGGACTACGGAAGTGGTGCAGCGTGCCCGGACCTGGGCCTGGCCGGACATTTGGCAGGGCATATTGCAGGCAGACGAAGCCAACATGCCGCTCAGTACACAGCAGCAAGAGGCTGTGCAGGCGGTTATGCAATGTCCCTTCGCGGTGCTGACCGGCGGCCCGGGGACAGGCAAAACCACCACCATCCGGACCATCATCACGCTGTGTGTACAACAGGACTTGCAGGTGAATTTGGCGGCACCGACGGGAAGGGCCGCCAAGCGCATGCAGGAAACCACCGGCATGCCAGCCAGCACCATTCACCGTCTGCTGGAAGTGACCGTGCAGGCAGGCATGGAATTCGGCCGCGATGAGAAAAATCCCCTGGAAGGTGACCTGCTGATTGTCGATGAAGCGTCCATGCTGGACGTGCACATGGCCTATGTCCTGAGCAAGGCGATTCCCGCGCACATGCACGTGCTGCTGGTAGGGGATGTGGATCAGTTGCCCAGCGTGGGGGTGGGCAACGTGCTGCGGGACATCATCCGCGTGATAGATGACCGGCCCGCCCACCCGGCGACGCCGGCTGGCACCAGCCCCATTGTGCGCCTGGACGTCATTTTCCGGCAGAGCGCCGACAGTGCCATCGTGAGCAACGCCCACCGCATCCGCCGGGGCCAGGAACCGATCATCAACAACCGCCAGTTCCGGGATTTCTATTTCATGCCCCACGACAATCCCCAAAAGGCGCATGACACTATCCTGTCCCTGCTGGCCGAACGGCTGCCGAAGCACTTTGGCCTGACGACCCAGGACATCATGGTGCTGTGTCCCATGCGCCGGGGTGTGATAGGCGTCGAGCACCTGAACGTATCCCTGCAGGAGATGCTGAACCCGCCGGAGCTTGCTGAACCCGAACTGCAGCGCGGCGGCATGGTCCTGCGCAAGGGCGATCTGGTCATGCAGATCCGCAACGATTACCAGAAGCAGGTCTTCAATGGCGACATCGGGACCATCGTGACCGTGGACCCGCAGCACCGGAGCGCCCGGATCCGGTTCGATCTCAAGACGCACGATTACGAACAGGTCGATCTGGGCAACATTACGCTGGCGTATGCGATTACGGTGCACAAGAGCCAGGGCAGCGAATACCCAGCTGTGGTCATACCCCTGATGAAGACCCACAGCATCATGCTGCAGCGGAACCTGTTGTATACTGCCATGACCCGTGCCAAGCAGCTGGTCGTCATCGTGGGTGAGCGGGCCGCTCTCCAACAGGCGGTACGCAATGCGCGGGTGTCGGCGCGCTATTCGGCCCTGTACGAGACCGTGATGGAACTGTTGCAACGTACGGGGGCCCCGGACCGGCGCTACCAGCAGTCAATGGCTGTGACAGACTGAACCCGCTTGCCTACCGCATTGAAAGGTTGGATCATGAGTGAATCTTCTCTTCCCATTGCCCTCCAGCTCTATACCCTGCGTGCCATGGACGCGCCTGAAGAGGAAGTGCTGGCCCATGTCGCCCAGGCAGGCTATGCCTACGTCGAGACGGTACACCCGGCGAACCGGGAAGCCGCGGAATGGCGGCAGGCCCTGGCCCGGCACGGGCTGTCCGTGATTTCGGCGCATGTCCCGACGGAAGCGTTTGCGGCGGATCGGGACGGCACCATCCAGTTCTACAAGGATATGGGCACCCGGATCGTGGCCATTCCGATTCCGGATCGCAAGCTGTGGGCGGGGGAAGCCGATGCCAGTGACTGGCAGCGCTTTGGTGCGCAGCTGAATACGCTGGGAGAGGCCTGCCGCACTGCCGGTCTGTCTCTCCTGTACCACAACCACTGGCAGGAAATGGTGGATTACGATGGTCGCTTGGCTATTGACTTGCTGCTGGCCGAAACAGCACCGGAAAATGTGGGCTTCGAGCCCGATTTCGCCTGGATCGTCAAGGGCGGGGCCGATCCCGTCGCCCTGCTGGACAAGTACCGGGGCCGGTGTCCCTGTGTGCACATGAAGGATCTGGCACCGGAGGGCACCAACGAGGACCAGATGGGGCTGGCCGATGTAGGGCACGGCAAACTGGACTGGAGTCGCATCCTGCCGGCGGCCACGGCTGCCGGGGCCGAGTGGTACATCGTCGAGCACGATATGCCCAAGTCCCACGTCGACAGTATTACCCGCAGCTACAACTTTATCGCCGCCAATCTCGAGGTGTGAGCGGACATCATGCACGGGGCGGCGGCCTTCGCGGGGCTGGTTCAGGATCCACGGGGCCAACCCGTGGATGTCAGGCGTGTCGGGACCAGCGAATTCTACGTTGTACGCGAAGACGACTTCGACTGGCATATTGAGGCATCCAGGGTGGATGCCGCCGTATGGCAGTACATGAAGGAGCAGTTTTCCCGGTTGAAGGGTGACGTGCTGCCGCAAGCCCTGGATGCCATGGGCAAGGGCGATCCCTTTACCCTGGCTGCCATTGAGGCGGCCATCGACAACATGGACAAGGTGGGACCGATGCAGCTGCCGCCGGAACAGAAGGACATGCTGGCCCTGGTCGGGTTTCACATCGTGATCGACTACCACGGCGACGTACTGGAAGTCGCCATGCCGGAACAGGGCATCGATCCGGACGCTGACGATTTGTACTGAAGACTGCCCGTCAGGCAGCGTGCCAGTTTTGGCGCAGGATGCGGGCCTGGGTGATCAGGGCAGCCTGATCCACCGGGCCCGCACGCACCAGGGAACTGCCAATCCCCACAGCCACGGCGCCGGCCTCACGGAAGGTCCGGATGTTGCCGGCATCCACGCCACCGGTGGGAATGAATTCCAGATCGTGCAGGGGGGCACGCAGGGCCTTGAGGTAGCCGGGGCCCGGACATGGGAACAGCTTGACCATCTCACATCCCAGAGCAGCGGCCTGCTGGGCTTCCGTTGGAGTGAAAACGCCGGGCAGCATCAGGGTTTCGTGTTTCTGCGCCAGGGCCACGCTGGCGGGATCCAGATTGGGGGCTACGAGGAACTGGGCACCTGCGTCCAGCGCGGCCTGGACTTGGGTGGCCGTGCGCACCGTACCTGCCCCAATGACCATGTTCGTGCCAAACCGGGTGCGCAGGGCTGATATGGCGGACAGGACCGCGGGTGTGTTCATGGTGATTTCCAGCAGGCGGAGAGGCGCCGCCAGCATGGCGTCTGCAATGACCGTGATGTCATCCAGGGTGAACCCGCCGCGGACAATGACCACGAGGCCTTCGGTGCGGATGCACTCTTTCATCTCGGCGATGGCGTTGCCGGCCATGGCGTCTTCCCCGTTCTATGTAATGTGAATGCCCGGTTCGTTCACGGCCTGGCCTATCAGCCAGCAGGCTGTATCCTCCCCGGCTTGGCAATGGGCCATGAAGGCATCCGCCTGGTGTTCAGACACGGCCAGCAGCAGTCCGCCGCTGGTTTCGGCTTCCCACATGGCCTTCACCACAGCCGGATCTGCCGTGGTATCGGCATGGACCTGGGCTCCGAAGTAGGACTGGTTGGCTGTGCCGGCCCGTGTCGCCACGCCTTGCCTGACGTAATCGGCTGCATGTGGCAGCAGCGGGACATGGCGGGATTCGATATGCAGACCTACGGGCGGATGTAATGTCTGCTTACGCAGCATTTCCGCCGCATGGCCCAGAAGACCGAATCCTGTAATGTCCGTGCCGACACGCACCCCAAATTGCCGGGCCGCGCGGGCCACATCCCGATTGAGGGTCACCATGGACTGGATGGCCGCATCCAGATCCCGGGGATCAATGAGCGTGTGGGCATCGACAATGCTGGCGGTCGTAATAATGCCTGTGCCCAGGGGCTTGCTGAGGAACAGCCGGTCCCCGGGACGGGGCGCGGCCTTGGTTATCATCTGTTCCGGCGCGACACGTCCGGTCACTGCGAGCCCGTAGAACAGCTCGGGATTCGTGACCGTGTGGCCGCCGGCGATCTGGGCACCGGCGGCCATGACCCTGGTCGCGCCGCCTTCCAGGACCTCAGCCAGCGTGTCTGTAGGGACGCTTTCGGGAACCCCCGCTATGTTCAGGGCAAACAGGACTTCGCCGCCCATGGCATACACGTCGCTCATGGCGTTGGCGGCCGCGATGGCTCCAAAGGTATAGGGGTGATCCACGATGGGCGTGAAGAAATCCGTCGTTTGGATCAGGGCGAAATCCGCTGCGATACGGTATACCGCAGCGTCATCGGGCTGATGCAGGCCCACCAGCAGATTGGGCGAGGCCGATGCGGGAAAGAGATAAGACACATGGCGCAGTACCTGCGCCAGCTCCCCGGGCGGGAGTTTGGACGCTCAGCCCGCACACGTCGCCAGCTGGGTCAAGCGGGTTCGGGTTTCTTCCATGACAGTCCTACTTCAAATGACAGATGCCTCCCATGGTAGCACTTTTCGGAGCGGGCACCACTCTGTCCAGGGCAGTAGATGTCCAAGGGGGTCAGCACCGTCGGGCAAGTGACAGGTCATGATGACCATCCTGCATCTGCCGCCGCGTAGCATTGGCTGGACACATTGCCGCACGCCATTGACCGCCACATTGTGCAGGGAATACTTGCTTGTCCAACTGTCCGGATGTTGAATTGGTATCCTTGATCTGCCAGCACATTAGCCTGGCACTGCAGGACCGGACAAGCGTAACCCGCCTGTGCGTCTGGCTGGAGTTGCCGCTGTGGACACGGCTGCGGTCTCCACTTGACCCGTTCTGCCAGCGCGGTAAAATGCGAGGATACCATCACGAGCAGGGAAAACACCCATGCGTATGCTTGTACGTATGCTACTGGCTGTGCTGGTGCTGGGTAGTGACATGGCGTGGCCTGCAACCGGTTATGCGGCAGATGCCTGTACCGGCGACAGGCTGTACGTGTTGCCGGCCGGGCAGACGTTCCTGCGGCCCATGCCATCGCGCCTCAGCCAGCCCACAGCCATCCCCGGTGGCACCCGGGTTTGCGTATTGTCCACCAGACGCGCCATCGGTGCACGTGGCACTACGTCGAAACCCCGGACGGCGCAAGCAAGGGGCTGGCTGCCTGCCACGCGTACAGGTGTCACTCCAGACGCTACCCCCGCCATCCCGGTCTGGCAGTTGCCCGCGTTCCGGCAAGCCGTGCTCACACCCACCCCCATCAAAGTCCGTTTGCCCCGCTTTGTCACGCCCACCCCCGATGCCGCTATTCCCGCGATGCACGCCTGCATCCCCGCTTAGGGTACAAGCGCGGTTGGTGACTGGAGTACAAGCACAGTCGATTATCGCCTGCGTCAGGGCCCCAGCACCTGGCCACTGACCAATATGTCTTTGCCGGTGAGCGTGTGTGCGTGTTCGAGGTACATGGCGATTGGCTGCATCTGCGCAAGGCCGATGGCACGGAAGGCTACGTACATGTCGCTGGCATCACATCCCAAGCTCCAGTCGGACAGATGCGTCCCGGCCCGGCCCCTGCACCCACTGCCGCCGCGTCCGCACCGCCTGAACGTCACGGACGCGGCGACCACATCCTACAGCATTGACCAGGACCCGCAAGCGACGGTGCGCAAGCTTGCGCCCTGGGACACATCCGACAACGTGTCCGCGATGGACTGGCAGGATCCATCCGGCTACGACGAACTTGCAGCACTTCCGGGTCCGGGACAAGCGGGCTACCGACCGCCGGCGGACATGTCGCTACTGCGGGATTCGTGCTGGCGGGACGGGAAGCGCACGCCTGGTTCCAGCATCTGTGGCCGTGCCATGAACGTACTGGTACCCGCCACCGGTCCGCCTTGTTCGCGATCGGTTGCCGGGATCTCACAGGGCAGCGCAGGCCGTGGTATACAGGCGGTGTTGCCGGATGTACCGGATTACGTCCGGAGGTACCAGATAGCGAATCGGATGTTGGGTACGCAGACGCTCCCGGACATTCATGCCCGAGACATCCAGGCCGGGCATGTCCAGAACCTGTACCCGATGCCGAATGTTGGGAAAACGGTGTTCCAGGGCTGACCAGTCCATCCGGATCGTGGGCCGACTCAGAGCCACCAGATTGCAATTGTCCACAAGCCATTCCGGTTGATGCCAGGTGGCCAAATCACGCAGGCTGTCCATACCCATCAGGAAGTAGATCTGCACCGGGATCTGCAGGGAAGCCTGAAGCCGGCGGAGCAGGTCTGCCGTATAACTGGGCACCTGATCATCGGCGTCCAGTTGGCTGACGGCAAACAGATCATTGTCGCGGGTGGCAATGGTCGACATGGCCAAACGATGCCGGATGGGCGTTATGGGCTGTCCCGGTTTGTGGGGCGGCTGTCCGGCCGGTACGAAATATACACGGTTGAGGTGCATGTACGATGCAGCTTCCTGGGCGAGCAGCAGGTGCCCGATATGAATGGGATCGAAGGTGCCGCCAAAGATCCCCAGCCGCGGCTGGCACGCGGCTGCGGCAGCCAGAACCTGGTTGTCCGGAACCCCGCTGTCCGCGCCGGGGCTGCCCGGCACCTGCAGGTACCGGTCCAGATAGACTTGGAGCAGGGATGGCAGCGCACTTGGTCCCGGGTTATCAGAAGGCATTGTCGTAACCCCAAATCAATTCAAAATCGGCAATCAGAACCGTATCGCCCTCTGCAATGCCTTGCTGCTGCAGGGCCTGCCTGATGCCCCAGGATTCCAGCATGTGCTGAAAGCGCATCGTGCTCTCGAAATAATCCCAGTTGATCATCTTGATCCGTTTTTCCAGCGCCGGACAGGCCAGGTGCCAGTATCCGGGCTGTGTCTGCCGGATCGTGAAAGTGCGATCCTCGGTGTGCGGCACGATTTCCGGCACGGCCACGGTTTCCGGCAGGACCGGCAGTTCCTGCAGCATCCGGTCCACCTTGAAGATCAAGTCCGGCACGGCTTCACCGGTAGCGGCACTGATGGCATGAAGAGGCAGGTGGCGTTGGTCCAAGGCGCTGGCCAGATCCGCCTGGCGCTGGCGGGCCATGGGCAGATCCAGTTTGTTCAGCACGATGAGACGGGGTTTCCGGGCCAGTTCCGGGCTGTAAAGCTGCAGTTCATTTTCGATCAGGGTCATTTCGGCCAGGAGATCGGGGGCCGTGCCATCCAACAGGTGTACCAGCATGCGGGTACGTTCCACATGCCGCAGAAACTCCATTCCCAGGCCCGTACCGGTGTGCGCTCCTTCCACCAGGCCGGGCACGTCGATAAAGACCCGTTGGCGATGCTCCACCTCCACGACACCCAGATTGGGGGTGATCGTGGTAAAGGGATAGTCCGCAATCTGGGGCCTGGCCGCGCTGAGACGACTGAGCAAAGTGGACTTGCCCGCATTGGGCACGCCGATGATGCCCACTTCCGCCACCAGCTTCAGTTCCAGGGCCAACCAGCGTTCTTCGCCCGGCTCTCCCTTTTCAGCCATGCGCGGTACCTGGTTGCGGGAATTGCGGAAAGCCGCATTGCCACGGCCCCCGCGGCCCCCGCGGGCGATGCAGGCCGACTGGGCGTCGTGCGTCAGGTCGGCGATCAAGTCCTGGCTCTCAGCGTCCCGGATCAGGGTGCCGGGCGGTACCCGGATGACCAGATCGTCGCCTTGGGCGCCGCGTTTGTCGGTGCCCCCGCCCCGGCCTCCTTTGGCGGCCCTGTAGTGTACATGCCGCCGAAAGCGGTGCAGGGTGTTCATGCCCGGGTCCACGGCTGCGACGACATGCCCGCCCCGGCCCCCGTTGCCGCCCGCGGGCCCGCCCTTGGCTTGGTGCTTCTCGCGGCGAAAAGCCACAATGCCTTCTCCCCCCTCACCCGCCTTGACGAAAATCTTGGCGCGATCAAAAAACATGGCGATTCCTTCAGCACAACTGGCATGACTGGTACGGTGCTTCTCCAGATCTTAGCGCATGAAGAAATCAAAGCGGTGGATCAGGAAGCGGAAAATGTTGCCGGATGCCCCGTGGTTCCCGTGCCGCGAGACAGTCGACCACCTGCTGGCTACGCGCGCATCGCATCAAGGGAGCAATTGGGCTTGCGCCCTGTTTTACGGTACATCAGAATGGGCATTGCGTCTTGATTCGCCCAAATCCACACTTGGGCCAGCGCATAACACAATCATGTATAATGGCCAGTTGATTCGTGATCGACGTGCGTCTGACCGACCTGCAGGCAACCGATGGCATCCCTGGAAGGATGCAGCTACCCCCAAGCCACTGATGTCATTTCTGATGTGCAACGCCAAAGCGGCGGGTGCCAGAGCCGGAGCCATATTGGCGCTGTCCCTGGTAATCACCCTGATCGTCGTTGTGGAGATTCCCGGTCTCACCCAATGGCGGCTGGCCGAAGGCGATCGAATCCGCTATCCGGTACGTGCACCACGTGACGTGTTCACACGGCAACCTGTGCCCCGGCAGGAACGTCTGGCCCGGCTGGCCACCATTCAGCAATTCCTGCAGCAGGTCGAACAGGCCCGCAAGGTGGACGGGCCGGACCCGCTCTGGGCGGATATCGCGGTTCCCGGCCTCAGTGACACCCTCATACCCCTCTTGCAGAATCTGTCGTCGGCAGACCGGAGCCGGTTGCACAGGGTGGTCATGGAGACCCTCACCGCGATCGATGACCAGGTCATCACGGAAGGCAATCTGGAACAGACCCGGCTGTATACACGCATCATCCTGCAGGAACGGCTGGCGGATCCGCAACTGGTGCACACGGCCCAGATGCTGGTGTTGCCCTGGATCCGGCCCAACACCCTGACTACGGCCTACGCCGTCGGCGAAGAGATCGCGAGTCCGGCGATGCCCCTCACCCGGGGCCAGATGGCGGTTCTGTCCCAGCTGGATATGCTGTACCGGGTCTGGTTCCCGCCGCGTTTTTTCCTGATCTTGCCCCTGGTGTGCCTGCTGCTCACTCTGCTCCAGTGGGTCGTGCCTCTCTACAACCGGCACATCATGGAACGCAAGCGGGAGTTGTGGGCCCTGGCCGGCTTCATTCTTCTTTTGCTCCTGGCGGTGAAGATTCAGGTACATCAGGCAACCTGGGTCAGGTATATGCTGCCGGTAGCGGCAGCGGGCATGCTGCTGTGGACCCTGGCCGGTTTCCGGGTGGCCCTGGTGGTCGGGATGACCCTCGTCGTCATCACCGGTTTCATGTCCCGGGTCGACTTGGGTTTTCTGCTGTTCATGACTTTGGGGATGCTGGCCGGTGTGGTGGCCCTGCATCAAAACAACCGCATCCGCCATTTCGTCACCGCCGGGATTTGGGTGGCAGCCATGAACCTGCTGTTGCTGGTGCCGATGGCCCTGAATGTACATGCGCCGCTCACCCTGGTCACACAGCTGCCGGATCCGGATCTCCGGACCTGGTTCCAAGGTCCCCTGCTGCTGGCCTTCGTCAGCCTGGTGAATGGTCTCACTTCCTTCAGTATCGCCTTGGCCGGGACCTATGCCTTTGGCGAATTGACAGGCCGGGTCACCAGTTTCAAGCTGTCGGAACTGGCACGCCCGGATCATCCGCTCCTGGTTCTGTTGCGCAATGAGGCCCCCGGCACCTATCATCACACCATGCGGGTCAGTGACATGGCCGAACGAACAGCACAGGTCATCGGTGCCGATGCCCTGCTCACGCGGGCCGACGCGTACTATCACGACATTGGCAAAATCCCCCAAGCCTATCTTTTTGCCGAGAACATTCCGCCCGGCCAGCAGCCCCATGCCGACTATTCGCCGGCCCAGTCTGCCTGCATCGTCATCGGGCATGTGGCCAAGGGGCTCCAGATTGGCCGTGAATATGGACTCCCGCCCCGGATCCTGGATTTCATTCAGACGCATCATGCCACCCAGCTCATACGGCCCTTTTATGCCGCTGCCCTGGAGGCGTGTGCCCCCGGCCAGACGCCGGTCCCGACGCTTTTCCGGTATCCGTACCCTCGTGCCGGGAAACCTCCATTGTGTTGCTGGCCGACGCCTGCGAAGCTGTGTTTCGGGCGGCCCGCACGGACGATCCTGCGAAAATTCGCCAGATCGTGGAAGAACAGTTTGCCCTGTGCCTGCAGGATGGTTCACTGGTCCAGAGTCCCCTGTCACTGCGGGAGCTCAGCCAAATCAGGGACGTAATGATTGCCATGCTGATCAGTTCCGCCCATCAGCGCATTCCGTATCCGGACCTGGATCCGCTTGCACTGAATCAGGCCGCTACAGGCGCGGCGGCCAGTCTGGCACCCCGACTGCCGTCCTCTGTCTGAAGGCAGAGCAACAGGGACGGCAGCCATGCCTGTTGAACTGGTGGTGCAGACAGAATTGGCCATGCCGGTATCTTGTCGCCAGCTGCAGGCAGGGCTGGTGGCGGTGCTGGCCGCGGCAGATCCGCAGGGGACAGATGCCCTGCGCATACTCACGGTGCGTGTGACCGATGACCGGGAAATCCGTACGCTCAATCGTACCTTTCGGGGCTTGGACGAAGCCACCGATGTCCTGAGCTTCGGTGGCGAGGCTGATAGCCCGGCAGACGACCTGGTGGTGCCGGCGGGCCTGCCGGGTGTGCTGGGGGATCTGGTGCTGTCACGGCCCTATATCGAGCGTGCGGCTGCCCGTCTGGAGACTGCAGCGGCAGATGAATTCATGCTGTGCTTTGTGCATGGCGTCCTGCATCTGCTGGGTTTCGACCACGCTACGGCCGCCGCGGCGGAATGCATGTTTCCCCTGCAGGATCGTATCGTCAGGGAACTGGGGTACCGGCCCCGGAGGACATGGCTTCCGGACGCGGACCGGCCTGATGCGTAGGTTTGGCGCCAGCCTGCGCCATGCCTGCCGGGGGCTGGCGGCTACGGTCGGCACAGAGCGCAATCTCCAAATCGAACTGGTGCTGGCAGGGGTTGCACTCGGGACAGGCTGGTGGCTGCAACTGTCACGCCTGGAATGGATGGTGCTGTGCCTGACGATCGGCGTGGTGCTGACGGCGGAACTGTGCAACAGTGCCATCGAACAGCTGGCCGACCTGTATACGCGGGAACAGAACGAGAGCGTTCGCCGCATCAAGGACATGGCTGCCGGTGCTGTGCTGGTCGTATCCGTGAGCAGCGCGGTCATTGGCCTGCTGCTGTTTGGCCCACGGCTTTGGGCCTGGCTGGTCCCGTTACTGTAAACCGGGCGGTGGATGCACAGGCGGCCTGCCAGATCCGGTGCCGGCGCCGACACCGGTAACCGGCACAACTTGAAGCGCAGTGCGGTGTGGATTACAATAACGAAGCTTGACGACCCAATGATTCGCTGACCAGGAATTCAGACAATGGCAACGATACACGGCAAGAACGGTGCAGTGACAGAGACCGGAACCTTCACGGTGAAAGCCGGTTTGGCTCAGATGTTGAAGGGCGGCGTTATCATGGATGTAGTGACCCCGGAACAGGCCCGCATCGCCGAAGAGGCCGGTGCCTGTGCGGTCATGGCACTGGAACGCGTCCCCGCCGATATCCGTTCGGAAGGGGGCGTATCCCGCATGAGCGATCCCCAGGTGGTGCGGGCCATCAAGGAGTCCGTCACCATTCCGGTCATGGCCAAGGCCCGTATTGGCCATTTTGTGGAAGCCCAGATCCTGGAAGCCCTCGGCATTGACTACATTGATGAGAGCGAAGTTCTCACCCCCGCGGATGAGAACAACCACATTGACAAGCACAGTTTCACGGTACCCTTCGTGTGTGGCTGCCGCAATCTTGGCGAAGCCTTGCGCCGCATCGCGGAAGGTGCCGCCATGATCCGGACCAAGGGTGAAGCGGGGACCGGCAACGTGGTGGAGGCGGTACGGCATGCCCGCAGTGTCCTCGGTGACATTCGGCGTGTCCAGAGTATGAGCGCGGACGAACGGTATGCCTTTGCCCGCGATCTCCAGGCCCCGGTGGAATTGGTCAACCAGACGGCACAGCTGGGCCGCTTGCCCGTGGTCAACTTTGCCGCCGGCGGCGTGGCCACCCCGGCGGATGCCGCCCTCATGATGCAGCTGGGCCTGGATGGTGTGTTTGTCGGCTCCGGCATTTTCAAGAGCGGGAATCCGGCCAAACGGGCGCATGCCATCGTGCAGGCCGTGACGCACTTCGAGGATGCCGACGTGCTGGCGTCCGTGAGTGAGGATCTGGGGGAACCGATGGTCGGGATCAACCTGGATACGCTCACGGAACAGGAAAAGATGGCCCACCGCGGCTGGTAGGGACGAATCACCATCACCATTGGGGTGCTGGCGCTGCAGGGCGCATTCAGGGAGCATATCCAGAAGCTGCAGACCCTCGGCGTCGAGGCCGTTGCCGTACGCCGCCCGGATCAGCTGCAGACCCTGCAGGGCCTTGTCCTGCCCGGCGGTGAAAGCACGACGATGGGCTTGATCGCCCAGCGCTGGAACCTGGTGACGCCACTGCGCGACTGGGTGCAGGCGGGCAAGCCCGTGTGGGGGACCTGCGCAGGTCTGATCCTGCTCTCCAACCAGGCCACAGGCCAAAAACAGGACGGGCAGCCTCTGCTGGGCGGTCTGGACGTTCTGGTCAATCGCAACTACTTCGGCAGCCAGAGGGACAGTTTTGAAACCTGGCTGGAAGTCGAGGGCTGGACGGAACCCGTCCACGCCATCTTCATCCGGGCACCGGCCATCCTGCAGGTGGAACCCCATGTCGAGTGTCTGGCTACCCTGACCGAGCGGGATGGTGCCGAGGTGATAGTAGCCGTCCGGCAGGGTCGGATCCTAGCCACCGCCTTTCATCCGGAACTCTCGGCCGATCTGCGTTGGCACGCCCTTTTTGTGGATATGGTGCGGGCTGGAGTCCCGTAATCCCTGCGCGGTGCACCTGGGAGTCCAAGCCCCCATGGGGCCTCGTCCTGTACGATACCAGCCCCCGCAATCAGGAATTTTTGTGTGCCGGACTTGCCTCTAGGGTAGCCAGCGATTGATTTCTGCCTGTACGGCAGCGTGCTTTTCGGTTTGGCGCTGGCACTGCAGGAGCCGACGCGCCTCTGCAGCCCGGGTCCGGGCCAGGATGCGTCCCAAGGCCCACACAGCATGTTCCCGGACGACAGGCGACCTGTCTGTCAGGGCTTGGGCCAGGCCGGGCAGGGCTGCGGTATCACCCCAGTTGCCCAAAGCCGTGCATACGTTGCGCAGCATGCCCGTCCTTTTGGGACGCTTGACGGGCGAGCGCCGGAAGCGTTCCCGGAATGCCTGGTCATGGAGCCAGTAGGGTGTATCCGCACCAAATCCCTCCAGCAGTGGGGGCGCCATCCAGTCCTGACGTGCCTGGAGCCCGGGAATACGCGGTTTCCGGTCCGGCAGTCCCCGATTCCACGGACAGACTTCCTGGCAGATGTCGCAACCGAAGATGAGGTTCCCGAATTGAGGCCGCAGGTCTCTGGGTACGGCCTGTCTTGACTCGATGGTCCAGTAACTGATGCATTTGCGGGCATCCAGCATGTAAGGTCCGGCAAACGCAGTCGTGGGACAGGCATCCAGGCAGCGCGTGCAGTGACCACAGGTAGCCGCCGCTCTTCCCTGTGTGTGTGACAGGGACCAGGCACCCACCTTTTCCCTGTAAGGCAGCCCGTTCAAGATTTCGTGCGGGGTACGGACGGTCAATTCAAGAGGTGCCGGCTCCGGATCCGGTATGACCTGTTCCGGGATGCAGAGGACGGCCAGAAAGATCCAACTGCCAGCCTGCGGATGGATGGCACAGCAATTCTTGCCCGTGAACGTCATCCCGGCGGCCATGGCCCAGTCCCGTTCCACGACAGGACCTGTATCCACCCAGCATTTGGCGCGATCCGCACGGCCACTCATCTGGCCAATGGCACGGTCCAGGTCATGCAGCCGGGGCTTGATCAGTTCATGGTAATCCTGTCCCCAGGCATAACGGGCAATGAGGCCGCGTGAGGGATCCTGGCGGATGGCTGCCGGCAGTTCCAGCTGGTGGTAATCCACACCCACGACGACAAGGGCATTGACCGTCAGCCCATCCGTCGTGAGCAAATGCCGGGGATTGGCACGCAGATCCAGGTGGCGTTCCAGATAGGCCATGTCGCCGTGGCATTGCGCTTGCAGCCACGCACGATAATACGCCATGTGTACGGCATCTGCCCGAGGTGTGGTGACACGGCAGAAGTCAAAACCCAGATCAACCGCCGTGTGACGGATCCAGACAGAAGGCAACCTGGTACTGGACATAACAGGGTTCAGAGGCGTGGGTGGTTTCCTGGACCAGAAAGAGCCAAGCGCTTCCATCATGGTACCCGTTGCCTGCCGGAACCGTAGCAAAACCCTGGCCGGAGCTGTTGCGCTGTCAAGGGACAGCCCAACGCCAGATTGGGATACTGTTTGGACTGGCACCGCTGTCTCTTCAAGATGCCGGAGGCGATATACTGTCCTGTCGTCCCGTCGGACGAATGCCCGGATTGGCTTGGCCCCTGTATGCTATGATTCTGCAATAGTGTTCACCCCTGCAGGGAAAGGCGGCATTGGTGGAGGCATGTTTGTCCAAAGCAACATGTCTGTACAGACCCTACAGGGGACTGTGACTCATGGGGGACTGCCTGGACCAGGGCTTGCCGGATCTGGAACAGGGCTGATGCCAGCGCAACATGCGGTGTGAGTCATCCAGTTGACACTTGTGCCGTGCAGCAGCCTTGACAGGTATCCCCGGCAACGACAAATTCCCGAGGCGCCAGCGCAGTGCGCTTCTCCATCCACCAGATATCCGACTGTGAGGAACTGCCCCATGTCTGCATCACGAACCCGCGACTCCTATACCCTGGCCATTGATGGCGGCGAGCCTGCTGTCCGGCAGGAGCTGAACCTGTACAAGGGTGCCGGGTTGATTGGCGAGGATGAGAAGCAGGCTGTGATGGAAGTGCTGGAGGCCCAGTCGCTGTTCCGGTATTACGGCCCCAATCATCTGGCCAAGGTGGATGCATTTGAAACGGCCCTGACCACGTATCTGGGTACGGGATATGCCATTGGGGCGGCCAATGGTACAGCGGCTCTGCGCCTGGGTCTCACGGCTCTGGGGATTGGTCCCGGGGACGAGGTGATTGTCCCGGCTGCCACCTTCATTGCCTCGGTCGGTGCCATCATTGCTGCACGGGCCCGTCCTGTCTTTGCGGAAGTGGACGAGAACATGCTGCTGGATCCCGCAGATCTGGAACGCTGTCTTACACCCCTTACCCGGGCTATCATGCCTGTACATCTGGGAGGCAAATGTGCCGACATGGATGCCATCGGGGCATTTGCCCGGGAACGGGGACTGTATGTCATCGAGGATGCTGCCCAGGCGTGCGGCAGTGTCCATCAAGGCCAACCTGTGGGTACGATCGGGGATGTGGGATGTTTCTCGTTTCAGCTGGAAAAGAACATCACCAGCGGCGAAGGCGGCGCGATGGTGACAGACAACGCGGAGTGGTATCGCCGGGCTACCATCTATTCCGATCAGGGCGGGCAGTTCTGGACCTCGCACGCCGGCGTCCGCGATCACTTTGGACAGGATCCCATCGTGGGCGAGAACCTGCGCATGAACGAGATCGCCGGGGCTATCCTGGGCAGTCAATTGCAGAAGCTGCCGGCTATCCTGGAACGGATTGAAGTCAACACCGGCGTTCTGCGTGCCGGTCTGGAGGAATATGCCCCTGCATCTCTGGAGCGGCGTATTCCCGGACGGGATGACCAGTCACTCTGGATCATTGCCTATGAAAAGGATGGTGCGGCAGCGGCCCGGCGGATTGCGGCCTTGCGGGCAGAAGGTGTACCCGCCGGCAAGATCTATGGTGGCCAGCCCGTTTACGCTGCGCCCCAGATTCTGAACCAGTGGACCGCGGCCCGGGGCTGTCCCTTTGACTGTCCCACTTATTTCCCGGAACCCATCCAGTATCACATGGGCATGTGTCCGCGCTCGGAGGAGTTGATGGCACGGTCTGTCGTCATCGAGTCGGGCCCCCTGCTGTCCGAAGAGGACCTGGACGATCTGCTGTGGGGCGTACAAAAGGTCTTCCGGGCAGAGAGTCCTGACTGATGCCGGTGTCTGGGCAGGGAACGGGCAGTCGTTGCAGGCCGGTCTATTTCCATAGCCGGACCAGGAAGCGATCTTCTTCTTCGCTCAAGTCTGGTTCAGTGCCATTGTGCTGTTGCATGCCCGCCAGAATTTTGCGGGGCACACCCAGACCGCTACCTTCAATGTACCGATAATCCTGGAGCACATCCTGGAGCAGGTTGTTGCGTGCAGTCCGGTAACCGGCCCGCATTTTGGGCACCGTCACCGTATTGGGCAATCGTCCCGGGGAAATGACTTCCAGGCGATCAGCGTAGAGCGAGAGTTCAATATCGCTTACCCGAATCGTATAATCCCGGTGGCCAACCGCATTCACCACGGCCTCGCGCACAGCGTCCAGAGGGTAATCCCACCGTTCCTGGCGTTGCCCCTTACTGTCAATCCAGGCCTCCACGTCAATATGTCTGCGCACAAAATCCAGTGCCTGTGCAATGAGACCGCTTTCCCTGATGTCATGGCTGTCCGTAAAGGTCTGCGGCATGCAGGGATACCGGGAAATAGAGACCTCCTGCCTGGCAGGAAAGAAAGCTACCACTGGTCCGCGCAAATCAGTGCGTGCTCGTGCACTGTAGTCTTTTATGGTTCCTGGATATGCTTCCGCCCTAATGCTTGACTGGGGCAAAAAGCGATGGGGACGCAGGCCGAACAGCAACATCCCGCCAATAACCGGTACGATGCGGTCCCTGTATTCTGTCATCAGCCCCGTATTCACGAGGAAATGCAACCAGGCGTCCCGGTCATCCCAAGGCGGGCATTCCTGCTGACGAACATCACGGAAATAATGGGGGGCTATATACGTACCCACACTGTGCAGTGCAGGTAGTTGCGGACACGCTAGAATAGGGCATGAACATAGAAGAGACAATGGTTCACCGCGGTATCACCTTGCGGGTGCGGCCGGGCAGTAAGGCCAAGTATGACAAGCTGATGCGGATTGCCGGGGCCTGTCGCAAGGTGTGGAACGAGGGCCTGGAAATCTGTGAAAAGCAGTGGGAAGACTACAGGGCTGGCAAAGCCGATAAGCCATCGGTCACGTTCTTCTCGCTGTGCAAGGTGTACGTGCAAATCAAGCAGGAGTTGCCCTGGTTGGACGAGTTGCCGGCACACACCGTGCGCTACACCATGAAACACTTGTCGGAAGCCTACAAGCGGTGCTTTGATGGTGCGGGCCGTCCGGTCTGGAAACGGAAATTCAAAGATACACCCAAATTCACTGTGCCTGATAATGTCAAGATCAAGGGCAAGAAGATTTATATCCTCAAGCTTGGATGGGTGAAGACAACAGGCAAGAACCCATATGCGGGTTGCAAACCCAAGCAGGCCACGTTCAAGTATGAGGCCGGTAACTGGTATGTGTCCATCCTGTACGAAGTGCCTGAAACACGCCCGGCTAGACCTGCACAGTCTATCAACTCTGTAGGTATAGATCGGAACGTAGGGCAAGTGGCATTAAGTACGGGGGGTATGTATGAACTGCCGCCGCTGTTGCTCCTGGATGCCAAGCTGCGCAGGCTGCAGAAGAAATTGGCACGGCAAGAGTACAAAAGCAACGGTTGGCAAAACACTAAGTTACGCATTCAAAGGGTATACAGGGAGATGCGCCATGTCATAAAGAATGGGTGCCACCAGACTAGCCGTACCATGGCTGACATACACGATCTGGTTATCTTTGGGGACTTGAACATGCAGGGGATGACCCGGAGTGCCCGTGGCTCCAAGGACAAACCCGGCAAGAATGTCGCCCAGAAGAGAGGCTTGAATCGTGCTATTTTACGCAGCGGTTGGGGACGGCTGGAACGGTATATGAGTTACAAGACGTATACGGAAAAGATAGACCTGCGTATACATCACAACGTTGTCATAACTGTGGTGTTGTACGCAAAGCCAACCGGAAATCCCAATCTGTTTACCATTGTGGTGAATGTGATGTTGAAAAGAACGCTGATATAAACGCAGCTTTGAACATACGGGATAAATGGTTAGGCAAGAACATGGCGTCCGGGGACGGCGCAACTGCGGGTGGCGGTGGCAGCGTAGGCTGGGCCTGTGAAACCTGAAAATGTATACGGCAAGGTATCGCGGCCTGCGGGCGTGGTGTGGGTACGTATATAGTCCCCAAATAATGGATGAGACGTCGTTGATCGAGATCCTGTAGCGAAGCATCTGGAACAGGCCCACGATCGTACTGCAGATGTCCTGACTGCTGATAGAGACGCATTTCTTCCGGATTAGTGGCATCCCGCGTTAGGGTTCCCACACGAATCTGGGTGATCCAGGATGCTCCCCGTTTGGCCTTATAAGGTTTGTCCGGTGCATCTGCAGGCAGGGACACAATGCCCACCCGCTTGCCGTCATACCACTCTATGGTTTCCCAATAAGGGATGGCGGCTGGGTGAACATAATCCCTTGCGCACTGCATCACCCATTTCTCAGCCTTCTTGGGATCCCGTACCAAATCCTGTAACCGTCCGTTCGTCTTCTACGCCCAAGAGAATGTATCCACCTCTCATATTCAGCAAGGCAGCGATCTCCTTGCCCAGTTGTTCCGGACGGATGTCGTCACGCTTGAATTCGACACCGGCATTCTCACCATTGCGGATCAGGCCGGCCAATGCAATGCGATTCATGCCATATACCCGGAAACTGTACTTGAGACGACGCAGGGCAAAGACCTTTTTGCCCCTTGCAGAGCTGTCCGGATCAGATTTTGGGCTGTCATGACTCGACAGCGATCCGCCATGGAGACAGGACCATGGATTCCCGGAGAACCAAAAAGCGAGGGTGAAACCCCCAGGTTATGTTGGGGGTGCGGTGCACCTGAGAGACAGCGTAAGGACACAATGATGCCAGTGTCCATTTCTGTGTTAAGATCCCGTCTTTATGCCCACATGGCGTAATCCTGTGTCCATTCTCTTGGGGATTGCTCCAGGATTGCCTCCCGGTTCTGCCATTTCTGCCAACTCCTGACACATCATGCAAGAAACCCTGAATGCCCTCAAAGAACGCTTGGCTACCGTTACGGATCTGCGTCATGCCTCCAGCCTGATGCACTATGACCAGGAAGCATTCATGCCTGCGGGAGCGGCCGCAGCTCGGGCAACGCAGATGGCTTCGGTATCCAAGGTAACACACGAGTTGTTCGTGGCGGATGAAGTGGGGACATGGCTGGAAGAACTGCAGCTGCTGGTGGACGACACAGACGCCGATGAGGATGACGTGGCCCTGATCCGGGTAACAGATCGGGATTACCGCCAGGAACGGAACTTGCCAGCCGAATACGTGGCCCGGGCCACGGAAACTTTCGCTCTGTCCAACGAACACTGGCGCCAAGCCCGTGCTGCATCAGACTATGCCCTCTTTCTCCCCTGGCTGCAGAAGTGCGTCGATCTGGCGCATGAATACGCGGATTATCAGGGTTATGACGATCATGTCTATGATCCGTTGCTGGATCGGTTTGAAGCTGGCATGAAGGCGCGCGAGGTGGAAGCCATTTTCACACCCTTGCGGGAAGAGACGGCCCGCATGGTCAAGGCCGTCACGGAATCCGGGGTGAAAATCGACACCGCCTGCCTGCGGGGCAATTTTGACCTGACGACCCAGCGCAATCTGGGCCGCGTACTGATAGCGGCCTTTGGCTTCGACTTCCAGCGCGGGCGGGTGGATGAAGTGACGCACCCTTTCTGTACCAGTTTCAGCCGGGATGACGTACGCCTCACCACACGCACCTATGCCGACGAGTTCAACGTCTGTCTCTTCAGCATGCTGCACGAATGCGGGCATGCCCTGTATGATCAGAACATCCACCCGCGGTATGATCGCACGCCTCTGTCCTCGGGGACGTCACTGGGCATTCACGAAAGCCAGTCGCGTCTGTGGGAAAACCTGGTTGGCCGCGGCCGGCCTTTCTGGCAGTGGGCCTATCCCCTGTTGTGTGCCCACTTTCCCGAGTTCAATACGGTGCCCCGGGAGGAGTTTTACAGGGCGATCAACGAGATAGCACCCAGCCTGATCCGGGTGGAGGCTGACGAGGTGACCTACAACCTGCACATCATGCTGCGCTTTGAACTGGAGAAAGCCATCATGGAGGGCAAGGTAGATCTGGCGGACTTGCCCCAGGCCTGGAATGACCGGATGGAGAGCTACCTTGGCATCACTCCGGACAATGACGCCAACGGGGTGTTGCAGGATGTGCACTGGAGCTTTGGGTACATGGGGTATTTCCCCACCTACAGCCTGGGCAACATTATCTCCGTACAGCTGTTTGAGGCAGCCCGGAACTGCCATCCGGATTTGGAAGACCAGTTTGCCCGCGGCGAATTCGGCACCTTGCTCGAATGGATGCGGGTACATGTTCATCAGCATGGTCGCAAGTACGAACCCCAGACACTGCTGGAGCGCATCGTGGGTACCGGCATTGATGCCGCACCCTATGTTCAGTACCTGCAGACAAAATTGCAGGATGTCTATGGTGTTGCGGTCTGAGATGGCCTGCCCTATGCCCCGGGCAGGGTTTGCGTGTCGGATTTCCCGCGGGGTTGTCCTCCGGTCCGGACAGCGCAGCGACCCTGGTACCGTTGTGCCGTGCTTATCCCTATACGGCCCGGATGTGTTGTGGCATGCTGTCTGATGTCTTGGTCCACTACTAGTTCCAGGTCCGGTACATAATGGTGCATGCACGGGGGTGGTGGCTGGCCACCCGTTCCGGGATTCGGTTGCCTTACCTGGGTGCGGTGGCCTTCGGCCACTGTTCCATCGACATTCTGAATTCGGCGGTGGCGATTGTCCTGACAGCACTCGTGGGCCGTTTCGATTTGAGCAATTCCCAGTTGGCCTGGGGGATTACTGTCTATTTCGTGGTCTCTTCCATACCCATGCCGCTGTTCGGGATTCTGGCTGATCGCTGGAATGGACGCTGGCTTAGCCAGTTGGGGTTGCTTTGGGTCATGGTTTTCTTCTTCTTCATTCCGTTCGCGCCCACCTATATGGCCCTGATGATGCTACTGATCATCGCCGCTCCGGGCAGTGCGGCCTTCCATGCATCGGCGACGCGCACGGCTTCCATGTCCGGCGGGCAGACCCATACCGGCATCTCGACATCGGTATTTTTCTTTCTGGGCCAGATCGGGTTGTCTACGGGGCCCGTGATCGCCGGTGTCATCATCAAGACTTTCGGGATTGCCGGGGTATCGTATATGCCCCTGGTCCTGTTGCCTATGTGTGTGATCATGCAATGGGTGCTGCACAAGCCTATGCCTGCGGGATCGCCGTCCACACCCGGATCCCGTGCTGCCGCTCCGGCCAAGGCTGCTCTGGTCATAGTACCGCTGGTGTTTGTGCTGTATGTAGTGGCGCGTTCCGCCACGATGCAGAATTTCATGAGTTTGCTGCCCAAGTATTTTGCGGACGTCGGGTTTGATTCAGCCACCTATGGCACACGGGCCGGTGCTTTGGTGCTGGGTGGGTCCCTCGGTACGCTTGCCGGTGGTTTTCTGGACGCTTACGTGAATCGCCGCTGGATTATGGTGCTGTCCCTGTGGCTGAGCATACCGTTCCTGTGGCTGATGCTGAACCAGCATGGCCTGTCCTATTACCTGAGTGCCCTGGTGGCGGGTTTCATCACCAATACGTCCCATACGGTCATTGTGGTGCAGGCCCAGGCCATGTTGCCCAAGCGGGAAGGTTTGGCCAGCGGTCTGGTGCTGGGCGTCATGTTTGCCAGCGGTGCCATCATGACCGGCGTGGCCGGATTCATAGCCGATCTGTGGTCGCTGTCCGGGGTCATGTACACCCTGGCCGTGCTGCCCTTGCTGGCCGGTGCCCTGCTGTTCTGGCCTGCGCCCCGCCCCAAGGGTACGGAGCTCTTGCCCCAAGTGCCCGAAGTGGCGTAAAGCCCCGGGACCAGATCCACCTGGTCCGTTCACCAGTTTTGTCAATTTTGGCAGTCTATATTGACAAAAACACCGGCAGGGTGTTACAATCAGCCTGATTGTACAGGTTCGTGGCAGAGGTGCTGCCAGGTTGATCCCATGACCACCCCCCGAGACAAAGGTGTCCAGTCCACAGCGTGGCGCATTGTGGAGTACCTGCAGACACAGGGTACGGCGACCCACAAGGAGCTGGAGGAGTATCTGGGCCTGACACGTACGGCCGTACGTGAACACATCACCACCCTGGAAAGTGGCGGCTATGTGGATCGGCGTATCGTCCATGCCGGTCGGGGCCGTCCCCATCACGAGTATTTCAACACGGAGCAGGCGCGGAAACTGTTTGCTTGCCACTGCGGTTCCCTGGCTGTCACGATGCTCACCGAGATGAGCGAAGTGCTCGATGATGAAACCCTGGCCCACCTGATGGATCGGGTGGCGTACCGGGTAGCAGAGGATTACGCGGCGCAAATGGCAGCGGACGACATAGAGGAGCGGGTGGCCGAGCTGGCCTACCTGATGCAGCAGCAGGGCATTCTCAGCCAGGTTTATGCGGAGGGGAATGCGGGTTCCGTCAAGCTGGAGCTTTTCAACTGCCCCTACCATGAACTGGCCCAGGAAAACCTGCAGATTTGCCAGATGGACCGTACAATGATCGCCCGGGCGGTGGGAGCTCCCGTCACCCTGGTGGATTGCATCATGGAAGAAGCCAGCAGCTGTACCTTTGGCTTTGAAGTCACCCCGCAGGGGACAAAGGAGTAACGAACGGATGGGAAGTGTATTGGAAATTCAGGACCTGCATGCCCGGGTCGAGGATCAGGAAATTCTGAAAGGGGTGTCCCTCACCCTGCGGGCCGGCGAGGTTCATGCCATGATGGGCAAGAACGGCTCGGGCAAGTCAACGCTGGCCTACGTCATCGCGGGCCATCCCCATTATGAGGTGACCCACGGCGACATTCTGCTGGATGGTGAAAGCATTCTGGATCTGGAAGCCGATGAAAGATGCCGGGCCGGCCTGTTTCTAGCCTTCCAGTATCCGGTGTCCGTACCGGGCGTCAGCGTGGCCAACTTCTTGCGGACAGCGGTGTCCAACGTACGTGGCTATACTCAGGAGGCCCAGGCCCACAACGAGCAGACCGGCGTCATCGGCAGTCATCTGATGCCGATGCGCAAGTTCCGCCGGGAACTCACCTCCAAGATGAAGGAATTCCAGGTGGATGCCAGTTTTGCCCGCCGCTATCTCAATGAGGGCTTTTCCGGCGGGGAAAAGAAGCGGACTGAAGTGTTGCAAATGGCGATGCTGGAACCCAAGTTCGCCATTCTGGACGAATCGGATTCAGGGCTGGACATCGATGCCCTGCAGGTGGTGGCCGACGGCATCAACAAGCTGGCTACGGACGAGCGGGGCTTCCTGCTGATCACCCATTATCAGCGCATCCTCAATTTTGTGAAGCCGGATTACGTCAGCATCTTCCATGGTGGCCGCATCGTCACCACCGGGGGACCGGAACTGGCTCTGGAACTGGAAGCGAAGGGATACACCTGGGTCGAGGCGCAGTACGGTGCCGCTGAGGCGGCTGTCTGAAGCGCTGACGTCAACCCCCAGATACTTTAAGTACTTTTAAGGAGCATACGACTATGGCAACAGTAGCGGATCAGCAACAGTTGATGGGAGTCAAGGAAGATTACGAATTTGGCTTCCACGATGACATAGAAAGCGTCTTCAAGACCGAGAAGGGCATCAATCACGAAGTGGTGGAGCAGATTTCGGCCATCAAGGAAGAGCCGGAATGGATGCGCCAGTTCCGGCACGAGGCCCTGGACATATTCCTGGCCAAGAGCATGCCCGGCTGGGGCGCCGATCTCTCGGGCATTGACTTCGACGACATCTATTACTACATGCGGCCGACCGATGCCCAGGGCAAGAGCTGGGATGAGGTGCCCGAAGACATCAAGACCACGTTCGATCGCCTGGGCATCCCCGAAGCGGAACGCAAGTTTCTGGCTGGCGTGGGCGCCCAGTACGACTCGGAGGTCATCTACCACAGCCTGCAGGAAGAATGGGAACGGCATGGTGTCGTCTTTCTGGATATGGACAGCGGCCTGCGGGAACACGAGGATCTCGTACGGGAATACTTCGCCACCCTGATCCCGGCCGCCGACAACAAGTTTGCGGCCCTGAACAGTGCGGTGTGGAGCGGGGGCAGCTTTGTCTACGTACCGGCAGGCGTGCACCTGGACATTCCCCTGCAGGCCTACTTCCGCATCAACGCGGAGAACATGGGCCAGTTTGAGCGCACCCTGATCATCGTGGAGGAAGGAGCCAACGTCCACTACGTGGAAGGTTGTACCGCCCCCATCTATTCGTCCAACAGCCTGCACAGTGCCGTGGTGGAAATCTTCGTCAAGGAAGGCGGCCGGTGCCGCTACACCACGATCCAGAACTGGAGCACTGACGTCTACAACCTGGTCACCAAGCGTGCTCTGGCCGAGAGCGGAGCCACCATGGAGTGGATTGACGGCAATCTGGGCAGCAAGGTCACCATGAAATATCCGGCCGTCTACATGATGGGTCCCAAGGCGCATGGCGAGATTCTGTCGATTGCCTTTGCCGGGGAAGGCCAGCACCAGGATGCCGGTGCCAAGGTGGTGCACGCAGCCCCGAACACGTCCTCCAAGATCGTGTCCAAATCCATCAGCAAGAATGGTGGCCGCTCCAGTTATCGGGGCCTGCTCAAAGTGGCGAGGGGCGCCAATCACAGCAGCAGCAACGTGGTTTGTGACGCCCTCCTGCTGGACGAGGAAAGTCGCTCGGACACCTATCCCTACATCGAGATTGAGGAAGACGACGTCAAGGTAGGACACGAAGCGTCGGTCAGCCGCATTGGGGAAGAGCAAATGTTCTATCTGATGAGCCGCGGCATCAGTGAGGATGAGGCAGCGGCCATGATTGTGGGCGGATTCATCGAACCGCTCGTCAAGGAACTGCCCATGGAATATGCCGTTGAAATGAACCGGCTGATTCAGCTGCAAATGGAAGGCAGCATTGGCTAGCGCCAGGCGGTCACTGGAAGTATGAGGGAGTTACCAAGACGAGGTATGTGGGCAACAGCAACGACAGTCGCACCGGAACTGACGGGTGCAGAGCTGTCTCTGGAAACGATACGGATGCTATCCGCAGCGCGCAACGAGCCGGACTGGATGTGTGCCTTCAGGGAGAACGCCTGGATCACCTATCAGGGTATGGAATGGCCTGCGCCAACGGACGAGGACTGGCGGCGCACGCGCCTGACAGGTCTCAGGCTGGAAGATTTCACCATCACGCCACCCCAGGGCCCACCTGTGACGGCGGCGGAAATGCCCCTGCTCCTGCAACAGGAAGCCGGGGAGATGGAGAGTGCAGCCAAGGCCATCTACGAAAACGGGAATCTCCTGTTTGCGGAAGGACGGCGTGCCCTGCGCGAGCAAGGGGTCATCTTCCAGGAACTGTCGTCTGCCATCCAGGAGCATCCCGCGCTGCTGCAGGAACATTTCATGACGCGCGTCGTGCCGGTAGAGCGCACCGTCTTTACAGCCCTGCATGGGGCGTTGTGGGATGCCGGTACGCTGATTTACGTGCCCCGCAACGTGGAAGTGGAATTGCCGCTCCAGATCATCTCGCATCAGACGGCAGGTTCCGCGGTCTTCCACCACACCCTGATCGTGGTGGAAGAGAATGCCTCGGTGACTGTGGTCGACGATCTGCTGGGCGGACGCAACGGCTTGCAGAATTCCGTGGTGGAGATTGTGCAGCAGCCCAATTCCCGGGTGCGGTACATGAACATGCAGGATCTGGATCTCAGTGCCTGGAATCTGATGTATGGCCGGGCGGAGCTGCAGCGTGACGCGGACTTGCGCTGGATTCAGGTCAGCTGGGGCAGTCGGTTGACCAAGGCGTATCTGGATCTGGCGATGATCGAACCGGGTGTACACGCAGAACTGCTCGGTATTTATTTCCCGGCCCTGCGCCAGCATATTGACCACCAAACCCTGCAGCATCACAGGGCGCCCCACTGTTTCAGCGATCTGCTCTTCAACGGCGCTCTGAAGGACCGGGCCCACAGTGTCTATATGGGCAGCATTCGCGTGGACAGGCATGCCCAGAACACGGATGCCTTCCAGCGCAACGGCAACCTGATCCTCGACGGCACGACCCGGGCGGACAGTATTCCCGGACTGGAAATCGAGGCCGATGACGTGCGGTGTACCCATGCCGCGACGGCCGCCCAGGTGGAAGAAGAGTATATCTTCTACCTGATGGCGCGGGGCCTGTCCCGGCCCCAGGCGGAACGCATGATCGTACAGGGCTTTTTCCAGGCCGTCCTGGAGCGGGTGCCGGTAGAGAGCGTGGTCCGCAAGCTGGAACAGGTCATTGAACGCAAGATTGGTGGCTGAGGATAAACCCATGCCCAACAACACCCATATCCCGACGCCCGACAATTCTCGGTCCCAGCATGAAGGAAGCGTGAACTGGACGGCCGTACGGGGACAGTTTCCCATCCTGGAACGCCAGATCCGATCCGGGACACCACTGGTGTATCTGGACAGTGCAGCCAGTAGCCAGAAACCCTTCTCCGTGCTGAACGCCATGGAGCGGTATTACCGCACTTCCCATGCCAACGTGCATCGCGGTGTCCATACGCTGAGCGAGGAAGCCACGGCCCTGTACGAGGATGCCCGGACCCAAGTGGCCAACCTGATCAACGCGCCGTATGCCCGTGAATGCGTATATGTGCGCAACACCACCGAAGGGATCAACCTGGTGGCCGGGTCTTGGGGCCGGACCAATCTGGGGCCCGGGGACCAGGTGATTTCTACCGCGATGGAACATCACAGCAATATTGTGCCCTGGCAAATCCTGCGTGACGAATTGGGTTTCACCTTGGACTTTGTCCCCGTGACCGCGGATGGACTGCTGGATCTCGAAGTCTTCCATTCACTCTTGAGTGAACGCACCCGTCTGGTGACTTTTACCCACGTCAGCAACGTGCTGGGCACCGTAAACCCGGTGAAGGAAATCACGCAGGCCGCGCATGCCGCAGGTGCCAAAGTGCTGGTTGACGGGGCCCAGAGCGTACCCCACATCCCGGTGGACGTGCAGGATCTGGGGGTGGATTTCTATGCCTTCAGCGGACACAAGATGTGTGGACCCACCGGCATTGGCATTCTGTGGGCCCGGCGTGAGCTGCTGCAGGCCATGCCGCCCTACATGGGTGGGGGCGAAATGATTCGGGAAGTGACTCTGGAACGAAGCCGCTGGAATGAATTGCCCTACAAGTTCGAGGCGGGGACACCGGCCATTGCCGAGGCTATAGGCCTGGGGGCTGCCGCCTCCTTCCTGATGGACCTGGGCATGGAGAACATCGCGGCGCACAGTGCGTATCTGACCGGCTACGCCTACAACCAGCTTGTGGAAGTGGAAGGCTTGCGCATTCTGGGGCCAGGGCCTGAATTGCGCACGGGACTGGTCGCCTTTCACCTGGACGGCATACATCCCCATGACCTGTCGGCCATCCTGGATCATAGCGGTGTGGCGATTCGGGCCGGACACCATTGTGCCCAGCCTCTGCACCAGCACTACGACCTGATCGCCAGTTCTCGGGCCAGCATCTACATGTACAACACGACGGCAGACATTGACTGTCTGCTCCAGGGCATTGAACAGGCCCACCAGATTTTCTGACCCAGAAGCAGGGAACACGTACGTATGGATCAACTGTATCGTGAAGCCATCATCGATCACTACAAATATCCCCGGCACAAGGGGCATTTGGTCGATCCGGACTTCCACGCACACGACCACAATCCTTTCTGTGGCGACGAACTTACCATTGAGCTGAAAGTCGATGAGGACGACATCATCCGGGAAGTTGCCTTCGATGGCCGGGGCTGTGCCATCAGTTTGGCTTCGGCTTCCATGCTGATGGAGGAAATCCTGCATGAGAGCATTGAGGAAGTGAAGACCTGGACCCGCGATGACATTCTGGATATGCTGGGGATTGAGATTGGCCCGGTCCGCATGAAGTGTGCCCTGCTTTCGCTCAAGGTGCTCAAGATGGGTGTGTATGGGCTTGATGATTTGGATTACGAGCTGTAGGCAGGAGAAGGCAAGGGCCCAAGATGACAGAATTCGTGAAAGTGGCCACACTGGACGAAGTGCCAGCAGGTGGACGCAAAATGGTCGAGATCGGCATGTTCCAGATCCTGATCTTCAATATTGAAGGCGAGATTTACGCGCTGGAGGACATGTGCACCCATGACGGGGGGCCTCTGGGCTACAGTGACCTGATCAATGGCTGTGAAGTACAGTGTCCCCGGCACGGGGCGCGTTTTGATGTGCGTACGGGAGCGGCCCTGTGCATGCCGGCCTTTCAGCCGGTGCCGGTGTACGAGACCCGTATCGAAGGCAACGATATCCTGATCGAGTCCCCGGAATAGGGGGTGTGGAGAGCGAACTATGCCGACCAGCAACGAAATTCTGCAAGTGCTGCAGGAAAAGGTGGTGGATCCGGAACTGATGATGAACATCGTGGATCTGGGTCTGATTTATGAAGTGGAAGTTTCCGAGGAAGCCGTGGCCGACGTGACCATGACCCTCACCAGTCCGGGTTGCCCTGTCGGCCCACAGATCATCAAGTCGGTGCAGGAATCAGCGTCGGAGGCATACCCGGAACTGAAGCAGGTGAACGTGCATCTGGTCTGGACGCCTTTCTGGAACCCGGACATGATGTCCGATGAAGCCAAGGACGAACTGGGTATCTATTGAGACTGGATGAGGGCGGACTGCCTGTTATGGGGGAAGTGTAACTGTTTGCCCAAATTCCCAGCAGGTTTTGGTTGATAGTTTTGTGGGACAAGCGGACCGCCTTGGATCGGTATTCCCAAGGCAGAGTCAGGTATGCCAGGTATGTGTGCACTAAGGATATACCTGATTTCATCACGAGGCTGCCCACCCATATGAATTCGATGACGGACTATATGTGAATCAGCGTGGGAACGATCCCGCGGCTCAGTACAGCGTACTGGCCATGTCCGTAGGGAAGAGATTTTCGTTCAGATAGTCTTTCTCATCTGTGCCATACAGCTCTCGGGATTGGGCCAGACTTCCACAGCAATTTTAGCTAGTTTCTCAGCTCTCTTTGTGATTGTGGTTTCATCCCAGACAGTGGTGCTATCTTGGAGCAACTGCTGGTTCAAACAAAGCGTACTGTATGCCAGCAGTTCCGGTTTTTTCGCGTGCCATGACTTATTCCGAGTACTAGCATTCAGGGGTTGTGTGGTAAGGGTCAGGTTGCCTATGGATTGGACAGCCCGATTGCGCAGCAATCTGTCGGCTTCCCGATTTTGGGGCAAGGGCCAGTGCGTCTTCCATTTCTGGGGCATAATATGTTCCAAAGTAAGGGTACGGGCATCGTTTATAGCTTCTGTTTTGGCCGAGCGCAGGTGCTGTTCGATAGCAAAAAGGATGACTCTTTTGGCTCTAGACGTACCTTTCAGGGGATGGGTACTCAGGTATTGCACAATTTCGGTGTCTGTCGGCCAACCCATGTTACTAGTAGTCTCATGGGCAAGATACCGGACGATACTTTTGCCTACACAGCCTTCTTCAACATGGCGCAGCTTACCCACCAGTGTAGCGAAAAGGTTGGGCAAACCATTGGTCGGTTTACCCGCCAAATGGCGACGGATAATATAGCTTTCCGTAACCTTAGCCACTACAGTCCACGTTTCAGCAGTCGAAACTTTCTGGCTCAGGGCCAAGATCATGGTCATAGGGGCTCCCACTTTTAGATCGTGCATGAGATGCAGGAATGATTTCACATCTGGTAACGTGCCTTCGTGAATCTGGCGGTATACAGGGGCTGCCTGGTTCAATTTAGCGATCACATCGTCGATGTCAGTTTGGGCCCGAGCCAGAAAATTGTTGAATTCTACAGGCAAGCGTTCCGGACGTGTACGAATTCGGCCATCATGCATTAGCAGCCAGTGATCCAGGAAGCGAGCTGTCTGCGTACGGGCCAAATTGTTTTCTCTGGTTTTCTCACGCCACCATTTATCCTGAAAAGCACCCCAGACCTGCTGGGCTTTCTCTTCATTATCGCCGACTGCATATTTCTGCATCAGCATGTTTTTAATGATGTCAGCAGATTCCAAATTGACACCACGATCATTCAAGGTAGCGAATATGGTGTACGCTTCATCTTTCTGATCCAAGTCAATCGATGTGATTTTGAGACGCTCGGTTAAGACCGATTCCAGGCTTTCGGCTCGCTCTGACTGGGACTGGAGCAATGGTGAGTCTCGCAGCCAAGCTTCAATTTTGCTGCTAAAGAATGTATAGGCTTCTTCTATAGTGGATGCCTGCGTGGCTTCATCAATCTGGTCATGCATGACGGCACGAAAAGCGGCTCGGTCCCCCTTGTCGGCCTGACGAATTTTCACCAGATTGTCTGGATTACCATCTGAATAATTTTCGGCATTGCAGGTAAGTTCTTTCATTCTTGCTGCAGGGAGCTGTTCCCCAACGGTCTCAAATGCAGTTGCGGCAGCCCTCAGCAACAGCTGCAGGGTTGACAGTCGTTGTTGGCCATCGATTACGAGGTATTTCTGCACTTCTCCTATAAGGGAATTCTGTTGTTGGATGACGATGGCTCCCATAAAATGGGAGCGGGTTCTATCCTGCTGGTCTGCCAAGTGCCTGACATCCTGCCAGAGAGGCTCCCATTGGCGTTCTTCTTCCCAGCAATAGGGACGTTGGAAGTGCGGAATTCGATAGGATATTGGGGCGATAAAAAGGTTTGTGACACTACGTATATTTGCATCCATTGTCGTATATCTCCCTGCACGTATCAAGATGCCTGCTCTGGACGATTGCTTCAGATGCCACAAAGACCCTCACATTCCGCCTGCATTGCCTCCGTGTGGTCGGGAGCACTCCCAAAATCGACATCCCCCAGGGGTTGTCGACTCCGATGGAGGTAGGCTTTACCCTTGCTGAGAGCTCGCAATTGGGGCAGATCCCTTAGCGCGCGGTCAACAAATACAGCATCCGCGAAGGATGCAGGATCATGGTCCTGCAGATATTTCCATTCGCGGTCGCTGTGATAGGGACAGCCAAGGCAGGCGCTGCGGGGCAATATCCGGTCTGGATACCGCTCCGTAAACCACTGGTAAAGTTGCGCGCGACTGTAACCCTGTTCAATCAAAGGCCAACGATTGGTAATCCACTCGTCACGACTGGGTTTTTGGCGCACGGTTTCGTCCATACTGATGCCCAGCCACATTTCTACCTGGATTTCCTTGGGTGCCCGTTTGCCTCTTTCCAGTCCCAGGCGGCAGCGCAATTCTTTCTTGATAGGATCCAGCTTGTAGTCGCTGGTACATTGGCGTTTGGCGATACCGGATTTGCCATCAGGTTGTGTCAAATAGACTGGTATGTCCATGAAGCGATGCCCTCGTGGATTCCTGCCCTGCAGCAGGTCGTCCCGAATATTGCCCGCGGATACCGTGACCACTTCATACGACAACTGGTTCTTTAGCCATTCCAGATGGGTGTACACTTCTGGTGGTTCCCAGCCTGTATCGGCAAAAATGGCCAGATCGGGCCTGTCCATGCCGTTATAGCCTTCCTCTGCCATCAATGCCATGACGGTTGATTGGGTGCCAGCACCCAGGCTGAGTACTTTCAGGGGTTTCACACCTTTCAGGTACTTACGATCCATGACGTGTTTGGGGTCCGTCATCACCGATTCGGCAATGCTGACTATCAGCTGGCGGTACTGTTCCCGACTGAGGGCGTCCACCAGACGAGCACCAGTTTCAAAATTGATACGTCGGATCATGTTCATGATGCCGTTGCGGTTTATGCCCTGGGCCTCGTACAGGAGAACCCGTATGTACTCTGCCACCATAAGCGGATTACGCATGAAGCTGAACCGCATGCAGTAGTGATAGCGCTCCGCCCCGGTACTGAAAAGCTCCAGTGCTTGCTCCGCCGTAAAGATACCCTCAGCAGCAGCTTCTGCACGGAGACAGATTTCTGCCAGCCAATAGGTCCGTCCCGCGATACTGGACTCGTAAATATTGTTGCCTTCAGTAAGCCAATGATTTTTCACGTGGTTGGTAGCATTGCTGTTGGCGGCGCGCGGCCAGCGCTGAATGCCGTAAGCATGGAGGACGAAGTGATTCATCCATGCCCACAGATTGGGATCAGACGCTTGGGCGGGCGTCAGACCAACGAAGTTATGGTGGAAACGCAGGGCCTGGCGGTCTGCAAGAGGATGTTTATGGGTGTCAGGTGGAGCCATGGCAATGGCTTCCTTGATCCGAATTCCCGTAGGTTCTAGATATTCCGTAATGCCGTTGCCTGCCAAGACTTGGGCAAAGTCAGTACATGGATCTGTCCACAGTTCCGGATGCTCCCGAGCTTCGTTGCCAAGGGCATGGAATGCGGTGTCGGTCAGGCGATAAACGGTGCGGTCCTTACTCATCATCAGTTTCCTGATTCAGGGTGTCCAGCATGCGGGCGAAGGGCAAGTCAAACAATTGCTGGGCATAAAGCTCTGCGTTATCCGCTAGTTCTTCACTAATGGAGATACCCTTGGCCTCAAGACGGCGATGCAGTACTTGCGCCCATCGTCTGTGTGTGTGATCTTCAAGTCCCAAGAGGGCCTTATGCAGAGTATGCAAATACAGAGCTTGATGCAATAGAGGCTCAAACTGGGACTGCCGTCGGATATTCTGAAAGTTTTCAAGACTATCAGGGTGGATGTTGATGGCGATACGCTCTCCTGAAAGTTCCGTGCTGAATGTTCCCTTCTCCCGACCACGGTCAGGAACGATGTCAAAAATGGACTGAATAGCTGACTCCTCTTCCAGATCAATCGCAATGATGTTGCCTACGGCCAAGATGGCTCCCGCTGGCAGATCAATGCCCTGGGGGGCAAGGCGCCTGATCATGGAACTGTGTTCCGGCGTACCAAAGCCCGGAATTTCTGTAGTAGTGGCGACGTAGGGAGTAAGATGCAGATTACCCTGCCACTCACTACGGTTCAGCATGAGATCATTCTCCTCAGCGCATGATGGAAAGCTCCGCCTTTGATAGGTCCGGGAACATTCGATGACAGCCATGTAGGTGGCTCTGTTCTCAACAATCAGGTTACGTAGGCAGTTGCTCTGTAGCTGGTATTTGAGCCTAATGTTGATGTTCTGTCCCATCCGGAACAGAACTGTATGCGGTGTCAGCACCTCAAAACTGTACTGGGATTCGTAATCCTGTCGCTGCGGACTGAGCACCGGGTGCGGAAAGATATGGTGGTTGCGATGGCTCATACGGCTATTGAGAAGTCATTGTCCGTTCAGTAAATCGATATCCCGTATAGGGTGTATCGGCTTGGATGACCAGCGTGAGCAGCAGGAGGTTGGCCTTAGCTAGCTTGGGATGATGTACGGAGATGACGTGATTGTCATGCCGTTCTACCTTTACGGATTCAGGTTCCACCTGCTGAATGCCTTCAATGGCTATGCGCTGTCCTGGCAGATACTCTTCACCGCCGGGCTCAATCGTGAAGTGCACCGTTTCCTTTGCCTCGCGACTGGGTTCCAGGGCGACACAGAGTATCCCGGGTCCGGTGCGCAGGATTTGCACCTGCCGGATGCCTAGGCTCTGCATGGGCTTCTTGCCTGTGCGGGTGCTGTTCCTTTCCATGGAGTTGCCACTCCCGCCTCCATTCTCAGGGTTGCCACTTCCGTCTTCATTGTGGGAAGGAGGCCCAGTTTCCTCCTCGCCTTCTTCCCCGGTAGCTGCCTCCTCCTCACCCGGTTTCACGTCGTGCCTGGTGCTTGTAGGGCTAATGATGCGGGTCTGCAATGTACGGTTGCCTTCATGATTGGGATCCAAATCGGGAAAAAGTTTGGCCAGCTCCTCGAGATTGCTGATGTTGTCCTGATCTCTGTCCAGGATAGCTTGTGCGATCAGTTCCTTGATTTGGTCACTAACCGCGTTCAATTCCTGCTCCATGGTGTGTTGCTCATTTTCGGGTAGGCGGTGCGCAGTGATGAGATCATGCGCCGGGTTTTCCATGCGCCGAATCTGTCGATCGGTATCATCATTGAGAGCCATGACCACAGCTGCATAATCGGGCCAGCCTCCATGTCCCCGGCCCGGGTGGAAGGGATTGCTCCGTCTCCGCTCCCGGGTATCCGTAATCAGCATGCCCCGCCGATTCACATACGCTACCCGACGTGGGCCCCCTGTGTCCTGGTTGAGATATACCTCCAGGGGACCCAGTGATGGTGGTACTTTCTGCAAATCCCTTGTACGGCCAATGGGTTTAGTACAGATAGCGCAAAAATAGTAGTACGTCTTGTCGGAGCATGCTTTCCGTGTCACCAAACTGCCCAGTGTGTCGTGAGCAATGATCTGCGGCTTGGTCTTGGCATCCGCTTGGATCTGCACCACCAACTTGCGACTGTGTATGGCATAGAAAAAATTGTCTACGGTAGCTTTGATGGCCGCTTGGGTCCAGCAGGAAGCATCAGAGGCAAAACCCAGAATCCAGAGCCCCGTGCCATCATGGTCCAAGCGGAAAGGACGGGGAATGTCTGGACCCTGCAAGGGCATCTGCTTACTAGGGGTGTCATAATCAGGGATACCATAAAATCCTACATGCTGGAGCATCTCACTGCCCTGGGGACACTGATGGCTCACCAGCTGGGAACGGCCCATCATTTTTTCGACACGCCCTTGAGGACCGCTGAATCGGGTACTGTAGATAATGGTGTGCAGCTCGGACACATTGAAAGGGGCATTCTTGCCAATGCCAAAGGAGCCACCTGCGATGTTGTCCTTGTCTTTGGCGGGACGGCCTTCCTCACGGACCAGACTGTCCCATCTGTCGCCCTGCAGGCCCGTTGTATTCCGGTCGATAATGGCCAAGGCGGTCAGTGGCTTGCTACACCGCAGTCTCCGCAAGGCCTTCCGGTAGGCTTTGGCGCCTACTTTCTGGCCTGTTGCTTCAGTCTGCTTGCGAGCTTTTTCAATATGTTTGCGCAGTATGTCGGCACCAATGATGTCAGTGGAAATTGAATCGATGCGGAAGATAACCTCAACTGGAGCTTGGCCCTTTTGGGCATCCAGAGAATTCTGCAGTGTTTCCCTGACTAGTTTCTCGACGGCATCCTGCTTGAAATGCTCCATACTGGCATTGTTGTACCCATATTGTTGCCCTCCACCCGTCGGGGGAAAGTGCCAAGTGGCACGAGAAACCTCATCCATGGGGTACTTCTTTAGGAATGGAGTGCAGAAATGCGGACGAGCAGCTAGCAAGAGTACTGACCGCCCTGATGTTGAAAGCCTGGTCTCGTGTCTCCACTGGGCCAAGACCGTGTATCCAGGCTGAATCTGGCCGCAAGCGGTCCCATTTCTCCTTAAGAAGGAGCAAACGTTCTGCCTGCCTGAAGACAGGCAACAGGATCGGCAGGCAGGCCGTGCAATTACAGACACCCCAGCGTGCTACGCACGCGGATAAAGCCTTACCTCGAGTCCGGCCGTAATTTTTGCTTGTATGAACTAATATGGGGGGGGGGGGGGGAGCAGTTCTTCTAAGGCGAGTTGGCAAACGGCAGATATAGCATCTGCTATGGACCAGGAACTCAACTTCCGGGTTTGCAGCATTGTTGCCCAATCATGGAGTAATGCGGAAAAAATGTCCATTGGGCAGCATAGGCCAAGGACTGGAATACCAGTTCTGGTTGTTACTCCTTTTCTGCAGGCTAAAGGATGGAAGAACCGACTTTGCATTTTAATAATGTTGGGAGTTACACTTCCAAAACTTCAGGTCATCCCGGGACAAAAGAATATGCAAAGTCTACTACACCCCCTGGCATCAGGTCAAAAATCCTGGTTCCCTACCTGTTTGTCAGAATGGGGTTCCACCCAGCCTGCTTTTGGAACATGCGTAACTGCCAATATCTGGTCATGTATGGCACCGACTTGTACCCGGAACCCCTGTGCGTACCTGTAAGATCTTTCTGGTCAGAGGTTGAGGTTCGGCTCACAGTCCTGTCGAATTTCAGGGGGATGCAGTACAAGATCTACAATGAAGGGTGTTACGGGGCCTTGCCCAAGACCAGGCTCCGTCGAAACCCGCATTGCTCATGGTTGAGCCCGTATCCCGCTTCTGCTTGTTTCCGGGCATCCGAACCGGGGCACCATTTGCTCCTGCCAGATCCATATACCGATGCACATTACACGGCGTTTCTCCCAGACCATTGATCGGATCTCCAACTTCATCGGGGAAATTGCCCTGTACCTGGTGCTCATCACGGTCGTAATCGGGGTCTATAACGTAGCGGCACGATTTCTGGGACGGTACCTGGGCGTACAGCTGTCCTCGAATCGCTTTATCGAAATGCAATGGTATCTCTTTTCCCTGGTCTTTTTCCTGGGTTTTGCCTACATCATGCAGCATGGCATCAACGTCCGTGTTGATTTCCTGTATTCCAAATGGTCACTGAAACGGCGCACCCGCATGGATTTTTGGCTGAATTTTGTCATGATCCTGCCCTTCTGCGTCATTGGCATCATTGAAAGTTGGTCGCCCCTGCTGACCAGCTGGGGACTGTCGGCTACCGGCCGCTGGTGTTTCGACCCGGAAGGGACATTGAACCGATTCCAGTATGTGATATATTTTCTGGATTTTCTGGACTTGCGGGGACTCTATTGCGGGGAAATTTCCCCGGACCCGGACGGCCTGAACCGTGCGCCCATCAAATCGTTCATCCTGCTGGCCTTCTCCCTGCTCGCTTTGCAGGTACTGGCTGAGCAGGCCAAACTGTGGCGTGTGTTGCGGCAGAAGGATGACGTAACCGGCACCGCGCTGCAGGAAGCCGAATCACCCCTGCGCCTGGAATGACACAGGGCATCCGGTACCTTCTATTCAGGAAAGGGGAGGCAAAGTATGGGCTTTGAATGGCTGGCCCTAGTCATGTTCGTTGTCTTTTTTGTGCTGATCATATTCGGCTACCCGGTCGCGTACTCCTTTGCCGGCACGGCGTTCCTGTTTCTGGTGATCGGACTGGCTGTAGGCGTGTTCGATATGCGCTGGCTCCGCCTGCTGCCCAATCGGTGGTTCGGCACGATGTCCGATTTCACGTTGCTGGCCATCATATTTTTTGTATTTATGGGTGCCATCTTCGAGAAATCAGGCCTGGCGGAGCTGTTGCTGGAAACGGTCGGACAGCTCCTGGGTCCCGTACCCGGAGGCCTGGCCCTGGCCGTGGTCGTGGTGGGCACGCTGCTGGCCGCAGCCACGGGTGTCGTAGCGGCCACAGTGATTGTCATGGGCCTGCTGTCCCTGCCCATCATGCTGCGCTACGGGTACAACCATCAATTGGCTACGGGCATCATTACCTCGTCGGGTACCATGGCCCAGTTGTTACCCCCCAGCCTGGTGCTGGTCGTGCTCAGCGATCAGATTGGCGTAGGCGTGGGCGATCTGTTCCTGGGTGCCCTGATTCCCGGCCTGATTCTGGCTGGCCTGTATGCCCTCTATGTGGTGGTCATCGCCATGATCAAACCCGAACTGGCACCGCCGCTGCCGCCGGAAGCACGGACTTTGCAGGGCCTCGCCCTGCTCCGGCGTACGCTGGTGGCGGTCGTTCCCCCACTCGCCCTGATTTTCGCCGTCCTGGGCAGTATTTTCTTCGGGTTGGCTACCCCGACCGAAGCGGGAGCTGTGGGGGCCTTTGGCGCATGCCTGCTCTCCCTGATCAATCGCACCCTGAACTGGCAGGTGCTCAAGCAGGCGGCCCGTTCCACGGCCAACATCACCGCCCTGGTGATTATGATTCTGTTCTGTTCCACCTTCTTCGGTTTGGTGTTCGACCGGCTGGGGGGCCAGGATCTGGTTCAGGGCATTCTGACGACCCTGCCGGGCGGCTTCTGGGGTTTTATCATTGTCGCCAACATCGCCATCTTCCTGTTGGGCATCAATCTGGAATTCATTGAAATCAGTTTCATTGCCATGCCCCTGTTTGTACCGGCAGCCCAGGCCCTGGGTGTGGATCTGGTGTGGTTCGGGGTCATGATGGCCATCAATCTGAACATGGCCTTCATTTCACCGCCTGTGGGCTTTTCGCTCTTCTATCTCCAGACTGTGGCGCCCAAGGAAGTCAAGGTTATCGATATACACAAAGGCGCCTTGCCTTTCATGGTGCTCCAGGGCATCGCCTTGATCATTGTGATTGCCTTCCCGCAAACCGTGCAGTGGCTGGTGCAGGCCATGGCGTAGGCCCGGTTGTGTTGGCCTGGCCATACCAAACCCTGGCCCCATGGAGCAGGATCTGGTATGGCCTTGGTTTCTCAGTCCCACGGCTTTGGACTGGCGGCGGCCTGGAGGACTTGAAACCGGTTGCTGGCGGTTACAGGACTGACTGGTAACTGGTCATGGCGGATTCAGCCAATCCATGCCAGGCCTGGATATCGGAGCGGAATTGGCTCCAGGCCCGGAAGATGGTGTTGAAATCCTCATCCGTGGCCGCAATTTCTTCATACATGGCAAAGGATTCGGTCTCCGCGGCCTGCATCACGTCGTCCGGGAAGCGCTGCAGCTGCAGATCCTCTGTCTGGAGCTGTTGCAGTGCCGGCAGGTTCTTGGCGTCATAGGTGGCCATCATATTCATGTTGGCCGTGACCGCCGCACACCGGACCACTTCCTGGTATTCTGCCGGCAGGGCATTCCACTCTTCCAGGTTGATCTGAACCTCGAGCGAGGGGCCCGGTTCCCACCAGCCAGGATAGTAATAGTAGCTGGCAGCCTGCTGGAAGTTCAGCTTCAGATCGTCATAGGGACCTACCCACTCGGCAGCGTCAATGGCGCCTGTCTGCAATGCCTGGAAGATCTCACCGCCGGGCAGTACCTGAACGGTAACCCCCAGACGATCCATGACCTGGCCGCCCAGACCGGGAATGCGCATCTTAAGTCCTTCCAGATCTGCGACCGAGTTGATCTCCTTGTTGAACCAGCCACCCATCTGGACACCGGTGTTGCCGGCCGGGAACTGGATCACACCAAAGCGTTCGGCATAAAAATCCTGCATGAGCTCCAGGCCACCGCCCTGATAAAACCAGGCGTTGTTCTGGCGTGCGGTCAGACCGAAGGGCAGGGCCGTACCAAAGGCGGTCACCGGACTCTTGCCTGTGTAGTAGTAGGAAGCGGTATGCCCGCATTGCACCGCCCCCTGCTCCACGACGTTCAGAACCTCCAGTCCCGGAGCCAGCTCACCGGCGGCTCTTACATCGATCGAGAACTTGCCATTGGTGATGGCCCCCACGACAGCAGCGAAGGTATGGGCACCGCCGAAGATCGTATCCAGCAGAGGCGGCCAGCTGGTGGCCATCTGCCAGTTGATCTCGGGCAAGGACGGTTCCGACGAAACAGCACTCTCAAGCTCACTCACGGGCATCGTACAGGCGGCTGCGCCCGCGGCAGCTGTAGCCAGTGCAGCCGCGCCCAAGAACTTTCTTCTCTCCATGATCCTTGTCCTCCTCAAAATGAAACAGGCGACAATACCATTGCCTTCATCTTGCGGGTACTGCAGGCTTGGTTGGTGGCCTGACACCACCCGGCTTGTCGTGACTCGGCTGGCGTTATTGTCATGACTGTCGACATTGTCAGCCCAATTATAATCCCAAACAGCAGCAGAAAGATAAGCAGAAATCGATGGTTGCTGACAGAGAAGCGAGCCGTTGCCCTGCCGTGTCCCATGATATCCGCTTTGGAGCCGGCACCCGCCACAGAAGCAGCTGTCAAATATTGCAGAGCCACTGCTCCGGATTGATCTGGCCACAACCAGGTCTTCTGTTCCTGCAGGCAAGGATAGTGAACGCAATGGCAATGATGCCAGATTACGCAGACTGCAGTAGCCGCAGGGTGTTTGCCTGTAGAACTGTCCTTGGCTTTAACCCGTGCCACTTGATGGGACCCAATGGGGTATCAGGGTGCAGTGCCTGTATGGCTACAGTTGTGCTGGACACCCCGCACGGAGGTAGACAGCTTCAGGGTAGTAGAATGGGCAATGGCGAGCGTTGGGCAAAATGGATATGAGGGACCGGTGTCTGTTCGTGTAGATCCTTCGGAAAGCGATTTTCTGAATATGCGTCGGCAACGGTTGCTGTATGTGGACAAGACAGCACAGGTGAAGACGTTTCTGGCTAATGGCAAAGCCCAGATGTTCATCCGTCCGCGCCGTTTCGGGAAGAGTCTGTTCCTCTCTACCGTCAAAGCCATGTACAGTGGCGACCCGTCCGTGTTGGCAGCCCATGCGCCCCAGGAATCAGATCTGGCCGTGTACCGGGATCCCTCTTGGAACTGGCATGCACGATCTGTCTGGCAATGGTCCAAAGACCTATGTGAAACTGGGTTCTTTGTCTGTTTGCTACTCACGGTCATGGTAGGCGTGCTAATCCCTGGTCAATCCCAGAAAGTTCTGCTGTCCCTCCGAGGTTGCCAACTTGTCCCAAGCCATCATCAGTGACAACGAAGCATGTGTACACTACTATTTGCGTTGGTCCCGGGGCTATGACCGTCATGCGGGCGAACCCCCTCTGCATACAGCTGTAAGAGCAGGTAATCCGGCGATCATAGGGCTATTGCTGGTGAGTGACAGACATAGCCCCAATTTGCCGGACGCGCAAGGCATAACCCCTCTGCACCTGGCTGTTGAGGCTGGACGTCTGGATCTGGTATGTGCCCTGCTGAATCATGGTGCCCATGCAAACGTTTTGTCTCGTGATCTGGTGTCGCCTTTGGATTTGGCGCAGGCCCAACAACACGAAAGCATCATGGCGATACTGCAGAAAGGCACCTGTTGACCCCAGACTTCAGGCAAGCACAGCATCCTTGGCTCAACCCAAGACTCAGCCATATAACACATTCTTCCTGTCACCACTACAGGTCTGGTCTGCGGCTCAGGTGGCCTTGCTGCGACTGTTGCAAGCGGTCAGAGGCATCGGCTTATTTGCGGTTGCCCACAGCTTCAATTGATATAGCTCTGTCCACAGAAGTGTGTAGCCAATCAGGTATCTTGACGGCTGTATTCTGACCGGAGCAGATGGCTGATTTCATCCAAAAACAGGGCTGCTCCCTCCGTATTGGTTGCCAGCAAGGTGGCAGCCTGTACCAGGGTTTCACTGCCTGCCGGATCGTTTGCCAGCAAGTGCATGGCCGATGCCGTTTGCAGCCACCAGACAAAATACTGATACATGGGATCGGTCGTCTTGTCCAGCTCGCTTGGGGCGTGGACTGTCCCTGCAACTTGCCGGTGCAACCAGGCATGGGTGGACCAAGGCATCTCCTGGACAAGAGAATGCCGGGCAAACGCTTGGGCCAGCTCATGCGGTGTGCTGGATTGACCAACGTCTGCCTCAAAAAGCTCACGCAGTGCCGGGGGAACGTCAGGGGGTTGCCATTGCCACAGCAGAGGAGCCCACATCTGGAAGTCCTCGGGATACGGTTGACTGGGGTCGGCATCCGGGACCAAGGCAAGCGTAAATGACAGGTGCCATTGGCAGAAAGCAAGCAGTGTCCCGTCGGGATCGGCGGCTGTTGCCAGGTTCTCCTGACCGGTCTTTCCCAGCAGCTTTATTCCCGTTCCGGTTTCAGGGTTTTGCGATGCCATCGCCACAGGCTGCAGCCTGCGAATGCCCGCATTCCTGTCGTATTCCAGAAGCAGTCGGGATGCCGTTGACGGAATGGCAAGTTGCACCAGGAGCCCGCCCCGAGGGGTAAAGCCGAGAGGCATGGCACGTGCATCGTCCGGCAGGGGTGGCGGAACGAAGAGGCTTGTACCTTGGAAGCGCTTGCGTCTCAGGTACGTGCGGGCAGTCTGCATCTGCTCCACATCCAGAAACAGTGTTTGCGACAGAATATACAGTGCCTTTTCCGCCTCTGCACTCGCCATGGTTCCCAGCCGGTCAAGTGCGGCGGCGGCTACCCCATCCGTACGGTGATAGGCCATGAAACGCAATAGTTCCGCCGCGTCTGTGGGCGGAACCCGGGAGAGCAGTCCGAGCACATAGGTACGGTGGTCCAGGTCCAGTTGGGCAAACTGCTGAGTGTATTCGATCAACACCCCGGGATACTGGCTGCGGGTGGCAAAGGCCTCTTGCATACTGTTCAGGACTACTGTGTCCGTGTCAGCAATATCCGCCACAAACTGGGATTGCACAGGTCTATCCAAATAATCCTGCAGAAGGGTGACGGCAGACAGACGCGCTGCTGACGACAGGTGTTTGTTCAGTACGGTTCGCAACAGGGCATGCTCGGTTTTGTCCCGGGGCAGGTGCTGGGCTAACAGACCCAGACCGCCTCGCAGTTGACTGTTGGCGCTACCCAGGTGCGAGACGAGTGCATCCAGCAACATGTGCTCCGGGTAGACAGTGCAGATTTCACGGGCTCGGGCCTTCATCTTCTCTTCAGATGTCAGAGCACCCAAAGACAGCAGGGCTTCGTCAAGTCTGTCTTGCAATGAACGTCGCGTCTGATCCATATTGCTCCCGTTGATGTGTTCTGCAGGTTGGGCCGTGTACCGGAACCATAATAGCAAGCCTTATGCCAGAAACGGCGTTCGGGTCCAATTTGCCAGTCTTTCATCCTACCGCAAGGCATTCCGGTGATTGTTGATTCCCTTGGTTTCATCCACAATAAAGTATTGGCACCCTGGCACTCGAGGCCCAAACATGAAAACCTATCGCGTTGCCCTGCTTGGATGTGGAGGGCGCGGCCGGTCCCACGGTCGGGCGTATCGTGTCCATCCCCGTACCGAATTGGTCGCTGCCTGTGACCTGGTGGAAACCCGCTTGCATGCCGTGAGTGACGAGCTGGGTGTAGGCCAGGCAGCCCGGTATACCGATCTGGATGTAATGCTGGACCGGGAACAACCGGATATTGTAGCGATTCCCACGGCCACCGAGTTTCACTTTCCCCTGGCCATGCGCGTTCTGGAGCATGGTTGCCACATCGACGTAGAGAAACCCGTCTGTGAGCACCTGGATCAGGCGGATGAACTGCTGGCTTTTGCAGCCCGCCAAGGCCGCGAAATCGCGGTGCACCATCAGTGGCGTACCAGTCCCTTCGCGGCCGCCATTGCGACGGCTCTGCATGAGGGCCGCATTGGTGATCTGCGGTTCATTTATGCCAGTGGCAAAGGCTATTATGGGGGCTATGGCCTGCCGAATATCGGCACCCACCTCATGAATCATCTGTTTGGGTTGGCGGGGCATGTACGTGTGGTGAGCGGTCATGTGCTGACAGATGGCCGGGACATAACCCCCGCGGATGTCCTGCAGTCGCCCATGGGCATGGGCATCATTGCGGGAGAGAACATCACGGCTCTGCTGGAATTCGAAAACGGTGCGTGTGCCACATTGCTTCAGCATCGCTTCGACCGGATCGACCTGGGCGCTCACGTCATTGAGGTGTATGGTTCCGAAGGGCGTCTGCTGTGGCGACCACATGAAGCGTTCTGGCTCTCAACGCCGAATATTCCGCCCGGCCCTTATCGGGACATTCTCCCCAGGGACAATGCACACTGGGAACCCCTGGCACCGATCATACCGGAACTGTGGCGTCCGGACATGGCCTGCGAACTGAATGAATTCAACTACGTGAACGAATATGTGAATGCACTGGACGCAGGTCATTCCCATCCTTGCAACGGGGAAGAAGGCCGCCACGTGCTGGAAGTCATCAACGCGATCTACTGGTCCGCCATTCAGGGTACGCGCGTGTCACTGGCTGACATGCCCCGGCATCATCCCCTGACCCAATTTCGGCTGGATCACGGCCTCAAGGCCGAACCCGATCCGGCGCCCCGGCCCTACAAGGAATGGCTCGCTGCCGAAGACAGGCGTTTGGGTCGCTAGATCCCCGTGGCCAGTCCGCATGGCGACATATTGGTCGACACGGACACAACCAGAGCCGGATTCCCGGGCCTGTGGCGTATGACACCCGCCAATCTGCCAGTTGTCCGATGTGCCGAAAGGCAAGAAGGACGCAAGGGATCTTGACTCCCCTGTGGGATCTGTACTACTATGGCGCCTACACACTTGGAGGCGTGGTGTAGCGGTTAGCATATCGGCCTGTCAAGCCGAAGGTCGCGGGTTCAAATCCCGTCGTCTCCGCCAATTGACAGCAGGGTTCCATGCAGGAACCCTGTTTTCTTGTTTATCCTTGGATCCTGATGCGTGTGCCGGATGGTAGACGGTACGGGCATCCATCTTGACATAAGTACAAAAGGTCAGTGCAAGGGGTTTACTTCTCTCGCAGCGGGCAGCTGTTGTATTGGTGACAAGAGCGACAGCAGGGACAAGCAATTTCCGGGATCTATATATCTGAGTGTCCAGAGGTTGAATTCTGCCATGACAGTACGGTAAGCCAGGACATCTTTAGGGGACTATATACGATTTCACACCGCACCCGCAGGCCGCGATGCCACACCGGATACGTGTTCAGGCTTCACAGGCCGACTATTGCCGCTACCTCCACCCGCAGACGCGCCGTCCCCGAACGCCGTATTTGCAGTCAACCATTGGTCCCGTATGTTCTCCGCCGCGTTCACGTCGGCGTTCTTGGCCACACCACACGCGCTGCCATGATAAACGGACAGTGACTTCCTGTTCGCTTTGCGTATCACACCACAGGTATGACAACGTTGTGACGTGTACTTGGGAGCTATCTTCTCTGTGTAGGTCTTGTAACCCATAGACCGTTCCCGACGCCCCCACCCACTGCGTAGCATGGCACGGTTCAGCCCCCTGTTCTGCGTGACATACTGGGCCGGGTTTGTCCACAGCGCCACGGGCGCTCCGGGTCCTACCCTTGATGTGCAGCGCTGCCAAGATTACCAAATCATGCAAATCAGCGATAGTGCGGCGGGTCTGATGGCACCAGTTCTTTATGCCATCCACCATGTTCCTTTGTACTTTCGGCATGCGTAGCTTGGTCCTTTGACCGCCCTTGCGCTTGTACGGTTGCCGCGCCAGTTGGCGTTGCCGCCGATGCAGTTTGGCCTCCCGCTTGGGCAGCCCCGGCAGTGCATACATGCCTTCCGTGCTGAGCGCGACCTGCCCCACGTTCCGGTCAAGGCCGACGGGGTGCACAGGCTTGGCAGGTCGGGTCGGGCGTGGGTCCGGCACGGCGTACAGGATGGACACCTACCCATACCCAGCTTTGTACTTGCACGTGGCCTGCTTGGATTTGTGCCCCGCGTAAGGGTTCTGGCCTGTCAACCTGACCCACCCCATCTTGGGGATGTCGATCTTCTGGCCCTTGATTTTAATCTTGTGGGGCACAGTGAATTGGGGCGTGTCCTTGTATTTCCGCTTCCCGTCGGGGAACCGGACACCCGCAAAGAACCGCTTGTAGGCTTCGGCCTAGTGCTTCAGGGTAGAGTGCACAGTATGGGCATGCAGTTCGCCCAACCAAGGCAATGCCTGCTTGATCTGCATGTACAGCTTGCACAGGGATACGAACGTGACGGATGGCTTGTCAGCCTTGCCGTCCTTATAGTCTTGGTACTGCTGTTTGCAGATTGCCAGGGTTTCATTCCATACACGCCGGCCAGTCCCGGCGGTCCGCAGCATTTGGTCATGCTTGGCCCTGCTACCCGGATGCGCCCGCAAGGTAATGCCCCGATGGGTCATGGTCACTTCACTGCTCATGCCCTATTGTAGCCTGCCCGCCACTGTCTGCACTGCCCGGTGTGAAACCGTATATAGTCCCCAAACAAAGCCCCTGGAAAACTCCAGGGGCTTTGCTTTTTCAATCTGTTGTTAATTTCACCGTGTCTCTTGCAGAGTTGTATTCCACATATCAATCACATCTTGCCATGATTGCCAAACTGCAGGCGGCAAGCGCAGGGCATTTTCTTTGTATCAGCTGAAATGTTCTTGCATACGCTGAAACCATATATCATCGTCAATACCATGCAAACTTTGTAACATATCAATTTGTATGAGAAACATTCCCTCTACCAAGCCCATCCGATATCCCATGAGCATCTCAAACCAAGCCATGATGAAGCTCCCGTACGATGAATAGGACACGCGTCACAGTAGATCTAAATAGATCTGGATCTATTAGGATGTCACCAGCCGGAGGCACGAGTGCCCCATCCACTTATTATAGAAGTGACGGGCGACATCCACCGGTTTTCCCTTTCCGCTATACTGAACTGCTGTATGCCAGTCCTCAGCAGTGCAATTCGCTGTCTCCCTGTCGTCCTTCGTCATTTTTGTGCCACCTCTGCAAATTGCCTTGCCGGCTGGTACCTGCCGTACACAGAAGCCCGTAAGGCCGCTTCGCCATAAAACGTCTCTCCCAGCCATCAATTTCAAATACCCGGCAATTTTAAGGAAGGCGCACATGGACAACAAGGGAATCAATTCCTTTGTCGCTGTCCTCTCTGTCCTGAATTCCGGTGCAGACCTTGGTCCTGAATCTGAAAGACGGAGCTGGCAACCAGGTGGCTGCACAGGTGACAACACACACGGGGACCGGGTGACCCTGCATGCTTGCCTCACCACCGGGTGGCACCGGATGTACAGATGTACATGGATGCCTGGCGACTCGGCCCACGGCTCTGTTCAGTATGCCGGCCCTGATTGATGCGGTGCCGGAAGTGATTGCGGACGTGGTGTTGCAGGCCGGGCCAAAAAGGGACTGGTGGTACACCAGGAACGTGCACAAGGTACAACGCTGACCGGCAGTCGGTGCACACAGCTATACAATTCCCTTTCTTGGAGCCCGGATCCGGGACGCGTATGTGCCACTGCCCTTGACACAGCCATGCAGTGGTACCCGTTACCGTGACCCGGCCCGGATGGATTTGCCTGGGGCAGACACGGTGTGTATTGCCTCCGGCAGTCGTGGTGATTCAGTCGGGTACGTTTTGTGCCAGTTCCGCCAGCCATACACGGGCAGACGTATCGCTGGGCGCACGCCAGTCGCCGCGGGGCGACAGGGATCCCCCGGAACCCACTTTGGGGCTGTTGGGTACGGCCGTGCGCTTGAACTGGGAGGTCTGGAAAAAGCGGTGCAGGAAGACCCGGAGCCAGTGCTTGATCTCGGCCCGGGAATACTGGTTGCGCTTGTCAGCGGCAATGAAATCGGGCCAGTCGCCCCGCGTCCGGTCTCCCCAGGCATGGCAGGCCAGAAACGCTACCTTGGACGGGACATGCCCAAAGCGCGAGAGATAGTACAAGTGGAAGTCCTGCAGTTCATAGGGACCGATGGTGTCCTCGGTACGCTGGGCAGGCTGTCCGCTGGCGCCACTGGCGTCGGGAATCAGTTCCGGTGAAATTTCGGTGTCCAGAATGTACTGCAGCACCTCACGTGTAGCAACGTCAAACTGTTCCGTATGGATGGACCAGCGGATCAGATGCTGTATCAGGGTTTTGGGGACAGAGGCGTTCACATTGTAGTGACTCATCTGGTCCCCGACGCCATAGGTGGTCCAGCCCAGAGCCAGTTCGCTCAGATCCCCAGTGCCCAGCACCAGGGCATTGTGGTGGTTGGCCAAACGGAAGAGGAGCGAAGTACGCTGGCCCGCCTGCACGTTTTCAAAGGCGATGTCGTAGGTGGCTTCCTCGTCCGCAAAGGGATGTTCGATGTCCCGGAACATCTGCATGGCACTGGGGCGAATGTCAATTTCCCGCTTCGTCACCTGCAGGGTGTCCATCAGGGCATGGGCGTTGCGCAGGGTGCGAGTGCTGGTGGCGAAGCCAGGCAGGGCATAGGCCAGGATCGCGGCGCGCGGCAGGGACAACAGGTCCATGGTGTGTGCGGCCACGATAAGGGACTGGGTTGAATCGAGCCCGCCCGAGATACCAATGACAATCTTCTGAATGCCTGTGGCCTGCAGGCGCTGGGCCAGTCCCGCAACCTGGATATCGTAGACTTCGGCCGCCCGCTTGTCGCGTTGCGTACGGCTGCTGGGAACATAGGGAAAGCGCTCTACGCGGCGCAGCAGACGGGTCACCCCGGGGGGCGGTGTCCAGGCAAAGGCGATGGTGCGCATGCGCGCGACCTGATCGGCATACACGCCAATGCTGTCACCGAAGCTGGTCAGCCGCATGCGATCCTGTTCCAGCTGCTGGCAATCCACGTCGGCCCAGGTAATGTGACTCTCCAGCTGAAACCGTTGGGATTCTGCCAGCAACCTGCCGTTTTCATAGATGAGAGCATGGCCGTCCCAAGCCAGATCCGTAGTCGACTCGCCAAAACCGGCGGCCGAATAAAGGTAGGCCGCCACACATTTGCCGGAGTGTGCGGAGCAAAGCAGGTTGCGGTATTCCTCCTTGCCGACCGTAACGTTGCTGGCCGACAGATTGGTCAACAGGGTGGCCCCGGCCAGGGCCGCGAACGTGCTGGGGGGGATCGGCGTCCACAGATCCTCGCAGATTTCGGCGTGGAACCGGAAGTGTGGTGCGTCTGCCGCCTGAAACAGCAGGTCGGTGCCAAAGGGCACTTGCTGGTTGCACAGCACTACCTCCTCCAGCGCAGTGTCGGTGGCCGATACGAAATGCCGTTTCTCGTAAAACTCCCGGTAATTGGGCAGATAGGTCTTGGGCAGGATGCCCAGGATCCGGCCCCGGTGAAACACAACCGCACAGTTGAACAACTGGCCCTGAAAGAGCAGGGGAGCACCCACAATACCCACCAGGGATAGGGTTTGCGAGGCTGCCAGCACGGTCTCCAGGGCTTGCAGGACGCCAGCCAAAAGTGCTTGCTGGTGCAGCAGATCGTCAATGCTGTACCCGGACAGATTCAGCTCGGGGAACAAGGCAAGTGCGGTGCCACGGGCCTGACAGGTCTCCAGGGCTTCAATGGTTTGCAGGGCGTTGAACGCCGGATCGGCAATGCGTACGCGGGGAATGCAGACAGCCACACGCAGAAAGCCATGGCGATAAATCGAATGGAAATCCAAGAAGTTGCCCCTTGATCGTGATCTGCTCCAGATGTGTCCGCCGCGTGTTCTGCCTGTTGGCTTCAATACGGGATGAGAAGTTCCCAAAGCCCTGGCCCGGAGGGTAGATACATGCAATAGGAGATTATATACGAACTCACACCGGGCAGGTTGTAGTGTAGCGGGCTTGGCAAAAGGTATGATCGCGTTATGGGTGAAATACGGGACTCCACATGGTTACTACCTACAGAGACATAGTTTTCTGGGCACATCCGGGTTCACTACGCAAGCACATCAACATGTATCGCTTGGCCGGGGCTTGTCGGCAGGCGCACAATGAAATCCTTGGCCGCTGGTGAAGAAAAATGCCTGCATGAATGTCCTGCTTGCTCTATGCGGCCGGCAAATGCCGCCACTGCGCCCCTGTATAGACAATCCCGAGGATGACTTCAAGGGTGATACGGATGACTTTGCGCACAGTGTCAAGCAGGCTTCGGGGCACGCAGCACAGCCTTGAACACAGCCTGGTGCCAAGGGCATCATTCAGACATGCTCACATTGTCCAGCGGAGTGATAATGACACGTACCAGTTGTTGAATAGAGGGATACGTGTAACCGTCTGCTACGTGACGCACGAATGGATACGGATCATCGGGTCCGCTGTTGGGATCGCCCTGTCCAAGGGGCTGCCAGGAACCCGTACCCGGCATCTGATTCTCCTCGGTACCTGCATCCCACAAGCTCAGATAGCCCGTGATGTCACCGGTTCTGGGCCGACCTTGGACATCCCACAGATTGATGCCACCAGCTGGTGAACCCACAAACAGGTCATTGGATGACAGATACATGAATGCCAGAGACAGATTGGGCTCGGCCGGATGTACCACAATGGTCGTTTCGTAGGCAGTGCCAGGCAGCAGGGGACCAGGATGGTCAGCTGCAGTCGTCCGGTCTACGATCCGGACGGGCAGACCCTGATCGTGGATAGCCTGGGCCAGGGCAGCGGGATTGCCGTCTTCGGCCAAGGCCTCCAGGCCCAGGCCACGATCCGGGGCCCCCGCAGTGAACACCCCGTCACAGGCGCCGTGACTGGCAACGATACCCGGAGCTATGGGATCACGAGCAGATACGTTGGCGATGGATATCCGGAAAGCTTGCACCGCGCGTGGTGTAATGGTCACTTCCAGCAGTTCACTGGCGTCAATCATGGCTACCCGGCGCACCGTGTTGTCTGCGTCCGCCGGACCAGTATCGGGATTCGGCTGGCGGGGAGCCTGGTTCATGCCTGCTCCAATGGGCTCGTCTGCTTCCGTACCGGCATCGTACAAATAAACGGGAATGGTGCCGGACAGCGGTGCACCGTCCGCCTGAAACAGGTTGAAGCCCTGTGACCGGGGTGCTACAAACCAGTCATTGGACTGGAGAAACATGAGAGCAAATGATAAATGGGGAGCGTTCCTGTTCGTGGTTACGGTAAAGGTATAGACTGCTCCTGGCAACAGAGGACCTGGGCCCGCAGCCCCCACCGGAGTAGGGAATATGCCATAGTGGCCTGACGCCATCATGGTGTCTGACATGAACCCGCCGGTACCGATGTAGGCATGCACCTGGCCTGGATCACCGTCTTCAGCCAGTGCTTCCAGGCCATTGATCAGGCGGGGTTGTCCCTCGACAAACAGGCGGGGATGGCCTTCCAGGTAGAACACGTCCGGATCGGTGTGGGCTGCGAACACGCCCGGTGCAAATGGCGTGGGATAGGCCGACCGATCCGAAATGTTGCGGAGGGTGACGTCGAAGACCGTGGGCAAATCCCGGGCTATGGTCACTTGCACCAGGTCCGCAACCTGTAGGGTCTCTATGATGCGTACCCGATGGTCGGGATCCGCCGGACCAGTGTTGGGGGCTGGCTGGCGGGGAGCCTGATGGGGGCCAGCCCCCACCGGTTCATCGGCTTCGGTGCCGGCATCATACAGATACAGCTGATCAGTTACATCTGTATCGGCGATGGGTCCACCAAAGACGTTTTGCAGATTGAGGCCGCTGGTATCCGTGCCAATGAACCAGTCGTTGGACTGCAGAAACATGAAGGCAAATGAAAGCTGGACAGGCTCCGGTGCCCTGCTGCGCACCGCAAAGGAATAGCTGTGGCCGGGCAACAGGGGGCTTGGCTCTGTACTGCCCACGGGTGTCTGGAATACGCCATGGGGCAAACCCATGGCCGCCATGGCCTGGGCCAGCATCCCGGGGTGCCCGTCTTCGGCCAGACTTTCCAGACCCAGCTGGCCGGCTGCCATGCCAACATGGAACAGGGAACCGGGCTGCGTGTGCAAAATCCAAATGCCTGGTGCGAAGGACGTAGGTGTGTCGCTGGTGCCTGACACGTTGGTGATGGTGACGATGTACCGCAGGTCACTACTGTCTGTGCAGGGGGTCAGGTAACCGCCTGCGGATACCGGGGTTGCAGGGGACAGGCTGGCAAGGAGCAGCATGACCATCAGCAGAATCGACAACCTCTCCCGGACCGCTTGCATAGATTGCTCCTGATGTTTTAAGGGGATGTTCCCGTGCACTGTTCTCAACCATGCCCGTGGGACCAACAGAGCCTTGTATCCCAATAGGGCAGAGAAGAAACATCCGGGCAGCGAATCGGTTTGGAGCCTACATGTCCAAGTGCCGCGCAACTGCACACTGCACTGTCCAAGGGTAAAACAAGGTATCGGCAACAGCAAGGCTGACGATTGGGGACAGGGATCTTGCGCTGGCTGAACTCTTGGTGCGTTTCCCGGACGACCCCTCGGCTGAAGCCTGGTTCCTGCAAATGCGCTGGCCAGGCGGCCCTCCGCTATGCATACGGCAACAGTCTTGAAGCCCGGCGCTGTGTGCATCCCACCATGCCTCTGTACTGCTGGGGCTGCCACAAGCGGTTCTGTGCCAAAACCAATTCCGTCATGCAGGGCTCCCGGCCGGTTTACCGGATCTGGGGCATCGCCCTGTTTCTACCTGCTATCCCAAGGGGTTTCTGGCCACCCAGCGGGCAAGCTACCTGGGCATCACCTGGCAGTCTGCCTGGTGCCAGGATCATTGCCTATGGACATGCGGGACCGCCGCCGATCAGGCCAGTGGCAGGCAGTGAGATGTTCGTGGGGGACAAGGCTCGCAACCACCGCCACGCCTGCTGCCAGCATGAGCTGCAAGCACAGGACCTACACTGCAGATCCTGGCCCTGGAACTGAGAGACCGGGCTTGCAACCCGGTGGCGGTCCAGGTGATAGCGCAAGCAGACCGGGTAACCCTGCATACTGGCCTTCACCGCCGGGTAACACCGGACGTACCGGTGTATACGGGCGCCTGATGACCCTGCCAGGACTTGGTGAATCCCTACTGGTCTGTGAACCACCGGGCCAAAGAGTATGTGTGGTGAAGTCCACACCCACGGCATCGAATCCTGCTGAGGCCTGCGCAAGCGGGGCTACATGGACGGGCATCACTTCATGTCCAGGAAACACCGGCACCACTATGGGCAGAAGTTCGTGGGCCGGCACAACCCAAGAGCGTTTGGCACATGGCATAGCATGGCCTGTAGGGTCCAGCACAGGCCGGTCTACGCTTGCCGTACGCGGCTCTGACCAGTGTGTGAACCTGGTTCCTATCCTCACTTGGCAGGGGCAAGACCCAACACACAGGACCGGACAAGTACGGGCCAAGGCGTTCCAGCTCTTGGACCGGGACTCACCACCCGGCATCCCGGTCACCCTCGGTGAAGGACCGTCATGTACACCTGGGCTTCAGCCAGGGCCAGACGGGGCGTGGCACCAGCCGTACCAGGCACGGCATCCCGCGCGGGCATCCGTCCTCAAGCCAGCCTGACTACGCTTTACCCTTACGCACGGGCAAGGCCGCGGTGCCTGGATATATAGGTCCCGAAAAATAAAACACTGCTGAACCCGGGACCTGACGTTTGCGATCCCGATGCACAAAAAATTGGTGTCCCGGAGGACAAATGCTAGGATGGTTGAAGCAATTGCCCTCTTGCGATTTCTCATTTTGCATCTGTATTTTTGCATCTGCATCGTCCCTGGTACCCCGGGTGCCAGAGCTTTGTGCATGCCTGAATACTGATGTTGACGAAGAATTTTCGTGTCTTGCTGTTGTTCAGTTACTGGAAGGGAGGAACTATGCGCCGATATCTCTTTATTACCGTCTTGCTGTTGATCTCGATCCTGGTTTCAGCCTGTGCCGTGCCCGGCATGCCCGCCGGGGGCGCCGATGACATGGGGGCTGAGAAGATCACGGTGTCCTACTGGTACAACCCGCCCTCCGGGGGTGAAGGGGCCACTTGCTATCAGGAAAACGTGATCGATGTCTTCAACGAAGAGAGCGAAACCATTTTCATTGATGCGGTAGCCCAACCCGAAGCCTGGAATGCCACGCGTACCGCACTGGCGGCAGGCGAAGGTCCGGACGTAGTGCGGACACCGGGTCCCTCCTTTGTCTTTGAATTGGCGCAGGCGGGGCAGCTTCTGCCGCTGGATGACTATGTCAGCTCGGAAGGCTGGGATGACCTGTTCGTGGACTGGGCCCTGAGTCTGGGTGAAGTGGATGGCACCATCTACTCCCTGGCCGACGAACTGGAAACCCTGGTTCTGTATTACAACAAGACACTCTTTGAAGAGAAAGGTTGGACACCACCCTCCACCGTCGCCGAAATGTATGAATTGGCAGCCGTGATTCAGGCAGCCGACATCATTCCCTTCGCCCATGCCAATGCCGAATGGCGACCCGCCAACGAATGGCATGTCGGGGAGTACTTCAATCATGTCGCGGGCCCGGATCGGGTCTATGAAGCCTTGACCGGCCAGATTCCGTGGACTCATCCCGACTTCGTCACCGCCATTGAACTGCTGGACGAGGCCCAGCAGAAAGGCTGGTTCGGTGGTGGTTTGGAGTTCTACTACACCTCTACCTTTGACGAAATCCGTGGCCTGCTAGGCAGCGGTGAGGCGGCCATGAACATTGAAGGAACCTGGGTAGCCTCGAATCTGGATCCCAACTACTTCACGGAAGAGAATGGTGGCAACGAATGGGATTGGGTGCCTGTGCCCTCCCAAACCGGTGAGTCCATCTACACGATTGGCATGGGCAACACTTCGTCCATCAATCGCAATGCAGCCAATCCGGAAGCCGTCGCCGAATTCCTTTCCTACAACTTCTCGCCTGAAGTACAGGCCCGGCTGCTCAAGAACTGCGGTAAAGCGCCGGCTCCCGTGCGTCTGACCGACGATGCCATGGAAGGCGTCGATCCCCGGATTGCGGGTATCTTCATCGATTTGGCAGCGGCTTCCGATTCCGGTGGCTATGGCTATACCACCTGGACTTTCTGGCCGCCCAAGAGCGATGTCTACATCTATGAGGAAATCGAACGCGTCTGGTCCGGTGACATTACGGCCGAAGAGTATCTCGAGGGCCTGGACGCGTTGTTCCAGGAAGAACTGGCGGCGGGCGCCATCCCGCCCATTCCGGATCGCCAGTAGTCCCTGGTCTGCTTTTATTGACTGACTTCAGGTTGCAGCCAGCCTGTACTGTACAGGCTGGCTGCAACCTGATACCTGCATGACGGTCTTTGCCAAGACATCGGTGATCCCTTATGGCTCTGTCCCGGGAATTGACACAATCCCAGCCCCAGATTTCCGCCGTTCCCCGCACTGCGAGCCGCAAGCGTCTGTTTCGCCGGAAGGTGGTGCCCTGGCTCTTTATTCTGCCGATCCTGTCGCTGCACTTCGTCGTGGTCATCGTACCGTCCCTGCAGGCCCTGTACTATGCCCTGACGGACTGGTCCGGGATTGGGGCGGCCGAATTCGTGGGCCTGGAAAATTTTCGCACCCTGATTCGGGAAGACACATCCTATCGGGCGGCCCTGTTCAATAATCTGAAATGGCTGCTGTTCTTTCTGACAGTGCCCTTCATCATAGCGCTGACCGCAGCCCAGATCCTGGCCCCCGTCAAACGGGGCAGCATGATTTTCCGTACCATCCTGTTCATTCCCTACGTTCTGCCCAGCGTCATCAACGCCAACATCTGGATGAACCTGCTCAGTCCACGGATGGGAATTGGCGCCCAGCTGGCGGAAAGAGGGATCAAGGGCCTGGACATCGCTTTTCTGGGGCGTACGGACACGTCCCTGCTCTCCATTGCCTTCGTGGACAACTGGCACTTCTGGGGCTTCCTTATGGTGCTGTTCCTGACCGCGATGCAGGGCATCTCCCAGGATCTCTACGACGCCGCCAAGATCGACGGGGCCAACCGCGTCAACGAATTCCTGCACGTAACGATTCCGGGCATTCTGCCCACGCTGGCTTTCATGATGATGCTGGTGGCCATCTGGTCCTTCCTGGTTTTCGACTACGTGTGGATCATGACCCAGGGCGGCCCCGCCAATTCCTCGGAAGTGCTGGGCTCCTATCTGTACAAGCAAGTGTTCAATCGCTTTGAGGCCGGTTACGCCTCCGCGATTGGGCTGACCATGAGCCTGTTTGCCGGTGCCATCATCGGCATGTTTGCCCTGTTGCGCAAGCGAGGATGGGAAATCTGATGTTCCGCCAGCGCCGGGAAGCCAGTCTCTTCCCGAACTACCTGATCCTGATCCTGCTGGTCCTCTTTACGATTGGGCCCCTGATCGTCCTGTCCTTCAATTCCCTGAAGACGACCCAGGAGCTGGTGGTCAATCCACTGGGCATACCCCGGACGATCCGGCTTGCCAATTTTCTGGATGCCTGGCAGGTTGGCAACTTCGCGACCACTGTAGGGAACAGCGTGTTCCTGGTCGTCACCACCGTCCTCGCCGAACTGGTGCTGGCCGGTTTGGCGGCGTACAGCCTGGCCCGGCTGAATCCGCCCGGCCAGAATGGCTTCATGCTGTACATGCTGGTGGGATCTACCCTGCCCCTGTGGCTGTTTCTGGTGCCCTTGTTCTACATGTGGTCGCAGTTGAATCTCCGGAACACACTCTATGGCCTGGCCCTGCTGTACGTTGCCTTCAACGCACCGTTCGCTACCTTCCTGCTGCGTGCCTTCATGGTCCAGATTCCCCGGGATTTCGAGGATGCCGCCCGGGTCGACGGAGCCAATGAAGTCAGTGTGTTCGTGCGCGTGATATTGCCCCTGGTGTGGCCCGGCTTTCTGACGGTAGGCTTGGTGGTGGGACTGGGCGTCTGGAACGAATTCCAGACCGCCCTGATTTTCACCAGCGATCCGAAACTGTTTCCGGTCGCGCTCAGCTATTATAACTTCACCTCACGGTTTGGCCGTGACTGGACACTGACGAGTGCCGCGGCCGTCATGATGATCGCTCCGGTCCTGATTCTGTTTCTTGGCTTGCAGCGCCGGTTCATCGCCGGCTTGAGCCAGGGTGGCCTGAAAGGCTGATACTGCATACATACAGAGGAGAAGACAATGTCTGGGTACGGGACAGATTCCCTGCTGTACCGGAAAGTTCTGGGGTGCCTGTATGGCGGTGCCATCGGCGATGCCCTGGGCGGTCCCACCGAAGGCCAGACACCGGAGGCCATACAGGAACGATATGGCGAGGTCCTGGACTTCGTGGAACCTTGGGATGGCCCGTCCGCCATCGGCAAGGGGGACGGCCGGCATACGGATGACACGCATATGGTGCGGGTCCTCTGCGAGATCTACCGGGATGCGGGGGATCGCATTGACGTGTTCGACTTCGCGCGCGAGATCCCCGGACGCCTGGCCGTAGACCGCTGGATTTCCGAGTACGGACGGGAAGCCCCCCTGGTGGATCGCCTGTTCCATCCTGAAAAATGGCTCTATCACCGCCACGGCCTGGCCAACGCAGATCCCCGCACGGGCGGTGTCGGCAACATGGTCAATTGTGGCGCTTGCATGTATGCAGCCCCTGTCGGTCTCGTGAATGCCTTCAATCCGGACATGGCCTACCGTGACGCGATTGACATCTTCAGCGCGCACCAGGTGAGTTTCGGCCTGGAAGCCGCGGGGCTGATGGCCTTCGCGGTCGCTGCGGCCATCTCGGGCCCCCAAACCATCCTGCAGATCTATGACGCTACGCTGTCCCGGGCCCATGAAGGGACCCGGCAGGCCCTGGCCGCCCTGCGCCCGGTGGCTCTGGCCCATGCGGACTGGCGTGTGGCGTTGCCCCGGTTGCGGGACACCATTCAGCCTTTCGATACGGCGCCGGACGATTTCCGGGATCGCGGGAACCGCACCGATGACTGGACACCCAGTCGCACCCACTGTATCGAGGAATTACCGATCGCGCTGGCTATTCTGCTGGTCTGCCAAGGGGACTTTACAGCGGCCGTGATTGCTGCGGCCAATTATGGACGGGACTGCGACTCCACTGCGGGCATGGCCGGTGCCATTGCCGGCAGCCTGCACGGCATCGACGCGCTGCCGGACCACTGGGTCCAGCAGGTGAAGGCTGCGAACCGCATGGATCTGGATCTGCTGGCCGCCGAGATTATGCCCGTAATTCAGAAGATCACAGAGGATTATCTGGGGCAGGCGCGCCGCATGCAGGACCGATTGCCCCACTTTTTGTCTACTGCCTTGTAGGTTCACTTCCCGACGGGAGAGGAGGAAAGTGCTATGACCGCTTTGCCAGCCGATTATGCGGAACGCGTATACGCGGGTGTTCTGGGCAAGATCATCGGGGTCTATCTGGGACGGCCCTTTGAAGGGTGGCCCTATGAGTTGATCATGGAGCACCTGGGTGAAATCAACTACTACGTCCATGACATGCTCGACGTACCCCTGGTGGTGACGGATGACGACATCTCCGGCACCTTCACCTTCGTGCGGGCGATGGAAGACTACCATTGCCGACAGGATCTGTCGGCCCGGGAAATCGGACGTACCTGGCTGAACTACCTGATCGAGGAACGTACCGTCCTGTGGTGGGGCGGGCTGGGCAACTCGACCGAACACACGGCCTACCTGCGGCTCAAGCATGGCCTTGACGGTCCCGACAGCGGATCCATCGCCACCAACGGCCAGGTGGTGGCAGAACAGATCGGCTCCCAGATTTTCATTGATGGCTGGGCTCTCATTTCCCCGGGCGATCCGGAACAGGCCGCCCGGCTGGCGGCGGAAGCCGCCCGGGTCTCGCATGACGGTGAAGCGGTGTGGGGGGCGGTCGTAGTCGCCGCCATGGAAGCCCAGGCGTTTGTGGAAAACGACATCGGGGCGCTGATCGATACCGGGGTGGGTTTCATTCCCCGGGATTCTCTCATTTACCGCATGATCGACGAATTGCGGGAGTGGCATGCCGGTGAGCCGGACTGGCGCAAGACTCGCGAGAAAATCGCGGCCAAGTACGGGTACGACAACTATGGCGGCAACTGCCATATGGTGCCCAATCACGCCCTGATCATCCATTCCCTGCTCTATGGCGACGACGATTTCCAGAAGAGTCTCATGATCGTCAACACCTGCGGCTGGGATACGGACTGCAACTCGGGCAATGTCGGTTGCCTTCTGGGCATCAAGAATGGCCTGGCGGGCATCGACAACAGTGGCCCGGACTGGCGCGAGCCGGTGGCCGATCGCATGTATCTGCCGACGGCCGAGGGCGGCAGTGCCATCACCGATGCCGTTACGGAGGCGGTCAAGCTGGCCGCGGTGGGCGCACGGATGGCGGGAGCCGCACCCCCTGTCTACAAGGATGGAGCCCGGTACCATTTCTCGTTCCCCGGCTCTCTGCAGGGTTTCCAGGAAGATCCCCATCGCGATACGAGCGGGGTGACTACCTTGCGCAACATTGAAGGGCACAGTGAATCCGGATCACGCAGCCTGGCGATCCGTTTTCGCGGCATGGCGATGGGCAAGTACTCCCGTATCGAAACCGCCACCTTCGTGCCGGACAAGGACACCTATGAATACTTCGCCCGCCGGGGGTATGGTCTGCTCGCAGCACCTACCCTCTATCCGGGCCAAACCCTGCGGGCCCGCCTGGAAGCGTGCCCCCACAACCCGGCCGACCTGATCGCCAATCTGTTCGTCAAGGTATATGGCAAGGATGACGAACTGGAAATCCTGCGCAGTGAAGTCCAGGTCATGGCACCCGGCTCTGCCCACACCTTCTCGTGGCGGGTACCGGATACCGGGGGCAACCCCATCGCCAAGGTCGGTATGGAACTGTGTGCGGAGCAGCATATGAGCGGCTATGCCTTTCTGGATTACCTGACCTGGGAGGGCTGCCCGGACTTCACGATGAAGACCCCGGACGTGTTCACCCGCCGGAACCGCTTCCAGCAATCCGGCATTATGTGGAAATATGCCTGGGTCAACGGGGTGGATCACTATGAACGGTTCTATCCGGAAACGTTCCGCGTCATTCACAATGAAGGCCGGGGTCTGCTGCTCACGGGCACCCGTGAGTGGCATGACTACAAAGTGACCGCTGACGTGACACCGCACATGGTCAAGGCCGCCGGCGTGGGGGTCAACGTACAGGGCATGACCCGGTACGTGGCTTTCCTGCTGTGCCAGGATGGCCAGGCCCGGCTGATTCGGACCTTTGATGGTGAGGAGGAGGTTCTGGCTGCAGCCGATTTCCCACTGACCCTGGGCCGTCAGTATGAGCTGACGGTTGTCAACACCGTGAATGGCCTCAGCTGTCAGGTGGATGGCATAGAAATCCTGCAGGCGGCCAATGACCACGCCAATCTGACCCATGGCGGCATTGCCCTGGTCATAGAGGAAGGTCGTACAGCCACCGACCAGGTTACGGTACAGCCGGCCTGACACAACATAACCCCAGAGCCCGCCCGGAACTTGTCCGGGCGGGCTCTTTTTTTTATGCCTGTGGGCCGGCAGCGTTACCAGCGGTGCCAGGTACCTTCCACACAGCGGGCCTGCATCTGTGCACGCAAGTCGGACACCAGCTGTGGCTGGTCCGCAGCAATGTTGCAGCACTCGCCCGGATCCTGGACCAGATCGTAAAGTTCCGTCTGGCTGTTGTAGTTGTGGATCAGCTTGTGGGTTTCCGTCCGCAAGGCTGCGAAATGACGTAGCTGGGCCAGGGCATTGGTGCGATGCGTACGGGAGGTGTCCCGCACACCCGGCAATACCGAGCGGGCGTCCAGGGTCTCGAGTTCACTGTCCGTATAGGGTATTCCGGCCATTTCACAGAGGGTGGGATTGATGTCAGCCAACTCCACCAGCGAGTGATTCAGGCCGCCGGCGGGGATATCGGGGCCGGCGAGAATGAGCGGTACGCGCAGGGCTCCTTCATAGGCCACGCTCTTGGTGTAGAGCTGGTGATCGCCCAGCATCTCGCCATGATCCGACGCAAACACGATGTATGTGTTGTCTGCCATGCCCCGGGCTGCCAGCATGGCACGCATCTGGCCGACCCAATGATCAATCAGGCCAATGTTGGCCGTATATTGGCGGCGGGTTTGTTCGATCTCGGCCGCGGTCATGCCCAGCTGGCGTTGCTGGACCCAGGCGGGCTTGCTCTCAGGGGCACTCCGGATCGCCGCGGGCATGGGTGCTGTACGCAACCGTTCCGCCCAAGAGGTGGGGGGATCGAAGGGATCATGGGGCCCTACGAAGGACACGAAGAGATGCCAGGGCGCTTCAGACGAAACGTTCTCCAGCCAGGCCAGGGCCTGCTGGCCGATCCAGCTGTCTGAATGGGCTTCTTCAGGCAATACCGAATCATGTGATACACCCTTGATCCAGCCCGCCTGGCTGCGCCGTGCATAGTCATCCCGGAAACGGGCATACAGATCCCGGGTTTCAAGATAGCAACCATAAGGTCCGACAGGCGCGTCCGCGCGTCCGGCATGCATTTTGCCTTCGATTTCCATGGGATCGGTGAAACCCCACTGGAAATTCCGGGGCAGTCTGCCGGTGCGGCCGTTGAAGGGTGAGGGCTTGGCCAGATCCAGCTTGCCCGCTGAGGCTACCTGGTACCCGTGATCCCGCAAACGCTGATAGTAGGTGGGGATATGCCTGGGCAAATAGCAATGGTTGTCCAGACAGCCCAGACGCCAGGGATGCAGCCCGGTAGCCAGCGAGATGCGCGAAGGGGCACAGACGGGTGCGTTGACACAGCAATGGGAAAACCGTGTGCCGTCCCGGGCCAGGGTATCCAGATGGGGTGTGGGAATGAGGGCCTGTTCGACGCCCAGAAAGTCGTAACGGTGCTGGTCATCCATGATGAACAGCAGGTTGGGTTTGGCAGGCATGGCGTTCTCCCTGGATGTATGGCTATGACAGCACTGAACGATCTACGGTTGGATGGATTTTGGTCTGGGGCCGGACAATCCGGATCCCGCCAGCTGCAGGCCTGGGTGCCTGTAGCGCAAGTCTGGCTGATGCATCCTGTCTTGTCGGTAGTATGCAGGATAAAGTTCGCGTGTCCACAATGGTGTAGCTGGCTTGGGCCCTGATGAACGCAACGAGCTTTTGTCCCGGAGGTTGTGGGACCGGTGTGTCATCCGGTGCCCTGATTGGACATACAGGCATCATCGTACCAGCATGACGGCAACCGGGCAGGAGAGCCGGGAACGCGGCACGCCCGCTTCCGGGATGGATAAGGTGCACCATCAAGCTTCCGCAGCCCTGCATGGCATTGCCTGTTACCATGACCGGGACTGCATGATGCCCCTTGCCGCTGCCGCCTGCAGCGACACGGTCTTTAATGGCGCTTGACAGATTATCGGGACAGCAATATGATTCATTTGCCTCGGCCCGCACCTGTATCAGGTGTACGTGGGCCGGTGTGCTGCACCTTCATGCAACATCAGGAGAATTTCGCAATGAACATGAATCGTATATCCCGCCGCCGGTTCCTGCAGGTTTCCTCTGCTTCAGCTATAGGTGCCTTGCTGGCGGCATGCGCTCCTCCTCCCATGCCAGGTACATCCACAACGTCGTCAGAGCCCGAGGCCGCTCCGCCCCAGGAAACGGTGGAACTGACCCTGTGGATGTTCAGCCTGAATCCGGAACTGATCGACTACATCAACGATTCTGTCACGCCGGAATTCCGCGACAACATGCCCGGGTTCGATCTGTTGCCCGAGCATGTGCCCTATGACGGCTATCGGCAGAAATTGTCCACCTCCATTGTGGGTGACTCACTGCCGGATATTCATGAGGCCGGAACCCAGGCTGCGGGCCGTGTGGCGACCAGTGGCGAGGGCACGCCCATCGACGACTACATCAGCGAATGGGACGATCTGGACGACTACTTCGCCGCCAATATCAAGGGCACCCAAATTGCCGGTTATACCTGGGGTATACCCATTTTCAGTCACCCCTCCCTGACCCTCTATTGGAAGAGCCTGCTGGCCGGCGCCGACCTGGATCCGGACAGTCCGCCCACGACCGAAGTGGAATACCTGAATTACGCTGCGGCCCTGCAAAAGGTGGAAGAGGGACGGACTATTCAGTTGGGTGGCTGGGCACCGAGCAACTGGCGCGGCTTTTTCCAGGAGTTCGAGGTGCAGCTGCAGCGCCTGGGGGGCGAAATGGCTGATCAGGACTACACCGAAGTCCGGTTCAACAACGAACTGGGTGTAGCGTCCCTGGCCTGGATCGTGGAACTGTTCCAGACCGTGTACCCGGAAGGTGTGGCCCGGTTGCCCGACGAAGCCCCCATTCCCCACTTCGCCAACAAGAACATCGCCATGCACGCCCGGGGCCATGGCTCCAATCCCCGCGACGTTCTGCGGTACAACCCGGATGCCTTTGAGGATCTCGGCTTTGCCTTCCCGCTGGAAGCCCAGGACGGCACGGGACGCAAGAATTCCATCTCCTGGCGGAATTTCCTCTCGGTTTCACCTACTTCGTCGGATGTGGGTGCCTCTGTGGAATGGGCCCATGTGTTCTCCAACACGGAACACAACGTGCACTACAGCGAATGGGGCGGCTATATTCCGGTGCGCAGGTCCGCTCTGGATACGCCCTTCGTGCAGGAATCCCCGTACGTGGGCATTTACCTCGAAATGGGGGCACCGCACGGATATGACGTGATCAACCCGCCCGGGTATTTCGAGCTGCGCCAGGAAGGCGGCAATTACTTTGAACAGGCGGCGCTGGGTGCCCTGTCCGTAGAGGAAGCGCTCCAGAAATGTGCCGAGGTCTGGCAGGAAGGTCTGGACAACGCACCGCCCTACAAGATTCCGTAACGTATCGACCTGATTCGCTGTACCGGCAGAAGAGACACCCGCGGGTGTCTCTTCTGTTCCGGCCTTGCGGATACACCTTGCGTATTCGCCGCTGAGTCAATAGGCCCCGCCAATGCTGAAAGCGCACTTTGACAGTCCTTCCCGGCGCCGGGAGTCCCTGGCCGGCTGGCTGTTTGCCCTGCCCTGGGTCCTGGGGCTCCTGCTCTTCAACTTCTATCCGTTCATCTATTCCTTCGTGCTCAGCCTGACCAATTTTCGGATTGGCTATCCCCTGGAATGGGTAGGGTTCGGGAACTATGTAGAGATGTTCACGGACGATCCCGTGTTCGGCAAGGCCTTTGGCAACACGGCGTACTTTGTAGCCCTGGGGGTGCCGCTGGGACTGGTGACCTCCCTGCTCCTGGCGCTGCTGCTCAACCAGAAACTGCGGGGCATTCCCATGTTCCGCACGATGGTCTTTGTGCCCTCTATCGTGGCCGGGGTGGCCGTGGCCCTGCTGTGGATGTGGATTCTGGATCCCAACATCGGCCTGGTGAACTACATCCTCCGGCAGATCGGCATCCGCTCGCCACCCCTCTGGCTCCAGTCCGAGGAATGGGCCAAGCCGGCTCTCATCGTCATGACGCTGACGGGAGCCGGGGGCGCCACCATGGTCATATTCCTGGCCGGGCTGCAGAACATTCCCACGGAACTGTACGATGCGTCCAAGATCGATGGAGCCAGCGCCCTGCGCCAGTTCTTCTACGTCACCATTCCCATGTTGTCGCCCGTGATCCTGTTCAACACCATTACGGGCATTATCGGCGCCTTCCAGGTGTTCACGCTGGCCTATGTCGCGACGGATGGACAGGGAGGGCCGAACAATTCCACCATGTTCTATGCCCTGTATTTGTACAATATCTCTTTCTGGTGGGGCAAGATGGCCTTTGGCGCGGCCATGGCCTGGTTCCTGTTTGTGGTGATCATGGCGTTCACGATGCTGCAGCTGGCGCTGTCCAAGCGCTGGGTCTTCTATGCGGGCGAGTGAGAGCATGGCACAAGCTGTTACTTCGCCACCCTCATCCACCCCTGCCCGCTGGACATGGCCCGGGGTCATGAAAGTGGTGCATACCGGGATCCTGTATCTGTTGCTGGTGAGCATCAGCCTGGTCTTTTTCTTCCCGCTCATCTGGATGTTCTCGACGGCCATCAAGCCGACCTTCCAGATGTTCAAGACCCCGCCGGTCTGGATCCCCAATCCACCGCAGTGGGACATCTTTTTCTCGACCTGGCAGCGGACCGACTTCAACCTCTATCTCAACAACACCGTCAAGATCACGGTGCTCAGCATGATAGGCCGCATGGCCAGCTGCGCGATGGTGGGTTTTGCCTTTGCCCGGCTGCGCTGGCCCGGCAAGAACGTGCTCTTCGTCATCACCCTGAGCACCATGATGCTGCCCTTTCAGGTGCTCATGATCCCGCAGTTCCTGATCTTCAAGTCCTTTGGCTGGATTGACACCCACTACCCCCTGTGGGTGCCCTCGTTTGGTGGTACGGCCTTCTATATTTTCCTGATGCGTCAGTACTTCCTGACGCTGCCGCGTGAATTGGATGATGCGGCCAAGATTGATGGCTGCAGCTGGTGGGGGATCTTCTGGCGGATTCTGTTGCCGCTCTCACACCCGGTGCTGGCGACCATTGCGATCTTCACCTTCATGTCCCAGTGGAACGCCTTTCTGGAACCCCTGATCTTTCTGAACCGGTCCCGCAACTTTACGCTGGCTCTGGGCCTCGCCATGTTCCGTGACCAGTTTGACGTGGACTGGAACGCTATCATGGCCATGTCGTTTCTAATGGTGTTGCCTTGCCTGATTGTGTTTTTCGTGGCCCAGAAATATTTCATTCAGGGCATTTCCACCACGGGCCTCAAGGGCTGACGGATTTCGGAAGCACCAACAAGGTTGTGGGCCGGGATGGCAGGCGCTTGTCTGTATCCCGCCAGTGCTGGCTCTTCGGATGTGTCGAGAACAGGGTCATACGACACCTAATATATCCAGAGCAAGATAATTTGTTCGTGGTGCAATACACTTGGTGTCCGGGGCAGACACATCTGATGGTTGAGACTGCAACAGCAGTTGGTCTGCAAAGCCCTAATATGCGTAACCAGTATTGCGTGAGCCCCCTAAGTAGCCGCTCGGTATTGGAGTATACAGGCCCCGAAATTTACATCGCGGCGCACCGGGTTGAGTACACACCCGCAGAGCCCTGGAGCCGGGCAGGCCAGACGGGAGCGAAGGTCACGGTCCGCTGGCAGGTCCCGCGCCGTTACCACAGTCTGGGCCCCATTTTGAACATATGACGGAAACATATGCTGGAATAGGAGGCAACATCCTTGCAGGACACACTCAGCCATGACGCGGCACCAACACGACGAAAGCTTCAAAATGCTCTACGGCAACCTGCCCGTGATCCGCGATCATGTCGCCGCGTTCTACCCGGACCTGCCCCCGCCCCACAGCATCGAACTGCTGCCGAGCGAGTGGATTCAGGATTACACACCCCATGAGCTGCAAAAGACCGTGTCCGATCTGGCGGTGCTGCTACAGGATGAAGCGGGTTCGCCCTATGCCTGTCTGGTCATTGAGTACCAAGCCCGCAAGATGATCATGACCGTACGCATGGCTGGCTATATGGATGCCGCCGCCCACCACCTGCACCACCACGGACGACAATACCGCCACGGGGGATCCCGTACCGGTGGTACCCGTCGTCATCTTTGTGGACAGCGTACGCGTGGGCTACCCTTGGTACACCTTCCAGCGGGCGGCGGGGACCCGGTACCCGCGGGAGGCGGGACTCACGATTGACATCCAGGACGCGGCCCTGGATCTGGAACAGGCGGCCTGGCAGCACAACCTGGCTGTTTGCTTTCTGGCCCTGAAACAACTGCAGCACCGGTCGGTGGGCCATACCCGGCAAGGCATCCGGGAGCTGGCGCATCTGCTGGCACGTCTGCAACCGCGCCTGGTGCCCATCACGGATGTCCTACTTGCGGGATGTGTGGCAGGAATTACAGGCAATACATGCCCAGTTCCAGGGGGCTTTCCTGGAACTGGGGTTTTGGCAGCGCACGGAGGCAATCATGGTGACACTCGAGGATACGTATCAGGGCGGCCTGCGGGAGGGTCGACAGGAAGGTGAACAGAAAGGCCATATTGGTGCCCTGATGGCAATGGCACAGACATTTTGGGGGCCAGGGCAAGAGGCAGCTTTGGCACAATGGCTGGATATCCCCAACCCGGACATGCCCTGCACCGTGAGGCCTTGTTTAGTCTGTACCGCCACAACCTGACACCCCAAGATATCGTGGCCTCCAACTTTGCTTGGCCTGATACCGTCGCCAAGCCAAGCACCACGGAATCGGAAGAGTCCGCCTCGTATACGGCGCACGGAAGGCACTAGAGGACTGCGTACAGGGTATGCCCCCTTGCTGGTCATACCCCAACACCTGTACCAGCACTAGTCAGCCATAACCTGTCGGTGGCCGATCCTGTACAGTGCCAGGGCAACGCACAGCGGCAACCATGCATATATAGGTGGCCGACCGCAAGGCCCTATGGGTCTGCTGATGGCAAGGGCGTAGGTCTTCCGGATCCAAAGCAAGTGCAATGGTTGGCTACCCCCACTCTGATATGCCCTGCCGACCTTGCCACCCGGCACCACCGACGGCAAAGCCTCCACTTGGGCCTGGCTATGCGCACACTGGACATTGCGGTCCGGAGGCGTAGCCCCTGCGCGGCTTGTGTGCCCGATAGACTGGCGTACGCAGCAAGCGTGGGGGTACGTTGACCTGCCAGCCGCGCCGCCCGCTGGGCCCACCCCTGGCATACCCGGCGCAAAGTGTGACTGCGGGGCACCCACCTCTGCAGGGCTCACATGATCCCCGGCTGCGCTTGGGCAATGCCACGACGGGACGGCGCCCGTCGCCCGCGCTCGTCGAGCAAAGCCTTGACCACCACGTACTTCGCACCTGTTGTCGCTTCCAGTTCCAGATTGCGTCGCATGGACACATGGACAAAATATGACGCACAATCTAGGGGTGGCTATGTAATTTGAGTTGCTATCATAATGGCCAGCTTCTCCCGTTTGGCTTGCTTGCGAGCTGGCTGCCCCCCCCACAGTAAAAACCGGGGTTGACGATTCAGCCCGGAAAGGGGCGCGTATGGGAAATCGGGATCAGGTGTCCGGCGTATAGAGACGAGTTTCCCAATGGACGACCTTGCGTTGTACCCGGTCGATCTGTACCCCTACACCCATCACACGTTGGCCACGTGCCAAATACTTGTGGTGATAGCCCCGAACTTCCAACTGCTGCAGGGTCTGGCAGGGAGGTTCATCCAGTTTGTATTCCAGGATCAGAACCTCAGTAGGGGTCAGTTGCACCACTGTATCCAGGCGACCGATTAAGGTGGCTTATTCCGAGTCAGTGAGCAGCCCCATCACCGTAAACAGTTGATGCAACAGCGATTGGTAGAACCATTCCGCTTCCTTGATCAGGTTGTAGGGCGTTTGGGCCAGGGAGCTGTTGAGGAGAGTAAAGAAGCGCTCCAGATCCCGAACCTGGAGCGCTGACCGCATCTGGTAGATGAGCGGCATCTGGTGGGGGGGCTGGCCCCAATAGACTTCCAGCAGGATCTCGGCGAAGGTAGTGGCTACTTCCCGGTTGGGGTACATCAGGGTCGTGGCCGGTGTGGATGACAGGGTCAAGTATCCCGTTTGGTAGAGTAGCGCCGCGATATCGGGATGAGCTACGTTGTAGGTAGATTGCGCTATGCGATGGGATTCAAGCTGGGCCAGGTGTGTGATGTTGTAGCGTTGTTGGGCCAAGAGATCCACGAGAAAATCCGGCGTCCCTGATTCCGCCCAGTAGTTGCCTATCGTCTGGTTGGCCAGGCAGCTGAGCAGGGAGAAGGGATTGTAAACGCGAGAGCCACCAGGAGCGAACAGGTAGCCGTTGTACCACTCGCGTATCTGTTCCCACAACTGCACAGGAGACGATGCCTTGGGTTTGGGCCATCTCATGCAGGTAAGGGGCCAGGGAGTTGTCCAGTTCGCTGTCAGTGAATCCCAACAGGTCACTGTAGCCGGGGAGGAGGGATATATCACGCAGGTTGTTAAGGCCGGAGAAGATACTGGTTCGCGCAAAACGACTGACACCGGTCAGGAACACAAAACGCAGATCTTGGCCCCGTTCCTTGAGAATGCTGTAGCAACCGCGCAGGGTTTGTCGAATTGGTTCCAAGGCGGTGGGATTAGTCAGATTTTCGATAATGGGCGCATCGTATTCATCTACCAGCACCACGATGGGGCCCTGTTGCGCCAAGGCTTGAATTAGTTGTGAGAGGAGAGGACCAAGCAGGCGGGTAGAAGGAGAACCGGGGATGCGGTGTTGATGCCACAGTGCCATGAGGACAGCTGTAAGCGATTCACGGAGTGAATCCGCATGTTCCGCATCAAGTTCTTTCATGCTCAGACGAATGACGGGATACGGTGTCCAGTCCCAGTGATTTTGATAGATCCAGGTGCCGGCAAACAGATCGCGCCGTCCCTGGAACAGGGCTTCCAAGGTAGAAACCAGCAAGGTTTTGCCGAAACGTCGCGGCCGCACCAAGAATAGGTACTGATTTTCCGGTGACAGCAATTCGGCAAAATGGGATGTCTTGTCCACATACAGCAGATTGTGCTGCCGCAGGTAGGAGAACTCAACCGTAGTAATGGGTAATCGGGCGTAGGGAGGCGTCAGGATGCCACCCACTGTTCTGTCAGAGTTGGGAGCGAAGGGCAGTCGATTTGCGTCGGGCCGGCCAGCTGGCAATCAAGGCTGTGCAGGCTATACCAAATTCTGTAATCAGTTTGTCATTGAGAGCTGCCTGCTTGTAAATGTCATAGACTTTCCATTGCTTCCCGTTGGTCACCACAAAATACCCTATGCCTTGCCCTATACAGTAGGTAATTCCTTGCCTGATCACCTTGTCATTCAGGAGCGTGTCCAGTTTTTTTGGCCTCAACAGTGATCACGGGCTTTCCCTCCCGGAGCAAGGCATAATCAGCAAAACCACCACTCTGTGAAAATTCGGGAATGACCATAGCAGGATCTTCGGTGTCCTACCCCAGCGCACGCCGGAGAGGATCAATGAGGGCATAACGCGTCAAGGCCTCATTTTTCCGACATTCGTCCCCATGCTGCTCTATGCGCTGAACCAGTGTGGCCATCAGCTGTAACAAATTCTCTAAGGAAAGATTGGACGATGGCATCTGACTCCCTCCTGCGCTGGTTGCCGTTCAGAGTACTGCAGCTTTTTCAGTCTGCTGTCAACTCAATAACCAAGATACCTGTACCGATATCAGGGGAGGCAATTTCCTGTATGAAGCCCGTGGGCCATTGCACGGTCAGACGGACAATCCCGGCCGTACCCAGGCCAAAGTGCAGGGCGGGATCATTCCCTGCGCCCAAAGAGGAGCCCAGCTTCACCTCCCGCATAAGGATGATACCGTCATCCCGTTCCAGGTAGACCCGTGCCCCTGCCGCGTCACGGCTGACTTGTTGGCCGTCTCCCTGCAGCCGCACCCACAGGGCACGGTTCTGGTCACCCCACAGCGCGGTGTTCCGGTAGAGCTGGGGACCGTCGTTCCAGCTGGTCAACAGGATGTCCACAAAGCCATCCTGATCGTAGTCTGCGTAGGCACTGCCCATGGTGGCCTTGCCGTTGCGCTGCCAACTGGTGGGTGTGACGTCGATAAAGGTCCCATTGCCTTCGTTGTGAAACAGGAAGTCTGTATAGGGATCGTGCATGCCTTCCGGACCGGAGGCGGCCGTGATCTGTACGAATTGGGTCGTGGCCAGATGCAGGTCCAGCCAGCCGTCATTGTCCAGATCGATGAAGCCGGTACCCCAGCCCACGGCTGGACTGGGCCCTACAGCCACGCCCGCCTGGCGCGCCCGAGACGTGAAAGTGCCGTCACGGTTGACCAGCAGGGCCATAGCGTTGACCATGTTGGTGAAATACAGATCGAGATCCAGATCGTTGTCCAGATCCCCTACGGCCACCCCCATGCCGGCCAGGCGGACATTGGCACCGGTTGCCGCCGAAGCGTCATGCCAGCACCAGCCGTCACAGCCGGGACCGTCATTGCGCCACAGGACGTTGCCGATGGGATTGTGCAATTCATCGTTGACAACATAGATGTCACTGTCACCGTCATTGTCGTAGTCCAGGAACGTGACCGCGAAGCCGGCTCCCAGCCGCTTGGCGTGATCCAGCGAGTCTGATATGTCCTCGAAAGTGCCGTCACCGCGGTTGCGGTACAGACGGTCGGCGGCCTGGTCATGATCCACCGGCGTACACTCCGGATAGCAGGACCAGTTTGCTACGTACAGATCCAGCCAGCCGTCGTTGTCGAAATCGCCTAGGGCCGCACTGGAACCCTTGCCGATATCCCCGACCTGGGCGTGATCCGTTACATCCACCAAGGCCTGGCCACGATCGTTGCGAAACAGCCGGTTGGGGCCCTGCGCGATGACATACAGATCTGACCAGCCGTCGTTGTCCACGTCGGCCCATACCGCACCTCCTGACAGTGCACCGGACATGGCCACGTCAGCGGCGAGCGGGGATGGAACAAACCGTCCGCCCTCGTTGCGGAACAGGGCATTGTCCGCCTGGTTGCCCGACACGAACAGGTCCAGCCAACCGTCATTGTCATAATCGCCCCAGGCCTGTCCCACACCCAGATAGCCTGCCGTGAATTCAGGATTGAACATGTCCCAGAAACCCGTATGCTCTGCCTGTAAACCGGCGTCCGCCGTAACGTCGGCAAAGGCGTCCAGGCCGGCTGCACCCTGGGTGGGGGTGATGATCACCGGATCCTGGTGATACCGGATCAGGAGTTCCTCATTGAGCGGTATGTCTTCGGTGATGCGTTGCTGCGTGCCGTCCGGCCACTGAATGGTGATGGCCTCCGGCAGGCGGAACGGTCCGAAGCCGAAGTGGAGCGCGGTGTCATGACCGGAACCCAGACTGGCCCCGATCTTGATCTCCTGCATCATGTCGACGTCCCGGTTGGTTTCCACATGCACCCGGGCCCCCACAGCGTTGCGGTTGACCCCGTCTGCTCCTTCCAGGCGCAGGGTGAGCCACCGGTTTGCCCGCTGTTCTACGGCCTGGTTGCGGTACAGCGTGTAACCGCGACGCCATTCACCGACCACGTAATCCATCCAGCCATCACGATCAAAATCGGCATAAGCAAACCCGAGGGCAGGCCAGGGTTCTTCAAGCCAGATGGCAGGCGTGACGTCAGTGAACGTGCCATCCTGGTTGTTGCGGAACAGGGTGTCCGGCCAGGGCAGGAACATGCCCTCGGGGCCGGTGGCCGCAGTTTCCTGTCGGAATTCCGTCGTCGTCAGATAGAGATCCAGCCAGCCGTCGTTGTTGTAGTCGAAAAAGGCGGTGCCCCAGCCGGTGGCCGGACTGGGGCCAACGCCCACGCCGGCCTGGCGGGATCGGTTCTGAAACAGGTTGCCCGCCTCGTTCTGCAGCAGGATCATGGGATTCACCATGTCGGAGAAGTACATGTCCAGATCGGCGTCATTGTCGTAGTCACCCACCGCCAGACCCATGCCATGTACCAGCATGAAGGCATCCATCTCGCGCGAGGCATCGTGCCAGCACCAGCCGTCACAACCAGGCCCATCGTTGCGCCACAGCACGTTGCCTACGGGATGCTGCATGCGGTCGTTGACGACGTAGATGTCACTGTCGCCATCGTTGTCGTAGTCCAGGAAACTGGCGGCGAACCCGGCACCCTGCAGCAGGTCCGGGTGCAGCCAATGGGATACGTCGGCAAAGGTGCCGTCACCCTGATTGCGGTACAGGACATCCTGGGCCTGCACGGGGTCCGGAGCGTCCGGATCGCAATCGGGCCAGCAGGACCAGTTGACCACGTACAGATCCAGCCAGCCGTCCTGATCGAAATCGGCCCAGGCGGCACTCTTGCCCTTGCCCGGATCGTCGACTCCGGCCTGCGGGGCCACATTCACGAAGGCCTGGCCCTCCCGATTGTGGAACAGGGCATTGGGGCCATGGGCCAGGATGTACAGATCCTGCCAGCCATCATTGTCGAAATCCACCCACATGGCACCGCCCGTCTCGATGTCCGGCATGGCGACCTGCGTACTGAACTCGGAACGGGCGAACGTGCCGTCACCCTGATTGCGGAAGAGAGAATTGGGGGCCTGATTGCCCGTCACCAAGAGATCCGGCCAGCCATCGTTGTCATAGTCGCCCCAGGCTTGGCCCATGGCCATATACCCTGTGGTGAAAGGGGCCTCGTCCGCGTCCCCTTCTTCCCCGAACTGATTCCAGGTGGCCGCGTGCGGGGCATCGATGCCGGCACGGGCCGAAACGTCCAGAAACAGCGGGATTTCATCGGCAGGGCCACGGGGCGGTGGCGCCGCTTCAGGTACCGGGGGAATGACGATGGTACAGGCTGTCAGCCCCAGGGCCAGCACGATGACCAGAACGAGACGGAGATGCCGAACAGGTTGAAGAGCCCACATGATTCGGTCCTTCATGATTTTCAGTTGGTTGGGTGCAAGAAAGGGATACAGGCGCCGGGGCTAGCCCTTGATGCCGGTCAGGGCAATACCCTGGACGAACAGGCGCTGCCCAAAGAAAAACACCAGCAGAACGGGCAGCAGGACAATCAGCGATACGGCCATCATGTAATGGAAATCGACATGGCCGAACTGACCCCGGAACTGGTTGAGACCCACCGCCAGCACCTGTTCCTTTTGCGCCCGGATGTAGATGAGGGGCATCAGGAAATTGTTCCAGTTGCCGATGAACGCGAAGATGACCACAGTGGCCAGCGCGGGTTTGGTCAGGGGGATCAGGATCTGGGCCAGGATGCGCCAGGAGGAGGCACCGTCCAGGCGTGCCGCTTCATCCAGGTCCAGGGGAATGGTCAGGAAGAACTGGCGCAGCAGGAAGATGAAGAAAGGAAAGCCGAACCAGGGCGGAACCATCAGGGGCAGCCAGGACAGGTAGCGCATCCACAAGATGCCGTTGGGGGTATAGAAATCCCACCAGGGCTTGAGAAACTGGGTGATACGGGTAAACAGGACGTACTGGGGAATGATCAGGACTTCGTTGGGCAGGAGCATCGTGGCCAGGACCAGCGCGAAAAGAATGTTGCGTCCCCGCGCCCGCAGCCGGGCGAAGCCATAGGCGGCCAGGCAGCAGGAAAAGAGGTTGCCGACAATGTTGTTGAGCGTGATCAGGCTGGAATTGACGAAGAAGGTGTTGAAGGGCAAATAGGCCCCCCACCCCTCGGAAAAGTTGCTCCACACAATGGGATCAGGAATCCAGACCGGCGGATTGGCGAAGATCTGCTTGGACTCCTTCAGGGCCGTGGACAGCATCCACAGCAGGGGAATGAGAAAGACGATGGCTCCCGGCAGTACTAGCAGGTAGATGATGCCCCCGTTCAGGAGACGGCGCCGGGAACTCCGTTGCCACCAGGGGGGCTCATGGTGGGATGCAGGGCTGTCCATAACGCCCGTGGCCAGGTAATCCTGTTGCGTCACGGTTGCACCTCCCCTTCGTAGTACACCCAGCGGCGGCTGCCCCAGAGCTGCAGCAAGGTCAGGATCATGATCAGGGTGAACAGAATCCAAGCCAGGGCCGAGGCATAGCCCATCTTCAGATAGATGAACGCGTTCTGGTAGATGTAATAGACCAGCATATAGGTGGATGTGCCCGGGCCGCCCTGGGTCATGACCAGAATGTCGGTCAGGATCTGGAAGGCGTTGATGGTCGAAATGACGATCACGAAAAAGAGCACGGGCGACAGCATGGGAATGGTGACGTGCCGGAATTCCTTGAATACAGACGCGCCATCGATCTTGGCCGCTTCATACAGGGACACCGGAATGCCCTGCAAGCCGGCCAGAATGATGATCATGTTGGCACCAATGCCCCAGGTGCTTTTGAGGATCAGGGCCGGCTTGGACCAGGTTTGACTGGACAGCCAGGCCGGACCACTCTCGATGGGCAGCAATTTCACCAAAATGAAGTTGACCAGACCGACCGACGGATTGAAGAGCCAAATCCAGAGAATGGAGATGGCAACGCCGCTGGCAATGGAGGGCATATAGTAGATCAGGCGCAGCAGATAGGTGCCGGGCAGGTTCTGGTTGAGCAGGAGGGCTACGAACAGGGCGCCCAGCGTGCCCAGCAACACGGAACCGAAAGTGTAGTAGAACGTATTGGACACCGTCTCCCAGAAAACGATATCTTCCACAAACAGGTCCCGGTAGTTGCGGAAACCGACAAACTCGAAGGAGCTGAGCCCGGTCCAGTTGGTGAAGCTGAACAGCAACGAGGCCAGGACGGGGCCGCCGGTGAAGAGAAACAGCCCCAGGAACCACGGGAGAATGGCAATCCAGAAATCTCTTTCTTCCCGCTTTTGCAGGGAGCGCAGGCGTTTGCCGGGACGTGCCGATACGCTGACAGTCATAACGGTTTCCTGTCTGAGGGATCCGGAAATTGTGCCGTCCAAAATACGGCACGGAAAACAGGCAGGGAGGGGATATAACCCTGAGGGTTCCCTCTCCCTGCCGTGTCAAGCAAATTTACGCCATGCGCTCGGCGGCGTCGGCGAAGGCTGCATTGGCTTCTTCGACAATGCCGAGAATGGCGGAATCCACATCGATTTCACCGCTCTGCAGCAAGGTCTGGTAACGGCCTGTGATATCCAGCAGCTGAGGTGCCGCCAGGGTCTGGTACGGGCGGCCGGTCACGGCGTACCGCTCCAGGGCGTCCAAGAAGTAATGGGCGCTGTCCGGGGCGGGTTCCGAATCAATCCAGGACTGGTATGCTTCGGCGCGGGCTGGGCTGCCACGGCCGGAACTGCCCCACATGAATTCCATGCCTTCCTTGCTCAGATAGGCACTCAGGAAACGCCAGGCTTCCGCCGGATGCTGGCTGTTCTTGGTGATGCTGAAACCGGAACCAAAGGAACCGCAGTGCTGGCCGTTGGGTCCTGACGGCCAAGGCGCCACATCCCAGTTGTAATCCGCAAAGGAGGCCTGGGTCGGTGTATTCCAGGAGGCGAAGGCAGACAAACCCACATTGCCGGAAATCCAGGCGTTCTGTTCAAAGGCCTCGGATTCGGCGGGAGTGGGTGCGGCCTTGTGTACATGGATGAGATCGACCCAGATCTGGACCGCCTCACGTGCTTCCGGCGTGTCCAGTTCAATGGCGGTTTCCTCGTCGTTGTAGAGGTTGGCGCCATAGGTGTTCAGCATGTTGCGGTTCAGCGAGTTGCCAAAATTGGGCAGGTGGCCGCGCCAGCCCCAGACCTTCCGGTCGCCCTCGAGATCCGTCAGGGCGATGGATGTCTCGACCAGGTCGTCGATGGTCCAGTCTTCCGTGGGGTACGCCACGTCCGCGGCGTCGAAGATATCCTTGTTGTAGGCCAGGATGAGGGGACCATGATCGTAGGGGATGCCATGCTGTTCGCCTTGGAAGCGATAGAGCCGCAGCGACTCTTCCCATACGCCGGCGACGTTGAAGTCGGGGTCGGCATCGACATGCGACTGCAGGGATACGGTAATGCCTTCAAAGGCCCAGGGGAAAGCCCGGCTGCCGTGGACATAGACGATGTCAGGCAGGGTATCGGCAGCAGCCCAGGTGGGTACGACCTGATTGTGATCGCTCCAAGTGTTGTATACGGGTTCCAGCACGATGTCGGAATTTTCTTCCATGAAGTTGGCGTCAAATTCCTTCTGGGTCACTTGGAAGGCCGCTTCCCAGGTCAAACCGGTAGAAATGGTGACCTGCTCCATCATGGCTGCATCTCCGGAAGCCGATGGTGCGGAAGGAGGGGCACAGGCGGCCAGGGCAACTGCGCCGGCCGAAACGCCACTCAACACCATAAACCGTCGGCGACTAAGTCTCTTGATATCCAAGATCCTCGCTCCTTGCGTTGATTTGTTTGTGAGAATTTCACTATTCTATATGGCAATGGTCCGATTATCGTAAAATTCCCTGTGGCACAATAACGTTCTGTATTCCAGGGTGGAACAACAGGGCAAGATCGATAGGGCACCTGAGTTGTGTATATGGGCTGGATCCTGGGATCCAGCAGCTACAGACGTGCACTGCAGACAGGATGGACTGCCTGTCCCCATATAGAGGCACCGGTTGCTACAGCCGTCTGCAGATGCCGCCGCAACTGGTGTGTGCTATGCTGGTAGCCGCTGCAAATTGGCGGGAATACGATATGACTCACTTGCCACAGCTGGCGATACTGCCGGGCTTGGTACAGCGCTTGCAGGCCTTGCCCGTAACCCGTGCCGTATATCTCGGAGGCAGTCTGGGACGTGGCGAAGGAGATCTCTACAGCGATCTGGATTTGCAAGTCATCGTTCAGCCGTCCTGCACGGATTTCCTGCCGGATCCGGTGCTTGCGCAAGTAGCAGGTGTACCGCCCCTGGCAGTGGTGCGTTTTACGCTTGGACCTGCAAGCTGGATGCATCACCTGATTCTGGCCTCCGGGATCATCGTGGACTTGCTGTGCCGCCATGAAATTACGGAGTCGGAGTTGCTCTATCTGGTTCCCCTGGAAGGAGATTGCGGACCGTCCCTACCCGCTGCCGGCACAAGGCCGAAGGCCTGGGCGCCTGAGATCATATCAGCGCAAGAGGTGCGTGATCTCGTACAGGCCTTCTGGGTGACGATGCACAAGCATCGACGCGGCATCGCCCGGGAACAGGAGCTGGTGATATGGACGGGCATTCATCTTTCCCTGGCCCAACTCATGCGCCTGCAGTTCATTGCAGCTACGGATCAGGATTGTGGTGACTTGACCCGGATGGGCATTTACTCTCTGTCAGGTGTCAATGACTGGCTGAAGATCAATGCCGACACGGACTGCCTGGCTGAATTGCTGGCCCCTGTGGCCAGCACGGATTGGACGCACTGTGTCAGCCTGTTGACCGCAAAAGGGAGCAGGCTCTGTCAAGTATTGTGGGACCGGTGGGCGCTGCCTGCGCAGCTCCGAGAATTGGAAGAAGTGGTTGTGGCAGAGTGGCAGCGATTCCTGGCCACCACCTGATATCACGTCCTGGACACGACTGCAACCTGATCCCAGCTCTGGAAAAGATTTAGGTTTAGTAATGGGACTATATACGTACCCACACCACGCAGTGTAGACAGGAGAGAGCAAGATAGCATAGGGCATGAACATAGAAGAGATTAGGGTGCACCGGGGTATCACCTTGCGGGTGCGGCCGGGCAGTAGAGCCAAGCACAACAAGATGATGCGCATTGCCGGTGCCTGGCGCAAGGTTTGGAATGAGAGGCTGGAAATCTGCGCAAGGCAATAGCAGGACTTCAAGGCTGGCAAAGGCGATAAACCTAACGTTACACACTTCGGCCTGAACAATCTGTACGTACAAATCAAGCAGGAATTACCCTGGTTGGGGGCATTGCCTAGCCATACGGTGCGATATGCTCTGAAACACTTGTCGGAAGCCTACAAGCGGTTCTTTGGGGGCGCGGGGCGTCCGGTCTGGAAGCGTAAATTCAAGGACACGCCTAGATTTACCGTGCCCGGCAATATCAAGATCAAGGGCAAGAAGATCTACATTTCCAAGCTTGGGTGGGTGAAGTTGACAGGCAAGAATCTGTACGCCGATTGTAAACCCAAGCAAGTCACGTTCAAATATGAGGCGGGCAACTGGTATGTGTCCATCCTGTATGAAGTACCGGATCATCGGCCGATCAGACCGGGTAAACCTATTACTCCTGTAGGCATAGACCGGAACGTAGGGCAAGTTGCGCTGAGTACTGGAGGCATGTACAAACTGCCGAGGCTGTTGGAGCTGGATGCCAAACTGCGCAGACTGCAAAAGAAGTTGGCGCGTCAAGAGTTCAAGAGCAACGGTTGGCAACATACTAAGTTACGCATTCAAAGGGTATACAGGGAGATACGCCATGTCATCAAGAACTGGTGTCACCAGACCAGTCGCATCATCGCTGACATACACGATCTAGTCATCTTTGAGGACCTGAACATTCAGGGTATGACCAAGAGTGCCCGTGGCTCTAAGGACAAACCCGGTAAGAATGTGGCTCAAAAGAGAGGATTGAAGCGTGCTATCTTGCACAGCGGGTGGGGGCGCCTGGAACGGTATATGACTTACAAGACTTATACGGAAAAGGTAGACCCCAAGTACACGTCACAACGTTGTCACAACTGTGGGGTTGTACGTAAAGCGAATCGCAAGTCCCAGTCTGTTTACCATTGTGGTGAATGTGATGTTGAAAAGAACGCTGATATAAACGCGGCTTTAAACATACGGGATAAATGGTTGGCTAGAAATACGGCGTTCGGGGACGGCGCAGCTGCAGGTGGAGATTGCAACGTCAGTTGGTCTGTGAAGCCTGAAAATGTATACGGTAAAGCATCGCGGCCTCCAGGCCTGGTGTGGGTACGTATATAGTCCCCTGGAAAAGAGGTCCTTCCTGCACAGGTGCCCAGTCTTGGAACAGGCAGTCAGAATGCAGGCATAATGGGAGACAGCCTTCCCAAGGGTGCCGAGAGGGGAAATTCATGCAGGCAATGGAATTCAGGCTGGTGGATGCTGCGGACTTGCTGGCCGACGCTGTCGCAGATCTGACCCGCAAGCGTATCGTGGAACGCATCTGGAACAGGGACTACACGGTGTGGAGCGCCAGTGATCACGAGATTGCCGATCGACTGGGCTGGCTGGATATCCACGAACGCATGCTGCCCGAGGCAGCATGTCTGGAACAATGGGCGACCCGAATGCAGGAGGCAGGTTTCCGGCAGTGCGTACTGCTGGGTATGGGGGGCTCCAGCCTGGCCCCGGAAATGTTCCAAAAGGTTTTCGGGGCAGCCAAGCAGGCGCAGGGTATGCAGCTGGACATACTGGATACGACTGATCCAGTCCAGATTGCAGCTCTGACAGCCCGGCTGGATCTGCCGTCTACGCTCTTTCTGGTGGCAACCAAATCAGGGGGTACGGTAGAAACCCTGTCCGGCTTTCACTATTTCTGGCAGCAGGTATCCCAGGCCGGTACCGGTCGACCGGTCGGAGACCATTTTGTGGCTATCACGGATCCGGGCAGCAGTCTGGTGGAGCTGGCACGGGCCCATGGCTTTCAGCATTGTTTCGAAAATGATCCCAACATAGGTGGCCGCTATTCCGCCCTCTCGTACTTCGGTCTTGTTCCTTTGGCGCTCCTGGGGGCCAACCTGTCCCACTTTCTGGAGCCGGTCACCAATGCCACGGTGCAGGCCCGCAACGCACCCGTTGCGAATGATGCAGCCAAGCTGGGCATCCTGATGGCGGCCCTGGCCCAAGAGGGGCAGGACAAGCTCACCTTGCTGATGCCCGACACGCTTGCTGCACTGGGTGACTGGCTGGAACAGCTGATAGCCGAGAGTTTAGGCAAAGAGGGGAAGGGGATTGTGCCCGTGCTGGGTGAAGGCCTGGATGACGTGCCCTTCTGGGCAGACGACAGATTCTGTGTCCTAACAGCTCCCCTGACGCCAGAGGGACAGTTGCCGGCCGACATGTCGCGTCTGGCCAACACATGCGTGGCTGCAGGCCATCCCACCGTGGTTATTCCCATGCAGGGAACAGCGGAACTGGGATGTCATCTCTTCCAATGGGAGTTTGCCACGGCAGTGGCAGGTTACGGATTGGGGGTACACCCTTTTGATCAGCCCGATGTGGAAGCGGCGAAAGTGGCTGCCCGGACTTTTATGGCCCAATACGAAGAAAAGGGAGTGCTGCCGTCCGGCAATCTGGTGCCAGCTGGCAATACGGTACTAGAGGAATTTCTTGCCTTGCGGGCGCCGGAAGAGTACCTGGCCCTCCATGCTTACCTGCCCCGGAATGTCCGTACGATCGCTGCCCTGATCCGCCTGCGCACAGAGCTGAGCCGGCAGCTGCGCATGGCTGTGACACTGGGGTTTGGGCCACGTTTTCTCCATTCCACAGGCCAGCTGCACAAGGGGGGTGCGAACAACGGATTGTTTCTGCAGCTGTTGCGTGATACCGAAACAGAGCAGGACATCGTGATCCCTTCGCCCCACGGACCTGCCATGACCTTTGGGACTTTGCAACGGGCTCAGGCCTTGGGTGATGCGGCTGCGCTGGAGGCGCAGGGCCGGCGCATGGCAAGCCTGGATTTGGGATCCGATCCCATTGCATCACTGGAAGCCCTGCTTTCCTGAAACTGGGAGATCACCAAGCAACAGTGCCCTCGCATTGAGACTATATAAATAGACTGCCAGATGGCAGGTCCCCGGTTGGAACTGTATAGCTGGATCTATATCTAAAATGTACTGGTTGACTGTTCTTCCTGTTCTGATGTTGGTGGTCCCAACCCATAATCGCAAAAATCGCCTGTCCCTCCCAGTACCAAAACTGCCTGGGGGGAATACTGCCTGCATGACGCTCATGCCAACCTGGCTGAGCGCAGAGGGCACAATTTTTGATTCGCTACAGCAGTTTCTGCGATGACAACGGTTGTTTTCCTTTCAATAGATGTACCGACCAAATAAGGGATTGAAACTTGGTTGCCATCAACCAAGCAGAGCAATGAACTTGACCCCCTAGAGCAGGGCGGGTATCCCGTCCCTACCCGTCATCATCTGCATGCCAAGCCCGACCGTATTCTCGGCTGGACGGGACCGGTCGTCGGGTTTGGCTCTTTCACCAAGAGAAGAGAGACTTTAGAGACATACACAATTTTTGCCCGCACTGCCCTTGCCTGGGACGTTACGACACAGATACGGGCTGAAACTGCACTGGCAGGGGCTGTCCCAGAGCTGTTGTCCAGCAAACCCTGAATTTCCTGTTCAGGGGAGCATTGTGATGAGAGCTGTTGGGCATGCGCACCAGCTGGGAGAGCCTGGTCATGTGTTGCCCTGTTCCAAATGCCCATACGGTATACGGCAGAATCAGTGCGTAATGTCCAGTTCTCTTACCTCTGCCATGGCTATTCCGTCTAGCACCGGAATCTCCTTGCTTGTTGAAATCCCCAATTCCTTGAACTTGCGGGCATGATCCATGACACTGTTGCGGCCATCCAGAGACGCAACACTGCGGTTGAAGTGGGTCAAAGTGGATTGCAAGGCCGTGCGTGTCTTTTCCATATGACTGGCAAACGTGAAGAGCTTGTCATGCAGCTCTTGGCCCAGCCGGCCTATCTCTGCCGCTTCTTGGGCCAGTGTTACTTCGCGCCAGCCCATGGCGACTGTTTTCAGCAGGGCAATCAGAGTATTGGGTGTAGCGATCACCACGTTCTGTTCCATGATCTGGTCCATCAGCCCGGGATGTCTTTCCAGCGCTACAGGCAGCAAGAACTCGCCAGGCAGAAACATGACCACGAAATCAGGTGTTTGGGCAAACGAATTCCAGTATGACTTGCGTGCCAGCTCCCTGGCTCTGTCACCCACCTGCCGGGCAACACGATCCAGGGCTTCCTCGCGGTCCTGATCTGACCTGGCTTCAAGGGCATCCAGATAAGCCTTGATCGGGGCCTTGGCATCCACAATGATGGTCCGGCCATTGGGCAAATTCACCACCATGTCCGGACGTTCCCGGCTGCCAGCGGCAAGTTCCACGCTGACCTGCTCCTCAAAGTCGCAGTGCTCTGACATCCCGGCCAATTCCACCACCCGACGCAACTGCATCTCACCCCAGGCACCCCGGCCTTCCGGCCTCTTCAGGGCATTGGACAGGTTGCGTGTCTCCTGTACAAGCACCTGATTGTGACCGGCCAGATCTGTCAGTTGCTGTTTCAGGGCTCCCTGTGACTCGGCACGCGCAGTTTCTATCCGCTTGAGTTCTTCTGAAAGGGGCTGGACCAGCTGGCTGACAGTCTCCTTGCTGTAGGCAAAGTCGGTTGTGGCACGATCAATCAGGGGTTCAATCCTGGACGCGGCTGCCTCCATGAACAGACTGTTGCTGTCCACGACGGCCTGCGCGGCGACCACCTGGAACTTGGCCAGCAAGCTCTGCTCAATTTCAGCCTGTTCTGCCAATTTCGCTTGTGTTGCCTGCAGTTCTGCCTGGAGTTGCGGGATTTGTCTCTCGGTCTCTGTGTGTTTGGTAGCCCGTCCCAACAGAAAAGCCAAAACCCCAATGAGAATAACTACAACTATTACCTCGACAGTCATGGTGCTATTGCCTCTGCCCTCTGTATCGGTGCCAAGCCATTGTACTCCAGGCAATGCAAGGCTGTAGCCTGCAGCCATATACTGGCATCTTTGCCAAAACTGGTCATGCAGGTTGCAGATCGAATTCTATTTTTAGAGGCTTATATACAACTGCATACATATTCACACTTCGCAGACCACGAAGTGCAATCTCCACGTGCAGATGCCCCTACTCCAGAGGTCATAAGCTCAGACAAACCCCAAACACCAAGCTCAAAAAGATCAAAGACTGGAAGTTTCGCAAGCAGCACCGCATAGACAACACAACCTGGAAACGGTTGACAAGCCGGCCTGACTGCGCGTTGGCGTGTGGTTGTACTGCCTGCGGGTAGAATTAGGGACGGCCAGGGTGGATGGTTCGCCATGTGCCGGCGGCAGTGTAATCCGTGCCATCCACCCGTAATGTCCAACCGGGAGCTATGCAACATGGTACTCACGGCCTTGCCCTATGTGATTTACCGCCATAATCTCCTGTCCGCGGGAGCAGGATGGGATCACTGCAATGATGACAATGGTGATTTGCGTTTTGCTGAACTGCGGCAGGCTGTAATACGTGCGCTGGACATAGCCAATCGTGAGTACGCGGTCAAGCGGTACGAGAAGCCTGTAATCGTAACGAATGTGAATGATGCCAGCACACGTATCAATGTGTGTTACTTGTCCAGCCCGGCTATCGTGTACGAGTATGCACGGAATGAAAACAGGGACTGTACGTTGCGGACTGCCGAGTGGACGCTCTTGGATTGGCATATAAACCGGCCTGCCAGTATACACTCCCAAATCGACGCGAACGAAGCACGTACTGATGCGCTCCGGCTTATGCATGCCCTGGTGTGTTCCTACGCTCCGCAATCGGACCTGGTGCGTGATGGGCACAAGGCAGCACATATCCCTGACCATAGAAGCAGCCCATCGATTAAACCGCCAATGGCTCGGGATTGATATTGCCATCCACGCCATTAAGCGCGTAGCCAAGATACGCTTGCAGGATCGTCTGGGACTGGTGGAAGGACAGGACTTCACCATAGAAGGCATACCTCGCAACATGGAAGGTGTCCGTGACCTGTGGCAAAGAGACAAGTACCATTTCCAGAAGTGGGCCGTGGAGCAGGTCAATGGCTTTGTCACATCCAAGCGGACAGCGGACGGCGGCATTGATGGGCGCCTGTATTACATTGTTCCAGGGGATGAATTGCAAAGCATGGTGCTGGAAGTCAAGGGCGGCAAGAATGTGAACATCAGCGATGTACGTGCCTTGCGTGGTGTACTCGAAGATGGTAATGCTGCTATGGCAGGACTGATTGTGTTGGAACCTCTGGGTGAACGGAAGCGCAAGGACTTTGAGGCGTTCATGTCCCAAGCTGGTCATATTGATATCTATGGCACGAAGTATCAGCGTATGCAAGTACTGAGCACAGATGATATATTGTCCGGTCAACGGTTCCTAACGCCAACAGTTGTAGGCAAGTCTGAATTGCAATCCGCTCTGCCTATGCGGATATAAGCCCCTAACTACTAATTCCGTTTGTATTTTGCCATGTTTAGGCCAAAATCCTATCGACAGACAGGGGGCATGTTTGGCCCATGGCGTACGGTATACTGGCGTTTCCGGTATTGGGTCTGGGTGCAAAGGGGTATCTGGGATACTTTCTATGCTGTGCTACGGGACGAGCAGCAACGAGATGTATTCATGGTGGATGGCATTGATCCAGATGCACCTGAATGGCACCGGGGTTCCCCAAGGGATGCTCACCCGTAGCCTCTCAAGTAGCCCAAGCCATAGACCCACAGTTGCCGCGGGTGCACCCACCAGGGGTACTGATCGGGCGGACGGTTCGTGCCGTTCTTGCTTATACCCAGGAACGCCGCCGTGGTTCCAGAGCTGTTCATGGTCCTCCGCCGTATCCCGGCTGTGTACATCGGCGAGCTGCTCGCTGGCAAGGTGTTACTGCCTGCGTTGAGAGTTTATAAACAAGACCTGGGGCCTATATATTCGAGTACCAAGTGGCTGTCTGCCACTCTGCCTGGGGATACAATAAGGTAGCGGTCACAGCAAGGATGAGGGTTATGGACAAGGCACTTGCGCTGGTTGAACTCTTGGTGTGCTTTCCAGACGACGCCACCGCCGAAGCCTGGTTCATACAGGAATGTTGGCCCGACGGCCTCCGTTGTGCCGCACGGCGACAGGGCTGACGTGCGGCCCTGTGTGCATCCCACCAGGCCCTACTACGGCTGGGCCTGCCACAAGCGGTTCCGTGCCAAGACCAACGCGGGCATGCACGGCTCCCCACTGGGTTATAAGGGCTGGGTCATCGCCCTGTACCTGCGCAGCCGCCATCCCAAGGGGTTCCCCTCAACCGGCTGGCGGACTACCTGGGCATCACCCAGAAGTCGGCCTGGTTCCTAGCTCATCGTATCCGGCAAGTCGGGACGGCCCATGGCGGTGTTGTGTTGACCGGGCCCGTGGGAGGCAAGGCTAAGAACCGATGACAGGTTGGGACGAAAGCTCTCTTATGCGGTTCCCTAAGCTGACACTTTCTTGCTGATTGTCGAATTTGAATTAGGATTCATTAAGCTCAAGATATGCCAGACAGTTAAGAAACAGACAAAGCCAAGAGCAATTGCTCTTGGCTTTGTCTGTTTCTCTCAGGTTACTGTTGTACCGTGCGGAGAAGGGGTATTGCGAATGGCTCCTATTGCCAGATGCGATATCATAACCATCCGGTTTCCACTTGGCACAATTTGTCACGCTATGGGTACAGGTATTAATGTTCAGCCCGAATACCGTCATCGGTTTGTCTGCGGCGGCACACTTTGCCGCCGCTAATCACGAGGTCAAGGCTTGTTGTACTGAATGCTCAGGCTTGACTTCACCTTCAGTCACCCATCTCCCCTGACATAATTTAGGGCACAGGGTTGCTGTGAGAGTAGCAAGTCAACAGGGGACAAAAGCAGATCTTGCTTCCAGGCTGAGCAGGGTCTAGTCCCAAAAACGGGATGGGATGCAGACCTGACCTCCATGGGTACAAGTCACAGTGCAGAAAGACAGGGAAGCAACAGTTTTTGATACCTAGTCGGATATCATGCTGGTTGGAACGGTCCACACGCTCGTGATTGAACGGGCATCTACATCCACCGGGCCATCACAAGCTGGCTTCTCTGCCTCAATCCTGCATAACCAGTTGATAGTATGATTGCACTTTGGGCATTAGAAGTTGCATTCCCTGTCTGCTCTGTACCAAGCAAAGCTTTTACACAGTAGCAGGACTGTTCCTGAAATCTTGCGTGTGCCCTGCCTGGATTAAGGGATGTCAAGCCTGCTGTGTGATGTACGATAACTCTGCAGGATTGACAGTGCCATCCGCGGCAAGCGCCTCAAGAGAGTGGCGTGTACGAGATCTGCCCCACCCGTCAACGAAAGGGTGGCAACAGCGGGGCGAACTGTCACGACCGGTATAGAGCAGGACTGCCTTGCCCCATGGGTATTGGTGCTAAAAGGGAGCAGACAAAGTCATGGCGCAAACAATAGTACTGCCACTTCAGGATCCACAGCGTTTACCGCGCAACGGTTGGTGGGCCGGGTGGTTAATGTGCCTGACGCTGGCCACCCTGCTCTGGGGCTCCGGTTACCTGGGGAGGTCCGTTCAGGCGCAGACCGAAGAAGAAGTCCTGCTGGAATACACCGTGCAGGAGGGAGATACCCTGTTGGGCATTGCAGCACAATTCGCCGTATCCGTCCAGATCCTGCGGGCCCTCAACGACCTTGAAGAAGACGCCAACCTGATTGTCCTGGGGCAGACCCTGCTGATCCCACGCGTTGATCCCCCGGAGTCACAATGCACCGTCTGGCATGTTGTGGAGTCCGGCAATTCGCTATGGGGGATAGCCGCAGCCTATGGCTTGGCGATGAATGAATTGGCACGCAGCAACGGCATTGCAGATCAGGGTTTCATTGTAGAGGGGCAAAGGCTTTGTGTGGAGGGAACTGCCGCAGAAGAGGTGGAACCAGCGTCTGGACTGACCACGCCACAGGAATTCCCATGGGTCATACATACCGCGGAGAGTTTCTGGTATACCGTCAATCTGGGCGATACGCTGGCGTGGATCGCCCTGCGCTACAACAAGACAGAGGAGCAGTTGCGCGAAGCCAATGAACTCACCATTGAAGCGGATGTGGTGCCTGGCCAGATTCTCTGGATCCCGGGCAAGGAAACGGTAGCGGAGGGTCCAACGGCGCAACAGCCTTGGACAGCCCACTATTTCCCTGTATCGGATCTGACAGGCGAACCTGCCCTCCTTCGTTACGAGGAAGCCGTAAGCCACAACTGGTTCAATGGTGCTCCGGATCCGGAACTGCCGGCAGATTCCTTCAGTGCCCGGTGGGCAGGGGATTTTGACTTTGCAGAAGCGGTGTACCGGTTTGTGGGCATTGCCGATCACGGTGTCCGGGTATATCTGGATGATGTGCTGATTCTGGACAACTGGTCACCCGTCACTGGCTTGACGCCCTATGTGGAAATGGAGGTGACCGCAGGGGTGCACAGGGTCCAGGTAGAATACCGCGAGCAGACCGGAGCCGCGCTGATCTACGTGACCTGGTTCCTGGCTCCCGCTACGGATGAAGGGTAGACCATGCCTGTGGTGGCCAAGAGACCTGGGGACCCTCCAGGGCAAAGGCTTGTTGCACGTCTTGACGGGACCAGGCTCTGTTGGCCATCAGACCCTGACCATCATGGACACGGCAAGGGAACCTGGAAATTCACCTTTGTGCCAGTACCAGTGCATCGCCCGCAAGCCAGAGCCGTAGCGCACCGGTGTGGCCGTGGTGAAGTCCATGCTGTCCATCATGCCCGGATATGACGGATCGACGATAGTAAAATTCGTCGCTGTCATGGCCACGAGGGCTCAGTCCGGTATTGATCCCCATCTGCTGTCAGTACCGCTTCAACGCAGAGGATGGTATGCAACCGGCTCTGGCATCGGGCTGGCAATGCCGGTTTTCTCCCTCTTGCGTCTTCTTGCTACAATCACGTATCATCCCTTTTTCCTACATCCCAGTGCCCTGGTTATGGATGGGGACTGAGATGATTTGCATCACAGGAGAAGATTATGACTGCCAAGTTATCGCGAAGAAACTTTTTGCGTCTGTCATCGGCCGTAGTCGGTCTGGGCGCATTGTCTGCCTGTGCCGCGCCGGCAGCTGGTCCGGGAACGGCAGCCGGTGACGATGGCGCGGCCATGGAAACCGTGGAGATTTCCTGGTATGAGTGGGGTGACGTGCTGGACAAGGACATTGCCGATCGCTCCATCGCGGATTTCCAGGACGAAAACACCAACATCACGATTCGCCTGGAGCAGGCGCCGGGGCAGTACTACGACAAGCTGCAGGCGGCCCTGGCAGGAGGCACGGCTGCTGACATCATCAACAATCAGACGTGGCTGTGGCAGAGTTTCTCCGCCAAGGGCGTGTACCATCCGCTGGATGAGCTCCAGGCGCGGGACGAGTATGATACGCCATTCCCGGCGGCCTGGGACAGTGTGTATGAGACCCAGACCCGCTTCCGGGGCGAACTGTACGGTATTCCCTGGAACATGAATTCCATGGTGATTTTCTATTCCAAGCAGCCCTTTGACAACATGGGGCTGGACTATCCCACAGACGACTGGACCTATGAAGATTTCGTCCAGTTGACCATGGATCTGACCGGTGAAGTGGATGGTCAGAAGCAGTACGGTTACCAGACCAATACGTCCTACGAACGCCTGGCTTGCTGGATGCGTCTCAATGGCGACAAGGAATGGGATCAGGAGATAGAGCCCCGGGAAGCCCAATGGGATACGCCGGGCATCATGGAGTTCATCAACTTCCAGCTGTATGCGTGCATCAACGAGTTTGGCGTCAGTCCTACTCCGGCCATGATGGAAGGCGGCAACAATCAGATTGATTCCGGCAATGTGGCCATGAAGATGGAAGGGCCCTGGTTCTTCCCGAAGATGGCATGCCGGGAATGGTCCTGTACCGAGGAAGCCATGGCGGAAAATTACGTGCCGTTCGGTGTCGCGCAGTTGCCCAAGGCCTCCAACGGTACCCGCGCGCATATGGTGTTTGGGCATGTGTTGCTGATGAACTCCCGCACCGAGCATCCGGATGAGACCTGGGAGTTCCTGAAGTTCGCAGGGGGTGAGGGAGCCCAGAAATATGTAGCCCAGTCAGGGCGCCAGCCGGTGACACCGGAGTTCAATGAGCGTCTCTGGAAACCCTCTACGGTTGAAAAATGGGGCCTGGAAAATCCCCAGCCCCTGATTGACGCCTTTGAATCGGGCGTTCTGCATCTGGCGGGTGAGGTCGATGACCGCTATATCACGGCGGAAGCTTACGGCCCGGCCCGTGACCGGATGGTAGCGGGTGATGCGGATGCATTTACCGTAGTGCCGGAACTGAACGAGAAGATCCAGGGTTTGCTGGACGATTACTGGGCCAGTGTGGGCTGATGATATAAGGTAGAGTGCAGCCCCAGCGTGGAAGCGAGTCCCACAGACTCGCTTCCACGCGGACAGTGGATCAAGGATGAGGTTGTTGAAGGACAGAGGATATGGAAAACCTGAAGATTCGGCCGGAAGATATTGCTTTTTTCCGGGAAAACGGATATGTAGTGCTGGATGCCATTGCTTCCTCCGAGGAGCTGGTGGAACTGCGTCGGATCTATGACGATTTGTTTGCGCGGCGTGCAGGCCGTGAAGAGGGCATGCAGTTTGACCTGGCCGGAGCCGATGAAGAAGGGGTGGAAGCTACCTTGCCCCAGATCCTGGCTCCCAGCCGGTATGCCCCGGAACTCAACAGCATGAAGTTCAAGGCACGGGCCCGTGCCTATGCCGAGCAACTGCTCGGCGGCGAATGCGAAGGGGGTGAACATGCCATACTCAAACCACCCTTCACCGGCTCGGATACTCCTTGGCACCAGGATGAAGCCTATTGGAGTCCGGATCTGGAGTATTCCTCGCTGAGTATCTGGATGCCCTTGCAGGATGTCACGGTCGAAGCCGGTTGCATGCAGTTTGTACCCCGGAGTCATCTGCGCGGGGTTTTGCCCCACCATCCCATCAACAACGATCCCCGGGTCCACGGTCTGGAAGTGGATGATTGCAATGAGGCTGACGTGGTGGCGTGTCCCATTCCGGCAGGTTCCGTTACGGTGCATCATTGCCGGACGCTGCATTACGCGGGGCCCAACCGGACCGCTGAACCGCGGCGTGCCTATATCCAGGTATATGGCCTGCCCACCCAAAAGCGCGAGGAGACCAGAGATTTCTACTGGCAGCGCATACAGCAAACGGCCCGCCAGACCCGCGCCATGGAGTTTGAGGAGCAGAGTATGGGTATGGGTTCCTGACCTGTTGCTGCAGGCAAGGCTATACAAAATCCGGCACATCGTGACATTGTGTGTCTGAGTATGATGGGCACCTCATGAAAGCACGATCTGCCGTCTATCGCCGTCAGGCCTGGGAAGGGCGTCTTTTCGCCCTTCCCTTCATCTTGGGCTTTATCGCGTTCTGGCTGTATCCCCTTTCCTATTCCGTTTACCTGGTGTTTCAGGATTGGGATCTGCTTTCACCCCCCCGGTTTGTGGGTCTGGAGAACGTCACGGACCTGTTCCAGGACGAGTCCATCGGTATTTCCCTGGCCAATACGCTGTATTACACCTTTATCGGTGTTCCCCTGCAACTCATTCTGGCTCTGGCCCTGGCTCTGCTGCTGAACGTCAGGATCAAGGGCCAAGCCCTGTATCGCACGCTCTTTTACTTGCCGGCCATGACGCCCATTGTGGCCAGCGCTATTGTCTGGCTGCAGATCCTGCATCCTGAATTCGGGATCCTGAACAGCTTTCTGAAGACACTCGGGATCGAGCCCGTCAATTGGCTTTTCGATCCCCGGGCGGCCAAGCCCGCCTTCATCCTGATGACGCTGTGGAGTGTGGGGCCCCAGATGGTGATTTTCCTCGCGGGGTTGCAGGGTGTGCCCCAGAGTCTTTATGAAGCAGCCGAGATTGACGGGGCCTCCCGCATCCAGCGTTTCTTTGCCATCACCATCCCCATGATCTCCTCCATTACCTTCTTCAATCTGGTGGTGGGGATCATCGCCAGCTTCCAGGTATTCACCACAGCCTTTATCATGACGCAGGGCGGGCCCCAGAACGCTACCCTATTCCTGGTCCTGTATCTGTATCGCAATGGCTTCCAGTATTTCAAGATGGGCTACGCCTCCGCCATAGCCTGGATGCTGTTCCTGATCATCGTCCTCTTCACCGTCCTGCAGTTCAGGCTGGCCAGCCGCTGGGTGTACGAGGAAGGGGCTCCGGCCTGATCGGGCTTGCCTGCGGTTCGGCTCCACTTTGCGTTTCCGCGTTCGATGCAGCACATGCAGACACCCCAGGTTCACCTCCCATCCCCCGTACTGCGGCGCCTGTCGGGCAAGGCTCTCATTCACTTGAGCCTGCTGGTGTTGGGCTTTGTCTTTTCCATTCCCCTTCTGTGGGTCATCACCACTTCGTTCAAGGGGCAGGGGGGCATCTTCACCTATCCCATCAAGTGGATACCGGATCCTGTCGTTTGGTCCAACTATCCCCGCTTGCTGGAGGTGCTTACGTTCTCGGGCTGGCCCGGCATCCTGTTTTTCTTCCGCAACACTTTCTTTATTTCCATCCTGGCCACGGCCGGTACACTGGTCTCCAGTATCCTGGTGGCCTACAGCTTCGCCCGCCTGCAGTGGCCGGAAAGAAACCTGCTCTTCTCGCTCAGTCTGGCGACCATGATGCTGCCTGCTGTGGTCATTCTGATCCCTACCTTCCTGCTGTTCCGGGATCTGGAGTGGCTCAACACCTTCATGCCCCTGATCGTGCCTTTCTGGTTTGCCGTGCAGGGTTTTTATATCTTTCTATTGCGCCAGTTCTTTCTGGGTCTGCCGGTGGAACTGGAGGAAGCGGCGCGCATTGACGGCGCCAACTCGTTCCGCATCCTGTGGCAGATCGTGGTGCCTCTGTCACGGCCGGCCATCATTACGGTGTCCATCTTTTCCTTCCTGCAGCATTACAACGAGTTTCTGAGTCCGCTGCTCTACCTGAATGCCGTGGAAAAATTTCCCATGGCCCTGGGGATGCGGATGTTCCAGGGTACCTATACCAATGACTGGCCCCTGATGATGGCGGCCTCGGCCACGTTCATCCTGCCTACCATCGTGCTGTTCCTGATTGCCCAACGGCATTTCATTCAGGGCATCCAGCTGACCGGGTTGGCCGGGCGCTAGCTAGAGTAACCGGGATCGAACTGGACAGTAGACAATGGTGAGGCAGTGACTTTTTGCGCATAGGGCCAGCCCCGGTAGCCTCGTTCCAGGGACAGTAGGGGCACCATCTGTGTCCATTGCGCGTTGGTACGCGGCATGTGCACCATAGGTGTTGCATGTACGAACGGAAGCATGGATCAGGGTGGCGTGTACAAGGTTTCCCAGCCAATTTCGGTCACAGGTGAAGTTGCCCGGTGGGTGAAGTTCAGGCCCACGCCAATCACAGGGAAGCCGCGCCCCACTTCAGCATCCGCATAGCCCCGGTCCCGGATCTGTTGCAGCGCATCTGCTACGGAATCGTTGTGTTTCAGTTCCACTACACATACGTGATCCGGGAAACGCAATGCAATGTCGGATCGACCGCCCCGCACGTGGACTTCGGACTGGGCAGGCAGTTTAATCTGATACCCCCAAAGCTGTCAGGACCGCATGATAGGCACTCTCGTTTTGCAGGAGGTCATAGGGTATGTCTGCGAACACCCGGTGGACCACGTTGCGGAACTCGTGATAATCCTGCTGTGCCGGCGTACGATACATGAGATCCAGATCTGCCCGGTACCGGGCCGGGTGGCGGATCCGGTACAGGTCCAGCAACTGTTGACTGAAGACATCCCGTACTGCACGGTTGGCGAAATCCAGACGGGGTTCCTGATCCGGGGTTTCCTGTTTCAGGGTGAAGTATCCGGTTTGGACCAGTAAGGCACCCAAGTCCAGGTCCATCGGATCATTAGGTGGCGCGCAGGGCTTCCATCCAGTCAGGCATGGGAGCGTTCAGGTCATGGCCTCCCGACAGCAGCAAGCGTATCAGGAAGTTGGGGTTCCCCGATGCAGACCAAATGGCAGGCAACGTCCTGTGGTGGAATTTCCAGTCGGCTTTGGATTCGTACATCTCACACAGACAACCCAGCAGGGAAAAGGGGTTGTATACGGGAGCAGCGCCGGGACTGAACTGATACCCGTTATACTGATCCTGCAAAGCGCGGCGCAAATCAGGGAGCGGCCAACGGGTATTCCGGGCGGCCAGGGCCCAATAGAGGGCCAGAACACCATCCAGCTCCACATCCGTAAATCCACAGATTCCCGCAAAATCTGCATTGAATGAGATATCTGCCAAGTTATTGAGCGCCGAAAACAGATTCACACGCGCAAAGCGACTTATGCCCGTTATAAATACAAAATGCAGGTCGTTTTCCCCGTTCTTCAACACCCTGTAGAATTGGCGCAGTTCATGCAGTACGCCAGACATATCGGATGCGGCAGCAGGAGTCAGGGACGCATCAGGGCTGCTGTTTGTACCGAGCAAATCCGTGATCGGGTGCATCGTATTCATCAAGCAACACCACTACGGGCATTCCGTATGCCTTATGCAGACAGGAGAGCAGATGACGGAACGCTACAGCGGGTGTCTGTTGCGGCTGGTCATACCAGGATGCATCGGGTGCATCAAGGGCCAGATCGATTTCCTGTTCCTGCCAATAGCGGTATTCTCTTTGCACGAGGGCCAGAAGTGCGTTATTAATCTCCGGACCGTTCCTGCCCTGTACATCTGCCATGGTCCAATGAACGACTGGATAGACGGCAAGTTTATCCGTCTCCGGGGCCAATGCCGTGCCGTCGAACAGTTCGTGATGCCCCGGAAGACGTAACGCAGTGTAGATACAAATAAACTCTTGCCCAAACGGCGTGGCCGTGCCAATAACACGTACTTGCGGTGGAGTTGGAGCAGACGGACCAGGTAGCCGGTCTTGTCCACGTACAGACCACCGGTGGTGCGCAAGTCCCTGAAATCTGCCTTGTCGGGCTGGATATGGGCCAGACCATGGCAGGTTTCCAGAGGGCTATATGACAGATCCATAATTCCATACTATGGATAGATGCAACAGATTGTGCTGTCTCAAGGCAGCGTGATTGTACGTCCACCACGTTTACGGCAAACGAGGGACGCGGTGTAACGTTCCGCAGCTCCCCAATGCAGGGAAAGATGCGAAGGCAAAGTACAGGGACCTGGCAGTAGTAAGCCAAGGGCTTGGCCAGCGTGTGAACGGTTCCGTCCCGTTACCAAAACCGTCCACACACCTGTCCTTCAGCGCTGGTTAGGCTGGAGCTGGATAAGCCGGCAACAGCCAGCGCGGGAACTCCGTTGTTGAGCTAGAACGGAATATCGTTGTCATCAAAACCGTCTTCCGGGTCTTCCTGCGGGGTTGTTGGTTGCTGTGCCGCGGATGCTGCCCACCCACTGGATGCCTGCTCATGCGATGCCTGTGTATTGCCAAATGATCCAGATGTCTGCGTATTGCCAAATGATCCGGATGTCTGCTCATGTGATGAGGGATTGCCATATGATGACTGCGCCGCTGTGCTGTCCTGTGGCCTGCTGTAGCTACTACCACCCTCGGCTTCAATTTCGTCGCGACCGCTCAGAAACCTTACATCCTGGGCTGTGATCTCAAGGGAAGCCCGAGGCTGCCCGTCGTTGCCGATAAAAGCACGGGGGGGTGAGAGACGGCCCGCCACCAGGACACGACGTCCCTTCTGCAGGTACTGGGCCGAGGTCTGGGCCTGTCGGCCGAAGACTGCTACACGGAACCAGATGGTTTCATCCCGGTTTTCCCCATCTTGTCCCCGCCAGCGTCGGCTGGTCGCCACGGAAAAATTGCAGACGTCGGTACCACTGGGCAAGGAGTAGGGTGGGCCGCGATCCTGGACATGCCAACATGTTCAGGACGCAACCTCCCTCCGAACCGTGCATGCGACTTTCACCGCACACGGCTCTCCCGCCTGCACCTGCCATGGATCGCGCCATTGCACGTCGTCGATCCATCTCACTTGGAATTGTGTGCCCGGAATGGTTTGGGGCAGTCCCCTGTCGGAGCCCTGTTCCTGCTGCGCATGCCGGGCAATGTCACTCACGTGACACTTGTGTTTCTGGGCCAGCGTCCGGTACATGGAGGCGCGCAGGGCCCAGCGCCAAAAGCGCAGGCGATGCCGATTTTCAGCCAGAGCGTAATACTGGCTGACGGCATCGAATTCCGCGCGGTAGACCGCCTGAATGCGCTCGTCCCCGAACCGTGTGCGATGCCCAAGACTGACCGGTTTGCCCTGCCGCAGGAAAGGTTGGCAAACCTGCTGCAGTTTTGGTTCCGGCAAGAGCAGGGACACCTTGCGGGCCTGTGCATGCCGGAATTCATATCCCAGAAACTCGAATCCGGATTCGGGCAGGGAGACCGGTTCCATGGCCTGTAAGGTCAGGTCCAGTCCTTGGGTATGCAGGACCGCTGTCACCTCCTGCAAGATGGCCATGGTGTCATCCCGGTGATCCGGCAGGGCAATCAGCACCTGGTTCAGGTAGCGCACGAAACCTGTATGGCGAGACACAGTGTTTCCTCCTGTACCCTTTGCACGCCGGGCCTGGCTGCGTGCCCTGCGTGCTTGGTCCAGGGACCGGCGCAGAGCGACAAGATGGGCATCCAGGGGGCCCAAGGCCCAGTGGCAGATCAAGCCGTGCAGGCTGTCCGGCCGCATGGTGCCGCTCAGGACCGCGCCAGGCAGCACCTCCGGTTCGGGAAAAACGTCGAAGTAGCGCGCTACCAGATCGGTGAAGCGCCGGTCCTCGACAGCTGGGGCCAGCCATGCCTGCACCCGCTCGGCCCTGTAGGCCAGCAGAGAGTGCAGATCCAGCACACATACCCGAGCTGCGTGTCTTGCCAGCTGGCGACCTGCCTTCAGGGCTGAATGCAGGCCGGAGCCGTCACGCAAACCATGTACCTGGGGTGGATCCTGAGCCCGCAGGTAGGTCGTCAGGAGTAGCACCAGGACCTGGCTGAGCCAGCGGTCGCGGTCCGGGCATTGCCCCCAGCGGAAGCGTTGGTGGCGCAGGTCCCGGATCAGCTCGTCCCGCACGGCAGGCGATCCGTCAGGATTGGTATAGGTGTAGAGAGCAGGGTTGTACAACAGGCGATAGGCCCGCTGCAGTACCATTCGTTTCATTCCAAGTGAGTGCAGGGCATCAAGTACAACGTCGGCGTTCTGCATTGCGCATACCTCGTCTCCTGATGCGTTGCAAGCCTGTTCCCCTTCGCCCTGTAGAGACGGTTAGGTCTCCGCTGACTACTATGGGAACTCCGTAACCCTAGGCTTGTGGCCCGTAGGTCATCCCGCAGTCCAATCTGTGTGTCCGTATCGAGTCTGCTGTAGGTGCCCCGTTCGTTTCCGCTGCGGAACGGTGTTCCGTGTCCGGACGCTTGGGAGTTTGACGGACAATGCACTCATGTCCGTCCAGCGCGTCCAGGATGCATTCATTGAATGCACCGTGTCCTGAGCGGCACCCGGGAAACTGGGATTCAGGCAATACAGCTTTCACCATGGCAGACAGGCCGCATCGACATGCTTTGGTCCCCTGAGCCTTTCGGCATCGGGTAAGACGGACGGCCTAGCACGGACTCCCCTGTGCTGCCAGCTGGGCTGGCAAGACACACAGACGGCTAACGGCGCACGCGCAATTCAGGGTCGGAACCCAGGTTTCCGACAATGGTGATCTGTTGATACATACGAGTTTGTCCTCCCGGATCTGCAGCAGAAAGTATGCACGGGGCTAGTGGAAGCATCCCGTTATGAAGTCATCATACTATAATAGGAGACTGCCGAAACGATATTGAATGCCCGCTATGCCCGCTTGGTCCCTGGACGCAATGCAGACTGCTCTGGCCTCCCTGGGCCTGGAAGGGTGGTTGCTGTATGACTTCCGTGGCTCCAACCCGGTGGCCCTGCAGGCGATGGGCCTGCAGACTTCCGGTACCCGGCGCTGGTTTCTGTGGATTCCCGCCCGGGGCGAGGCCCAGTTGCTCATTCATGCCATTGAACAGAACGGTTTCCGCAGCACCAATCCGGCCTTGCCGGTCAAGACACGCACCTATGTCAGCTGGCAGGATCTGCATCTGGCCCTGGCGGACATGCTGGCCCAGGTCCGTGTTATCGCCATGGAATACAGCCCGTCCAATGCCATCCCGTATGTGGACAAGGTTGACAGCGGCATGCTGGAGCTTGTGCGCAACGTGGGCCAGGTGGACGTGGTCAGCAGCGCCGATCTGGTCCAGATGTTTCAGGCTGTGCTGTCGGCGGCACAAGTACGCAGCCACCGGGAAGCGGCGGCGCGGGTCCTGGCCGTCAAGGACGAGGCCTTTGCCGAGACCGCGCAGCGCCTGGCCCGGGAAGAGGAATGGGACGAGTTCGCACTGCAAACGTTTATTGGGGAACGGCTCGTCCACTATGGTCTGGAAACGGGACATGATGCCCTGGTGGCCGTGAACGCGAACGCGGCCGATCCCCATTATGAACCCTCCGCCCGGCACACTGCACCTATCCGCCAGGGTGATATGCTGCTGATTGACTTGTGGGGGCGATCCCGGTCTTCTCCGGATGCCTGCTATGCAGATATTACCTGGACGGCCTATTGCGGGGCCAAGGTCCCGTCCCGTGTCGCGGCTGTGTTTCAAGTGGTCCGCCAGGCACGTGACGCCTGTCTGGACTTCATGCAGGCAGGCTTGCGGGCTGGCGAAACGGTGTATGGCTATGCCGCGGACGATGCCTGCCGGCAAGTCATGATAGAAGCTGGCTTCGGGCCCGCGTTCATTCACCGTACAGGGCACAGCCTGGGGCCGGAAGTGCATTTCAGCGGCGTCAATATCGACAATCTGGAAACGCAGGACTACCGGGCCCTGACGCCGGGTGTCATGTTTACGGTGGAACCGGGCATCTACTTGCCCCGGTTTGACTTCGACGATTCCGGCCGTCCCCGCGGTCTGGGCATTCGCTCCGAGGTCAACTGCCTGGTGCATGCAGACGATCTTGAAGTGACGACACTGCCCCTGCAGGACCAGGTCGTAGCCTTGCTGACCTAGTGGATCCATCATCATGGAACGCCAGACGTTTGATTCACCGCCCCGGCGTGTCGCGCTGTTCGTGACCTGCATGGTCGACATGATCTATCCACGGGTAGGCATGGCTACGGTGGAGCTGCTGGAAGAGCAGGGTGTAGAGGTCGTTTTCCCGGAAGACCAGACCTGTTGCGGCCAGCCGGCCTTCAATGCCGGCTACCATGAGGAAGCAGCCCGTATGGCTCATCATTTCCTTGACGTGTTCCATCCACTGGTGGAACAGCAAACGGTGGAAGCCATTGTGGCACCCAGTGGCAGCTGTGTCACCATGACCAGCCATTTCTATGCCCACCTGCTCAAGGACTCACGGTACCGCCGGCAGGCCCAACACCTGTCTGGTATCACCTTTGAATTGACCGAATTTCTGGTGGACGTGCTGCACGTGTCCCACCTGGAAGCCCAGTCGACCGGCAAGGTGACCTACCATGCCTGCTGCCATTTGTTGCGGGAACTGGGCGTAGACCGGCAGCCCCGCCAATTGCTGGCGAACAGCCGGTTGGATCTGGTGGATATGGAAGGCAGTGAGGAGTGCTGTGGTTTCGGGGGCCTGTTTGCGGTCAAGAACGAACCGATCAGCACGGCCATGGGCAATGCCAAACTGAACTACATCCAGGCCAGCGGGGCTGATCAGGTGGTCATGTGCGACGTCAGCTGCATGACCCATCTGCAGGGCCTGCTGCACCGGCAGCAGCGCGCCTGCCAGGCCATGCACATTGCGGAAGTGCTGGCCCAGCGTCAGGCGCAGAGCCCGCAACATGACGCGTTGCGGGATCCCGCTCCGGATTCACCGCCAGAGCCAGACGTGCCGCGACGCTGGCAGGACATAGCTTTGGACTGAAGTATGACCGTAGACGTCAACGCTCCCTTCAAGACACGTGTCCAGCAGGCGGTCACACACCCCAACCTCGCGGAAACGGTCACCCGTGCCACCATCTACCTGCAGGAGAAACGGGAATTCAGTTACGCTGAAATCCAGGGCGCCCTGCTGCGGGATCAGACCCGCCAGATGAAAACCTATGCCCTGCGCCACCTGCCCGAGCTGCTGGAAGAGTTCGAGCACAACGTGCAAATGAACGGGGGCACGGTGCATTGGGCGGAAGATGCAGATGAAGCAAACCGGATCCTCCTGGAACTGGCTCGGGTGAATGGCGTGCGCAAGGCGGTCAAGTCCAAGTCGATGGCGACGGAAGAAATCCACATGAACCACCACCTGGAAGCGGCGGGGGTGGAGTGCATTGAGACTGACCTGGGCGAATACATCATTCAGTTGGCCCAAGAGATCCCCAGCCACATTGTGGCACCGGTCATTCACAAGAGCGTACAGGACATCTCGGAGCTCTTTGCCGAACAGCTTGACATGCCTCTCACCCAGGATCCCCAGGCTCTGTGTGCCAAGGCCCGCAGCGTACTGCGTCAGGAATTTCTGACCGCGGACATGGGCATCAGCGGCTGCAATTTTGCTATCGCGGATTCCGGTACAGTCTGCATTGTGACCAACGAGGGCAATGGCCGCATGGTATCCACGCTGCCCCGGATTTACGTAGCCGTAATGGGAATTGAAAAAATCGTGCCTACAGTGCAGGATGCGTTCCTGCAATACCAGGCCCTGACCCGCAGTGCCACGGGCCAGAGGGTCACCGTGTATCTCTCCATGACCAGCGGTCCCCGGCGCCAGGGTGACGTGGACGGACCGGAAGAATTCCACGTGGTGCTTATCGACAATGGCCGTACCCAGATGCTGGAAGACGGTTACGGTGAGGCTCTCATGTGCATTCGGTGCGGGGCCTGCCTCAATGTCTGTCCGGTGTACAAGCAGATCAGCGGTCACGGGTATGGCAGTACCTACAGCGGTCCCATCGGGGCTGTGATCACACCGCTGCTGGCGGCAAAGATGGCACATGCCAAGGAACTGCCTTACGCCAGCACCCTGTGCGGGGCCTGCCGTGACGCCTGTCCGGTAAAAATTGACTTGCCGGGCATGCTCCTTGACTTGCGCCAGGATCTGGTGGAGCAGAAGGCGACCCCCGGACTGGAAGGCACTGCCCTGCGCCGTTACGCCAGTGTCATGGAGCGGCCAGGCGCCTATACCCGGCTGGGTGGACTGGCGCGCACGGGCAGTCGTCTGCTGGCTGGCTTGTCGGGAGGCCATATGCGATCCTTGCCCCCGCCTCTCAATCACTGGACCCGGACCCGTGACTTTCCGCCTCTGGCCCGGCAGAGTTTTCGGCAATTATGGGCGCGGCGGCGGCAGACCGGAACTTGGGAGGCAAAGCCGTGAGTCAGGCCCGTACCCACATTCTGGGGCGCTTGCGTCATGCCTTGGCCAATCCAGAGCTGAAGTTCCCGCCTCCGGCTCCACCGGCACTCACAGTGGCCGACCGTATGCCAGTTACCCGCCTGGAGGGCAGTTCCCGGGCTGCGCGCTTTCAGGAAGAACTGCAGGCCCTGCACGGCACCTGTGAAAGGGCAGACTCATTAGTGGCTGCACGGATACAGGTTATCCAGAAAGTGAAGGAGTGGAGTGTGTTGCCGGGTGATGGCCCCGCCAAGCCCAAGGGTGAGCGCAGGTTACTGGTATGGCCCGAACTTGACCACCTGATCCCCGGTTTGACCGACAGTCTGCAAGTACAGGACTACGAGCTGGTGGTGCCCACCGACATGACTCCGCCCGCGGTACGGTCCGATTATGCCCGGATTGCCATTGGCATTACAGGGGCCACCGCAGCTTTTGCCACAACGGGCTCAATTCTGTTGAAAACAGGACCACGGTACAGCCGGGTGGCCAGCCTGCTCCCCTTGCGCCATCTGGTTCTAATCCCGGAATCGATCCTGTGGGACAACGTTGAAGAATGGCTCGCACAGGAACAGCAGAATGGCGCACTGCCTCATACCGTGCGTAACAGCGCCAATCTGACCCTGGTTTCTGGTCCCAGCAAGTCGGCAGATATCGAATCCCGGCTCACTTGGGGCGTGCATGGCCCCATGAACCTGCATGCCATCATCATCCAGTCCTGAACCGCAGGTGCGGGCCTGGATGGACTGACCAGAGGGTTACACCCCTTCGGGGCGACATCGGTTTGCACTTCCTGTCGTCCAGGATCTGTTGATACTTGGTTCAGGGCTGCGGCAATAAGTGCAAACAGAACAAAGTCCTCATATTACACCCTGCCCGTGTGGCAGACTTTGGCGCAATCGTATCCCTTTTATACCCTCAATTATGTTCTTAAGACAGTGGATCGAGTCCAACCCGTTTGAGTTTGCAGACAGGCTCTAGCCCATAACAGTCAGGCGATCCGGCTGTTTGGCTGCACAGGCCCACAGGCCTTCATCCGTGTAGTGGCGCGGCGCCACAGGCGGTGTCTCGGGCATGGTCCAGTCTGGCACAAATTGCTGGATCAGCGTGATCATGTTGCGGTAGGCGATGCGATCCTTGATGTCTTCGCTGACCGGAGCCTCTTCAATGACCTGCTGGAGTAGGCGATAGTCGAAGTAGGGCAGATCCGCACCGAAAATCACCCGTTCCCGGCCCACCTGGTTAATCAGCCACGCGAAGTCCCATGCGGAACCCCGGCCATCGGGATACTGCACCACCTCGAACCAGACGTTGTCCAGATGCCCGTAGTGGGTGGCAGCATAGGTGCTCGCATGGGTGATGAAAGTGGCGTTGGGGCACATGGCCACGATTTCACCGAACAACGCGTCGTGCAGGTGCATGTTGCAGAGACCCTGGTGTGACGCTGCCAGTTCCACGAACGGAATGGCGGCCTCCCGGACAGGGGGATGGGTAGCAATGCCGACGATATGGGGCAACGTCAGGGCTCGCTCCGCCTCATCCAACGCCAGATCCCCCAGACAGGGATCCGCCAGTGCCAGGCCAATGGGAAACAGATCTGGAAACTGGGTACCGTTGCGAGAAATCAGTTCGTTCTGCGCACGTCGATCTTCCAGCCCCCGGATCATCAGGCCCCCGGTGGCAGTGGGCATGGACAGAGCCGCATGCACGTGGGTCTGGGCAAAGCGGGCCATGCACATGGCCGTATTCTGGCCGGTGGGGGGCAGGCGGTTGAGCGTCTTGCCAATGTGGTTGTGACAATCGATATAGGGACGCATGCAGAAAACCTCCGGGCAGTAGGCAGATTAAGATTAAAGGGCATCCGGACGCATGGCACGCCGCTCAGCCGTGGCCATCCGGGCCGCAGCAATGATGGCCAGGTTGTGCCGGGCGGCCTGGCCGCTCACGGGCAGTGGCGTCTGGTGGGCCAGGGCTGCAAACGTACGGGCGAAGTAGCCGGCATGACCGCTCCAGGTCTTGCGATCCGGAAAGGGTTGGTGTCCCGGTTCCAGATGTGCTTCCTGCCAGCTGTCCTCAGCATCGGTCTTGTACAGCAGGGATCGGCCCCGGCCCAAGATGCGGACAGCGCCCTTGGGGCCGTGAACTTCGGCCAGATTGGCGTGTTCGCCGTGTCCGGCACCGGTGACCCACCAGGAACCGCTTACTGTCGAAACGGCCCCGTTTTCATGTTCCAGCAACAGGATTGCCAGATCGTCCACGTCAAAGTCGAAATGCTGGGTCTTGACCTGGGCCTGTACGTACCGTACCGGAGAATTCACCAAGGCTTCGGTGAGATAGATTTCATGGTACAGGGTATCGTTGATGCACCCGCCTCCGGCCTGGCGGGAAGCCCGCCAGTTCAAAGCCGGATCTACCTGTTCCTGACCCCGTTTGCGAAACAAAGCCTTGGTGCGACCGAAAGCCGTCTCGCCCAGGCGGCCCTCACTTACCATGGACAGGGCTTGCCGGGTTCCGGGGGCATCCAGAAAGTTGTGCACTACTGTGTAGGAGGCACCGGTCCGTGCGGCCACGTCCAGGATTTGGTCGGCTTGGGACAGGGACAGTGCCATGGGCTTTTCACTGATGACGGCCGTGCCCGTTTCCAGGGCCGTGATGGCGTGCTCGGCATGCAGCATGTGAGGGGTGGCTACTACCACCACGTCCAGTTGCACCTCACGGAGCATGTCGCGCAGATCCGCGTAGCATGCTGCTTCCGGCACGTCCAGCGTGGATCGGGCCCACTGCAAATTGGCGGGCATGGGATCGGCCAGGGCAGTGATTTCAATCAGATCGGGCAGGGCCAGATAGGCAGGACTATGAAAAGTCTGCAGGATGCCTCCGCAGCCAATCAGGCCTACGCGCAGAAGTGGAGATGGCATAGGGTTACGGTGTCCCGGGATTACAGTTCATGGCTACTGATGGCAGCAGGGCGGCAAGGTACGACGGGGCCTGGATGCAGACAGCGGTGTATCGGGGGGGCGATGTATCCCGCAATCAGGCATTCACCCGTATGCAGATCAAGGCGACCTGATGCCAGGGGCAAGATGTCCCCAGATCTTGCCTCTTGGCCCTGCAGGTTCCCCGAGCCAAGAGGCAAGATCAGCAATTCCCAGGGAGTGTTTGCTCCGGGACAGCTTGCTGTTTGTGCCAATTGGGCCACATGCCACCATAAAACCAAGTTGCGTTCAAGTGCGGACAGCCTCATTGTAACCGAGCCTGATACACTCCGCAACCGCCTGATGACAGGCATTCCGCAAATCTCCGGTCCCTGCCTGAATTCATGGGAGACTATATACGTACTCACACCGCGCAGTGTAGATAGTCACGGGTAAGTTAGAATGGGGCATGGACATAGAAGCGATTATGGTGCACCGGGGCGTTACCTTGCGGGTGCGACCGGGGTCCAAAGCCAAACATGACAAAATGATGCGGGTCACCGGGGCCTGCCGCAAGGTGTGGAATGAAGTTTTGGAAATCTGTGAAAAGCAGTGGCAAGACTACAAGGCTGGTAAAGCCGATAAGCCATCGGTTACGTTCTTTACTTTGTGCAAGCTGTACGTACAAGTCAAGCAGGAGTTACCCTGGTTAGGTGAGTTGCCATCGAACACTGTGCGCTATACCGTGAAACACCTAGCAGAAGCCTATAAGCGGTTCTTTGCAGGGGCAGGGCATCCCGACTGGAAACGGAAATTCAAGGACACCCCAAGATTTACTGTTCCCGACAAGATTAAGATCAAGGGCGCGAAAATCTACATCCCCAAGCTTGGATGGGTACGTATGACGGGTAAGAACCCGTATGCCGCTTACAAACCCAAGCAAGCCACATTCAAATATGAGGCGGGTAATTGGTATGTGTCCATACTGTATGAAGTGCCCGACCCACGGCCGGCTAGACCCGACAAACCTGTTAACCCCGTTGGCATCGACCGGAACGTGGGGCAGGTAGCATTAAGCACTGGCGATATGTACGAACTGCCGAAGCTGTTGGAACTGGATGCCAAACTGCGCACGTTACAAAAGAAGTTGGCGCGACAACAGTTCAAAAGTAACAGTTGGAAACACACTAAGCTACGCATACAAAGGGTATACAGGGAGATACGGAATGTCATAAAGAACTGGTGCCACCAGACCAGTCGCATCATCGCTGATCTACACGACTTATGTACACGACTTAGTCATCTTTGAGGACTTGAACATTCAGGGTATGACCCGGAGCGCCAGTGGCTCCAAGGAAAACCCCGGCAAGAATGTGGCCCAAAAGAGAGGATTGAATCGTGCTATTTTACGCAGCGGGTGGGGGTGATTGGAACAGTATATGAGTTACAAAACTTACACAGAAAAGATAGACCCCAAGTACACATCACAAAAGTGTCACAACTGTGGGGTAGTACGCAAAGCCAACCGGAAATCCCAATCTGTTTATCATTGCCAAGAGTGCGGCGTAGAGAAGAACGCTGACGTCAACGCGGCGCTTAACATACGGGACAAATGGTTAGTAAAGAACACGGCGTCCGGGAACGGCGCAGCTGCAGGTGGAGATTGCAACGTTAGTTGGTCCGTGAAGCCTGAAAATGTATACGGTAAAGCATTGCGGCCTACGGGTGCGGTGTGAGTACGTATATAGTCCCCAATTCATGGTTACACGCCAAAGCCTCCAGGGTACCCGTACAGGAGAAAGAGGTTATTGCAGGGGCAGATGACCTGGCGGTATTATGGAGCTCCGTTGGTTATCCATAATTTTCAAGTTGAACAGAGGTGTGAGGCAATGTCACAGGGCCAGAACTGGAAAGTGGGCATTATCGGGGCAGGTTCCATCGTACAGTGGGGACATTGTCCGACATTCCAGGATTCCATTTCATCTACCGAGGTGGTTGCCATCTGCGACGTGCAGAAGGAACGCGTGGAACAATTTGCCCGGGAGCGCGGCATTCCCCATGCCTATGACGATTATGAAGAGATGTTGCGGAAAGAGGATCTGGACATTGTAGTGGTGGCCGTACCCAATGCCTTCCACAAACCCATGTCGATCGCGGCCTTGCAGGCCGGTGCTCATGTCCTGTGTGAGAAACCCGTGGCCCTGACGCTGGCGGATGCCCGGGAAATGTTCGACACGGCCGAGCAGAACGGCAGGATTTTGACGGTAGGCACACATTACCGCTGGTCGACCGCGATGAAGATGGGCCGCAAGTGTGTAGATGACGGGTTCTTTGGCGACATTTACATGATCCGTACCGTCTATACCCGCCGCAACGGCATTCCCGGCTTCGGCAGCTGGTTCACACGCCAGCAGCTGGCGGGCGGCGGCTGTGGCCTCGATATTGGTGTCCATGCCTTGGACAAGGCCCTGTTTCTGCTGGATTATCCTGAACCCACCACCGTCAGTGGCGTCACCTATGATCGACTGGGCAAACAGGGTGTCGGTCTCGGGGGCTGGGGCATGGATCGACAGTTCCTGGCCCAGGGCGGCCAGTTCGAGGTAGAGGACTTGGCTTATGGCCTGATTCGGTTCGCCAACGGTGCGTCTCTGATTCTGCAGTCTTCCTGGGCTATGCACCTGCCTGGTAGAGAGCTGGTGGAAGTGTACGGCACGGCCGGAGGCGGCTTGATCTACCCGGACAAGGTACAGTTGTACACAGAGATGCAGGGTGATCCGGTGACGATCGACCGTGAGTTGCCTCCCGCGCAAGCCTATTCCTCTGTGGAACAGACCAAAGATCTTGTTCGCTACCTGGATGGAGATACGGATGCCGATCTGGTGACGGGCGCGCAGGCCACCGTAGGGATTGCCATTTTGGAGGCACTGTACCAGTCAGCTCAGAGTGGTCATGAGATTGCCCTGTAAAGGGCATTCCCTGTCAACTCGGGCGTATCCGTTAGCGTGCCAGGAGCGGAAGGGTAATACCGGAAGTTCGCCACGCGGTACAGCTATCTCTGACGTTACCGATAGCCGCAGCCTGGCAGACAGTTTGTGCTTCCGGCTGCGGCTTGCGTTTAGAGTTTGCCAACAGCTCCTAAACGGTGTTCCCTTCGGTTTCACCGTCATCCCACTGAAAGTCGGCTGCCCGCACGTCACGGGGAGTCAGTTTACGCTCCGCCAGCGTAGTTAAAGCCTCCGCAGACAAGGGATGTGTGGGATTTTTCGCCTGGATCCATGCCCGCAGGTCCTCGGTGTAATCCTCTCCCCACAGCCACCGGGCCAAAGCCTGGCAGTTCTGCAATAGATTTTCGGCCCGTCCTTCCTGCCGACCGGAGACAAGCCCTTCCTGCAGGCCTGTGTGCCGGTAGCCATCCAATCACTGTCCGGTGGTGGGATCCTGGCACTGAAACGCGTACGCCGGATGGGTGCGGACATAGGTTTGCAAGACGCGGGAATACGCCGTAGGCCCTGCCGACCGACCGGTGCCCAGACCCCGGCGGCATTGCGCTGATAGCCCGTCAGGGTCGTCCCCGCCGAATCACAGATCCAGTAATCGGCCACTCCCATGAGGTCGTAGATCGCGGGATTGACCTGCGTGTCCTTGACGGCGGTAGCATCCGAGAGGCATTCCAGCACCCCCAACGGTGGCCCATCTATCGGCCACGATATGATGTCATCACGATCCTGGAACTGGATGTCCCGTGGCCAGAGGGCCAAGTCGGACTCGATGCGATGGCGGGAACGGGCCAGGCCCGGTACATCAGGTGTTGGGGGCAAATCCCCGATGGACACTTCCCGTGTCCAAATCCAGCTCGGCTCCCAGAGCTGGAACAGTGGCAAGGTACCGTTGTGTGTCATCCATAACAATGTCACTTGTATTGAACTGTCACGGCCTGTTGCACCAAGGTCACGGCGCCATGCCTGCAAGAGGCATGTATCCGGGTTTCACATCACTCGCGGCGGGGGCTATATAAATAAATTCTCTGTCTTGATCGGCAGGTGCCCTACAGGAGCATCCGAACTGTGATACGCTTGAAAGAGAGCCTGTATTTCTCTTGAGGACTGCCGGAGGAAATGTGGACGCATCGGCAACCAGGCGGTTGGCTGTCATCATTCTCCACTACAACAACAGGGAGTACCTGACAGCCTGCTTTCGCTCCCTGCAGGCTGCTGTCCAGGATTTTGCCCATGAAATCTGGCTGGTGGACAACCAGTCAACGGATGGTACGCCTGACTTTGTCCAGCGCGAATATCCGGAGATCAACTGCCTGGTGACAGCCCGGAACGGCGGCTTCTCATACGGCAACAATTACGGCTTGCGCCGCATTGGCTTTGGGGACGAGCACAAGGCGGCGCCGCCTGCCTTTGACTACGTCATGCTGCTCAATCCGGATACCGAGGTCCAGCCTGACGCCCTGCAGAAAATGATCTGTTTTATGGATGAGCATCCGGACGCAGGTGTAGTGGGGCCGCGCCTCATCCGGCCCAATGGGGAATTGGACCACGGCTGCAAGCGGGGAGAACCGACCCCCAGGACCGTGCTTTACCACATGATGGGACTGTCCCGCCTGTTTCCCCGGAGTCCCCGCTTTGCCCGGTATACCATGGGGTTTGTTGACGAACGGACCACCGCGGACGTGGATTCGGTCAGCGGCGCCTGTCAGTTGATGCGGGGTACGGCTCTCAGGGAAGTGGGCCTGATGGATGAAGAGAGTTTCTTCATGTACGGGGAAGATCTGGATTATTGCCTGCGGTTTCGCCGGCAGGGCTGGCGCGTCGTGTTTCTGGCGGATGCCTGCGTTCTGCATCACAAGGGATCCGCCACCCGCAAGAACAGCGGCATCATGATTTTGGCCTTCCATCGGGCCATGGCCGCCTTTCATCGCAAGTACTATGCCCGCCAGACACCCTTCTGGATCAACTGGGGCATCTATGGTGCCATCTGGCTGCTGGGCTGGGTGAAGTTTGGCGGCAATCTCTTGCGCCCGCCCGCCAAGCGTTACGTCGGCTCCGCCCGTCCCCTGTCCCTGTAAACCCTGCGTGTACGGCATGGACTGCACCCGGGAACCATGACTGCAGCGCTGGGGCGTTCCCCGCGACCCGCTCGGGCCGTACTCTTTGTCAACGGCCTGATTACGGATTATGCCCGTTTCGGTCCCTGGATTGACGAGGATGCCTATCTGGTGGGAGTCAATGGAGGTACACGTCACTGTCTGCAGATGGCTCTGCAGCCTGATGTGGTGGTGGGCGATTTGGACAGCCTGTCGGCGGCGACCCGCAGGCAGCTGGAAGCGGACGCGGTACCTTGCCTGACCTATCCCGTGGCCAAGGACCAGACGGATTTGGAATTGGCGATCCACCATGTGCTGGAACAGGGCATACATACCATGGTCCTGCTGGGTATGTGGGGCGGACGCCTGGATCAGTCATTGGCCAATCTGCTGCTGCTGGCGCGCTTTGCCCGGATTGCCCGGATGACCCTGGTGACCGAGCATGAAATCGCCCGGGTCCTGTGTGCGGAACAGACGTACCGGCTATGCCGACGGGCCGGTGCCACCGTGAGTCTCTGTCCCTTGAGTGCGCAAGTGGAAGGCGTGACGCTGACGGGCATGGAATACCCCCTGCACAATGCGCTGCTGCCCTTTGGTTCCTCGCTGGGTATCAGCAACGTGGTGGCATCCGACCAGGCATCTGTGACCATACACCAGGGTCAGCTGTTGGTAGTCGTATCCCGTGGCTGATGCACACACGGGATGGGTCGGGGCCGTTGCAGGAGCAGGTGGCAGAAGCCGGCGGTGTGCCGGCCTCCGTTGCTTGGTGTTGCGGGACAGGCAGGCAAGAAGCCCTTCTACGTGAGCAGGACGATACCGGCAGGGGTGCGAATCATGGCCACCAGACCCGGTTGTGCGGTCTGTTCGGTACGCACCGGGAGATCCATGGCAGTCGCCACATGCTGCAGGACCGCAAGATCCGGATGCTGCAGCGTGAGGGATTGCAGGTCAAGTTCCCCAGGTGCGGTGGCTGATGGATGTGCAGCGGTCTGCCAGACCAGGGCAAAGGGAATCAGGCCCGTTACATCCACACCTTGCACGATAGCGGGGGACGGCAGCTGGACTGAACGCCAGGCGAGCCGCTCGCCGTCCGGACGGGTTCGATCCCTGTCCCGAACGGCGGCAGTCAGGCCCAGGGTCGCCAGCTGGGCCTGATAGGTATCCCAGTTATGGGGCCGGACGGCCCAGGTGATGAGGCGGGGCACCTCCAGCTGGGCCAGGCCATAGGGAATCCGGGATGCAGGGACATTCTGCTTGGGATCAGGTGCGATAATCTCCAGATAGGTGCCGGTGCCCAGGGCTACCAGGGCGTTGTGCGTCCCGATACCAGGGTGCTGGCCACCGTAGGCGGGCTGAACGCCCAGCCGGGCCTGGATGGTCTCTATGCCCTGATCGAGATCCGGGGTCCCGAACAGCAGATGGTCAATGTGATAGCAGGTCATGAGGTATCCGCCGAGAGGGTGTTGGCAGCTTGGGTGGTAGGCGGTGCAGGCGTGTCCGGAACCGCCAGCCGGGCCGCCAGCCGGGCCGCCCGGCGTGCCAGCCCCAGGGCACTGGTTACGGCTATGACCAGATATCCTGCCTGCGGCCAGCGCAGCAGCGAGTTGGCTGTCTTGTACACAATGAAGGTGTCCGTAAACAGGAATAGCAGGGAACAGAAGAACAGTCCGATCAGCAGCACTTGGTGCTTGTCCATGGAGCGGTACCAGAGCAGCATCCAGATCAGGGCACAGCCCAGCGCCTGGTAGAGTCCCGCCGGATGGCGCAGCATATCGCCATACGGTACCGCCCAGGGCATGTCGGACACGGTGCCAATGACACGGCCGCTCAGAAACGATCCCATGAAGAAAAGAGTGCTGCCGGCGACCAGCCCCGTCAGGGTGGCTGCGGCCGCGACGGTGGGATCCAGCTTGCGAACAATCAGAAAACCGTAGGCGCCCAGACAGGCACAGACCAGACCGGGCACCGTACTCAGGCCGGTAGGGCGCAGGGACAAAATGTCCAGCAGGTTGGTCTGATAGACACCCCAGAAGGAAAATACGTGCCACAGCCGGGCGGTGAGGATGCCGGTCGCCAGCGCGGCCATGCACATGCCAAACAGATCGTCATAACTCACGCCGAAGCGCTTGCCCATACGCGCTGCGATCTCTATGGCCAGCCAGACGGCCAGCAGGGAAGACAAGGGACCGGTAGGCAGTGATACGGAACCGAGCTGGAGCGAAGAATACATGCGGCGAGACAACGGGAAGCTACAGAGACAGGATCGGAAACCCGGAGCCGACAGCGAACTGTACCGTGTGGACGGGTACAGCCTTCATCCTACAACTAAATGCCGGCTGTGCCTGCATTGTGGTCCGTCGTGTCTCAGGCAATCTGGTAATCCAGGGCCCGGTGCCGGAAGTAAGTTTCATACAGTTCGGCGTAATGGCCCTGGTTCCGCATGAGATCGTCATGGTTGCCCTCTTCGATAATGGCTCCCTGACGCATCACAATAATACGATCGGCGGCCTGGATCGTGGACAGGCGATGGGCGATCACGATCGCCGTGCGGCCCTGCAGGATCAGATCCAGGCCAGCCTGGATCTGGGACTCGGTGAGGGGATCCACACTGGCCGTGGCTTCATCCAGGATAATCATGGAAGGATTCCGCATAAGCAGCCGGGCCAGGGCTACCAGCTGCCGCTGACCCAGGGACAGCCAGCTTCCCATTTCCCCGACGTCCGTATCCAGGCCCTGGGGCAGAGAGGCCAGCCACAAGCCGTCGCCTACGGTGTGGGCGGCCCTTGCGACTTCTTCGTCGGAGGCCTCCGGGCTGCCATAGCGAATGTTGTCCCGTACGGTGCCGGAGAAGAGGAAGGGAATCTGGGACACGAGCCCCAGATGGCGGTGATAGGAAGCCAGGTCATAGTCCCGGATGTCTTGGCCATCGATTTCCAGCCTGCCTCCCTGAAACTCGTAGAAACGGGCTACCAGCTTGCCCAGCGAGGATTTGCCGGCTCCCGTATGGCCCACCAGGGCGATGGTTTCGCCGGGCTGGATCTCCAGGGAGAAGGAGGACAGCACCTGTTCCTGTTCCGAGTACCGGAAGTCCACATCCGCGAACCGGATGTGCCCCTGCAGGGTGGTCACGACCCGGTTGTCGTTCTGCACGACACGCGGTTCCGCGTCGATCAGGGCGAAGACGCGTTCCGCCGCGGACATGCCCAGCTGAAACTGGCTCCAGAAAGAGGCGATGCTGGTCAGGGGGAACCAGAACATCTCCAGGCTGGTTATGAAGAGGAACCACTCGCCCGGCGTGATGGTGCCCACCAGCGCAGTCCGGCCGCCAAAGTACATGACTATCGCCGTACCCATGCCGGCAATCAGAAAGAGGACGGGGAAGATCGCGGCGAAGACGAAGCCCTGGCGCAGATACAGGTTGTAGGACTTCTGGTTCACGTCCGTGAAGGTGTCGAATACGGACTGCTCCTGGCGGAAGTTCTTGGCCACGGCAATGCCGGCCACGGTTTCCTGTACCGTGGTGTTGACCTGGGCCATGACGCGGCGTACCTGGGTCGTGACGTTGCGGGCAATGTGGCGAAAGGCCAGGGAAGTGATAACGACAAAGGGCGCCAAACCCAGGGAAATGAGGGCCAGGCGCACGTTGATGAAGAACAGGATGGTCGCCACGATGATCACCAGCAGCAGCTGGCTGATCAGGTTCAGGGTCAGGGTGACGGTGTTGGAAAACTCCTGCGTGTCCGAGGTTACCCGGCTGACGATGCTGCCACTGGGAAACTCGTCGTAGAAAGACATGTCGCGCTCGGTGACGGCGGTGAAGACGTCCCGGCGCAGCTGAAACACGACGTTGGCGACGACCTCGGCGGTTTTGCGCTGCCGGACATAGTTGAAGATCCAGGCCAGAATGCTCGCCAGGAGGACGGCACCGACCAAGGGCAGGACCTGTGTCATGTCGGAGTCCTGGTGCAGGGAGTCCACGCCCCGGGACGTCAGAAGTGGCAACACCGAGTCCATGAGCGCATTCAGGCATATCATGAATCCCACCAGTCCCATGGGACCGGCGAAGGGGCGGAAGTAGGCGAAGATGCGCCGGAGCAGGGCCCGGTCTTCGTATGAGCGATCGTACTCTTCGGCGTCGAGGCCGTCCATGAAAAAGCCCATCAGGCTATCCTCCCGTTCAGTGTGGAAGTCTCGTCCCGCAGGAATATCTGGCGATAGAGTGTACAGCGCTCCAGCAGTTCCTGGTGGGATCCCAGATCCACTACCTGGCCCTGGGCCAGAACCAGGATCTTGTCTGCCTTGCGGATCTGGGCAATACGGTGGGTGATGAGGAAAGTCGTGCGTCCCGCCATCACGTTGTTGATGGCCCGCTGGATTTCATCTTCCGTGGCACTGTCCACCGCGCTGGTGGAGTCGTCGATGATCAGGATCCGGGGATCGGTGAGCAGGGCCCGGGCAATGGCGATACGCTGCCGCTGGCCGCCGGACAGGGTCACGCCCCTTTCGCCGATCACGGTGTCGTAACCGTCCTGAAACGCGGTGATGAACTCGTGGGCCTGCGCGTCCCGGGCCACGGCCTGGATCCGGTCCCGCGGGGCCTGCAGGCCCAGACCGAAGCCGATGTTGTCCCACAGGCTGCGGGAATAGAGAAAAATGTCCTGTTCAATGGTGGAGATTTGGCTGCGCAGGGTATCCAGGTTCCAGTCCCGGACATCTACGCCATCTACCCGCACGGCGCCTGCCTGGCAATCGAAAATGCGGTTGACCAGCTTGGTGACGGTCGACTTGCCGGACCCGGTCTGGCCCACGATCGCGAGGGTCTCACCGGGTTCCACCACAAAGGACATGTGCTGCAGGGTCTGGCTGCCGTCATAGCCAAAGCTGACGTTGTCAAAGACGACCTGGCCCGCGATGGGCTGGCTGTAACCTGCCTGGTTCTCGTCCAGCTCCGTGTCCTGGTTGATGAGGGCCAGGATGCGCTTGGCGCCGGCGTGTCCCATCTGCACCAGTGTGAAGGAGAAAATCGAAATGAAGGTGGGAAAGCGCAGGAGATAGGCCAGACTCATGAAGGCCACCAGATCGCCCAGGGATATCAGGTCCCGGGACATCATCCAGAAGGCATGCGCCAACATACCGGCCAGGGCGATGCCCATGAAGAGCATGGGCCAGTAGATGGCCTGAATCCGGCCCTGCTGCATGAAGTAGTCGCGGTGCCCTGCCGCATTGTCCAGAAACTTCTTGAGTTCCCAGGCTTCCTGGGCGGTGGACTTCACGAGTTCGATGCCGGTAATGGATTCGTTCAGGCCCGCGTTCATCTGGCCGAAATGCATCTGGAGCGCGCCGGACACCGGATTGAGGTTTTGGTTGTAACGGCGCAGGGACACCATGAGTACGCACACGTACAGTCCGGGCAGAATGAGCAGCTGGGGGTGGATCGTGCCCATCAGGGCGAGGGGCGCGATTATGAACAGGAAGGAGGACAGGATCAGGCCCACCCCCGGTGCTATCATCATGCCCAGCTGTTTGACGTCGTCGGTGGCCCGGGCCATGATGTCGCCCACCCGCTGCTGGTTGTGGAACGTCTGGCTTTTGCCCAGCAGCGCGATTTCCAATTCTTCCCGCGCGTTGCGCATGAAGCGGCTGGCCAGCATTTCGGTGGTCAGGCCGTTGGCCAGATCGACCCCCGTGCGCACGAGGATCACACCGACCACGATTATCACGATGCGCAGCAGCTCGGCCTGTGCGGTTGCCCCCAGGGTCAGGACGTCGATGGCTTGGCCTATCAGACGCGGGACAATGGAATGCAGGACAGCGCCCAGTACGGCACTGGCCAGAAAAACGATGAGGACCAGGGGATTGCGCCCGAGATGGGACAGGATCCAGCGCAAGGCATTCTGCCGATTGTACGCATACTCCCCTTCCACCCGAAACTCACGGGACTGGACAGTGGTCGCCACAGACATGGCCAAAAGCCGCTCCTTGTGCCGCCGGGACACGCGAGGGGTCAAAACACAGGAGAATAACGGATCTTGCGCGAACAATCAAGAATATGAAGACTGAAATTCACAATCCGGTCCCTGGATCCGGTCCTGTGTTGCCGGCAGACAGGTACTTGGTCGGGTCGGAACGAGGCCGTGTACGGGTACTTGGTGTGGGACTGTTTGGTGCCGGATACCGGATAATGAAGCATGTTGCAGGCACAAGGGAGGTTTGAAACATGTTGCAGGCAGAGCAGTTGATGCAGGTAGCCCGGGAAGCCCGGGAGCAAGCGCATGCACCCTATTCCCAGTTCCGGGTAGGCGCGGCGGTGCTGGATGCCGATGGCACCATAACGCGCGGATGCAATGTGGAGAACGCCGCGTACGGCTCCACCATATGTGCGGAACGTGTGGCTCTGACCGGAGCCGTAGCCCACGGGCACCGCCAGCCGGTGGCCATCGCCGTTATGACGGAGCCCGGTGTTACGCCCTGTGGGGCTTGCCGGCAGGTGATGCTGGAACTGGGACCGGACATGACCGTGTACTTGGGGGATGGCGCAGGTGCCATCACGGTCACCACGCTGCGCGATCTCCTGCCGGGCAGTTTCAGTCGTGACGATCTGCCGTAGGTTCAGGCGGCGCCAGCGTGCGTGGGGCTGAGCGCCAAGACAGTTTGTAAACCGGTCAGGGCGTAGCGGCCGGACGTGTGGCCCATCCGGGCCAACGTAGCCAGAGCCTGCTGCGTTCTGTCCGCATTCCCGCTGCCCAGGGCGGCAGCCAAGGCATGCCAGATGAAATTCCAGTGCCCACATGCAGCCTGGTACAGCCATTGGTGACTGATGCGGGTAGTGCACTGGACCGGTACTGCCAGGATGCAGGCTTGCCAGTGGACATAACGATCGGCCCAGAAGGCGGAATGCGGGGCCAGTTGCTGCAGCATGAACTGAACCCCCATCAGCACGTCGTCCCCGGCCGGGGTCAGCCCGGAACCCAGGCCCACCAGGCCCATAACAGCGTATGCGAGTGCATCCCGCTGCGGCGCGGCAGGTGCAGTCAAGACTGTCTGCAAGTCCCGGATCCTGGCTCTGAGCTCACGCCTTTCCGGCATCCAAGCCGTATCCGGTGCCAGGGACGCCAGCAGTGGGTCGCTCAGGGCCAGCAGGCGGGAAGGTACCGGCGCTGGCTGGCGCAGTTTGTCCTGCCATTGGGGAACCAGGCGACAGTCCTGAGTCCAGGTACGGCCCTGCAATCTGGGCCAGGCCATGGCAACCGGGGGATCCTGCAGCAGGGCCGGCGTGCCCTGCAAGTGAAAAGGGCCCCGGTCCTGCGGGTTCACGACAAGCGCTATGATTTCACCGTTCCCGGTCATCATATTCACCACCCTGGCATGCTGTCCCCATACTGCCAGGGTGGTGGACCGGCCGGCCCAGGCTGCTGCCAGCGTCTGGCTGACACTGCCAATCCGGCAGTCTCTGTTCATGCCGTGTCGCACAGGGCCTGGACGATGTATTGTTCCAGAGAAACAGGCTGCCGTCCCAGCAGTGCTGCCAGGATCCGGCCATTGCCCCGGAAGCCGTATTGTTCGTAGTAGGCAAACATCGCCCACAGGGTGCGCCGGGCGTAGGCACTGAGTCCCGCATTTCGCCCTGCGGCCTCCCACTGGGCCCGGTTCTGGCATGCCAGGCGGACCGTGGCACCTATCTGGCTTGCTGCCAGGTCGGCAATGGCTTGCTGGCTCAGGTTTTCGCCCGTCGCCAACTCATACGTGGCATGCCAGTGCGGCCTGCCTTCCACGATCACACGCGCTGCCGCTGCCGCCAGATCCTGCAGGTGGATCATGTCAATCACGGTGGTGGCGGCATAGGGCAGCCGGATTTCCCGGCATGTGCGCAGGCCCGGCCAGTGAACGTCCAGGTTCTGCATGTAGGCACAAGGCTGCAGAATAGTGAAAGGCAGATCCGTGCGGAACAGGCTTTCCTCTACCCGCAGCTTCTGCCAGTGATGCGGCATTTCCTCGGTCTGCGGGTGCAGCACCGAGTGGTACACGAAATGGGATAGGGCAGCTTCCCGGCTGCTCTGGATGGCCAGCTGTGCCAGTTCCACTTCGCGGGGATGCATGTTCGGACAAATGAAATAGAGAATGTCCACGGCAGCCAGCGCCTGGCGCCAGTGTTGCCGCTCGGACATGTCACCGGCGAAGACCTGACGGGCACCGAGCGCAGTGAGTGCCTGTGCCTGATCCGCACTGCGCACCCAGGCGTGCACATCTACATCCGGGTAGGCCCGGAGGGCAGCCACCAAGGCGTGGCCGGTCTTGCCCGCCGCGCCGGTAATCAATACACGCTGTGTCATCGCGGATGCCTGTCCCCGGAGCACAGAGAACAGGTGGCAGATGGCCGCTTGCGGCTGCAGACCGCAAGCAGGCTCAGCCCGTAATGGCGCATGTTGACACTGATCGTTGCCCGTCAGCCGGGATGGCCCCGGGGCTCACTGTGGATACAGCCAGGGAATCACGCGAGCCCCAGGGCATGGATGGAATTATTCGCCCCCTTCCTGCAAGTTCACAGTCACAGGTGTGTAGCTTTCACCCGTAAGGTCCCCCTCCAGCAGGGCATGCGCAGCCAGGGCCAGATCCGTGCGGTACGCGTCGGCCGCAGGCTCATCCGCAATGACGCCGCCGTCTATGGATATACGCACAGTCTGTTCCCACAGGGCTGGATCCATCACCCCAATGCCCAGGGCGGAGGGCCAGATCAGCCGGTTGATTTCATTCAGCTGCCACTCCATGTGCGACCGGCCCAGGGTGGGTCCGTTGGCCAGCACCACGTCCACGCAAGCCGCGAATTCATCCCGGCAAAACTGCCAGCCCTGGAACGTGGCTGCCAGGAAACGGGTGGCTGTATCCTCATGGCCGGGCTCGGCCAGCCACTCTGCACGGGCAAATATGTGGTCCTGCAACATGGCCGTACCAACGTCGTTGTAGTCGATCACGACCAGATCGGAGGGCTGATACAGTTCACCGGTATCCGGATTGATGACCTCCAGGACCTGGGCGTATTCGTTGTACACCATGGCCTGGGCAGCATCCAGCTCCCGGTTCAGCAGGGCCAGCATGTCGAAACTTTGCTGCACAATCGTGACGTCATCCGGATTGTCGGGATCCAGGCCTGCGTTGCGCAGGGCCACGAAGACCTCGTGCTCGTTGCCAAAGCCCCACGTGCCCACCTTGCGTCCGGCCATCTCCTCGATGGATGCCACCGGATCGTCAGCCCAGGATACCTGCATGGTACCGCTGCGCTGGAACACCTGGGCAATGTTGACCAGATTCACCCCTTCGGCATTGGAGGCCAGTACCTTGGGCACCCACGCAATACCGAGATCCGCCTGGCCCGAGGCCACCACCTGCTGTGGCACGATGTCGACCGCCCCTTCCAGAATGGTGACGTCCAGACACTGGTCCGCGTAGAAGCCCTGATCCAGGGCGGCAAAGTAGCCGGCGAACTGGGACTGCACTACCCACTGCAGCTGCAGGCTCACGGGCGTCAGGGTCTCACAGGCCGTGTCGGTGTCCGCCATGGCCTGATCATCCGTTTCGGATGCTGCAGGCGGGGCGACACAGGCGGCCAACAAGAGAACGGCCAGCCCTAGCGCGATAATCCATCTATAGTTTGACACCGGGTTCATGAGGATATCTCTCCTGCAGAAATCAAGATTGTTCAGCTTCTGTCTTCAGCCTGGGGACCGATGGGACGACAGCCCGCATTATAAGGGGACTATATACGTACTCACACCACGCCCCTAGGCCGTGATGTTCTTCCATATACATTTTCAGGCTTCACAGGCCAGCTCACGCTGCCACCTCCACCCGCAGCTGCGCTGTCCCCGGACACCATATTATAACCAAAGCCGGGCAGAAGCGGGGATTCGGGAGAAATGGCCGTTGGCGTGGACCGGTCACGGTTCAGGAACGGGAGCGGATGGACTGGTGCCAGGGGATACACCATCGCTCCAGCAACAGGACGATCCCGTAGAGCACGATGCCAATGGCACAGGCCACGACAATCCCGGCCCAGGCGCCGGCGAAATCGAAGAGCGAGGCGGTCTGCGTGATGTACACGCCCAGGGAAATGCGCCGGCCGGAAAAATATTCGCCCACGATGGCGCCGATCATGCTCAGGGACGTGGCTACCTTGAGGCCGTTGAAAAAGTAGGGCATGGCGTGGGGCATGCGCAGGCGGCGCAGGATCGTGGCGTGGGACGCGGCGTAGGAACGCATCAATTCCAGATCGGCGGCCCCTGTGCTGGTCAGGCCCCGCACAGTGTTGATGAGGATGGGAAAAAACACCAGGATCGCCACGATCGCCATCTTGGACTGCGGCTTGTCAAAGCCGAACCAGGCGTTCATGATGGGGGCGAAAGCGATGATGGGCATGGAATTGGCGGCGATGGCAAAGGGCATGAGTGCCTTGCGGCCCGCCGTCCAATGGGCGGTCAGCAGGGCCATGAGCACACCCAGGCTCATGCCGATCAGCAAGCCGCCCATGGCTTCGCCGAGCGTGTACAGACCCGCCTGCAGGATGGGACGCAGCTTGGGACCGCTGGCCACCTGCCAGGTACCGCCCGGCAGGGCGAACCATACCGGTGTCTCCTCAGGTACAGGCGTTGTAGCCACCGGCAACACCTGCACCAGATTGGCGACAATGGCGGACGGGGGTGGCAGCAGGAAGGCTTCAATGTCCCCCAGACGCACGGCGACTTCCCAGAGACCGACCAGACATACAAAGACCAGGACAGGCGGTCCGATACGGAACCCGAGGCTAGCTGTGCCCCGCATGCAAGGCCTCCCGTACCCGGGTGGTCAGCTGGAAGAATTCCATGCTCTCCCGTATGGCGGTCGTGCGGGGATAGGGCAGGTCGATCGGCACGATTTGCGTGATCCGGCCCGGCCGGGCTGACATGACGACAACGTGCGTGGAGAGAAACACGGCTTCCATGATGCTGTGCGTTACAAACAGGACCGTGGTGCCCGTCTCGGTGTACAGGCGCAGCAGTTCCAGATTCAGGCGTTCGCGCGACATTTCGTCCAGGGCCCCGAAGGGCTCGTCCATCAACAGCAGATCCGGCTTGTAGGCCAGGGCCCGGGCAATGGACACCCGCTGCTGCATGCCCCCTGACAGCTGCCAGGGATAATGATGTTCAAAGTCGGCGAGATCGACCGTGGCCAGAACTTCCCTGACAATGGCGCGCTGCTGCCTGCGGTCTATCCCCATGACCTCGAGGGGCAGCTGGACGTTGCGGCCGACGGTACGCCATTCATACAGGGTAGCTGCCTGGAACACCATGCCGTATTCCCGGTCCAGGCGGGCCTGGCGGGCCGATTTGCCCTTGACCAGCACGGTGCCGGTGGTGGACGGTACGAGATCCCCGATGATGCGCAAAAGGGTGGACTTGCCACAGCCGGAGGGACCGATCAGGCTCACGAACGCCTGGAACGGAATGTCCAGGCTGATGTCTTCCAGGGCAGGGACGTCAGCCTGATGCTCCCCGGTAAAGATCTTGGATACATTTGCCAGGTGTACGGCCGGTTGCTTCATGACGGAATGCAATCTTGCGGAGGGTCGGTTCAGGACAAGGCAGGCTGTCGGTGACGCAGCACCCGGTTTTCGACAGCGGCCAGCAACAGGAAAAACACCATGCCGGTCAGGGAAGCGAACAGGATGGCACACCACAGTTTTTCGGGACCGGTGGCGTAGTACTGGTTGAAGTTGAGAATGATGCGGCCCAGCCCCCTGGCCACACTGGCCGGCAGTTCACCGATAATGGCGCCGACCACGCTGGCCGTGGCGGATATCTTGAGGGCGGTGAAAATGAGGGGCAGGGCGCTGGGCACGCGGACGGTCCACAGGATGCGCCAGCCGGTGGCGGCATAGGTATGCATGAGTTCCACGGCGGCGGCCGGGGGCGAAAGCAGACCCCGCAGCGTGTTGATCGTCACCGGGAAAAAGGTCAGGTAGGCAGCAATGATGGCTACTGACTGCACGTTGGCGCCCATCCAGATCACGACCATGGGGGCGATGGCGATCAGGGGTACGGTCTGTGAGGCCACGACATAGGGCAGGACGCCCCTGACCAGAAACGAGGAATGGGCAAAGGCGACACCCAGCAGAAAACCCAGGCTGCCGCCAATAATAAAGCCCCCGCAAGCCGTCAGCCACGTATAGAGGGATGCCTGCAGCAGCACGGTGAACAGCAAGGTGTCGTCCCCCCGGCGGACGGGCTGAAACAGCGCCGCCGCCATATCCCACACGTGCGGCATGGACCGATCGTCAGCCCGGACAGGCAGCCGGATCTCGCACAGCTGCGCGATGCGACACCACAGGCCCGGTGTTGCGCCGGCCTCCGTGCCGGCCAGAATCAGGCCTTGGGGCGGCACAGCCAGCAGCTTGTACAACTCCCACAGCACCGTCAGCACAGCGCAAATCAGCAGGAAGTAGACTGCTGGCATAAGCATGGAGCGCAACGAGACGGACACGAAGACAGACAGCAGGCAAAACTAGCGAGAGGCTGCGGCTGCGCGGTGCAAGGCGTACAGGGCCTTGGGACTGAGCGGTACAGACAGAATTTCGATGCCGGTGTCGGCCATGGCGTTTTCGATGGCCTGGGCGAACAGGGCACCCACGGGTATGGCGCCTGCCTCCCCGGCACCCTTGACGCCGAGCGGATTCTCCGTGGCCGGCGTTACCAGGTGATGTACCTCCAGGTCGGGTATTTCCGTCGCCGTGGGCATAAGGTAATCCATGAAGGAAGCGTTGGCCAGCTGGCCCTGCTCGTCGAAGTGGAGATCCTCGTAGAAGGCATTGCCGATACCCTGGGCCACACCGCCCCGGATCTGGCCGTCCAGAATCAGGGGATTGATCACGGTGCCGCAGTCATGGACTACCACGTACCGGTGAATGGTCAGGTCATAGGTGCCCCGGTCCACTTCCAGGATCATGGCATGCACGCCGTTGGCAGTGGTGCCCCGTTCCGGACCGTAGTAGGCAGTAGCCTCCAGACCGGGCGCCGAACCGTACTTGGCCACGCCGCGCATGGGATTGGAGGCTGCCGCAATCTCGCCCAGGGCAATGCGGGCGGCGGGCGCCCCCTGCACCTGCACGTGACCGTCGGCGAATTCCAGATCGGCTTCCCGGGCTTCCAGCAGGTCAGCGGCAATGCGCAAGGCCTTGGCCCGGACCGCACAGGCGGCCTGGTAAATGGCATTGCCGGCCACGACGGCCCCGCGGCTGGCGAAGGTGCCGGCGCCCCAGCGAAACAGGTTGGTGTCACCGGTGGTGACCTTGACGTCAGCCGGGCTGACTCCCAGCTGATCCGCCACAAGCTGGGCGAAGGCCGTGTAATGGCCCTGGCCCTGGGTGCCTACCCCCGTAGCCATGTGGATGCGGCCCTGGGTGTCGACGCTGACGTGGGCACCTTCGTAGGGACCGATGCCGGTACCTTCCACGTACGTGACCACGCCAATCCCGACCCAGCGTCCCTCGTTCCGGTACCGGGGCTGTTCGTGCTGGATGAAGCGGTCATAGGCGATGGCTTCCAGGGCCTTGTCCAGGCACGGTTCATAATTGCCCGAGTCATAAATCAGGGGCTCGAAATCCTGATAGATCAGGCCATGATGGTACGGGAAGCGGTCGGGCGGAATGAGATTGCGCCGGCGCATTGCGGTCGGGTCCAGACCCAGTTCCCGGGCAGCCAGGTCAATCAGGCGTTCCATCACGAATATGCCGTGCTGCCGGCCGGCTCCGCGGTACGGGGTTACGATGGGCAGATTGGTGTAGAGGGAAATGAATTCCGACTCGTAGTGTTCCAGATCGTAGCAGCCGGGCAGGGTGCACTGGCTGGTGAGAGGAACAGTGAGGCCATACGGGGCATAGGCCCCGGCGTCATGCAGGAAGGTGTCCCGGACCCCCAGAATCCGGCCTTCGCGGTCTACGGCCATTTCGGCCCAGTGCACCTGGCCCCGTTCCTGGGTGGTGGCGTGAAAGTTTTCGTGCCGGTCCTCGATCCACTTGACGGGATGTGCCAGCTGCATGGAGGCCCAGGGGATCAGGACTTCCTCGGGGTAGAACATCATAATCTTGGGCCCGAAACCGCCCCCGATAAAAGGCGCGATCACGCGGACCTGATGCTCAGCCAGATTGAACAGGGCGGCCAGGCCCGACCGAATGGGAATCGGGGCCTGGGTCGTGTCCCATACGGTGAGGTGGGCTCCCTGCACATCCCAATGGGCGACCACGCCCCGGTTTTCAAGGGCACAGGCGGCTCCGTGGTGATAGACGAACTTGCGCGCGACGACCCGGTACGCCTGATCCCGGATCATGCGGTAGTTGCCCTTGCGCTGTTTCACCTGCGCATTGCAGTTGAAAGGCACGTCGTCATGGACCCGGGGCTCTGGCGCCAGGTGCGCCATTTCCAGATCCGTAACGGGCTCCAGGGGTTCGATCTCCGCCTCGATCAGGGCTGCGGCGTCCTCCGCCAGATACCGGTCCGCCGCGACGACCATGGCTATGGGTTCCCCGGCGTAACGAACCTTGTCCCGGGCCAGGGGCACCTGGCAGCGTGCCTGAAACTGCATGCCCGGAATGGAGGGCGGGGGTACTAGCAGCGGGCCGGGCTGCCAGAGTTCGCCCAGATCGGCGGCGGTATAGACGGCCGTCACGCCCGGGGCCTGTCGGGCCGCCGTCGTGTCGAGGGACAGGAGACGCCCGTGGGCGTAGTCACTGCGCAGGAACGCCACGTGCAGCATGCCGGGCAGCTGTACGTCATCGGTAAACAGGGCCCGGCCCTGGAGCAGAGCCGGATCTTCATTGCGGCGAATACGCTGCCCGAAAGAACGTGTGGCCATTACGACATCTGGGCCTCGCGCATGTTCCGCGCCGCCCGTTGCACGGCCGCCACGATTTGCTGGTATCCGGTACAGCGACACAGATGGGCGGAAAGGGCAATGCGGATGTCCGTATCCTCGGGTTCGGGGTGTTCATCCAGGAAGGGAAGCAGGGTCATGACAATCCCGGGCGTGCAAAATCCGCATTGCAGGCCATGTTCCTCCCAGAGGGCCTGCTGTACCGGATGCAGATCGGTGGTGTCCCCGGCAATGCCCTCGATGGTGGTGATCACGGTGTCCTGGGCCTGTACCGCCAGCATCAGACAGGAGCGCACGGGCTGACCGTCCAGCCAAACGGTACAGGCGCCACACACGCCGTGCTCACAGCCCACGTGCGTACCTGTCAGTCCCAGGGTATGGCGCAGGAAATCGCTCAGGAGCAGGCGGGGTTCCACCTCCGCTTCCTGCTTTTGGCCATTGACGGTGAGCGTGAGGGCCAGGGACTGCGCTTTCATGAGGTGTCTCCCGCCCGGGCCGCATGCGTGGCCTGGGCCCACGCCTGGCGCAGGGCCCGAAGACCCATGACCCGGCCCAGGTGCCGGCGATAGGCGGCGTCGGCATGCATGTCTGCATTCACGTTCAGGTGCTGCAGATGTTCCGCCAGTACCTCTTCCAGATGTACGAAGTCCACAGCCTGACCGATGGCGGTGCCGGGCAGGTGCTCCGCCAGGATGGCCCCATCGGTAAGGCCAAACCACGCCAGGCGGCATTGGGAGCAGGTCCGGCCATCCTCCGTACCCATGAGCGCAGCGGCCCCGGCCAGGGCGTAATCCCCGTGACGCCGGGCAAACTCCTGGAAGCCGTAGCCCAGGCCGCGTGCGGCAGGCGGCTTGGGCACGTGTATGTGGGTCAGGAGTTCGTCAGGTTCCAGGGCTGTGGTGAAAAGTCCCTGCCCGAACCTGGCCGCCGGCAACTGGCGTGGCCCCCGGCGGCTGTGCAGGTGATACGTGGCGTCCAGTACCTGCATGACGGCCGGCAGTTCGGCGGCCGGATCGTTGTGCGCCAGACTGCCGCCTATGGTACCGCGGGTGCGAATGGGAACATGGGCGACGAAAGGCAGGGCCATGTGCAACAGGGGCGCCTGCCGGGCCACGAGACGGCTTCGTTCGGCGGTGCGCTGGGTGCACATGGCTCCTATTTCCAGGGCCTGGTCCCGGGGCGCTGCCAGTTGGCGCATGTGTGGCAGCTGCTGCAGATCGATGAGCACTTCCGGCGCTGCCAGCCGGAAATTCAGGGCCGGCAGCAGGCTTTGGCCACCGGCCAGTACGCGTGCGTCATCCCCATGCGTGGCCAGCAGGGCACAGGTTTCTTCCAGAGAGGAAGGACGCAGGTAGGTGAAGGCAGGCGGTTTCATGGGACCGGCACAGATGCCTCATTCAACAAAGGCCAGACAACGGCAAAAGGCGGCTTCCCCGCCCTTGAACAGCCAGGGAAAAGTCCCCAGCTTGAGGCGTCGGTTCTGGAGATCCGGATGGCCAATGTCGCCCCCCAGGTTCTCGACATGGATGCAGTCGTGCGGGAAGAGGGCGTTGTGGGTCAGCTGGTAGTCGTCGTCAGGGAACAGTTCTTCCAGGCGGTCACCGAACTTCGCCTCGGCCAGGGCACGGACCTTCTTCCAGTGTTCCAGACCGCCAGCCCCGAGAAAGCGCCCGATGGGCAGGTTCATGGGGTGGTCGGTGGAAATCATGTCCACGCCCCAGATGTGGATTTTTTTCTCGATCAGCCAGGGACAGATGCTGGCATGGGGACCGGGATGGCGATGAATGTACTTTTCCTCGTCGGGCTCGGCGCCAAACTGGGCATGCCGGCTCCAGCCGGTGTTGATAAACAACATGTCGCCTTCCCGGATCTCGGCGCGGGCTTCCAGGTCGGCTGGAGTGAAGACGTCCAGTTCGTCCAGATGCGTCATGTCGACAATCACGCCGTCACCCCACAGCCATTCAACCGGGATCTCGTCGATGGTCTTGCCGCCTGTCATGAAATGGCGGGGGGCGTCCAGATGCGTACCCATGTGATTGGACGTCTGGATATACTGGGCATTGACGCCGTGTTCCGGCTTGCGCTTGAAATACTTGACTTCAAAGGGCGGATAAAAGGGCCAGAAGGGAGCGTCCTGATTGAGGGGTTGCGACAGATCGTACAGTTTCACGCAGCAGCTCCTTGGTGCAAGTGTTGTTTGTCCGACAGGCTTTAGGGACTGTCGGCAAATCCATATTGATGGGCAAAGGCCAGCAGAGCGTCGGTAAAGACACTGAGGGGCGGACGCACCAGACCGGCGCCAATCTGGCCCATGCCCGCTTCCCGGTGGGCGATCCCGGTGTTGATCCGGGGCGTCAGCCCGGTCTCCACCACCTTGCGCAGATCGATCCCCACGGGCGTCCCGCGAAAATTGAGGGCCGGAATGGTGAAGAAAGGATGTTCCGCCAGGCAGATCTCGTACATCTCGTGTGTGGTTTCCAGGGCCAGCTGGGCCGTGCCACTGACGAAAGTCACGATGGCCGGGGCCGTGGCCATGGCGAAGGCACCGAAGCCGGCGGTTTCCGTAATGGTGCTGTCGCCGATGTCGGGATTGGCCTGTCCGGCGTCGAACCCCGGAAAGTACAGGCCGTCAGGTGTGGGGGCAGGCGCGGTGAACCATCGATCGTCCAATCCGGATACCCGAATGCCGAACGCAAAGCCGTTGCGCGCCATGACCGTGACCAGGGTACTGCCCGCGACGCCGTGACCGGCCTGGGCCATGATCTTGGCCGCGGCCATTACCGGATTCAGCGAGGCCAGGGCATTCTCGGCCAGAAACTGCAGAATGTCGCCCGCGAGCGCAGAGCTGGGAGCGACCTGGACGATAACCGGCGCCAGAGCCTTCAGGAACAGCAGGCCGCCGGCACGGCTGCGGTTGTGGGCCTCATCCCCCATGTGCAGGGACTCGGCGATGAGCGCTCTCAGGTCGAGGCCGGCCAGCGTCTGCAGCGCTTCGTGCACCACCTCGGCAAATACCGTGTTGAGAAATTGCAGGCGCGTTTGCACATCCGCCTGGTACGCCCCGTACCGCAGCACCTTGCCGTAGCCTTCGTTCATGCCGGAGAAGGCCTGGTAGCCGGTTTCGGCATCCTGGACGACATAAACGGCCATGGAGGGCGAAATCAGGCCCGCCATGGGACCCACTGCACCATATTCATGGCAAGGGGCAAACGTGATGTGTCCGGCTGCAGCCATGTCCGCAGCACTGTCGGCGTCAGGTGCCAGGCCTTCAAAGATCAAGGCTCCGATGACGGCGCCGCGCATGGGACCCGGCATATCGCGCCACGTGATGGGGGGCCCGGCATGGAGAAACAGATGATCGTGCAGGCCCGGAATCACGTCACGTGCTTGTCCGATACCGGTCAGGATGGGGTGGGCTGCCAGCATGCGCTGGACGGCAGTCTGGTTGGCGGCCTGGATGTCAGGCGTCATGGTGATACAGTCCTGCAGGAGACCGGTTCATCCCGGGCGGGAAAAGGTCAAGAAACAGAAAATACACCTAAGTGCAACGGCTGGTGACATGGCTTTAAGTATAGTCCATCATGAGACCAACCATAGCCCTGCCGTGGGCAGACAGACAGAGCCGTAATCCGGGCCGATCCGTGTCAGCGCATGCGTGCCAGAACATCCTGCAGGACGACACTGGGCGGGGGCGGCGGAGTCCAGTCAACTTGGAGAACCGTACCTCCCTGATCCCGCACGCTGTCGGCAAAAGCGGTCAAGCCTATGTTGATACAGGCGAAACCGTGTTGTCCGGCGTTGTCCGCAGGAGGTACAGGGGCTGTCGGATGCAAGGCAGCCAGCACGTGATCCACACAAGGTGTGATGCGCGTGAAGACCTGCACCCCTGCGTCCTGGAGGAGGACTGTCTGCCGGGCCAGTCCCTGCGGATCCTCGTCTGTGCCTACTACAAGCGCCAGAAACAGGGGACCGGTGTCGGCCGCCTCGGACCGACACGCCTGAATCGCCTGGGCGAAATCAGCGGCGGGATCGGGATGGGCGCCGTGGCCCAGCACCAGATCGAACAGGACGATGGCCGTTGCGGGATGACGGGCAATCTGATGCAGGTATCGGAGGCGAAGCTGGTTGTCCTGCATTGGGTGCAGCCGGCCGCGGGTGAATTCATCGGCTCCCAGATCCAGAATCCAGTGGCCGCCGGTCGCAGGCTGCAGGGACACATCTGACTCGTGTTCCCTGTCCATGTTGCTGGTGACGGCCAGCCCTTGGCGAGCCAGCGTGGCAGCCATTTCCGCGGCCAGGGTACCGCCGGCAAACAGTCCTCGCAGCCACTGGCGGTCTGCCGGCATAGCGATACGGACGGGCTCCGGCTGTGCTATTGGCAGATTGCGCCATGCCAGCAGGGCCCGGGCCAGCAGGGCTGCGTCATCCAGGGATGTGGCCTGCAGGACTTTCGAGTCCGGCGAGAGGGCTGCACGATGTGGGGGGATCTGTCCCAGAAACAGAACGACCGTCGGGGTACTTTGGGCTTCCAGATGTGCCCGTATCTGCCGAGCGGTGTGGATGTCAGGGGGCTTGGAAACAAGGACCCGGACAAGGGTGTCCGGGTCGTTTTCCAGCTGGTCCAGACATTGGCGTGCGGCAAGACCGCCAATATCTGCCGACAGGTCGCGGCCGCCACAGCCGAACACCTGGGATATGCCGGTACCGTAGGCATGGAGCAGGCTGGCGATCTGCTGCATGCCCGTGCCGGATGCGCCTACCAGACCCACGGGCCCGCGCCGTACGCAGTTGGCGAACCCCAAGCCAATGCCATTGATGATGGCGGTCCCGCAATCCGGTCCCATCACGATCCGGTTCCGGTCCCGGGCCTGTTGCTTGAGGGCCCGTTCTGCGGCCAGCGGCACGTTGTCACTGTAGAGAAAGACGTTCCGCTCCAGGTCCAGAGCCTGCCGGGCTACAGCAGCGGCATGCTCGCCCGGTACGGATACCAGGACCCACTCGGCTTCCGGCAGCAGGTCCAGCGCGTAGGCCAGGGATTTGGGCTGGTATTCCTCGTGTGTGTCAGCCTGTTGGCGACCCAGAATGTCCTGGACCTGGTTCAGGGCTTGGATAGCCGCCTGCAGGGTGCCGGCTTGCACGACAACCAGCAAATCATCGGCTTGTGCCTGGTCAAAGTGCCGGGTCTGTAGACCTGCTTCCTGCAACAGGGTCTTGTTGGCAGGGGTAGCCATGACGGCACCTACCTCCTGTACTCCCTCCTGAGACAGCAAGGCCCGCTGCAGTTGCATCAGGACCGCGGAATCGTGATATGCGCCTTTATAGATCCGGGCTTCCAGGACAGTCATGGTGAGTCCGATTTGTGCAGGGCCAACACGGATTCGGCTGTTCTGGAGGCAGTACGGCTATGTTGCAGGCTGGTGGGCATTGACATCCCGCCGGTGCCGTTGAGGACTGAGACCGTGTTGTGCATGCTGCTGGTTTTGGCTACTGCATGCAAGTGTACTGTAACCGGGGTGTTCTGCTGTCCTGTTGCCAGCAGCGACAGACGTCCGCATCCCGGACATCTTGAGGTACGGCTGTCCCCGGCAGCGGTATACAGTTGCATCCGCAGTGACGACAGATCCGGTTGCTACAAGAAGCTGGATGCCCGTGCAGACAGGCTAGGGCAGGACCCGACACTCTGGGGTTGCCCCACCATATCCCCCATAGACCTGTTCCGGCGTGATATGATGGAATTTGTGTACACTGTGCGGACGATGAACGCATACTGACAGCTGTATCCGGCAAGGACGTGGTGCAAATCGGCCCTGCGTCTGCCGGTTAAGGGAATTCTTCATCATGCGCGTGATTGTTTGTGGTGCGGCCGGATTCATCGGCAGCCATATGAGTGAGCACCTGCTTGCAGCCGGACATGAAGTGCTGGGTGTCGATTCACAGATCACGGGCTCCCGGCACCAGAATCTCTCACACCTGCTGGACTGCAGCGGGTTTACCTTCCGGCAGCAGGACGTCAGCGAGACTTGGGACTGTGTGGGGGCTGTGGATGCCATCGTGCATCTGGCCAGTCCTGCCAGCCCCAAGGATTTCGAGGCCCTGCATCTGGATATCCTGCGCGTGCACAGTTTGGGCATGTGGAACCTGCTGGAACTGGCCCGGGCCAAGAGGGCCCGCTTTCTGTTTGCCAGCTCCAGCGAGATCTACGGCGATCCGGCGATGCACCCCCAGCCGGAAAGCTATTACGGCAACGTCAATCCTGTGGGGGAACGGGCCTGCTACGACGAAGGCAAACGCTTTGGGGAGGCCTTGGTCACGGCCTACCACCGGGAATATGGCCTGCCCACCCGGATTGCCCGCATCTTCAACACCTATGGTCCGCGCATGCGTCTGGACGATGGTCGGGCCATTCCCAATTTTGTGGTCAAGGCCCTGCGGCAGGAACCCCTGGTCATTTATGGCGATGGCCAACAGACGCGCAGCCCCTGTTACGTGTCCGATACGGTCCGGGGCCTGCACCTGCTGCTGGACAGTGACGAAACAGAGCCCGTCAACATCGGCAATCCCGACGAGTGGTCCATGGTCGATCTGGCCCGGTTCGTCAATCAGGCTTTGGGCAACGAGAACGGTCTGGTCTTCGCCCCGCTCCTGCATGCCGACGATCCCCGACGGCGCTGTCCTGACATTCAGCGGGCCCGGACCTGCCTGGGATGGGAGCCCCAGGTGACACTGGCGGCAGGTATCGGTCTCATGGCTGACTGGATGCGCACGATCCTGGGAGCGACGCACAATGCAACAATCTGACATCCGCAATTTCTGCATCATTGCCCACATCGATCACGGCAAGAGCACCCTGGCTGACTGCCTGCTGCAACACACGGATACCGTGTCCTCCCGCGACATGGTGAGCCAGCATCTCGACTCCATGGACCTGGAACGGGAAAAGGGCGTGACGATCAAGGCCAGTGCCGTACGCATGTCGTGGCCCACGCCAGAGCGTACCTACGCCCTGAACCTGATCGATACCCCGGGCCATGTGGATTTCAGCTATGAGGTGACCCGGTCCCTGAGTGCCTGCGAAGGTGCTGTCCTGGTGGTGGATGCCACGCAGGGAGTTCAGGCCCAGACCCTGGCCCATCTCTATACGGCCCTGGAACTGGAGCTGGAGATCGTGCCGGTCATCAACAAGATCGATCTGCCCTCCGCCTGGCCCGAACGCATTGCGGAAGAACTGGAAGACCTGCTGGGCGTGGAGGCCGCTTCCATTCCCTGCATCAGTGCCAAGAACCACATCAACATCGACCAGGTCCTGACGGCCATTGTGCGGGACATCCCGGCCCCGACGGGGGATCCGGCAGCGCCCCTGCGGGCCCTGGTGTTTGACTGCCACTACGATCCCTACAAGGGCGTTATCGCCCACGTGCGGGTAGTCGATGGCGTGCTGACGGCCAGGGATATCCTGGTGGGCGTAAACGGCGGCCACCGGTTCGAGCCCATAGAGATCGGGCTGCTCCTGCCGGCCATGCAGCCGACCACCAGCCTGCATACCGGGGAGGTCGGGTTTGTCGCTACAGGCCTCAAAAGTGTCCGGGACCTGGAAGTAGGCGAGACACTGTCGCTGGCTGGCGGTGAGCCGGTCAGTCCGTTGCCCGGGTACCAGCCCATGGTGCCCATGGTCTTTTCCGGTCTTTATCCCACCCGCAGCGAGGACTACGACGACCTGCGGGATGCCCTGGACAAGCTGCAGCTGAACGACGCGGCGCTTGCGATCCAGCCCGAGACCAGTCACGCCCTGGGTTTTGGCTTTCGGGTGGGGTATCTCGGTCTCTTTCATATGGAAATCGTGCAGGAACGGCTGGAACGGGAATATGAACTGGACGTCATATTCACCTCGCCGTCGGTGCAGTATGAAGTGGGCCGGACCGACGGGACCCGCACCTGGATTGAGAGCCCGGTGGACATGCCCGACCCGAGCCAAATCGAGTACATTGCGGAACCCTGGTGTGACGTCAGCATCTACACGCCGGGCACGTACATCGGGCCGGTGATGGAATTGGTGACGAACCGGCGCGGCAAGGTGAAGACCCAGACCTGGCTGGATCCCCGGCGCGTGGAACTGCGCTACCAGATGCCTCTGGCGGAAATCATCGTGGATTTCTACAACGAACTGAAATCGGTCACGCGCGGCTTTGCCAGCCTGGACTACCAGTTTGACGAGTACCAGCCATCCGACATGATCAAGCTGGACATTCTGGTGAACCACCAGCCAGTGGACGCCATGAGCATGATCGTGCACCGGGACAAGGCCTATGGCCGCGGCCAGAAACTGGTCAGCAAAATGAAGGATCTCATTCCCCGCCAGATGTTTGTGGTACCCATTCAGGCCGCCATCGGGAACAAGGTGATTTCCCGGGCCAACGTCAAGGCCCTGCGCAAGGACATGCTGGCCAAGTGCTATGGCGGTGACGTCACGCGGAAGCGCAAGCTCCTCGCCAAGCAAAAAGAAGGCAAGAAGCGCATGAAAATGGTGGGACAGGTCGAAATCCCCCAGGAAGCTTTCATGTCGGTCTTCAGCCTGGCCGATGACTAACTGGCAGGTCGCCTGGCTGCGGACCCACGGCTTGCAGCCCAAAAAGTCCCTGTCCCAGAATTTTCTGCTGGATGAATCCTACCTGGCCCGGATTGCCCAGGCTGCACAGTTGGTTCCAGCAGACCGGGTCCTGGAAATCGGGGCGGGACTGGGGGCCCTGACCCGCCATCTGGCGCCCCGGGTCCAACAGTTGGTGGCCGTCGAAATCGATGCCCGCCTGGTGCCCCTGCTGGAACAGACCTGGCAGGACGATCCCCGGATCCGGATCGTGCACCGGGACATTCTGGCGTGTGATGTGCCGGGCCTGCTGGGCCTGCAGGGCCAGTCCGGCGCCGACGCCTGCTACAAGGTGGTGGCTAACCTGCCCTACCACGCGGCCAGCCGCATTATCCGGCACATGTACGATCACAGCAGTCCCCGGCCCGTCCGCGCGGTGCTGCTCGTACAGGAAGACGTGGCCCTGCGGATATGTGCGCGGCCGGGAGCCATGTCGCTCCTGTCCGTCGGCACCCAGTTGCATGCCGACTGTTCCCTGATCCTGCGGATTCCGCCGGGGGCCTTCTATCCGGTGCCCAAGGTACGCAGTGCGGTTGTGGATCTCATGACCTACCCCTCCTCCCGGTACGCGGGGATCGAGCGCAGGTGGGTACTGGCCGTCGCCCGCGCCGGCTTCAGCCAGAGACGGAAGCAACTGGTGAATCCACTCAGCCAGGGACTGGCTGTTTCCCGGGCCCGGGCCCGGGACATGCTCCTGGTGGCAGGGGTGGATCCCGCCCGCCGGGCAGAAACCCTGAGTGTAGCGGAATGGATAGCGCTCACCCGGGTTGTGCGGGCGGAGCAGGTTATCCCAGCATCCTGAGCCGGGTCTGGGTGTCGCGCCAGGCGGCCCGGGACAGGCCCAGCTTCTGTCTCAGGTCCGTTGCCGGCATGCCCGTACGAAAATCGTTGACCGTGCAGGTCCAGCGCAATACTTCAAATCCCACCTTGCAGCTTTGGATGTTGGCCAGTTGCCCCAGCTCTTCCAAGACGTATTCCAGGTTCCGGTCCGTGCAGTTGAAGAGGGAACTGTGCTCTTCCGCGTCCGGGGCGTATTGCAGCCTGTACTGGTGCAGATAGGACTGCAGGGTGTGGGATATGGGCAGGTGCCGGGCCTTGTGGGCCGGCGCTGTCGGTGGATACCGGATGGCGAGGGTACAGTGATGGCGGTTGCCGAACGTGAAGTCGGCGTACTGCAGCTGCATGCACTCGCGTTTCTTGATGCCGGTTTGCAGCAGGAGAGACAGCAGCAACAGGGGGCGGGCGTCGGGTTTGCGGTAGTCCCAGAAAATGCTGGACGCGGTGGCCATCAGCCGCCGCACGTCATTCTTGTCCAAAATCACGGGTACATAAGGCGCGACCTTGACCTGGCTGATGGTCGCGGCCGGATCGTGGGGGATGAGATCCTGCTGCTGTAGCCAGCGAAAGAAGGTCTTGAGTGACGTGATGCGCCGGGCCAGCGTTTTCTTGTTGCAGGGAATACCCCGTTCAAACTCCAGCCAGTGCAGAAACCCTTCCAGATCTTCCTGCTCGATCTGGTCGATCTGGGTGTCCTCCGCAAAATAGGTGGCCAGAATGGTCAGATCATGGAAGATAGCCTTGATGGAGTTTGCCGCCAGGCCCTGGACCTCCATCTGTATGCGGAATTGCTTGATCGCATCGTCGATCGGGGGACCTGCAGCCGACTGTACCGGATTGGCGGGTGTCTCCCGGCGGACCGCTTCTGCCGTCGTCCGGCTGGCTGCCGGCACCAGCGGCGGGCGGATGTCAAACTCGGGATTGAGGGCGAACTCGGGGTTGATTGTCTTGGTTTCCATATTTGCGCGATGCACGTGTACACAGGTGAAAGGATCAGGGAACTGGGTACCGGACAAGGTCGCCTGTCAGGCACGAGGTATTTAGGTAACAGTACAGGACCCGGGCGTGAGTCCGGTAATGCAGGTTTCTTCCTAGCCAAAGGAAAGCATATTCAGAGCCTAATGCAAATTGGCAAAACCGGCAAATCCGCTATAAGGCCAAGGCAAGGCATAGACAACAGATTGCATTGCCATACACGATGTTTGGGACACGTCCCGACTGTATGCTGCAGCCGGGAACGCAGGCCGCGAAGGCTTCCTGCCCTTGGCTGTACCTGTAGCGGTTTCCTGGCGTACCAGGCAGTCTTGCGGTTGCTGGGGGCCCCGATATGTACCCGCCGGCTACCGAGCCACAAGCTAAATAGGATCAATATTCGCGGCATGGGGCATTGAGCCAACCAGACCGGAAGTCCGTCACTTTCTCCTGCTCCGGCTCGAACTGGTGGCGCCAGGTACATCCGTTGTCGTTACCCAGAAGGTGCAGCGACACCGACGTTTCGGCGGATGTCGTGTATACGCTGTGAATATCGTTGTGGGGCAGGAGTTCGTAACAGTCACCCGGTTGCAGATGGATCTGATCCTGGACGGCCAGAACCGCCTTGCCCTCCTCTGTACCGTCATCCAGACGGCGGTACACGGTTTCGCGTTGCGTGCCGCGATACAGGCCGACCAGTCCCCACGTCAGGTGATTGTGGACAGGCGTCGTACTGCCCGCTGGCACCACCAGCGAAGAAAACGCCACGCCGCCATCATCGGACCTGTACAGCAGCCACATCCCGATACCACCACCCATCCCACTGTTGGCAGCGGGATGCATATAAGTCGACGGCAGCCACGACGGATGGGACAGCAAGGCCTCGAAATCGGGCCGGATGGCAGCCAGCAGGGAACCAGGATCCGCATGCTGCTGGCGGGCTCGGTTGACACTCGCTATGAATGTCTGCAGCTGCGGATGTTCCAGGAACCACTGTTCGCCGGCCGGCAAGTCGGTATGCGGTTGGCACATGGAGCCTGTCCTGACGGGTGATAGGGTGGTACCCTCAAATATAGCAGGATCGGCCGCTGTTCCTAAATGCCGCCCGCAGCCATGCAGGACGGAAACAGAGTTGCAGGGTAGTAATCATGCGCTTGCGGGCAAGCCAGATCCGGATATCCCCAGCATGCGATTCGCAGGAGATTTCCCGGCCTCGTGATATAATCAGCCTGCCTTGCGGACAGTGTGCCGCTCGTGCCCATTGTCGGATTACGGAACAGGATTGCCAAGGATGCGCAGCACCAGAACTCGACATTTTCTCGCTGTCGCTTTTCTCGTGATCGTATTTACCCTGGTGATCCAGTGGATTCTCGATCGCTCTCTGCCCCTGCCTGTGTCCCAGGCCAGTGCCCAGGCCAGCATCATCGACAGACTGATTGGCCAGCACATTTGGCTGATTGCCGGCGCGGGGTCCCTGGTGCTGGTCGTTATGGTCTATGCCCTGGTGGCGTTTCGGGTGCGTCCCGGTGAGGAAGAGCTGGAGGGTGACTATTTTCATGGCAATTACTTCCTGGAGATCGTCTGGACGGTGGTGCCCCTGATTGTGGTCGCCATCTTCGCTGTGATCGGAGTGCGGGACTTGGCAGCCATTACGGTTGCACAGCCCAATGAGATGACTGTCGAGGTCACAGGGCTGCAATGGTCGTGGCGCTTCAGTTACCCCGAGCATGGTGAATTTCAGACTACCCAGATGGTGGTGCCCGTCAACCGGCCCCTGCGTTTGTCGCTGTTGTCGGATGACGTGTTGCATTCCTTCTGGGTCGTGGAATGGCGCGTCAAGCAGGATCTGGTACCCGGCATTGCCACGGAACTGCGGGTTACCCCTACCGAACTGGGGGAATTCCAGCTCCGGTGTGCGGAACTGTGCGGTCTGCGGCATGCCTACATGCTCGCCGACGTGCGAGTAGTCGAACAGGCCGAATTTGACGCCTGGGTGGCGGAACAGCTGGAATGAACAGTCAGGTTTCTCTGGAACCATAGCGGAGAACGGGTAGATGTTGATGCAATTGGGTTTGACCCGCGGTTTGCTGTTTCAGGCGGCCGGCACGGTCTTGGGCATGGTCGTGGCCATGGTGTGGCGCCTGCTCGCCGGCATGGACCTGTGGGACAAGGAAATCGTGTTTGTCGTGGGTGGCCTGACCGGTGGCTTTGCCTTCATGTGGGGTGTGGGCGCCATTGACGACTGGCTGCAGTGGTGTCGGGGCAAGGCTACACCCCTGCATCACGGGCCTCCCGTGGGCAAGCCGGCCTGGATGCGCTACTTTTCCACAGACTACAACCACAAGGTGATCGGCATCCAGTATTCGGTCACAGCCCTGGTCATGCTTATGATCGGTGGCTCTTTCGCTCTCATTTTCCGTGCGGAACTGGCCCAGGCGGATCTGCAGTTCCTGGGCCTGGACATGTACAACAAACTGATCGGGCTGCATGGCTGGACCGTAATTGCCGCCATCCTGCTGGGGGTAGGGGGTATGGCCAACTACCTGGTGCCCCTGATGATCGGGGCGGAAGACATGGCTTTCCCCCGGCTCAATGCCTTTGCCTTCTGGATCAACATCCCGGGCGGGATCCTGCTCCTGGCCAGTGCTTTTCTGGGCGGCTTCGATGCCGGCTGGACGGCCTACCCGCCCCTCAGCACCACCGGTCCGGTAGGGTACCAGTTCCTGTTCCTCGCGATTTACTTTGTCGGTCTGTCGTCCATTCTGGGCTCTATCAACCTGATAGTCACGATCCTGACCATGCGGCCTCCGGGCATGGACCTGTTCCGCATCCCCATTTTCTGCTGGGCTGTGCTGGCCACCAGCCTGATCCAGCTCACGGCGACCCAGGCCATCGGTACCGCTTTTCTCATGGGCCTGTCCGAACGAGCCTTGGGTATGGGCTTCTTCGATCCGGAGGGCGGCGGCAATCCGATCCTGTTCCAGCACATCTTCTGGTTCTATTCCCATCCGGCCGTGTACGTGTTTGTGCTGCCCGGGCTGGGCATCATCAGCGAACTGCTGCCCGTGTTCTCCCGGAAGCCCCTCTTCGGCTACAAGTGGATTGCCCTGTCCAGCCTCGCCATCGCCCTGGTGGGTTTCCTGGTCTGGGGCCATCACATGTTCACGTCCGGGTATTCCCCCTATCTGCGTATCCCCTTCATGCTGTCCACCCTGCTGGTGGCCGTACCGACCGGGGTGAAATTCTTCAGCTGGGTGGCGACGCTGTGGGGCGGACGGCTGCGTTTTCCGACCCCCATGCTGTTTACGCTGGGCGCCATCTCCGTATTTCTGCTGGGTGGCCTGACCGGGCCCATTCTGGCCACGGTGGCTTCTGATCTGTACCTGCACGACACCTACTTCGTCGTCGGTCACTTCCACGCCACGCTCTTTGGAGGTTTCGTTTTCCCCTTCTTTGCCGCCATATATTTCTGGTTCCCCAAGATTACGGGGCGGATGTACAACGAGGCACTGGGGAAACTGCACTTCTTCATCATGACGCCGGCCTTCTGGCTTATGAGCATTGGCCAGATGACCGTGGGCACGATGGGCATGCGCCGGCGCATAGTGGATTACGACCCGCTGCTGGGCGGTGGCCTGATGGAAGCCCGCCATCTGGAAACCACGATCGCGGCCTTTCTGATCGGCATTTCCATTCTCATCATGATTTACAATCTGCTGGTCAGCGCCGAGATTGGGGTTCGGGCCCCGGACAATCCGTGGCGTTCCCGCTCCCCGGAATGGCAGATTCCCTCCCCGGTGCCGGAGCACAGCTATGCGGCCCCGTTGCGCGTGGTGGGTGAACCGTACGACTACGGTCTGGAAGAAGAATATGTCACCATGGACCAATCCACGGATCCGGCCCATGCCTGACGCTATGGCTCCCGTCCGCATCATCTGACTGCCTATGTCCAAGACCTCCGTATTCCGGCAGGGCATCATTGTTGGTATCCTGCTCTTCATATTGACCGTGATCGAGTATGTGGTGGCCCTGCAGACATCCAGCGCCACCATTCTCATGATTTTGGGTGCCGCCAAAGCGGCCCTGGTTGTCTATTACTTCATGCATATCACCAGCCTGTGGCGCGAAGAGGATGGTCACTAGCCGATGAGCACTGTTGCCGCTGATGCCCTGCAGGTCTACAAGGTTGCCACCCGTAACAACCGCCTAGGTCTGTGGCTGTTCTTCTTTTCCGAGCTCTTCCTCTTCGGAGGGCTCCTGATCACCCGTTTCGCCCTGTGGCAGGAAGACGGGCATCTCGTCCGGCCGGAGCTGGATCAGACGGTAGGGCTGGTAGTGACGGTCGTACTGCTGGCCAGCAGCTACTTCATGAATCGCGCCGAGGTGGCGATAGCCAATGGCCGCAAGCGGGATTTTCTCAACAGTCTGCTGATTACCGGTGTCCTCGGCATGATTTTCCTGTTGGGCGTGGTCATTTTCGAATGGGGCGTGATTCACCTGCCCTTCATTCACCTGGAACATCATATCGGTCCGGGGGACGGGGTGTTTGGCGCGGTCATCTTCGGCATGACGGGTATGCATGCTATCCACGTCATCACCGGCGTGATTTTTATCGCGATTGTGTGGCGCAATGGACGCAAGGACGTATACACCGAAGAACGACACTGGGGTGTTGAAGCCTGTGCCATTTATTGGCACTACGTGGATCTGGTCTGGATCTTCTTCTATCCGGCGCTTTACCTGATTGGGGAAGTGTCCCACCACCTCTAAGTGGGGCCTTGCTGTTGTTTCCGCGCGGGGCGGGAATGCTGCCCGGTCAGGTCAGCCGGGAGTAGACACCCCACAAAGAGGCCGGTGGCATGCATCCGCTTTGGGAGGCAGCCCTTACCACTTGGGAATGGCGCGCGGACGTCCTGGCGGTGACGGGCCTGTCTGTAGCCTGCTATGTGGCAGGCTGGTGGCGCCTGCGGCGCCGGGGCCGCACCACGCTGGCCTCTGTCAAAAATCTGGTCAGCTATCTGCTGGGCATGATCTGCCTGCTGGTGGCCCTGCTGTCCTTTATTGACGTCTATGGGGCCCTGCTGCTGTTCATGCACATGATCCAGCACGTGTTGCTGCTCATGTTCGTGCCCATCCTGCTCCACTGGTCTCATCCCTTTGCCCTGACGCTTTGGGGTTTGCCCCGGGGCCTCCGGATGCGAATCACCCGTCCGCTGCGTGGCAATTCCCCCCTGCGGCCAGGACTGCGCCGCATTTCCGGGCTGGGTGTGCTGTATACCCTGTACATGGGGTCCATCGTTCTCTGGCACGATACCCAGCTCTACAACCTGGCGCAGGGCAACCGGCTCGCGCACGACCTGGAACACATCACCTTTTTTGGGGCGGGCATGCTGTTCTGGTGGCCCATATTCGGTTTTGGTCCCCGTCTGCATGGCCAGACCTCGCTTATCAGCAAGATGATCGTCCTGCTGCTGTGTGTCCCGCCGCACGTGGTCATCGGGGCCCTGTTGAGCTTCGTGGGATTCCCGGTCTATGCCCACTACACGACGGTGCCGCGCATATGGGGCATGGAGGTTATGCAGGATCAGCAGCTGGCGGGCATTATCATGTGGATTCCCACCAGCATGATGTACATCGCAGGCGTGGTCATTCTGCTGGCCCAGCATCTGACCCGCACCGCCAGCCGCCATCCAACTGATCTGGCTGATGAGGTGGATGTTGCCCGCACCCTGGAATGAATCCTGGCGTCAGGGCAGGCAGACGGTCCGGATCGGTATCCTCATGGTCTGCCTGCTGTGGATGGCGGGCAGTGGCAGCCCTATCCACGCCCATGGCAGCGGTGAACCCCTGCTGGCGCACGAAGAGGTGGGCCCCTACATTCTGTATGTCTGGATCGAGCCTTGGCCCGGGACAACGGGCGAGATGCACGTGACCGTGTCGGTGAATGAACCGGTGGCAGACCGGTCGCTGCAGACCTATCCGGTCCTGGATGCCAACGTAACTATAGTGGCAAAGCACCTGGATCTGGAAGTTGATGCCGTGCGGGTACAGGCCACACACGAACATGCGGTCAACAAACTGTTTTATGAGGGACGCCTGTGGTTGGCGGCACCGGGAATATGGGAACTGCAGCTGGATATCCAGGCGGCAGCCGGGAACATCACGCATACATGGATCGTGGACGTAGGCGGTGACCCCCAACCGGTGCGTACAGGATTCGGACAGCGCCTGCTTGACTGGTTCAGGAGTCTGTGGCGTCGTGTCTGACAGCAAGCTACCGGGCCGACAGCCGGAGATGGCGGTGTTGTCCCCGGCCTGGCAGACCTTGCCGGGACTGCTGTTTTCACGGCGCTGGATCCTGCCCACGTGCCTGATCCTCCTGGGCATGGCCGGTCTCGTCCAGCTGGGTTTCTGGCAGCTGGATCGGCTGGAATGGCGGCGCGGGCAAAATCAGCGCATCCAGACCCAGTTGGCAGCCCCTGCACTTAGCGTAAATGACCTGCAATGGGCTGAGCATCGTGACTTGCATGATCGCCGGGCGTATGCGGTAGGTACTTTTGACTATGCCCGCCAGGTCGGCATCAAGAATCGGTTTTACAAGTCGGATCCGGGGATTGAACTGTTCACCCCTTTCCGTTTGCGCGATTCGGATCGCATCCTGATGGTGAATCGGGGCTGGATTCCCCTGGCGTCAGCCACGATGGACTGGTCACAGTTCCAGGAAGCTACAGGTGAAGTGGCAATCCGCGGCTTGCTGCAGCGATCCGCATCTCTGAGCCTGGAGGAAACCGGGGGCCGTACGGTAGCAGTGCCTGCGGATCAGCTCTGGTACCGGGAAGATCTGCGTGCGCTGCAGGAGCATTGGAACGTAGAGCTCGAACCCATGTTCCTGTTGCAGGAGGCACCTGCCACGGAAACGGCAGGATGGCCGCGCAAGACAGGCAAGGTTTTTGAACTCTCGGAAGGCAATCACCTCAGTTATGCCATTCAGTGGTACACCTTTGCCGCCATCCTGGGCATTGGCTACGTCCTGCTGGTACGCAAGCGTACCCAACCCTAAAGATTTGACATAATACAGGAAATGTCAATGCTGTCGGTGCGGGCATGCCCGTATCAGTGCCAGAGCCCGATGCCACTCTGTTCCGCTTCCTGTTCCGCTTCCGCTATCTGGCTCTGAAAGCGGGTATCTGCCAGTGAGGGGATCACGGTGGCCATACCCTGACGGACGATTTCCGCGTTCACTAGCAAGCCGTCGGCCGTATATACATACCGTAGCAATCGTCCCTGGTCGTCCTGGTCACTGACGTCCTGCAGGAGATAAACCGGCTGGTTGCCCAGAATCAGCTGATTGAGTTTGGCCGCTTCGTTGTAGAGCGGTTCACCCGGCTGTGGAGGATCAAGCAGGATATACCGGACGCGGTACTCGATTCCATCAAGATCCACGTCTATCGTGCCACCGTCAACGATACGGAGCACATGGGCGCGTTCAGCTCCTGCAGGTATGCCTGGAACCGGTACCGTATCCATATCAGTGGCAGTAACGGACACCGGGTCAGCATCTGCTTCTGTTGGTGCTGTCGCAACCGCTTCCGGGTTCGCGTCGGATACAGGCGGAGCAGGAGGCATCGTGCACTGCGCGAGTATGGTGCCTGCCAAGAGCAACAGACATACAGCAAGGCGGTGAAAAGTCATGAGCATAGAGCGATGAGAAACGATATGATGCGCTTGATACGACGTACTGCACCGCGTGAAGTTCGGGCACAACACCTTCTTCTTGGCCGTTCCCGAATACGCGGCTACCGAGACAGTGTGTATCTGGGCAGATCAGCGGTGTCTGCCTGCGTCCAGACCTCTAGAGCCTCTCATGTGTACCGTGCGCAGAGGGATCTATGCGTTGGTTGCCCGCTTGTCAGGCAGGCTAGGCCAAGCAAAGTTGCAGTTGACGACATCTTCAGGGGTCAGGCCCTGGTCATGCAGCTCAAACAGGGCCTGTGCCGAGAGGGGATACTCCGGATTGTCGGCGGCCTGCCACTGCCGCAGGGCAACCTCATAGTCCCGACTCCACAGCCCGTGTGCCATGTCTGTGAAGACTCTGATGAGACCCTCCAGTCCTTCTTGACGACCTGTCTCCAGCCCTTCCTGGAGCCCTTCCTGATGACCTGTTTCCAGTCCTTCTTGGAAGCCCTCCTGACGGTCATCGCCTGCGGTGATCCACCGCTCTGTGGCCGCATGCCAGCACTGAAACTTGTGGTCCGGGTGGATGCGGAGAAAGGTCTGCAGCACCGCGGACCAAGTCGTGTTGTCCGGCGGGGTGACCGCAACCCAGGCACCAGTGGCGGCGCGCTGATAGCCTGTCAGGGTGGTAGCCAGTGCATCGCAGATCCAGTACTCGGTCACGCCCATGTGGTCGTAGATGGCGGGATTGTCCTGCGTATCCTTGATCACGGTCGTATCCACGAGACACTCCAGCACCAACCGCGGGGGACCGTCCTGCGGCCAGGACATGTAGCGTTGTCGAGCCTGGATCCGGGTCTCCGGGGACCAGAGCGCCAGGTCCGGCTCAATGCGATGCCGGGCATGGGCCAGGGTGGGCAGGTTCGGGGCCGGCGGCAGATCGCGGATGACGGCTTCCCGGGTGTACACCAACGACTGGCCACGGAGCTGGTAGAACGCCTGCAGGTTGGCGACGGCCTGGTCCAGAAAGAGACCATGGTGGGGTGTGGGGCTCAAGCGTACCTCTTCCTCGATGTAGTAGGGATTCGGTGGTCCACCAGTCGGCATATTCGTACTGCTCCGACGCGTAGGCATAGTGGGGATCGTAATGCCACAACTGCCGCAGCCAGGCCGGGTGGTCGTCAGCAGGGGGCGCTGGGGGGCAGAGGGGGTGCGAGAACAGGTAGGGCCATGGTGGGAGAGTGGCTGACAGGCTGTCTGAACTAGGCTATTGTAGCATGGGACCGCTTGGCGGGCAGGGCATAGGTGCTTGCCGACAACCGGTAGCGCCAGCCGTGTTTCCGTTTCCTGGGTGCTACAACTTCCGCCGTCAGCCCGCGATACGGTGGTACGATGGCGTTCCCGGGCTTGCTGCTTATGCGGCATTGTATATGCTTGCTCTTGGCCTCCCGTACAGACGGTTGCCCCGTGCCAAAGGGCAATCCAGACCTGTTACACCTGCAATTGCCAGTATCTTGGTCACGCCGGGAGTTACGGCATAGACAAGCTGGGTTTGTCTGTCACCTTTTCCTTGTTGCTACGCACCCGTAACGGTCTTGCTGTGCGCATGGAGATTGCCTCTCTGCAGGCACAAGTGTTCAATTCTGATCGCAGACAGACGACTATCCTGATGCTGGTATCGACATTGTTGTTGCGGAAACCCGTCTCTGGCCAAGAAGTGCGGATGGGTATTGACCATAACCTGTAGGTCTTGCTGGTCTGCAGGCCCCCTGCGCAGTCGCTTGCACAATCTCTCTTGCCGGCCAAGACAATGAGACAGCAAGTCACAACGATGAAGTAAGGCTGCAGGTGCAGAACAAAAGCGAGGACGACACCGTAAAACCCTGTTGTAGCAGCCGTGCAAAAGAGAAAGACAGAAATCTGACGCTTTGCCTACTCTTAGCCAACATGATCCATACGGGCTGTCCTGATACCTCCTTGACGTTGTGATATGACCCAATGCAGGCTTGGTGCTGATGTATAATGTGAGCCAAGGAATGCATGACAGATCAGGTTCGCCTTGACGAATTCGGACAGCGGTGACATTATGACCTGCTGTTGCCGATAGGCGCCGCAGAACCGGCCTGCATGTGATCCGGCTTCAGGTGGCGGCAGCCACAATCATTGTTGCGAATGGATAAGGAGTGCAAAATGCGTAGAATCTTGTTGTTGCCCATAGCGCTGGTACTGGTGACGGTGCTCATGGTAGTAGCACCGGTAACGGCCTTCGGCGCTTCGGCGCAGATGGGCCATGCCCTGGAAATCCCGGCCGGTTACCGGACTGTAAGTGTCCACTTTGATGGTATCGACAACGTCATGATGGACGGGAGCAACTTGAGTCTCCGGGTCAATGTGGCTTTGGATGTCCTGGACGTAATCGCCTTGATTGACGATCAGCTGGCGTATGGCGGCTCTGTGGAAGAGTCCTGCACCACGCGTATGCGCTGGGTACCCGGTTCTACACAGATCGTGGGCGCGGAAGGGGGCACCCTGAACCTGCAGTCGACGCTGGCCGTGGCCACGCGCACCTGTGAGCCCACCATGTCCATGTATGCCACCAGCGAGCACGTGGTGGACTACACCATCTCCGTTGCAGGCATGGGTGTCGATGATCTGGCGATAGGGCTGGACGTCAATTCGGTCGCCGGTTTGCCCGAGGGCTCTTCGCTGTCGGCGGCCCGGCTGGATCAGATCGCCGATGCCAATATCGATCCCGTAACCGGCTGGGTCAAGGGCTGGGTCAAGGCTTTCCAGACCGGCTGTCTGGCTACGGCGGATGTCAAGCTGGATCCCTTTACCTTCTCCCCGGACGGATCCGTTACGGTGGGTGTGAGTCCCAGTGGGGATCTCGCCAGCATGGCCGAGTGCGTTGTACTGCCCAGTGAGCTGTCAGAACTGGTTACCGGCACCCAGGTGCTGCCCCTGATTCTGAACGATCTGCAGCCGACCACGGTCACCTCCATCATCACGGGGGTGATGATGGGCGAAATGATGTCTTTGGATGGCTACATCGGTATGGTAGCGGACGATTTGGCCGATGACACCTGGCGTGCCATGGTAGTGGAAGCGCTCCGCGTCGAAGCTATCCAGAACGTAGTGATAAGTGGCATGGGTGACATGATCCCGGCGGAAATGGCGGCGCGACTGTTCTCGGATGCGGCGCTGGAGCAGGTCTGGGGCGGCGTACTGCTGCCGGCCATCAGTGCCGATTCGCTGCAAGACCTGGTGCTGGCGCTGGCTACCGGTTCCGGTGATGTCAATGCCTTGGCGGGTGATCTGGTAGGCCAGATCCAGCCGGCGACCATTGCGCTGGCCTTGGCGCGCCTGCTGACACTGGGGTAAAAGTCAGTCGTATGTAGTTCCTGGCCGGTGGTTTCCGTACAGGGAAACCACCGGCCAGGATGAACGTCCCCTGTCTCGTATGAGGCAGGGGACGTTTTGTCATCTATACAGGTATTCCCTTACCCGAGCAAACCGTTCTGAGCCCATTCTTGTGGAGGTTAGGGGAGCAGGTTGGACATCATTGGTCGGGAATTCCCGACCACGGGATGGGATCGCAAATATGCCATTCTGCAGGTCAGAATGGAAAGGCATGCCAGCGGGAATCTGAATGTCCACACGCACTTACCCATCAAGTCCCCGTTGGACGTTCGCGTGCACGGACAGGATAGCGCTGTGCATACAGGTTCAGGGGTGAGGGGGCTTGACCAATGCCCCTGGTACCGGCATGCTGAATCCGGTTTCATGACAGCCAACCGCGCTACAGGGTTGATGTTACAGACTGCGCGAATATTGCGACCGGAGCAGATGTCCGGTACCAAACCCAATGGCGGTACAGCGTCGGATCAGGCAGCCAGGGCGCGGTTTTCCGGTTCGTTTTCCAGGCGTGTAAGCCAGTAGCTCATGTCGAACGTCTCGTCACCGGTCAGGAAGCGCCAAAACTTGACACGATTCACCATTTCCAGCCGGCCTACCGGATATTCATACCAGGGTTCCGTACGCGTGAGGATGGTATAGAGCGATTCCCGGTCAGAGGTGCGGGCTGCGGCATTGGTCGTCGGATTGGCCGCCATCTGTTCCTCCAGATCCTCCGTATTCCAAAGCCGGTACTGACGTACCCTGGGATTGAGCCGGATCTTGAACATATAGCGGGTGCGTTCCGTCTGGTTCCGGCGGCCACAGTGCCAGATCCCGTGATGCAGGGCCAGGACAGTCCCGGCCTGGCACACCATGGGAATTTGTCCCACGAAATTCTGGTAACGCGCAATGTCCGATTCATTGATGCGCCGGAACTGGCTGCCTGGCAACAGCAGGGTGCCCCCCATTTCCAGCGGAATGTCGTGGGGAAAGTACATCAGCTGGATGTCGAAATGCATCCGGGTGTCAATGATGCTGTCCCCGTGCAGACCCTGGGCTTTGCCTTCCTGGGGCTGTCGAATGTGAACGGCGTGATGATCGAAAAGCGGATCCGGGCCGACCAGGCTTTGTACGATGCCCTGAATGGCGGGCAGTTGCATCAATTCGTCCAGCGGCGAGTCGGGCGGATAGGTGACGGACAGGGGCTGGCCTGCTACGGGGCGGACCACAGGTCCCTGGTCAAACAGGGCCATGACTTTCCGGTTGACGGAGTCTGGAACCAGATTGTCAAAGCGCAGGAAGCCCCGCGCGGCGAACGACGCCATCTGGTTGGTGGTCAGCAACAGGTCCTGGTCTACAGTACGCATAAGGGTTATACCTCCACCATTTTCTCGAAGACGTATTCAAACTTGAAATAGGACGTTGTGTATTCCAAATCGGGATAGGGTGGGATCAGCTGCGGAAACTGGATCACACGCCATCCATCCTGCATGGCTTCCAGCCCGGTTTGGTAAGGAGGCGTGTCGCTGTCACCTGTCGTCGGATGCGTTTGGCCTGTACCGTCGTAGATGGTCCAGCCGCGTACCTCACTGTCCAAGGCTGAATTGGACAGATACAGGATCAGGATTTTCTGGCGTCGTTCAGGCATGGTTGCGTAGCGCGCGGGTGATAGCCGAAAAGGGAGTCAGGAGGGAGTAGTGTCATGCAACCGCTGTGTGCGTTGTGCGGGCAGCGAGGTGGCAGGAAGCAGTTCCCTACGCCTTGGCGCAGGCGTGGATACTATGGTTTCTATACTTGAACCCATTCCGGTTCGGGCTGAATGGTGTCCTCCGGACGACTGCCGGGATCCGGACGGCCGGAACCTGCCAAACGGTTGAGAATTTCCACTTCCATACCGTCCTGTGCCTGGAGCTGGCAGGAAAGACGCACATTGCTGAGACCCCGTTCGGCCAATTTTTCCTTCTCGGCTACGGTCATGACATCCGGTTCCCCGGCATGCAGCCGGACGGCACAGGTAGTGCACTTGCAGTTGCCGCCACAGGCATGCATCTGATCGATGCCGCCTTCGTCAACCAGCGCCAACACCAGCCGCTTGTTGGCCGGTACTTCAACCGCGCCGTGATCACGAATCGTAATGGTGACGGTAGACATGACTATTCTCCTTGTAGCCGGGAAAGTAAGGAAGCCGAAATCGTGGACACGCAACAGGCATGCGGGTGCAAGAGGGGCAGGCACATGATACAAAGTGACGCCGGATTCAGCCAAATACAAAGACAAAGACCAGATCGTTGACATTGGTGTGGGTAGGGCCCGTATACAGCATGTCACCCGCCTGCTCCAGGCAGGGATACGCGTCGTGTGTGTCCAGGTGCTGGCGGGGCGACAGGCCCTGCGCCCGGATTCGGCGGATCGTGCCTGCATCCGCCAGGGCCCCGGCGCTGTCCGTGGGACCATCCGTGCCGTCTGTGGCCAGAGCCGCGACCAGGATCTGTGGGGAGTCCTGAAGCAGAAAACCGGCAGCCAGGGCCAATTCCTGATTGCGGCCGCCCCGACCATGGCGAGAACCCAGGGATACGGTGGTTTCACCGCCGAAAACAAGGCAGGCCGGAGGCGCTACCGGATTGCCGTAGGCCAGAACTTCCTGGCCAAAGCCGGTGACCACCTTGGCCACTTCCTTGGCTTCGCCCTCCAGAAACGTGGTCATGATACGGGTATGAAAACCGGCTTGCCGGGCTTGTGCCGCGGCTGCTTCGGCAGCAGTGCGATTGTCGGCAATTACCGTGGCCCGGGTGGTCGTGAAAGCCGGGTCCGCAGGCTTGGGGGTATCCGGAATGCTACCGGCCAGACCTGCCTGCAGACGCTGCCGGATGGCTGCCGGCAAAGCCGCCTGCAGCCGGAATTTGGTGACAATGTCCCAAGCCTCTGCCCATGTACTCCCGTCGGGTACGGTGGGGCCGCTGGCAATGACGTCCAGGGGACTGCCAATGACGTCACTCACGGCCAGCGTCAGGCTGGCCGCCGGCTGTATGGCCCGGGCCAGCTGGCCCCCCTTGAGGGCGCTGCAGTGCTTGCGCAGGCAGTTGATCTCGTTGATGGTGGCACCGGCTTCCAGCAGGGACTGGGTCATCTGTTGCATGTCGGCCAGGGAGATCCCCGGGGCAGGAGCTACCAGCAGGGCAGAGCCGCCACCTGACAGCAGCGTAATGACCAGATCCCGCGCGGTGGCGGCTTCGGCCATGGCCAGGATGCGATTGCCGGCTTGCACGCCCCGATCGTCGGGAACGGGATGACTGGCTTCGACCAATTCGATACGTTGGGTAGGGGCCCTATGTCCATCCTTGACCACAACGAGGCCTGTCTCCAGACGTGAGCCCAGCAGGGATTCCATGGCCTGGGCCATGGGGGCTCCGGCCTTCCCCGCGCCCACTACCCGGATCTGCGCCATCTGGTCCAGGTTGTATGACCCGTCAGGGGTCCGCAGCCATGGACCTTCCATCTGTACCGCACGGCACACGGCATCGTAGGGGTTCACGGCGGCCAGGGCAGCCTGCAGGATCGTAATCACCGGCTGTCGCCGGACCGGGTCAGCAGTCAGGATGCTTGCATCAAAATGGATGTCGGCAGTCATGGGGATCATGGTTCCGGGCTCGGCCCTGCCAGGAAAAATGCATGGTAGATCAGGAACGGCTGGTTACAGGTGCGGCCAGCGTCAGGCTACCGGACCGCGCGGGGCCAGCAGGCTGGGCAGCGACAGATCCGGACGCTCGTCCCAATCCGGCTGCAGGGGCGGATTTTGGGCCAGTAGGGTCAGGCTTTCGGTCACGGCGCGTGCCAGCTGCGGGTCGCGATCCAGACGGTAATCGTCAGGTGTGATCTCGACCTCGATATCGGGATCCGTACCGTAATTTTCCACCTTCCAGCCCACATCCCGAAACCAGAAACTGTATTCCGGCTGGGTGGTTACGGTGCCATCCACCAGGGCATGGCGGGGCCAGATGCCAATTACGCCGCCCCAGGTGCGCTTGCCGACAAGCGGGCCCAGTCCCATGAGCTTGAAGCAGTGGCTGAAGATGTCGCCGTCACTGCCGGCGGCCTCGTTGGTCAGGGCCACGATGGGCCCGGCAATGGATTCACTGGGATAAGGCATGACCCCGTTCCAGCGTGAAAGATCGAATCCCACCCGTTTCCGCAGCAGCTTTTCCAGCAACAGTTCACTGACGTGGCCGCCACCGTTGAAGCGCAAGTCGACGACCAGGCCTTCCCGGTGGATCTCGCCCAGGAAACCACGATGGAATTCGGCGAACCCCACAGGGCCCATGTCGGGTATGTGCAGGTAGCCGATACGCCCCTCGGAATGTTCGTGCACCCAGGCCCGGTTCCGGTTCACCCAGGCGCGGTAGTGGGCGCGGGTATCGCTGCCGAGGGTATGCACCAGGCAGTGCCGCACTTCGTCATCGGCACCGGCTTCTGTGGTTTCCGCGGTACACGCATCCGGCGCCGGGAGACGCGGCAGGAAGGTCAGCTGTACTTCCTGGTTGGCCAGATTGACCAGCAGGGCAGAAGGGGTGACGGTCCGGGACAGGGGTTGGCCATTGATGCCGATCAAGATGTCCCCGCGGGCCACGTCCACACCCGGCTCGCCCAGCGGCGAGTGTACGCCGGGTTCCCAGACATCGCCTGCAATCCAGTCAACGACCTCGTATCCCTGCTGTTCTTCCTGCCACTGGAAGGTGGCACCGAGAGAACCCAGGGGGTAATGGGGGCGTGGCCGGTAGTCACCGCCCAGTTCGTAGGCGTGGCTCGTTCCCAGTTCACCCTGCATTTCCCACATGAGATCGCTGAACTCTTGGCGGCTGCCTACCCGTTCCACCAAGGGGAAGTACCGGTCGAACACGGCCTGCCAGTCGACGCCGGACATGTCCGGTGTCCAGAACTGATCCCGCTGCAGACGCCAGGCTTCCTTGAACATCTGCTGCCATTCGGCCTGGGGGGCAATGGATACTTTCACCCGGTTCAGGTCGATCCAGCCGGTTGCGCGCCCGGGTCCCTCGTTGGTCAGGGAATCGGCCGTAGCCTTGGCACTGACGACGCGCAGACCAGGTTCAGCCGTGGCCCACAGCAGTTTCTTGCTATTGGCGGACAGGCTGAACCATGCCACCTGGTCGGCAATGTCCTCGCGTTTGTACTGGGCGAAAATCCAGGCCTGCAAGGTTCCACCCTCATGGCCGGACGGCACGAATGCGTCGGGCAATGAAGGGCGTGCCTGCTCTTCCAGCCAGATTACCCGGTCCTCCACAGCGCCCAGGGCCACAAAAAGGCTTTCAGGCACGGGGAAAGGCAGAATGCGATCCTGAATTCCATCCAGATCGATCCGGATCGGCTGGGGAGCCTTGTCTTTGTCCGCCTTGCCGTTTTCCCGGTCCTTGTCCGTATCCTCCCCGTCTGCTTCCTGGTCAGGGGCCGCCTTGTCTGCGGCCTGCTCCGCATCGTCCTCGTCCTCGTCGGCTTCTCCGGGACGGGGGCGGAACGGGTTGGGCAAGTCCGCCTGCAGGGTTACCAGATAAGGCCGCACTCCCCGGGAGAAAGCCAGATCGAACTGCAGGGTATCGTAAGTGGGATTGAAAATGCGGTGACCGAGGAAGTACAGATAGCGGCCCTTGGGATCGAACACCGGATACTTGTCGTGCAGAACGGGAGTGGTCAGGTCAATGACCGCAGCCTCTGCGTTCGCAGCACCTTCCTCGGGGGTCGGCTGTTCCCGCCGGTACAGACGCAGGCCCGTCGTGTACAGGGTTGCCTGATATTCGTACGCCAGCCAGAGACCGTCCGGCGACCATGCTACATGTTCAATTTGGCCATGCGGGGAACGATCCACCCGGGTGGCCTGTTGACTCTCCAGGTCGTAGATCCAGAGTTCAGAGCGGTGATTGACCAGGGCTACGCAGGCTGCCACCGGGCTGGGGTACAGGTTATGCACCCGGCCGCAGTCAAAGTCCGCATGGATGGTGGCGTCCTGCCGGGAAGCAGCGGACGGAAACACGATCAGCCTCTCTTCCCCCAGCGCGTCGGTCACCGCTACCCGCTGCTGGCCGTCCTGCAACCAGGCGGCATGCCGGTACCGAATGCCGTCGCGCTGGCCCAGCTGCAGCACAGGACCTTCGTGATTGCCCAGGACAAACGCCTTGCCCCGGGTTGTGAGGGCCAGGGAATGGCCCTCAGGATGCAGGGTGGCCTGTTCCAGGTAGGCCGCGGCGGACACGAACTTCCGGTTGCGCTGCACGCCGGGTGAAGCGTAGGCGACCGGGATCGGTTCCGATATGTTGCGGTCCAGATCGAGGCAATACAGATCGGCCCCGGCATGATACACGATCCGGGCACTGCCCTCCGCCGTGGGGCCCCAACTGGCGAAGCGGGCGTAGAATTCGGTGTGATGGGTATGGCGCGTCAGGTCCGTGCCGTCGGGCAGGGAACTGTACAGATTGCCAATACCTTCGTGATCGCTGAGAAAGAAGATACGGTTGCTTGCCGATGTGGAGAGCCACATCGGCGCAGCCAGATTGCCGGGCAGATCGGGCAACAGGGGTGTGAACGGGGCGTTTGCCGTGGGGCTGAGCCATAATTGGCCGGCCGTTCCGCCCAGGTAGCGTTTCCAGCGCGCCGGATCACCGGTGTTGCGCCCCAGTACCGTGCCCCCGTCAGGACCGAAACCGATGGCATCAGCGCGTCCCAGCTCAACCCGTTCCACTTGCTGGTGGCCGTCGGCCCACTGCACCCGGTTGAGGACCAGTGCGCCGCGCGTGGGCTGTTCTGCACTGGTGACGTAGTAAATCCACCGGCTGTCCCGGCTCCAGGCCACTGTCCGCAGATTGCAGCCCTGGTAGGTGAGACGCTGAACACTGCCACCGCCGGTATCCATGACGTGGACGTCCGGTACGCCTTCATCCCGGGCGATAAAGGCGACTTTGTCGCCTTGCGGTGAAATCAGGGGGAACTCGATCTCCCCCAGATTGCTGGTGAGCCGCCAGGGTATACCTCCTGCTGCGTTGACCGACCACAGATCGTCTTCCGCAACAAAAATGACCTGGTCATGATGAATGGTGGGGTGGCGAAAATATCCTTGGTGCATTGCTCTCCTGGCAAATGAACAGTGGGCATCGACAGGGCGGTCACGGATGGAGCTGACCATCACGTTCCGCCTTCCTGATATAATAGGGGAACACACCGGGATCTGCCCGGAATTTGCAGGCGGGACAAGACGGCGCTCCCGGATCCATGGGGCACCGGGCCAAGGCCTGCAGGCCTTGGCGATGGCACGACCCGGATCCTTGGCTACTGGCCGACTGGATACACGATTCAGTTCACCTGGGGCCAGTATATTGGATACAGGCACGAATCACAGCCTGGTGTTTTCTGTTTTGCCTGGTACTCGACAGCGATTCCCTGACCTCTCCTGATGCCCCCGCCCGTGCTGCTCTGGGCTCTGTCCTGCTCACTGATCCTGTGTGTCTCCTGCCTGTCACCGGTGACCAATCTGGTGCAGTACGGTCTGGCGGATGGTGAACGTTATCTTTTCCCCGCTGCCGAGCCCGGTACAGGCGTATTGCAGGGCCGGGTCCTGTATGAGGGACAGCCGGTGGCCCGGGCTACAGTGCTGGTGGCGGAACCCGAAGGTACACCCCATGTCACGTTGACCGATGCCCGGGGCCAATACCGTCTCACCGGCCTGCCACCCGGAAGCTATATACCGATTGCGGTGGCGGACGGATTGGAGAATCAGGTGTTGCGCAACTTTCTGGGCCTGCCGCAGGCTGTCGTGGTGAACCATGACCTTACCGTTGAAGTTGCGGATATACAGATGAAATCTGTGCACCGGGAACCCTTGGGACCGGACATTGCCATTGTCCACGAGCTGGCACGGCTGGAAACCTATACCCAAACGTCACCGTTTCCGGAGGGCGCACAGGCCCAGGTCCAGCATTGGTCTTTCGTGCGCAATGAGCAGGTCAACGACACCCTGTATGTCTATCTGCCCGTTGCGGCTGAACCCGGTGCCGGCTCCTTTCCCCTGCTGTTCGCCGTCTATCCGGGCCACAGCCTGCAATGGGAAGACATCAGCGTATCCTTTGCCAGCCAGGGCTACGCGGTGGTGGCCCTGTCGCCGCTTCTGGCCTATGGCCGGGACGTGCTGGAACATGGTGAGGATGCCCGTCTGGCCCTGCATCTGGCGTTGCAGGGTGCCCTGGACCCGCGTATTGACGTATCCGCACCCCTGGCCATGAGCGGGAGCTATGGCAGTGCCGTGCTGAATCGTCTCATCCGCATTGCCGACCGGCCCTTTGTGGCTGTCGTCCTGCTGGGAGGCATCAGCAATGCGTTTACGGGGGCTGCCGCCTTCTACGCCGGACACCTGGACTGGCCTGTGCACTTGGGTTACATTCTGGCCTCGCTGGGCACTGCGAATGCCAAACCTGACAGTTTCATGCAGTTTTCACCAGTCTACTCGGCCCATACCATGCCACCGGCCTTCCTGATTCACACGCTGGAAGATACGATGGTGCCCATCGAACAGTCGTATGAATACGCCCAGGCGCTGACGGCAGCCCAGGTGCCGGTGCAGACCTATTATTTTGCGGATGAAAGTCACTACCTCCAGATAGGGGAGGAAACGTCGGACGTGACACGGGATCTGTTTGTGCGTGTGTTGACATATCTGGAGGCGCATGGTCCCGACCGTACCGGTGACGCTCCGGGCAGCGCGGAGGACACAGGGGATCCCTGATGCATCTGCCCGGGTCCAGCCATACCTGGACATGTTCAGTCGCAGGGCAACGACTGTTTTTCTGGTATGGTGTTCCCTGTATGATGGATGCAGACAAGGGCACATTGGGTAGACAAGCCCGGCGGTATGCGGGAAACAGCATGCACGGTGTCAGATTGCCCCGCAGGTCCAAGCCCCCTGGAGCCACGCTGCACAACAGAATTGGCAAGTCATGAGGTAATGCATTATGCAAATCAGCCCTGAAAGTGAGGTGTCCCTGGACCAGGTGTTGGCCGCCGGCGTGGCGGTGTGGCCGGACAGAGGCCCCCGTATTCTCCAAATAACGGGTGAGGATGCACAGGATTTTCTGCAAAGAATGACGACCCATGACATGCGTCTCCTGAATGGGGACACAAGCGTCACGACTGCGCTCTTGTCGGGCATAGGACGCCTGCTCAGCGTATTTACCGTCATACCCGATGCCCAGGGCTTCTGGCTGTCCGCACCACCCGGGGAAGCGGAAGCGCTCCGGGCGGCCCTGCAGGGCAATATCTTCTTTATGGACCAAGTCACGGTCACGGACGTCAGTGCACAGTGGCAATGCCTGCAGTTGCACGGGGCCGGTGCTGACCGGGTCTTGGCCCTGCTGGGATTTGCGGACCTGGAGCCCCGCGAGGGCGCGACAGCCCGCGTCGGTGATTTGATCTGCGTGTACCACGATGCCCTGGAGTTGCCCGGCTACAGCTTGCTGGTGCCTGTGGCCCGCGTGTCACAGACACTCTTTGCCCTGCAGCAGGGACACGGGATTTTGATGCAGGACTGGGATGCGTACCACTGGTTGCGCATCAGTGCCGGGCGGGGCGGCTTCGGTACGGAATTCACTGACGATTTCAATCCCCTTGAGGTGGGACTGGCCTGGCTGTGTGCCGAAGGCAAAGGCTGTTATCCCGGCCAGGAAATCATTGCCCGACAGGTCACCTATGACAAGATTACGCGTCAGCTCGTGAACCTGGAGGCGGACACGCCCCTGGCTCGCGGTGCGGTCGTGACCGCGGGCCAGTCCAGGGCGGGCAAGGTAACCAGTCAGGCTGACGCGACGGATACAGGAAGATACATCGGGTTGGCCGTGGTCAGTCGCCGGTACATGGACACGCAGGCCGAGTTTCAGGTGCAGGGTCGTCCCGTGACTATGGTCCAGCCTGCACTGGCGGGTGAACCGGTGGGTGATGCATGGACAAAACCGGGACGCACTGGCGCCTGATCATAGACAGCACGCCCCGGAGCGGGGCCGCCAATATGGCCATTGACGAGGTTTTGGCCATGTCCGTGGCTGCAGGCCAAAATCCTCCCACCCTGCGCCTGTACGGCTGGACACCGCCCTGTGTCACCATTGGCCGCTTCCAGGCCTTGGCCGATATCGATCAAAACTCGCTGCAGGAGGCCGGTGTGGATCTGGTGCGCCGGTTGACGGGAGGCCGGGCCCTGCTGCATGCCGAGGAAGTCACGTATGCTGTCATGCTGCCCCAGGCCCATGCGATTGCACAGCAGGGGGTGCTGGCATCCTATCGCTGTCTGAGTGCAGGGCTGGTCGCTGCCTTGCACTTGCTGGCACTGGACGTGGATCCCCTGCAACCGGCCCGGCGTTCACGGCAGCCGCTGTCGGCCGCCTGCATGGAAGTGCCGAGTGCCTATGAAATCACGGTGGGGGGCCGCAAGCTCATCGGCAGTGCGCAGTGCCGGCGCGCCGGATATGTGCTGCAGCATGGCAGTCTGCCGCTGGCCGGTTCGGTCACGGCATTGCTGCCCTTCCTGCATCTGGATGCAGCGGCCAAGGCCCGCCTGGCCCGGACACTGCAGGCTGCGGCTACCACGGTAGGCCAGGAACGGGCAGCCAGGACACCGGAGACGGAAGCCCTGCCTTGGGTGGATGTGGCCGGAACTCTGGTGCAGGGCTTTGCACAGGGTCTGGGCCTGGTGTGGAGGGAAGATTCCTGTACGCCTGCTGAAATGGAAGCTGCCGCGCTGCTGATCCGCACGCGGTATGCCGACGACGCATGGACCCGCCGACAATAGAGATCAGCCGGATCCGGCATGACGGCATATACTTGGGGTGAGGGAGTATGACGGTAGGCCTGTTGACGCTGGAACTGTATCTGAGTGATACCCACAGCCTCAAAATGAAGCGCAGCCTGATTGTGCCCGTCGTACAGCGTCTGCGCCGGCGTTTCAACGTGTCCGTGTGTGAGGCGGAGGCCCAGGACGTCCTGAGCCGGGGTGTGATCGTCGTGGCCTGCGTCGGCGTCAGTGACAGCCACGTGCAAAGTCAGCTGCAGGCGGTCCTGAACTTCGTCCTGGACCGCCACGCCGACGTGGATGTCCTGGATTCACATCTGGAACTCATAGCCTGAAGAATCCAGGCGCCTGTTCCGCATTCAGGCTTCCTGGCTCACCTTGTCGGGCTGGCTCATGCCCACCCACGAGTCCTTGGCCGCGGGATAGCCGGTCCAGTCCACGTGGCGGTACAGGAACAGGGCCACGCAAATGACGACGCTAATCAGGGCGAACCACTGGGCTGCCGCCAGGGCCGAGCCCAGCATCCAGGCGTCGGGCCGCAGAAACTCCACGAGGAAACGGCCTGTCGGGTAGAAAATGAAAAGCATGAGTACACCATCCCCGAACCGGAGGCGGTGGCCAAATTTCAGGAACAGGAGATTGATCACCGCCACGGCCATCAGGTTCCAGGCCATTTCGTAAAAGAAGGTGGGATGGAACCCGTGCGTGGCATACCAGTCGATGGCCTGTTGGGAAATGTTGGGATCGCCACACAGGCCGATAGCGTCATCCGGCACCTGGCAGGGATATTTGGGGTTGATGTAAAAGGCCCAGGGCAAAGCCGTGGACGGACCGTAGAGTTCCTGATTCACGAAGTTGCCGAAACGGCCCACGGCCTGGGCCAGGGGTACGTTCACCGCAATGTAGTCCAGGTACTGCAGAACGTTGATTTTGCTGATCCAGCTATAGACCACAATAGCCAGGACGCCGCCGATCAGACCGCCGAAGATACCCAGGCCGCGAAATCCGCCAGACCAGAAATTGATGATGTCCATGGGGTTTTCACGGTAGTGGGACCACCCGCCACCGTCGGCCGGCGAACTCAGGACGTGGTACACGCGGGCGCCCAGAATACCGGCGATGAGACACCAGGCCAACAGGTTCCATACGTGATCCGGGTCGCCACCCGAGCGCTTGGCCCACAGCGTGCTCACGTAGGCGCAAAGCGTGGCACCGCCTACAATCAGGAGTCCGTACCAATGCAAGGCAAAATTGCCAATCTCCAACAGAACCGGGTTCATAAGACGCAACTCCTCAGGCTTACCGGGCCGTGCCGCCACTGCTTGCACCCAGTCCAGTGTGCGCAAAGGTGTCCAAACAGGGAAGCACACCTATAGTGTAGCGCAACAGCGAACCACTATAGGGAATTCGCCTTGCCTGTGGTCCCGGCGTGACAGCGGCACCCTGCAGATGGCCCTGCCGGATCCGGTATTGGCCAGGCATCCAGGTCCGGTCATTCCCGGTGGGCCCCGCTTTCCAGCCAGGTTTCCATGACGTGGCCTACGCGGGCCAAACTTTCGGCGCTGACTTTGTCCAGGGTGTCCGATACGGTATGCCAGTAGGGGTAATCGAAATCTATGACCGTGATGGCCGGGATCCCGGCGTTTACGAAAGGGGCGTGATCGTCAATTATCCAGTAGCCGGGTTCGGCACGGAACCAGGCACTGTAGCCCAGGCCCTGCGCATGCTGCCAGATGGTTTGGGCCAGCGGCTGATGCCCGGTCTGTTCGATGAACAGTTCCTGGTTGCGATCCCCCACCATGTCGACGATGATCACGGCCTGGGGGTTGCCGCAGGCCGGGTGCTGGTCACGCTCCTGGACGTAGGCGCTGGATCCCAGGATCCAGTTCCAGCCCTCGATGCGCCCGTTGTCCTCCGCGTCGAAGAAGGCCAGGCAGACGGTATGCCGGGTTGTGTTCACGTCCAGCACCCGCGCCAGTTCCATGAGGACGGCGACCCCGGAGGCCCCGTCATTGGCCCCGGGCACGGGACGTTCCCGGTACTTGGGATCCGGATCCTCGTCGGCCCACAGGCGGCTGTCGTAATGGGCTCCAATCAGGATTTCCGGACCGCTGCCCTTGAACGCGATGACGTTGGTACCCTGCACAGGATCCTCGGCACCGATGGTGAAGGGATGAAAGAACACCTGCCAGCCGGTCAGACGCAGGTGCTCGCTCAACCAGACCCGGAATTTCCGGCTGGCCAGGGAACCGGTCAGCCGGGGGCCGAAGGACAATTGCTCTTCGACGTAGGCCAGTGACCGCTCACCGTCAAAAGTGGGTGAGCCCTGCACGTACTGGCGCAAGACACCGTAGCCCAGGGTACCTGTGTATCCGATGCATCCAATGAACAGAAGCACCAGCAGGGTTTCGGAAGTGGTCAGACGCCAGCGGGAAAGCAACATGGACGGGGTACAGGACAAGGAAGCGGATGATTATACATGCGTGGCTGCACGCGGTGAGCAGGACAGGAGTTCAGCTGGTCAGCGCGAACCGGACAGACAGCCAAGGGTCAGGCGGGTAGCCTCTCCCTGGTGTACCGGCAAGGGATCCGACGGGGCTCCTGTCCCCCTGCCGTCGATTCTACTTCAGGTCCGCGTGCGGGTACGGAAATTCAGGGTGATCGGGGTGCCGGGATACGCGTATTCCCGCCGAATGGCGTTCTCGATGTAGCGTGCATAGGAAAAATGGACCAGCTTGCTGTTATTGACGAAGATCACGAAAGAAGGGGGCGCAACATCCACCTGGGTGCCGTAGTAAAGACGCAGGGGTTGACCGTTCCGCGAGGGGGACGCACCCTGGAAATAGGCATTCTGCAGCAATTGATTCAGGGGCCCGGTGGCAATACGGGACGTGCGCGCGGCCTGTACTTCCAGGGCCCGGGGCAGGATGTGATGCACGCGCTGCTTGACCAAGGCACTGATGAAGACAAGCGGGGCGTACGGCAGAAACTTGAGCTCGGAGCGCACGCGTGCCTCGAATTCCTGCATCGTGCGTTCGTTCTTGGCAATGGCGTCCCACTTGTTGACCAGAAGCACGACCCCGGTTTTGCGTTCCTCGATCATGCCGGCAATGTGTGCGTCCTGGGCCGTAATCCCTGTGGTCGCGTCCAGCAGCAGCAGTGCCACCTGGGCCCGGTCAATGCTGCGGGCACTGCGCAGCACACTGTACTTTTCGATGCCCCGTTCAACGCGTCCGCGTCGGCGGATGCCCGCCGTGTCAATCAGGGTGATTTTCTGGCCGTAGTAGGTAATGTCGGTGTCGATGGGATCGCGGGTCGTGCCCGGGATGTCGCTGATGATGGCGCGCTCCTGCTGAATCAGGGCGTTCAGCAGGCTGCTCTTGCCTACGTTGGGGCGTCCGACCAGGGCGATCTGCACGGTGTCCGCGGTCTCGTCGGCCGAGGGCTGGGGGGCCAGGGCAGGGACCAGGTCATCCAGGAGTTCGGCTACGCCATCGCCATGCAAGGCGCTGATCGCCAAGGGTTCGCCCAGGCCCAGCTGCCAGAATTCCGCAGCCTCCAGAACGCGGGCCTCCGTTTCGGCCTTGTTGACTACCACCCGGACGGGCTTGGTGCTGCGTTGCAGCATGCGGGCCACGTCCCGGTCAGCCGGCAAGAGGCCTTCCTTGACGTCAGTGAGAAACAGGATGATATCGGCTTCTTCCAGGGCAATGGTAGCCTGCTCGCGGATAGAGTCGGCAAAGTCCCGGGAATCATGCGCGCGATCCGCCGGCGCCTTGGGGGCCTGGAACCAGATGCCTCCGGTGTCAACCAGGCCGAATTCCCGGCCCTGCCATTCGGCGGTGCCGTAGAGCCGATCGCGGGTTGTGCCGGGCATATCCTCGACAATAGCTGTCCGGTGGCCGGTAAGGCGATTGAAAAGCGTCGATTTGCCTACATTGGGCCGGCCCACCAGGGCGACAAGTGATTTGGACATGGGATGCAACCTCCAGTGCCGGGGCTAGGGATCCAATGACGTCTTGCGCTTCACGGTAAGCTGCATGAGAGGGGGATCGTGGCCAATATTGGTGATGCCATTCGATGCCTCCACGTCCTCGTGCCGAAAGATGAAGCGGGTGGGGACCAAATCAAACGTTCCCTCTTCCGCCGGACAATCATACAGGACGACCCATTCAAACTCGCTGGCCGCCACCATGGCATACAGCTGGTTGAAAGCTTCGTAGGGACCGCGCAGGTGCAGGAAAATCGGTGTGAAATCGTATGCCAGATCCGGATCCTCGGCCTCGCACATGGCGACTGCCCGCTGGGTATTGTCCAGGATGACGTGAGCTATTTCCAGCGTAAAGGTGATTTCCTCCACGTTGGCCGTGATGCCATCGGGCAGGACCAGGGGGACAGTGAACGAGGTCGTGCGCACAGGCAGTGCAACCGGAATCTCGCTATGTACCGGCATCGGATCGCCGACCAGTTCCAGCAGTTCGGTCGGACCCTGCAAAGTCACGTACTCCGGATCGCTGAGGATAGCTTCCAGCACATAGCCACTGGGGACGGTCACGGCCGGTGAGGGTATCACACTCACCCGGCGAGTGTTGGGCCGTGCTACGTATTGCAGCGACACGGTAACGCTGGCAGGGGCAAGTTCCAGCCCGGTGAGCGCATTGCCGTCCCGATCCAGAATCTGGACCGGGAGTGGCATGGTAAAATCCCCGGCCTTGTCGTTGAAGATGTAGGAATAGAAGGGCAGGAACACTTGGGCCCGGCTGATCCGGTTCAGCTGTGCCACTGGCCCTTGCACGTCAACGTAGCGCTCGTCCAGGACCAGGCTTTGCAGGATGAAGTCAGCCGGTATTTCACCGATGCGCTCAAGCGTGATGGGCAGCAATACATTCCCGGTCAGCTCGCTCTCCGTCATGTTGTCCACTTCCGCCACCAGTGCCTGCAGGGGTATATCCAGGCCGCAGGGAGAACCCGGTGGCGCCGACTTGGGCTGGTAGGCGAGAATCTCCATGTGCGCCTCCGTCGCTTTCACCTGACACAGAAAATGGGGTGCCCCGGCCTGCAGGGCCGTATCTCCGTCGCGGGGGGTCAAGGTCACCGTCAGGTAGCGATAGAGGGGCAGAGCCAAATCATCCCAGACACTTTGGGGCGCGCGCAGTTCCACTTGCAGGGTTTCTGTCATGGCATTGCACGTCAGGTTCGTGTCCGCCAGTTCTGGACAGGGAATCGGAACATTGTCCACTGTGCGGACCAGCATCGGATCCTGCCGATTCATGATGGACAGCCAGAGAAAAATGGCGGCCAGCAGGGCGACCAGCAGACGCTGGGCACGCCGGATCCAGATCGTGGGCAGCTTGACTGCCGCAGTCACAGGCTGCATCATCGGACCAAGTCAGTACTCACTGTTATCCGGCGGCCCAGAAGCTGGTACAGCTCGGTAGCCAGATCCTCGGGTTCCAGGCTCTCGAGATCGCCTTGCCGGGACAGGCTGATCGTGCCCGTTTCCTCCGAGACCACGATGCACAGGGCATCATTGTGATACGTGATCGCCTGGGCTGCGGCATGACGTGTACCCGTGAGTGCGGTCGCATCCCCTTCTTCATGCAACTGAAACAGCACGTTGGCCTTGTGAATGCGCCCCTGTTCGATAATGACGGCCCCGTCGTGGATCAGGGAACGTTTTTCAAAGATGGCCCCCAGCACTTGCGCGGTGCACAGAGCATCGATGTCCGTACCTTCGTTCAGGGTATTGGTCAGCCGGTCCTGCCGGCGCAGCACGATCAGGGCACCCAGGCGCCGACTGCGCAGGTAGTGTACTGCATCGACGACCTCGTCGATGAAACCCAGGTCTTCCACCGGCTGCCGCTGGCCCCGGAACAGGCGCCCCCAGACACCGACTCCAACCCCGAATTCCGACAACAGTTCCCGGATTTCGGACTGAAAGATAATGGGAATCGAGACCACCAGCACCAGGTAACTGTTGGCAATGAAAAAATTGAGGGCGGACAGGCCCTGAAAGGAAGTCACCACGGAAAGCAGGACCAGCATGAGCATCATGCCGTTGAGCAGGCGCCGCACCGGCGATTTCGCCAGCTGGCTCAGAATAATGAAAAGGAACCCGCACAGCAGGGCGATGTCCAACAGATTCACGGGTACCCGCATACGGGGTACGTTGGCAATCAGATTCCCGACAGCCGAATCCGTAAAATACAGTTCGCGCAAGAAGGCTGCCCAGTCCATGGTGGTTCAGGCGGGCAGAGGAACACCACCCAGCAAATGCGCGAGGAGCGACTTTTGTACATGCAGACGGTTGTGGGCCTGGATGAACACACGGCTGTGGGGACCATCCATAATGTCGTCCGTGATCTCTTCCCCCCGGTGCGCGGGCAGGCAATGAAGGACCCTGACTGCCGGGTTCCGGCACAGCGCCAACAGTTCGGTGTCGACCTGGTAGGCAGTCAGATCCTGCAGCCGGGTTGCACGCTGGGCCTCCTGCCCCATGCTGATCCAGACATCGGTGTACAGTATGTCCACGTCGTGCAAGGTGGCCTGCACCCTGTCCACCTGATGCATGTCCATCACCGTGACGTGGGACATGGCAGCCACCAGCTCCGGGTCCGGTTGATAGCCGGGCGGTGCCAGGACCGCCATTTCCATCTGCGCAAGGCTGCTGGCTTCCATCAGGCTGGTGCACACGTTGTTGTCACCATCCCCGATGAAGGCCAGCTTCACGCCGGACAGCCGACCCAGTTCCTGCTGGATCGTATACACGTCCGCCAAAGCCTGGCAGGGATGGGAAAGGTCGCTCAGGCCGTTGATGACCGGAACACGGGCATGATCTATCAGTTCGGTAATATGGTCGTGACTGAACACCCGCGCCATGATCCCGTCTACGTACCCGCTCAACACCCGCGCCACGTCCGGTGCCGTTTCCCGTGTGCCCAGACCGACTTCGGCCGGACTGAGGTACAGTGCCGTGCCGCCGAGATGCTGCATGCCTGTCTCAAAACTGACCCGGGTGCGCAAACTCGGTTTGGTGAACAACATCGCCAGGGACTTGCCCTGCAGGACCGGTGCATTGCGACCTTCCTGTTCCCACTCGTCCTGCAGTTGCCGGGTCAAGGCGAGCAGCCCGTGAAATTCCGCGGAAGTCAACTGGTGAATATCGGCAAAATGCTGCATGAGGAAACAGGGCCAAGAGGAAACCGGACGAAAGGAATGCACTACTTACAACGATCACAATGAGCCATTCCAGACGGACAAGCCACTGCCCGGTGCAGGATAGCCACCTCTGTCTCCAAGCATATCACTTCATCGGTCAGGCAAGAAGAAAAATGCACTTTTCAGCCTTTTTCAGGGATGGTTCACCAGTGGTGGCCGGCTCTTGGTCCCGCTGCCAAGGGCCGAGTCAGACCGGTTGCCGGATCAGCAGCCGCAGGGAACGGGGAGCTACCCGGATACCCTCAGTGCGGCCTTGCGCACTGTACACCGTGGAACCGTCAGCCGCATCCACCAGGACAAAGGAGTCCGGGTCACCATAGGGATCTTCCAAGGTCAGGGTGACGGGCACCGTATCGGCATTCAGCACAACATACGCCAGTTCCCGGTGCAGGAAACGTTTGAAGGCGAAAACCTGTCCGGCTGCCAGCAGCTGGGCATAGCGTCCTCGGCGCAAGACCATGTGCTGCTTGCGGGTTTGAATGAGCCACTGGCAGTGTGCACGCAAATCGTGGTGCCAGGCATCGCTGTCATCCCAGGGGTAGGCGCGTCGGCAATCCGGATCCGGACCGCCGGCCAGGCCGATTTCTGTGCCGTAATACACGACCGGGACACCGGGCATCGCCATCTGCAAACCCTGCATCAACTTGACGGCCGTGACATCTGCACCCGCCAGATGCATGATGCGGGGCATGTCGTGACTGTCCAGATAGTTCAGGTTGCTCAAAACGTAACGCCATTCGTGGAGACGCACCATGGTTTCTATCTGCTCGGCAAAGCTGACGGCGTCCAGGCGCCTGATTTCATGTCCCGAGATGGAAAAGGGCTGGGGCGGCAGGGCATCGTGGGCCAGAAAACCCAGCGCTGCCCGGCCAAAGGCGTAATTGGTGATGCCGTCAAACCGATCGCCGGACAGCCAACCCTGGCCCGAACCCCAAATTTCACCCACAATATAGGCTTCGGGATTCGCCTGCCTGACCACCCGGCGAAAGTCAGGCCAGAACGAGGGTTCCGTGATCTCCTCGGGCACGTCCAGGCGCCAGCCGTCAATGCCGAACTCGATCCAGTAACGGGCCACGTTCAGCAGATAGGCGCGCACGGCCGGGTTGTCGTGATTTAGCTTGGGCAAGCCGGGCAGGCCCCACCACGCATCGTAATTGCACTCGTTCCCGTGAGCCTCCGTGTAGGGACGCACGGGAAAGCCGTGAATGTGAAACCAGTCGGTGTACAGCGATTGCTGCTGGTTTTCCAGAACGTGATGAAAGGCCCAGAAACCGCGCCCTACGTGATTGAACACCCCGTCCAGGATCAGACGCATGCCACGGGCATGGACAGCGTCCAGCAGCTCGCGGAATGCCTGGTTGCCACCCAGCAGCGGATCTACCTGGTAATAGTCGCAGGTGTGGTAACGGTGATTGGCGGCGGAGACGAAGATCGGATTCAGGTACAGGGCTGTGACGCCCAAATCCTCGAGATAATCCAGTTTCTCGAGGATCCCTCGCAGGTCACCACCCTGAAAGCCCAGCTGATCCGGTTGGGTGCCCCAGGGCTGGAAGGGCAAGGTGGACGTTTGGCGGCTGGCCGTGCTGCGACAGAAGCGGTCCGGGAATATCTGATAGAAGACGGCCTCCTGGACCCAGTCGGGCACCAGGGCAGGGGAGGAAACACGGGAGTGTGCCAAGAGCGCTACCTCTTGCACTGCTGCAGAAAAACCCTTACGCTGACCAGTCCCCCGCGGCAGGGGACTGGTCAGCAGGTTCGGCCAGATGGATCCAGTACACGCGCTTCCATGCCTGTAATTCCCGGGTGAGTGAAGCCTGGTTGGATGCTACCAACTGGTCTTGGGTGTAGCGGCAGCGGATTTCGATACGGAACTGGTCAGCTTGCCGGCCCCTGCTTTCAATGCGTTCCCGCAAGTGCCGCAGGGCTGCGGTCAGGTAACCGGCACGGCGCTGTCCGGCATCAGTCACGGCGGAAGCTTCCAGTGCCACGCGTGCGGTTTTCCCGTCCCGCAATACCGTGAACTCCACGGCGGGTCTGTCGTCTGCCCACAGGTTCAGGCCATAATCGGCGTGATACCCGAATTCCTCCTGGAAGAAGGTATGGACGTCGCCAATGCGTCGGATGAAGCGGGCAGGTGGCAAATCGTCCCTCTGGATGGTTCGGCCGTAACGCTTGGTGACAAGCCGCGTGTCCAGGATGGTAACCACACCGCGGTCCGAGGCTCGCCGCAACAGGCGGCCAAAGCCCTGCTGGAGCGCGAGTGACATGTGTGGTGTGACATATTCGCGAAAGGCCCACCACTGGTCGCCGCCACCATACATTTCCTGCAGGAGTGCCTGTCGATGCTTGTGTATGGGATCCCGAGGATTGAGGAAGGGCAGCTTGTCCAGCACTACGGATACCAGATTGTCTCCTGGAATGTCAATGCCTTCCCAGAAGGAGCGGGTGGCACACAGCACGCTGTGGGGCGTATCCCTGAACCATTGGATCAGCGCCTGTTTCTGGCCCTCCCGCTGGGAACGCAAGGGCCAAATCACGGGGTCATCCTCATCCTGGAGCAGGGACATCACACGGTCCAGACCGCTCCAGTTGGTAAACAGGCACAGCGTGCGCCCCCGCGACACTTCCAGCAGCTGGCGGATCTGGGTCGTGACGGCGTCGTAGTAGGCGTCCTTGTCCTGCCAGGCGTACTCGAGCATGTTCGGCTGGTACAGCCGGGCGTTGGCCACATAATCGAAAATGTAGTCCAAGCGCTGGGTAGGCACATCCTGCATGTCCAGACCGCATTGGCGTTTGAAATGCGCGAAAGAGCCGTTGGCGGTCAAGGTGGCACTGGTACATACCACGGTCCGGTCTGCGGTGCTGAACAGCAGATTGCGCAATTCTTCGGCTGGCAGCAGGGGCGCGCGTTTCAGCACCACGTTCCGGTTCCGGCGATCCGATTCCTCGACGAACCGGACGAACGCCGGATCGTCGCTGGCCATGTCTCGCACGTTGGCGGCCTGTTTCTGCAGGGCCTCAAGGGCCAATTCCAGTTCGGCTTCGGTTTCGTCGGGATCCGTAACTCTCCCCAGGATATCGGGCCGGCGGGAATCCATCTCTTGGGCCGCCTCCTCCATCTCGGCGGCCCAGCTTGACAGCATGTCCAGATCGCCGGCCAACACCTGGTCCTCGTTGGCTTCCTGGCTCACGGTGGTCACGATGCTTTGATGCCGCTCCCGCATGCGGTTGGTTTCGCTGCGGGTAAGGGTCAAATCAAAGATACGCTGAAACATGTCCCGCCTGAAAAGTGCACCCAGGCCTTGGCTGGTGACTTCCAGGGAGAAGACGTTCGTGGCTACCTGTTCCAGGTGATGGGCTTCGTCGATGACGTAGACGTCCGCTGCCGGCAAGAACATGGGCTCACCCGTTTCCCGGGACATCAGGAGCGCATGCAGCAGCAGGTAGTGATTGGTGATAACCAGCTGGGCCTCGGAAGCCCGGTCCCGCATGGCGTTGACATAGCATTCGGTACTTGCATGGCGGCAACGGTGCATGAGACAGTCATCGGGAAAACTCACGACTTCCGAGCGGATGCCGGGCGGCAGGGTCTGGGACAGGAATTCGACGTCACCCTGAAAGGAATCATCCGCCAATTTCAGCGCGATTTCGTTCATGACAGGCAAAGCGGGCTCGCCGGCTTCCGTGACATCCGCAAAATCCCGCAGATACTTGAACCACTTGTGATGGCAGATATAGTTGTTGCGACCCTTGGCGACTTCCACCGTAAAGTCACGTCCCAGCAAGTTCTGCAGAAGGGGTACGTCGGTAGTAATGAGCTGGTTCTGCAAGGTCTTGTACCCCGTGGATACAATGACCTGTTTGTCGCTCAGGAGAGCCGGAATCAGGTAGGCCAAGGATTTGCCGATGCCGGTAGGGGCTTCAATGATGGCGGTTGTTTCCTGGGCAATAGCTGCCATCACCTGCTGGGCCATTGCGATCTGGGACGGCCGGGCCTCGTAATGGGAAAGTTTCTGGGCTATCAAGCCGTCAGAGCCCAGAATTGCCTCAATATCGATAGGGCTGTCGGTCATGGATAGAACACAGGCTGGCCCAGGAGGCAGGGAGCATCAGGCCATTTTGCCCTGGTGGAAACCACGGTTCTGAAGTACCCTGTCGTCCCCGGCCTCGTTGCTGTTCAGATTGTCTAGGGATAGATCAACGTACTCAAAATATGAATGGTGCCATTGGTAGGCGAGGAACTGGAGCCGCTGATACGGGCACCGCCCACCAGCAGGTCCCCGTTGGGAGCCGTGGCAATGGACCAGACGACGCCACTGATGGAGGTGATCGAGTCCCGTGCGGCCAGGTCTTCGTAGCTCAGGTTGCCCTCGACGATATGGGCGCGCAGAACCTGGGTGAGGACTGTGGACGAAACCAGCAGATCCTGGATCACGCTGGTTTCGGCCTGCACCCAGGCGGAATCACTCGGTGCCAGCAGGGTATAGGGCCCGGTCTGTGTCAGCAAGTCCCCCAGTGTGGACAGGGTCAGGGCATAGGCATAGATTTCCAGACGCGGATCCTGGTCAATGTAATCTGCCATGTTCAAATTGGCGGGTACCTGTGGGGTTGGTACCACAGGTGTGGGGGACCGTTCCGGGCTGGGGACAACGGGCGACGGGGTAGCTGCGGGTGTGGGTGCAGGGCTGTCCGGATCAGCTTCGGTATCTGCGTCCGGCGTGGCTGCATCGTCAGCTGGCAGTGCCGGTGCAGCCTCGCTGTCTGGCGGGGTTGTATCTGCACTGGCGACCACTGCGGGCAGGTAGGTCTGTGGCTCCCCAAACAGAAGTATATCCATCTCAGGCACAAAAATACGCCAGCCGGGTTCCAGTACGGTGCAGTCCGGAATCATGTTGAACACACACAGGCGCCCGGCCAGTGACTCGTTGTTGTAACTGGCCGTCGCGATGCTGGCCAATGTATCGCCCGTCTGCACCAGGTACAGGGTGTCAACCAGCTCGGGCGGAACAGCATCCAGTTCTGGCCCGGCCGCGGGCGTGGAGGTCAGCGTGGGCTCTGTGTCGCCGGATGTGGTGTCAGGTGCTGCCGGCGTGGGCGTAGAGGCTGGTGCGGGTGTGAGAGTCGGTGTGGGTTCTGCGTCTTCGGATGCGGTTTCAGATGTTGCCGGCGTGGGCGTAGAAGCTGGCGTGGGTTCTGCATCTTCGGATGCGGTTTCAGGTGTTGCCGGTGTTGGTGTAGAAGCTGGCGTGGGTTCTGCATCTTCGGATGCGGTTTCAGGTGTTGCCGATGTTGGTGTAGAGGCTGGCGTGGGTTCTGCATCTTCGGGTGTGGTTTCAGGTGCTGTTGTCGACGTTGGTGCAGGAGTCGGCGGTGGCAGATTCAGATCCTCAAGCAAGGGTATGACGAGTTCGGTGCCCGGCACGATCCGGTGACAGTTGTCCAACTGGTTGTACTCACACAAGGCCGCGTACAGGGTGCCATCATCATAAGCATAGGCGGCAATCCGGGCCAACGTATCATTGGCTTGCACGACATAGGTGGTGCCGGGCTCGGGAATGGGCTGGGAATCGGCTTGTGCACTGACGAAATTGGAGGAAAGAAATACGGACAGGGCAAGCAGCACGGCGGAAATGAAAACGCGTATGGCTACCTGCCAGCGGTTAGAAGTGTTTTGCATTGAAGCAGTCCGATTCCGTTGCCCTGCACCAAGCTCCTGTACCCGAGGTTATTCTACCATTCACTTGTGCCAATGCATCGATCACACCGGTGTCGCGGGACCGGAGAGCATGCAGTCCCGGGGCAGGCGCGATCCGGGTGTCTGATCCGGGACAATCGGTAGCCGATGCCTGTACAAGTGTTGCAGTTCAGGTACATCTCCATTTGGTATCGCAGAGTCAACGATGGGAAACAGTATGGGTGCGGGCACAAGAGACCTGTATTCATGCGCGGGACGATACGGGAACACGTACGCTGTACGATTTGCCTCCATGTCCGGACAAGGATCTCCAGCCGCAGGCCGTCACGCTACCGGGCAACGGGTACCCGTCATATCGGGAAACCGGGGTGGCCATGGCCTGAACTGCTCTCCTCACGGCACTGGGCTGTGTGACGCTTCATCCGGTTCACCTTCCAGCCGCTGCTGCCTGTTGCAGGAACAGGCCGGAAGATGGAAGCACCCAAAGGCGACGGCCGGATTCGAACCGGCGAATAAGGGTTTTGCAGACCCCCGCCTTACCACTTGGCTACGTCGCCGTAACAGTTAGGGACCGCCAGACAAGTCCCATAACCTGTCTGCAGGCCGTGCGTATGCTAGCAGAAATGACCGTTGTGATTCAAGTTCTTGCCGAAGCAGGGAGCCGGGATGCATGATTCCTGCATGGCTGTGGTGTCGGCCGGTGTGAACGTCACGGCCATGGTTTCGGTTGGCACAAGACGAGGAGGAACAGCATCATGAAGGCATGTGCCTGTCAAGTCTGCGGGGTGCAATTTCTGGCGACGGCGGTCACACAGCCGGATGAGGCGGATCCCCTGTGTCCGGTCTGTCAGCGTCACCAGTTGCTGCCGGGACAGGAACTGGGACTGGTACTCTGGTTTCAGCCTCGCAAGGGCTATGGTTTCGTGCGCCTGGCCACCGGGGAACGGATCTTCTGTCATGGCTCCCGGCTGCAAAATACGCGTCGCCTGCACAAAGGGGATTTGGTACGGCTGCAAGTTCGGCAGGGCCCACAGGGGGCGGAAGGGGTGGATGTCATCCGGTTGGCCACCCGCAAGCAGTTGGCACGGATGGAAGAGACGCTATGGCCGGCCCCTGAGCCGGAATGAGTGGAAACAGGCATCGTACAGCGGTGCGACGCCGGTCCATCCGTATTGGGTGTGCACGTGGCGGACCAGGGACGGCGGAGCCCGTCTGGGGGTTGCGACACGCTGGCGGGTCTTGGCCCACAGGTCCTCCTGATCGTCATACAGGCAGGCCTGGTGCAGATGAGGCGGCAGCAGTTCGGGATAACTGAAGCGGCGGGGCAGTAGCGGGAAGGCACCTGCGGCAATAGCTTCCAGCACACTGATGCCAAAGAATTCATGCTCTGTGGTGCTCATGACCAGATCGGCCTGGTACAGCAGATCCCAATAGGCCTGCCGGGACTCTGCATACCCCCAATGCCCGATATGGGTGCGCAAACGCGTCTTGGCCTCCACAAACGCGTCCGGGATCTTTTCGAATGTTTCCCCGGCGGCCAGCAGGGTGAAGGGCAGCCCGGCGGCCTGCAGCCGGTACAGGTTCTGAAAGAAGCGATCAGGGCGCTTGTCGTGATCCCAGCGATGATTCCACAGGATCCGGGGCGTGGGGTGCTGGGGTTCTGACGCGGGTACCCGGGAGGGAGGCTCGATACCTACGGGCAAGACATGGCTGCGGTTCTGCAGCGTTGCCACCGTCCCGCTCTCGCGGCAATCCGGAAAGCTGCGCAGCATGCCCGGCAAGTGCTTGAACCAGTCCTGCAGATGAAAGTGCGAATTGAACACAATGTAATCCGCGGCCAACTGACTCAGCCAGTTCATGACGGCGTACGAAAGATCCAGTTTGCCCTGTACGGGATAGGTCAGCTGGTTTTCGTGCATGTACAGAATTTTCACAACCCGGGAGGACAGGACGTCGGCTAGCAATCCCGTCAGTACCGGCAGGTGCACCATATCAGTAGCCAGCAGGATATCGGGCTGGTATCCGGTTGCCAACAGCTCCCGGATACGCCGGGCCAGACGCACGGCTCCGCCCTGCATCCGCCATTTCCAAAAACGTCCCGGCAGCGAAATCAGGGTTATGTGATGTTGGCTGTGGTGCAGCAAGCCCTCGGCCCAGGACCGGTGGCTGCCTGCATGAAAGGGTGATACCAGGAGAATCTTGCAGGCTGGTACGGTCGGGGCCGAATGTGCGGAGGCGGGAACTGCCGGGGGTATGGGTGCAGACATGGCCGAGAATGACAAAAAGGGCAGGTTCTATTTTGGGGGACTATATACGGTTTCACACCGCACCCGCAGGCCGTGATGCTACACCGGATACATTTTCAGGCTTCACAGGCCAGCTCACGCTGCCACCTCCACCTGCAGATGCGCCGTCCCCGGACGCCATATTTTCAACCAACCATTTGTCCCGGATGTTCAGGGCAGCATTCACATCGGCGTTCTTTTCCACACCGCATTCACTGCAAAAGAACCGCTTGTAGGCTTCCGCCCAGTGCTTTAGGGTAGAGCGCACAGTATGGGCATGCAGTTCACCCAACCAAGGCAATTCCTGTTTGATTTGCACGTACAGATTGTGCAGGGATATGAACGTGACGGATGGCCTGTCAGCCTTGCCGTCCTTATGGTCTTGATACTGCTGTTTGCCGATTGCCAAGGCTTCATTCCATACGCGCCGGCCAGCCCCGGCGGTCCGCAGCATTTGGTCATGCTTGGCCCTGCTCCCCGGATGCACCCGCAAGGTGATGCCCCGATGGGTCATGGTCACTTCCCTGTGCATGCCCTATTGTAGCCTGCCCGCCCCTGTCTGCACTGTCCGGTGTGAAACCGTATATAGTCCCCCTATTTTGCCATCAGGCGTGCTGCAGCGGGTTGTGGGCAAGGGTGCAGAGACGGGTGCCGTATCCCCCTTCAACCCTGTGTGGATGGCCCTGCTTGCGGCATTGGCCCGCATCCCCGAATCTGCCTGTCCCGTCCCTATGCTATAATCGCCGTACTGTCTACGTCGGTGCAACCCAGCTACTATTGCATACCCCAGCGATTGCACTATGATGCCTTTACTCACACTTGTGCTCCCGGGAGTGACAACATGATCAAGGTCAGAATCGAAAGTGTGAGGGTCAGCCTGATGTCACAACACCGTATTGCGGTGTTGCAGGAAGAGGAGGGTGATCGTCACCTGCCTATCTGGATCGGTCCCTTTGAAGCCGAAGCCATTGCAATTCATCTTCGCAATGAGAAAGTTCCGCGTCCGCTGACGCATGATCTGATTCATGCCCTGATTGAGGAACTGAATGGTCTGGATCACGTGATCATTTACGATCTGGAACAGGACATTTATCTGGCCCGCCTGGTGTTCAACCAGGGCCCTAACGGTGAATACGAAATGGAGTGTCGCCCCAGTGACGCCATTGCCATTGCCGTGCGCTGTGACTGCCCCATTTATGTAGCCGACCACGTTATGGACATTGCCGCCAAGGTGCCGGACGAGGAAATCCCGCTGGAACTGAACGAGACGGCGGCGGCCGCGGAAGGCTTGCAACAGTCCAGTGAGGACCTGGAAGTTTTTCGGGACGTGGTGGAAGGCCTGGATCTGGACAGCCTGCACAATCGCTGATACAGTATTGACCCGCCATGTCATGCGCAGCATGACATGGGTTTGCCACCTGTGCCTGCGTACAGGGGGTACCGTGGCCGGATCCCCATGACTGGCGACGCGCTGGCCCGGCCCGGTTGCCGTTTTCCGCCAATGCATGACCCAAGAACTTGACTGCATGATCGAAGAACTCAATGCCATGCCCGATATGCACACCCAGGCCTCGTTGCATCCGACCAACCTGGATGCCGAAAAGGCCGTGCTGGGATCGCTGTTGCTGAATCCCGAGGCGCTGGTGGATGTGGAGCACGTACTCAAGCAAAGTTACTTCACCCAGGAAGCACATCAGGCCATCTTCGCCTCCATGGCCCGTTTGCGGGACCGGGGGCTCGAACCGGATCCGATATCCCTGATCGATGACCTGACGGCCCAGGAAAAGGTAGGAGTGATGGGGGGTGTTCCCTACCTGGATTACCTCACACAGACGTGCCCTACCTCCGTCAACGTTCTGACCTACGCCCGGATCGTCGAGCGCAAGGCGCTGTTGCGCCTGTTGATCGCCACCGCGGATGAAATAAAGCAGAACGCCCAGGAAGGCAAAGAGGATATCGAACAGATCCTGGACAAGGCGGAACAGGCCATTTTCCGGGTGAGTCACGAAAGGTCACGGACCCGGCTGACCCCGATCCAGGACATCATGCCTGAGATCATGGAGGATCTGCAGGCCAGCCACGTCCAGGAAGCCGCGCCCGGACGGCTGCCGACGGGCTTCCGGGCCCTGGACCAGTTACTGGGCGGCCTCAACAAAAACGATCTGCTGGTGCTGGCCGGACGACCGGGCATGGGCAAATCCAGTTTCGGCTTGTCCATTGCCCATCACGTGGCCATCAACCTCAAGACCACCATTGCTATTTTCAGTCTTGAAATGGGTGCGGAACAATTGGGCCAGCGCCTGCTGGCCATGGAAGCGAACACGGATCTGCACCATCTGCGGGTAGGGCGCCTCGATGAACGCCAGTGGCACCTGATCCAGGAAGTGTCGGAACGACTGGGCCAGACACGCATTTTCATCGATGATACGCCTGGCGCCTCCGTATCCGAAATTCGGGGCAAGGCGCGCCGCCTGCATGCGCAGGAAGGCGTGGATCTCATCATGATTGATTACATGCAGCTCATGTCCGGCACCGAGGGTCCGATGTCGCGGCCCCGCGAGAACCGGCAGCAGGAGATCACCTATATCAGCAGTTCGCTCAAGAATCTGGCCCGGGAACTGGAAGTCCCGGTCCTGGCCCTGTCCCAGTTGAGCCGGGCCGTCGAGGCGCGCCAGGACAAGCGTCCGATGTTGCAGGATTTGCGGGAAAGCGGCAGTATTGAACAGGACGCGGACATCGTCATGTTTCTGTACCGGGACGACTACTACGACGAGGACTCCATGGAGCCCAACCTGGCCGAACTGATCGTGGCCAAGCACCGGAATGGATCGCTGGGCAAAGTGAAATTCTACTTCCACAAGGAACAGACCCTGTTCCAGGAACTGGATTTCCGGAACCAGGACCTGCCTGTGGAATGATGCCTGCCAAACTGGACGGCTTTCCGGGCTTTCCGGAGGGCAAGCTGCCCACGGTGGCTGTACCCCATGCCTTTTTCCGTGATCTGCTGCCGCTGATCGATGATTTGGCCGAGCTGAAACTCACCCTGTATTGTCTGTACCGGCTGGATCCCGGCCGGGCCCGGCCGATCTGGATGTGGGCCGATGAATTGCGACAGGATCCCGTGTTGCTGGCCCTGATGCGCGAGATCTCCGCGCTGTATGAGGCCGATGAGATCCTGGAAGACGCCTTGCAGCGGGCGGTACAGCGCCACGCGCTGCTGTCATTCCCCATGCCGGACGCCCAAGACAACCGGGAGCGGGAAGCCCTGGCCCTGAATACGGCCCAGGGTCGGCACCTGCGCCATGAGGGAGTCGCACCGGAACCGTTGGCGCACGAGGCCGAACCCGCTGTGTCCGCTGTGTCCCGGCCCTTTCAACTGTATCAGCAGAACATAGGTCTGTTGACGCCGCTGGTAGCGGATCGGATCCGGGCGCTGGAAGACGAATTCCCGATTCCCTGGATCTGTGAGGCCATCGAGATCGCCGTGCACAACAACAAGCGCGCCCTGGCGTACGTGGAGGCGATTCTGGAGCGCTGGGCCATAGAAGGCAGAATCCGGCCTGACGATGTCGGTGAGCAACAGGAGCTGGAACTTGATTCATCCTACTAACGGTGTGATCTCGCCATCACCCACAGGCAGCACCCGTCCTGCTATCCAGACCCCGGACGGAGTATGCCCTGACTGCGGGGGCACGGGTTTTTATGCCCGGGACGTACCCGTGGAACATCCGGACTTCGGCCAGGCATTTCCCTGTCACTGCATGGTGGCCGATCGCCTGCGCCGGCGCATGGCCCAGATGGGTCAGTTTTCCCAACTGGATCTGTTGGCCGACAAAACCTTCGCCACCTTCCTGCAGGATCCTCCCGGCTACGACGAAGCCAGTCGCGCCAGCCTCCGTCAGGCCTATGCCCTGTGCCGGGACTTTGCAGCGGACGCGGGCAAATGGCTCTTTCTGCACGGTCCCCATGGTTGTGGCAAAACCCACCTGGCGGCAGCCGTGGCCCACCAGATGCAGGAGCAGGGCACGCCCGTATTGCTGTTGACTGTGCCGGATTTGCTCGATCACCTGCGGGCCACGTTTTCCCCCGACAACCCGCTTAGGTACGACGAGCTGTTCCACCTGGTACGGGAAGTGCCGGTCCTGATTCTGGATGACATGGGAGCTGAGAAATCCACTGAGTTCGCCCGGGACAAAATGTTCCAGCTGCTCAATTACCGTCATCTGACCCAGCAGCCGACCGTCATCACCTCAAACCAGATGGTGTTTGCCTTTGAAGACCGAATTCGCAGCCGCCTGGCCGACGCCCGCATTGTGACTCGTGTGGCGATTGACGCGCCGGATTTCCGGGGCATCAATGCCCCCCACCCCCTGACCGATCTCGACTTGCAACTGAATATGCTGTCCCTGCACCGGGAACAGCAGTTCCGCAACTTTGACATCAAGCGACTGGCCAACACGAACACGGCCAGAGAGATTTCCACCCTCAACCAGAAGATCCGTGAGGTCCAGAAATTCGTGCACGAACCTGCGGGCTGGCTGGTGCTCAACGGACCGCGCGGCTGTGGCAAGACGCACCTGGCCGCGGCGGTAGCCAATGCATGGGCCGCGGCAGGCCACTCCGTGCTTTTTGTCCCTTATGCCGAGCTCAAGGATTTCCTGCGTTCCATGCTCAGCCGGAATGCTGACGCCTTGCCCCAGGTGACCGCACAATTGCGGAAGGTGGCCTATCTGGTGCTCGACGATTATCGCGGGACCGAAGTACGGGAGGAGTCATGGGCCAGCGAGAAGGTACGGCAAATTCTGGAGCATCGTTTCTATGCGCGGCAACCTACCATCCTCACCTTGTGCACCCCGGACGACTATATGGATGACTGGCTGAAACCCCGGGTATTCGAAGTGGCACGGGCCACACATATCCTGGTGAAAGATTTTCCCATTCGTCCCCATACCACCGCGGGGGGCAAGAAACGCTACAGACCCAACACCTGAACCTTGGCAGATGCTAGTCCTGACGGGACCGGCGCTGGGCCTGTGGCTGACATCCGGGCGGCTTACACGAAATCTTGCAGGCCAGACCATTCCTGCCAGATATTCACGTAGGCGTCATAACCGAGAGCATCGCAGTCTTTGTGTTTGAGACGGGCAATCGTAGCGTGCCGCACCCGGGGTGACAGGTTGTATCCACCCGCATGATAAATCTGGTGATGGGCCAGAATGAGATCGCCGGCTCGGCCCGTGACCATAATCGGTTCCGTGGGCATGGCCAGCCGGGGTGTACCCTTGGCCAAAACCGTATGACTATGTTCCCGGAAGTACTCCGCGAAGGTGACGTGAGAGCGGGGCCATACCGTGAAGTTGCCACTCTCGGCTTCCGGTACGTCATCCAGATAGATGACAGCGAACATGGTGAAGCCGCGCCGGTACTGTCCCTTGGGCTGACCGTTCGTACCATTGCCTACGCCGTCGATGTGACCGCCCAGCCGGGGGGCCGTCGTGCCCGGGGCGTCGGGAAAACGGGGATAGGGTTTAGCGGACTCTACGGCCAGGACGTTGCCCGTGCCCAGCAAGGATTCAGCCAGCGCGCTCACCGGGGATTTCCTGTACAGATCCAGGATTACGGGGGTCTGCATCAGTTCGGCACAGAAAAAGGCGGATCGATTCCGCGCCGGGTCTGCACCGGATTTGCCCACGTGGCCAATCGAATGATTCACGGCCCGCAGGGCCTGGTCCACCAGGGAGCGTGGAATGGCGTTGGGGATTTTCAGGTATCCTTCACGGACGAATTCCTGTTTCTGTGTGTCTGAAAGCATGTACCTGTCTCCTGGGCAATGGGAAGAATGAAGCGAGAGATTCCGGTTGATTTTACCCTATTGTACCGGATGGCAGCCGACAGGTTGCGGGCTGACCGGCCAGCCCTCTGCTGCCGGCAGGGATGCACTGTCGCTGGTGCGGATTTCGGGGGCATGGACGTGTGCTCCCGGGCATCCGGGGCCGGCATGTCAGCGGTTGTTTCTGTCCTAAACTCTCTGGCCTGGATTACCGTTCGCGCCGGACAAGGGATTTACGGTGTATAATCGGGTTTACGTACCTACATGCGGAATCCAGCAGCGTGTACCGAATCGCCTTCCTTGTTTCAGTTCTGACGTGCCTTGTCGGCACCGGCTTCATCCTGTCCTGCTCCGCTCCCGAGGTTCTGGCCCCCCCGCCAACCCGGACGCCGGACCCCGTCTATCTGGACCAGGCAGCCCCTGAGATTGTCAAGCGCTCTCACCTGGTCCAGAGCCAGGGAGAAGTGGAAACCACCAACCCGCCAGAGGCGGTGCCAACGCCTGAACCGACTCCTGTACCCGCATCGGTTCCGGCTGTGTGTGTGACCATCGACAGCGAGTATGGCGTGAATGTCCGGGGTGGACCGGGCACCACCTTTGCCGTATTGGGCTTTGTCGAAAATCAGGCGCAGTTCCCGTTGGTGGAAGAAAATCCCAGTAGCAGCTGGTACCGCATCCGCCTAACCGATGGCACCGGAGACGACACCTGGGTGTCGGCCGACTTGGCCCAGCTGGGCCCTTGTGCCAATTGACCTGTCTCCCCGTCTGGCGCAGTGTTGAGGGCCATACAGGTGCCACTTGCGGTACGACAGACAGCCATGCTGTGGCTTTGTATGTTCTTGGCCGGCAGTGCCGCCCTGGGTGTCTGTGCCACGCCGCCTGGCCGTGTCTGGCTTGCGCAAACTTCGGGTGAACCCCTTTTCCTGCCCCAGATCAAGGCGCTCACGGATCATGCGCGGCAGGTCACCCGGCCACGCCCGGATACAGCCGATCACATCCGCACGACCAACACGGTGACGGCCCCTTACGGCGTCAACACCTTTCTGCATCACGAGGTAGGCCAAAATCGGCGCAATGCCGTCATTGGACTGGCCCGGGACGCCGGCTTCGTTTACCTGCGGCAGCCCATGCCCTGGCAGGATGTGGAAATCCACGCCCGGGGTGACTTTGTGGATCGGCGTAATGAACCTCCGCGCTCGGCATGGTTCAAGTATGACAATATCGTGCATCTGGCCCAGGCACAGGGCATGCAGGTGATCCTGCGCCTGGACAACCCGCCCGCTTGGACACGTCATGACGGCGATGCCCGCCACTCCCAGGCCCCACCTGACGATTATGCCGATTATGCCGCCTTCGTGGCCCAGGTGGCCCAGCGGTACCGGGGCCAAATTCGGCACTACCAGATCTGGAACGAACCCAATATCTATCCGGAGTGGGGAGAGCAGCTGGTATCCCCCGAGGACTATGCCCGCCTGCTGCAGCAGGCGGCTGTCGCCATTCGGGCCGTGGATCCCGAGGCGGTGATCGTACTGGCGGCTTTGGCTGCTACAACCGCGTTTGATGGCGATGCCCACGCATGGGAAAATCCGCGTCCCTGTGTTTTGTTTGTGTGTACTGCAGCAGATAGGGATATCCCTGTAGGGGGTGGTCTGGATGATCTGGTGTTCCTGCAGCGCCTGTATGATGCCGGGGCCGCGCCCTACTTTGACGTGGTGGCTGTGCAGGGATACGGCTTGTGGTCGGGGCCTGCGGATCGACGCATGCATCCCCTGGTCCTGAATTTCGGCCGGGCCCGTTACGTACGGGATCTGATGGTCCGCAACGGAGACGGGGCAAAACCCTTGTGGATCGCGGAAATGAACTGGAATGCCGTACCGGAAGGCGAAGCGGCCCCCTTTGGCCGGGTGTCCCTGGCCGAGCAGGCTCGCTATATCCCGGAAGCCTACCGGCGCCTCCAGGCCTGGCCCTGGGTGGAATTGTCCAATGTCTGGTATCTCAAGCGGGCCCAGCCCTATTGGGAACAAAGGGGAGATCCGCAAGCCTATTTTCGCCTGATGACGTATGATGGTCAGCTGATGCCTGTCTATCACGCCATTCAGGCGTATCTGACGGATACTGTGCGGGGAGAATGAGGACACGGGCATGCAGGACTTGATCGTCAAACGCCTCACGGTAGGCCTGCTGGAAGAAAACTGCTATTTGCTCGGTTGCCCGCAGACGCAGCAGGCCGTGCTGATCGATCCGGGGGACTCGGCCCGTGCCATCCTGGCCGAGCTGGAGCAAGACGACTTGACGCTCGCGGCCATTCTCAATACCCATGCCCATTTCGATCACGTCATGGCCGTGAATCCCATTGTGGATGCCACGGGGGCCCCGTTCTTTCTGCATCCCCTGGACATGCCCACCCTGGAGAGCTGTGGGGAACACATATATGCATGGCTGGGGGTGCGCATCGATCCCGTCTATCATCCGGATCACTGGCTTGAGGCTGGCCAGACGCTGGCCTTTGGCAGCATAAACCTGGAAGTGCGTCACGTGCCCGGGCACGCTCCGGGACACGTGACCTTCATCGAGCATGCACGCAAGCTGGCACTGGTGGGGGATACGCTGTTTCAGCAAAGCATCGGCCGCTACGATCTGCCCGGGGCCGATGGAGCGGTCCTGGTGGCTGCGATCCGGGAGCAGTTGCTGACCCTGGCGGACGATTATGCGGTATTGCCCGGACATGGGGATGAAACCACGATCGGGGCGGAACGGATGTCCAATCCCTACGTAGGCCAGAATGCCTACTTGCCCATTGACTGAAGGAGGCCGGATCCATGTCAGTATCAGTTCGTGCCCTGGGGCAGTGGCTGAAAGGATTGTGGGGAGTGGACAAGACTCCCGGTACCATCCAGGCCACCACCCATTCTGCACCGGCCGCTGATCTGCCGCTGGAAGTTGTATTCGAGACCAGTCATCCACTGGAAGCCGAGGTGGTGCGCGGCATGCTGGAATGCCATGATGTCCCGGCCATGATCCAGCGGGAACCGGTGAGCCAGGCCTATCCTTTCACGGTAGGGGACCTGGCTACCTGTCGCCTGCTGGTGCCCGGTGCCCTGGCGGAGAGCGCCCGTCGGCTGGTGGCTGCATCCCGAGCTGACGCGGGCCCGGCCGAAGACATGGGGACGTCAGCCAGGCAGGGGGGCGATTGCTGATGGCACGGGAAGTTTCGAGCCGCGCAGAATTGTTCCCGGAACACCAGACCCGGCAGCGCTGGACGCCACGCCTACGCATGTCCGTCCTGGGCATCGTCATGATTGCCCTGGTGATTGGCCTGATTGTGGGGGCTACCGTCCAGAACAGCATGTATTACCTGACCGTAGACGAATTTCATGACCGGCAGGACAAGCTGACCGGATCCCGGGTGCGGATCAACGGTGTGCTGGTGGAAGACAGTGAGCATTGGCATCCTGAAGGACCGCGCCTGGAATTCCGGATTCAGGATGCCCAGGGCGTGCATGATCTGCCCATCGTGTTTCACGGTGCCCGCCCTGACAATTTCCAGCGTGCAGCCTCTGCCATCGTTGAAGGCTCCCTGTCCCCCGAGGGCGTTTTTGTGGCGGACACGCTGCTGCTCAAGTGCCCCAGCCGTTACGACGAAGCACCGACCGAGATACGGGTCAAAGCCTCTGCCGCCTGAGCCTGCAGCTCCGGCCACTGTCCGCCAGGAGTTTCCCCATGGCATACCTTACGGTCCGGAGCCTGACCAAGTCATTCGGTTGGCGGCCTGTGCTGCAGGATCTGGACTTGAGGCTGGGACCGGAGGAATGCGTAGCGCTGTGTGGTCGCAACGGCACAGGCAAGAGCACCTTGCTGCGCATCCTGGCGGGTTTGGCTACGGCGGATGAAGGGCAAATTCACTTTGCGGGGATGGCACAGGCAGAAGCGGGTTCGGCCCTGCGGAGCCGTATCGGCTACCTCGGCCATACACCCGGCATGCACCCGGCCCGCTCCCTCCAGGCACACCTGCAGTTTGCGGCTTGCATCTACGGACTGGTAGATCCGGCCCAACGAATCCGGGCGCTGTTGCACAGTGCGGGTCTGGGGCATGTCGCCCACAGTCCCGTGGGACAACTCAGCCGCGGCATGCAGCAAAGGGGGGCCCTGTGCCGCGCCTGGCTCCATGATCCCCGCATTCTCTTGCTGGATGAACCGGACGCGCATCTGGATGCGGAGGGCCTGCAATTCCTCGATCTGCTTTTGTCCAGCCGCCACGCGGCACACCAGACCATCCTTTTTGCTACACATCACCGTGATCACGTGCGCCGCTGGGCTGATCGCGAAGTCGTGCTGCACGACGGACGTTTACAGGCTGCCTGTCCCTCCGCATGAAAGGCATGGACACAAGCAGGATGCGCCAGGACACAATGACTGCCTCCTCCCCGGTGGTGCCCCCCTATGATCCCGCACAGGATATCCGGGTTCGTCACCGGGGTACCCTTTTCACCCTGATGCGCCAGACGGGATGGATCCTGTGGCAGGACCTCCGGACGGAGATGCACGGGTTTGCGACACTGGTGACCATGGGCGCCTTCAGTGTCCTGGCCGTGCTGCTGCTGGGGCTCATGCTGGACCCGCTGAGCGTTGCCGGCGAACGTCTGGTTCCCGGTGTCCTGTGGGCATCCTGGTTGCTCGCCGGGACCCTGGGCCTGGAACGCCTCTTCGCTACGCCCCAGGCACGTGAAGCCATGGTGTTTCTTCTGGTGGCGCCCATTGCCCGCTCCGTCATTTTTGGGGCGAAGTGGCTGTGGGGATGCTTGCAGATGCTGTGTGCCGCGCTGGCCTCGGTAGTGGCTGCGGTGGTCCTGTTCGATACACCACTGGTGCAGGTCTGGTTCTGGATCAGCCTGCTGTTGGGCTGTATGGGCTATGCAGCTGTGGGGGTTACGGTGGCGGCCATGACCGCCACCTTCCAGCAGGGCAGCGGTTTGGTGGCTGTGGTGGTGCTGCCGCTCACCGTGCCGCTCTTTCTCGCCGGGACCGGAATGGGTCAGGCTGTGCTGCAACAGGAACCGTGGCCGGAATTCCAGCACTGGTTTTATATGATGGTTCTGTTCGACATCATCGCTATAATGGCAGGCTTGATGGTGGCCGAATACCTGTGGCGCGATTGGCACTGAGAGGCAAAGGGAAGCCGGATGAATCCACACATGCAGAAATGGCACAGCTATGCTGCCTTGCTGCTGCTGGTGTTAATGGCCCTGGCGCTCTGGAGCAATCTTCTTTACGCACGGCCGGCTGTCAACCTGGCTGGGGCGGAACAGACGGCCCAGCGCATCTTTTACTTCCACATGGGCAGCGTGTTTGCGGCACTGCTGGGGTTTGTCCTGTCCCTGCTGGGCAGCGTACTGTACCTGATTCGCAAGAATCTGGCCTGGGATTCCCTGGCGGCGGCCGGGATCGAGGTAGGCCTGATAGGAGCCCTGGGCGTGCTCGTCACGGGCAGCCTGTGGGCCAAACCCACCTGGAACACCTACTGGACCTGGGATCCCCGTCTGACGACCACCACCGTGCTGGTGCTGGTGTACGTGGCCTACCTTCTGTTGCGCAATGGTGTGACCAATCTGCGTACCCGTGCCCTGTTCGCCAGTCTGTATGCGATCCTGGCCTATCTTATGGTGCCCCTGACCTACTACTCTGCGATCTGGTTTCGCAGTATCCATCCCATGATGTTTCTCAATGCCAGCAATGCAGAGGCTACCGGCGATTTCAGTGCTTCCGTGGGGCCTACCATGCGGGTAGCGTTCCAGGGCTCACTGGTGGCCTTCAGCCTGCTGGCAGGGACCCTGATCCTGCTGCGCTGGCGCATGTTGCGCCTGGAGGCAACGATGCACGCACTGCTGGCAACTTCCGGGAAATGATAGTATTCCGGGAAATGATAGTATGATGTATCTCTTCATGGCCATGCTGATACTCTGGCTCATAGTTCTGCTGTACGTAGTATTTCTGGTCAACAAGCAAAAGCAGCTGGAAGAACGGATACGTGAGTTGCAGCACGCACAGGCGGACCGCCATTCGGCCGCAAAGTGAGCCCGGCGGATTGCATTGGTCCCCGGCATACACTTGGGGCATTCCCGGATGTCTCTGTATCCGGGTGGCAGTGGCAGACCATGCCGATCATGCTGCAGGCACGGCATGCAGTGAGACTGCACCGTTGCCGCGCGCCAGGTGTGTATAGAGCAGCCGACGACTCCTGTCCATTGCAATTATTATGTGGCCAAAGGCAGGCAAGCGTCACCAGGTTTCCAGTATCATGTTGTCCAGGGGACTTGATCATAGTAAGGAGTGTTTGACGTGACGCATCAATCGGTAGCTGTGCCGGCCCAGGCTGTACGTGTGAACTGGATGGTCACGTTTCTGCACGCGCTGGCTTTTGTCCTGGGCTTTACGCTGGTGTTTACCCTGCTGGGTTCAGCCGTAGGCCTGATCGGACGCAATATTGCCCCGGTACTGCCCCTCATCCAACGTATCGGTGCCGTACTGCTGGTCATCTTTGGTTTGGTCACGGTGGGTGCCGTGCAGTGGCTCATTGGCTTTCTGACTTCCCGGGCAACTGGCAATCCCGCCCTGTCCCTGCTGATGCAGGGGCTGTATTTCATCAACTCGCTTCTCTATACGGAACGCCGCGTCCAGGATGTCCATCAGGTCAATCGCGGCTGGGGCTATATCAGCAGCCTGATGATGGGAGTCAGTTTCAGTGCGGGCTGGGTGCCCTGTGTGGGGCCTATCCTCGCCAGCATTCTGTTTCTCGCCAGCGACCGGGCCACCGCCACATCGGGGGCCCTGCTGCTCCTGCTGTTCAGCATGGGACTGGGTTTGCCCTTCCTGATCACCGGCGCCGCCTTTGGAACAATTACCCCGCACCTCCGGCGGCTGAACCGCCACTTGCGGATCATCAGCTATATTAGTGGCGTATTCCTGTTTCTGCTGGCCTATTTCCTGTGGACCGACCGGCTGACGGCATTGACCGCATCCTTTGGGGTCCTGAATGTTGTGGCCCTGGAAATGGAAGAACAGGTAACCCACGCCCTGGGCTTGTCCTTTGCCCTAGACGCCGGTTTCCTGGCCAGTGCACCGCTGGCTTTCACCGCCGGTGTGATAGGTTTCTTCAGCCCCTGTGTCCTGCCCCTGATTCCAGCCTATATCGGCTACCTCAGCGGTACATCACTCGCCAGTACCGAAAGATGATCCGAATTCTGTGGCTGGGACTGGTTCTCCTTGCAGGAGCCGCCTGCCAGAGTACCCGGGTGCCGGAGGTCGCGGCTGACACGCCGCCAGATGCTGGCTCCCGGGTCGCCCAGCTGCAACCCCCCTTCCAGCTGGGGGCCGACTTTCCCACCGGTGCAGTACGAACCGCACAACCGGCTACTGCGCTGCGTGAAGGCGAGGCGGTACCGGACTTCACCCTGGCGTTTCCGGATGGCACCACGACAGCCCTGTCAGCTCTGCAGGGCCGGGCGGTGATGCTGAATTTCTGGGCTACCTGGTGTGGTCCCTGCCGCCATGAAATCCCCCTGCTTCTGGCACAACAGGAAGCACACCCGGACGACTGGCTGGTCTTGGCCGTCAATGTCAAGGAACCGCATGCCAAGGTACAGGCTTTCGCCGAGGAATTCGCCATGCAGATTCCCATCGTACTGGATGCGGAGGGCGAGGTGGTGGACCTGTTTCAGGTCAGAGGTTTTCCCACGTCCGTTTTCATTGACCGGGAAGGCCGCCTGGTAGCCACCTGGACGGGTGTTCTGGATGCGGCCAAACTCACCCAGCTGGTGGAAGCCAGTCTCTCCTAGGAGCTCCGGATCTGCAGGCTGTCCTTGGGTCGTTGCTCTCATGAAACATGACAGGGGCGTCCCTGCCCCGCCTGGATTCCCCATACCGCACGGGGTCATTCCCATCCTCTGCTTTGTCACACGACATTGGCTGACCCTGTTTACCCTGCTGGCCGGAGCCTATGTCCTGCTGGCGTTGGCCGCACCGGTGTGCATGGCCATGGGGTGGACCCAGGTGGCGGAGTGGATCTACGCTCTGTATGCCTACACCTGTCACCAGTTGCCGGCAGCCAGTTATTTCGTGCTGGGCCAGGAAGCAATAGGGCAGGTTGTCAGTGAACCGGTCGGTTTCCAGGCAGTCCGATCGTTCTCGGGTGATTCCCGGCTGGGTTACAAGACGGCCTTGTGCCAGCGGAATCTCGCCACCTATAGTTCGTTTGCCCTCATGGGACTGGTATACACCGCAGCCCGGCTGCGCCTGCAACCCCTGCCCTTCTGGGTGGGGATCCTGTGCAGCGTGCCCATGGCGGTTGATGGCCTGAGCCAGATGCTGGGCTTGCGCGAAAGCCACTGGGTGTTGCGTTCCTTTACCGGCAGCCTGTTCAGTGCCGGCGTGGCCGGGACGCTGTGGCCGCGCATCCAGTTCGCCATGGAGGACGTCAACCAGCTCCTCAGGCGGACTGACAGAGACGGATCTGTCTGAATCCGGGCACGTTGCCCGCCCAAACTGGCGGTTGGAAATGCGTTTGTGCGCCCAATGGATAAAATCTATAATGCACCATTGACGTGCGACGGACAGTGTTGTGAGGATGGACGGGTGTTGTGTGCCTGTCTGTCACCCTGTCCGTTGCTCATCCAGCCTCACAGGGAGATACCTCATGCATACAGAGTGCTTGTCTCGTCGTACTTTTCTGAAATTGACAGCCGGAGTAACGGTGGCTGGTGCCTTGGCGGCCTGCGTGGCCCCTGAAGCTGCCGGAACGTCTGCACCGGCGGCGGCAACGGTGGTGATCAGCTGGGCCCGACACGGCGCCGAGGGTGACATGGGCACGGAAAATGGCTTGGCCGAACTTTTCCGTGACAAGAACGCAAACATCGAAATCGATCCTATCGTGTTGCCCTGGAGCGATTACAACACGAAAATTCCCATCGACATCGCGGGTGGCACGGCACCGGACACGTTTGGTTGCCATCCGGCCCTGCTGATTCAGACCTACAACGCCGAGGGCCTGATTCTGCTGGATGAACGGATTGACGCGGCTGAGCCTGGCATCAACTACGAAGACGTCCTGTACCACGGCGATGCCAGTTTCGATGGCCACATTGTGGGCTTGCCCCAGAAGTCCTGTACCCACCAGCTCCGGTACAACAAGGATCTCTTCGCGGAAGCGGGTCTGCCCCATCCGGGTGAATTGTACTGGGAGGGCGGCGCTGACGCCTGGAATTTCAATTCCTTTGTGGAAATCGGCCGGCAGTTGACTCTCGATTTGGATGGTGACGGGGAAACCGACCAGTATTTCTATGCCGGTTCCGGCGGCACCAACATTCTGGCCCTGATCCGTGCGGCTGGGGGTGAAGTCTTCGACGAAATGCTCACTGCCTGCACACTGGAAGCCGAAGGGGCCGTAGCGGGCATAGAATTCATGAGCAGTCTGGTGCTGGAACACGGGATTCAGCCTCCTCCGGAATTGATGGTCAATGAATTGGGCATTACCTTCGATACCGGACGCATGGTCATGGCCGGAGGTACGACCTGCGATAGCGTACGCGCCTTGCGGGAAGACCGCCGGCTGCCTTTTGCATGGGACTTTGTATTGTTGCCTGCAGGCCCTTCCGGCTTCCGCTGCTGGGGGGACACGGATCAGATTGTGGTTGCCGAATCGAGTCCCAATCCGGATGAAGCCTTCGCGTGGACGGCCTACCGCAGCAGCCTGGAAGTATGGGAAGAAAGCTATGACGCAGGTCTGACGCTGGCTTTCTCCGATGGACCTACCCGCTGGTCGATTTTCGAGTCCCCGGCCTACACGGAACCCCTGGGCGAACTCGACATCGCCATGATCCAGGAAGGCTACCGCAATACGATACCCAATCCGTTCGTGCCCCGCAGCCGGGAGCCCTACCGGGTACTGTTTACCATCATCCCCACGGAAATCAACAATGTGTTGCGCGGCACCAAGACCCCGCAGGAAGCTGCGGACACCATGTGCAGCCTGATCGAGAGTGAGATTCTGACGCAGTAGATTGTCGTAACCACTTTGCTTGCCGGCAGGGTGGGGTCCGGTTGCCCGGAGCTCTCACCCTGCCTGGGCACAATATCCTTGCGAGTCGTGGCCATGATCAAGAACAAGCTGTACTGGCGACGCACCTGGGAAGGATATCTTTTCATTTCCCCCTGGATCGTCGGCTTCAGCGTCTTCACAGCCGGGGCCTTGCTGGGTTCCTTCAGCATCAGCCTGATGCGCTGGGACATCGTTGGCGATCCCTATTTCCTGGGCACCGCCAACTATACCAAGATGCTGGGAGACCAGTTTTTCTGGAAATCGCTGCGGGTCACGTTCTACTATCTGCTCAACGTCCCCATGAATTTGGTCCTGGGCCTGATTGTAGCCCTGCTTCTGAACCAGAAGATTCGCGGTCTGGGTTTCTTCCGCACCGTCTTTTACCTGCCCAGTGTGACGGCCGGCGTCGCCGTCTCGCTGTTGTGGCTGTGGATTTTCAACCCCCGGTTTGGGGTGATCAACGTGTTGCTGGACCTGGTGGGGATCAAGGGCCCCGGCTGGCTGGGCAGTGAAACGTGGGCGTTGCCTGCCCTCATTATCATGAGTGTCTGGGGCGTGGGGGGCAGCATGCTGATTTACCTGGCCGCCCTGCAGGGCATTCCGACTGCCCTGTACGAGGCGGCCACCATTGATGGCGCCAACCAGTGGAGCAAGTTTGTCCACATCACCATTCCCATGATCAGCCCGGTCCTGCTACTGAACCTCATCATGGGCATTATCGGCTCGTTCCAGGTCTTTACCCAAGCGTTCGTCATGACGAACGGAGGCCCTAATTACGCTACCCTGTTCTATGTGCTGTACCTGTACCAGCATGCCTTCCAGTGGTTCAACATGGGCTATGCCTCGGCCTTGGCGTGGGTGCTCTTTGTCATCATCATGCTCTGCACTTTCCTGATCCTGAAAATGTCCCGCGAATGGGTCTATTATGAGGAATGAACGGACGGGCTCACGAGCCGGATATGCGCCATGACCGCCAGGACAGACACCACGGTACGCCCTGTGGCTGCGGTACCGAGCAGCTGGGCCCTGCAGGATACCCTGCACAAGGTACTCGTGTACATGCTGCTGACACTGGGCAGCATTCTGGTCATGCTCCCTTTCTTCTGGATGATCACCACGTCCCTCAAGCAACCCGGCACCGAATTCACCTTCCCGATTGAATGGTTGCCCAATCCCCCGCGCTGGAAGAACTACGTGGAAGGCTGGACCGTGCTGCCGTTCACGCGCTGGCTGTTCAATTCCCTGTTCGTTTCGCTCGTGGCCATCGCGGGCTCCGTGCTTTCCAGCGCCATCGTCGGTTTCGGCTTTGCCCGTATCCGTTTCCCGGGGCGGGACGCCCTGTTTCTGCTGGTCCTGTCGACGATGATGTTGCCCTATCCTTCTGTCATCGTGCCGCTGTTCCTGCTTTTCAAGGATTTGGGCTGGATCGACACCTATCTGCCGTTGACCGTACCCACGTTCTTTGGGGCCAACGCCTTTTTCATCTTTTTGCTGCGCCAGTTCTTCAAGACCATTCCCCTGGATCTGGACGATGCCGCCCGGGTCGATGGCGGCAATACCTTTACCGTTTTCCTGCGTATCTGCCTGCCCCTGATCCGGCCCGCCCTGGGGATCATTTTCGTATTTTCGTTCATGCACAACTGGAACGATTTCCTGGGACCGCTGATCTTCCTCTCGGACAATGACAAATACACGCTGGCGCTGGGCCTGCGGTTTTTCCAGGGCCAGTACCGGATCGAATGGGCTTTGCTCATGGCCGTTTCCCTGCTGGTCCTGATGCCCAACATTGCTCTCTTCTTCATTGCCCAAAAGTACTACATACAGGGGATTGTGGTCAGTGGTGTAAAGGGCTGAGCGCCGTATTGGTGCCCGGTCCGGATATACCGCGGAAGCCCATCCGGCACAGTCCGGTGTCCCTGGCCGATGCCCGGGGCCACGGCTCTGGCGTTGGCCCGGGATGGGCGGTGTCTTGACACCAGGGCAAGTCAAGCGTAAAATCTTGTCTGCCTGATTGGCCTTCAACCCGTGAATTCCCCAGGGAGCCGAGAGAGTTACATGCCCAATATCCAGTCCGCGGCCAAACGGGCCCGACAGAATCCCAAGCGCAGGGAAGCCAATCGTTTCTACCGGGTTCGTTCCCGGAATGCCGTCCGCAATGCACGGGCACTGATTGAGACCAATGATCCCGGTGCTGCTGACAGTGTGCGCTTGGCGACCATCGCTTTGGACAAGGCCGCACGGAAAGGGGCGGTTCACGCCAATCACGCCTCACGCCTCAAGTCCCGGCTCGCCCGGCAACTGAATAGCGCAAGCTGATTCCTGCGCCTGAGAGAACGCCGCGACTTCCGTCCTGCACCCTGTGTGCCACCGCAGGGAGTTGATGTCCTGGTCCAACGGGACAGGGGATCGCCTGCCCATAGCCGCAGCCATGGCCTGAACGCAATGCCCGTTGCCAGGACAGTGGGAAAACCCGGCATTGAACCGGATGGCGGAAAGCCAGGGACTACTTGTACAAGATGACAAACAGCCCTTGGCCATAAGCAAAAGCGCACCCGGCCTCCCCTGCAAAGCCTGTGCCCTGCGGGAGAGTTGCGATGCAGGCCCCGAATTGCACCAGTCCGGATCCGCTGCCGGAACCCACCAGCATACGATCCTTAGGGGACTATATACGTACTCACACCACGCCCACAGGTCGTAATGCTTTACGGATACATTTTCAGGTTTCACAGGCCAGCTAATGCTGCCACCTCCACCCGCAGTTGCGCCGTCCCCAAACGCCATGTTCTTTGCTAACCATTTGTCCCGTATGTTCAAGGCCGCATTCACGTCGGCGTTCTTTTCCACACCGCATTCTTGGCAGTGATAAACAGACTGGGATTCCCGGTTGGCCTTACGTATCACACCACAGTTATGACACTTTTGTGACGTGTACGCAGGGTTTATCTTCTCTGTGTAAGTTTTGTAACTCATATACCGTTCCAAGGGGCCCCACCCACTGCGTAAAACAGCACGGTTTAGCCCTCTTTTCTGCGCCACATTCTTGCCGGGTTTTTCCTTGGAGCCACGGGCGCTCCGAGTCATACCCTGAATGTTCAGGTCCTCAAAGATGACTAAATCGTGTATATCAGCGATGGTGCGACTGGTCTGGTGGCACCAATTCTTGATGACATGGGCTATCTCCCTGTATATCTTCTGGATGGGTAGTTTGGTTTTATGCCAGCCGTTACTCTTGTACTGTTGCTTGGACAGCTTACGTTGCAGTCTGCGCAGTTTGGCGTCCAGCTTCAACAGCTTCGGTAGTTCATACATAGCCCCGGTGCTTAGTGCCACCTGCCCTACGTTCCGATCAATGCCAACCGGATTAATGGGAGTGGCTGGTTTGGCAGGGCGTGGGTCTGGCACTCGCTCCAGGACCTGACCTTTGTGCAGCTGGACCAGCTGGCCATAGCGTGCCGGGCCGGATGGGACATGGCCGACTGGTGGCGCCAGCACCTGCCCGACCCAGCGCAGGACGACGGGGCCCCTTCCATGCCGGGCGACGACCAAGATCTGTTGGCAAAAGATGGAGCGTAGGTCAGTGCGCCCTGGCCGCGGATCCGGGCTTGCGCAATTCAAGACCTGCATCGCAACGATCCCGCAGGACACAGACTTGGCGGGATCGTTCGGGTGTGCTTGTTCTTATGGCCGTGACTGTTTGTCATCTCGTATAAACACACCCTGGGTGACAGGTACCCGCGGTACCCGCGCGGCGATCCGTGTCGCTACATCATAGGCGATGGTTCCCTCCTGCCGGGCAACATCGTCACTCCACAGGGTTGTGTTGCCTGCAGTTCCCAGCAAGATCACCTCGTCTCCGGTCTGTACGGCAGTTGCATCCACTCTGCTCACGTCCAGGAAAGCCTGATCCATGCAGGTGTTGCCCACGAAGGGTACAAGCTGGCCGTGAACCAAGGCTTGGCGCCGGGCTGTACAGCACCGCAGCAAACCGTCAGCATAGCCCACAGGCAAGACAGCAATGCGTGTGGGCTGTGCGGCCTGAAAAGCCTGATCGTAGCCCATCCCCATACCCGGTGCCAGGGTGCGCAGCTGGACTATGCGCGTATGCCAGGTCAGGACCGGGGTGACAGGGGCAGGGTAAGGAAAAGTGTGAAAATCCGGATGCAGGCCAAACAGCCCTCCGCCTACCCGCACCATATCGAGATGGGTGGTTGGAAGACGCACGGTGGCCGCGGAATTGGCACAATGACACAGAGGCGGTCGCAAACCCGCACGCTCCAGTGTCTTGACCAGACGGCCAAACTCGTGCCATTGCTGCCAGGTGGGTGTCAGATCCGGCGCGTGTGCGGAATGGAAGTGGGTATACAGGCCTTCCACGGCCACGGCCGGAGAGAGCGACGCGAGATCGGCCAGCAGCGCGGGAATTGCCTCTGCCGCAAATCCCAGGCGGTTCAAACCCGTGTTTACCTTGACTTGGATACCCAGAGGTTCCGGGAGTGCCGCCGCGGCGAATTCGTGCAAGGCCTGGCACTGGGCCGGATCGTGCAGGGTCAGGGAGATAGCGTGTCTGGCAGCTGTAGGCCAGCTGCCGTCAGGGGTATGGCCCAAGACCAGAATGGGTTTGGTGACTCCTGCCTGTCGCAGGACCAGGGCCTCACTGAGTACAGCAACCCCCAGCCACTGCACCTGATCGTAGCGTTGCAGCACCGGTGCTACAGTGGTGAGACCATGGCCGTAGGCGTTGGCCTTGACAACCGCCATCAGCCGGGTGGCAGGCTCCAGTCCCTGGGCAAAGGTGCGCAGATTGGTGGCAAAAGCCGATAGCCGGATTTCCGCCCATGTCGGCCGCAGATTCTCGGGAAGGGAATGGGTTGGCATAGCGTACTCCATCCACACGAAATCGTCTGCTCTGTAGTGTCTGACAGTCTAGACGATAGGTCACTCCCGATCTGTCGTCTCACACACAATGTGCTTGGGGTGAGTGATGAGCTGCATGGGGCACGACTGCTCTGCAACCCCGACTCTTGGGCTCATGGTGGCTGGAGGAGGTAGGCACACGGTCATCTCTGAATCGGGGCCTATATATAGAAAAATTCTCGGCGTGTCTGTACACCGCTTTATCCCCTTGTTGGCCTGTAGCGATTTGTAGCTGGTGGTGGGTCTTGCGGGGCTTAGGTAGGCACCATAGCCGCGATGGTATGTCTCGCTGGGTCGCCTAGGTTCAGTTTCCTGTTAGGTTGCGGTATCTTGCTCGGTTTCCGCACCCTGCTCAGATTTAGCTTCCTGAATCGCGTGTACTGTCGTGGCTATCGGCTCCCTTACAGTATGTCCGTAAACTGCACTCGGCACAGCTGTTATATGGGGTACCCGTATTGTACCCGGCGTTATGTGGCGGGAGCTTATACGGTCAAACATCAGGATTGGGTCAAAAGCCTAGACCTGGTTGCAGGCCCCTATCACACGCTCTGCCACGTAATATTCCATTGTGGTGTCACGCATCTGCGGTGAGAACGGTAGATCGTCTATGCTGTTCCCTGAATCTATCCCGAGGCCGTATTGTGATAGTGTCCCAGCGTGAACAGGATGACGGCACTGATGGCACAAAGCACCGATCCCACATGAAACCGGTTGAGGGGCTCTCCCAGCAGAATCTGGCCCACGACAAAGGTGGTGGTCAACAGGGCAATGACGGAATAAAGGGCGTAGTAGGAAGCCCCAAAGCGGGTAAACAGAAAATAGAAACCGGACAGAGTCATGTAGAGGCCCAGACCGCCGGCAGCAGCCCAGCCGGCGTTGGTCCTGATGTACGCCGCCAGATTGACACGGGGCATAAACAGAAGGGATGCCAGACACAGGACCAGACAGACGGCAACCAGCAGCGCAACAAAGGTAAAGGGTGAACCACCACTGTCAGCCCGGCGCTGGCTGTAGGCAAAGAGGGCGTTGCCCAGCGCACCGAAAGTAGCGATGGCGATGGCCAACCCTATGCCACGCAGAATCAGAAAAGACATGCAACTTGGCTTGCCAGACTAGATCCGGGTCCAGTCAAACAGTACACCCAGCGCCGCCGACCGGTCCGTTGTCAGCATAGTGTAGGCTTCCTTGGCCTGGGTCGGTGCATAGGTGTGCGTCACCAAGTCCTGGACGTTCATCTGACCGCGTGCCAGATAGGTGAAAAAGAGTTCCGTGATCCGCTGATTGGACCAGGGGGTAAAGTCCGTAGCTTCCTGGGGCGGATGGGAATCATGGGCTCCCAGGATACGCAGACCGCGCATTATGACGTCAGAAGACAGTTGCTGGCCGGAAGGCACACCCGTGTCACCCAGGAGCAACAGCGTGCCGAAGCGGCGGGGCAGGGCCAGCGCAGAGGCAAAGACTTGGGGGAAGCCTGTCACGTCATAGACGACGTCGGCCATTCTGCCTTCCGTAATCTCCGCCAGGTGGGGCGCGGCTTCGCCGGCGGGCATCTGCAGCGTATGCGTGGCGCCCGAGATCTCGGACGCGAAGGTCAGACGCGGTTCCGCCATGTCGATGGCCACGACGTGGCGGGCACCCATGAGGCGGGCATACTGCACCACCAGCTGACCCAGAATACCCAGGCCGATCACGGCTACGTCGTCACCCATGGTGTGGGCTGCGCGGCGCACGCCATTCTGTACAATCTTGGCCAGGGCGATCCAGGCCGCTTCCTGGGGGGTTACGCCGGCGGGCACAGGCGTAACCGTGTCGGCCGGCATGACGGCATACTGCCGATGCCCTGCCCGGTAGGCTACGACTTGGCCCAGCTCAAATCCGGTCACGCCCTCGCCCTTGCCGATAACGACACCCCCGTTGCTGTAGCCCGGGTAGAAGGGATACTGGACCCAATGGTGCCAGTGCGTGCCCGGCTCGAAGTTGCGCTGGTAGCATATGCATTCGGTGCCCGTGCTGATGAGCGAGGCCTGTGTTTCCAGCAACAGCGTGCCAGGACCGGGTTCCGGTACCGGCAGCCGTTCCAGGGCCAGTTCTTCCTTGCCGGTAAAGGTGACAGTCAATGAATCCATGGGGCATTACCTATCCTTGGTCTGGGGCAGGGCATCGGCCAGAATCTGCATGGTGTGGCGTACGGGAACGTCACTGCCGCACGTGCGCAGGTGGTGCCGGATCTGGGTCAGGCAGCCGATATTGCCGGTAGCTACCATCTCTGCCTGGGTGTCCAGGATCTGCCGGGCCTTCAGAGTGCCCAGTTCCCGTGCGGTTGCGGGCTGTTCGATATTGTAGATACCCGCAGACCCACAACAGAATCCTGATGAGCTCATGGCCACCAGTTCCAGATTCTGTACCTGCTCCAGCAACATCCGCGGTTCTGACGTGATCCGCTGTGCATGCTGGAGGTGGCAGGCGTCGTGATACGCGACTTTCCGGGCCTGGGGCAGCTGCAAGGGCTGCAGATCGCCCAATTCGACCAGAAAGCGGCTGACGTCCTGCGTCAGGCGGGTCACGCGGGTCGCCTGCTCGGCATGGGGGGTATCCTTGAAGAGGAGAGGATACTCGTGGATACCTGAACCACAGCCGGCGGCGTTGGTCAACACGGCATCCACATCCGGAGGCAGGGACTGGCACAGATGCAGGGCCAGGTCACGGGCCTTGTCACCCCGGCCGGCATGCATGTCCAGCGCACCACAGCAGGCCTGCCGGACAGGTGTAAGAACTTCTACGCCATGTGCCAGCAACACCCGGGCGGTAGCCCAGTTGATGGCTGGGGCCAGTACAGTCTGGGCACAGCCTGTGAGCAGGGCCACCCGGGCGCGTACCGGCCCGTCGGGCGTCAGGACAGAGGGCAAGGGCCGGGCCCGGGGTACGCGGGTCGGCACCAGCTGGGTCAGTGGTTGCAGGCCGGAAGGCAGCAGACGCTGGAAAGGACGGGTCAGGCGGGCCAGGCCGAGAGCCAGCCGCAGACGGCCGGGATAGGGCAAGGTGGCCAGGGCCAGGCGCCGCCGCAGGGCATGGAATCGATCCCGATGCGGGGGTGAAGCCTGGGCCATGTCCCGAAACGGGGTCAGGAGTTCCCCATATTCCACGCCGGAAGGACAGGCCGTGACACAGGCCATGCAGCCCAGACACTTGTCTACGTAGGACATCACCTCGGACACCGGCAATTGGTCTTCCAGGGCTTCTTTCATGAGAAAGATGCGTCCCCGGGGCGAGTCGAGTTCCTCACCCAGTACGTGGTAGGTAGGGCATACCGGCAGACAAAAGCCGCAGTGCACGCAATTGGAAATCGCCTCCGCCATTTCAGGGCCGGCCGCCGGCGCCTGAGTCAGGTCAATGGTGTGTTTCATGTGGCTTCATCCCTGGCAAAGGGCAGAGGACTGGCAAACCTGTGCCGGGGATCCAGCACCTCCTTGACACGGGCCAGAAAAGGGCTGATCGTGTAATCACCGTACAGGGCCGGAGCAGTCGGGGCACGCAGAGCCAGTCCACCCAGTCCCTGTTCCTGCAGGATGTCGGCAACCAGTTCCGGTGAACTGCCATGGAGCCAGAGCAGATTGCCGCCCATACCATAGCGGCGTTGCAGCGGGGTTGGCTGCAGGCGCTGTTCCAAGGCTGCAATGCGGGAGGGTACGATGGGGACACGCCAGACACCATGGGCCCCGGATTGGGACCAGGCGTCGAAATCGTCCCAGATGGTTCTGTCCGCCTGCACCGTTTCCGTATCCAATGCCAGGTACGCGGCCAGCCGGTCCAACCGCGCCGGCAGGGCTTCTGCCGCTCCCCCCAGGCGTGTGTACAGGCGATATGCACGGCCCTGGGGCTGCAGGCAAAGGCCCGCAACGTCAAAGGGGCCCCGGGCTGCCTTCTGCAGCAGCTGTATGGCCTGGCGTAGGTCATCTGTCTCACAGATCAGGGTACTGTAGGCACGTACCCGCGGAAAGACCTTAAAGGTGACTTCCACCATCAGGGCCAGGCTGCCGAGGCTGCCTACCAGCAACTTGGGGATATCGAAGCCGGCGGCATTTTTCACCACACGGGCACCACTGTAAAGGAGCTGGCCTGCGCCATCCAGAAAGCGTACCCCCAGGATGAAGTCGCGGATGCCCCCGTAGCGCCAGCGCTCCTCGCCGCTCAGCCCACAGGCCAGGGTGCCGCCCAGCGTAGCGCCGTTGTGGGCCGGTGGACAGAAGGGAAGGTATTGCCCTTCTGCCTCCAGCATGGATTGTACGGTGGCGATGGGGGTCCCGGCGAAGGCGGTAAAAGTGAATTCGGTCGGGTCATACTCGATGATGCCCGCCAGGTCCGTGACCGGCAGGCTAACCGCGTCATCCACGGGACCCGCCGTCTTGCTGCCACCCCCCCGAATCCGGACCCGGGGGGAGGCGGTGATCAGTTCGCTGAAGTGACGGATGCAGTCCCGGGCACCGGCCGTATAGGCATCGGGCAGATCCAGGTTGGTTGTCGGCTGCAGGTCAGCAGGCAAGGAGTCGTACCGCAGCATTTTGCCCTGATTGGCCACGCCCGCCGGATCCATGGCCATGCGCAAGTCATACAGCAGTTTCAGGTCGCGTCCCTGGTACTGGGCAGGCAGGTAGTCCCGTTTTTCCATGCCTACACCATGTTCCCCGGTAATGGAGCCGCCCATGTCGATGCACATGTGCAGAATCTCACCGGCCAGTTCTTCCGCCTTGTGCAGTGCACCCTCTTCCCGCCCGTCAAACAGGATGAGCGGGTGCAGATTGCCGTCACCTGCATGAAACACGTTGGCGACGCGGATGTCGTACCGTTCGCCCAGCGCCACGATTTTCTGCAAGGCTTCGCCCAGGCGCGAGCGGGGCACGACACCATCCTGCACAATGTAGTCGGGACTCAGGCGACCGACCGCGGAAAAGGCACTCTTGCGGCCCTTCCAGATCCGGGTACGTTCGGCTTCCGTTCGGGCTTCCCGGATTTCATAGGCGCCGGAAGTCTGCAGGAGCCGGGACAGCAGAGCAAAATCCAGCGCCACCTGCTCTTCCTCTCCTTCCAGTTCCACAATCAGAATGGCGGCAGCGTTCTTGGGGTATCCCGCGTTCACACTGACTTCGGCGGCCTCGATGGAGAGGCTGTCCATGATTTCAATGGCGCCGGGCAGCAGGCCGCTGGCCACAATTTGGGAAACCGCATCACCCGCGGCCTTTTGCGACGTGTAGGCTGCCAGCACGGTGCGGTACACAGGTACCAGGGGCAACAGGCGCAGGGTCATTTCCAGGGCCACCCCAAAACGTCCTTCGGAACCCACAAACAGGCCGTGCAGGTCGGGCCCCAGACCTTCCAGGCTGGGACGACCGACCGTCGTCACTTCCCCGGTAGGCAGGACAATCTCCATCTCCAGGACGTGATTGCTGGTCATGCCATACTTGAGGCAGTGGGCCCCGCCTGAATTGAAGGCTACATTGCCCCCAATGGTGCAAATGGGCTGGCTTGAAGGATCCGGTGCATAGTACAGGCCATAGGGTTTGGCCGCATCGGATACGTGCAGGTTGATCACCCCGGGTTCCACACGGCAGATCCGGTCCTCCGGCTGGATTTCCAGGATGCGGGTCATGCGGTTCAGCGCTAGCACCACGCCCTGCGCAATGGGCATGGAGCCCCCGGACAGACTGGTGCCGGAGCCCCGGGCCACGTACGGGGTGCCCGTACGGTGGCACCAGCGTACCAGGTCGATGAGTTCCTGCCGGGTTTCCACCAGCACGACAGCCTGTGGCCGGGCCCGGAAAGCCGTGAGGCCATCCGACTCGAAAGGAGTGCGTTCGGTCTCGGAATGCAAGACCCGGGCTGGCGCGACCAGCTGCTGCAAATCCGCTATCATGCCCGATCCGGCACGGGAAGATGGCGATCGCCTGCGGTCCCGGACAGCGCTCATGACGTTCCTCCCGTTCCTGGTACGGTATTGGGCTCCTGTACGACATCGAGTACCTGGCATGCCGTTTCGTAACGGCCAAAACTGGGCATGAGATAGACCCCTTGCACGTAGGGAGCGTCCATCAGCTGCAGCAGCAGTTCCTGGGCCATGTGTACCCCGACGTACCGTCCCTGCCTGCCTGCCTGCTCCATGTGGGCCAGGGCCTCGGCAGTGAGTGTGATGCCGGGTACTTCGTTATGGAGAAAACTGGCATGCCGGAAACTTTGCAGGGGCAGAATGCCAATCAGCACGGGGACAGGCAGGGGCCCCTGCAGGCGTTCGTAGATGCGGATGAAGGACATCCATACCGCGGGATCGTAGATCGGCTGCGTCATGATGAAGTGAGCCCCGTGGGCCAGCTTGCGGGAGAGACGCATGGCTTCCTCTTCCAAATCGCTGCGGGTCGGGTCGCAGGCCACACTGATGCTGAAGTTGCTCTGCTGACCCATGGCCTTGCCCTGCAGGTCCAGACCCTGGTTGAACTGGTTCAGAATCCGTACCAGGCCAATGCTGTCCACATCATAGACCGGCGTGCTGGTCTGGCTGTCCCCCAGGCTGGGAGGATCCCCGGTCAGGGCCAGGATGTTTTTCACCCCAAGGGCATGGGCGCCCAGCAGATCCGCCTGCAGTCCCATCAGGGAACGATCCCGGGTAGTGAAGTGCAGAATAGTGTCAATGCCTATCTGCTGCTGGATCAGGGCGGACAAGACCAGGGCGCTCATGCGTACACGGGCCATGGGACTGTCTGCTACGTTGATGGCGTCCGCGCCCCGTTCCATGGCCAGCTGGGCCCCGGCGAGCTGCTTGGCGGGATTCATGCCCCGTGGGGGATCCACTTCAACACTGATGACAAATTTTCCCGTCCGGATCTTCTGTAGCAGGCGCGAATCCGCTGCTGGCTCGTCCTGCAGCTCATGGTTGGGGATCTGAAAGCGATGACCCAGACCTTCATCCTGTTCCTGTGCATGCAGCGTATCGTCCCGCACTGGCTCGTTCTGCCCCGACGTTCCCGCCAGGTGCGTATCCAGCGCCTGGCGCATGGCCTGGATGTGAGCGGGTGTGGTACCACAGCAGCCACCAATGATCGTGGCGCCACTGGCCAGAAAGCCTGGCACCATAGAGGCAAAATACTCTGGCCCCGAGGCATAGATGAAACGACCGTCAACCCGGGCCGGCAGTCCGGCGTTGGGCATGGCGGACAAGGGTATGTCGGGACCGGTACGGTGGTATTCTTCAAGGATCCGCAGTACATGCATGGGCCCGACAGAACAGTTGACACCGACAAGCTCGATATCCAGCGCCATCAGGGACTGCATGGCCGCGGCTGCGCTCACGCCGAACTGGCTTTGTTCATCTTCCCCGAAAGTCATGCTGCCCAGGATGGGCAGGTCAGAGAGCTCCCGCACCACCCGGATCGCCAGCTCCAGTTCCTGCAGATCCGACATCGTTTCAATGCAGAAGAAATCTGCGCCGCCTTCCAGGAGTGCGGTGGCCTGGCGGGCAAACACGCTCCGGGCCCGGTCAGGTGCAACAGGGCCATGGGGCATCAGGTATTCCCCCAAGGGACCTATGCAGCCGCCTATGAACAGATTTTGTCCAGAGGTTTCCCGCACATCCCGGGCGATGCGGACGGCGGCGCGGTTGATTTCCTCAACCTTGTGCGCCAGACCGTACGTACCCAGTCGATGCTCATGGGCCCCGAATGTATGGGTGAGCAGAATGTCGGCGCCGGCGGTGACATATGCCAGCTGGATGTCGCGGATCCAATCGGGCCGGGAGAGACACAGTTCTTCCAGGCACTGTTCCAGTCCTGCGCCCTGGGCCAGCAACAGGGCGCCCATGCCCCCATCAGCGAGCAGCGGTTTCTGTTTGAGGGCAGCCAGCAACGGATGCATGCAAGGGGAAAATCAAGTGAAGGTGCAGTACTGCATTATAGGGTGACTATATAGAAAGATCCCCAGGGAGATTCGGTTAATACCTGTTCAGGTTTCATTGGCCGTGGCAGATCCACGCTACCTCCACCCGCAGAAGCGTCGTCACCGAACACCGCAATTTTAGCAAGCCCCTTGTCCCGGATGTTCACGGCAGCGTTGACATCGGCATTCTTGTCCATGCCACATTCGCTACAGTGATATACCGACTGGGACTTTCTGTTCGCTTTCCGCACCACGCCGCAATGACTGCATAGCTGTGACGTGTACTTCGGATCTATCTTGTCTGTATGGGTCTTGTACGCCATAAACCGTTCCAACTGCCCCCGACCGCTACGCAAGAGGGCTGGGTATGCAACCGATGGCTTATCTGCCTGGCCGTCAAGATAGTCTTGCCATTGCCGTTTGCAGATTTCAAGCACTTCGTTCCACACCCGCCTGCAAGCCCCGGTGGTACGCATCATTTTGTCATGCTTGTGCCGGCTGCCTGGATGCACCCGCAAGGTGATGCCCCGGTACGTCATGGTCACTTCACTGTGCATGCCCTATGCTGTCCTTGTCTCCTGTCACTACACTTTACCTGGACTTGGAGATCTTTCTATAGAGGTCCCCATTATAGCAAATGAGTGACATGTTTCTTCTCTAATCCCCGGATCTCGGGGGCATTGCCCGCGTCCGGATTCATTTTCAGGCAGACATTCGGGTTCTGGCAACCCCGTTTATGGAGGGCAATGATGCTGCCGGCAAAGGCACCCGGAAGCCAAACAGAGGGAAACCCGGGTATCCAACAAGGTTTTACATGCGCCCGGATCTTGGCTGTCCTAGTCCTGCTCTGCGTTTTGTACTGTACCTCGCCATAGCTTTGGTGCATGCCATCCCGGTATGTCTCAGGAACCGAATCAGAAAGCCGGTTACTTGCATGCAGTGATTCGACACCGGATCGAGCTATTGTCCTCTTGGCAGTTCGTGGCGCCGTGTCGGCGGACCGCTTCCAGGAATGGCTGAATGGGTCCTGCCGCATGCTCAGGCGGCAATCTTGCCCCGTATCCGGGCATAGGTGGCATAGTCGATGACGACTCTGCGGTTTACATAATCCCGAGTTGAAGGGGCACACTGCTGCCAGTCTGCCAAGGGGTGGGTAACCGTGAAATCCAGGGCATCTGCACCGCTGCCGCTACCGTAGCTGATCAGCAGGATGCGGTCGCCACACTGGGCCTGATCCAGAATGGCGCTCAGGCCCAGCAGGGCCGAACCGGCATAGGTATTGCCTATTTCACCCACCAGCAGGCCCAGTTCCCATTGGGCAGGGCAGAATCCCATTTCCTGCATGACGCGAACGGCAAATTTCACGTTGGGCTGGTGCACGACCACATGCCGGTAATCTGCGGGCGCAGTCCCGGCCTGACGCAGCAGATGCTGTCCGGCCGCGTGCACGTGCTGGAAATAACCGGGTTCGCCCGTGAAGCGGCCTGCATGCTGCGGATAGGCGGCGGTAGCCCGACGCCAAAAATCGGGAGTGTCCGACACCCAGCTCACCGTGTGATTCACAACCACCCGCGCCTGTTCTGACGGTCCCAGAATAAAGACCGCACCCCCTGCCGCCGCTGTGTATTCCAGGGCATCGCCCGGGCGACTCTGGGCCGTGTCCATACCTGCGATCAGGGCAAATTCGCCCATGCCGCTGGCTACAAAACCCAGACCGGCCTGCAAAGCCTCCGTACCGGCCTTGCAGGCGAATTCCAGATCAGCGGCCTGGGTCAGGGGGGTAGCACCTATGGCCTCGGCCACGATGGTGCCTGTAGGTTTCACGGCGTAGGGATGACTTTCACTGCCAATCCACACGGCGGCAATGGCCTGGGGATCGATCCCGGCCCGTTTCACCGCACTGCGGGCCGCTTCCATGCACATGGTGGCCGTATCCTCGTCCTGGCCCGGCACGGATTTCTCCCTGACGGCATGTTCCTGGACATCGTGAGACCACACGCGGCTGATTTCCCGGGCGGGCAACCGGTAACGGGGTACATAGGCACCGTAACCGACAATGCCGACCGCGCGGCCGACCGCGGGAGGAGACGCCGTAACCTCAGACTGACTCATGTGACGAATCTCCGGCATGCATTTGCTTCCAGGCAGACAGGGCGGCCTGTGTGTCTATTGTACGGGTTGCCACCATGCGCCGGGTAACCTGGGTTACCGCTTCCAGTGGAACACCGGCGGCCAAGGCCACTTGGCGGGCATGCATGCGCATGTGCCCATGCTGTATGCCTTCACCGGTCAAGGCATACAGGGCGGCGAAATTCTGGGCCAGGCCGACGGCACAGGCGATCGCCGCCAAGCGCCGGGCATTGGGTGTCCCCAACAGCTTGAGGGCCGTACGGGCCCCCGGATGAGCCCGCATCGTACCCCCGGCGGTACCCAGGGCCAGGGGCAAGGTCAGGGTGCCATGCAGGGCTGGTCGTGGATCCACGTCCCCAGCCTGGTCGGCCCAGGGTTCCGGTAACGGCTGATCAGGGGCAATTTCGGTCCAGCGGGTCAGGCCGGCATAGTGGCCGTCACGGCTGGCCCAGGCATGCGCACCCGCGGTTGCGGCACGCCAGTCGTTGCCGGTAGCCAGGGCGATCGCCTCGACACCGTTCAGAATGCCCTTGTTGTGCGTGGTGGCCCGGTAGGGATCGATCCGGGCCAGGGCGTCGGCACACACGATGGCCCGCATGTGTTGCCGGACGTCGGGTTGCCGGGTGCCCAGGGCATGCCAGGGATACAGAACCTGGGCGGTGGCCAGGCGCCGATCAGCCAGATTGCTCATGATGCTCATGATCGCCGGTGCATCCAGCAACTGTGCTATCTGTGGCGCCAGGAACTCCAGGGCGGTGTTGAGCACGTTGGCGCCCATGGCGTCAGCCACGTCGTAGATCAGGTGCACAACGAGCATGGGCCCCACCTCCGTATGAGGCAGGTACCGTACCTCCAAATCCACCGGCCCCCCGCCCGCCGCGGCCACCGAACGGCTTACGGGAATCTCTTGCAGCAGATGGGGCCGGACCTCCAGCAGTCTCTGCTGGGCTTCCTGTGGCCGGGGGATGTCCATGAACTGGATCTGGCCGATCATGACGTTGCCTGTGGACCCGGTGTAAAACCCGCCGCCGGCGCGGGCCATCTTGGCGGCCTTGCTGGCGGCGGCCACCACCGAGGGTTCCTCGATGGCCATGGGGATCAGGCATTCCTGGTCGTCGATCCGGAAATTGGTAGCGACGGACAACGGCAGACTGAACAGCCCCACCACGTTTTCAGTCATCTGATTGCCTTGCGCCAGGGACAGGCCGTTTGCCAGACCACGCAGATCGTCTGCATCCATATGCCATTCTTCCTGCAGGATGCGTTGGCGTTCCTCAAGGCTCAGGGTATGAAACCCCGACAGGCGTGTGGAAGGCGAAGTTGCGGACATGGGCCGTTGCACCGGCAGGTTACTGAAAACGGGCCAGCAGCGGTACCAGCAGGGGATCGATGGCCTGGGGCGTGAAACTGAAGTACACCAGGAGACAAAGCAATGAAGCCGCTTGCAGGCGCTGGAGCGTGAATTCCGGGGTAGGGAGCGTTGTCGCCGTCGGGAGGAGCAGAATGCGCAGCACGCGGATCAGGCCAATGGCAGTCAGCACCGTACCCATGGCCAGCACCACGGCAATCTGCCAGTTGATGGTGGCGATAAATTGCCAGGTGATCCAGAAATGACCGAAGCTGCTGCTGAGGGGGAAGCCCACCAGGCCCAGCGCGCCAAACAGGAAAAGAGCCATGTTCCAGGGCAGACTGTTACCTAGGCCCATCCAGCCCGTATCCGCATACAGCCGACTGATGTCCAGCTGGGTGAGGCTGGTGATGCAGGCCATCAGGCTGACGACGCGGAGCAGGAACAGGCCCAATATGATGTTCCAGTTGTTTTCCAGGGGCAGGGTGAAAACCAGCAAAATCATGCCCCAGTTGAGCATGGCGGCATAGAACCAGATCTGGCGAGGATCCCGTGAGCCGAAGGCGGCAAATCCGCTCCAGACCACTGTAATCACGGCCGCCCACCCCAGCCAGGCGTACAGGGGCTCAAACTCGCGCAGGGGCAGATGGGTGCGCAGGGCACCGTGCAGCACGATGAGCACCATGAATTGGTAGAACAGATCCGCTACGACGGTGGGCAGCATAAAGCTGCGGTTGCTCTCATCCTGCTGGAGTTGATAGAACGGAAAGGGCAGGCAGAGCAGAAACAGGCCTATCGTCAGCAGCACGTTGACTTGGGTGACGAAATCCGCATTCTGGGGATCGAGCGGCATTTGGCGAAACAGGATCGCGTTGGCCATAACGAAACAGGGAATGGCCAGGAGGGGCGCCAGGATGGTCTTGCGCAGCATCGGCCTGTACCGCCCGGGCCCGCTGGGCATCCAGGCGGTCAGGGGCAGCAGGAGCAGGGGATAGAGGAAGGGGAGAGCCAGGGGACCGGTCGTGATCATGAGCAGGGCTGCATAGCCGGCAACCAGCAGCAGCAAGCCGGGGAGGAAGTCCGCAGATCCGCGCAGCAGCAGGACCAGCACACAGGTGGCAGCCAGCACGGCATGCACAAAAACCAGTTCAGGGATGACGGCTTCATGGAGCTGCAGGGTGAGATTGACACCGGGAATGTGCCAAGTGCTGCCCAGGTCGGCCGTTGCCCGCAAGCCTTCCCTTTCCAGGTTGGCCAGGACCAGCATGATCAGACTGGCCGTGCCGGTTCCGGTCAGCAGTGCGAAGAAGGGTCGGCGGCGCAAGGCCAGGGTGACACAACCCGCAAGCAGATGGGTGGCCACCAGGATCAGCGGCCATGTCAGCTCCATGCCGTTCATGTCCGTGTCTCCTGTTGGCTGGACAGCCACAGGGGGAAGCGCAAGACCTGTTGGCCAAGGGCCAGGAGGGTGGCCAGTTCCACCAGATTCAGCAGGAACAGAAGTGCTGGCGCACCATCATAGGAGAAGAAGACCAGAGTGTTTACATTCAGTATGAGCAACAGCACACCATAGCTGAAGTACAGCGGCGACTCGACCAGACTCAGGAAGAGCCCGCCTGCCAGCACCAGGCGGAACATCATGCGCAATACGGCCAGATCCTGCAAGGGGGTGGGCAGAAAGGGCAGCAGGCTGGTGTCCCGCAACAGCCAGGGGATCAACAGCAGGGCCAACACACCGGCCAGGCGTAACGACAGGGAAGGCTTGAAGCGGGATGCCGCGGACAGGGTACCGATGCCACTTGTCAGACTGCCAGTGACAGGCAGCAACGCAATACCCGCCAAGTCTGTCCAGGTCTGGATCTGGACATCAGGCAGAAAGGCCACGAAGCCTACTGCAATCAGTATCAGGCCCGGTACCATCATCCGCAGATCCCAGACCAGGACGACAAGACAGAGGATCAGGACGAGCCAGGGTCCGACCGGGGAGTTCATGGCGATCTTGCCACGATCATTGCAAAGCGGTCCAGAGCAGGAGCAGCAGGATCAGGGTCCAGCCCATGAAACCGGCGCCTTCCAGTACAGCCATCATGTTGGACCAGACCAGAGACAGGCGGGACGTGCCGAACTGAATGCTGTTGGACATCCACTCCAGGCTCAACGCTTGAGCCAGAGTCTGGCGAAAGCGAGCCAGGAAGGCCGTGGTTCCCCAAGCGGGCACGACGATGGTCACACAGATCCCGGCCAAGACCGCCAATCCCCATAACAACAGGGACAGCAGGGGCAAAGAGCGGGCACTGGCCCCCAGCGACACTGGGGGGCCCGTGCGTGAATCGGCCATGATCATAACCAGGTTGGGCCATAAACCGGTGATCAGGATCAGGATTGCCAGTACGCCCGCCGCTGCCAGCAGCCACAGCTGGGAACCTGCGGGACGCGGTGGCCTGAATGCGGTACGGGCCAGGGGTCTGGACACACCGATACTCAGACCTGCGAGGCCGATGATCAGGGGTATGGAGGTCAGCCCGGCCTGGAAGGGGGACTGCCCGGGAAACCACTCGGCCAAGGCAACGAAGCCGGGGGTCAGGGGCAAACCCAGCAAGCTGGCTGCCCCCAGCGCGCGCATGCCCAGGCCCAGACCCTGTACCGGCATGCGTTGCGCCACAATCCACAGGGTGCTGCCCAGGGCAAAGGCAGTCAGGGGCAGGAGCAGGGCACGCGTACCCGGGATGGGAGCCAGGGTACCGGCCAGAGCGGTCAGACTCACACCGGAAGCCAGCACAAAGGTGTCGTTCAGAGACTTGTGGTGTTCTTTCAGAAACGGCAGGGTGCCCAGGCAAAAGGTCAGGGCCATGAAAGGCAGGACAGCGGACAGAATGGCGGGCTGCCGGACTGCCAGATCCAGCGTCTGGCCCAGCAGCCACAGGCCGGTCAGGGCCGGCAGAATATGACTGAAGATACGTTCGGCCGCACTAAGATTCAGCAAGCTGCTGGGCACCAGCCAGAAATGCAGGGGATAGGCTCCGGCCCGCATGGCCGCCGCCACCAGCAGGGCGTAGATGGACTCGGCGGGCAGACTGGTGCCTACCAGCATGTAGGCCGGTCCGTTGATCCCCGCCGGAAACAGACCGATCAGCAGCACCAGGGAACTCAACAGGCCCAGCCCCAGGGAGCGATGATAGACCAGGGTATAGTCATGCTGTACAGCCTCATGCTGATGCATGGTCAGAGTATGCCGCATCACCAGGATAACGTCCAGAGCGATCCACATGTACACGAGGGACAGCATATTGGCGCTGGTCACCAGCAGCCAGACAATCGCGACCGTAGCCAGGTTCAGGGAGAGAAAACGGCTGTGATAAAACCGCTGCGGTCCCGTCTGCAGACTCGGCGTCTGATCCGGTGGACGGCCGGCAATCAGCAGACCGGTGATCCCCAGCACGCCTGCCAGAAAGGAAACGTACCAGTTCCAGCCGACATTGATCCAGATCAACTGGAAGCGGGTCTGCATGTGCGGACTCCACTCCCAGGCAAAAATGGATACCCCGGACTGGAATGCGATTCGGAGCAGGAGCCCGCAAGCTCCCAGCATGAAGCCGAGGGCAATCCACCGCAGGTAGGGTGGATACGTGCGTGTAGGATGGGCAAAGGACAGGGCCACTGTACCCAGCAGCAAGAACAGGGGAGGCAGTAGCGGGGATGTAACCAGGCGAATGAGATCATTCACAGCCGGTCGGTTCCAGTGCAAGGATCAAAGTGGTTACGGACCTGCGTGTCCGGGTGGTCACCCCAGATCCGCAGGCTGACCGGCGTGTCCCTGAAACACAAACTCGGGCAGGGTCAGCCGTTCCCTGGGCATTTCTTCCCGGCTGCGCAATTCATCGACAAGCGACTGGGGGGCGTCCCGGTAGCCTACGGCAATGGCTACCACAGGATCCCATGCCGCCGGAATGTCCAGGGCTGTCCTGGCGGCATCCGCACTGAAGCCACCCATTTGATGAACGTACAGGCCCATGGCCGTTGCCTGTGTCGACAGATTGGCGACGGCCTGTCCCGTGTCGTAAATGGCCTTGGTGTTGATGCGACCGCGCTGGGAAACCGTATTGGCCGACGCAATGGCCAGCAGGCTGGCGTTCCGGGCCCAGGTCTGGTTCGACTCCATCAGGGTACCCAGGATCCGGGCAAAGCCGTCCGGATCGGCGTGCCGCTCCGCGAAGATGAAGCGCCAGGGCTGTTCATTGAACGAGGAAGCCGTCCACCGGGCCGCTTCAAAAAGGCTGCCGATCTGGGTGGACGCAAGAGGAGCCGGCCGGAATGCACGGGGACTCCACCGCTGTGCCAAAAAGTCCTCGATGGGGTAGGTGGTATGGGCCAGTTTCAGTTGGTCAAGACTCGGGGGCATACGGATGTCCTTTCTCGATTTGGACCCGGGGCAAGGCAGATGGGCCACAGGTCCGACGTGTCTGTTTAGGGGACTATATACGTACTCACACCGGGCCCGCCGGACACGATGCTCTTCTGTATACATTTTCAGGCTTCATAGACCAAACTAGTGTTGCAATCTCCACCTGCAGCTGCGCCGTCCCCGAACGCCGTGTTCCTACCCAACCATTTGTCCCGTATGTTCAAAGCTGCGTTTACATCAGCGTTCTTCTCTACGCCGCACACTTGGCAGTGATAGACAGACTGGGACTTCCGGTTGGCCTTACGTATCACCCCACAGTGATGACAACGCTGTGACGTGTACTTGGGGTCTATCTGTTCTGTATAAGTCTTGTAAGTCATATACCGTTCCAATCGACCCCACCCACTGCGCAAAATAGCACGATTCAACCCTCTCTTCTGAGCCACATTCTTGCCGGGTTTTTCCCTGGAGCCACGGGCACTCCGGGTCATGCCCTGAATGTTCAGGTCTTCAAAGATGACTAAATCGTGTATGTCAGCGATGGTACGCCTGGTCTGGTGACACCAATTCTTTATGACATTGGCTATTCTCCTATGTACTTCCTGAATACGCAGTTGGGTACGTTGCCACCCATTGCTCTTGAACTGTTGTCGGGCTAACTTCTTTGGCAGTCTGCGCAGTTTAGCGTCCAACCCTAGCAGCTCCGGCAGTTCGTACATACACCCTGTACTTAATGCTACCTGCCCCACGTTCCGGTCAATGCCTACAGGCTTACCAGGTTTATCTGGTCTCGCCGGCCGTGTGTCAGGCACTTCATACAGGATGGGCACATACCAATTACCCGATTCATATTTAAACGTGGCCTGCTTGGGTTTGGAATTGGCGTAAGGATTCTTGCCTGTCAGCCTGACCCATCCGATCTTGGGGATGTAGATCTTCTTGCCCTTGATTCTAATCTTGTCGGGCACAGTGAATTTGGGTGTAGTCTTGAACTTTCGCTTCCAGTCGGGGCATCCTGCACCTGCAAAGAACCGCTTATAGGCTTCAGACAGGTGCTTCATAGTGTAGCGCACCGTATTCGACGGCAACTCACCTAACCAAGGTAACTCCTGCTTAATCTGCACGTACAGATTGTTCAGCCCGAAGTGTGTAACGTTAGGTTTATCGGCTTCACCGACCTTGAAGTCCTGATATTGCCTTGCGCAGATTGCCAGTACCTCATTCCACACTTTGCGACAGGCCCCGGCAACCCGCATCATCTTGTCGTGTTTGGCTTTACTGCCTGGCCGCACCCGCAAAGTGACGCCCCGGTGAACCATAATCTCTTCTCTATTCATACCCTTCTTAGCTTACCGGTGACTGCCTGCACTGCGCGGTGTGAGTACGTATATAGCCCCCATTCTATACCTGTTTGCCGTCCGACCGGATGGAATCCCGGACCAAAGTAATATATTGCCGCATAGACCCAACCGATCGTCTGCACCTGTTCAAACTGGATATGCCAGTGGTGCTGCGTTACGGCGTACGCACCACCAGGAACTCCGCTCCCGGTTCCGTGTCCAGGGTGTAAGCGCCCATAGCGGCAGGGAGCAGGACACAGTCCCGTGCGTGCAGTTCCTGTACATGCCCATCTGTCACTATGCGACATTGCCCGGCAACGAGCACAAGGACCTCAAAGGAATCCGGGGACGTGACCCCCTGTACCGCGCCGCCGGTGGCCAGGTGCACCCGGATCGTCTGGAATTGCGGACAGGAGACCAGCAGCTCGCCAGGCACATTCTGCCACACAGTGGGAGTGGCAGGATGCGGACCCCGTACGGATGAAGCCAGGTCCAGGTGCGCCAAGGCCTGGTCCCAATGCAGTTCGCGGGGATGATCGGGATCCGGAAGCCGATCCCAATCATACAGACGGTACGTGGTGTCACTGGTTTCCTGGATTTCAATGAGCGACATGCCTGGTCCCAGGGCATGTACGACACCCGCGGGCACGAAGAACGCCTGGCCAGGCTTGACTTCCGTTTGGTGCAACAGTGGTACCAGAGCGGCTGATGGCCCCGCTGCCAGCAGCTCCTCCCGGGTACAGCCTTCCCGTATCCCCAGAATCAGGCGGGCATGGGCCTCCGCTTCTGTCATCACCCACATTTCGGTCTTGCCAAATTGCTCACCCGCTGGCTCTGCTCCGCCCTGGGCGGGATGGACTTGCACGGAGAGCCAGTCATCCACGTCCAGCAGCTTGAACAGCAGCGGAAAACGCTGATGAGTCAGTACCTCAGCATGCCGGTGGCCGAGCAGATCCAGTCCAAACCAGTTAATCAATGCGGGCAGGGTCTGGCCGGCCAGCGGACCCGAGGCGACGGGTGTGAGACCGGACGGGTGACCGGAAAGCAGCCACACTTCGGCCAGGCGGGACTTCTGTGGCAGGTCAGGAAAATGCTGGGCCAGCCGGTAGCCACCCCACACACGATCCTTGAAAAGCGGCCGGAAACGCAGGGGATGTCGTATCTCGTGGGGTACGGCTGTGGCTGCACCAGTGTGAACCGGACGTGCCGTCGCCGACAGTTCCGGCCGGGTCTGTGCTTCTGCCGGGGGGCCGGTTTGCATCTGTACCGGTAGGGTGGGCCGCGAAGCCCCGGTTTCCTCGGTATCGGTCAAAAAAGTCAGGGGCTGGTCCAGTATGCGGTACCAGGTGTAGGTGGCCAGCAGCTTGATGCTGGCGGCTACCGGGGCAGCCAGGATGGCTCCCAGAATACCGGCCAGGGACGTGCCCATAAGCACGCTCAGAAAGACCACCAGCGGGTGCAGGCGCAGCTGATTCCCGATCACGCGCGGCACCAGGATATTGCCCTCGATCAGCTGCAGGGCAATCATGACGACAGCTACCAGAATAACGTATTGCGGGAACGGCATGCCAAAGGCCGTAGTGCCCTGGAAAAGGGCGACACCGATGACCAGGGCGGTACTGATGACCGGTCCGATCACCGGCAGGAATTCCATGGCACCGGCTACCAGGCCCAGACCCACGGCATTCCGCACGCCCAGGAGGCTGAGCAGGACGCTGACCACCGCGAACATCAGGAGGGAAATGGTGATCTGGCCACGCAGGTACCCCTCCCAGATGCGGGCGAAGCGTTTCCACAGGGCCTGCATGTCTTCCTGGATGCTGCGTACCGGTCCGATTTGGCCGATATACCCTTCCACTTTCGGTATGTCAATGATGACGTAGAGGGAGAGGATCAGGATCAGGAAGGTGGTACCCAGCACGTTGAAGGTGCCACGGGCCAGATTGGTGGCAAAGGAACTGCTCTGGCGCAGCAGAGGATTCAGGAGGGTCAGGGCCTGCTCTGTAATGGCCGCCAAATCCCATTGCATGGTGGTTTCGCCGGTTATGGGCAAGACCAATCGTTCCCATTGTTCGCGCAAGATGGTAAGTCCTGTGCGTGCGGTGAAGGCTTCAACCAGACTTGAACCGGACTGCAGCAGATCTTGTAGCGTGTCCTGCAGGTAGGTGGACATGGTGGGCAGTGATTCCACCAGGATGCTCATTTGCTGGAGTGCCGTACTGCCCAGCCAAAGCGATCCGTACAGTCCCAGGACCAGCAGCAGCAGGTATACCAGTACCGCTGCGCCCGCACGATTGAGAAAGGGCAGGCGGGCCAGGCTGGTGATCAGGGGATGCAGCAGATAGGCCAGCAGCACAGCTACCACCACCGGCTGCAGCAAGTGCTGGAAGCGCCAGATACCCAGGGCCACCAGCAGCAGAAAGAGCAGCGAAGCCAGTAACTTGGTGTTGGCACTCCACGTGCCCATGGGCGATGCCGAAGGGGAATGCATGCTGTTATTCCCGGGTGATGGTCAATTTGGCCTGGGAGGCGAGGAGTTTTTTGAGGCCATGCCTTGTATTGTCAAAGACGACAGACACCACTTCCGCACCCTGGTCCACGCTGGCGCTGATGACAGTGCCCGAGCCAAACAGGGGATGGATGACCTTCATGGCAGGCTTGAAGCGCGGTTGCGCCAGGGATGTGCGGTTGGCGGACGCCGCGGCGTCCGCCGTCCACTGATACCGGGAACGGGAAGGCTGCTGCCGTCCGGTCCCGACCCGCGTGGTGCGGAAAGGGGCAGGGGCATGCCACGCCGGATAGGTTTCCTGCATCAGGGTTTGTTCCGGGATTTCGGCCAGAAAGCGGCTGGGTGTGCAGGGCTGGTCCCCGGCATACGTGGAGCGATTGCTGGAGCGGGTGAGAAACAGGAGGTCCATGGCCCGCGTGACACCCACGTAGAGCAGACGTCTTTCCTCCTCCAGCTCGCGGCGGGAACCACGGTCGAGGCTGCGGGCATGGGGCAGCAGACCCTCGACCAGCCCCGCAATGTACACGGCCGGGAATTCCAGTCCCTTGGACGTATGCAACGTCATGAGACTGACCTTGGGTTCGTTCTCCTCCAGATCATCCTGGGCTGATACCAGACTGACGTGCAGGAGAAACAGCTCGACCGGATTCAGGGCGAGTTCCTCTTCTTCCAGATCGGCAGGCAGGTGGGTCGCCGAAGATGTCAGTTCATGCAGGTTTTCCAGCCGGTCTACCGGATCGTCTTCGTGCAGCCGCTGCAGATAGGCCGTATAGCCGGACGTTTCACAGACATGCCGCAAAAACTCGCCTGCATCCTCCCAGGTTTCCATTTCTTCACGCCATTGCCGCCAGAGGGCATGAAATCTGCGCAGGGCGCCAAGGGCGCGCTTGGCGAAGGGTGCAGGGAAAGCCTCGAGGCGGGCCAGGTCCACGTCCGGCACGTGCTCTGGCCCCTGACAGATCACGTCCAGGGTGGACGCGATATCCAGATGCCATTGCCGGCTGCAGGCCAGAAGACGCTGCACCGTGGCGGCGCCGATACCCCGGGCCGGACGGTTGATGATGCGGACCAGGGACTCCTTGTCCCGCGGATTGACGATGATGCGCAGATAGGCCAAGGCATCCTTGATCTCGGCCCGTTCATAGAATTCCAGGGCGCCAATGACCCGGTAGGGGATATTGAGCCGGCGCAATGCTTCTTCCAGTTCCCGGCTCTGTGCGTTCGTGCGGTACATGAGACAGATGTCGTCGAGACCGTAACCGGCTTCCTGGGTCAGCGCCTGGACGCTCTGGCCGATCCAGTCAGCTTCGGCACTGGATGAAGGGGTCTGGCACAGCAGGACTTTCTGGCCAGGCCGGCGATCGGTGAACAGGGTCTTGGCCGCCCGGCCCGGATTTTGCGCAATGAGTCCGTTGGCTACGTCCAGGATCTGGGGGGTGCTGCGGTAATTCCGTTCCAGCAACAACGTCCGGGCCCCGGGGAAATCCCGCCGGAAACGGTGCAGGTTCTCGTAATTGGCGCCCCGGAAAGCATAGATGGATTGATCCTCGTCCCCTACGACATAGAGGTGAAACGGGGATCCCGGATAGTGGGTCAGCAGTTTCAGGAACTCGTACTGTACGCCATTGGTGTCCTGGAATTCGTCCACCAGAACGTGACTCCACCGTTGCCGGTACTTGGTCCGCACCTGCTCGTTGTGCTTCAGGAGCTGATGTGCCTGCATCAGCAGGTCGTCAAAATCCAGGGCGTTGCTTTCGAGCAGACGGCGCTGGTATGCCGCATAGTAGTGCTGCACACGTTCCTCCAGAAAGCCCTCCGCCTGTTTGGCATGGACATGTGGGAGCATGCTGTGGTTCTTGAGCCGACTGATTCTGCTCTTCAGCTCATAGACGTTCATGTCGGCCGTGGGACTGTCCTTGATCATCTCCCTGAGCATCCGATCCTGTTCCTGCCGGTCCAGGATCGTCCAGTTGGGTGCATAGGGCGTGTGTTCCACTTCCAGGCGGAGAATGCGGGCACACATGGCGTGAAAGGTGCCAACCGCCAGACGCGCGCCATAGGACGTGCTTGCCGGGGAGGCGGTCAGCAGGGAGTCGACCCGGGCCTTCATCTCGCCGGCCGCCTTGTTGGTGAAGGTTACGGCCAGGATATTCCAGCGGGGCAGTCCCAGCTCACGTACCAGAAAAGCCAGCCGGTGGGTCAGGACACGTGTTTTGCCGGACCCGGGGCCGGCCAGGATGAGTGCAGGGCCGAGCGGCAACTGGACCGCTTCCCGCTGTTGGGGATTGAGAGTGGCCAGGATATCGGTCATCGGGACCCGGGATCCTCCAGGCTTTGGACAAGACGCCGGTAACTTTCGTAGCGGGCAGGATGCAAGACACCCTGTTCCACCGCTGCGCGGACTCTACATCCCGGTTCGTGGAGATGCAGACAACTGGCGAACTGGCAGCGATTGTGCCATCGTGCCACGTCCACGAAATAGTGGGGCAATTCATTGGCCTCGAACCCGAACAGGCGAAATTCGCGAATGCCTGGCGTGTCCGCAATGTAGGTGTCGGCCATGCCCGGCAGAGGCAGCAGCCGGGTGGCACGGGTCGTGTGGGAACCCTTGCCCTGTATGGCCCGCACCGCACCAGTCTTCAGATTCAGGCGGGGATCCAGGCGGTTGAGAAGCGTGCTTTTGCCTACGCCACTCGGTCCCGTCAGGACGGAAATCCGGCCCTTACAGGCCTCGCGAATGGTGGCTAGGCTTTCCTTTTCCTGGTGCTCCAGTCCCGTATACACGACCGGGTACCCCAAGTCCTCGTACAGGGCGAAGGTGGACCGTGCAGGGGCCGGATCGGCCAGATCCATTTTGGTTACACAAATCAGCACCTGCAGTTCGTACGCTTCGGCTATGACCAGATAGCGGTCCAGCAAGGGCAGGCGCGGTACCGGTTCCTGAATCGCAAATACCGGAATCAGCTGATCCGGGTTGCTCAGTATCACGTCTTCGGCCGGATGCGTGACAAAGGGACGTTGCCGGCTCAGAACCCGGGTGCGGGGCAGAATGGCCTGTATCACGCCCTTGCCGCGTTGTGCAGGCTGTACCTGTACCCGGTCGCCGACGGCTATCAGCGTGTCCTGCAGCGTGTCCTGCAGAAAACGTCCCGCCACCGTACAGCGCACCCGCTGCTTGGCCAGCTGTACATCGTGTTCGTGGCCACGTACGCGTATCACCACCCCTTCCTGCCAGGTGTCCGTCTGGCGGGATGCAGGCCGCACCTTGGCTTGCCGCCGCCGCGGTGGCGGTGGCGCCGTATCCAGATCCTCCCAGTCGGAAGCCGAGGTTCGCCCCTTGGGACGGGTATACCGTGCCATGGTCTCAGGGAGCCTGCCAGCAGCAAGTGTGACCGGTCTGGCGGGTGCAGTGGCCGGGGCAAAAGTCCGGTGGTGGCGGACAGTGGAATTCGTCCTGGCATACCTCGGCCAGCAGAGCCAGCGGCAATCCCATCACACTGGCTGCACATCCTGACAGGGCAGCCACCGGGTTGAAAGTCCGATCCTGCAGGGCATAGCCACCGGCTTTGTCCATGGATGTACCTGAGGCGACGTAGGACTCCAGGGCGGACTGGTCGTAGTCACGCAAGCGCACCCGGGAACTGTGAGCCCTGACACAGGTTTGTCCGCTGGCAACGTCCAGCAGGCACAGGCCACTGTGGACGTAATGGTCACGATCGCGCAACAGTTCCAGAAAGGTCCGGGCTTCCTGCCGGTCAGCCGGTTTGCCCAGCAGTCTGCCTGCCACTTCTACCGTGGTATCGGCCCCGACGATCAACTGCCGCCGGCCTGGTTCCGGTATTGTGGGCATCCCGGTCTGGTACAGGGAAAAAGCCTTGAGGGCAGCCAGGCGCTTGACCATGGTGACCGCATCTTCCCGGGGCAACTGTTCTTCGTTGACGTTGACAGGCTGGACCACGATATCCCAGCCGAGGATCCGGATCAGCTGGTGGCGGCGGGGGCTGGCAGAGGCCAGAATGAGGATGGGCGCAGGTTGCATAGAGACAGTTTTGACGTCAGGCACGGTGCAGACCGCAAGCGGGACAACAGCCGGACAGAATGGCCCGGCTTCCTGTCTCTCCTAGTATAATGCCCATTGTCCTGTTGTCGGGACACGACAGTCGACACCATTTTACCCATCAGGCTCACCGTGCACTTGAGGAGCAGCTTCCCATGACCGTATCCCCGGATCAAAATTCTGGTGCAGTGAACAGTAACGGAGCGGAACCCGGAACCCGCACGGCCATCGTCGGCTGTGGCGGCATGGCACGCAATCACGTGAACAGCATCCTGCAGGATCCGCGGGGTACCTCGCTGGATGTGATGTGCGAACCCGTCCCGGCGAGCTTTGCCCTCATGCAAGAGGTCTTTGCCAATCACGGACACCCGGCACCGCCCAATGTGCCTGACTTGGCCACGATGCTGAAACAATGGGCCGACAATCTGGACGCGGTGTTTGTGGTTACACCCCACTCCATGCACTATGACCACGTCGCCATGTGCCTGGAGGCGGGCGTTGACGTGCTGGTGGAAAAACCCATGGTGGTCAACCAGGAACAGGCGAAAGCCCTCATCGCCAAGCGGGATGCCACCGGCCAGTTGCTGGTCGTGGCTTTTCAGGGTAGCCTGTCCCCCCAGATTCGCTGGGCTGCGGACCGGTTGCGGGATGGTACCTTCGGCTCGATTCGCGCCATCAGCGGCACTGTGTGGCAGAACTGGAAACGGCTGGGAGACAACCGCTGGCGCTCGGATCCCGAGGTTTCCGGGGGTGGCTTCATGTTTGACACCGGTGCCCACATCATGAACACCATCGCCGATCTGGCGGGCGAGGATTTCGTGGAAGTCGCGGCCTGGCAGGACAACGCGGGGACACGGGTAGACATCATGACGACTGTGATGGCGCGACTCGCTTCCGGCCCCTACGTGACGATACATGCCTGCGGGGATGCCCTGGAACCCAGCTGTTCTTCGGAAATCCTGGTGTTTACGGAGAAAGCCCGGCTGCGGGCCTGCATGTGGGGCCGGTACGTGGAAGTGCAGCGAGCCGGTGAATCCGAACTGGAACCCGTAGTCTTGCCAACCATGAAGACGACCTGGCACCGCTTTCTGGATGTACGCAACGGTGTCATTGCCAATCCGTCCCCGCCCGAGGTGGGCTTGCGCATGCTGAAGCTGTGGGACGCCATCAAGGCGTCCGCCGCGCAGGGGGGCCAGCCTGTCCGCTGCTGATCCCGATTTTCATTTTGCTTCCTGTTTCACCCATCGTCTGACGCAAGGACAGTATCATGACCGTAACCATCTGGAACGAATACAGACACGAAAAGCTCCATCCGGAGATTGCCGCCATCTACCCGGATGGCATGCATGCGGCCATTCGGGCGGGGCTGGCCACCCACGGCATCACGGACGTGCAGACGGCTACCCTGGACGAACCCGAACATGGCCTGACGGATGACGTGCTGGAGGCCACCGACGTACTGCTGTGGTGGGGCCACATGGCCCATCACGAGGTCCAGGACGCGATCGTGGACAAGGTGCAGAAAAGAGTGCTGGAGGGCATGGGGCTCATCGTGCTGCATTCCGGTCACTTCTCCAAGATCTTTCGCAAGATGATGGGGACGTCGTGCAGCCTGCGCTGGCGGGAAGCCAGCGAGAAGGAACGCCTGTGGGTAGTCCGTCCCGGGCATCCCATCGCTGCCGGCCTGCCACCCTATTTCGAATTGCAGAACTGCGAGATGTACGGCGAACTGTTTGATATCCCCCAACCCGACGAACTGGTGTTTATCAGCTGGTTTGAAGGGGGCAACGTGTTCCGGAGCGGGTGCTGTTTTCACCGCGGTAACGGACGGATCTTCTATTTCCGGCCCGGTCATGAAACATTCCCGATCTATACGGAGCCGGTCATTCACCAGGTACTGGCCAATGCGGTGCATTGGGCCAGACCCCAGGGCGGTCCGACGTATCCTTACTCGGTGCCGGGCACGACCCGACCGATCGCCATCAACGAGAAGGAAGCGCTGGAACCTATCGCCGGCGAAACCGAGGAACGCGTGCGGGTCGGCTGAGATCCGCCATGCCCCGTCAAGCTGTGTCAGTACCGGCATGGTTGTGGTGACCATGCCGGGCTTGCCTGACCAGGCAAGAGCAAGATGGGCCGGGATGGCGCGGAACGTGATACGGCTGTTGGGTGACTGCGTGTCCGGGTGGACAACCGAACAGGACAACGTGGCAACAGGTCCCGCCGCTGCGTGCCTGTGAGTGCCCACTGGAGCGAGGCTCCGGTGGGCGGACCCGCCCGCCTTCCGGGGGGATAGCACCTCCTGTAGGATTCGAACCTACGACCCACAGTTTAGAAGACTGTTGCTCTAATCCGCTGAGCTAAGGAGGCATGCCAAGGGGAATTGTACACTTCGGCCCCCGGCCTACCAATCTATGGGGCTGGCCGATGGCTGCAGGATCAGCCGGTTCTACTCCTCTTCACTGATCCCAGCCGGGAAATCTAGTACAGGTACATCGGCAGACCCTGGCAGTTCTTGATTTGCGGGGTATACGTGTCCGGGTTGTACAGTCGGTCCACATCCACCCGTCTCACACCCCGGGTGACTTCAGCCATGTCGATATGCGTGTACTTGCCGTCGCGCAGCGCCACCATGCGCCCGCTCTGGCCTGCCAGCAGCAAGTCGGCGGCCAAGTGGCCAAACGTGCGGGCCACCAACAGATCCAGGGCGTCCGGCGCTCCCGTACGCATCAGGTAGGCCAGTTTCTGGTTGATGATGTTGGAACCGGTCAGCGTCTTGATCAGGTCAGCGGTAATCTCGCCGATGCCACCCAGCTTCCGGTGGCCATAGGCATCAGCCTCGCCGGATTCGACGATTTCCCCGCCTTCTATCGTCGCGCCCTCGCTGATGACTACCATCGCATAGCGACTGGGATTGTTCTGCTTGTCGGCAGCGACCAGTTCCGCCAGTTTTTCCGGTACGAAGGGCACCTCGCAGATCAGGACCCGGTCGGCGTCGGCCACATAGCCGCTGATAAGGGCCGTTTCGCCCGAGTTGCGGCCGAACAGTTCCACCACCGCAATGCGTTCATGGGATCCGGCGCTGGTACGCAGATTGGTGATGGCTTCGGCGCTGCGGGTGACAGCGGTACTGAAGCCCATACAGTAGTCGGTCCCGTACACATCGTTGTCCATGGTCTTGGGACATGCCACGACCTGTACGCCCTCGGCGTGCAAACGGCCACCGTAACTGAGCGTATCGTCGCCGCCGATAGGGACCAGGGTATCAATGCCCAGCGTTTCCAGATTGCGGACGACCCGGGCCGTGAAGTCAAGCGTGCCGTCGGCGTTGACTGCCGCATCGGCAGCCGTCAGATGGGCGGGTACATCCGTGGCCTTGACCTTGCCCGGATTGGTGCGACTGGAGTGCAGGAACGTGCCCCCCGTCCTGTCCACGGTTCTGACCGTTTGCGGAGTCAGCGTCAGCGTATACTGCGCCAGGGAGGCCGGATCGTCAGGGTTGACTGCCAGGGGACCGGCCCAGCCCCGGCGAAAGCCCACGACTTCATGCCCCGCCTCCGTCATACGGGTGACAATGCTCTTGATACAGGGATTCAGGCCGGGCACATCCCCGCCGCCTGTCAAAATGCCCAGTTTCACGACAACTCCTCCTGTCCTGCTTCAGGCTGCACAGCCTGCCTGTGGGGATTGTAGTCGAAAAACGGATTTCTTCCGGCACGGCACTCTATGGGAAAAAGACCGGCCCGGAGGGTATCGTCCTGCAAGATCCCGGGTGTTGCAGTGTCTGGCTGTATGGCAGTCAACCCGGCGCTCCGGGCCAGTGATCAGCCGAAGATCCGGTGCTGCCGCAGGGCCGTGCGGTAGAAACCTATCAGCTGATCCATGGTGCGCTGCCAAGATTGGCTTTGGGCATGGTGCCACCCGGCCCCGGCCAGCCTGTGGGCCAGGGCGCGATCGTCCCGCAGGCGACGGACGTGGTCCCGGATTTGGGCGGGCGCCTCGGGCTCGAACAGCAATCCCGTCTGCATGTGCCTGACCGAGTCGGTGATGCCCCCCTTGTGCGCCGCGATGACCGGCAGGCGGCAAGCCATGGCTTCCAGGGCGACCAGACCGAAGGTTTCCGTCGTGGAAGGGAAGACGAAGGCATCCGCAGCCCGGTACGCCGCGATCAGGTTGTCACCGAAGCGATAGCCCGTCAACACTGTGGGCGTACCCGCATACCATGTCTTCAGCTCTTCGTGACTGGGACCGGCACCTACCAGGGCCAGGCGCACACCGTCCAGAGGAAACAGGTTGTCACGCAAGTCGAACAGGCCCTTCTCCGGCGCATGCCGGCCCACGTTCAGGACCAGGAAATCATCGGGATGGCCTTGGGTCAATTCCTGGCGTACCGCCGTGTCGACGGGTCCGGCGGCATAGAATTGGGTGTCGATGCCCCGGTGCCACCACCGTACACGCTGGAAGCCCTGGCGCCGCAAGTCATCCCGCAAGACGCTGGAAGGGCACAGGGTCAGGGTCGCCTGATTGTGGATGTGACGTTCGTAGGCCCATATGGCACTGGTCAGGGCACTGTGCCCGTAAAAGGTCGCGTAGCGGGCAATGTCCGTATGGTAGGATGCAACCACCGGTACCTGCAGGCGACGTCCCATGCGCATGCCGAAGGGGCCGAGCACAAAGGGATGCAGGGTGTGCACCAGGTCGGGCTGGAACCGGGCAAGTGTCCGAAAGGTGCTGAGCATGGGATAATTGAGCTTCAGTTCGTTGTAACAGGGTGCAGTCACTCCGTGCACGGGCAGGACGGGAAAGCCCGCGAATTCGGTTGGACCACCGGCCGGTGCGAACAGAATGGCGTGGTGTCCCTCGGCGGCCAGGTGGCGCAGCAGCAGCTGCAGAATGTTGACTACGCCATCCACCTTGGGCAGAAAAGTCTCGGTGAAAAGGCCAATGCGCAGGGGCGGGAGTGACGGGGACATGAGCAGCGAAGGCGAATCTGGTCTACGGCTTTGCGCATGGCACCGGGACCGGGATCCGGTTCGGTTTCACTCCGGTCTCGGCCATGCTTGTTACAATGAAGGGACGATCTGGGCCTGTGGGTGAATCAACGGGCGTCATCTGGCAGCAAAGGCAGTCAACCGACAATTCTATGAATATACAGGATCACATTGTAGTTTTGGGCGGAGACGGCTTCTGCGGATGGCCGACCAGCCTGCATCTTTCGCGCCACGGGTATGCCGTTACCATAGTGGACAATCTGTCGCGCCGCAAGATTGACGTGGAACTGGGAACGCAGTCCCTGACGCCCATTGCCCCGATCGATACCCGCATCACGGCGTGGCGTACACAGACCGAAAACGAACTGGATTTCGTCGACATGAACGTGGCGGAGGACTACGAGCAACTGGTCGCCCTGATACGGGACCGCAAGCCCAGGGCGGTGGTGCATTTCGGAGAACAGCGGGCTGCGCCCTATTCCATGAAATCCTCCCGTCACAAGCGCTACACCGTCAACAACAACGTCAATGCCACACATAACCTGCTCGCGGCCATTGTCGAGTCCGGAGTGGACGTTCATGTGGTGCATCTGGGCACGATGGGGGTCTACGGCTACGGTACGGCAGGCATGAAGATCCCGGAAGGCTACCTGCCGGTCCAGGTAGATATCGACGGTCAGGCCCATGACATGGAAATCATGTATCCGCCCAATCCCGGCAGTGTCTATCACATGACCAAGACCCTGGATGCCCTGCTGTTTTTCTATTACAACAAGAACGACCAGGTACGCATCACCGACCTGCATCAGGGGATCGTGTGGGGCACCAATACCGAGGACACCCTGAGTCACGAGCAGCTGATCAACCGCTTTGACTATGAAGGGGACTACGGCACCGTGCTGAACCGCTTCCTCATGCAGGGCGTGGTAGGGCATCCCCTGACCATATACGGTACGGGGGGCCAGACACGCGCCTTCATCCATATCCGCGATACGGCCCAGTGTGTACGTCTGGCCATCGAGCACCCGCCAGCGCTGGGCGACCGGGTGAAAATCTTCAATCAGGCCACCGAGACCCACCGGGTCCGCGATCTGGCCGAGATGGTGGCCGGCCTGACGGGCGCGGAAGTGCGGTACTACGTCAATCCCCGCAACGAGGCGCTGGAGAATGCACTGCGGGTGGAGAACCAGCAGTTCCTGGACCTGGGCCTGCAGCCCATCAAGCTGAGCGAAGGCCTGTTGACCGAGGTGATCGACGTCGCCCGGCGCTACCGGCACCGGTGCGACCCGGCCAAGATCATTGCGGACTCTACCTGGCGCGCGGATATTCCCGTGGATCGTACGGGCACCGTGACACCCAATACCTGGCAGCCGGATCAGGACTAGCCGCAGTTCAGTTCCCGTTCCGCCACTTCCTCGGAGGAGGCAAGCGAGCCGGGGGACTGCATCATGTTCCCCATCCGGACGCGGGCGATCACCGCCAGCTGGGGCTGTCCCCGTTCGGCGAGATCGTAGGTCATGTTGAAATACTCGATAGCCCGGTCGATCTCGCCCAGCATCTCGGCAATGCCGGCAATCAGGAAATGTGCCTGGGCATTGCTGTCGTCCAGCTCCAGCGTGGACAGGGCTGCACATTCGGCGCCGTCCAGGTCACCGGCCCGCAGGCGGTTGTTGCCCAGAGTCACCCAAAGCTGGGCCGGCGGGACATCGGTAGCCAGGGCTTCCTCCCAATAGGCTGCGGCGGTTTCCTCATCCTTTTCCTGTTCGGCGATCACGCTGGCCCACACAAGCAGTTCCACGGCATTGTCGGTGCGGGCCAGACCGTCTTCTACGATTTCCCGCCCCGTGGCGAAGTCCCGGACGTCAATGGCTTTCTCCAGGTTGTAGGTGATATCCGTGAGCAAGACGACAGTCTCATCCGGCGGTATCACATAGGTCAGTACAATCCAGATCGCCAGGACCAGGCCACCGATCACGCCGACCCAGCGCAGTCCCTTGAACAGGCTGCGCCGCATCTGGGCCTGATATAGCTCATCGAGGTGCCACCAGAGGCCATCCGTCCGGGCGTGCTGCTGGCGCAGGGTCGCCAAGCTGCCCTGGGCCCGGGCTGCACGCACAAATTCCCCGGCGGCCTCCTGCAGCCGGACCTCAAAGCCGGCCCACAGCCCTTCCTCGGCCTTGAGATCGACTCCCTGCTTACGCAACGCGGCCATCTGCAAACAGGCCTTGTCCAGAAGTTTCAGGGTTCGTTCAACGGTCGTGCCGTTGACCTTGACCAGCAGTTTTTCCAGCTCCGCCAGATCGGCCCGCAACTCGGCCCCGGGACTGGACGGCGGGGATGTTTCAATCGAATGGGCCATGGTTTGCACTCACCTGCTGGAAACCTTATGCGGCTTGGGCCTGCATCTCCCGCTGCAGTTCCCGGTACACCCGGTTGATGCCGGAACTGATCTGGCTTTCGATCTTCGACCGGCGGGTGGAAGGTATGCTGAATTTGATCAGCATGTTCCCGACCAGCTCCTTCTTGGTCTCAACCTTGTCCTTGCCCTCCTGCAGGCACCGGGCCACTTCGGCCCGCAGGCAGCTGATGTAGTCCTCCATCAGCTTGATCCGGTCAGTGGAATGCAGGTAGCCCCCGTGACCGGGCACGATGATCGCAGGATCCAGTTCCCGGATCAGGTTAAGGGCCTGGAGCCATTCCCGGGAATTGGCCTGGGCCATGAAGGGATGCTGGTCGGTCCAAATGGTGTCTCCCACAAAGCAGACCCGCTCCTTTTCCAGCCACACGATGCTGGTGGCAGGGGTATGGCCGCCCACGTAGATGATCTGCACCGTCGTATCGCCCAGAATGAAAGAGGCGCGGTCCGTGAACGTGATGTGGGGCGGAATGATTTCGATATTGTCGAACTGGGCCTGGATCTCCGGCTCGCGCTTGAAGCTGTTGCGAATCCGCTCCCGGAAATTGTCCGTATAGCCCTGCATTTCCTTGTGGGCCCGCTCGTGACCGATGACTTGCGCGGGCATGAAATACTGACAGCCCAAGGCATGGCCGCGGTGGTGGTCAGTCAGCAGGATGTAGTCGATAGGCCGGGACTTGGCTTCTTCCTCGATCTGTTTGCGCCAGTCCCGGGCCTGGCTGGGGACCAGAGGCGTGTCGATCAGGACTACACATTCCCTGGTGACCACAAAGCCGGTGGTACAGGTACGGTAGAGCGTATTCACGAACACCTTGGGCGCTATCTCGTCCTTGTGTCCCATACCGGCCAGGATATTCTTGGTATAATTGCGACGCTGTGACATTCTGCTCACATCTCATGACTGATGGTACAAGACAACCGTAGGCCTGACTGTCCAAGGCCTACCGAAATTCCTCTGCAGCTTTCTCGCTGAAGGCCTGGGCTTGGGCCTGCCGGTTGGTGGCGGTCGACTTGCCTGCAGGTCGCTGCCGCCGCCGGGACCGCCGGTTCCCGGGCCGTACGTTGTCGGGATGATCGATGTCCGCCTGCTGTACCAGGGTATAAGGCGCAAAAAGAGCCTGATCCGTGACCAGAGAGGCGAAATAGAGGCAGTTGCGCTGCAGCAGATGGGCATGATCGGACAGGCCCAGTTCACTGAGCACCTCGTCGGGCCGGCCCGTTGCCCCATCCAGCATCTGGACACGCAAACGGAATTCGTGGTGGATGCCGTCCGGATGCTGACCGGCATAGGCCAGCTCATGCACCAGCGGACGCAGATTGTACCGGTAGTTCCTTTTCTTGCGCTGGCGCTGACGCCAAATCTCGGTGCGGTCCAGAAACCGGGTGACCCGCCGGGCGCCGTCCTCAAGCCGGGGAGCCTGTACCAGCAGGGCGTAATCCGCCCCCAACAACTGTGAGGACAGGGCCGGTGCTTTCAGCGTGACTTCCTCCAGGCCGTGAATGTCCACGCCTGCCGGCATGGCCGCGGCCAGGCGGGCTTGCACGTGTGCCAGGGCGAACGGACTCTCCAGGCGAAAATCTACCCGTTCCTGCAAACCGCTGAAACCCAGGCCCAGGGGCGCCGCAAACTGCAGGTGCGGCTGCGGGTTGAAGCCGTTTTTGTACGCCAGGGGTAGCAGGGTGCGCCGCAAGGCGCGTTCCCACATGCGAAATTCGTCCTGGTGGGACAGGAAGCGCAACGCTTCCCCGCGGGCATACGTGACCCGGATGCGCTGGAAGGCCATGACGGGACTGCGCTAGGCCTCCGTATTGTCCAGGGCGATGGACTGTACCACCGTGCCCTGACGGCGCTGGGGTACGCGCTCCGCGAACTGGCCCTGCAGGTCCGGGGACATGTCCGCGTTGAAGTACAGGGGGACGGGTACGATGTCCACGGGCTGGCGTGTCTTGTCCTTGCCCAGGGGCGGGCAGCACCAGGCCGAATCCTCGGTGGCTCGACGTTCTTCCTTGAAGTTGCCCAGAATGCCACAGCTGAAGCAGTGTTCGCGGCAGTCGTCGACCACACCCCCTCGGTAGGTATTGATGTACTCGGCCTGCAGGAATTCCTTGTTCAGACCCGCAGAAATATGATCCCAGGGCAACACTTCCGTTGTGTCCCGTTCCCGGTGGACGTACCAGTCCATGTCCAGACCACAGTCCGCAAATGCCTGTTGCCAGAGCGCAAAGTCAAAGTATTCGCCCCAGCCATCCAGCTTGGCTCCGAGTTCCCAGGCACGCTGGACCACGGGGCCCAGACGGCGGTCACCCCGGGTCAGAAAGGCTTCCAGTATAGTTTCTCTGGGATCGTTCCAGGTGAACGAGATGTGCGGATCCCGCAGCGCGTTTTTCAGAATGTCGACATGACGCCAAATCTGCGCTTCGGATTCCAGCGGTACCCACTGGAAAGGTGTATGCGGTTTGGGTACCAGGGTACTGACGCCCAGCCGAATGCGGGCCCGGTGGCCGATTTGTTCCCGTCCCGTGGCCAGTACGGCCCGCGCCAGTTCCGCAATGGCTTCCACATCCTCGTCGGTCTGGGTCGGATGTCCGATCATGAAGTACATCTTGATAGTGGTCCAGCCACGGGCGTACACTTCCTTGGCCGTCTGCAGCAGCTCCGTGGAGGCAATGGGCTTGTTGATCACGTCCCGCAGCCGATCGGTGGCCGCCTCCGGCGCGAACGTGAAACCGGAACGGCGGCGGCCCTTGGCCAGCAGTTCCATCAATCCGACGCTGAACGACTCGATGCGCAGGCTGGGCAAGCCAATCGTCAGCCGCCGGTGGCCATGTTTTTCCACTACGGCCCGCACCAGTTCCTCGACGTACGTGTAGTCGCTGCTGCTCAGGCTCAGGAAGCTGACCTCTTCAAACCCGCAATGTTCGATCATCTCGTCCACGGCCTGCAGGACCTCGGCTACCGGCCGTTCCCGGACCGGGCGGAATATCATGCCGGCCTGGCAGAAGCGGCAGCCGCGGGTGCAGCCCCGCATGATTTCAATGGCTGCCCGGTTGTGCACAGTGTCAATGAAGGGCACGATGAATTTGGTGACAGGCGGCGGCAGGACGGGTACGATGCGCTTCATGACGACCGCCGGGGCTGCCGGATCGGTTGGCTGCAGGCTCTCGATGCGACCGTCGGCATGATAGAGAACCTGATACAGGGCCGGCACATAGATGCCGGGAATGGCCGCCAGCTGCTGCCACAATTCCTGTCGCGTCGTTACGGTACCGGCCGCCACCTGCTGGCGCCAGTGGACATGGGCGTCCATGATCTCGAAGATCACCTCTTCACCTTCGCCAATGATCATGGCGTCAAAGAAGGGGCTCATGGGTTCCGGGTTGTAGCAGCCGGAACCGCCGGCCACGATCAGGGGCGTCTGCAAGTCGCGTGCGGCCGCCTGCAGGGGGATGCCCGCCAGATCCAGCATGGTCAGGACGTTGGTATACAGCTGTTCGTAGGGCAGACTGAAGCCAATGACGTCGAATTCATGCAGGGGATGCCTTGTTTCCAGGCTGAACAGGGGTATGCCTTCCGCCCGCATCACGGCCTCAAAGTCGGGCCAGGGGCAGTAGACGCGTTCCGCCAGCAGATCCTCCCGCTTGTTGATCAGGTCGTAGAGGATCATCAGGCCCAGGTTGCTGCCGCCCAATTCATAGATGTCCGGAAAAGCGACGGCCAGCTTGCCCCGGTTGTGCGGGGCCTGCCAATCCTTGACGATGCTGTTGAGTTCTCCACCCGTGTACCGGGCCGGAACCTGGACTTGCGGCAGGACCCGATTGAGGACGGCTGTGATTTCCCGGGGCGTAGTCAACATGAAAGCAAATCCGAAGTGCAGATTCTCTGGTTCACCGACAGCAGGGACAGACAGGAAAATCGCCGTGATCGTAACGATGCCGTCAGATAACGGTCGATTATATCACGTATTTTGGCGTTTATTTTGGGGCCGTAACCCCGAAAACCTGCAATCCACGGTCGGATGGTTGTCGGAGAGACTTGGACATGGGCTCTGAACCCGCACCGGATCGCGCTGCGCTGCATCCTGGCCGGGTCGCATATGGACCTTCGGGGAACACATGTTGACACGCCAAGCCAATCACGTTACAATGCGACATTCGGGTATTCAGATCCCCCGATCTCACCGGTAAAGAAGGTGACACGGCGCATTCGTCTAACGGTTCAGGATTCTGCCCTCTCAAGGCAGCGATACGGGTTCGAATCCCGTATGCGCCACACTTCTCAGATCTTTCATTGGCAAGCAGTCACGCAACAGGAGAAGGGCCTCAGGACCCTTTTGGCCGTTGTCGGGACTGTGGCCTGAGCAGGGTCTCCATACACGACTGTGGACTTGTAGCAGCAACCGGCAGGGGTGCCTGTCCAAGACATCCTCAAAGCCCTGCGAGCCCCGAACAAACGCCAGCCTGGTTGTCCGGGCAAGATCTTGCAAGGCTCCACCTTCATGGTGCGGACCGCCGGCCACAGCGAACCAGGCAGTTGGTATCCGTGTGCATTCGGTCGACATCTGTATTGGCATAAGGAGGAAACCAATGTCCAGAGTACTCAGTAGACGTGCGTTTTTGCAGGGAGTCGGTTTGGCAGGTGCAGGCCTGGCTCTGGCATCCTGTGCTCTGCCGGCGCCAGCTTCCGGTACCGGGGACGCGGCCGGTGCAGCCCCGGTTCATCTGGTGATGTGGGGTTGGTGGCAGCCGCGCATGGATGTGTATGACCAGGTCGCACAGGAATGGGCCTCCCAGCGGGATGGCTACACCATTGAAGTATTGGCTGTTTCCGGACGCATGGAGAAGATCGCCGCGGCTCTGGAAGCGGGTACCCATCCCCATCTGTTCAAGATGGGCGAAGAGTTCTTCCCCATGCGGCGCGCAGGCCTGCTGCTGGAATTTCCCGAGGAGATTTTCACGGCGGAATGGTACGACGAGACCTATCCTACCGTGGACTGGGACGTGTATGGGCGTTACGTGATCCCTACCGGGGTCAGCAGCACCCTGCTGGTGTACAACCGGAGCATGCTTGAGGAAACGGGTCTGGATCCGGATCAGCCGCCGGCAACCTGGTCCGACTTCCTGGTAGCCGCCGAGGCTGTCACCCAGCGTGACGCCGGTGGCCTTACGCGTTGCGGCGTGGTACCGACCGGGGAATGGCTGGGATACAACCAGGTGCTGCAGCTGGGCGGCAACGTGGTGGATGCCTCAGGCGACGTCGTGCAGGCTACTTTTGACAGTGAGGAAGCCATCGCCGGTTTCCGGCACATTGCGGATCTGGTTCTGGAACACGAGGTGTGGGACAACGAGTTTCCGTGGAACGGCGAGTCCGTGGGGACGGGATTGGCCTGCATGACGGAAGAGCAGTCGTGGATTGTGGGGGAACTGCGCAGTACTTTCCCGGATATTTTCCCGGACCTCGGGTTTGCGCCTCCGCCTACTCCCTCGGGCCAGCCCGATCCTCTCTACGGCTACAAATCGACCGTTCTGTCCGTCTCCGCTTTCAAGGGAGACGAAGAGGCCTATGACGCCGTTTACGATTTTCTCAAGTATCTGTACGTGGATGCCGGTGCCGAGGCGTACTGGGCATTGGCCCAGATGATCAGCATTGCGCCGGTCCGATCCGATCTCCTGGCTGATCCCCGTTTGCAGGAAGATGCGGGACTGGCCATGGCGGCCCAAATGCAAGCCCTGGAACACGATCCGGTCGAACCGCCTCCGGAGCTTGGCACCGTCTACGGTGACGCCTATTTCCGCATTCTGGAAGAGGGTGTCTCGGTAGAGGAAGCCATGAGTATAGCCAACCAGGAGGCACAGGCTCTCTTTGACCAGGGCATAGGCCAGGAAATGCGGTAGCCCCTAAAGGTTGACAAGGCCGGGTGTGCTGCTGAGCGCAACCGGCCTGTCATTTCAGCGGACGGTTGGCGTCCTGCCCCGCGCACACCCCAGGTCCACATGTTGAAGCAGTTTGGACTCGGTGCGGCCCAGCGGCCCAAATCCGGCCTGCAACGCACCCAGCACCGATTTATTGTATCGGTGCTGGTGCCCATTTTCATTTTCTATGCCGTCTATCGCTTTTTCCCGGTAGGCTACGCCTTCTGGATCAGCCTGCACGACTGGCAATTGCTGCGGGAAGAACATTTTTTCCTGGGCCTGCAGAATTACCAGACGGTGATTGCCGATCCTGTTTTCCGGCTCTCGATCGGCAACGCCTTCTATTACGCGCTGGGTGCCACCCTGGGCGGTGTAGTTGTGTCCCTGCTGCTGACCCTGGTCATCAATCCCATTCGGTATGGCAGCCTGGCGTTCCGGCTCATTTACTTCCTGCCGCAAATGACCAGCGGCGTGGCCATTCTGCTCGTGTGGCAGTGGTTGCTGCAGCCCCGTTTTGGTCTCATCAACCAGGGTCTGGTCGCCCTGGGCCTTGAACGGGTGCGCTTCTTGGGATCCACGACCTGGGCCATGCCTACCCTGATCATGATGGCCATATGGGGTGGCCTGGGCTTCACCATGGTGATTCTCCTGGCGGGACTGCGGGGCATTCCGCTCGAGTTTTACGAAGCCGCCCGTATGGATGGCGGCAACCGCTGGCACCTGGCCCGCTTCATTACGATTCCCCTGATGAAACCGGTCCTGACCTTCGTAACCGTAACGGGCATTATTGGGGGCTTCAACGTCTTTGGTGTGATCTACATTCTGACCCGCGGGGGCCCGCTGAATTCCACCATAACCATTTCCTTCTATACCTTCCTGAATGCATTTGAACGGAGGTTCATAGGCTTGGCTTCGGCCATGGCCTTCGTGATGTTTGCCATCATTATCGCGCTGACCATTGTGCAGCTGCGCCTGACGCGCGAGAACTGGGAGTTCTGATGGCAGACACGTTACCGCTGAAGACCCAATCCCTCTCCCGGGCATCGTCCGGCGTTGGCGGCCGCTCACTGATCCTCAACTATCTTGTCCTGTCTCTCGGCGCCGTCACCATGCTGGTGCCCTTTCTGTGGATGCTGTCAACCGCGTTCAAGCCCCAGGGGGAATGGATTACGTTTCCGCCCCAACTGCTGCCGCAGGAACCCACACTCAAGAATTTCCAGGACGCGATTGACCGGCTGCATGTCTACCGGCTGTACCGCAATACCCTGTTCATCGCGATCACCAAGTCGTTCATCAACCTCTACGTGAGCTGCCTGGCCGGCTACATTTTCGGCAAGTTTGCCTTCCGGGGCCGGGATGTCTTCTTCTATCTCATTCTGGCCACCTGGATCATTCCCTTCGAGGTGTACATGATCCCCCTGTATCTCATGATTGTGCAGCAGGGCATGGCCGACACCTGGTGGGCGCTCATCATCCCGGAAATGTCCAGCGCCTACGCCATTTTCATGTTCCGCCAGTTCATGTTCACGATTCCCAACGCCCTGATTGACGCGGGGCGTATCGACGGGGCCAGCGAGTGGTATATCTGGCACCGGCTGATCATTCCCCTTTCCACGCCCGTGCTCGCCACCCTGGCGGTGTTCTACTTCATGTGGAACTACAACGATTTTCTGTGGCCCCTGATCGTTCTGACCTCACCCCGGAAGTATGTGCTGTCCATTGCCCTGGCCGATTTCCTGGGCGAGAACGGTTCCTTTCATGGTCTGATCATGGCCGGAGCGACCATGGCCTCCCTGCCCATCATGGTTGTATTCCTGTTCCTGCAGCGATATATCACCCAAGGCATCGTACTCACGGGCATGAAATAGGAGCCGCGTCTGCGGTTTCTGGCCCCAAGGATTTCCCCTAATGCTCACTGCCTTCCCTGCCCGCGACCTGCCGATTTTGTACGAGTGTGATGTCTTTGTCCTGGGGGCCGGTTTCACCGGCTTGGCGGCCGCCGTCCGGCTGGCCGGTGACGGACATGCGGTAGCCGTGGTGGAACCGCGGACGTATCCGGGCCGTGAAATGACCGCGAAGGGCAAACCTTATGTGACCGAGCCCGGATTTGGTGTGGATGGCCTGCCTGAACCCCTGGCGTCCGCGTGGGCAGCGGCCCGGGATGACGTGCGCGGGAATGGGATACCCGTACATGAAGACAGATTCAAAAAGTCCCTGGAAGATTCCCTGCGCCACGCCGGTGTCAAGATCTACTACGCGTCCTTGCCTGTGGGCCTGGTACGGACCGAGGACAACGGCATCGGCGGCGTCATTGTCGGCAACAAGTCAGGCCGTCAGGTGATTCGTTGCCAGTACGTGATCGACGCCAGCGAAACGGCCCTGATCGCAAGATTGCTGGGTGAGGAATTCGAGACCCCGCCCCCGGTTTCCCTGTACCAGCGACGTCTTGAATTCACCGGCGTGGCGGAACTGGCCACAACGACCCTCACGGTACCGGTGGCTGGCATACGGGATCAGACTCTGGCCGTATATCCGGGGCTGGGGGGTGATGGCCACTATTGGCTGGAATACGCCATGGAGTTGCCCCGCGGCACGGATTCGGCCCTGGATCAGACCTGGCGTGACCGCGCAGCCCGTCTGCAGGGTTTGGCGGTAGTGACGTACCTGAAAAACCATCATGCCTCATTCCATGCAGCCGTCTGGGCGTCGTCCAGTCACGAGCTGGACGGACCGGCCACGGCCCCGCTCAAGGTGTTGCCACAGGTACCCCCAATCCCGGACGCGTCCAATCTCCCGGGACCGGAATCACAATCCAGGCAGCCGTTTCGGGTGCGTGCACCGCGGGTTCTGATCGCCAGCGGCGCGGCCCGGGGCACAGAGGCCCAGAGGGAACGGTGGAGCAGTCCGGCAGGAGCCAGCGAGCTGGGTGTCTTCATCGCCCGGCTGGTGGCTTTGCCCCCCCGGGCGATCCCCTTGCGCCAGGATGGCCTGGTGGCTGCTCCCGGACCCGCACTCAGGGAACAGGCACGTCCGCAGCGTGGCGTTGCCTATGCAACCGTCCCGGCCGGGCCCGAGCCCCTGTCGGCCAGCGAGCCCTATGACGTGATCGTGGTCGGAGGTGGCACCGCGGGCGGCATTGCAGGCATCACGGCCCGCCAGGCGGGCATGCAGACCCTGCTGGTGGACATGAATCCGGGCCTCGGCGGTACAGGAACCTACGGTGGCATCCACGCCTACTGGTTTGGGAACCGGAGCGGGTTCTCCCGGCAGGTGACGGCCATGGTGGACGATCTGCACGTGCGCACGGGCCATCCGCAGCAGAAGGGGCCGGTTCCCCGCTGGAATATCGAGTGCAAAATCCACGCCCTGCTGGAAAGTGCATACACCCATGACCTGCAGTTGCTGCTCAATGCCATGTTCATTGGCTCCCTGGTGGAAGAGCAGACGGTGACAGGTGTAGTCATCGCTACCCGTCTGGGGCCACTGGCGATCCGGGGGCGGATCACCATTGACGCCACGGGCGATGGCGACGTGGCCGCCTGTGCCGGAGCCCCCTACGTACTGGGTTCGGATCGGGATCATTCCCTGATGTACAGTTACCTGCCACAGGTGATCAAGCCGGGCCGTCCCCGCAACGTCAAGACCCGTTCCGTAGACATCACCAACGTCGAGGATTACACGCGGGGCATCATGGCCGAAAGGCGGAACAGTGAAGAGGGCGATGTGGATCACGGGATCTACATGGCACCCCGCGAGAGCCGGCACATTCAGGGTGACATTACCCTGACCTTGAGTGATCAGCTGGTCAAGCGGGCTTTCCCGGACGTTGTCCTGCGCGCCTTCAGCAACAACGACATCAAGGGCCAGAGCACCTCTGACTGGGTCTTGATGGGGCTGCAGTCCCCGCACCTGGACATCGAGATTCCCTGGAGCGCCCTGATTCCCCGGAACGTGGAGAACGTAATCGTGTCCGGCAAGGCCTTTTCGGCTACCCATGACGCCCTGGCGGCTCCCCGTATGCAGCCTGACATGGAAAACCTCGGTGGTGTGGCGGCGGTAGCGGCAGCCATGGCGGTGGAACACGACATCCGGCCCCGTGATCTGCCGGTGCGGGCCTTGCAGGAACGCCTGGTGGCGGCGGATGTCCTGCCCTCCAGTGTGCTGAACCGGCAGCTGGCCCCCTTGCGGTTCACTCGGGCCGAACTGGACCGGATGCTGGACCGGATCGATCCGGACGTGCCCCTGCACAAATACTCCTTCATGCAGAACAATGTCCGCTACGAGGGCCGGGTGGAGCTGGCGGACATGATGTGTTCGGGACCTGCAATCGTTCCCTATCTGGAAGAACGGTACGATCAGGCGCCCGCCAACCTGAAACTGCTGCTGGCTCAGGTCCTGGCTGTTCTGGGTTCCGCCAAGGGGGTGGACCGGCTGGTGGATGCCTGTCTGGCAGACCTGCAGGGCGACCGTCTGCCGGTACAGGATGAAACGATCATGTACAAGGGCATACCCCCGGATCAGAATGCGGCCGCCAACGTCGCCTTCATGATTTACAGTCTGGGCTTGGCCCGGGACCGGCGTGCCTTGCCCGTCTGGCGGCGCGTGGTTGACCTGCTGATCCATGAAACTCCGACCGACGTTATGGACAAGGACCGTTCCATGTACTACTACGTGACGGCTGTCTGCTTTGGCGTCGAACGCCTGGGGGATCCGGATTGTGTGGAGATGCTGGAACGGCTGCACCGCTACGAACCCTTCTACCGGAAACACACGTCCGATGCGACGGCGCTGGAAGTGGATTACGTGGACGAACGTCTGGCGTATCTGGAGCTCGTCATCGGCCGCAGTCTGGCCCGTTGTGGTAGTCCGGCAGGCTATGTGCTCCTGATCGGCTACCTGGCGGACGTGCGTGCCCTGCACGCGGAACACGCCCATACGGAACTGGTCAGCATTACGGGGGAAGATTTCGGCAAGGATCAGGCTCGGTGGTCCGATTGGCTGGAGCATCATGCGGATCGGCTGCCGGCCGTGCCCTATACTGAGCCGTCCGATCCGGTCAAGACCTGGAACGAAGAAATCCTGATTGAACCTGTCCCGGCCGGCTAATGGATCCTGTTGGCAGGGCGGTGACCTGGACGTTGGTCCATCCCAATTGCGGCCTGGGCCGCAAGCCCGGGATACATCTGCAGTTGTCTTGTACTTGCAAAGGATGCGAGCGAACATGAGAATTGAAAACGGTGGCCCCTACATCAGTCACGACGAACTGGTGTTGTTTCCCTTCGACGATTACAGCCTGCCCTATCAGAATGGGGTGGAGCTGTCCCTGCACGGGCATACGGCCCCCTGTGGTTCCACGCGCCGTGTCCTTGAACCGGGCGCACCCGGCGATCCGGATTCCCTGCGCGCCATCTACTATGGTTCCACGCACTGGGTGGGCGATGAGCTCTACATGTGGTATCTCGGCCAGGATCATGCCGATGGCTGGTTCTCCCGCGTCTGTTTCGCCAAGAGCCGGGACGGCTATCACTGGGAGAAGCCTGACCTGGGCCTGGTGGAGTATCAGGGCAGCCGCAGCAACAATCTGGTGGATCTGCACCAGGGCACGGTTCACGTCCAGTCCTGTGTGGTGTATCACGACCCGGAGGATCCGGATCCCCGGCGTCGGTTCAAGATGGCCTATCAGACACGGATTTACAATTGGCGCTTCGCTGTGGCCTACAGTCCCGATGGCCTGGGCTGGACACCCTCACCCAACAACCCGGTAGGCTACTGGCTGGAGATGGCCGGCGGCATGAAGTTCAATGGCTGCTACTATCTGTCGGGACAGGGCGGAAATCATGCCCGCCGGTTGCGCAATCTCGTGACGTACACCTCCTACGACTTTGAAACCTGGAGTACGGCTTCCGTCCTGGGGATGCAGCGCTCCAATGTGGACCGGCCGTATGCGCCCTGGCAGAGCACGGCCGGCAAGCAGATACATCTGGGAGCAGCCCTGTGGAATCGGGGCGCCGTGACCCTGGGTTTCTATGGCATGTGGGACGGCCATTATTCTAATGACCGCCGCCTGGTCGTCATGCACCTGGGCCTGGCCGTGACCAGTAACGGTCTGCATTTCCGGGAACCAGTGCCTGATTACCCCATTGTATCGGCGGCTGAAGATGGCTGGGAAGTCTTGCCGCAGACACGCACCAGCGACAATTTCCCGTCCCTGATCCAGGGCCAGGGCTTTGCCAACATCGGGGATGAAACGCTGTTCTGGTATGCCCCCTGGCCGGAACAGGCTAGTGATGGCATACGTGTGGCGAGCTGGCCCCGGGATCGCCTGGGATCTTTCTCCGCCTATCTGGACAATCGTATGCGTCACCGCAATGAGTCGCACGTCATCTCGGCCCCCATCGATCTGGAGGGACAGTCCGCTTCTCTGGCACTGAACGTGGCGGATCTGGGCGAGCATTCCCGGATTGCGTGTGCAGTCCTGGATGAACAGCTCCGTCCCCTGCCGGGATATGGTATGGCGGAATGCCAGCCCCTTACGGAATCAGGGCTGTCCCGGCGTGTCTGTTGGCAGGGCCGGGACCACATTGCGGTTGACCAGGGCCGCATTCGGCTGCGGCTCGAATTTCAGGGCCTCCGGCCTGAGGATGCGTCCCTTTACGCCCTGTACCTCAGTCACGGTGCAGATGCCTGACGGCAATGGTGTACCGTCACCGCCGGACCCGTTGCGACTCGGAGAGGCCCCCAATCCTGTACGCTGCACGGCTATCACACAGGATGAGGCGCTGCAGCTACCGGTAGCGCGTGCGCTGGATTTCACCGACAAAATCCGGGATGTCCTGGTGACCCAGCGCCTGGCGCAGGCCGTGGGCTTCCCCGATGTGGAACCAGTAGTGGTTGATCACACGCAACAGGGTATGTCCCAGCACTTCCTGCATCGGCTGGTCGCGGTACACCAGAGGCGTATCCAGCATGTCATCTGTGATGCTGGCCAAATAGGAGTCCGCTTCCCGGGTGACGTGATGCCAGATCTGCCACACCTCATCCCACTGGGGAACGCTGGCCTCGGCCCCGGAGCCAAACCGGCTGCCAATGCTGGAATACAGTTTGCGCTGCTGTCCCATCAGGATCCACATCGTATGTTCGTGGACCGCCATGTGCGCCACCATGAAGCTCAGGCTGTTGAAGGGAGGCAGGACACGTTCCCCTTCCCCGGAGGATACGCCCTGCATGACTCGCTGAAATTCATCACGGGCAAATTCCAGTTGTGTGACCAGGTAGTGCTTCATCGTGTTCCCCTGCCCTGCCAGATTTCCTGTACAGGACTTGCCTGAAGAAAGGGTGCTGCCATAGGGTAGCCCCCGCATCATACCAACTTCACGATCAGAAGCCGGCAGAATGGTCTTGCTGTCTGCGGTGACAGGCCAGGGTCTGCACGACCGTACACCTACCTGCTGGCAGACCATTGTGGTGCAGGTGAACCCACCGCCGGGGCAGCTTCCCCTGTGACCCGGCGGTTCTGCTGGCCACCGGCTTTTTGGGACATGGACCCCATCACGATATAATGCCTGCTTGTGCCGCCATCTGGGATCGTCTTTCACACGCCACGAGGAATGTTCATGTATGCAATAGTGCGTACAGGTGGGAAGCAATACAGGGTCACGGAGGGTCAAACCTTCGAAGTCGAAAAGCTGCCGGGGGAAACCGGAGATGCCGTCGAACTGACCGATGTGCTCATGGTGGCGGATGGTGAGGACGTGCGGGTGGGGACACCCTTGGTCGAAGGCGCCTCCGTACAGGCCAAAATTACGGGCCAGCACAGGGACCGCAAGATTCGGGTGTTCCGGTACAAGCCCAAGAAACGGGTCCGTGTGCGACGGGGACACCGTCAGAGCCATACGCGCTTGTTGGTGGAAGGGATCACCAGCGGTTCCTAGCCTGGACGCTGGCAGCCCGGCTGCATGCCTGGATCGTGTGACAGTAATGGAGAGAAAAGACCATGGCGCATAAGAAAGGGGGCGGCTCCAGCCGCAACAACCGTGATTCCAATGCCCAGCGTCTGGGTGTCAAGCGATATGGTGGTGAAGTGGTCCGTGCCGGTTCTATCCTGGTGCGACAGCGTGGCACCAGGATCCATCCGGGCACGAATGTGGGCCGCGGCAAGGACGATACCCTGTTTGCCTTGCAGGATGGGGTGGTCACCTATGGGTGGGCACGCAAGAATCGCAAGAACGTCAGCGTGCTGGCCCAGGAGAGTACGGAATAACATGAAGAAAGGCATACATCCGGAATTCTACCCTGAAGCCAAAGTCAGCTGCTCCTGTGGCGCGTCGTGGGTTACAGGCAGTACCCGGCCCGAGATCCGTACCGACGTCTGCAGCAAGTGCCACCCGTTCTATACCGGTGAACAGCGGATCATCGATACCGCTGGCCAGGTAGAACGCTTCATGAAGCGGCTGGAACAGAAGCAGTCCATGGACATGCAACGCCAGCGGGCATTGCAGAGGCGGGAAGAGGAAGCTACGGTCGTCCGCCGCGCCCGTGCCCGTGGTGATGATGTGGACGCAGCCCGCGCTACCATACAGCAATCTGCGGAATAAGGCGCGCACCCCGTAGCCGCGCCCCAATAGATAGCGAAGTTTCCGCGGCAATCTTGTGCTGTGCACGCATACGCACAAGATTGTCTTTGTCCGTGCATACTAAAACAGACTGCAAGTAGCTGTTTTGTTCGCTTGTGTTACATCTCCGCCTGCAGACGATCATCTGCAGGCGGATCATATAGTCGAGTGGACCAGGCCACAATCTGGCGGGCCTGCCGATCAATTTGCACACCCACACCGCACACACGCTGACCTCGGGCCTGGTACTTCCGGGCATAACCCTTGCGCTCCAGCTGGTACAGGGCTGCCTCCGGTGTATCATCCAGCTTGTATTCGAGGAGAATTACCTCATCCGGACTCAGATGTACCGCTGTGTCCAGACGTCCCAAGTGAGTGGAGACCTCCGAGTCTGTCACATGGCCCATCACAATGAACAGCTGATGCCATAGGGCTTGGTAGTACCACTCGGCGTCCCGAAACAACGGATGGGGAATCTGGGCCAGGACATCGTTGAGAAGCGCAAAAAAACGATCTAAATCCCGGTGTCCCAAAGCCTCTTGCAAGGCATGGATAGGGGTATGGGACAGAGGCTGTTCCAAATAGACTTCCAGCAGGGACTCGTTGAATGTACGCGCTACCTCGTGGTTGGGATAGCCCAGCTGGTAACGGCCTTTTTCCTTTGTCGGTTGCAGGGTCAGATAACCTGTCTGGTACATCAGCGTGGCCAGGTCGGGGCGTTCCGCCACATAGGTGGCCTGAGCTACGCGTTCCGCGTCAATACTCGTCAGTTGGGTCAGATCATAACGGTCACGCCGTATCCGATCCACCAGAAAGGTGGGTGTGCCCGAGATCGCCCAATAATTGGCCAGGGCATATTCCGTAAGACAGTTGAGGATGGAATAGGGATTGTAGACCCGGGTACCTCCGGGAGCAAACAAATAACCGTTATACCATTTCTGCAACTGATGGTGCAGATATGCCGGGGATTGCCCCATGGCCTTGGCCGCGGCAGCTATGTAGGGTGCCAGGGACTCAGTCAATTCTGTCTCGGTAAACCCTAGGAGATCACTGTAATCCGGATGCAGAGAGATATCACGCAGATTGTTGAGACCGGAAAAAATACTGACGCGAGCAAAGCGGCTGACACCGGTCAGCAAGACAAAACGCAGATCCTGATCCCGTTCCTTGAGAATGCCATAAAAGTTGTGCAGAACAGTCAGGATGCCGGGTAAACGGTCCGGATGGACCAGATTACTCACGATGGGGGCATCGTACTCATCGATCAGCACAACTACCGGGCCATGGACTGTCAGTATCTGGATGAGACGTGAGAAGAGGCGTCCTACATGCTGTATGGCAGGAAGAGGAAGATGGCGAATTTCATATTGTTCCTGTATATAGTCCAGAAGGGATTCCCGGAGTACATCGGCATTGTCCGCATCTAGCCCCTGCATACTGAGACGGATAACCGGGTGAGATTGCGTCTGTTCTGCATGGTCATGAATCCAGGTATCCCTGAACCACTCACGTTCACCCTGGAACCATGCTTCCAGGGTTGAGACCAGCAATGTTTTGCCAAAACGACGGGGCCGGGCCAGAAATACATACTGGTTGGCTGGTTTGAGCAAGGAAGCCAAATGGCGGGTCTTGTCTACATATCGCAGGTTGTGTTGCCGCAGGTAGACGAAACTGGCAGACGTAATGGGCAAGTCAGGCAAGTTCATGACCATTCACTTTGGGATGGGAAGTGTACGTGTTTTGCCTCTGTTATCCAGCAGATTGTAGAGCTGGAGCGATAGTACTTGCTGAATAGGTGATTCCCCAAATGGTATTGTACGGGGATTATATACGGTTTCACACCAGCTAATCGGGCAGGGTGTGGGTAGTGAACTAAGGTGTACACTGGGTTATGACCCAACCAACAGGAATGTCATGCCGAAAACGTAGAGAGGTATAACGTTCCACTTGCGGCCTGGGTCTGTACGCATAGTCATCTTGCTGTACCCAATCGCCGGGTCTTGTCGGTGGGTGTGGAACCATTTTGGGAACAGTGTAAGCAGTATGCTGAACATACAGATGAGGTGGTAATTCTGGATAAATATGCACTAAATAGCAATGACATTCCAGGACTAATACGTTTGCTAAAGTTCCTTGACAAGGATGCACCGGAATGTTCAGTCAAGATCTATGCTTCATATTGTGAAAAAAGAGGTAGCATTGATTCACGACCGAAGCTTGAGGCACGTTTCAATCGTGAGATAGAAAAGATTCATCTCGAGAATATAATAGACAATATTGAGGTCCATTTGTTTAACGCAAAGGAGTTTAGCCGCGACGGGCACGACAGACACGTACGCTTTGATAGGGAACTATATACGTACCCACACCACGCAGTGCAGACAGGATAGGGTAAGCTAGAATAGGGTATGAACATAGAACAGACAATGGTTTACGGGGGCGTCACCTTACGGGTGCGGCCGGGCAGTAGAGCCAAGCACGACAAGCTGATGCGCATCGGCGGGGCCTGTCGCAAGGTATGGAATGAAGTCTTGGAAATCTGTGAAAAGCAGTAGCAGGACTACAAGGCCGGTGAAGCCGATAAGCCATCCGTAACGTTCTGCTCTCTGTGTAAGTTGTACGTACAAGTCAAGCAGGAATTGCCTTGGTTGGTCGAGTTGCCTTCGGACACGGTGCGCTATACCGTAAAGCATCTGGCCGAAGCCTACAAGCGGTTCTTTGGTGGTGCGGGCCGTCCGGTGTGGAAGCGTAAATTCAAGGACACGCCAAGGTTTACTGTCCCCAACAAAATAAAAATCAGGGGCAAGAAAATATGCATACCCAAGCTTGGGTGGGTCAAGTTGACAGGCCAGAACCCCTACGCGGGTTACAAACCCAAGCAGGCCACATGCAAGTATGAGGCAGGTAACTGGTATGTGTCCATCCTGTATGAAGTGCCTGAAACACGTCCCGCTAGACCTGCTCGGCCTATTAATCCTGTAGGCATCGACCGGAACGTGGGGCAGGTTGCGCTAAGTACAGGGGACATGTATGAATTGCCGGGGCTGCTAGAGCTGGATGCCAAACTGTGCAGGCTGCAAAAGAAGTTGGCCCGACAAGAGTTCAAGAGCAACGGCTGGAAATACACCAAGCTACGCATCCAGAAGATATACAGGGAAATGCGCAATGTCATAAAGAACTGGTGTCACCAGACCAGTCGGACCATCGCTGACATACACGATCTAGTTATCTTTGAGGACTTGAACATGCAGGGTATGACCAAGAGTGCCAGTGGCTCCAAGGAAAAACCCGGTAAGAATGTGGCTCAGAAAAGAGGACTTAATCGTGCCATCTTGCGCAGTGGATGGGGACGGCTGGAACGGTATATGGCTTACAAGACGTACACAGAGAAGATAGACCCTGCATACACGTCACAGCGTTGTCATAATTGCGGGGTTGTACGCAAAGCTAACCGGAAATCCCAGTCTGTTTCCCATTGCGGTAAATGTGATGTTGAAAAGAACGCCGACGTCAACGCGGCTTTAAACATACGGGACAAATGGTTGTGTAAGAATATGGCGTCCGGGGACGGCGCAACTGCAGGTGGAGATTGCAACTAGGATTGGTCTGTGAAACCTGAAAATGTATATGGTAAAACATCGCGGCCTGCGGGCGTGGTGTGGGTACGTATATAGTCCCCCTTTGATAAGAGTGTCTTCATCATTGGGCGGGGAGTCAGCCTATTCAACTGCCCTAAGGTTGAGCACACTATGCATGTCACAATTAGCAATTTTGATTCCAGTGGTCCCAAACCTGAATATGTAGAGAATTCTCTTCATAATAAAGCATGCTGGCAGCCTCGTATCTTTTCACCCGCTGACAGTATGTCCTAAAACCTGCACCTCGGCGCGTATCTGCTCTTAAATAGCTTATAGTTTATCGATCCAACCAAGCATACGTTGGTGTATAGACACTGAGAGGGCTTTCAACCATCTGAAACAATTCCTGGATGCTGTGTGACTATCTCTGGCCGGGAATGCACTGAAAACAGTTTCCTCATGATCAGCGATAGTATCACATAGCTTGCTGTGGGGCACGGGGCCCCAACCACTTTAACCCATTTAACCTAGAGGCAAGCAGGCTGGGTTCCAGATTGTCTATCTATGCACATCTCACGGCTGGTAATGATCACATCAGCAGCTGGGGATACTCGCTCTCAATCATCGGATACAGCTCGATCAGCGCATCCTGGAAGATCCGTATTGCCTGATCAATCTCGACCGACGACATTGCCGTCGACGTGTTCAGGTTGCAGCCTGTTGACATAAGCAGGCCACGGTTCAGGCAGGCCAGAAAAAGGGTGTGTTTCAGGGGCGTAGGAAACGTGCGGGTATGCCGGTAATTATGAATGGCTTCCACTGGGGTCAGGTGTACGCCCAGCAGTGAACCCCGTCCTTCGATCCGGCCCTGGATGCCCTGTTCAGCCAATACCTCCTGCAGGCCTGTACGCAACTGATCGCCCAGTGCATTGATGTCGGCGATTTTCGCGGATGTGAGGTGTTGCATGGCTGCATACCCGGCGGCCATCGTCACTGGATTTCCGTTGAAGGTGCCACCGTGATCAATCGGGTCGGCTGCGCCGGGATTGTATTGCTGCATGATGTCAGCCCGCCCGCCAAAGGCGCCTACGGGGAAACCCCCGCCTATGATTTTGGCGAAGGCCGTCAGGTCCGGTTGGATTTCATACAGAGCCTGGGCCCCCCCGCTGTCCAGGCGGAACGTCTGCACCTCATCCAGAATCAGCGGAATGTCATGGCTTGCCGTGATCGCGCGGCCTGCCTGTAAATAATCCGGGGTGGCTGTCACCATGCCATGCGAAGCCAGCAGGGGTTCCACGATCACGGCTGCAATGTTTCCCGGATGCTCCTGTATACGCTGTTCCAGGGCGGCCGCGTCATTGAAAGGTACAATCACCGTGCCTTCTACGTTGTGGGTGGGCACGCCAGGACTGGCGGGTATACCGGTCGGGACAGAACCCGAGCCTGCCTGATCCGGCACAGGTGAGATGCTGACGCTCACGGTGTCGTGGGTGCCGTGGTAGCCTCCTTCCACCTTAAGGATGATGTCACGGCCGGTAAAGGCCCGCGCGGCCCGGATAGCCATCATGGTGGCTTCCGTGCCGGAATTGGTGAACCGCACCTGATCCAGCGTTGCGACACGGTCACACAGGAGAGCAGCCAAGGCAATCTGGTGTTCGTTGAGTGCCCCCCAGGCGGTACCGCGTTCGATCTGGGATCTGGCTGCTTCCATTACCGGTGGAAAAGCGTGTCCATGAATGAGTGTGGTGGCGTTGTTCATGAAATCCAGACTGCGATTGCCATCCACATCCTGGACATACGCTCCCGACGCCTCCGCAATTACGACAGGATAGGGGGCAAAAAACGTGGAGGTGCGGGTTTCACCTCCCGGCATGACCCGTTTGGCCTGTGCGTGCAGGGCAGCTGACCTGGGGGTGCGCTTTCGATACTCCTGTTCCACCTGTTGTCTGATTGAGGACATGCTGGCTGCTTCTCCCTTGGGATCATACAGCCCCGCCACAGGACCGTAAGGAACGCTCGGGGCCTACGGTAAGATTGTAGACGCATCTGCCCGTTATAAGACAAGGGCCGCCGTCCGTTACGGGTTTGTGTCCATCAGCCCGGTTAAACGTCCGTTATAACGGAGCTGTATAGGTAGGTCCATCCCGGTCCAAGTCCCTGTGCAACATTCACTTGGGGACGTGGTCTTTGTACAGGTACATCACAGCCCCGCATATGCGGGCTCTTGGGATAGGGGCGGCAGTGCAGTCAGGGGTATATGTTTCTGCTACCACCAGTCGCTGGTCTGGTATCGGCATCATATGGGACAATAGCCTGCTGACAATCCTGCCAAATTTCCTGCTTGGTCCTGGGCACAGTGAGCCGGGTCCAGGTGGTCCGGCAAAGCCAAAAATATACAAGGGGGTGGTACATACAATGGCGAAGCGTTCGGGTTCCATTGAAGTCATTTGCGGTTCCATGTTCAGCGGCAAGACCGAGGAGCTGTTGCGCCGCGTCCGTCGCGCCCAGATCGCGGGGCAATGCGTGCAGCTGTTCAAGCCGCGTCTGGATGATCGGTATGACAAGAAGGAAGTGGTCACGCACTACGGCCAGGTGAGTGCCGGTGCCGAGATTGCCGACGGATCCCGGGATCTGTGCCGGAAGCTCTCACCCGCGGCTGCCGTGATTGCGATTGATGAAGTTCAGTTCTTTGACGACAGGATAGTGGACGTATGCCTTTACCTAGCCCATAAAGGACGACGCATCATTGTCAGCGGCTTGGATCAGGACTATCGGCGCGAGCCATTTGAGCCCATGCCCCGGCTTATGGCGCTGGCCGACCAGGTTGACAAGCTGAGAGCCATTTGCAGCCTGTGCGGGCAACTGGCGACGCATACCCAGCGTCTCATTGAAGGGAAGCCGGCCCGCATGAACGATCCCCTGATCCTGGTGGGAGGCGTCGAAAGCTATCAGGCCCGGTGTCGCCACTGTCACAAGGTGGCTGGCCGGCGCATGCGCAAACCCTATGCCTTGCTGCAGGTGTGACTCACGCGAAGGCGTATTGGGCTACCACATCTTCATTGACGTCAACGCCCAGCCCCGGTCGGTTCCGGAGGGCCAGAAAGCCGTCTTCCTGTTGCCAGGGATCTCGGACCAGTTCGTGTTGCATGGGGGACGGATGAGGCTTCAGGTCCAGTGCCACGCCATGCGTTGTATGCGCCAGTAGATGCAGGCTGGCTGCTGTGTTGAGAGCACTGCTCCAAGTGTGGGCACTTACCCCCAGATGGGCAGCTTCGATCAGCTTGATGACGTTGCGACAGCCTGTGATACCCAGACAGCGGCCTGGATCCACTTGCACCACGTCCACGCCTCCGGAGTCAATCAGACGTTTGTAGCTCTCGACGTTCCATTCGTCCTCACCCGTGCCAATAGGTGTCGTGACCTGACCCCGCAAGAGAGCGTGCGCCTCCAGATCCTGGGACGGCAAGGGCTGCTCGATCCAGCGCAGACGATAGGGGGCAAGCTCATGAAAACGGGCAATGGCGGTGGGCAAGTCCCAGAAGCGGCGATGACCGGGCACGTCCACGATCAGATCCGGCGCAAAGCCGACAGCTTCGCGGATACTGGCGATCAGGTGGAGATCCCGATCCCGGTCCATGCCGAACTGGGCGTCCGGCCGCATGCCCCAGCCCGCCTTGAGAATCCGATAGCCCTGATCCTGGCACCACTTGAACTCGTTGACCGTCCAGGCCACGTCATCCATATCCAGGATGAATGAAGCCATGGCCGTGACTTTGTCCTGTACATGGCCGCCGAGCAGAGACACGACAGGCTGATCCAGCATCTTGCCTTTCAGGTCCCACAGGGCCATGTCAATGGCACTGATCGCAAAAGCGGCAATGCCCTCTGTGCCATACCAGAAGGCCCGGTCCTGCATCCGGTGCCACAAACCTTCGATATTCATCGGATCGGCACCGTGCAGCAGCTGGGACAGGCCACCATTGATCAGGGCGGCTACGGCACGAGTCGCTTCCGGGAATTGCGAGATGCACTCGCCCCAGCCCACGGCCCCCGACGTATCCTCGATCCGTACCAGGGTAAGATACCTTTCGGTGTTGCGGTAGTGGGGTTCCGGATAAGCGACAGGGAGCGGTGTGAGATCAGCAATAGCCATGTCATTTTGTCCCGTGGAACTGGGTCGGGTCCGGAATGAGAACCAGTGGACCTTCCGGCGGACCCTGGTAGCGGAAGGTATGGTGGCCATGACGCAGGAAGACCCGCCATGTTGCAGCCGGGGAAGGGGGGGATGCTTGGGCTGTGGTCAGGTCCGGAGATGCGGATTCTGCCCTGTCGAATTCTATCTGGGCATATCCAACGCCCAAATACTGGGCCAGATCCAGCATCGCACCCGCAATCAGGGGATGATCGGCGTCCGTGTCGGGCACGGGCGGGGCGTCCAGGCAGCGGGGAGGGCCCTGCATGGACGTATGGTAGGTGTGTAGGGTGTCTGCCGCCTGCAAACGGATGACAAGACCCGGCGTTTGGATCTGGGCATATATCTGGCCTGGCACCGGGATGCCGAGACTCGTGTCTGGCCAGGTATGTGTCTCCAGGCTAATCAATGAGATGAGGGCGGGATGACAGCTGTGGCGACTGCACAGATCCTGCAGGGCCTCCAGCACCCGTTGGGATGCCTGCAGCAATTGCTCGTTCGCAGGCAGGTCTTGGTAACAGCAGGTTGTAGCCGTGGAGTCAGACATGGCACAGGCCAGGATAGAAAACAGATGGCGGCACTGCAGCGTACGGATGCTGGTTGGGCCTGGACAGACTGTACCGGTGAGGTATAGGACCTGCCGGGAATGGCACAAGCATAGCGTGGTGCGCAGGCAAATGGCTCGTCCATCAGTATAATGAGACTTGCTCCCAAATCGCTACTTGCTTTCGTCCTCCGTACGCCATGCAGCGCATCAAGTGCCGTTTTCCTGCCCGCCTCCATTTTGGTCTCCTGGACATGAATGGGTCTATGGGGCGCGTTGATGGGGGCATCGGTTTGGCCATTCAGCACCCACCGACGGTCATAGAGGCAGTGACGGCCACCGGCATTCATGTTCCGGCGGATCTGGACTCTGCCCTGCGGTTGCGGCTGGTCGCGGGCCTGGAGCGGGTATGCCAGCATTTGCAAATGCCGGGTGTGGACGTGCGGATTTTGCAGAGGCCACCGGCGCACAGCGGTTTTGGCAGCGCGACCCAGATCCTGGTGGGAGCGGCCAAAACGGTTGCGCTGCTGGCCAGACAATCTATTCCGGCTGCCCAATTGGCCCGTTGGGCCGGGCGCGGGGGTACGTCCGGCATTGGCACGGCGGCTGTGGATGGCGGCGGTTTCATCCTGGATGGTGGCCACACCTTTCGCCGTGGCCCGGACTCCAAACAGGATTATGCACCTTCCAGCGCCTCCCGGACATCTCCGCCACCACCTGTCCTGCTGCAGATTCCCTTTCCCCCGGAATGGGCTCTGCTCGTTTGCCTGCCCCGTGGACTGGACATAAGCGGCAAGCAGGAAATAGCCCTGTTCGCCCGTGAATGCCCGGTGCCTGACGCACAGGTGGCCATCATGAGTCGCATTCTGTTGACCTGTATCCTGCCCGCCATCCTGGAGAGGGACCTGGAGACATTCTGTACCGGCATGGAACACTACCAGCAATACGGCTTCAAGGCAGCCGAAATCCAGTCCCAGACCGAGAGCGTGCGGGCCCTGATGGCCTTTCTACGCTCGCAGGGCGCCCAGGGTGTGGGCATGAGCAGCTGGGGCCCTGCAGTATTTGCGTTCGGACAGGATTTGGGTGCCCTGCAGGCCAAGGTACAGACTTGGCTGGAGCAGCAGGGCGGTGGCGAGGTTTTCGTTACCCATGCCGATAACACAGGGCACCGGGTTCTCCTGTGACGATCCCGCATACCAGCCATCGGGAGCTGAAGATCTGTGGGACGGCCACGGTCACGGATGCCGCCATGCTGAATGGTACGGCCGTGGACTACTGTGGCATTCTGATCGATGTGCCGTTCTCGCCGCGCACCGTGTCTCTGGCCCAGGCTCGGGACATTGCGGCTGCCTTTGACGGCCGTGTCGTCATCCTGTTGTGCAATCCTTCGATCCGGCTGTGTGAGCAGGTACTGACCACCATCCAGCCCTTTGCCTTCCAGTTTCTGTGCACAGAAACACCGGACTTTCTGTATCACTGGCGCCAGGTCACGGATACCGAGCTTTGGAAATCGATCCATATGCCCAAGCTGCTGTCCCAGGCTGCGCCCCAGGCCTATGTGGAAGCCGGGGCCGATCGTCTGCTGTTTGATGCCCAGATTCGCCAGCATGGCACTATCCGGTTTGGCGGTACGGGGCATACGGCGGACTGGGACCAGATCCAGGCTCAGGCCCGCGCCGTGTGGCCTGTTCCCTGTTTTGTGGCCGGGGGTATCCACACCGGCAATGTCCAGGCGGCTGTAGAGGCGGCCGATCCAGCGGGCGTGGATTTGTGCAGTGGTGTTGAGGCGGCACCGGGACGACGGGATCCTGCACGCCTGGCCCGGCTGCTCCAGCGCTGGACCCGGCTGCGCCAGACAAGGAAGACAGATCTATGAAGGCCGCTGTGGTGCATGCCCTGAATGACATACGGATTGAAGACGTGGCAATGCCGCGACCCGAGCCGGACGAAATCCTGGTCAAGGTAGGTGCTGCCGGGGTCTGCAGCACGGATGTGAAACAGTTGGGCGGCCTGAGTCCGCCACGCCGGATACCGGCCATTCTGGGCCACGAAGTGGCCGGCACCATTGTGGAGGTGGGGGCTGCTGTCAGGGAGTGGACACCGGGCCAGCGGGTGGCCGTGTATCCCATTGCCGCCTGCGGTGCCTGTTTTTACTGCCAGGCCGGACGCCACAGCCTGTGCGAACAGGAATTTGGCTTGGGGCATGGTGCCGATGGCGCCTTTGCGGAGTACCTCAGGGTACCTCGACAGATCCTGGCGCTGGGGGGTGTTGTGGACATAGGGGACATGCCGTATGAAGTGGGGGTTCTGATTGAACCCCTGTCCTGTGTCATCTCGGCGGCACGGCTGTGCGGCACCCGGGCGGGTGATACGGTAGCGGTCGTGGGTTGCGGACCCATGGGGCAGCTCCATGTATATGCCAGCAAGAAGCTGGGGGCCCGTGTATTGGCTCTGGACATGAAGGAGGAACGCCTGGCCGCTGCCCGGAATCTGGGGGCGGACCTGACGCTGAATCCGCAGCACTGCGATGCCCGGCAAGCCATTCGGGATGTCACGGGACAGCGCGGAGCCGACATCCTGATTGTGGCTGTGGGGTTGGTGGAAGCAGTGGAGGCTTCCCTGCCCTATGTCCGCAACGGGGGCGTGGTGAATGTCTTCGGCGGTACGCCCCAGGGGCACATGATGACCCTGGATCCCCGCTGGCTGCATTATGGTGAAATTGTGCTTACGGGCACTTTCGGTTCTGCCGTAGCGGATTTCCACCAGGCCCATACCTGGCTGCAGGCGGATTCAGACTCCGTGCTGGCTATTCTGTCTCATCGCTGCACACTGGACGACATCGTGGCCGCCGTCCAGCTGGTGAAGGAAGGATCCGGCACCAAAACCGTTGTGATAATGTAGGGGTTGTACCTGCTGGCCATGCAGATGGCGCAGGACCATTCGGTCAGCCCCTGACCTGGCACACCCCCGATTTTCTTGATTACAGGCAAATCCATGTCCAATTCTTTCGTACATCTTCATACCCATTCCGAGTATTCCCTGCTGGATGGCCTGAGTCGGATTGACCCCTTGGTCCAGCGGGCTGCTGCCTTGGGCCAGCCTGCCCTGGCTCTTACCGATCACGGCGTCATGCATGGTGCCGTAGAGTTCTTCCGGTCCTGTCGGACCCACAACGTGAAGCCCATCATTGGCGTTGAAGCCTATCTGACCGCCTGGGGACGCTCCATGGCAGGCCGGGACCCGCAAAAGGATCGCCCCAATCACCACCTGCTTCTGCTGGCCCAGAACAACGTCGGCTACCGGAATCTGATGCAGCTGACTACGGAAAGTCATATCCGGGGTCATTACTACCGGCCGCGGGTCGATCACGATCTGCTGCAGGAACATGCTGCCGGCATCATTTGCACGACAGGTTGCATGCAAGGTGAAATTCCCTCCCTGCTGTCCAAGGGCCGACGGGATGACGCCAACGAGCGGATGGGCTGGTACCTGGACGTGTTCACCCGGGATCGGTTCTTTATCGAGTTGCAGGATCACGATAGCCCGGAACTCGATACCATCAACCGCCAGCTTCTGGAAATGGCCCGGAGCCATCGGGTAGAACTGGTGGCCACCAATGACGTGCACTATGTGAACCAGTCGGACAGCCCGTTTCAGGACGTATTGAGCTGTGTGCAAATGGGCAAGAAGCTCAGTGACACCAATCGCATGCGCATGCAGGGGGACAGCTTTTTCCTGCGCAGCCGCGAACAGCTGGAAGCGGCCTTCCAGGGCTTGACCGATCTGACGCCGCAGGCCTTCAACAATTCCCTGCTGATTGCCGAGATGTGTGACGTGGAGCTGGAAGACGGCACCTATCACTTGCCCGATATTCCCTTGCCGGACGGTTTCACGAGCTATGGCGCATACTTGCGCTATCTGACCGAGAAGGGCCTGCGGCGCGTATACCAGGACCGGGCGGAAACCGCTGACGTGCAGAAGCGCATGGAAGAGGAACTCGCCGTTATCGCCGATATGGGCTTCGACGTCTACTTTCTGATCGTGGCGGACATCTGTAACTTCGCCCGGGACGAAGGCATTTGGTGGAATGTACGGGGTTCAGGGGCCGGGTCCATTGTGGCCTATGCGTTGGGCATCACCTGCCTGGATCCGCTCAAATACGATCTGATCTTTGAGCGCTTCCTGAATCCGGGCCGCCAGACCATGCCGGACTTCGATCTGGATTTCCCCGATGACCAGCGTGAAGCCCTCATGCGCTATACCCTCCGGAAATTCGGAGACAATCAGGTCGCCCAGATTGTTTCTTTTGGCCGGATGAAGTCGCGGGCCGCCATTCGTGACGTCGGCCGCGTATTGGACGTGCCCCTGCCGGAAGTAGATCGTCTGGCCAAGCAGGTGCCTTCCTCAGGGGGCAATCTGCAAGCGATGCTGGATTCCGATGGCCCCCACTACAATGCCGAGCTGGCAGGGGCCGCCAGGGAAAGTGAAGTTCTGGATCAGTTGCTGGATTATTCACAGCATCTGGAGGGCGTGGCACGCAACGCCACGATCCATCCCGCGGCTGTGATTGTGGCGGACAGGGACTTGTGGCACTACACGCCCCTGAGCCTGGGCAAGAATACAGTCACCAAGTACGTTACCCAGTATGAGTTTCCCATTCTCGAATCGCTGGGTCTGCTGAAAATCGATTTTCTCGGCCTGCGCTTTCTGTCCATCATGCGTGACGCCTGCCGCCTGATCCGGGAACGGAAACAGGTGGAACTCGATATAGACACCATTCCCTATGAAGGCGCAGATACACAGCAAGCCTTTACCCTGATTGCCAGTGGTGAAACCATGGGTGTGTTTCAGGTGGAATCGGACGGCTTTCGTGAGACGCTGGGGGAAATGAAACCCACGGAATTCGTCCACATCATCGCGGCCATTTCGCTGTACCGGCCCGGTCCCATGGATTACATCGGGACCTACAACCGGCGCATGCACAAGCAGGAGCCGGTCGAGTACAAGCACCCAGCCCTGGAACCCATCCTGGCCGAAACGTACGGCATTATCGTCTACCAGGAACAAATCATCACGATTCTGCGCGATCTGGCGGGCTATTCGGCCTCGAACGCGGACCTGGTGCGCATTGCCATCAGCAAGAAGGACAGCAAGAAAATTGCGGAATCCAAAGCGATCTTTCTGCAGGGCAGCCGGCAGCGGGATATCCCCACCGCGACCGCGGAAGCCATCTGGGCCGACATTGAATTGTTCGCCGGGTATGGCTTCAACAAGAGTCACGCCGCAGACTATGCCAAGATCGTGGTACAGACAGCCTATCTGAAAGCCCATTATCCGCTGGAATACATGCAGGCCATGCTGTGGGTGGAGCGGGACAATGCCGACCGGATCACCAACATCGTGAATCAGTGCCGGCGCATGGGCATTGCGGTGCTGCCACCTGACGTGAACCACAGCCAGGCAGATTTTTCCCTCCAGACCCTGGACGCGGATGCAGACGGCCAAAGCACCCAGGACACCATGCTGGCATATGATTTTGCCATTCCGCCCGGGAGCGCCATCCGTTACGGTCTGGCGGCCATCAAGAACATCTCGGGCCACGGGATGGAAACGGAGATTATCGCCAAACGGCCCGCCCGGGGCTTTGCGTCACTGGCAGATTTCTGCGATTGCTGCAATCTCAAAGGGGTAAGCCGTCGTGCACTGGAGTACCTGATCCGGGCGGGGGCCCTGGACCGGTGGGGGAACCGGAAACAGTTGCTGGACCTTATGGATGACATGTTGAAGCGCTCAGCCGCGTCACATGACCATACAGATGCGCCCCAGGAGAGCCTGTTTGGCGAGGAAGTCATGGCGATACCGCGCCAACCCATTGTTTTGCCGGATGTAAAACCAACGTCCGAAGAAGAAGTGGCCTTCCTCAACGAAGAGAAAGATCTGCTGGGCATGTTTCTGCGCGAACATCCCTTTGCCCAGGTGCATGGCCGGCTGGCCCAATACCTGAAGACCCTGATCACTACCGCGGAAATCACCCGGAAACTGGATGCTCAGGAGCGGATGGTGAGTGGCCTGGTGGTCGAGCTGCGACGCCATACGACCAAGAAAAACACCGATATGGCCTTCATTACCATAGAGGACATGCATGGCCGCCTGTCGGGTGTGGTGTTCCCGGAAGCCTGGGAGCGCCATCAAGCCATTCTGAAGTCGGATGCCCAGTTTGTGTTCAAGGGGCGCCTGCAATACCACGCAGCGCGGGACGAAATGTCCATGTTGGTGTCGGAAATCCGGCGTGTCGAGGACATTCTGGCGGAACATGAGGCACGGCCCCGTCCCACCGGTATGGCAAACGGTTCATCCCGGTCCCAAGCCGTCGTACCCAATGGCAAGCTGGAACCCAGCCCCAATGGCAAGCCGGAACCCAGCCGGGCACCGGAGAAAGCTCCAGCTCCGGAGCCTGCACCTGCAGCACCCGTGAAAGGCATTTTGGGGCTGAAAATGCACGTGGGTTCGCAGTCGCTGGATGGCTTCAAGGGACGGTACGACAGCCTCATCAGAACCCTTGTGCAAGCACAAGGCTCTGATCTGTGGACGGTACACCTGATTCTGGATACGGGAGATGCCAATCGGCAAGGGTACCGGCTCGCAAATATGTTGCTGGATCAGGACAAACTGCCCATAACCGCTCTGGCACAAATGAAAGTGACTGTCCACTGGTTGCCAGCAAACTGAGCTGGCTGTACTTCCGGTCCTGATCTCTTGCCTGACAGGCCCCTGGACTCAGGTTGATGGGAAAGGGGGTTGCATGCGAATGCACACCAAGAGTTGAAAGGTACGGGGGCTATATACGTACTCACACCGCACAGTGTAGGTAGTCACGGGTAAGCTAAGATAGGGTATGAACATGGAAGAGATTTATGGTGCACCGGGGCGTTACCTTACGGGTGCGACCGGGGTCCAAAGCCAAACATGACAAAATGATGCGCACCACAGGGGCCTGCCGCAAGGTGTGGAATGAAGTATTGGCAAGCTGTGAAAAGCAGTGACAAGAGTACAAGGCCGGTGAAGCCGATAAACCATCGGTTACGTTCTTCGCCCTGTGCAAGCTGTACGTACAAGCTAAGCAGGCGTTACCCTGGTTGGGTGAGTTGCCAGCGAAACACTGTGCGCTATACCGTGAAACACCTAGCCGAAGCCTATAAGCGGTTCTTGGATGGGGCAGGGCGTCCCGGCTGGAAGCGGAAATTCAAGGACACCCCAAGGTTTACTGTGCCCGACAATATCAAGATCAAGGGCAAGAAAATCTACATCCCCAAGATGGGGTGGGTCAAGCTAACAGGCAAGAACCCTTACGCTGGCTGCAAACCCAAACCGGCTACGTTCAAGTATGAAGCCGGTACCTGGTATGTATCCATCTTGTATGAAGTGCCTGCACAGCGCCCTGCCAGGCCAGACAACCCTGTTAAGCCTGTAGGTATGGACCGGCACGTAGGGCAGGTGGCGCGCAGTACTGATGTTATGTATGAATTGCCGGGGCTATGTATGCGTGCTGCCAAACTGCGTAGGTTACAGAAGAAGTTAGCCCGCCAACAGTTCAAAAGCAACGGCTGGCAACATACCCAGCTACGCATCGAGCAGATATAGGGAGATAGCCAATGTCATCAAGGCTTGGTGCCACCAGACTAGCCGCACCATCGCTGATATACATGATCTAGTCATCTTTGAAGACCTGAACATTCAGGGTATGACCCGGAGCGCCCGTGGCTCCAAGGACAAACCCGGCAAGAATGTGGCGCAGAAGAGCGGATTGAATCGTGCTATTTTACGCAGCGGGTGGGGTCGATGGGAACGGTATATGCGTTACAAAACGTATACAGCAAAGATAGACCCCAAGTACACGTCACAGCGTTGTCATAACTGTGGGGTAATACGCAAGGCTAACCGCAAGTCCCAGTCTGTTTACCACTGCCAAGAGTGCGGTGTAGAGAAGAACGCCGATGTAAACGCGGCTTTAAACATACGGGCTAAATGGTTAAGTAAGAACATGGCGTTCGGGGACGGCGCAACTGCAGGTGGAGATTGCAACGTTAGTTGGTCTGTGAAACCTAAAAATGTATCCTGGAAAGCACCGTGGCCTGCGGGCCTGGTGTGAGTACGTATATAGTCCCCAGTCAAAAGCCACAGACAACACGTCAGAGCCGGAAGCTCCGCTTTCTTTTCAACTGTCAATCAAGGCCAATCGCGGTCTTGATCTGCGCCAGATCACCATGCACGCGCTGTACGATAATGCCCTGTTGCTGCAGTTCCTGGTCCAGGGTACTGGGTAGCACGTCGGGACTGGCCAGGATGGTGACACGTTTGGCATGCACCGCTTCTTGGGGATTGAAACCGAACGTCACGTTCGCTTCCATGAGCTGGTTCAACAGTAGCGGCAAATACACCCTGGTCGCAAAATGGTCGCGTGGCCCGAACAGTATGTAGTGTTCTATGGTTTGTACTGGTGGTGCAGGCACGGTTGCAGCCTGCATCTCCCCATCCATTGTTTGTTGGCTTGGGGTTGTGGATCCGGGAGACTCAACTGGATTAGGGGTTGGTGTATCAGGCGACTGTGTGATTGGCAAGACACCTGATGCCGGGGATTGTGCCGCCTGTGCTGCAGTGTCAATCACCTCCAGCACCACTTCCTCGGAGTTGGTGCCGTCCAGGTTCAGGACCCGGGATTGCGACCGCACCGTGCCGGACTCCGGATCAGTGACTTGCACCACATAGGCGCCGGTAGGCACTGCATTGAACCGGAATTCGCCACTGTCGGGTATGGCGCCTTCACCCAGCACCGTATTGTCTGACAATAGCTGCAAGAGCAGATCCGTGCCGTTGACGACCCGGCCGTGGATCTGGCTGTTGTGCTGCGGGACCGCAACCTCTTCAAATTCGATTTCAAAGGAATGGTGAAACAGGGTATTGCCGCTGCGGGAACCATCTTCATTCAATTCATCCGGATGGTTGGCGGTCAGGCCCGTAACCGCTTCGCTGGGCGCGTCCCGCATTTGCACCCGGCAGGTCTGCCAGGTAAACATGGCAATTGCCTGGTAGGGTTCCCGCTGGTCCCGCGAATATACCAGTTCCTGCTGGCCGTTGTCCCATTCAATCAGAATCGGTGCTTCTTCTGCCTGATCGTTGGCAAACATTACACGGATGAAGAGATGATGCCGTCCCTGGTTTTCCTCCGGCGTGAGATGACGGACCAGACGTACCCGCCAGTAGCGGTCTGCATTTTGCGGCAGCATGGATTCGATGCCTACGCCATAATGTTCCGCCTGATTCGGATTGGCCAGATCGGCTGTGTCACTCGGGGACACCATGTCCTGCACTTCCTCCGTACGGGCGGAACTCTCATTGTCCACCTCATCCGACTGGCGTCGAGCAGAGAAGGCATCCGTGATGCGTTTTTTCATGCTCATTCCGAGTTCCTCAAAGTTGCGTATTGGCTATCAGCGGCAGAAGTGTGGATCCTGGATGATCCGCAGGCATTCTATCATACATGCACGTCAGGGAATTTATCCTGTTGTGACCGGAAGCCAAATGGCCGTCCTGCAGGCCGGATCCGGAGACAGAACCGGTGGCCATTCCAGCCTGACGGGGAGAATGCGCGGTGCCTCTGTAATTCGGTACAGCACACGTTCGCTGACCCAAGCCAGACCATGAGAATAAATCCCGGTGCACTAACCCTGTGTCCATAGCCGTCTGTACCGGCTGGCTCTGCACTATAATTGATGTATGACACTTGGAGAAGCCATCGACCATTTTCTGCTGGATGCAGGCACCGGCAGCGGGTATACGCGCCGGACCTACCGTACCGCACTCAACCATTTGCTGGCGTACCTGACGGACCAGGATTTGGATGGTCGTGGGCTGGCAGTGGCCGAGATCAGTGTGGATCTCCTGCTGAACCTGGCCACTTGGCTGCTTATGCACAAGGCCGTGCACAAGCGGACATTGCTGACGTACATGACTGCGATCATGAGTTTTGTGCGTTTTCTGCAGATCCGGGACTGGCTGCCCCTGTCCGCCCGGGAATTGGCCCGGCTGGAGGACGGCATGCGCCGTTTGCGGGCCAATCAGCGACCACCCGACCTGATCCCCCATCCACCCCAGGAACACGAGCTGGCAGCCCTGGTTGCAGTGGCGCGGGCCGTGGAACTCAAGCACCAGACCGATCGGGACCGGCTGGCCAAACTGCGCAATATCGCCATGATCGAAACCCTGCTGTCGACCGGCATGCGTGTCGGGGAAATGGTGAAACTGAAACGCAGGGAACTGGATCCGCACGAACGCTCCGTGTGGGTCACCGGCAAGGGCAACCGCGTGCGCAAGGTACTGTTCAGCGATGCGGCGTGGGAGTCAACCCAGTACTACCTGGAGCAGCGCCGGGCCTCGGATCGGGCCCATACGGCAGCCGTAGGTGAATTGCCTGTCTTTGCCCGACATGATCGCCGGATAGGCAACAAGGTGCTGCCCCTTTCCACGGAAAGCGTACAGAATGTCATCAAGGACCTGGCCTTCGCCGCACGCCTGGAGGAACGGGGTATCACACCCCACGCCTTGCGGCATTACTTCGGCACCCGTATCTACCAGGCCACGCACGATCTGGCCATCACGCAAACAGCCCTGGGGCACTCCAGTCCGCAGACTACCCGGATTTACGCGCAACTCGAAAGCCGGGCCTTGCAAGAAGCCCACGACAAGGCTTTCAGTCAAGCCTCGGAAGGTAACGACAAGTCCAGCAGCAGGGCCGCAACCAGCAACGAGCGCTCAGCCAGCTGATCCAGCTCGATGTGCTCATGATCCGCGTGGGCACCCGCACCGGGCACCCCCAGGCCATCCAGGGTGGGGATGCCCAGAGCGCCCGTCAGATTGCCGTCACTGCCGCCTCCGGTGCGATCCGATTGCAGGTCCATATCCAGGGTTGATGCCAGTTTCCAGGCTGCGCCAAAGATGTCCCGGGTGCTGCTCGTTTCCAGGGGCGGCCGGGCTCGCGGCATTGACACCTCCAGCGTCGTGCCCTGCAGGACAGGACGCAGTGCCTGAATGGCCGCGGCTGTGCGCTGCAGCTCGACTTGTGTCCAGCCTCTCAGATCAATGTGGATTTCCGCCCGATCCGCTACCACATTGGATGCCGTGCCCCCTTTGACCACACCGGCATTGACGGTGATGCCCGTTGCGGGATTGGTCATGCCCTGCAGGGCCAGAATTTGGTGGGCCGCTTCCTCTATGGCACTGACCCCCTTTTCGATTTCGATTCCCGCATGGGCCGGAATGCCGCGGATGGTCAGGGTCAGGGCCTGGCTGCCCTTGCGGGCCGTCTTGAGAACGCCTCCCGGCAAAGGGGGCTCCAGCACCAGCACGAAGGCAGACCGGGACGCCTCGGCTTCGATCAGGGCCTGTGAGGAGCGGCTGCCGATCTCTTCGTCCGAGGTAGCCAGCAGGGTGATGGGGCGGACGGGTTCCAGCTGCAGGTGTCTGAAGGCATGAAAGCAATACTCCATCATGACGATACTGGTCTTCATATCGAAAATGCCGGGACCGTACGCCCTGTTCCCGTCAATACGGAAAGGATGGGTCGCCAGGCGGCCGACAGGCCAAACGGTATCAAAGTGCGTGAGCACCAGTACCGGGGCCTGTTGTGCCTGGGGTGGATCCCAGCGGACCCGCAGGTGATCCCCGGCGTTCACATTTTCCATCCTTGTCGTCGTGACCGGGAAAACGCGGAATTTCTCCTCCAGGAAATGGGCACACTGGTTCAGGCGGTCATGATCCGTACTGGGAGTTTCCAACTCTACGAGTGCCTGGATGGACTGCACCATGGCGGCATGATGCTGGTCAAAAAACTGCCTGAGCGCCTGAAAGTCTGCCATGTTCCAACCTGTTCCCTTGCGTGTGCTGGCGGGGTGGATCCCCGCCATGAGTATAACTGTGATCCAACCTTTCCCCTGCTGGCGAAGTTACAGGGGGTGTTGACTGCACAGGCTGTGTGGGGCCATCTGCCATTCTGCCCGGCTTGATGACAGCACCGACCAGCTCCTGCTGTCCGGAGGGTGTATGGTCTCCCCTGTGCGGACCGGTTTGGGCTTTGCCGGCAGCAAAGTTTCCCGTGTGGCCGGGATGACCGGGGACATACCGCTTTCCCTGAAGAGATTCAGTTCTTTGCCATGCGATAACGTATGGTACAACCCTAACGGTTGCGGGTTGCCATCTTCCTTTTCCGCTCTGATCTCCATCTGTACAGGAGTACACGCTATGAAATTCGGTGCAAGCGTCTGGCCTTTTCAGTGGCATCCACCCTATGATGATGCATTGCGGCGTATCGCCGCCTTGGGGTACAAGGCAGCCGAGTTGATTGCCTGGCGGCAGGATGTCCTGAAGTCGTACTACACACCGGCCACTATCCGTCACCTGAAAGTCCTGATGGACGATCTGGGCCTCGAGCTGTCGGAGTTCGTCTCTACGCCGCAGGGCATGGCGAGCCCTGACTCCGCGGTGCGTGACGCGGCCGTGACCCACTTCCGGGAGATGGTGGACGTCGCGCTGGAATTGGGTACCCGGATGGTGAATACCGTATCGCCGAACGCTTTTGACCTGCGACTGCCCCGGATCATGGAAAAGCCGGTGGCCCAGCAGTGGGGCGCTGAGCTGCCGCCGGGATATGACTGGGAAGCGAACTGGAATGACTACGTGGAAGTTACTGCACGCTGCTGCGCCATCTGTGACAGTGCGGGGGTACGCTACGCCCTGGAACCCCATCCCTACCGGTGGGTGCGCAACGCCGCTTCCATGATGCGGCTGGTGGACCACGTCAAGTCCCCCAGTCTGGGTATGAACTTCGATCCGAGCCATCTGTTTCCTGCCGGGGAAATCTCGGAGCAGGTGGTGTATGAATTGGGGGCTCGCCTGTTTCATGCCCACTTCTCCGACAACGACGGGCAGACCAATGCCCATTGGCGTCCCGGCAAGGGCAAGATCGACTGGACAGCCGTCATGGCTGCCCTGCAGGATATTGGCTTTGACGGCGTGATCTCCATTGAGCTGGAAGACGTGCCCGGCACGTCACGCAGCCATGACGGCGTGGCCACCGCAGCTTTTGATCACGAAATGAAGCTGTCTCTGGCGTATATGACCGCGATCTGTGATGACTTGGGTATCCAGGTCGACTGAGACGGAACCGGAAACTTGTGATGCCACCACGCATTGAAGGCTTTGACTTCGTCCATTCGGACACAACACTGTTCGTGACCAGCCAGGGGCGCCGGATTCCCTGTCCTGAGGTGGACCGGGATCTGGAGGACTGGCTGGTACAGCAGCTGCAACACTTCGACATCCTGGTGTTTGAGGATCTCATGCCAGGCAGCCTGGAGAAGGCCAGCGACGAATGGTATGACTATCTCCGGGGACTTCTCTACAACGCCTATATGGATCGTTTTCCCCGGAAGCGCGTCATATTGGCCAACGATCGTTTCCCGTCCACCCGCCTTTGTTCTGCCTGCAAAAAACTGTCCAACGTGTCCGAAGCGACCAGAACCTGGACTTGCCGGTATTGCCACCGCCGTCATAACCGGGACCGGAATGCAGCCACTAACCTGAAACATCTTGGTACCGCCTTCCAGCATCGTAATACGGAGGATATCAGTGAGGTGTTTCCCAGCTGGCAACCCCTGTAGCCTGGCCAGACGACACGTTCCGGGAACAGGTTTTGCCATGCAGAGGCAAGTTTGGGTTTCCCGCCCCGACAGATGTAAAATGCCCTTGGTATTACCCATTGCCTACCAGTTGGCCTGCTCCGACTATCGAGAGCAGTTGCCGTCTACCCAGTTTATGGAGGGATCCCATGCGTCAGATTAGTCGAAGAAGTTTTCTGCGGACGTCGGTGCTGACAGGTACCGGGCTGGCCTTGGCCGCCTGTTTGCCCGCTTCGTCCCCTGAACCTGCAGCAGGCCCGGCGGATATGGCAGTCACCCACCTGCGCTACCAATCCCGTGAGCTGCAGGAAGCGGAAGGCGTCCAGGAGCTCTGGAGCGAATTTTATCCCCAGTTCCGTGAAGTCAATCCCAATATCGAAGTGGAATTCCTGCCCCAGCCGGGTGGTGTGAATCTGCGCGAGGGTGTATTGGCCCAGATGGTGGCCGGTGACGCCCCCGACCTGATCGAGTTCTGTTGCTGGAGTTCGACGTTCTTCCTGCAAAAGGGCGAGACCCTGAATCTCCAGCCCTATATCGATCAGGATGCGGACGAGGTCGACTTGGATGACTATTACGACGGCCAGTTCGATCCCTGGAAAGATCAGGAAGGCAACATCCATCTGATGCCGCGCTTCACCGGCACCATGGCCCTGTACTACAACATCGACATGTTCGAGGCCGCCGGGGTGAATACGCCCCCGCACGAGTGGGGCGCCTGGGATGTCGCGGACTACGAAGCCATCGGGGGCAACTTCGTCTCGCGTGATCAGCCCATTACCTGGGCTACCTCCAACTACGGCCTGAATTCCAATTGGCTGAGTCAGTACTGGATTCGGGGTTTTGGTGCCAACATGGTCGATCCGGACGACAACCGCATTTGTGGTCTCTGCGAGCCGGAAGCCATTGAAGCCCTGGAATGGATGCGGAGCATTATTTGGGACTCCAACGTGTTTGCCTATGGTTCCGACATTGGCATGGGTGTGAACCAGCTCTTTGAGAGCCAGCGTATTGCCATGATGGAGATGGGGCCCTGGAGTCTGGGCCAAACCATGACCAATGCCACCTTCCGCTGGGATGTGGCCCCCCTGCCGGCGGGCCCGCGTGAAATCACGACCCACCAGTCCGTGGATGGCACCATGATCTGGAACAAGACCGAAGCTCCGGACGAGTCCTGGGAACTGCTGAAGTGGCTGACCAGCCCCCTGTACGGCAAGCTGTACGCCAAGTGGGGCACCAAACAGCCCTCGCGCATCAGTGTCTTGCCCGAGTTCCATTCGGCCCTGATTGAACGGGATGAACGTTTTGGCGACATCGACATCGATGTGTTCACAGTGACCATCGCCGATTCGCTGGGGGGACCGGAGGAGATGTTTGCCGAGGACTTCGTGTGCAAGTCCCAGATCCTGAAACCTGCCTTCGATCAGGTGATGTTGCTGGGTGAAGCACCGGTAGACCTGATCTGCCGCCATGCCGAAATTGCCACCCAATTCAACCATGGTGAGATCGCCATTGAGGATCTGGGTGCCGCCATGGACGCGGCCGCCAGCTAGCCGTTGCGCTACAGAACTGCCTTTCATCCCGCCCTCGCGACATCCGTAAGGGCGGGATGACGCCGGGACGCTACCGTCCCTCCTGATGCACCCGTCGCGCTCTGTGCTGGCAAGGACATTCATGTGACTACCCTGGAGCAAAATCCGGCCTTGGGGTCGGAGACTCGGCACCGCGTTCTGCGTCCCGTGGTACGGGAAGCTTTGGTCGGGTACGCGTTCATTACACCCTGGATTCTCGGCTTTGTAATTTTCACGGCCGGTCCCATGCTGGCCTCGCTGTACTTTTCCTTTTTCCGTACCGACTTGCTGGGCCTCTGGGAATTCGTGGGCGGCCAGTGGTACAAGGGTCTGATGCGGGACACCCTGGTCCACAAGGCCATGCTCAACACCGCCTACTACGCCTTCGCCATGGTGCCTCTCAGCACCACGCTGGCGCTGCTGATTGCCGTATTGCTGAACCAGAACATCCGGGGCCAGAGCGTTTGGCGCACGATCTACTACTTGCCCTCGGTCGTGGCCGGTGCGGCCGTGGCGATTCTGTTCAAGTGGATTTACCAGCCGGATATTGGCCTGTTGAACGCCATCCTGGATCGTGTCTTCAACATCACGGGACCCCGCTGGATCTTCAGCCAGGAATGGGCCATGCCCTCGGTCATTATCATGGCCCTGTGGGGATCCGGAGGAGCCATGCTCATTTTTCTGGCGGGCCTGCGGGGTATTCCGACTGCTCTGTACGAGGCGGTGACCATTGACGGTGCGGGACCCATTCGCAGTTTCTTCACGATTACCCTGCCCATGCTGACGCCTACGATCCTGTTCAACGTCGTGCTGAACATCATTGCCTCCTGGCAAGTGTTTACACAGGTTCTGATCATGACGCAGGGGGGACCGAACAATGCCACGCTTACCATGGTCCTGCATCTCTACAACACCGGCTTCAGCCAGTTTCTGTTTGGCTATGCTTCGGCCCAGGCCTGGGCCCTGTTCCTGGCGATCCTGATCTTCGTCATGTTCGCGATTCGGAGCGCCAGCTCCTGGGTCCAGTACGAGCGATAAGCACCCCCGTCCGGCCATGGCTACTACCGGTTCTCCTTCCACCATCACCCTGACACACAAGAAAACGGTGCAGTGGGACCGCGTCCTGCAACGCACGTTGCTGTATCTGGTGGTTCTGTGGGGCGCGATCATATTCGCGATCCCGTTTTACTGGATGATTCGTACAGCCGTCATGCCTGCCTACCAGGTCAATCTGTACCCCCCCCAGTGGTGGCCCGATTCCTTTCACTTCACCAACTTCCGTTCCCCTTTTGTAGGCCCCTTTCCCTTTTCCCAGTGGTTCGTGAACAGTGCCACCATATCGGTGATGAGTTCGCTGGGGGTGATCCTGTCCGCCTCGCTGGTAGGGTTTGGTTTCGCCCGCCTGCAGTTTCCGTTGCGAAACGTGTTGTTCATCGTGGTGCTGTCTACGATGATGCTGCCGGAACACATCCGTCTGATCCCCACGTATCTGCTTTTCGTGGAACTGGGGTGGATCAACTCCTTTCTGCCCCTGATTGTCCCGAACTGGTTTGCCCCTCCCTTCCACGTCTTCCTGATGCGGCAGTTCTTCATGACGATACCCCGGGAAATGGATGATGCCGCCAAGATCGACGGCTGCGGTTATCTGGGCATCTACGGGCGCATTCACATGCCCTTGAGCCTGCCTGTCCTGGGCGTGTCGGCTATCTACCAGTTCACTTTCACCTGGAATGACTTCCTGCATCCACTGGTATACTTGCAGCAGGTGGAGAACTACACGATCGCGCTGGGGCTGCGCCTGTTTGAAGGTTATATGCGCTCCAACATGCAGGACATGATGGCCGCTGCGCTTATGGCCGTCACGCCGACCATCGTCATCTTTTTCGTGGCACAGCGCTATTTCATCCAGGGGATCGTCATCACGGGGGTCAAGGGCTAGGGCCTGTGGACAAACTGGCAATGCCTGTTGATGGTATCCCGTTGCCGCCGGATATTTTCTGAATTGCTCAATCCCCGACTGCAGCCTATGGCCTGGACCACTGCAGAGAGGTCCTCGCGGGAGACCCTGGTGGCATGCTGGTGCACCTTGATGAAAGGTGCCGTCCACCCGGCTGACATCGCGTAGCCGCTCATCGGGCGACGAAGTGCCGAGGGTCGTGCCAACACTCCTTGATACCCCACGCCCGCAACGGTGCTCCACCGTACGCCCTGGGGTGTGCGGGTACGAGTCCGCCCGCGAATACCCTGGTGGTCCAGAGGCCTCCCGTGCCCATCCCCAGGGCTGCAGGTGCTATACAGGCACTATACTAGGGACCAAGGAGGTGGTTCCATGGTGCTGCAGACCTACCCGTCGTCGGCGGTGCTGACACCCCCCCGCGGACGTTGACGACTTCTATCCTTCCGATGACGATGAACCCATGGCTGAGACCCAAGTCCAGTACGACGCCATTGTCGCGGCCGTCCTTGACCTGCAACGACATATGAAGACGCTGGACCGCACGGGGACCGTCCGCGGCGACTGTGTGCTGTACTACGATCCGGCCAAGCGCACGGCCTACATAGCGCCCGACGTGCTCCTGGCCTTTGAGGTGCAAGGTGCCCCCGGATCAGGGCTATGCGCCCTGGGTGCATGACAAGGTACCGGACCTGGTGATGGAGATGGCCTCGCCCTTGACGCACGCGGTGGACAGTGGCCTCAAGTGGCGCCGGTATGCGCAGATGGGCATAGCCGAGTACTGGCAGTACGATCCGCACGACGCATACCTGGCGGCCCCGCTACAGGGCTGGCGTCTGGTCGGGGAGCGTTATGTGCCCATCCCGTTGCCGGAAGACGAGGTGCGGGCGGCGCGGGTGGGATGGAGCACCGTGCTGAAGACGGAGTGGGGTCTGGACTGGGCGACGGGGGCCTTGCGGCTGTGGCATCCGGTCGCACGGCGGTGGTATTTCACGAGTGCAGAGCAGGAAGCGGCCCAGCAGGCGGCCGAAGTGGCACGCCAGCAGGAAGCAGAACGCCACATGCAGGCCGAAGCGGCACAGCAGGAAGTGAACGTCGGATGCAGGCCGAAGCCCAGCTGGCGCAAGCAGGGAGGGTAGCCGAGCAGCAAAGAGCGGCCGAGTGCCTGGACTCGCTACGCCAGGTCTTGGCCTTAAGCGAGCTGCCCTCGGATGTCACCGCACGGCTCGAGCAACATATCGCCGCGTTGCAGGCCCAGCTCCCGGCCTTGGCTCTGGACACGATCCCCGACGTCGTAGCTTTCCTGGCGGCCATCCGTCAGCTGGGTGAACCGCCAGCAGAGTCCTACGCTGCCCTGCAGGCCCTTCTGCCCGCGGTACCGGAAACCTCAACGTCGGACTGACGTCACACAGGTAGACCCGCGCAGGGACTGTTGGCAAACTTTGTCTGCTGCACCGGATAAGGTGAAAAACCACGCCGTGTGCTACGCGTCCGGACGCACTATACGGCCAGGCCAACCAATCCCGTGCATGTCGTCGTGGCGAGTTTGCCCTAGGGATTGTTGATCAAATCGAAATATTTATTGATGGTATTTCTACCGTACATTTTCCCAATTACTTGTGTTCTTGATATAAGCGATAGAGACCAGTTATTCCTTCGTTTCGAGTTTGTCCACAGCCCTTGAGGCCCGCCAGCGTTCCGGTTCCTGGCCTTTGTCGCTATTCGCCGACGCCCGGGCACCAGTTGCCAGCCCTGCATGACAGCACAAACGCCGGCGCACAGTCACGCGGATTGGATGGCTGTTAGACCCTCACTTGTTTCCGGGGTCCGGGCAGGCTACAATAGGGAACAGGCAATCAAATCCCTGCAGGCTGATGTTCAAGGAGAGAACTGCATGCGTGAAGCACTGACTGATGCTGAGTGGTCACGGTTCAAGACTGACGGCTATATTCGCCTGGGACAGGTGCTGGACGTACAGGAACTGGCCGCCATACAGCAGCGGATCGACGATATCATGATGGGGACTGCCAACGTGGATTACAGCCGCATGCTGATGCAACTGGATTCCATTCCGGGGGTATCGGACAATCCGGGACCGCAGACCAATGGCCATAAACTGGCAACCTTGGCCTACCGGAAGATTCAGGACCTGGAATACGATGCCCAGTTCCTGTTGCTCATGCAGCGGCCGCTGTTCCGACACATTTGCACTCGTGCGTATGGTTTGGGCAAGCGGGTGGCGTCCTATCGCGCCATGTTCATGAACAAGCCGGCACGGGAAGGCACTGACCTGGTGTGGCACCAGGACCGGTGGACAGCGCTAGACCGGGATCCCCTGATTACCATCTGGACGGCGCTGGATCCGGCTACGGTAGACAACGGCTGCATGTGGGTGACGCCGGGACGCCATCATACATTGATCAATCCCGAACACGGTTCAGGCTTTTTGACCGAGGAACAGGCAGACCAGCTGGTCAAGGAAACGGAACCTGTGCCCCTTGCACTGGCAGCCGGCGAGGCGGTGTTGCTGCACAACCATCTGCCCCACCGTTCAGGGGTGAACTCCACCGATATCGCGCGCCGGGCCTTCAGCGCCTGCTATATGGACGCGGATACGGTATCCCGGGAGAACCGTGACTATTATCCGGTGTTGTTTGGCCCTGATGCTCTCACGCTCGAAAGCCCCGAAGTGACAACCGGCTGAACCGGGTTTTGCCCATCTCCTGTACCCCGGACCAAGGTACGGGAGATAGACGCAACCGGGTCGTGCTACAGTTGCTTGGACTTGTTTTGTCACTGTCTGTCGCCGGGGTAACCAGCAAACCGGTCAGGGCACCACGCCCGCAGAACCCTGCTTGCACCTTGGCCCGCGCTATCTGCGTTTCAGGGCCAGCACAGCGCTCACCAGCAGAATCCCTCCCAGCAAGACAGCGCCGGCCAGGGCAATGCCCAGAATGACCGAGAGGGCGGTGCTGTCCTGGGTAGAACCCTGGCTCAACATATATTCATACCAGCCCCATCCTTCGTGTTGCTGAAAGGACAGCTGGTACTCTCCTTCACGGACTGGTGACAGGGAGATCTCCTGATAGTAGTATTCCTGTCTGGAACGTCGCTGGAACGTCCAGTCCGACACTTTGGCGACCACGGAGGCAGCGGGATCGGTGGCGAGGAGCGCAACAGATACAGAACCCTGGCCATTGATGTTGACAATCCGGATCTTGCGGGCATCGGCCGCAATGGCCAGATCTACGGCATGGCCGGGATTTTCGGACGACAGCACAAAGGCTTCATGCGTGAGGCGCAGGGTTGAGGTCTTGTATTGGGTGTTGACAACACCGACAACCACAACCAGAAATCCGAAAAGGATAATGGCGGGCATGAGGAAAGAACGGGACAGGAGCAACTGTATGTAGGGGTCTTCCCGGGGTGGTGACGGGCGCGGTCCCGGTTGCCGTCCGGCCCTGTGCTCAGCCAAGGCTGAAGGGAGGGATTGTGTGACCGGTGCGGTACGTTTTTGCCGGAGCGCGATCTGTTCAAACCACCAGCGCCAGCTCATCCAGATCGGGATGGATATCAACAGACTGAATATGAAGATCACGGAAACATCGGTCAGCAACGAACGTTGCAGCAGGTTGCGCCAGCGGTACAGCTCCGGGGATTCGGCAATCCAGAGCAGTATCTGATCCCGTTGCAACACGGCCCACGCCACGCCGGTGAGAGCGATGACGGCAGTCATGCCGGCAAAACTGAACCACCAGCGTCGTGATCCTGGTGCATACCCGCCGAAGAACCAGCCGGCGGCCGCAAAAAGTCCCAGGAACGCAAAAGCCACATAGGCAAAGCGGGCACCTACAAGGCCTTGCCAACCGTTTCGGCCTGTAGTGACCAGACTCAGCCACAGCAAGTGCAGGAAGGGCTGATCCGAGGCTGGGGTACCCGTTGCCTCGGCCCGTGCCAGCATATCCACGAGATCGTAGAAAACGGCTACGACCATAAAGCCGGCATACAGTATGCCGATAATGGAGGTCAGGGCCAGGAGATTGGCCACTGAACCCAGCGCCAGGCTTTGCAGAAGCGAGCGGTTGTCAACCTGTCTGAGCATGGGGCTTATATACGAGTGCATACATTTCCCGCTTCACAGGCCACCCCAAGATGTAGCCTCAGCGGACAGAAGCGCCGGAGCGGACGCCATTTGTGCAATGGGGATGATGGCAGACAAGTCGTTGCGACCCTGCAGTATGGGACACACCCAAGCGATTCGGATCGGCAATTGTCCAGGCAATGTATTTAGGGGGTGGCAGATCCAACGGTCTATCCACCCCCCAGGTTTGCGTTACGTCAGGCTGTCAGGCACCCGCTGCCATTTCCGCAGCCAGGAACTCGTTGGTTTCGTCTTCAAGACCCTGCAAGGCTTCCAGCAGGCCTTCCTGTCCTTCCACAAAAATGGGATCCATCCACTTTCTCCAGACGGCGTCCCATTCCTGATAGCCGGGCCAGTACGGGAATGTTTTCTGATTCTCGGCCGGAATGTCTACGAAAACATTCTTGAAGTTGGGAATCTGCTCAGCTGTCTCACCTTGCGGCAGTCCCCATTCCCAGAAGGATTTGCGGGCCACGATCATGCTGCCCATGACCCCCGTCGTCGGCAACAGATCCGGATTGGACAGGCCATAGCGAATGAGCTCATAGGCCATGTCCGGATAGCGCGAACCTGTCGGGACAAACCAGCCGGAATTGCCGGCGAACGACACTCGGCCTTCTGGTCCGCGCGGCCAGGCGTAGACACCCCAAGGGAACGCACCCTCAATGGCCTCGTCCATGCGGAAAGCGGTGTCGTTCAGAGCCCGGTGCATGGCTACCCGGCCGGAAGCGAACGCGAACTCGCTTGTCAGCCCCATGGACTGGGTGTCCTCCGGCGTGGGCATGGCCCCGTGCTTCCAGCGCAGATCCCAAAGCAGCTGGGCTGCGGTCACTACGCCGTCATTGGTGAAACTGGCTGACGAGTGATCGTCGCTGAAATACTCGCCGCCGTAGGCCTGCGCAATGTTCCAGATCGTGCTGGCGCCGGGGCTGATATTGGCACCCCAGACGGGTAGCCCATCGGCGTCCACCGAGGTTACGGCGATGGCGGTTTCGGCGAAATCTTCCCATGTCCAGTCCGAATCCACCGGATAGCCACCGACCTGTTCGTCCAGCAGTTCCCTGTTGGCATAGATGCCAATGGTTGCCCAGTCATAGGGCAGGGCATAGACCGTGCCATTCCAGCTCATGGTGTTGACAGAGGCTTCCCACCAGTCATCCGGCCAGCCATCGGGAGGATACGCTGCGATGTAGTCGGTCAGGTCCACAGACCAGCCCTTGGCCGGGAATACCTGTCCGCGCGATTGATGCTGCCATGCCATGTCGGGCGGTGTGCCCGCCGCCATCAGCGTGGGCAGCTTGGTCCAGTATTCACCCCACGGGACACCCCATTCCACCTCAGGCTCGATGCCCGGATAGAAAGTGGAGAAGAATTCGTCGATATGGAGCAGGAACTTGCGAATTTCGCCTTCGTCTTCCCAGCTCATAATCTTGAAATCACCCGATGCGTCACGGTCAGCCAGCCCCGTCAGCCAGCGCTGGGCCATGTCCGAATCTACGGGTGCTGCGGGTTCCTCCGCTGCCGGCGCGGCGGGCGTGGGTGCGACACAGGCAGCCAAGGCCAGCCCGGAAACTGCGGCCCCTACGTGCAGGAACTGTCTGCGACTCAGATTGAACCTATCCTTGTGTGCCATAATGCCTCCTTGACATTATTGGTTGAAAAAACCTGTTTGCAGCCCAACTTGATTGACTCAACGTGGGCGGTACCGAGCCACCTAGAAGCCCAGGGGCAAGGCCAGATCCGTATCCTTGAAGGTCAGTACCAGATCGGCCGCCGCGTCCGGAATCTCGAAGGTGACGACCCCCAGCCGATTCTTGCCGGGTTGCAGCGGACTGTCCAGGACGACGGTATACCCGTCCTTGCTGCCGTCCTGCTCGAGATAGGCGACCTGCAACGCGGATTTGGTGGCCTTGTACTGGGTGCCACTGCCGTCCCGGACCAGCAGCAGATCGCGGTCCATGACCTTGAGCGTGGAACTGGTGTTGGACACGTTTATGAACACGATCAGGTAGGTGTTGTCATTCTCGGCCTGATAGGTGATGTTGCCCTTGCCCAGAATCAGGTGCTTCTCCGGTACTTCCGCCAGATGGACGGCCCAGCCGTCACTCTCGATAGACACTTCGAGATCCACGGCGTCGGCATCGCCCACACTCTGGGTACCTGCACCACCGCAAGCCGCCAGCAGGAAAACGAACAGACCGATCCAGATATGCAGTGATCGACGCATAGCGCTGCCTTTTATCCTTTCAAACCGGTAGTCACGATACCCCGTACATAGTATTTCTGACCCGCCAGAAACATAATCATGATGGGCAGGACGCTGACCACCGAGGCCGCCATGACCAGGTGCCAGGGAGTTTTCATGGCAGTCATGGCCCGGAAGGCCGCCATGCCCAGGGCGATTGTTTTCTTGTCCATGCTGCTGAGAATGATCAGGGGCCAGAGGAAAGCGTTCCAGCTGTCCATGAAGTGGAAAATGCCCAAGGTGGCCAAGGCCGGCCCCGTCAGCGGCAGAATGATTCTACCGTAAATTTGGAAGAACCCGGCGCCATCGATCAGACCGGCATCTTCCAGTTCCCGCGGGATGGTCAGCATGAACTGGCGCATCAGAAAAGTGCCCCAGGCACTGAACATGCCGGGAATGATGAGGGCATACAGCTGGTCTACCCACTGAAAGGTGCGCATAAGCACGAACAGCGGGATCATCCGCACGGCGAAGGGCACCATCATGGTGGACAGGTAGATCAGGAAGATGGTGTCCCGGTACCGAAAACGCAGCCGGGCGAAGGCATACCCCGCCAGGGAGGAGGTGAAAAGAACGCCTGTGGTTTCCAGGGTGGACACCAGGAAGCTGTTGCGAAAGAACAGGTGGAACGGCAAGCGGCGCCAGATTTCCAGATAGTTTTGCCACTGCAGCTGTTCCGGAATGAACGTGGGCGGAAACACAAACAGTTCGCCGAACGTCTTGAACGAACTGGAAACCATCCAGAAAAAGGGCAACACGAAGATAACGCTGCCGACCAGCAGCAGCATCCAGGTCACGATATCGACCAGGAGGCGCTGTGTCTGCCGCCCCAGTCCCAGTTTGGTCTGGGCCGAGGTTACGGCCAGGGTGTCGGGAGAAGTGGCTTCAGCTTTCATCAGGATAGTACTTGTCTGCCTGAATTGGCCTTCAATCCTGGGTGAAGCCATGCACCCAGGTACGGGCCGAAGTCCACTGCACCAGGGTGATTACGAGAATGCAAAGGAACAGCACAAATGCCATGGACGAGGCATACCCCATCTTGAAATAGGAAAAGCCGTTGTTGAAGATATGCAATACCAGCGTGGTGGTGGCAAATGATGGACCTCCCTGGGTCATGATGTAAAACTGGTCAAACCCCTGAAAGGCGCCTATAAAGGAAGTGGTCAGCACAAAGAAGGTGGTAGGGGACAGCATGGGAATCGTAATCCGCAGCAGCCGGTACCAGGCATTGGCGCCATCCATGATGGCCGCCTCGTACAGTTCCTGCGGGATGCCCTGCAGGCCGGCCAGGAAGATGAGCATGGCATAGCCGATGCCTTTCCAGTTGCTCATGATGATCAGGGCCGGCATGGCCGACCTGCTGTTAAAAAGCCAGTTGGGACCCTCGATGTTGAAGAGGCGGCCCAGCAGGTAATTGATAATGCCAAACTCGGGGTGGTAGATCCAGGCCCACACGATGGCGGCCGCTACGGTCAGGGTTACGTGGGGCAGAAAGTAGATGAGACGAAAGGCGAATACGCCCCGCATCGGCCGGTTCACGCCCAGGGCCAGGCAAAATGCCAGGAATACGCCCGTGGGCACGGCAACAAAGGTGTAATAGAAAGTATTGCCGAAAGCCTTGCGGAAAATGTCGTCGTTGATCATAGCCCGGAAATTGGCCAGGCCATTGAAGACGGGGGTGCTGCCCAGATCCCAGTCCGTGAACGTCAGGTATACAGCGGACAGAATGGGAAAGACCAGGAAGATCAGGAAACCAATGAGATTGGGCAGGATAAACAGGAAGCCTGCTACTTCCTCCTGGCGGCGCAATCCGGAAACTTTGGCTGTCATGATCTAGTCACACTGGAAGCGTATCTGCACCGGGCAACAGTCCCGAAACAAATTCTACTGTTGGACAACCTGATTGTACCGTAAAATCAGGTTGTTGCCCAATGTAGACCCGGTTGGGAAAGCCGTGATCATGGCAGGTACGGAATGTGGCATCACGGTGCTACAGGGAACTGGCGGCAACGATCATGTGTTGTCTGCTTTCCGGAATACCGTTCCTGCTTCTACCCGCGGTCCCTGTCCCTCTACCCCTGAACCCATGTCAACAGGTGTTCCCTGTCCTGATGCATACGCGGGCGAGCCTGGCCGTTATGGCACTGTGCGTGTCGGCAGAGAGGCGACTGGGATGGTGTGAATATTTGCCATGCTGGCGTGGCCCAGCGTGACAGAGACAAAGATGCCAAGGAACATTGGAAGCCACATCGGTTCCCGCGGGCCAGGTGTGACCTGGAGATCTTGCCAGGCAGCTGGTCAGCATCACCTGCGTAAAAGTCTTGGCCATAGACCTGTCCGGTCCCTGTGATCCGTTCATAAAGAGCTGTTTATGATGCTGTCCAGATCTTGCCTCAATGCGCATGGGGTTGCCCTTTATACTTGCCGTGGTTTTGGGTATTTCCCTGTGTATTGAGGAGCGACGTAATACACCATGAGAAAATTGTATGTGCTGTCAATCCTTGTGTTGGCTTTGGCACTGGCAGCCTGCCGGTCATCCTCCCCGGCGGCCATAGAAGCCGAAACACCCATGGTCGCAGAAGCCACGGTGACGGAGATGGGGCCTGCTGGCCTGCCCATGGTGGATCCGATGGCTGTTGCGGGTGACATCGTCATTGCAGGCAGTTCGACCGTCTATCCTTTGGTCGAACGCATGGCCGAACGATTCGTGGACGAGGGTTATGACGGCAGCATCACCATTTCCAGTATCGGCAGCGGAGCTGGCTTCGAGCGCTTCTGCGTGGCTGGCGAAACGGATGTCTCCAACGCTTCCCGGCCCATCAAGGACCAGGAAGTGGAAAGTTGTCGCAGCATTGACCGGGAACCGCTAGAACTGCGTGTCGGCACGGATGCCCTGGCCGTCGTGGTCAGCCAGGAAAACGATTTTCTCACCAATGTATCCATGGCGGAACTGGCTCTGATCTTCTCCACTGCGGAAACGTGGGCGGACGTCAATGCAGATTGGCCCGCCGAGCCGATTCAGCGCTTCAGCCCGGGCACCGACAGCGGTACTTTCGACTATTTCGTCGAGGAAGTCTTCGACAAGGATCCCGAACCCGTCCTGACGTCTGCCAATCTCCAGCTGAGCGAGGACGACAATGTCCTGGTCCAGGGTGTCCTGGGCAGTCCCTACGCCATTGGCTACTTCGGATATGCATACTATCAGGAAAATGCGGACACCCTGACGGTACTGGCGGTCGATGAGGTAGCTGCCTCGGCCGAGAATGTCGACAACGCATCCTATCCGCTGGCCCGTCCCCTGTTCATATATACTACGGCCAGCATTCTGGAGGACAAGCTTCAGGTGGCGGACTTCCTCAATTTCATGTTGACCTACGTCCACGAAGAAGTCGTGGACGTAGGTTATTTCCCAGCCTCCACGGCCGACTACCAAAAGGCCCTGGAGAACTGGAAGATGGCCATGGGTATGGAATAGGCATGGCCGATGTACAACCCGGACTGACCGACAGTGGCAGGGACCAGTGATACGACGTCACACGGGCAGGATCTGACAAGAATTCAGATCCTGTCTGGGCATGCAGTTTTTTGGGAAGCAGCAGAGGCTCGTCAATACATGGAGCATCCCCGCACAGCTGACAATTGGCAGGTAGAGAGAATACAGGCGGAAACGGCTGTCTCACCACTGCTCAAGCGCCGTCGCTGGAATGAAGACATTATTCAGATGGTGCTTTGGCTCTGCGGCACCATCTCGATACTGACGACAGGCGGTATCGTTTTTATGCTGGCTCAGGAAGCACTCCTGTTTTTTCGGCGTGACGAGGTTGCCCTGGTCGAGTTCCTGCTGGGTTGGAACTGGCAGCCCCAGACCTTGCATTTTGGCATCTGGCCCCTGGTCAATGCCACGCTGGGCGCCAGCCTCATCGCCATGGCGGTAGCCTTGCCCCTGGGGCTGCTCATCGCTATCTTCCTGAGTGAATACGCTTCGGCGCGGGCCCGGGGCATACTCAAGCCTGTTCTGGAGGTGCTGGCCGGTATTCCGACGGTGGTCTACGGTTACTTTGCCCTCACTTTCGTGACACCGGTACTGCGACGCACGTTCGGCTTTGACGTGGTGGAAGTGTTCAACCTGGCCTCTGCCGGGCTGGTGATTGGCATTCTGGTTCTGCCACTCGTGACCTCCATGGCCGAGGACGCGTTGCGGGCCGTGCCCATGGCCCTGCGTGAAGCTGCTTTTGGGCTGGGGGCTACCCGGTTCGAGACTTCGGTACGGGTGGTGGTGCCAGCCGGCCTGTCCGGTATTTCGGCCGCGTTCATTGTGGCCATGTCACGTGCCGTAGGCGAAACCATGGTCGTGGCCATTGCCGCCGGGGCCGGGCCCCGCAATTTCACCGACTGGGGGGAAGCCATGCAGGGATTGCAGGCTCTCAATCCCTTCCGGGCTGCCGAAACCATGACGGGGCACATTGTCCGGATTAGTGGTGGCGACCTCAGTTACGATTCTCTGGACTATGACAGCCTTTTCGCTATCGGCCTGTTGCTGTTCCTGATTACACTGGGACTGAACATCGTCAGCCGGAACATCGCGAATCGTTTTCGGGAGCAATATGCCTGATGCGTGTTTCCCCGGCTGCCTCCCCGTCCCTGTCTGGCCATTACCCCGCCGGGGCATCAGAGGCGTCGCGCACCGCGCGGCGGCGCACCGTGGGGCGGGTATGGCAGTACCTGATCCGGTTTTCTACCCTTGTCGGTCTTGTGGTGCTGGGCACCTTGCTGTACAACGTGATCAACAGTGCCGTCGGCTATACTCTGGTCCAGGATTCCCTTGGTTCCGATCTGTTGCTGATCCTCCAGCAGGATCATGTACAGATGGCCGACTCCCAGCGTGATGCCGTCAAGGAAGCCTTGGGAGACCCCCATCATATCGTTCTCCTTGCAGCCGAGCCGGTGCCGCTCGTACCCGAAGGCATGCGCTCCTTTGGCATGACCCTCCCGGTCAACAAGGCGGTATTGGCGGTGCTGGTGTCCCAGGCAAACGAGTTTCTCACTGCCGTGGAACCCGGCGATCTGGAAATGGCCCTGCTGCCCGGAGCCCAGTGGTCGGATCTGAATCCCGGATTTCCGGCAGTCCCGATCACGATTTCGATCGTCCAGGATGACAAGGGCATCCTGAATGCCTGGGCCCGCTCCACCCGCCAGCCGGAACTTGCCAGCCTGAGCAAGGAACAGTTGGTGACCATACTGGAACAGCATGTGTCCGCCGGCCTGATGCGCCGTTTCGACCGGGAACAGCCCTTCACCGAGCGCTCCCAGAGCAATGTGCTGGATCTGGTGCTGGCCCGGGTCGTCGATCCCCAAATTGTAGACACCTTCAGTTTGCGGGATTCACTCATGCGGCGGGACGAGATCGCGGCGCTGGCCCGGGAACACCGGGCCCAGATGGAATTCAAGATCTGGCTGACGGGAAAATTCCTGGTCAGCCCCCAGTCTTCCAAAGCCCAGCTGACGGGTATCCGCACGGCCATTTTGGGGTCGCTGTGGGTCATCGCCGTCACGATTGGCTTTGCCGTGCCCCTGGGGATTGGGGCGGCCATCTACCTGGAGGAATATTCGTCCCGGAACCGGTTTGAACGCATCATTGAAACCAACATCAACAATCTGGCAGGCGTGCCTTCCATCATTTACGGCATGCTGGGGCTGGTGATTTTTGTGCGTGCGCTGGTGGCGCTGACCAGCGGTTCCGTGGTGGGTGCCGTAGAAGCCGGCGACGCCAATGGCCGCACCATCCTTTCGGCAGGTCTGACCCTGGGCCTGCTGATTCTGCCCATTATCATCATCAATGGCCAGGAAGCCATTCGGGCTGTCCCCAACTCCCTCCGGGAAGCTGCCTACGGCGTGGGCGCCACGAAGTGGCAAACGACACGGCATCATGTCTTGCCCATGGCATTGCCGGGCATCCTGACGGGGGCCATTCTGGCGGTCTCCCGGGCTCTGGGTGAAACCGCTCCCCTGGTGGTCATCGGGGCTGCCACTTTTATCTCTGTAGATCCCGACGGCATTTTTGCCAAGTTCACGGTACTGCCCATCCAGATCTACCAGTGGACCGCCCGGCCCCAGGTAGAGTTTCGCAACATAGCGGCAGCCGCGATTCTGGTCCTGCTGGCAATGTTGTTGGTGACCAACGCGACAGCCGTATTCCTGCGCAATCGCTATGGCCAGCAACGCATCTAGCCACCCGCGGTTGCGTCGTACAGGCAAATGCGGGCCGGGTGCCGGACGCCAGGCTCCTGCATGACCGATTTCTCGCCCCTGGAACAGGATACTTGACATGCTTCCATCCACCAATGGCCACACACCCGGGTACGCCCCTAATGGCCGTACACCCGAATACGCCCTGCGCGTCGCCGATCTGAACGTGTACTACGGTGATTTCCATGCTGTCGCCGAGGTGAACATGGACGTTCCCGTGCACAAGATTACGGCCATGATCGGCCCGTCCGGATGTGGCAAGAGCACGATCCTGCGGGCCTTCAACCGCATGAACGACTTGATCGAAGGTTCCCGTGTCACCGGCACCGTGGAGTTCCAGCACCAGAACATTTACGATCCGGCCGTGGATCCGGTCGAGGTGCGCAGGCGTATCGGCATGGTCTTTCAGAAACCGAATCCCTTTCCCAAAAGCATCTATGACAATGTGGCGTGGGGAGCCCGCATTCATGGCTTCAAGGGTGACATGGATGAACTGGTGACAGAGTCCCTCAAGCGCGTGGCGCTGTGGGACGAGGTGAAGGACAAACTGTCCCAGAGCGGTCTTTCCCTTTCCGGCGGGCAGCAACAGCGCTTGTGCATTGCCCGGGCAATAGCCGTCCAGCCTGACATCATCCTCATGGACGAGCCCTGTTCCGCCCTGGATCCCATTGCCACCCTGCGCATTGAGGAGCTCATGCGCGATTTGGCCGAAAGTTATACTATTGTGGTAGTGACGCACAATATGCAGCAGGCTGCCCGTGTTTCCGACTTCACGGCCTTCTTCTCGGTGATTTCCGATTCGCGGACCGGCGAGCTGGTGGAAGTCGGGCCTACGGACAGTATATTCACGAGTCCGCGTGAACCGCGCACCAACGACTACATCACAGGACGCTTTGGCTAGCGGAGTGATAACCTCATGGCAACCATACGCAACTACTTCGACTCGCAGATGGCTGACCTGCGGAGCCGGCTTTTTCTCCTGTCAGGTCGCGTACGCGAGGAATTCACGCTGGGGTTTGACGCCTTCATCCAACGGGATGCCAAGTTGATCGAGGCCGTCTACGCGCTGGCGCAGGAAGTACAGTCGTTGCAGGCTGAAGTCGAGGCTGCCTGTTTTACCCTGATTTCCCGCCAGCAGCCGGTAGCCCAGGACCTGTTGCTGATTATAACGGTGTACAACATCAACCTGGATCTGGAACGGATGGGCAGCCAGGCCCGCGGCATCGCCCGTTCCACTGAACGGCTGCTGACCATGCCCGCCTTTGAAGTGCCCCATGAATTCCACACCATGTATCGCATGGCACAGGACATGCATGATCATACGTTCATGGGGTGGGAAAGCAAGGATGTAGACCTGCTCTGGCAGATCGTAGCCCGGGATGAACAGGTGGACGAGCTGAATCAGCAAGTCCAGCGGGCCCTGTTCTCCCGGATGGCGCAGACTGAACAGGCGTCCGACATCGCTGCCCTGTACGAATTCACCCGTGTATCCCGTGAAGTGGAGCGGTTCGCAGATTTGACGTGCAATATCGCGCGCGCGGTCTGTACCTTCGTCCAAGATACGGAATATGGCTGCAGACAGAGCTCCGGAGGGACTGCATGAAACAGGTCTTGTTCCTTTGTACCGGCAATTCCGCCCGCAGCCAGCTGGCGGAAGCCCTGACCAATCACTATTGCGGGACTGCCTGGCAGGCGGTATCGGCGGGCGTCGCCCCTTCCGGGCATGTACATCCGCAAGCCCTGGCTGTATTGCAGGAACTGGGGATTGCGACAGCGCCTCTCTACTCCAAGTCGGTGGACATGTTCCGGTCACAGCCGTTTGACCTGATTGTGACGGTTTGTGACAGTGCCGCTGCGAACTGTCCGGTTTGGTTCCATGAAGGAAAGGTCATCCACGTGCCCTTTACTGACCCTTCACGCGTAGTCGGTCCGGGTGACGCCAAACGGCAGGCGTTTCGGCAGACCCGGGAGCAGATGCGAGACACGCTGTTGCCCCAACTGGATGCCTGGGCAGCGACTTGAGCCCCACCGGCAGCTGCAGGGATGTTGTCGTGCCGGCAGAAATCCGCGGTACGCCGGCGATCTTGGGTAGAATGGCGTAGTTGCGTACGCCGTCTGCCCTGTTCTTTCATGCCCCTCCTGCTCTGCATCGACATTGGGAACACCCATATCACGCTGGGTTTGTTTGCAGGCGCGAACCTCTGTCACCATTGGCGTCTGGCTACGGATGCACAGCGCACGGAAGACGAGTATGTCTTCATTCTGCATGGCTTGCTGGCCCAGAACGCCATTGAGGTTGCTCGCATTGAAGGCGCGGTGCTCGCTTCGGTCGTGCCCGATCTGACGCCGGCCTGGGACCATGTATGCCAGGCGGTGCTGGGGCAGCCGCCCCTGCAGTTCTCGGCTGCCCTGTGTCCCGAAATCCCCATCGCTTACGAACCACCCTATGAAGTGGGTGCCGATCGGCTGGCGGACGTGCTGGCGGTCCATCACCTGTATGCCCTGCCCGCCTGTATCGTGGACTTCGGCACGGCCACCACGTTCGATGCCGTCGCGCGCGACGGCACGTACCGGGGCGGGGCCATTGCGCCCGGCATGCAGATTTCCGCGCAGGCACTCTTCCAGCATACGGCCCTGTTGCCCAAGATAGATCTGGCACCATCCCCCCAGGCGATTGGCCGCAATACCCGCCACGCCCTGCAGTCCGGATTGTTCTGGGGGTACACCAGTCTGGTGGAAGGCATGATTCAGCGCTTTCGTACAGAACTGGGAACGGACATGACCGTGATTGGGACCGGGGGGCTGGCCCGGATATTCCATGAACACACCTGCATCTTTGACCATTTCGCCCCTTGGCTGACCCTGGACGGTCTGCGGCTGGCCTTCCAGAACGCGGCATGACATCATGATCCTGCCCTCCACAGCCCTTCACGGGAAACAGCTGGTGCTGGGTGTAACAGGCAGTATTTCCTGCTACAAGGCAGTTGAGGTGGCCAGCACACTGGCCCAGCTGGGCGTACAGGTCAATACGGTCCTGACGGAGAGTGCCACCCGCTTTGTATCGCCCCTGACCTTCCAGGCCGTGACCGGCCATCCCGCCTATGCCGCTGCTGCCCTGTGGGGACAGGAAGCCCATATTCTCCATACCCGGCTCGCTCGAGAAGCGGATCTGCTGGCCGTGGTGCCCGCCACGGCCCAGTTCCTGGCTGCCCATGCGGCCGGCCAGGCGGACAGCCTGCTGCTGGTGACCGCTCTGGCCTGCGAGTGTCCCATGCTGATAGCCCCGGCGATGGATGGCGGCATGTGGCGTCATCCCGCCACCCAGGCCAATGCCGCCTTGCTGCAGGCCCGGGGCGTGATCTGCCTGGGGCCGGCTGCAGGACATCTGGCTTCGGGCCAGACAGGTGTGGGCCGTCTGGTGGAACCGGACCGTATCGTGTCGCGTATCCGTACACTGCTGGGCCAGAAGGGATCCCTGCAGGGTTGCCGGATGGTGGTAACGGCAGGGGGTACCCGTGAACCCCTTGACCCCGTGCGCTTCCTCGGCAACCGGTCCAGCGGCAAACAGGGCCTGGCCCTGGCCCGGGCGGCCCAGGATCGCGGGGCGACCGTGACCCTGATCACAACGGCACCCTGTCCGGCCGATGCCGCAACTCAGGTCAGACGGGTGGAAACGGCGCGTGACATGCAGGAGGCCGTGACCCAGGCTTGTGCCCAGGCCGATGTTCTGGTGATGGCCGCCGCCGTAGCCGATTACCGGCCCGCGCGCCCGGCCCGCCAAAAACTCAAGAAGGATCAGGGACCGCCATCTCTGACCCTCGTGTCCAATCCCGACATTCTGGCCAGTCTCGGGACCCTGTATGCGGAGACGGGCAGACCCCGCATCAAAGTGGGATTTGCGGCGGAAACAGAGTCACTGCGGCAGAATGCCTGGCGTAAAATGGCCCCCAAGGGCCTGGACCTGATTGTGGCCAATGACGTGAGCGGCCATGATACCGGTTTTGGATCGGAGTACAATGCAGCCCTGATCCTGGACCGGGCCGGCGGTGTGGACGAGGTGTCCCGCACCACCAAATTTCACCTGGCTGAAAGGATTCTGGATCGGATCGAAACATTGCTGGCGGAGAGGCGAGACTGATGTATGGTCTGCTGGAAACGAAACTGCAGGCGCGGCGGGACGCGGACAATCCCATCCGGGTGGGTCTGGTAGGCGCCGGCAAGTTCGGCGTCGGCCTGGCCGTGCAGGTGGCGGCCATGCCGGGAGTCACCATCGCCGCCGTGGCGGATCGGGACCTGGAACATGCCTTGCACGCCTATACCGCCTGTGGCGTGGTACCGGCTGACGTGACGATAGCGGAAAGTGTCGCCCAGGTGGATGCCTGCATCGATCGGCAAACCCCCTGTGTCGTCCAGGATGGACTGGCCCTGACCCGCAGCGAACGCATCGAATTGCTGGTGGAAGCGACCGGTTCGCCGGAAGCGGGAGCCTTGCTGGCCACGGACGCCATTGCGCAGGGCAAGCACGTGGTCATGGTCAACGTAGAGGCCGACGTGACCATAGGCGCCCTGCTGCGCCGCCGGGCTGACGCGGCCGGTGTCGTGTATACCCTGGTGGATGGTGATCAGCCCGGAGCCACCATGAATCTCGTCAATTGGGCCCGCCTCCTGGGCTTTGACGTGATTGCGGCGGGACGCGGCACCATCATGCGGGCGGACGATCGGGAAGGCACACCCGATACGGTCCCGGCCCGGTTCAATTTCACGCCGGAACAGATGGAACGCCGCACCATCAACACCCGCATGTACAATTCCTTCCGGGACGGTACCAAAGCCCAGATTGAAATGACGGCCCTGGCCAACATGGCGGGCCTGGTGCCGGATGTCCGCGGCATGCATGAACCGGCGATCACCCTGGAACAGATTCCCCGGCTTTTTTGCCATGAGGCAGATGGCGGCTTGCTGTCCGGGGAAGGCGTAGTGGAACTGGCGAACAGCGTGGATACCGACGGTGTGTCGCCGCTTCCGGATTCCCTGGGTATGGGGGTCTTTGCCGTGATTCGCACGGATCATCCCTATACGCAGGAAGATCTGCTGGACTATATGGGCTTTGCCGGCGGCAATGGCCGTACCTACCTGCTCTACCGGCCCTATCATCTGGTGGCCGTGACGGCGCCTCTGTCCATACTCCGGGCTGTCTTGCTGCACGAAGCGACGGGACAGCCGTTGCCTGTGCCCATGGCGGAGACGGTGACGGCAGCCAAGCGCGATCTGGCCGCCGGCACCGTATTGGATGGCGGTGGCGGTTACACTGTAGTGGGCCTCTGTGAGCGAGCGGACCGGGCTTGCCGGCAAAATCTGTTGCCCCTGGGCCTCTGTCCGGGGGCTACGCTCAAGGAAGCTGTACCGGCCGGCGGCGTCATTGCCCGGAACATGGTGGAGATGCCACCTGCTACCCGGCTGCACCGGCTGCGCGCGGAACAAGAGCAAATCCTGAAAGACGAGGGATGAATGATATGAAGTATGTCCGCATGGGACGATCGGGTCTCAAAGTGTCGGAGCTGTGCCTGGGCACCATGACCTTTGGCCATACGACAGGTCGGGAAGAGGCGGCGGCCATTCTGGACGCGGCCCTGGACCAGGGCGTGAATTTTGTGGATACAGCCAACACCTATGCCGATTCCCGTTCGGAAGCCATGCTGGGCGCATTGCTGGGATCCAAGCGGCAGGCAGTGGTCCTGGCGACCAAGTTCTTCAATCCTGTCGGTTCCGGGCCCAATGATTCCGGCATGTCCCGCGTACATATCATGCGCGCTGTGGAAGACAGCCTGCGCCGTCTGCAAACCGACTGGATCGACATGTATTACATTCACCACGTGGATGTGGAAACCCCGCTGGAGGAGATGCTCCGGGCTGTGGATGACCTGGTGCATCAGGGCAAGGTACGCTATGTCGGCTGCAGCAACTACGAGGCCTGGCGTTTGTGCGACGCCCTCTGGACCAGCGAGCACCTGGGCCTGAACCGCATTGAATGCTACCAGCCGCAATACAGCCTGGTAGTGCGGGATATTGAACAGGAAATCGTGCCCTTGTGCCTGGCCAAACAGGTGGGGATGGTCGTCTGGGCACCCTTGGCCGGGGGTTTTCTGACCGGCAAGTACGCCGTGGGCCAGCGTGTGGTGCCTGGTACCCGTTCAGACGCCGGCTGGGCTTTTCCCCAGACCTACTTCTGCGCCCAGGCGGATGCCGTACTCCAAAGCCTGCTGGACGCCGCGGTCCAACTGCAGCGCGCACCTGGCCAGGTGGCCTTGCGCTGGGCTTTGTGCCAGCCGGGCATCACCAGTTGCATTGTGGGCTGTCGTACGCTGGCCCAGTGGCAAGAGGCGGCCGGCACTGCCACCACCGAACTGCCAGCGGCGATCCTGGAACACCTGAATGAGGTGTCCCATCTGCCACCCCGCTATCCGGCCACCATGGAAGCCGACATGCAGCAGCGACGTCAGGATGCCGTGCGGCATGTCACGTGACACTACCCGCGCCGTTGGCACCCGGGGTGCCACGCGCCGCTGGCTGCAGGAGCAGGGTGTAGCCGACATCATGGCCCGGACTGTGTCCTACGTCCTGAATCCCCTGCTGCTCTTTGCCGTCAGCTTTTTTCTGCCTTACCTGATCGCGCCCTCGGGCCAGAGCCTGATGTATGCCGTGATCCATCTGGGCTCGATGGGATTGATGTTCGGCATCTATCTGGCTATCCTGCGCTGGAAGGGGCGTACCCTGGATTTTGAACTGGAGGATCGGCGGGACAGAGCCATGCCGCTGGGTCTGACGATCGTGGCTCTGATGGTGCTGGGCATCCTTACCAGCCTGTGGAGCCGGTCCGGGCTGCTGACGTACACCAATGGCGCAGCCGTTCTGATGTTTCTGACCTTCTGGATCGTGACCCACTACTGGAAAGTGAGTCTGCATTCGCTGACCATTTCTTTTCTGCTGGCTGCCCTTTTCCTGGTCGTGAATATGGATTGGGCTTTCTGGCCCCTGCTCCTGCTGATACCCGTGGTGGTGTGGGCCCGTATGCACCTGCGCTACCACGATCTGAATCAATCGCTGGTAGGCATCATGCTGGGCGTGTCCACGATTCTGCTGTACCGCTGGCTGCTGGATACGAATCCCCTGGGTTTTGGCCTCTGACATCCTGATCCGGCGCCAGCGGCAGTGAAAAGCTGAAGGTGATGCCGGGTCCGGTTTTGTTGTTGCAGGCCCAGATCAGGCCGCCGTGGGCTCGGATCGTGTGCCGGGCCAGTGCCAGACCCAGGCCTGTGCCCTGGTGTGCCTTGTCGGTATCCAGTTGGTGCAGGCGCTCGAACACACGGGGAATAGAGGGGCCAGGAATGCCCGTCCCCGAGTCCCGGACACTGATGACAGCCACCGGTCCCGGCCGCATGTGCCGCTGTTCGGCAGGGGACAAGCTGGAAGGCAGGCCGGCCTGGAATGCGGGATCGGCCAAAGGCAGGGACCGGATGTGTGCCTGCAATACAATCTGGCCCCGGGTCGGCGTGAACTTGAGGGCATTCTGGACCAGATCCGTGATGACCCGCGCAATTTTCCGGGTGTCCAGGGGCAGGCGCACGTCCGGAATGGCGGCTAGGTGAAACCGGATGTCCGCCCGGGCGGTGCTGGCCAGCAGACTGTCATGCACGGCGGCCAGAAAAGCCGGCAGACAGGTGTCCGTGGCCGTGATGGATTCCAGGCCCGTTTCAATCAGGTACAGGTCCATGAGCCCTTCCTGCAGATGGCTCATTTCGGCAAGTGTGGCCAGCATCCGCTGCAGGTACTTCTCCCGCTCGGCAGAGGTTTTGGCGATGGTGGCGATTTCGGTGTTGGCCTGCAGCTTGGCCAGCAGGTTGCGGATTTCATGTGACAGGTTGCCGATGAAATCACGACGAATGAGACGCATCAGGGCCACTTCGCTGGTGTCCTGCTGCACCGTAAGCCAAGTCGGGTCCGCCGGGGCAGTCAGCAAGGGTATGTGCACCACCAGGAGTGACTCCCGGCGGTCCGTCGACTCGTGGACCATCCGCACAGGCTGGCCCGTGGATACGGCCTGGTGCCAGGAGTCGTACACGGCTTCACGGGTACGGAACAGGACTTCGGTACGCAACTGGCTATCCGTCCAGTTGTCCGGGACGGTCCAGTACTGCTGGGCCTTGGGACTGAGGAACTGCACGCGGCCCTCTGTATCCGTGATGATGTAGCCATGGCCCATCTCCTCCAGGCCGGTACTCATGGCCGCATATTCCTGCCGGCGCCGGTGTTCGGTCGCGTCGACCTGGTTCAGGACTTGGTCCAGGATGCGATTGAGGTGAGCCACCGGATCCCGGCGATCCAGTTCGCTGTACTCGGCCACGGCTTGATGCAGTCCGTGGTCCTGGACGATGGCCACGAGACTGCGGAGGCGCCGTTCCTGGCGCCACGCCATCCCGCAAGGGACTCCGATCAGGACCAGACTCAGGGCCAGGGCCGTCAGCCAGCGGACCGGAGCGGCAAGGCTGTAACCGGTCAGGAGGGGCCAGCACAACCAGGCACAGCCGGTGAGAGCCAGCATGGCCCAAAACACCCGGTGCGGGAACCGGTGAAACATGGTCCTAGCCGCGGAAGCAGTACCCCATGCCGCGAATGCTGACAATGCGCGGTTGCCGGGGATCCGCATCCTTCAGCTTGCGCCGCAGACTGGACACCTGGATGCGGACGTTGTTGCGGATGGTTGCGGCATCTGCATTGGCATCTCGCCAGCCGTGCTGCCAGATTTCTGCATGGCTGACGTTGCGGCCCGGATGCAGCATGAAAAACAGCAGGACCCGGAATTCCAGGGGCGTCAGGTCCACGGGGCAGCTCTGCAGGGTCACCGTGTGCCAATCCCGGTCCAGGGTGAGGTCACCCTGGCACAAAACCGACGTATGGTCGGGCTCCCCGCCTTGCCCGGTACGGGTGCGGCGTTTCTGGTTCAACTGGTACTCGACGCGGGCCAGCAATTCCTGTACGCCGAACTGGCCCTTGATCAGGTAGTCGTCCGCGCCCTGCTGAAAACCCAGCACCCGGTCCACCTGGTCTGTGTAATTGCCCGAGGCAATGAGAATGGGCATGTCGGAGACAGCCCGTACGGCACGCAGGATTTCCATGCCGGTCAGCCTGCGCCCGGCGTCGTCACGGGGCAAATGCAGGTCCAGAATGATCAGGTCAGGCTGGAAATCCCGGGCCATCTCCAGGCCGAGGGTGCCTTCGGTCGTGGCGGTGATCCGGTGACCGGCCTGCTCCAGGTAATAGGTCCAGGTGTCGACCAAATCGCTTTCGTCTTCGATGATCAGGATATGGGCCATCAGGCCTTGCGCTCCTCGTGGGGTTGCAGCACCGCCAGCACATAGGGCAACACGCCGTAGTACCAGGCCAGCCTGACCGCCAGTTGCAGGCCCAGGCCGCCGTCTTTCCAGCCCTGCAGCTGCAGGTAGCGGTACCGGAACACCTGCAGAAAACGCTTGAGCAGGGTCCAGCCGGGTACGTGGGCGTCGGTTGCCGTGTGACGGGCCTCGAAGCGGGCGTACTTCATCTGCTTGGCGTGAAACTGGTCCCAGGAATCGTAGTTGAAGTGAATGAGTGCATGCTGCAGTGTACAGACCGGGCCCTTCACGGTGGCGGTTTCATGTACGGCGGCCGCTTCCCGGTAGGATGCATGTGTGCGGCGCAACAGCCGCAATTGGGCATCCGGGCTAAACCCGCCCCACCGGACGGGGCCCTGCACAATATAGTTGACACGGGGAATCCAGGCTCCGTGCAGGGTGTCGTCGGTGCAGACGGCCCGGATTTCCTGGCCCAGGGCCGGCGGTACACGTTCATCGGCATCCACGAACAGGATCCATTCGCACCGGACGAGATCCAGGGCTTTCTGGCGCTGGCGGGCGTAATCGGTAAAGGGATGCCACAGCACTGTGGCTCCGCACTCGCGGGCCAGTTCCCGTGTGCCGTCGGAACTGCCCGCGTCCAGCACGACGACATGGTCCAGAAACGGCTGCAGAGAGCGGATGCAGGCCGTGATGTTCTGCCCCTCGTTCAGGGTCAGAATGACCCCGGCAATGCGGGAGACAGGGGGCATGGCATGCGTAGGGGAGGACATGAGACAGGATCTGTGCCGTCAGCGATGAGGCACAGCGGTGCGCGTCTGCCCGCAACCGGGATCCGCGGTCCATCCCGTACCCTCCAGGTGTAGCCGGCTGCCCATCTGGTCCTACAGGGAACGGTGCATGTAGAGATCACCCTGTGTAAAGCCGCGGTCTTCGTAATACAGGCGGGTGCCTGTGGCGGCAATGACACTTTGACGTGTGAAGCCGGCCTGGCGGCTCAGCGCTGCCGCCCGCTGGAGAAGCCGTGTGCCCACCCCGCTGTGCTGTGCAGACCCGATGGCGGTGTCCCGGCCGATCTGCTGGGCGGGTCCGTACACGTGCACCTCACGAATCATGGCAGTGTCCTGAATCTCGTCCAGAAAGGCATGACTGCCCGCCTGCGGAAACCGTACGTGGCTCAGCCGCAGAAAACCCACAAGGCGATCCGGCTGCCCTGCCGTCGTGGCCGGCACCACACAGGACAGGAAGTGCTCTTCGGTGAGGGAGGTGTGATAGGTGTATTCCTGCAGGACCAGACGCTCGATCGGAACCGGCTGGCGACTGATCTCGCGGCAGCGGATACAGCCGCAGTGGGTGCCCCGCCGGTCCAGTTCCTGCTTTACGACCTCACGCAGGTTGCCGGTCTTCACCCCGGCTTCGATATGATGGGCCGGAATGTCCCGGAACAGGCGGTTGATCCGGGTATAGGGCGGAATATCCGGCTTGACGTCGGCCAGCAGGTCCACCAGGTCGGCTTCGGTGTAGGGCTGGTACGCACCCTCGGTGTACAGGCGGTAGAGTTCCGTACCCGCAATGAGTGAACAGGGATAGATTTTCAATTCGTCGGGCCGGATGGCCGGGTCGTCAAAGAAACGTCGGAAGTCCTGCCGGTCACTGGCCGGGGTAGCCCCGTACAGGTTGGGCATCCAGTGGAGATGCAGCTTGAAGCCGGCGGTGCGCAACAGGTCGATAGCCGTGCGTACCGCTGCGACGTCATGGCCGCGGTTGTTCAGGGCCAGGATGCGATCGTCCAGACTCTGGACACCCATCTGTACCTTGGTTACGCCCAGCTGCCGCAGATGTACGATTTCGTCCGGCGTGATCCAGTCTGGGCGCGTTTCCACCACCAGCCCCACGTTCCGGTGCCGGGCCTCGGCATTCCGGTCCCGGGCTACGGTCAGAGAGGGACTGTCCTGGTAACGGGGATCCGTACCGACATTCATGGCGTCATAGCAGCGCTGTACATACCATTCCCGGTAGGCCTGGCTGTAGGCGCTCCAGGTCCCGCCCAGAATGAGCAGTTCGATCTTGTCGGCACTGTGGCCGATACTCTCGAAACCCTGAATGCGTCCCCGCGTTTGCCGGAAAGGATCGAAACCGTCCTGTTCCGCCCGCTGGCATCCGGGTTCATCATGGATGTAGCTCTTGGGCATCCGGTAGTCGTCGGGGCAGAATATGCAGGCCGCCGGACAGCCGGCCGGCGCTGTCAGGACGGTAACGGGGGCCACGCCGCTGGCTGTGCGCATGGGCTTCATGCGGATGCGCTTCAGGAGGAAGGGATCCGGTTCCAGATCGCCGGCTTCCACCAGATAGTGGTAACCCGCCACCAGATTGGCTTTGGAGTAAAAGCCTACGCCGTCCTTGGGCACCTGGCTCAGAATGGCCCGCAGGGTCCGGGTTGGATCCCAATCCGCATCGGAACAGGCTAAAATCCGGGAGAAGATGAGTTGCAGGGCACTGGCGTGCCGGCCCGGATCGAAATCCTTGCGCTTCTGCTGCCAGGCCGCGGTGCGGATCTTGACCTGCTCGGGAATCTCTGCGTGGGAGAGGATTCGCTTCATGCGCCGTCTGCTGCCAGGACCCCAGATCCAGCCTGGGGTGGTTCAACGACCGCATTATAGCATCCGATAGGACGTATATTCCGCATGAAGCCAGAATTGACCCGGCAACTGTTGGCCCTGAACACCCAATTCTACCGGGACGCGGCCACGGATTTTGCGGCCACCAGGGAGAAGATCTGGCCTGGCCTGAGCCGCGTCCGCCAATTGCTGGCGGAACATGAGGTGTCCTGTCAACACATTCTGGATGCTGGTTGTGGCAACGGACGGCTGCTTCCCTTTGCCATCGAGACCTTTGCCCCTGTCTGCTATGTAGGCATTGACGCCAGTACCGAGCTGCTGGTCTACGCCCGCGTCCGGGCAGCAGCCCTGCAGCAGCCGAATTTGGACATCCGGTTTTTCCAGGCGGATCTGACGGATCCAGCCTGGACTGCCCGCCTCGGGGATCCGAAACCGTTCCATGCCATATTCTGCCTGGCCACGCTGCACCACATGCCCACCCGGGCCCTGCGCAGTGGTATCATGACGAACCTTGCCCATATCCTCGACAAGGACGGGGTCCTGATTCTGAGCAATTGGCAGCCACACCACAGCCCGCGACAGCGCCGCAAGATGGTGGACTGGTCTGCCCTGCAGGTATCACCGGCGGAAGTTGAAGCCGGCGACTGCCTGATCGCCTGGAAGCGGGGAGTCAGGCGACTGCGCTACGTGCACATTTTGGACCGGGCGGAGGTGGTGCAGCTGGCCACCCGGGCCGGTCTGCAGACGCTCGCCCAGTTTGAGGCGGATGGGGCGGAGGGCAACCTCAATCTCTATTCCATTCTCTGCAAAACCTGATATCCAGATAGATTAGATGTAGGAGTGCAACCATGGAGCTCTGCCCTGTGACGAATCCGGAGACTCTGGCCACCGATGTCTTCCAGGATCTGTATGCCTATGCTCCTTCCCACGTGGCTATTGCGCCCGGACGCGTGAATGTCATCGGGGAGCACGTAGATTACAACGATGGCTTCGTCTTGCCCGCCGCTCTGGATTTCAGGGCCTGCCTGGCCTTTGCCCCGCGAGAGGATAACACAGTCAGGGTACATGCCACAGCCTATGGAGAAACCCGGCAGTTCAGCCTGCAGGACCTGGTGCCGCAGGCACAGGGTCTGTGGATCAACTACGTGGCGGGTATGGCCTGGTCTTTGGTGGAAGCGGACATCAGGCTCAGGGGTTTTGATGGTGTCCTGGCCGGGAATGTGCCCGTGGCCAGCGGGCTGAGCAGTTCAGCCGCAGTGGAGATCGCCACGGGACTGTGCCTGCGGACTGTTGCACAGACCGACATCGCCCATACGGATCTGGCACTGCTGGCCCAGCGGGCAGAAAACGAATTTGTGGGTGTCAGCTGTGGAATTATGGATCAGTTCATCAGTGTCCTGGGCCGGGCCGGCCATCTTCTGTTGCTGGACTGTCGCAGTCTGGAATACAGACATGTGACCGTGCCGGATACTGTAGCCCTCGTGATTGGCAATACCCGGGCAAGCCGTTCGCTGGCAGGCAGCGCGTACAATCAGCGCCGTGCCGAATGTGACGCAGGCCTGGCCTTGCTGCGGGAGCAGAATCCTGACATCACCTCATGGCGTGATGTTGCACCCGCTCAGGTTGACCTCTGCCGTGGACGCATGTCGGACTCGGTCTTCCGGCGCTCCCGACACGTGGTCAGTGAGATTGCCCGTACCTTGCTGGCTGCCTCCGCCTTTGCCCGGGGCGACGTAGAGCAAGCCGGGCAGGCCATGGTGGAAAGCCACGCCAGCTTGCGCGATGACTATGAGGTCAGCAGTCCGGCCCTGAATGCCATGGTTGACATAATGATTGCCCAGCCCGGCTGTGTGGGAGCCCGGCTGACAGGTGCCGGATTCGGTGGATGTGCAGTGGGCCTGGTGCACGCGGGAGCTGAAGAGGAGGTTAGGGCTGCCATCATGCAGGAATACCCCCAACGGATGTCCCTGGAGCCTGAAGTATATGTCTCCGAGGCCTGCGCGGGTGCCCGTATCAAGGTCCTGTAATGATTTTCGTTATGTTCGAGGCTGTCTGTCCCGCAGGGCATGACCCAACCTGAAACTCTCTGTATTCAGGGATTGTGGAGATTGCACCGTTGGGTGATCTGTGAGACGTGAAAACGTGTGCACGCGTATATAAGTCCCAAAGATAATGGCACCCATGGCGTTGCTCGGAATAAAGGGAGAACAGGTATGGCACATCGACCCCAACGCAGCCTGTGGCTGTTGCTGTGGATTCTGGTGAGTGCGCTGGCCAGCCACCTGATTGCGGAGAGCCAGACGATTGCCGCGGCGGTGACAGCCACGTCCTTATCCGACGTGAACTGTACCGAGGCTTCTGCAGGGCCTTGCGCTTCATGTGCCCAATCCAGCCGACAACAATCGTACCCCGCTGCATGACGCAGTCATTGATGGCCAGCTACTGCAGATGCCGTGTCTGTAACCCGTAATTTGGGTCATGACTGCTATGCACGCACGGGCTGACCAAGTGAGTGCCACAGCCCGTGCGCGCGAAATCAAGTTGATCGCCGTGGACATTGCCCATGGCAGCCGACGGCCCCAAGTCCTGCCGGCGAAATATGGATGGATGTCTTGGCCTTGGAAGAAGAGGGTCTGTGCCTGTGAGGCTCAGCATCAGGGCAGTTGTCCAGGCAGGACACCTGCCGGGCTATGGCAACTGTTTCGAAAGACTGGACTGACAGGGAGACGACAGTAGTCGACGGATTCGATTGAATGGTGTCCTTATCCCTGGCGTGAAGTCCGCCGTATCGCCTAGCTGGGCGCGGCAACATGACGTACGGGTTGCTTGCCACAGCTGGAGTGACGCGATCGCTATTGCGGCCAACGCCCTCATGATCAGGACTGCACTCAATGGGCTAACGGTAGAAAGGGATTGTAGGGGCAACCCTTTTGTACAAAATCCGCTCAAGGCTCCCTTGGTGGTTCAGGATGGCCACTTTCGATCTGGATAATGCCCCCGGACTGGGCATTGAGGTTGACATGGATACTGTTGCACAATATCGCATGTCTTCCCCATTTGCTTTGCCCACTGGAGGTTATTCCGACATGACCGTGGGCCAAGGCAATGTCTCTGAAGATCTGCCTTGTCTGGAGAGCACCTGAGATGTATGTACAATCTGTTTCACCGTTGCCAACCGACCGGCGAGAACGTTATGGTGCTCCCGTAAAGCTTACGGATGACCAGATGCGGCATTACCTGACGGACGGCTATGTCGTATTGCAGTCCTGCCTTCCCCCTGCCGTGCATGCCCACATTCGGGATCGCTGTGAAGAGATTTTCGCGACGACCGGAAATCCCGGCAATGAAATCCTGGAGCAGAATCCGGCAATTCAGCTGATCTTCGCGGATCCGGCGATTCGGGGCGCCCTGATCAGCATTCTGGGGGAGGATTTTTTCATGTATCCGCACCGCCATTGCCACCAGAATGTGTCGGGGACCCCCGCTCAGGCCAACCACAAGGATTCCTATGAAGATGACGTCAACATTCATCATCATCGTTCCCGCTGGGCTATGGCTATGTACTACCCGCAACGGGTTACCGCGGACATGGGGCCCACCGGTGTCACGCCGGGCAGCCAGTACTTCAGTGATCCTGCGTCCCTGGAGGCCCTGACGGAGATCGGAGTCACCGGCGATGCCGGTACCGTTGTGTTGGTGCACTATGACCTCTGGCACCGGGCTCTCCGCAACGAATCCGGACGCAATCGTTACATGCTGAAGTTCCTGTTCTGCCGGGCTTCTGAGCCAACCCGTCCCGCCTGGAACAATCACGAAACGGCTTGGCGTACCCCCGAGGCCCGCGCGGGCGATGCCCTGGAACCTCTCTGGGACGCCATGTGGCGTTGGAACCGTGGAGAAAGCGTACATTGTCCCATACGGGCTGATGTGGCCTCATCGTTGGAACAGCTGGTGTCCGGTCCGGAAATCACCCGGCTCCGGGCGGCCTACAGGGTTTCACCCGACACTTTTGCCCAAGCAGGCAATCTGTTTCACCTGTGGCAGGAGGAGGCGGTTGCGGCCGAGCAAAGGGCTCAAGTCCGGGAGCACACGAATCCCTGCGAACATACCATTGGGTATGCCCTGGGCGGGTTGGGCGCAGCGGGCCTGGATATACTGGCAAAAGCACTGGAGACAGATGACTGGCGCATTCGTGGCTGTGCGGCCGATGTGATTGGGGATATCGGGCGGGAAGCACAGCCCCTGATGCCACAGGTAGTGTCATTGCTGCAGGACACATCAGCCTGGGTACGCCGCAATGCTACAGAAGCGCTGGGCGTATTGGGTGATGCATCGGAAGACGTGACCGACGCCTTGGGCCAGGCTTTGGCCGATGACGACTACCTGGTGGGACACAATGCAGCGCTGGCCCTGCGCAAACTGGGCCAGGCGACCGATTTCACCATTGACGCCTTGTTGCAGGCAACAGTACATCCAGACCTTTACCGTTGCAAGAATGCCCTGATGGCCCTTGAGGTGCTTCTGGCATAAGTAGTCTCGTACAAATTGCTTAGTCCACAACACGGCTATCCGCTTGCACCTGTTGACGTTTCCCCGGCCGTCCGTGCCTCCACGTCCTGGCGGGCCTGCTACGGACCCCCAACCGCGCCTCAAGATCTTGATCGCAGCCTGCACATCGGCGTTCATACGCAGGCCACAGGCATCGCAGACATACACAGGCTGCCACTTGCGGTTCGCCTGGCGTACCCGCCCACACCGGGCACACGTCTGTAACGTGTAGGCCGGGGCGACCCACTCTACATGGGTCTTGTAGGCCAGATAGCCCACCCGTTGGCCCCAGCCGCTGCGTAGTATCGACCTGTGCAGTCCCCGTTTCTGCGCGACGTTCGTGCCCGGCTTGTCCCGGGAGCCGCGTGCGCGCCGGGGCATGCCCTGCATGTTCCGCTTTGCGGCGACGGTCCGAGCGTGGGCAGCGGCCAGTGCCTGGCGGGTCCTGTGGCACCACGTTTGGTGGCTCTTGCGTATCTGGCGCCACGTGCGTTGCATACGCAGCGGGGTTCGTGCGCGCCTTTGGCTCTTGGGTGGCGGGCGCGCCCGCTTGCATTGCCGGGGGTCTAGTTGCTTGTATAGCTTGGCAACGTCCGGCACCTCGTGCAACGTGCCCTGGCTCAGGGCTATCTGCCCCACGTTGCGAGCCAGCCCCGCCGGGCTATCCGGTACGTCTTTGCGGACGGACCTGGTTGCCGGTACCTGCCCCGCCCGGGTAGCCGCAGCGGGCTATCCTGTACCAGGGATTGCTGGCGCTTGTCGCACGCGATACGGAACGCATGCTTGTCCCGCGCTTGGGAACACCAGCGGGGGCACCCGCCGCCCCTCAAGAACCCACGAAACGCCAGCACCATATCACGGCAGCCGGTCCGGATGGGACCGCTGGACAGATCCTGCAACTAGGGCACGGCAATCGTTGCGCAGGCTGTAATGCGTAACCGCGGGTTTAGCCCCTTGACCGGCCTTGTACCGTGCCCAGCGTTCCCGGTGCCGTCCTTTGCGCTTGTTCCAGGCCCAGCGTTTGGCCCCGGCGACCGGCGCCAGTGGGGTGGCCTTGGCTACGCTGCCGGGGTGTACCCGGACCGTTACGGCACGGTATACTTCCAGGCCTTGGGCTACCCTGAAACGGGACAATCCTTTGTAACTCGATTCCTTACAGGACAGAGCTCTGCAGGGGTACATTCCACCAAGTCCAGTCGCCGTCATGGTCTGTCCAAAACGCCGGAACGAACACAGAAGACATAAGGGTTTTCCGGTTTGCGTATCTGTCGGATATAGAGCCTTTCCCCTACAATCAGGTTGCGGAAGAGTACGGTGGTATAGCAACAGTCTGTGGTTACAGGTAATCCCTGCAGGGGCAAGACCATACCGGTATCTTCATCCGATATACTTCCATCAGGGTCAGGGGTTGGAGCGTACCCTCATGGCAATGCCAAGGCCATCCGTTGACCAAATCCAGGGCCCAGATACGAAGAAGGCGTCTTGGCTCAGGAGTAATATCACTACTGAATCCCCCTCTGCAAAAGACACACACTGCTTGCCGACTTGGTGGCCCTGAGCTCCGAAGCAATGGCTGGTCTCCGCGGTGAAGCGACGGGTACTCCTGCACCCTTGGTTGAAGAGGACAAAAACAACGATAGTAGGGAAATAGTGTGGCTCTGTCTTATAATCCAAATATCGGCTGTTCCTGACAACCCTAATAGTTAAGGAGAAAGCAGTAATGTGGAGACAATTACGGTGGGTGTCGCTGTTGTGCCTTGTGGCTGTGCTGTTGGCAGCCTGTGGCGCGGGCGATGTCCCAGCAGAAGAACCAATGATGGAAGAAGAAGCGCCGGCGGCAAGCATGCCGGCGGAGGATGGCGCGTACAGTGAAGCTCCCATGCTCGCGGCCATGGTGGCTGCCGGCGATCTGCCTCCTGTAGATGAGCGTTTGCCCCTGGAACCCCTGGTGATTGAGCCCTACAACGAGATTGGGCAGTACGGTGGTACCTGGCATCGGTTTGACACCTCGTCGAGCGGTTCCCATTTTGTCATGGCCATGTACGCCTATTCCCCGGTGCACTGGGTGAAAGACGGCTTGGACAAGCGACCGGGTTTGGCCAAAGGATGGGCCAGCAACGAGGACAAAACCGAATGGACACTGTACCTGCGGGAAGGTACGAAGTGGTCGGACGGGGATCCCTTTACGGCTGACGACTTCATGTTCTGGTGGAATGACATGGTCCTCCATGAAGGTCACTCGGATGTGCCGCCCGATTATATGAAGTCCGCCGACGCGGTTACGGAAGTGACCAAGGTGGATGACTATACTCTCCACTTTGTCTTTTCGGATTCGGCACCCCTGTTCCTGGATCGCTTGGCCATGTGGCCCAACGGCACCATTCCGGGCAATGAGAAACTGTTTGTGCCCGCGCATTATCTCCAGCAGTTTCATCCCGATCATTCGGATCAGGAAACCTTTGAAATGCTGGACGAGAAATTGAACTGGCCCAGCAATCCGGATGCCCCTGTGCTCAATCCCTGGATGCCCGTACAGTACGAGCCGGGTACCCGACTGCTGCTGGATCGCAATCCGTACTACTACGCAGTGGATACCGCCGGCAACCAGCTGCCCTACATTGATGCCGTGGACATGACCTATGTCGAGAATCTTGAGGTGTCGAAGTTGCGGGTGATCGCGGGCGAACAGGAAATCTGTGGACGGCCCTGCCGTTACCAGCCTCTCAGTGAACTGTCCGTGTTCCGGGATGCGGAAGCCACGGTGGGTCTCAAGACCTATCTCTGGGACGTAGGCGGTGGTGCATCCTTCCTCCTCTATCCCAACTGGACGCATCAGGATCCCCAGAAACGCGCGCTTTACCGCAACACGGACTTCCGGCGCGGACTGTCGCATGCCATCGATCGGGAAAAGATTCAGAAGATTGTCTATTTCGGCACCGGCGAAAAGACCACCGGTACCATGAGCCCCAAGGCCATCGAGTTCACAGCCAACGACACAGGCCGGGATCTGTATGCCCAATGGCGCGATCTCGCTGTAGCCTACGACATGGACTTGGCCAACCAGATGCTGGACGCCTCTGGCGCGGTGGACGCGGACGGTGACGGTTTCCGGGATCTGCCCAGTGGGGATGAACTGACGTTGCGCATCGACTGCACGGCCGGAGGCCTGGAAAACAAGGCCAACGCCCAGAACGTGGAAATCGTGAAGGAAGGCTGGGAAGCCGTGGGGCTGCGGGTACAGGTCAATGCCGTGCCCAACGAACAGATGGGTGTCCTCCAGGACAACTCCGAATTTGACATTCGCAGTTGCTGGGGACTGGGTGACGGGCCCAATTTCCTGGTGTTCCCCAATTGGGTCATTCCCATCGACAACAACCGCTGGGCCCCTCTGTACGGCGCCTGGTACAAAGTGATTGGCACGGAGAAGGAAGGCACGGAACTGGATGTGGATCCGCTGGATCGCAACCCGCCCCGGGAAGAACCGGATGAAGGGGATCCCGCCTGGCGCCTGTGGGAGATCTACAATGCTGCCCGGGTGGAACCGGATGATGCCAAGCGTCTGGCCTTGAGCCAGGACATCATTCGCGTGCACGTGGAGGATGGTCCCTTTGTCATCGGTACTGTAGCCAACACGCCGACCATTGTGGGTCACCTGGACCACGTCGGGAATTTCCCCTCCGTGGAACAGTTGGGCCTCGGCGGCTTTACCGGCCCCTGGATCATGGTGTACTTCGGCGCTGTGTATCCAGAGCAAATGTATTTCAAGCAGTAAGAAGTTGCATAACTACTGTCTGGTGCCAGCGGGTTCCGCCCGCGGCACCAGACAGCAATCACGCCTGATAACCTGATCCGGAAACATGCTCGCCTACTTCGCACGCCGTTTGGTGTACATGTTCACGACCCTGGTCATGATCTCCTTTATCGGATTCTTCATCATCAACCTGCCCCCGGGCAGCTACATTGACGTATTCCAGGCCCAGCGCCAGATTCAGGGCACGCATACGGCGGAAGCAGAACTGGAAGCCCTCAAGCGCCGGTATGGTTTGGACAAACCCATTTACATGCAGTACCTGATTTGGGCCAAGGGCTTCGTGCGGGGCGATTTCGGCCGTTCCTTTGAATACAACCGGGAAGTCAAGGACCTGATCTGGGAGCGCTTGGGTTTCACGGTCACCATCGCGGCCGGTTCCCTGCTCTTTATCTGGCTGGTAGCCATTCCCATCGGCATCTATACCGCCACGCACCAATACAAACTGGGCGACAATCTGGCCACCTTGCTCGGCATGGCCGGTCTGTCCATTCCGGATTTCATGTTGGCGCTGGTGCTCATGGTCGTGATTCAGAGGGTGTTTGGTTTTACGGTGGGCGGCCTCTTCTCCCGGGAATACGTCGATGCGCCCTGGAGTGTGGGCAAGGTGGTGGATCTGATCAAGCACCTGTGGGTGCCCATAGTTGTCGTCGGCACGTCGGGCACGGCGGGCCTGATGCGCATCATGCGCGGCAATTTGCTGGACATCCTCAATATGCAGTTTGTCCAGGCGGCCCGGGCCCGCGGCCTGCGGGAGTCCACCGTAGTGGTCAAGCACGCCGTGCGCAATGCCATACATCCCCTCATCATGTTGCTGGGGCTCAGTCTGCCTTCCATCATTTCCGGTTCCCTGGTTGTTTCCATCGTGCTGGGATTGCCTACCACGGGCCCCCTGTACTTCAACGCACTGCGCCAGCAGGACATGTATCTGGCTGGCACCTTTCTCATGTTCCTGGCCTTCATGCTGGTGATCGGCAACTTTCTGGCGGACATTCTGCTGGGTTTCATTGATCCGCGGATCCGGTACGAGTAGGAGGAGCTGTGGCCGAACAATCCCTTTCCTTGCCCTCGACGTTGCCGGAAACCCCGACAGCCGCTGAAGCCCCGACCATCATGGGGGACAGCGAAATCGGCCAACTGTCGCTGTGGCGCCTGATCTGGCGGCGCTTTCTGCGGAACCGGCTGGCGGTAGCCGGCGGCGTACTGTTGCTGTGTCTGTATGTCACGGTGGTGTTCGCTGAATTCATTACACCCTACAATCATCTGATTTCGGATGAAGATTACGTGGCCCGTCCCCCCCAGCTGCCCCGTCTCATTGACGCCCAGGGGCAATTCCACTGGCGGCCCTTCGTCTATGGCACGACGACCACGCTGGATACCCACAATCTGGACTGGGTCCATGAGGACAACAAAGAAGAAATCTTCCCTCTCAAACTGTTTGTCAAAGGTGACTCCTATAAACTGCTGGGCCTGTTCGAGTCTAATCGGCACCTGTACGGGGTGGACGAACCCGGCACGGTCTTTCTGCTGGGTACGGATCGCCTGGGCCGTGACTTGTTTTCGCGCATCATCTTTGGCGGCCGCATCTCCCTGACCGTGGGCCTGATCGGCGTGTCCCTGACCATTGCGCTCGGTTCCGTGATGGGGACGGTTTCCGGCTATTTCGGTGGCATGGTCGACACCATCATCCAGCGCTGCATCGAGCTGCTGATGTCCTTTCCCAGCATTGCCCTCTGGGCGGCCCTGGCCGCTGCCATGCCGCCCGACATCACGATCGTGAGACGTTTCTTTCTCATCAGTGTCATTCTGTCCCTGTTGGGGTGGACCAGTCTGGCCCGACAGGTCCGGGCCAAGGTGCTGGCGTTTCGTGAAATGGAGTTTACCGCGGCGGCCACCGCCGCCGGAGCGACGCATGGACGCATCATCCTGGTGCACATGCTGCCCAATGCCCTGAGCCACATCATCGTGATTGCCACCCTGGCGATTCCGGGCATGATCCTGGCCGAGACCGCTCTGAGCTTTCTGGGGCTGGGCATCCTGCCGCCCGCGGTGAGCTGGGGTACGCTGCTGCAGGATGCCCAGACAGTGGGCGTGGTCATCAAGAAACCCTGGCTCATGTTGCCGGGCGTATTTGTAATCGTCTCTGTCCTCAGCTTCAACTTTTTGGGCGATGGCATTCGCGATGCGGTCGATCCCTTTGCCCTGTAACCGCTCATGACCCCGCCGCCTGACGTCATTTTGCAGGTACAGAACCTGCATGCCCATTTCCATACGGAAAGCGGCGTGATCAGGGCCCTGGAAGGTGTGGACTTCACGCTGGCCCGGGGCCAGGTCTTGGGCATCGTGGGGGAAAGTGGCTGTGGCAAGAGCGTGACGGCCCAGTGCATCATGAATATGGTACCGAATCGGGGCCGCATCGAGGCGGGCGCGATCCACTACCACCAGCGCCGGGGCGAAGCCACCGAGGTGATCGATATCGTGCAGTTGCCGGCTCGGGGCACCGACATGCGGCGCATTCGGGGCAATGAGATCGCCATGATCTTTCAGGAACCGATGACCTCGCTGGATCCCCTGTATACGGTCGGCAATCAGCTGCTGGAAGCCATTCACCTGCACCAGGCGGTCTCGAAAGCCGAGGCACGGGAGCTGGCTGTCCATTCCCTGGATCGGGTCAAGCTGCCGGAACCCCATCGTATCTTCACCAGTCATCCCCACCAGCTCAGTGGCGGCCAACGGCAGCGGGTAATGATTGCGATTGCACTGAGCTGCAACCCCACGCTCCTGATTGCAGACGAGCCCACTACGGCCCTGGACGTGACCACCCAGGCCCAAATCCTGTCCCTGATGCAGGACTTGCAGGCTGAAACCCACATGAGCATCATTTTTATTACCCACGATCTGGGAGTCGTGGCCGAAATGTGTGACGAAGTGGCCGTCATGTACCTGGGCAAGGTGGTGGAGCAAACCGATATCGACACTGCCTTCTACGCCCCGCAACACCCCTATACCCAGGCTCTGTTGCGCTCGATTCCACGTCTGGACAGTGGTGGCTACCACCGCCTGGAAGTGATCGCCGGGCAGGTTCCGGACCCTTCCCGGGTGCCGCCCGGTTGCCCTTTTCACCCACGCTGTCCGGATTTCATGGCGACGGTGTGTGATGTGGACGAACCCGCCCTGCACACTGTGGCACCGGGACAGCATGTACGCTGCCACCTGCACGATACGCACCGGGTACGCCCTCCCCTGGCAGCAGATGGATGATGACTGCAACACGTCCGGACTCGACAGCTTCCGTCCCCCTGCCATCAGGCACTGACGCAGCCTCTGCACCGCAGCCCCTGCTTGACGTCAGGCACCTGCAGATGCACTTTCCGATCCGGAAAGGCTTTCTGAAACGTGTCGTGGGCTACGTCAAGGCGGTGGATGACGTTTCCTTTGTCGTCCAGCGCGGTACCGTGTTTGGCCTGGTGGGCGAATCCGGCTGTGGCAAGAGCACGACGGGCCGCTGTATCGTACGGTTGTTGCAGGCTACGGCCGGGGAGATCATCTATCGCATGCCGGATGCCCCGCCCGTACATGTGGAGCGGCTGCGGCACGAAGAACTGCGGACCATACGGCAGCACATGCAAATTGTGTTTCAGGATCCCTATGCCTCTCTCAATCCGCGGTTGACCCTCCGGCAAATTGTCTCGGAACCGCTGGTCATCAACCAGGTTTGCCAGGGCAAGGAGCTGCGGGATCGGGTAGCCGTCCTGCTGCGCCAGGTGGGCTTGAGTCCCGAACACATGAATCGGTATCCCCATGCTTTCAGTGGCGGTCAGCGCCAGCGTATCAGCCTGGCGCGCGCCCTTGCCCTCAATCCCCAGTTCATCGTGGCCGATGAACCGGTGTCAGCTCTGGACGTGTCCGTACAGGCCCAGATCCTCAACCTGATCAAGGAACTGCAGGCGGAATTCGGCCTGACCTATCTCTTCATTGCCCACAACATGAGCGTGATCAAGCACGTGTGCGATGCGGTGGCGGTCATGTACGTGGGCCAGATCGTTGAGATGACCACCACGCAGGAACTGTTTGCCCGTCCCTTGCATCCCTACACCGAAGCCTTGCTGATGGCCATCCCGGTGCCGGATCCCCGGCGTGAGCGGCAGCGCATCGTACTGGAAGGTGATGTACCCAACCCGGCGAATCCGCCCTCCGGATGCTACTTTCATCCGCGCTGTGTGTATGCGCAGGATATCTGTGTTACGGAAACCCCGCCCCTGTCGGAACCCTTGCCGGGGCATCACGTGCGATGCCACTTGGCCGAGGAACTGACCTTGCAGGGCATGCAAGCCTGAGCCCGGTCCCCGGCTCCACGGTGTCCCGGCGGGAGATTCGCACAGCCAGGCGGCATTGGTCTGTCCGCCCCAGGTCCCAAAATCAGGTCAGCCGCACCCCGGCCCATGTACGCCCGGGCTTATACCAGGGACTGGTACAGGTCTGTTGTCTGGCGGCAGGTCTCGGCCCAGGTGTAGGGTTTCACCCGCTCCAGACCGGCCTGGCACAACCGGGCTTGCAGTGCGGGCTGCGCCGCCAAATCCTGTATGACGTGAGCCAGCATCTCGTCATTGTCGGGATCTGTCTGCAAGGCGTCCGGGCCTGTCAGTTCCGGCAGGCTGCTCCGGTTGCTGGCGATGACGGGCGTGCCACAGGCCATGGCTTCCAGCACGGGAAAACCGAAGCCTTCATACAGGCTGGGTTGGAGGAGCGCCAGCGCATTGCTGTAGTATGCGGGCAGTTCCGCCTCCGGCACGTAGCCCGTGAATTCCACCCGGGTTTCCAGCCCCAGGCGGGTCACCAGTTGATGGACAGGTGAGAATTTCCAGCCGGTGCCCCCGACAATCACGAGCTTCCGCCCCTGGCCCTGGGCGTGCAGCCTGGCCAGGGCCCGCAGGGCCACAGCGTGATTCTTGCGGGGTTCCAGGGTGCCCACCATCAGCAGATACGAACCGTACCGTTGCTGCAATGCCTGGCTGAGGGGCGTGTCGGCAGCCACGGGGCGGAAACGATTCTGATCGATCCCTTCCGGGATCACGGTCACTTTCCCGGCGGCGATCCCGTAGGCGTCCAGGAGGTCTCGCTTGGTTTGGTGGCTGACGGCAATGATGGCGTCGGCCCGCCGGGTGAAGATCGGCATGCCGGTATTGAGAAACCAGCGATTTTTCCGGGTGTGCGTCTCCGGCAAATGGCGGAAGATGAGGTCATGCACCGTCAGGACGGTGCGGCGGGCCAGACGGGGCAGGAGATGCTCGGTGGCATGATATACATCCGTCACCGGCAGCCGCCGTTCGTACCCGCCATGGCGGAGCATCTGTGAGGCCAATACGGAAAGACGCCAGGGATACTGGCCCATGGCCAGTGTGTGCTGTCGCACCTCTCGCAGGCTGGCAGGCAGTTCATGCCCGCTGTGCGCGTTGTAAAAAAGGTGCAGATCGATACGTTCGCGCTGGGTCTGCCACAGGCCCGCGGCCAATTCGGTGGCGTAACGCCCCAGTCCCGCGCCCTGATGGGCAATGGGACCGGCATCCAGCATGACCGAAACGTACTCTGCGGCACGCGACTGTGCCATGGTCAGGCCTGTTGCAGCCATTCGCCGACCAGCGAGGCCGTGCGGGCCAGCGGCGGGTGGGTGCGTGTGGCACGTGGCCAGGAGTCCATCAGGCCCTTTTGGCCGGTTGCCCGGTTGCCCCGCATATTAGACTGGCGGAAGCGGGTATCCAGCAGGACAAGTGAACCACGGGGACTGGCAGGGGCAACCAGCTGGTCAATGACCCGAGTCAGCGTGTTGTTCACGTGAGGCAATACAAAGGCATGAAATTCGTCGTACGCCGTGACGAACCGTTGCGACTGCCGATCCCGGAGGGGATGGGATCGTGGTGGAAACGGGATGCGTGTTATGACCGCGCATTGAATTTCCACGTTGTCCAAGGCTATATCCTGCAGGAGGGCGTAGGTTCCGCACAATACCTTGGGCCCCGGTCGCCCCAAACCGGAAGCGATGTCTTGGCACAGATCATGTTTGTGGACCATGACCCGAATGGGGCTGTCCGCCAAAGCCGCTTCCAGATGGCCTGCCATCTGCAGGAGCGGGGTACGACCGGTAAAGAGCACCAGCATGCAGCCTGTAATCTGTTCCGCAATATGGCTGACCAGGTCTGCGGTTTCCCGCGGTCCTGGAGTTTGCAGCAGGTCTGGCATTACGATCTGGAGCTCGGGTTTAGCCAGGTCCGCTGGCGGCCGGACATGTACGCACGACGCAAGACCCAGCTGGACCGAAAGGAAGTCCTGGGGTGATGTCCGGGCTCTGCCCCGGTCGAGAAACAGTACGGCGTCAAAGGCAGCGCGCACGTGTTGATCGACGTAGGTTTCCGTCCACAAGGCCGTGCGCTTGAATTCGCCGTGTGCTTTCTTCGGGCGCAGGGTCAGCCATCTGACCCAGGTGCGTGTGGGATCGTCTGGCTCGTTCCCGCCCTGCATGAGCTGGTCGATATGGGCGATGGCGGTGTCGAATTCGTGGTGCAGCGATCGGATCTGCTGAATGTAGCGGGCCGGATCGGGCAGCAGGTCGGCATCCATATCCGGCAGGGTGGCCAGCAGGGTAGCCAGACTGTGGCCTGCGTCCCGGGCCAGGTGCGCGTAATCCTGCCACGCTGCCCGTATACCGGGCCATGCCTGTGAATATGTGAGGAATGCCATATCCAGGGAGATCTCGTCTTGGCGGGGAGAATCACTTTCCACCTGGCGGGCAGCCATTGCCTGCCAGGTCTCTGTAAACCGCTGCCACGCCGGATGCAGGGCATCCAGTCGGGTCATGAGGGCTGCGATGGCTACGGAGCCCTGGGGCTGCTGGTGCAGCCAGGTCACAATCTCATCCGCCGCCCCGCTGGGACCCAGCCTGCGTATCCGATTTTGCAGGTAGTCAAGCGTACTGAGGGTGACGTACCGGGTACAGGCCACCGGGATTTGATGAGACAGATTCCAGCGATCGTCTAGGATTACACCGTCAAAGTCCCGGGCGAAATCCGGATTGGTGTCCAGGGCAACGAGGAACGTGTCATGGTCCATCACCGTGATGGCACCGCCTGTGACAGAGGATGCAGCTGGCACGAAAGCATTCCCTCCGGGCTCCAGATCGGCCGGATCGGAGGCAGCCGTACCTGAAACCAGGGGCCACCGCACATGCCCGTCATGGGCCGCTGGTTCGTGGGAAAACAGAAACAGGCTGTTCAGGCGTCGGTAATCCGGCGATGCGAGTGAACACCAATACAGGACTTTGGTCAGGAAGCGGGTTTCGTAGGCATCCAGCGTACGACCTGCTTTCCAGGTGTTCAGGCGCGTGAGATCACACAAGCGCTGGGGATGCGGCTGATAAGCGATCCGCATGGCCGGAGACAATTCCCGGGCGCATGCCTGCAGGCCCTGCAACATGCGTTGCTGATACGAGAATTCCTGAAAGCCGGGCAGACAGAGAAGCAGGTGGCGATGGTCAGCGGCTGCCCATTCTACACAGGCCCGCGCCAGTGCTTGGCTGTGCAGACTGTCGCCAGGCAGGGACAGGACGGTACCGGTACCCGGTTGCAGGGCCCGCCGGATCACGCTCACGGCCGCCGGAGACTTGCTTTCGGCAGAGGCCGGTGCAGGGTCTTCCGGGACAGTTGCCGCAGGTGTATGGGATGCGCCATGGGCCCGTGTCACGGGCGTATTGGTATGAATCGGGGGCAGGTCACGGACTGCAGCGGTCTGGATGAACAGAAACCGGTAGGGCCAGTCCGGGGAGGCGTGAGCGAGGATCTGCTGGAGCGCAGCATCCGGCATGGCCTGCAGACGTTGCCACAGTCGCATGAACACCTGTCCTGTAACCAGGGCATCATGGGCGGCCCGGTGTGCCTGTGCCAGTGGCAGGGACAAACCGTGACATACAATCTCCAGCGCAGCATACGACGCAGTGGGTACGAACATGTGCACCATGTCATAGGTGTCCAGCAGCGTCAGATGCTGCAGACTGACCTCATTCTCGGCAAGGAACGACTCTTCAAAGCGCACGTTGTGGGCAATGAAATGACTTGCGGGCGGGGCAAGAAACGCCTGTACCCTGTGCACGACATCGGACCAGGGTGCTTGATCCTGTACCATCTGGTTCGTGATGCCCGTGAGCTTGCTGATGAAGGGTTCGATAGTTTGGCGGGGTTTTACCAATAGCTGGAGACCGCAATCCTGGACGGTCATGGCCAGCACACGCGTGTCTTCGAAGCGCACGGCTCCGATCTCGATGATTTCGTGCTTCTGGGCATCCAGCCCTGTTGTTTCCAGGTCAAGAGCGACAAACACAGGATGCGCAGGCTGGGGCAGGTTGCAAGGGGTCTGGGGTTCTGGGGGTGCCATTAGCGGAATACAGAAGTCGGACAGGCTTCACGCCACCGGTTGGGGGCAAGCATCATGAGGTCTTGTGCAACGCAGTTGCCCGGTGTTCTGGGCACTCCGCTATCCTCAGCTGTATTCTACCAACTGCAGGCAGACCGGGATAGAACACCCATACATTTCCGGACTGTTGGCCCTCATGGCAAACGGCAATGGGTCCCGAATACAGAAATGGCAGGGACGGGCCGGGAATTTCATGGCACAGGCTACACAGCTCCGCCTGGACAGCATTGAGCCTGTCCGGAATAGGAGTGCTGTGCCAACACGAGCAAGCCTCTGATTACGGCATTACGGCGCTGGTGCCGCGTCATGCCAATCCCTTACTGTCTGGACGACACGCTCGGCAGCCGGATATTGCCTGTCTGCTTTGCGCCACAGCTTGGTGACCTGCTGGAGATAATTCTTCCGGATGCGGGGATCCAGTACAATCAGCTGGCCCCGGGGGCTTGAGGGGGTGATCAACTGGTCAATGATGCGTAGCAGGGTATAGCCCACTTGGGGTACCGTGCAGTCCTCGAATGCGTTATACAGGCCTGTCGGTGGTTGCGCCTGCAGGAATTGGCGCGCACGTATGGGATCGGATGGCGGTGGAAAGGGCAAGCGGGTCAGAATGGCACATTGCACGTTCACAGTGTGCAACGCGATCCGCTGCAGCAGGTGGTAGGTACAGCAGACTACTGTATGACCCGGTTGGTGAAGCCCCGCTGCCACAGTCGCCCAGGGATCCAGGCCCTGCACCAGGAGCTGGGTGTCAGAGATGGACAGGGATTGCTGCAGGTCGCCAGAAACCTGTTTCAGTTCAGGCATCCGGGCAAACAGAACCAGGACACAACCCTGGACCGGCTGCACAATGGCCGCAACCTGGTTACTGACCCAGGGCAAATACGTCTCACTGTTGGGGTCATGGGGATTGTCCGGTATTACCGTCTGCAATTCCGGTGCGGGCACAGCTGGAACCGGTGCCGGCAGGTGCTGGCAGGAGGTGAGATCCAGGTATCGGGAGAGCAACCCGTGAGATCGAAGCCGTTGCTGTCCCCGGTGGAGAAACAGCACACGGGTAAACGATTCATGCATCTGGTGCTGTAACCGTTCCCGGGTCCAGAGCCAGCTGCTGTTGAATTCAATCCTTTCTGTTTCTCTCCGCAGGGTCATCCACTTGACTGTCTCACCGGATTGCGGATGTACCCTGTCCGCCAGCATCTGATCCAGGTGTGCCAAGACCCTGTGGCAGGCGTGACGCCAATCTGCAATTTGTTTGACATAATTGTTTTCGTTGTCTTCTTCTGTGGACAGGGCTTGCACGAGAGCATCCAGGTGTACCAACAGGGTATCCCCCTGTGCCTTCAGGGCGTGCCAGGCCTGAAGCATTGCATCCCAATGGCGGGACGCAGACATCTGCGCTACAGCGCAGGGTACCCATTTCCGTTGCCGGTTGCGGTCCAGGCAGTCCTTGGCCAGTGGTTGCAGGAACTCCATGAAGCGTTGCAGCGTTGGCGCAAGGGTTTCCAGGTTTGTGGCCAGGGCCGCGACCAGATCGGGGCAGAGGGCCAGGTGACTGAGGCCAATGTCTGCCGTGTCAGCCTCTTCGCACCCCGTCAGCCTGTTTAACTGTTGGATCAGGTACGTGAAAATCTCAAGGGTACCGGTATGGGTACACATTTCCGGGATTTGCTGAAACAGGTTCCAGATGTCGTCCACGACCCAGGTATCAAACTGCCGGAGAAAATCCGTGTCGGCATCCAGGTGCATCAGCCAGGTATCATGGTCGATCAGGGTGATGCTGCCTGCAGGGGCGGTGTCAACAGCAGGTAGCCCGCTGTCGTGGGCAGGTACAAGCTGCGCCGGATCGGAAGTCACGGTGCCGGCGACCAGTGGCCACAGAACACGGCCAGCACCATACGCACCGGGATGCCAGCCGGAAAAAGGCCGGTGACCGGGAGGCGAAGTGGAACACCAGTACAGGATACGGGTCAAAAAGGAGACTTCTGTCGGATTCAGGTTGCGGCCCGCCTTCCAGGTGTTGAGTCGCGCCAAGTCACACAAGTGCTGGGGGTTTTGCCCGCAGGCAATGCGCAGGCTGGGAGCCCATTCCCGGGCAAAGGCTTGCAGATGCTGCAGGATGTATCCCGGGCAGGAGACCTCGTGCAAGCTGGGCAGGCAAAGCAGTACGTGGCGGTTGTTCCGGGCTGCCCACCGTACACACTCGCGGGCCAGATCCCGGCTGCTCGCCGCATCACAGGGTAAAGAAGCTACGGTTCCGTTGTCGGACTGCAACAGGCGCTCCAGCCAGCCTGCGGCAGCAGGTATGGGTGTGCGGGGAGACTGGTCTGGCCTGTTACTTGGTTCCGGTGCGTGATGCGGGACAGGTGCTGTCCCAACCTGGTGGGCCGTTACGGGTGTATGGGTATCCGTTAGGGGCAGGCTGCGTTCCGCAGCAATGAGCTGGAACAGGTCATGATAGGGCCAAGCCACCGGGGCATGGGCAAGCACTTGCTGGATGGCCGCGTCTGGCATCTGCCGGAACCGTTGCCACAGGTGCATGAACAGCTGGCCTGTAGCCAAGGCGTCATGTGCTGCACGATGAGAGATACGTGGGGCAATCGACAGGATGTGGGTAGCTGTAGCCAGGGATGAGCTTGGTGCTTCCGGCATCCCCATGTATACCATGTCCTGCGTGTCAAGCAGTGTCAAATGATCCAGTTTCAGGCCATGAGCGGTGAGAAAAGCTTGCTCGAACCGGATGTTGTGGGCGATGAGATACTTGACGGGCGGATCCAGAAATGACTGTACGCTGGCTTTGATGTCATCCCAGGCAGGCTGGTTGTCCAGCGTGTCCTCTGTGATGCCCGTGAGCGCGGTAATCTTGAGAGTAAGATCCACTCCCGGATTCACCAGTGCCTGTAACCCGCAGTCGTCCACGTTCATGGTCAGTACCTGGCTGTCCGTGAAGCGGACTGCCCCCACTTCAATGATCTTGTCCGTATCTGGATTCAGCCCTGTGGTTTCCAGATCCAGAGCCACAAAAGCAGGTGGTTCGGGCACGGGTACATCTGTAAAGAGGCTCAGTTGCATGGGCGGTGTGCAGGCAGATATCGGACTTGGAGCATCAGGTATGCGGGTACCGGGCAGTCGTAAAACCCGGTAGGCAGTCATAGCGATATGCGATAAAATACCATAACATGTGTAGTTCAGTATTCCAAGCGTCTGTCATGTGCAGTTGCCTGACTTGCTTGTACAGCCTGCAGAGCGCAGTAACTGCAGGCTTGCCATCACAGAGGCATGACGGACAAGATAGACGACAGTTGCTGAATGTTCACTATAACAGATGTCTGAACTCAGTGATTGAATAACAGATACATGAACATGGAAACCGATCCTGGCCCTTTGTACGGCAACGTGAGGGAAGATTCCCTGCTCGTCCGCGTGGAGCGACTGCTGGCCAACATGGATGCGCGCCAGCGCACTATTCTGGAACGGCGGATGGGCATGGAGGGCAGCCCGGAATCCTTGGCGGACATTGCACGATCCTTCCAGCTGACACGAGAGCGCATACGCCAGCTGGAAGTGGAAGCCGTCAAGGAATTGCATCCCCTGTGGGCGTGGTTCCAGGAATTGACCCGGGATCTGGTGCACATGCTCCAGACCCGTGAGCGCCCTCTCACCTTGCTGGGAGCGGAGGAAGTGGAGCCGCGCCTGCAGGGTATGACACGCCACAAGGGGCTTCTGTCATTTCTGTTGCAACGGGTGGATGCGGCTGACTTGCATGTGGTGTGCGTCGGGGGTGTTGCCTATCTGATGCTGCTGAGCCAAAGTGACTGGGAGGCGTTCTGCCACAGCGTGCTGCAGGAATTCCGTACGGACGCCTGGATCGGGGCCACGGCCAGTGCGTGCAAAAGGCATGTCCGGCAGCAGGGCCAGACATTGGACAAGGGGTCCTTGGAGCTCTGCTGGCAGGAAGTGGTGCGCACCTGCGGCTTCATCAAGGTTCCGCAGGGCCTGGTTTTGAAGCCTTGCACCTACGCGGGCTGGGTCCGCTATGTGCTCTCGAATTCGGACAAGCCTATGACATTGGCCGACATCAAATCCCGGATCCAGCATCTGGCCTGCAAGCAGTTGTCCACCAAGTCCATACATAACACCATTGCCAACACCGCTGTCCTGTTCGGCCGGGGACTGTATGGCCTGGAACAGCATGTCTCCGTACCTCCGGACCTCATTCCTGCGATCATGGAGGTGGCGGAGCAACAGGTGTTGTCGGGACCGACGCTGCGCCAGTGGCACGTGAGTGAACTGCTGGCAACTGTGCAGCGGGAATTGGGGCCGGTGCCCGAACTCACCAAGTATGTCCTGAATCATTTGTTGAAGCAATCCTGTCATTTGCACAGTCTGAATCGCATGGTTTGGCACGGCAAGGAAGTGGATGGACTGCCCCCTACAGGACGCATTTATATACGGGACGCTATTGTCACAATACTGGAAGAAGCGGGACACCCACTCTCGAGCCATGAAATCTACAGGCGGCTGGTGGCACAGCGCGGCCTGGACCAGGACATGAGCTTTCAAATTCATCCCGGCGAACAGCTTGTCCATCTCGCATCGGGGCAGTGGGGACTCAGAGGTCGTGATGATCTGCCCGAGCTTTTTGCCTGTTCGGGCGACGACTAGTGTTGACCAATGGTAAAGGCAGACCCGCGCCCGTGCTGTGCATCTGCCATATACAAAACACAGTGGCGTCATAATTGCATCCACAGTCGGTCCCGGCTGCCCTGTGCGTGTGGGCCGCACCGCGCGGGATCCCGGACGTCCCCTGGACCCTTTGCCACCTTTGCGGTCGCCAGGCATGGGTATAATGGCCCGTCGTGCCCGTGGCCGGACCCACCGCCTCCTTTCCCCTGGGGACAAGAGCCCATCGTCAGTTATACCCGCCGGATCCGTATCCAGCGGGGCCCACGCACGGTTGGATACGGCGCTGGATCGTGGGCAGTTGCGCGGTCCGGCGCATGCCGATGAACCACACGACCCGGTCCAGCAGCCCTGTGAAGGTTGCCGCCCGCTGGCAGGTCCGGGTAGCGATATCCCGAAAATGCTTGAGGGCCGCAAAGATGTTCTCAATCAGGTGCCGTGCCTTATAGGCCTCGGGATCGAAAGCGATCGTGTCCTTGTCCTTGCGGTAGACACGGGATGGGATCACAGCGATAATGCCCAAGACCGCCAGCCGTGCACGGACCTCGTGGCTGTCCAAGCCTTTGTCTGCCAGTAGCATCTGTGTGTCGGCGGTGGGGATGTTGTGGAGGATGGCCGACAACGCGCTGACCTCGGCGGCGTTCCCGGGCAGCAACAGGAAGCGTACGAAGCGACCGTGCTTGTCCATGAGCACACGCAGCTTGCCAGTCAGTCTCCCGTGACGGCAGCCGATGGCTTGCGCGACGCGGGAGGCCGTCGGGGTGCAGCCCTGTTTGCGCGCTCCGGTACTGCTCTGGTGCGCCTGGAGGTAGGTGCCGTCCACCATGAGCACCTCCAGGTTCCAGGTCTCTTGCCGTGAGGTGAAGATGGCGACCATGCTCCCCTTCCACCCAGCGCTGGAAACGCTTGTAGACGGTGTTCCACTTGCCATACGTGGCGGGTAAACGACGCCACTGGGTCCCCCCAGAGGATCGCCTCAAGGGTGAGACGGTGGCATTGCGCAGGATCGGCCCTGGCAGTCCCGTTCCGGAGGCAACCGGGTTTCGATCGTTCGGTGAGCAGCATGGGTATCATAGCCTGGCTCCTGCGTGGGTTGGGGCAGGACACCTGCCTGTCCCATTGTGGCCGACAGGGCGTAAAATCCCTATGTGGCAGGGCTGCCTGTTTTGGTCAACAGACCCTAGCCTGGCTCCTGCAGGACATAAAATCCCAATGCAGCAGGGCCACAGGCTTTGGTCAACAGGCTAGGCATCCATGCAATCGAGGGTCTGTACGAGGCCCAGGTGGCTTCGGTGGAGGGCGTTTGGGTGCCCGTACGGGGCACTGGATACTGCCGGATCACAGCATAACGGCCCCGGATTTGGGATAATGGGGATCTAGCTGTGTCCGCCAAACTGTCCGAGGTCTGTACTATGGACGTATCGGTTGTCATGACCGTATTGAATGAAGAAGACACCCTGCGTGACGTACTGGAAGACTTGCTGGCGCAGACTTGGGCCCCGGCCGAGATCGTGATATGCGATGGCGGGAGTACAGACCGTTCGCTCCCCATTATCAAGTCTGTACAGGCCGAGGCGGCCCAAACCGCCGGGATCGAAATCCGGGTGTTCAGCCAGGCCGGTGTCAACATCAGCGCCGGGCGCAACGCGGCCATCCGGCAGACCAGGCATACGTACATTGCCGTTACGGATGCCGGCATTCGGCTGGAGAAAGATTGGCTGGAGCAGCTGGTCTGCGTGATGCAGGTCCATCTTGACGATCCGGATGTAAAGGGTGTGGCAGGGTTTTTTCTGCCCGCGGCCCACGGTGTCTTTGAAACCAGCCTGGCCGGGACCACGCTGCCGCTGCAGCGGGACGTGGACCCGGAACGATTCCTGCCTGCAGGCCGCTCCATGCTTTTCCATAAAGCCGCCTGGCAGGAAGCAGGAGGCTTCCCGGAATGGCTGGACTACTGTGAAGACCTCGTGTTCGATCAACAGGTGGAATACCTGGCAGGGGGCAGGCGCAAGGCCATGCCGCTGGCGCAACTGTCGGTCGTGCGGGTGCGCCCACGTACGTCTTGGCGCAGTTTTTTCCGCCAGTACTATCTCTATGCCCGCGGTGATGGCAAGGCCGATCTGTGGCCCAAACGGCATCTGATACGGTATGGCACCTACCTGCTGCTGTTGCCTTTCCTGTACAGCCTGATGCGGAGTGCGCATACCCCTGTCCGGCGCTGGGGACGCAACCTGTTTTTGCTGGGTACCCTAAGCTATTGCTGGCGCCCCATACAGCGGGTATGGCACCTGGGGCGGTACCGCCTGTCCACCCTGCAGCTGGGTCAGGCTCTCCTGCTCATTCCCCTGATTCGCCTGGTCGGGGACGTAGCCAAGATGCTGGGGTATCCTGTCGGTTGGCTATGGCGCCTGCGGAATTGGCAGCAAAAAGAGATCCATTGGCGTACGGGCATGAAAATGCGTGCCGAGTACAGAAGGCTCATGGCCCGGGACAGCTGACTAGTCGTGTCTTACCGGGGGACATAGGCCAGCAGGGTTGTAGGGAACTGGTCGGTCACGATCAGGAACCCCTGTTCATCCCAGCGTACGATGCCTTCCCAGTTGCGGGCCACCACGTTGTCCAGCAGCGCCAGCTCGACAGGGGGCATGTCCATCAATTCGATTTGTCCCTCTGCGATGCGCATGGCCAGGATACGCTCTACAATTTCGGTCTGGGCATGACTCTTCCCCTCGCCCCACTTGTCCGTGAGGGCATCGGTTGCGGGCAGCAGACGCTTGTCACCCGGCCAATAGAAATTGATCACCCAGAAAAGGCCCTGGTCATCGGGCGCAGTAGCGTCCGTCAGCCGATATTCGATCACGGGCACTGACCAGGCTGGCTGCGGGTTCAGGTCCCGGTCATGCACAGGAGCAGACGGGTGCGGATTGACGTCCATGCCGTTGGCCTCATACAGGGCGACGATCCGGTCCTGCCAAAGGAAGAGCGATTCGTAGGCCTGATTCATCAGACGGGTTTGCGGTTCCAGTACAGTGAACCGGTCCAGGGCAATGTGCAGGGAATTGGCTTGCTCCTGTATCACCCCCTCCAGCAGATAGCCTTGCATGTAGCCCCGCATCCGGGCTTCTACCGCCAGATATGCCTTGTGGCCATCAAAGGCAATCGCTTCCAGGCCTTCGTATCCTTCCAGCTGTCGCAGAGGATAGGTGGTAGACAGGGGAATGGGAAAAGGCTCCAGTACATCCGGTTCACCGGCCAAGACCCGGGCAATGTCGTGTCGATGCAGTCCGTACAGACTGTCATTCCACTTGTGGGGGTATTGGGGCAGCAGAATCAGCACGTCCTGGAACCAGGCGAGACCCGAAATCTCGGCTTCCGGTTCGGTCAGGAGACCCTGCAGCGGCAACAGCCTGATATTCCGTTCCGCTGCCACAGGAGGGATGGTGGCCTCCGGGACAGGGTCTGCAACCAAACCCGTTGCATCACAGCTGACAGATGTCAGGATTATCATCCAGCCTGTGACCAGCTTGGCCAGCCAAGCCGGAAGACGCCGGTATGGCTGCCCGTAGCCGCAGGGTGGTCGGACGACAGAACAGGAGGACATGGCAGTTGTGAACCGGCACCCGGAATGTGAGGGACAGAGGACGCTCAGGACCGGAGCTGCAAATCGGCAGCCTGTTGCAAGTACCGCTGCACGGCATCTTGCCAGTCAGGCATGGCTGCAATGCGGAAGCGCCGGAGCCTGTGATCGGCCAGAACCGCGTGCAGTGGGGTTGGGGCCGGGCGTTCCCATGCAGAATGGGGAATGGGTGTCACTTCCACGTGGCCGCGGTTTGTGTGCTGCAGCACATAGCGAGCCCACTCGTAGCGGCTGACAATGCCTTGGTTGGTGACATGGAAGACGCCTTGGGCCTGCGTACAGGCAAGTCGTGCGATCCGTGAAGCCGCGTCCAGGGTGTAGGTGGGGCTGCCGAATTCATCCGCCACCACCCGCAATTGCCCATAACGATCCGCCGCCCGCACGATTTTGCGGGGAAAGTGATCCCCATGGGGACCGAACAGCCAGCTGACCCGCACAATGCAGTGACGGGTGGCTTGCTTGGCGATTTGTTCCCCCAAGGCTTTGCTGCGGCCATATGCGTTGATCGGCTGGACAGGGGCCTCTTCTGCATAGCATTGCTCCGGTGTGCCGGGAAACACTTCATTGGTACTGATATGTACGAGTTGGGCATTCAGTTCATTGCAGGCCTGCGCGATCCGGGCCAGACAACAGGCATTGATCTGCAGCACATCGTCCCAGACTGCAGGGGCTTCGGCACCATCCACATCCGTCCAGGCCGCAGCATTGACCACAACCTCAGGCTTCGCTGTCTCAATCCGGGTCCGGGTTTCAGGGCGGGTAATGTCACATGCCTCACGCCCCCAGGCCGTCAGCTCTGCCGTAGCAAAGGCGGTCTGCAATGCCTGGCCCAGCAGGCCATGTGCTCCCAAGAGCAAGATTCTCATCCGTCTTTCCCGTTTCCCTTTGGTCCAACCCGTGCTTGGGCAAAAGCCTGTGGCATCCTGCAGGACAGGCACCAGTATTGATGTATTGTATGGGTATTATATACGTAGTCACACCGCCCCGGGCCAGTGCAGGAAGCGCCATCAAGGGTATGATGGAATGTGAACGATAAAGTGACCATGAGACCCACCGGGGGCATCACATTACGGGTGCATCCGGGTTCCAAAGCCAAGCATGACAAAATGATGCGTACCGCCGGGGCATGCAGGCAGGTGTGAAATGACGGGCTGGCAATCTACAAACGGCAATGGCAAGACTATCTTGACGGCAAGGCAGAAAAGTCATCGGTTTCATTGCCAACCCCATGCAAACTGTACACGCAACGCAAGCAGACATTGCCTTGGCTGTACGCATTGTCTGCAGTTATCGTGCGCTATACCCTGAAGTACTTGGCGGAAGCCTGCAAGCGGTTCTTTGCCAGGGCCGGGTATCCCGACTGGAAACGCAAATACAAGACCGCGCCTACATTCACCCTGCCTGAAAGCATCTAACGGGCAACAAGCTGTATATACCCAAGATGGGTAAAGTGAAGTTGACGGGCCAGAACCCGTATGCCGGTTGCAAGGCCGTTCAAGCCACGTTCAAGTACGAAGTGGGCAACTGGTATGTGTCCATCCTGTATGAGGTGCCGGCAACACGCCCCAACAAGCCGGAAATACCTGAGAACCCTGTAGGCATTGACTGCAACGTTGGACAGGTGGCACTAGAGGCTGTTGACCAATGGTAAAGGCAGGCACCGTGCTGCACATCCGCCATATACAGAACACAGTGGCGTCCTAACTGCGTCCACCGTCGGTCCCGGCGGCCCTCGGCGTGGGTGTGCGCCGCACCGCACGGGATTCCGGACATCCATTGCCATCTCCTGGGTGCTTGAACCGCACTTTGGGTCTCTGTGCATTGGGTATGACAGCCTGTCGTGCCCGTGGCCCCTTTCCCCTTGGGGGGCAGAGCCCATTCTCAATTCTATCCACCGGATCCCGTGTCCGACGGGGTCCACATACGGTCGGTGCTGACGCTAGCTCGTGGGTAGCTGCTCGGTCCGGCGGATGCCGATGAACCAGGAGACCAGGTCCAGCAGCCCCGTGAAGGTGGCCGCCCGCTGACAGGTCCGGTGGGCAATACCCCGGCAAGGCTTGCAGTCCGCAAAGGCGTTCGCAAGCAGGTGCCGTGCCTGGTAGGCCTCGCGATCGCAAGGGATCGTGTCTCAGTCCTTGCGATGGACACGCGGTGGGATCACGGCGATAAGGCCCAAGGCCGCCAGCAATGCCCGGACCTTGTGGCTATCGAAGCCCTTGTCCGCCCGCAGCGGGCAAACGTCGCCCCTGTAAGGCAATCCAGAGGATCGCCTCAATAGTGAGACGGCGGCTTTGGGCGTAGGGTCGGCCTTGGTAGCCCCGTTCCCGGAGCAGCCGGTGTTTGATCAGGGCCCATGGGGCATCGGTGAGCAGCATGGGTATCCCAGTCTGGATCCTGTGTGGGTTGGGACAGGCCAAAACACCTGCGGGTCCCATTGTGATCGACAGGGCGCAAAATCCCCAGGCAGCAAGGGTGCCTGTTTTGGTCAACAGACCCTAATCCTAGCCGGCACCGGACTTCTTGCACGGCCGTTGGTATTATTCCAGGTTTGTGTTGGCGACGATGGGGAAGGCCGTTACAATCTGACAAGCAAAGCAAGAACAGGTATAATCGTGTCGGTACGTTTGGCGTCTTTGGGCAGTTTGCGTGGCCTCACATAGTTCCGAGGTAGAAGTCGCAACTGATTTGACAAGGACATCATGGGTTTCTTGGCCAGAGATACGCTCATAGTGTGCGCCTCTGTACAGCAATTCTCTGCCAGTCCATGCCACCGTGTGATCGGCAAGAAAAGGGGATTATGTATGGTTTCACACCAGCGACAAGCGGGATCGGAGTGTAGCTGACCAGGATCTGTTGACCAATAGTAAAGGCAGCCCCGCGCAAGCGTTACGCACCTGCCATATACAGAACACAGTGGCGTCATAATTGCACTCACCGTGGGGCCCGGCTACCCTGTGCGTACATGTGGGCAGCACTGCGCGGGAGTCCGGATGCCCTTGGGCACTTGGGCTGCACTTTGGGTCTCCAGGCATGTGTGTGACGGCTCGGTGGGGCCTGCGGTCGAGCAGCCCCCACCGGGGACAAGGGGAGCGACGAGCGTCCGGGATCCCGTGTGGTGCTGCTTACACGTACGCAGAGGATAACCTGGACCGATTGTGGGCACAGTTAGGTCGCCACTGTGTTCTGTATATGGCAGATGTGCAACCTTGGTGTGGGGCTGCCTTTACATTTGGTCAACACATCCTGGGGGTGCGGTGTGAAATCATATATAGTCTCCTATAGGGTCGTGACGATACCAGAGGTAGGTGGTGCAAAGGGAATAGTGTAGTGAAGACTCTCCGAGAGTCCCTGATCCGGAATTTCAACTCCCCTGCGATTCGGCATTGTCTCACGGCACTGGTTTGCCCCCTGTCCCGTCTGCAAAAGGTGTCAACGGAACTCGGGCTTCCGATGCGGATCATCGGGGGCCTGCCCCGCGAACTCATGATGTCCCATGTCCATGGCCGGACGCTGCCCGGATCGTCCGTGCAGGAATTGGATGTGGTGGTGGAGGGAGAAGCCCGGCTGGTGGGACGCTCCCTGCTGCGCCAATGGGGCGGGTACCTCAAAACGCATGACGCGTTTCAAACGGCTACCTGGCGCATGCCCTGGGCACGGCAAGCCTTGTTGCATGTGGATCTGATCACGGCCCGTTCCGAAACGTATCCGCGACCGGGATCTCTTCCCGCAACAACCCCTGGCACCTTTGCCGATGATATGGCGCGCCGCGATTTCTCCGTCAACACGCTGGCCCTTGACGTGTCTGCCTGCCTGTCGCTGGCTACAGGCCAGCCAGATGTACGGCTGTATCACCACCCGCAAGCTCTGGCCGATCTGGAAGCGGGTCTGGTCAGGGTTCTGCATGATGGCAGCTTTCACGACGATCCCACCCGGATTTTGCGGGCGGTCCGGTATGCCCAGCGGTATGGACATGCCATTGAACCGCACTCCCTGGCCCTGTTGCAGCAAGAGGTCGCAACGGCAGGTTTGGACAACCTTTCCCCTGTCCGCCTCTGTCACGAGTACCAGCGGATATTCCGCGAAACCGACGTGACGTCCGTGCTGCAAAGGCTCAGGGAACTTGAGATTTTGGTGCACAGCGACATCCACACCCGGAACTGGTCAGCGGTGCGCACCGCCTGCGCGCGCGTTGCCGGGGACTCCTGCTGGCGCGAGGCTGTGCTCTGGATCCTGCTGCTGTTTCAGGGTCCGGGACAGACGGAGCGGGAACGTCTCGGTCTGCCACACAAGACCGTGTTGTGGATTGACCAGTTTCGGGCACTGATCCGCAATCCGGCGATCACCCGCCTCCATAGTCTGCGACCCAGTCAGGCCGTTCAGCTCCTGGATGGTCTGCATCCGGCGGTCTTGCAGGCGCTGGCGCTCTGGATGCCCGGTCTCCAGGCGGTCGTGGCCCAGTATCAGGAAGTATGGAAGGACACGCGATCGATCCTGAATGGCCACGATCTGATGGCGATGGGCTACGTACCGGGACCTGAGCTCGGACGCGCCCTGCACCGGCTGCACGCAGCCAGCCTGGATGGCAATGTAACCACGAAGCAGGAGGAAGTGGCTCTGGTGCGTCAGTTGCTGGGTGATCCTGTCCGTTCCACCCGCTCATGAACGCCCGCCAAGCCGCAGGACTTCACCAAGGAAAAACAGGGCGAACAGCACGGGCTGGTGCAGCAGATATATAGGTAGAGCCCGCAGGCCCAGAGCCCGCAGCCAGGCAAACGGTGCCTGCGTCGCCAAGTCGGGATGCCATGGTACGCCTTGCCGGCGGCCAAAGCTGACCGCACCGATGAAGGTGCCTATCAGAAACAGGCCGAACCAGCGGATGAAGGGAAAGTAATCCACGGCCGTGTACCCTGCCGGCGCAAATCCCAGCCACGTCCAGCGCGTGATGGGCCCGATATAGGATCTGGTCCCCAGCACAATACCAGCTGCCAACAGGCCGAGACCCAGAAACAGGGATGTCTTGCGCTTGCCCAGCAAAGGGTATGAGGCAATGATAGAGGAACCGATGAGATGGAGCACACCGAACTGGATGAAGCGTTTGGGACCCAGCGCGAAAAAGGTGATCAGGGACAGTACGAAGCCCCAGCCCAGAATCACACCGCCCCGGCGGCTGATGGTCCACCAGCGCCGGGCAAAAGAAAGCTTGGCCAGTCGGCGGGACCGGGCGGCCAGGGATGTGGAAACACCCGCCAGCAATATAAACAGCGATGCCGTAGCCGTCTGAAACCCGCTCCAGAAGGGCAGGTCAAACACTTGCCGGGAATACCCGAAGAAGTAGAGATCGTACATGAAGTGATAGATCACCATCATGATGATGGAAACCCCGCGCAGGGCATCGATTTCCCAAAAGCGCGTACTGGCGGCTCCGGTCCGGCGCTCGAGCCGGAGAACCTGTGCGAGCTGACGCCACCAGGGGGCAGGCGTACGGTTTCCCGCGGGGCTGGCAGCCTCCTTGGCGGTCATGTCGGCGGGTGCTGGATTCTGTGTCATGGTCATGCTGGGGTCCGCTTGTTCGGGGAAGTGGGGAGGCAGCGCCGGCTGTGCTCTGCACTCACTGTTCCTCGTACAGCCAATCCATCAATACGCTCTTGGACAAGGCCATGTGGCGGACTTCGGGATCACTCTGCCGGAGCTGGCGCCAGGCATGGTACTGGCGTTGAATCAGGTCACGCATATAGCGGGGATAGTACCACCATACTTGCGCGGAACTGGCGGGCAATCCATATTCCTTGGCCACGCGGGTGGGCACAGGGAGCAGGGCCTGCAGAATGTCCAGTACCTGCTGTGCACGACTGGAGCGATGCCACATGCGGGCCAGATTCCGGGGCAGCGCACTGACGTCCGATTCAATGTTCCACAGCATGAACAGGGCTGCCTGGAAGGCTTCATCGCCGTGTGCTGCGCCCGTTGCCTGCAGAACTTCGGCCGGTACGTCAGCATCGAGACATGCCTGGGCCAGGCGCAGCATCAGGTGCACCCCGGGATCCCATTGCCACTGACGGGCGCGGGCAACTACCTGTGACCAGTCCAGCTCATTCCGGTAGGCCTGTATGGTGGCAGCGATATCGCAGGCCGGGCGCAAGCCCGTATAGAACATGTGCTGGTATGCGGCGTGAATACACAGGTGGAGCAGCAAGTCTTCAGGTGCCAAACCCAGCACCTCGATATTGGCCACCCCAAGCGTCTGCGCCCGGTCCCACAATCCATCCAGATCGGACAGGGAGTACTGATCCCGTGGCCAGGTAATGTTCCAGTGTACTTCGACCACGGTATTGTGGGGACTGAACATGCGGGGCAGGTGATGTTCATCAGCTGACCAGCGGGCAACATCAAGGGGTTCCTTGCTGACAAACCCCAGATCCAGCATGATATCCGCGGTCTGCTGCAGGCTGTGGCGAGGTACCAGAACGTCAATGTCGTCCATCTCGCGCAGGCCGACTTCACTGTACACGTCAGCCGCCAAGTGCATGCCCTTCAAGACCAGCAGGGGAATTGACGCCTGTTGCAGGGCGTCAACAAGCTGTCTCAGCTCCGCAAACAGGAACAGATTCCGCATGGTGCGTTCCTGATATCTCTGTTCCAGCGTCTGCAATACGTCGATTGGGATCCCTGTGCGTTCGGTCAAAGGGCGCAGCCGAAAGTACAGATGAGACGTGATGCGCTGGATACGCGCTATTTCTTGTATGCGACGCCAATCCTCTGTGGCCAGCGAATCCAGAACAGACTGTGGTATTGCATCGGGTTCAGCGTGCAGGATCTGCAGGATCAGGGAATGAAGTTGTGAATCGGGCATTACGCAGGTACATCATCCCCGTGTCTTGCTGTGTTCCCGCAAGCAGCTACCAATATCTCTACTGCACCCGGGTGGTGCAACACGCGGCTGGCTTTGTCTGGCAAGTTGCCATGCGTCCGCATATGGGAGTTTCCGGGCTCACCACTTCCCATCGTACGCAACCCGATGCACCAGCGCAAAATATGGAAAACCTGTCAGCTGGATGCCAAGAGCATGCTGCCGGGGAGCTGCGTGGTTCTGCACACAGAACACCCGGTCATCCGGGCCAGAGTGTGGTTCCATGTATAGTGGCAAGCACCGGCTATCTGGTGCATCTTGCTGTGTTTGGCTTTGGCACTGGGGCGCCAACGCAGAATTACGCCCTTGTACGTTATAGGCATGACAAATCTGTCCGTATTGGCGTCAACCGTCATGACGTATTACGCCAACCGGGTGCGAACTGGTATGTAAGTCCCGAACAATAGGGGACTATATACGTACCCACACCACGCCCGCAGGCCGCGATGCTTTACCGTATACATTTGCAGGCTTCACAGACCAACTAGTGTTGCAATCTCCACCCGCAGTTGTGCCGTCCCCGGACGCCATATTCTTACCTAACCATTTGTCCCGGATGTTTAAAGCCGCATTCACGTCAGCGTTCTTTTCCACATCACATTTACTGCAATGGTAAACAGACGGGGATTTGCGGTTAGCTTTACGTACAACCCCACAGTTATGACAACGTTGTGACGCGTACTTGGGATCTATCTTTTCCGTATACGTCTTGTAAGCCATATACCGTTCCAGGCGCCCCCACCCGCTGCGCAAGATAGCACGATTGAGCCCTCTTGTTTGCGCCACATTCTTGCCGGGTTTGTCCCTGGAGCCACGGGCACTCCGGGTCATACCCTGCATGTTCAGGTCCTCCAAGATGACTAGATCATGTATGTCAGCGATGATGCGACTGGTCTGGTGACACCAATGCTTTATGCCATTCCGTATCTCCCTGTATACCCTTTGAATGCGTAACTTCGTGTGTTGCCAACCGTTGCGCTTGAACTCTTGCCGTGCCAACTTCTTGTGCAGTCTGCGCAGTTTGGCGTCAAGGAGCAACAGACTTGGCAATGCATACATATCCCCTGTACTTAGCGCCACTTGCCCCACGTTCCGGTCAATACCGACGGGGTTAACTGGTATGTCTGGTCTATCAGGGCGTTGTTCAGGTACTTCATACAGAATGGCCACATACCAGTTGCCCGCCTCATACCTGAACGTGGCTTGCTTGGGTTTGTAACCCGCGTACGGGTTCTTGCCTGTCAACTTCGCCCACCCAAGCTTGGGGATGTAGATCTTCTTGCCCTTAATCTTGATATTGCCAGGCACAGTGAATTGGGGCGCATCTTTGAATTTACGCTTCCACACCGGACGTCCCGCCCCACCCAAGAATCGCTTGTAGGCTTCCGACAAGTGTTTCATGGTGTAGCGCACAGTGTTCGATGGCAACTCCCCCAACCAGGGCAATTCCTGCTTGATTTGCACGTACAGATTGTTCAGTCCAAAGTGTGTAACGTTAGGTTTATCGCCTTTACCGGACTTGTAGTCTTGCCACTGGATTGCGCAGATTTCCAGACCCTCATTCCACACCTTGCGACAGGCCCCGGCAATCCGCATCAGCTTGTCGTGCTTGGCCTTACTGCCCGGCCACACCCGCAAGGTAACACTCCGGTGCACCATAATCTCTTCTATGTTCATGGCCTATTCTAATTTGTCCTTAACTGTCTGCACTGCGGGGTGTGGGTACGTATATAGTCCCCATTGTATACCTCTATCGAATATGCACGAACGGTTTCCAGGTGGAACTGCTATTGTACGGGGATTATATGCGAGTTCACGCCACAAGGCCAGAGTGTAGCCGACACTAGCGCAATCTGGCCCGTTGCCAGTAAGGGCCTGTTGCTCATCGGACGACAGCAACCGCTGTCCAATCTGCTTATGCTCATATGTTTAGGGCTAGTGAGGCACCATGACGGTCATTTTGGGTTGCAGGCACACGCTGGAGACTCCCACTGAAGACCCGTTGACCAAGTCGAAATGCCTGTACTGGTGTTCCATTCCTGCCAGATATTTTCTCAATTACTTGATTATCCAAATAATTATGTTCTTGATATAATTGATTGAAACTCAACATTATTCCTGTACTTTGATTTGGTCAACAGGCCCTAACTGTTCATTCTCTCCAAGCCGGGTGCCTGCCATGCAAACACGTTTTTCACCTTGCAGACATTATCGGTACAGTCTGTACCGGACAATCTCGCATTCGGGTGAAGGTACTGTTACTTTCATCATGCTGAACCCCTCTACGGCCGATGAACACCAAGACGATCCCACCATTCGGAGATGCATCGGCTTTGCCCATGACTGGGGCTACCAGGATCTCTGCGTTGTCAATCTCTCGCCGTTGCGCTCTTCCAGTCCCAAGCATTTGCAGGCAGCAGGAGACGAACCACCGGAAGTACAGGCAGCAAACGGTCAATACTTGCTCAATGCCGTGCGCGCGGCGGAGTTGACAGTGGCGGCTTGGGGCATAAACGGAGTGCTTGGCGGCAGAGACAGACGAGTTTTGTGCCTGTTGGGTGGAATGCAGTTGTGGTGTCTTGGCACTACCCGGGATGGTCACCCCTGCCATCCGCTGTATTTGTCCCGGCGTACCCGGCCCAGAAAATACGAATATCAGGGGTGAACCAGTTGTGACTGCTGGCGACATTGGATCGATCAGTGTACGGTGAAGTCCGTCAGGTTTATAGGCAAGGACTTGGCAGTGGATGGCACCTGAATCTGCTGTCCATTGGGCACCGGAGACTCCATCAGGGGACACCCACTTCGCGGTCTCTCCGGCGGCATAAGCCATGGGCTGCCCTCACAGTGAGCTCTCTACCCGGGTGATGGCCGTTGCGGATCGAACTGGACTGGTTCATGCCCCGCATGCGTAAACCAGGTAATGTTGCCGTGTTACCCACACGCGACTCCACCGCGTCTCTACGGCGCAAACCAGAGAGCTGCACGCCGACAGGCTTTGGACAGGCAAGCAGTGCGTGATCGGCTGGCTTCACGCCGTATGACACGATGCCGCCCAGGTCCCACTGCAAGTACCATCGCGCGATGCCATAAGACGTGCCATCTGGTGGCAAAGGTGTTGGCGGACAGCAAGCATTGCTGTGGTGTGGCTATACCTTAGGGTAAACGAGCGGAGACGTTCGTGGGCTCGGTTAACCGGGTCACGTGGTTCATCTGCACGCACCGTCTCCGGTGTGGCTTCGCTCCCTGTCTGTGGTAGTGGACAGGGTTTGCAAACAGGCACTGGCTATTGCACTCACACAGGGTTGTCCGCGTTCAGCAACACGATCCGGCTTGTTGACCGATACTGCAACTTGTGCTACCACATATGCCCCAGTGTGTAGTTTACAGAGATAATTTTTGCGCGCAAGTTGGAGACGAAGTCGTGTTCCGCGCCCTAATTGGTAGTTAGGGGACGGCTGCCTGCGCTTCCTGATGCGTGAATGTATCTGAACTGCCGTCGATCTCGATCTATACCCAAGGAGTATCCCATGAATGTTTTGCATCGTACATTCGCACCCCTGTGGTTGCTGGCTGTCTTGGCCCTGGCCGTCATGGGGCTTTTCGCCATGCCGCGTCGGGGGATCTGACCGTCACGTCCAATATGTACCCGTCCGATCCAACCGCCTACGGAGGCTGTAGCTGGGGCTACAAACTGGAGATCGAGTACAAGGCGCCCGGTTCCGGCTGGCTGTACGCCGACTTCGACGGGCTGAGTCCCTGGCCCAGCTCCGTCACGCTGACGACGGCCGATCACAACATCTAGCCCGGCGTGACCTACCAGGCCAAGGCCAACAAGCACTGCTGGACCGGCTGGGTCTGCTACAACTGGGGCTGCGCCACCTATCCCATCGCCAGTTACGGGCACCAGTATTCCGTCACCGCCGATCCCTGGACGGTAGACACGAGTACGGCGCAGCAGCTGACAATCACGGTCACCCGCCAGGGGCTGGCCGACCATCCGGGTTGCCTGTTCGACGACCTGTTCTACATCAAGATCCGGGCACGCGGGTCCCACAGCTGGGCCGATCACGCCATCTTTCTGGAGAGCGGGGAAAGCAGCGGCAGCACGGTCATCCCGAACCTGACCAGCAACCAGGAATACATCCTGCGCATGTACTGCTACGCGGACAACGCGCAGGAAAAGTACTACATGGGGCGGTCAATAGCCACCGTGAGCTAAAGCTGTTGGCAAACTAAATGAGGGTTGTGGGGCCTACACAGCCAAGTACCGAGCCACCAGGGTTCATGCACCGGTCAGGACTGCACAGGTCCAGCGTAGGCCAGCCATACGCTGGATCCTACAGGCCGCTGTATAGGCCCCGTAACATCTTGTCTTGACGGGAACGCCTTCGCCTTAAATAGGGGGACTATATACGTACCCACACCACGCCCGCAGGCCGCGCTGCTTTACCGTATACATTTTCCGGTTTCACAGGCCAGCCTACGCTGCCACCTCCACCTGCGCCGTCCCCGGACGCCATATTTCTATCCAACCATTTATCCCGGATGCTCAAAGCCGCATTCACGTCAGCGTTCTTTTCCACATCACATTTACTGCAATGATAAACAGATTGGGACTTCCGGTTGGCTTTGCGTACAACCCCACAGTTATGACAACGTTGTGACGTGTACTTGGGATCTATCTTTTCCGTATAAGTCTTGTAACTCATATACCGCTCCAGCCGTCCCCACCCGCTGCGCAAGATAGCACGATTCAATCCTTTCTTCTGAGCTACATTCTTACCCGGGTTTTCCTTGGAGCCACGGGCACTCCTGGTCATACCCTGAATGTTCAGGTCTTCAAAGATAACCAGATCGTGTATGTCAGCGATGGTACGACTGGTCTGGTGGCACCAGTTCTTTATAACATTCCGCATCTCCCTGTATACCCTTTGTATACGCAACTTAGTGTGTTGCCAACCGTTGCGCTTGAACTCTTGTCGGGCCAACTTCTTCTGCAGTCTGCGCAGTTTGGCATCCCGCTCTAGCAGCGCCGGCAGTTCATACCTAACGCCCGTACTTAATGCCACCTGCCCCACGTTCCGGTCGATGCCAAGGGGATTAATAGGTTTACCCGGTCTGGCCGGCCGATGATCCGGTACTTCATACAAGATGGACACATACCAGTTACCAGCTTCATACTTAAACGTGGCTTGCTTGGGCTTACAACCAGCGTAGGGGTTCTTGCCTGTCAACTTCACCCACCCAAGCTTGGGGCTGTAGATCTTCTTGCCTTTGATCTTACTATTGCCGGGCACAGTAAACCTTGAAACCTTGGCGTGTCCTTGCATTTACGTTTCCATACTGGTTGCCCTGCGCCATCAAAGAACCGCTTAGAGGCTTCGGCCAGATGCTTTACAGTGTTCGATGGCAACGCGCCCAACCAGGGCAATTCCCGCTTGACTTGTACATACACCTTACACAGCGAGAAGAACGTAACCGATAGCCTATCGGCTTCACCGGCCTTGTAGTCTTGCCACTGCTTTTCACAGATTGCCAAGACCTCGTTCCCTACCTTGCGACAAGCCCCGCCGATCCGCATCATCTTGTCGTGCTTGTTTTTGGACCCCGGGCGCACCCGCAAGGTAACACCCCGGTAAACCATGGTCTCTTCTATGTTCATACCCTATGCTAGCTTGCCCTCGCCTGTCTGCACTGTGTGGTGTGGGTACGTATATAGCCCCCTTAAATAGCAACTGGCTATACGCCGTTGTCTCCAGGGTGTGGGCTCGTATGTAAGCCCTCTCCCCAACAGCTCTCAGGGACTGGCAGATTGCACGCGAATCAGGGCTTTCAGGTTGTGCCAGGGGAGCAGGGCCAGCAGTTCCTGCAGTTCGCCTGTAGCATAGAGCGTACCCAGAAAGCCGACACTCGCGGCCAGACTGGTGAACCAAGGGCTCCAGCCCAAGGGCTGGAGTACCAGGTGAATGACCAGCATGGTGCCCAGTGCCAGCCCGGGTTTCCAGATCAGGGACCACCATACCACGTGCCCCAGATGACGGCGAATGCCCCTTTGGAAGGATACGAAGAGAAACAGTTCGCTCAGAATCGTAACGGCTGCGGCGCCTACGTATCCGAAGATTGGAATGAAGAGGACATTGCCCACAATGTTGAAGATCACCACTTGGGCAAAGGCCCGGGTGAGATAGCGTTGCTGATCCAGGGCAATCAGGACGTATTGGGTCAAGGCATTGATGAAGTTCAGGACAATGGTCCAGATGACTACCTGCAGGGCCAGGTGTGATCCACCCGTGTAGAAAAACGTACGGCCCAGCCAGGTTACCGACTCGTCGATATCGATAAATTCCGTCCCCCCGACCAGCAGGGCCAGGGGTTTGGCCAGGACAGTGGCACCAAACGCGATAGGCAGACTGAGCAGAGTCAGCAAACGGATGCTTAGCCGGTAGGCCCCCATCAAGCCATCACCCTGCTGCCGGGCATAGCGGCTGAAGAGCGGAAAGACCGCGAAGTTGAACATGCTGGGGATCAGGGTAATCCCGAACCGGTACTTCAGGGCTACGCTGTACAAACCGCTGGCCACCTCGCCTGACAGCAAGCGCAGCAGCCAGATATCGATGTTGAGCAGAATGTTGGCCAGCAGCGAATTGACCATGAAGGGGAAGCTGTTCCAGAGCATCCAGCGCTGGAGGGCTGAATCCTGTTCCCAGCGCCACTTGAACAGGGTGCGCCGCAACATGACGTAGAACCAGACAACCTGAATGATGACGGTGAGGACGGCAACCCAGGCGATGGCGGGCAGCCCCCAGCCCAGTAGCAGCACCAAGGCCCCCAGCCCGGCCCGGATCAGGGCGGAAATGGTTGTCAGGATGGCCGGATACTCCATCTTTTCGTACGCATGGAACGCGGCACTCAGGGCATCGGAATAGCCGGCAAAGAGCATGGCGACCGCAAAAATCAGGATGGTGTTCACTTCCATCAGGGTGATCCGGTCAACCCGCCAGAAGGCCAGGGTGACCCCCAGCATGAGCAGCGATGTCAGTAGCCAGATGCCGGTACGCAGGATACAGACGTTGGTCAGGTACCGGCTGGACAGTTGCCGGTCCCGCGCTACTTCCCGGGTCAGCAGGGTGTCCAGGCCGAAACGTGAAACAAGCTCGAAGATACCGTAGAGCGCGACCACGAAGGCGAATTGCCCCGTGCCGATAGGACCCAGCAGCCGCACGTAGAACATGGCGAACGCAAAATCAATGCCCCGCGTGATGAAGGTCAGATTCAGGGGTACGACAAAATTCTTGGCCACCACCACTGATTCGGTCAGGGTGGTGTCCGTACGGCGGTATTTGCCCCAGCCCCACCACAGGAGCAGCATGAGGGCACAGATCAGGGCCAGAAAACTGAAAAACAGCCCCACTCGCACGCTGAGCGGACTGTAGACGAAGCGTACGGTGCCGGCAAAACCGTCGGGGTCGCTGATATGGACGGCACGCAGGGAACCGTAGGCCTGCAGCACCGGCAGTTCCTGTTCGGACACGGTATCGTCTGCTGGCTGCAGGAAGGCTTTCCAGCCGGCAAAATAGGCATCGGCCAAGATCAGCCAGCCGGGGTGCGAGGTCTGGACCTCAATCACCACCTCATTGGCTCCGTAATGGATTATGGAAGCTTCAGCCGTAAAGTCGGGCAGGGTGGGAGACCCGGCTTCCGCGGGCGCTGCGCCGGCCAGCAGTACGGTAGTGCCCAGGTCATGCGCTCCCAAAGGCAGCTGACTGGCGGTGACCGTAACCGCGTGCGGCACCAGAAAAGTACGGGGCAACACCTCCAGATTTTCAAATACGTGCACCTGGCCGTCGTTGTAGATTTCCTGCCAGGTAGGATTCGGGACGGTAAAGGGCGTGATCAGATACTTGACATTCCACAGATCCAGGAGCTGTGAATCCAGATAGGAGGGCGATGCATAGGCAGTGTACAGGTAGCCGGACCGGTTATGGTGGCGATCGATGTTGCGGCCGCGCCACCAGGGTTGGCGCAGGGCCTCGAAGGTTGTCTGAAACTGCTCTGGTACGAGGTACGTTTTGCCGCGCAAGTCATGCCAGCCCCAATAGAAACCCAAATTGGCGTTCAGCCAGCGCTGGCCCTGCCGCGTCATGGTGGTCAGCCGCCACTCATGATGTACCGGATCGCGATCCTCAAGAAACTGGACAACCGGCGGCGGATTGGCAGCCGGCGCCAGACTGCGATCTGCACGCGCGAGAAAATTGCCGTGCGCCAGCAGGAGATCACTGGCCAGCAGGGCCAGCAGCAGTCCACCCAGCAGATAAAAGCGGTGCGGCGTAGCCCGGGACCGACTGCGGGTGCCCCAAAGCAGCAACCAACCCGTACCCAGAGACGCCGCTCCCAAGTGCAAGGCATTCCCCATCTGGTAGCCCAAAAACATTTGTGAATCGGCAAATACCAGGCGGGCGTACTCGCTCAGGCGGAAAACCTGGCGAATGGGGGAGGCGTACCAGGCAGGCTGGATCCAGGCTGCCAGAAAGGCCAGAAAAGCGAGAGCGCTCAAGGCCAGTGTACCCATGCCGATCCAGCGGACAGTACGACGCATCCAGGTGCGGACAGCCGGGGACAGCTCGGGCAGGGTGGCGAAACAGGTGCTCTGAAGGAAGCTTTGAACCCCCAGTCCACCCAGTAGGGCCAAGCAGAAAGAAAACAGGAAATTCCAGTTGTAGGCGGAACGGATGACGGACCAGCCGGGGATGGCGTAAAGCAGACGATACAAGGGGGTCCCCAGGGCAAACTGCAGCGCAACCAGGCCCAGGATCAGCATGAGCCAGACCGTGAGCCGCTGGACAGGGCGCAGGACACCGGGCAACAGGGCGCCGAGGACACCGATTACGGCCAGAGCCCAGGTAAGGATGCCAACATAGCTTGCCCCGGCGGTGTAGGAGCGCAAGCCCCAGTCGATAGCCTGGGTATTGGTACCGAAGGGCCGCAGGGAGGCCCAGGCCCATGCCCCTTGCCAGAAATCGAACCAGCGATGATGGCTGGGATTGCCGTAGGCGTTGGGTACCCAGAAGGTAAGGACCTGGCGCTTGGGCCAGGCCAGGTCGGAGATGGTCTGGAAAGAGGCACTGGTGTCCTGATGGCTGTAGAAGACGTTTTCCACAAAAGGAATGATCTGTACGGCTGCCATGGACAAGCCCAGGAGCAGCATGATGCCCAGCCAGGTACCCTGTTTCACTGTGCGCGGCAAGGCCTGGGCCCGAAACCAGGGAATGCGGGCGCTGCCGTCCTCCGGACAGCCGGCAGTCTGTTCCTGACGCCACAGATTCCGGTACAGGACAGCCAGGCGGACCAGGGTATAGCTGGTGCCAAACAGGAAGGCATAGGCAAAGAATTCGGGATTCCACGCCATGGCGCTCATAGTGATGGCGCTGGCTCCCAGCACCAGGTACGGAATGGGCCGGAAACTGACCGGGCCCTTGTACTGCTGCTTGCGCAGGATCATCTCGATCATGGCCAGAATCACCGGCAGCCAGGCAGCGGTGGCGAGCACCGTAGGCTGAACCGCATGAGTGACGTTGAAACCACCCCACATCCAGGCAAGGCCTGCCATACTGGCTGCCAGGGGACGCAGATGCAGCGTACGGCCGAACAGGAACATGCCGATCCCGGCCAGTGCCATGTGGCCGGCCAGAAACAGGGCATACGTGAAGTCCGGATCCCCCAAAAGCAACAGGATAGCAGGGGGATAGAGCGAGCCGGCTTGTCCCCCCGCCAGAAAAGGGGTTCCGGTCAATCCATGGGGATTCCAGAGCGGAATGACGCCTTCGGTGATATAGGTCCTGAGCAGATGCCGCCAGGCATAGTTCTGCAGCAGGACATCCCCCAGGGCGGCATTGTGCGGGATGGCGTCGGATATGACAGGACGCCAGAGATCCCGCAGCGCGAGAGTGTCATAGGGTACGACAGACAGTCCGGTCCAGGCAACGAGCAGAACGGGCAGGAGCCAGAAGAAGGGCAGCAGACAGAGCAGGGAACAGGCACCCAGATCAGCCCGGTGCCTACGCAGGAACGTCATGTAGGGATAAAGTGGCGGCAATGCAGACGGCGCAGGGCACAGGGCTGTCTCAGGCAGGCATGGCTGTCAAGACAGTTGAGGACAACAACGGTCGGAGCGGGTTGGTGCCTGCCCTGGCGGAGGGACAGGTCCGCACGCGTCTAGCCGGTTACAGCCAGTGATGGCTCGTTCAGGAGCTGCCGGGCGGTATCGTTCAGATCGGTGGCGCCTGCCAGGGGCTGCAAGGTATGTGTTGCGATGAAGTCGGTCATGGCATTGTGGGCTCTGGTGGCAAAGGCCTGGTAACGATCACGCTTCCGCCGGACCCGCTGGGGCAGGGGCGGGAGCAAACCCATGTTGGCTTTCATGGGCTGGAAATGCTTGGCTGCCGTGTGGGTAATGTAATGCAGCAGGGCGCCAATCATGGTCTCCGGCGGGAAGGTGAGAGGCTGCTGGCCGGCCAGCCAGCGGTGCATGTTGATGCCCGCTATCAAGCCGCCCATGGTACTGCCCACGTAACCTTCCGTACCCGTGATCTGGCCGGCGAAGAACAGGTCGTCCCGGGTTCGGGACTGCATGGTAGGGTGCAACAAATCGGGACTGCAGATGAAAGTATTGCGATGCATCTGGCCCAGGCGGGCGAAACGGGCTTGGGCCAAGCCGGGAATCATGCGCAGAATGGCGGTCTGTTCACCCCACTTGACGTTGGTCTGGAAGCCCACCATGTTGAAAAGCGTAGCCGCGGCATTGTCCTGGCGCAACTGGACGACAGCATGGGGGCGCTGTCCGGTAGCCGGATCGCGCAGGCCTACTGGACGCAGAGGGCCAAAGGCCAGTGCCTCCAGACCGCGGTCAGCCAGCACTTCAATGGGCAGACAGCCTTCGAAATAGCGCTCCAGTTCCTTGTCCGGCCCCGTCATGGCATGGCGGGGTGCTTCCTGCAGTGCCCGGACAAAGGCCGTATACTGCTTTGTGTCCAGGGGACAATTGATGTAGTCTCCCTCATCCTGATCGGCGGTTTGATCCCTTTGCCAGCGACTTTGCCGGAAAGCGATGCCCATGTCAATCGAATCCTCATAGACGATGGGCGCGACGGCGTCATGGAAATACAGCTTCTGCGCACCCGTGAAATCCTGGATGGAAGCGGTCAGGGCCTCGCTGGTGAGCGGACCGGTAGCAATGATGGCCGGACCGGCAGGAATGCTGTGAATCTCCTGGCGCTGGAGACAAATGCCGGGATGTGACGCGATGCGGTGGGTAATGTCCTGGGCGAAGGCCTCGCGATCGAGCGCGAGGGCACTGCCAGCCGGCAAGGCATGCTGGCACGCGGTCTCGATGAGCAAGCTGCCCAACTGCAGGAGCTCTCGCTTCAGGATGCCCAGGGCACGGTCTGGCATGAGCGATCCCATACTGTTGCTGCAGACCAGTTCCGCCAGGCGATCACTTTGGTGGGCCTGGGTCGGGCGGTTCGGCCGCATCTCACAGAGCGTTACCGCTAGCCCGCGATTCGCCAGTTGCCAGGCAGCTTCACAGCCAGCCAGGCCACCGCCGATAATCGTTACAGTAGGGGATGGGGTACGCGCTGTCATGTCGGATCGGGCAAGCAGGGCCAGATGGCCCATCTAGTTCTACCAATATACTATCAGAGGCTTGGCGGCGCAGATATTCCACATGATCCCTGCTGTTCAGCAAACCCGGAGTCACACCGGATTCCGGCTGTTTGGGCCTGCAGGCCCAAGTGCTGAAAACTGACAGTAATTGTGATGCGCCATGGCACCCGCTGTCCCGTTGCAGGTGACAAACGGAACAGTCGGGCATCCATCTGTCTCAGGCGTGCAACTTGGGCCAAGAGGCGAGAGACAAGGCTGCCATGACGCTGGCTGGCTTGGGCCAGACATTGGACAGCTGCAAGGAATCGACAACCGAACGACCACTGGTACAGGCAGGGCTGCAGTCCAGTCAGCTGTCATGGGCCGACTTGAGCGCCTGCAGAAAGGGTACTGTGACGTCCGCCAGGGAATTGAGGCGCCGGGCCGCCGGCGGATAGGTCAGGTGACGGGTCACCGGGGTGGGAATGGCAAATACGGTGATGCCGGCCTCCAGACCGGCACAGACTCCCGGCAGGGAGTCCTCAAAGACCACCGCTTCTGCCGGTGCGATATCCAGCCGTGCCAGACTCAGCCGATACAGTTCCGGGTCCGGTTTCATGCGTTCTACTTCATTACCCGTCGTGACGACGTTGAAATGGTGCCTGAAATTTCGTTGGGCCAGGTGGCCGGCAACCCACTCGGCATCGGAATTGGAGGCGATGGCTACCATCAGGCCTGCCTGGCGCAACGCGGGGATCAGCGTCCTTACGCCGGGACAGAAATCCAGGGTCTGCAGCTGCTCCTGATAAATCACATTGTGGCGTGCCCGGATCTGTTTGCGGTCTACCCGGTGGCTGACGCGTTCCTCCAGCATGGTGTAAATACGGTCCTCGATCCAGGTGCCCACGAACTGGGTCCACTCCGACAGTTGCAGTTGGGCTCCCTGTTCCGCGAAAACCTGGGACCAGGACTCGAACTCCGGTGTTTCCGTATCCAGGAGCAAACCGTCAAAATCGAAAATGGCTGCCTTCAACATGTCTCACTGCTACTTTCTGGTGTTGTGGTCAATCAGCTGATCGTAAACGTACAGGGTGCGTTTGGTGATATGCAGCCAGTCGAACTCGTCCCGGACCAGGGCAAAAGCCCGTTGGGCCCGGCACCGTGCGGGATCTGGATGCATCATGATCTGGTCAACGGCCCAGGCAATGCTGTGCGGATCGTTAGGGTATACGGTCAGGCCCGTTTTTTCATGTTCCACTACCTCGTTCAGGCCGCCGACACCGGACACGATAACGGGGCATTCCGCGGCCATCGCTTCCAGAGCCACAATCCCGAAGGGTTCATAAAGACTGGGAAAGACAGCGGCATCCGCGATTTTGAGCAGGCAGTTCCGTTTCTGATCGTCGATAAAGCCCAACAGGGATACGGCGTGGTCCAAGCCTCGCTGCACAAGCGTGTCGTGCCACAGATGGCTGTCCCGGCCTGCAACGGCCAGGCGGACGTGGGGATGTCGGGCCAGGATGGCGGGCATTGCCTCCATCAGTACATGCAGACCCTTTTCGGGGGCCGGACGCCCAATGAAGAGCAGGAGGAATTCCCCGCCCGGCTTGTATTGTGCCACCAGCCGCTGTTGGAGTTCAGAACTGCAGCGGGCAATAGGTTCCCATCGGATCCCGTTGGGAATGACGTGGCAATGCTCCTTGGGCAGCTGGAATATGTGCATCAGGCTTTCACGCATGAAACGGCTGCATGCGATGACGTTCCGGGCTTGGTGGCACAACCTTGCTTCCATGCTGTGGATTTTCTGGCTCAGGGGGCTGTGCAAGTGGCCGTGGTGGCGCCCGCTTTCGGTCGCGTGTATCGTGGCCAGCAAGGGAACGCGCCAACGTGCCATGAGCTCCATACCGGCCTGTGCCGGCAGCCAGTCATGTACGTGAATCAGGTCGAAAGGCTCATTGTCGGCCAGCTGCCGGGCGGTGTCCACCATACAGGTATTGAACTGTACGGTGTTGTCGTAGAAATCGCCCGTGGCCGGTGTCACGAAGGGCAGGCGGTGGACGTGAACCCTGTCATCATGTACCTCGTAGGCAGGTGCCGACCCCATGCCCGGGGTGATGATATGCAAATGCAGATCCCGCTCCCGGATCTGGCCCAGGGCCTTGGTCAAGCTGGTTACATGCTGGCCCAGACCACCCACAATGTGGGGCGTGAATTCCCAGGAAAGCATCAGAATACGCATAGTTGGCTCTCAAGGCAGGCTACTGCAGGGCTCAGGGCAGGGAGGACAGCAGCACGGCGTGACCGGCCTGGCTGGGCCCAGCCACAGGTCGGATCGCCGGCACAGCGGTCTTGGACTTGGGTTGCAGGGCGCCACCATACCATAAAAAAACTGCTTCCATACAACGATGATGCTCTTGTATTTGTTCCGGGAAACCGTGGCCCGGACTGCACCGGCACAGTAGCAGGCAGGAGGCAAACCGGGAAATTTCGCACCAGCGCCCTGGACGTTGTCATCCAGGATCGTATGCAGCGAGGCGGAACGCCGTACTGCACAGCGCATGTAGCTCTGGTCCGAGGTTTGTCTGCTCCTGAACCCGTTACAGAGGCATTATTATAGGGTAGCAAAGCAAGGGGACGCACTGCTTCGGGATCACCGATTGAGGTCACCGGCTGCAGCTTGCTGGAAGCAATCCAGGTAAGCTTGGGAGACCCGTTGCCAGGTGTACCGGGTCTGGACCAAAGCGTGTCCCTGTGCTCCCATGCGTGTGCGCGCTGCCTCACTCTCGTTCATCATGGTACGGATCGCCGCGGTGAGCGCCAGGCTGTCGTGAGGTGGGATCAGCAATCCGGTGGTCGGCGATACCAATACGGGGTTGGCACCCACATCGGAGGCTATGACCGGTTTGTGCAGCAGCATGGCTTCCAGCAGGGCGGTAGGCATGCCTTCCAGCAGGGTTGGGTACAGGAAACAGCCGGCCTGGCGGTACTCGTCACGCAGCGCGTCTCCGAATTTCCCCCCGACCAGTTCGACATTGGGCAGTCCGGACGTCCGGACCGCTTGCGCCATGGGACCATCACCCACCAGGCGCAGGCGCGCACCCTCTGCCTGCAGCTGGGCAAAGGCCTGCAACAGGAACTCAGTACCCTTGCGGTAACTCAGAGTGCCGACATACAGGAACAGTCGGGGATCGGCGGGTTCCGGATGATCGGCAGCATCCGGATACTGGTCCGCTTCCACGGCATTGGGCAGATGCCAGATGCGCGCCGTCGGCACCTGCAGCTTGTGCTCCACGATCGCATCGAGATGGCCGCCCATGGAGATCACGAAATCCGACGTGCGAGCCATATGCTTGCGGGCCCAGACACGGGGCCAGTAGAAGAGCAGCTCCTTGAGGCCGGCTTTGGGTGTAGTGCGGCAATACCCGGGAAAGTACTGGTCCTGGAATTCCCGCAGGGCGTGATCGTTCCAAATACAGGGAAAGGATCGATGTTTGACATAACGAACAAGCGGCAGGCCATCACTGTAGCCCACATCGTACTGGCGCCGGCCGATCCAGCGCCGGACGTGTCCGGCGTAGTCCAGTACCGTACGGCCAAAGGGCAGCGTATGTTCCCGGACCCGGGGCCATTCCGGAAAGTGGCGGGTGGCATAGGGGTGCAGGACATCGATCTCGTGACCGGCCTGGGCCAGGTAGCGGATGAGGTGATAGGAGTGAAGTCCCGAGCCGCCCACGACATCCGGAAAGAGATGCGGTGTCGCGAACAGAATCTTCATCAGTTGCCTCCATAGCGCAACGTGTTTTGCTGATGCTCTTCATAGGTGCGGGCGAAGACGTGCCGGCCATCAGCATCCGCGGTATGAAAGTAACAGTATACAGACTGGGCAGGGTCGTAGGCCGCGGCCAGGGCACTCAGGCCCGGGTTGGCGATAGGGCCCGGGGGCAGGCCCGGATACAGAAATGTGTTGTAGGGCGAGTCGACCCGACTGTAGTCCGCGATCTGGATCGACTGCCACCAGCCCTCTTCCGCGTTGCCCAGAGGATATTGCACGGTGGGATCCGATTCCAGAAAGGGCCGACCGGTTTCGGGTGTGCAGGCGCCGGTAAGCCGGTTGTAGTACACACTGGCAATCAGTGGCCTTTCAACGGGCACCCGTGCTTCCCGCTCGACGATGCTGGCCAGTGTGACCAGTTCATGCAGGGACAGGTTGGTGCGACTGCCTTCCTGTCCCTGATCGCCAAATTTCTGATCGAAGTTGTCCAGGAACTTGGCGATTACCTCTTCCGGGTCGTCAGCGGCGATCGGAAAGCGGTAGGTGTCGGGAAACAGGTAGCCCTCCAGACTGGTGCCGGCGGGCAGCTCCGCCAGAAAGTCGTAGTCGTCGAAGGTGATCAGGGTCTGGGGATGCCGGACGGCCTCCAGAAACTCGTCGGCGTCAATGACGAAATGTTCTTCCAGCAGCGCGGCGAATTCTTCCATGCGCATGCCCTCGAACAGCGTCACGACCACATCCTCATGACTGGGTGCCTGCAGTGCAGTGGCCAGTTCGGGAATGGTCATGTCGGCCGACAGCATGTAGTTGCCGGCTTCCAGATGCCGATCCAGACGGTGCACCCGCAAGTACAGGTTGAACAGCTCGGCATCGGTCACCAGGCCGGCGTTTTCCAGCCGGTAGGCAATGTACCGTGCGGGTTCGCCGATACCGACCGTGAAGAGTTTGGGCACAGGATCGCCACCCGGTGTACTGTGCAGTCCGGGGGCTTGCAGATTCAGGCTGAGGGACAGGAGTTTGTGCTCGATGTTGTCGGGTGTCAAGGTGTGGTAGGCCTGATGCAAATCAAGCAGATGGGGTTCGCGCACAGCGATATCCGTCCGCTGGCCAGCCAAAAAGGTTTGGGCGAGCTGTCCGGACCGGGCCACAGCCAGCAGCACAGCCAACACCAGACCAAACCGGAACAGGTATTGCCAGAACGCTGCCCACAAGCGGACAGGCAAGGTGGAGGGCGAAACCGTGTCGGCGGTGCGGAGGCGCCGGCGGTAACACATAATCCGCTGGCGATCCAGGGGGGTGGGGGATGGTGGCGTGCGCATCCGGATCAGCCGTGGATACGGCCCAGTTCGCGTGTTGCATGGTGTTCATGGGCCCGCATGTACTCCTCCAGGATGATAGCGGCGGCCACGGCATCTTCCAGCCGGGATGGGGCCGCGGTTTCGGCCAACTGCAGACGGGCAACCACCGAGGTGAACTGTTCGTCCCAGAAGATCACGTCGCGGGCCCGGGGCAGCAGGACCCGCTGGGCCTGCACGAAGCGCAGCGCCCACTCCCGGATGTAACGGGCGTGAGCGGTTTCGGTAGTGGCGTTGGCCTGGGGCAAACCGCAAATCACGGCCTGAACGGCATGCCGCTCGATGAGTTGGCAGAGATGGGCGAAATCCGCGCGGCGGCTGGTACGGTACCGTACTTCCAGGGGTGTGGCGGCCAGCCACAGGGAATCGTTCAGCGCGATGCCAATCCGGGTGAGGCCGACATCCACCGCCATCAGCCGGGGACGAACAGGTATATCCATAGGGATCTCAGCTGGCTTCCGTCGGGAACCGGGTGCGGATCTGGATGCGCTGGGGGAAACCGGGCAACTGGGTCCGGGTAGTGGGGTATACCTGGATGTCAGGTGCCAGATGCTGGAGCAGCTGCTGGGTTTCCGGCAAGGTTTTGCCAACGACCATGGCGCGGATCCCGGCTGCATCCACAGGCTGTACATAGTCAACGGATGACTCCACGGTGAAACCCACTTCGGTCGGCGTGACTGTGACTTCGGGCTGGAAGCCGAAATCCAGGGTGGAGGCAATGAGCTGGGCTCCCGGCGGCGTACCGGCTTTGACTTGAGCCATGATGTAATCCAGCAGATCAGCCGTACGAATAGCCAGCCCGCTAATCTGGACCATTATGGTCACAGTCAGGAACTCGGTCTCTTCATCGGTGAAGAAATCCGTGGAAGTCCACTGCATATCTACCTGCACCGTTTCCGGCGGTAGCCAATGCCCGGCTGTCACTTCGGGTACCAGAATGTCGTACGCCTGCTGGCGCACTGCCTGGAGCATTGCCTGTTGCAGGAATTCCTGGTCCTCCAGGAGAACCACCGACTGCCATTCGGACGTGCCCCCCGTGGTGGGATTCGGGTTGGTGATCTGGAGACGGAACGCCAGATTGCCGGCAATCGTATTGATGCTGTTGGCAGGTACATTGCCTTCTTCCCCTGCTTCGACGGCCGTTATGGGGATCAGGGTTTGGAGTTGGGAGTCGGCCGACAGCGTGAAGCTCTCCGCTGTCACGAAGGCAATGGCTTGCCCGGTGCTGGTCTGGACGTAGGTACCGGCCGGCACCTCCAGGGGCGCTCCGGACACATTGCGGGCCAGCACGGAGCCACGGGCCTTTTCCTGCGGCACCAGACGTTGCCCGGACGTTTCGCCCTGGTCCTGGATTTCATGGAACACGGAGACGTACGTTGCGGGTACGAACCCGTTGTCCAGATCAGGTTCTGCAACATAGAGGCTGGCGAACATGGGAACTTCTACTACGAGCGACTCGGGCTGCGGTTGCACCACAATGGTGGCGCTCGGTACCACGTACTCCCAGAAGGCCAGTGCGGTACCCAGGGTCAGCAAAAGCAGGACGGTCAGGACGGCCATATGGATCCAGCGGTGCCATCCGCGCTCGCGGGCTTGCCAGGTCCGGGCACCCGCCTGTCTGTGCGTCCGGTCCAACCGCTGTTTCCGGCCCGCATTGGGGTGCTTTGGGCGTTGGGCAGCCAGATGCTCCAGGCGCTGGCTGGCCGTATGCATGCGGCCAGCCACGGGCAGCCGCAGGTCGTGCATGCGTCGGCGGAGAGTCTTGTCGGGGCAGAGAAAGATCAGGGGTATGTTCTGCGCCTGCGCCTCTCGGGTCAGGGCCAGAAGCCAATGGCTTTCCCGGGCACGCTCGGGAAAGCCCTCTACCACAACCACTGTCTCCTGTGCCGTACACAGAAGCTGGAGCAGAGAGGACAGCTTACTGAACGGGGTAATGTGAATGATGCGCGGCACAGCGGAACCGTTCACGGATTCGGCAAAGTATGGGCATTATATACCCGGTGCAGACGAACTGTTTGAACCTGTGACCATAAGGGCCTGATTGGTGCCGACACGGGCGGTACAGTCGACAGCTGATCCCCAAATCACGCATCATGTCCCTGTCAAGCTGGATGCCGCACTGAGGGGAGGCGGGGCTCACATGTATGCAGAAAAGGAAACCGACAGAAGCCATGACAGCCTCTTGTTCCTGCCAGCTGTTGGCTCCCAGGGTCTACACAGGCCTGATCCGGGCCCCGGATCAGACGCCGTGAGCCTCCCGGTGGCAGAGCTCAGGAACCCTTGTCCAGAAGTGTTGCTGCCACTTCCGGCACTTGGGCCAGGGCTTGGCCTATACCGGCTGTCTTGCGGCCTCCCGCCTGGGCCATATTCTGGCGGCCGCCACCGCCACCCTCGATACAGGGGGTGATCGCCCGCACGATGTGGCCGGCATGCAGACCGCGGCTGGCCAGGGATTTGGAGACGGCGACGACCAGTTGCGGTTTCGCCTGGATTTGGGCACCCAGAGCCACTACGCCCTGCCCCAAACGGTCATGGACGCGATCACACATTTCCCGCATCAGGTTGACGTTGGGAACCTCGACTTCAGCCAGGACACAAGGCACATCGTCCACATGCGTGATGTCCTGCAAAAGCGCTTCCACGTCGTCCTGGGCCTGGGCCCGCTGGCTGGCCTTGAGCTCCACGCTCAGTTGCCGGTTCTGCGCCAGCAGCGACTGGATCGTCGGGACCAGCATGTCGGGCTGGGTTTTGAGCAGTGTGGCCACTTCCTGCTGACGGGCAAAGACGGTGGTCACGTACTGGTGGGCGGCCTGGCCGGTTACGGCTTCAATCCGGCGCTGGCCCGCTGCGCTGCTGCCTTCACTCACGATGTGGAAAGAGCCGACTTCCGCCGTGGTCGCGACATGCATGCCGCCGCACAGTTCCTGGCTCACGCTGTCACCAATGCGGATAACCCGGACGACATCACCGTATTTTTCACCAAACAGGGCCATGGCGCCCGTGGCTACGGCCGTAGCATAGGGCTCCCAGCTGGCAGTGACGGGACTGTTGGCCAGTATGTCTTGCCGGATAGCCGCTTCAACCTGCGCAATCTCTTGCGCCGTCAAGCCGCGGTCGAAGGTGAAGTCGAAACGCAAGCGATCCGGTGCCACCAGTGAACCTGCCTGATGTACTGTGCTGCCCAGCAGGCGGCGCAGTTCAGCGTGCAACAGGTGGGTCGCCGTGTGGTTGCGTATGATGTCTTCCCGCCGGGCCGCGTCCAGTTGGCACAGGACTGCATTGCCTGTCGCCGGTGTACCGGCTGTGACGGTACCGGCGTGGACGATAAGCCCAGGGAGGGGGCGATGTACGTCCTGGATTTGCAGGGACCAGGACGCATGGGGGAGCACGGCTTCTATGGTGCCGGTGTCACTTACCTGCCCGCCCGCTTCCACATAGAAGGGCGATTCCTTGACTACGACCTCGACCTGGTCGCCGGTCTGCACCGTATCCTGGATCTGGCCCTCTTGCAAGAGGGCCAGCACACGGGTCCGGATGCTGGTCTTGCCCTCGTAGAGCAGGTGCTGTACCCCGGTGGCGGGCAGATCCTGGCTGTCCTGCAGTGCCTGCAGCACTTCGCCATAGACACTGGTATGGGTAACCTCCTGCTGTGTGGCGTGTTGGCGGCTGCGTTCCCGGGCGGCGGCGGCCAGTTCCCGGAAGCGTTTTTCGTCGACTGTCATGTCCTGTTCCCGGGCCAAGTCCCGGGTCAAGTCCAGGGGAAAACCGAAGGTGTCCCACAGCAGAAACGACTGGTCCCCCGAGATGCTGGCCATGTTGCGGGATCGGTTCTCCGCGATGATGGCTTCCAGGTGATTCAGACCGTTGCTGAGCGTATGCAGGAAGCGGGTTTCCTCATTCGTCACATGCTGGCAGATGAAGTCCTGGCGCTGGCGCAGTTCCTGGAAGTGATCACCCATTTCGGCAATCACGTTGCCCACGACCTGGGCCATGAAGGGTTCATGGAAACCCAGCAGCCGGCCGAAACGGGCAGCGCGACGCAGGATCAGGCGCGTAATGTAGTTGGGGCCCTCATTGCCCGGAAGTATGCCTTCAGCGATGAGAAAAGCAATGGCCCGGGCGTGATCCGCGATGACCCGGTAGGGTACTTCGTTGCTGCGCCGCTGGGCATTCGTCTGCTGTGCCAGCGCCTGGACCCGATCCATCAGGAACTGGAAAGCGTCGGTATCGTAGGTGTTGTCACGGTGCTGCAGGATACTGGCCACACGTTCCAGGCCGGCGCCCGTGTCCACGCCGGGATTGGGCAAGGGCACCAGTTCGGTCGGGGTGACCTGGTCATACTGCATGAAAACCAGGTTCCAGAACTCCAGGTACTCGTCGTCGCGATTCACCCCGTCCGGATGCTGGGTCTCGAGATCCCCCCAGTAGTAATGGATTTCGGAACAGGGGCCGCAAGGCCCCGTTTCCCCCATGGACCACCAGTTGTCCTTGCGGCCAAAAGGCAGGATCCGGTCCGGATGGGCACCGACCTCGCGCCAGTACTGGGGCGCTTCCTCGTCGTCCTTATAGACGCTGAACCAAAGACGTTCCGGTGGCAGCTGCCATTCTTCCACAATCAGTTCCCAGGCGAAGCGAATGGCTTCCCGCTTGAAATAATCGCCGAAGGAGAAATTGCCCAGCATTTCAAAAAAGGTATGGTGCCGGGGGCTGAGACCCACTTCATCCAGATCGTTGTGTTTCCCGCTTACGCGCAAACACTTCTGGGAGGTGACGGCACGCTGATAGGGACGCGTTTCCAACCCCAGCAGGCAGTCCTTGAATTGCACCATGCCCGAGTTGGTGAACAGCAGGGTATCGTCGTTTTCGGGGACGAGATTGCTGCTGGCCACGGGCTCGTGGCCACGCTGCACAAAGAAATCGATGAATTGGCGGCGGATGTCCCTGATGGCGGGCACGGAGTGGGACACTGAAGTGGGTGCTGGATGATCCATATTCTGTCTCTGGCTGTGAGGGAGCCTGCTGCCGGGTACAAACATGGCATTTCCGGTGTTGCCACAGATGGTATTATATGTCCAAATGCCGGATCCCGGGATTACTGGGCGACTCGGCCTCCCGTCGTATCATCGCCAGAGGGTTGGGGGCTGCCGAGTTCCGGTGTCCGATGTTTCCCGTTCCATGACGAAGACAAGACGAGTGGAACGGGCGTACAGATTGCCGGGACGGTGTGAAGCCGCCTGTACAGCCGTCTGCCGTGTGTTCCTGACTCCGCCTGACTCGTATGCCTGCCATCCAGCCCCTCCATTCTGACGTCATTGCCCAAATTGCCGCGGGCGAAGTGATCGAGCGGCCTGTCAACGTGGTCAAGGAACTCGTGGAAAACAGCCTGGACGCGCACGCACAGTCTGTCTCCGTGCAGCTGGTGGCAGGGGGTGCCGCCCAGATCCGGGTAGAGGACGATGGCGACGGGATTCCCGCCGACAGCATGTTGCTGGCTTTCCGCCGCCATGCCACCAGCAAACTGCAGACAGCGGATGAACTGACCCGGCTGCATACCCTCGGTTTCCGTGGTGAAGCCCTGTACAGCATTGCCGCCATCAGCCATGTGACGCTGGTCTCGCGTGCCCGGCACGAGCGAACGGGATCGCGCGTGCGGGTGGAATGCGGCAACGTGGGCCAGCCGGAGCCGGTGGGACGGCCTCCCGGAACCATGATTCGCGTCGAAAACCTGTTTGTCAACACACCTGTCCGCCAGCGCTACCTCAAGTCTGCGACTGCCGAGGCCGGTCGGGTGGCCCAACTGGTACAGCGTTATGCGCTGGCGTATCCTGGTGTCCGGTTTGCCTACGGTCACAACGAACGACAGCTGCTGGAAACCCATGGCCGGGGCGATGTTCGGGAAATCCTCTATGACTTGCATGCAGGCGACGTGGCCCGCAATGTCCTGGAGTTTGCAGCCACGGCGGAAGGCATAGCCGTATCCGGGTATGTCTCGCCGCCTTCGATTCACTTTCCCCATCGTAGCCAGATCGACATTTTCATCAATGGGCGGTGGATACAGAACCGCTCACTGGTCCATGCCGTCAGCCAAGCCTTTCACGGTCGTTTGCCCATTGGCCGCTTCCCTCTGGCCCTGGTGTTTCTGCAGATCAGTCCGGATCAGGTGGATGTGAACGTGCATCCCCAGAAACTGGACGTGCGCCTGCTGCAGGATCGGCGGATTTACGGGATACTGGTGCGTGCCATCGAGAGTGCCCTGATGGAAGGCATGTCCGTACCGGATGCCGCTGTCCAGGGGCAGGCGATATCTCCGGGACTTCCCGCCGCGGGCCCGGATACAGGTGTCCAAAACGAGCTGGCCCTGCAGCTGCCCAGCGTGGAACTGGATATGCGCAGTGCAGCCAAGCTGCCCATGCAGTCGGACACAGCGCCCGCTGTCCTGCAGGTGGCAGATCTGCCGCCCCTCAACATCATTGGCCAAGTAGGCTCCATGTACATTGTGGCAGAAAGTACGGCGGGCATGGTGCTGGTGGATCAACATGCCGCACACGAGCGTATTCTCTATGAAGCGTGGATGGCCAGAGCCCGGGACGAGCGGCCGGAAACGGCCCGTCAGAACCTGCTGGTACCCGAAACCCTGCACATGGGACTGGAACTGGCCGGGATCGTGGCGGGACACCTGCCTCTGCTGCAGGGGCTCGGCTTTGACATTGAGGAATTCGGAGGGGATACCTTTCGCGTGCGGGCCATTCCTGCTCTGCTGAGTGATCGGGAACCCGGGGCTGTGCTCAGTGACGTTCTGCAGTGCCTGGAGCGGAATCGCAACCTGGTCCAGGAAAAATTGGAATCGCATCTGGTCAAGCTCATCTGCAAGCGGGCTGCCATCAAGGCAGGCCAGATTCTCAGTTTTGAAGAAATGGAAGCTCTCCTGCAACAGCTGGGGACCTGCCAGGCGCCCCTTACATGTCCCCACGGCCGCCCTACCATAATTCAGTTCACGGCGCATGCCCTGGAAAAAGCGTTTGGGCGCACGTAACCCCAACCGACCGTCACCAATCCCCATACCTTGACAGCCCGGAATGGCCGGCGTCCATGCAGCCCATCTGCAACCCGCTGTGAACCGGGTGCTTTGCTTGTACCCAGCAGCAGGGCAACGCCATGCTTTTGCTTTGTGCTGTGCTACAATTCAGCCTTGATTCGCTGTGAATTCGGACAGGTTTGCCTGTCTTGGCAATCAGGTCCCGTACATGCCGGCATGGTGTTTGCTTGCCTGCCACGACAGAGTCTGGTGAACTGCTCTGGCCCCATGTACCCTTATCCATTTGCACTGATTTCAGGAGTCTTTTGGTGAAATTCCGCACTGCCCCGGCTGGCAACAGAGAGCTCAAGGTTACGGTTGAAATGGATCAGGCCACGGTAGATAACGCCCTGAAGGCCGTGGCATCCAATTTCGCGGGGCGTATCAATATCCCCGGTTTTCGCAAGTCCAAGGTTCCGTATCGGGTGCTGGAACGGTTTGTGGGACGTTCCGCGCTGATGGCAGAGGCCTATGAAGATCTGGTGCGACAGGCCCTGGGCTACTGTCTGGTCGAGTTGGGCATCACAGAACCGGAACAAGTGGAATCGGTGGCGGTAACGGACGAACCGACCGCCTATACCTTCTTGATCTCCCTGGAGCCCTACGTCGAACTGTTGCCCTCGTACAAGACCCTCCGTATTGAACCGGAGGATCTGGAACTGACAGCCGAGGAGAAGCAAGAAGCGCAGGCAGAATTGCGTGAGCGCTATGCCAGCGTGGTAGAGGTTGAAGATCCCATTGTGTGGGAGGACCTTGTCGTGCTGGATATCAAGGGCGTGATTCTGGATGAAAATCTGGAACCTACGGATGAAGTGGTATTGGAAGACGACGAATGGGACGTGCAGCTCTCCGCAGAACATCCACTGGGACCGCCCAACCTGGAACAGGAAATCCTGGGCCTGAAGACGGGTGATGACAAGCAGTTCGTCCTCACCTATCCTGCAGACAGTGAAAGTGTATATGCAGGCAAGTCTGCCCAGTTTGCCATCCGGGTATTGCGAGTCTCACGTCCGGAACCGGCCCCTTGGAATGTCAAAACCCTGGCGACCGCCCTGGAAATCGATACGGAAAACGAGAACCGGACCCTGGAGGAGTGTGAAGAACTGTTTTGGCAACGGGAACAAATAGAGAAAGCCGGTCAGATTTTCGAGGTAGAGCTGTCGGAGAGCCTGGAACTGTTGGAGACCGCAGCGGTTGTGGAATATGCAGATGCTTCGGTAAACAACCAGCTTGACCTCATGGTCAATGAGTACATGAACAATTTGACCCACTTGGGCGTTCGGGATCTGGAAACCTTTTTGCGTTACACGAATCAGACGGAAGAAGCGTTCCGGGAGTCAATGCGGGACAGGGCAGAGGAAGAACTGGTGCACAAGTTGCTGATATGGGAGTTCATCAAGCTGGAGGATATCCAGCTCGATGCAGAGCTGCAGGCATCCCTGGCCGCGGAGGCGGCGCGCGGTGCACAGGAGCTCATGGCGACGCAAGCGGACAAGATTGACGAGAACCTGACCCAGGACGATGTGGCAGAGGCTCTGAACCAGCAAGCCATGACCGCAAACCTGTCGCGGGTGGGGCGCGATGCCCTGCTGGTGATGTATACCGGTGGTGTACATTCGCCTAGCCAGTTTTTTGAGGAGAAAACAGAAGTTATGCGTACGGCCGTCGAAGACGGTCTCGGCTCCCAGCATAGCCAAACCGATTGAGGTGGCACCCAGGCTTCCTGGCATGGGTGGCTTCCGGATTGCATATCCGATTCAAACAGAATTCCGTTTTCCTGCCGTCTACAATAGATGGAACATGGCCGGACACCCATGTCGGCTCCGGCCCGTTTGACATAACTATAAGGAACGGTTCCATGCAAGATCCCCATACCCCGTTCAATCCGCAGGGTGTTGTCCCTATGGTGATTGAAACCACAGGACGTGGTGAACGCGCCTACGACATTTACAGTCTGTTGCTCAAGGAACGGATTATTTTTCTGGGTACGCCCGTCACGGACCAGGTCGCCAATGTGATTGTAGCCCAGCTGCTGTTCCTGGACCGGGAGGATTCCAGCCAGGAAATCCGCATGTTCATCAACAGCCCGGGAGGCAGCGTCTATGCAGGCCTGGCTATCTACGACACCATGCAGATGATCGATGCCGACGTCAGTACCTTTGCGGTAGGCGTTACGGCCAGCATGGGAACGGTTCTGCTGGCCGGCGGCCAAGCCGGCAAACGGTATGCCTTGCCCCATGCCTGTGTGCATCTGCATCCGGCCAGCAGCGGCATGCAAGGCTATACCGAGGACGTGCGCCGGGCTTTCCGTGAACAGGAACGGTTGCAGACCCAGCTGTTTTATCTGGTGGGCCAGCATACCGGCAAGGAATGGCAGCAAGTGGAGCAGGACTTTGAACGGGACCGCTACATGGATGCCCTGGAAGCCAAGGAGTACGGCCTGGTGGACGAGGTCTTGGGTGACACCACCCAGATTGTGTCAGTCCGTGACGGCATCGTGAATGTGCCAACAGCCAATGGCGTGCTGCCCGAGGCAGCCGAGGCCTGAAAGACCCCATGCCCTCTGAATCTTCCGTAGTCTGCAGTTTCTGCGGAGCGTCACGCAATACGGTCAACGCCATGTATCCCGGCCTCAAGTACGGGATACACATCTGTAACCAGTGTGTCGCCGAGATATCCCTGGCGGCGGGCAGCGCAGAGCTGAAGCCGGCAGACACCGGGGATGCCCTGAATCCCCTGGAAGCCGAAGCGGAATCCGGTACACCTGCCGGATTCCGTCCGGTCCGGATACCGCGTCCCATCGAAATTGTGGAGCATCTCAACAAGTTCGTCATTGGCCAGGCGCAGGCCAAGAAGGTCTTGGCCGTGGCCGTGTACAACCACTACAAGCGGATCTTCCAGCATGGTTCCCTGTCCGCACAGCAACCCGGGGACCAGGACACCGTGCTGGCCAAGAACAACGTCCTGCTCATCGGGCCCAGCGGCAGTGGCAAGACGCTGATGGCGCAAATTCTGGCGCAGTTGCTGGAGGTGCCCTTTACCATCGCCGATGCCACCAGCCTGACCGAGGCCGGGTACGTGGGAGAAGATGTTGAAAGCCTGCTGGTAGGTCTGCTGCAAGCGTCGGACTGGGACGTGGAAAAGGCGAGTTGCGGCATCGTTTACATTGACGAAATCGACAAGATCGCCCGCAAGTCCCAAGAGTCGGCCAGCATTACCCGCGACGTCAGCGGAGAAGGCGTCCAGCAGGCACTGCTGAAGATCATTGAAGGCACCGTCACCAATGTCCCGCCCCAGGCCGGACGGAAGCATCCGCAGCAGGAATTCATTCCCCTGGATACGCGCAACGTATTGTTCATCTGCAGCGGAACCTTTGAGGGCTTGGCGGAGACTGTGGGCAGACGGACAGGCAGTGGCAAGAGTCAGATAGGTTTTCCAGGTACGACAGCGCTGCTGGGGGATACCAGGGATGAGCCGCTGGAACGTTCCCCCTTGCCGACAGACGAGGAAGAGCGCCAACTGGAAATGCGTCTGCGGGAAACCGAAGACAGACTGCAGCATGAAAGCGAAATGCTCCGTCACGTCATGCCCGAAGATCTCAGGCGGTATGGCTTTATTCCGGAATTCATCGGTCGCCTGCCCGTGATCACCAGCCTGGAAGCCCTCGATCGGGACATGCTGACTACGATCCTGGTTGAGCCCCACAACAGTGTGGTGCGCCAATCCGAGCTGCTGTTTCGGCTGGAGGACATCACCCTGGAATTCCAGCCGGATGCGCTCACAGCCATTGCCGAAGAGGCTTTCCGCCGGGGTACCGGCGCCCGGGGCTTGCAGAGCATCGTCGAGAACTGCCTGCTGGACTCCATGTTTGAGATTCCCAGCCGGGAGGACGTGGTGGGCGTGGTGGTGACGCGGGAGGTTGTGACCAAAGGGGCCCAGCCCCAGGTCATAACCCGCACCGCAGAAGATGTGCCGCGTATGGCTGCCTGAAGCAGCTAATCCTCTTGCCTGCCGTGCATTGCCCGGGCAATGCGCTGGTCCAGGACAGACAGGGGCAATGCCGACAGCTGGCTCAGCTTGATCCAGCGTGCCTCGGCCCAAAGGTGACATTGGGGCTGACCGCCAGGACATTTGGCCTGGAATACTGTCTGAATGCGCCGGAAGTGACTGTAGTCTTGGATAAAGGACCCGAATTCCGAGGCTGCACCGATTTCCAGGGCCAGGGCAGAACGTACGCGGGCCTGCAGATTTGATCTGTCTCCGGCCTCGTCATCCCGGATCTGCAGGGCAGGAAAACCCCACAGCCCACTCAACATGCCGGAAGGCCCGTGCCGAACCAGCAGCAGATGGGGCTCATCTTCCAGCTGGGTGGTAAGCAGGAAGCCCCAATAGTGCCGCACAGGCAGTGCCCGGCCTTGGCGGCGGGGAACCGGGCGCACGGGCTTGGGGAACGTGCGGCAATGGGTGGTTACGGGACACTCGTGGCAACGAGGCGTCCGTGGCCGACAAATGCTGGATCCCAATCCCATCAGGGCTTCCGCAACCGTACCCGGCGCTGCCGGTTGCGCGTGGTGCAGAATGTCCCGGATCTGCCCGTCGACAAAATCCAGATCGCGTTTGCGGTCAGTCTGGAGCGGCGCGTCGCACAAGCGGCTGAAAACCCGCATTACGTTCCCGTCAATGGCGGGTTCGGGCTGGTTGAAGGCCAGGCTGAGTATGGCACCGGACGTGTAACGCCCTATGCCGGGCAGAGCCAGCAGTTCCGAACGTGCAGAAGGCACTTGCCCGGCATGCCGTTCCATCAGGATGCGGGCCGTCTTGTGGATATTCAGGGCGCGGCGGTAATAGCCCAGGCCCTCCCAGAGTTTGGTAATGTCCTGTTCTTCGGCTTCCGCGACATCCTGAATGCGGGGAAACCGCTGCATCCAGCGTGTGAAATAGGGCACTACAGTAGCCAAGCGTGTTTGCTGGGCCATGATTTCGGCAATCCATACATGGTACGGATCCCGTTCGCCGGGAGGACGGGTGCGCCAAGGATATGACTTGACGTAACCGTCATGCCAAGTCAGAAGACTGCGGCTGAAGGCCTGTGTATCCTGTGCAGAGGAAAGAAAAGGCAGCGTGGACAACGGTCAGGGCAGGCAGGCTATCCTCCGCCCAACATTCCCTGCGCCTGACACTGGGATACCAGGAAAGAAGAAAAGAGCAAGCCCACGAATACCAGCCAGCCCCAAGCGGGCAACCCCCAATAGGTGCGCGGTGGCCTCTTGGGCGGGGGTGGCAGTGGAAGTTCAGTCTGGCACTTCCAGCAAACTTTCTTGTCGTCAGGATTATGCTGACCGCAGGAAGGACAATCCACAGGCAGATACACTATTGATTGAGGTCAAGCTGTGCAGATCGTACCATACTCCGGGAATCCCAATCAAACGGAGACGCCTGTCATGGAGGCAGGAAAAAGCCTATGCGGTCTCGTGTCCATATTGCTCCAGCTCACAAAAGGCATCATCGTACTGCGCAAATATATCCGGTGACCATGCCCAATTGTCCAGACAATGTGTTAGGTATTATATACGGTTTCACACCACGCCCGTAGCGTTGGCTGTTAGACCGGATACATTTTCAGGCTTCACAGACCAACTAATGTTGCAATCTCCACCCGCAGATGCGCCGTCCCCGAACGCCGTATTCTTAACCAACCATTTGTCCCTTATATTCAGAGCCGCGTTCACATCAGCATTTTTCGCTACGCCGCATGCCTTGCAATGATAGACGGACTGGGACTTCCGGTTGGCCTTACGTACTTTGCCACAGTTATGACAACGTTGTGACGTGTACTTGGGATCTATCTTTTCCGTGTAAGTTTTATAATTCATATACCGTTCCAACCGTCTCCACCCCCTGCGTAAGATAGCACGATTCAATCCTCTTTTCTGAGCTACATGCTTACCGGGTTTTTCCACAGAGCCACTGGCGCTCTTGGTCATGCCCTGAATGTTCAGGTCCTCAAAGATGACTAAATCGTGTATGTCAGCGATGATACGGCTAGTCTGGTGGCACCAGTTCTTTATGACATGGCGTATCTCCCTGTATATCTTTTGAATGCGCAGTTTAGTACGTTTCCAGCCGTTGCTTTTGCACTGTTGCCGTGCCAACTGCTTTTGTAGACGCCGTAGTTTGGCATCCAGCTCCAATAGCTTCGGTAGTTCGTACATATCGCCAGTGCTTAGTGCCACTTGCCCTACGTTCCGGTCAATGCCGACGGGTTTAACAGGTCTGGCAGGTCTAACCGGTCGTGGGTCAGGCACTTCGTACAGTATGGACACATACCAGTTACCAGCTTCATACTTGAATGTAGCCTGCTTGGGTTGGTAACCAGCGTAAGGGTTCTTGCCTGTCAACCTGGCCCAGCCAATCTTGGGGATATAGATCTTCTTGCCCTTGATTTCAATCCTGTCAGGCACGGTGAATTTGGGTGTATCCTTGAATTTCCGCTTCCAGTCGGGATGGTCCACACCCGCATCAAAGAACCGCTTGTAGGCTTCCGCCAAGTGTTTCACGGTGTAGCGCACAGTAGCCGCATGTAGTTCACCCAACCAGGGCAATTCCCGCTTAATCTGCACATACAACTTGCACAGGGTAAAGAACGTGACCGATGGCTTGGGACCTTTGCCGGCCTTGTAGTCTTGCCATTGCTGCTTGCAGATTGCTAGGGCTTCATTCCACACCCGCCGACAGGCCCCGGTAGTCCACATCATTTTGTCGTGTTTAGCTTTACTACCTGGCCGCGATACCCCGGTGGACCATACTCTCTTCTGTGGTCATGCCCTATTTTAGCCTGTCCACCACTGTCTGCACTGCGCGGTGTGAAACCGTATATAGTCCCCTTTTATAGACTTTAGGTGTGTTCCCTTATGGCACGCCCCGGCGGCCATTGCAGGATCTGCGCACCGCCAGCGTATCGTGGCCTAATCCGGAGATTCACGTTTCGGCAGACGTTGTTCCAGACCGGGAGCGATAGTGTCCAGCGTTGCGGTCTGCCAGTCACGGGACGGGACGGCCGGTGGTGGGCGATTCCGGAACACCACCTGACCCAGCAGGGCCATGGCAATGAAGACGTATACGAAGCTTCCCGTCACCCAGATGATGCCGCCACTCACCATCTGATCCTGCAGGGCAGACAGGCCGTTGGCATGCGGCTGCAAGGCATAGTACGCAAACAGTGGTTCTGCCCGGAAGGCGAGGCTGATGCCCGTTACCATGTTGGCGATTTCTCCCCCCACGATGAGATAAACAAGCCGGGCCCAGATCGGGAGTGGGGTGTGGATGCGGGGCGTGGCCGCCAGGGCATGCCACCAGAAGAGGACAAATACCAGGAAATAAAGCCAGAGGAAGGCATTGGCCAGCCAGGAGATCGGCATGATCCTGTCCACCACTGTACTGTCATGCCACAACCCAAATACACCCAGTGTGACAAGCCAAGTCAGTCCGGGTGAGGTGATCCAGGTCAAAAGGCGCGGCAAGGGGCCAAGCCTTTGCATACCGCGATGCAGCCATTGCCTGGTGGCCAGCGGGACACCGGACCAGACGTATTCCGGGGTACGGCCATACCAGAGCAGGGGGGGTGCCAGGATACCGGCGAACACCTGCTGCAGGGAGCGCGCAAAGAGATATTCGTTCTTGAGATTGGCCAGCGGTGACAGCACGGCGGTGCCGAGGAACAGGAGGCCCAAGACAAATCCGCCCGCGTACCGAATTTTCACGCCGACGGGAGTTGCCGACATTGCCCTGACACCGCATGCATAGAGGCCACAGATGACCAGCAGGCCAAGAGTGGCAACAGGATGGAATGTCCAATGCATGTGCATGTGACTTGTCAGGGAATGTGACGGACAGGCTGGCTGTCCATTGACCGGCGTATTCTGTTGGTCTGGTTTCCTGCACTATACACTGTCCCTGACCATACACTAATGTGACAGTTCACTCCCACAATTCAGGGTCGGTGTCGGCAGGAAGTCGAGCCCGCGCGAGGTTGCCTGGCGTGGACAACGGTGAATCCCGGCACTGCACAGAACCTGTTCTCACGGCCTGGATTCGGTATAATGAAGTGACTGGACCAGCATTCCGATTCGTCATGCGACCACGCCTCGTTCTTTCCCCATCCATGCAGGATCAGATTGTCCGGGAAGCCCGTCAGGGAGCTCCGGAAGAGATATGTGGTGTCATCCGGGGACGGGACGGTGTGGCCAAGGAGCTGGTGCCTGCCGTCAACGTCGCATCCGAAAGAACCATCAATTATCTGGTGGATCCCCAGGTGCTCATGCTGCAATTCCGGTTTGAGGAAGAGGGCGACGTTATGACCGCTATCTACCATTCCCATCCGGAGTCGGAAGCATATCCCTCGGCAACCGATGCCTGGAGCGCCCATTACCCCGACGCTCACTATGTCATCTGCTCCCTGGCGCAGCCCGATGCCAATATTCGTTCGTTTCTGTTGCGGGACATCTATCCCGATGTACATCTGGACCAGTTCCGGGATCAGGTGGAATTTCAGGAAACGCGGCCAGGTCTCTTTGCCTGCTATTGGGCCACTGCTGCCGATCTGCCGCCGGCCCTGCGTACTGTGGACACCGCATGGGCTTTTCCACTCTACGTGGTGTATACGCAGCCCCATCCCGAGGACGAGCCGGAAGTCAGGTTTGTCCAGGTTGAGGAAGCGGATATTGTGAGCGAGGCTGGCGCCTGCAATGCCTGTGGCAGCCCGAGTCGGTGATTCATACCAAATGCATAGACAAGCTACTTGCAGACAGTGCTATCATTCAGGTTCATATCCTGCGGCATCCCGCAGAAAGACTTGTTCTGACACGTCAACTGCCGATTCCAACCCAAGAGAGAGATATATGGCAACCGTATTCATTCCAACTCCTCTCCGCCGTCTGACCGATGGTACGGCCAAAGTGGAGGTAGAGGCCACGTCGGTCGGTGAAGCCCTGCAGGCTCTGGAAGAAGCCTTCCCGGGAGTGGGCGAGAAGATTCTGGATCAGGATGGTGAAATCAAGCGCTTCATCAACGTCTTCCGCAATGATGACGAGATTCGCGCCCTGGAAGGGCTTGCGACTTCGGTGACGGACAGTGATCGCATCTCCATCGTGCCGGCCATGGCCGGTGGTTGCACATAGACATGGCCGTTCGGGCAAGGAGGTTTGCCATGGCTCGACTCAATCGTGATCAACTGGTGGATCTGGCCAAGAGCGAGATCACCGAAATGACGGCGCAGCAGCTGCAGCAGCGCCGGGAACAGGGAGAAGACCTGACGGTCATCGACATTCGCGAACGCGATGAATGGGCGCAAGGTCACATTCCCAATTCCACCTTCATACCCCGCGGGCACCTGGAACTGCAGGTGGAACAGCATCAGTCCGATCGGGAGGCACCTGTCGTTCTGTATTGTGCGGGCGGTGTGCGCTCCGCGCTGGCGGCACGCAATCTCAAGGACATGGGCTATGAGAACCCCATTTCCCTGATTGGCGGTTTCAACGGCTGGAAAAATGCCGGCTTGGCTTTCAGGGTGCCGACGGTGCTGACGGATGAGCAACAGATACGCTACAGCCGCCATACCATGCTGGCCGAAATCGGCGAGGCAGGCCAAATCAAATTGCTGGACAGCAGCGTGCTGCTGATTGGCGCCGGTGGCCTGGGCAGTCCGGCCGCGATGTATCTGGCGGCCGCAGGCGTAGGCCGGCTGGGCATTGTGGACTACGACGCTGTGGACGTATCCAACCTGCAGCGCCAGCTGCTCCACGGCCAGAAAGACGTGGGGCGTCCCAAGATCGAGTCGGCGGCGGATCGTCTCCAGGACATCAATCCGGACGTGGAAGTGGAAGGGTACAACGTCCCCATCCGCAGCTTCAATGCGATGGACATCATCAATGAGTATGACGTCGTCATCAACGGTTCCGACAACTTTCCTACACGCTATCTCGTCAACGACGCCTGTCACCTGCTGGGCAAGCCCCTGGTGGATGGCAGCATCTTTATGTTTGAGGGACAGGTGACCGTGTACGACGGGACTGGGCCCTGCTACCGCTGTCTGTATCCCGATCCCCCGCCGCCGGGAGAAGTACCCAGCTGTGCCGAAGCGGGTGTAATGGGCGTTTTGCCTGGTATCGTGGGCTCCATGCAGGCCCTGGAAGCCATCAAGCTGATCGCAGGTTTCGGTGAATCGCTGGCGGGCCGCCTGCTCATGCTGGATACGTCGGACATGACCATCCGGACCCTGAAGGTCGCCAAGAATCCCGAATGCCCCCTGTGCGGCAGCCAGCCGGAGGTCACGGAACTCATCGACTACGAAGAATTCTGTGGTTTGCCCAGCCTGGCAACGGATGAGGCAGCAGTTCCTGTACCTGCCTGAATCCGCAACCCCATCCATGTCCAGGCGTGAAGCGGCCATGAAGTGCGGGGTGACGCAGTCTGCCGTTTCCGTCCTGGATCTGGTGGGCAATACGCCGTTGCTGGATCTGAGCGCCTGGGCCCAGGGGCAGGGTGTGTCCCGGCACGTCAGGCTGCTGGCGAAGGCGGAATGGTTCAATCCGGGTGGATCAGTCAAGGCCCGGGCAGCCTATGCCATCATTCAGGATGCCGAAGCCGCCGGGACCTTGACGCCTGACAAGATTCTGATCGACAGCAGCTCGGGCAATACGGCCATCTCATACGCCCAAATCTGCGCGGTGAAGGGTTTCCGGGTACACCTGGTCATGCCGGCCAACGTCAGCCAGGAGCGGCGGGTACTGGTGCAGGCTTATGGTGCCGAGCTCATCCTGTCCGATCCGCTGGAAGGCTCCGACGGTGCCATTCGCAAGGTAAGGCAGCTGGTCGCCGCGAATCCGGATCGCTATTACTACGCGGACCAGTACAGCAACCCATCCAACTGGCAGGCACACTACCGAACCACCGGCCCCGAAATCTGGGCCCAGACAGCGGGCCGGATCACCCATTTCGTGTGCGGTCTGGGCACTACGGGCACCTTTGTGGGTACCGGCCGGTATCTGAAAGCAAAAGATCCGGACATCCAGCTGATTGCGGTTCAGCCCGCGGACGAACTGTCCGTCATCGAAGGTCTCAAGCATTTGCCTTCATCCATTGTGCCACGCATCTATGACGCTGCGGTGGCGGATCAGGACGTGTGGGTGAATCCCGACCGGAGTCTGGAAATGACGCTGGCGCTGGGGCGCGAACAGGGTCTCTTTGTCGGTTTGAGTGCAGGCGGGGCCATGGCCATGGCCCTGGACGTGGCCCGGGACCTGGATGAGGGTACCGTGGTGACCCTGTTGCCGGACGATGGCAGCAAGTACGTCAGCCTGGGCATCTTCGGCTGAGGGCCGGTGCAGGGACAATCCGGGGCAAGAACTCACGAGTTGCCAATCCGACAGCATCATGCAAGACACCAGCCGTTTCCCGTCAAGTTCTGCCCTCTTCGATCTCTCAGGCAAAACCGCTCTGGTTACGGGAGCCTCACGGGGCATAGGCGAAGCCATTGCCTGGACCCTGGGCGACGCGGGGGCACGTATTGTATTGGTAGCCCGTAACCAGGCACCGCTGGATGACTTGGCCGGGGCCCTGAGCGACGCGGGTATCGAGGCGTTGCCGGTCTCTGCCCATACCGGATACGACGATCAGGTCAGCCAGCTGGCGACGCGCGTCCAGGATGCATGGGGTGCAGTCGACATTGTGGTCAACAATGCGGCCACCAGTCCTCACTATGGTTCTGTGCTGGAGGCGGATACTGCCGTGTTTCAGCGTACCTTCAATACCAACGTGCTGGGCTATCAACGCATAGCCAAGGCTTTTGTGCCCGGCATGCAGGCCCGGAAAGCGGGCAAAATCATCAACATTGCCTCCATCGCCGGACACCAGCCCGCACCCGGCTTGGGCGTGTACGGAGTGACCAAGGCCGCCGTACTCATGCTGACCCAAATCCTGGCGCGGGAACTGGGCCCGTTCAACATCCAGGTCAATGCGATTTCACCGGGCCTTATTCGGACAGATTTCAGTCAGGCTCTCCTGGAGAATCCCAAATGGGTGGAACAGTACACCGCCCGGGCTTCGTTGGGGCGTGTCGGTGAACCTCAGGATCTGACAGGCTTGGTGCTTTACCTGGCAGCGCCGGCCTCCAGTTACACTACGGGGGAGACCCTGCTGGTGGATGGTGGCTATCTGCTTTGACCGAACCTGTCCCGATCTCGCCTTGATTTACAAACCAAGATGCATGATGAGATCGCCCGGGACTGTGCCCATGTCGAATCCGGCTCTGGCAGCCTGGAGGCAGCAGGGCTTGACTCAGTCAACGGTATAGACTGATTGCAACAGGTTCCGGTGGTTCAGGCGCCAAATGGGATAGATACAGCCCAGCAAGGCTGAAATGATGGCCACACTCAGGGCCTTGCCCAATTCCCAGGGCTGCAGACTCCATGCCAGGGACCAGCCAAATGACCGGGCATTGACCACATAGACGAGGATGGTGGAGAGCAGCAGGCCCAAGGGGATGGCGAGGACGATGGCACTTACGCCAAACACCAGGGCTTCCAGGACCAGCAACCAGCCGATCTGGACCCGATTCATGCCTACCGCGCGCATGGTGGCCAACTCCCGGGCTTGATCGAGCATCATGCTCATCAGGGTGGCCAGGATACTCATGAAAGATACCAGCATCGCCAGTACCTGCAAGGCGCTGGTGATGGCGAAAGTGCGGTCGAACAGGGCAATGGTGCTGGAACGCAGTTCCTGATTCAGCATATACATGAGTTCAACGTCGGTACGGCGGAAAACGTCCTCGATGGCGGTCACCAGTTCCTGGACGGTCTCACCTTCCGCCAGGCGCAGGGAAGCGGCTGAAATCTGGCTGTTGTCCCATGCCTTGCCATATACCGCATCGTCCATGAATACGGTGGGTACGACCTCGTAGGACTGGAGGACCCCGGCTATAAGGTACTCCTGCACACCCTGGCGGGTGACGAGCGGCAGAAAGTCCCCGGCTTGCAGATCATACCGGTGTGCCAGCGCTTGACTGACCAGGATTGCGTCCCGGCGCACGGCTTCGTCCCAAGGGTTGGTGTTGCCGGGCAGCCGGGAAATGTATCTGCGCGTTGCCTTGGCATCGTCGTCGCTGAGGACAATCGTATGTACAAGACCCGCTACAGGCGAACGCAGTTCGGTTTCCTGGATGGTCGTAATCTGGGCCACACCCGGCAAGGCACCCAAATCGGCCAGGATTGCGGAAGGCACACTGGGCACGGCCCGGGTAGCGGCGTCGGCTGCGGGCGCATCGGACAAGAAGGAATGACTGCGATTCTGGCCGGTGGTGATATAGATGTCGGCCTGAAACACCTGCTCCATCCAGTCTTCCACCGAAGAACGGAAACTGCCTACCATCGTCCCGATGCCAATGATGACGCTCAGGGACAGCATGAGCGAGGCTACGGCGATTGAGCTCTGTCCCAAACGCCGCAAGGGCTGGCGCAGGGCCATGATCAGAAGGGGCCGGCGTGTGCCCGCGGTAAGCCGCAGACACAACCGGATGGTCCCGCGCAGCAAAACGGGCACCAGGAAGGCACACCCTATCAGCCAGGCAAAGATGCCGGCAAAGGTCATGGCCAGGGGCAATGGGAGCAGCAGCATGAGGCTGCCAGCCGCCAGCAGTACCAGGGCCATGAGGTTGAAGCGCATAACGGGCATGTCCCTGTGTTCCACAGTGCCCCATGCTCGCATGACGCGCGCGACGTCGACTTGCGTGGCGTTGTAGGCGGGGACCACCGCACCGAGCAGGGCACAGCCCATGCCGATCACGCTGGCTTTCAGGAATGTTGACGGACTGGGCACGATAGTGCGCACCGTTTCCACAAAAAACAGATCCCCGTATGAATTGGCGATCAGATCCACCAGCCGGGATGCCAGAACATACCCCAGCCCAATGCCGGCCACAATGCCCACCAGGCCGATAACGGTCGCTTCCAGCAGAATCAGGACAAAAAGCTGGTTTCGTTTCATGCCCAGTGCATGCAGAATACCCAGAATACGCTGCTCCTTCATGACGTTGAAGCTGAGCAGGTTGTATATCAGAAACATGCTGACTACGGCCGCCAGCAGGCTTAAGGCCCCCAGGTTCAGACGGAAGGCCGCAGTCAATTGGCGGACCGCCTCGATTTGCCGGTTGGCCGTTTCCAGCTCTGCGGTAGGCGGCAGCCATGCCCGGATCCGCCGGGTCACCTGCGCCTCCTGCTCCGGTTCGATCAACAGGTCAATGCGATCCAGGGTTTGGGTGCGCCCCAGAAAGATCTGAGCGTTGGCAATATCGGTGACCAGCACATTCTGCAGGGCCCCTGTCGCGTCGGGCACGGCCGGATCGATATATCCCAGCAGGGTGAAGTCCTGCTCATGCTCGTGGTACTGCAAGGTCAGGGTATCGCCGGGTTCCAGGCCATATCGGGTCGCTGTCTCTTCACGCATGAGCAGCGAAAAGGGTTCACGGATCAGGGGCAGGGCCAATGTGGCTGCGAAGGGATTGGGGGATGCTGAACCCAGATAGCCGCGGAAAGGTGCTTCGGCAATGGGATCCACCCCGAGCAGGGACATGGTCCGCTGATCCACCTGGACGACGCGTACGGAGTCGGTGACAATAGGGGCGCTGTTGCGCAGTTTCAGTTCCGAACGCAGATTGAAGTAAAGCTCGGCCGGAAGCGGGTGGGGGTAGGCCGTAATGACATGGGTCGCGTTGCCCCGCAGCGTACGGGTGCTGTATGCCAGGGCCTTCAGGGACGAGTCACCGGCCAGGTCAATGGACGTCACCATGGCTACGGCTATGGTGACGCCGGCGAACATCAGGAGCGACATGCGCAGCTTGTGCTGGACCTGGCGCCGCAGCAACGTGAGGTAAACCCGGTAAGGTGCGTTACGTCGCATGTGGCAACCGTGAATTCAGGGTACCGTTCGCGAGGTGCACGATGGCATCGGCCCGCGACGCCAGCTCCTGTGCATGGGTCGCCATCAACAGCGTGGCACCGTTTTCCGTACACAGCCGGATCAGGATATCAATTACCTGCTGGCTGTTGGCCTGGTCCAGATTGCCTGTAGGTTCATCGGCCAGGATGAGGGATGGTTCATTCGCCAGGGCGCGCACCAGGGCGGCGCGCTGCTGTTCGCCGCCACTTGTGGCCTGGGGCAACGACTGGGCCTTGCTCTCCAGTCCCACCTCGCGCAGGAGGTAGCGTGCTCTTTCTTCCCGCTCGGGTGGAGCAGCCGCCAAATCCAGGGGCAGGACAATGTTTTCCCAAAGGGTCAGGGTAGGAATCAGGTTGAAAAACTGGTATATCATGCCAATGTGATGCAACCGGAAACGGGTGCGGGGCCTGTCCGCCAGCTGGTGCCAGTCCATACACTGGTCTGCATGCCGGAAGACGATACGGCCTTCATCCGGGGCATCCAGACCGGCAATCAGGTTCAGCAACGTACTCTTGCCGCTGCCCGAGACGCCCAGCAATACGACAACCTGACCTGGTTCTACGGTCCAGTTCAGTTTCTGCAGCACGACTTGGTGCTTGGTACCCGCCTGATACGATTTGGTTATATTGTGAAGTTCAATCCGAAACGGCGAAAGCACTGACCGTTGTCCGCTTGCTCATGGCCCATACAGAACGAAGGGCGCCGCTGAAGATTATAAGTTGCAGGGTGCGAAACGCTTGCGGGCTGATACCTGTTTGGCCGATACGCAGGCAGGTACAGCCCCGGCTCTTGGTTCATTGATGACGGAGCTGGTAGCATGGAGTGAAGCAACACTGGCAGGGGAGTACCCATGAAAGCAGACTTGGATCAACTGATGCAGGAGCGCAACCTTGACGGTTTTCTGGTGATAGGTGACACCTCGGGAAATCCCGTCATGCAGTACCTGGCGGGCCCCATTCACCTGGAACGGGCCATCATCTGCAAGCGCCGGGGTGCTCCCCTGACCCTGATTCACGGTTCCATGGAGCGGGATAATGCGGCACAAACCGGCATGGAACTGGTGGATCGGGATCAGACCTACAACCCCCATACCCTGGTCAGGCAACATGAAGGGAACAGGCTTGCGGCCCAGGTTGACTATCTGTTGCAGGTGATCGCGGATTTCGCCTTGGAGGGACGTCTGGGTATCTACGGTCAGGGTGACATGGGAGCTGCCTACCTGCTGCTGAATGCGCTGGCGGACAGGCTGGACGGAACCGAGATCATGGGTGAATATACCGACTCGCTCTTTACTGCAGCCCGGGAAACCAAGGATGCCGCTGAATTGGCGGAAGTAGCTGAACTGGGTCGCCGCACATGCCTGGTAGTGGGCGAAGTCCAGGAATTTCTCCAGTCCCACAGGATCAAGGAGGAAATGCTGGTCACGGCTGCCGGGACGCCCTTGACCATAGGGCACGTACGGCGTTTTCTTCGCCAGCGCTTGCATGACCACGAACTGTACGAGGATCACAGGACCATCTTCGCCCAGGGCAAGGAAGCAGCCGTACCCCACAATGCCGGTTCCGACGATCAGATCCTGCGTCTGGGACAGGCGATCATCTTTGACATTTTTCCCAAGGGCGCCAGCGGGTACTTCTATGACATGACCCGGACCTGGAGTCTGGGCTATGCCACCGATCCCGTTTGGGAAGCCTGGGAACAGACCAAAACCCTGTTCGATCAGGTGATGGCAAACTTTCACGTGGGTGCATTGTGCAGCCGCTTTCAGGCGCAGGCCTGCGATTTCTACGAGGCACGTGGGCACAAGACTTCCCGTTCCCATCCCGGAACCCATGAAGGCTATGTACACAGCCTGGGCCATGGTATAGGCCTGGATATCCATGAAGGTCCCAACCTCAGCCTGGAGACGGGGAACGTGACCCGGCTGCAGCCGGGGCACGCGATCACCGTGGAACCGGGCCTGTACTATCCGGAGCGCGGGTTTGGTGTTCGGGTGGAAGATGCAGTGGCATTCCAGCCGGATGGCACGCTGGTTTGGTTGACCGATTATCCCTACGACCTGGTTGTGCCCATGCCCAAGGCCTGAGTGTCTGTGGCGCAGGGTACGGAACGGTACCGGGGCATGGTGCTGTGCACCCACAGGCACGTCATTTGTAGAGATTGAGCAGTTTGAGGGCCAGCTGCAGACCGAAGCGCACGTCGGGATCCTCAAGATCGATATACATGATCTCGGTGATGCGTCTCAGACGATACGTCAGGGTGTTCCGGTGCACCTGCAGGAGAGCGGCTGTCTGGCTGATGTTCCCGTGACAGACGAAGTAGGCGCTCAGGGTATCCAGCAGTTCCGCGTGGTGCGCGGTGTCATACTCCTGCAAGTCCACCAGGGTAGTTTGGACAAAATGCTCGGTTTCCGGCAGGGTACGCAGCGATGAAAGAAACTGGTACAGGCCCAAGTCCTCGAAATGGGTGACGGAGGATGAGCCCCACTTCTTGTTGACCCGAAGACTTTCCCATGCCTGCTGCTGGCTCTGCAGCCATTCCGGCAGCGACGAGCGGGCGGAGCCGATGCCAATGTGGATTGTGGCCTGGGGATGGCGCTCCCGCATGCGTTCCACCAATTCAAGGGCTTCCTGTTTGGACTGGCGCACCTGGGTATCGGGATTGGTCGCAGCAGGACAGTAGAGCAGCAAGCCTTGGTCCCGGAAACTGGAGAGCGGGTTCATGTCGCTCTCTTTCAGCACCTGAAACATGGGTCGAGGCCAGTCGGGAACGTGGGCAGCCTCGATCATCCAGGCCGCATGCGGTGTTTCCATGTCATAGCCCAGAGAGCGGCCGCGGCGAATCCAGGCCTGCTCATCAGCGATGTTGGAGCCCAGCAATTCATCCAGGAATGAAGCCCGCATGCGCTCTTCCGCCGCGCCTACAGCATTGCGGGTTACCCAGTCCAGCGCGACCGCCGCGGCACCCTGGGTTACAGCCATCTCTTCAATCGGCGACAGGCCAGCGGGATCCGAGATCCGGCGTAGCAGCAGGCAATACCCCTGGATGCCGTCGGCTACCGTAACAGCGCTCATGGCGGCCTGGTGGTAATCGCGCAATGGCGCCCGGGGTATCAGATCCAGCACCTCGACGTGGTGGGGAAGCGCCTCCGGAGGAATGCGTACCGCCCAGCTGCGCAGCTGCATGATGTTGGGCAGCATGGCTGGCAGATGGGTATTTTCGATGCGTTCCGGGGCAAGACCGGAAGCCGTGACCACGTGGCCCACTGCATCCAGCACGATGAATGGCTGGTTCGTGACATGGTGGATCTGATCGGCAACGACTTTGAGACCGCCACCATCCAGCGTAATCTGGTTCAGTTCCCGCTGCAGATTGGCAGCCCGTTGCAGCATGTAGGCGGAGCGGTCGACAATCAGCCGGATGATGTCACGTTCCACCTGGAGCAGTTGGGCCTGGGGCGGTATCTGAAACAGGGGCATGTTGACCGCGATCGCGGTCTCGCAGGCATGGGTGTCGATCAGGCCCTGCACGGCAATCCCGGCAATATGCGCCTCTTGCAGACGGGAAATGACATGGCTCAAGCCCCCGCTGGCGTCGAAGACTTTCAGATCTTCCATGCTGAGCAGGGCCAGTTCACTACCCTCCAGAGAGGGAAACACCGGGGGACTGGGACGACTGCAGCAAGCCCAGAGAACGGACACTTTCAGATTGGCGTCCGGGGTGACCAGTTCCGTCCCGACCGGCAACGCAAGGTGATAGACATCTTCCAGCGAAGTGGAATTCCAGTTCATGGAGCCACATTTCCGTCAAGTCATGGCTGTCCGTCCGGTTACCAGCCTGTACCCGGCAGGATCAGGTCAGGGCACAGGGCTGAAGCAGGGCTCGTTGTACCCGGCAGGCTTGAACTGCCTGCAAGATTTCTGTCGTCCCTGGAAACCTTGTCTACCCATATGACAGTCAAATCATACAATATGCATAAATGAAATGCGAATCAGAGGCGGCCTGATATAAAGTCACACCATATATCCCTAATTGATTGGAGGTGATCTGTCTGTTTCTAGTGCATTTCATACAAATCCCATCCAATGAGCCGGTATGCCCATGCGGAAACAACAAACGTTGGGTACCGGTCAATATGAGCGTGCAACAACCTGCGGGAGATGGTGATGCAGACATGAACTGAATACGGGCCAGTCTGCAGACAATGATGGTGAGCGCGACGTTGCTGTGGTTGTCATTGCCCACGGCCTGGTACCTGTGCGTCTCCACTGTGGAAATCGTCTCCACATCACTGCCGCCGGTGAGGCCGTCGACCGCATGGAGCCTGATTTCGTACCAATTGCCGACGACCACTGTTCCCAGGGCTATAGCGATCGTGAATTCGCCCTCCGGCCCCCAGTCCGTGTTCATGAGACTCGCTATCCCTGTGGCTTTGGCCAGATCATCCTCCATGTCCGCCGTGCGCCAGCGATAGATGACACCAGCCACCGTCGGCTCCTCGTCTGTGTCCTGGTTATTAGGATCTGTTGACCAATGGTAAAGGCAGCCCCGCGGTATTGCACACCCACCCTAATACAGAACACAGTGGCGTCATAACTGCGCCCACCGTCGGGCCCGGCTGCCCTGTGCATGCGTATGGGCCGCCCCGCGCTGGCAACGCTTGTAGACGGTATTCCGCTTGCCATACGCGGGGGGCAAACGCCGCCACTGGGCCCCGTGGTAGGCATAGGGCTGACCTTGGTAGTCCCATTCCCGGGGCAGCAGGTGTTTGATCTTGTGCCCTTGGTCATCGGTGAGCCGCATGGGTATCATAGCCTGGCTTCGGCGTGGGTTGGGGCAGGTCCAGACGCCTGCCTGTCCCCTTGTGACCGACAGGGTGCAAAATCCCCATTGCAACAGGCCCTGACCCTGCTACGCCCTCGTCAGGAGTGACAGGATCAACCTCAGCAATATGGATCCCAAGGCCCAAGGGGTTGGGGGTCAATACCGGGGCTCCAAGCACCCGACCCCCGCCGTCAGGCTAACGGGGAGGCGGACAGATTACGCTGACTGCACAGGATACCGGGCTACTCCTCTACCCGCGCCTCCAGGTCGGATGGCTACTGGCCGCAGTCAATGCACTGGACAAAATACGTTGCAGGGGGCGAGATGCCCACTACGTAGGTGGTGTCCTGGTTGGAGACCAGCGGGTCGACGGCGAACACCCGCGCTTCGTACCACCAGTTGTCTTGCAGCGTCCCGACATCAAGGGTATGGCCAAGGGCATTACCTACTCTGACCCTACCCCCACTCACGTCATTTACGGTCGTGGTCCACAGCCGCATATCCTGCCAGGCAGCGGTGTCCGGATCCTGCTCCGTGGACGCCTCCCGCCATTGCAGGATGATACCGGAGACCGTTGGCAACTCGTTCGACGGGTCGGACACGCCCTGACGGATATACACCGTGATCCGGAACTGGTCATTCGGATTGCTGGCGTCCCCGTCCGGATCGTACCTGAAATCGTGGCCATCTATTTGCGGAAAGGGCACACGCTTCGGTGGCCGCCCAGAGCCGCCGGGTGCGCTCGTCGCACAAGGCCTTGAGGGATGTGTACTTCGCGCTGATCGTTGCTTCCCGTTCCTGCTTGCATCCCATGGGTAATCGTCGCTTCCCCTTCTGGTGGCTGGCCTAGGACCCAGTACAACGCAAATCTGTTTCGAATATATAATTTAGAGCACTATCCTAACAAAATGATAACTGCTCCAAAATGGGAATGCACCGCGCGACAATTTGTTACTCGGGGAGTTCAGTCCTTATGAGTTCCCAAAAATCTCTTTCTGACAGGATCTGAATCTCCATTCCCTGATCAATCATCTTCTCTACCTTGCGGTGCTTACTGCTTTTTTCGTATCCGTTTAATTTGCCTTTATCTTGGATGCCAACTACAAGAATAGTAACTTTCTTAGAAGCAGTATTGACCACTGCACAACCCGCATGTGCAGCCTGTTCCGCTGCCACTTGACGTGAGGCTATGAGCTTCCCTGTAAATAGCAGGGTCTCGCCGTAAAGAGGACCTTCCACATTGCCATCTCTTGCTACCGAAATACCCTGATGTCGTCTGTTGCCTGGAAAGATAGGGCGCTTAATTCTCTGTAACCATCCTGCGATATCGAGTTTCGATACCGCACACGCCTCTAGTACGATCTCGGCGGCGACCCTCGCATCCTCCAATGCATCATGGTGCTTGAATGGAATACCAAGGTCTTCTGCTACATTCTTGAGACCCCATCCACGTTTTCCGTAATGATCAGGCCATGCTCGACGAACGATTCTGGAGCTGTCCAGCCAAGTCACCTGAAATTGTTCCAAGTTGTATCGAGCTATTGCACGTTCAAATGCAGTCCGATCAAAGGCTGTATGGCTGACCAAAATTGAGCCATGTACACGACGGTACAATTCATCGTGTACTTCTGGAAGTTTGGGAGCATTTCTTACATCTCGGGGGTGGATTCCGTGAATCGCAATGTTTATCGAATCGAACCAGGCTTCCGGATTGATTAAAGTTTGCCAATGATCAGCAATTTCACCATCTCGGACATGAACAAGGCCGATCTGACATATGCTCGCACGATCAGCATTTGCGGTTTCTACGTCGATCGCATTGAAGGTCTGCATGTTTTGCATCCTTGTGTCAGTAGCCAGGCAGTATACTTTGCCAAGGGTTGTTTCTAAACTCGAAAGAGTTGCATTACCTCATTATACCAAGAACACAGTTGTTGAAATATTTAAGTAAAAAATGGGGATTATATACGGTTTCACACCACCATCCACGTTGGTGACAGGTTAAAACATGTACCTATGCTGGCAGTGTAATCACCCTGACTGTTGGATGGTGTGGGTGTTAGGTCGTCACCTCATACTGATTTTGCGCTACTTGTTTGTCCCGTCAGCGCGATGCCTTCCACCGCGACTGGAACTACGTCCTGTATCCCCGCTGAAACTGGGTATCTAGATTTAACATGAATTCTAATTGAATTGTATGGAGCGTTGATATCCCTATTGGTATTTGCGTTGCCGTTACAGGAATTGCCGTTGTGCTGGATCTGTATCTTGGCCCATTACCGCAGGTGTGTGGAATCGTTGCCCATGTACAATGTCCTCTACGGTCAGGATTTGGGCACGGGCGAACTTGTCACGGCCTACTTCCAGTGTCCCGGCATTGGTCATTTCCCGTTCCCAATCGACACCGCGCAGGCCAGAAACGTATCCATGTATGGGGTGATCTTTTCGATACGATCAGTCTTGCACTCTAGATTGTCAAAGTGCCGTTCATGCTCCGCCCACAAGTCATCTATATACTCCGTGATTTCAGGGTGTTCATGTGGGGTATGGATTTGGCTTGTTCAGGATTTGTCCGATGGGTCGTCAAGCCCCGGTAGGCAGACAGCACCTTGCGCAAGCCGTGCAGAAACGTGTGTACCCGGCCCAGCCATGACCCGACTTGTGCGAACACGGGCCGCAGGTCGTACCAGGGTCGCTGTTTCAAGTCCTGATCCAGCCGTGCACCTTTCTGGTCCAGCTGTTGCTCTGCCGATTGCATGTCTTGGGACGCGTTGGACAGGTACACCAGCAGGTAATCCTGCCCTTTTTCGACGGTTACGTAGGTAGACGTGCTCAGTTGCTCCGTTTTCTGTTGTTCGGGTTCCCTTTCCGAGCCATGTTCAGCGTTGGGAGCCGGTCGGGGGCTGCGATAGAAACCCATAGTTTTCCTGCATGGGGCGGGTTAGTGGGCCTGATTATACCGCCAGCTGTGTCCCTGGATACGCTAGGGCAGGTTAACTGGTTTAGCCAGAGACATGATCAGGCAATATCCGCTGTACGTGACTGTCCACCTCAGACGGAGGAGTCTGTTCTGATACGCCGGGAAACGTAGTACGTATCCTGATGTCCACTCCTCTCCAAAACAAAAGTGCTTGGCAGTTCCTGCAGGCCGAAAATGGGTGATGGATGGCTCTTGTGTCTGTCTGTATATATTTCTGGTCTGCACTGCCCAAACTGGGCTGGTTGCTAAGCGCAAAGTGCTGGCGTATCTCCTATTGTCCCAAGTGTGGGGATGAGGATGTCGGCAAGCACGCAACACAGCCAGCATTCTACTGTCTGGCGTGTGGTGTCTGACCACGCTGCAGCCCTGAACATGCAGGGGCTGCTGCCTGGCGAGAGATATTGTTGTCGGGCCCTCTTGCCATCCTGTGGGCACGGATTGCGGACTGTAAGCCCCCAAGACTAACGCCCATCAAAAAAGGTGCCCCATGTGGAGCACCTTCCCGATCTTCCGATGTGCAGCGAGGGAAACACGTAAGCCGCCCAGTGGCTGGACCTCACCTGGATAGGGAGTAACTGACGCCCAAACCCCAGAGGATGGCCCAGACGAGAAATGCGGTCTGCATCCAGGACGGATTTTGACCCGCGGAAGGAATGACGATAAGAAGTACCGCCAACACACCAATAATGGCGGAGATTACACTCCACAACAGGAGCTTGCCCAAGGCAACAGATCGCAGGGTTGCTCCCACCAGGATAGGCCAAATGACGCTTGAAAGTATCCCTACCCCCAAGGGGATGCCAATGGCACCCAGGATCATCGGTACGATGCTCTTGGCCATGGAATTTGTAGCCAGGGCGTATCCCAGTACCGGAGCGATGCCGATGACAAGGAGACCCACAATCAAGCCGTGGATGCTGGCTGACCGCACCAATAGTACACCGATTATGGCAGCGACAACACTGGCCACCGCCGTAAACAGCCTGATGCGCAATTCACTGGCCTGGTTCTCGCCGGCAGCATCCACTGCCACTGTAAGCATGGAAAACATCAATCCATCTCCTGCCTTTACCCAAAATATAGGATTCCCTGGAACCAACGGTATGCCGTGAGTAGATTGTAGCAGACCTTCCCCGGATTCATGATCTCAATTCTGGTGTAGTGAAATCCCCGGGCTTCCATCGCTGTAATCATCACATATCTCGGGGAGCAGGATGCCGATGTCAGGAAACATCCTGGCCTCAAGATCCGGGCCAGGAGACAGGCGTTCCAACTGTGTGCATTGGACAGGTAGGGGTGTGTTCCTGCCGGTCGGAAAACGCGTTTCCACCCTGACCCCAGGCTGTGACGGCCATCCCGGTGCATCGATCGCTTTGTTACATCAGTTGCCGATTCCATTAAATTGATGTCGCGGCCTTCACCGTCTACAATCTCATTTCCCGAGTAATGGCCGGCAGCGAGTGCTTGACATCGCTGGTCTGTCCGGGAATGACGATCCCGGTATGTGGGGCTACCTCTGGACAGATGCACACTGGCCACTGCAGGTACGTCTGGACAGGAAGTCGGCACCGGACAGCTTCACATGTGAGTTCAGACAGGGGAACACAGCATCAACCGCAATCTTGCCCAGTATGTCGATCTGCTCCGCAGCAATACCAATGTCCGCTACCTGTGGCTGTCACAAATCGTCAGCTTTTTCGGGGACTGGTTCAATTTCATTGCGGCTACTGAGCTGACCACCCAACTGGCAGGGACAGGGCCAGCCATCAGTTTTCTGGTGGGAGTCAAGACTGTCGCACCTGTCTTGGGTGCGCCTTTGGCGCCGTACATTGCCGCTCGGCTGCGACGCCGTACAGTTCTGATCGTCTCCGACCTGCTCAGGATCGGGTTTGTGCTGGCGCTGCTGCTGGTGGACTCGCCCGGTGAAATGTGGCTTCTGTACACCCTGATCGGCATTCAGGGCTGGCTGAGCGGCATCTTTTACCCCATTCGCATGGCCATTATTCCGGACGTGGTAGCCGATGAAGCGGAACTGGGGGCCGCCAACACGCTGGGTTCCCTAAGCTGGACAGCCATGGTCGCGTTGGGCACTGCCCTGGGTGGCATAGCCACAACCTATCTGGGTATCCGGGCCGCGTTCCTGATTGACGCCGTTACCTTTTTGGTGTCAGCGCTCTTGTTGCTGCAGTTGCAGTACCAGTCGCCCCGCAGAGGGGACCAGGGTAGTCACGTGGCACACAGCTCATATTCGGAGACAGTGACCTTCCTCGATCTGCTCAGGTTCCTGCAACAGAACAGGGACTTCCTGTGGCTGGCCTTGAAGAAGACACTCGTCTCTCTCTTCAGCTACAATCCCGGCCAAGTCCTGCAGATCATGCTGAGCAAGCTCTATCCCCATATAGGTCCCGGATCTCTCCTGTTGGGCGTGATATTTTCGGTGGGTGGCTTCGTCAGTTTCTTCGGCCCGCTTGTCGTTCGCCTGTTTACGGAAAACGATCACGGCAAAATGCGCAGGGCGATGCTGGGGGCTTACATCGTCTCTGCAGTCGGAATGTTGATGCAGGGCTTCGTTCCGCCCTTTGCCATTCTGTTGCTGGGGGTTGCCCTGCGTTCAGTGGGGGCCGTGATTCTCTGGGCCTTCAGCAGTCAGCTCTTGCTCAGCCTTACACCTGGTCCCCTGCGGGATCATATCCTGTCTTTTGAGTTCTTCATGCTGAATTTGCTGGGAGCCGTAGGCGTTGCCATTCCCGAACTGGTAGCGGTGCAACTGGACCTGGGCATTATGGGAGCCTTCACGTTGCTGGCCGGCGGCTTTGGGGTCTTGGCGCTCTTTTGGGGGCTATGGCTCAGGCAGGGCAATTATCGCTTGCCGCCAGTCTGGCACCAGAGCGCATGATAGCAGTTGCCGGTGTGTCCAATCCGACCATGCCAAGGAACCGGACTACAGTCCGCTCTCTGCGGCTGACTGCACCCGGAGGTAGACAGACCGGGCAAGCACGCGTAAGCAGCCAAAGAGATGCCCGTCCTGCAAGCAGTCGGGTGCTATGGCTGACTGGGCCAATACACAGACAGGCACGCAACCTACGTGCGACTGGTGCCCTCTACAATCAGGCGCGTGGGTATGCTGACAGGCTGTTCATACCACATGTGGCCTGCCCAGAAGTGACTCAACCGGACAGGCAAAGCCTGATCCAGAAACAGGTTGGGACCATTCATGAGATGGTAGTGGAGATGGGGGCCGGGTGAATGACCACTGTTGCCGACATAGCCGACCAGTGTCCCGCGCCGGATGTGGTCTCCCACGCGCACCTGCAGGCTTCCCTGTTGAAGGTGGGCCAGATAGCTGAATTCGCCCTTGCGATGGCTTAAAGCTACCGCATTGCCCAGTACGCGCCGAACATCGCCCTGCATCATGGCTGGATCCGGAACCTGCCCCGGACGCATGTCGGGCATGTCATAAATGACATGGGCTACCCGGGCCGAGGCCGGGGCATATACCGGTGCGCCCCAACTGAAATGATCCTCGACACGGGTGCCATCGCCGGCAAAAAACGTGGCATCAGGACCCAGCTTGACGAAATCCAGGGCATAGGCCTGGCTTACCGGTTCCACCTTGTGCTGATCCGTCCAGTCGGATCCCTGTATGGCCCACCAAGTACCGGCCAGAGGAAAATGCAAGTCGGTGGCCAAGGTCGGAAACGTGACGGGAATCCGGAGTGTCTCATTCCAGACGGTAGCCATACCCGGTTCCTGCAGGACAGTTACCACCTGCACTTGAGTGCAACGGACGTACCCCGGCACATTGAACAGCAGGTGCTGAATGGCCAATCCTGTCCCGGCCTGGATGGACAGATCGGACTGTCCTGTATGTTGCTGCAGCATGGTGGCAGTCCAGCGCTGCTCGGCCAGAACCTGATGATCGTGCAGGAGCGTGATGACAAGACCCTGCAGTGTTACGGTCCCCGTGATGGCGGTTACGCCCAGGGCAAACACCAATTCCTGGCGTGGGCCGACAAAATGGGGAAAGGGCAACTGGTCGTAGTGGGCAGCGAACAGGTGGGCAGGACTGCTTTCCAGCAGCACGTGGCAGGGCTGTTCAGACATGGGAGGCGGATGGGTTACTTGCGGTTTTCTTCATTGACCAGCAATGTGAATTGTGCTGTCAGAGCCTCTGTGTCTGGCTCGCCGGCTACAGCACGGTCCAGCATGTCCTGGCCTTGGCGCCATACGCTCGCCATTTCAGGACGATGGGCCATGTGTTGCGTATCGGCCAGCAGTGCCCGAAACGTCTGGACGGGTTCCGGACCGATGTTCATCCGGTTCTGCACCGCGGGCAGACGATGGGCCGTCTCAATCAGGATCTGTTCGGAATCTGTCATGCGCAAGGCAATCCGGGCACTGGCCAGCCGCTGGCTGGGCGATTGGCCGGCGACCAGGTAAATGGCTTCCGAGGTCAGCCAGGGGCGTGCCGCGCCCGCGGGGCCGTCAGGCAACTCCCGTACCCGCAGCGCGTCGCCCAAGACCAGACTGTATTCCGTCAGGTTCCAGGGACCGTCCACCAGCATGGCCAGTTCCTGATTCAGGAACGCCTGCTTGAGCGCATCATAGTCATCACTCACTTCAATGCCGGGTGCCGCACTGGCGGCTGCGAGCCAGGTCAGAAACGCGGCAGCTCCCGCCGACTGGTCCAGCACCACGCGAAAGTCGGCGTCGAACAGGACGCTGCCATACGCGGGAAAGCCCCAGGAGAGATAAAACAGATTTTGGTAAAGGCCCAGCCAGGGCCGGTCGGCCTGCTCCGCCAAGGCAAGCCATTGGGCCGTGCTGTCCGGTATCTGTGACCAGGACATCATATCCGTGTTCACGTACAGCATGACCGCCTCGGTCCAAAGAGGCAGTCCCATCAGGCGGGCATCATGGATCAGGCCGTAAATAGCCGGTGAGAGGAACGGGTCCAGGTCTTCCACCTGCACCACGTCATTGAAAGAGGTGATCAATTCATCGGCCTGCAATTCAGGATACCGGCTGGCAGGCGCCAGCAGGAGTTGAGGGCCTTCGCCCCTCAGTATGGCGTTCAGGAGCTGGGTCGGGATCTGATGTGCTTCCATGAAACGGGTAGCCAGCACCAACTGGGGATGCTCGGCCTGGATCCTGTCCAGTATGGCTACCAGCGCTTCATAGTCTTCATCAATCCAGGAGTGCCAGATCAGGAACGTCCCGGACAGGGAACTGGGGGCGGGCTGGGGTTCAGTCCCGGCCCCGGCGGGGGTGGCGGTGGCAGGCCCGGTATCCGGTGTGCCAGACACGCTCGGTGAGACACAACCGGCCAGCCCGCTCAGCAGCCACAGCCACGTAATGACGGCCCATAGCCAGGGCAGACATTGTGGAAACCGGAACTTTGACTGCAACATGGAGCCCATCACCAATCTACGCCGCTGACAAATGGCCAAGGAGCGCGGCAATGGCCAAGGCATAGCCCTGCCCGCCAAAACCGCTGATCTGTCCCAGGCAGGCAGGCACAATGACCGATCGGTGACGGAACTCGTCCCGGGCGTGAATGTTGCTCAAGTGGACTTCCACAGCCGGAATCGCTATGGCCTTGAGCGCGTCGTGAATGGCATAGGAGTAGTGCGTGTAGGCGCCGGGATTGATCACTATCCCTTCCGCCCAGGTGCGCATTTCATGCAGGACGTCGATAATCTGGCCTTCCCCGTTGGCCTGGAAGAAGCGCAGGTCATGCGCCTGCCCATACTGGTTCCGCAGGGAGGTCTCGATTGCGGCCAGGGTGGCCGTCCCGTAGAACTGGGTTTCGCGGGAACCCAGCAGGTTCAGGTTGGGTCCGTTGACAATCAGAAACTGGGTCATGCTGTCCCTTGCTTGTCCGTGAGTATGTAATACCAGGCATCCAGGACAAAGGCATCGCCCGGATGGTCGATGATGTGTACGGACTCTATGTCATCCAGGACCACAAAGCGGAGGCGTGCTCCCTGCCGTTTCTTGTCGGTGGCCATCGCGGCATAGAGGATTTCCGGATCATAGCGGTCCCGGTCCTGGGCGGACGTGATCTGGTGTACCCGGGTAGGCAAGCCCATACGGTGTACGATCCGCTCGATGCGATCTGCCGTGGCTTGGGCGCAGCGGCCCAACTGGACGGACATGTAAGCCGCCGCCACCAGCCCTGCACCCACGGCCTCACCGTGCCGAATCCGGTAGCCGCTCACGTGTTCCAGGGCATGGGCGAAGGTATGGCCCAGATTCAGGACCGAGCGGCGTCCCTGCTCGTAGGGGTCCTCTTCCACAATATCAATCTTGACCTGAATGGCGCGGGTCAGGACCGCAGTACGCTGGCGCAGGCCCTCTGTTTCCAGCATTTCCAGCAGCCCGGTGTCGCTGACTATGGCGTGCTTGAGCACTTCGGCGGAGCCGGCAATGATTTCGGCCGGTGGCAGTGAATCCATCAGGCCCGGATCGATGACTACACCGGCGGGCTGCTTGAAGGCCCCCACCAGATTCTTGCCTTCCGGCAGATCCACGCCCGACTTGGCCCCTACGGAAGAATCGACCATGGACAGGACGGTGGAGGGTACGGGGAAATAGGGCACGCCGCGCAGGTAGGTAGCGGCAAGGAAACCGGCGACGTCCGTAACTACCCCGCCCCCCAGGGCCACGATCGTGCTGGACCGGTCCAGTTGGGCCTGAACGCATTGGGAGTACAGGTCCCTGACTGTGTCCAGCACTTTGTAACGCTCGCCTTCCGGCATGGTGAACAGATGGGGCGTAAAGCCGGCGCGGGCCAAACTGGCTTCCAGCGGAGCCCGATACAACGCGGCAATCTGGGGATTGGTGACGATACCCACATCAGTTTGCCGCAAGCCGCACTCCTGCATCGCCTCTCCCACCTGTTCCAGCATGCCTTCCCCCACCCAGATGGGGTACACGTTTTCCGGACTGCGGATCTGCAATTTCTGTACGTTTGCGTTTACTGTCACTATCGTGTGTCCTTCATGGATGGGCATTGCCAGATCCAGCCGTTGTTGGATTGCGGCCACCACATCCGGAATGGCGAGATCGGTAGTGTCTATCTGCCAGCGCACTGCATCGTATATAGGGGCTCTGGCAGCCAACAGCGTGGCAATCCTTTCGGCACGGGATGCGGTTGCACTTTCCAGCAGGGGACGGTGTGTGTCACTGCCCACCCGTTCCAGGATCCGGGCGGGAGAGGCAGTGAGGCAAATCAGGCAACCGGTCTGCCTCAGGATTTCCTCATTGCCGGGCTGTATGATGGTACCACCGCCGGTGGCGATAACCAGCGAACGGCGACGGGCTACTTCCCGGCATGCTTCCTGTTCCCGCCGGCGAAAGGCGGCTTCGCCCTGCCGGGCAAAGAGCTCTGAAATGGAACAGCCGGCTCTGGCTTCAATCACATCGTCCAGGTCGACAAAGGTACGTTGCAGTACGGTGGCCAAAGCCTGGCCTACCGCGGTTTTGCCCGTGCCCATGAAACCGGTCAGGATGATGTTGGCGTGCTGGTCGGTCATGGGCTGTCAGGTGCCGGGAAAGAGCTGGAACAGGTCGGGATTGGCATGACTGGCCTGGTGCATCAGCACGGCGTTCATCAGCTCAATGGCCATACGGGATTCCAGGGTTATGCCGGCCCGCACCCCTACACAGGGATCGTGACGTCCCTGCCGGAGCTGGAAGTCGATCTCGTTGAATTCCTTGGTCACGGATGCCTGGGGCAACACGATGGATGAGGTGGGCTTGAAACCCACCGTAAAAGACAGCGGATGGCCGGTGGTGATGCCCCCCAGCAAGCCACCGTGATGGTTGGTGCGATATCCCTGCCGGCGGATCGTATCGTTGTTTTCGCTGCCCCGGCGGGCCACCACCTGCTTGCCCGCTCCCATTTCACAGGACTGCACGGCATGGAGGCCGCCCAGGGATCCCATCAGCCGCAGTTTCAGGCTCTGGTACAGGGGATCGCCAACCAGGGGCGGGGGCTGGATGGCCACCACCTCGATGGCCGCGCCCAGCGAATCCCCCTGAATCCGTGTCTGCTTGATCAGTTCGCCCGCTTCCCGGGCGAAGTCCCCGTCCAAGGTATGCAAGTCGTGGCTGGCCAGTTGTCGTTCCAGCACCTGCAGATCGTTGGCAGCGGCGGGCCGTGCCAGCTGGTGGGCCTTGTCCAGCAGGGAAACGTTTGCCTGCAAGGGACCAATCTGGCATATGGAAGAGAGAATGCGGGTGCCGAAATGACGGGCCAGATAGAGCCGGGCTACGCTGCCGCCAATGACATCGGTAATGGTGGAGCGATAGCTGGAGCGGCCGCCGCCACGGAAGTCCGTGAAGCCCCGGGACTTGTAGTGCTTCACCAGATCGGTATGGCCGGGACGTACCGCACCTTGCAGGCCCCGGAACTGGTCGTAGTGTTCGGAACGGCGGCTCCGGGAAAACACAATGGCTGCCAGGGGTTCACCGGTGGTGAAGCCGGCACTGTATGAATCGATGGCTGCACTGTCCGGATCCTGTGTGCTGAACAGCGGTGGTCCATCCAGCAGATTCTCCTCCTGAAACAGGCCTGCCAGCCAATACACCTGATCGTCTTCCCGGCGGGGGGTACCATGCCGATTGCTGCCCGGCCGGCGCCGGTCCAGATAGGCCTGGACGGCATCCCGTTCAACATAGAGGCCCGGAGGGCAACCAAAGATGATGGTTGTAATGGCCGGGCCGTGGGATTCACCCGCTCCGGCGACAGCGTACAGGGGACCGCCCAGAATTTCCATATGGTTTATGCCTGCGGTGTCGTGGTGGCCTGTTCGTCAGGGGCAAGGATTGCTTCTGCCCCTGCCTGTTTGGCATTGGCAATGAAGGCGCGCACTGCATCATGGTCCTTGCGGCCCGGCCCGGCTTCCACGCCACTGGAGACGTCCACGCCCCAAGGCCTCACCTGGCGGACAGCGGTGCCCACGTTGGCCGGTGTCAGACCGCCTGCCAGCAGAATACGGTCATGCAGGGAACAAAGGTGGCGGGCAAAGTCCCAGTCCGCCTGCTTGCCTGTCCCGCCCCAAGCCCCTTTTTCATAGGCATCCACCAGCAACTGTGGACCTGCCGCAGGCTCCATAGGGGCGAACTGTCGTGCCTCGGCCAAGGCTGTCGCGTGGTCAGCTGGACGAATGGACTTGAAGCAAGGCACCGGCAAGTGCTGCAAGGCGACAGGCTGGTATGTACCATACAGCTGCAACAGCTCCACGCCGGCCTGCAAGGCGGTTTGGGCCAGTTCTGCCGGCGGCAGGTTCACACAGAGGCCCACGGTACGGATGCGTCCCGGCTGCCAGCTGTTCTGGGTCTGCAGTTCCTGGATAATGTGCCGAGCTTCTGCCGGCGGCAGATAACGTGACGACGGCGGGTAGAAAACGAATCCCAGCAGGTCGGCCCCAGCCTCACAGGCACAGAGGGCGTCAGCCAGATTGGTAATACCGCAGATCTTGACTTTCATGGGTATATCCAGCCTGGGACGGGCTTAGGTGACTGCGGCTTCCGCGGCCACCAGCGACCCGGCCGTCACGAATTCGCGGACTTTGCGGGCCCGACGCGCTTGGGGCAGGCTGCTGAACGTCTCCCCGACCAGAATGGCGTCACAGCCGATGTCGGCCATGGTTCTGACATCCTGGGCGGTCTTGATACCGCTTTCGCTGACCAGCAGCCTGTCGGCGGGAATCTGTTCCCGCAGTTGGCGTGTGGTGTCGATGTCGACCTGAAAGGTGCGCAGGTTGCGGTTGTTCACACCGATGATCCGGGCGCCCAGGGTCAGGGCCCGGTCCAGTTCCACCTCGTCGTGCACCTCGGTCAAGACCTGCATGCCCAAATCCTGGGCCAGTCGGGTGAGCTGGCGGAATTCGCTGTCGCCCAGCACGGACATGATGAGGAGAAAGGCGTCGGCGCCGGCGGCGCGGCTTTCGTACACCTGGTAGGGATCGAAAATGAAATCCTTGCGGAAGACGGGAACCCGGCAGGCTTGCTGTTCCAGCCTGTTCCCAATCAGATCCAGATACGCCAGCTCGCCCTGAAAATACTTCTTGTCCGTCAGGCAGGAAATGGCTATGGCACCACCCTGTACATAGGCCTGGGCCATGGCCGCGGGATCCCATTCCCGGGCAATCAGGCCGCGTGAGGGGCTGGCCCGTTTGACCTCGGCGATCACGCTGGCACCCGCTTCCCGGCGCAGAAAGGCGGCGAAATCCAGGGGTGGTCGTGCCAGCTGCGCCAGGGCCACCAGTTCAGCTTCCGGACGCTGTGCCTTGGCGGCCTTGACCTCCTGGCGCTTGGCGGCCATGATTTCATCCAGGACCTTGCCCTGAAACTTGGCGATATCCAGCTTGGAATACTTCATGCGGCCAACTCCTGGCTCTTGGCGATGTATCGATCGAGTATATGCAGGGCCGCACCTTCGTCAATGCTGGCCTCGGCCTCCGCGATATGGGCGGCGATATCGCCATCCCCGGTGGCCATGGCTGCAGCGGCATTCAGTACGACTATATCACGCATGGGGCCCTTGAGGTCACCACTGAGGATACGGCGGGTGAGCCGGGCATTGTCTTCAGGGTCGCCCCCCCGGATATCCGCCAGATGGGCGCGGGCAAAGCCCAGATCCGTAGCATCCACACTGTACGAACGGATTTCCCCCTCAACCAGATGGGCCACTTGGTTGGGGCCGGCCAGGGAAAATTCATCCATGCCTTCGGCCCCGTGTACGACAAATGCCGACCGCTTGCCGACCTGCCGCAGCATGGTGGCCAGGGTTTCCAGCAGGTCAGCGCTGAAGACACCCATCAGAATGTTGGTCGTGGGCGCGGGATTGGACAGCGGGCCAATCAGGTTGAAGATCGAGCGGATGCCCAGTTCCTGACGCGCCTTGCCCACGAAACGCATCGCCGGATGGCAGTGGGGCGCAAAGAGAAACACGAAGCCGACGTCGGCCAGACATGCGGCTACCTGTTCCATGGTCAGGTCTACCTGGGCCCCCAGGGCCATTAGCAGGTCGGCCGCACCACTGCGGCTGCTGGCGGCCCGATTGCCGTGTTTGGCCACCTTGATGCCGGTGCCGGCGACCACCAGGGCCGCCATGGTGCTGACGTTGATGCTGTGGGAACCGTCGCCTCCCGTGCCGACCACGTCCAGGAGCGGATCCATAACTTCTTTTGCAGGAAAGGGTGTGGCATGCGCCATGAGCGACTCGTAGAAGCCGGTGATTTCTTCTACGGTAGGGCCTTTCATGTTCATGCCCACCAGGAAAGCCCCGATCTGGGCGTCTGTGGCTTGACCTGACACCATCGCACTCAGGGTAGCCCGGGCCTGCGCGCGATCCAGATCCTGGAAGGCCATGACCTCCCGGATTACGTCAGAAAAATTCACTTCGGTACTCATGGTATATGCGCTCCTGGGTATAGGGGGACTGGTTGTCCCAGCTGCGAGTGGTAGATGTGGGCGATACAGGTGATTTCGTCCTCTGCCAAATCCAGGTCCAGTACCCGACTGACGTCCATCAGGCATTCCTGAAAGGCAAGCTGCAGCAGCATGCGGGATCCTGCCTGTGCAGTCATGTCCCTGTCGCCAGCCAGGAGGTGCAACGCCAGATCCATGCAGGCCGCCACGGGCAACATCAGCTCATACAGACGGATACGGCTGTCCAGGGAAGGATCCTGCATCCGGGTCAGGTACTGGTCCAGCCAGATCTGGCGGTCCATTTCGGGAATGCCACGCAAGACGTGGATCAGGACGTGGGCGACCTCACGGGCCGGATCGCCGAGTCCGCCCAATTCCCAATCCACAAACCGCAGCCCTTGCGTATCGACCAGACAATGCTCAGGATAAATGTCGCCATGCACCAGGGCCGGCGTAGCCGAACCAATGTCGGCCAGGCCAGCCTGCACCAGGAAGCCGGCTCCGGCCAGGATCCGCTGCAGAGCTGCCGTAAGGTCATTGGCGGGCTGGACTGCCAGCCACGCTTCCAGTTGCCGCTGACTGCCCTGCATCAGGTTCCACTGATAGTCAGGACTGACCGGATGGGGTGACAGCCGTGTATGGCTGGACGGAGCCCGGGTATGCACCTGCACGAGGGCCTGTGCCAGTACCTGTCGCTGTGCTGCATCTGTGGGATCGAGGAGCAGGCCCGGGTCCCAGTGGTACAGCATAACCTGACGCGACAGGCCGACCGGATAGCGATCGAAGGCAATGGGGGGCGGAGCTGCTCCCAGCTGGGCGGCTGTCTCCTGATTGTGGAACTGGCGGCGTCCACGGGCCTGGCCTGCATCCAGAAACATCTTGACGACCACGTCGCGCTCTTCTGTCTGTACCCGCCAGAGGGCGTTCTGGTCGCCGGACAGGGTCTGTACCGTCTTGACGGCACTATTGTGCAACGGACTTTGAGACGATTGCTGCAGGTACGCCAGTACGTCTGCAGTCAGTGCGGTTTGGTGATCATCCATGACAGTCAGACAGTGATGTTCAGGAAATTCTGCAGGAGATCGTGTCCCTGCTCCGTGAGAAAACTCTCGGGATGGAACTGGACACCGAAAATCGGCTTCGACCGATGCCGCAGGCCCATGATTTCCCCGGCATCGGTACGGGCGGTCACTTCCAGCTCGGCGGGTACCGGTTCATACACGATCAGGCTGTGATAGCGCGTGGCCGTGAAGGGATTGCGGATGCCGGCGAACAGGCCCTCGCCGTTGTGGTGAATCAGGCTGGTTTTCCCGTGCATGATGCGTGGGGCGTTCGATACCTTCCCGCCGTGTACGTGACCGATGCACTGCTGGCCCAGGCATACGCCCAGGACAGGGGTCGTGTCCCCCATGGCCCTGATGAGCTCGTTGCTGATGCCGCTGTCCTGCTGCGGTGTGCCGGGCCCGGGACTGATGACGATATGGCTGGGGGCCAGTTCCCGGATTTCCTGCAGGGAAACCTTGTCGTTACGAAACACCTCGAGTTCGGCACCCAGTTCCCCCAGGAACTGGACCAGGTTGTAGGTGAAACTGTCGTAGTTGTCGATGACGACGATCATGGTGCCCTCACTGGGACTGTTGCTGTTTCTTGGCATAGCGTTCGGAACTGCGGCGGATGCGGTTCCAGATACCGGACAGCCCCATGGCTTTCTTCATGTCCCGCAAGGTCTGCCGGGCCTCGGACCGCGCCCGTTCGGTACCGGTCTCCAGCAGATAGTCGACATAACCGGTTTGGGCCGTGTAGTACGCCCGCCGTTCGCGCATGGGCTCCAGGAACCGGTTCAGGGCTGTCGCCAGTTTTTCCTTGACTTCCACGTCACCCACGGTACCGGCCCGGTACCGCGTCTTGAGGTCTTCCACCTCGGCCTTGTCGGGATTGAACCGGTCGTGATACACGAATACCGGATTCCCTTCCACCGTGCCGGGAATGTCGGCCCGCACCCGCTTGGGATCCGTGTACATGCCCATGACTCGTTTGGTCACGGTGGCGGCATCGTCACTCAGAAAAATGGCGTTGTTCAGGCTCTTGCTCATTTTGGCGTTGCCATCCGTACCGACCAGCGTCCCCCCCACAATGTAGGCTTCGGGAATGGCGAACACCTCGCCGTACGCCGCGTTGAACCGGCGCGCAATCTGGCGGGTCAGTTCCACGTGACTTTCGTTGTCCTGACCCACCGGGACCAGATCTCCCCTGGGCATGAGGATGTCGGCGGCTTGCAAAACCGGATAGCCCAGCAGGTTGTAGGGAATCTGGTCCAGGTTGGCGTCGGTGGCCATGGTCTTGATCGTGGGCAGTTGCTGCAGCCGTTCCATGGTGATCATGCTGCTGAGCAGCAGCTGCATTTCATACACCTCGTGCACGGCCGACTGCAGATAGAAGGTGACGGCATCGGGATCGATCCCGATAGCCAGGTGATCCAGCACGATGGAACGGGCATGGTCGGCGATGGCGGCTATGCTGGCGGCATCCGGCTTGGTGGTCAGCATATGCAGGTCAGCGACCAGGAAAAAACACTCATACCGGTTCTGGAGTTTGAGCCGGTGCTGGTGGCTGCCCACGTAATGTCCCAGGTGCAGCTGGCCGGTGGGCCGGTCCCCGGTCAGGATACGCTTGCGTTGGTTCGACATGATTTGACTCTCCCTCAAGCTTGCAGGGCCTTCTCGGCCAGGTCGACAGATACAGTCAGGGCACGCATCTTGTTCATGGCTTCCTGGTATTCATACGCGGGTTCGCTGTCAGCGACCAGGCCTCCGCCGGCCTGCAGAATACAGGTACGGCCCTGCAGGGTGATGGTCCGTATGGTGATACAGCTGTCCATCGTACCGTCATAGTCGATATACCCCACCACGCCGCCATAGGGACCCCGGCGCTGGCCTTCAAGCTCTTCGATGATCTCCATGGCCCGGATCTTGGGGGCTCCGCTCAGGGTGCCGGCGGGCATGGTTGCGCACAGCAGATCCAGGGCATCCCGGTCCCCGTCCAGCTGTCCCTGCACGTCACTGACGATGTGCATGACGTGACTGTAGCGCTCAATCTGCATGGCATTGGCGACGCGTACACTGCCATAGGTGCAGACGCGGCCCAGGTCGTTGCGGCCCAGGTCGACCAGCATGATGTGTTCGGCCCGTTCCTTGGGATCTTCCAGGAGTTCGGCGGCCAGGCGGTCGTCCTCTTCCGGGGTTGCGCCGCGCCAGCGCGAGCCGGCAATGGGATGCAGGAAGGCACAGCCGCTTTCCAGGCGTACATGCATCTCGGGACTGGACCCCACCAGGCGCAGGGGCCGGCCCCGGATGCCCGGTACCTGCGAGAAGTCGAAATAAAACATGTAGGACGAGGGGTTGATCATGCGCAGGGCGCGATACAGGGTGAAGGGATCTGCATCCGTGTCCCGGGTCTGGCGCATGCTCAGCACCCCCTGGAATATGTCACCGGCCACGATGTATTCCTTGGTACGCCGCACGATGGCTGCGTGTTCCTCACGGGTATGGGAACATGTCCAGGGTGCCGAATTGTCCAGTACAGGCAAGTCCGGCTCCGCGAAAGGTGCGTGAATCCGGTCCTGGATAGCCGTGAGGCGCTCGCAGACCGCGGTGTATTCAGCTTCCAGATCGGGCGCACGGAGGTTCAGGTTGACCATGACCAGCAAGCGGTGTTTCACGTGATCGAATACGACCAGTTCATCCGTGAACAGCATCACCATGTCCGGCGTGTCAATGTCATTGGCAGCTGTTGCCGGCAGCGCCTCGATGAAACGTACCATGTCATACCCGAACATGCCCACGGCGCCACCCCGAAAACGGGGCAGGTCCGCCAGGGGCACGGGCGTTTCGGCATCCAGATACGCGCGCAGCACGGTAAAGGGATTGTCCTGGATGTGATCCAGGGTGCCATCCGCTTCGCCCACCGTGATCGCGTCCCCGTAGGCCGTGAGGGTGCGTGAAGGATTGAGGCCAATAAAGCTGTAGCGGCCAAACCGCTCGCCGGCTTCGGCGGATTCCAGGAGAAAACAGGGAGTGGAACTCACATCACCCGTAATCAGACGGGTCTCCGGGCGCCGGCACAGCTTGAGAAAAATGGACACCGGGGTATCCATATCGGCCGGAATCTCACAGTAAACCGGTATTTTGGTGCCCTGGGTCTGACTTGCACGAACAGTATCCAGGGATGGTGCAAAAACAGTCATGAATCCTCCAAAACCAAAAACCCCAAGCGCAGCTGTGCAGGCTACACTTGGGGACGAAGTCTTGGGACCATCGCGGTGCCACCCCAATTAGTCCTGTCCCAGGGGGAACAGTCCTCACTCTGCGGGAACGGGATCGGAATCCGATTCCCCGCGCACTGATAACGGATGCGTTGCCGGCTTGCCTACTGGGGAATCCCGTTCAGCGCACAACTCGTTGGCCCATTCGTCGCCTTTACACGCACCCCCTTTCCACCTGCCGGGAGCTCTCTGGACGCTGACCAGGCGATTACTAGTCCAAGTCACAGTCGATATGGTATGCAACTGGGCCAAGGATATGTCATGCGGTACGAAATGTCAAGACAGACGGGGGCTGCAAACAGACGGAGGGCTTGATAGCCGGGCGGGCTGAGCAGGCGCGCGTGTTCCAGTGTAGCCGGGGACTACAGGTGGGCCCTGACGACGACAGGCCTGTGCGGTACCGTGCCTCATTGTACGCCATATCCCCACTTGGGATTCAGGCCGAATTTAGGAGTGCAGCACGTAGTTCCAGTCGCCGTGGAAGGCGTCGCGCTGGAGGGACAGGGCCGCCATCTGTGCGGACGACGCCTTCACGCCCGTCGGATAGGTGTTGGTGTCCACTGCAGCCCGGCCGCCTTGCGGGTGTGGTGGATCAACACGACAAGGCGCGTGTCTGGGGATAATGGTGGCGGCCCATCGCCTCCCACCACCGGCGCAGCGTAGCCACTGCAAAGGTGGAGGTGTCATGGTCCTGGCCGACGCTGACCCAGGCCTCGTTGCGGCCGATATCGTAGACACCACAGGGAATGGCCTTGCCCGCTGCGTCCTGGGAAAGTCGTGTACCCGGGCGGTCTCGGGCTGACCCTTGGGGTGCCACTCCCAGTTGCCGTTCCGGAAATCCTCCACAGCTCCTTCTTCTTGATGTCGACCGACACCACCGGCTGTTGTTGCTGATAAGGTTTGGGGACTATATACGTACCCACACCGCACCCGTAGGCTGTGATGCTTCACCGCATACATTTTCAGGCTTCATAGACCAGCTAACGTTGCAATCTCCACCCGCAGTTGCGCCGTCCCCGGACGCCATATTCCTATCCAACCACTTGTCCCGTATGTTCAAAGCTGCATTCACGTCTGCGTTCTTTTCAACACCACATTTACCGCAATGGTAAACAGATTGGGACTTGCGATTGGCTTTACGTATTACCCCACAGTTGTGACAACGTTGTGATGTGTACTTGGGGTCTATCTTTTCCGTATACGTCTTGTAAGTCATATACCGTTCCAGCTGTCCCCATCCACTACGCAAAATAGCACGATGCAAGCCTCTCTTCTGAGCCACATTCTTGCCGGGTTTGTCCCCAGAGCCACGGGCACTCTTGGTCATACCCTGCATGTTCAGGTCCTCAAAGATAACCAGATCGTGTATGGCAGCGATGGTACGGCTAGTCTGGTGACACCAGTGCTTTATGACATTCCGCATCTCCCTGTATATTTTCTGGATACGTAGCTTGGTGTCTTGCCAACCGTTGCTCTTGTACTCTTGCCGGGCCAACTTCTTCTGCAGTCTGCACAGTTTGGCGTCCAGGAGTAGCAGCGGGGGCAATTCATACATGCTCCCTGTACTCAATGCCACTTGCCCTCCGTTCCTCCGGTCTATACCTACGGGATTAATAGGCTTGGCAGGTCTTTCAGGGTGTGTTTCAGGCACTTCATACAGGAGGGATACATACCAATTGCCGGCCTCATACTTGAATGTGGCCGGCTTGGGTTTGTAACCCGCGTATGGGTTCTTGCCTGTCGTCTTCACCCACCCAAGCTTGGGAATGTAGATTTTCTTGCCCTTGATCCTGATATTGCCAGGCACCGTGAATTTGGGCGTATCCTTACACTGCCGCTTCCATACTGGACGCCCCGCACCATCCCAGAACCGTTTATAGGCTTCTGCTAGGTGTTTCACGGTCTAGCGCACCCTGTGCGATGGCAACTCACCTAACCAGGGCAATTCCTGTTTGACTTGTACGTACAGCTTGCACAGAGAGAAGAACGTAACGGATGGTTTATCGCCTTTACCGGCCTTGAACTCTTGCCACTGCTTTGCGCATATCGCCAAGACTTCATGCCAGACCTTGCGACAGGCTCCGGCAATCCGTATCATCTGGTCGTGTTTGGCCGTACTGCCCGGCCGCACCCGCAGGTAACGCCCCGGTAAACCATGTTCTCTTCTATGTTCATGGCCTATGCTATCTTGCCCTTAACTGTCTGCACTGCGTGGTGTGGGTACGTATATAGTCCCCTAAGGTTTCTACCCGCGTGGCGGTATAGACGAACTGCGCGTTGCGGTCCGGGTGTGCGATCCCTTCGCGGTTCTTGCGCACTGCTTGTAACCGGTAGCCCAGCCGGCGCACCAGCGCCCAACCGTACTCGCGCTGATCTCCCAGCCCAGGCCGGTCAGCGCCGTTGCCAGTTGTGCCAGGCTCTGGCAGACCCAGCATACCGGCGCCTGCAGGTCGCCCCGGGGCACCGGGTCCGCCTGCTGCTCTACAGGGCAGGCAGGAGCCCCGGCTGTGACTGCTCAATACGCGGTCGACCTGCTGTCCGGGCTGTCGCCGGCCGCCAGCTCCCGGTGCCACCGCCATGGCCAGGGTTCGGTGGCCACCCAGCGCCGCCGCGTGCGCTCGTTGCAGTCGGCTCAATAGCAGACGCGGGCCGTACTGACGATGGCTCCTGCTTCCCAGGGATTGTTGGTCGATGACGTGGAGGTCAAGACATTCCAGTTACGGAAGCCGGCGTTGCACAGACAGTGCGGTGCGGTGTGGGCGGCGGCATTGAGCTCATTCTGCATGGCATGGGCCAGGGTCGGTGAAATCAGGTTGGACAGGAGGCCGAGGTTGTACATGGTCAGGAGTTCGGATTTGGCCCCCGTGCCCGGAGCCGGACACACAGAACTGGCGCGGGCCATCCGCTCGTCACAAGCTGCCAGATCCGCATTGCTGAACGCGACTTCATAGCCTCCGCTGTGTCCATAGCCGCGACGTGCCATGCAGTGCAGAACACTGGGATTGGTGATGTGGACAAAGAGGTTGCCCATGTAGGAGCGGAAGAACTGTGATTGGCCTATGACCTTGATACAGCCCTGAGTCGTACCACAAACACTGGTGTAGGGTTCTGCTTCCAGATGCTGTGTGAGGCTGGCTACGATATAGTGGCCACTCGGCCCGTACACGGGTGCAGCACCGCTCCGGACAACAGGGGGAGCTGGGTAGACAGGACGATAGGCTGCGAAGTAGGAGGTATCCCGTACCTGTGCCAGGGAAGTGGTATAGGCGTCGATAGCGACCCCCCGCTCCTCCAGCTCGTTTTCCAGGGCGCTGTAGGTATACAGTCCTCTGTTCCGCAGGTAGTCATAGACCCGTTTCAGGCCCCGATTCACACATTCCGTGAATCGGCTCTGGCTGACATCAAAGAGACAGGACTCGTTGGCGTCGAAGAAATCTGCCTTGCGGCCATCGTCGATTTCAAATTCATCGTCATTGCTGCTGCGCCCATCGCATTCGTCGGCGTTGTAGCAGATCGTGATGGTAATAGAGCATACAGGGCCACCGGACTTGCAGAAGCCGTTGGCGCTGAAATATTCGTTGGTATCGATCTGGGGCCATTCCACTTCCGCGTCGCCTTGGGTACTTCCCCGTTCCCAGCAGTCATTGAAGTCCTCATTCAGCTCTGGATAACTGTCCCGGTTGCTGAGATGGTCACAGAGTACATCCTCAAACAGGTTCCGCCAGATGGCTGTATAGGACAGACCGGAGTCTCGGCGGCGCTCCGATATATACGCACGCAGGTCACTGTCTGCAGTCACTTCGACGTAACAGCCGTCGTCAATGTCGTCGTCGTCCGTACACCCTGCGGTCGTCCAGCGGGAATAGTAGCTGCGGGCGCGTACAATGTCGAACTGGTCAATGTCGGTCCTGGTGGTGTCGTATTGATTTGCGCTGCTTACGCTGCCCGGCGGGGAAGCCTGTACCGGGGAGGACGGCAGGAACAGCACCAGCAACAGGCAACCCAGGAGACCCCCCAGCAGCCGTGTGGTCCAGGGAATGTGAACGTTCATGAAATTTTGTCCTCAGTGACAACAAGGATGGATGGTGCCTGGTGTTGAGGCGTGCCAGAATGTGGCTAATGTGGAGCCCAGTCCACTGTCAATTGGGCGTAAATCGTCGCATCGTAGTACTCCACGCGTACGGGACGCGTACCGGCAGGGGGCGCGTAGTCACGGTAATACAGCGTGGCTGCCTGTTCCTGCCAACCGTCAATGACCAGAACATCGCCGACCCAGACACGAACGCCGTCATCGGCCAAGGCGACGAAACGATAGTTCTGTCCTGTGAAGTAGAAATTGCCCAGCCACACGGCGCTGAAGTAATCGGCCGCTACGCCCGCCGCCGGACTGCCGGTACGCCAGTTGAAATTGATGTGGCTGTCTGAACTGGACGTCACATAAACGGGCGCCCCCAGATTGTTGTAATAGTACCCGGTCCAGGGACCGACAGGTACGTGACTGCCCGCAACATAGGTGGAAGGGATTATCGGGTAGGCCACAGGTACGGTGACGAAGGGGGCCGCAGGTGCCGGTGTGACAGGTGCCGGGTACTGCAGTCGCGCATGGATAGGCAGGCAGAGCGCAGATCCGGGGACCAGGGCCGCCTGAACGCCGAGGCTATTCAAATGAGCCAGATCACCAAGGGCGACACCATAGGCACCGCTGATCCAGTCGAGTGTTTCATTGGGATTGACGATATGCAGCAGGGGACAGAGAACCGCCGAAGGACTGTACATGCCGCCAATGGGAACCCGCAGTATCTGGCCCTGCGGGGCAGAGCCGTGCACATAGATACCCGGATTGAGATCGTGTAGCTGTGACAGGGAAATGCCATGCCGCGTTGCAATCGAGTGGTAGGAATCACCTGCGCGTACAATGTACGTGGACCCTGCAGCTATCTGGCCCCAGGCTGTGGTGGTGACGATTCCCATCAAGAACACACAGGCCAGCAGTATCGTGCAAATCCGCAAGCCCGCGTGTGCTCTGGAATGTATGAGTTTCATGACGTTGCCCCCGCAATCGGATCGGTCCTGTTGCCAGGAGCCTGGAGGGTTCAGGCAACTGCAACTGCAGCACCTTCAACGTCAGTGTGATTTGATCAGGTCAGGGACGATGTTCGCAACGAGGGGCACGCGAACCGGAGAACAATGCAGAGCAACGATGATGGCAGGGAATGCCACCTAATCAATTCAGGACACCACCAGGACTCGGACGTTAGAACCGTCTCCCGTGTGACTTCAATGGTTGCATTATACACAAGTTGCAATCCGGGACAAAAGAGCAATCACACCCACAATCCGCATTGGTGCGCTCCCGGAGGTTGCAGTTAAAGGGGACTATATACGTACCCACACCCCGCAGTGCAGACAGGATAGGGCAGGCTAGAATGGGGCATGAACATAGAAGAGACAATGGTTTACGGCGTTACCTTACGGGTGCGACCGGGGTCCAAAAACAAGCACGACAAGATGATGCGGATCGGCGGGGCCTGTCGCAATGTGTGGAACGAAGTATCGGAAATCTGTGAAAAGCGGTGGCAAGACTACAAGGCTGGTAAAAGCGATAAACCATCCGTTACGTTCTTCTCTCTGTGCAAGCTGTACGTACAAATCAAACAGGAGTTGCCCTGGTTAGGTGAGTTGCCATCGAACACGGTGCGCTATACCGTAAAGCATCTGGCCGAAGCCTCTAAGCGGTTCTTGGATGGAGCAGGGCGTCCGGTCTGGAAGCGTAAATTCAAGGACACGCCAAGGTTTACTGTCCCCGATAATGTCAAGATCAAAGGCAAGAAAATCTACATCCCCAAGCTTGGGTGGGTGAAGTTGACAGGTAAGAATCCGTACGCCGATTGTAAGCCCAAGCAAGCCACGTTCAAATATGAGGCGGGCAACGGGTATGTGTCCATCCTGTACGAAGTGCCTGAAACACGACTGGCTAGACCGGACAAACCTGTTAACCCCGTTGGCATCGACCGGAACGTGGGGCAGGTGGCATTAAGTACTGGCGTCATGTATGAACTGCCGGCGCTGCTAGCGCTGGATGCCAAGCTACGGCGTCTGCCGAAGAAGTGGGCCCGGCAAGAATGCAAGAGCAACGGCTGGCAACATACCAAGCTACGTACCCAGAAGATATACAGGGGGGATGCGGAATGTTATAAAGAACTGGTGTCACCAGACCAGTCGTACCATCGCTGACATACACGATCTAGTTATCTTTGAGGACTTGAACATTCAGGGTATGACCAAGAGTGCCCGTGGCTCCAGGGAAAACCCGGGTAAGAATGTAGCCCAAAAGAGAGGATTGAAGCGTGCTATTTTACGCAGCGGGTGGGGACGGCTGGAAAGGTATATGAGTTACAAGACGTACACAGAAAAGATAGACCCCAAGTACACGTCACAACGTTGTCATAACTGTGGGGTAATACGTAAAGCTAACCGGAAATCCCAATCTGTTTATCACTGCCAAAAGTGCAGTGTAGAAAAGAATGCCGACGTGCATGCGGCCTTAAACATACGGGACAACTGGTTGTATACGAACATGGCGTCCGGGAACGGCGCAACTGCAGGTGGAGATTGCAACGTCAGTTGGTCTGTGAAACCTGAAAATGTATACGGTAAAGCTTTGCGGCCTGCGGGCGTGGTGTGGTTACGTATATAGTCCCCCAATGAAACAGTAATGTCTGTGGGAATTCCAGGCCGTGTTGTCTGTGGGCTTGGCGGAAGGAAGTTCTGCCGACTACACAGGCTGGATGCCTACCGATACACGGTATTCCAGGGGTGAGTGAGCTGACTCGGTCTGTAGGACTGCCGTATCAAGCCCGATTCGGGAGCCAGCGCAGACTTCAGAGGTTCTGTCAGGTGGTGGGTCGCCTGTACATAATCCTGCAAGTGACTATGAGGCTCTGTTGCCTGTGTGGCCGGTTTGATGCAATGGGGACTATTATACGTACTCACACCACGCCCGCAGGCCGCGATGCTCTTCCCTATACATTTGCAGGCTTCACAGGCCAGCTAAGGCTGCCACCGCCACCTGCCGCTGCGCCGTCCCCGGACGCCCTATGCTTATCCCACCATTGGTCCCGGATGTTCAAGGCTGCATTTACGTCGGCGTTCTTGTCTACACCGCATGCTTGGCCGTGATAAACAGACGGGGACTTGCGGTTGGCTTTGCGTACTGCACCACAGGTATGACAACGCTGTGACGTGTACTTGAGGTCTATTTTCTCTATGTAGGTCTTGTAACCCCTATATCGTTCCAGCCGTCCCCAACCGCTGCGCAAGATAGCACGGTTCAATCCTCTTTTCTAGGCCACATGCGTACTGGGTTTTGCCTTGGAGCCACGGGCACTCCGCGTCATACCCTGAATGTTCAGGTCTTCCAAGATGACTAAATCGTGTATATCAGCGATGGTGTGGCTAGTCTGGTGGCACCCGTTCTTTATGCCATTACGTATCGCCCTGTATATCTTTGGGATGCGCAGCTTAGTGTGTTGCCAGCCGTTGCTTTTGCACTGTTGTCGGGCCAACTTCCTTGGCCACCTATGCAGTTTGGCCTCCAGTTGCAACAGACGTGGCAGTTCATACATAATCCCTGTGCTGCACGCTACCTGCCCCACGTTGCGGTCAATGCCTACAGACTTAACCGGTTTGTCGGGTCTAACCGGGCGCGGGTCCGGCACTGCGTAGAGGATAGACACATACCAGTTACCGGCCTCATACGTGCACGTGGCCTGCTTGGGTTGGTAAGCGGTGTCAGGATGCTTGCCTGTCAGCTTGCTCCCCCCATCTTGGGGATGCCGATCTTCTTGCCCTTACCCTTAATCTTGTTCGGGCACCGTAAACCTTGGGGGTGTCCTTGTATTGACGTTTCCAGTTGGGATGACCCGTCCCCGACTTGCCGAACCGCTTATAGGCTTCTGCCAAGTGTTTCAGGGTATAGCGCACCGTATGGCTAGACAATTCTCCCCACCAAGACAATTCTTGCTTGATTTGCACGTACAGCTTGTGCAGCCCGCAGTGTGTAACGTTAGGTTTATCGCCATCACCAGTCTTGCAGTCCTGCTATTGTCTTGCGCATATCTCCAAGATTTCATTCCACACTTTGCGGCAGGCTCCGGCGATGCGCATCATCTTGGCGTGTTTGGCTTTGGACCCCGGCCGTACACGCAAGGTAATACCCCGGTGAACCATAATCTCTTCTATGTTCATGCCCTATTTCTAACGTGCGCGTGGCTACCTGCACTGCGCGGTGCGAGTACGTATATAGTCCCCGATGCAATCCATGCCTGCTCCTGAATCGAACACCCCCGACTGCAGTCGGGGGTGTTCGATGTTGGGGCTTGATGTCCAGGCAGACTACTCGTCACAGACCTCGCGGGGATGACGGGCGCCGGGGTATGACCACGGGTTGTCGTTCTGGCTGGCACTCATGATCATGTCCCGTTCCGCAAAGCCGGCAGCACACAGGCAACTGGGAGTCCGCACCCGTGCGTGTTCCACATCGTAACGCAATTGCTGCGCGTACGTCTGGGTCACGATACCGTTCAGCAGGCCTATGTCGTACAGGGAAAACAGTACGGCCTTGGCCCCCGTATTTTCGGCGGGACAGTGTTGTACAGCCGTTTCTACCCGCTCGTCACATGCGATCAGGTCAGCGTTGTTGAAGGCAATGACGTGATCGTCGTCGGTATCCCAGCCCGCGTCCTCCATGCACCGCATAACAGCGTTGTCCATGATCAACACGTAGAAGCTGTTCATGTATTGCCGGAAGACATCGGACTTGCCTGTCAGGTTAAAGCAGCCAACAGATGTATTGCACACCGGGATGGGTGACGTGTAATCCAGGTAATTGGTGACGTTGATGGTCAGGTACCTGGTCCGGGTGGGGCGGAAACTGTAGCTCCCTTCCTCTATGTCATCCATGTCCCGGTAAATGTTGTCCGGACTGGTGTTGCGCCACAGGCGTTGATAGCGCTCCAGGCGGGTTTCCGGATCATCGTCGGCATCGTCGGCTTCTCGGCCCACCTCATTCAGGTCATCGTCATAGCCCAGCACAGCCAATCCCAGGTCGTCGTGGCGGGAGCGATCCAGTTCATCGATCAGATCGTCGTAATCATCGTTGCTGCTGAGTTCATCGTCCAGCCAGTCCTGGAATTCATCGTTGATGCAGTCCCATACGTCATCCTCGTCATCGTCGTACAGGCAACTGCCGGCGTCATTCCAAAAATCGGCGATCCGGGCGGAATGGTTGTCCGTGTCGGACGCCCTGGTTATCCGGCAGTCTGCCGGGTTGTAGCAAATACCCAATCTGACTGCACAGTCCTCATCGTCATCGTCGCAATGGGGACGAATATCGAATTTGGCATCCGGCCTGATGATAGGCCATTCTACGTCATACGTAAGGCCCTTCGGGTTGCTTTCCCAGCATTGTTCGAACTGCCTGTTCTCCTGCCCGTAGGATGCGCTGGTTATGAAGCTGGCGCAGGCGTCCTCAAAGACCTCTTTCCATACCACCTCGTCATCGTTGGACGGATTGTCGACTGCGTTGGCGATATCCGTGGACGCGGTCACCACGACGGTACAGTTCTCGTCGGTATCGTCACAGCCACTGCTGCTGATGATCGTGAAATGGGCCTGGCGTGCGGTGGCGTAGATGATGGTAAAACGGCTGCCACCCAAGTTGGTGTCCTCGTCAGCGAAGACTGTGCTGCCGAGGACAAGGCTGAACAGGAGTACACAGGCCAGGAACACCAAGCTCCTGTGTCGTCCCAGAAGTGTTTTTGCCATGAGTCGTTCCCTCCAATTTCCGGTGAGGTCTGGCGTGTAGTGGATCGTCATTTGTCTTGCATGCCGGACACCTGTCCTAGCGTGTAGGTGCCCAGTTCACAACGATGGTGGCATCCAGGCGCGCGTCGTAGTACTCGACACGTACGTCGTGATTGCCGTACCGCGGCGTGTAGTCTGCGTAGTATAGGGTTTGTGACTGATCGTCCCAGCCATCCAGCACCAGGACATTGTCAACCCAAATCCGAACACCGTCGTCAGCGAGAGCTAGGAAGCGGTACTCGGCCCCCGTGAAGAAAAAGCGGCCGGTCCAGCGGACACTGAAGCCGTCGCTGGGAACGCCCGCGGCGGGGCTGGCCTGGCCCCACTGGTGCACAATCATGCTGTCCTGCCGGCTTGTGGCATAATTCCCATCAAGATTCGGGTTGCTGAAGTAATAGGCAGTCCAGGGACCATGGGAGGTATACCCTGCCAGGGCTGAAGGCGGTGCGGGGGGTGGAGCCGGGGGTGCCGATGGAGCCGGTGGAGCCGGGGGAGCCGGGGGCGGAGCGGGTGCCGCTGGCGGCGGTACCGGTGTGGGCGCCGGCGGGGGCGGCACATAGACCGGAACGGCGGGCAGGAACGGGATCAGGGCCGTGCAGTCGTCAGGAATCCAAATGCGCTGGCCCGGGAATATCCGGCTTGGATTGGCAATGCTGTTGACCGCGGACAGCACTCGCGTAGTGCAACCCTGGCGGGTGGCAACCCGGCTCAGATAATCTCCGCGCTGTATGGTATACCATGCTCCCGAACCTTCGCCGGGCTGGGGCAAACTCGTGGGCGCAGACCCCGGTTCGGTTTCCGGCATGGCTGCCTCCGGCTCGGGGGTCGGTTCCGACATGGCTGCGGGCGTATCGACCGGAGCTGCTGCAGGTGCCCCCGGTATGCAGAGCTCGGTGCCTGCCGGCAGGGCATCTTCCACGGTCATGTGATTCACGAGGGCCAGTATACCGGTGGCCGTGTTGTGGGCAGCGGCGATCGTGGCCCAAGTGTCACCTGCCTGGGTTGTATAAGGCCGTGCACAAACAGCGACTTGGGTACCGGGGGACTCCTCCTCGCTGGGTACCTGGATCGCCTGTCCCACATAGATGGTGCTGGGGTCGAGAATATCGGGATTCAGACCCAAAAGCGCATCCAGCGTGGTGTCGTGATCAGCTGCAATTTGGGCCAGGGTTTCACCCGACCTGATGATATAGGTATTGGTATGGGTAGCAGCGAGCGAGACGCTCGCCACCAGCCCCAACAGCAATACGAGTGATACCAGGCCCAAGAGGAAAGTTCGTGTGAACTTCATCAGGGTTTTCCGGTTCATGGTAAGACTCCTCATGAGCTTGTTGCATCCGATACGAAGTGAAGGGGAAACATGAAAGATTCTGCATGCATGGCCACCACATGCGCTCACAGCTCTGTGCTGTGTTGATTACCCGTACCCGGGACCTCAGTCCCCATGCGGGGTGACGATGTGGGAAATACAAGGTGGAGCGTGGCCCGGAACGGTGGCAATACAGTATAAGTGTATCAGTGTGATGTACGGGGCAAAACGCTGCCGGTGTCCCGGATCAGGATTGCCGTTCTGCTTTCTGCGTACAATACACTGGAACATGGTGACGACCCACTCCGGAAGGTGAGGTTCCCGATGGAAACACCAATACACGGCACAGTCTGCCGTACCATATAAGACGATTCGGTACGGAAATTGTTGCGGTGGCCCCTGTTTTTGCTCTGTCTGTCGCTGTTCCGGCATCGCCCCTGTCTGCGGTGCAGAAAAACTGGCGCGCAGGTTCCGTACCGGCTCTGACCCGTCCTGTCAGCCGTCCTTGCCCATGAGTCTCATCGTTGCTTCCGACCTGGAAAAAAGATACGGCGACCAGATTGTCTTTCAGCAGCTGGATTTCCGGATTGAAGGCAAGGACCGGATCGGCTTGGTGGGCCCCAACGGCAGTGGCAAATCATCTCTGCTGCGCATCATTGCCCGGCGCGACGACATGTTTGCGGGGCAGCTGCACTACAGCCAGAATTTGACCCTGGGCTACCTGGAGCAGGAGCCGCTGGGCGCGGACCGGCGCACGGCTTTTGCCTTGCTGGATACGGCCTTCGCAGACATCCATGCCCTGGGCCAGGAACTGGAACGGTTGGCCTTGGCCATTGAAACCTGCACGGAGCAGAGACAGCAGCAGGCCCTGATCACGGAGTACGGACGCCGGCAGGAGGAATACCAGGAGCGTGGGGGCTACGATACGGAGCGCCGTATTGAGGAGACGCTGCTGAATCTGCGTCTTCCCCGGCGGGCCTGGCGGGAACCGATCGCGAGTTTGAGCGGGGGCCAACGGACCCGTGTGCATCTGGGTTATCTGCTCCTGCAGGAACCTCAACTGCTGTTGCTGGACGAACCCACCAACTATCTGGATGCAACCTCCATGCCCTGGCTGGAACGGATTCTCCGGAATTGGCCGGGCAGTCTCGTGGTCGTTTCCCACGATCCCGCTTTTCTGGACCGCGTAACCAACCGCATCTGGGAAATGGACCACCACCGTCTGGACATATACCGGGGCCGTTACTCACAGTACCGGGAACAGCGGGCGGCCCGGATGGCCAGACAGGAAAAGGAATACGAGGCCCAGCAGGCGTACGTGGCCAAGACCGAGGAGTTTGTCAGACGCTTCAAGGCGGGGCAGCGCAGCAAGGAAGCACGGGGACGGGAAACCCGTATGCGGCGCTACCTGGCCCAGCATGGCATCGATCGGCCCACCCGGGACAGGAACTGGAAGTTGCGTTTTCCCTGTACCTGGCGCAGTGGCGACATTGTGGTCAGAACCTCGGGCCTGGTTGTGGGCTATCAGGCCAGCCAGCCGGTACTGCAAGTGCCGGCGCTGGAAATCCGGCGTACGGCAACCGTAGCGGTGCTGGGGGCCAACGGGACGGGGAAGTCTTCGCTGCTGCGCACGCTGGTAGGCCAGATCCAGCCTCTCGCGGGTACGGTTACCCTGGGCGCTAACGTCAGAATCGGCTACTTTGCCCAGCACCAGGTCAAGGATGACTACGCGACGGTGGATGCCTCCAAGTCGCCCTTCGACCTGATTCAGGATCAGAAGCCTCTGAAGGATCAGGAGGTACGGGATCATCTGGCCATCTTCCAGCTGCAGGGTGAGGACGTGTTCCGACCTGTGTCCACGTTGTCAGGCGGGCAGAAGAGTCGCCTGCGGTTTGCCCAGCTGGCCCTGGCGGACACCAATTTCCTGATCCTGGATGAACCGATGAGCCACTTCGACAGCTTTGCGGTGCTGCAGGAAGCCCTGCAGCAGTATGCGGGCACCATCTTGTTGGTCACCCACGACCGAGCCCTGGTGGAGGCTCTGGCCACAGAATTGTGGTTCGTTACGGCCCGGGAGGATGCACCGGCCCAAGTGATAGTTCGCCACGAAACGTGGCAGCAGTACCAGCAGCTGGCGGCAGATGGCTATCCTGTCTGGGATGGGGAGCAGGGAGCACTGCAGAGTCCGGCGCCGGACGGGCTGACTGCTGTAGCGGGACCGGCCAGCCCGTCCGGATCCATGCGTCCCAGTGCCAGCCAGGTCAAGAGTCTGGAGGCGGACATTGAGCAGCTGGAACAAAAAGTGGGCCAGATTCTGGATCGCCTGGCGGAAGCCAGTGCCCGCAATGACGGCGAAGCCATCCGGAAACTGCACAAGGCCCACCGGTTTCTTCAGGATCAGACAGACCGGAAATGGGACGAATGGGAGAGGTTGCACACCCTATGGGAAAATCAGGAACACGCCGCGTCATTGGACTGACCGGCAACATTGCCACGGGCAAATCCACAGTCGCTGCCCTGCTGGCGGCCCGGGGTGCGTATATCATTGACATGGACCGCAAGACACGGGAAGCCCTGCAGGCGGACGGTCCCGGTTTCGGTCCGGTAGTGGCGGCTTTCGGTCCCGCGATCCTGGACGCCACAGGCGCGATCGATCGCGGCCAGCTGGGCAGCATCGTCTTTGCCGATCCCGCTCAACTGCGTGTGCTGGAAGGAATTTTGCATCCTGTCGTATATGACATGGCGGTGCAGGAACTGGCGCAGACCGAAGCGCAGGTGGTGATCATCGAGGCCATTAAGCTCCTGGAAGCCAATACCTCACGCCAGTTGTGCGATGAAGTATGGGTGGTAGTGTCGGATCCCGAGTTGCAGCTCGACCGCCTGCAGGCGACCCGAGGCATGTCCCGGGAAGAAGGACAAAAGCGCCTGGCCAACCAGTCCAGCCAGACATGGAAAATGGAGCGTGCTGACAGGATTGTGTACAACCGGGGCGAGCTGGACATGCTGGTCCGGCAAATTGACGGTCTTTGGCATAGCCTGGACGAGGCTGAGGATTAGCCAAGCCTGACTGTACGTCCGCCACCTGTATCGGCTTGTGCTGATGGCCACCGCCCAAGGCAGAGCGCGGGCGTACACGCTTCGCCATCCCGTATCGCCCTTGAAGCCACTGGCAGCATGGATGCATCCGGATGGTATTGGGTGATATGGTGCGGGCAGGGACCAGGGAAGCGAAATGGGCGCATCCCCATGTTCCTCCCGTCGGTTCCGTGCGCTGTATATGCCTGAGACAATGGCGGCTTGGGTATAATTCCTTGTTGCATTGGATTTTGCGGCATAGTGAGACACAACTCTTCCTGTGAGGATGCTGGTGCAGTGGTTACATTCCCGTCCCCGGATCAAGAACGGGCTGGTGCTTTTTGTCTCGTTGTCAATCATCCTGGCCGTCACGTCGCATACGTCCGTGCATTCCTTGCGCCAGTGGCTCGTTTTTGCCGGGTTGCTTATGGGACTGTCAGCCCTTTGTGTCTGGCTGATGGCATGGGCATGCCCTCTGGAATGACACGGCAGTTTCAACTCCTGACCTGAACGGAATTATGGCCAAACGGGATTATTACGAGGTGCTCGGCGTCGGCCGATCCGCCACCAAGAACGAAATCAAGCGGGCTTTCCGCAAGCTGGCCCAGGAATACCATCCGGATCGCAACAAGGCGGCGGACGCGGAAGCCAAGTTCAAGGAAGTGGCCGAGGCTTATCAGGTCCTGAATGATGACCAGAAGCGGCAGATGTACGACCGGTATGGTCATGATGCCGAAAGAATGAGCAGTTCTCCCTTTGTTGATATGGGGGACATCGGCAGCCTGTTTGAACAGTTCTTCGGCATGAACACAGGACCGGCAGGTGCCCGCAGCCGCCGTCCGCGGCAAGGCAACGATCTGCGGGCCATGATGTCATTGACCTTTGGGGAGGCGGCTTTCGGGGTTACGAAGGACCTGGACATTGAAGCCATGGAACTGTGTGACCGGTGTGATGGCTCGGGTGCCGAACCCGGACATCCGCCTGAAGCCTGTGCCCACTGTCAGGGACGCGGGTCTGTCCAGTACCGCCAGGAAGTGCCCCTCTTCGGCTCGGTGGTCACGGAACAGACGTGCCCCGCCTGTGGTGGCGTCGGCCAGGAAATCAGGCACAAATGTACCAAGTGCTACGGGGACAAGCGTATCGCCGTGCAACGCACCATCAGTGTTTCCATACCGGCCGGCGTCAACGAGGGCCAGCGGTTGCGTTTGGCCGGCAGGGGGGAACCGGGTTTCAACGGGGGACCGCCCGGCGACCTCTATATTGTCTTTGCCGTGCAGGATCACCCTGTATTCACACGGGAAGAGTATGACCTGCACCTCGAGGTTCCGATCACCGTGTCCCAGGCTGTCCTGGGGACCCGGATCTCCGTTCCCCTGCTGGAAGGCAATGAAGAGGACTTGGAGGTGCCGCCAGGTACACAGCCCTTTACCACGTTCCGCAAGCGGGGCAAGGGCATACCGCGCCTGCAGTCCGTAGGCCGGGGCGACATGATTATTACGGTCAACGTCATGATCCCAACCCGCCTGAACGAGGATCAGCGCGCGCTGTTCCGGCAGCTGGATGAGGCGATTGGCGCGGATAACCACGAACCGCGGCGTGGCTTCTTCGATCGCATTCAAGACTTTCTTTCCTGAAGCGCAGCGTCGGGGCCGGCACCCGCGGCATGGCACAGCTGGTACAGATCAGCGTAGAAGTGGATGTGGAGGCCGCGGAAGCGGTTTGTGAGCTGTTCAATCGCCTGAATGGTCGGGACTGGGACGCAGATGCCCGCGACCATGGGGCTGGCGGGGGGGCCGTCATTGAAGGGACAGGCTTTCCCGACGATGCCGATCTGGCTCCGGAAGCGATCGATTTGGCTGCGGCGCACCGGATCCTGGTCAAGACCTTCGTGCCGGCAGGCAAACGGGCGGAAGAGCTGCAACAGCAGATTGCCGAGGGCCTGTGGTGGCTGTCCCGCCTGTATCCCATACCGGAACCCAAAATCTCCCTCCTGGATGACCGGGACTGGCAGGAAGCGTGGAAGGAGCACTATGCCTCTTTCCGCGTGGGGCAGCGCATCGTAATCCAGCCGGTATGGGAAGAACCCCTGCCGCCTGGTGATGACGTGGTGCTGCGCCTCAATCCAGGCATGGCGTTCGGTACCGGCCTGCACCCTTCAACCCAGCTTTGCCTAGCCCTGCTGGAACAGTACGCACCCCATCGGACCAGGTTGCTGGATGTCGGTACGGGCAGTGGCATTCTGGCCATTGCCGCAGCCAAGCTGGGCGTGTGGACCATTGTGGGCACCGACACGGATCCCCTGGCCTTGCAGGTGGCGGCAGAGAACGCCCGCCATAACGAAATCACCACGATGCCGGGCGTATCATGGTCCATGCAGGAAGGTTCCCTGCCGGCCAGAGGGCTTTTTGACATCGTAGTCGTGAATATCCTGCCCCACGTCATCGTGCATTTGCTGACACACGAAGAACTGGCTGCACGCCTGGCACCGGGTGGCATTCTGCTGCTTGCCGGCATTATCAAAAACCGCTCCGCTGCGGTGGAAGCGTGTCTGCATGCCCGGAACTTCATAGTGGCCGCGAAACGAGTGCAGGAAGATTGGGTGGCGCTGGTGGCCCGGAAGGCCTGATCGCCGCGGACAGTGTGGCCCAAATGCACTTGCGCCGCCGTCGCGGCGTGCCGGGAGCTGGAGAAGACCGGATATCCCCCGTGCTCCCGGCGCCGGCAGATCCTGCCCGATCAGCACGCATCGGGCAATTCTGTGCTCGGTCTTGGCTGTCATGGAGGATCCTATGGATGGATCCAGCCGCACGTTGCAGGACAGATCCCTACCCCTTCCCTGCGGGGCCAGGCAGCCGGTTCGGGTGAGTTTCCCGGAACCATCAACCGGGATGAAGCAGTCACTGGATGCAAGCCTGGTCTGCTTCTTACAGGCAGTTGGCATATCAGACAATTGATTTATAATGGGGAACGAGAGCAAGGACTTGCTTTCGTTTTCTGAACCAGTGGAATAAGGAGAATGTCCTGATGAAGCGATTCAACATTTTCGCATGCGCCCTCATGATCCTGGGCCTGATGCTGGCCGGCTGTGCCGGCGGCGGTGGTGATGCCCCGGCGGAGGAGAGTAGCGAGGCCCCCGCTCCGGCAGCGGCCGACAGCGGTGAGGCTATGGCTGACATGCCCATGGTCGAATTCACCTCGCAGGTCGTGCAGTACAATACGATTGCCGATTACGAGAGTGCGACAGGGAATACGATTGCGACCTTCCAGCAGTCACCGCTGCTGGACGCGATGGTAGCGGACGGCACGTTGCCTCCGGTTGAGGAACGCCTGCCGGACCAGCCGCTGGTGATGCAGCCGGCAGACCAGATTGGGACGTACGGCGGCAGCATGCGAAACACCCATGAAGGCAACTTCGACTTCCTGGAAGACCTGCTGCGGGAATTCCCCCACGTCTATGGCTCGAACATGCAGGGTGTACTGCCCAACGTATTCATGAATGCGGAAACCAGTGCCGACGGACTTTCCACGACTTTCACCACCCGCCCGGGCATGAAGTGGTCTGATGGCGAACCCTTCGGGGCCGATGACTTTGTCTTCTGGTATGAAGCCATCGCCGCGAACACCGAGATCAGCCCCAATGGCGTCAACAACATGAAGGTTGGCGGCGAGATGGGTACGGTCAGCAAGGTGGATGACAACACTATCGTTATGGAATTCTCGGCTCCCTACGGTGTGTTGCTCGAACGCCTCAACCGCTGGCGTCCCATGCCGTACGCACCTGCCCACTACCTGAAGCAGTTCCATCCCGACTACACCGATGCCGACGAAGTCAGTGCCGTGGCGGAAGAGAAGGGATTTGCGACTTGGGTAGAACTGTTCGACAGTGAACATGACTGGTACGGCAATCCCGACACCCCTACGATCTTCGCCTGGAAAGCGGTCACACGCGGAGCCAGCGTACCCGTACAGGAACTGGAGCGGAATCCCTACTACTGGAAGATCGACGTGGCCGGCAACCAGCTGCCCTACATCGACCGCGTCAATCGGCCCAACCTGGGTGACCGCGAGGCGATCCTGCTGGACGTCCTGGCCGGTACGAATGACTACATGAACCCGTATACCCTGGGCTATCTCACCAACTACCCCGTACTGAAGCAGAACGAGGCGACCGGTGGCTATCGGGTCCTGCCCCAGTTCGGCTGGTCTGACGTGCTGGGTGTGGTCACCTTCAACATGTCCATCGAGGACGATGTCCTGCGGGACCTCTTCCGCAACAAGGACTTCCGCATTGCCCTCTCTGTCGGTTACGACCGCAACGAGATCAATGAAGTGGTCTTCAATGGCCTCTACAAGCCATCCCAGGTTGCGCCCCCGGACGCCTCCGTCTATAACGGCGCGGATCCGGCCTTCAAGCAATACATCGAGCATGATCCCGATCAGGCGAACGAAATCCTGGACAGTCTGGGCCTGACCTGGAACGAGGACCAGACCCAGCGTCTCCTGCCGGATGGCCGCCCGTTCGAGCTGGCCGTGCAGGTCCATACCGGCTGGATCCAGCAGGTTCCTATTGCCGAACTGATTGGACAGGGCTGGGAAGATCTGGGTCTCAAGACCACCATTGTCCCCCTGGAAGGCTCACTGCACAGTGAACGGCGTCTGGCAGGGGATTACGAACTCCAGATCCGTCCGGTCAACTGGGCCGGTCAGGCACCGATTATCGGCGCCATGCGCGGTGAACCCATGCCCATCTCGCCCAATTGGCTGGTTAACCCGCCTTGGGCGCAATGGGTCATGACCGGCGGTGCCGAGGGTGAGGAACCCCCGGACGATGTCAAGCGTCTCTATGAAATCTTCGAGTCCTTCCTGGCCGAACCCGATGCCCAGAAGCGCTTTGACCTGGAAGCCGAGATGTACAGGATCCACCAGGACAACCTGTGGGTGATCGGCTCCATCAAGCAGCCCGGCGACCTGGAGGCGGTGTGGTACGCGGTCTTCTCCAATCGCATGTACAACATCCCCAACCCGGTGGCGCCCGAGTGGTACTACGCCGCTCCGGAAACCTGGGCCTATCACTCTGAATAACGTTTTACCCGCCAAGCAGAAATAAATTCGGGAGATCGGACCCTACGCGGGTCCGGTCTCCTGTCCCGCGACCGGAACGAGGCCGATGCTGCTTTTCATTGCCCGGCGCCTGCTCGTCATGGTGCCGACAGTCATAACCATCAGCATTGTGGGCTTCCTGATTATCCAGGCCCCGCCCGGCGATTTCGTCAGTTCCTACGTGGCCGGTCTGGAAGCCCAGGGCGACATCATAGAACCGGAACTGATCGATGCCCTGCGCCAGCGGTTCGGGCTGGGCTTGCCCGTGCACGTACAGTACTGGCGCTGGGTAACCAGTTTTGTGCAGGGTGATCTCGGCTATTCCATGGTGTACCGCGAACCCGTGCGCGACATTATCATCCAGCGGTTGCCCTCCAGCTTTACCATTTCCCTGCTGTCCCTGTTGCTGGTCTTCATGATCGGCATCCCCATCGGCATTCTGTCCGCCACCAAGCAGTACTCCATGGCTGACTATGCCTTTACCGTTGTTGGCTTCCTGGGGGTAGCCACCCCCAATTTCTTGCTGGCCCTGGTAGGGTTGTGGCTGCTTTTCGTGTGGACCGGCAACGTGACCGTAGGTCTCTATTCGCCCGAGATGCAGAATGCCCCGTTCAGTCTGGCCAAGTTTATCGATCTGCTTGCCCACATCTGGCTGCCGGCCCTGATCGTCGGCACCGCCGGCACGGCAGAGCTGATCCGAACGATGCGGGCCAATCTGCTGGACGAATTGCCGAAGCAATACGTGACCGTGGCCCGGGCCCGCGGTGTCGGGCCCACGAAACTGCTCTACAAATACCCGCTGCGCATTGCCATCAATCCCGTCATCAGCACGGTCGGCTGGCTGCTGCCCGTCCTGGTGGAGGGTGAGGTGCTGGTCTCGCTGGTGCTCGGGCTGCCGACCCTGGCGCCGGTCCTGCTGCGTTCCCTGCTGCAGCAGGACATGTTCCTGGCGGCCAGCATCATCATGATCCTGGGTATCCTGACCCTGATCGGGACTCTGCTGTCAGACATTCTGCTGGCCGTCGTCGATCCACGCATCCGGGGCACCGTATGAGCGACGCTGGCGCAGCCGGAGTGCAGGCGTCTGTCCTTCCCGACGACACCCTGCTGTCAGTGCACAACCTGCAGACCTACTTTTATTCCCGTGATGGCGTGGTGCGCGCCGTGGATGGTGTGAGCTTTGCAGTCAAGCCGGGCGAGATCCTCGGCATAGCGGGGGAAAGCGGCTGCGGCAAGAGCGTCACCAGCCAGTCCATCCTGCGCATCCTGCCCAAGAACGGCCGGATCGTGGGGGGCGAGATTCTCTTCCGGTACGACGACCGGACCATCGACCTCGCCACCACCGACGTGGACGGCAAGGAGATCCGGGATATCCGGGGCAAGGAAATTGCGATGGTCTTCCAGGAGCCCATGACGGCTTTCAGTCCGGTCCATACCATCGGCAACCAGATTGTCGAGACGATTCGCATCCACCAGCAGGTGAGCCGGGAAGAGGCCCGGGAAGAGGCCATCGAGTTGCTGCGGCGGGTAGGCATGCCCAATGCGGCTCGCAACATCGACGAGTTCACCTTCAATCTGAGCGGCGGGATGCGGCAAAGGGCTATGGTGGCGCTGTCCCTGTCATGCCAGCCCAAACTCCTCATTGCGGATGAGCCCACCACGGCCGTAGACGTGACCATCCAGGCCCAGATGCTGGAGCTGCTGCGCGAAATCCAGGCTGATCTGGGCATGGCGATCATCATGATCACCCACGATCTGGGTGTCATCGCCGAACTGACGGATCGCGTCATGATCATGTACCTGGGCAAGGAAGTGGAGCACGGGCTGGTGGAGGATATCTTTCATCGTCCCATGCATCCCTATACGCGTGGCCTGCTGGCCTCCATCCCGAAAATGGAGCCCGGGCGCGTGCCTATCAGCCCGATTGAGGGCTCCGTGCCCAATCCGTACGCCATGCCCGCAGGCTGCAAGTTTCACCCGCGCTGCACGGACTATATACCGGGTGTCTGTGAACAGCGGGATCCGCCCCTGACGGAAATCGCCCTGGGCCATGAGGTCAGCTGCTATCTGTACGGCGGCAGGGAAGAAGGGGCATGACGGCAACGGCAGACAAGGGTCAGCAGAACGGACACCCCATCATCTCCGTACGCAATCTGGTCAAGTATTTTCCCATCGAGACGGGATTTCTGCGACGCCAGGTGGGGCTGGTCAAAGCCGTGGACGGCGTAAGCTTCGATCTGAATGAAGGGGAAACGCTGGCCCTGGTCGGCGAGAGTGGCTGTGGCAAGACGACCACCAGCCATTGCGTCATCCAGGCCCAAACCCCCACCTCCGGCGAGGTGCTGTTCCAGCTGGACAGGTCCGTGCCGCCCGTGGATCTGACCCGGATTGAGAAGCGGGATCTGCAGGTGGCCCGGCGCAACATCCGCATGATTTACCAGGATCCCTATTCGTCCCTGAATCCGCGCATGACCCTGCTGCAGATCATTGGGGAACCGCTGGTGATCAACCGTATGGTGAAGGGTCAGGCGGCATTACAGGAGCGGGTGGCCGAGTTGTTGCAAATGGTGCACCTGGATCCCAGTGCCCTGAACCGTTATCCGCACGCTTTCAGTGGTGGCCAGCGCCAGCGCATTGCCATCGCCCGCGCCCTGTCGCTGGCGCCCAAGGTCGTGATTGCGGATGAAGCCGTATCGGCACTGGACGTGTCCGTGCAGGCGCAGATCCTGAACCTGCTCAAGGAGCTCCAGCATCAGCTCGGCCTGACGTATCTCTTTGTGGCCCACAATCTGGCTGTGGTCAAGTACGAGGCGGATCGGGTGGCGGTGATGTATGCGGGCAAGATCGTGGAGATGGCCGAGACCGAAGAACTCTACACCCGGCCCCGTCATCCCTATACCGAAGCACTGATATCCGCGGCACCCAATCCCGATCCGGCGACCAAGGACCGGCCGCGCATCGTGTTGACCGGAGACGTGGCGGATCCGGGCAACTTGCCAGCCGGCTGTGCCTTCCATCCCCGTTGCCAATATGTCCAGGAGCGCTGTCGGCAGGAAACGCCGCTGCTGGCCAACGTTGCCGCTGCCGGCCATCCCGTCCACCTGGCGGCCTGTCATTTTGCCGGAGAGCTGGATCTGGCAGGCATCGCCAGTGGCCAAATGCCGGGAGAGACAGGCACCTCATGAGCGAAGCCAAAACCGACAGCGTACAGCCCCTGGCGGCGGGCCCCGCCGAACAGCTCGACCAGCAGTTGCTGGTCGCTTCCCAGTGGCAGTTGATACGCTGGCGCTTCCTGCAGCACAAGCTGGCCGTGTTCGCGCTGATCGTGATCAGCATCTTTTACTTCGTTGCCGTTTTTGCGGAATTTGTGGCTCCCTACGATCCGTATATCTTCAAGTCGGAGCTTACCCTGGCGCCTCCCCAGCGCATCCAGTTTGTGGATGCCGAGGGCAAATTCCATTGGCGACCCTTCGTCCATCCCCTGGTCAAAACCCTCGATCCGGTTACCTTCGCCCCGGTTTACGAACCGGATGAGACGATCATGTACTCGCTGCACCTGTTTGTACGCGGTGACCCCTACAAGCTGTGGGGCCTGTTCCCCAGTGACATTCATCTGTTTGGGATCAAGAATCGGGAAGCCCATTTCTCGCTCCTGGGACAGGATACGGTAGGGCGTGACCTGTTCACTCGCATCGTTTTCGGTGCCCGCATTTCCCTGACGATCGGGCTGGTAGGGGTTGCCATGAGCTTTTTCCTGGGCATCCTTATTGGCGGACTGTCGGGCTATCTCGGGGGCATCGTGGACATGATCATCCAGCGGATTATCGAATCGCTGCGTGCTCTGCCTACCTTGCCGCTGTGGATGGCTCTGAGCATAGCCCTGCCCTCCGACTGGCCGGTGGTGCGAACCTACTTCGCCATCGTCATCATTTTGTCCACAGTCGGCTGGACGGGCATCGCCCGGGTCGTGCGGGGACGCTTTTTTGCCCTGCGCGAAGAGGATTTTATCGGGGCTGCGGAACTGGATGGCGCCAGCAATTTGCGCATCATTTTCCGGTACCTGCTGCCTTCCTTCATGAGCTATATCATTGCGCGGCTGACCTTGGCGATACCGCAGATGATCCTGGGTGAGACGGCGTTGAGCTTCATCGGTCTGGGCCTGCAGGCGCCGGCCATCAGCTGGGGCGTGCTGCTCAAGGATGCCCAGGCCATTCGCGTCTTGGCCCTGTCACCCTGGCTCTTGCTGCCGACGCTGTTTGTCGTGGTCAGCATTCTGGCTTTCAATTTCGTCGGTGATGGCCTGCGCGACGCGGCCGATCCCTATACGCACGTGTAATACTCCTGTCCCGTGACCACGCATTCCGAGAGGCCAAGCGAATGAATCCCTTTGTAGTGTCCAACGACATTCAAGACGACAGCGATGCCTTGCGCCGCCGCGCGGATCGTGACGGTTACCTGTTTCTGCAGGATTGTGCTGACAAGGAGGCCATCCTGGCCGCACGGCGGGACATGGCCGCGATTCTGCAGCATGCAGGCTGGATTGATACAGGCACCGATCCCCTTGCGGGGATAACGAGCCATCCGGCGCTCATAGCAGGATCGCCGGAATTCACCCCTATCTACGACGCTATCCAGTGCCTGGAATCCTTTCATACCCTGGCCCATGACAAGGCCATCTGGGCTGTCGTGGAGGGGCTCCTGGGACCTGACGTCATGCTGCAGCCCAGCAACATCGCACGCGTGATCTTTCCCAGTGGCCTGGAACATACCACACCGGCACACCAGGATTTCGTCCACATTCAGGGTACGCCGGATGTCTGGACCGCATGGCTGCCGCTGGGTGACTGCCCGCACACGATGGGCGGACTGCAGGTGCTGACCGGATCCCACAAGCTGGGCATACTGCCGGTCTCCCGTTCCCTGGGTGCGGGCGGACTGCGGTCGCACGTCGACGCAATGGAGGGTGAATGGGTGACGAGTCCCTTCAATTCGGGTGACGTGCTCTTCTTCCACAGCCATACTGTCCACCAGGGACTGCCCAACCGGTCCGGCAACCTTCTGCGCCTCTCTGTCGACTACCGGTATCAGCGCGCGTCAGACCCGGTCATGGAAAAGGTGCTGACACCCCATCAGGGCCGTCTGTCCTGGGAAGAGGTCTACCGGGGGTGGAAGTCCGACCGGTATCAGTACCACTGGCAGCGTTTTGCCCTTACACCAGTGGCCAAAGAGGCTGTGCCGGTTGTGGGCGAGAACATCTGATATACACGGACCATGGCTTCCTTCAGCTGGGAGTTTGGCATCCGGAGGGGCAGGTCCAAAGACGAAACCTCGGCCCCGGGGATCTCGGCTGGACTGCGGACCGGACTCTGAATGTACAGGGGCATGAGCGGATGGCAGGAAGCCGCTCTGCGTTGCCTGGATCTGTGCTCCCGGAGTCCGCAGCCGTTCCCTGAACGCTGTCCGTGATCGGGTGGCTGTGCGGTCAGGTCTGGATATGGTTGGGGCAAGCAACCGGTGTCCAACCCCATGGCATGCCATAACTCCGGCGTTCGCCGTCTTCACAGTCTCTGATGCCGGGTGCAGCTTCCCGCCATCTCTGACCCAAATACATATAATGAGATAATGAGCAAGGGCCTGCAGGACAACGTCATCTGGCAGCCAGGTGGTCTCCGGGCAGGCGGGGGATGTACAGCAATGAGGAGTCATCAAGTCAATGTCCGAATCCAATGGTGTTATACGGTCTGCAGCTGAGGCGGAAAATCCGATTCACGACGTCCTGATCATTGGCAGCGGTCCGGCAGGTTTCACCGCCGGTCTGTATGCGGCCCGTGCCAACCTGAATCCCATTCTCTTCACAGGCCAGGAATATGGGGGCCAGGTTTCACTGACCTACGAGATCGAAAACTATCCCGGCTTCCCTGAAGCCCTGGGGGGACCGGAACTGGTGGAGAGAATGAAGGCCCAGGCCGAGCGATTTGGCCTCAAGGTGGAGTTTGATTATGTTACGGAGATTGGCGTGGACTCCAATCCCTTTGTACTGCACACGGAATCAGGCAAGGAGTACCGCACCCGTTCCATTATTGCCACCACCGGTGCCCGTCCGCGTTACTTGGGCGTGCCCGGTGAGCAAATGCTGACCGGCAAGGGCGTCAGCTATTGCGCGACCTGTGACGGCTTCTTTTTCCGGGGCAAGGATGTAGTCGTCGTTGGCGGCGGCGACAGTGCCTTGGAAGAGGGTCTGTTCCTGACCAAGTTTGCCTCTCGTGTACGCGTCATTCACCGCCGTGACGAATTGCGGGCCAGCAAGATTCTGCAAAACCGTGCCCGTGCCCATGACAAGGTGGAGTTCGTGTTCAATCAGGTGGTGACCGGCATCCATGCCGGACCTGAAGGCTCCGTAACCAATGTGGATATCCAGAATACCCGGACAGGGGAAACAGGCAATCTGACCACGGATGGTGTGTTCATCTTCATCGGTCACATTCCCAACAACGAACTGTACCGGCAGGATTTTCATCTGGACGATGAAGGCTATCTGGTCACGGACAAGAACATGCGCACCAACGTCCCGGGGGTGTTTGCCGCCGGCGAGATCCAGGACAAGGTGTTCAAGCAGGTTGCTACGAGTGTGGGACAGGGCTGCGCCGCGGCCATGCAGGCCGAGAAATTTCTGGCCGAACTGGTTGAAGAAGGCTTCCCGGGCAAGGACCACGATCCCCGCGAATTCGCTGAAGACGTCCGTGTCTTCTTTCAGGCCTGAGACACACTGATCCTGCAGAGCCTGAACCACTCGGTTCAGGCTCCGTTCCCTTGCAGGTGGCAGCCCATATGGCTGCACGCAGTCCTTCGCCTCCGGCGGCCGCGGACGACACTACCGTGCGTCACGCCGCGTACCTGGCCCTGGGTTCACTGGCTGGCCGTATACTGGGTCTGTTGCGGGAGATTACCATCACCCGCCTCTTTGGCCAGACCGGCCAGGTCAGTGCCTTCACGGTAGCAAGCCAAATTCCGATTATGCTGCACGATCTGCTCGTCGGGGGCTATGTGAGTGCAGCCTTTATCCCGGTGCTGGCGGCCCGCCACGAACAGGACTCGCCGGCTGATTTCAGTCGTCTGGTGAGTGCCTTGCTGTTCGTGATGAGCCTGGTGCTCTTGCTGACCGCTGCCCTCATGGCGCTGGGAGCCCCCTGGCTGGCCCGGTGGATGGCAGGCGGTTTCGCCCGGTATGACGTGGCCTTGCTGGATCTGACCTCCGGCCTGGTCCGCATGATGGGACCGGTCCTGTGGCTGACCGGCATGGCCGGCATTCTCAATGCCATACTCTTTGCCATGCGTCGCTTTGCCTGGCCTGCCGTGGCCAATGCCCTGTTCAATCTCGGTATCGTGGCGCTGGCTCCCTTCCTGGCAGATACGCTGGGAGTTCATGCTCTGGTGGTGGGACTGGGAGCAGGACTGGGTTTGCAGGCTCTGCTTCTGACCCAGGATCTCGGACGCGCGCGCATTGCCCTGAAGCGGGTGCTTTGGCATCCGGGGTTGCGTGACATCCTGTGGCGCTATCTGCCCATCGTCTTGGGTCTGCTGGTGTCCCAGATCCAGATCTTCGCGGATCGGAGATTGGCCAGTGGGACAGGGGTGTCCAGTATTGCCTGGATGCGGACCGGAACCACGTTGCAGCAGCTGCCGCTGGGCCTGATCACCATTTCGGCCGGTCTGGCCACACTACCCGTACTCAGCCGTGCCTTTGAGCGCGGGGACGTCGCGGAGTACCGGACCCGGCTGTTGCAGGGATTGGCCTATGTCGCACTGCTGATGGTGCCGGTTCTGCTCTTTATGGCCGTCCTGGGGGAACCGCTGATCCGCATGCTCTTTCTGCGCGGTGAGTTTACCGCCCGGGATGTTGGCCAGGTGCTGGCGGCCACACGCGTGTACCTCTTGGGCGCTTTCTTTGCCGCTATGGATCACCTGCTCAACAACGCCTTCTATGCCCGCAAGAACACGGTACTGCCAACCGTGGTGGGGATAGGGAGCGTAGTGCTGTACTTTGCCGCCGCCCTGACCCTGACGCCTGACCTCAATTACATGGGTCTGGTCTGGGCCGATACCCTGAAGCATGCCGGGCACATGCTGGTCATGCTGGTACTGGTCTGTGGCTACAGCTTTACCCACTGGCGTGACTTGCCTCGTGTCTTGGGGCCCCTGTTGGCCAAGATCGCTGTGGCCGCAGGTGTAGCCACAGTGGTGGTTTGGCGCGGCCAGGCCAGTTTGGCTGCCTGGCTGCCGTCTTCCTTGTGGGGCGACCTAGTGACTGTCGGTGCCAGTGGGGTAGGGGGCTTCCTGGTATACGGACTGGGCCTGCACGTCTTGCAGGTTCCGGAATTGCAGGCTGTAGGCAACCGCATGCGGAGAATTGTCAGGATGGACCGGGACTGACCCGTAGGGCGCCTGTTGCCGGGTAGCCTATGGGCTCCTGAAACCGGAACCGGCAGGGACGTGGCTGACGGGGCCAGGCAGGGCATCTGTTGGCCTGCGGCGGGGTGGACCCGCAGTTTGGCCGGGCAGCGACCTGTGCCTTGGTATGCAGCCTGAATTGGGATTTCCCTATGGATTCTGCACGCTGACTGTGTCCGGTTCAGACAGGATTCGCGCCGTATATCAAGTACAATAGGACATTGCATTCCCGGATCCACTGGCCAAGCAGCGCAGACAGGATTTTGCTATGTCCAAGAGGCGACGACAAAGAAATCGAGGCCGACAGAGTCAGCTTGCGGGCCAGCCAAGGCGCCCTGGTGTACCCCAGCCCCAGCCTCCGGTCCTACCGACGCCCAAGGCTGTGGTGCAGCCGGATCCCAAGCCTGTTCCGGTAGTGCCGGCAATCCCCACACCCCCCGCACCCCCTGCATCCTCCATTGCCTCATCCTATGCGTACGTGGGACGCGACATCCGATGGATGGTGGTGACTTCGGCCGTGCTCTTTCTGCTGATTGGGCTGGCGCGCTTCGTGATCTGAAACAGCGGGGACCATAACGCCCCCGGCGATACCCTTGGCAGGCTGCCAGTTCAGGTCCGCCCCGTGGTCTGACTCATGAAATTGCGGTGGATCCTGTTGCTGTTGCTGGTGGCCGCGGTAATGTTCCTGGCCCGGCCCAAGGAAGCGTGGACAGAAATGAAGCGTTCCTGGGCCCGGCGCGAATGGATCGTGACCATGCTGCTGGTGGCCGTAATCGTCTACTTTCTGTATGGGGTGTATTCCATGTACAGCGAGAACACCCTGCAACAGCTGCGTGAATTGTGGCAATGAACCGGGGAGGACCGCCCTGGGGCATGCTGTTGACCCCGTCTTGCTGCCAGGCAGTCTTGTCTTGCCGGTCGGTCAATGCCCAATCCTGCAATGCCCGGCTTGAATCCGGGACTGGCTGACAGCCCGGTCGGCCGAAACTTCAATCATCCTTCGCAAGAGATCTGACCATGACCAAAATCTCGTTTATCGGCGCTGGCAGTACCGTCTTTGCCAAAGCCCTCATTGGCGACATTCTCAGCTATCCGGAATTGCAGGACGTTACGCTCTCCCTGTATGACATCGATCCGGAACGGCTGCGCACCTCGGAACTCATGGCCCACAAGCTGGCGGCCGTGATCGGTGCCAAGCCGACTATCGAGGCCACCACCGACCGTGAAAACACACTCCGGGATGCCGATTACGCCATCAACATGGTACAGATCGGGGGGTACCGCCCGAGTACCGTCATCGATTTCGCGATCCCCCGGAAGTACGGCCTGACCCAGACCATTGCCGATACGCTGGGCATTGGCGGCATCATGCGCGGCTTGCGCACCATTCCCTTTCTGCTGGATCTGTGCCAGGACATGGAGCGCTGGTGTCCGGAGGTCACCCTCCTCAACTATTCCAACCCCATGGCCATGAACTGCTGGGCGATAGCCGAAGGATCCGGCATTGACACGGTGGGCCTGTGCCACAGCGTCCAGGGCACGGCCAGGCAGCTGGCCCGTGACATTGACGTACCGATCGAAGAAATCAGTTATGTGTGTGCCGGCATCAACCACATGGCCTTCTACCTGTCCTTCGTGCAGAACCAGGCGCAGGGCAAGACGGATCTCTATCCCGCGATCCGGCAGGTCATCACGGAAGGACGTGTGCCCGCACACAACCGGGTCCGCTATGAAATGCTGAAGCGCACCGGCTATTTCGTGACGGAATCCAGTGAGCATTTCGCCGAATATGTACCCTGGTTCATCAAGCGCGATCGTCCTGACCTGATTGCCGATCTCAATATTCCCCTTGACGAGTACCTGAGGCGCTGCGAAGTCCAGATCACGGGCTGGCGTTTCATGCAGGAGAAAATCGAGAATCCCGAGACCGATCTGGTGGACGAATTCTTGGCGGCCATGCAGACGGCAGGGGTCCCAGCCGAGCATTTGCCCCATGAACGCCGCGCCTTCGAGAACCTCTATGCGGTGAAGCGCAGCCACGAATATGGTTCCCTGATCATTCACAGTATGGAAACGGGTGTGCCCCGCATCATCTACGGGAATGTCCCGAACGCGGGGCTCATCGACAATCTGCCGGCTGACTGCTGTGTGGAAGTGCCCTGTCTGGTCGATGCGAACGGCATCCAGCCTACGCACATCGGGAAACTGCCACCCCACCTGGCGGCCCTGATGCAAACCAACATCAATGTGCAGGCCTTGACGGTGGAAGCCGCTCTGACCCGCAAGAAGGAGCATGTCTACCATGCAGCCATGCTGGATCCCCATACCGCGGCCGAGCTGGATCTCGACCAAATCTGGGCCATGGTGGATGAGCTCATGGCGGCCCATGCCGATTACCTGCCACAATACCGGTAACCGGCCATGCAACGGGTTCCGGCTGCCGGCATACGCAACGCCCCCTCCAGGAATCGAACCTGGGACACGAGGTTTAGGAAACCTCTGCTCTATCCTCTGAGCTAAGGGGGCTCTGCCCCAATCCTATCGCCTGTGCCGGGGCACGTCAAAGAATGGCAAGTGGAATTGACTGTCATGGATTTGTGCCTGCCGGCGCGTGTGCACAGGTCGTGGCGTGTTCCCAACGACACACCCCCTCACGTTGCCGATCGCCGTTGCCTGCAACATCCCGTCAGGGTTCGCCTGTATGCGTAATCCACATGCACGCCACGCCGCAATACATGCCGGGAACGTGGGCTTGACTGTGCCTGGTACACCGCCAACAGGTCAGACGGGTTGCGTCCCCGCTGGCGTATACGTCCTGGTTACACTTGCATCCTGGCTGTAGGATCCGTTCCCTGCACTCGGCCATGGAGTTCAAGCGGACGCAAGCCCTTCTGGCATCAGGACATCGGTTGCAAGCTGGTCACCTGTTGTAAATCCATACTGGTCAAGGGACAAGCTCCTGTGGCGACAACGGGTAAAATGGCTTGAACTTGGCCGTCTGGCTCCGGTCTGCCTTGCACATCGGTTGCGGTTTTGGCCGCAATGAGAGGAGACTGTCCCTGAAATTGATTTGGCACAACACTGAACTTAATGATAGAGTCCCCCGTGATTGGTAAATTGGCTCTTCCATAGATATCCTCGCTCTCATCAAGCCACTTGCCTGTCCGGCAGTCCCGTTTGCCTAGTGTTGCATATTTCAGACGTACTTGAATGAGACATCCTGATTGCAGGGATACTGCTATTGTTGCGCCCGCAGGTACTTGGACTTGGGGGCCAAAACGCGTTTACAGCCTGACAAAACGTGATTTGGCTGGCTGTTGCATTCAGATTGCGATCAAGAAGAACCAATAGGTGCCCCAAAATGAGTTATCGGGACGAGTCGATGTCCTTTCCGCGCTATGGCCAGCCGAGCCGGGCGAGTCATACGCGGGGAGATTACGACGATGAATTGGAGGAAGTGCGCAGGGATTCCGTAGTGCATGGCACCGTAGTGGATGCCCGGAACAATGAAGTCATTGTTCAGATCAATGGCGCCAAACACGAAGGCAAGGTATCCCGGCAGGAATTGAGCCGGCTGCCGGAAGATATGCGCCAGACCTTGCAGAAAGAGGGGTATAGCCGCGAGTTCTTCGTGCGATCCACACCGCAACCGCAGCGCTCGTCGGAAACGGACGAGCCGTCCTACTACACCTTGACCATTACCGATCTGTGGCGGAATGAAGACTGGCAGACGGCTGAAGATGCCCTGCGCTCCGGTGATACGCTCACGGCGGTTCCGGTGCGGGCCAACAAGGGTGGACTGCTGGTACGTTTTGACAAGATCGAAGAAGGGTTTGTGCCCCTCTCTCATCTCTGGAACTTCCCTTCCTCACGGGATCCCCAAGAACGGGAGAATGTGTTGCAGGAATGGGTGCGTGAAGGACGTGAGCTGCTGGTCAAGGTGATCGAGGTGAATCGGGAAAAGCGCAAACTGGTGTTGTCCAACCGCCTGGCCGAGAAGGACCGGAATGCCGAAGCGCAACGGCACCGACTGGCTACCCTCAAGCCCGGCGATATCGTGAAGGGCACCGTACGCAACATTCGGGATTTCGGTGCCTTTGTCGATATCGGCGGCATTGAAGGCCTGTTGCACATCAGCGAAATTGATTGGGACCTGGTGCGGCATCCCAGCGACCATTTCCGTGAAGGGGATGAACTGGATGTCAAAATCCTGCACATCGACAGGGAGAGGAACCGCATCAAGCTGAGCCTCAAGGCTCTGACCAACACACCGTGGCAGTCCGTAGAGAGCGACTACCAGATCGGGCAGGTTGTATGGGTGGATATCACCAAGAAAAAACCGTTCGGGGTATTTGCCAGGCTGAAGCCGGGCGTAGAGGGGTTGATCCACATCTCCCAGATTGCCCCCAAGTCAGAGTCCGATCCCTTGAGCACGATTCAGGAAGGCGATCGGGTGGAAGTACAAATTCTGCGTATTGACGTGGCCAACCAGCGGATCGCCTTGAGCCGGTCCAAAGTGCTGAGCGACTACGGGGCACCGGCTATCGACAGCAGCTTCTTCGATGGGGAAGAAGACTACGATTCGTATTCCTACAACGAAGATTACAATTATTGACGGCCCGTAGCGTCAGCGACGGGCACCGATTGCCGTTCCGGTCGCGCTGTGATGGACACCGGGGCCGGAACGGGATGCGCAGGGTGATGGTGGATGGGTAACACCCGAGTCAGGTATACGACAGGGGGTGGCGTGGTTATCCATGCCGATCGGGTATTGTTGCTGGATCGGCCCGACAGACATGAGGTCAGACTCCCCAAAGGGCACATAGATCCCGGGGAGACGCCCGCAGAGACTGCGTTGCGGGAAACGGCGGAAGAGTCAGGCTATGCGGATCTGGAGATACTGGAGGATTTGGGTACAGACCTGGTGGCCTTCCGGTATCGGGACCGGGATTATCTGCGTACCGAGCACTATTTTCTGATGGGGCTGCACTCCTGTACCCAAGTGTCCAGGCCGTGTACGGATCAGGCCCAATTCCGGCCCATGTGGCGGTCATTGGCGGCAGCCATGCCGCTCCTTACGTTCGAAGCCGAACGACGGGTATTGGCCAAGGCCATTGACGCGTGGCAACGCAGAACGAACAGGGCTGCACCAGCGGATTGAGGGGACCCTGCTCTGTCCCGGGTTCTGCTCAGGAAGCGATGGGCGTACGATGGCGGTAGGTGATACGCCCTTTGGTCAGGTCCGCCGGACTCAGTTCCAGGCTGACCCGGTCGCCCAGGAGAACCTTGATGTAGTTCTTGCGCATGTGGCCTGACAGGTAGGCCAGTACGCGATGACCGTTTTCGAGTTCGACCCGGAAGGTGGCATTGGGCAACGTTTCCACGACCTTGCCTTCCATTTCTACTTTTTCACGACTCATACACTGGTTTTGCCTCCCTACTGCATGGTCCGCACTCTGCCCCGGGACGCAACCGGGACCTATGACTGGATTGCCCCGTTAGCGGCGTCTGTTGCGCGAGCGCGACAGGCTCCGTTGAGCTTTGCGAATCGCTTTCTGCTTCTTGATACGATTGATCTCGCTTTTGGACGTAAACCAGCGCTTCTGCCGTACCTGGGGCAAAATACGGGCTTCCGAAACGGCCTTGCGGAAACGGCGGATCAAGTTGTCCTGGGTTTCGCCAGGTCGAAGATCGACACTTATAGAACACCTCACAAAAACTCGTGCGAATTGCCCTGAGTCAAGACAAACTGCAATTATACCCTTGATGCGGCCATGATGGAAACAAATTGTAACGTCCAACCTGGTGCAGCAGGATTTCACCGGCTGCTGGAAGAGCAGTTCCGGGCTGCCGGCATGGGCCTGACGGCACACCAGCTCCAGCAGCTTGACCACTTCGCCTGCCTGCTCGTGTCCTGCAACGCGCGGATGAATTTGACCACCATCACGGCGCCGGCAGACATCATAGCCCTGCATTTTCTGGACTCGGTCGGTATATGGCCCAAACTGGCGGCCACCTGGGCATCGCAGACTCCACTCCGGCTGGCTGACATCGGGACCGGGGCCGGGTTTCCTGGCATCCCGCTGAAAATTCTCGTACCCGAACTGGAGCTGACCCTGGTGGACGGCACCCGCAAGAAGGTCGATTTTCTGCAACAGGCAGTGCGTGAGTTGGGTCTGGATGGAGCACGGGCCATCCAGGGCAGGGCTGAGGAACTGGCGCATACGCCTGCTCACCGCGCAGCCTACGATGTCGTGGCTGCACGCGGTCTGGCACCGCTGGCCACGCTGCTGGAGTACTTGCTGCCCTTTGCCAGGGAGGGCGGCCTGTGTCTGGCCTACAAGGGACCCGGGCTGGCGGATGAATTACCGGAGGCCCGGACTGCATTGCACGTTCTGCAGGCGGAGGTGGAACGGGTCATCCCGGTATCTTTGCCGGACAGGAACGTCCGGCGCCTGGTCGCTGTAGTGCGGAAGCAGGGACGTACGCCACGGCGCTATCCCCGTAGCCAGGGCCTGCCGCGGCGGAAGCCCCTGCGCGCGCGTTGAGCGTTACGTAGGTCAAGCCGCGCAACAGGGCCAGTTCCCGCGCGGAAGCCCCTGCGCGCGCGTTGAGCGTTACGCTGCCGGGGGCGTGTTCACGAAAACGCCATTCCGGATACCGAAGACATTGGTGGGATCGGAGCTGCGCTTCAGGTCCCGGAGCATGTCGATACTGGTGGGGGTCATAACCCGATCCATGAATTTCTGGCGCAGTTTGCCTACGCCATGATGGTGGGAAATGGAGCCGCCCGCGCCCAGGATGGCTTCCCGAATTTCATCTTCGATATCCAGAAAGACGGCCAGGGGCTCGGCCAGTCCACGGTTGCAATACCCGTGCGTAAAGTAAATGCACACGCCTGTATGGTAGATCTGGGTCACGCGCGCGGAAATGAAGGGATTGCCTTCCAGGTTGTGCTTCGCCTGGAGGGCGTGGGCTGTGGCGATCACGGCATCCACTACCGGGTGCAGCCTGTCCCACGTGGTGGATGTTTCGTAGGTTTCGCCGGATACGTAATAGGGGGCCAGAAAATCCCGGATGTAGGCAATGGCGTAGGTGAGCATGTACCCGCGCTGGCCATTGGACGCACCCCCGGAAATGCCCCGGTGCCGACGCGCCAGGGACGCGATGTGTTTCCGCTGCAGGGCTACTTCGTCACGGGTGCCCTCAATGACCACCGTCGCGGCGGACACTTCCCGCAGGTTGTATTTCACTATTTTCTCCAGGAAAAAACGCTGGATCTTCTGCTCTGTCGCCTTGAGGCCCGTGGCCTCGGGTTTCAGGGCCTGGCTGAAACGGAATTGCAGGTTGTCCACCAGACGGACACTGGCCGGCAAAATGCCGGAGCGATTGAGTGCGTACAGGAATTCCACGCCATGCTTGAAATCCGGAAACACATACGAGCCATACAGGGTGCGTTCCGGAGCCCTGTGGATGTTGATCGTGGCCTCGGTGATCAGGCCCAGATTGCCTTCGCTGCCGAACACCAGATTCCGGGGTTGAATGCCGGCGGAACGGCGGGGCCCTGCATCCATGTGCGTGATCTCGCCCCGGGGCGAAATCAGTGTGACCTTGTCGACGATTTCCTCGATGTTGCCGTAACGGTTTTTCTTCATGCCGCTGGCATTGGTGGATATCCAGCCCCCGAGGGTGGAGAGCTCCATGCTGTCCGGTTCGTGGCCCGCAACATAGCCTTTGGCGCCCAGGACGCGCTCCAGTTCACTGCCCGTGATGCCGGCCTGGACGCGCGCTGACATATTCTGTTCGTCGATCGCCAGGACCCGGTTCATGCGCCTCATGTCGACGGAAACGATTTTCCGGGTTTCCGCCGCGGGCAGCAGCAGGGCGTTGCTGACGTTCGTGCCGCCCCCATAGGGCACCAGGCAGACGTCACAGTCAGCCGCCAGCCGGATCAGTTGCTGAACATCTTCCGTGGATTCGGGCCACACAACCAGATCCACCACCCGCTCCAGATTCTCGTAGATGACCTGATACAGTTCGCTGGAGGAGGTTTGGCCATGGCTGTGCACCAGACGTTCACGATCGTCGACCGTATACTGGTGATCCGCCAGGATGGCGGCCAGTTGGCTGTCGAATACTGAATTGGGTACCGGTGGGGGAATATGCGGATCGGGGTTCACGGGTTTGGTGTTGACCCAATCCAGTTCCTGGCCGAATACGTCATCCACGAAGGGCCGGAACAAGGGCATTTCATAGCCCGACAGCTGGTACCGGTTGCCCGCCAGTTCCACGTGTCCTCTTTCGTTGAGCCGAAACGACGTGTCCTTGTAGCCCCACAGATGATCGTGTCGGGTATCATCCAAAGGCACGCTGGTCTGGTTCAATGCTTTGTCTGCCATGAACGGGTCTCGGGAACAAGTGAGTACAGGGGGAGAAATCGCACTTAAGCATAGCACAGGCGGACCGTCCCGGAGCGTACGCCTGTCCCGGGACAGGCATGACCAAATGGTGTGTCCCGCACGGCAAATGTGGCAATATGGACAAGATACACTAAGCATGACCCACGAGAAGCGATGCCGCATGTCCAGACGTCTTGATCCAGTTTGGTTCCCGGTCGCGATCCTGCTGGCCTGTATATTGCTGGCAGCTTGTAACGGGTCAGCCGCGCCGCCGCCGCCGGACACCGGTACGGAGCAGCAGGAACCTGCTGTGATAGCGCAAGAAGATGCACCGTTCATTGGGTATACCCCTGAATCCTTACTGTACGTTGGCGATCCCCAGGCTCCAGTCACGGTGTACGAGATGTTCAACGCCAATTGCTATGCCTGTGCGCACCACCATACGCAAACCCTGGACCAGCTGATTGAGACCTATGCGGTCCCCGGACAGGTGCGCTTCGTCTTTGTGGACCTGGCCCTGAGTAGCGACTGGGGGGAAGAGGCCCACTTTGCCGCGTACTGCGTTGGTGTCCAGCAAGGTGCCGAGGCCGAGTGGCAATTCTGGCAGGATTTCTACACCGATCAGAGACGCTGGTTACGTGAAGGTTCTGATTTCACAACGGAGTTGGCCACGGCAGCGGGCTCAGATCTGGCTGGCTATCGGACGTGCCTGGAAACAGACGCCCGGGCGGCTGTCTACGCGCGGCAGGCCGTCGCGGAAAACGACCTGTTGCCTGGACGCTGGGTAACGCCTGTCTTCCGCCTGGAAAACAGGCGTGGTGAACTGTTGCGGTCGCTCTCCGGTACCGTGCCCCTGGAAGGATGGCACAAGGAACTGGAGCGCCACGTCGGCTAAACCGTGGCGGCGGGTGCCTGTTCGGGGATGGTTCTTTCCATCCGCAAAGCGAGCCAGTCCTCCCGGGTGGCCACACGTTCCGGGTGCAGCTGGCTGCGGGCCAGGAAACCGATGCCGTGATTCAGCATCGGATCCTGATCGGTAGGCTGGTAACGCAGATCCAGGCTCCAGCGCACGGCATCGGAGCGGTTGACCTTGGACATGTGAATGCAGCGATCATTGAACAGAATGATGTCACCAACATCCACCAGCAGGGGAATGGGTTCCCGGCCCTGTGGGATGTGCTCGCTGTCAATCTCCAGAAAACCCGTGCCGGAGTAGGTTTCCTGGTGCCATGACTTTACCCGCTGTCGATGGGTGCGGGGCATGAAGAACAGGCAGCCGTTTTCCAGGTTGGCTTCGACAAAGGGTATCCATACCGTGATTACCGGATTGGCATTCGAATCCGGCCAGTATGACTTGTCCTGGTGCCAGGGCACGGCGCCCGCGGCCACCCGCGGCACTTTGGGACGGGTGTTGTACACAGGGTTGGAGAAGATTTCGGGTCCTATCAGAGATTCGACAGCGTCCAGGATCTTGGGATTGGCCATGATCTCGTAGTAGCCGGGATCGCGATCCCGCCAGCCACGACCGAATTGCAGGAAATCCTCGTCGGTCAGATCCCGGAACAGTTCCGCCAGACGCCGATCGAAGGGCTGTTCTGCCATCAGGTCTGTTATCTTCCCGTGTTCCAGCAGATCGGAGGCGATCAGATCCACTTTCCGTTCCATGGCTTCTATGGTGGGACGCAGATCTGCGTCGTCCAGGAAATTGCGCAGGACGAGGTAGCCTTCAACGTCGTAAAAGCGGATTTGCTCGTCAGTCAGGCATCCGCCGTGATCTTCACGATAGGTATCCAGCATGTGTGCCTCCTGTGCTTGGATCTCTTGCCATAGCGCACCGTTCAATCTCCGATGTGAACTCGTATGTAAGCCCCTTGCAATATCTATGATACTGCAAGATGGGTCATTGGACGCATCCCCTTGCCCCTGCCACCCCGGGGCCCGAGCCATCCGGGAAAGTGCCTGTTTGCATCTCCTGACTCGGCAGCACCAGGAAACCGTGCCAGCTTACGCCAAGTGGGCGCGCATGGCGTCCAGCAGTTGGGGCAGGGGGGCACCGGTCATGTTTTCAGGCTGTCCTGACAGACCACTCATGTACATGGCCAGCATCAGGCGAAAATCCTGCAGGGCCGATCCCAAGTGCAATGGATGAACAGCCCGGTCGTCCTCCAGCCAGTCAAACATGGCTTCGCTCATGTTGGCCTGTCCCAGAATGTCTTCCTCATGGTAGATGTGCTGGCCACGGGTCTGCTGGCCCTGAATTACAGTCTCCCACGAGGTCATGGTCCAGTGTATGGAACCCCGGGAACCCACGACGGCAATCTGTTTGTGGTGACTGATACGATCATCGTCCGGATCGTTCACGGGAGCGTTGACGCCACATTGAAACAGGGCGTGAGAGCCATCGGCAAAGGTGATGCGGGCAGCACACTGATCGGGTGCCAGATGCATCCTGGGGTTGACCTGCAAACCGGCGGCCCCTGTCATCAGGGTTGTATGCACTTCCCGGGGCGGGGAAGGCTGAAAAGCCTGCATGGCCTGCAGGACGTGGGTACCCTGATACGCCATGTTCATACGGGCACTGGCACGTATTTCCTGAATGGCGCCGATAGCTCTCTGCCGCACCATGTCCTGCAGCTGCAAGCGCCGGGGATGGAAATGGAGCTGGTGATTGATGGCTACCTTCAGCCGGGCCGACTGCGCAAAACGACAAAGTTCCTGGTAGTCTTCAGCCTGCATGGCCAGCGGCTTTTCGACAATCAAGCCCCGAACGCCATGGGTTTCGGCAGACTGCAGGACTTCCAGCCTAACGTCCGGTGGAGTATTGACAAAAACGACGTCCGGCTGCACGTCCCGAAACATCCGGTCGTAGTCCCTGTAACGGGCAACCACATTCCACTTGTCGCCAAAGTGGTCCAGATTGGCTTGCGTGCGGGTGGATACGGCCACCAGTTGGCCGCGCGGCATGTGGACAAAGGCTTCGGCATGGCCATGGGCACGGCCGCCGCTCACTCCTACAATGGCACAGCGGAATTGGGTCATACGCACTCCTCCCAGGGCTTTAACAATACTTTGCCACAATTCCCTGTCAGCTGCAGTTCCCAGGCCTCTTGCACCCGGTCAAGAGGAAAACGGTGGGTGATGAACGAGGACAGTTTGTCGCTTTCCGCACGCATGACCTGCATCAGCAGGCTGATGTCGCCCAGATTGTAATTCCAGGAACCTATCAGGGTAAGGCCCTTGCGGATCATGTCAGGCGAGATACGCAGAATAGTGTCCTCTGAACATTCACCGACAAAGGCCACCTGGCCCAGCCGTTTGGCGGCGTCAATGCAAAGACGATGCGCCCGGGGATTCCCGGAACAGTCCAGCGCCTTGGACACGCCCTGGCCCTGGGTCAGATCACGAATTTCCTGCAGAATGTCGTCAGCAGTTGGATCCAGGACATGATCGGCACCCAGTGTACGGGCCAGCCGCTGGCGATACGGGTGGGATTCCACCGCAATCACGCATGCACCACGGTGTTTGGCATTGATGACACCGCCTAGACCAACAGGTCCCATACCCGTAATCAGCAGGGTGTCGAAAGCGGTAACGCCGAGACGCTGCTGAGCGCCGAATGAGGGACCCAAACCACAGACTCCCAGGGCACCGTGGTCCAGAGGGATGTCATCCGGAATGTGATAGCACATCCATTCGGGCTTGAGGTGGTACTGGGCATAGGTGCCCGTGTACCCGTTGTGATCCCGGCGCACCTGACAATAGATGTAGTCGCCATCCATGCAGTATTCGCAGGTGCCGCACGCCATCAAGGGCAAAGCCAGGACCCGATCACCGATTTGGAGACGGCCCGTGCGACCGGTTTCCACTATTTCACCTGCAGCTTCATGACCGACCGCAGACAAGGGGTATCCCTTTTCGTACATCTTGTATTCGGTACAGATAGGGGTCGTCTGTACCTGGATGACAACCCAGTCGTCCACGGGCACAGGATCCGGCAGGGTGTTGATGGTACAGGCACGTTCACCTGTGATGGATACGGTCTTCATAGGCCATTGATGTCCCGACAACTGGCAGGAAACAGGGATGTCCCGAATCGTATCATGAACGGTCCTTCCCGCTTAGACCAAGTTTGTCAAGGGAGACAGTTACAGTCTGGGCTGGAACCTGCCAGGGTTTTCCCGGGTGGCGAAATCTGGTAAAAAGCCGGGAATATGCCGGCCCATACGCTGATGGGCCAAACAGTCTGGACTGTTGTCCGCTCCCATGCTTGCTGTCGCTGCCCCGTGGAAGGGGGTTGGCATTCAGTCCACATTGTACTAGGATTCAGGCAGATTGCATCCACCGGGCCAACGGCAGGCCGGTCTGTCGCCTTTGCATCAAGGAGGGAAGATAATGGCTGAACTACGCTTGGGCCGCAGGCGTTTCCTGCAGCTCACAGGATTGACCGGGGTGTCTGCCCTGGTGGCGGCCTGCCAGGCAGCACCGCCCAGCACGACCGCAGGCGAGCCTGGCGCTGAGACCATTCAGTTGGAATACCTTGGCTATGAACTGGATGACGTGCATGCGGAGGCCTTCGGCAAGTTCAAGGATGTCGAACCTGATGTGGACCTGCTGGTAAGCCCGACGCTCGGCAGCTGGCCGGAAATGCTGGCCAAGGTCAATGCACGGATTGCGGCAGGGGATCCGCCTGACGTGGCCATTGTTGCTACCTACGGTCCGCCACGGACGTGGAGCAAGAAAGGCATTCTGCTGGACTTGCAGCCTTTCCTGGATGCTGACGCCGATTACGACTCGGATCCGGTGCCGCCTCCCCTGCTGGACTTGTACCGCGTTGACGGTGCCCTGTATGGTATGCCCAAGGACTACGTAACCCATGCCATGATTTACAACCGTGACGTTTTCGACGCCATGGAGGTAGAGTATCCGACTGAAGGGTGGACCTGGGCCGAGTGCCTATCCACGGCCCAGGCCCTCAACGCGGGCGAGGGTCAGGAACAGATCTTTGGTTTGGGTGTGAACACTCACCCCTGGTCCACGGAACACTGGTTCTGGGCCAATGAGGGCCCCGGTCTCTTTGATCGCTGGAATTGGGATCTGACCGCACCGACGGCGAACGATGACCGGAACAAGGAAGCAATGCAATGGCTGATAGACGCCATTCTGGTACATGGGGTAGCGCCTTCGCCCGAGCAGCTGCAGACCGAGGGCTCCGGCTCCCGGCAGGTGTCAGGTCGGCTGGCCATGTGGATGGGTACCACGATCGATACGGTCCTGCTGTTGCAAAACCAGGACAAACTGGACTGGCACGTCGTGCGCAATCCAGTTGCCTTCGCGGGGGGACCCAACACCACCATGATGTGGACATCCGGCTTTGGCATTGTGGCGGATACGGCATATCCTGACCAGGCTTTTGCCTTCCTCAAGCATATGTCTATTGGTTCAGGAGCCCTGGTGCTGGGCGAAACCGGTTTTTCCGTTCCATCGGGCCGACCGGACGGTTTCCTGACCGACGACATGGTGGCACGGGGGGGTGACGTGTTCCTGGACGTGGCTTTTGAATCCGATCTGGCTGCCAACGACTCGCTGGGCACGAATCACAACGAACTGCTGGGTACGGCTGTACTCCCGCACTACGAAGCGGCTTTCCTGGGCCAAGTCACGGCCGCCGAGGCGCTGGATACCGTACAGCAGCAGATGGAAGCCGTTCTGGCCGAGGCTTCTGAGGAACAGTACTAGCCTTGCGTTCCGCGCCCGGCAGGGACACGGGACGCGAACGGGCAACAGCGTTGGGGTTCACCGGTGGCTGCAGGCCGCCGGGTCCTGCGCTGACGGCGCACCGTTCGCAAGCTTACGGCAACTTCTCATCACCACGGTATGGCTGACCAAGCTTTGCGCCCCGTGCGCAAACCGGCCCGGTCCCGCTTTGTCTGGAAGCAGATCGAAGGTTATTTCTTTATTGCACCGCTCCTGATTGGGATAGCGGCCTTCATCGTCATTCCCATCGGGGCCTCGCTGTTCATGAGCTTTCACCGGTGGGATATGGTGAGCCCGGCGGAGGCGGTAGGGTGGCGCAACTACAGCAAACTGGTCAGCCGCGACCTCCTGTTCTGGAAAGTGCTGGGCAATACCTTCCGGTATGCAGCCTATCTCATTCCCCCTTCTGTGGTTGTCCCGCTTTTGCTGGCGGTGTTGCTGGATCGGCCCTTGCGGGCCCGTGCCCTGTACCGCGTTGCCTTCTTCTTGCCCGTGGTCACGTCCGTGGTGGCCGTAGGCCTGATGTTCCGCTGGCTGTACGACAGCGAGTTTGGCCTGATCAATTACGTGCTGTCCTGGGTGGGCATTGATGGACCGGGCTGGCTCATCGATCCGCGGTGGGCCATGCCGGCGGTGGCCATGGTGACGGTTTGGCAAGGACTGGGGTACAACATGATCCTGTATCTGGCAGGTTTGCAGGGCATATCGGAACATTACCATGAAGCAGCCAAGATCGATGGGGCCAGTGCCCTGGCCCGCTTCTTCCGCATTACGATTCCACTCTTGACGCCGACGATTTTCTTTATCCTGATCGTCAGCGTGATCGGAACCTTCCAGACATTCGGCCTGATCTACGTGATGACCAATGGGGGGCCCATCAACTCTACCAACGTGTACATCTACTACCTGTGGCAGACTGCGTTCGGCAGTTCCAAGATGGGCTATGCCTCGGCCATGGCGTGGATTCTGGCCGTGATCATCTTTCTCATCACCATGGTCCAAGTGCGGTTTGCCCGCATCTGGGTGCACTATTAGGTCTGATCCCGCATTCGGGGTATGGATACTGCCGGCAGATATGGATGATCGTTGATGGCCGTCGCGCGCAATTCCCGGGTATCGGTGGCAGCTTTCCCCTGGGGTCGTTTTGTCCTGCATTGCTCGCTCGTGCTGCTGGCGCTCTCGACCCTTGCCCCCTTCTGGTGGATGCTGGCCACTTCCTTCAAGACCGAATTCGAAGCCCTGCAGTCACCTCCCACCTGGTGGCCCCAGGAGCCGACATTGCAATTTTACCGTGATCTGTTTACGCAGCAACCCTTCGGTCTCTTCTTCCTCAACAGCATCAAGATCTCCTTTCTGAGCGTATTGGGCCAGCTGTTGACGTCCTCTCTGGCCGCGTTTGGCTTCGCCCGGCTGGAATTCAGGGGCAAAAACACCATCTTTGCCTTGGTGCTCGCCACCATGATGGTGCCCTACGCGGTTACGGTGATACCCCTCTACATTGTGATGCACCGCATCGGCTGGGTGAACACCCATTGGCCCCTGATTGTACCGGCCATGCTGGGGTCTGCCTACGGGACATTCCTCCTGCGCCAGTTCATGTTTTCGCTGCCGATTGAACTTGAGGATGCAGCCCGGATGGACGGCTGCAGTTCGCTGGGCATCTATGCGCGTATTGCCCTCCCGCTCATGAAACCGGCCCTGGCCACCCTGGGCGTGTTCGGTTTCATGGCATCCTGGAACGAGTTTTTTGGTCCCTTCATCTTTCTGGACCGCAAACACTTGTTTACCGTACAGCTGGGGACGGCCCTGGCCCGGCAGCAATGGCATACTGTTTGGCCCCAATTGATGGCCGGTTCCGTTTTGGTCACGTTGCCCGTGCTTGTGATCTTCCTGGTGCTGCAGCGGTACTTCGTGCGTGGCATTGCGCTGACGGGAATTAAGGGATGACTCGAGGCGGCATACAGGCAATGCCGCCCATCCGGTGATGGGAACAGGATTTCCGGTAGCCGAGCTACAGGCCACGGTATCCTTGGCTGCGTGTCTGCAACACGACGTTGGTGGTCTGTGCCAAGGCCAAGCCAATGGGGCGTTGGCCTCATGATTCTGTATATGACTGTTCGGTCGACCGGGAAGATTCAATACAGCCCTGCCTGTATCTGCGCTCCAGCCAGCCGGTCCTGCCGTCGGGCAGGGTTAAACGTGGTGTACGGTCCGCCGCTTCGCGCGCATGGCGGCATGCGCTTCAGGTGACCCGTCGTGGCTGGTACCGAACCACTGGTCAAAGGGAATGTCCGGCTCACCGTAATTGCATTCGAAATAGCGGTGATGCAGCTGGTGGAAATAGGAACCGGCCGGGATTTTGGTCTTGCCGTTGACCACTACGTTCTCGAACCCGACATGACCCTGGGCCGGGGTAAACGAGGCATGCTGGGCATTCATCAGCATATGGACAGGATGGGAAGGCACGACCCAGTGAATCAGGATACAGCTGTAGTAGAGGATATGTTCCAGTGGATGCATGGCCAAACCGGACCAGGGCCCGATGTTGATGTTCTTGTGATGGAGATAGTGTCCGGCCTTGTAGAGAGGCGGCCAATGCAGGAGACGGTGCACCCAATAAAAGTGGAACAGGCGCCAAAGCGGGACAGCACAAAGAATAAGGACGAAGTAGACCGGTTGCTGACGCGGATCGACATAGGGAATGATCTCGTTGGCATAGGCCCACAGCATCAGTACCTCGTAGGCAGTCCAGATGGTGCCGCCACTGACGCAGCTCCAGAAGATGTTGTCACGAAGCTGATGGTTCCAGAGAAACTGGCGTTTGCCGACAGCCATCCAGTCCGCGGTGTACTTGAACTGAAAGCCCTGGGACTTGGAGACCCAGAGGTGAAAGTGCCAGGCACTCACGATCACGATCAGCATCACCTGATTGCGCACGTAGATTTCGAGGATCCAGTCGGGACGAAAATGGACCGCACGCGCGAGATCGGGTTGTAGATAGAGCCAGGTCAGGGTGGCAATCCCCATGTAGATAAGGTTCCAGGGAAACAGATAATGGTAGAGCCATTTCCCTATCTGGAGCAGGTTGGGTGGCCACGCGAACAGCGGGTTGGGCGGCGCTGTGCCGCGCTCAGGCTGCCAGAAGCCGCGCGCATCGCGCGGCATGCCGTCGATCAGGCCATCTCTTTCAGCACGCAGGTTTTCCACAGGGTGACCTCCAGGAGTTGCCGGGTTTCCTGCATTGGCAGGTATAGTCTCTGCTGCTTCCGGGCATTGGTTTTCAGTATACGACAGGACATCAGTCATGGCGAACCCGTTTGCGGGGAGGGCGGCTGGCAGCTGCCGGGTCAGACGAAATCCGGTGAACGGCGGATGATCTCTATCAGAACCTGGGTGTCTTCTGCCCCATGCTCCAGTGGGGTGCGGGGCGTCTGGCCGGTGACAATGCACTGGTGAAAGTGCACAAGTTCATTGCGGAAGGCTTCAGTGTAATTGGCTGTATATGCGGTTTCAACGAAACGGCCCTGATCCATGCCACAACGGGTTACGGTAGTCACGGCGTTGTTCAGGAAAGGCGAAGGGAATTGTATGGCGATCGATTCACCATGGCTGTACGCGGTGAAGGTTTCGCAAAACAATCGGATATCAGGCATGAAAACGGACGAGAAGATGCATCGGACACCTCTGTCAAACTGCAGCACCGAGGCCAGTGACCGGCCCTCATTCCACACTTCGGTGCTGAGCACTTCCTGCACCCGGCCCAGGCATCCCCGCATAATCGACAGCTGGTGACAGCCGCCGCCCAGCAAGCTGCCAAACGCCTGCGTCAGGTGCGGCGGCTGTGTACCGATAGCTTTGGTCATAGCTTGGTGCATGTCATGGCGCACTGCTTGCAGTTGACTGGAGTCAGCGTCCTGAAAACGCAAGATGTCATGATGCTCCAGGAAGGGCTCATTGGGGCCGTGAGCGATGTGCATGGTCGCCATGTTCAGGGTGGGCAGGGCTTGTATCATGGCCGCTCCCATGACATATCCGGGATCATAGGGTTTGTGGTAGCCCACTTGTCCGATCACACCCTGGGACCGGGCGGTTGCCACCATTTCCGCTCCCTCGTCGGGATTGACGCACAGGGGTTTTTCCACAAAAACATGTACCCCGGCCTGGAGCGCCTGCATGGTGGGTGTGTAGTGGTATGGCGTCAGAATCAGCACGGCATCCAGGTCCACACTTTCCATCATCACGCCTGTATCCTGGAAGGTCCGTGGAATAGCATACTTCCTGGCCAGGGCCTGGGTCGTCTGCATGGAGAGATCACAGAGCGCCTCAATGGTGAACAAAGCAGGCAGGGAACGCAAATAGGGAATGTGCATTACCTGTGCAATCATGCCGCCACCAATGATGCCGGTGCGCAAAGGTTTGTGGGCCATGCCTACTTCTCCTGTTTATGGTCAAACTGCCGAGACAATGCAGCCTGGAGGTATCGATCACTCATTGTAAAGGAATGTCCCTGTGATGGGGACTCCACCCAAAATGACTGTCCGGATTGGCGCAATTTCATCATTTGCCAAGACCGTCAACCTAATGCATATTGCCTAAAGGACAATATGTTTCAGGAGGATGGAGCCCATAGCCAGGCGTGAGGCCATTGAGGGATAGCTGTATATTGCGCCCTGGCTGGTTGGCTTTGCGGTATTTGCTGCAGGTCCGATGCTGGTTTCCATCTACCTCAGTCTGACCATCTACAAAATCATTACACCACCGGAGCTGATTGGATTAGCCAATTATGGCCGGATGTTCCAGGACGATCTGTTCTGGCGTTCATTGTGGAACACGATCTATTACGCCGCCATCTTCGTGCCCGTGTCCATTGTGGGGTCCCTGACCTGTGCCTTGCTGCTCAACCAGAGGATCATGGGGCACACCTTTTTTCGGGCTGTCTACTTTCTGCCCTCAATCACGCCCATCGTGGCTATGGCCTTCCTGTGGTTGTGGATATTACAGCCCAATGTTGGTCTGGCCAATTATCTGCTTTCCGTTCTGGGGCTGGATGGTCCCCGCTGGCTGGATGATATTCAATGGTCCAAGCCTTCCCTGATCATCAGTCTGTGGGGATCGATTGGGGGTGGTGCCATGCTGATCTTCCTGGCCGGCCTGCAGAACATTCCCAATGATGCAGAACATTCCCAATGAACTGTACGAATCCGCTGAAATCGATGGCGCCGGCCAGCAGGCCAAGTTTTGGAAGATCACGATTCCGCCACTTTCCCCCTCCATGTTTTGCAATCTGGTGCTGGGTTTGATTGGGGCCATGCAAATGTTTCCCTTGGCGTTTGTGGCGACCAGTGGTGCAGGACAAACAAGGCCGACGGGCGGACCTGCCTACTCCACCCTGTTCTATGTTCTCAACCTGTACAACCATGCCTTCGACTACTGGGAAATGGGATACGCCTCAGCCTTGGCCTGATCCTTTTGCCTCATTCTGCTGATTCTCACCTATTGGCAATTGCGCCTGTCACGCTCTTGGGTATTTACGAATTTGAACAGGACGAAAGATGGTAGATCGAGTGATTTCCTTCACTTCCCATCATTTCTTCTGTTCAAGCTGGGCTGGCTGGATCAGTTGCGCTCCCTGTATATTCCGCCCTGGTTTGGCGGCGGAGCCTTTGCCATATTCCTGTTTCGCCAGTTTTTCCTGACGATACCCCGCGAATTCGATGAGGGGGCCAAGATCGGTGGTGCCAATTCCCTGTGGATCTTTTTCCGCATTCTGGTGCCTCTGTCGGTACCCATGTTGTATTTTTGGGGGACTATATACGGTTCCACACCGGGCAGTGCAGACAGTGGTAGGCAGGCTACAAATAGGGCATGCACAGTGAAGCGACGATGATCCATCGGGGCCTTACCTTGCGGGTACATCCGGGGAGCAGGGGCCCAGCATGACCAAATGCTGCGGACCGCCGGGGCTGGCCGGCGCGTATGGCATGAAGCCCTGGCCATCTGCAAACAGCAGTATCGAGACTATAAGGAGGGCAAGACCGACAAGCCATCCGTCACGTTCATGTCCCTATGCAATCTTTACATGCAGATTAAGCGGGCATTGCCCTGGTTGAGTGAACTGTATGCCCATACTGTGCGCTCTACCCTGAAGCACTTGACTGAGGCCTACAAGCGGTTCTTGGCGGGTGCCGGGTTCCCCGACGGGAAGCGGAAATACAAGGACACGCCCCAAATGATCCGTGTGCTGTGAAGCATCCGGTACGCCTTGCGGGTTGCTCTCCAGGCAGCTCGTGACAATCAGATTGGTCTGTGCCCGCAACCCAAACCTGCCTGTTCCATGTTACGCGTGGCAGACGTCAGGTTCGCAACAACACACAGATATGGCACTATGGCTACTTGGGATTACGTGTATTGGGGCCATCCAGGGAGGCAGCCCATGCGTATTGGTGTAACCGGGGGGAGCGGTGCCATTGGCCGTTACGTCTGTGACGAACTGCGGCAGGAAGGCCATGAAGCCCTGAGTTTGGATATAGTGCCTCCGGGTCAGGACTTGCCGTTCCACCAGGTAGATCTGACTGTGCTGCAGGACACGTGCCGGGCAGTGGCGAACTGTGACCAGCTCATCCATCTGGCTGCCATCCCGGATCCGTTCGGCGGGCATGCGCCCGAAGAGATCATGAGCCGGAATACTACCATGTCGTACAACGTGTTTGAAGCGGCACGCCTAGTGGGGATATCACGCGTTGTATACGGATGCAGCGAGTCAAGTACCGGACTGGGCATACATCACGTCAGGCTGGTGCCACGGTACCTGCCCATTGACGAGCAACATGAACTGCGGCCCCATGAGACCTACAGCCTGTCCAAGTATCTGGGGGAACGGATCGGGGCCAACTACGCCGCAGTGTTCGGCTTGCAGGTTGTTTCGCTCCGCTACACGGCCGTATGGCTGCAGCGTACCGCCGCAACCGCCCGGCGGATTGTGGACCAGGCCCGTCATGGAACCGATTTGGCCCATGTGGACGCCAAGGATTGGCTGGGTGCCTACATCGCCGTGCGCGACGTGGCGCGTGCCTGTGCAGCTGCTGTACGCTACTCCTTTGCGCCCGATGCGGCAACGTCCTTTGAAACCTTTTTCCTGTCGGCGCGCGACACCTTTTTCTCGGTACCTACGCTACAGGTAATGCAGACGCTGTTTGGCACTTGTCCTCCGGTCAGGGACAGGGAATATTACCGGGCCAACCCCTATGCCAGTGTATTCGACATCCGCAAAGCGGAACGCCAGTTGGGATGGCGCCCGCAGCTGGACTGGCGTGAATTTGAATACTGGGAGCTGTAAGCAGCCGACAGCACAATCCCGCTGTCCACTGCCGCTCCGGGTACAAACCCGGATTCAGTTGACATAAACCTGAAGACGGCATGATGCTACCAGTCCAGAACAGCACCATCCGGGGCCCGGGCATCCAACTGGGCCAGAACTTCCTGCTGGAAGGGATATTTGGCAGCTTCGGCCTCGTTGACTTCGATACCCAGACCGGGCGTATCTACCGGTAACCAGTAGCCGTCCTGCGTTTCCAGATCATGCTGTACTACGTCCCAGCGCCAGGGCACGTCTGTCAGCATGTCTTCCTGGATCAGGAAATTGGGTGTACTCAGGGCGAAGTGCAAGGCTGCGGCGTTGGCCACGGGGCCCAAAGGATTGTGGGGCGCGACCCCCATGTAGCAGGTTTCGGCCATCGCCGCGATTTTTTTGGCTTCCCAGAGACCGCCACAGTGACACAGGTCCGGCTGAATGATGTGGCAGGCATGCAGCTTGAACACCTCACGGAATCCAAAGCGTGAGGTGAGGCGTTCGCCGGTGGCAATGGGCACAGGGCTGGCTGCCCTGACCTGGGCCATGGCTTCCACGTTCTCCGGGGGTACCGGTTCTTCAATGAACAGCGGCCGACTCGGCGCGAGCGCCCGGCAGAACTCCAGGGCGTTGGCGGGGAAATGCCGCCCGTGGCAATCCACCATGATGTCTACGTCGTCCCCCACCGCCTGGCGGATAACGGCCATGGTGTGGGCCGCCTGATCGTAATCCCGGAGGGGATTCAGGGATTCGGTGAAGGGCGTCAGCAGTACCTTGACCGCGGTGTAGCCACGGGCCACCACTTCCTGGGCTTTGGCGGCAAAGGCCTCCGCTGCGTCTGCCTGGTGCTGGGTAGCGTAGACTGCATGCATGTCGCCCCCGCCCAGATGCGTGTACATGCGCACCCGATCCCGCACCCGGCCTCCCAGCAACTGGTAAACAGGCTGTCCCAGATCCTTGCCCTTGATATCCCACAAGGCCTGTTCGATCCCGGACAGGGCGGACATGCCAATGACGCCCAGGCGCCAGAAGGATTGCCGGTACATTTTCTGGTACAGGAATTCGATGCGGCGCGGATCCTCACCCAGCAGCATGGGGGCAAAATCCTCAACGGCACCCACGACACTGCGGGTTTTCCACTCCAGGGAAGCCTCACCCCACCCGTAGAGGCCGGGCTGGCTGGTTTCTACTTTCACGAAAACCCAATTCCGCATCTGGGCGTTCACGACGACGGTTTCAATGGCGGTGATGTGCATAGACAGAACAGCAAGCAAAGAGAGACAGGCGTTGACCATCATACCGAAAAAAGGCGGTGGCGGGAAAAGTCCCGGCGGGAAGCCGGGACCGCAACGAAATCCTCACTGGATCGTCTAATACAGACAAGGGGGCTTGCCGCACTTGGGCTCCGTGTTGTCTCAAGATAGCCGGATCCGCCCGGGACCGGGAACCAGATACAGTTCAAGCAACCCCAAGTTCAGGACAGTTTCCCACCGGGTGTTGTCCACGGATCAGCCGGATGTCAAGGAAGAGGTGAATGGTATGGCTGATGTTTTACTGCGTTACAGAATTCCCTGGCGCATCCTGTGTATCGTCCTGTTGCTGGGCCTGTCACTCCTGACAGTGCGTCAGGTCGAAGCCCGTACGGTCAATCAGAGCCAGGGCATAACCCAGCACGTAGTGACGACCGGAGACGCGATGCTGGCCATTGCCACACGCTACGGTACTACTGTGGAGGCTATCCAGGCCCTCAACAACCTGGACAACCCGAACCTCATCTATGTCGGCCAGGTATTGCGTATCCCTGCACCCTCTCCGGCGACAGAAACTCCGGCGACAGCAAACCAGGGAACGTCATGTGCCTCCAACCACGTTGTCAGTGCGGGTGAAGGTCTCCTGGCTATCGCCAGTCATTATGGGGTGTCGGTGTCGGCGATTGCCAACGCCAACGGCATCGCCAACATCAATCTGCTGCAGATTGGACAGGTCCTGTGCATTCCCGCAGCCGGGACCACGTCCCAGCCCATTGCAGCGCCCCCGTCCCAGGCTCTGACCTATACGGTCAAGGGTGGTGACAATCTGTTCCGGATTGCCCTGACCCATGGTGTCTCTGTCGATGCCCTGATCCGGGCCAACGGCATCACGAGTCCGAACTTGCTGTCGGTAGGCCAGGTCCTGACCATTCCGGCAGGCGGTACGACACCACAGCCAGCCCCGGCTCCCGCACCACCTGTTGCCCCGCCCACCAACATACCGGACGCCTCGGCCAATGCCTTTACCGCAACCTTCTACAACAACATGGAACTGCAGGGGACACCGGTTCTGACCCAAGTGTCAGCCGCCCCCCTGAGCCATGACTGGGGACTGGGATCTCCCGGTACCGGGGTGAACGCCGATGGTTTTAGTGCGCGCTTCCAGGGTGACTTCACCTTTACTGAAGGCACGTACCGGTTTACCGTCATCGTGGATGATGGCATGCAGCTGTTCGTGGATGACAGATTGGTCAAGGCCGCTTGGCAAGATCAGGCTGCTACCACCTATTTTGCCGACGTGGCCCTGAGCGCCGGTGTCCATCGCGTGCGTGTGGAGTACTATGACAGAGCGCGACAGGCTTCCCTTGCCTTGCGCTGGCAGTCTGTGAGTGCAGCCGCGGCGCCACCACCTGCGGCGCCACCACCTGCGGCGCCACCCGCGGCTCCCTCCACCGCGACCCTTGACTTTGCCTACGGGATCCAGGCCCATGCCCTGGGCAGTCACAATGCCCAGCCTGTACTCCGGCATGTGAACGATCTGGGCTTTACCTGGGTGAAGCAGCAGGTACGCTGGGAACACATGGAACCCAGCCAGGGCAATCGCCAGTGGGGTGAACTGGACGATCTGGTGCAGCGCGCCGGTCACTCCAACGTCAATCTGCTGTTCAGTGTCGTGGCGGCCCCAGGGTGGGCCCGTGAAGCGGGCGCCGTCGAGCATGGTCCACCCGTCAACAACAATACTTTCGCTTCCTATATCGGGGATTTGGCAGGCCGCTATTGCGGTACTTCCCTGAAGGCCATCGAGGTGTGGAACGAACAGAATCTGCATTATGAATGGGGCAACCGTCCGCTCGTTGCGGCAGACTACGTTGCCCTGCTCAGTGTAGCCTCGGCAGCCATCAAACAGGCCTGTCCCTCCATGTTCGTCATTTCCGGGGCCCTGACCCCGGCCGGCAACAACGGCAATCTGGCAGTAGACGACTTCACGTACCTGCGCCAGATGCTGGCGGCGGGCATGGCCGGTCACGTGGATGCCATTGGCGCGCATCCGAGCGGTTACAACGTGCCTCCCCACGTTACCTGGCAGGAGGCGTGCCAAACCATCCAGACTACGGGCAATTCCTTCAACGGGGCCTGTGACACGCCCCACCATTCCTGGAGTTTCCGCTCCACCATGGAGGGGTACCACCAAATCGCCGTGGCGGCAGGTGCCGGACACCTCAAGATCGTACCGACCGAATTCGGCTGGGCGGCTGGCGGCCGGTACCATGATGCCTACGGCTACGCCGATGACAACAGTTTTCAGGAACAGGCGGCCTGGACAGTAGAAGCGTACAGAATGATGTCGAACTGGTCCTGGGCGGGCCCTGCCTTCCTGTGGAACCTGAATTTCCGCGTAGTGGCGGACCGGACGGAGCGCGCGCAGTGGGGGATTGTCCGCGCTGATTGGTCGCCCTTGCCGGTGTATGACGCCCTGAAGGCCATTCCCAAATAACCAAATAAAGCAGCTTGCAATCCGGCAACATCCGCGGGCGCTGTTCACATTGGACAGCGCCCGCCTTTTCCGGGCACAGCCCGTGATGTTAGGGTAAAAGAATTCCGGGGTTCCGCAGGCGGGACCCACCGCCTGGATCGGAGAGGGCAGGGAAAATCACCATGAGTTATGAGCAGCATGCAGATGCGCAGCAGGAACGCTACAGGGCAGATCTCCTGGAATTTGTGCGCATACCCAGCATTTCCGCGTTGCCGGAACATGCCGGTGACGTACGCCGGGCGGCAGAATGGGTGGTCGCCCGCCTGCAGCAGGCAGGCATGGAGCACGTCCGGGTTATGGAAACAGGTGGACATCCCGTGGTATACGGCGATTGGCTGCACGCCGGTGAGCAGCCTGTCATTCTGATTTATGGCCATTTCGACGTCCAGCCCGTAGACCCCCTGGAGCTCTGGCACCAGCCCCCCTTTACCCCTTGGCTGGATGGTAACAAGGTGGTGGCCCGGGGGGCATCGGACAGCAAGGGCAACATGCTGGCACCGATGGTCGCCCTGGAAAGCATGCTGCAGGTGGAAGGCAAGTTGCCGGTCAACGTGAAATTCTGCTTCGAGGGCCAGGAGGAAATCGGCAGTCCCCAGATCAGTGACTTCCTGGCGCGCGAAAAGGATTGTTTCGCCAGCGATCTCGCGATCAGTTCTGATGGGGGCCAGTGGAGTGAAGATACACCGTCCCTGACCTTGTCCCTGCGCGGGGTCTGCGGCATTCAGGTCAATGTCCGGGGCCCGTCCCGGGACCTGCATTCAGGCAGCTACGGAGGTGCCGTCCACAATCCCATCCACGTCCTGGCCGATCTGCTGGCCGGTATGCACAAGCCTGATGGCTCGGTAGCGGTTGCCGGCTTCTATGACGAAGTGGTACCGATGACAGACACCGAGCGCAGTGCTACCGCCCAGGTTCCTTTCGGTGAAGACGAATTCAGGGCGGAGCTGGGGATCGCCGCGGTCTATGGCGAGGACGGTTACTCCACCCGGGAACGTACCTGGCATCGTCCTACTCTGGAGATAAACGGCATCTGGGGCGGCTTCCAGCAGGAGGGCATTAAGACCGTATTGCCGAGTATGGCCCATGCCAAAATCACCTGTCGGCTGGTCGCACAACAGCATCCTGACAGCATCCGGCGTCGGCTGCAGCGCCATATCGAGATGCACGTGCCGGACAGCGTGGACGTGGATGTTGAATTCCTGACCATGAATGGCAAGCCCTATGTAATTCCCCGCGAACATTGGGGCAACGAGGCTGCCTGCACCGTGTTGACGGATCTGTATGGACGGGAACCGTATTTTACCCGTGCCGGAGGCAGCATCCCCATCTGCGGTGACTTTCTGGAGCACTTGGGGGTATACACGGTCAACTTCGGATTCGGCCTGCCTGACGAACAGGCCCATTCGCCCAACGAGTTTTTCCGGCTGAGCAGTTTCCGGCGCAGTCAGACCGCGTATTATCGCCTCTTGCACGAACTCGCCCGCTGAGACGGTGGCGGGTGTGTTTCCCGGTCTGGTGGTTGTCTCCTGACGGACGAGACAAGACCGACAGAGCAAGCGTGCTGTCGACGCGTTGCCGTCAGCTTTGCCTGTCCCCGACAACGCGTCATCAGTTTTTTTATGGTGCCGGGATTGCGTGCCCCCGTATCGTGCCCGGTAGCGACGGCCAAGGCAGGCTAGCGCATGCGGCTTTGGCTGAACCACATGTCGGGGTTGGTACCCACATAGTCCTTGACAGGTTGCGTCACCCGATCCAGAGCCGCCAGGGCGTCGGCCGGAATACAGGTATCCAGCGCCGGAAGATTCCAGGCCAGTTCGCTGGGGGTGCGGGCTCCTACCAGAACGGTGGCTACGCCAGGCTGCTGCAGGACCCAGGCCAGAGACAGGGTGGCCATGGAGAGACCCAGATCAGCGGCAATGTTCCTGATGTCCCCCAGAACGTCCATGACCAAATTCTCACACCCTGGATCATGGTGCTCTGCCTGGACCCGATCCCGGTCGTACAGGCGTGTCCGGGCAAGACCGGCGGGTACCTCGTCCATCGTTGCGTAGCGGCCGGTCAACAGGCCCTGCATGAGCGGACTGTAACAGACGATGCCGACTTTGCGTTCCAGGCACAGAGACTGGATCCGGTGCTCTATAGCACGCCACAACAGGCTGTAGGGGAGCTGGTTGGAAGGGATAGTGGCCAGATCCGCAATAGCCGTGAAGTCCTGCGGGCCGTAGTTGCAGACGGCAAAATGCCGAATCCAGCCCAGTGTCTGCAGCTCCTGCAGCGCACCCACGGTGTCCGCAGCCGGTATGTACCAGCAGGGCCAGTGGATCTGGTACAGATCGATGTAGTCGGTCTGGAGATTCGCCAAACTGGCCTGGCAGGTCTGGCGGATCTGGTCCGGATGAGTCTGTACGCCTCCCAGCTTGGTGGCGATGATGGCTTCCTGGCGCCGTCCCCGCAAGGCCTGGCCCAGCACCCGTTCCGATTCCCCGTTGCCATAGCCAATGGCCGTGTCAAAGATATTGATGCCTGCCGCCAGGGCGGCATCTACCGTAGCCAGTGAATCTTCCAGTTTCTGCTGCCCCCAGACGTCGCCTCCCATGAAGGGCCAGCAACCCAAGGCCAGGACAGATACCTGCAGATCCGTCGTGCCCAGCTGAATATAGCGCATACGCGAGCCTCGTTGTCTGGTGTGCAAGGACCGGACGGCAGGAAGGCAAGTGTGACAACAGAAGCCTGCAGGTCATGCCGGCAGCCAATGGGCTGTCGCCGGGACAAACACCGGCGGCCCCATCCCACTATGCGTCCGGGGTCAGATGATTTGCTCTTGGTTGCCGGTACAGGGACCGGCGTGCCTGGGCCTCGATGTTCTTCACTTTGGGACCCGTATAGGGCTGGAGGCTGTTCAGATCCAGCATGGCCGCATCCTGATTGAGTGCCGCCGCGATTTCCGAATACTTGAGGGGGCGCCGTCCCCCAAAACCGAAGCGCAGCCGCATCACCGTCTGTTCCGGCTCTTTCAGACCTGATACCAGTTCCTCCACGTTGCCAATCAAATCTTTCTTGAGCATCATGTTCTCGGGTGAGAGCACGTTCTCGTCCGTCAGGATTTCGTAGCGATCCGGTTCGTCTACATCCATGTACTGATCCAGGCTGGTGGGGTATTGCCGGCGATATGACTGGAGCTGTTTCACATGTTCTTCCATGCGGTGCAGCACTTCCCGATCCAGTGGCTGCACTTCCTGGTTCTGGTCTTGCAGACGGGCTACCTGGTCCTGGTGTTCTTCATTGCCGGCCAGCAGTTTCAGGGCGATCTCGCGGATCGTGGGTTCCCGGCCTGCGGCGTCCCGGAGCTCCTCCACCGCCGCCCAGTACTGCCGGATCTCGTTGCGCTTGTGTACGGGCAGGCGGATCGTGAGATCCTGGCTGGCGATGGCCTGCTGAATGGCTTGCCGAATCCAGTATACGGCATAGGTGGACAGCCGTGTGGTACGGCTGAGGTCAAACTTGCTGATGGCCCGCAGGAAACCCATGTTGCCTTCCTGCTCCAAATCATGCATGGTCAGGGAATGCAAGGAAGACTGGAACTGCAGACTGATGCTCTTGACGAGACCGCGGTTGCGTGTGAGCAACGTGGTTTCGGCTGCGGTTTTCTTCTGGACCAGCAGCTCCAGCTCTTCCTGCCGGTTCGGATCCGGATCGTTCGCCAAGGCCTCCATGGCCGCCATGCCTTCCTTGACGGCGATCAGGAGCTGCTTGGTTTCGGTCTCGTTGAGCAGCCGGTCCTCTTCGTTTTCCTGGAGAGACACAATGGCTTCAATGTCCTGCTGGATGTCCTCGACGGCAGCGTTGCCCGCAGCCGCCTCCGGTTCGTCCGCATCGGACAGCAGTATGCCCCGCTCATGCAGGGCGTCCATGAGCCAGACGAAGAGCTTGTCCTCCAGGTACAGATCCAGGCCGGTCTGGGCACAAATCTCCTCGAGCCGAGCCAAACTGATGGCGGAATTGCCGAACTGATCCAGCAAGTGGGACAGTTCGGCATACTGCTGCGATGTCGGCGCCATAGGATTCGTGCTGTTGTATCACAAGTGACTGCATGTCCCCTGCTCCACCAAGCCCCTGGATGGTGCTGCGGCACATGAAGCTGCGGGACAGGTGTACATGTCGGGACGATCTGCAGGTGGGCGAGGAGGGACTTGAACCCCCGGCCTCACGGATGTGAACCGTGCGCTCTAACCAGCTGAGCTACTCACCCGCATTGTTCTTTATGATATCATCCCTGTACAGTCTGGAGCATATCATACTACAAGGTTTGCTCGTGTGTCCCTGAGCCGGGGAACCAGAATGGGACAATCCCGCGCCTACGAGGTGCATCCCGCCCTTTCCTATCGCTGGCTGCGCGTCGTATTTCTGATCATACTGCTGTGCGCGTTGTGCGGTGCCCTGCTCGCGCAACGCGTCACAACCGACTTGCCCCAAGCCTATGCCCAGGCGGTCCTCGCGGGTGAGGACCTGTTGGGCCTGGCCCTGGAAGCCCTGGAAGCCGGGATCTGGATTCTCTTCAACCTAATCACACCGCCGACCTGAACACGGTGCTCATTTGGGCATCGCTTTCAGTTCGTCATATACGGGCAAGGGAGACCAGTCATTGCTGACTATGCCCCACTGGGCCCGTTCCGTCTGGTCGGCAATGACACGGAAATTCAGGTTCCACAGGATGGCCGGCCCGACCCAGCCCCAGGTCTGCATCAGCTCGAAAGCTTGCCGGGTCCAGAGGGCCTGCTCGGCAAAATCGTTGTCATTGGCGTAGCCATAGGCCTCGTGATACGCCCCCCCGGCAGCCCAGCCAAACTCGGTGGGCCAAATCGGCAGCTCTACGCCGTACTGCTGGGCCAGGGAGTGGTAACCTTCCATCGTGGAACGGAAACTCCATGAATGATGCGGATTGTCGCAGGCTCCGTTGAAGGTGTTGCCTGACTGCACAATGGCGGCACAGGCATCCTGCCAGACCGTCTGGGCAGGCACGTTGTAGCCGCTGGGATGGGAGCCGATGGCATCCACGTAATTGGCTACGCCGGCCTTGAGCATTTCTTCCAGATAGATGAAGTCATCCACTGCCAGGTTGGGCACGTTGCCTGCCGGCGTGAGCGCACCGCTGATGATGTACATGGAGGGACATGCCTGACGTATGGCGGCGGCCGAAGGGATGAGGAGAGTTACATAGTCCGCGGCCACCAGAGGCTTGTTGCCCCATTCGTAATGGAGATTCTGCTCGTTCCAGACCTCAATGGCCTTGAGCGACGTGCCGCAGTACCGGGAGGCCAGTGCACCCATGAAGCGGGCCAGCGTTTGGGGATCGGCAGGGGGACCGTCCACAGTGCTGTCGAAATTGACTTCACGGGCCCAGTTGGGTGTAGTCACTACACTGAACAGTAGGCTGACGTCACTGTAGGTCGCCCGTTCTACAATCAGGTCCAGTTCCCGCCAATGGTAGCGCTCCGGTTCCGATTCGGTGATGTTCCAGCGGACCTGTTGCTTCAGCCAATTGAAGTCCAAATCGCGTACCGCGAACATGATCTGCTCGATATTGGTGCCGATCATGTGTGCCTGCAAACCATAGCCGAACGTGATGGGAGGTGGAGAGCCAGGCTGTACTTCCCTCCGCAAGTCCTGGGGATAGCCGAAATCGGCCTGGACTTCGGGTATCGAACCGGCTTCCCCGCCATATGCCAGGGCCCAGTGGGCAATCCAGGCGGGGGTGCCATTCAGATCCGCCTGCAGCCAGGCGCCATTGGCGTTGCGGCCAACGAGGGAAACGGCTGTCCCGGCGGGTACCCGGGTCACAAGGGGGAAATTGTACCCGGGTCCCGTTACTGCCTGGATGTCGAAGAGAGTGGTAGCCTGCGCCGCGATGGGTGTGGGCGTGGGGATGGGCGTAGCCGTCGGTGGCACCGCAGTGGGAGACGGCTCCTCTACCGCCGCGGGTGCTGCCGGTGGCGGACTGCAACCGGCCAACACCAGTACAGTGCAGGTCAGGACGATCAGAAAGCCCCAGTGGGCGGGAAAACGGTAATTGTGCATGATAGGAGATTGTACCTTCCTGGCAAAACGAGCTAGTGTGACGAGAGCAAGCATAGTGTAAGGTCGGTCGAGGCTATTTGGGCATGGCTTTCAGCGCATCATAGACCGGCAGGGGGGTCCAGTCGGTATTTACGATGCCCCATTGTTCTCTTTCGGTACCGGGGGCAATGACACGGAAATTGAGATTCCAGAGAATGGGTGCGGCTACCCATCCCCACTCTTTCATCATAGTGTAGGCCTGCACCGTCCATTCAGCCTGTTCCTGATAGGTGTTGTCCAGCGCGTAGCCATAGTTTGCGTAAGGGACCGCCGATACCGCCCAGCCAAATTCGGTAGGCCAAATGGGTTTGGATGCATCGTATTGTGCTACCAGCTCACGATAGCTGAGCATGGTGCTCTGGAAACTGAAAGAACGGTGTGGACTGTTCCTTTCGCAGCCGGAGCCAAAATTGGCGTTTCCGGTCTGTGTGAGGATTTGGCAGTAATTCTCGAGCGTGGCATAGGGTGGAACGTTGTACCCGCTTGGATGGGCGCCCACGGCATCAACGTAGTTCAACGCACCCTGTTGCAGCATCTGGCGCAAGTATTCCACGTCGTCCACGGCTGAGGTCCCGCCTCTGGACGTGGGTGCCCCGTTGTTTCCCGCAGGTGTCAAAGCACCGCTGATGACCAGCATGGATGGGCATTCCCGCCTGATGCTTTCGGATGCCAGGCGCAACATGCGCACATAGTCTGCCGGACTCAGGGGCAAATTGCCCCACTCGTAGTGGAGGTTCTGTTCATTCCAGATTTCAATGGCCTTGACCGCACGGCCACAATACCGACTGGCCATTTGGCTCAGAAAGCGGGCAAAAGTCGCAGGATCGGCTGGTGGTCCTACGACCGACGCGTCAAAGTTGGGTTCCCGTGCCCAGTCAGGTGCGGCCAGCACGCTGAAGAGCAGCGAAATATTGCGTCTGTCGGCTACCCCTACAACCGGATCTATCGAACTCCAGTCTGTGATGTTGGCGGTCTCTGCAAAATCCTGCCACCGAATTTGTTGCTTCACCCAGTTGAAGCCCAGCTGTTGGGTGAGAAGGAGCGCCTGCTCCGCATCGACGCCCAGCAGGTGAGCCTGAACGCCATAACCCCAGAGGTGGGAGGGCGTAGCGGTGCCCGCGGGGGCGGAGGGCGTGTTGACGAGAGCCGCCTGTCGGAGTGCGGTAACCGGCAATTCCTGGATGCGTTCCGGATTCTGAATGAAGGCGCTGGCCTCAATGACAGTAACCCAGCCCACGGGACCGCGCTCATCCTCAATCTGAATCCAGGTGGTGTCGTTGTTGCGTCCCACAATGTCATAGGGCTGGCCTTTGACCAGGACTTCGGTTTGGGGATTGCTGTTGCCCGGGCCGTTGCGGGCGACCAGGTTGGAATCGGGACCAGGCACCAGCAGCGGTTCGGTGGCAACCGGGTCGTTGGGGGACTGAACGGCCCGCGGCGCTACCAGGCTGGCCTGAATCTCGCCGGTATCTTGCAAGCTCTCCTGCAGCGTACCGTCAATAAACATGGTGGCTTCCACCAGGTAGGTGCCACTGGCCTCCAGGGGAAAACGCCTGTCCGTTTCCAGGAAAGGGGCTGCCAGGCTGGCTTTGCGTTCGCCATCCTGCGCAATTTCATACTGGATCTTGTATTCCGTCGGCAGCAGGTCATCCCCGATCCGGGCACTCTTGAAATCGGACAGAGCCGTCCAGACGTTCGGATCCACGTCAACGTAGCCTGTCAAGTCCAGCACGACGTGGGGAATGTTGTAGCGCCACAAGGTACCGAGTTGGTAACGCAGGGAAGCCGCATCGCTGACGTGTACCTCATACGACATGTTGTCGGTGCCGAAGATTGCATACCGAAACTGGTACAGCACCGGATCGTAGACCGGAGCTGATCGCAGGTGGTCCCGGTTCATCCGCATCAGCAGCGCACTGTCCGCTGACTGCAACTCCAGCTTCCCCATCATGCCCGACACCGCCTCGGTGAAAGGACGCAGCACGAATGTGTTGTTGATACGCGCCACCGAATTGGGGACAAGGGCGATGGCCAGTTTATGGCGCTCTATACGCCCCGCGGCAAACTGCAGCAGGGATTCGAAAGGATAGGCGCCCGGCCGGTAGTTCTCGGGATTGATGGGGGTCGGAATGACCAGGGAATCCGCGGTTTGGCCCAGTTCCGTCCACTCGTAACCCAACGTGTCCCAAGCCTCGGCCGAGATGGGGCGGGGCATTTCCACCCGGACCGCCAGGGAACGGTCCAGAGCCTGCAGTTCCGCCTTGAGACGTTGTACGAACGCCGTGAACTGCGGGCCGGCACCCGGTTGCAGGGAAAGTCCCCGATAATCCAGGAAGACTCCCTGGAAGCCGTAGGTTTCCACCGCTTCCCGGATGGCATTCATCTGATTCTCGATTTGGCCGGGGCTCAGCAGCATGTTGATCAGCAAATCCGACCGGACGACGCCATCGGGCTGGACATTGCTGATGGCCAGGTAGAAGGGCGTCGTCTCGGATTGCAGGGGATTGATGCTGCCTTCCAGCCCGCCATCGCCGCGCAGCCGGGTGTAATGGATACCGACGTAATCCACGTTGGCTGCCGCCTGGCTGGGGGCAGGTATCTGATCGCCTTCCAGCAGGAGGGCTACGGTAGCCAGATGCGATGTATTGTCCTTCACCAGCAACACGTTGTCCGGCAGTGTGTTGAGCGAACTTTCCAGCAACACTTCGGAGCGGATCAGGGTACTGGGCAGGATTTCCCAGCGTTCGTCACGCCAGGTCACCAGTTTCAGCGTTTCCGGTTGGACAGGATCCTCTGGCAAGGGTACACGCACTGTGACGGCAGCTGGCTGTGCCGCTTCGTCTACCCTGATCTCGATCAGATCCCCCAGCGGTACCAGTCCGGCGGGCTGCAGCGCGTCCACGGCCGATTGCCAGGCTCTGTTCGCAACGGGCAGATTGGCTAGACGGTCGTTGGGCACACGCCCCAGGGAGACCTGGAAACCCTGGGTTACATGCTCGGGGAAAAAGATTACGGCGACGCCCGCGGTGTCCGCGATCATGCCTCCTACCCCGGCTTCAATACGGCCACCGCCCTGCGAGATTGCAACCATATTCTGCAGGTTCGGCAGCCCCAAGCGCTCCGGCAGGCTGATGGGCGGCAGAATGAGCACCAAGATCAGAAGCAGGATCAGGGCAAAGGTGATGAAATGTCTGAAAGAGCCGTCAAAGAGGGTACGCAACATGGCTGGCTTCAAAGGTGGCTGAATGAGACAAGAGTTTCTGCAAGGGGCAACAGGCACCAAAGGCTCGCAGGTGGTCCGGCTGCCAGGGTATCCTTGGGGCTCAAGGCTACTGCAGGAAGAAGACCTTGGCGACAGTCATCTTCCTGACACCTGAAGCCCTGCTCCCGGCAACACCGGTGATGGCGAAGCCGGAAAAGCAACACAACATGTGGATCTGATCATGCCCCTCATGCCGAACACAAACTGCAGTCCACGCAGATGATGCCGTGGTCCTCGGGATCGGGTGCGGACTGTGAGGCTATTATATAGATTTCTGCGCCAGAACAAGGCAAGAAGATCCGGAAAATCCCCTGTTGGACGGGAATTCGGAACGGGACCGAAGCGCACGGTACACCGGAGTGTACTCCGGATACAGGCAGATAGCCCAGCACCCGTGGGCGATGCAGTACCCGTTTTGAGGTACCCGATTCACTCATGGCACGGTCAAAGCCTGTTATTCTATGTGTAGATACATTTTGCTTATGGAATTGGCATCCAAGGAGGTGTTCAGCCCATGTACTCCCCCGAGAGTCGAATCATAAAGGCCCGACAGTATTACGACGAACGAGACGAACGCATACGTATCGAGTCATTTAGGTGCCGGTTTACGGGAGAACATTCAAACCACATCATAGAGTACAGCGATCAGAGTTGGAAGTGCGACTGCGAGGAATTCCAACTCACATTCGTTTGCGCCCATGTCATGGCGATTGAGAAACTGATGGGCGAAGGGGTGACACCGGCCCTGATGCCCGAAATCCCGGCCAAAGCGCCTTTCTAGGTTGCCGGCAGCGCTTGTAGGCACCCCATGTGCAAGGTCTTGGTTCATCCCTGTCGGGGTCAGGTCGGGGCAGGCCCGCGGGACGTCAGCACAAGCATATATGGAGGCCAGGCTTGCGCCGTCATGCCCGGGCATGACGACCGTGACCGGAATGCAGCCCTGCGGTTGTGTCGGACCTGGCCATGGGAACGGACCTTGACGGTTGCGAGAGCTGACAGCGCATGGCCGTGATAGCCATTGTCGGTGCCGGCTATGTGGGCTTGGTTACCGGTGCCTGCTTTGCCGATCTGGGCAACCGGGTACGGTGCATTGACGTGGATGTCGACAAGGTGGCCCTGCTCCGCCAGGGGCGCGTACCCATCTATGAACCGGGTCTACAGGAAATCGTACAGCGCAACCAGGCAGCCGGCCGCCTTTCCTTTCATACCGACTATGCCACGGCTTTGTCCACAGCCGAGTTTGTGTTTGTTTGTGTGGATACCCCTGCCGACGACTGTGGTCGTCCGGATATGCGCCGGGTGGAAGCGGCCTTGGCCAGCATCGTGGCCCACGTGGGTGCGGATGTCGTATTGGTCAACAAGAGCACGGTACCGGTAGGTACAGGAGACTGGGTAGAAAGCAGGCTGGCTGCTGCGACCGGCCGCGCGGGCCAGGTGGCGGTGGTGAGCTGTCCCGAATTCCTGCGGGAAGGCTCCGCCGTGCAGGATTTCATGCATCCGGACCGTATAGTGCTGGGCTGCATGGAACCGGCGTCGGCGGCGAAGGTTGTGGAACTGTACCGTCCCATGGAGGCGGAGATGGTGGTCACCGACCTGCGGACGGCTGAACTGATCAAGTACGCCAGCAACGCCTATCTGGCGATGCGGATCAGTTTCGTCAATCACATGGCCCGCTTGTGTGAGGCGGTCAGGGTGGATATCACGGAAGTTACCCGCGGCATGTCTCTGGACAACCGGATCGGCAGCCAGTTCCTGAATGCCGGCTTGGGGTTTGGCGGCAGCTGCTTCCCCAAGGATGTCAGTGCGCTCAATCATTTGGCCCACGCCACGGCCGTGGACGCCAGGCTCCTGGAGACGGTGCTGGACGTAAACCGGGCGTCCCGGTATTGGGTCCTGGAACAGCTGGAAGCGATCCTGGGCGCCAACCTGACCGGATGTACGCTGGGTATCCTGGGTCTGGCTTTCAAGCCCGGTACCGATGATCTGCGGGAGGCACCGGCCCTGGATATCATCGACAGGCTCCAGGCCAGGGGCGCCTGCATCAAGGCCTACGATCCGGCGGCCATGGCACGGGCCCGTGAGCGTAACCCCCGGCTTGTCACTGTGGACGATCCCTATGTCTTGGCCCAGGGGACGGACGCCCTGGTGGTCTGCACCGAGTGGAACGAATTTCAGCATCTGGACATGGCGCGCCTGGCCTCCCGCATGCGGCGGCGCGTGCTGATCGATGGCCGCAACATTTACGATCCCATGGCCATGCAGGAACTGGGCTTCATCTACCGTGGCGTGGGCCGCGGCCACGTATTGCCCGGGGTAGGAACCGGAGATGCTTAGGACCGGGGTGGACTTGCTCCATCTGGACCGTTTTGGCCGTGTCCTGAAACGGTATCCGGCCCGATTTCCGTCCCGGGTGTACACTGAAAGAGAGCGACGTGAATGCGGACATGACTTGCAGTCACTGGCAGGTCGGTTTGCCCTCAAGGAGGCTGCGGCCAAGGTCTTGGGCACAGGGCTGTGGCGGTCCGGCGTGGCATGGCAGCACATCGAAATCGTGCGCAACCCGGCAACGGGGGAGCCGACACTGCAGCTGCATGCGGCGGCGGCCCGGATTGCCCGGCAGCAGCAGCTCTATCACTGGTCGGTGAGTTTGTCGCATGACGGCAAGTACGTGTTGGCGTTCGCCGTAGCTTGCCCCGCCATCTGGGGGGCAGCGGTGCCACGGGCATGGCAGACAGGATCCAGCGAACAGGACTAGCGAGTGTGTCGAAATACATTTTTGTTACCGGCGGCGTGGTATCCGGCATTGGCAAGGGCGTTGTCGCCGCTTCCATTGGCCTGTTGATGAAAGCCCGCGGTCTGCGGGTCGCAGCACTCAAGCTCGATCCCTATCTCAACATCGATCCGGGCACCATGTCGCCCTACCAGCACGGCGAGGTCTTCGTCACGGCGGACGGGGCGGAAACCGATTTGGACTTGGGCCATTACGAACGGTTCATTGGCACTGACCTTTCAAACCTCAGCAGCGTAACCAGTGGCCAGATCTACGCCGATCTGCTCAGCGAGGAACGGGTGGGCGCGAAGTATCTGGGTGGTACGATCCAGGTAGTGCCCCACTTGACCAACCAGATCAAGGAAAGCATTTACAAGGCTGTGGATCACAGCAATCCGGACGTGGTGCTGGTCGAAATTGGCGGCACCGTCGGCGACATCGAAGGTTTGCCGTTTCTGGAAGCCATACGGCAGCTGTACAGCGAGATTGGGCCTTCCAACACCTTGTTCGTCCACGTTACCCTGCTGCCCTATCTCAAGACCTCCAAGGAACTGAAGACCAAGCCGACCCAGCACAGCGTGCGCGTCCTGCGCAGCAATGGCCATCCGCCGGACGTCATTGTTTTGCGCAGCGATTACCCCATACAGGCTGATATCTTGGACAAGGTGGCCCGGCATTGTGACGTGACCCGCAACGCCGTAATCCCGCTGCAGACGTCGGAAACCCATTATTCCGTACCTTTGGCCCTGGAGAAATCGGGCATGGGGCGCTGGATGGAAGACCATTTTCGCCTGCGCTACATCGCGTCGCCAGGCATTGAGCTTACCCGCCTGAAGGAATACGTCCAGACGTATACGTCGGTGACGGAACCGATCACCGTGGGACTGGTAGGCAAGTACACGTCACTGGAAGACGCCTATATGAGTGTCAAGGAGTCGCTGGTACACGCGTCCGTGGCCCTGGAAAGACAGCTGGACTTGCACTGGATCGATGCCGAGCTGCTGGAACAGGGGGATGCCGTGCCCTATCTTGAGGATCTGGACGCTATTGTGGTACCCGGCGGCTTTGGGGTACGCGGGGTGGAAGGCAAGATACGGGCCACGTCCTATGCGCGCCAGCACCAGGTCCCCTTCCTGGGTCTGTGCTTGGGCATGCAGGTGATGTGCATTGAGCTAGCCCGTGCTGCAGCGGGACTCGGGGAGGCCAACAGTACGGAGTTTGACCCGCACACCCCCCATCCCGTTATCGATCTCATGCCGGACCAGCGGGAAGTGGCTGAAAAGGGTGGTACCATGCGCCGGGGCAGTTATCCCTGTGTCCTGCAGGCAGACTCACTGGTCCATCAGGCCTACCATGCCTTGGGTTTTGCGGCCACGGTCAACGAACGGCACCGGCATCGCTACGAATTCAACAACCAGTACCGGGACATTCTGGCTCAGCATGGACTGTGCTACACCGGCATGTCCCCCGACGGCCGTTTGGTCGAGATCGTAGAACTGGCGGATCATCCCTTCATGGTAGGGTGCCAGTTCCATCCGGAATTCCAGAGCCGGCCCACGCAGCCCCACCCGCTGTTTCTGGGTTTTCTGGACATGGCCGTAAAAAGGGCCCGTCCGGCAGCAGCACAGAAAGCGATGTCCTCCACTTCCCTGCCGGCATTGACTGCCGCCGCATTGGCGACCCTGACCTAGACCACATACGTTTTTACCCCCAGCACAGGAATGCACAGATATGGCTGGACACTCGAAATGGGCCAATATCAAACGCCGCAAAGGGGCTGTGGACGCGGCCCGGGGCAAGATCTTTACGCGCTTGACCCGTGAAATCCAGGTGGCGGCCCGCAACGGCCCGGATCCGGAGGCCAATTTCACGCTGCGGCTGGCCATTGAAAGAGCCCGGGCCGAAAACATGCCGCGGGACACCATCGACCGGGCCATCAAGCGCGGGGCGGGCCAGGACAAGGACGCAACCAGCTTTGAAGAGATCCTGTATGAAGGCTACGGTCCGCATGGCGTAGCCCTGCTGATTGAATGCCTGAGTGACAACCGCAACCGTACCATCGCCGAGATCCGGCGTGTCTTCAACCGGGCCAACTGCACCTTGGCGGAACCCAATGCCGTGGCCTGGCAATTTGAACGCAAGGGCATGATCGTGGTTGACCTGACCACCGTCACGATCCAGGCGGAAGAGGTGTTCTGGATGGCCCTGGAAGCTGGTGCCGACGATATCCAGGACGAGACCGAGATGCTGGAAATCTATACGACAGGCACGGACTTGGCCCGCGTGTCCCGGGACATGGTGAATGCGGGTGTGAACTATACCTCCATGGAATTGATCATGCACCCCAAGAACGTGATTGTCCTGGACACCGCCGAGTCACTGACCGTGCTGCGCCTGATTGAGACGCTGGAAGATCTGGATGACGTGCGCCGGGTTTTCCACAACATGGAACTCCGGGACGAAGTTCTGGACGCTATGGTGGCCTGACATGGACGGCACGCCATGACCCGGGTACTGGGCATCGATCCGGGTATTGCCCGCATGGGATACGGGCTGGTGGCCGAGGCCCAGGATCAGTCCCTGGCCTTTCTGGACTGCGGCATTCTGACCACGCCCAAGGAAGAGCACTTGCCCGCGCGCCTGCAGATGCTCTATCACGACCTGCAGGCGCTGCAGGCAGACTACACCCCTACCGTGCTGGCCATCGAGCAGCTGTACTTTGGCCGGAACAGCTCGACGGCCTTCGCCGTGGGCCAGGCTTGCGGCATCGTGAATCTGGTTGCGGCCCAGGCGGGCATCCCGGTGTTTGCGTACAGCCCGGCCGCCATCAAGCAGGCCCTGACCGGATCCGGGCGTGCGGACAAGCAGCAGGTCATGCAGATGGTGACCCTGGTACTCCACCTGTCAGGGGTGCCCAAACCGGACGACGCGGCTGATGGCCTGGCCGTCGCCCTCTGCTATTTGTATCAGAGCAAGTATCAGCAGGCAGTCCAGAGCCATCCGGCTGATTGGCCAGGGAGCAGTACATGATTCGCCGCATCACGGGCCGTATTGAAGCTCGGGAAACCCATTCCCTGATCATGTCCCTGGCGGCCAGCCCGGGGCTGTGCCTGGAAGTGTTCGTCGCCGATCCGAACGATGCCGCGTGGCAGGAGGGCGAGACGATCACCCTCTTTACCCACCTGTACGTCAGAGCAGAAGAACTGAGCCTGTACGGGTTTCCCACGGAAGCCCAATACCGCCTTTTCCTGTTGCTTTTGCGGGTCAATGGCGTGGGGCCCAAGGCGGCCAACGGCCTGTTGGGTACGCTGTCCATTCCGGTCCTGTTTCGGGCCATCGCCCAGAACGAGCCCGGTGTGATTGCCCGTGCGCCCGGCATTGGCAAACGGACGGGACAGAAGATCATCATGGAACTGGCCGACAAGATCAAGGAACTGGATCCTGACTTGCAGACGGTTGCCCCCGCGTCCCAAGACGATGAAGACGTGCTGCTGGCGCTGACGCAAATGGGATTCAGTGTGGTCGAAGCGCAGCAGGCTCTCCGTGCCGTACCCGGTGAGGTGACGGATATAGGGGAGCGGATTCGGCTGGCACTGGTGCAGCTGGGGTAGGAGCAGCCGCGGGTTTTGACAGGAGCCCTGTCTCCGCATTACCATGCTTCCATAAGCGTGACAGGTACCGGGGTATCACAGGTATATGGCAGACGTTACCTCCCTGCGCAAGGGCAACATATTCACGGAAGAGGAGCAGTTGTGGCGCGTAGTGGATTACAATCACATCAAGATGGCGCGGGGCGGAGCCACCGTGCGGCTGAAAGTGCGCAATGTACGTACGGGTTCGCTGGTGGAAAAAACCTACAACAGCAGCGCCCGGGTGAATGACGTACGCCTGGAAGGCCGGGAAATGGAATACCTGTACCCGGAAGCGGATCAGTACGTTTTCATGGATACGGAGACCTTCGAGCAAATCGCCCTGACGGCGGATACGCTGGGGAATGCCATGCAGTACCTCTCGGACAATCAGGCCATTGAAGTGGAATTCTATGGTGACGAACCACTGGGGGTGACGTTGCCGACTACGGTGGATCTCAAGGTGACGTGGGCCGAGGCCGCCATTGCCGGCGATACCGCCAACAATCCTACCAAGGCCGTGGAACTGGAATCGGGCCTGAAGATTCAGGCGCCCATGTTCGTGAAGGAAGGGGACGTTTTGCGGGTGGATACGCGGGAAGGACGATACGTAACCCGGGTATAGAGTTCTGGTATAATCGATGGGAAGATCCGCCGCTGTAGCTCAGTCGGTAGAGCGACGCTCTCGTAAAGCGTAGGTCATCGGTTCGAATCCGATCAGCGGCTCTGATAGCGACAGGCCGACATGGGTGTCGGCTGAGGAATTGGGCAAGAGACTGGGCCGTCCACTACGACAGGGAGGATCCATGGCACGCATGGTGAATTGCGCCAAACTGAACAGGGAACTCCCGGGTATGGAACGGCAACCCTACAATACCGATCTGGGCAAACGCATTTATGACAGTGTTTCCCAGATGGCGTGGGACCTGTGGATGCGCCATTCCGTCATTCTCATCAATCATTATGGGCTGAGTCTGGGGGATCTGCAGGCACATGAATTCCTGATGCAGCAGATGGAAGACTTTTTCTTTGGTCCAGATGCCCAAATGCCGGAAGGCTGGACGCCGGAAGGCGTGCCCGGTCCCGGTCTGCAGCAAGCCAAAGGACAACGGACCAAATAACTGGATGTCGGGCAGGGCCCTACCCGTCGCGTACGTGCCCGCACCCGTCTTCCTTAAAAAAAGCAATGCGGTCACAGCAGGGCCAGGTCAAAGACGGGCATCATCCTGATATCGAGACAGGCGTAGGCTTGGCGCAGCGCGTCTTCCACGTGGCCAGGATCCGACCCGGCAGCAAAGATAAAGCCCAGATAGCTGTTGCCTTCCGGTAAAGGCTGGAGGGTATAGCCGACCGTTGCGGTAATGTCCACGGCTGTGATGCCGGGTACCTGCAAGGCCGTTGCCACGCCCTCCACACCCTTGAACAGACCAGCCTGGGGGATGGGTATCATCATGACCCCCCGGGCCTCGCGGGAAGTATCCAGTTGGGGTAGGGGCAGATTGCAGGCATGCTGCAGGATGAGAGCTTCCAGGGACTCCCGGGCACCGAAGTTCAGGGCGTTGGAGCACAGGCCACCGATGGAGCGTCCGGCTATCTCCAGAATCCACAGGTCCTGGCCGTCGATCCGCAGTTCCGCATGTACCGGTCCAAAGCCCAGACCCAGGGCCCGGGTGGCCTGCCAGGTGACTTGACCGATTGTCTCCTGCAGGGCTGCCGGCAAGCGGGAGGGGGTGACGTAAATGGATTCTTCAAAGAAAGGGCCAGCCAGCGGGTCCGGTTTGTCGAAGATGGCCAGGACCTCCAGCTTCTGGTCCACGATGATGGCCTCCACCGCAATCTCACTGCCCGGAATGTAGCTTTCCATCAGGAAATCTGCCCGGAGTGCTGCGGGATCTGACTGGAGGATGGCTTGCAGACGCGGGACCATGGCCTGCAGTTCGGTTTCTGTATCGACGCGCATGACCCCTTGGGAACCGTTCCGGTTCAATGGCTTGATGACCAGGGGATAGCCAATATGGGCGGCCGCCGCGGTGATGTCATCCTGGGCGGTAACGCGTACAAAACGGGGACAGTTCAGGGACGCCGCGGCCAGTTTCTGGCGCATGACGAACTTGTCCCGGGCCGCAATGGCCGCATCCGGTGCGTTGTGGGGCAGGTTCAGGGCGGCTGAAGCCGTTGCAGCCAAGAGGGAACCGGCATCGTCAAGGGCTATGATGGCTTTGAGCGGGGTGTGGGCATGGAAGCGCCGGATGTGCGCCACCGCCTCCTGGGTATGGGCAAAGGGAAATCCCCAGCCATGGTGCCCTACAGCCGCCAGTTCGGACGCCATGTCGAAAGCCAGGACACAGCCGATGTCCAGGGCCTGGGCGGCATCCAGAAACGCCTTGGCCCTGTAGGTTTGGGCTGTGGTCAAAAGCAGGATGTTGGGGACTGCGGTGCCGGAACCTGAAGCCATGTGGGGTGCCTCGTTGCCAGCCTGCGCCGGTGCATGCGAATTACGTCGGGACTTTCTCCTTCAGCTTGTGTGCGAATTTTGCCCGGAACTTGCTCACCTTGGGCGCTACGACAGCGCGGCAGTATCCCTGATAGGGGTTCCGGGCAAAATACTCCTGATGATAGTCCTCGGCCGGAAAGAATGTGGGCATGGGCTGCAGTTCGGTCACGAGCGGATCAGACCAGATTTTTTGCTGTGCCAGATCCGCCATGAGCTGTGCGGCCACAGCCTGCTGGTCCTTGTCGTGGTAGAAGATGACGGAGCGATACTGGGTGCCTACGTCCGCCCCCTGCCGGTTCAGGGTAGTGGGATCGTGAATCGTGAAAAAGACCGACAGAATTTCGGTCAAGGTCGTGACCGCGTTGTCGAACGTCACTTGCACCACTTCGGCATGCCCCGTGCGGCCGGTGCATACCTGTTCGTACGTGGGATGTGGCTTGTGGCCGCCGGCATAGCCGGACACCACCCGGGTTATCCCGACCATGTCCAGGTATACGGCTTCCAGACACCAGAAGCAGCCGCCCCCCAATGTAATCGATTCCGTGCCCATGCCCTGTCCTCCTGCCCTTAACCGGCTTTCTGAATGCGGAGTGAAACCGTTTCGTCCCCCAAGGATACCTGAAGTGGCCCGGAATCCGTCCCGGCCTTGGCGAACGTAATGGCTACGGCCAGCGTTTCGTCCTGCAAATATGGACCGTGTTCAGCCAACAGGGTGGTGAGCAGCTCGGACTTGGCTGCAAACTGGAGGCTTATCCGATCTGCAATGTCCAGTCCCTGATCTTTCCGGTGTTGCTGGATATGGCGTATCAGATCCCGGGCATAACCTTCGTGCAGGAGCGCAGGTGGAATAGCCGTGGGGATGGCCACCATGCAGCCTGGGGCCTCCGCTACACTGAAGCCCTGGCGCGGTGTTTTCCGGATCTCGACTTCATCCAGGGTCACCTCGTAAGTCTGCTCCGCGGTCGTCACGGTCAACGTGCCGTCACGGGTCAGGATGTCGGCCAGCTGCTTCTGATCCTGCTGGGCCAGGGTCGCCCGGATCCGGGGATAGCCAGCACCGTACTTCTGCCCCAGTTGTCGGGGCAGAGGGAAGACTTCAAACTGGATCAGGTCGCTCTCCGTATCGAGCCTGACCTGCTTGACGTTCAGTTCCTGGCACAGCAGTGCCTGGTACCGCTCTACGGCAGTCCGGTCGGTCGGCTCTGCCAGCTGGATGATGACTTCCGACAGCGGCTGGCGCACCTTGAGGTCAGCGGCCTGGCGCGCGGCATGTCCCAGGCGGGTGATGCGCTGGAGCAGGGCCATGTAAGTATTCAGCTCCTCGTCCAGCAGCGCGGGATCGACTGTGGGCCAGCGGCTCAGATGAATGGTGTCGCAAGCCCCGGCATCCTGGCGCACGACCAGATTCTGGTATAGGGTCTCGGCGATAAAGGGCGTGGTCGGCGCCAGCAGATGGCTCAGGGTGACCAGCACTTCGTGGAGCGTAGCCAGGGCGGTGGCGTCACCATCCCAGAAACGGCGCCGGTTGAGACGTACGTACCAGTTGGACAGGCGCTCCACGAAACGCACTATGGGCCGTGTGCAGCCCAGCACGTCATAGGTTTCGTAGGCCTGGGTCACGCCCGTAACCAGTGCCTGCAGTTCGGACAGGATCCAGCGGTCCAGCTCATTGTCGCCCCTGCTGGCTGGCACGCCGGGCAACCATTCGGCCAGATTGGCATAGGTCACGTGGAAACTGTAGGTGCTCCACAGCCGGTTGAGGAACTTCCGTACCACTTCCTCCACCAGCCCGAAACTGAAGCGCCGGCTGTTGCCCGGCGGGGCCGCGGTGTACATGGTCCAGCGTGTGGCATCCGCCCCAAACTGTTCCATGACCTCCCACGGATTCACCACGTTGCCTTCAGACTTGCTCATCTTGCGGCCGTGTTTATCCAGTATATGGCCCAGGCACAGGACGTGGGTGTAGGCAGGGCGATCGAACAACAGGGTACTGAGGGCGTGGAGTGTGTAGAACCAGCCGCGTGTCTGGTCAATGGCTTCGCAGATGTAGTCAGCCTGTTTGTGGGTGTTCCAGGTGTCACGATTGGCGAAGGGATAGTGCCATTGGGCGACCGGCATGGCGCCACTGTCGAACCAGCAGTCCGCCACCTCGGTGATGCGCCGCATGGTGCCGCCGTCGGGAGCGGGCCAAGTGATGTCGTCCACCATGGGCCGGTGCAGATCCAGACTGCCGAGGGACTGGCCTGACAGTTCTTCCAGTTCTGCCAGACTGCCAATGCATACCGTGTGGGTGCTGCCCGGGGCGTCGCTGCGCCAGATGGGAAGTGGTGTACCCCAGAACCGGTCGCGGCCCAGGGCCCAGTCCACGTTGTTTTCCAGCCAGTGACCGAATCGGCCATCCCGGATGTGTTCCGGATACCAGTTGATCTCCTGATTCAGGACCACCAGCCGGTCTTTGCATTGGCTGGTGCGAATGTACCAGGTTTCCTTGGCGTAATACAGGAGTGGTGAATCACAGCGCCAGCAGAAGGGATAGGTATGCAGATACGTACCGGCCTTGTACAGCAGGTTGCGTTGCCGCAGGTCCGCGGTGATGTCCGGATCTGCATCTTTTACGTATTGACCGGCCCAGGGTGTGACTTCCGGCCGGAAAGCCCCGTCCAGTTGCACGGTTTGCAGTACCGGGAGATCGAAAGCCTGGCCCACGTTCAGGTCGTCTGCCCCGAAGGCCGGCGCGATGTGCACGACGCCGGTGCCATCTGTCGTGGTGACGAAGTCCCCTGGCAGTACGTAGGCATGCCGCTTGTCCGTGGGCAGAAACGTGTAAAGCGGTTCATACTCGATGTCCAGCAAGTCCTGGCCCTTGCACTGTGCGAGGATGGTGTAGCCGGGAGTCAGTACAGTTTCGGCACGCGCAGCCGCGACGTAGAGTACGTCGCCTGACACGTCCTGTACCTTGAGATAATCCAGATCTGTACCCACGGCCAGCGCCGCATTGCCGGGCAGGGTCCAGGGGGTTGTCGTCCAGGCCAGCAGGTAGGTGTTTGCCGTATGCCGGACCCGGAATTTTACATAAACGCTGGGATCTTCCGTGTTTTCCTTGTAGCCCAGTGACAGCTCATGGCTGGAGAGGGGCGTTTCACACCGGGGGCAATAGGGAACCGACTTGAAACCCTGGTACAGCAGGTCCTTGTTCCAGAGCTGCTTGAGAATCCACCACAGGGATTCGATGTATGTATTGTGGTACGTGACGTAGGGATCCTGCATGTCGACCAGGAAACCCATGCGTTCCGACATGGCTTCCCAGTCCGCAATGTATTCGGATACGGAGTCCCGGCAAAGCTGGTTGAACTGTGCGATCCCGTACTCTTCGATTTCCCGCTTGCCACCCAGGCCCAGGGTCTTTTCGACTTCGATTTCCACGGGCAGGCCGTGGGTGTCCCAGCCGCCCTTGCGCAGCACACGATAGCCCTGCATGGTACGGTAGCGGGGAAACATGTCCTTGAAGGCACGGGCCAGGACGTGATGGATGCCGGGCGGACCGTTGGCGGTAGGCGGACCTTCAAAGAAGGTATAGTCTTCCCCGTCCAGGCGTTCACTCTGGGTGCGTTCCAGCAGGGAACGTTCCAGCCAGAGCTGCATGATTGCCTTTTCCTGGGCCGGAAAATCAATCTTGGACGGAACCGGTGCGAAACCTGAATTTCCTGTCGGGTCGGCCATGCTCTTCTCCCCTCACTAAAACCACAAAAAAAACCGTCCCCGACAGGGGACGGCCAAGCACCGCGATACCACCCCAGTTCCCGGTACAGACCGGGCACCTCCAGTCTCCGCACACCATCAGGGGCGGGGATGTCGATAACGGGACACAAGACCGACGGCGCCTACTGCAGGCAGGCCTGTTTGGGGCCGTGACTCGGAAGGGATTTTCAGCTGGCGAGCGATGTCAGGATTGCAGCGTGACCCAACTCTCTGTAAACGCGGTTCCAGCCTACTCGTCTTCGTCACAGTCGTTGGGAAACAGTGTACGCGTCGGCAGACAGGGAGTCAAGAATTTGGTTGGCCAGGCCTGTCCACAGGGACGGTGAAAGTGGAAAGGACGGGAATCTGTGGCTACAATTTTGTCGGCAGGCGTGACCAAGCATCACGCCCATGACAATTCAGACTGGGAGCCTGCATGTCCAAGTTGCGCATATTGGTGTCTGTAGCCGACAAATCCGGCATTGTCGATTTTTGCCAGGCCATGACAGACCAGGCAGATGAATTCATTGCCAGCGGGGGCACCGCGGCTGCTCTAGCGGCGGCCGGGCTGGCCGTGACGCCGATCGATGCCCTGGGTGCCTTGCCCGAGATGCTGGATGGGCGGGTCAAGACCCTGCAGCCCCAGATCCATGGCGGCATTCTGTCCTTGCGGACCCCTGCCCACGAGCAGGAATTGGCTGCCCTCGGCATTGGTGCGATCGACATGGTGGTGGTCAACCTGTATCCCTTTGAGGAAACGGTGGCCCAGGTCGGCACGAGACTGGCAGATGCCCTGGAACAGATTGACATTGGCGGCGTCGCCCTGATACGGGCTGCCGCCAAGAATCACGAGCACGTGACCGTAATCGTGGATCCCGCAGACTATGACCAGGTGGTATCTGCCTGTCATGCGGGCTCCGTCGATCCGGAATTGCGCCGCCAGCTGGCAGTCAAAGCCTTTCAGCGTACCATGGCCTACGACGCCGCCATTGCTGCGTACCTGGAGGGCCAGACATCTGCTGACAGCACGGACTTGCCCGCGAGGATGACGCTGGACCTGACACGCCTGGAGGCGTGCCGCTATGGCGAAAATCCGCACCAGCGGGGCGGGTTCTATGGTGTCACCGGCGAGAGCCTGCCGTTCCGGCAGGTACACGGCAAGCCCATGAGCTTCAACAACTGGCTGGACCTGGATGGTGGCTGGCGTGCGGCGCATGCTTTCACCGTGCCCACGGTCTCCATTGTCAAGCATGGCAATCCCTGTGGCATTGCATCGGCGGCTGACTTGCACCAGGCCTATGCCGATGCGCTGAGTAGCGATCCGGTCAGTGCCTTTGGGGGCATTGTCTCCTGCAACCGGACGCTGGATGCCGAGACCGCTGCGCTTCTGTTCCAGCTGTTCGTGGAGGTCGTCGCTGCGCCGGATTTTGCCCCCCAGGCCTTGGCCCAACTGCGGCGCAAGAAAAATATCCGTCTCTTGCAGGCCTGCCCTGTGCAGGCGAGTCCCTATCGCCTGCAGAGTATCCTGGGCGGTGTGTTGGTGCAGGATCAGGATGAGGGTACAGAAGATCTGGATACAGCCCACTGGACCTGTGTAACGCAGCGCCAGCCCTCGGACCAGGAGCTGCAGTCACTGGCGTTTGCCTGGAACGTGGCCCGGTTTGTCAAGAGTAACGCCATTGTTCTGGTGCAGGGCACCGGGACCGTAGGTATCGGGGCTGGGCAAATGAGCCGTCTGGACTCGGTGCATCTGGCGGCCCGCAAGGCAGGGGAGCGAGCCCGGGGTGCCGTACTGGCGTCAGACGCCTTTTTTCCGTTTCCGGATGGCATTGAGGAAGCGGCCCGCGCCGGCGTCAGGGCCGTGGTACAGCCAGGCGGTTCCCTGCGGGATCGGAAGGTGATTCAGGCGGCGGACGAGTTGGGCCTCAGTATGCTGTTCACTGGCACCCGGCACTTTCGCCATTGACGCCATTACTGCTCGCTGACCATGGTGACGAATGTGGTCTGGTCCGCGGTTACGGTGACCTGGGCGGTGAGCCGCTCTCCCCGCAGGGAAGTGCTGAGCGTGTAGGTACCCGGGGGCAAATTGGATATCACGGTGGTTTCGCCCCAATAGGGGTCATACTGTATGCCGCCTGCGACCTTGTAGTTGAGTGTCCAGTACGACGCGGCCGAAGCCGCTGCACGCAGATGCAGACGGGCCCCTTCCCAGATGCGGCCATCGGCTGAGACCAGTCTGACGGCAAGGATGCCGGTCCCCTGGACCGGCTTGATCCACAACAGCGGATTGACCGTGTTGGCATAGCGGTTGGCACCTACCCGGACTTCAATGTGCACATGCGGGCCAATGGCGATGCCCGTCTGCCCGACGCTGCCTACTACGTCCATTTCGGTTACGACAGTGCCTGCCCGGACATGTACCTCCTGCAGATGCCCAAACAGCAGGAATACGTCTTGGGGACCGTCTGGCATCGGCAGTTTGCGCTCCAGCCTGATGACCACGGCATTGCCATAGAAGGAATCGGGGCGCGGGTAGGCCAGCTGGTTCTGGGCGTCCCAGCCGGCGAAGATCACCTCTCCGTTCACACTGGCCCGCACCAGCTCGCCGGTTGTACTCCGAATGTCAACCCCATGATGCAGGACATATCTGCCGTTGTTGTCAGTGCCGTAGCTGAAAGTGCGTTCGTAGCGGAATTCGGGATGCCCCAGGATAAATCTGTCGTTGATCCACAGATGGTCTTCCTGCAGCGGTTCGAAAGTCGCCCAGGCCTGACTGCGGTAAGGATAAACAATAGGGGTTGGGGTCGGCGTCAACGTAGGAGTTGGTGTGTTGGTCGGTGTGGGTGTAGGCGTAAACGTAGGTGTAGAGGTTGGGGTGGAGGTGAGGGTGGGGGTTGATGTGGGTGTGGGCGTAAGCGTACGTGTGGGCGTCAAGGTAGGTGTGGACGTGGGTGTGTACGTGGGGGTAGGCGATGGCGTCAGGGTAGGCGTCACGGTAACGGTAGGCAAAAACAGGGGTGTCACATCTGTGGCCGGCACGACAAATACCGGTGTACCCTCTTCCTGCAGTCCGGTTGCCGGGACTGCTGTGGCGTCATCCAGGGCGTACGGAGCGCTGCCGGCCTGGGGGCGCATGCGCGACAGCCCTTCGGGAAAGCTCCGGAAACCCAGCAGGATGACGATACCGAGAATGACCAGGATGCCTGGTACCACATAGAGATACAGGGCCGGGGTCGGCTTCGTGTCCGGCGGCAGCCTGAACAGGTTCAGCCGGGACCATGTGTGCAGCAGTATGGGGACAACATTGCGGATACGATCCGGCAAGGTGAGGCGTGGCATCGCCGTACCGGGACGGTCACGGCGGGCATCGCTTAGGGTGCGGTACCCGCGGTATATCCTGGCAGCGAACGCACGCAATGCATGGAGCAGGCGTCTTGGCGTGCCTGCCACTTCAGACCTGTGCTTCATGATCAGGGTAAAATCTGTTCAGGATCACAGGAGGCAGCAGGTATGGATGAAACAACGGACAGTTTGCAATTTGACGTCTTTACCCTGTTTCCGGGTATCTTCGCGGGCTTCCTTGCCGAAAGTATACTCAACCGTGCTCTGAACAGGGGATTGATCAGGGTAGCCCTGCACAACATCCGCGACTTTGCTACAGACTCGCATCGCACCTGTGACGATACCCCCTATGGCGGGGGCGGGGGCATGATCCTCAAGCCTGAACCTATCTTTGCCGCGGTGGAACAGGTACTGGATTTTGAAGCGGATCCGCTCGCGCCGGGTCCGTTGGCCCCGCCCTGTCCCATTGTGCTCCTGACACCCCAGGGGCGTCCCTTTACCCAGCATGTTGCGGAGGAACTGTGCCGGCATTCACGCCTGGCTTTGGTGTGCGGACGGTACGAGGGCGTGGATGAACGGGTCCGCCAATACCTGGTCACCGATGAAATCAGTATCGGTGATTATGTGCTGGGGGGTGGTGAAGTGCCTGCAATGGTGGTGATCGAGGCGGTCAGCCGCCTGCGGCCGGGAGTCCTGGGTTTTGCCGACAGTGTGCGCCGGGACAGCCATACCTTGGAAATGGGGCACTTGCTGGAAGGTCCTCACTATACGCGGCCACCGGAATTCCGGGGAATGGCCATTCCCGAGATCCTGGTTAGCGGTCACCATGCCAACCTGGAACGTTGGCGTCGCGAGCAGTCGCTGCGCCGGACGGCGGCCCGGCGTCCGGACCTGCTGGCGAAAGCCCAGTTGAGCGATCAGGAACGCCGGATGCTGCAGGAATGGGGATTTGACATAACACCGCCTGCCTGACACCAAGGACACGTGGTTCGGTCCGCTGGACCATCCACGTATCCACCGTCCGCCTGTACAGGCCCCGGTCTGTGACGAAATTTCGCGGGCAGCGCAGTTAGGGAAAACGGTCTGGCGTGTGCTACCATCTACCGCTGTCGCGTCATCCCTGACTGTCAAGGACCATTCGGATCATGTACCAAGCGCTTTTGGATTCACTGCAGCCCCAGGTAACGGAAAAAACTCCCCGTGTCGAAATAGGCGACAGGGTGCGTGTACACCAGCGCATAACCGAGGGGCGGTCCGAGCGCATTCAGCGGTTTGAAGGCGATGTGATTTCGCGACGCGGGGGAGTCTCGGCCGGAGCTACCTATACGGTTCGCCGCATCGCGGCGCATGGTGTGGCGGTAGAACGCACCTACCTGCTGCACAGCACCAACGTCGTGGAAGTGGAAGTGCTGCGCAAATCCAAGGTGCGACGTGCCCAGCTGTATTATCTGCGCGAACGCCAGGGTAAATCGGCACGCCTGAAGGAAAGGGTTGTTACCCGGAAGAAATAGCTCCAGACCTTACGGTATGTACAGATCCTGTATGTCTGTGAGCGAGAAGGGAGATTGCGTCCCGGGTCTGGGCTTGGAAAGGAAATTTTGGCGGATGGGCCACCTGGTTGCCGGGGTGGATGAAACGGGACGGGGTGCTCTTGCCGGTCCCCTGGTCGCCGCCGCGGTGATTCTCCATCCGGGCATGCGGCAAACGGCTCTTTGGCAGGCTGTGGATGACAGCAAGCGGCTTTCCCGGACGCGACGGGAACAGCTGGCACACGAGCTGCAGCCCCGCACCCGGAATTACGCATTCGGTGTTGTGTCAGCCCGGGAAGTTGACGATCTGGGCATTGATCGGGCCAATCAAAAGGCTTTGGAGCGTGCGCTGCAGGCCTTACCGGAATCTGTGCATGTAGTCCTGGCGGACTGGGTGCGTACTTGGCCCCTGGATCTGGATGGCCCGGAGGCGCCCCGGCAGCAACTGCGTTTTGTCAAGGGAGACGCACTGCATCTGTCCATTGCCACGGCCTCCATTCTGGCCAAGGTATACAAGGACCGGTACATGGCAGAACTGGATCGGTGCTTTCCGGCCTTCGGCTTTGCCACCAACAGTGGTTATCCGACCCGCCAGCACATGGCTGCCATTGCCGCACAGGGTCCCTGTCCCGAGCACCGCTTCAGCTTCAGGCCCCTGGAGCACTATTCCCGCTTGGTGAACTGAACGGCGAGGCCCGCGTGGAAGCCAGGTCGTGGCCCGTCCTTGCCTTGCTGGGACCTACGGGCATCGGCAAAACCGACATGGCCCTGCGTCTGGCTGCCGCGTGGCCCCTGGAAGTGGTCAACGCCGACAGCCGGCAGATTTACCGCGGCATGGACATAGGTACGGCCAAACCTACGCGGCAGCAGCGCGCGGATGTAACGCACCATCTCTATGACGTGTGTGACCCGGATCAAACCCTGACCCTGGCAGAATACCAGGCTATGGCCCAGGATTGTATCCGCGATATACGGGCGCGCCGACGTGTGCCGGTACTGGTAGGAGGTACACCCTTGTATCTCAGGGCCATTCTTGAGAATCTGCGCATCCCGGATGTGGCACCCGATCCCGTGCTGCGCCAGGAACTGGAAACGATCCTGGCTGCACAGGGCCCGGAGGCCCTGTTCGCCCGTCTGGTCGCGCTTGATCCCGTTACGGCACAGACGATAGACGCCCGCAATGGCCGCCGTCTCGTGCGGGCCCTGGAAGTGTTTATCAAGACAGGCCAGTCCAAGGCACGACTGGAAGGCCGACAAGCACCGGAATGGCCCATATGCTGTATCGGCCTGACCTGTACGCGGACTCTCCTGCACGCCCGGGTGGATGCCCGGGTGAACGCCATGATGACCGGTGGTTTGGTCACCGAAGTACAATCATTGCTTGAGGCGGGCTATGATTGTGCCTTGCCTGCCCTGTCTGCTTTGGGGTACAGGCAGCTGGTGCCGTACCTGCAGGGGGAACAGACACGGGAGGAAGCGGTACAGCGGATCAAGACCGCAACACACAGGTACATTCGGCACCAGTACACGTGGTTTCGGCGGTGGCAGAACGTCAGGTGGTTCGAGATGGATTTTGTCGATCCCGCCGGGATGACAGAACAGATCCGGACCTTTGTAGGCCAGGCATGGCTGGCACCCGCAGGAAACTGATTGCCGGCCTGTCCGGGCAATTGTATTTCACACATGAACAGGAATCCGCTCTCGTCTATACTGTATTGAAGTGTGTTGCCGTCAAGCCGTCCATACGGCCTGCCGTTGCTGGTTGCAGGGGTGTGGTCTTGGCAATGACTTTGCTGTCACGTTGCAAGGAACCGGTGCTTTATGGTCACTGCAGAGCCAGGTGCAATTCAGACGCAGGATAAGGAACGAGTCCACTTGGCGCCTGTACCTGCCGCTGAGAAATCGCCGGAAGCGCCTGCCAAGACCTACCGCTTTCAGGTGGAATCCGAGCCGGGTACAGCGTCACACCTGCCGTCGATCGTGTACCAGGGGCCGAAAATCTTCTCCCTGGCCATGCGTACGTGGCTCAAGGACGCGCATCCTGTCCCTATCCCTCCGGAGATTGCCGCAGACCCATTCCCGTTGCAATTCGATCCGCTGGCCCTGGACACGTTCAATACGTTCATGCTGTCTTTGCCGGACATTATCCCGGAGCAGAGCAAGGGCTTGATCACAAGGGCGTTCGTGCTGGCCCATGTTCTCCATGATGGTGTAACCCGCAAGACGGGGGAACCCTATATTCTGCATCCGCTGGCCGTGGCCGATATTTTGCGTGAGCTGAATATGGATACGGAAACCTTGTGTGCAGCCCTGTTGCACGACGTGGTGGAGGACTGCAACTGTTCCCTGGACGTGCTGGAACAATTCTTCTCGCCGGCCATTGCCAACCTGGTCCATGGCGTGACCAAACTGCAGCGCATCGATTCCCTCAGTCAGTTCAAGGAACAGGAAAAGTCACATCGCAAGGCCGAATCCCTGCGGCGCATGTTCGTGGCTATGGTGGATGACATCCGGGTCGTGATTGTCAAGCTGGCGGACCGGGTGCACAACATGCGGACCCTGAGCGGGCAGTCACCCCTCAAGCGCAAGACCATCGCCCTGGAGACACTGGAGATCTTTGCCCCTCTGGCCAATCGCCTGGGGATCGGCCAGTTCAAGTGGGAACTGGAGGATCTCAGTCTGCGGCACCTGGACCGCCAGGCCTATGACGAGATTTCCCAGGCCATGGCCCAGAAACGGCGCGTCAGGGAAGACTCCGTACAGAAGACGGTGACCCTGATCCAGAATCGCCTGCAGGAGTCGGGCATCCGGGCCAAGGTGGTCGGACGTCCTAAACACATCTACAGCATTTACAAGAAGATGGAGCGCAAAGGGGTGCCCGTCAGCGAAATCTACGATATCCAGGGTTTTCGTGTGGTTACCCGGACGGTAGCGGACTGCTATGCCGCCCTGGGCCAGATTCACGGGATTTGGCGCCCCATACCAGGGGAGTTTGACGACTATATCGCCAGTCCCAAGGAGAACATGTACCAGTCCCTGCATACAGCCGTGATTGGCCCGGGCGGCCATTCCATGGAGGTCCAGATTCGGACCTACGAAATGGACGAGGTGGCCGAACTGGGGGTGGCTGCCCACTGGGAATACAAGGAAAAAGGCACGAAAGGGAAATCCCCCAACCAGGAACTGAACGACAAGATCGCCCTGCTGCGTGCCCTGATAGACTGGAATCAGGACGACACTGATGCCGAGGAATACCTGCACCGCATCCAGACCGACGTATTTCAGGATCGCGTGTACGTGTTCACGCCCCAGGGTGACGTGATGGATCTGCCCCGGGGGGCGACGCCGGTGGACTTCGCCTACCACATTCATACGGAATTGGGAGAACGTTGCCGCGGGGCCAAGGTGAACGGGATGATTGTGCAGCTGAATTACCAGTTGCAGAGCGGCGATCAGGTCACCATCATTGCGGCCAAGCGGGGCGGCCCCAGCCGTGACTGGCTCAATCCCGAGCTGGGCTACATCAGCACCCAGCGGGCCCGCAGCAAGATCATGTCGTATTTCCGGCGCCAGGCCCGCGAGTCGTCCGTAGCGCATGGCCGGATCGTGGTCGACCGGGAACTGAAACGCTATTCCGTCCGTTACGGCTTCGACGAAGTCGCCCGCATGTTCAACTACGGTGAGGTAGACGATTTTCTGGCGGCTATCGGCTATTCGGACATCAGCGTCCACAGTTTGGTGCAGAAGATCCTGGATCGTGAGCGTCAGGAAAAGAAAGAGCAGGAACTGGAGAATCTGCTGTCCGCGGAGGCGAAACAGCCGCCCTTGGCCACGTCCACTTCCGGTGTAACCATTTTGGGGCAGAGTGGCCTGTATGCCCAGCCGGCCGGTTGCTGCAAGCCATTGCCGGGAGACAAGGTAATGGGATATATTACCCGGGGCAAGGGTGTCACTATGCACAAGATGGACTGCCCCAACCTCGTATCACGCCAGAAAAATCCGGACGAGGCGGCGCGCATTGTCCCCATGCAATGGGATGAGGAACAGAGTCAGAATTTCTACAACGTGCATATCGAGGTGGAAGCCTATGACCGGGCCGGGCTGCTGCGCGACATAACAGGTGTGGTGGCCGATGAGAAAATCAACATGCGCCGCGCCGATGCCCGGGTAGATAGCCGTGAACATATCGCCAAGGTGCAGGTGGAACTGGAAATTCGGGATGTCCGGCAGCTGTCGCGCATCATGTCCCAAATTGAAAGGCTGCCCAATATCCGGAACGTCTATCGCAAGGTGTCCTGACATAATTCCCAAGCCCCTGTGACGGCCGACACGTGCCTCTTGATACACAGGCTGCAGTGAGACTGGACGGATGTCCTTGCTGGGCTGAACGCATCGGGGCCTGTATAGAAAGATCCTGAGAGTAGTTGCACACTGCCTATCTGACCAACACGGGATGCAGGCAGTGGCATTTGGATACCCAGACGTACGAGACCCGTTTACAGACCGTGTGGCAAACGCTGGCAGATCCCGTCTGAACCCACAAGGGGATGTGGGCTTCCCGCGCCGCCAGTCCGCGCCCTCTGCACGACGAACGGGCCAAGGATTTGTTCAGCCATATCCGGGTGCTGCGGGACCTCCTGCTGGCACTCCGTATCATCACCGCCCAGGACCAGGTCCGCATCTACCGCTGGGGGGCGGAGTGGATACGCCAGTATCGGGCGCCAGCCCGGCGTACGGAGACGCAGGCCCTGCGGCTGGCGCGGAGTTTGGCCGACAAGGTGTGGCTGCTTCAGGATGCCGCCAGCCCCTCACGATGGTCCTGGTGGATTTCCAGAGTACGCTGGACTACCAGATGGACGAACGTATCTTTCGCTACCTCAAGGGGCTGCGCCAGGATATGGAACGCATGGACCTGGTCACGCCCACCGGTAGGCCTCTGCCGGTCTATCCGAGGCTCGTGTACACGGGCAGTGCGGCCTGGACGGCAGATATGTGGTTTCCCCGGTTGGGTCCCGCCGGTGCGGTCACTACGTGGCAGACGGTCCCGGTGCTGGATGTCGCCCGCTACGAGGCCGGGGCCTTGCCAGCGGACAATTTGCTGTCGACTATAATTCCGATAGAACAGTGCCGGATACGTCGGCAGCAGGGCGCGCGGATGCCGGTCCTGCAGGCAGCACGGACCCTGATCGAAGGGCAGGTAAGGGACGATCCCGCCCTGCGGACCTTGTTGCAGGTCTGGCTGGTGACAGGCTTCGCTGCGTATGCGGACCGCCTGAGTACAACGTTGAAAGGACTGGGAGGCGGGAGATGTTTGATTCGTTGGTGGAGGCCCTGGAACACAATCTGGCGCAAGCGCGTGCGGAAGGTTATGCAGAAGGCTACGCGGAAGGTCGTATACTGGAGCGGTTGGATGCAGCCCGCTCTTTCTTTAACGAAGACGTGACGGCCCGCATGCACACTTTGTTGCACCGGTTGCCCCCTGAACAAATGGCCTGCCTGCAAAGACATGTTCAGCTGGTCAGAGTCAGGGGCTGACTTCCTGATGTTCTTGTGGCAACAGTACCGGGATCTGAACGCGGGAACGGAACCTGGTACCCTGAATGGAAGTGTACCCCCCAGCCGATGGCCAGAGCTGACCGAGGGGACCATCCCTCTGCCCCGTATACCGGAGAACTTGAACATGGGCTGGGCTGTCCCGCTACGATCTTGGCAGGATGCTGGATGGGCATATAATGCTCTGTCTGTTCAGGATGCCGACGCACATGGCACCCTGATTGCACAATCCCGACCCGGATAGCCTTCTAACCATGAATCGAGTCCTGCTTGCCTTGCAGTCGTCCCGCATTGCCTGGTCTCGCTGGTTTGTGGTCGCCTGCATTCTGTTGGCTTTCACGCGTCTGGTCTTCGATCTGGACACCAAGTCCATGTGGTGGGATGAGAGTCTCAGCCTGCAACGGGCAGAACAGGCCTGGGGCGATCTCATACGGGGCAAGCTGGTCCTCTGGGATGGTGAGAATGAAAGACTGACCTGGGATCAGCATCCCTTTGGCTATTATGTGCTCCTGGGGCTGCTCTTGCGTCTGGCGGGTGACAGCATATTCGTCTTGCGGTTTTTGTCCCTGCTGTGTGCCACCCTGCTGGTCCCGGTGATCTACGGCTTCGCCCGTTTCCTGGAAGCCAAGTCCCTGGTACCGCGCTACACGGGATATTGGGCTGCGGGCCTGGCGGCCCTGAATCCTTTTGTCCTGTGGTATGGACAGGAAGCCCGGCCCTACGCCTTGTGGATTCTGGCCTCCGCAGCCGCCTTCTGGTTTGGCTGGGAATGGCTGGATACCTGGCGCCTGGAGGGACAGAAATTCCGGCACGAGGGACGCTGGTGCGTACTGTATCTGCTCAGCATGACGCTGGCCCTGTCGACGCATTTTTACTCCATCATGATGATCCCCATACATGGAGTGTTTGTCTTTGTGCGTCTGCACCGGCTGGATCGCAAGCTGGCTGTGGAACTGATGACCTTTCTCCTGCTCCTGACGGGTACGCTGGCTTTCTTGGTGTATCGGTACATCATGTCGCAGCCGGGTGCAGGATCCAACTATGCACCCATGGGCGTGCTGGCCATCCTGCAGGAAATTTTCCATGCCTTTGGGACCGGATTGAGTACACGCCTGGAACAGGTGGGTTGGCTGGATCTTCTCTTCCAGGGCCTGGCGCTCTATGGGATCTGGTATGCGATTCGTTCACCGGAACACCGCAGACAGCAGGGCTGGTATCTGGGCGCGTACCTGCTTATTCCTGTCGTCGGCCTGTTTGCAGCCTCCCTGCTGCAACCCAACTACATGGCGGCCCGCCATCACGGCCAGCTGGCCGGCGTCTACATTATCCTGGTGGCATCCGGATTGGCCGCCCTGGCGGGATTTCATCTTCGTGCCACGGTCGTGTGCAGTCTGCTGGTGCTGGGGGGCACGCTTTACAGTTCCTACCGCTACTATGAAGCTCCCATATTTTCCAAGGCGCCGGACTATGCCCACGTGAGCGATGACTACCTTGAAGATGCACTGCGGGAAGGTGATCTGGTGATTTTCAAGGGGCCTAACAGCTGGCGCCTGTTTCGCTACTACTTTCCCATGGAGGAACTGGAGCGGGCCAAGGCTGCAGGGGTGCATGTCGACTGGAAAGCCCTGCCGCATATCCGGCAGCAGGAAGACTGGTTTGTGAACGTACCGGATCGCCTGGAGACCCTGACCCGGGAATTTGACCGGGTCTGGCTGGTGGAAGATCGCACGCTTCCCTATGAAGATCCGCAACACGAAGTTCTGACCTGGCTGCGGGAAAACATGTACACGGCACAGGAATGGGGCTTTTATCATCCCAATGCCAGTCTGAGCCTGTTTCTCTTTCTGCCCACAGAGCCCAACCCACTGGCCCGTGTGCCTGACTTGCCTCACGCCGCTGTGGGGGCCACTTTCGGCGACCAGTTGCGCCTGACGCATCTGGAAGTGGAATCACGCCTGTGGCCGACTGGTGACGTACCTCTAACCCTGTATTGGGACCTCCTGGAGGTGCCCGATACCGCCTACCGTTACATTGTCTGGCTCGTGGAAGAACGGGCGGACGGCAGCCAAGCCAAATGGCCGCATACCGAACAGGCAGGCACGTTTCCAACCGTGGCCGACCCCCGCGGCCACGTGCTGCTGGACTTCAGTCACGTGGAAGCTCCTGTGCTACTAGATCCCGACAGCCAGTACCTGCTGCACGTCATGCTTTACGATCCCGCGACCTGGGACAAGGTGCCTGTGACCGATACCGCCGGGTATGTGGTCAAGGCGGATGAACCGGCCTTGATCATTCCGGTAGTGCTGACCGAAGCACCCTGAAAGCCGCGGCCGTGCTCCATCCGGTAGCACAGCCGCGGCACCGCAAGACAGATCAGGCCGGGTCCGGATCCGCTTCCAGGAAGGAGCGCAGTACCGTATTGAGAATGCCACCCTGGCGGTAATATTCCCCTTCCACGGGTGTGTCTACACGGCTGTCCACGCTGAATTCGGTGACCGTGCCATTGGGTGACGTGGCCCTCACGCGACAGGACTGGCCCGGTAGCATGTTGTCCGATATATCCAGAATGTCAAACGTTTCCAGACCGGTCAGTCCCAGCGTGTCGCAGTTCTCACCGTCCTTGAACTGCAGGGGCAGCACCCCCATCCCCACCAGATTGCTGCGGTGGATGCGTTCGAAGCTTTCGGCAATGACGGCCTTGACACCGAGCAGCTGTGTACCCTTGGCCGCCCAGTCCCGGCTGGAGCCCGTGCCATAAGCCTTGCCCGCCAAGACGATCAACGGTGTATCGGTGTTCTTGTAACGGATAGAGGCGTCGTAGATGCTCTGTTCTTCCATGGTGGGTACGTGGATGGTGTAGCCGCCTTCCTTGCCATCCAGCATCTGGTTCTTGACCCGCACGTTGGCGAAAGTGCCGCGGAGCATGACCTCGTCGTTGCCCCGCCGCGTGCCATAGGTGTTCCATTCCGCGCGTGGAATGCCGAGTCCTTCCAGATACCGGGCGGCAGGCGTACCCGGGGCGATGGAGCCTGCCGGGGAGATGTGATCCGTGGTGGTCGAATCTGGCATGATGGCCAGCACGTGTGCACCCTGGATCGGCTGCAAGGCGGGCGGCTCCGGTGTCAGATTCCGGAAAAAGGGCGGTTCATGCACATAGGTACTGGACGGATCCCAGGCATAGATCTCACCCTCTGCACCGGCAATCTCGTTCCAGGTTTCGTTGCCGGTGAAGACGTTGCCATACTGGGTCCGGAACATGTCCGGGTCCAAGGACTGGGTGATGGCTTCCCGAATCTCGGCCTGGGTGGGCCAAATGTCGTGCAGGAAAACCGGATTGCCTTCCGTATCCAGGCCCAGCGGATCGGTGACCATATCGAAATCAATGGTTCCGGCCAGGGCAAAGGCCACGACCAGGGGGGGTGAGGCCAGGAAATTGGCCTTGATGTCGGCATTGATGCGGCCCTCGAAATTCCGGTTGCCGCTGAGTACGCTGGACACCACCAGATCGCCCTCGTGGATTGCCTTCACGATATGAGGCGGCAAGGGGCCGCTGTTGCCGATACAGGTGGTGCAGCCATAGCCCACAGTGAAGAAATTCAATTCTTCCAGATAGGGAGCGAGCCCGCTGGCTGCCAGATACCGGGTGACGACCTTGCTGCCGGGGGCCAGACTGGTCTTGACCCAGGGCTTGGTCCGCAACCCCTTCTCCACTGCATTGCGGGCCAGCAGACCGGCGCCGATCATCACGGAAGGATTGCTGGTGTTGGTGCAGGAGGTAATGGCCGCCAGGACAATGTCGCCATGTTTCAGGTTGAATTCCTGCTCTTCCTGCTCCACCGGGATGGCCGTGTCCACCTGCTCCACTTCGACGTTCATGCCTTTGGGGCCCGTAGGGGCCGTCAGTATGTCAGCCCATTCGTTACGCAGCCGATCCAGATCTATACGATCCTGGGGGCGTTTCGGACCTGCTACGGCAGGCCTGATGGCTGACATGTCGATTTCGACAACATCCGTGAAAGTGGGTTCCGGCGTGTCGGCGGTATAGAACAGGCCGGCGGCCTTGGCATAGGCTGCCACGAGTTCAACCTGTGCGGGAGTCCGGCCTGTCAGGTGCATGTACCGCAACGTCTCGGCATCGGTAGGAAAGAAGCCGATGGTGGCTCCGTATTCCGGTGCCATGTTGGCCAGGGTAGCCCGGTCGGGCAAGGAAAGGAGTGACAGGCTGGGTCCGCAGAACTCCACAAATTTGTCGACTACGCCATGCGCCCGCAGGACTTCCGTGACGGCCAACACCAAATCGGTAGCCGTAGTCCCCTCGGCGAGCGCCCCCGTCAGCCGTACCCCTACCACCTCCGGCAGTAGCATGTAAATGGGTTGCCCCAGCATGACCGCTTCGGCTTCAATACCGCCCACGCCCCAGCCCAGCACACCCAGCCCGTTGATCATGGTGGTATGGCTGTCAGCACCTACCAGCGAGTCGGGGTAGACTACGGGGATATCCTGGGTGTCATCGGTCAGAACCCCTTGGGCAATGTATTCCAGATTGACCTGGTGCACGATACCGGTGGCCGGTGGCACGACCCGGAAATGGTCGAAGGCATTCTGGGACCATTTCAGGAACTCGTAACGCTCCCGATTCCGCTCGAATTCCTTCTCGGCGTTGAAAAACAGGGCAAAGCGGGAACCGAACTGATCGACCTGAACACTGTGATCGATGACCAGATCCACGGGTACCTGCGGGTTCACCTTGACAGGCTGTCCGCCCATTCTTTGCATGGCACTGCGCAAGGCTGCCAGATCTACAGCACTGGCCATGCCGGTAAAGTCCTGCAAAAGGACACGGCCCGGCTTGAACGCGATTTCCACTTTGCCCGCGGTCTCGGGGCCCCAATTCGTAATCAGCCGGACATGTTCTGCCGTAACGCCAAACCCGTCGAATTGGCGTACGGCGGACTCCAGCAAAATGCGGAGGGACAGAGGCAAATGATCCACAGGACCCAGCCCCAGCTGCTCCAGCTCCTGCAGCCGGTAATAGGCGAACTGGCCCTGACTGGTCTGAAATGTCTTGCGTGCTGCCGCAAACGGTGAATGTGACACGGGTCAGATCCTCGCTACTGGTACCTTCAATGCGCAGGGTTCCAGCCTATACGGATGCTGGCTCCCTGCTGCTGTGACCGGACATGTCTGAAAGGAGTGCTACATGTCCACAAGTAATTATATCCCGTTCTGGTTTAAGAATAGGGGACAGCAACACGCCAGAATCATGCAAACCGGGTAGGCTTGCCATGCTCTGGACAGCAAACAGTGGCATATGGCTGTCTCTGTACCCTGGTACTTTCATGTCAGCAGGTCAGGTTCCGGCTATCTTGATTCTCTTCTGTCCGTATGGCAATAGATTGGTAGTCATTACTCACCTGGTGGTGTGCATCCAAACATATACGCTTGTCCGGGGGACGACGCCAAATTCTCTGTGCACCGGGCAATAGCCATAAGTTGAGGATGTTACGCACAACAGAGCCTTGCAGCCAAGACGGGTGGGTGCGCGCCTGCTTGCTGTTGAGGCCGTGGGCTGTTGTTTATAGCCAGAAGACCAGTTGAACCACCAGGCAAAACTTCAGCCGAGGTTGCTTGTGCACAGAGACGACGATCCCGGCAATTGCGCAAGGTCTGCACACAACACAAGACGTATCGGGAGAGATGGTGACGGTGGTGTGAGACGACCCGGCAGAAGATACGGCTGCGCCATCTGTACTATCGGTGGCTGTGTGCTCCAGCTCATTGGCTGTTGCCCAACCTGCATGCATTCCCAAGCGATATTGCGGATGTCAGAATTAGGTGCGTCTCCCTATTGCCTGACGCGCCTGACTTGACACCCACTGCACCTCCATAGTATGTTCCCGTTGGGAGATATCCGATGGATTTCTACCCTTGCCCGCTGCCTCTGCTCAGGCTATGGATTGTGGCCTGATTGGCGTTGGGCCCACTGGTGTCAAGGTATGTTTCCTGCATCGGTATCTGGTATATAATGAGGCGTGATCATCCAACATCGCCCATATCTGTCAATTGGAGTTAAGGAGCATTTCCATGCAAGTACGCAAGACTCTCTCTGTCACTCTTTCGTTGGTGCTCGTCATCCTGACCGCCGGGCTGGCGGGATGTGTGGCCCCGGCTGATTCGTCAGGAGCGATGGAGCAGACGGTTGTAACCTGGGCCATGTGGGGCAGTCCCGCGGAGATTGCTACACACCAGGCGGTAGCCGATCAATACATGGCCGACAATCCTGACGTCGCGATTGAAATCCTGGCGGAACCTTGGAGTGACTATTTCACCAAGATGCAGGCTCTGTGGGCCGGCGGTGATGAAGTGCTCATTCCGGACGTGCTCTTCCTGTGGCCGACACCGCAATATGCGGCCGAGGGGGTTCTGGAAAACCTGCAGCCCTACATTGAGCGCGACGGCTACAATCTGGATGACTACTGGCCGGCTCTGCTCGAATCCGCCAAGTACAACGGCGACGTATACGGCTTCCCGCGGGACATCGGTCTGGAAGTGCTGTATTACAACAAGGACATTTTCGACGAGGTCGGGGTTCCCTATCCCGATGATTCCTGGACCTGGGCCGATCTCCAAACGGCTGCCGATCAGCTGAAGGTTGTGGATGACAGCGGCCGGGTGTCCCGGTACGGATTGGGCATGGAAGGCGGCAAGTACATGCTTTGGGTGCTGCAGAACAACGGGGCCCTGCTGGATGACTACCGAAATCCGTCCGAGTGCGTCATGACGGAACCGCAAGCCGTGGCCGGTCTGCAATTCTTTGCGGAGCTGATGGCCAGCAACGCTGCCATGACCAGCTCCAACCTGAGTCAGGCCGGGGGCGACGCCGCGGTCTTCCAGGCGGGCCAGGTGGCCATGATCATCCAGAACGCCAGCCGGGTCAGTGCCTTCAACGCGGCAGAAATGAACTATGACGTCGCGGTCGTGCCGATTCCGGAAGGTGGACGCCGCGCGGCCAGTGCCGGTGGTGCGGCCTGGACCATGAGTTCGGGCGGCGACAACAAGGAAGATGCGTGGCACTTCCTGCAATGGTTGCAGAGCACCGACGGCGGCCAGCGCATTTATACAGCTTCGGGCGAGATCTTCCCGGCCCTGCAGTCCACGGCCCAGTCCGATGCCTTCCTCCAGCCGGACGTACCGCCGGCCAATCGCCAGGCGTTCCTGACGGAAGGCCTGAATGCCACTGTAGGCCGGTTTGGCTATTTCCCCGAATGGGGCTACCTGAACGGCAACTTGGTCTCGCCGCATATTGACCGCATCTGGACCGGCGAGATCACGCCGGACGAGGCGGCCGCGGCTATCTGTGAAGGAGTGGACCAGTACCTCGCAGACGAAGGCTTCCCCCGCTAGTTTGTCTGCGTCAGAACAAGGCGGATGCCGTGCAACTACGGCATCCGCCTTTCTGTTTTCTGTACCGTCGTGTCATCGTCCGCCTCTTCGCTGGCCCCCGGCCCCCGCTGGCGACGTTACCGGGCCGACCAGCAATGGGAAGGCTATCTGTTTCTCCTGCCCAGTCTGGCTGGATTTCTGCTTTTTGTCCTGATCCCGGTCATAGTGGCCCTGGGACTGAGTCTCTTTAACTGGACCCTGCTGTCACCCGCCGATTTCGTCGGCATCGCCAATTACCTGTACCTGTTGACCCGCGATCCGATTTTCTTCCAGGTCCTGGGCAACACCCTGTACTTTACCGTCACGATTGTGCCGCTGCAGCTGCTGGCGGGGCTGTTGATGGCCGTAGCCCTGAATCAGGCGGTACGCGGTAACGCGCTTTACCGTCTCATCTATTTCATGCCGGTCGTCACCACCATCGTGGCAGGCGCCCTGATCTTCCAGTGGATTTTCAACAAGGACTTCGGCATCATCAGTGCGGCGATCTGGGGCTTCAATGAAGCGACGGGAATCCCCATACAGCCCCCCGACTGGCTCAACAACCCGGCCTGGGCCAAACCGGCGGTCGTAATTCTGACCCTCTGGAAGAATGTCGGGTTCACCATGGTGATTTACCTGGCCGGCCTGCAGGCCATCCCCCAGGAACTGTATGATGCAGCCGAAGTGGATGGCGCGACGTCATGGCGCCGTTTTCGCTATATCACCTTGCCCATGGTCAGTCCCACGACCTTCTTCCTGCTGATCATCCAGATGATCGGGGCCTTCCAGCTGTTTGACGAAGCGTTCGTCATGACCCGGGGGGGACCGGCCCTGGCCACCACCACCATTGTTTATTACGTCTACGTCAACGCCTTCGAGTACCAGCGTTTCGGGATGGCCAGTACAGTCGCCTGGGTGCTGTTTGCCTTCATCTTCGTGATCACCTTCACCCAGACGCGCCTGCAGAGTCGCTGGGTCCACTACGAAACCGATGACTGAGCACACGGCAACCCGGCCGGTCCTGTCTACCGCGCCTCCCTCCGGCCGACCTGCGCACTGGCTGCTGCATGTCCTGCTGCTCATTGGCAGCGTCTTCATGCTGGTGCCCTTCCTGTGGATGCTCTCCACCTCACTGAAGGTGCCGCGGGAAATCTTCACCTATCCACCCCAGCTGATTCCCACGGAATGGGCGTGGTCCAACTACCGGGATGCCTTTACCGCCCTGCCCTTTGGCCGTTTCTATCTCAACAGCATCTTTGTCAGCGTGAGTTCCACCCTGATCCAGATAGGCTCGGCTTCCCTGGCCGCCTTCGCCTTCTCCCGCCTCCGCTTCAAGGGGCGGGATCCCCTGTTTCTGCTGTACCTCGCCACCCTGATGATTCCCTTTCAGGTGACGATGATTCCCAATTTCATCATTATTTCCCGGGTGCTGAACTGGTATGACACATTCAACGCGCTGATCCTGCCCACCTCCTTTTCGGCCTTCAGCGTCTTTCTGCTCCGCCAGTTCTTCCGGGGCCTGCCTATGGAAATGGATGAAGCTGCCCGCATGGACGGGGCCACCAGCTTGCGCATCTGGTGGCAAATCATTCTGCCCCTCAGCGGTCCGGCCCTGGCCGCGTTGGCCATTTTTGTCTTCCTGGGGTCCTGGAATTCTTTTCTGTGGCCCCTGGTCGTGACCACATCCATGGATATGCGGACCATTCCCGTGGGCCTCAGTGCTTTCCAGGGCCAATACAACACCCAGTGGAATCTGCTCATGGCCGGATCCGTGATAGCCTTGTTGCCGGTTTTGGTGGTCTATATGCTGGGCCAGAACTGGTTCCAGCGCGGCATTACCTTGTCCGGCATGGGGGGACGATGAGATACCTGTCCCCGTCGCGCAGTAACGGCGGTCACACATGAACCTGGCTCGGAACGCCGTCCGGCAGTACCCTGTCGGGCGCGTTGTCAAGACCAACTCGCATATCGAGTATCTCTGCCGCATCTTCAAGGAGCTTGAGGATGTCCAGACACCCTCGTCCCAGGATTTTGCCTTTGGCCAGTTTCTGGAGATTGTCCTGGAGGATCATCGCGGGGGCGATCTGGGGCACGTGATTGGTCTGGTGTTCAATACCCACGTTATGGATCCTGACTTTGGGTCTCCCAACCGCAGCCAGCTGGATGCCGACACCCGGGAAGTGACGCTGCCCACCTACATGCAGCCGGCTTTCACCATGGTGGAGATCCTGGGCATTGGGTGGCGGAACACGGATGGCGCCTATCATCAAACCATTCCGCCTTATGCGCCTCTCATCAATGCCGAAGTCAGGCCCATGAGCGACTCGGCGATCCGTCAGTTTCACCAGGCCGATGACAGCGGTCTCGCCATTGACTATCTTACGGCCCTGGTTGCCCACAGCCACCCCCTGGTGGGCCAACTGGCCATCCAGCAGCTGCAGTGGCTGCAGGAAACGTTCCCTGAACACCGGGATGCGCTGGCCGTCATCTACAACATTGTGGCCTGGCGTTCCATTGTCGGAGTCGTGCGTTGAACCTGGAAGGCACACTCATCGGCACCGTGAAAGGTCCCGGTGACACCCCGTCGGAATTCAAGGTGATTGCACCGGACCCGGAGCAGCTGGCGAAATTCGGCGAGTTCGTCTATTTCCGGGAAAACGACGATCCCACGGCCGCTGTCATTTACGGTCGTGTGACCCAGCGCGAAACCGTGCGTCTGTGGCCAGATGAGTTCATGGCCGATCCGGGGGTGTCCCCGGACCGGATCGCCCGGTTGCTGGGTTTTCGCGGGCTCGCACAGGGCATGGAAGCAGGCGTTGGCACCGATCTGTACGCCCTGACCGTAGCCGTCATGGGCCGTTTTGACACTACTCTGAAGGATTTCATCAATCCCCGCATCCTGCCTTCCAGTGGTACGCGGGTCTATCTGGCCACCAAGGAGCAATTGCGTGAGGTCCTGAGTACGCTGTCGGCCGATACCATCGGCAGTGCCTACGTAGGGGACTTGATCAGCCGTCCTCGCGGGGACGTACCCATTGTCCTGGACGTATCCCAGTTCACCAGTACCCATCTGGCCATCATTGCCAGCACCGGCAGTGGCAAGAGCTATCTGGCCGGAGTTTTGCTGGAGGAACTCATGAGGCCCAAGAACCGGGCGGCGGTTCTGGTCGTGGATCCCCATGGTGAATACGATACGTTGCAGGAAATGAAGAACCTGGAAGAGTTTTGCCAGGATGAGTATCGGCCCGATGTCCGGATCCTGAAGCCTGACGAAGTGAAGGTACGGATAGACAGCCTGACGGCCGGAGATCTGGCCTATTTCCTGCCCAACCTGTCGGAGAAGATGCAGCATCATCTGGCCAAAGCCCACCGCCAGGTGCAGCACCTCAAACACCGCAACGGATCGTATACACTCAATGATTTGCTGGCGTCAGTCCGGGGTAGCAGCGACAGTGAGGAAGGAGGCCGCGACAGGGGCACCGTACAAGCCTTGGAGTGGCGTCTGGAATCGGCCTTGGGACGCAGTGAGGTATTCGATGACCACCGGCAGCTGGAACTGACGGACCTGTTTCGGCCGGGACAGTGTACCGTCCTGCAGATCAACGAAATCGATCCGCCGTCCCAACAGGTCATCGTGGCCACCATTCTGCGCCGCGCCTACGAGGCCCGGAAAGCAACGGTCAAGGACCAGACAGACGCAGGGGACAAGAATTATCTCAACTATCCTCTCTTCTGCCTGTTGGAGGAAGCACACAATTTCAGTCCGGCCAATGCGGCCGTTGTCACCTCCGCTGTCCTCAAGACCATTTTGAGCGAGGGGCGCAAGTTTGGGGTCAGTATCGGCCTTATCAGCCAGCGCCCGGGGCGTCTGGACAGTGACGTGCTGAGCCAGTGCATGACCCAGTGCATCATGCGTATCATCAATCCCACGGATCAGGCCCGGATTGCGGAATCAGTCGAAAGCGTAGGGCGTGACCTGCTGCAGGAACTGCCCAATTTGTCCAAGGGCCAGGCTGTGGTGGCCGGCGCCAGTGTCAATACGCCGGTGCTCCTGAACGTACGGACCCGCATCACGTCCCACGGCGGACAGGACATCAATGCTCCCGCTGAGTGGCGTGATTTTTTCGAGAGCGGGGAGCGGGAACGGGAACAGCGTGATGCCCAGTCACCCCGCGAGACCATGTTTGACAACAACATGGTGGATGGCTTGTCCCTGCTTTGAAGGCAGGTGGTTCGGGACAGACTGACCGGACGGCATCGCCTTGCCGGAGGCCGACAGCCTGCACGCGCTGGTGGCTGCCCGTTCCCCCGGACGGTGTGCGTTTGCGGTCCTTATTCCTGACGGGTGAGGGTAAGCAGGCCGTTGCTGTTGGGTGCCAGGATCCAGGTTCGCTGGCCATCCGGCCAGGTGATCCGCAGCAGGGAGGTACCTGCCGGTCCCAGACCCAGATGGAGACGGGAAGACGCCCCCGAGAGATAGCCATCGGCCACGTGCACCTGGCGGGTGACCGGACCCTCGGCAGTCACAGCTTCCACAACCGCGCCGATGGCGTGGGTATTGCCCGAAGCGGGCCAGTGGAGATCCAGTTCCAGACTGTGGCTGCTGCACAGGCGATTTTCAAACAGCTGGGCCGGCCCGCGCATGTTGTTGATCACGATGTCCAGGTCGCCATCCAAATCCAGATCTTCCATGATCAGGCCCCGGCCACTCCGGGTTGAACCCAGCTGCCAGTGGGGAACCCGGACGAACATGCCCTGTCCCTGGTTGTGGAACGCCTGGTTCGTCTCTACCAGTTCATGCTCCGGCAAGTGGCTGAAAATCTTCTCTTCCATCATGCCGTTGACGACGTACAGATCCAGCCAGCCGTCATTGTCCAGATCCCCGAATTTCCCCGACCAGCTCCAGCCGGTGGCATCCAGGCCCCGCTCCTGGCCCACGTTGGTCCAGCCCTGATCCGGCGCACCGGACAGCTGGAGGGTGTTTTCCATGAGCTGGGTATGATCATGCTCTTCCATGGCCTGGGACATCATGGCTTCCATCAGGGGGGCCCAGGCGGCCATGACGTCGGGCTCCTGGGAGGGGGGTTTCATGTCCGTGGCATAGAGATCCTGGCGTCCGTCGTTGTTGACGTCGCCCGCCGCCAAACTCATCGTGGAATGGGTGGTCACCGCAAAGGGGGTATGCACTGCCCAGCCCTGTGCCGTGGGCGTGAAGATCATGTCGGGCACGGCAAAGTCATTGCCAACCAGCAGTTCCGGCCGGACGTCGCCGACTACATTCAGAAACATGCTGGCCAAGCCCTGGGCTTCGGTCTCCAATTTGGTCACGTGATACCTGTTGTCCTGTCTGTGAAACAGGTATACGCCTGCGGTGTCGCCCATCATGAATTCACTGCCGAACATGTCGAGCAACTCGGCGTCGTACGTGGCACCGCCCAGATCCAAATCACCGTCGCCGTCGGTATCTGCCCAGTCCAGGGAATACAGAGGAATGGCCACACCGTCCAGCACCAGGGGCACGAAACGCCGGGTACGGTCGGCGCTGTCCCGGTTCTGCCAGACCTCCAGACCCGCGCCGCGCCGGGTAGTGACGACGTCAAGCAGGCCGTCCCCATCGACATCCACCAGCTGGACTTCCCGTACCAGACCATGACCCAGGTCTTGGCCGGTGAAATTCAGATTGCCCTCGTTCCACAGCACAGTACTGGGCTGGGCGTATCCGCCCAAGACCAGATCCAGATCGCCATCCCGATCGAGGTCACCGGCAGCGACGCCCGAGCCATTGCTGTCGAAGCCGCGTACAGCGAATTGGGTGGCGGTGGTGGCATGGTCCAGGTCTTGCGGGACAAAGACATCGGTGCAGGGATTGGACTGAAAGGGTGTGAAGTCTGACACCACGGGGACTGCCGAGATTACACTGGTCCCGGCTGAAGCAGCGGGACCGGGTTGGCAGGCCACCAGTCCGGAGGCAAGCGACACCAGCAGGAGCAACAGGCCTGTTCCGGCCAGCGGGGCACGAAGCGCGAGAAACTTTTTCATGGTGGCAGGATGCTGCAATTGATGAATTCGGATCCACAATGATGTATAACCGTTGTGCATCCTATGCTACGACAGGGTTCGGCTGTCTTCAAAGTTATGCTACGGAACCCCAGTACATTGTATTGATGGGCATGAGGTATACATGACCAAGCTAGTTATTGTTGAATCGCCAACCAAGGCCCGCACGATCAGGGCCTTCTTGCAGGACGACTATGTCGTACTGGACAGCCGGGGGCACATTCGCGATTTGCCCCAGTCAGCCAGTGAAATCCCGGCCAAGGTCAAGAAAGAGCCCTGGGCCAATCTGGGCATCGACGTGCACAATGAATTTCAGCCGCTCTACGTGATTGCGGCCGGAAAGAGGGACATTGTGCGCGAACTGAAGCAGGCGCTCCGGACGGCCGACGAACTCATCATTGCGACGGATGAGGACCGTGAGGGTGAGAGCATCGGCTGGCATATCTATGACGTATTGAATCCCAAGGTGCCGGTCAAGCGCATTGTGTTTCACGAAATCACCAAGACCGCCATTCTGCAGGCTCTGGAAAATCCGGGCCAGCTGAATCATGACCTGATCAACGCGCAGAAGGCGCGCCGGATTCTGGATCGCCTGGTGGGGTACTCCCTGTCCCGGCTCCTCTGGAAGAAGGTGGCCCCCAAACTGTCGGCCGGCCGGGTGCAAAGTGTAGCGGTGCGCCTGATCGTGGACAGGGAGAAGGCCCGCCGGGCCTTTGTACAGGGTGCCTTTTGGGATCTCGTGGCGCAATTGACGCCCGTGCAGGCACAGGATGAGGCCTCACGGTTCCGCGCCCGCCTGCACACCCTCAACGACAGGCGGTTGGCTACAGGCAAGGATCTGGACAAGGCGACCGGACAGCTTGCCACCGACAGCGACGCCTGGCTCCTGAACGAAAAACAGGCCCGGGCGACTGCGGCCCAGTTGCCGCACATGGCCTGGACAGTTCTGGACGTCACGGAACGTCAGACTTCGCGGCGGCCGGCAGCCCCCTTTACGACCAGTTCCCTGCAGATCGAAGCCAATCGCAAGTTTGGTTTCACTGCGGAGCGTACCATGCGGATTGCGCAGGGGCTCTACGAAAATGGGCATATCACCTATATGCGCACGGATTCGGTCCATCTGAGCCGTGAAGCCATTGCCGCCGCGCGGCAGCGGGTAAAGACCATGTTTGGTCCCGAGCAGATGACACCGCAGCCACGGGTCTACAAAACCAGGAGCAAGAATGCCCAGGAAGCCCACGAGGCCATTCGTCCGGCGGGCGAGACCATGGCGACCGCCGCCGAAAAGAGGCTCACGGGTGATGACAGACGGCTCTATGACCTCATCTGGAAACGCACCTTGGCCACCCAGCTGGCGGATGCCCGCCTGAACAACATTACCGTCCGTATTGGGGCTGCTTGGCCGGACGGATCCCGGCCTGTAGCGGGCGACCAGGCAACCGAGGCCGAGCTTGCGGTCACCGGTGCCGAATTCCGGGCCCGGGGCACCACCATTTTGGTGCGCGGTTTTCTTGCCCTCTATGTGGAAACGGCGCCGTCCGGGGAGGAAGGCGGGCAGGGTCAGGCCTTCCTGTCAGCCCCCTTGCCACCTTTGCAGGACGGTGAAGCTCTGCACCTGCATGAGCTGGAACCGGAAGGTCATGAAACCAAACCGCCCGCCCGCTACACGGAAGCGTCGCTGGTCAAGGCGCTGGTTGATCGAGGTATAGGCCGGCCCAGTACCTATGCCACGATCATTGCCACTATCCAGAACCGCAAGTACGCCTTCAAGCACAGCCAGGAAATTATTCCCTCTTTCACGGCGTTCGCCGTGGTGAACATGCTGGAACAGTCCTTTGCGTCGCTGGTGGATTTCGGGTTTACCGCCCGCATGGAAGACACCCTGGATCAGATTGCCGCCGGCGAGACGGATTGGCTGGGGTACGTGCATAGCTTTTACCTGGGTGACATGGGGCTGGAGACCCAGATCGAGGAACAGGACACGCGCATTGACCCAGGCCTGTTTCGGGCGGTGGACTTGCCGGATTTCGCTTACCACATCCGCATCGGTCCCTATGGTCCCTTTGTCCAGAAGGATCTGGCAGCCAATGGCCAGGAACCCGCGCGCCTGATGGCCTCGCTGCCTGACGATCTGGCACCCGCCGACCTGACCACAGACTTGGCGGACGAACTCTTTGCCCGGAAATCCCAGGGGCCGCAAGCGCTGGGCCTGGATGAGCAGAGCCAGCACGAGATCTATCTGCGCTCAGGGCGTTACGGTCCTTACCTACAGCTGGGGCCGGATGCACAAGACGGTGCCAAACCCAAGCGCATTTCCCTGCCCAAGGGCTTGCCGCCAGAAGACGTTACCCTGGAGATGGCACGCCAGTTGCTGGCCCTGCCCCGCAGTCTGGGAGGCCATCCGGAGGACGGCCAGGAGGTGATAACCCATATCGGACGCTACGGTCCTTACGTCTCCCACGCCGGCAAGTATGCCAATCTGTCCGGCACCGATACGGTGTTCAACGTCACCCTGGACCGGGCTTTGGCACTCCTGACGGCGAAAAAGGAAGGCCGGCGCGCCAGCCCCAAGGTGCTGCGGGAACTGGGTGTCCATCCGGAAGATCAGACACCCATCCAGCTGTTGGATGGCCGGTACGGCCCCTACGTCAAGTACAACAAAATCAATGCGTCCCTGCCCAAGGACATGAAACCGGCCGACCTCGATCTGGCCGGGGCTCTGGAACTGATTGCGGCCCGCATCAAGAATCCGCCCAAACGGCGGCGCCGCCGCAGGTCCTGAACCCGGCTACCGGGCATAGTCTGGCGGCGGTGGCGCCAGACCCATGTCCTGCAACAGGTAATTCAGGGCATAATTGGACAGAACGATCGAAAAGGCCGGGCCGAAGAAAAAAAGCGGGATCCCGGCCGGCAGGGAGAAAAGCACCAGGACGGCAGTTTTCAGCACCAGTACCAGAATACAGAAAAGCGGGTAGCGCAAGACCAGGATCATGGCGTTCTTGTAGGTCAATTGCAGGGAGCGCTCTTCCTGTTCCCAGACCAGGGGAAAGACGAACTGTGTCAGCAGCATGAAAAACAGGGCAATCCAGAGGAGCGGGATCACCATGAGGTTGACCCAGAACAGTTCCACGTTGCTGTAGAACCAGAGGCAAAAGAAAAGGACCACACTGGCAACCAGGTTCAGGACGTAACACAGATACGCCTCGCGCACGTTCTGGCGTACGCCCGTATAAAAGAAATCATTGTCGATGCGTCTGTAGTTGGCTACCCGGTGGCCAACCCGATGCAGACCCATGTGTACCGGCGGCGCCAGAATCACGGTGATGGTACCCACCCACCAGAGCACGCTCATCCATACGAACAGGAACAGATCCTCGTATACGGAGCGAATGGTCTTCCACAGTATGGTAAAAGACCGTGCAATCGAGTTGTTGATACCTTGCAGAATGGTCATGAAGGTCAGGATTGGGTGCCAGAAGAGTGCTTGCTCCTACCCGGTGACCGGGCCGGCAGGCACGCAGCGCGGGCAATGAACCATAAAGACAGTATACTTCGTAGGCGGGAAGAATGAGCTAGAATGCAAGCGTTCCCGTAGACATGCCTGTCGTTCCCGGGCTGTCCGTGGACCCCTGCGGGTCAATGCCAGGTGCTGGTCCCGGGCATGTGTTTTGAGGAGGGTAGATGATGGACAAGAGCAAGGTATTGGTATGTGTGGCGTGGCCCTATGCCAATGGCATGCAGCATATCGGTCACATCGCGGGAGCCTATCTGCCTCCCGATATCTTTGCCCGGTTCAACCGGATGCGCGGGCATGAAGTGTTGATGGTGAGCGGTTCGGATACGCACGGCACCCCCATCACGGTCCTGGCCCAGCAAGAGAATGTTGCGCCGGTGGACATCGTTGAGCGCTACCATCCCCTCTTTATCGAGGCCTATCAGAAACTGGGCCTGACCTTCGATCTCTTCACGCACACGGATACGCAGATTCACTGGGACGTGACCCAGGAAATGTTCCGGCAGCATGTCGCCAACGGCCTGGTGTACCGGGATACCCAGCAACAGCTGTACGATCCGGAAAGCAACCAGTTTCTGCCGGACCGGTATGTGGAGGGCATCTGTCCCTTCTGTCGGGCCGGAGGCGCCCGCGGCGATCAGTGTGACAATTGCGGCCGTCTTTACGATGCGATTGAACTGATCAAGCCGCGTTCCAAGCTGTCGGGATGCACGACGCTGGAAATCCGGGACACCGAACATTTTTTCCTGGCTCTGGACAAGATGAACGACGCCCTGCTGTCCTGGATCCAGACCGAAAAGTCATTCTGGCGTCCCCAGGTCTACCGTTTCACCCTCTCCGAACTGGAGCGGCACGAGATGCGGGGACGTCCGATCACCCGGGACATTGAATGGGGCATCACCATACCCCTGGAAGGGTATGAGGACAAGCGGATTTACGTCTGGTACGATGCGGTGATCGGATATCTCAGTGCGGTTGTGGAGTACGCGCATCTGTGCGGGCAGCCGGACAGCTGGCAAGACTGGTGGAAAACCGGAGCCCAGCAGGGTAGCCGCATCTACAATTTTATCGGCAAGGACAACATACCGTTCCACACTATCATTTGGCCCGCCATGCTCATGGGACGAAAGGACTTCTGTCTGCCCTATGACGTACCGGCCAATGAATATCTCAACATGAAGGGCCGCAAATTCGCCAAGAGCCGTGGTGTCGTCATCGCTGTCAACGACGTGGTGGAACGCTACCAGCCCGATGCATGGCGGTACGTGCTGACCGCCATGGCTCCGGAAGGGGCGGATGTGGATTTCACATGGGAAGACTTCGTGGAACGGGTCAACAATGAACTGGTGGCCAACTGGGGGAATCTCGTGCACCGGATCCTGGGCTTTGCATACCGGGCCTGCGACGGGGCTGTACCTGAACCCGGCGACCTGCAGGGCGAAGACTACGCTGTGCTGTCCGAGGTGGAGCGCGGGTTCGTGACCGTCGGCAACCTCTACGCGCAGGTAAAGCTCAAGGGAGCCCTGGAAGCCTGTCGCAGACTGAGCCAGCGGGTCAACCAGTACCTCAACGTCCGTCAGCCCTGGCAGGTGATTAAACATGATCAGGCGCAGGCCTGGACCATCATCTACACGGCTTTGCAGGCCGTTGACTGGCTGAAACTGATGTGGGCCCCCATCCTGCCTTTTGCGGCGCAAACTCTGCACGAGGATTTGGGGTACGAGGGGAACCTGTTCGGTACCCAATTCACAGAATGCGTTCAGGATGCGCGGGGTGAACATCTGGTTCTGCGTTACGATCACAGCGCAGCTACTGGCGTCTGGGCCGCCGGCAAGCTGCCGGCTGGACAAGCCCTGTGCAAACCGCGCATTCTGTTTCGCAAGCTGGATCTGGAAACCGTGCTGGCCACCGAAGAACCCGAACCGGAAACGACGTAGACAGCGTCTGCATGGAGTGATGGAAACGCGTCAGAGCTTGTCCGTCCCGGGCCTGCACCTGCGCTATTGGTTGCCCACATGGTCAAGCCTGGCCCTGTGGCTGGGTGTGTTGCTCCTGCTCGTGGCCAGTGCCGGCATGCTGGCACTGGCCACCTGGCATTACTGGTACGCTGACCGCATCTATCCGGGTGTGTACATATCCGGCCTGTCCATGGCAGGCAAAACCCCGCAGGAGGCTGTAGCCTTGCTGCAGGTCCAGGGATTGCGCACGGATCAGCCCACTGTCCGGGTCGTGCATGGTGACAGACAGTGGGTGTTGCGGAGTACAACGCCCGATTCCCCGCAGTTCCTTGCCGATCTGGCGGCTCAGGCCTATCAGCTGGGCCGGGGCGGACATCTGCTGGCGAATCTGCGTATCCAGGGCCAGGCTCTGGGAACAGGGGTGCACATCGAGACAGACGCCGTTTACCATGCACATGCAATCGACCGGTTCGTAACCCGGGTGATGCAGGACATGGCTGCACCGCCTGTAACGGGGTACCAGGGCACCCGCATAGACGCGGGCTGGCTGGTGACCCAAATCCACAGGGCAATTCAGGAAGACCTGGTCACACCGATCCACCTGCAGGTGGAAGCTGTCCCGACCTTGGCAGATAGCCTGCCGCGCAGACAACCCCTGCGGCAGCCCCTGCGGCTGAGCCACCCGCAGACACCGCATCAGGTGGCGCTGGATCCGCAAATGCTAGCGGCTGTCGTCCAGCAAGAAGAGCCCCTGATCCTGGATGAGGAAATGCTGGCCGTGTGGGTTGGAACCTGGGGGCACCTGTTCGATCGCCCCCCCCGTGACGCCAAGATCCGGTTTGACGCGAATACAGGCCAATTGGTGGTGCACCAGCCCGGACAGATGGGCGTGAAGCTGGATGTCGCGCGGACCGTAACCGCTATCGGGGACGCACTGCAGCGCGGCTTGCCGGACACACAGCTGCATCTGACTTTCATCGAGCCGAACTTCAGGGATCAGGATCTGGACCAGTTCGGCATCCGTGAGCTTGTAGGCAGCGGCACCTCCTATTTCCTGGGCAGTGGTGCGGATCGCCTGCACAACATTGCGTTGACTACGGCGCAGTTTGACGGCGTCCTGATCCCGCCCGGAGGCATCTTTTCGTTCAACGACAACGTGGGGCCCATTACCACCGCGGCCGGATACAAGGACTCGGAGATTATTTGGGGCGACCGGACAGCCGTAGGGGTGGGGGGAGGCGTGTGCCAGGTGAGCACCACGATTTTCCGGGCTGCTTTCGCCTCCGGTTTGCCCATCGTGGAACGGTACAACCATGGCTATGTCGTATCCTGGTATGGACAACCTGGCCTGGACGCCACCATTTATACACCCACTGTGGATTTCCGGTTCCGCAACGACACCGGGGCCTATCTGCTGCTGCAGCCCGAACTGGATACCGTACGCGGCACGCTGGTCATCAACCTCTACGGCAGCCGGCCGGATCGGACGGTAAGAATTTCGGACCCGGTGATTTCCGCAGTAGTGGATCCGCCGGAGCCCGTGTACCTGACAGACAGCTCCCTGGCCCCGGGGGAGCGGCGCCTTGTCGAAGCCGAAAAGCTGGGTCTCACGGTGGCCGTGGAACGCAGTATTGAGGAAGGGGGCACCGTACACACGGAAACCCTGCACAGCGTATACCGGCCCTGGCAGGCCGTCTATCTCGTAGGCGCCACCGATGAGGAGAACAGCATCCCCCAATTGGATCAGGACGCCGTGGGATCATGAGGTCTGGTCTGCAAAAAAGTTGCAGGAAGCCTATAGCCGTGCGATATGATGGTGAAATACGGCATATGATTTGTGGGCCGCAGTATCCGCCAAGATACAGCAGGTCGCGTTGTCAAGGCGGATGGCCTTGGACCAAGCAGGTACTCTGTCTGACGTGGACAGTCACGTACAGTGGCTATTGCCCGACCGCGCCTCCGTCTAAATTTGTCAGCCCGCCGCATCGTAGCCTGTAATATACTTCTGAACAACATGCCCCAGCGCCAACGCCCACTGCAAGACGTGGCCGCAGACACAGACAACAAATTGGACTCCGCGCTGACCGGCTGTCGGTGGGTGCAGTCATATAATTCCTGTTCAATTCCCGGTTCCTGTACAGGAACCGGGCCTATGCGGCCCAGGTCGACACCATGGTCTACGGCGAGGAGCGGTCCAGCCTGCCGGCATCGGCAGGCGGCGTCAAGCAGTTTTGCGCGGCAAGAGTCGACGACCTGCACTGCAAACAGTACCGGGATCCGGGTACTGAACCCAAGGAGGACGGCGGGCCGTATTTGCATGGCTATGGCAGTAGCTGTTAAGCCCAGCAGGATCGTGCACCTGGACTACAGTTCGACACAGGCCCGGCAATGGGACAAAGCAGTGTGCAGCCGCACCGGGGATCTTTACTGTATGGCCCCTGATTTGTGCATGTCCAAGACCAATTTGGCATAAGGACCCAGCATGTTTCCCATAACGTCGATCGCCCAGACGATAGAACTGGAACAGCAGTCCCAAGAGGCCGGAGTCACCCAGATGCAGCTGATGACCCGGGCGGGCCAGGCTCTCTGTAGCGGTCTGGCGGCGTATTCTGCCTCCCGTGATGTGGCCCGCAGTCCTGTTGTGGTATTGGCGGGGCCCGGCAACAACGGAGGCGATGGCCTCATCGCGGCCGGGTTGTTGCACGACGCGGGGAAACAGGTATCTGTTTACCTTTGGCAACGCAAGGATGAAAGCGATCCGCTGGTAGCGGCCCTGGAGGAACGGGGCGTACCCATGGCCCGGGCCGAGCATGATACCGACTGCATCGTGCTGCGGCGCTGGCTGCGGTTGGCCGCCTGGTGTATTGACGCCCTGCTGGGCACGGGATCCAATCGGCCGCTGCCGGATTCCCTTGTCCGGATTCTGGATGTAGTGCGCAGTCAGCGCAATGGCTTGTTGCATATCTGCGCCGCTGATTGTCCCAGTGGTGTGAATGGTGATACCGGCGCGGTGGATCCCGGTACGCTGTCTGCTGACCTCACCGTCATGTTTGGAACGGCCAAACGGGGGGTCTATGGCCCGCGCACGGCAGCCGTCTGTGGCCGCCTGGAAGTGGGGGACATAGGCCTGTCCCCGTCCCGGATGGCGGCATTGCCGATACAGGGACTGCAGTCCGCAGATCTCGGCGCTCTGCTGCCCACACGGGGGGACTGGGGCCACAAGGGTTCTTTCGGCAAGGCTCTGTGCATTGGTGGCAGCCAGCGTTATCCGGGAGCCGTGGTATTCAGTACGCTGGCAGCGGCCCGGGTGGGACCCGGTCTGGTCACGTCCGCTGTCCCGGTGTCCATCCAGACGGGACTGATAGCGGCTATGCCGGATGCTACATTCCTGCCCCTGCCCCATGTGGACGGGACCTTGGCCACCGCTGCTCAGGATCTGCTCGGCAAGGAATGGTCTGCCTATTCCGCCGTGCTGCTGGGATGTGGCCTGTCCTGCACGGATACCACCATCGCCTTTGTGGACGCATTCCTGGAAGCGTACTGCAACCACAGACAGATGTGTGAGGTACCCCTGGTGCTGGATGCGGATGCACTCAACTGCCTGGCCCGGCTGGACGACTGGCCATCGCGCCTGCCACCGGTTACGGTCCTGACACCGCATCTGGCGGAAATGGGCCGCCTGTGCGGCCAGGATGCAGAAGACATACGGGAAGCCGCGTGGGACCTGGTGGCAGCCAAAGCAGCCACTTGGCGTTGTACGGTAGTGCTCAAGGGCTACCAGACTCTGATCGGGACCCCTACCGGCAAGGTGTACGTGCTGCACCAACCCAATTCTGCCCTGTCCACGGCCGGGACCGGTGATGTTTTGTCCGGTCTGCTGACCGGCTTGCTGGCCCAGGGACAATCCACGGCCGCAGCCGCCCAGGCGGCTACCCTGATCCATTCCCGGGCCGGATTGGTCTGTGCAGACACCATGGGTGCCGCCAGTACACTGGCCTCTGACGTTTTGGCCCGGGTACCCCAGGTGCTACAGCAGGCCTATGCCGACAGGCTGGCCTGAGCAGGGATGCAACACAAAGCGAGGGTAACTAGCAACCATGAGACACAGGGTGACCCCGACTACCCGTTTGGTAGTGGATACGAGCAGCAACGTGCCCGAGGCGCTGCAAGAACAGCACCGGATGATTGAAGTGGCTACCTCGGTCCTATTCGGCGCCGATGTGTTCCGCCTCAAACGAGATATTGATCTGCCGCAGTTCTATGAGGCACTGGACCAGCGTCCGGAACATCCCACCACCAGCCATCCGACACCCCAGCAATTTGTGGAAGCGTACGATCAGGCATTGACGGAAGGGGCTGAGACCGTACTGTGTGTCACGGTCAGTTCCAAGTTGTCCGGTACTTTCAATTCCGCCCAGCTGGCCGCGTCAGAGTTTGACGGGGACGTGGTGCAGGTCTGGGACTCGCAGGGAGCGAGTATTACCAGCGGGATGCAGGCCCTGTTTGCGGCCCGCCTGCTGGAACAGGGCCAATCGCGCACGGCCTGCCTGTACCGCCTGGCTGGTTTGAGGGCCGGAATCAAGGGTTATCTGACCGTGAACAATCTGGATACACTGGCCCGGGGCGGCCGTGTGACTGCCTTGCAGAAAAACATGGGGAATATGCTGAACCTCAAACCTATTCTGGCCGTGGAAAACGGAGAGGTGATACCGGTGGGCAAGGTGCGCGGGCGCGAGAAGGCCAAAAGGGACATCATTGCACGCCTGCGCAGAACCGTAGGGGACGCTCCTGCGGTTGTGGCCGTTTCCCACTCTGCGGTAGCAGAGGAGGCTGCCGGCTTCCTGGATCAGGTGCAAGAACAGCTGCAGGTGGAGGAAAGCTACTTGCTGGAACTGGACCCTGCCATTATTGCGCTGGCAGGCAGAGGCATCCTGGGGCTGGCCGGTTACAAGGCAGTTTGATGCCAGTCCGGCCACGCGGTAGAGACCGCAGCGGTCAACGGGTGGTAAACCCTGCCTCCTTGCCGGCAGCTGGCCCAGTCCACCGTGCAGCATGAAGGCTGACGCCATGGCCACACGATCCCCCGTTGCCGTGTCGGTGGCGGTCGATACGTTGGGCGGTGATCACGGCCCCGGGCCCATCATCGAGGGGACATTGCGGGCAGCGGCGGAATGCCGGCTGGCCATTACCTTTCTGGGTGTGCCCGCACGCATTGAATCGGTCCTGCAGCACCATGCTACAAGCGGTCTTGACATTGTGATTGAAGAGGTAGCGGACACGGGTACGACTGCGGGTTTGCGCAGTGCCACCACGGCACCCGCCATCGGGGCCCGACTGCTCCGGGAAGGCAAGGTGGATGCCCTCGTATCGGCGGGGGACACGGCCGCGGTGCTGGCGGCGGCCATACTGTTTGCCGGACGTATCGATGGTGTGCATCGTCCCTGTCTGGCGGCACCCGTACCCACGCCGGACAAGTACGTGCTGTTGCTGGATGCAGGGGCCAATCCGGATTGCCAGCTGCGCAATCTCGTGGAATTCGCCCTGCTGGGCTTCCAGTATGCCCGGCACTGTATGGGCCTGGACTGCCCACGCGTCTTCGTGTTGAGCAATGGGCAGGAAGCGGGCAAGGGCAACGATCTGGTGCGTGCTGTCGACAGCCAACTGCGAGCCCTGCCCGACCTGGATTACCAGGGGTATGCGGAACCCTACGATCTGTTGCAGGGAACTGTGGATGTGCTGGTAACCGACGGCTTTAGTGGTAATCTGCTGGTCAAGGGCATGGAATCGGCCAGCCGCCTGTATACCGCCGCCTTGCGGCAGGCTTTCGAGGCCAGCTGGCGGGGCCGTGCTGGCTACTGGCTGGCGCGCCGGAACTTGGAGCGTGTGCGGCACAGGGCCGATCCCCGCCAATATGGCGGTGCCATCCTGTTGGGGATCCAGGGCGTTGTGATCGTCGCCCATGGCGACTGCAACGCCGAGTCGATCCGGAGTGTCGTACGGCAGGCCGCAGCCGGGGTGGCACAGGATATCGTCGGCCGTATGGCGCGGAGCCTGCAGGCGTACCGGCAGGGCGCACCGCGTGCAGAATGAGGGAGAATACAAGGGTCTCATGAAGGTGTATCGCAATCCGGCTTACATCACGAAGCGGGAAACCTTGGGCAAGCGGCTGTTTATGGTGGCTGTCCTGTCACTGGCAGGCGGACTGATGGTGAGTTTTACCCCCAACATGCCGATGGCCCAGGCCGCGGCGGCGACCAATCCCATCGTGACATTCATCGCGACGAACTACGCCATCATCAGCTTCGCCACCCTGATCATAGGCTTTATGGCCGCCAGTGTCGGCAGTTATTTCATTAACCGTTTTGCTCCCCGGCGCTGGCCCAATTCCAAGCTGCTGGAACGGCCTGACCAGGTGCTGGCCCGCCTGCTCAAGGGCCTCGACGATCGCTACACCCTGTTTTCGTGGGTGTTTCCCGGCGTGTCCCATCTGTTGGTAGGACCGTGTGGCATGGTGGCGTTTGTGGTGCGCAGCGACAAGGGTCAGATCAGGGTGCAGGGCAGTCGCTGGCGCGAACCGTTTACGCTGGCACGTCTGTTTACCCTCTTCGCCCGGGAAGGGCTGGGCAATCCCTCACGGGAAATCGAGGAGTACACCCGGGAAGTGCAGCGCTACCTGCAGGAAGGTCTGGCGGATCACCCCCAGGCCCAGGCGTACGCAGCCATTCCCGTAACCGGTGCCGTCGTCTTTATCAACCCCGAGGTACAGCTGGATCTGCAGGATCCCGCCGTACCCGTCCTGCAGGGCGATGGCAGCGTGAAATTTGTCCAGCAGGTCACCCGGCACCAGGATGTGAAGAATTCCCTTATGCGCCAGTTTCAGCGGGATCTGGAGGCGCGCTTGGCCGGTGACACTGCAGAGGATGCACAAGAGTGACCGCCGGCAGTGCGCACGTCCGGGCGGCTGATGGCGATGCATGGCGACCCCGTATACGCGGTCCAGGGCAGGTGACAGTCCCCATGATCAAGAAGAAACGCAGTTCATCCCGGCAGAAGGCATTCGCCCGGCTGGTGGTCTCCCGCCTGCAGGAGGCTTATCCGGATGCGCAATGTGCCCTGATTCATAACAGTCCTTTCCAGCTGCTCGTGGCCACGATCCTGTCCGCCCAATGCACGGATGTCAGGGTGAATATGGTGACTCCCGCCCTGTTTGCACGTTTCGGCACACCCCGGGCGATGGCGGCTGCGGACCGTACCGAGCTGGAGAATCTGATTCGCACCACGGGCTTCTTTCGCAACAAGGCCCGGCACATCCAGAATGCCAGCCTGGCTCTAGTACGTGATTTCGCCGGTGAGGTGCCAGCCAACATGGAGGACTTGCTGACCTTGCCGGGTGTGGCCCGCAAGACGGCCAACGTCGTGCTGGGTGTGGCATTTGGCATTGCGGACGGTGTGGTGGTCGACACCCACGTGAAGCGTATTGCCTTTTTGCTGGGACTCACCCGGCAGCGCGATCCCGCCAAGGTAGAGATAGACTTGATGTCCCGCTTGCCGGAAGAGGAATGGATAGATTTTTCGCATCGGGTCATTCTGCATGGGCGTGCCGTATGCAAGGCCCGGCGGCCCCGGTGTGCTGCGTGCAGCCTGAATGACATTTGTCCTGCCGCCGATCTGGCCTAGGCCTGGCAAGTCATCCCGTTGATCCATGGATTGCATCCCGGTGCAAGCAACAGGGCACGGACCACCAGACGGCTCCACGGATACAACTGCGGGCAACTTCGTCCGGGCCATGGCGTTGCGGCTGCTGGTATTCGCGCTCTGGGTAGTGCCGGCTGCCTGTACACAAGCCTGGCCGGCAGCGCACAATGACCTGCAGCCACAGGTCGATACGGTCCGTATCCTGGCCGCGGCTTCCCTGATCGAACCCTTTACGGCCCTGGGTCGGCTGTGGGAAGAGCAGGTCCCGGCACATCCGCTAGCCTTCAGTTTCGCCAGTTCGCACGTGCTGGTCCTGCAGCTGATCCAGGGCGCTCCCGGTGATTTGCTGGCTACCGCCGACCGTGAACAAATCGACAGGGCCATAGCCGCGGGACTGGTGCGGGCGCAGGATGTCACCCCGCTGGCGCGCAACACCCTGGCCCTGGCCATACATCCGGCCACCGCCTTTGAAATCACCAGCCTGCAGGACTTGGCCCAGCCCGGTGTCCGTCTGGCATGGGGGCGTCCGGGCGTGCCTCTGGCTGCCTATACAGACCGGCTTCTGGCCTTGCCCGACTGGGAACTGACGGAGAGGGTGCGGGACCGGATTGCGGACAACATTCTGACCTATGACGCCAATGCCCGCAGCGTCCGCAATCGTCTACTGCAGGGGGAAGTGGATGCGGCCATACTGTATGCCTCGGACGTGCTGGCGGTGCAGGATCGGCTTGAGGTCGTGTGGCTGGAGCCAGCACGCAACGTCGAGGCTGTACTGTACATGGCGCCGGTACATGCTTCGCCCCATCATCGGCTGAGTCGGGACTTCATGGCCTTGGCTCTCAGTGCGCAGGGCCAGGCCATTATGCAGCAATTCGGATTTGAGGTGTATGCGTCCGAGTAAATGGATGTCGCCCGTACCCGCCCAGACCCGGTCTGTTGCCCGTCGGTCCGGTGTGGGGGGCCCGCAGGGCATCATGTACTGGTTGGGCATACCCATGGCCCTGTTTCTCCTGTTGCCCGTGGCCACGCTGCTTGGACGCAGTGTGCTGGGGGGTGCACCGTTGTCACCTCTGCCGGCCACCCAGATTTGGACTGCCCTGGGTCTTTCCTTTCGCACTTCCGGCACCGCCACGGTGTTGGCTGTCCTCATGGGTACGCCTTTGGCTTACATGCTGGCCAAAGGCTACCTCCCGCTGTGGTGGGAACGCAGCCTGATGGTGCTGGTCGAAATTCCCCTGATTCTGCCGCCGGTCGTGGCGGGCCTGGCCCTGCTGCTGCTGTTGGGCCGCTTTGGCTGGCTGGGCCGTGTCCTGTATGAGGCCGGCATTGCCATTGCCTTCACCGGCACGGCGGTAGTGCTCGCGCAACTGTTTGTGGCCAGCCCCCTGTACATCCGCTCGGCCGTGCTGGGGCTGGAACAGGTAGATTCCGAAATTGAAAATGCCAGTGCCCTGGATGGGGCCTCCTTCTGGCAGACGCTGGTGCATATTTCCTTGCCGCTGTCCCGCAGTGCGCTGCTGACGGGTATGGTCATGACCTGGGCCCGTGCGTTGGGCGAGTTCGGAGCGGCCCTGATTTTCGCGGGCAACTATCCTGGCCGTACGCAGACCATGCCAGTAGTGATATATTTGGGGTTTGAAATGGATCTGTCGGTCTCACTCGTACTGGCGGGTATCCTGCTGGTGGTGGCGCTGGGGGTGCTGGTTCTCATGCACATGGTGCAGAATCGCTGGCTTTGAGGCGCGTGGGCGGATACGACCCAGCGCCCGTTGTGTCTGCAGAGCCGGACGGGAAGCGGGCGCGGTGTGTCGGCGGTGTGGAACCGGGAATGGCGCAACGGGTGTTGCAACCGTCCCGGGCACGGACAGAGAGGCAGACTCCATGCAGAAGCACAAGGGCAGGATGTTGGCTGCCAGGGTAACGGGAGACCTTGAAGTGGTGGATCCGGGAAGCGCGAAACAAGAGATGCCCCACTCTGCATCCGGCTGTGCCTGCCCGGGACGAAGGCTCTGTATACAGCTGTATGCCGTATGGCACCTGACCACCATCCAGCCCGCCGGAAGGTAGGTCCTCATGGAGGTACTGCAGGAGTTTCTGGACCAGTTGCAAGATCGGGAGGGATGGGGTGATTTTCCCTCGGTGGCCACCCTGCAGGAGGCTATGGATCCGTTGGCCTGGACCATGGTTCTGCTGGTGCTGGGGTCTGTCCTGCTGGGCGGGCTGTTCAGTTTGCTCCTGCGACGTACCGGGGGTGTCGTCACGGATGCCGACAACCGGCCCGAGGCTCTCCTGGAACGTGTCAAACAGAACCCGGCCTACCTGGCACCCACAGCGATGCTGCAGCGTATTGGCGCGGAAGGCATACGCGAGTTGCTGGAGTATGGCGACGCCGTGGACGATGAGGGCTGGAGTCAGCAGTGGCTGCCGGTAAGGGAAGAACTGTTGCGTCTCATGAGTGCCCAGCATGCCTTTGCGGCCTTTCATGCCTTGACTACCTATTACCGGTGTACGGACCGTTCGGAACCGGCCAGTGTGCGGATGCGGCGTACCGCCCTGATCTACAAACTGGGCCAGCGCCGGTCCTTGCCCGGCGGGCCAGATCAGACGCCGGCCCAGTTGCTGGTGTTCACTGATGGCCAGGAACCCGTAGGCGAACTCGGTTTTGCCGGGCGCATTCATTGGCTGAAGCCCGAGCATCGACCGCAGGTTACCGATGGCCCCATGGTGGAACTGGATCCGATCAGTTTTCACAGCCTGCAGCACGCCACCATGAAAATGCGCATCTATCGCTCACTCCTGATCGGCGCCGGCTTCCGTCTGCATTTCAGCCGTTTTGGGGAGGACTGGATCATCACCAAGGAAGAACTGGAGTGGGCCCGGTAGATGAAGATCTTGCTGGAGCTGGCCTTTAGCGATTACCTGCGCTTTGTGTTTGTCGCCACGACTTCCATCGTGGCCATTGTCGCGTACTCGCTGTTGGCCTACGCCATTGCCTACAACGTACGGTCCGAGGTGGCCCGGCGCTTCGCGTACATCACGCTGTGCGTCCTGGTGGTCGCAGCCATCGACATCATTCTGATTCGCACGTCGGATCCTGTGCTGGCCACAACCTGGCTGCGCCTGCAATGGATAGGGATTGCTTTTCTGCCCGCCAGCTATTACGGTTTCGCCAGTTCGGTGCTGCGGGCTACCCAGGTGGTTCCCCGCTATCGCAACCTGGTCGGCATAGGCCTGGGTATGACAGGACTGCTGATCGCTGCCGGCGCACTCTTTACCGACTGGGTGGTTGCCCCCGCGCATATCCCGGCCCGACTTCACTACATGGAGGCGGGACCCCTGTTCTGGATCTTCACCGGTGCCTTTCTGTTGTCGTTGGGCTCGGCCATCCACGACGTACTGCTGGCCCGCAACCGCTGCCTGACGGGCATCAGCCGCAGGCGAGTCACCTATCTGCTGTGGGGCTTTGTGGCTCCGGCCATGGGCTCCTTTCCCTATCTGATGATTATCGGAGGGCAGGGTGCCCAGGCGGAAACGACGGTGTTGCTGCTGTCCATCATGATCAATATCGCTGTCGGCCCCCTGCTGGGCTTCATGGTGCTGTCTGTGGCCTATTACGGTGTCCGCCTGCCAGACCGGGTAGTGCGCTACCGCTTGTTCCAGTTTCTGTTTCGGGGCCCCGTAATAGCCAGTCTGGTCATCCTGGCCATGCAGGCCCTGCCCAAAGTGGAGCAAATTCTGGGCCTGCCCCGCGACATGGTCGTATTCGCTGTCGTCACGGGCGTCATCGTGAGCGGGCAGCTGGCACTGAGTTTTTCCAAGCCCATTCTGGACTATCTCATCTACCGGGACGACGCACAGGAAATCACCTGGATCCGGGAACTGGACCGCAGGCTGCTGACTCCAATCGACATTCAGCAATTCATGGAGAACCATCTGACGGCCCTGTGTGAATTCCTGCAGGCGCGTCGCGGGTTTGTCGCCGGGGTGTCCAATACGCGGTTGCTGGTCGAAGCCACCGTAGGTGACTGGGACGATCCTGACAGCATCATGACAGGCCCGGCATGGACCCAGTTGCTACAGACGCTCCTGGCAGAGACCCGGCATCGCCAGGACCAGCCTGAGCCCGTGGTCATGGATCGGCTGCATCTCTGGCCCTTGTACGGACACACCAACAACGACAAGGCCCAGACCGTCTTTCTCGGCATCATGGGGGTTGAGGTTGGAGCCCGGGCGACCGTATTCGATTCCCGGCAGACGGCTGTTTTGCAGTCCATGCGTAGCACAATGACGGAGGCACTGTGGGATCGGCAGCTGCAGCTGAACGTGCTGAACGGGCTGCGGCACCTTATCCCGGACATCGAAAAAATCCAGGGTCTGCGCAGCCAGGTACCCTATTCCTCACCGGCAGGGGCGTCGATACCCGATCTGCTGGTACCGGACGAACCCTCCGATCCGAACTTCACTTCCTGGGTGCGGGATGCCCTGCGGGATTTCTGGGGCGGTCCCCGGCTGACCCGCAGCCCCCTGATTCAGCTGAAAGTTGTGGAGACCAGCCTGGAGAAGACCAACGGCAACCCCAGTCATGCCCTGCGCCTGGTACTGGGCGATGCCATTGAACGGATGCGGCCGAAGGAAGGCACCGAGCTGGGCCATCTCGATTCCCTGCTGTACCAGATCATGGAAATGCGCTTCATTCAGGGCAAGAAAGTCCGTGACATTGCCCGGATGCTGGCCATGAGCGAAAGCGATCTGTACCGCAAGCAGCGGGTGGCCATCGATCACGTCGCGTCCATCATCCAGGACATGGAGCGGATCGAAGAGTCCAAGGTCCAGGACGCCGTCAGGAAGAACGACAGCATCGCATAACAAATAGCTTGCTGGTTCGTCTTATATAGGTACGGGAACGGCAATTGTATCCGGTTGTAACCGGGGATACCTTGGGTTGCAGTTCCCGGATGTTGTAGCCTGCCCGGAATCCAAGCGTGACCTCGCGCGCATCCAGCGGAACAAGTCCCCGACCGATCAAGCGCTTCAATTTCGATGAATTGCTCGGTCTGGGCGCCATCACAGCCGGAATTTTCTGTTTCCTGCATTTGGCCATCGCCCAAGACATAGCCCTGCTCACCGTGCTGATGGGCTGGACAGGACCCTATTTCGGGCTCCTGTGCCTGGGCGTGGGCATTACCGCCCTGTTCGGTCACCATCTGCGTTACTGGCATCTGGAGGGTATGGCCGGAGCCTATCTGTTGTGGCTGGCCCTGGTGGTCGGATCCTGTGTCTGGAACCACTCCAGTGCGGATTGGCGGGTGGTGGTGGATGGCAGCCATGGCGGCCTCATCGGCCGGGCCCTGGGCAATCTCATGCTGTCAACTTTGGGGCGTACGCAAGCGGGCTTCACCATCCACGCCATGGCCTGGATCGGGACTTTCCTGCTGGTGCGTTATTCTCCCCTTTTCCTGGGGCCGTTGTGGATCGCCCGTCGTTTTCTGCAATGGCAGACCCGACAGTGGGAGCGCCAGGCCTCACCTGCCCTGGCGTCCGCACCCGGCAGGACAAGTGCAGCCCCCACCGCGTCGTCCAGCACGAAACCCGCCACCGCGAAGCACCGTGCCGGTGCAGCCTCTGCGCAGACGGCCCGGACCACGGGGGCCTCAAATTCGTCACCGACTGCAGGGCGCCAGCGCCAATCGCAACTCCGATCTGGTGCCAATCACGGCTCTGCTGCCCGGGGCAAGACTTCCCGGACGACCGGGGATGCGGCCAAGACCCCACGGTCAGCCCGGAAAAGAGCATCGACCCCACACAGGCGTTCAGCCGACTTGCCCCCCCTGGATCTGCTGGCGCGGCATACGGTGGCGCAACATGAAGAACAGGCACAGGCCCAAGCCCAGGCCTTGGAGAAAGTCTATGCCGAGTTCGCCCAACCGGTCCAGGTGGTCAGCATTGAAGTAGGTCCGGCGGTTACCCGCTTTGGGGTGAAACCCCTGCACAAGGAACGAAACGGCAAAATGCGGCCGGTACGCGTACGGGACGTACTGGCCTTGCGGGATGACGTGGCCATGGGACTGGCGGTAACCGGTTTGCGGTATCTGGCACCTGTGCCGGGTCGACCTTATGTGGGCATTGAAGTACCCAACGCCGATCGGCATACGGTAGAACTGCGCAGTGTCCTGGAGAGTTGGGAATACCAGACACATTCAGGTGTTTTGAAGATCGCCCTGGGTCGTGACACATCCGGCGAAGCCATCGTGGCCGATCTCGGACGGTCACCCCATCTGCTCGTAGGTGGTGCCACAGGCACAGGCAAGTCCACCTGCATCAATGCCCTTCTGGCTTCACTGCTCATGCAGCACGGGCCCGACACCCTGAATCTGGTGCTGGTGGATCCCAAGCAGATCGAGTTGATTCCCTTTGATGGCCTGCCCCATCTGGTGGGACGGGTTGCCACCGATTTGGAGATTGTCCCTACTCTGCTGCTGTGGCTGATCCTGGAAATGGAGGCCCGCTATTCCCGGTTCAAGGAGGCAGGTGTACGCAATATCCAGGGCTATAACCAGCACGCCAAACTGCGTGCCCATGAAACGCCTTTGCCCTTTATTGTGCTGGTCATCGATGAACTGGCTGATTTGATGATGATGGGCGACAGTACCATTGAACCCCGCATTTGCCGTCTGGCCCAGAAATGCCGCGCTACCGGGATTCATATCGTCCTGGCGACCCAGCGGCCCAGTGTCGATGTCGTGACCGGTGTGATCAAGGCCAACTTTCCCTCCCGCATTGCGTTTGCCGTGTCCAGCAATACGGACAGCCGGGTGGTGCTGGATACCCCCGGAGCCGAGACCCTCCTGGGCAAGGGTGACATGCTTTTCAAGGATCCGGAACGGGGCAGGCATGTACGCGTCCAGGGCAGCTGGGTCAGCGACAGTGACATCCAGAGTATTGTCGAATACTGGAAAAAACTGCATCGGGAAACTCCGGCCGAGGAACGAATTGAACCTTGGCGGGGCTTGCTGGACAGCTAGGCTACCACCCTGCCAGATCTGAACGGAGAGAATAAAGGCAATGGCTGCGTGATAGGACGCGCTCTGCATGCAGGTCATGTACATGCAAGCGTCTTTGCTGTCTGCACGTGTGGCAACGGACAAAGCAGCTTCCACCTGATCGGTACGATGTCTGTATTCTTCCTGCAGCGAGGAGGCTCTAATTGGTGACTATATACGGTTTCACATCACGCCCTTAGAGCCGGATGCCAAACCGGATACTTGTTCAGGTTTCACAGGCCAGTCAACACTGCCACCTCCACCCGCGACGCGCCGTCACCGAACGCCGTATATGCAGCCAGCCATTTGTCCCGAATGTTCAGGGCAGCGTTGATGTCGGCGTTCTTTTCCACACCGCACTCACTGCAATGATATTCAGACTGTGACTTCCTGTTCGCCTTGCGTATCACACCACAGGTATGACAACGCTGTGACGTGTACTTCAGGTCTATCTTTGCCGTATAGGTCTTGTAACGCATATACCGTTCCCATCGCCCCCACCCGCTGCGCAAAATAGCACGGTTCAGACCCCTTTTCTGCGCGACATGCTTGCCAGGGTTGCCCTTAGAGCCACGGGCACTTTGGTCATACCCTGCATGTTCAGCGCTTCAAAGATCACCAAATCGTGTATGTCAGCGATGGTGCGGCTGGTCTGGTGACACCAGTTCTTTATGACATGGGCTATTCTCCTTTGTGTCTTTTGGATGCGTATCTTGGTACGCTCCCATCCCTTGCTCTTGTACTGTTGTCAAGCCAGTTTCTTTTGCAGCCTACGCAATTTGGCATCCAGCTTGGCCAGCCCCGGTAGTTCGTACATGACTTCAGTGCTGAGCGCGACCTGTCCCACGTTGCGGTCAATACCGATTGGATAGACAGGCTTGGCGGGTCTGTCTGGCCGTGTTTCCGGTACGGCATACAGAATGGACCCATACCAGTCACCGGCTTCATACTTGAACATGGCTTGCTTGGGCTGGCAGTCGGCGTAAGGATTCTGGCCTGTCATCCGTACCCATCCAATCTTGGGGATGTAGATTTTCTGGCCCTCAATCTTAATCCTTTCGGGCACAGTGAATTGGGGCGTGTCCTTGTATTTCCGCTTCCAGTCGGAGAACCCTGCGCCCGCAAACAACCACTTGTAGGCTTCCGCCAAGTGCTTCAGGGTAGAGCGCACAGTATGGGCATGCAGTTCACCCAACCAGGGCAATGCCTGCTTGAGCTGCACGTACAGCTTGCACAGGGATACGAACGTGACGGATGGCTTGTCGGCCTTGCCCTCCTTGTGGTCTTGATACTGCTGCTTGCAGATTGCCAGGGCTTCATTCCATATGCGCCGGCAGGCCCCGGCGGTCCGCAGCATTTGGTCATGCTTGGCCCTGCTCCCCGGATGTACCCACAAGGTAAGGCCCCGATGGGGCATCGTCACTTCCCTGTGCATGCCCTATTGTAGCCTGCCCGCCCCTGTCGGCACTGCCCGGTGTGAAACCGTATATAGTTCCCCTCTAATTCCCTTCCCTATCCACGGTGGTGTATACTCTTTTGCCAGTGGTTTCCATAGCCGCGAGAATGGGCGGATAGCTCAGCTGGTTAGAGCGCTTCGTTTACACCGAAGGGGTCGGGGGTTCAAGTCCCTCTCTGCCCACCAAACTGGACACAACAAAGTTTTTCGATTCTGTATTTAGATTGGGCTCTTGGGCCTACTCAGCACCAGTTTGAAAGGCGTATCCAGCCTGAAACTGCATCGCGCCTTGGGCGTGACACAAAAGACGCCATGGCACTTGGCGCACCGCATCCGTGAAGCCTGGAACAACGCTACGTGCATGTTTGGTGGGCCTGTTGAAGCCGATGAAACTTACATGGGCAGCAAGGAAAAGAACAAGCACTCTGGCAAGAAGCTACGGGCTGAACGGGGCACTATAGGCAAGACGGCGGTAACGGGTGTCAAGGATAGGCAGACCAATCCGGTAGAGGCAGTGGTGGTGCCAAGAACGGACGGCCCGACACGACGCCAATTCGTGCATGAGCGAAGGGAACGGGATGCCACGGTGTACAATGTTGGCGACACCAAGCAACTTCCAAGATAGAGCTTCACTCCGATATGGGCAAACTCGACGAAAATGATTACTTTGACGGGTGCCTGAAGACAACGAGAACTATCTGGATGAGGTATTTGATGAACTTGGATTCTGCCCAGTTGCCTTCACAAGCTAATTCTTAATGTACGGCCGGTCACTGCAATGTCATGGGTGTGTCAGCTGGTTTTCACAGGATTATGACATCTTGCGGTGACGGCGTGATTGTGTTGTCAGGAAGATGTTTCCACCATGGGTTGGCACAGTATAGGGTTACTCTTACACATTCCGTCTTGGCTATTGTGGAATACGCAAATGATGTCTCACCCCATCGGCACCGCGACTGCTAGTTTTGGGGGACTATATACGATTTCACACCGGGTAGTGCAGACACTGGTGAACAGAATAGAATAGGGCATGAACACAGAAGAGACTATGGTTCACCAGGGCATCACCTTGCGGGTGCGACCGGGGTCCAAAGCCAAACATGACATGATGATGCGTACCACCGAGGCTTGTCGTCGGGTGTGGAATGAAGTTTTGGAGATATGCAAAAAGGCGTATCAAGAATACAAGGCCGGTAATGGTAGTAAGCCATCTGTTTCGTTCTATTCCCTGTGCAAGCTATATGTGCAGATTAAACGGGAATTACCTTGGCTAGGGGAACATCATGCGGCTACTGTACGCTATACCATGAAACACTTGGCGGGAGCCTACAATCGATTCTTTAAGTTAGGTGCAGGGTTCCCCGACTGGAAGCGGAAGTTTAAGGACACACCCAAATTCACTGTGCCCGACAAGATTAAGATTAAGGGCAAGAAAATCTACATTCCCAAGATTGGGTGGGCCCGAATGACGGGTAAGAACCCTTACGCTGGTTACAAACCCAAGCAGGCCACGTTTAAGTATAAAGCTGGCAACTGGTATGTGTCCATCCTGTGCGAAGTGCCAGACCCACGCCCTTATAGACCCGCCAACCCTGTTAATCCCGTCGGTATTGACCGTAACGTAGGGCAGGTCGCGTTAAGCACTAAAGTCATGTACGAACTGCCGGGGCTATTGAAGCTGGATGCCAAACTGTGTAGGCTACAACGCAAGCTGGCGAAACAACAGTACAAGAGCAACGGCTGGCATAGAACCAAGCTACGCATGCAAAGGGTGTACAGGGAGATACGAAATGTCATAAAGAACTGGTGTCACCAGACCAGTCGTATCATCGCTGACGTACACGATCTAGTCATCTTTGAGGACCTGAACATGCAGGGTATGACTCGGAGCGCCCAAGGCTCTGTGGACAAACCCGGTAAGAATGTGGCACAGAAAAGGGGACTGAACCGTGCTATTTTGCGCAGCGGGTGGGGGCGGCTGGAACGGTATATGACTTACAAGACCTATACAGAAAAGATAGATCCCAAGTACACGTCACAGCGTTGTCATAACTGTGGTGAAGTACGCAAAGCCAACCGAAAGTTCCAGTCTGTTTACCATTGCGGTGAATGCAGTATGGAAAAGAACGCCGACGTAAATGCGGCTTTGAACATCCGGGACAAATGGTTGACTAGAAATATGGCGTTCGGGGACGGCGCAACTGCAGGTGGAGATGGCAGCGTCAGCTGGTCTGTGAAACCTGAAAATGTATCCGGTAGAGCATCGCGGCCTACGGTCCCGGTGTGAAATCGTATATAGTCCCCCTATGCATACCACCCTCCAGGCCCAGTTGCGGGCCCTGCCGTCACTTCATGCGTTTCTGGATATCCCGGAAGTAAAGGCCCTGGCGGCCCGATACGGCCAAGTACCTACTACGGAATGTGCGCGGGAAATTCTGGATCAGGTGCGTCGGCAGCTGCGCCAGGGGGAAGCGCCGGCCACGGGCCTGCAGGATCTGGCGGACACTCTGGCTTTGGCCCTGGAGCAGAGATTCGCACCCAGCCTCATTCCCGTCATCAACGCCACCGGCGTGATCCTGCACACCAACTTGGGACGGGCTCCGCTCAGCGCAGCGGCCTTGGCCGCCGTCAACCGCGTGGCGCAGGGATACTGTTCCCTTGAGTACAGCCTGGAACAGGGCAAGCGTTCCCACCGGTACGTACATTGCCGGACTCTCCTGCGTCAGCTGACCCGGGCCCAGGATGCAGTCGTGGTCAACAACAATGCAGCGGCCATGTTGCTGACACTCTCGACCTTCTGTCGGGATCGGGAGGTGATTATAAGCCGCAGCCAGCTGCTGGAAATTGGTGGCGGCTTTCGCATCCCCGACATACTGGCCCAAAGCGGTGCCCGTCTGGTGGAAGTGGGTACCACAAACCGGACCTACATTGCAGACTATGAACGAGCCCTGACTCCGGATACTGCCGCTATTCTGCAGGTGCATGCCAGCAATTTTCGCCAGACCGGGTTTGTACATCAGCCCGACCTGGCGGATCTGGTGGCCCTGGCAGCAGCCCATAATCGGCGTCACAACAGTGCTGTACGGGTCTTTCACGATCTGGGCAGTGGGCTGCTCCATCCGGACAATGCAGCCTTCCAGGGTGAATATGCGGTGGTGCAGAGTGTGCACGAGGGGGCAGATCTGACGGCCTTCAGCGGTGACAAGCTGCTGGGTGGCCCCCAATCCGGCATCATAGTGGGCGATGAGAAACTTGTAGCGGATCTGTTGCGCCATCCCCTGATGCGGGTCTTGCGGGTGGACAAAATGGTGCTGGCGGCCCTGGCGGCTACCCTGGAGGCGTACCTTGCCGATCGGGCTTCCTGTGAAGTGCCGGTGCTGGCGATGGGGGCTCAACCCTTGGCTGAACTCCGCAAGCGGGTCTCTGTCCTGGTGGAGCAGCTCCGGCAGACAGGCATGGACGCCCACGTCATGGAAACAGAGGCAGCGGCGGGCGGAGGCAGCCTGCCCCAATTCCCGATCCGGTCCGTTGCTGTGGGCCTGGCGGTAGAGCAGCCGGATGCCCGGGCGGCACAGTTGCGCTCTGGTCAACCACCTGTGATTGCCCGTATCGCCCGTGACAGGCTGCTCCTGGATCTGCGCACCGTCTTGCCGGCACAGGACGGCATCCTGGTGCAAGCGGTGTTGGCCCTGAAGACCTAGATCTGCCATGCACGTGCCCGCTGCGCCCCCGTCCGAGTGCCTGTTTCTGAAGCTGGGCGGGTCCCTGTTGACAGACAAGACACGGCCGGAGGCCCTCAGAGCCGATTTGGGCCGTGACTTGTGCCGCCAGATTGCCCGGGTGTGGCAAGCCCGGCCCGGTCTCCACCTGTTGCTGGGCATTGGTTCAGGCAGTTTCGGGCATGTTCCCGCGCACCGCTATGGCCTGATGCAGGGGGCTGGGCATGAAGACGCCTGGTACGGTGCAGCTCTCACCGCGGACAGCGCGGCACGCCTGGTGCGACAGGTAGTTGCCTGGCTGCTGGAAATGCAGGTACCGGCGTGGAGTGTACAGCCCGGTGCATGCTGGGCCACGGCCAACCGCCGTATCGCCCAGGGTGACGCCTGGATCATCGCCCAGGCATTCCAGCGTGGGTTGTTGCCGGTCGTGCATGGCGACGTCATGCTGGATGTCGGTCAGGAAGTGGCCATTGCCAGTACGGAAGAAGTGTTTCGCCACCTGGTGCCACACCTGAAACCAGCGCGCATCCTGCTCGCCGGCGAAGTGCCGGGTGTTTTGCGGAATCCACAGCTGGGCGCGATTCGGGCCAATGTCATCCCCTGGCTGGAGCAACGGGACCTGGCGCCTTTGCATTCATCACTGGGCCACAGTCGGGGCACTGACGTAACGGGTGGCATGGCAGACAAAGTGAAAACATGTTCGGAAATGGCCCGGCACAGTCCGGCTACCTGTGTGCATATCTTTGATGGGCGGCCTGCGGGGGCTCTGCAGCGGGTGCTGCTGGATCCGGAGGTAGAGATTGGTACACGTATCGGTTCGCCGGCCCGGCAGGGCCACGTGGCGGGTGCGCCTGACAGAATTCCGTAGTCCGGCTATCACTGTAGTGACCCGTTCCTCGCTATAATGCAGAGAGGGGACTCCGTGTCTCCGTCTTGACTTGCCATCGTTTCACCGTCACCCCCCTGCTTTGTCATGATCCTGCGTCTGGTCGGTTTCTTTGTGGTCCTCGGCTTCCTTATCTTTGTCCATGAACTGGGCCACTATCTGGCCGCCCGGTTTTCGCGCGTCCGGGTCCTGGAATTCGGCCTTGGCTATCCCCCCCGTCTGGCCCGCCTGTTTTCGTTTCAGGGCACGGATTTCACCCTGAACTGGATACCCTATGGCGGCTTTGCCCGGTTGAAGGGGATCGATGACTATGACCCGGCCCCGGATTCATTTTCGGCCGCCGCGGCCTGGCGCAAGTTCCTGATCCTGGTGGCGGGAGCCGCCATGAATCTGTTGCTGGCAATTCTCTGTTTTTCCATTACCTACCGGGCCGGTATCCCGATACCCACGGGGGTGCCGGAACTGGTGGATGTGCCTGCCGATTCACGGGCTGCAGTGCTGGCACTGCAAAGCGGTGACATTCTGCTCAATGTCAACGGGCTGCCCATCAACGTACCGGCGCTGCCGGCTGACGTCCGGATTGCAGATTTCGATCCGGGCGCAGTGGATGATGCGGAACGGGGCTACCTGTCCCTGTTGCGCCAAGGCACGCTGTTGCGCGTGCCGGTACCGGCAGACCAGACCGTGGCCGACCTAGTGGAAGATGTGGACTTTCGCGTAGTACTCGATACGGTTATCATCGGCATTGCGGACGACAGCCCGGCTTCCCGGGTTGGCTTGGAAGCGGGGGATCGCGTGTATTCCATAGCCTCCATACCGTTAAGCCAGGGCAGCCAAAGCCTGATCTACGAAACGAACAACAATCTTGACCAGGAAGTGCCGCTGGTGCTGCTGCGGGACGGGCAAGAATGGATTACGGTCCAGGTAACACCGCGCTCGGCCCCGCCAGAGGGACAGGGCCCCATCGGCATTCGGATTGCCAACACTACCAGTATTGGCTACATGCACGCACTGCAGGCCCTGGGTCTGGGCCTGGTGGACACGATTGGCTATATCTGGGCTACACTGAGCCTGCCTGCCCAAATGATTCGGGGACAGGTCGAAAGCGCCGACGCCGGTTTTATTGGACCCGTCGGTATCGCCACGATGGTGGGCGATGCCATTGAAGTCACTACCAATACAGGGTTGTGGCTGCCGGTATTGCGCCTGACGGCGGCCTTGAGTGCGGCCCTGGCCATCATTAACCTGTTGCCTCTGCCCGCCCTGGATGGCGGCCGGTTGCTGTTTGTCCTGCTTGAGGTGGTAAGGCGCAAAAAGATTGAACCGTCCCGGGAGAAGGTTGTCCACATGGTGGGCATGGCCTTGTTGCTGGTAGCCATGGTGCTCATTACCATCCAGGATCTGACCGTGCCCCAACAGCCTATCGACTGGTATGGCATTCTGGGGCGCTAGACGTTACGGAATGCCTGTGCCCGCCTTGCAGTCGCCGGAACCGCATGTCTGACCACGAACCCGGCAAAGAGATTGGACGCCGGCATCCCTGCGCCTGGTGCGGTACGGACAACTATGCTTCAGCGGCCAAGTGCCGGGTATGTGGCACCATATTGCGCAAGGTCGCGCGCAGCATCAGGTGCCCTGCCTGTCGTTGCCGGCAACCCGCGGTGCTTGTCGTGTGCCGCCAGTGCGGCCAGGAAATACGCCCTGTACCGCGCCCCATTCCTTGGCTGATCCCTGTCCTGATGACGTTTGTGGTGCTGTTGATTCTTTTGGGCACGTAACAGGCATGGCATCGGCGAATGCCAGGAGGCACATGGCACAAACCATCTTCACGGTATCGGACTTGCTGTATTTGCTGGTAACGGGCACGATCGTCCCGGGACGGCACAACCTGTACTGTCTGGCCGAATTGCAGGGATCCGAAATAGAAGAATTGCAGACGTTTTGGCTGCTGATTCCTGACCGCCGCCGTCACCGTATTGCGCACTGCTGCCTGGACATTGCCCAAACCAGCCCGACGTTGCAGTTCAATGCCTTCTTTCTGCATTTGCTGACGGACCCGGATCCTTCGGTGCGGCAGATGGCGCTGGAAGGGCTGGCCATTGATGTGGACCGCAAGGCTGCCCCCGCCATTCTGGCGCTACTGGATGCGGAAACCCGGTTGCCGGTACGCATGGCAGCCGTACGTACGGTGGGCCAGTTCCTGCTGGATAGCGAACTGCATTCATGGAACCCCCAGCTCCGACGGGAGCTGCTGACTGTACTGCTCCCACTGTGGGAAACACCCCGGACACCACAGGAGCTGCAGTGCTGTGCCCTTGAAAGCATGGGCTACAGCAGCGACGTGGACGCCCAGCACGCGCTGGAAGATGCCCTTGTCTCCGACCTGACAGCCGTGCGGGTCAGTGCGCTCCGGGGTATAGGCCGAAGTGCCGATCGCAGCTGGGACAGTTACATCCTGGAAGCATTCGACGATACCGCACCCGAAGTCAGGCAAGCAGCGGTCCAGGCGGCCGGCAAACTGCAGCTCCGGAGTTTTCTGGATATATGCCTGACGATCATCGAGTACGAAACAGATCCTGATCTGCGTCTGGCCACCATCCAGACCCTGGGCCAGCTTGGTGGCGCGGTGGCCCACCGGGCCCTGCTTTCCATAGCTGCGGCGGACGATCCGGAAGAAGCGGCAGCGGTGTCCAGCGCCCTGGACACCTTCGCGGATGCCGATGACTACGAATTTCTGCAGACAGGTACTGCATGGGAATGAACCCGGATAGCCCATCCTGTACAAGAATGGCTGTCTTTCTGTCTCTCCGTTGGTCCCGCTATGGATGCTTCAGATCCTGAAGATTGGCAGCGCCCTGTGGTGGAGGCCGACACCGGGACGGCCGTGCCCAGCGCTTCCCTGCTGGCCGGCCTGCGCAATGATCCCATGCGTCTGGCGTGGACGGTGATTCTTGCGTCTTTCCTGGTGTTCTGTCTGCTCCTGCTGTTCGTGATCCTGGGGGCCCGGTACGTGTATCAGCATGCCAAGGTGGCGGGCGAATTGCAGTTGCAATCCACCATCGGGACCGTCTACCTGTACAAGGGGGGAGACAGCGAGCCGATTGCGGTCACGGAGCCCCTGTCGGATCTCAGCGAAAACAGCCGCATCGACACGCTGGGAGAAGCGAAACAAGGTGTCTTGGGGCTGTTTCGTTCCATTGACTCCGGGGGCATGCTCAATTCAGTCCAACTGTCTTCGGATACCATCCTGGATGTAATCAGGGCCCGGCGGCCACTGTTCCGGCACAATGGCCAGCCGCACGATGTCCATCTGGTGCTGCACCAGGGACAGGTGCGTGTGGTTACCCTTACGCCAGAGGGTCTGACCGTTGACATGTACATTGACACTCCGCAGGGCCAAGTGGCATTGGCTGACGGGGTCTACCGCATTGCCGTTGATGAACAGCAGACCCAGGTGACAGTGCAGGATGGGATAGCCCGGGGCCACAATCAGGCAGGGGACAGTTTCATGCTGGAAGAGGGCAACTGGATTGGCTTCACCACTGACACAATCTCGATTCGTTCCCAGGCTGTGGCCGCCGAACTGGTGACCAACGGTGCCTTTCAGACACAGCTGCAGGACTCGTGGCAACAGCGTGTTGTGGCCAATGACGTTCCGCCTCCTTCCATGGCACGGGAGTTCCAGGATGGACGCTGGGTGGTGCACTTCTGGCGTGACGTAGGGGACAACGCCCACAACCAGTACGAATTGCGCCAGGAAATTGGCCGCAACGTGGCACTCAACGAGCGTTTGTTTCTCCGCCTGAATCTGCGTATTGATCACCAGAGTCTGTCGGGGGCCGGGGTCCTGAGTTCTGAATTCCCGGTCCGGGTCGAGATAGGCTATACCGACATCTACGGCCAGGAACGTACTTGGGGGCATGGCTTTTACTACAAGGATCCCATTCCGGGCTACTGGATCGAGAACGGTCAACAGGTCCCGGCGGGTACGTGGTTCGCCTATGAATCGCCTGACCTGTTCAATCTGTTGGCTCTGACCCGGCCGGAAACCCTCAACTATGTCCGTATTCATGCCAGCGGTCACGATTACGATACCTACCTCAGTCAGATCAGCCTGGTCGCGCAATAGCGCGGTTGCCTGGGGACAACGTGCGGGTTGGTGTTCCAGAGCATGTGCAGGATGACTGCAAGGAAGGACCCGGGGTACCCTCACCCACCGTAGCCGACATGCCCTGACGGAACGTATGCGTGCCCTTGCCCAGGCAGGCCGGAGGGTTGTGGAGAAACGGTCCATGATACAATAGTGAAACAAAGTCGCTGCAGTATGAGGTAAGCGGATAGCAAACGCACAGGTGCAGGCTCGTGAGCGGGAGAGCCGGGTACAGGAACCTGGGCGTAGCGAGACCCGGGCGTCCGGATTGGCTGCAGCAGCTCTGGCACTACGACCCCCACTACGCGTATGACTGGGAACGGTATGTCTACGGGGCGTGGTCCACGACCGAGCACTATATCGAGGAAGATGTGCAGGTGCTGTCGCCCCTGCCCATACACGGGGCCTTTCTGAGCCAGGCCGAAAACAACCTGCAGCGTTTCTGCGCGTTGGTGCAAGACTTTCCGCTCACGCGCGAAGCACCTGTTTTCCGTTTGCCCCCTGCGCCGTCCCTACCGGTCCTGACGCACTCCCGGCACCGGGTGGAACCGGACTTGGCACTGTGGCCTCCGGGTACCCGGATCCAGGCGGCCGCCTCCCTGTACTGGCGTCCGGATTGCACCCCGGGCTTGGTCCGGGCATGCCTGTCCGCCACGACCGCGTCCAAGGATCGGGAGGACAACCCGGCTATCTACAGGGTAATAGGGGTACGGGAGTACTGGCTCTGCGACCCGCAGGACAAGGGGATGTTGGAAGGCTATCATCGCTCCCGGCCGGGGTTGCCCTGGACCCGCGTCGCGAAAACGACGGCGCCCGTCTATTCCGGGTTTCTGCAGACCTGGCTGCGCAACCACCCGGAGCAGGCTCGTCCGATGCCGGGAAGCTCTGAGTGTGCCGGGCTTGTCCTTGCGGTATCAGGACGATACTTCCGGTGTGGACGCCGGACAAGACGGTAAACGACCCTGCGTATGCTGCCGGTGCCGCGTGACATGCATGCGCTGGGAAACCAGCAGACTCCCGGCAGAATAGCGCTGGTATCGTTGGGCTTCCGTGTACTGTCTGCCCCATAGCAAGGGCGTGCCTGCATCCTGTGCAACAATGTGCCTGCGGCATCAAGGGTTGCCGTCTGACTGTGGGTGGACTTACTGCTTGGCTTCAGCCACGATCCGGAATGAACCTGCCACATATTCGTTGGGGCTTTCCGTTTGACCCGCACAGTCAGACGGGTTGGGCAGATGGCACCAGTACGGGCGTCCCCAAGTCCAGGGATTGTAGAGGCCCAAAACAATCGTGCCCGTGGTGTCGGTCTCTACATGACGGGGAATGACCAAGGTGAACATTTCGGTGCGGGTTTCGGTGACGGGCCATTGGCTGGTGGGCCACAGGCCTCCACCGGGTATGCCATCGTATTGGGCGACGATCTGGCCCGCGTCGTTGCGCAGATGCAGGAACAGGGCATAGTCTTCCGACACCGGATTCAGGGCTGTGAGGCGTACGAAAACGGGATTGCGGGAACCCGGTACAAACGTATCCGCCATGCCTATACCCACAAGGCGAAATTCCGGGCGGGCCAAATCGTGTCCTGCCACGCCATGCGTGGCAACCAGAGGCTGGTCAGCGTATTGCGTGACCGCGGGCGCCATGTAGGCAGGACGGATAATCCAGGTCGGCGTGACAACACTGAGTACCAGCAGGAACGCCGGCAGGCCCCAGGCGGCCAGGCGCAGGGACCGGGGCAGGAGCGCGCAGCCAAGACTGACGCCCAACGCCAGAGTGCAAAGGGCCGGAAACAGGTACCGGCCCTGGGCGGCCGGTGCAATCAGCATAAAGCGCAGCCAGGAGAGAATGAGAATACACAACCAGGCCACCCCCAGACATGCCTGGAACACAAGCGGATTTTCCAGCAGGTACATTTCGGGATCCAGCGCTCGGGCCGCACGCCACAGCCAGAGGATAGCTCCCGCTGCAAGCAGGAGAGACACCCACGTCAGGATCCCGTATGCCCAATCGGGATAGGGAACGGTCAACCAACCGAACTGACCCCAGAAGCTTTGCAGCATACCCGGCAGTTCGCGCCGCAAGTCCGCTATCTGCAGCGGGGCGTCACGCAGGGTAATGTTGCCTTCCCATATGTTCCAGGCCAACAGATCGCCGTACATCCAGAGATTGCGTCCATACCACCAACCAGCAATTACGAGCACCGCAGTGGCCATGCGCCAGCCTGTGGTCCAGAGCAGACGCCAGGTGCCCGATTGCCAGGCGACCCAAGCCACGGCCAGGCCCGTGACGGCGAGCAGGCCCAGGCTGTTCAGCTTGGCCAGCAGGGCCAGGGCGAGAATGACACCCAACTCCCAGGGACGGCGGTGAAAGCAGACGGTGTCATCTGCACCGGCGCGGTGTGTTTCCCCGACCCACACGGCAAGGCGCCACAGCAGGAGACAGGCCAGGGCATTGATCAGGTTGTCGTTGCTGGCTGCGCCGGAGATAAAGACGAACTGGGGAATGAAGGCACAGGTGGCGGTCCCGAGCAGGGCAAGTTGGTGGCCCCGCAGCAAGCGTACGAAACGATACACCGCATACAGCGTGCAGGCACTCAGGCCAATGGAAAAGAAGCGCAGAATATGCAGCGCCAGAAACTCCTTGGCCCATACCCAGCCATCGTCGGCATGGGGCAGAAAGAAATTGCGGTTGTCCGTGGCATAGGTTTGTCCCAGACGGGCGAAACGGTTGACCCGGTGGGCCGTCTGCGGCAATTCCGACTGATCGAGCCAAAACGTCAGCAAGGCGCCTGCCACGTAATAGAGCGGGGCCTGGACCCCCTGCTGGCGCCATAAGCCGGGTGTGTTGGGTTCTGACTTCGGCAAGTCGTACCAGGTGACAATGTGCTGCACGACAGCATAGTGCTGGAATTCGTCAGGTGTTTCAAAGGCCGGCACCTGTACACTGAAATACCCTGCTACCAGAGCGAACAACAGCAGCAGTCCGCCCACTTGTCCATGCTGTTGGCGGGTAGGCGGGTCCAGATCGGGCCCGCGGGGACTGTCAATCCCGGAGGATGGTGGTGCAGGGCCCGCTTCGCGGCCATGCGGCATGTCCATCAGACGGTGGTGGGCGAACGGCGCTTCGGATTCCAGAAGAAAAGATAATAGAACAGGGTCAGGGCGAACCGGTGCCAGACCAGAGACAGGTCGAGTGTGGAATCACCGTTGGCGCGGGGGTATTCATGGGTTGGAACCTCACAGATGCGGTATCCGCACCGGAGCGACTTGATGATCATTTCCTGCTCAATGGTGTGGATATCTTCGGTCAGGCCCAAATCCAGCGCGACCGAGCGCCGAATGGCCCGGAACCCGTTTTCGCTGTCGGTGAGGCGCACATTCTGCGTGTAGTTGATGATCAGGGTCACGATCTGGGTGCAGGCCAGGCGAAGGGCCTGCCAGACGGTGGCGTGCAATTCGTCACTGCCTCCGGTCATGCGCGAGCCGGATACATGATCGGCGCGGTCGCTGAGGATAGGTTCGATCAGGGCCGGTATATCGCCGGGATCATGGGAGCCGTCCGCGTCCATACATACAATCAGTTCATTGCGGGCAGCCAGGATGCCTTGCCGTACCGCGGCTCCCTTGCCACGGCCATTGTCCTGCAGGACCCTGACCTGCAGGGAGTGTGCTACCTCGACCGTACCATCCGTGCTGTGCCCGTCGATCAGAAGAATTTCATCGACCAGGCCAGTCAGCCGGTGCAGGACGGGAAAAAGGGTATCGGCTTCGTTGCGGGCCGACACGATGACGGTACAGGGGAGCGGCTGTGCAGGCGACGGGTGCTGGCACCAGGCAGACGGTGTATACCATGCAGGAATGACGGGCATGAGGGAAATCCTTACGGTAATAGGCAAGCGAAACTGTCAGCGGCGCGTGCACGCCAGGCAATAGACCGGGAGGCCATGTTGGTGGCACCATTGCTCCCGATGGGTCGGCTGATAGGGGCCCAGAACCCCAAGCAGGTCAGCTTGGGGTGCATGGAAATGTCCGGAACGCTGCAGGAGGTGTTCGGTCCAGCCGATGTATGCAGCTACGTCACTGCGCACGTGCAACAGGCCACCTGGCTGCAGGTGGGCTGCCACCATTTCGATGAAGGGGGGTACCAGCAGGCGGCGGTACCTGTGCTTGGGCTTCCACCAGGGATCCGGAAAAAGGACGTGCACGGCTGTGAGTTTTACCCCTGCCAGCAGGCGTTCCCACCCGAAACGGGCATCGTCATCCGTGATCCAGAGGCGGGGCAAACAGGCCTGTTCGGCCCGCTCCAGAAATTTGCGTGCAGCCCCGGTCTTGACCTCAAACCCCAGATGGAAGCGGTCTGGCTGACACTGGGCACGGGCCAACAGAAAGTCGCCGCGCCCGACGCCTACTTCCACTTCCCTTTCCGGGCTTTCCTGCAACAGCTGCGTGAATACGGCGCGGTTCCGGGCTGCGGGCGTAGTGGGCATCAGGGAGCGCACGAACTGCCGGTTGCGCGCCCAGTCCGGTACCTCATGGCTATGCGGCTGCTGCCAGGGATCGCCTCCGATCATACCCTTGCCACGATCCCAGTTTACCTGCATTGCCTGTACCTCCTCGTCTGTGGGAGGTTCCCAGGCAAAGTCCATTCGGCCCTGGGAAAAGGGTGCAGGATCCGGTCTGGTACCTGGACTTCTACCGACCATGGCGAGACCTGCCAATGACGCGAAGGCGCAACATGGGCCAAGCCTTATCCCAACTGGTGGACAGAGGGACTTGCCCTGCCCTGTACATCGTCGTGCCGGGCAAGGACCTGGGCGACGGCATCGTGCACGGTGGAAAGGTCGGCAGGCAACTCCAGGGGCGGGTTGGGCCAGGTACTTTCGACTTCCTGCAGGGAGTTCTCATGATAAGCCAGTTTGAACTGGGTGAATTTCAGCCCATGGGCGGTACTGACGACGATCACCCGATCGTGGCGCTGGATTTCACCCCGCGCCGTCAGCTGCACGAGGGCTCCCAGCGCGACGCCGGTATGCGGACAGGCATACAGGCCTGACAAGTCACTCAGCGCGGCGGCATTGGCCAACTCGTGTTCCTTGACGGAAGCCACCACACCCTGGCTGGCCTGTATAGCCTGTACAGCCTTGTCATAGCTGACGGGATTACCAATCTGGATGGCCGAAGCGGTGGTGGCCTTGGCCCTGACGGGTTTGAGATCCGTGAAGTTCGTCCTGTAGCTCTGGTATAAGGGATTGGCGTTTTCCGCCTGGGCGGCCACCAGGCGGGGCATCCGATCAATGATGTCCAGATCCTGCAACAGTTTCAGCCCCTTGTAGATCGCGCTTACATTGCCCAGATTCCCGGAGGGCACGATAATCCAGTCAGGAACTTCCCAGTCGAATTGCTGTACGATTTCCAGGCCAACAGTCTTCTGGCCTTCAATGCGCAGGCTGTTCATGGAGTTGGCCAAGTACAGTTTGTGATCCTGCGTGACCGCGCGCACAATTTCCATGCAGCCATCAAAATCCGTGTCGAGCGCCATCACATAGGCGCCATTGGACAAGGGTTGAATGAGCTGGGCCTGGCTGGTGCGGCCCCGGGGCAAAAAGATGATGGCGGGTATGCCGGCGGTTGCGGCGTAGGCGGCCAGGGCGGCACTGGTATCGCCGGTGCTGGCGCATGCAACCGCTTCAATCCGGTGGGTCCCGGCAGCCATAATTTGCTTGACGACGCTGATGAGCACCGTCATGCCCAGATCCTTGAAACTGCCCGTGTGGCTGTGGCCACACATCTTGATCCAGAGATCGTCCAGACCCAGCTTGTGGCCCATGCGCGCGGCATGGAACAGATTGGTATTGCCTTCATACATGCTGACGATGTTGTCTGTCTGTACGTGCGGCATCACCCATTCCTTGTAACGCCAGACGCCGCTGCCGTAGGGGAACCGGGTCGTGCCGTTCCGGCTGTCCAGCAGACGGCGCCATTCCACACCGGAACGGGCGGCCTGCAGGGGGGCAAGCTCATGATGAACTTCCAGCAATCCGTTGCAGGCCGGACAACGGTAGATGATGTCGTGAATATGATGCCGGACAGCTGCATCACAGCCCCGAAAGCAACGCAGATAGGTCGTAAAGGCAGGGTTTGCGTCCATGATTACCAGGATCCTGGAAGGGCACGAGGCCGATATTGCCGTAACCGCTTCATCAGGGTGGACAGGCAGCAGGGCCAAACAGTTTCACCTGTATATGCCTAGTGCTGCGGTTCAGTCTGTCCTGCACGGTCATAACAGAGCGGCCACGGGGCAAAGTGTGGAAGTCAATATACACCAACAGACCACAGTGCTCAACCATGGTCAGGATCGGAGCCAGACAGCTTCAGGGTCAAAGCAGAGGCCGGTCAATTGCCTTCCAGGGACGAGGGGGTTCCAGGGACGAGGGCATGGGCTACAGGCATCGCTGCCCTGGTGGACCAGAGGCTAGACCACCGGACGCAGTCCAAGGTACACCTGTTTCCCTGTCAGCGTGCGCAGGATCTTGGGTGCAGTCCACTTGGTGCTGTTGACGACGGCCGGGATCTGGTTGAAAATCCTGCTCAGTTCGTTGGGCGAAAGCGGCATGTTCTGATTGGTGAGAAATATGCGGAAGCACGCCGTGGTCAGGGGCAAGCCATCGTCGATGAAGCCATCCTGGTGCTGGCAGGTGGACTTCAGGCACTCCTCCAGGGCATCGGCCTGGTGCACCTCGCCGGTATCCGGATTTACCCAGTCCACCTGATCGGTACTGACATGGCTGGGGAAGCGATGCCGGCATTCTTCACACAACTGCGCGTGCAGATACATGCGATAGTCAAGATTGCTCTTGGCCCACCAGTCGTAATCAATATGAAACTTGGTATCTACAGTCGTACGGAACCGACCGATCAGATGACTGAAGTTGCCTGGAACAGACATGAATTCCGAAATCCTTGGTGTTTGGCATGCACAGGGTAACAGTCAGAAGCAGCGGGGGCTACGGCATCACCGCCAGGGCAAAGGTGAGCTGGTCCTCCAGCTGCCGCAGCCTTGAATTGGAGATCAGGGCATGGAATACGGGGCCCGGGGCATGGCGCTGGAGGAGATTGACGACACTATATACGGTGGCAGCATGCACTTGGCCCTGATCCTTGACCAATTCCTGTACCAGGTCTTCAACCAGCAGAAACAGCTTCTGGTCAGCGTGTTGTGTCCGATACCGGGCCAGCGCCGTCTCATCCGTGGTGCCCACCAGCAGCCGCGCGTCGTATTCACAGGCCAGATTGTCGTTGCCCTTTTCCAGACGGTATTGCAGGGTGTCGTCCCTGACGTCAAGATAATGCACCCACTCCCGCCGTCCCCGGCGACGGTTGTAGTTCAGGGCCAGCACCCCGTCGGCCTGCCGCTCCAAGCGCAGGCGGGCACCGGCCGGAATGTTGTGATCGGCATAGAAGCCGGCCAAACCGCAAATGTATTTGCCCTGGGGCACGTACCAGCAAGGCAAGTGGTGGCCATGCAAGGGATCGCGAATTTCGATTTGGGCAATGGTCGTGTCCGGCAGCCGGAGCAACTGGTTTACTTGGGGCGTCACGGGCAACGTACCATTTTGCCAGTGCGGATAGAGGAGGTACATGGAAGCAAAGTCGGAGGACGCAGGCACAGGCGGCCGGTTGCTCCATTCATCCTGCAGTTCGTCCTCCAATTGCAGCAGGGAGCCATCCAGCGGCGAGAACTGATAGTTGATGGGTACAGGCTGCAGCAGTGGGGGTTGAGCCTGGATGACTTCAGGCAACAGGCTGCGGGTAAACCACCGTTCTTCACCTGCCACCACTACCCGCGTAAAGCGTGGATCCTGGGTCAGGCCGATCTCCAGACTCAGATCCACGAGTGCCGGATCCATGTCTCCTGTATCCAGATTGATTTCAGCCAGAATTTCCGCGCTGGATACGGGCCGGTTCACCTCAAACATTTTCGCTTCGGCCACGTTGCGGCTGAATTCGTCAATGGTTATCAGTGAATCCTTCAGCAGCCAGCCGCCCTGCCATTCCAGAAACTCCGAGGAACGGTCACCCTGTTCCAGAGCGATGCGAATTTGGGCCTCGATCTCTTCCCCGAACTGGTCGTGAATTTCACTGGCTGACATCAACGAGTCGGCATGCAGTTCGGCGGTGTTGAGAGCGTTCAGGACGTGATCTGTCGGCAGCCGGGCGGCGAACTCCAGCGTTTCCGCCGGATCCTCCATGTGCACCTGTATGACGTCAAAATCGCCATGCTCCGGGTTGAATCCCGGCCGTACGGACGTGACTGTGCCAGCACGGAAATCCAGAGCGGTAAAGACCAGCACTTGTCCGGCTTCATACCTGTTACAGGGCTTGTACAGGGTACCCCGATCCAGCAGATTTTGTACCTGTCGGTTCTCCGTATCCTGGTATTCCCGGATCAGGCTGATGGCCAGTTGGTCGAAAGGAGCGGGTACACCCAGCGCCCCTTCCGCCAATTCGCTGTACAGAAAATCCAGCTTCTGGTGGGTTACGGTGAATTCACTGGTCCAGAAGTGAGGTGAAAGAGTCTTGTGCAGCATCAGCCCCATGCTCCATGATTCCGAACGCGCGGTGCAGAAAAACGATTGATCAGAATTTCCTTGTCCTTGCCCTTTTTCCTGGGCGCAGGCGTTGCCAACCGCTGAGTATAGCATCAAAAGGCCAAACAGTGATGATTTCCCGGGACAGCAAAGCGATGCATACTGCAGGCAGCATCAAGGCTGTGAGGCCATGATATGACCGACCACCAGGAGGTGTGGGCCTGCAGGTGACCCATGAGAGCATGCTACTCCCGATCTGCATGCACGGAGCCATTGCGTCCAACCCCAAGCAACTGTTCGCTGCCACCGGCGGGTTGCCTGCCGACTCTCGCTGTGTGGGCGCACACCGGGACATGGCCAAGATTATGCCGGGCACTGCTTCGTAGTGTGATCATGAGGGCTTCGCCACAGCCCGGCTTGCCATTGCGCACCGGATACAGGGTGTTGCCGGGATCGGGGTTTTGGCGGGAAAAACAGGATTGATTAGACTCAGGAGCAATAGGGAATGAACCAGACAGGTGCAAGCGTGAAGACCTTAGCCATGATCCTGGCCGGAGGCGCCGGCACCCGGTTAATGACCTTGTCGGACAAACGGGCGAAACCGGCCGTACCCTTTGCGGGCAAGTTTCGCATCATTGATTTCACCTTGAGCAACTGCGTACACAGCGGCATTTCCACCGTAGGTGTACTTACCCAGTACCAACCGCACAGTCTGCAGGAACACATCGGCATTGGCAAGCCCTGGGATCTGGATCGTGTGCAGGGCGGTATTCGCATTCTGCAGCCCTATACGACGCCGGGGGATCAGAACTGGTATGCGGGAACCGCAGACGCTATTGTGCGCAACCGTTTTTTCATCGAAAACCACGATCCTGACCTGGTGCTGATCCTGTCGGGGGATCACATTTACAAAATGGATTATGCTCCCCTGATACAGCAGCATCAGGCGACGGACGCCGACTTGACCGTGGCGGTCATGTCCGTACCGCTGGCAGAAACCGACCGTTTCGGCATCATGCAGGTAGACGCACAGAGTCGGGTACGGGAATTTCATGAAAAACCCAAGGACCGGGACAAGGGCACGTTGGCTTCCATGGGCATCTACGTGTTCTCCCGGGCTCGCCTGATGCAACGACTGACTGAAGACGGGCATGAGGGTCCCCCTTCCGATTTTGGCCAGGATGTCATCCCCGCCATGATCGAGGCGCAGGATCGGGTGTTTGCCTACCAGTTCGACGGCTATTGGGTGGACGTGGGTACGCTCGACTCCTACTGGTCCACCAATCTGGCCTTGCTGGAACCTGAGCCCCCCCTCGATCTGCATGATCGGGAATGGCCCATACTTACGCGTTCTGCGGAACTGCCTTCCGTGAAACTGTCGTCGCAGGCGACGGTGTCCCAGACCATGGTCTGCAATGGTTCGGTCATCAAGGGCAAAGTCCAACGCAGTATTTTGGGTCCCGGCGTGCATGTCAGTGCCGGGGCTGAAGTACGCCAGAGCGTGATCATGAACGATGTCTGGATTGGACCCGGGGCGCGCCTGGAGAATGTCGTGATCGACAAGTCTGTAATTGTGGGCACCGGTGCCTGCCTGGGGGCCGCAGGGGATCATGAACCCAACCAGACTACACCGGACAGGCTCAATTGCGGACTGACGGTGGTCGGTAAGGAAGCGTTCATCCCCAGCCGCTGCCGGATTGGGGCCAACGTCCTGATCGGGAGCCAGGTGAATGAAAACCATTTCCCGGCACAAGGTCACGTAGAGCATGGATCTACCATAGAGGCCTGAGCGGAACCCGGAATGGACATGCACATGGATCGTGTACTGGCTCTCATTATGGCGGGCGGGTCCAGTGAGACCCTGGGCGCCCTGACCGAATACCGTGCCGAAGCCGCACTGCAATTTGGCGGGAAATTCCGCCTGATCGACTTTCCCCTGAGCAATCTGACCAACAGCCAGATCTACCATGTGGGTGTGCTGACCCAATACATGCCCCGGACCCTGAACGATCACATTGGGGTCGGCAAGCCCTGGGATTTGGACCGGACTGCCAGCGGCGTACGGCTGCTGCAGCCCTACATGGGGGGTGCGTATGGCGGCTGGCAACGGGGGAATGCCGATGCGGTGCGCCGCAACCTGGATTACATTGCGAACCAGCAGGCCGAGCACGTGCTGGTACTGGCCGGGGATCACATCTATCTGATGGACTACCGTCCCATGCTGCAGCAGCATCTGGCGTACGACAGTGCCGTCACGGTGGCCACCCGGTTTGTTTCTTCGCCCCAGGATGCATTTCGCTACGGTATGGTGGTCGTAAACGACCAGCAGCGGCTGCTTTCTTTCGAGGAAAAACCCCGCCGCAGTACCCGCACCCTGGCCAGTATGGGCATCTACGTGTTTCGGGTGCAGGAGCTGGCGCGGGCCCTGACCGACAATCCCCAGCTCAATGATTTTGGCCGCGATGTCATTCCCTACTTCCTCACCCGGAACGCAGCCATTCACTCCTATGAGTTCTCCGACTATTGGGCAGACGTCGGCACGGTACAGGCCTTCTGGGAAGCCAACATGGGCCTGATCGCGGACGAGCCTGCCCTGAACCTGTACAATCGGCAATGGGGGGTGCGTACGCGCAGCGAAATTCTGGCGCCCGTCCTGATCGGGCCCCGTGCTGTGGTCGGCAACAATCTGGTCTCCAATGGCTGCAGGATTGAGGGCCATGTGCACCACAGTGTGCTGTCCCCGGGGGTGGTGGTCAAGGAAGGTGCACAGGTGCGGGACAGTATTTTGCTGCGTAACGTCGTCGTGGAAGAGGGGGCACGGGTTGATCACTGTGTGATCGATGAACACACGGTCATTGCCGGCGACAGCCTGGTTGGCCATGGTCCGGACGAATGCCCCAATCATGAACTGCCCGACGTGCTGAACACCGGCCTTACGCTGATCGGCCAGCACGCGCATCTGCCGGCGGGTGTACAGATTGGCCGCAACGTGCATGTGCATGCGTACGCCACGCAAGACGACTTTCCGGCGGACCTGTGCGTGCCTTGTGGCGGCGTGGCAGGCCAGAATCCACGCAATGCCTGACATCGCTTTGGCCCTGATACCCATATGAGGATGGTAATGCGAAAAAACACAGGCACCGGTATCCTCTGACTGTCTGCGCCTGTCTTGAGATGTTTTCAGCTTGTCTCCGGGAGTCTCTGTTATGCCTGAAGCTGCTATTGGCCTGATTGGTTTGGCCGTCATGGGCCAGAACCTGGTGCTCAATATGGAGCGCAATGGCTACACCATTGCCGTCTTTAACCGTACGACGGCCCGCACCGATGAATTTGTCAGCCGGAATCCGGGACGCAAACTGGTCAGAACCGGTACGCTGGAGGAGTTCGTGGCCTCCCTGCAGCGACCGCGTACCATCATGATCATGGTACAGGCCGGCCAGGCCGTGGATCGGGTCATCGCCCAGCTCAGGCCCCTGCTGGAACCCGGGGATCTGATTCTGGACAATGGCAACAGTCATTTCCGGGACACGGACAGGCGCAGTGAACAACTGCATGCCCAGGGCCTGGAGTTCATGGGGGTAGGCGTGAGCGGGGGGGAAGAAGGCGCCCTGTGGGGACCCTCCATCATGCCGGGTGGCACGCGTGAATCCTATGCCCGGGTGGCAGAGGTGTTCACGGCGATCAGTGCCAAGGCTCCGGCGGACGGAAAACCTTGCGTGGAGTACATGGGACCGCGCGGAGCCGGACACTACGTGAAAATGGTGCATAACGCCATCGAATATGGTGACATGCAGCTGATTGCCGAGTGCTATGACCTCATGCATCGCGGCCTGGGCCTGGACCATGCGGAACTGGCCGATACCTTCACAGCCTGGAATGAGGCCGAGCTGGACAGTTTCCTGATTGAAATTACGGCCCAGATTTTCCAGGCACGCGATCCGGAAACAGCTGCGCCTTTGGTGGACATGGTGCTGGATACAGCGGCCCAGAAGGGAACGGGCAAATGGGCCAGCCAGGACGCCTTTGACATCGGGGCCCCCATTCCCACCATCAATGCCGCTGTCGTAGGCCGGATTCTGTCCAGCCAGAAAGAGGAACGCGTCCACGCGGCGCAACACCTGCCAGGACCTGCCTCCGTGCGGTACCAGGGGGATCGGGAAGAATTGAAGGGTGCCATCCGGGCGGCCCTGTACGCCAGCAAGATCAGTGCGTACGCCCAGGGTATGGCCATGATGGGACAGGCCAGCCAGGACTATGGCTATGCGCTGGATCTGGGACAGATTGCCTCCATATGGCGCGCGGGATGCATCATTCGGGCCCGTTTCCTGGAAGACATCACCAACGCGTATGTCCGCAATCCCGACCTGCCCAATCTGTTGCTGGATCCGCATATCCGGCAGCACGTGGCCCAGCGATTGACCGCTTGGCGTCAGGTAGTGACGGTCGGTGTGCAATTGGGCATTCCCGTGCCGGGCTTGAGTGCCAGTCTGGCATACTATGATGCCTACCGCAGTGCACGTCTGCCCGCGAATCTGATCCAGGCCCAACGGGATTTGTTCGGTGCCCATACGTATCAGCGTGTTGACCGGGAAGGCACTTTTCATTCGGAATGGACATAACGGACATGACCACCGCCGCCACCTTTTCATCATCCCCGCGCCGCGCCGCCATGTTCTGGTATGTCACGGCCCTGGTGGTATTGCTGGCCGGAGCCGGATGGATTTGGGTGTCAGTACCGGCGGCTACGGATTCCCTGGCGGGTTCCGAGGGCCCCTTGATTGGACACAAGGCTCCGGCCCTGGATGTGCGGGCCCTGTACAGTGGTGAAGCTGTCGTATGGGACGAGAGTGCCGGCACGCCCCTAGTTCTCAATTTCTGGGCCTCCTGGTGCGGGCCCTGTCAACGGGAAATTCCGGAACTCATGGAAGCCGCCGACCGCTTCGGCCAGGACGTGCGCATTCTGGGCCTGGTCGAACCGGGGGATCTGGCCGCGGCCCAAGCCATGGCGCAAGAGTATGCCATCAATTACGACCTGGCCGTGGATCAGTCGACGCACGCTGCCACGCAGGCCTACGAAGTCTACAGCCTGCCCACCACCTACTTCATCGATCGGCGCGGCATTATACGGGCGCGGGTGATCGGCGAAATGAATTCCGCGGTCTTGACCGAGGGGATCTCGCGCATCCTCAATTGAGCAGCAGGTCCGGTGCACGCACAGGATACGGGAACCACCACAACCCGAACAGGAAAACCCAGACCAGCATGAGGTCAGGCAGGGCGTAGCTGGCGTCGACTTGCCCATGGAGGAGACCCGCCACGGCCGCCGCCAGAAATCCCAGTGCAGGCTTGCAGGGCTGGCTGTCGGTGATGCGGGCATACAACTGGCGCAAGCCGACCCATCCGCATGCAAGTCCACCCAGGAAACCCGGGAGGCCGAGGCGCGACAGCAGGTCGATGAAGAGATTGTGAGGATGATTCAGGCTGGGTTCATTCCAGACTTCCGGTGCCAGATAAAATCCTCGGTAGAGGTACAGAAAGTTGTCGGGGCCTACACCCGCCAGCCAATGATCCAGAAACATGTGCCAGCCGCTGCGCCATAGGTGCAGACGCACCAGATTGGGGAAACTCTCTTGCACGTTCAGGAGACCGGCAAAACGCGGCGTGCCCAAAAAAGGCAGCAGCAGGGCGAGCCCCAGGAGCGCGGCCCCGCCCAAAAGCCAGAGTACACGGCGTGACTCAGGCCACAGACGGGCTTGGTGCAGGGTCATCACCAGCAGAACCAACAGGCCTGCCGGCAATCCCAGCAGCAGGGCGCCTTTGCTGAAGGTCAGCAGGATGGCTCCGCCTTGTATGGCCAGGGCCAGCCCCCACAGCATGCGGCGTCGCCAGCTGGATGCAAAGACGAATAGGGTCAGACAAACCAGAATCGCCCGTTCCAGGTACAGGGCCAGGTTGTTGGGCGAGCCATACAGGCCCCGGATACGCCGCACTCCCTCCACGTCGGTGACGTATATGCCCTCGGCGTAGGCATAAAAGCCGAACAGGGAGATGGCTGTGGCTCCGGCTGTCCACATGGCCAGCAGAATGAAAATGTCCTGTTCGCGCTGGCGTGAATGCTGCAAGACAGCCACCAGGGTGAGCAAGAAGACGAACCCGGTCAGAAATACCGTGCGCCACTCGCGGAGAGCAGGCTGCGGATAGGCAGAATCAACGGCGGCAAACCAGCCTGTGAGCAGGACGACAAGCAGGGCGGCTCCCAGGCGCAGCACCCCCTTGGCGGGAACATCCGACAGCGGTGCCTGCCAGGTGTGCAGCAGAGCCAGACCAGCGCTTCCCCAAACGCCAATTTCGATCAGATTCAGGGCAAAGCCGGGTACCAGCGGGATGGGATACAGGTAAAAGGGCAGGCCCAACAGCAGGGCGCCCAGCCACCAGGCCGGGCGCTTCAGGCCGATGAGGCCCAACCCCAGCAAACCGGGTAGCGACAGCCACCAGAGATGCTCCCGGATCCCGGTCCCCACCAGGATGAGGGCACACAGGACCCAGGCACTTTGCGCGGGCACGGCAGCGGGCATGCGCCGACTGACGATACGCCGCAAGGCCACGCCCATGTGCACCAGGAAGCGGAAGGGCCGTGGCCATGGATCGATGGCCAGCAGATGAAGGACGATGCCCAAGCACCCTCCCAGCAACAGAAGCCAACCCGGACTCCGGGGCCAGCCCGCGGTAAAGGGCAGATCTACCCCTACAGCCTGGATGACGGCTCCTGGCCCCGGGATCTGCTCACTGCTGATTTCATAGGTTGCTTGGTGGGGACCTTCCGTAGCGGCTACATGCACCAGAACCCATTCCTGCTCCGGGCGCATGAAGTCCCGTTCATAGGGGGACAGCAGAGGCAGATAGCCGGCGGCCGCGCCGGAAGCGAGCCGCCGCACCAGACGCTGATTGAGTTCCGATGCCGGCTGCCCCCCAACGTGCAGGGTGAGATACCCGGGCAGATCCCCCCGGGTCAAGTTGAACCACAGATGGTGTCCCGTGTACTGAAACTGGCCCCGCCACCGGGAATCGGGCGGACAAACGCCGGCGCTGCCGGACGGCACCGCACGGACATTGCCGGTTTCCGTCACGCAGGCCACATCAGCCAGAACGGCTGACGCCGGTGTGACGGCCTGGCCGGGCAGCAGCGTGTGCGCGCCGGAGGTTGTGCCGATGTCTTGGGGCGGGTGGAAAGCGGGGACCCGCTGGAGCCAGAGAATCCCCAGCATACACACTAGCCCCGAGATCAGCAGTCCCCAGGTGACCGAGGGACCCAGGACAGGTTCCTTCCAGCCGTCAGTGACAGCAGGAACAACGGCAGGCGCTGACATTCCGGATCAAGTACCGGGAGAGTGGAAATATACGGTTGTGGAGTTGTGCAACAGGCCTGGCCTATTGCGCTTCAGGATCAGATCAGAGGGAGCGGATGACCACCAGCACCTTACCCTGTACTTTCACCTTGTCCGCAGGATGAATGATCGGCTGATAGCGCTCCTTGTCGGGACTGGCAGGTTGCAGGCGTACGGTGTCGCCTTCGAGATAATACCGTTTCAGGGTCATCTCGTCATTACCTTCCACCCAGGCACACACCATGTCCCCGTTGCGGGGCGTCGAGGTCGCGCGCATCAACACCAGATCGTTGTCCTGGATGTTGGCGTCGATCATGGAATCGCCCTGCACCCGCAGGGCATATACATACCGGGGATCATCCACCAGATCGGTGGCTACGTTCACCCATTCTTCGGCGGATTGCCAGGTATGGGCTTCCCCTACATCCACCGGATTGCTGGCAACGATATTCCCGAGTACGGGCACGGTCATCATTTTTTCGGTGTCGATATCATCCACCTGGAATCCCAGTTCACGGGCACGGGGGCGAATGATCTTGATGCCTCGGCTCACTTCCCGCCAGCGCAAAATCAGGCCATGTTCTTCCAGCTTGTTCAGGTTGTAGTTCACAACCGACGTACTGTCGATGCCCACGGCATCGCCCGTCTCGCGTATGGAGGGCGGGAATTCATTTTTCTGGATGTACTCGACCAGGAATTTGAACATGTTCTTCTGCTTCTCACTCAAGGGTCGAAGCTTGTACCTTCCTCGTTTACCTGTTCTTGGCATGATGTGCTCCTTATCACAATGTGACATGACTACAGCTGCAGATGCCTGCACCTACAGGATATAATGGTAATAGAACATGTATTCTTAGGCAAATTAAACTTGCGGCCAAGGGCATGAATCTGCACAGGCAGCCGGGCCGGATCCCGCTGATTCCGGGGCTGATCTGCGGGCCCAAGAGATCTGGATCCACCGTGCAGGGCAGGGATCCCCGCGGTTCCGGGTACAGCCGGTTCCCTGCCCCTATCCCTGACCTGCCATAATGTCAAGAAGACCGGATTCCTGCCGGTGTGGACCACACTATACAAGACCTCACGTGGCAGTTACGGGCAGTATCCACATGGGTTCGGACCCTGCGAAGCAGCGGGTGCGAAACGCCAGCGTACCCTGCTCCGGGTGAATGGCGTACACCGAAATACAGCCACTGCCCAGACCACCCGCCAGGAGATGGGAACCATCGGGCAAAATGGCGAAGGCCCGGGGTACAGGTTCGGTTTCCTGCCAGCCGCATGGTGTCAGGGCTCCCGTCACAGCATCGACCCGAAAGATAGCGATACTGTCGTGTCCCCGATTGCTGACATACAGGAAGCGGGCATCCGGGGTCAGGTGGATCTGGGCACAGGTATTGGCAAGCCCGGCGGGGAACGGCAAGGTGCTGAACGTAGCTATCCGGGCCTGAATCCCCCGCGCGCCATACCGGTAGTGTGTCACTGTAGAAGCGTGTTCGTTGGCCACGTACACGCTCTGCGTGGCCTCCCCGTACACGTAGTGGCGCGGTCCCTCGGGGCCTACCAGATCGGATGTTGCGGCCGCATACGGGGCCAGAGGCGACAGGTTGCCCGAATCCGCATCCAGCAGAAACTGGTGAATGCTGTTCTCCACGCCTACGTGGGGCACCAGGATCAGATCGTTGTACCGGTTGCTCCGGATACAGTGCGCCTTGGATCCCGTCGATATACAGGTTACCGGTGCCGGTGACAGCGTGGCATCAGGCTGTATGGCATGCACCGTGACTGTGCCTGCACCGTAATACGCGGCTATCAACCACCGTCCGGATTCGTCAATTCCCAAATAGCAGGGATCGGCATGCAGGTCAAAACAGGCCACCGGGCTCAGCGCCGGGTGCGGCGCAGGAGACCCTTGGCCGGGGGCCAGGACAAACAGGGCAATCTGGTTGGAACCGCGCAAGCCAACGTACAGGTGCTTCCGGTTCCGGGACACCGCCATCGGGGCCGGACGCGATCCGGTTGCCGTTGCCCCCACCTGCTCCAGGGTGCCGGATGCAGAGTGCCAGGCGTACGACCGGATTCGATTCTCACCGGCCAACGAAACCAGTATGGTGGTATTACGGGACATCCTGCTCTCCTGTCAAAGCTGTGGCGCAAAGGTGCCTGTGGTGTTCAGGGGGCTGCATCAAGGCTGATCATGGCCTCTTCCATCAGGTATTCCGTGAAGGTACCCCTGTATTCCTGCAAGCGGTGATCCGCCAGCACCACAACACGGTCCACCAGCCGATCCAGAAAATAGCGATCATGGGACACCAGCAGCATGGCACCCTGAAATCCGAGCAAGGCCTCTTCCAGCACTTCGGCGGACTCTATATCCAGATTGTTGGTGGGTTCGTCCAGCATGAGAAAGCTGGGTTTGCGGAGCATGAGCAACGCCATCTGGAACCGGCTGCGTTCGCCCCCTGAAAGGGACTGCACGCGCTCCTGGCACTGGCGGTAACTGAACTGGAAGGTACGCAGGAAACTAACGACCGTGGCTTCGTCGAGCTTGTGGTGATGCCGCACCGATTCCACCAGCGTCTTGTTGTAGTCCAGGTTTCGGTGTTCCTGATCGTAGAAGCCGACTGTGACGTTGGGGCCTAGAATGACGCGACCGGTCGTGGGGGCCCGTTCACCCCGGATCAGTTGCAGCAGCACCGATTTCCCGGCGCCGTTCGGGCCTACCAGGCCTACCCGTTCACCGCGCCAAATCGTCAGTTCCAGATCCTGTAGCAGATCTTCCGTGGCATCCGGGAACCGGAGTGACACGTCCTGCAGGACGAGCACCTTTTGACTGCTCCGCCGATTCGCCAGGGCCAGCCGCATGGATTCCGCATTTTCCAGAGGTTCTTCAATGCGGTCGATGCGGTCAATGCGTTTCTGCATGCTCTTGGCCCTGCTAATGAATTTGGGATTGTCAAACACGGATCCCCAATACATCAGGCGAGCCATGGAGGCTTCCAGGCGCTGGATCTCCTTCTGCTGGGCCTGAAACTGCCGCCGCTGTCGATTCACGGCGATTTCTTTCTGGACAACGTATTCCGAGTAGTTGCCTGGCCAGACAATGGCCTTGCGGCTCTCCATTTCAAGGATGCTGTCGGCGATGAAATCGAGGAGATACCGATCGTGAGACACAATCACGACCCCGCCGGCAAACTCGTCCACGATGCGCTCCAGCAACTGTTTCCCCTGGATATCCAGGTGATTGTCTGGTTCGTCCAGCACCAGGAGATCCGGCCGGCTGACGAGAATGCGGGCCAGTGCCAGCAGCTTTTGCTGGCCGCCGCTCAGCGTGTGAACAGGCTGGTGATGAAGAGTGTCGTCAATGCCTATCCGGCGCAGCGTAGCCAGAATGGTGTTGGCCTGGCTGGGCCCGCCCAGCGCGACAAATTCCTCCAGCAACCGGTCCTGTCGGGCCAGAACGGCCTCGAGCCGCGTCGGATCTCCATACACGTCGGGCTGGCCCAGGAGATCTTCTGCCGCTGACAGCTCCCGCTCTACCTGGCTCAGGGCAGGATGGGCATCCTGCATCACTTCCAGCACCAGTTTATGGCCTGCCAGTTCCGATTCCTGGGGCAAGTAGCCTATCTTCAGATTCTTGGCCCGGACGATGGTACCGTCGTCTGCCGGCAATATGCCGCACAGGCACTTGAGCAGGGAACTCTTGCCGGCACCGTTGCGGCCGACCACCCCTACAGTTTCGGTGCTGAAGAAGGTAAGGGTAATGTCCTCCAGTACCCGTTCGTCAAAATAGGCAGTCGAAACGTGATGGAAAGAGGCGAGCTGCTGTTTCATGGTATAAGGCAAGACTGGGAAACGCCCCCGTCATTCCCGTGTGCGGTTTCGTTGCCGGTACCTGTGACCGGGTCCCGTCTGGCCCCAGAGTTCTCCGGGCGGTACAGGACAGCAGCTTGGGGGCAAGATGACCGGCCTCATCAATGCAGGCGTTGCCCATTCTTGATGGCGACGATCTCCGCGAGGACAGACAATGCGATCTCCTCTGGCGTTTTGGCCCCGATATCCAGTCCTACAGGTGCGTGAATGCGATCCAGCGTAGACGTTGGTACTCCCTGATCTACCAGAAACCGGCATCGTTTGGCATGTGTTTTGCGCGAACCCAGAGCCCCGATGTAGGCCACGTCGCTGTCCAGGGCAAGGTGCAGGGCAGGATAATCGATTTTCTCGTCATGCGACAGGAAAACCAGGTAGGTGGAAGGCCCCAGGGTCATGGTCTGCAAGGTGTCCACGGGCCACTCACACTTCAGTTCGTCGGCGTGGGCAAAGCGTTCCCGGGTGGCAAAGGCGGAGCGGGCGTCAATAACGGTGGTGTAGAAGCCCAGCGTACGCGCCAGGGTCACCAGGGACATGGCAATGTGTACGGCACCGACGATGATCAGGTGGTTGCGCGGCCATTGCACGTCGACGAAAAGGGTATAGGGAATCCCGTCGATATCCAATGTGACGCGATGCGACACCCCGCTGTCCAGACTCTTGACTGCCAGGTGTCCAGCCGCCTGATCCAGGGCTTCGTGGCCCAGTGAGCCGGTGGTATTTCCCTTGGCCTCTACGGCCAGATGGTGGTGGGTGCTGGTTTCCGCCAGCCGGGTCACCAGCGCTACCGGAATCTGAGCCTGGATGCATTGCAGGAAACGGGCATAACCGGGAGACATGGACATTACCGGAACACAAAGCGTGGTATCACGGCATACCGGCCATGAAGCCGCCGTCCACGGTCAACCCGACCCCGGAAATGAAAGCGGCCTGCTGGCTGCACAGAAACGCTACGGCGGCGCCAAATTCCATGGGGTCGCCCAAGCGTCCCATAGGCACCGTAGCCGCCCGGTTGGCATGAGCTTCCTCCACTGTGATGCCCGTTTGCGCGGCCTCCTGTTGGGCCAGTTCCTCCAGGCGGTCGGTGCGGGTGACGCCCGGACACACCGCGTTCACGGTGACACCGGTTGCCGCCACTTCGCGGCTCAGGGTCTTGATGACGCCATGCACAGCGGCCCGGGTGGCATTGCTCAACACCATGTTTTCCAGGGGGTGCTTGGCACTCACGCTGGTGATGGCCACCAGGCGTCCCTGATCGCTTTGCCGGATCGTTTCCAGGGCTGCCCGAAACATGCGTACGACGCTCAGCAGATTCAGCTGGACTGCATATTCCCATTCTGCATCGGTCTTGGCCGTGAAGAAGCCACTGGGAGGCCCTCCGGCATTGGCCACGGCGATGTCCAGCTGCCCGAAATGCTGGACGGTACGCTGGACAAAGTCCCCGGGGCCTGTAGGTGTACCCATATCCATGGGGACAGCCAGCACTTCCACTTCCGTTGCGGTCTGAATACGGGATGCGGCCTCTTCCAGTTTGTCGGGACGCCGGCCGCAAATGGCGACGTTACATCCTTCCTGGGCCAGGGTCAGGGCCGAAGCGAAGCCGAGACCGGCACTGGCCGCGGCCACTGCAGCCACACGATCCTGCAAGTGGAGATCCATAGTCGTTCCTGTTGGCTGTTGATTGCAAGGCAACCTCCATTATAGTGGTTTGCCTGATCTATGGACGCCCATTTGTCACGGCGTCAGCCGGTTTTGCCTGCGTCAGGCCGGCTTTGGGCCGGAGGCCCGGTCCAGGGCTTCTGGGCACGAATGACAAGGGCCGGCGGGATGTCAGGCATGGACCCGAAGGACAACGGTTCAAAAGCATGTTCATCCGGATGGGTCCGGAAGGCGGGTTCCGTGAAGCCGGTGACGACCAGACCCACCCCGAACAGGGCCCCCATAACGTCTTGCAGGGGCCGGTGGAAATAGATGTGCTGTTCAGGCTGTGTCCGTATGCCATATCCCTTGAAAGGTTCGACGTTGAGGTAACGGTACACCTTGACGGCATTGCGTTGCTGCATTTCGGCCTGTTCTGCGACCAGCTGCATGTCGGACGTATTGAAGCAGGGATGCATAAGGGAAAACACCCAGTTCATGCCGGGTTTGAGGAGCCGAAACACGTTGGCACACATGACCGATACACAGGCGACGTCCATAAACATCATGTTGCACACCACGGCATCGAATGCCGGGTGAGCGGCGTGGATACGGTCCCAGTGTGCCTGGCGCGTAACGTCCAGTTCCTGAAACTGGATAGTCGTATGCCGGTTGCGTTTGTGGGCGATGTCCAGAAACTGAACACTGCCGTCGGTCGCGACCACTTCCGCGCCCAGCGCATGCAGGTCGCGGGCATACAGTCCGGCGCCACAGCCCAGTTCCAGGATTTTCATGCCGGGAGCCGGCTGCAGCAGACGGGTGACAGTCGGACGGATGAGCCGGTTGTGAAACGCATTGCCCTGATCACCCATATAGGCGTCCCAGAAGCTGGCGATGTTGTTCCAGATCTGCAGGGCCCCGTCATTCGCTTCAGGCCAGTCTTTCATTGGTTTGGAACCTCCCGGGCCCTCCAGGCAAACAGGCCAGGTACCCGGCCCAGCGATGACCTGTTGTCGTGTCAACAAGATGCGCAAGATCCCACATTGTGGTGCCAGGTGCCAAATTATGCTGTCGTTGCCTTGCGGTTCTGCAATACCCACCGCACTGCCGGTTGTCACCAACCAAGCCTTGGTACCACGCTCTGGGACCTGTTGACCAAATCAAAATACAGGAATAATGTTGAGTTTCAATCGATTATATCGAGAACATAATTGTTTGGATAATCAAGCAATTGAGAAAATATCCGGTAGGAATGAAACACCAGCTACAGGCATTTCGACTTGGTCAACATACCCTAGACAGGCATGCTGCTTGATGTTCCGCGCGTGCTGCCCCATTCCACTAACTGTTTCAGGTTGTGCAGGGATCGGGCATACGCGTGAGACTGTTGGTGTTGCATAAGCCGCATGCCGAAAGCCAGGGGACCGTGGAAAGTTTCCTTTTCACGGACCTGACATCCTCCCAGCGAATCCACGAATTCAAATACGTGGACTGCCACCAGGCCCGGCACCCGGCTTTCCCAGACCACAAGGTTTTCGGGCACTACGCTTTTCATCTGGGCCTGAATGGTGATGGGCACGGCCAGCGGCGTTACATTGAGCTGCAGCACAGCGTCATCTTGCCAGGGCACAGGAGTCAGCCAGTGCACAGCGCGGATCTGGGTATGCCACGCAGGCCAGGCAGCCGTATCGGCGAAGACCTGCCAGACTGTGGCCCGGGCTGCGTGAATCTGGACATCGGCACGAACGACCATTGTCAATCTGAACCTGGCTCAGATCGCGAGCGGTTCTATATACACCTGAATGGTGCCCCCGCAGGTCAGGCCTACAGACTGAGCCAGTTCGTCACTGATCCCATAGTCCACCAGGCGGGACTGGCCGCTGGTCAGCACGGCCAGGGCTTCCTGGGCCACCGCCCCTTCCACGCAGCCACCACTGACGGAACCTGCCATCTGGCCCTGATCCGTGATGAGCATTTTGGCTCCCAGTTGTCGTGGAGACGAGCCGTATACATTGACCAGTGTAGCCACGGCAATCTTGCGTTTTTGTGCCTGCCAGGCCTGCAGGTGGGGCAGCAGTTCTGTCATGGTAAAGGTAACTCCTGTAGGTCCTGTCAGGGTCAAGACAATTGTGCCAGGGCATGGCCCAGCTGATCCAGGCTGACCAGGTTGTGCACGGGCCGAAAATCGTCGACGTAAGGCAAGGCCGCCTTGATGCCCTGGGTCAGCGGTTCGTAGGCCGGCGAGCCAAGCAGGGGATTCAGCCAGATCAGATGATGGCAACTCCGCTGCAGACGTGCCATTTCCCGCTGCAGCAGGGGGATGTCCCCCCGGTCCCAGCCATCGCTGATGATCATCACCACGGCCCCCGCGCCCAACACTCGCCGGGCCCAGTGATAGTTGAACTGGCGCAGCGATTCCCCTATGCGTGTGCCGGCCCCCCAATTGTGTACCTCATGCCCGGACCGCTGTAGGGCGTCCTGCACGGAACGAAACTGCAGCTGGCGTGTGATGCGGCTGAGATCCGTGCTGAAAACAAAGGCTTCGCAATGCTGCATGCGGTGGGACAGGGCATATACGAATTGCAGCAGGATGCGTGCGTAGCGTTCCATGGACCCGCTGATGTCACACAGGGTCACCAGGGCTCTGGGCTTCTGCATGGGTGAGCGCATGATGCGGAGAAGGGGTTCGCCGCCGTACTTCAGGTTATGGCGCAGAGAGCGACGGGGATCTACCCGGCGGCCCTGGGTCTGCACCCGGAAGCGCCGTGTTGTCCGTGTCAGGTCCCAATGGAATTCCTGCATGAGGTGTACGACCTGGGCCAGTTCTTCCTCATTCATCTGGCTGAAGTCCTTGTGTCGGAAGGCCTCGTGGATGCTGTAGGTCGCCACGATTTCCGGTTCCTCACTGGCGCGGGCCGTTCCCTCCCCGTCCGTATCCGTCGCGGACAGCAGGACTGCACTCTCGTCTGCCCGTTGCTGTTGCACCTGGCGCAGGATCTGGCCCAGGGTCAGGGCGTCCAGGGGCTGCCGGCGGTACTTGACCCAGAAGAGATCGAAGGCGAGTTCAAAAATGCCCCGCTGCTCCGGATGCTTCACCAGCAGGGCGTGGCAGGCACTCCGGAAATCGTCCCGGCGGGAAACAAGCCCCGCATCGGTGCTGGCGACAATGTCGACGATATGGCTGGGCGTGACGTCCAGGCCCAGAAAACGCAGCAGGCGCCCGAAGAGGATGATGTTGCCCAGCAGATGCCCCTGCGCAACGGTTGTGTTTGTATCCTCTTCACGCGGCGGCATCGACATGCAGGAACCTCTCGTTCAGACCCAGCGCCTCGATCAGCTGCCGGACTTCTGCCATCTGCATGAATTCAATGTCGTCCTTGTATTTCAGCAAGACCCCCAGGGTTTCCTGCACGACGGTTTCGGTCAGTTCCTCGGCATCCAGGGCAATCAGGGCTTCCATCCAGTCCAGGGTTTCGGCCACGCCGGGAATCTTGTAGAGTTCCCGGGAGCGCAGCTCTTGCACGAACCCGACCACCAGGCGGGCCAGACGCTCCGGGGCCTGGGGAATCTTGGCCAGGACGATGGCATGCTCCTTGGCGAAGGTGGGGTAGTCAATCCAGTGATACAGGCACCGGCGTTTCAGGGCGTCGTGGACTTCCCGGGTACGATTGGAGGTGATGATGACGTTGGGGATGTGCCGGGCCCGGACCGTTCCAATTTCCGGGATGGTGATCTGAAAGTCGGAGAGGAGTTCCAGCAGGAAGGCTTCAAATTCGGCATCGGCCCGGTCGAGTTCGTCAATCAGCAACACGCAGGGTGTATCGGCTTCATCGTCGATCGCCTGCAGCAGGGGACGCTTGAGAAGGAACTCCGGACCGAAAAGATGGGCCTGCATACGCTTGGTGTCGGCCTGACCTGCGGCCTCCTGCATGCGAATATACAGCATCTGTTGGGTATAATTCCATTCATACACGGCTGTATTGACGTCCAGTCCTTCGTGGCACTGGAGGCGGATCAGGGGCTGGCCGAGAATACGCGCCAGGGTCTTGGCGACTTCGGTCTTGCCTACACCTGCCTCACCCTCCAGAAAAAGCGGTTTCTGCAGCTTCAGGGAGAGGTAGATGGCAACCGACAAACTGCGTTCCGAGATATATAATTCAGCCGCCAGCAATTGCTGGATGCGGTCAACATTGAACTGTGTTTGCGGGAAAGTCATGGGTGAGAGCCAGCCGGAAAAGTTCGATCGGCATTCTAACACAGCCCTGCGTGCCAGATGGGTTGGCGGGCAGGCTGGATCCCGGCTCTCCGCCTAGCCCGGTGTTTTGCTTCATCCCATGAACATCAGGGAATCCGGTACCGGTCTCTGGCAGGTGCGGTTGCACTGTGCCAGACAGCAGGCTATGTTGTCTGCCTTGCAGCGACACAGTACAGGCCCCGTCTACATAGTGGGCGGGTTTCTCCGCGATGCCTTGCTGGGCAAAGGGCCCAGCCATGACATTGACCTGGTTCTGGCCCTGGCCGAGGAGTCCGACCTGTATCTGGCGACAGCCAGGCAGCTCGGGTGGCATGGCTTTGTGCTGGACGCTACCCGTTCGTATGTGCGTCTTCTTTGTGAAAGCGATGCATCGCAGCCGGATGCCGATCCCCTGACCGTGGATCTGGCACCATTGGCCAGAGACGGGATTGAAGCGGACTTGGCCCGACGCGACTGTACAGCCAATGCCATGGCCCTGGAAATCCGGAGCCTGGCCGATGGCTGGGCAACGGGACGCTGGCATGATCCCTGGGGTGGCCAGGCCGATTTGGCAGCCGGCATCCTCAAACCGGTAGCCTTGGACAACTTGCGTGTGGACCCGGTACGCATGGTACGCATATTCCGGTTGGGGCATACGTGCCGCCTGCAGGTGGATGCCGGCATGGTCCAGTTCATCCAGGGTCATGCCGGAACCATAGGGAGTGTCCATCCGTCCCGGCTCTGGCAGGAGGTCTGGAAATTGCTGGCCCATACCGGGCGACCTGTCAGTTCTGTATTGCAGCAGCTCGACGATGTGGGACTGCTGACATACATCCTGCCCGTCGCAGCCAAACCTGGTCCCGGCTGTACGCCGCACCTGACCCCGACCCAGTTTCTGGCCCTGATGGATCATATTCAGGGCTTGGCCTTCCAGGATGCGCATGTGGCCCCCTTCTGGTGGCGCCGTTATCCTGTGGCCCCGGCATTGCAGCGACAGCTGGGGGCAGCACTGGAAGCACCGCTGGCCAGGGGCGTCACCCGCCGCCAATGGTGGATGTATCTGGGCTGCGTGGTTGGCAGGCAGTTGACCCTGGTTCCCGACACCCCGGCTTCCCCACCGTTGCCGCTGTCCGGGAGCCTGGCAGATCCCCAGTCAAGTTATATGAAGGCCAGTGGCGTTGCCAAAATACAGCGCAAGCATTCCCGGGTGGTCCTGCAGGGATGCTACGCGCTACTGGACCAGCTGGCGCAGCCCGCGTTTCGGCCCGGGGACCGCAGGGTTCTGCACCGCTTGATCATGCACGGTGGCTGGACAAGGGATGTATCCGTGTTTGTTGACATAATAGCTGTGCTGGACGCTGTGGACCAGGTGGTGCCGCTGGCGGCCGGCGCGACCGGCAATCGTTTTCGTGAGACCTGCCAGCATATACTGGAGTTGTTGGCTGCTGCGGACCTGGGGCGCCCCCGGCCGCTGGTGTCGGCATCGGAAGTGCAAGCCTGCTTCGGCTTGGCGCCGGGGCCTGAGATGGGTTGCCTGCTGGACCAGCTGCTGGAAGCGCAAGCAGGCCAAATTGTCTCTACGCCGGAAGAAGCCAAGCGTTATATCGCGGAATTACAGTAAAATTGTATCAGGTACATTCCCCATCTGTCCGGTCCGGCCGCTTGGTCGACCACAACATGAACGCAGGAGATGTATGGGACTGATTACGGCCCTGATCGTTATCGTCAGCATTGTGTTGCTGACGGCTTTCTATGTTGCTGCCGAGATTTCCCTGGCCGGCTCACGCCGCTCGCGCATACAGCAACTGCACGAAGAAGGCAATGTGCTCGCCGGACTGGTTTCCAGCATTATCGGCTCCCCCAGCCGTCTGAGCGGGTACATTGCCACCTGCCAGATCAGCATTACGATTTGCAGTGTGCTCCTGGGCTTCGTGGGCCAGGGTGCTGTCGCCAGCCGTCTGGAACCGCTGGTGTTGCGGCTGGGGGGCAATCCCGCTACAGCGTCTTCCGTATCAGTGATCATGGTCCTGCTGGTCCTGTCGCTGTCGCAGGTGTTCTTTGGCGAGCTGATTCCCAAGAATATTGGCATTCGCATTCCCGAGCAATTGGCCATGGGCACGGTACGGCCCCTGATCGCCTACCATACGCTTTTTTCTCCCTTCCTGGCAGTTTTCCACTTCTTCACTGCCATCATACTGCGTCTGCTGGGCCTGGAAATGACCCATGAGCATGGTCTGGTGTTGACTGGGGATGAAATCCGGCGCATTGCCCGCGAAAGTGAAAATGAGGAGGGCCACAAGCAGGAAGAAGCCTTGGCATGGATTGAGCGCACATTCAGTATTGCCGAGAGACCCATCCGCGAATTCATGACGCCGCGCGCCGCTGTTTTCGCTGCCCCGGAGGCGCTTTCGGTGGCGCAATGGACCAAGCTGCTCGTCAACTCGCCCTATTCCCGCATGCCGCTCTTCCGTGAATCCCTGGATGACATGATCGGCACGGTTCATCTGCTGGATCTGCTGTGCAACGAGAGCGGTGAAAGGGCCAAGCAACGCTTGATCCATCCCCTTTCTTCCCTGGCAGCCGATACGACGGTGGAAAAAGGGCTGCGGATCATGCAGACTCAAAAGAGGCACCTGGTGCGCATGACAGATGCCCATGACACTACGGTGGGCATAGCTACCCTGGAGGAGATTGTGGAAGTAGTGGTAGGTGACATTAAGGACGAATTTGACGCTGAAGGCTCAGCCTTCCATTTTCTGGATCGTCACTGGCTCTGGATTGATGCCCGCGTGCCGCTGTCCGGTCTGGCCCAATTTCTGAATCTGTCCGTCCCGCAGGTACAGCAACAGCTGGTGCTGTCGGTGCCACCGGGCCAGGGTGCCGACGAAGTGCCGGGTGTTCCCGCGGCCCCACTGCCGGTGCTCCGGGTACATACCTACCAGGGCCAGCAGGCAACGGCCTACAAGGTGCGCGTGGACGAGACCATGATCGATCGTATCCACCATCTGCGTCTCCCCTGATGGAAGTTCTCATACCCATAGGCCTGATCACGCTCTTCGTACTGGCCAACGGCCTGTTTGTGGCCGCAGAGTTTTCCATGATGCTGACATTGCCGCCGCGCATTGCCAGCCGGGTGGAGGAAGGGCACAGACAGGCCGGCTATGTCCTGGAGATAGTGCACAGCACGGTCCGCCGCAATGACTACATTGCCACGGCCCAGATTGGCATTACGTTTGCGAGTCTGGGTCTGGGCATGTATGCTGAGGAAAAGGTGGCCCACTGGTTGCAGGAGGTGTTTCACGGGGTGATACCCCTGCCGCACAGCACGGTGGATACCCTGGCGCTGGTGCTGGCGGTCACGGTCCTTTCTTTTCTGCATGTAGTGATCGGCGAAATGGTGCCGCAATATATGGCTGTACAGCTGCCCGAGACCGTGGCGTTGCGTGTGGCGGGCATCATGCGGGTGTGCGAGCTTGCACTCAAGCCTCTTGTGAAATTGCTGAACGGTTCCGGCAACGCGGTGATGCGCCTGATGGGAATTCCCGCCGATCAGGAGGCCGACCAGACGTATTCCAAAGAGGAAATCCAGATCCTTATTCAGGAAAGCTACGAAGGCGGCGAGATCAAGGAAGACATGTTTGTTTTCCTGGAAAACATCAATGACTTCGAGCATCGTACAGTCGGCCAGGTCATGACGCCCCGCATCCAGGTGGTGGGATTGCCGGTAGATGCCTCCCATGACGACGTTTGGGAGACGATTCGGGAAGCCCGCAAGTCCCGTTATCCGGTGTATGGGGAAGATCTGGACGACATCCGGGGCATCGTCTACTACAAGCAGCTGGCCCGCGGGACCCGGTCAGAAGTGTTCCGGATAGAAACGTATGCCCAACCGGCGCTCTTTGTGCCCGCGACCCTGCCCCTGCGGCAGATGCTGCATCGCTTCCGACGTGGCAACACCTCTGTCGCCATCGTGCAGGATGGATTTCAGAGCACCCATGGTCTGGTGACCATGGAAGACTTGCTGGAGGACATCTTCGGTGAGATTCAGGGAGAAATCGACCGGGAGACACCCCTGCTGGAAGAACTGGGTGCCAACCATATCCGTGTGCGCGGCGACATGTTGCTGGAGGAACTGCAGCAGCACTTCGACCTGGTGTTTGACATGACAGCCGTGGATACGGTGGGTGGCTGGGTTATGGCCCATCTGGACCGCATCCCGGAGGTGGGGGATGAAGACACCGTGGGCGCCGTCCGGTTCAGGGTCCTGGAGGTCGACAACCTGGCCGTCAGCCGGGTGGAACTGGCATGGTCCCACACCCCGCCCGCAGACGGCGATTCACATGCACCCGGCGGCCTGTAAGCCCATGGCGATTCAGCCGCCAATTTGTGTGATTGCCTGTAGCCTTTATTCTTGGGCGAGCGACCTGATCACTGCAGGTTCCGGACCTGTCCGCCAACAAGGTACGTGCACCCTGCCATGACCACAGAAGAACGATTGCCGTTACTGTATACAGCGATATACGGGGCGGGCGAGTGGAATTCGGCGATCACCGGTACGACCCGTTCCCTTTTCCTGAACTACTTTCTGGTCAGTGTCGTAGGCCTCTTGCCGGCGATGGTGGGCTGGATTCTGCTCGTGGGCCGCATCTGGGATGCCGTCAACGATCCACTGGTGGGAGTCATCAGCGATCGTCTGAGTACCCGCTGGGGACGGCGACGGCCGATGATGCTGATGGCCGCCCTGCCTTTGGGAATTCTTTTCGCCCTGCTGTGGTTCCGCCCGCCCACCGACAGCACGGCCGTGCTCGTCCTGTATTTCGTTGTCATCAGCCTGGCGCTGGACACGGTCTACACCATTTTTTCCGTGCCCCATACCGCGCTGTTAGCGGAAATTACCCAGGACTACAATCACCGCATTTCCATCGTAGCCTGGCGCAACGCCTTTTTCCTGCTCGGCGCCTTGATTACGGCAGCCATGTTCAAGCGTCTGGCCGAAGGCCTGCCGCACTGGGGCTGGGCCGACGATATCCTGCAGGGCTACATGATCACCGGCTGGATTTTCGGCGCTTCCCTGCTGATTGCTCCGGTCCTCATCTTTTGGCGGATACGCGAACTGACCCATGTCGCCATTCCGGAGCGCATGCATCCGATCGCGGCCTTCCGGGCCGTCTTCCGCAACCAGCCGTTTCGTGTCTTGTCTACCGCCTACTTCCTGGCTTTTACAGGCCTGGAATTCCTGGTGGCCACCTTTGTCTGGTACCTGCAGCTGGTCCTGCAGACCCCGCCCGGCATGGACGACAACCTGGCGGGGTTGCTGTTGCTGTCTGCCTTAGTGACCATGCCCCTGATCAATTGGCTGGTGGCGCGCTGGGGCAAGCGCAAGTCCTACTTTATCGCGGGGTTGGTGTGGATTGCTTCCATTCCCATCACCGCCCTGTTCCCGTCCGGCGCGGTCATGGCGTTCGTGCCCTATTGCATCTGGCTGGGTTTCATTTACGGGGCCGGGATCACCATACCCTGGGCCATGCTGCCCGACGTTATGGAATATGACGAGCTGCAGACGGGAGACCGGCGGGAAGGCATCTTCACCGCCTATATGACGTTCTTCCGGAAATTGGGCTCGGCGCTGGCGGTGCTGGTCGTGAATTTCATTCTGGCCCGGGCCGGCTTGATCGAAGGTACAGCCGGGACCGACATCGTCCAGCCGCATTCCGTAGTCATAGCCCTGCGTTTCATCATTGGCGTACTGCCCCCGATCCTGGTGTTTGGATCGCTTCTGGTCATTCGGGCCTATCCCATCACCCGGACCTACCATGATCAGATCAAGATGCAGCTGCAAGGGCGGTAGCATGACTGACGGCCCACAGGCCCCTGGCGGGCTGTCATCCTTGTATTCCGGGAAAGGCAGGCATTGAACAGCGAACCGACTTCGATCTATGGCCTGCACGACGCGGGCGGGGAACAACTGTTTCTGGATGCCGGTGTGCAGGGCTGGATCGTCTTCAACGAATACATCGGCCTGGATCGGGCGGACCATTCCGGTGTGGACTACAGTGTCTGGGCCGATCAGGGCTTTGGCGTCATTGTCAAACTGCAGCATGACTTCAATCCCGGCGGCACCTTGCCGGAACCGGGCAAGTACGAGCAGTTCGCCGCACGGTGCGCCCGTTTCGTATCCGTGTCCACAGGCTGCCGGATCTGGGTTATCGGCAATGAAATGAACTATTGGCCTTCCCGTCCGGGGGCCTATGCCAAGACCTACATGCCGCTGCTGGGCGACATCGAGGATCCCGCCGAGCTGCAGGCCGTACTGCGGTCCCTGCCGGAAAGGTTCGAGGCGTTGCATCGCTTCGCCCAGGCCACGAGCACCCTGGCCCGGGGCCATGCCATTACACCGGATCTGTATGCAGCCTGTTACCGGCAGTGCCGGGAGGCTATTCTGGCCGAACAGGAAGAGGGCAAGGTACTGGTGGGTGCGGTCACGCCCTGGAACACCCAGACCCGGTACGCGGGCAATGAGCAGGGGGACTGGGTCACCTACCTGAAGGACATTCTGCTGCGTCTGGGCCCGCACGGGTGCGACGGCATTGCCCTGCATGCTTTCACCGTGGATGCCGATCCCGAAGCAGTCACCCGTGACGCCTGGCTCACCGACAGCTACCAGAACCGGCGGCACGGGTTCCGGGCCTACCAGGACTTCATGCTGGGCATTCCGTACCATATGCGTCATTTGTCTGTATATCTGGTGGAATGTGATCAGTTTGCGGGTTGGGCGGACTCGTCTGCGGACTGGGTGCAGCGTGTGTACACCGAAATTAACGCCTGGAACCGGCATGAGGGGAATCAGCAGATTCGGGCCCTGGCCCTCTATCGCTGGGCGCAGAGCCCGGGTGACCGCTGGCAGTTGTCCCAACACCAGGGTGTGTTGCAGGATCTGCGCCTGGCCCTGGAGGACCAGTACCAGTGGGATCCTTCGCGGGTGCCCCTGACGGATCCGGCCAACCTGGAGAAGCGCACTACATTGGCACCCGGCATGGTTGTGCAGACGCTGGAGATGATGAATCTGCGGGCCGTACCGGGCTACGTGGGCATATCCCCCGATCACATCGTCGCCAAGCTGCCATTGCACCAGCAGTGTCTGCTGGCCGATGGCCCGATGCTCATGGACAGCCTGATCTGGTGGCGTGTGCACACCACCAATGCGGAACAGCAGCCGGTGGAAGGCTGGCTGGTCCAGGCCGGGGTGGATGGCCAGCCGCACCTGGAACGGATCACCGGTGCGCCGGATCTCAGCGAACCCTTTGAACCGGCTCCCATTCTGGATGACGACTCGATGGCGCCGGGCACCTACTTCCTGCTGCTGCAGGACGCACCGTTGCGCCACACTCCGGGCACCCAGGCCAAGGATACCAGTGACGTCGTACAGCATGTCCCGGCCCAGACCCCGGGCCTGGTGCTGGAAGGCCCCCAATACGTGGAGGGGGGTATCTGGTGGCGGGTGCGCTGCGCGTATCCGCCCAATGACCAAACCCAAGGCTGGCTGCAGGAGACGGTGCAGGGTGGTCAAAGCAACCTGCAGGTCATTGCCGTACCGGGGACGCCGCCACTGCCCGCCCCCAACTTTCAGGTGGGCGACGTTGTGTATGCCTTGCGCCAGGTGCTGTTGCGCCGTTTGCCTGGTCTCGAAACCGGGGCGCTGGACGCTGTCGTCATGCAGCTGGCGGCCGGTCTGGCCATGACGATTGAAGCCGGACCCAAGTTCGAGGACGGTCTGGTCTGGTGGCAAGTGGCCACAGCGGAGGACACGGAGCCGGTCCTCCGGGGCTGGATCGCCGAGACCACCACGACCGGATACGACCTGGTGGGCAAGGAGCTGCCACCGGTAGCAGAGCCGAGTCCGGATCGCTTCCAGCCCCACAATGACATCTATGTAATCGCCGAAAGCGATATCCGGCGTATCCCCGGCCTGGAGCAGGCGAACGCGTATGACGTGTTGGGCAGGGTAAGCCGGAACACCCTGTGTCGGGTGTTGGGAGGTCCCCAGGACGCGTCGGGCCGGATCTGGTGGCAGCTGGCTACTACCTCACAGACAAAGCAAAAGATCTGGGGCTGGATATCGCTCACCGACGCGGACGGTGCCTTTCAGTTGGCCGTGGATCCCTTGCCGGTCCAGAAGGCGCCCGTGCCCGGACGGGAGCCCACCACCCGGGAGCGTGATCTCTTTGCGCTGGACGATACGCTCATGAACGTATCGCCGGATCTCATTCGCGTACGGGCTACCCCGGGCAACGTGGGCAAACCGTCCGAGGACATATTGGTGCGGGTACCCCGACGCAGCGTCCTGCAGGTCACGGACGGACCGCACATGGCAGATGGTCTGCGCTGGTGGCAGGTACAGGTGCGCTTTCCCGAAACGAATCAGCCGCCGGGCTGGGTGGCGGAAAACACCCGGGGGGGCCTGCGTGTGCTGATGTATGATTTCCTGGCCGACCATACACACGTGGCCAAACCCTTTGCCGGCTATTTCCCGCTTTCCCAGGCCTGGGGCAGCAATCCGGATTATTACCAGCGCTTCCAGTACAATGGCGCCAAGCTGAAGGGACACAACGGTTTCGATTTTGCCATGCCGGTGGGCACTCCGCTCCTGGCCTCCGATGCCGGTACAGTCCGCCACGTCGGTTTCAATGCCGGTGGGCTGGGCAAGTATGTCCTGATGGAACACGCCTGGGGTGAATCCCTGTATGGCCACATGAGCGAAATCGCGGTGACGGCGGACACTATACTCCCCCGGGGCGGTCATCTGGGCCTGTCGGGCAATACGGGAGGCAGTACCGGGCCGCACCTGCATTTCGGTATCCGCATCATTCCCTACCGGCGGACCGATGGCTGGGGCGGGTACTGCAATCCGGCCCCCTTCATGAATATCGACGACATTTTCCGGGAACGGCCTGTGCCCATGCCGCCCTCGCCTCTGGGTGATGCGCAGGAAACATTGCCTTGAATACAGGGTGGCGGCATGACTCCTCAACCCCTGGTGCAAGTGGCGGTGGCCAAAACACCCAAATACGCAACCCGTGAGAGTGGAGACACGGTCGAAATTGTGGAACGGCCCCACGGTGGTCTCAGTGCCGTGCTGGCAGATGGCCAGCGCAGTGGCAAGAGCGCCAAGAACATCAGCAACCTGGTGGTCCGCAAGGCCATCTCCCTGCTGGCCGAAGGTGTGCGCGACGGGGCGGTGGCCCGGGCCACCCACGATTACCTGCGCACCTATCGCCGGGGCCAGGTGAGTGCCGAGTTGCAGATTGTGAGTCTGGATCTGGATTCCTATACATTGCTGGTGAGTCGCAATTGCCGCTGTCCTGCCTGGATCCGAACGGCCAGCGAGGTGATGTTGCTGGACGAGACCAGCCAGTCGATCGGCATCCATCGCAATACCCGGCCCGCCATCTCCGAAATTCTCATTGAAGTGGGCATCACGGTGGTAGTGGCTTCGGACGGTATCTGGCAGGCCGGACGTTCCGCCACCAACAGGATGGATTTGCCGGAACTCATTTTGCAGACGGACCCGCAGCAGGGCATGTCGGCAGACGATCTGGCGCGCCATATTCTGCGTGTAGCCCTGGAACTTGACGCCGGTCGTGCCCAGGACGATCTGACAGTCGTGGTGGTCAAGACCCGGCCGCGGACGGAGAGATCCGAGGCACGGTACATGACCATTGATTTTCCCATTGCTTGAGCAGGGTGTGATTGGCCATGACGTCTTGCTGTGCAGCGTGATGACTGCTCCACGTCCGCTGCTCAAAGTGGTGGGTTTCAGTGCAGCGGGCAAAAGTACACTGGTGACAGCATTGCGGACGCATGGTTACAATGCCCGGGCTGCCAGCCAGGAACACAGTCAGGTACCGGATATGTGGCAGCAGCTGCATCCACCCGACCTGCTCATCTTCCTGTCCCTCGAGCTTGACCACCAGCGACAGCGGAGACCGGATGTCAGCTGGTCGGCTGCCTGGTATGAGACGGAACGACACCGGTTACGGCATGCTCGTGCTCGTGCCGATCTGTACCTTGATACCGGCCATCTGTCAGTGGACCAGGTACTGGACCAGGTGCTGGACCATCTGGCCCAGCAGGGCTTGGTCCCCGGAACGCCTTTACCTCCCAATCCCCCTACCGGCGGACCGGTACGTTGAGTCTGGATCAGGGACAGGAGCGCTTGCAGAGTACGTCTTCTATGGAAACCCCAATCAACCTGACTGTTCTCCAGGCAGGAAACTTCGCCTACAGCAGTTTGCTGCCAGCCTGGTTACCCGGGCGGGAAGGCATCGACATCACAGACCATCCGGGTGGTACACCTGGAAATTCCATGCAGCAGGGTATTACTGCGTATTGTGAAAATGCCAGGCAGACGAAGCCATGCCATAGGGGAGCATCCGTTTGTTGCCCTGCCCCATCCTGTTCTATTGTTATTGTGGCCGGAGCGGATATCATAATGGGTACGAGGTGGACACACTTGGAACAAGTCCTGCCAGTGGCTGTCACGGTTCCCGCGTAATGTCAGACGCCGGACTCGGATGTTCCTGTGCCAAGGTGCCGATGCCATCCTGCGCCACGGCAAGACCCGGACTTTCTGCACAGAGTAACCAGTCAGAAAACTCGCGAGCACCATTTTCTGACAGGACCGTATCTGATGACCGCGGTGGTCTATCCTGCCACCGTGGCCAAGAGAAACCGGGTCTGCGGTGCGTGTTGCGGGGAGGCCATGAGGCTCTGGATCTTGGCTGGCAGCGTCACTTGGTTGGTGGCCGGAACGGGTACGGTGGTGCCGGTATGCATGAGGCAGGTTCCCGGATGTCTGTCAGGATCCCGACAGGAACGAGGCAGACTCCCCAACACATTCGGAACGTGAGCTTGAGATTTAGACAATGGGAACTGACACACGCAAATCGCACGGGAATGCGTGGCCCGGCCCCTCTCCTTTTCCTCCGTTTGCTCCAGCCCGCATAGAGGCAGCCCGCGAACGGTACGGCCATACCGTCGACCGGTACCTCCAGTACCTGCAGCTGGGTGATCCACTGGCCGACGACCTGCTCGAGTGCTTCAGCCGGATTACCTTCCGCCAGGGCTTCCGTCTGCTGGCGCAAGCGATTGATCACGGCATCGAATCGATTGACGATCCGCCCCCGGCGCTGGTGGCTCTCTTCCAGCAACTTGATTACATCCCCTTCTGGGTGGATTGGCAGCGCATGAATAGGGCGAGTGCGAAGATCCTGCGGAACGGATGGTTGCCGGCTCTGTCTCTGGCTGTGTATGTACTGCCACACAGCTATCTTGCCACGGGCAACAAGCCACTGGTGTTCACAGGCGCGTTGCTGCACAGTACCGCCGAACGTTATGCCCTGTCAGCGCGCTTCATTACTGAAGTCTTCCTGCCGGGCAACCTCCGGCGCGATGCGGAAGGGTTCAAAATGGCGGTCCTCGTGCGCATCATGCACGCGCGGGCACGCCGTCAGATACTCCGCTCGGGCAAATGGGATCCCAGTACGTTTGAACTGCCCCTGAATCACGCCCATATGGCGATGGGCATACTCTTCTTCTCCTACTTTGTGATCCAGGGCATGCGGCGGCTGGGTGGCTGGATCACGCCGGAAGATCAGGACAATATACTCCTGACCTGGCGCTACGTGGCCTACCTTTTCGGCATTGATCCGGAGATAGTCCCTACGTCGGAAGCGGAGGTGCGTCATTTGATCGACGTGGCCTTCAGCCTGGAGTGTGATCCGGACGACAAGGCCCGGGAGCTCTGTCGGGCGCTGATCGAAAGTGCCCCGGAGTTTACGGACATTACCAATCCAGTACAGGGGCGGCTGTTCGTCAAGCTGTTGTATGCGCTGTCACGCCACCTGTTGGGGAATGAACTGGCCGATCTGCTCGGGTATCCCAAAGCCAGGTACTGGTGGTTGTGCCGCACCTGGATAGCCATGTCGTGGGTGTGGGAGCGGTTTCCGGTGCTGGTGCCTTCGCGTCTCCGGTGTGCCGCCGGGATCCAGTTCTGGCTGGAACATGGCTCCTACGATATGACCCGCTACGGCAACCTCGGCTGAGCTTGCAGCGTAGTGGGGGACCGGAGTGTAAACGCAACCGGATCCTGCATGCTCGCAACCGCAACATACGTGTCCCCTGCGCTGCCAAGGTTGCCCTCGGTTCCGGATGCGGGCAGCGACAGCATGCACCCGCACCTTGGGTTTTAGCGCGCGGTCACCTGCATCGGCACACCGTGCCTGGGCTGATAGGCGATAAGGGTGTCCAAGGCCGGTGGCTGATCCGATATGGTCTCCAGTCGCCAGCGCTGGACGAGCCGGGCTACCGTATAGACCATCCCCATGAGAGCGAGGCCTTCACCGATACAGCTCCGATGGCCCGCGCCGAAGGGCATGTAGGCATACCGAGGGCGTTCGGGTTGCGGCTGGAGCCAGCGCTCCGGCAGAAACCGTTCCGGCTCGGGAAAATACCGGGCGTCCCGGTGGGCTATATAGGAGCAGAGCTGCACGTGGGTTCCGGCCGGAATGAGGTAAGGACCAATCATGCAATCTTCCTGCGCTGTCCGACCGATAAAGTAGAGCGGGTTTGTCAGGCGCAGGGACTCGTCTACCACGGCACGCGTGTAGCGGAGCCGATCGTAATTCTCCTGTGTTACTGGCCTGTCGTTGCCCATGACCTCGTCTACTTCACGTTCCAGCTTCTCGCGCACGGACGGATTCTGGCTGAGATTATAGAACAGCCATGCCAACGAGGTGCTGGACGTGGCATGGGAGGCCACCATCATTTCTTCCACTACCTCCAGTACGTCCTGATCGCTGAAAGCCCGGGTACCCTCCTCGTCCTTGCTGTGGACCAGAAATGACACCAGGTCTACCCGTTGCCCGTCAGTTGCTGCTTTGGCATCGCGAATCGCGGCCGCGATCCTGCTATCTGCCTGTTCCCTGATACGCCGCAGTTGCCGGTGGCGGGGCAGTACCCGGCGGAGCACGGCACGAGCTGGCAACAGGGACAAGCGGAGGTCCAGAACGGCCAAATTTTCCAGAGCCCGCACCATTTCCAAGTTAACGGGAGAGTGGTGCCCACAAAAGATGGCACTGACGATGTTATGAAACATGCGGTACATCTCCTGCTCCGTGTCAATGGTCTGGCCCGTGTGCCACTGGTCCTGTACGGCGTCAATGGACTCGATCATGGCCGTGGCATAGCTGTCCAGCATCTTGCGGTGAAAAAAGGGCTGGACGATCGTGCGGTATTTGCGGTACTCCGCGCCATCGCTCCGGATGAGACGACCATCCAGCTTGCTGTAAAGGAAACCCCGGCCAAACGCTGCCCGCTGCTTGGCCAGCACTTCGTAGGTCAACTCGGGATCGAAGATGATGCAGAACTTGAGATGCAGCACGTTGTATCTCACGATACTGCCATAGTCCCGGTGGAGGGACAGGAAGAAGCTGAGAGCATCCTGGATCCGCTTCATTGTGTTACGGACATAGTGTCCGCGCGGACCCGGGGGTAACGGTTGGGCAGTAGAGGCAGGGGACGGAACGGTATGCATCAGTTTTGGCCTTCTTGATAACCAAGCAGGGTCAGGGCAGGTTCACAGGCTGTGCCGAGTTGCACTTGCATGGCTGCATCGAGACGTTGCCAGCGGGGTGGTGTCTTGCATACCAGAGCCCTGGCAGCACGTTGCCACTGACTGTTCTCGAATTCGGGTCCGATAAAGCGGATGAACCGGTGGAGCTCGTGGTCAGGTTCTGTCAGCACTGTCTCATAACACATCGACAGTACGCGTTCCGGCTGCAGTTCGTCCAGATAACCAAGACCACGCGTGATCATGCGGCTCCAGAAGCGTCCAAATGCAGGCAGTTCGATCTGGAGGCGCTGGTACCGGGTAGCTGTGAAAAACTGAAACCGCAACCGTTCAAACCAGGGCGCGTAGGGACTTGTACCGAGCAGGTGGAACGGGGCATACGGATCGATCCCTGCTTTCAACATCAGATCCTCAGCTTGCACACGCAGACGGAAGAAATGGTGCCGGGACATGGACATCGCCGTGTCTCGGCCGTCGCGATAGATGTGTACGAACCGGGCGTCGGGAAACATCTGGGCCAACAGCGGGACAAACAACAGCGAGGCACCCGAGCGTTCGATCCAGACGTGTTTGGCAAAGCGCTGGGTGAGCCAATCGAAAACGAAGCGGTAATGGGAAGCCAGGGATTCCCGGCCCCGTTCCCGTAGTGCGGAGGCCAGTTCATCCCAAACTCGTTCATGGTCTTCGGTGATATGCGGCAGCGTGGTACATAGAATAGGCGGCACTGCGTCAGGCCGGAAACGGGCTTCCGGACCCACCGGATACAGAAATTCATCGACCCACAGCTCGTTCCTGTGCAAGGCTTTGCCGCCTGGAGACAGGGTGTTCAGACGCTGGTACATGGCTTTGCCGGTTGGGCGATGCCCCACAAACGCCCGGGTGGTCAACGAGGTGAAGAATTCGGATATGCTCAACAGATCGGGGTGCAAATTCACCATGTTGGACAGCATGGTGGAACCACATCGTCCGGTGCTTACGATGAATACCGGAGTGTCCATCTCCCACCTCCTGAGGTGTGTTTATGGAACCGATCACGGTTTGGAGGGAGATGCCTGGGCCAAGTCACGAAGTGGCATCGGGAGTGCTCTATATTCCACACCGGAAGGGCAGACCGTGACGTATGCCATGCAACCCAAACCCTTGTCAACGCAGGACATAACCCCGGGGCCTGGCAATCGCTTCTCCAAGGCTTCTTGCAGAAGCCAAGATGCAACCATGTGGGGAATCCAGTTCTGCGCCCAATAACAATATTAGGACAGGCAGGACCCACCGGCAAACAGGAATCTGCAGACAATTGGACATGGCCAATGCCATTTCTGTCCTGGCTGGGGGCTCTTGACCAGGTCAATGTTTAGGGGACTATATACGCTTCCACACCGGGCCCGTAGGCCGCAATGCTCTACCGGATACATTTTCAGGCTTCATAGACCAACTAGTGTTGCAATCTCCACCTGCAGTTGCGCCGTCCCCGGACGCCATGTTTCTAGTCAACCATTTGTCCCGGATGTTCAAAGCCGCATTTACGTCGGCGTTCTTTTCTGTACCACATTCTTGGCCGTGGTAGACAGATTGGGATTTCCGGTTGGCCTTGCGTACTTCGCCACAGTTATGACAACGCTGTGACGTGTACCTAGGATCTATCTTTTCTGTGTAGGTCTTGTAACCCATATACCGTTCCAATCGGCCCCACCCACTGTGCAAGATAGCACGATTCAGTCCTCTCTTTTGGGCCACATTCTTACCCGGGTTGTCCACAGAGCCTTGGGCGCTCCGAGTCATACCCTGCATGTTCAGGTCCTCAAAGATCACTAAATCATGTATGTCAGCGATGATGCGACTGGTCTGGTGACACCAGTTCTTTATGACATTTCGTATCTCCCTGTACACCCTTACTGTATACGCAGCTTGGCTCTATGCCAGCCATTGCTCTTGTCCTGTTGTTTCGCCAGCTTGCGTTGCAGTCTGCGCAGTTTGGCATCCAGTTTCAACAGCCCCGGTAGTTCATACATGACATCAGTGCTGAGCGCCACCTGCCCCACGTTACGGTCAATACCAACGGGATGAATAGGGTTGGCGGGTCTATCAGGGCGTGGGGCGGGCACTGCGTACAGGATGGACACATACCCAGTTGCCGGCTTCATACTTGAACGTGGCCTGCTTGGGTTTGTAACCAGCGTAAGGGTTCTTACCCGTCATCCTGGCCCACCCCATCTTGGGGATGTAGATTTTCTTGCCCTTGATCTTAATCTTGTCGGGCACAGTGAATTTGGGTGTGGTTTTGAACTTCCGCTTCCAGTCGGGGAACCCGACACCCGCCAAGAACCGCTTGTAGGCTTCGGCCAAGTGTTTCATGGTGTAGCGTACAGTGTGCGATGGCAACTCACCCAACCAGGGCAATTCCCGCTTAATCTGCACGTACAGCTTGTTCAGTCCGAAGTGTGTAACGTTAGGTTTATCGCCTTTACCCGCCTTGTAATCTTGATATTGCCTTTCGCATATCTCCAAGACTTCATCCCACACCTTACGGCAAGCCCCGGTGATGCGCATCATTCTGTCGTGTTTGTTCTTGGACCCCGGATGCACCCGCAAGGTGATGCCCCGGTGAACCATAGTCTCTTCTATGTTCATGCCCTATTTTAGCTTGCCCGTGACTGCCTGCACTGCACGGTGTGAAATCGTATATAGTCCCCCAATGTTACGTTTCATGGGGATGTATCCTCTATGAAGGGTAGAGGACTGACAAATCTGCGCCGCGGATCCGGCACCTGCTTAACCCGAGGCAGGCAAGGGTTCAGATGGGACCAATTCGCACAACCTATTCAAGTTAGTGAATTGAGCCGTGGACTTGAGCATAATGCAAGTTTCGATATAGCCAAGCAAGTGCGATCACTGGCCTTTGACTTAACCCGCGATCATAACCAGTTTACTATCGCCAAACAATTTATTACTGTATTGAAAGAAGTATTTGCTGAAGTGGACAAGATTGCTGAATGGCTGGCCGATGATACCAATGCCCTGGAGTTCATGTATACGTTGCAGCGTGGTTATGCAAAATTCAACAACAATGACTACGAGTCAGCGATCAGTGATTTCGAGCGGGCTCTGCGCCTTAACCCAGACTCTGCCTATGTTTACGGCTACCGAGGCCTGGCCAAGGTGGAACTGGGCAGATCCCGGGAAGCTATAGTTGATTTTGATCAGGCTCTCCGCACCGATCCCTCTTTGGCGAATGTGTATTTGGGACGGGGGATGGCTAAAGAGAATCTCGGATATTTCCAAGAGGCAAATGCCGATTATGCACAGGCCGTCCAGCTGGAACCCGAATTTGCTGAATTGTTTTCCTCCCGTCAGCAGCCATGGGGATATTCAGGCTATTGACAGTTACGACAAGTGAGTACAGAGATAGATCCTCAAATGTAGAGACTCTTGGGACTGCATAGTGGAAACAGGCTGTAATCTTGTCATGCATAAGTCATCTAGGCTATGACTGTCCTGCGGTTTTATATAATCACGGGTTCGGAGTGTTCAGCTACGCCAGGCTGGCAAATCACGGGGCACCGTCAAATCCACGGCATCGGCCTGCGCGATCACCTGCATATGGCGTGGGACAGCAGTACGATCCGTGTCCAGGATGTGCAAGGGATACAGGGTCTGAGAGATAGCCAGATGCCGATCAGTCAAATTGCTCATGATGCTCATAACGCTATGGGCACCTGTCAACTGCTCCGTCTGTCACCAGAAACTCCAATGTGGTATTGACCACATTGGCCCCATAGTCTCGGCCATATCGCAGATCGAATGGAGTAATCGACATAGGATTGGCGTGAAGGGATAGCCGGAAGATTGTGTCCAAGGCTGAGCTACGTCCCAGCAGAAAACAATCCGGATGCAAAATCCAGCCCGGATCCAGGCTGGTCGGTCACACCACTGATGGCGCCGGAAGCGAGAACAGTGTCCCCTGCAGGTCATACCCGTTGAATATGCATTGGCCAGTGTGTTATCATCAAGTCAAGTAAATGTTGACCGCGGAAGCACAGGGAGATGTGCACCGTTGCCATACAGGGCAAGGTCAGGCAAACATGCTATATATTCAGGGTTCAGGCTACAGCCCGAATCACAGCGACACGGCAACAAGGGGTTGAGTTACATGGCTGACAAGAGTTCGAGCAATGGCCGCATGGTCGCCAATGGACGACTGGCGGGCGTGAATGGCACACAACCTGCTTTTCCCTATCCGGGAATTGCCACTACATCCGATGGGTCAGGGGTCGTGACGTGGGTGGAAACCCATATCACCCAGGGTGCCTGTGCTTATCCCATCACTCCGACCACGACAATGGGCGGTGGGTATGGCTCGGCCGTGGCCAATGGGGCTACCAATATCTGGGGTGACAAGCTGATGTTTCTGGAACCCGAATCCGAACACAGCGCGGCTACCGCCTGTGAAGGATTTGCGGTGGCCGGCGGCCGGATCAGCAATTTCACGTCGGGCCAAGGCTTGGTGCTCATGACAGAGGTGTTGTACACCATCAGTGGCAAGCGCCTGCCCGTAGTATTCCATATTGGCTCGCGGGCTATCACGCGCCAGGGCCTGAATGTGCACGCCGGTCATGATGACATCATGAGCGTCGCCGACTGCGGCTGGGGGATTCTCTTTGCCAAGAATGCCCAGGATGCCGGCGATCTGGCCCTGATCAGCCGCCGCGTTGCCGAGGATACCAATACTCCGTTCATGAACGTGCAGGACGGATTTCTGACTACGCACACCGTGGAGGACGTGCTGCTTCTGGAACCGGAACTGCTGGAGAAATTTGTGGGGCCTCCGGCCAACAAGATCCCGAACCTGTTCGATCCCATGAATCCCGTCATGACAGGCGTGGTGCAGAATCAGGACAGCTACATGAAAGGCATCGTAGCCCAGCGCAATTACTATGACCGTGTACCGGCCGCCGTGGCCCAGGCTTTCGCCGAGTTCTACGAATATACGGGACGTCGCTACGACATGATTGAGCAGTACCGTATGGAAGACGCGGAATATGCGATTGTGGGCATTGGCTGCTACATCGAGACGGCGCGGGCTGCCATTGATTACCTGCGTGACACCTTCGGCATCAAGCTTGGCATCGTGCACGTAACCTGTTACCGGCCGTTCCCGGGACCTGAAATTGTCAAGGCCCTGGGCGGGTTGAAGGCCTTCAGCGTTATTGAACGTATGGATGATGCACTGGCGCCCAACAATCCCCTGACCAATGATATCAAGGCTGCGTTCAGCGACGCCATGATGGGTCATCCCGATTTCCCTGCCCTCACACGGATGCCCCAGATTTTCAGTGGTGTGGCCGGTCTCGGCAGCCGTGACGTGCGGCCGGCCGATTTCGCGGCCCTGGTGCGCAACATGCTGGAAGGGAACCAGTATTTCTTTGCCCTGGGCATCGAGAGTGATCTGACGTTGCCCCCGGAAGAGGATCCGGACCTGCGTCCGCCGGGTGCATTCTCCATGCGCGGACATTCAGTCGGCGGCTTCGGTTCCGTTACCACCAACAAGGTCATCGCCACGATCGCCGGCGACGTGTTTGGCAAGAAGGTTCAGGCCTACCCCAAATACGGGTCCGAGAAAAAGGGGCTCCCGACTACCTATTACCTGACGGTGGCCGATGAACAGATTCTGACCCACTGTGAATTGAATCACGTGGACTTTGTCCCCATGAACGACGTGAATGCCTTCGTCACCAGCAATCCCCTGAGTGGGATCCTGGATGGCGGGGCTATCTTCATGCAGACCTCCAAGACCGATCCCGTGGAGATTTGGGCGGATATTCCCCCCAAGTCCCAAGACGTGATCCGGACCAGGAACCTGCGGGTTTTCGCGGCCGATGCAGCCCTGATCGCCCGGGAGGAAGCCCCCATTCCCGACCTGTCGGTACGCATGCAGGGCATTGTGCTGCTGGGTATTTTCCTCAAGGTCACACCCTTTGCGGACGAAGCCAATCTCACCTATTCTGCCGTCATGGAACGGGCGGAGAGCGCGTTGCGCAAATATTTCGGCAAGCGAGGTGAGGCAGTGGTGCAGGCCAATCTCAGAGCCGTCAAGCGCGGTTATGAATCCGTGATCGAGTTGTCCAGTGAAGTCAAGGCGATGGACATTTCCGCACCCAAGTTTGATCCGTCAGCGGTTATTGAATTGTTCGTGTAGTTATGGATGGCGATGCATTCCATATCTCAGTTCTGTGCAAGGCACATAGGAGCCAGTCATGGGTGTTACCACCGACTTGGTTGACATAACCAAAATTAGCAAAAGCCAAAACGGTACTACAGAAGGCTTTGACACCACGATTGTGGATGTCAATGACTTTTTCGATCGTATTGTGGCGGGCTACAACGACGGTACCGGTGAGCGGGATCTGCCTGCCGACGTTGGTGTGGCACGTTCCGTGATTCCTGCCGGTACAGGGGCGGAGCGGGATTTCAGTTACATTGCCCCGGAAATTCCGGAGTATATCGAAGGCAACTGCACAGGCTGCATGAGCTGTGTCAACCAGTGTCCTGACACGGCTATCTTGGGCAAAGTGGTCAAGGTGGATGTTCTGGAGCAGGCCCTGGCCGGCATTGGCGACGACGCGGAACGCGGTTTCATGTCCGATCAATTTGCCGAAACCAACAAATTCTTCAAGGTGCCTGCCCGGCGCAAGAAAGATCCGGGCAAGTTCGGCATTTTCATCGATCCCACCAAGTGCAAGGGCTGTGCGGAATGCGTTGAGGCCTGTGCGGATCTGGGTTACAACGCCCTCAAGATGATCCAGAAGGGCGACAAAACCGTGCCCATCTACCAGAAGAGCATCGATTTCTTCCGCAAGCTGCCGCCTACACCGGATGAATACATCAACGAACGGGTGGCTGTGGACATGATGCTGGCCGAACAGAGCATGCTCTATGTGGGTGGTGCCGGCTCCTGTGCAGGTTGCGGGGAAGCTACGGTCATCCGCATGTGGCTCGCGGCCCTGGGCTATGTCTACGGCGCGGAGAACATCGGGATTGCAGCCAGTACGGGGTGCAACACGGTGTATGGCAGCACCTATCCCTACAATCCCTACATTGTGCCCTGGAGCAACTCGCTCTTTGAGAATGGACCGGCGTTCGCCATGGGCATCCGCATGCGCTGGGACCAGCAGGGCTGGGAAAACAAGCAGCTGTGGGTCATGGGTGGCGATGGTGCCATGCTGGACATTGGCTTCCAGTCCCTGAGCCGCATGCTGGCCAGCGGGATGAACATCAAGGTGTTGATCCTGGATACCCAGGTGTACTCCAACACGGGAGGCCAAACCAGCACCGCGTCCTATACGGGCCAGGATTCCAAGATGTACGCTTTCGGCAAAATCAAGCCGGGCAAGACGGAAATACGCAAGGAAATTGGCCGCATTGCGATGATGCATCCCAACACCTACGTTGCCCAGACGGTAGCCTCCATTCCCAATCATTTCTACAAGTGCATACTGGAGGCGGCTGCCTTTGAGGGGCCGGCTGTGATCAATACCTTTACCACCTGTCAGCCCGAGCACGGTGTGGCCGACGACATGGCCCGCCATCAGGCCAAGCTGGCGGTAGAGAGTCGGGCTTTCCCGGTCTTCATCTACAATCCGGACAAGGGTGATTCCATCAAGGAACGCCTCAGCCTGCAGGGCAACCCGGCGGCCAAGGAGGACTGGTACGTAGTACCCAAGACGGGCGAAAAGATTGATTTCATCAGCTTTGCCCGCACGGAAGGCCGCTTTGCCAAGCAGTTCGATCGGGAAGGCAATCCTTCCGAGACCCTGTTGCGTTCGCAGGAGGATCGGCTGGCGAACTGGCACATGCTCCAGGAGATGGCTGGCATGCGAGGCTAAACTACAGCGAAAGTTCTCAGCCAGAACTTGCAGGACCGGTCTATGTACAAGTAGACCGGTCCTTTTTTATGGGACTTATATACCCAGGCATACATTTTCCCGTTGCGCAGACCACCCAACGTGCAGCTTTCCCAAGCAGTTGCGGCAGTCCCCACCGATGTGGATGCGGGTATTGTGAACAATCTATGGGATCAGAGTGCTACCAGCTGTACGGAACATGGCCAAAGCGATCCGGGGACAGGACGGAAAACGTTCACTTGGCGCAGGCCGCGTTTCCACGCTTCAACCAAGTTCTTGCATCTCTGCACACCACGTCCAAACCAAAAGGTTCATACACCAGTGGCACCCTGAAGAGTCGGGGACCTGCTACTGGCAGGCTCCCGGATGGCCTAAAACCACGGCAGATTGCGTAGCAATCCCGGCAGGTTTGTGATCCCCAGAGCAGTAGCGCCAGCTACAATCCAGTAACGCAGATTAGCTATCTGCACCCGCGTGGCCGTTCTTTCCTTTTGTGCGGCCTTCAACTCTTCATCCACCCGTGCGAAGCCAGCGTCCATACGCTCGTCCGCCCGCGCAAAGCCGGCTGCCATTGCCTGACGCCGGAGCTTGAATTCGGCTTGCATATCGGTGCGCAGACCACGCACATCAGCTTGGGCATCATAGGGGATGGGAATCAGGTGCGGAGCGTGTCTGCCCATTGTTCTGGACAAGCCCAGCAACCAGGTCCTGGGCCTGCTCTGTTTCAATTCCCGGTTTCTGGAATACGGCCTGCACTTCCTGTGCATTCACCACATCTCTCCTCGGGTACGCGAATGAGGCTATGCCATTCCATCCAGTAGACAGGGTAATGCAGACTTCCCCGTTTCCATGCAACCGGGGACTACAGCAACCTGCCCTGATTGTAGCATAGGTCGCACCGGCGTGGTCCTGGCACACGTATGCCGTTTGGCTATACCCGGTACTTGATGACAAGAAAGCAAGTGGGAGGAACCGGCAGACCAGCCACAGCGGTTACGCGTGACTGTATGCCGCCAAGGTATCCCCCGCAACCTACATGCCCCTGATGGAACCAGGATCAAGCCCGTGAAGGGCCTTATCCGAGGTTGTCATGGCTCAGAAGCGCATTGAGATAGTGGGTCAGATGTGCCAGGGACAAGTGGTTCCTGGCAATGCGTTTTTCCAGCTCGGATAGCAGTGAGTGCAGGATGTCCGTGTGTTGCTGCAAAATCTTCGTGCATTGTGTCTGGATGTCGCAGTCACGCAGCAACTGGGTCACCGTTTCGTTAATGTCTGTCTCATTGGTCAAGGCATACAGGGCCCGCATGCGCGGACCGGATTCAGGGTGGCTCATGGCTGTCACAATCGGGAAACTTTTCTTGCGGTGGATGATGTCCTTGCAGGCGACCTTGCCTGTCTGTTCCCTGGGATCCCAGATTCCCGCCAGATCATCCCGTATCTGATACACGTAGCCCGCCTGCTGGCCGGCTTGCCGAAAGAGTTGGCGCACTTCAGGTGAACAGCCACTCAGCAGCGCGCCCACTTCCAGGCAGGTAGCGAACAGAGCTGCCGTCTTGCCCTTGACCATCTGAAAATATTCACTCAAGGTAATAAAGTCACAGTCTTCATATTTAAGGTCCAGAAACTGTCCTTCAGTCAGTTGCACACACGTCCGGGCCAGCATGGCTACGGCTTCCAGGACCACAGACGGCTCAAATCCATGCTGGGTGAGGTCTTGCATGGCCCTGAACGCGCAGGCATGCATGCCATCCCCGGCATTGATGGCCAGGCCCGGGCCCCATATTTTCCACACGGTGGGATAATGGCGGCGTATTTCGTCAAAGTCCTCGATATCATCGTGAATCAGGGAGTAATTGTGCAGGATCTCCACACTGGCGGCAGCTGGCAAGGCCCGCATCACGTCCAGGCCCATGGCGTGGCAGACCAGCAGAACCAGCATGGGACGCAGCCGCTTGCCGGCCGGACGCTGGGCCGGCACCAAGTCTTCATTCACCCATCCCATATGGTACGCCATCATGCCGTAATGGGAATTCAGGGCATGATCGGGGCTGGCCAAATACTGTTGTATGGCTTCCTCAACAGGGTTGCGCAATTCCCGCAGCAAAGGCTGCAAACTGCCCTGTGATACGTGAGTGGCATATGTCATATCGCATCTCTCGCGTGAAGGTGAAGGTCAGATCTTGCACAACTTGGCCTGGCGGAGGGCGGGCACGGATCCGGAACCGGTACAAAACATGGTGATCGCCAGCACTTCACGCAGAATGTCAATTTCCTCAATCACTTCCGTGGTCGAATTCAGCGCGCGTTTCAGAAAGGGACCGGCCATGCCAGCCAGATGAGCGCCCAGAGCCAGTGCCTTGGCGACATCAATCCCGGAGCGGATGCCACCGCTGGCGATCAGGTACCAGGCAGCACCGTCTGTCTGCGCCAGCAATGGGGCTATCTCTGTCAGGCACTGGGCTGTAGGCATACCCCAGTCACGAAATGAGGCGGCAATGCGATATTGTTGCGGCGACGTGGCCCGGTGGCTTTCCACCTCAGACCATGAAGTGCCCCCTGCACCAGCTACGTCGATACCCTTCACACCTGCCTCCAACAGACGACGTGCCGTGGGGCCATCAATACCCCAACCTACTTCTTTTACGATGACAGGCACCTCCAAGGTTGCACAGACGGCTTCCAGTTTGTCCAGCAAGCCATGCCAATTGGTGTTGCCATCGGGCTGGACCGCCTCCTGCAAGGCATTGCAGTGAAAAATCAGGGCGTCTGCTTCAATGGCATCCACGATGCCCTGGCATTCCGGCAGACCGAAACCATGATTGAGTTGCACAATGCCGAAATTGGCCAGCAAGGGAATGTCCGGTGCGGTTTGCCGCAGCAATTTCCAGTGGGCAGCAGGCTGTTGGTCTTCGATCATGATGCGTTGGCTGCCCACGCCCATGGCGATATGCCGCTCTTGCGCTGCTTCTGCCAGGCGGCGATTGATCTGATCGGTGTGCGGGGTCCCGCCGGTCATGGAACTGATCAGCAGCGGACAGGCAAGCCGACGTTCCAGGAAGTGGACTGAAGTGTCGATGGTGGCCAGGTCCAGTTCCGGCAGTGGGACATGACGAAAGCGGAACTGCTCAAAACCGTTTCCGACCTGATCCGATTCGACGTTTTCCTGGAGATTGATGCGTATGTGATCGTCCTTGCGCGTGGCAGTTCTCATGGGTGTATACGTTCCCTGCATTGAAAGACCGGTCTCTGTACAGGCAGTTCCGGCATGGTGAATAGAGGCAGACAGCAAGACATGCTCCGGGAAGGAGCTGGTACATTATTGACTCTGACTCTATCACCTATTAAAATTCGGCAACTATTGAGGTGTCCACTGGAGTGAATGCCTCGTCACCAGCATCCGATTTGCTCCAGGAGGAGATGCCGTGAGTGCAACATTTGACCGTGTCAAAGACATTATTATTGAGAATCTGGATGTTGATGGTGACATTGTAACCATGGAAGCCAGCTTCCGCGATGACCTGAATGCCGACAGCCTGGATCTGGTGGAACTGATCATGGCATTCGAGGAAGAATTCGAAAGCGAAATCAGTGATGAAGAGGCGCAAGGCTTGCGGTCAGTCGGGGACGTCGTGACTTACCTCGATTCCCAAACCTAGGGCAGACCCCGGCTTGATTCCGGCCAGCCACCGGAATCAAGTCCGCTTCATTGCCGCGCTCTTGGGCCTGTGCCGGTTGCTCTGGCTCATGTTGCCTTCCCTGATCGTGCTGGCCGGGGGAGAGAGTCGGCGGATGGGGCGGCCCAAGGCCTTGTTGCCTGTGCCTGGCCACGAGGTGCCGTTGTTGGCTTACGTGGTAGACCGTGTCCGCAAGGGTACTCCCCTGGACCGGATAGTGCTGGTAGCCAATGAACCCGCCGTGGCCCAGGCATTGCCGCCAGCTGCCGATGTAACCGTAGTCCAGGACGCCATACCGGGACAGGGCCCCCTGCGCGGACTGGCGACAGGACTGCTGCATGTACCGGACTGGGCATTTGTCCTTGGCTGTGACATGCCGTTCGTCAACCCTGCTGTACTGCGCTATCTGCTGGCATGCCGGGAAGTACCTGGCTCGGTACCGCAAGCGATCATACCCGTAATCCAAGCCAAGGCGCAGACGCTGCATGCCCTGTATCATGTCTCGTGTCGGCCGGCGGTTGTCGATGCCCTGCGTTTGGGGGAAAGGCGAATGACCGCCATGTGGCCGGCCATTCGCCTGCATACGGTTTCGGAAGCGGAACTGGACCATCTGGATCCCCACGGGGCATCCTTCAGCAACCTCAATACACCCGCGGACTGGGAAGCAGCCCGTATCCGGTTGCTCCAGGCCGGGGAACCTGTCTAGAGGCCCGCTTGCTGCCAGGCAGCATTCAGGCTGGCTGCAGTCTCTTGGACAGCCTCTGCCGGTGACAGTGTCCGCAAGCGTTGCTGGAAGGGCTCCACGGTGCAAGGGCCATCGTAACCTATGTTGCGGAGTTGCTGCAGGAAACCCGTGCAGTCCGTCACGCCCGTAGCACCGGGCAAGTCCCGTTCCAGATCCATCTGTTCGTCAGGGCCTCGGCCCGCGAGGGCGTCATTCAGATGTACCAGCACAATTTCTTCCTGACGCAGGAACTTGATGTCCTCCACATGACTGTGCGACGTGTACATATGGAAGAGATCGACCAGCAATCCCATGTTGGGGGTGCCAATGGCAGCACACAGCCCCAGGACCCCGTCCATGGTGTGCAAAAAGTGGTGCTTGAACTGATCGCGCAATGTTTTGGGACCGATGAATTCAAGTCCCAGCCGGATCCCGTTGTGATCCAGAATCTCGGCGATGGGGCGCAGGCGTTCAACATGGAATGACCAGTTGTCGCGGAAGCTCAGCTGGTTGTCGCCCGGCATGATTACGGTAGTGGTACGGGTATAGCCCAGGGCAACGGCCAACTGTGCCTGCGCAGGCAATTCGTCCAGGCAGGTATCGAACTCGGTCTGGGTACCCCGGAAATTCAGGGGCAGGCTGACAAGCCCGGGTTGCAGACCGTGCGTATCCAGCAGTTGACGAAATGTATCCAGGTTGGCCTGATTCAGTTCAGAGCCGGCTACATCAGCCCCTTCAAAGCCATTCCGGGAGGCCAATGCACATACCTCCGGAAAGGGCAATCTGTGCCCCAGAACACCAACATTGAGCGATCGGTACATGTTTTTCCTCATGACGTGTGGACAGTTTGGCAGGTACACCAAGCCGCTGGCTTGATCCTACTTGGAGTCTGCCGGGAATTGAGAATTCTGGCGGCGAATACTTTGCATGATCATGAAATGGTGCGATCTGGCCGGCAAGAGCCTGACCCACCTTGCCCGCTGACACCTGATGCAGCCTTCCATGCCGCACTTGCACAGTTGGGCCACGAAGAAACTGACGGTTTCCACAGTGCATAGCGGGCCAGTGGATAAGGCAAGTGCCTCGGGCCTGTGTGCACAGGCCCTTGCCCGGTATCATAGTGGATTGTTGCCCTTGTTCAGGGTGGTCTTGTGACGATGCTGCATAGTCATGGAAGGTCAAAAAGAGGTGAACTGGCCGGGACTGGGCCAGTTCACTTTACGGTTTCATGATTCAGGGGACTACCCGTTCAGGATTAAGCGCGTTGGTGTAGACAATAGCTCCCGGGTTGATACCCAACCATGCAGGATTGTCTTGTGTGCACCTTCTATGCCCCGGACTGCCAGACAAAGGGAATACCCTATTGGCCTCCCGAGCAGCTGCAAACTCCCTGATTAGGTGCGTGGTTGGTGTGCCGGTGAGGCAGCGAGATCCCTTCTAGTGCAGGGATGGTACAGGATAGCCCTGGTGGAATGGATCCATGTTCCGTGCCTTCTCTTCCCGGAACTGGCGGGAATAGAGATCGTAATAGTAGCCTTGGGCCTGGATCAGTTCGCTGTGTGTTCCCATCTCCGCGATGCCACCCTGGCGAATCACCAGTATCCGATCGGCCTGCCGGATGGTTGACAGCCTGTGGGCAATCACGAAACTGGTGCGTCCCCGCAGGATTTCGGCCATCCCCTGCTGGATGAGGGCCTCGGTGAGCGTATCCACCGAACTGGTGGCCTCGTCCATGATAAAGATGTCAGGATCGGCCAGGATAGCCCGGGCGATGCTGATCAGCTGGCGTTGCCCTACGGACAGCATTATCCCTTCTTCCCCTACGAGCGACTGGTAGCCGTCCGGCAACTCCTGAATGAATGCATGGGCACCTGACAGCCGGGAGGCCTGCCTGATTTCGGCTTCGGAGGCTTCCAGACGCCCGTAACGAATGTTGTCCAGAATGGAACCGGCAAACAGGTGGGGCACCTGCAGGACCATGCCGATATGCGACTGGATGGAATGCTGGGTGAAGTCCCGCAGCTCCCGATTGTGGATGCGAATGACGCCGGCGGTAGGTTCGTAGAACCGGGCCACCAGGTTCACCAGGGTGGACTTGCCCGCCCCGGTGGGTCCCACCAACGCGATCATTTCGCCATGCTTGACATACAGATTCAGGTTGGCGAATACGGGTTTGTCCTCTTCATAGGCGAAGTGGACCTGTTCGAATTCGATATCGCCCCGCATATCGGGAAGAGTCTCAGCCCCCGGCGCATCCACGATATCCGGCTCCGCATCCAGCAGACTGAAAACCCGTTCTCCGGAAGCGATGGCCTGCTGCATTTCCGCAAACACACGTGCCATTTCCTGGATGGGAAAGAGCATGAAGGTGATATAGGATACAAATGCCTGGATGCCGCCAATTGTGATGTCGCCCGCAGTGAATTGCCAGCCTCCAAACCAGACGATGGTCCCGACGGCAAAGGAAGACAGGAGCTGTACGGCGGGCAGAAAAAGGGCAGACAGCCAGGCTGCACCATAGCTGGATGCGAACATCTCGGTGGTCAGCCGCTGAAAGCGGAGGAAGTTGGGTTTTTCCCGCACCAGGGCCTTGACGACACGGATACCCGTGATGCTTTCGTTGAAGGCACTGGTGATCTGGGAATTGGTGCGCCGCACCACGCGGTATTCACGCAGAATGTTTTGCTGGAAACGGATCGCCAGGATCAGCAGCAGGGGAATGACGGCAAGCATAATCAGGGCCAGTTGCCAGCTGATGGTGGCCATGAAACCGAGGGCGATCAGAATGTTCGCACTGCCCCAGAGCATGTCTAGGAAGCCCCAGGAGACCATTTCCCCCACGCGCCGCGAGTCGGACGTCAGCCGGGCCATCAGCCAGCCGACCGGAGTGCGATCGAAATAGGCGAGTGACAGGCTCTGCAGTTTGGTGAACATGTTGCGGCACAGATCGTACCGGATCAGTTCTCCCAGTATGCCCGCGCCGTAAATGAAGCCCAACACGGTAACCGACAGGCCGACAGCCGTGAAGCCGTAATGAATCATCAGTTGATTCAGCATGGCCAGATCGCCCGGCAGAATCGCCTCGTCAATGAGGCGCTTGGACAGAAACGTGAAATAGGAATCCACTACGGCAATGCCCAGGATCGCGCAGATGTACAGTGCCAGCAGGGGAGGGTGAAGCAAATTCAGCTTCAGCAAGCGCAGGACAGTCTGGCGATTGAAGGCCGATTCAAATTCTTCTTCCTCGCGGTACGTAGAGTCCATAGGGATCGCCTCTGTCAGGTCAGCACAGGAGCTGCCGTGCGGGATGTGGCTTGCGCGTCCACAGGCACCGACGATGGCAGGCTCTGCGCCAAATCGGTTTGTAATTCATCTTCAATCCGGGATTGAATGCGGTACACATCCTGATACAGACCGGGACAGGCTTGCAATTCCGCATGTGTGCCTCTCTGCACAATCCGGCCCTTGTCCAAGACCAGAATCTGGTCCGCGTGCATAATGGACTGAATACGGTGGCCGATAATGAATGTGGTGCGGGACTCCATCAGGGTCTTCAGGGCTGCCCGGATTTGGGTTTCGGTGGCCACGTCAACCGCCGACAGGGCATCGTCCATAATCAGGATACGGGGATTTTTCAATAATGTGCGGGCGATGGTGAGGCGTTGCTTCTGGCCACCCGAAAGCGTGACCCCTTTTTCGCCCACTTCCGTGTCATAGCCAGCGGGGAATTGGCAGATGGCATCGTGAATGAAGGCCGCCCGGGTGGCGGTATACAGTTCCTCATCGGAAATCGTGTCCGTGACGCCAAACAGCAGGTTTTCCCGGATGGTGGTGGAGAAAAGGAAGGGTTCCTGCTGGACAATGCCGATGTTGCGCCGGATGAATGCCTTGGGGTATTGGCGCAGTTCCCGCCCGTCCAGCAAAATCTGGCCTGATGTGTATTCGTAGAACCGTGGCAGCAGCGATACCAGCGTGGATTTGCCTGACCCCGTAGGTCCCAGCAAGGCCACTATCTGGCCCGGTTTGGCATGGAGCGAGATCTGATGCAACACGATGGGCGCTTGCCTGGAAGCAGGCGCTTGTTCACCGTCGGCATCGGTCTGGGTTGCGTAAGCAAAATCCACGTCGCGAAAGCGCACGTCGCCCGCGATGGATGACGGCGTGTTGGCTTCAGGATCTTCCATGGCTTCCCTGTCGGCTTCCAGTATCGTGGCAATGCGCTGGAATGACACCCAGCCTACCGAAAGCTGGGTAATGAGACGTCCCAAATTACGCACTGGAAACATCAACTGCCCGAGCATACCGGTAAAGGCCAGAAAGACGCCCACGGTAATCTCATCTGTCATCACCATACGGGCACCAAGATACGATGACAGGATGATTTGGGCTGTGGTGAGGATGTCGGAAATCGGCCAGTAGGTTGCATGCATCACAACCAGACGCCGTCCTGCCTGCAGGAAGCTGTGGTTCTCTCTTTCTGTGATCTCCTCTTCAAATTCCTGGCGTACGAAGGCACGGACCACCCGCATACCACTCAGATTTTCCTGCAAACGTGTGGAAAGACGTGCCTCCTGTTTCTGGAAGACGTCGTAGCGTTTCTGGATACGCGGGAAGAACAGCAGAGACAGGACCACCACGACCGGTATGATCGCCAGGGAGAGCAGGGTCAGTTGCCAGTGCAACATGAACATGCCCGTGACATAGACCACCAGCATCATTGCGATACGCCCCATGCCCGTCAAGTTGGTGGCATACAGCTTTCTGATGGCTTCCACATCGGATGTGGCGCGCTGGAGCAAATCGCCTGTCTGCATCGTGTCGTGAAACGTGAACGACAGATGCTGCAGGTGGTCGTACAGATAATCGCGGATACGGCAGCAGGCACCTTCCGCGGCCTGGGCAGCCAGCTTGCCGGACCAGAAGCTGGCGCCACCCTGGACGGCGGCCAGCATGACAAAACCGAGGGCGTACCACGGGGCCATTTCCATAACGCGGTGAGAGGTCAACAGGACCGTATCCACGAAGTAGCGCAACAGATAGAGGGAACCGGCACGGGTAAGGGCTGCCACGCCCAGGCATGCCGTGGCCAGGGCATAAATGGACTGGTACCCTGTGATAAGGCGCCACAGGCTTATCGCCCGGCTGGGATGCAGGGTACGCTTCAGATCGTAGTCGGGTTGTCGCAGCAGTGCCTTGCTATGCTCGAATCCACTTGGCATGCGTATGTTTTGGTCTCAAAAAAAGAGCCACAGAATGAACTGTGGCTGACGAACGAGAAAATGACCTACCAAGGTGTTCCATCGTGACGATCGTACAGAACCCGTCATTACCCAAGCCTCGTGTCGTGCGCAATTGATCTCTTCATTGTGCTCCCATGCCCCTATAGCCACCGGCAAGACTGCAAACTGTAACAGAGGATCCAGACAGAGTCAATAAAACTATGCACATCTTTGGGTATGAAACAGGGAGATCCTCCCGGTGTCCCCGGTGAGGAAGCAAAACGGCAATGGCATGATCCGTGGGAGCGTTGCCCCTGCAGGGTGGAAGAGCGCAAGCCGGATAGACACGGGGCCCCAGCGTGTGCAAGGGACAATAGGGTCCTGTATTGATGTCCGGAAGCATCAATCGGGGCCTGCGGCACCCAAGGTAAAGGACAGTTGCCGGATAAGGCTCACCTGGGTCCCTGTCCGTCGGCTTCAGGGGTCCGGGTGCAGGGCGATCTTTGCATCCAGGTACCTGCGGGCTTCCTGGATCAGGCCTGAAGTACCTGCGGTGTCTTCCAGGATAGGAATGCCACGGGGAACCGGATGCATGAAAATTTCAACCAGACGATCGTAGCGTATGGCCTGCAAGGCGCGCACGATCGGACTGAAGTCCATGTCGCCCCGGCCCGGCAACTGCAGCAATTCCTGTTCCTTGGGCAGCTTCTCCATGCATCCCCTGCCATGCTGCCAGGCATAGAAAAGGGCCAGTCTGTCATCCAGTTCCCGAATCAGCCGTGCAATCAAGTCAGCGTCGTCCGGCAGATGGTAGGGTGCCAGAGCCAGACCCAAGGCTGGCGAGGGGCTGAATTCGGCCAGCCAGCGAATCGAGTCAGGGGAATGGATCAGGGCTGAGGCGTGGTTCTCGATGCCGATAGTCATGCCCTGCGCTTCGGCTACGGCCACCTCGGGCTTCATCCGCTCTACAAAGTCCTGGACTGCCCGCTTCAGATCTTGGCCTTGCAGATTGCGGCCCTCTTGCTGACTGCCGGACACGACCAGGGAACCCCCAAAGGAAGCCACGTAAGCCAATTCGTCCCTGAGACCCAAGGGCCCCAGATCGTAGCGGGTGGTCAGGGCCAGGCGTACGTCATGCGTCTCCAGGAGGGCCCGCAAGCTGGCGGGACCCATCGCGTCTGCTTGCTCGCGGTGATTGGCGTGGCGCCGGGGCCACAGATCAATGCGTCCATCCCCTACGGCCCGGGCCGCCTGGACTACTTCTGCCAGCGGCAGGCAGCCATACATGGACGAGGCCACAGCATAGGAAAGAGTGAAAGGTGGTGACATGCATTCTCCTGGCAACGGGCAGATAGGGACAATTCAGTGGAGGTGGACGGGTTGCCCTGTCGACGCGGACCGGTTCATGGCCAGTACCGCAGCCAGTGTCCGGGTAGCATCGCGAAAATCACTCTTGATCAGATTGGGCTGTTGCGTGGCCACCGCTTCCAGAAATGTGCGGAGAGAGTCGAAATGGGGTGGATCGGGCGGAGTTGTACCCGTCAGGGGACCGGCAGCCCCTTCCCGGCCCATGCCCGGACCTTCCGCATGCTGAATCCGAATCTCCTCGATTTCACCGTTGGCGTGCCACCGTTGCCCGGTCAGCCGTGGTGGTGTGAAAGGGCGCAGCTGCAGCTGTACCTGCCGGCCCACGAAGGTCATGTCATGTTTGGGCAGGCGGCTGCCCCAGGAATGCAGGTGCGAGGCCGTTACGTCGTTGGTGAAACGGATCAGGGTACAGGTGGTGTCGGCAATGTCGAAGGTTGCGGATACAGGCACGGCCAGGTTATTGGCAAGGGTATGAACTTCTGCTATTTCACCTACCAGGTACCGGAGGAGATCGATAGTGTGAATGGCCTGATCCATGACGTGGCCACCCGACTTGGCCTGGCGGAAAAACCAGGGCTGCATCGTGGGGCTGAATGCATTGCCTGCTACATGCATACTTTGCACCGTACTGAGCGGTTCTTCACGGGTCAGTGCAAAGAACGCAGGCAGGACAGGAGAATAACGACTGTGGAAATCCACACTGCAGATGATGTCACTGGCTTCGATCAAGGCACAGATTTCCTGGGCTATCTGCAATGAAACAGCCGGAGGTTTCTCGCAAAAGACATGGATGCCCCTGGCCGCAGCCTGGACAAAAACTGACTTGCGCACCGCGGGGGGCGTGCACAGCAGGACAGCGTCCAGTGCCTGTGCCGTATGGAACATGATCTCCGGCTGGGCATAGACAGCGGCCTGGAAGGGCTGAGCCAATTGCCGTGCCCGGTCAGGCTCCAGATCACATACGGCGACAACGCGTACACTGTTCAGATACTGCAGGTTGGCCGCGTGGCGCCGAGCGATATTGCCGGCCCCGATGATCCCTATGTTCATGCTGTCCCGTCATCTGTGCTCATGGATGTCGGCAAGTCATCCCCCGCTTCCGGTTCCGGCGCAATGGATACGCCATGCTGCCGCCAGTGCTCATACTGGGCCCGCAGCTCCGCCAGCAGGAGTGTACGGGTCTCTGTGCCCTGTACGACAGGGGATGATTCAAAGAAATGGATTAGATGTTCCAGGCGGCTCAGGCACAAGGCTTGCCTGTTCCAGGTGGCCGTCCCCAGGCAATCCCAAACTGCCTGCAAGTGGCTGGACCACGGATCCGTGGGCAAAAGCCTTTGCTGCCAGGCAGGAGGAGCCTGGCCCGTGCGAATGATAAACTCGGCGGCTTCCAGCGAGGTACGCATACGTGTGTGAAACACCCGGGAAAGCCGGGCCAACAGGGAACGCATCATGACCAGAAACAGGGTTGTGCCACCCAGCCAGGCGAGCAGTGAGCCCCAAATCACCAGGGATTCCCGATCCATCAGTCCTGTACACCTCGCAATTCCAGTTCAGCGGCAAAATGGCAGGCGCTGAAGTGGCCGGGAGCCATTTCCTCCCAGGCCGGTTCCTCTTGTCTGCACACGGCTTCGGCATAGGCACAGCGGGTGTGAAAGGAACAGCCGGGAGGTGGATTGGCCGGTGAAGGGACATCCCCTTCCAACAGAATCTCCTGGAAGGGGATGTCCGGATCCGGTTCGGGAATTGCCGACAGCAGCGCTTCCGTATAAGGGTGACGGGGAGTCCGAAACAGGGCATCGGTAGGTGCTTGCTCGACGATCTTGCCCAAGTACATCACGGCCACAGAGCTGCAGATGTGCCGAATCACGCTCAGATCGTGGGCGACGAACAGGTAGGTAAGGGCGAATTCCTGCTGCAGATCCTGCAGCAGATTCAGAATCTGGGCCTGTACCGACACGTCCAGGGCGGACACGGGTTCATCGCAGACGATCAGGCGCGGATGCAGGCTGAGCGCCCGGGCAATGCCAATCCGCTGTCGCTGGCCACCCGAAAAGGCATGGGGATAGCGCTTGAGGTATTTCACGTCAAGACCAACCAGTTCCATCAGTTCCCGCACGCGCAGCTCGATTGCCCGGTTGTCCCCTATCTTCTGGATGCGCAAGGGTTCACCGACAATGTCCAGTACCGTCTTGCGCGGATCCAGGCTGCCAAAGGGATCCTGAAACACCATCTGCATGTGTCGTCGGGTAGTGCGCAAGGTTTTGCGGTCCAGATCCTGAATGGCGATCGCAGCACCGTCCACGTACAGGAGAATCTCGCCCGCACTGGCAGGGATAGCCCGAATCGCGCAGCGGCCCAGGGTTGTCTTGCCACAGCCGGATTCGCCCACCAGACCCAGGGTTTCACCGGCATACAGGGTCAGGCTGACATCGTCCACCGCCTTGACCCATCCGTCAACCCGCCGGAAAATGCCTTTCTCGATCGGAAAGTATTTTTTTAGATTGCGGATCTGCAGAAGGGGTGCAGCCTCTGTTGCCGTCATGCTGTCTCTTCCGTGTACAGAAAGCAGCGAACCTTGTGTCCGGCTCCCAGATCCTGCAGTTCCGGCTCCCGGGTATCGCACAGGCCGGGCATGAAATCCGGACACCGGGGAGCAAAGGCGCAGCGCACCGGGGGATCCAGGGCAACGGGTACCGAACCCTCGATGGCCTGCAGGCGTCCGCCCTGGGCCTTGCGTACGCGGGGGATGGAGGTCATCAGGGCACGGGTGTAAGGATGCTTGGGTTCCTTGAAAACAGTCTTCACGTCGGCCTGTTCCACCACCCGGCCCAGATACATCACCAGTACTTCGTCAGCCATGTGGGCAATCACCCCCAGATCGTGGGTGATGAACAGGATCGCCATGCCCAGGTCAGACTGCAAATTCTTCATCAGGCGCAGGATCTGGGCCTGGACTGTGACGTCTAGGGCGGTGGTGGGTTCGTCCGCGATCAGGATACGCGGGTGCAGGGCCAGCGCCATGGCTATCATGGCCCGTTGCAGCATGCCGCCGGACAACTGGTGGGGATATGCATCGATGTTGACTTCCGGATTGGGAATTCCCACCTGCCGCAGCAAATCCAGTGCCTGGGCCCGGCAGGCCTGCCAGGTTCGTGGCTTGTGTACGCGAATGGCTTCCATGATTTGGAAACCATCCGTATGCACAGGCGAAAAGGCAGTCTTGGGTTCCTGGAAAATCATGGCGATGGCCTGTCCCCGGATTTCGCGGAAGGCCTCGCTGTCCCAGTCCAGAGCCAGCAGATCCACACTCTCGTCGTCTGTGTGCAACAGGGCCGAGCCCCGGATGTCAGGCTTGCCGGTGACAATGCCCATGATCGACTGTACGGTAACACTCTTGCCGCAGCCGGACTCCCCGACTATGCCCAGGGTTTGATTCGGATGCAGGGTGAAAGACACTCCGTCAACGGCCTTGAGGGTACCTTCCTCCAGGTTGAAGTAGGTTGTCAGGTCGTGGACTTCCAGTACGGGTTGGGACATGGACCGCAAAATTGCCTACTTGTAGGGGTCGGCGGCGTCACGCAGCCCGTCCCCTACGAAATTGAACAGCAAGACCGTGAATATGACAAAGACGCCGGGAATCATCATCCAGGGATGGCTGACCAGGGTGCGTACGTTCTGGGCTTCCTGCAGCAGGGTGCCCCAGCTGACGGCGGGGGGCCGGATGCCCAGACCCAGAAAACTCAGGGCCGTTTCACCCAGAATCATGCCTGGAATGGCCAGGGTCAGATGCACGATGAGATAGCTCATGAAGCCGGGCAGCATGTGATCCAGAATGATGCGTATCTCCGATGCTCCGGCTGTACTGGCGGCCATAACGTAATCCGCCTCGCGCAATTCCAGCAGCTTGCCCCGTACCACACGGGCCAGGCCTGCCCATCCGATGACAGACAGTATGATGGTGATGGCCAAGTATACCCGCACCGGACTCCAGCGTGCGGGCACGGCTGCTGAAAGGGCCATCCACAAGGGCGTGCGCGGAATGGAGATCAGGAACTCGATGGTGCGCTGAATGACGATGTCGGGCCACCCGCCCAGAAAACCGGAAAGACCGCCCAGCAGGCAACCGAGCACAAAACTGATGATCACCCCGACCAGGCCGATGGACAGGGAAATACGAGCTGCGGCCAAAGTGCGTGAGAATTGATCCCGGCCCAGGCTATCCGTGCCGAACAGGTTCAGAATCCCGCCCTCCTCAACCACGATGAAGCGGCGCTGTCCCCGAATCAGGCCCCAGAACTTGTACGGTTCTCCCTTGCGCCAAAAGTGGATCACCCGGGGCTGCGTTTTGTCAGGTGTGTAAATGCGCTGAAAGGTGTCGAAGTCAATCGTCTGTTCCAGCACATAGACGAAGGGACGGCCAAAGTGCCCGTCGGTGTGCCGAATGTAGATCCGGGAAGGCGGGGCATCCAGATAGTCGGCATGCTGGGTCAGCGGGTGATACGGGATCCAGAACTCGAAAGTCAGTGCCAGTACGTACAGTACGCCCAGGAGCCAGACGGACACCACCGCAAGCCTGTGACGCCGGAACTTGCGCCATACCAGTTGCCACTGTGAGGCGAAGTACAGGCGTTCCTCGTCGCCAATTTCCGCGTGGGACACTTCGGTCAGGGTGGGTGCAGGCGTAGTCTCGGCACTCATCCGCCGCGGCCTTCAAACCGGATGCGCGGGTCGATCCAGACCAGCAGGATGTCGGACAGGAGGGTACCCACAAGAGTCAGTACCGCCAGGATCATGACGATGCTGCCGGACATGAACATGTCCTGGCTGAGCAGAGCACGGAAAAGCAGCGGGCCGGTGGTAGGCAAGCTGAGTACAATAGCCACAATGGTTTCCCCGGATATGATCGCCGGCAGCTGCCAGCCCACCGTGGAAATAATGGGATTCATGGCCACCCGCACCGGATAGCGGAACAGCAGCGTACGGTTGGGTACGCCCTTGGCACGGGCTGTCACGACATACTGGCGTCCCAGTTCATCCAGCAAGGTCGCCCGCATTACGCGCATGATGCCGGCGGTACCGGCGGTACCTATCACGATAACCGGGGTGACGAGGTGTTGAAGCAGATCCCAGACCTTGGCCAGGCTCCAGGGGGCTGTAGCGTATTCTTGGGAAAACAGGCCGCCGACGCTAATGCCGAAGTACTTGAAAAACAGGTACATGAGCAGCAGGGCGAGCATGAAGTCCGGTATGGACAGACCGGCAAAACCGACTACGGACCAGAAGTAATCGGAAAAGCGGTATTGATGTGTCGCGACGAAAATGCCAATGGGGATGGCAGCCACGTAGGTGAAGAACAAGGATATGAGCGAAACCAGTACGGTATAAGGCAGACGTTCGGCCAGCAGGGTTTTGACCGGTTGATTCCATTCAAAGGAACGGCCCATGTCGCCTTGCAGAAAACGCCATAGCCAGCGGGCATACTGCTCTATGGGCGACCCGCCCAGACCGAACTGGCGTCGAATGGCTTCCAGTTCCGCTTCATCCGTAAACGCTCCTTGTGCTTCCAGGGCTGCCAGATAGGTATCCAGAAAGTCTCCGGGTGGCAGCTGAATGATAACGAAGACCACCACTGTCAAGGCGAAAAAGGTGACCACCATGTAAATGAGGCGGCGGACTATATAGGTCAACATGGGCAGCGGCGGTCAACACATGAATAGTTACGATATGGGATCCGGGATACCGCCAACGGGTGGCGGTGGCATGACTGGGAGGCCGGACCCGGGATGACGCAATCGCACCCGCGTTGGGCGTGCGTACGGGAATCGCGTCCAGGAAGTGCAGCCGGAGAGGGATCATGCCCCTCTCCGGCTGTACGGCTTTACTCCTCTATGTACCAGGTGCCAGGCTTGTAGGGGGCATAGAAGTTGGTGTCCGAGCCCCACCAAATATTCTCTGAAGGCACATTGTGCAGGCGGTTGCTGACCACCTGGGGCACAGGGCCCAGCCCCACGGTGCCAATCATGGGCAGCGTTTCGGCAAAGTACCGGTAATATTCCGTGCCCAGTTCCACAAAGGCATCTGAGCCGATTTCCGTCTGCTGCCAACGGGCGAACAGCGCGCGCAGTTCCTGGATTTCTGCAGGTGGTTCAATGCCTTCTGCACCATCGGAGTTGAACCAGATGACCCATTGGGCACCCCAGCGTTGCTGGGAAGCACTGAAGAAGCTGTACCAGAGGGGGTTGGCCCGCCCAAACAGCCCCGAGCGGTCAAGGTGCCAAGTCGCAATCTCGAATTCGTTGGCCAGGTTGCGCTGGACATACAGGGAACCTTCAGTGACCTTGCAGGTTACTTCAATCCCGATGGCGACCCATTGCTGCTGAATGATTTCACAGACGGGCAGTTTGGGACCTTCGGCTGAGCCAATCTCGATAATGACACTCAGCCGGTCACCGTCAGGGCGCAGCCGGTACCCGTCTCCATCCCGTTCATCCAGTCCCAAGCCGTCCAACAGCTGGTTGGCCGTGTCGGGATCATACTCCGTATGCAGGGTGTGCCACTCCGGACTTACATAGGCATTGGAGGGCAGGGGGATGGCGGGATAGGGCGTACCCAGTCCGAAAAAGATGGCCTGATTGATGGCCTCGCGATCAATCCCGATAGACATGGCCCGCCGGAAATCAAAGGCATTGAACAGTTCCCGCAGGACATCGTCCTGGGCTGTACGATTGGGCATCAGGGCAAATTCCGAGGAACGCAGACTCTTGGCCGTTTGCACCTCGAAGTTGCCCGCTTCTTTGTTCGCCTGTAATGTACTCATCTCGTTCAGGGACAGATACCAGCCTTCAAAATCGAATTCGCCGGTGGTGGCCTTGAGAATCTGGACCTGCTTGTCACCCGTGATAACCGTATCTACCCGGTCAATGTAAGGCAACTGGTTGCCTGCCGTGTCGACCTGGTGGAAGTAGGGATTGCGTACGGCAAGGACCCGTTCCGAAGTGCGTTCTTCCGGTATCCAGACCCATAGCGAAGGCCGTCCGACCAAGACATTGCCCGACGGATTGGAATGAGAACGGAACTGACCCACCCAGTCTTCAAAGCCCTCGGCTTCGGCCGTCTTGGCCGCATCGGGGTTGTGTTCGATGTGGAATTCTTTCAGGTAGTGGGCCGGCATCATAAAGCCCGGATCCGAACTGAACCAGCTACGTCCCAACAAATCCACGGCAGCTGGATAGGGTACGGCAAACTGCATCTTGACCGTCATGTCATCCACTTTGGTGAACTGTACGGGTTCACCACCAGGTGACCAGAACTGGCTGAACGAAGGAGTCAGTTCCTCGTTGCCGTCTACATCCTGCCACTTGAACAGAATGTCATCTACCGTAAAGGGAGCGCCATCGGACCATTTGTGACCTGCCCGCAACACTATGGTCAGTTCGGACAAATCATCATTCCAGTAGAAGTCCTTGGCCACATCCACACTGACCTCGGAGTTTTCCTGGTTGTACTGGAACAGGCCAACCGTACGCAGGGTAGCCAAATTCCATAGTCCTGTCTCTACGTTGCCGAAACGCAGTGTACCGCCATATTGGCCGATGCCCTCGGATCCTTCCTGGACGAGAGGTTCGGTGGGCAACCTTTCACTCAACGGTGGCAGTTCACCAGCAGCCACCATCTCGGCCAGCATGGGGGCTTCCTGGCTCATCATGGCTGCTTCGTCTGTGGTGTCCGCCTCCTCTGCAGCAGGCTCCATGGCAGGTTCCTCCGCGGCTGGTGCCGGTGCACCGCAAGCTGCCAACATCAGCAAACCTATCAGGATCAGAACGCCAAACCCTTTCCATTGCGCAAACATATTCCTATTCATCGAATTCCTCCTCTGGTGGTTGCATCTAGGTGATGCAAAATTGTGCGAACAGAGAAATGCAGAAAAGTGGCAGACGAGCTTGCCACAAGGCTGATGTGTGGATCGTGAGCAATGAGTGTCTGCATCCAGCCATTCAGACAGATTGCATTATAAATAGGTAGTACAAATCGGACAAACGGGTTTTGAGGGTTGACAGGGAAGCATATGGTACCCAAGCCTGAAGCAAAAAACTCACAACCTGCCTCCTTACCGCGCCGCACAAGATCCTGGGGTATGTTCACCCAAAAGGGCTCTTGGGGCAGTGATACCTGATTTACTCATCCAGACTGGCTGCATCACTTAGGTTCGACAGCCCAACATGCACTGACTTGCTGGATGCGTTTTTTGCACTCTGTTTCTTTAGAGCAATGGCAGTTTGTTATCTGCTGCAAACAGACTCTAAGATGACAGGTATCCGGGATTCGGTAGCCATCCCGGATACCTGTACCTGTGCAAATGGAGTGAAGTATGCCGAATCTGGATCAAGCTCTGGATATTCTGCGTGATCGTGCCGGACATATGTCCGGCATGGGCCATGCCTTTGAGCGCCTGCTGCAGAAAGCCCTGCAGGAGCATCCCGGCATCTATGGAGAGCGCTTCACCCAGGTTTGGCTGTGGGATGAATGGCCCGACCGGGATGGTCCTGACATAGGCATTGACCTGGTGGCAGAGGAACGGGAAGGCGGGTTGTGTGCCATCCAGTGCAAGTTTTTCCATCCCCACCATCCTGTATCGAAGAAAGCCATCGATTCGTTCTTGACCGCCTCAGAACCAGCGCGTTTCACCGCGCGGATGATCATCAACACCGGAGGCCCCATTCAGAAGAACGCCCTGCGTACCCTGGAAAAACTGGACAAGAAACCCCGTGTGCTGGATACGAGGGAACTGGACGCCTGGGACGTGAACTGGCTGCAGTACGTAGACGATCCGGCGAGCCTGCGGTTTCGGCCCCGTGTGCCCTATACGCCGCATCCCTATCAGCAGGCCGCCCTTGAAGCCGTATGTGCGGGGTTCACGCAGCATGACCGGGGGCAGCTGATCCTGCCCTGCGGCACGGGCAAGACGGTGGTGACACTCTGGATTGCGGAGCGGCAGGTGGGATTAGGAGGACGAGTGCTGTACCTGGTACCTTCCATTGCGCTGATGGCACAGACGATGCGGGAGTGGGCGGCGCAGAAAGCTATACCCCACCGTTATATCGGTATCTGCTCGGACATGCGGGCGGGGCGCACGGACGAAGATGCATCACTGCTGGAACTGGACATCCCAGTGACCACGGATAGCGCACGTATTCAGGAGGCGTTGCACAAAGAACGTCCGGATACCCTGACGGTGGTATTTTGCACGTACCAGTCGCTGCCCCTGGTGGCGCAAGCACAGGCTACGGGGGCACCGGTCTTTGATCTGGTCGTGTGCGATGAGGCACACCGCACGACGGGAGTGGAGGACCGGCAGTGGGTGCGGGCCGATGAGCCGCAAACTTCACCCTTCCGTCTGGTACACGATACCCACCGCGTGCATGCCTCCAAGCGCCTCTATACCACGGCGACGCCCCGTCTCTACACGGCTGCGGCCCGCAGCCGGGCAGCCGCGAACCGGGACCTGGAGATTTTCTCCATGAACGATGAGGCTGTGTATGGTCCGGTGTTCTACCGCATGACATTCTCGCAGGCCATAGAAGGAAATTGGCTGACCGACTATCGGGTCATCATTCTGACGCTGAAATCGGGTGAGGTATCGGCAGCGCTGGCGAATCTACTGGCCCGGGAAAAGGAGTCAGGGCTGAACCTGGAGGATGCGGTCAAGCTATTGGGCTGTTGGGATGCCCTGGCGGATCCCGAAGGTGTGCTGGCCGATCGCAACGTGACGGGAGACCGACACAATCCTCTGTGCCGGGCCATTACCTTCACGAACACCATCAAGACCTCAAAACTAGTGGAAAGCCACTGGCAGAATGTGGTGGACGTAGTACGGGGCCAGACGGATGGTGCTTACCAGGCCGATCTACTACCGCTGAAAGTTCAGCATGTGGATGGTACGCAGAACTCGCTGGATCGGCAACGCAAGCTGTCCTGGCTGCAGACCTCTGATCCACCGGGCGAGGCTGTTTGCCGGGTGCTCACGAACGCGCGTTGTCTGACCGAAGGGGTGGACGTACCGGCCCTGGATGCCGTGTTGTTTCTGTCGCCCCGCAAGTCCCAGGTGGATGTGGTGCAGGCCGTAGGGCGCGTCATGCGACGGGCGGAGGGCAAGCAGATGGGCTATATCATCCTGCCGGTGGTGATCCAGCCCGACATGGATCCGGCCCAGGCTTTGGACGATAACCAGACTTTCCAGGTGGTATGGAGTGTGTTGCGTGCGCTGCGCAGCCATGACGACCGCTTTGACCTGGAGATTAATTCCTTGGATCTAAACCGGACGCCCTCCCAACGTATCAAAATCATGGGCGGTAGCAGGAGTGGTCCGGACAAGGGTCATGGTCCGAACCTGGTGTCCCAGCTCGCCCTGGACCTCGTATACCAGATCCCGCCGGGCGCGATCTACGCCAAGGTGGTGGAGAAGTGTGGTGACCGCAAGTACTGGCCGCAGTGGGCAGGGGACGTAGCTCAGATTGCGGAGCGCATTCGGGTGCGTGTGCGGGGCCTGATCCAGGATCCAGCGCGGATCACGCTGCAGCAGCAGTTCCAGACATTTCTGGCGGATCTGCGACGAACCCTACATCCGGAACTACGGGAAGAGGATGTGGTGGCCATGGTGGCGCAGCACCTGGTGACGGGACCGGTGTTCCAGGCTCTGTTCGCCGACTACGACTTCGTGGGGCGCAACCCGGTCTCCCGTGCCTTGTCCCGCCTGGTGGAACTGCTGGAAACGGAGGGCCTGGTCAACGAGACGCGGGAACTGGAGCCCTTTTACGCCAGTGTACGCCAGCGGGCCCAGGCACTGGACAACGCGGCGGCTCGTCAGCGGGTACTGCTGGAACTCTACGAACGCTTCTTCCAGGTGGCGCTCAAGAAGGATGCCGAACGTTTGGGCATTGTCTACACACCGATAGAAGTGGTGGACTTCCTGCTGCATTCCGCAGACCATGCCCTACAGACGCATTGCGGGCGCCGCCTGACGGATGCCTGTGTGCATGTGCTGGATCCGTTTACGGGCACGGGTACGTTCCTCGTGCGTCTGCTGCAGAACCGGGATCTGATCCAGGATGAGGACCTGAAACGCAAATTCCGGTCAGAGTTGCATGCTAACGAGATTGTGTTGATGGCCTACTACATTGCGGCCATCAACATCGAGGAGACCTACCATGGTCGTTTGGGCATGGACGCAGCGTACCAGCCGTTTGCGGGCATTGTCTTCACGGACACCTTCAATCTGGGTGCGGGGCAGGGGCATTTTGCGGAGATGCTGCCGGTCAACAGTGCACGGGTGCAGTGTCAGCAGGAGCGGGACATCACGGTAATCGTGGGTAATCCTCCCTATTCCGCGGGCCAGCGGAGTGCGATGGATGAAAATCCCAATGTGTCCTACCCCGGTTTGGAACAGCGGGTACGGGATACCTATGCCGTGCACAGTCCGGTCACCAACAAGGTTTCGCTGTATGACAGTTACAAAATGGCGCTGCGCTGGGCCAGTGACCGGATGGGGGAAGAAGGTGTGATTGCCTTTGTCACTAATGGCTCGTTCATTGACGGCAATGCGGATGCAGGTCTGCGTGCTTGCCTGGCAGATGAGTTCTCGCATCTGTATGTGTTCAACCTGCGGGGGAACCAGCGTACCCAAGGCGAACGCTCCCGTCAGGAGGGTGGCAAGATCTTCGGTTCCGGTTCGCGCACGCCGGTGGCCCTGCTGGTGCTGGTGCGGGATCCCGCACACCAAGGCGCATGCCAGATTTACTACAAGGACATCGGCGACTACCTGTCCCGGAACGAGAAACTGCGCATGGTTCAGGCATATGGTTCCCTAGCGGGTATAACTGACTGGCAGCGGATTGTGCCAGATGTGCATCACGACTGGCTGGACCAGCGGGACCCGGCGTACCAGCAGTTCCTGCCCCTGGGCTCTAAAGCGGCGAAAAGCAAAAATGCGGTAAAGCCAGGCGTCGCCGCCCGTACATATTCCTCGGGAGTAAAGACGGGCGGCGACGCCTGGCTTTATGCCTCGGACCGGGCAATCCTTACCCGCCGCGTACAGGACATGATTCGGTTTTATGAAGACCGGCGCCAGCAGGTGGCAGCGGGACAGCTCAGTGTGGCGGCAGCCACACGTAACGATGCGCCCAGACAGTTCAAGTGGGATCGGGAACGCAAGAAACTGCTCAGGGGTAACAAGAAACTGGCGTTTGATTCCGACAAGCTACGCCTGGGGATGTATCGGCCCTTCCTGAAACAGCACCTGTACTTTGACCGCGCCCTGATCCAGATGATTTACCAAATCCCCGTCCTATTCCCCACCCCAGATGCACCCAACCAGGTCATTGGCGTCACGGGCAAGGGACAAACCACACCGTTTTCCTGCCTGATGACGGATGTGATTCCTGATCTCAACCTGGTTGCGGGAGCCCAATGGTTCGCGCGCTACCGCTATGAAGTCCATGACCCGCGCAACCCGGATGCGTGGACTCAGACCACAGCTGACGGTTTGGGCATCGTACCCGGCTACCGGCAGGTGGACAATCTCACACACGGGTGCCTGCAACAGTTCCGCGATCGGTATGCCACACTGCATATCACCCGAGACGACATCTGGTATTACCTCTACGGCCTGCTGCATGCCCCGGACTATCGTCAGACCTACCGGGCCGATCTGCGCAAGGACCTGCCCCGCATCCCCTTCGCCTCTGACTTTGCCGCCTTCCGGGACGCCGGCGCACAGCTGGCCGCGCTCCATCTGGGCTATGAAACCTGTCCGGAGTACGAGCTGCAAGTGGACATAAAGACGGGGGGGGGCAAACTATCGCTTGGGACCGAAACGCATGCAGTGGGGAGGCATGCGCCGGGAGCCGGATTGGTCTGTCCTGCACGTCACGCCCACAGTCACGCTGCGCGGCATTCCGGAGGCAGCCCATACCTATGTGGTGAATGGACGCACACCCCTAGCATGGGCAGTGGATCGTCTGTACATCCGTGCGGACAAGGAGAGCGGTATTGTCAATGACCCCAACGCCTGGTTTGCGGACGATCCGGCCGCGCTGGTGCAGCACCTGCGGCGCCTTGTGCATGTGAGCGTGGAGAGCGACCGGATCATACGCAGTCTACCCGCAGTCCTGTAGTTCAGACCCAGACCGCTCCCTTACGGGGGAGAGAACGGTTTTCCTACCATAGGGAATGCAGTCAGAGTAGTGGGTGGACAGCAAGATCAAAACTAGCGCTGTCCTGCTGTCGACCAACGGGAGTTGCACTGTGATACCTGGGGACCAAATCCTTGAACAGCTCAAATGGATGTCACTATGTCGAAGTTGCTGGGAGTAGTAAGAGCCATAATTTCCGGCTTCATCTCTTTACAGCACTAACCTGGCCATGGGCAATGGATCGGTTGCATCAGACATCACCGACAGTCTGGATCACCGCAGCAATGTAGCTGTCAAGTTCTCCGTGCGGAACGACGGAGCATACATGCGCAACAATAAATCTGGCAATGTAGGGTTTTACCCCAAGCCTGGACTGCTTGGTGGAGTCCCAAGGTCCCATAAGGTGGGATGGTACGTTGTGGATTATGGCTGGGAAACTTCCGTTCGCTCCAAGCCAGCTCTAGTCCGCCAAAGGATCGCAGACGAAATCAAAAGCCCTACCAATGACCCGGCGATAAAGATATTAGGTAGTAATCCAAAGGCGGCAGACAGTTTTGTCTGCTGCCTTTGGAATTCACCTGGGAACGCAAACTGTCAGGTTGTTCACCCCAGTGAACGCGGTTTAACGCACTCCCAACAGCAGATCAATGACAAGCTGGTCCAGGCGTTCATAGGGTTGACTGCGTCGGCCCAAGGCATCCCGATCGAACGCATGAGCCCTGAGTGCCTGTGCCTTTTCCGGACTGAAGGCGCCCTGGAAGCCTGCCATGGCACCGTCATCGGCGTTAATCTCGGCCAGCAAGGCCTGAATCTCGGTGTCGACCTCAAATTGTGCCGCTTTTTCCTTGAGAATCAGATAAGTCCGCATGCAGCCCTTGGCAAATGCCAGGACATCATCATAATCACTGGACCGGTACGCGTGGGCGTCAAAGTGGCGTGGCTGATCATAGCCCACCGACTCCAGGAATTTCACGACATAAAAGGCTTGCTTGAGGTTGTGGGAACCAAAACGGAAGTCCTGATCGTAACGACCCAGATTCTGGTCGTTCAAGTCGATGTGGAACAGTTTGCCGGCATCCCAGGCCAGGGCAATGGCATGCATGAAATTCAGGCCCGCCATGTGTTCGTGGGCCACTTCCGGATTCACCCCTACCATGTCCGGGTGATCCAGGGTAGCGATAAAGCCCAGCATGGAACCGACCGTGGGCAAATAGATGTCGCCGCGGGGCTCGTTAGGTTTGGGTTCAAGGGCAAACCGCAGGTTATAACCCTGATCCTGGACGTATGCACAGAGGAAATTGAGCGCCTCGCGGAACCAGCGGCCGGCACTCACTGCGCACTTGCCTGAATCAGTCTCCGTGCCCTCGCGGCCTCCCCAGAATACATACGTTTCAGCTCCCAGTTCCACACCGAGATCAATGGCCGCCATGGTCTTTTGTAAGGCATAGGCCCGCACTTCCGGATCGTTGCTGGTGAATGCCCCATCCCGAAATGCCGGATGGGTAAACAGATTGGTCGTTGCCATAGGCACAACCAGACCGGTTTCATCCAGGGCAGCCTTGAAGTTAGCGACGATCTGATCCCGTTCCTGCGGGGTGGCGTCAATGGGTACGAGATCGTTATCGTGAAAATTCACGCCCCAGGCCCCGGCTTCGGCCATGAGATGCACCAGCTGAACGGGACTGCGGACCTCCCGTACCGGATCCCCGAAGGGATCACGGCCAATATTGCCCACGGTCCAGAGGCCGAAAGAGAACTTGTGCTCGGGCTGGGGGGTATAGGCGTCACTCATGATGCACGGTCTCCTTGATCGGACAGGGCCGTATGCCTGATACGGCCCCTGTCGTGGCATGAAAGTAAAGAGCGCGTCTAGTAGACGCAGTCCACCTGGCGGCCACTGGCGGCAGAGGCCAGGATGGCGTCACAAATCACGGCATTGCGGTAGCCGTCCTCGAAATCAGCGCCAATGGGGGCTACGTCACCGTCGTTGACAATGCAGTCCAGCAGGTGCGTGATTTCATGCACGAACGTATGCTCCCAACCAATAATATGTCCTTGTGGCCACCAGTTCTCCCACCAGGGATGGGTAGGTTCGGAGACCAGTACATTGGTGAAGCCGCTGACGTTGGGATCACCGTCGTTCCAGTACACCTCAAGCTCGTTGAGGCGTTCCAGGTTGAATACCACGCTGCCTTTTTCGGCGTTGATTTCGATGCGCTGGCCATTCTTGCGACCACCGGCAAAACGGGTCGCCTCGACGGTACCCAGGGCGCCATTCTCGAATTCCAGCAGGGCGGCGAAGGCATCGTCTACATCGACCTTGCCCATCGTGCCATCGTCATAGGGACGTTCGTCGATGAAGGTTCGGGTCATACCGGCAACGCTCTTGACGTCACCGACCAGATACCGTCCCAGATCGATAATATGGGCGCCCAAGTCACCCAGCGCACCACTGCCGGCGCTATCCTTCTGCAGGCGCCAAATCATGGGCAGGTTGTAGTGGGGCATAATCCATTCCTGCAGATACACGGCCCGGAAATGGTAGATCTGGCCCAACAGGCCCTGATCAATCAGGAGCCGGATCTGGCGAATCGCTGGAATGAAGCGATAGTTGAAGGCCACCATGGCCTTGACACCGGCTTTGTTGACGGCATCCAGCATGGCCTTGGATTCTTCAGCCGTACGAGCCAGTGGCTTTTCGCACAGGATGTGCTTGCCGGCTTCCGCAGCCGCGATACAGGGCGCGGCATGTACGTCGTTGGGCCCCCCGTTGTCCAGCACATGCACGTTGTCGTTTTCCAGCATGGCTTCCCACGAATTGTACGTATGGCGGTAGCCAAAACGGCGGGCTGCCTCTGCCGTAGCTTCCGCATTGCGGCCACAGATGGCTTCCAGAACCGGAATGGCCGGCGGAGGATACATCATGTAGGGGATTTTGCGCATGGCATTCGAGTGGGCTTTGCCCATGAAGGCATAGCCCAGCATACCAAATCCAATTTCGGGTGCTTCGCCTTCGGCGCGCGCACCTGCCATGGCGGTGAAGCCGCTTCCATCACTCATTGCTCTGCTTCCTTACTTGGGTGGTGTGCAACCACCGGTGGTCAATCCGCAAACGCCTCGTCAAAGACGATGTCAGACGAGGGGAAGTCATTCTGGCGAACCACACCCAGGGCCTCCTGGGCGCCAAATTCCCGGTCCATGCCGCTGTCTTCCCATTCAATGGACAAGGGGCCCTCGTAACCGATCCGGTTCAGGGCCCGGATAATGGGATCCCATTCCACATCACCGTGCCCCGGCGACACGAAATCCCAGCCCCGCTGGTGATCGCCGAAATCCAGATGGCTCGACAGGATGCTGTTCCGGCCGGTCAACTGGACCTTGCTGTCCTTCACGTGGGCATGGTAGATACGATCCGGAAAGGCGTTGATCAGTTCCACCGGATCGACGAACTGGTGGATCAAGTGGCTCGGATCGAAGTTGATGCCGAAGGCCGGATGGCCGTTCACCGCCTCCAGGGCCCGCTGGAACGTTATGATGTCATACGCGATTTCCGTGGGATGGATTTCCAGCCCGAAGCGGATGCCCTGTTCCTGGAAGTGATCCAGAATCGGAATCCAGCGCTGGGCGAAATCGTCATAGCCGGCGTTGATATCGTCCTGGGACGTGGGCGGGAAGAAATACAGCTTGGCCCATACGGCACTGCCTGTGAAGCCATTGACGACATCCACGCCGAACAGCTTGGCTGCGGTGGCCGTGTTCTTCATTTCCTCCGCAGCCCGCTGGCGTACGCCCTCAGGCTCACCGTCACCCCATACATAGGGAGGCACAATGGCTTCGTGGCGGGCATCGATGGGATCACATACGGCCTGGCCTACCAGGTGGTTGGAGATGGACCAGAAGCCGAGATTGTACTTGTCCAGCAGATCCCGCTTGGCCTGGACGTAGGAATCGTCCTCCAGGGCCTTGTCCACTTCAAAGTGATCGCCCCAACAGGCCAGTTCCAAACCGTCAAAACCCCACTCGCTTGTCTTTTGGGCAAGCGTTTCCAAGGGCAAGTCGGCCCATTGACCGGTAAACAGGGTTACAGGTCTTGGCATGAGTATCCTCCCTTTCTGGTGACTGTGAATTGTGCTGCGGCTGTAAATTGCGACTGGTGGCGACAGCTACCGAATTATACCGTCATTCGATCCTGGGCAAGAAGCGGACCATGCCACGGGATCGCTTCCCGGCGCTCTCGACAGCATGTCGTTCACGCCGCCGGGTCTGTGCAGGAGGGTCCCTGCCAGCGGCTGCGCAGGAAATGGGCGGCCATCTTGGGGGCCCGTTCCCGGGTAAAGACGCCCTTGTAGTTCATGGCATTGAAGCGCATGGGACTCTGGCCCGTTTTGAAGTCAGCGAAATTCCAGACGTGCAAGCCGACTACAAACGGCCGTGCCGCTGCCACATCCAGGTACATGCGCAGCATGTCCACCTGGTATTCTTCCGAAAACATGACGGGGGGATCACTGTGATGGCCCGCCAGGGTGTCAGCCCCAAATTCCGCAATGATGACGGGTTTCTGCAGCCGGTCATGGAGCATGTCCAGTTCCTGGACCAACGCTTCGCGTCCCTGGTCCAGATTGCCTCCATACCGATACCAGCCCCAATAGCGGTTGACCATCACCACGTCACACAGAGCCAGCCAGGCTACGGGTCCACCCATAACGCCCGCCAGGGTAAAGGGGCGTGACGTATCCAGTTGCCGGCCATGCGCGATCAGTTCGTCGAAGAAACGGGTGGCCGGTGCATCTACTGCTTCGTCCACCTCCTGCCCGCGGAACCGCTGCATCATGTCGACCGGCAGGGGCTCGTTGGCCACGCTCCACATGATTACACTCGGGTGGTTGATGTCCCGCCGGATCAGTTCCGTCAACTGCTGTTGGCAGATTTGGAGTCTGCGAGCTATGTTCTCGTCCCCGTCGTCGAACATGAGGCCTACGGCGGGGATCTCGTCGATGATGAGCAGTCCGGCCCGATCGGCGTACATCATGGACTCTTCCGAGTAGGGGTAATGTGCCGTGCGATAGGAGTTGGCTCCTATCCATTCGAAGAGGGCGCCATCCTTGGCGATGAGGGGCATGTTGAGGGCACGGCCGTGGACGGCAAAATCCTCGTGCTTGCCAAAACCCTTGAGCTCGATCGGTTCCCCATTGAGCAGAATCTGTGAATTCACGACTTCGACGGTACGAATGCCAACGTCCTGAGTGTAGGTGTCCAGGGTGTCTCCGCCGGCATCCTGGAGTGTGAGTTCGCACTGGTACAGATAAGGGGAAGCAGGCGACCACAGGCGGGCAGGCGCAATCTGCAACTGTCCGTGAGCCTGGCGGCCCTGAACATCCAACTGTTGTGACACCATGACATCATCCCCATCGCGGACGGTGCATGTCAGAGTGGTGTCGGGCGCGGCGGACACTATGTCCGCCGTCACGTCCAGCCTGCCTGTGATAGCGCTGTCGTCGGCAGGAGCGTCGAAATGGGTGAGCACCTGCAGGTTTTCAATATAGACGGGGCCTGTAGTGTACAGCTTGACCGGCCTGTGGATACCCGCGTACGGGAAAAAATCGAAATTTGTGGATGGCATGTTGTTCATGAAGCCCGATAGCGGCGAAGAGCCGCTGTTGCCTGTAGGAACGCGGTCAGGCATCAGGGTATTGTTGACCTTCACGGCCAACCGGTTGAGTCCCTGCCGGGAACATGACGACACCTCAAATTCAAAGGGCAGATGTCCGCCCTCATGCTCGCCGAGGCAAACGCCGTTCAACCACACCCGGGCATGGTAATTGACAGAGCCGAACCGCAGAACCTGACGTTGTCCAGACCAGTCCCGGGGCATGGCAAAGCAGTGAAAGTACCAGGCGTCGTCAAGATAGTCCCGGTATTCGGCCCACAGCTCGTTCCAGCTGCCAGGTACGGCGATGAGGCGTGGTGCGGGCAGTCCCCGGTACCATTCTTCCTGTTCGCCAACGCCTTCGGGATCGATTTGAAATGACCAGAAGCCATCGAGATCTGTTGTGGTACGGCACAAGTTGGTTTGTGGATAAAGCATGAGACGTTACTCCGCGCTCATGTGTTAAGGAGAATGTTGCTGCCGGCTCATTCCGCCGTGCTGCCGTTCGCCACGAAACTGGCGTCCATGTGTTTGCGTCCTTCCTCAATCAGCATGACCGGGACGCCGGCACGAATGGGATACTTGTAGCCCTTGCGCGGATTCAGCAGGAACTTGCCTTCGTCCACCAGCTCCAGAGCACCCTTGTCATCCGGGCATACCAGAATGTCCAGCAGATCCGGACTGATGTCACCGCCCAGCGGTGCTTCGTCATAGGGGTCCGTTGCCTGGTCCGGCATGGGGCCGGATGCCGTGTCGGCAGGGGCCAGCAACTTCTTGGCTGCCCTGACGATCACGTAAGCGAGAAGCAAGAAAACCAGGAACTTGGCGAGTTTGCGCAGCATGGTGTTTTCCTCAAAACGATGTAACTTGCAAAGCTGAAATGCATCAGAGTTGATGTTGGGAATGGACGTAGGGCATGCATCATGCCCTGAATATACCAGATGTCGCCCCTGCTGTGGGGCAAATGGGCAACAATTCCGGGGTTATGGGCAACAACACATACGGGACGAGGGGACAGCCGGGCAACCCTGCAGCCGGGTTCGCTCAGGCGGGAGTGGAGCCAAACAAACCCAGGTCGCGGAAAACATGCAGGAACTCCTCCATGTCCCGCAAGACGAAATTGGGCACCCGGTCCTTGGTCCAGAACTCCTCGTACGCAGTCACACCGGTACCGATGCCCACGGTCCACATATCCAGGTCCTGGGCCCCCTGAATGTCCGTTTCGTAGCGGTCGCCGACCATCAGGCACTCATCAGCCGCCAGTCCCAAACGCGCCATGGCTTCTTCAAACATGCCGGGATACGGTTTGCCAATGACAATGGGTTCCTGTCCCGTCGCCGTACGCAGCAGGGCGACGATGGAGCCTGCGCCCGGGATCTCACCTTCCTCGGACGGGAACGTGGGGTCTTCATTGGTCCCGATAAAGGTGGCACCTGCCTTGATCGCCAGGGTAGCCTGGGCGCACTTGCGGTAGTCCAGGTGAAAATCCATGCCGACCACTACACAGTCAGCATCCTGGGGTTTGTTGGCAGGCCTGAACCCCCGTGTGATCATGGCGGACCATACGCCTGCCTCGCCTATGAGCTGCACCTTGCTGCCGGCGGGCAGGTGGCGTGCCATCCAGCCTCCCGTGGCTTCAGCACTGGTCAGAATCTGATCTTCGCTGGCCTCAATGCCCATCGCCTGCAGTTTGTCCACGAACATGGCGGGAGTTCGTGTGGCATTGTTGGTGACGTACAGGATATGACGTCCGGCTCCCTTTACGAAGTTCAGGAACGCGAGCACGCCCTCCAGCAATTCATCCCCACGATAAAGCACGCCATCCATATCCAGCAGTACGGCCTGTACCCGTTGCATTCGGGTTTGCAGCGCTCTGCATACACGGAGGTCAGCGGGCAATGTGTCTGGAGCGGGTGCGGGAATTTCCGCCAGACGCCGCACCAAGTCCGGCAAATCAGTGTATCGGAACGTGTCGCGGATAGAGAACGCAGAATGTGAGTCGATCATGTTCAGCCGGCAATGCCTGAGATTCTTCCCCGAACCGATTTTAACATCAGACGTCCCCAATAGTGCGGATTCCGGAGAGTGCTGTTGCAGGGCCCGTGAATTCGGGTGCATGGCGCCGAGGTGGGGTGCTGTACCGGCACAGCACCTGTCTACAGCCGTCCGTCAAGGGGTGACCACCAGGGATGCACCGGTAAGGTTCAGCCAGATTCCCGGCGGGGGCAAATATCACGGTTATAATGGATGATCATTTGGCGACGATGCAGCAGGGAGCCATGAGCCATTCATTTCGGCCAGTGCCAGAACAAATCGAAATCCTGATGCGGGGTGTAGATTGCGGGGATGCGCAAACCCGCAGTCACATGCAGGCAGAACTGACAGCACGGCTGGAACGGTGCCACGCTACCGGCAAGCCGTTGCGGGTCTATTGCGGCTTTGATCCCTCGGCCACCGATCTGCATTTGGGGCATACCATTCCCATGCGGAAATTGCGCCAGTTCCAGGAGCTGGGACATGACGTAGTGTTTCTGATCGGCACTTTCACGGGGACCATAGGCGATCCGAGCGACAAGGAAACGGCTCGTGATCAGCAGACGCTGGAGGAAGCGCTGGAGAAGGCGGAAAGCTTCGCAGCGCAGGCTTTCCGGGTTCTGGACCGGGAGCATACAACGGTGGACTACAATCACCGGTGGCTCAAGGATCTGGTCTTTGCGGACGTGATTGCCATCGCCAGCCAGTTCACCGTGCAGCAGTTTCTGACGCGCCAGAACTTCCGGCTGCGCCATGAACGGGGGGACGCTATCTGGCTGCATGAATTCTTCTATGCCCTCATGCAAGCCTACGATGCCGTGGCCCTGGAAACCGATGTGCAGATAGGAGGTACCGACCAGCTCTTCAACCTGATGGCAGGCCGCAAACTGATGGAAGCCAAAGGGATGCAGCCCCAGACTGTCCTGACCTATCCCATTCTGCCCGGAACCGATGGGGTAATCCGCATGAGCAAGTCGGCTGGCAACACCATCAACATAGATGACGCCCCCGGTGTGATGTTCACCAAGGTCCTGAATCTGCCGGATGCAGTCATCCCTCTCTACTGTGACATGGTCACCCGTTGGGACGTGCAGCAGCTTGAAGCTGTCAAGTCACGCATGGCAGACGACATGATGCAGGTGAAACGTGCGCTGGCCACCGAAGTCGTCAGTTCCTTTCACGGGGACGACTTGGCCCGGACGGCTGCCCGGGATGCAGCGCGCATGCATCAGGGCAGTGCCCCCAGTGACACGCCGGAATTTGCGGTTGCAGAGAACATGACGGTCCTGGATGTCATGTTTCATGCAGGCTTGGTCAAGAGTCGCGGGGAAGCCAAACGCCTGGTCCAGCAAGGCGGCGTGCGGCTGGATGGCGCTACTGTGGCGGACCCCCAGACGGCCATGCATCTGGCCGAGCGGGAAGAACGGGTACTGCAGGTCGGGAAAATGCGGTTTCTGAAACTCGTCCGGTGAAGACCGCAGCCTATGGTGCGATGGCCAGCGGCGCAGACCGTAAGGCAGGCACGGCAGCTGAATATCCTGTATGGCCTGCTCCCCGGTATCGTACAGTACAGATGGGAAGGGATGCTGACATACCGCCAAGCCACATGCTTCCGGTGATGGCCAGCCGCGCACACGCACATTTCAGGGCACACCAAGGAGCACAGCCATGAGCACCATGCAAGACAAGAAAGGATTGATATTCGGGGTCGCCAACAAGAATTCGATTGCCTGGGGCATTGCCCAGGCCCTGCATGCCCAAGGGGCGGAACTGGGGTTCACCTATGCGGGCGAGATACTGGCCAGACGCGTACATCCGCTGGCTGCCAGCGTCGACAGTCAATTTGTGGAAGAATGCGACGTTACGGACGATGACGCCATCACGCGTACCTTTGCGTACGCCCGGGATGTGTATGGAACCCTGGATTTTCTGGTGCATTCCATTGCGTTTGCCCCCCGCGAAGATCTGGGCGGCCGTTTTCGGGATACGTCGCGCAACGGTTTTCAGCTTGCTCTTGACATAAGTTGCTACAGCATGATTGCCCTGGCGCGACACGCGAGTGAGCTCATGCCAGCCGGCGGCAGCATGATCACCATGACCTATTTCGGGTCTGAAAAAGTAACTCCCAACTACAACGTGATGGGGGTGGCCAAAGCTGCGCTGGAGGCGTCCGTGCGGTATCTGGCCTGGGACTTGGGCAAGGACAATATACGCGTCAACGCCATCTCGGCCGGTCCCATCAAGACCCTCGCTGCCTCCGGCATTGACGGCTTCCGGAAGAGTCGGGAGTATATCGGCAAAGTGGCCCCGGGAGGCAATGTTTCCCAAACGGACATTGGCCACATGGCCCAGTTCCTGTTGAGCGACATGGCTTCTGGCATCACGGGGGAAGTCATCCATGTCGATGGCGGATACAACATCATGGGCGCTCCGGACGACGATATCATTGCCGGGTTGTAACCAGGGTACAGATGGAGACATCAGTGGGCTACACCGTGGTCTTGTGCGATTGCACGAGATCACGGTAGATGACTCTATTGCCCGTGGGCACATGGGGGCATGGATGAAACAGGACGGTAGAGACGTTCCCCTTCATTGGCTTGCCCGCCTACATTACAGGGTGGCCAAAAGAGAGAGGAGTGCCTGGGTCAATACTCGGGTACTGGCATGAAACTCCGGGAGCATGATGTGTTCTTCCGGCGTATGATCCAGTTGATTGTCACCGGGGCCATAGGCCACCACCGGACATTGCCAGGCTGGACCTACCACGTTCATGTCACAAGTGCCAGTCTTGACCGAAAAGCGTGGCCGGTGACCGAATTCCTGGCGAATGGCACCTTGCAGATTGCGGCACAAGGCATTGCGCCGGGATGTAATCCAGGCCGGCTCCAGCCCACTGAAATGAAGGGCACCCTGCAGGGTGCCGTCTGCAAAAGGAAATGACTGGTCTATGTCGGGTGCCACATGAATAGCCGGATTGGCGCCTGTGGCCCCGGCATGGTGCTCCAGCCAGGCCAGGCTTTGCTGAATGAGTATCCCGGCATTGAAGCCGACAGGTAGCCGGACGCCAATCAGGCAGCGCACTTGATTCCGGGATGCGTTCCACAGCCTGGTCTCGATCTCGCGCAGACTGGGTGAGGCCTGATCGAAAAGACGTTCGGTCCCTGTATTGGCCAGATCCAGCGTGGCTTGCAGCCAGTTCCAGTATGCCACGGCCAGCTCGGCAATCTCCCGGCCGGGACCTGCCGTGTGTGCCGTGGGCTGGCTGGCTTCCAGGTGGATGAGAATACGGCCCTTGTAGCCGCGGCAGATCGTATGACTGCCGCTGGGTTCCCCGATGATGCAGTAGCGGGGCACCGGCTGTGTGATGCCGTTGCACAGATCCCGGATATGCCGCGCGCCGCGTGAAGTAGCCGCTTCTTCTTCCACGGCACCCACTACCAGCAGGCGGCAGTCGGGCGGGATACGGTCGCGCACGTTGGCGGCACTCAGGACGAAATTCGCCAAAGGGCCCTTGGCGTCCACTGTGCCCCGGCCGTTCAGACGTATGCCCCGGGGGGTGACAACTCGGGTGACGGGAATGTGCCCGGGTACTGTATCTATATGTCCCAGCAGGACCACCAGGTTGGCCGCATCGGCTGCCCCCAGTTCGCCTATGGCATTGCCCACCTCATCCACCCGGGTGCGCTCGAAGCCGAGCTGCGCCATCTGCGCGGCCAACCAGGTACTGGCTTCGTATTCGTCACCACTGAGGGATGGAATGGTTACCAGGCCTTCCAGCAGATCAGCCGCCTGTGCCTCCGGGATCATGCCTGCAGGCCCTGTCATGCTGGCGGAAAATACTTGCCCAGCAGCTCAGGCAGCAGGGCAATCTGTGCCGGTGTAATGCGCGACGTGTCCGATTGGATCGAATATTGCAGCTCATCGGCGTGCGGTGAGCGGGGGGCTTCCGCCATCAGCTCTACGGCCCGGACCACGGCTGCGTTGACCTTCGCCGCATTGGACTGGATACGGCTGAGCACCACCTCTACGGTCACGGGTTCCTCATTGTCAATCGTGTCCAGATCCGTGATGTGGGCCATAACGGCAAAGCTCATTTCGGCTTCCCGTGCCAGCTGCGCTTCCGGCGAAGTGGTCATGCCGATAATGTCGGCCCCCCACTGGAGGAAGGTGTCGCTCTCGAACCGGGAACTGAAACGGGGACCTTCAATGGTGATGAAATTGCCCCCGTCGTGCACCTCTGTGCCAGTCTCGTGCAGTGCCTGCACGCATATCGCACTCAGCCACGTACAGAATGGCTGGGCAAAGGCAATGTGCACCACAATCCCTTCGGTCCCTACTGCCGGATCGTCGAAGAACGACAGGGCGCGCAGCCGTGTGTTGTCGTACAACTGGCTGGGTACCATCACCGTGCCGGGCTGGTATGCCGTCCGCAGACTGCCACAGGCGTTGGCACTGATCAGAAATTCAACTCCCAGTTGCTTGAAGCCGTAGATGTTGGCCCGATGGTTGAGACGTGTGGGCGAAATCAGGTGTCCCCGGCCGTGTCGGGCCAGAAAGGCCACACGTTGCCCCTTGATGGTGCCTACGACATAGGTGTCTGACGGAGCACCGAAGGGGGTGGTCAGGGTCACTTCCTCAATATCGGTGAGGGCATCGATTTGATAGACGCCACTCCCGCCAATAACGCCAATGCGCGCCGGTGTATTCATGGGTTTATGTCCTATACAGGTCGGTCAGCGGGTGGGATGTCAGCCCAAAGCGGATTGCCGGCATCCCGGTCAGACAAAAGGGGATCGGTACAACTCCACTGCACGCCCAGTGCGGGGTCATTCCACTGTACCCCGTATTCATCGGTACCGTCATAATACTGGTCCACCAGGTACAGCAGGGAAGTCGTGCGCAGACTGTAGAACCCGTGGGCCACACCTGCGGGAATGTACAGCCCTGCGCCGGTTTCTGCATCCAGGCGGCGTACTTCCTGCTGCAGGAACGTGGGGGATTGGGGACGCAAGTCGATCAGACCCACCTCGATGCTGCCCGCCAGCACTTGCCAGTAGTCAATCTGGCGGAAGTGGTAATGGAGGCCCCGCAACACGTTCGCGGCACTTTCACTGCGATTGCATTGCACCGCGTCCCAGGAACGCTCCGGAAACCACTCCCGGCGAAATGATTCGCAGAAACGGCCACGGGGATCGTTGTACCAGCGCGGTGATACCCAGCGCACTCCGGCAATGTACAGGGAATCCGTGATCCTGGTCATGCAAGTCCCGTTCCGTACCTGACAGTCGCATCCACAACCGTTGTCCGTTTCACGGCTACGCTGCATCGGCGCGGGGATGCCTTGTCCCCTGGGGCCCCGCCATGGGCCTGAGCTGACGCAGGAAGCGATCAATGCGGTCCACACGCAGGCGATAAGCGGAGCGATTGACGATGACCACCAACTGGCTGTCCATAATGTGGTGCAGTTCCACCAGTCCGTTGGCCCGCAGCGTGTCGCCTGTTTCTACCAGATCCAGAATGATATCGGCCATGCCCGTCAGAGGCGCCAGTTCAACGGAGCCGTTGAGCTTGATGATTTCGGCGTTGATGCCCTGTGACGTGAAAAAAGCGGAAGCCAGCTGGGTGAACTTGGTCGCGACGCGCAGTTTGTCGGAAAGATACAGGGAACGGCCTTGCCATGCGGGAGGCCCTGCCAGGGCCAGATGGCAGTGGCCCAGAGGCAGCATGAAGGTCTCGATCACGTCGACGCCTTCTTCCCGCAGGGTGTCCAGGCCTGTGAAGCCCACGTCAGCACCGCCATAACTTACGAAAGTGGGAACGTCTGAGGGTTTGGCCAGAATATACTCGAGCTGCCCATCGGCCGTGGTCTGGGTCAATTGGCGGGTATTGTCAAACAGCGCCACGGACAGGCCTGCGTCCTGCAGGTAGGAGAACAGGTCGTTTTCAAGGCGTCCTTTGGGAACAGCCACGCGCAAGGGCTGCCTGTCAGTCATGGGAATACAGCACCTTGCTCCGGGGCACAACAGGAAGAAAGGGAGTCAGGGTCATACAATCCGTTTCTGCTGGCGGACCAGGGTCTCCAGTTCAGCGGGGGCCACGTCTGCGGGTGGCATGGCCAGGGGCGAGTGCAGAAGGCGAAAAACACTCTCCGCCGGTTGCCATTGGACCAGGAAGCAGGCATTCAGCGCCTGCCCGTAGCGCACAAACTGATCCGGCTGTCGTTCCAGCGTGTCCAGAATGACGTCGATGCCGGTCCGACGTATCTGCTTGATCCAGCGCAGGCATACCGGATCGCGTGTGTACTGAACAAGGACTGTCGGGGCCACCGGCGTCAACGGGTGGGGATCCTGGTTTGCCCTAAAGGTGTTTACGAGACGATCCAGGCGCATGGTACCTCCAACCGCCGGCTGGGAGGGACCGAAGCGTCCCACCAGCGTGTCGTAGCGGCCACCCTTGCCGGCCACCATGGCCGAATCAGGCAGCAGGATCTCGAACGTCATGCCGGTGTAGTAGTCGAGATCTCGGATTTCCGCCAAGTCGATCATCACGTGATTCAGTTCGTCATACGCATGCAGGCCTTCGCAGATTGCCTGCAAACTGTCCAGGGCAGACGCCATGCGCCGGTTGATGCAGTGGGGGGCCGCACGCGCCAGGACATCCAGGGGATCCGGGCCATACAGCCCCAGTACGGCTTCCAGGGATTGCTGAAGATGGGGCGCGATCGGGTACTGTTCCAGAATTTGGGCCAAAGCGTACTCGCTCTTGTGGTGCAGGGCCCAGCGCAGCGGGAGAGCCATGTCGGAAGCAGGGCCCAATGCTTCCAGCAGACCGTTGATATAGGCGCTGTGCCCCAGCACGATCTTGAATTCATGCAGATGCACATCGTGCAGGGTAGTTGACAGGCAAGCCAGCACTTCGACATCGGCTTGGGTATCGGCACTGCCAATCAGCTCGATGCCGAGTTGCCGAAATTCTTGCTGGTATTGCAGTCCGGAAGATTCCTCGTGCCGAAACACGCTGCCCGCATAGCAAAAGCGGTAGGGGCCTTCCGCCACCGGCAGGCGTGTTCCTACCAGGCGGGCTACAGCGGTCGTCATGTCCGGGCGCAGGACGAGGGTTCGGCCTTCCTGATCCAGGAAGCGGTACAGCTGCATGGATGAGGATTGTGCAACGGCCAAGTCCAGCGTATCGGCGAACTCGAACATGGGCAGGATGATGTCGTTGTAGCCCCAGGCATGAAACGAGGCACGGCCCTTGGACTCCAGTTCCTGCCGCAACCGGGCTTCCTGCCACAGGTGGTCCTTGACACCCAACGGCAAGGTACGCCGGCGTCCGGATCCCGGATCCCGCAAATCCTGACCCAACTGCCAAGCGTCGAAATCCATGTCAGTGCCCAGAATGATAAGGCGGAGAATCTACAGCGATTCAGATGGAGCCCGATTGGCCTGCAACGCTTCGATCTGGGATTTGGGCGTGATGGCAGCCACCCGCTCTTCAGCCGCCTTGACTTGTTCGGTTTCCCGGGGCGTAAGACCTCCCATCTGGTTCAGCACCGTTGTCTGGGACATCACACGGCGGGGTGCTTCAGTCCCGCAGACCGGACAGGGTGGTGGGGTACCGGACGCAGCTGCGGACATGGTCTTCCACAAATGGGAGAAACGCGTTGTGCATTCACTGCAAACGTATTCGTATACTGGCATGAAGCACTCCGACCGGTAGCGTTGACGCACTGTCGTATTGTATGAAGTAGGGTGCCCGAATCAGAAAACACGGAAGGACCGGCCAGGGGCTGGCTGCAGCTGAACAGCCCTCTGTGTCGGTAACCGGATTATGTCCGAGTCGGGAGCTGTCAGGCATAGATCAGGGGTATGAACAGCGTGGCCAGGCCCCACATGATGATTTGCAAAGGCACCCCTACGCGCATGTAGTCCGTATAGATGTAGCCACCGGGTTCCATCACGATGGCGTTGGTCTGATAGCCGGTGGGGGACATAAAGCTGGCACTGGCGCCAAACGCGATCGCCATCAGCAGGGGGGCGGCTTCAATGCCATTCGATGTTGCCAGACCCAAGGCAATGGGAACCAGCAGGACCGCGACCGCCGCGTTGGATATCAGCTGGGTCAGCAGGGACGTCAACAGGTACAGGATGCTGACGGCCACCGTGGTATTGGCCAGCAGGTTGCCGGACGTGAGGAAAATCACAATATAGTCCGCCACGCCTGAAGCCTGCATACCCAGGCCCAGCGGAATGGTGCCTGCCATCAACATCAAGGTGCGCGGACTTAGGGCACGAAACGCCTCATCCGTGTTCAGGCAACCGGCCAGGATCATGGCAACTACCCCGGTAAAGGCCAGGACGACGATGGGGATGGACGTGAAGGCGCCGCCCAGAATGACCGCAGCCATAATCAGCAGCGCGATGCCGGTTTTCTGGAACTGGGACCCCTGCAGCTCCATGCCTTCAATGAAAATCACCCGGTAGACGTTGCGGAGTGTTTCCAGGGCACTCCGACTGCCTTCCAGCAGCAGGGCGTCGCCACTGTGAATGTCACGTACAGGCATGGTTTGCCGCTGGGCCTGTTCCGGCATCATGATGCCCATCACGGAAATCTGCTCTGACTCCAGGGACACCAGTTCCGGCAGCGGCATGCCTATGAGAGGTGAATTGGACAGGACAACGGCCTGCACGACCACCCGATTGGGATCCACTTCGATTTGGAGAGGCTGCGATCCTGTGTCAGCTACATGCGGAATGACTTCGTAACGGCTCTTGAACCGCGTGATGTCATTGGCCGTACCCGATATGAGCAGAATATCGCTTGCCGCAATCGATTCCGGGGCGTAAGCGCCCAAGGACTGGTCACCTGCTGCCCGCCTGTGGTGAAGGAGTTGCAGGTCCGATGGCGTCGAATCCCCCACGCTCGGTGTGGGTGTCAGCCGGCGCACGCCGGATATGCGCCGGTGCATGTCCGGCATCGTGAGGACATTCTGGAAAACGGCGCTTATGGTTCTGCCAACCAGCGATGAGCCGCGCGGGACCTGGAACTGTGCCAGATACACGCGACTGAGGCTGGATGCCCCCTGCTGCGTCCCTGAACGATCGGGCAGCATCCTGTCACTGAGCAGAACAATGAAAATGCCGCCGACCAGAGTGAAGATCAGGCCCAAAGGGGCGAATGTGAACATCCGGAAAGGTATGTTGCCCGTATCGCGGCTCAACTCGTTGACCAGAATGTTGGTGCTGGTGCCAATCAGGGAGATGGTGCCCCCCAGAATGGCGAAATAGCTGACGGGTATCAACAGTTTGGAAGGGGACAGTTTGTGCCGGAGCGACAGGGAAATGATGATGGGCACCATCATCACCACGACCGGTGTGTTGTTGATGAAGGCACTGACAATCGGGATCGTCAGGCCCAGCAGGATCAGAAGCCGTCGGGAATTGCCCCGGGAGAAACGGGCGAGATAAAGGGTTACGTTTTCCAGGGCTCCCGTACGTACCAGGCCTTCACTCAATATAAACATGGCCGCGACAGTCAGGGTGGCGCTGTTGGAAAACCCCGAAAGGGCCTGCCCCGGCGTCAGGATTTGGGTAAACACCAGGCTCATCACAATGAGCATGGCGGTAATTTCAATACTCAGCCAATTGCTGACGAACAAGACGGATGCTCCCAGCAATACGACCAGGTACAGGAATTCACTGGAGGTGACGAAGGTAAGCATTACTCAAGAGAACGCTGCAAACAGACAACCATCCTCCCGGCAACGGGGATGCAGTCTGATATGGTCATACAATCCCGCGGCTATATCAGGGTTGCCTGCGGCGATGTGCCAACTATTCGCTTGTCAGGAGCGGGTGAACGGACTCGAACCGTCGACATTCAGCTTGGGAAGCTAACGTTCTACCACTGAACTACACCCGCCTGGAGACCTTGCAGTCTGACCAATCCTACCTGATACCGGATCCAATTGCAAGCACCAGCGACGACTTGGCCGGAGTTCCGCGACTGATACAGGGAGCGGTGGACCCAAGGCAAGGCCACGCACCAGGCAAGGATTGCCTGAAGGGAATCGTGACTGGCGTCCAGGGTGGAACCCGTCGGCAACACGTGGCCCAGGCAGTCACAAGAGCCAAATGCCTGCTATCCGACGTCGGCAGACCCGCAACGCTGACATTCACTCAGTGGCAGCAGATCATGGCTTGGAACAGATCAGTCCGCGGCCTGATCCTCCTGGGGCAACGTCGCACTGAGTGTTATCTGGACCGGTTCAAACTCTGTATCCGGATCTACACCGATATTCTGCAGTTCAGGGGGTTTGGGTACGTCCAGAAAGGGTTGGAATGGATCTTCTTCCAGGGTTTGCTGCACGGCAGTCTCCTGCCAGTTCATGACGTAAAGCACGACGTCCGCAACCTGATCCTCCCGCAACGGGCCACCAAACTGCGAACTCCAGGGGACCATGCGCTCCGACCACTGGGAATTGTGCTTGCTGGGACGTCCGGATGTGACAGTAAGTTGCACGTAGGTTGACAGTGGCATAGTACCTTCCTGGCCCACATCCCCCAGCCGGCGGGTGAAGAAATAATGGCTGTTGAGGGCAGGCCCGATCCCTAATAGACCCTGGCCCTGATTGCCATGACATCTACTACAGTTATCCGCAAATATCTTGGCCCCATTTTCAATGCGGCGGCCTTCCCAGCTGTTGGTCTGCAGCTCCATGCGCGTATCTTCGGTCTGAGCTGTGAGGCCGACACAGACCACGAGCACAAAGGATGCCACTAACCCGACGATCAGTTTGGTGCCAAAATTGCGAACATAAAGATTGCGCATGAAGGGTGTCCAATCTTGGGGCTAAGGGGAGTCAGTGGTTCCATTCTGCATTTCCAGGAACTCGGGAATGCCGTACTTCTTGATGCCGTACTGCTCCCAGTAATAGGAATCGCGGTGCAGCCAGAAGTTATGTTCGTCGTATTCTTCCCCACCCTCGGGATTGAGCCAGACAATGTACCAGTTCAGGCGCTTGAGGTTGGCCTGATCCTGGCTTATGGTCAGAATGCCGTAGGGAGAGTTGAAATTCGGGTCTTTCGCTTCCCAATTTTCCAGGGCATGGCGAAATTCCGTGAGGAGCTCATCAAATTCATGGTCGTGCGTCTCGTACTCCTCGCGGGAATCGTAGGTGCCGAGAGGCAGGTGGGCATAGCCGATTTCCCGGGAAATGCCCGTACCTTCTTCCGGCATCAGTTCCTGTACGACTTCCAGGGACGGTGCGCCCTGGACTGCATACTCGGGCGTTCCCATCCAGCTCAGAATGATCATGATGATGCCGGCAATGATGCCGGAAATGGTGGCGACCCGGCGATCTGCACCGCGGCGACTTGGGTTGCGGTCCAGATAGGGGATGGCCATCAGCAATACCAGCAGCACGCCGGGAATGATGACACCGGCCCACATCTTGTCGGCGATCTTGAGCAGACCCTGCAACCAGTAGAAGTACCAGGGTGCCACCGTATGGAAAGGCGTTTGCTGGGGATTGGCGATGTGTTCCAGGGGGGCCTGAAACAGGAAGACGGTTACGGCCGTGATGATGGCCGTGACTACCAGGATGAAACTGCCTTCGTCAATCAGCACTTCCGGCAGGTAATACACCCGGCGATTGGCCGGAACCCGGTTGGCTGTGTCTTCACCCACTTCTTCTTCCTGCGCGGGCAGGCTGATGCCGAAAAGCACGACCTTGTAGTAGTGGACAAAGAAGAAGAGGATGAGCAGCAAAGGCAGAAACAGGACATGCAGCAGGTAAAAGCGCAACAGGCCATTGGCGCCAATGTCAGGGGCACCACGGGCCAGCAGGTTGATGATTTCGCCCACGAAGGCTGGCGGTACGGCTTCCGCCATGGATGTGCCAATGGTGACCGCCCAGAAAGCCAACTGATCCCAAGGCAACAGGTATCCGGAGAAACTCAGAAACAGCGTAATGACCAGCAACAGGACCCCAGTGACCCAAGTGAATTCACGTGGAGGCTTGTAGCTGCCTGTCAGGTACGTACGGACCATGTGCAGGGTTACGATGGCGACCATCAACTCAGCCCCGATCCGGTGCAGATCCCGCATAAGCTGGCCAAAGGGGACGTTGCTGAGCAGACGGATCATGTCTACGTAGGCCCGCTCCGGTGAAGGGGCATACCAGATCATGAGGATGATGCCGGTAATGGTTTCAAAGAGAAACAGATAGGTGGACAACAGGCCCAGACGGTAGGTATGCGTAAAGCGGGTGACGCTCTCGTGATAGTAGGAAGGCTTGATATGCAAGAGAAAGGCATCGGCATGGGGACGCAGGCGTGTATTGGGCCGCCCGGGAGGGTCGCCACGCAACATCCCGCGAAACTCCCCGGAACTGATACCTGCCGTGAAATAGGTGAAAATGCCGTCAAGCGCTCTCCAGAGGGCGCTGAGCCAATTTTTCTTGGGCGTCTGTTCTTGCACTGCCATCAGCTGGAACTCAGAAATTCATGGATTGCCGAATATAAGGTGCCGCGTAACACGAAGCAAAATCAGGGTGTTGCCGTCGTTGCCGGATCGGTGTGTTTACGAGTTGGCGGGACCCTGGATTCTCTGTCCCGTCTTGACTACGATTTCCGCTGCGCTGTTGGGAACACTGGGCGGCTGAATCCCCTCGTCCGTCGATTCCGTGGAACTTACGGCCGTGCCGCCTTCCTGGATTTCGATCACAAACTGATCCAGGCTGCGTGGCGCGGGACCCTCAATGTACTCTCCTTCCCGGGTGAACTTGGAGCCGTGGCAGGGACATTCGAAACGGCGATTGGCTTCGACCCACTTGTACAGACAGCCCAAGTGCGTACACACCATATAGAGGGCCCGGGGGCCCTGCTCGGTATTGACCAGCCAAAACTTGCCGATGGGATCGCCTTGAGGCGAAGCCGCCTGGTCCGGGAGGATAGAGGCCGGACCCAAGGGAAAATCACCGCCGAATTCACCCGCCTTGAACCGCGGGTACATGAGCAGACCTGTGGCCACAATTTGTTGCACTGCCGCCACACTGACGGCAGCGGTCCAGGAATAGGCCAGAAATTCGCGCCGGTTCAGCTTGCGTATGTCGGTACGCAGGTATGTTTCGTCGGTTGCAGCCGGCGGTTCGGGGGCAGGACGGGATGCCGGTGCAGCCCGCGTTGCCGGTGCCGGTTGAGGCGGAGTCGCCATAGCCGAAGGTGGGGGCGGGGGCGCGACAGCTTCCGGAACAGTTGGCGGTGCTGTGGGCTGCTCGGCCGGAGGTGCTGCCGCAGTTGCCGTCGCCATCTCCGGTGCGGGTGCGGGAGGCACAGCGGCGGTTATGGCTGCGGGCTCCGGTGTTTCATCAACAGTTGCCGCAACCGACGCTGCCGCTGCCGCTTCAGGATCGTATGTCTCACCCTTTCGTTCGGCAACGCGCCTCTTGGCTTCGTGGATCCATTTTTCCGCCGGGGACAGCTCAGCCACTATCTATTGTCCTTTGCCAATCTTGGGGACGTGTCAAATCTGCATCGCCCTGGTGCAAACCGGGGTGCAATACAGGGTGCTGGGACTGGGTATACAACAAGGCTGATGCAACGATGAACATGGGGGCAAGGACTGTGCTTGAATGAATTCACGACCAAATCCCGTGTCGTACAGTGACCTGTTGTCCATCCTACGAACGCAGTGAGTATAGCACACCTACCCCCTTACAGACGGAATGAAGGCAGGAACAAAACAGGTGACGGCCCACCCGCCGGGGTCATTGTCCTGCCTGATCCACTTCATCCAGCTGGTGTTGCAGCTGTGCTATTTCCTGCGTCAGCCGCCCGATTTTGACCCGCTCCCGCTCGACTACGGCTTCCGGGGCCCGGTTCACGAAATTCGCGTTTTCCAGCAGATGGCGGGAACGCTCCCGCCGCTTTGCCAAGTCCTCCAAAGCCTTCGCCAAACGCTGGCGTTCGGCCTGCAGGTCCTGAAAACTGGCGCGTGGAATGTAGACCGTCACCGTCTCCACCGTAGCCGTGACGCATTGCGCCGTGTCCGGTATGTGGGCCGCAATGCGCAAGTGCTCGTTATCCAGCCGGGCCAAGGCACAAAGCAGGGTCTGATTGCTTTCCAGCATGCCAAGATCCCGGGGTGCCTGCAGCCAGGCCGTAATACGCTGTGCCGGTTCAATCCGGTATTCGGCACGGATATTGCGAATTGCCCGCACGATTTGCTGCACCAGGCTGAAATCCGTCGTCGCCTGCGCCGGGGCTGCAGGGGGCTGGGGCCAATGGCCCAGCATGATGCTGCGCACGGATTGCGGCAAGGCCGGCAGCTGTTGCCAAATGGCCTCGGTCAGGAAGGGCATGAACGGGTGGAGCAGGCGCAGGCTTTGTTCCAGCGTGCAGGCCAATACCATGACCGTGCGGTTGCGAACCTGCGGCGCGGTGTCATGCAGGCTGATCTTGGCCGCTTCCAGATACCAGTCACACAATTCATGCCACAGGAAGTTGTACAGCTGGGTACCTGCCTCGCCAATCTGCCAATTGTCGATCAGCCGGGTCACCTCCTCCGTGACCTGGTGCAGTCGTGCCAGCACCCAGCGGTCGGCAATGCCCAGATGTTCCGTAGCCGGCACCTGATAGGTAGTCGCGAACGGATTGTCCGGTGCGGTCCGTGGCAGTTCCGCCCTTTCCATATGGACACTCAGGAAGCGGAAGGCATTCCACAGCTTGTTGGCAAAATTGCGGTTGCTCTCCAGCCGTTGCTTATTCAGCTTGAGATCGTTGCCGGGCGTGGTGCCGGTCAGCAGGGTGAAACGGAGCGTGTCCGAGCCATAGTCACGGATCACGTCCAGGGGGTCCACAATGTTGCCCAGAGACTTGCTCATCTTCCGGCCGTGTTCGTCCCGCACCAGGCCATGCAGGTACACCGTGCGGAAAGGGATGTCGCCTGTCAGCTTGAGGCCCATCATGATCATCTTGGCGACCCAGAAGAACAGGATGTCGTAACCGGTTTCCAGAACCGTCGTGGGGTAAAACCGCCGGAGATCGTCTGTGCATGCCGGCCAGCCCAAGGTGCTGAACGGCCACAGGCCGCTGCTGTACCACGTATCCAGCACATCAGGGTCCTGGGTCAAGGCCGTGGGCGTTCCATAATGGGCCTGGGCCTGTGCCTGGGCTTCCTGCTCGTTCATGGCGCAGAACATGTGCTCATCCGGCCCATACCAGACCGGAATACGATGTCCCCACCAGAGTTGCCGGGATATGCACCAGTCACGGATGTTCTCCAGCCAGTGGTAATAGACGCTTTCAAATTGGCGGGGAATGATCTCGATCCGGCCAGTGTGGACAGCCTGGATGGCGGTAGCGGCCATTGCCTGCATCCGCAGGAACCATTGGGTACTGATCATGGGCTCAATGATTTCGCCGCTGCGCTGGGAACGCGGCACCCGCACGGTATGCGGCTGCGTATCCAGCGTGAGGTCCCGGTCTGCCATATCTGCCCAGACCTGTCGGCGGCCCTCTTCACGCGTCAGTCCCTGGTACGGTCCGGCTTCCGCATTGAGGCAGGCATTTTCGTCCAGGATGGAAAGAATGGGCAGCTGGTGACGCTGGCCGATCTCGTAATCGGTGTGGTCGTGTCCGGGCGTGACCTTGAGGGCACCGGTACCGAAGTCCCGGTCCACGGCCGGATCCCCGATGACGGGGATCACGCGGTCCAGCAAGGGCACCCGGACTTGCTGGCCGATGAATTGCCGGTACCGTTCATCTTCCGGATGCACGGCGACGGCCGTATCCCCCAGGATCGTTTCCGGTCGTGTCGTGGCCACCGGAATGTAGGCATCGGATGCCTGCAGGGGATATTTGAAGGTATACAGTGTTCCCGATGCCTCTTCGTATTCCACTTCCAGATCCGAGATGGCCGTGTGCAGCTTGGGCGACCAGTTCACCAGATAGGTGCCCCGGTAAATCAGGCCTTCCGCATACAGTTGTACAAACGAGGTGCGCACGGCATGGGACAGGCCGGGATCCATGGTGAAACGTTCCCGGTCCCAGTCGCAGGAGATGCCCATGCGCCTTTGCTGGCCTGAAATGCGGTGATGATATTCATCTTTCCAGTCCCAGACTTCGGCCACGAAGGCCTCACGCCCCAGAGCCAGACGGGAGGAGCCCGCGTCCTCCAGCTGCTGTTCCACCACGCTTTGGGTGGCGATGCCCGCGTGATCCGTGCCGGGCACCCACAGGGTGGGGTATCCCTGCATGCGCTTGTAGCGGATCAGGAAATCTTCCAGCGCATCCATAATCGCATGCCCGAGATGCAGAACCCCGGTCACGTTGGGCGGGGGCATGGAAATGACGTACGGTTCCTTGTCCGGATCCGACTGGCCCAGGGCTTCCTGGGTCTCCGGACGGAAAAATCCCTGCTGTTCCCACCAGGCATACAGGGTTTCCTCATGCTCCTGTGGATTGTAGGTGCGGCTGACAGTCTGGGCCATGGCTTCCTTCCCCCATAAAAATAGAGGCCGCCTCGCTCAAGGACGAAGCGGCCTCCGTGGTACCACCTTGATTGACGTTCCGGTTATGGAACGTCACTTGTTGAGCTGTAACGGGCATACCCGAAACAGGCTGATCCAGGGACTCACCTGTTCTGGCTTCCTGGCGACTTCGGCGGAAGAAGAACGGGAAGGCTCGCAGCCTGGACACTTCCCTCTCTGGGTTCTGGTTGCCGCCTACTGCTCCAGTGCAATCCAGTTATGTATCTGGAATTCAGTATATGCATGGAGCGGTGCCGGATCAACTATACGGGTCCGCCAGCGGGTTCAGTCCGGTTCGTTGCGTCCCGCCCGACATGCCGCCGGACCGCCGGGCAGGATACATCGGGACCTACACAGATAAATACCGAGCGATTGCCTGTGGCCCGGCCCAGTGATAAAACAGGGCATTGGCAAGCACAAGGCTGAGAATTATGCACAAGGAACTGGCACTGGTTACACTCTGCGCACGCTTCCCGGGCGACGCAACGGTCGAAACCTGGGTTCCGCGCAGCGCGCTGGCCCGACGGCCTCCGCGGCGCACATTGCGACAGCCCCGACGTCCGGTGCTGTGTGCATCCCCTCCGGACCGTCAACCATCGGGTCCGGGCGTATGTACCCGGTGCCGTCCACACCTGTGGCGTCGATTCTTTCTGGGTCCTGTGCGGGGCTACACGGAGGTGTATCACTGCATATCCCGGAAACACCTGCACCGCTATGTTACAGACGTTCGTGGGGTCGGCATAACCAAGAGTGTTGGGTGCCTTGCATGAAATGGCCGGTAGCCGCTTGACCTACGCGGTCCTGACCAGTGCCTGAACTTGTGCGGCCCGGTACGCACGAGCCGGGCTACAGGCAACCGCTCGGTATTTATCTGTGGTATTTATCTGTGTAGGCCCCGATACACCTGATCCGGGGTTCGGTGTCGGTGTACGCAGCAACGCCAGGCAGGCGATCCCGGCGGCAGGCGGTACAATGACGAAACAGTCATTCACATCGCCCGGCAGGCACATGGCCATGAGCATCATTGAACGCGTCGAGATTCATCCCTTCTGGTTTGACGTTCCGGATCTGGCCCTGGGGGCACATTCGGCGACCGGTGTGGGGAACATGGTGTACCAGAAGGGCTCTCACCTCAGAGCCACCCGGTTGGCCGTGCGTATCCAGTGCCGTGACGGGGCGTGCGGCGAATATGTCACCCACTGGGTGGGCACCCCTTCCACACTGGGACAGATGCAGATGCTGGCGCCCTTGCTGCTGGGACGCAATCCCAGCCACCGGGAGGCGATTTGGGACGACATGAAGCGCGAGGTGCGGGCCTATGATCATATGGGCCACGGCCCGCTGGACCTGGCCCTGTGGGATTTGACCGGCAAGCGTCTCAATGCCTCGGTATCTTCACTCATCGGCGGGTTCCGTTTCCGCCTGCCCACCTATGCCAGTACCTATCACGGCCAGCGTGAACCCGGTGGCCTGAATTCGATCCAGGCCTATGTCGCCTACGCCCTGCAGTGCCAGCAGGAGGGTTTCCGGGGTTTCAAGATTCATGGCTGGCACGAAGGGGATGCCGACGAAGAAATCCGGAACGTACAGGCCGTGCGGGCGGCGGTAGGGGATGACTGGCGCCTGATGCTGGATCCTGCCTGTCAGCTCCGCACTTACATGGATGCCCTCCGCGTGGGACGGGCCTGTGACGAGGCTGATTTCTTCTGGTATGAAGACCCCTATCGCGACAGTGGCGTGTCCGCCTTGTCCCACCAGCGCCTGCGCACCCAGTTGAAAACGCCCCTGCTGGTCAGTGAACACGTGCGGGGCATTGAGCAGAAGGCCAACTTTCTCATCCAGGGCGGATGCGACATGATTCACGTCGATCCGGAATACGACATGGGGATCACGGGGGCCCTGAAGATTGCCAACGTGTGCCAGGCCCTGGGCTTTGACATACAGATTCACGCCTGTGGTCCCGGGCACCGTGCCTTGATGTCGGCCTTGCCGCACACCCACATGTACGAGATGGCCCTGATTGGCCCGGGCATGCCCAATTGTGTGCCTCCGGTCTATACCAACGGGTACCGGGATCATCCGGACGCGCTGGATGCCGATGGCTGCGTACCGGTACCGGATGGTCCCGGCTTGGGCGTGGTCTATGACTGGGACTACATTGCGGCTCACGGTACCGGTGCCTTGATATACACCTGACGCGTGTTGTTGTTGCCAGGTCCACACCTGCACGTCTGGCTGCTCCGCCTGCAGCGGGCCGACACCCAACAAGCCAAGGACTGACGGGACACCAGGCCCCGCCACCGCCCTAGGAAGGCAATCAGATAGGCTCGGGCACTATGGGATGTTCGGTCTGGACGTAGCGCAATATGCCGGATTCGCCACGGATGATGAGTGAATGGGAATACGCCCGCTGCCCTGCGTAGTTCACCCCCCGCAACAGCTCACCATCGGTAATTCCGGTCGAGGCAAAGAAAATCTGATCCGAATTGACGAGGTCGTCTGTGGTCAGGATGCATTCCAAATCGTGCCCTGCCTCCAGGATTTCGCGGCGTTCTTCCTCACTTTGCGGTGCCAGGCGCGCGACAATGGCGCCCCCCAGCGCCTTGACGCCGGCAGCCGCGATAAGCCCTTCAATGGCGCCTCCGGTACCCATCAGCACGTCGATGCGGCTGTCCGGATTGCCGGCCTGCAGCGCACCGGCTACGTCGCCGTCAAAACGAATCTGGGCGCGGGCCCCGGCCTGCCTGATCTCGACCAGGAGATTCATGTGCCGGGGCCGGTCCAGGACAAACACCACCAGATCGCTGATGTCCTTGCCCAATTCCCGGGCGACCAGGGCCAGTACCCACCCGGGCGGTGCGTTCAGGCACTCGGGCACCAGGGCCCGCGCCACGCGTCGATCCACCACAATCTTCTGCATGTACAGGGCAGGCTCGGGTGACCACAGCGTATGGCGCGGTGTAGCGCTTATGACGGAAATGGCACCGGGCCGCCCCTGGGACAGCAGATTGGCGCCATCGACAGCATCAAACACTACGTCCATGGGGGGACCTTCGCCCTGGCCTATCTGCAGGGTGGAGGCTGTAGGATCGAGATGGCGGATATCCTTGTGGGCACTGCCTATCAGGTAGCCGTTGAACGGAATCTGGGCCAGTTCGCGATGCATGGTCAGGGTGGCGACTTCGTCCGCCCGATTCCGGAGACCCAGACCGACGTAACGTCCGGAGACCAGGGCGGTCATCTCCGTGGCCCGGACCAGTTCAAAGCCGAGATTGATATGGGAGTCAGCAAGGAAAGTGGCTTCTGTCATCATGTGTATTCCGTCAAAGCCAGCAGCTGTGAAGTTTGGCGCCAGGCACGCATGCCCCCGTCCAGCACCTTGACGTTGTCGAAGCCGTTATGGTGCAGCACATGCGCCACATTGCGGGCCCGGCGGCTGGTATTGGACACCAGCACTATCTCCGCGCGCTGCAGGATGTGATTGAGAGGATTGAAAGTTGAATAGGGCAGGTGCTGGGCTTGCGGTATGTGCCCCCGATCCCATTCCAGGCGCTCCCGCACGTCAATGATGGCCAAGGCTGGATCCTGGCCGATGAGACGGTTTTCCAATTGCTTGACGTCAATGAGATCGATCGGCGTGGAGGCGTCGGCTTCCTGCAGGATGTCCTGGAAAGGAAGGGCGATTTTGGGCAGGTTCATGCATTCCTGAAACACCCGGTGGGGACAGTCGTAAATGCACTCCTTGGGATTCAGCACCTGATGAAACAGATAGGCGATCGCGGTGTCGTCATCCAGGAAATGATCTTCACCTACATACTGCACGAAGCCGGAAGACCGGAAAAAGCGATTGACCGAATCGGAGATCTTGAACAAATAGACGTCACTTCCCCGCTGGCGTATGCCGCGCACGAAATTCTCCAGCATGCGGACCCCGCTGATGTCGATGCGGACGGTGTTCTGCAGCTGGAGCAGCACGAAGCGCCGGGTGTCAGGCGGCGGCAAGTGTTCGCGCAACAGGTATTCCACGTGGTTGGCGGCCCCGAAATACAGATCGCCTTCGATGCTGAGAATGCTCAGCTGTGGACACAGGCTGTCCGTGTCCGCCTGGACTTCCCGCAGGTGACGGTAATTGGTGGTGGGCACCATGTTCAGGACCCGGGGCCGGCTGGTCTTGTACACGTACACGACCAGGGACGTGATGATGCCCAGTGTCACGACATACACCAGGGGCAGGATGAAGGCCGACAGGAACGTGGCCAGCATAATGAACGTTTCCGACTTGCTGGTTTTCAGGATCTGTCGGGCCCGTTTGTAGCTGATCATGCTCAGGGCGGTGGCGATCACGAAACCGGCCAGAACCGGCCGGGACAGAAACTGAATGACGGAACCCAGACCCACGACCGCCACCATCACGAACAGGCCGGACAAGACACTGGTCATCTGGGTGCGGCCACCGGCCGTATAGTTGATCGTGCTCCGGGTGAAGGATCCGGACGAGGTGTAGCCCGAGAAAAAGCCGCAGACGATGTTGGCCAAGCCCTGGCCGACCATTTCCTGGTTGTTGTCCAGGTACTGTCCGGATTCGGTCGCCAGGGAGCGGGAGATGGTCAGGGCTTCGATCAGGCCGATAAGGGCAATGCTCGTAGCCCCGGGCAGGAGCCTCTGGATCAGGTTCCAGTCCGTCAGGGGGAGATTCTGCCAGGGAGGCAGTCCGCGCGGGATGTCAGCTACCAGCTGGACGCCTGCCTGATCCAGGCGCAACACCATAATGATCAGGGAGGTGACGGCCAGGGCTACAAACTGGGAAGGAATGCGCTTGTGGATTTGGGGCAAGGCCAGAATGAGGAGAAAAGTGGATACGCCCAGGGCCAGGCTGATGACGTGAAGGGTGCTGGCCTGTGCCCAGAGGTTGCGGACGGTTTGCCCGAACTGGGCACTGGCTTGCGCCTCTATGCCCAACAGGCCGCTCAGCTGATTGGTGATGATCAGCATGCCCGCGCCGGCGGTAAACCCCACCATGACGGCATCCGAAACAAAGTTGACGATGAAGCCAAGACGCAACAGGCCCAGCACCAGGCGCATGATGCCTACCAGCACGGACAGGAGACCCACCACCACTACATATTCAGCTATGTATTCTGGCGTCCCCGGCACGCCGTTACCGGCCATGATGGGGACAACTGTTGCCAGGACAAGCAGGGACGCGGCGTTGGTAGGCCCTGTATGCAAGTGACGGGAGGAGCCCCACACGGCGGCGATCACCGCCGCAATTACGGCCGTGTAGAGACCCACAGCCGACGGCAGGCCGGCAATGAGCGCATAGGCTATGGATTGCGGCACCAAAATCAGGCCGGTAGTAACACCGGCGACGGCATCCGCGGGCAAATCCCGCCAGTGGTACTGCTGGAAGAACCGCCAGGGTTGCAACAGGGTAGCAAGGGAAGCCTGCAGGGGGAATGCAGGTCTGTGCTTCGATGCCACCGATACGCCCATGGCTTTGTTTTCAAGCCTCCTGGTCGATGAGCGACAAACTCATGCGATCAGCCATGTACACAGCCCGTAGATTATAGAGTATGCAGGGGCCCTGAAGATCCGGGAACCGTACCTCCAGGGCGGATCAGCTGCGTGCGCAGCCGCTTCAGCGGGCGCCGCAGGCCTGCAGACACGCCTGCATGTGTCCGCGTGCTTCCGCGGCAATGATGCAGCACTGTTCCAGGGTGTAGTTGCCGGCTTTGGTACCGATCACTTCCAGGTTCAGTGGCCCGGTATAGCCATGGTTGTGCAGCACCTGCACGTAACCGAGCAGATCGATGTCGCCCCGGCCATTGGCCTGATCTTCCGGTTTGCCCGGACCTTGCTGACGTCCCTTGCAATCACGAATGTGTACGTGCCGGACCCGTTCCACGACCGCCGCCAGGGCCTCAACCGGATTTTCCATGGCGCGGTGAATGTGGCTGGGATCCATGTCGATGCCGAACGCCGGGCTGGAAATGGCTTCCATGGCACGCAGGGTGGTCGGCGTATTGTAGATGCTGCACCCGACATGCGCCTTCACGCACAGGACAACGCCGTAGTGTTCGGCCCGGTCAGCCAAATGAGCCAGATTGTCCAGTGACTGTTGCAGGCTGGCTTCGTCGTCGGACGTGCCGCCAGGACCGCAGTTCACAATCGGGATGCCGGCTGCGACCGCTGCCTGAAACGCGGCTTCCATGACGTCCCTGTCCTGCATCGGCTGTTCCATGGCCAGCAGTTCCAGGTCATAGCGGTCAGCCAAAGCCTTGATCGTACGTGCCGGGTCCTGCCAGGCGTCCAGGGGCAGATGGTCGCACATACCGGGGATGGCCCCTATCTCGATGCCGTCGTAACCGGCCATCTGTGTGTACTTGAAGGCCGTCTCGATGTCGAAGCTGCCGAACAGAACCGAATTCAAACCTAGTTTCATGATTTCTCCCTGTACCAATCCCGCATTGCGGAGGTGCTATACGTCGACAACTTGTCCGGTTTCCCACGACTCTATGGCGGCTTCGATGATGGTTTGGACCTTGAGTGCATCCGCACCGGACGCGTCAATGTCTTCGGGGGCCGCTCCATCCCGGTTCTGCTCGATCCAGCGGGTGATGCGGGACTTGAACGTTTCCGGAAAGGCCATCATGCCGCCCAGGAAATCGTAGGTTTCCTTTTCCATGCTGAAGCGGGGGTAAAATTCCAGATGCTGGCATGCCTCGCGCAGCACGAACCGGCCGTCGGCACCCACCACCTCGAGGGTTTCCAGGCCGTAGCTGCCGCCGGCGTCGTAGCTACCCGTCAAATGCCCGATAATGCCGTTGGCGAACAGCAGGTTGACCTGCACGTTGGACCATATCTTGCGCCCTTTGCCTTTCTTGAAGAAGGCCTGCACCCGGGTCACGTCGCCGGCGAAATAGCGCATGACGTCCAGGGAATGGGGGTGCAGCGCACGCATGTGAAAGTGGGGCGACGATTCGTTGGGATTGTTGATCCACATGGTCATATTGATGATGTTGAGCTCGCCCAGGCGACCGCTGTCAACCCATTCCCGGGCCCGCTCGGCGGCCGGGGTGAAACGATGGTTCAGGTTGATGCCGTAGCGCAGGTTCTGCTGCCGGGCCAGCGCCACCATTTCCCGGGCCTTGGGCAGTTCGTTTGAAATCGGCTTTTCACCCAGCACCGGGATGCCGGCCCGGAGCAGGCCCATGGTGGGTTCGTAGTGGTCACCGCCGTTTTCCACCCCCGCGGTACAGACACTGGCCATATCGATGTCGATACCGCTGTTGACCAGTTCGTCCACGGACAGGAAGAAGGGAACGTCATACAGTTGGCCGCCGGCCTGGGCCGCTGCTTCAATGGCGTCACAGACGGCTACGATCCGGGTATCGGGATGTGCCTGATACACACGGCCGTGGGTCTTGCCGATATTGCCGATGCCGACAATCGCTACATTCAACATGGACAGATTTCCTTATGTATGGATCGGGGGCCGGGCCTAGGCCTGGGGCGGATAAACCTGGGGAAAGTATTCACCCTGCAGGATCTCGTTGTCCTGCACCGTGACGTACGGTTTCATGATGTGCTGGCCGCTGGCCACGTACCGTGTGTCCTGGGTCATATAGTGGATGGCGATGGCGCGCCGCGGCCGGGGACTGGTGTTGGCGTGGCTGCCATGCCAAGTCAGGGCATGGTGATAATGGACTTCGCCGGCCTTGACAGGACACGGCTGCACGTGAATGGCATGTCCGTCAAACTCGTTTGGCATCGCTTCGTACGTCTCAAGCGTGCGCAGAAAGTCGATGTTGTCACCCCACAGGTGAGAGCCGGGCACCATGCTCATGCAGCCGTTGCTCTCGTCAGCGTCATCCAGGGCGATCCATGCGGTCACCTCGGTCATGGGGGCGATGATGGGCCAGAGCGGTGCATCCTGATGCCACATGTTGACGCCGCCCTTCTGCGGCGGCTTGTACTGTACCTGGTCGTGCCAGATGCGCAGTTCCCGGGCGTCGGTCAATTGTGCCAGGCCCCGGGTAACGTGGGGATGGGAGATCAACTCCCGGAAGGGTTCGCTGGAGAGCCAGATGTCCACGATTTGCCAGATAGGCTCGTCATCCCGGGGGGTAAGGTTGCGGCAGCTCACGGGCTGGGGTATATCCGGATTCGTCCGTTCCTCGATCGTGCGCATGATTTCATCCCGCAGTCGCTGCACTTCCAAGGTAGGCAGTACAGGCCCGGCATTGAGAAAGCCGTTGGCGTGAAATTGTTCGACTTGCTGTTGGGTAAGCATGGGCAGTTTGCTCCTTGGACAATGATTACGATAGGTGATTAGGGGCTGTCGTCTGCGGGCGGGGCGTCCCGGGCCTGCAGCCGGACAGCCGAGCGGGTATCACCGATATGCAGCGTGTCATAGGCTTGCTGGGAGGAGGTGAAGTAGCCAATCCCCTCTGCCCCGTGCCATCCTTCCTGGTTCAGGATGGGATTGGGCAAGCCGGTTTCCGCTTCCCGTTGCCGGATCCAGTTCTGCATCTGCTGTTCCATCCAGGCACACAGTTCCGGCTGTTCCGGGGCAATGTTGTGGTTTTCCTCGGGATCCGCAACCAGATCGTAGAGTTCGATTTCCGGCTTGAAATGGAAGTCGGGTTCCAGGGCATGAATGTACTTGTGGGAAGCCGTGCGCCAGCCATGCTTGCGCATCCAGGTACACTCGGTCAGGTAGATACCGGTCTCGAAGGAGGCCACCTGGCCCTCGATCAAGGTCCGCAGGCTATGGCCGTCAAAATGGGTGTCAGGTTCTTCCAGGTCGAGATAGTCCAGGATGGTGGGTACCAGGTCCTTGTGCTGATTGAAGCCTGCCACCCGGTGTCCGGCCGGAATGCGGCCGGGCATGCGCATGATGAGGGGCACGTGCAGGACCGTGTCATAGATGCCGTGGTGGTCGAACCAGCATTCGTGATCGTACAGGGTTTCGCCGTGGTCGCCGTTGACGATGACCAGCGTGTCCTCGGCCAGGCCCAGGGCCTGGATGGATTCAAACAGGTTGGCAATACACGCGTCCATGTAGGCGATGGCGCCATCATACTGCGCAATCACGTAATCCTTGTCCGTGATGCCAGGGGGCATCCAGAGCCGGAAAAAGTCGCGGAAGGGTTTGAAGGCCATGACCGGATCCATGGACCGATTCGCGGGATCCAGTTCGTTCCCGTGATAGAAGGCCCTCTCGAACGGTTCCGGGGGCAGGTAGGGAGCATGCGGATCCATGTGGCGCAGAAAGAGGAAAAACGGTCTGTCGTTGCTGGCCAGCCGTTCCAGCTCCGGAATGGCCACCTCGTTCAGGTTCTGGGCTTTGGGGCTGCGGCCTTCGGCCCACAGACCCCAGCCGGCATAGTCCAGGTACCGGTCAAACCCGCGCGCACTGGGATTGCCGGTGAAGCCCACACAGGTGGTGTCGTAATTGTGCCCGCGGAGGATCTCGGCCAGTGTCCTGATTTCCGGGCGCAGGCCGCCCTTGTGCCGCAAGGCCACTACCTGGGTACCGAAAGTATCCAGCCCCGTCAGCATCGAGGCATAGGCACTGGTCGTGGGAATATGGGCACTGATGGTGTTCTCGAAGAGTGTACCGTCAAGGGCGAAGCGATCCAGATGAGGTGAGGTTAGACGCGGGTAACCGTAACAACTCATATGATCGGCCCTGATGGAATCGATACCCATCAGAATGATGTTGGGCGTGGACGGGGAGTTGGACATCAGCCGTTGCTCACTCGCTTGGGTGAAATGGAGAATCCGCGTACCGCCAAGCAAGGGGACAGCTTGCGGCACAACACAAATAGCCTTACACGTACTTTACAAGTTACAAGTATAGTGTAGATGGGCATACGGCTTCCAAACGCCTGTCGCCAGATCTGCGCTTTGTCCGGTCTCATCCCAAGGGCAAGCCTGCCATGGCAGAGCCCTTTGACCGGAGACGGGCAGCGGCTGGGACAGGTCTCAAGGTTCGTGTTGGCTTCCAGGTATTCCGCATGCATACGGGCGGGAGTTTAGCCTGAGGTTCCGGGCGCGTTTTTGCCGTGTATTCGGCGGTTCTCAAGGTAAGCCCGCCCATGGTGTTGCCCGGTTTGGCTTCCATGGCCGCAGGACGGGCGGGTTCTTGGCCCAGCCAGTCTGAGCTGCATTGGACACGCGCTCATCCTTCCAGAGCCAGTTGCTCCTGTTGTTGCTGGATTACGCGGGTGAGAATAAACACCAGCACGGCGATGAAAGCGACAAGGATGGCCATGTCCAGGGCAATGTCGGCAAAGCGGGCAGCGTTCTGGCTTATTTCAAGCAAGGGATGCATGATGTAATAGGTGGGAAAAATACGGCCGATCCAATGGGGGACTTGAGGAAAGATCTCCAAAATGCCCGGTGCGTAGAGCACGAGACCCAGAACCTTGATGATGCCCATGAACGTTTCCATGTCCCTGGACACGGACCCCAGGATTACACCCAGTATGGATGATATGAGGCTACCAAGGGCAATCACCAGGAAAAGCAGACCCAATTGCCCGGCAAACGAACTGTTCAGCACCAGGATGATCACAACCATTATTCCACTCAAAACGAGACCCACCAAGGTCTTCGCCAGATATACGTCCAGCAGGGACGTGGGTGTAGTGGTAAGAGCCACCAGGGTTCCCTTCTGCTTTTCTTCAACCAGGGATGAAGCAGGTATGAAAAGCCCGCTCAGGACGATCGACATGAGCAGGAGCAAGGGCAAGAGACGTTGTGACCAAGAGGCTGTATTGGCGCGACCCAATTGTGTGGTGTCAACACTGACCGGCAACTGATCGAAAGCATAGCCACCGCCTTCCACCATTGTCCGTGTGATCACCGATTCCAGGAGCAAAATGCTGCGTGCGCCTGCTTCGCCCCACCGATAGACCGTCAGATTCGCTTCCGTCGCACCGCTCTTCAGGGCATCGGCAAAACCATCCGTCAGGCTCAAACCAATTTCGACCGTACCGCGCCCCACAGCTGCTGCCAGCGCTGCTTCGGAACTGTAAGGGCTGGTCTTGATGCTCGGGTGGTCGATCAGGGTCTGCACCAGGGATTCATTGCCTCCGGCATCGTAAATACCCAGCCGTGGCGTTCGCGCGAACAGGTCGCCAAATACGAGGGCGATCAGCAGGCTCAATACCACGGGCACCACAAGCGCGTAAATGCTCATGAAATTGGTGGCGCCCAGACGGACTTCCTTGCCCATCAGAATCCAGATGCATCGTATATCCATCAGAATCTTTGCCTCAGCCCTGCACTGCCAATGACAAGGGTACCCAGACCCACAGCGGCCAGAAGAGTCAGGCTACGACTGACGTCTGCCCAGCCCGCATCAAAATTCAAAATGCGATGTAAAGTATCGGCGAAGTAATAAGAAGGCACCACTTCCATCCAGCCCGAAGCCAATCCCGGCAACATGATGGAGAGGACCGGAACCAGGAACAGGATCATGGTCAAGACCCCCCAGGCCATTACAGACATATTGTTCCTGGAAATGGCGGCTATCAAGAAGGCGACACCTACAATCATCAGACTGCCCAGCAGCAGAGTCGTCAACAGCAGGATGGGTGATGTGCCGATTTTGCCGGTTATGACGGTAAAAAGCAGTACTTGACCGAATGTCAGTACCAGTCCCACCACCAATTTGCCCAAAAAGAACTCATGCAGACGCAGAGGACCCGTGATAAGCGCACGAACGGTGCCACTCTCGATCTCCCGGATAATCAGTGTGGCCAGACCCAGCACCTCGGTCATGACCATGGCAAGCAGGAACAGAGGTACGAAACGATCCTGAATGGAGAGAGATTTGCCTAAAAGGTCATGGCCCAAGACGACTTCCGTATCTGTTATGCGGGACAAACGGGCCATCATGTCGGGTTGGGTGGCATTGGCCAAAAAAAGCAATACGTCATGGAACATCTGCTTGGCTTCGGCAGGCACACCAGGGGCATAAAAGGCATGCAGTGTGGCCTTCTCTCCGCGCGTGATCGCCTGGGCTGCCTCAGCAGGCACGGAAAGCCCCACAAAAAAATCATCCGTGTCCTCTAAAGCGGCCAGCATGGCGGCCTCCGAAGCGAAGGCCACAAGATCGCTCTCCTCTGCGATCAATTGGCCTAACCACGGCGTAACCGCGGGGTTTTCCATGTAAAACGCCACACCGACAGATGTATCCGCCTGGTTGGGCAACAAAAAATAAATGGCAAGGTAGAGAACGAGTGCCATGCCCGTAATGACGGCGAAGAACCGATTGCCGAAAAAGAGCTTGATGTCATTCACAATCAGCGTGGCAATCATCCCTGGAGCCCCCTGCCCGTGATGTCGATAAATATGTCTTCCAGTGTCGCCTCTTCACTGTGCACCGTCAGGATGTGCTCACTCTTGAACAGGTCATACACGGTTTGGGCTGTTTGGTCTTCGTCAAGAGGCACTTCGCGCAGTGCCGTTGTCCCATTGCCCAACTTGACTTCCACCTTGAGCGCGCGCAATCCAAATCGCTGTTTCATTTGGGCGGGAGTGTCCAGCGCGACAATCTTGCCCTCGTTGATGAAGGCCACCCGATCGGACAGTTTGTCCGCTTCCACCATATCGTGGGTGGTCAGAAATACTGCTGTGCCTTCCTGGGTAGCGGCCTCAATCAATGCATGTATGGTTTGGGTCGATACCGGGTCGAGTCCATCCGTAGGTTCGTCCAGAAATAGCAGTGGAGGACTGCTGACCAAAGCGCGTGCCATCATCAGACGCTGTTTCATACCCTTGGAATACTTGGCTACATGCTCTTTCTCACGACCACTGAGGCCAACTTTCTCCAGGAGCGCCAGCGCATCAAAGTTGGTTACTTTGTAGAGCCTGGCAAACAGATTGAGATTTTCCACTGCATTCAGCTGTTCATACAGGTTGGTGGATTCAAAAGAGATGCCCATCTGTTGCTGTATCTTCTTCCGGTGGGAAACGATATCCATGCCCAGCAGTTCGGCCCGACCTGTCTGGGGCGTGAGCTGTCCCGTCAGCAATCGTACAGTGGTCGACTTGCCTGCACCGTTAGGGCCCAGAAACCCGAATACTTCGCCTGCAGCTACATCAAATGATATGTTGTCTACGGCCAGGTGATCACCATAGCTGTAGCTCAGTTCCCTCACCGCAATAGCTGGCCTGGTCATCTTCTACTCTCCCAGTGTACGTTTGAGATCCACTTGCTTTGGTTCAAAACGACGCACTGCCAAGTTATAAATGTCCACAACGATACAATCCAATTATATCTGAGTAATAAAGTCGAATCAAGGTTTTATGATACATATGATCAAAATGTGACAACATTTCTACGATGTTGCCACATTTTGTTTCCAAAGACAAGCGCACGGGGATAGGTTGCCCGGATGGCTGTGAGTGTGGTGGTTGTGAGGGCCTGCGCTTGGGCGTGCAGACGGGGTGAACAGGATATGTCCGACCGTCTCCTGCAGTTGCACATGCTAGAAGATGCCTTGGGCTATAACAGCGATCTGGGATTGGGATCCTGCTTGCCGGTGACGGGGAAGGGATATGGACAGGACGAGATTTCACAGCACCCTGCGCATACACAGGTGGGGTTGGCACATTGAGAGTTTGTCTTGGCCCATGCCTGCAACCAATGCATGCGCCGCTGGGCGGAGGCTACAGGTGTCTTTTTGTCCCTGGATGATTTCTATGAGGCCATCACCTTTCTGGAGCCCTCACGCCCCGGTTTAATGCTGGCCCCGGCCCGCGACACCGTGCCTCTCGATTTGTCACAACATTCCCGGCAGGCATGACATCCGGGGATCAGCAGGACGCACCCGACGCCCTGTTCGCCGCGATGGCCCGGGGCGCGGGATGGAGTCGCAGTCACCCGGTACCAGGATGGTGCTTCTTAAGGGGACTATATACGTACCCCCACCCCGCAGAGCAGACAGGCGAGGGCAAGGTAGCATAGGGTATGAACCTAGAAGCGACCATGGTTTACCGGGGCGTTACCTTGCGTGTGCGGCCGGGCAGCAAGGCCCAGTAGGCCAAGATGATGCGGATCGGCGGGGCCTGGCGCAAGGTAGGGAATGACGTCTTGGCAATCTGTGAGAAGCAGTGGGCACGACTACAAGGCCGGCCAAGCCGATAAGCCATCCGTCACGTTCTTCTCGCTGTGCAAGTTGTACGTACAAGTCAAGCAGGCATTGCCCTGGTTGGGCGCGTTGCCATCAAACACGGTGCGCTACACCATGCAACACTGGTCGGACGCCTACAAGCGGTTCTTGGGTGGCGCAGGGCGACCGGTCTGGAAGCGGAAATGCAAGGACACGCCCAGGTTTCCTGTGCCCGGTAATATCAAGGTTAAGGGCCCGAAGATCTACAGCCCCAAGCTTGGGTGGGTGAAGCTGATCGGCAAGAATCCCTAGGCTGGTTGTAAGCCCAAGCAGGCCACGTTCCAATATGAGGCGGGCAACGGGTATGTGTCCATCTTGTATGAAATACCGGACACACGCCCGGCTAGACCTGCCAAGCCTATTAATCCTGTAGGTATAGAGCGGAATGTGGGGCAGGTGGCCTTAAGTACGGGGGATATGTACGAACTGCCGCCACTGTTGCTCCTTGACGCCAAACTGCACAGACTGCAGAAGAAATTGTCCCGCCAACAGTACAAGCGCAACGGCTGGCAACATACCCAGCTACGTATTCAGAAGTTGTACAGGGAGATACGGCATGTCATAAAGCACTGGTGTCATCAGACCAGCCGTACCATCGCTGACATACACGATCTAGTCCTCTTGGAGGACTTGAACATGCAGGGTATGACGCGGAGTGCCCATGGCTCCAGGGACAAACCCGGCAAGAATGTCGCCCAGAAGAGAGGCTTGCATCGTGCTATCTTGCGTAGCGGATGGGGACGGTTGGAACGGTATATGACTTACAAGACTTATACGGAAAAGATAGATCCCAAGTACACGTCACAACGTTGTCACAACTGTGGGGTTGTACGCAAAGCCAACCGGAAATCCCAGTCTGTTTACCATTGCGGTAAATGTGATGTTGAAAAGAACGCTGATGTAAACGCGGCTTTGAACATCTGGGACAAATGGTTAGGCAAGAACATGGCCTTCGGGGACGGCGCAGCTGCAGGTGGAGGTGGCAGCGTAGGCTGGCCTGTGAAACCTGAAAATGTATACGGTAAAGCATCGCGGCCTGCGGGCGGGGTGTGGGTACGTATATAGTCCCCCTTCTTATGGACCATCCTGGGCATGCATGACAGCAAGATGCAAGCAAGCCGGAACATCACCTGCCCACACCCATGCCCATCTGAAGCCCCGTTCGCCACAGATCCGATCACGTCCGGGCAGGCTCTTACAGGCCCAAGATGCACAACACAAGCCGACAGACGCAACGGACAACACTTTTCACAAAGCACCCGGCCCACAACGGATCACCGATCCCACGTGCTGTGCGACTGCCGTCATGCCTTGCAGGATGCCGTGGGGCTAGTTCTGTGTGGCTGTGATGACTGTTGCTGGTCCTGAGTGCGTGCGGATTCCCCAAGGCCACAAACTGATATACTATCCTAAACTGGCAACATAACCGGGCTTAGGACAAGGTTTTCTATTTTGCAGCGCGTTACGCTTGGGAAAGAGATTGCTTCCATCCGGAACGCCCATTCCTTAAAGATGCGCCCACGAACCGGGATCCTCATAAAACCCCCAGGCATGACATGCGCCTACCCTGCCAGACAATGTACATGAGAAGCCATGCTCAGGTGCCTGCATGCTGAGTTTGACACACCTGATGCGGCTGGAAATGCGCATAGCCATGCGCCGCAAAGGGATCTGGCTGCTCCCGCTGCCCATCGTGCTCCTGCTGGTCAGTCTGTTCACCGGCTATGAAGCCCGCCTGTGGTATTTGGACCTTATTCCGCTCGCCCTTTCCAACGTCATTATTCTGCTGCTGCCCCTGCAGGCCGTCTACCTTGCTCCTGCCTTCACCCGGGAGGCCTCGGTCCGGCGTGACTGGTTCTGGCACACGCCTTTCCCCTGGACCCAGGCCGTAGCCGCACGGGCCGTGGTCTACATTCTGCTCATGGTGGCCTTGGTGACCCTGGTCATAACGGCTGTCCTGCTAGGCGGCATCCTGGCACAACGCTGGCACTGGGTACAGATCCGTCCCCTTGTGCTGCCCCTGTGGTCGCTGGTCGCCCTGGCGGCCTTGTCACAGACCCTGGTCGTGTGTACTCTGGCCCTGTTCCTGCGGCAGTCCCTGATCGTTGCCGGCTTGGCCATCACCGCCGTGCCGGTGTATTTTCTGAGCCTGGTGGGGAGGCCCGGCTTGACCCTCCTGCATGGGTAGAGCGCAAGTCTTGAAACCCTGACGCTCAATGACATCACCGGTATTGTGCCTGACTACCGCATTGCCCTCTGGCTCCTTTTCCTGTACGCTGGGCTGGCATACCGGTCTTTGGGTCTATCCGTGGGCGGCGGAGCCTCATGTTACCGAGCCATCCCCTGCAGGGGTGGGTAGGAGCAGCCTGGGCTTGGTCGGGTTGGCCGTCATCGGGCACAGCCGGCAGGGGCACAACCATACTGTGCCTGCCTCCGTCATCACCCAGGCGGATTGGTGGACCGTGCAGACGGCCCGTCATGTCGCCCGGCTGGATGCGCACCGTTTGCAGATCGAAGCCCATCTGGTGCTGTCCCTGGACCCGGACCGACAGGTGCAGGATTTGGAATTGACGCTCAATCCGGGTCTGCAGATAGAGAGGGCAGCGCTGGCGGGACAGCCCCTGCCCTGGCAGCGGCAAGGTGAGATTGTCCGCCTGGCGCTGCCCACGCTGTCGGCAAGCCACAGCGCTGCATCTCCCTTAGGACTTGGTGATCACCTACGCCGGCTGGCCCGTGCTGTTGCGGGAGGATTATGCTCCTGCCTGGAATATCCCGGTAGTGGAGCGCAGATCAATCAATACATCCGGGAGACGGTGAGCTACGCCGACCGGACGACGCTGCAATGGTTTCGTGACAGCGACTGGCTGATTTGGCCCAGTACCAGCCAGCTGCAGGTCGCCGCACAGGACCATTATCTCGAAATCAGTCTGCCGCCCGACCTGTACGACGTCATCGTGTATCCCCCGGGCCCGGACCGGGAGGAGGGCGCGCGGCTCCAGTATACCTGGCAGGGATCCCCACCCTCCCTATTGCTTCTGGCTGGTGACTATCGGGAGCACCCGCTGGGTGACCAATGGTCGGTGTTTGCCGGCTCACGGCAGGACCAGAGCGCGCTGGCAGATGCAACCCGGATTCTGGACATCACAGAGCGTCTGGCTTCGTGGCAGGGCCAGCCTGCCGCCTACAGCCATGTAGCCTATTTCCCCTTCGAGCAACGTGTACATCTGGCCTCTCCCTGGGTGGCCGCGCCCGCCGAACCGGGCTCCGCATACGACACGGACGGGCTCCACCTGGCCGTGCTGGTGACGGAAAGCTGGTTACGGGAACAGATAGCCTGGCAGCCCACCCCATTTCCGCGCGCGGCCTGTTTCGGGAACAATCCCTGTCCTGCATGGATGGGGGTACCCCCAACAGCCATCTGTGTGCAGTGGACGTGGACTACAACATCCTCAGGAATCCGCAGGCCCTCCACGGGCGGCCCGTCGCCCTTGACTACTGTGTGTATCCCTCCTCTACGCGTTGCGGTTACGTTCCCCCCTTGCGGCGGGCTCTGGCTTTGGCCCTGACCTATTATGTGACCGGCGACATCGACGGGCTGAACGATGAGGAGTGGGCACACTGGCGCGAGGTGGCCTTCGATGCCACAAACGTGCCCGCGTGGGTTCCGCGCCAGTTTAAGGATATGGATGGGGGGACGTTTACGTTTTCCCGGCTGGATGACACCTGTGCCATAGCCCGTTACCTCCTGACCATGCACGACCTGGTGGCAAGACACGGCCAGGATTTTCTGCGGGATTGGGTGAACCTCATGTGGACACGCCACCCCATGGGCAGCCCCCAGCCTGTGGATGCCGAGATCTGGCATCTCGTGACCGAACTGGTCGGGGAAGAGCCCGCCCTGTATGCCACAACGTGCAGCAGTCCTGTCTTCCGAGAATGAGACGCCATGGACATCACCGCCCGTAACCTGAGCTACCGGTTCCCCCGGGGAGGCACGTCACTGCATGATCTGTCCCCGGTCCTGAAGACCGGTACGGTCAACGGCCTGCTGGGCCCCACGGGGCGGGCAAGACCACCTTCCTCCGCCTGTGCGCGACGCTGGCGCAGCCCGCCCGGGGTTCCTTGCACGTCCTGGGGCTGGATGTCACGCAACGGCAACACCACCAACCGCTGCGGCGGCAATCGGGTTACTTGTCCCCCAGGCCTGCCAACTGTATGGCGAGCTGACATGCCAGGCATTTCTGACCTATGCCGCGACGCTGAAGGAACTGGAGGCCCGGGCCATCCGCCTGGAAGTGTCCCGGGTCCTGGCGGCTGTGCACCTGACCCGGGTGGCGCGCAGGCGCATCAGTACCCTGTCGGTCGCCATGCAACAGCGGGTCGGTCTGGCGCAAGCCCTGTTGGGCCAGCCCCGGGTTCTGCTGTTGGACGATCCTGTCGCTGGCCTGTATCGGGAGGAGCTCCCGGAAGAGCGTGAATACCTGCGTAATCTCCTGGCGGCCCTGGCCGAACACTGTCTGATTGTCCTGGCGACCCCCATTATCGAGGACATCGCACAGATCTGCTCCCATGTCGCTGTGCTGCAGCGTGGCCGGCTCCTCTACCACGGTTCGCGGGAAGCCCTGGCTGCCCTGCCCCGGGGCCGGATTTGGGACGTGGACACCCTGGACAGGCTGGTACCGGGGACCCTGCTCCTCGGTATCCGGGAGGAGGCCCCAGGCATGTGCTACCGTCTGTGGGCCCACGCGCAGCTCCATCCGGACGCACGGCCCGTGGCGGCATCCACCCTGTTGGACAGCTACCGCAGCCTGGGCCACCAGACTCGTGCCTCCCTGGTGCACGGCAGCGGCGCCAGCGGTGGGCGGGTGGACCATCCACCGCGTTGAGGCCCGGATGACCCACTCAGGCAGAACACGATGGGGCCTTGCCCAGTGGCATCCTCTAGCACTTTCATCCTTGGTCTTTATGACCTACGGGAGACATACGTACCGCACAGGATGGGCGACAGATCGTAGTTGTACACGCCAAACAGCTCCAGAGCAGCCAGTACCAAGGTCGCAGACTGTTCGTGGAGCTGGCGATCCTGGCACCACCGACGCGGTAGCGCCCCTGCGCTTTTAGCCCATGTGGCTTTCGGTTGTGTAACTGGCGGCGTATACGGGGATGGATCGGCGGAACGTGTGCTTGGGTTTGACACAGGTGCGTCGGCACGGGCTGCGCAAGCGGACGGCTGCGGTGGTCCCGGGACAGATCACCACTCACACCCATGTCACGCCGCTGCCGGCCCCGGCCTTACTGGCCCTGTACGACCCGGCGCTGATCAAGGCGGCCCTGGTCACGCCGATGCAGGGCATGATCGCTTCCATTGCGGCGTTGGCCCGGGCCTGCGGCCATACCTGGTGGGCTGGTGCGCCGGGCCTGGCAGTGGGCTCCCGGTGGACGGCCTGCGCCGACTGGGGATCAAATCGCACAGGGACCAAAAAGGTCGCCGGAAGCCGATAGGATGGCCTTTTCCAGTCAGGCAGCAGGCTTGACAGACAGTGGTGCCAAGGGGACAGAGGACAGACTCCGCGCATGCATGGAAACTGAGTCAGTCCAGGGATCTATGGGGGCCAATGACAACAGGCGTCCCGGAAGCAGCCTTGTGCGCACTGTTGTTAAAAGCCGGAATTTCACGGTTTGTCGCCTCCCTTGCATAACGACGCACGGCTTCTGGTGAGGCCGACCGCGTGCACAAGCTCCACCGCGACTGTGTGTCCATGCCACCCTGCAGGCTTGACATCTACAGCCAGCGATCGAACCAGTCTACGGCAAACGGTACGTGGTAAGCGTGCCCTGTTGGAAATGCGGCCAGATCCAGCTTCTCCCGGACGTCCAGAGTCTGATAGGCCGAGGCGACTGTCGCAAACTGCTCTTGTGTGGCCGCGAACGGGAAAATCGGATCATGAACACCCTGTACGAACCGTAGCGGACGGGGTGCGATCAAGGCTGCTACATCCCCCATTTCCATGGCAGCGGTGATCCCGGGCACATAATTGCATTCGCAATGATTGATGTCCATCAGGGATGCCTTGAAACTGCAGAAATAACTGCCGGGTACGACGACCTGAAAACGCTCGTCCAGGGCCGCCAGCCACAAGGTAGTGGTACCACCCCCCGAATTGCCGGTGATGCCTACCCGGTGGATGGCGAAACCGGAATGCACCTGCATGAAATCCAGAGCGACCATGCCATCTCGGCAGCGCTCACCCACCATGGTCCGCCCCAGCATCTGATAGAAGAACGCCTGGTGCCGACAGGAATTGGGACGCTGGCGCAGGGCTTCGGTGCTTGACTGCCGTTCCCCGAAACTGCGCTGCTCCACGGCACAGACCAGGTATCCCGCCTGGACCAGGCGCTGCGCATAATTGCCGTGACGGCCCCGGTAGTCCATTGCCGTTTCCGCGTCGGGAAAGTGGCCCAGGACGTAATGCACGGAAGGCGTGTGGCCGTGAAAGACCATGATGGTCCTGTCCGTGGCTCTCTCCCGTGGCACCAGCAGGTACAGGGGAAGGGCAATCCCTTCGTCCGTAGACACCAGATGTTTCTCTTCGGTGTATGTGTCATGGTCCCAACGCCCCAGGCACTCATGTTCCACAATGCGTGGACAGGACAGATCCGCGATGCCGAGCAGCATCCTTATGTGTTCCCTGGCGGTTGTCTGCCAGGCGTGGAACTCATCCGGTGTAGAGGCTTGCAGCTGCAGGGGGCGTGGTGCGGCCTCGTACAGCCGGTTCAGGTGATGACTAAGCCCAAAAAGCGGATCCGGGTACGACATGAAACTTGCCTTGTGTGGTAGCCATGAGTGCAGATCGGATGCCGTGCGGGATGAAGTCCAGCGGCGGATTCCCTGTTCCGGGCCCGGCGACAGGCAGTATGAAAGGCGTGATTGTCAGCACGGACGACCGCCTTAGAGCCACTGTGTGAAGAATGCCTGGGCAGCCTGCACGCTGTACGCGTGACCGGTAGGTCTTTCGACCATCGCGCAGCGTTCCGGAACGTCCAGGCAGGCATAGGCCCGGGCTACGGTGACGAACTCCTGGCGTGCGGCCTCCACCGGGAAGATATCATCGAAGATGCCCTGAATGGCCAGAAACGGGCGTGGTGCCGTCAAGGCAGCAATGTCACCCATTTCAAAAAGACGGGCTGCACCGGGCACATAATTGCATTCGCAATGCCGGAGATCCATGATGGAAGCCCGGAAGGAACAGAAATAGTTGCCCGGCACGACAACCTGCAAACCTGGCTCAATGGCACCCAGCCACAGGGTGACGGTACCACCCCCGGAACAGCCTGTGACGCCAATTCGTTCGGGCAAAACATCAGTCCGCTGCCGCAGCAATTCCAGACCCACCATGCCATCCCGGCAGCGTTCCCCTACTACCGTGCGGCCCATCATCTGGTAAAAGAATGCCTGGTGCCGGCAGGAATTGGGATGGGGGGTGCGGTCATCGAAATGGGACAGTCTTTCACCAAAACTGCGCTGCTCCACGGCACACACGAGATAGCCCAGCTCCGCCAGGCGCTGGGCGTAATTGTCATCCAGGACACGCTGTCGGCGGGCTGTTTCCTCGTCAGGGTAATGACCGAGAATGTACTGTACCGACGGATTGTGGCCATGAAATACGAGGAGGGCGGGGAAGGGCCCCGGACTGTGCGGAATCAGAAAATACAGGGGTATGACCACCTCTTCATCCGTAGTGATCGCCCACTTTTCTTCGGTATAGGCGCCACAGTCCCGGCTTTGTTGCAGGACCTGGTTCACAACCTGCAGCTCTGGCAGGTTGCCGATGCCCAGCAAATCCCGGACACGGCTACGGGCATCGGCTTGCCAGGCCAGGAACGACTCCCGGTCCGCAGTGTCACAGGGGAATTGCCGGGCGGTTGTCCGGTACAGGGTATCCAGGTGTTGCTCAAGGCGCAAGCGCGGATCCGGAGTAGACATAAAGAGTGGAATGCAGAGGCAAAAGACTGGATAGAGCGCAGAGACCGGGCACGGGGAGAGGCAGGGTGCAAACCGGGTTGCGAGCGACAGCCGGCGTCAGTGCAGTTGCATGAGGCGCCAAACGCCGACCCGACCCTCTTGGGGTTCAGTATCTATGTCCTCGGACACGACAGTGAACTGCTCACTGAACAGTTGATCCAGCTCGCCGGGCAAGAAGAAACGACGCTCGTCGGGCGGCAGTGCTTCTGCCGGAGCCACGCGCTGGAAGCAAAACAGGTGGAAATACCCCTGTGGCACCAGGACACGGCGCAATTCCTCCACGTAGGCTGTACGCTGGGGCCATTCCAGGGTGTGCAGGCATCCCAGATCCAGGATGTAGCGTGCCAGCTGGTTCCTGTAAGGCAGTCGTGTCACGTCTCCCACCAGCGCGCTCAGACAATGTCCCTCTGCACGGCTGTCCGTCAGTTTGGCCCGTCCGCGCTGCAAGGCGATGAAGGATGCATCCATTCCGTAGGCATACAGTTGCTGGCGGGCCAGGAATTGCAGGTTGGTGAGGGTGCCGCACCCCAGATCCAGCACTACGTCGTCGTCCACGAAGCAGGAGCGGTGATCCCGCCAGAAGGTTTCCACTTCGGGCGGTGTGATTCCGGAGTCCCAGGGGGTGGCACCCCGGGTATACCGTTCGTTCCAGTAAGCGGCCACTGAGGACATGATCAGGTCTTGGACTTGTCTGCTTGCTTCACACACCCGCCCTCGCCACTGGGACGGACTTTGGGCGCGGTGCGATTCTCGATGCCTTTCCAGGCATAGGGATCTTGGCCGGCGATCATGACGATGTCCCGAAAGTCATTGATGCCCTGATGCTCGCCCTCACGGGGCAGGAACCAGGGCAGGAGACTCTCGGCACTCATGTAGTGATTGACCAGTACCCGCCGGTACCCACTGGCGGCGCGGTTGGGGAACGAACGGTGCAACAGGTAACCGTTGAAGAACACGACGCTGCCGGCTGTCACTTCAACGGGTATGGCGTCGCTGTCGGCATAGGGAAACTGAAAGGCTTCACCCGTGCAGTCGAAACGCCGATCGTCGTGTTCACGCTGGGGCCAAATGAGGCGATCCCGGTGGGAGCCCGGGATAACCCACAGGCAGCCGTTCTCCTGGTTGGCGTCATCCATGGCAATCCACGCGGCGTTCAGGGAACAGTCGCGGGTAGGGATGAAGAATTCGTCCTGATGCCAGGCCTGGCCCGGTTTGCCGGTGGCCTTGATGAACAGCATGGACTGCATGCACTTCACGTTGGGCCCAATCAGCTGCTGCAGACTGCCGGCAATGGCCGGATGGCCCAGGTACGCCGTCATGACAGAGGATATCTTGTGCGGGAAATGAATGCACAGGTAACGCCGCAGCACCTCTTCTTCCGGTTCTGCCGGTGCCGCCGGTTCGACTCCATCCACTTCACCCCGATCGCCACGGCAGATCGCAGTGGCCTCCACTCGCAGTTCCTCCAGTTCCAGCGGGGTCAGCGCGTCAGGCAACACCAGAAAACCATTCTCCCGGTAGGCGTCAACCTGGGCTCGGTTCAAAGGCAAGGGTTTCTGCAGGTCTACGGGTACCGGTGATGGATGCATGTATCTTCGCTCCCGGAATCAGATTGCATGAAAGGGGCAAAATGAGTGTAGCACAGGCATACGTGTGACCCTAAAGACCTGTTCTGATTTGCTTCCCGCAGCTTGGGACCGGGCATCCGGCAGAGCTGCCCGGATACCCGCAAGCCCGCCCCGCATCGCTCACGCTCAGGCAGCTGTGGCCTTCCGGGCGGCGGCCTGCATCAGCAACTGGTTGAGAACGCGGAGCAGCGTTCCTTTCTGTTCCGTGCCCCGGACGCCAAACGTACTGAGACCGATGTGCACCCGGTTGCGGGTACGGCGCAGCAGTCCGGCCATCAGGACGTGCAGATACCAGTGCAGTACCTGCTGTTCCTGGGTGTCTGTCCAGCCCCGGCCCTGCCAGGACGGGGACAGGACGAAGGGTTGGGTCAGGGGCTGATGCAGCCGCTGGCCCCAGGCCATGCCGTTGACTTCCAGCCAAAACTGGTGCTGGACCGTGCGATTCTGCATGATGAAAGAATAAACAGGGGCCAGCTCTACCGCGTCGACCGGTGGTCCTTCCGCGGGCAGATACAAATTGCCCAGCAGGCCTGCCTGTACCGACTTTGCATAATCCTGGCCTGGATCGTGCTGCAGCGACATGCTTGCCAGGGGGATGCCATAGGCTTCGGTGATCTGGCGATAGGACTGTGCAGAGCGCATCAGCTGGCGTGCCACCCGCGAGGCATCTGCATCCGTGGCAAACCGAAAGCCCTTTTTCCCCAGGACTTCGTCAAAGAGCCGGGCCCAAAACAGATCGAGCGAATAATGCTGTTCTTCGAGCTGGTAGGATTGCAGCCAGGCACGCAGCCGATCGTAACGGAGGCCATTGCTGATTTCGACACGATCCTGGAAGGACTGCCGTTTCTCCAGAAACCGGTAGGACATTTTCGGTCCCCAGTCATGAGACAACAAGGGGCCGCGCCAGCCCTCGAGACCTTCGATCGACATCAGCAACACAATCCGCCGCTTGATTTCATCCTTGATTTCGTCCGGCGATATGTCCCAATGCGGATGGGCCATACAGGCCAGTTCCAGCAGGGCAAGGGTGGCGGGTTCTTCTTCCAGTCGCCGGCTGGGCCGGTGGGAATACAGCTTGATGTCCCGCTGGCGCAACAGCTGCTGCAGGACAAAGCGCAGGGCATTGGGGACATTGGGGGCCAGCAGCACAATCTGCGAAGGGGTGACGTTTTCATTCCGGATCAGGTGCTGGATCTGATCCGCAACCCAGATCAGGCTTTCGGCGTGATGCTCTTTCAATTCGATGTGGAAGAAGTCGTCCGGATGCCCCCTTGCCAGATCCAGTGGACCGTGCCGGTGAACAGGCACCGCATGCTCACAATGGGCCGCGGGCATGGCGAACAGGGGCTGCGGGTCAATGATGGTTCTGAGGTTGGTCTCCAGTCGGGTGCGCCCCGTATCAGCCAGAGGCTGAAGGGCATAGCGGTGCGAGCACAGCCGGGCGATGGCGGCTACACCTTCGGGATAGGCACCCAGAAAGTAGCGCAGGCCCGCATCTGCATCCGACAGGCACAGACAGGAAGCGGTACGCGGGATCAGGACCTGCAGCATACGGTGGCAGGCGTAGATTTGCTCCTCGCAATTTTCCACAATCACGTGGCGGCAAGGCGCCAGCAGCAACTGGGCAAACAGGGACTCGTCTTCCAGAATCCGGTAAAAGAGCTCGTACAGCAGACTTTGGTCTACCAGGCCATGTTCCAGGCAATGGCGCCGAAAGCGCCGGCTGATCCGCAGGGCATGGCGGTAGGAGTTGACGATGCCCTGGCGGTGACTGTCCACCGGCAAGGCGTCCACCAGCCGCTTGTAGGTGTCGTTCAGCGTGTACCGGTAGAGGGATGCCTTGGCCAGATTGTCCAGAATCTGGCTGATCAGGCGACTGGGTTCAAAGTGCAGGTTTTGGAACAGGGCTTCAAACTGGCCGTTGCGCACCATGTCGGTTACCCAGTCCGACAGCACGTACTGCGATGTCTCCAGATTCAGGAAAACAGGTTCCTGACCTGGGTTCTGAAAACCGGCTGCGGCGGCAATGGCCGGCCAGGCCAGATCTACCGCTTCGCGGGCCAGGGCATTGAAGGTCAGTACACGGACAGGTACGCCGGCCTGGTTGACCAAGCCCGCCAGACGTGTACGGTACTCCTGCACAATGTAATGGGACGGTACGATGACTGTGGGCGCAAAACCGCTGTCCGGAAATTGCCGCTGCAGCCAGGCCAGCCGCTGCAGGGCCAAGCCGGTCTTGCCGGTGCCGTAAGGTCCCTGTACAAACAGCCGGGTACTGGCTTCAACCGGTGGTACAGGTGAACTCAGGGCGTTGATCGCATCCATGACGCGTGTCCGGGGCCTCCGGCAGGCTGGCCGGTACTTCCAGCCTGCCTTGTTCTCCTGCCTCCGGGTAGCAGGCTGTCCCGGATGAGCCAGTCTGGCGCCATACCCCGGTCAGTGGGCGGGAAGCCGATCAGTGCACCTGAAAGAATTCCACTTCTTCGCCGCAGGGGCCCTTGAAGAAAGAGAGGGTGACGGTCATGTCCCCCAGTTCCACGGTTCTGGGTTCTACCGTGATCTCATAGCCGGCATTCCGGACAATTTCCGTGCTGGCCAAGGTGTCGGTGGTGGCCAGGGCAAAGTGGAAAATGGGATCGTTGGGGGCCGTCGCGTCGGGAGCAGGGGTCTCGGCTGTGGGCTCAAAGAGTTCCATGTGACTGCCGTCGCCCATGTCGAGGAGCCAGACCTTGCGTTCCGGCGAGCCGAACTGGGCGACGACGGGCATGCCCAATACGTCCCGGTACAGCTTGAGGGAGGCATTCCAGTCCCGGGTCTGCAGGGCAATGTGGTGACAGCCGCAGCCGGCGATGACTTGATTCGAGGTTCCAGTGGGCATAACGCTTCCTATTGGTGATGTGCGGATCCGGCGGGATCAAGGGTGGACAAAACTAGAGACCATGCAAGTACTGGCTAAGTGTAGTGGGACACCAAAACTTTTCTATATACCCGACGACCAGATTGGTGCCGTCTGCATGCGAAACGTACGGTGCCCGGGCCGGATTGTACATGCTGTCGGTCAGGTCCCGGACCAGCGCGATGTTGACGCCCCAGCGCACCATCTGCTTGATGCCAAAGGTGCGATGCAGTATGCACATGTTGGTATGGACCCCCATGATAAACACCCAATCCGTCTGCAGGCAAGACAGCCAGCGATAGATTTCCGGACCCTGATCAGAGATCACATCCCTGTGCGGATCGATGGTGATACCGGGATGTTGCCGGGACCAGACCTTGCGGGCTTCGGTTTCCCCGGTATCGGAACCCTGGTCCGAGTCATCGATGGGCAGGGGCGGGTCCGGCATGACCAACTCGTCCGGCAGTGCCACGGCGGAAGCGTTCAGGATACGGGCCCGGGCGGGTGAATCAGCGTAGAAATCCAGCGTGTCACTGGGTGCATGCACAATATGCATGCCGTGCGTGCGTGCCGCCGCCAGAGTCTGCTCCATGCGGGGGATCAGGGCATTCAGGCGCACTTCCGCACCGCGGCACCAGTGACGATCCCACACGTCACACACAATGATGGCACAGCGGTCCGGCTCCAGTTGCAGCTCTTGCACCTGCGTATACCAAGTGGCCATGCCTTGGGCATTGGCCTTCAGGGTCTGCTGTTTCAGGGTGATTTTCATAGTTGCCGCTCAGGCCATGGTGGTGAGCATGTCTTGGGTTACCTCGGCGGTCAGGGGTTCGCCGCGCGCGTACAGCTGCAGTTGTTCGATCACCAGGGCGCCCTGGCGGACACGGGCATTATGGGTTTGGCCGGCGGTATGCGGCGTCAGGGTTACGTTGGGCAGATCCCGCAGGCGGCTGTCCAGGGGCAGAGGTTCCGTGTCGAACACGTCCAGGGCAGCCTGATAGCGGTTTTCCTGCAGCGACTCGTACAGGGCGTCAGCGTCCACGACATGTGAGCGGGCGGTATTGATGAAGAGAGCCCCATCCTGAATTTGATCCAGCATGTCGCGGCTGATCATGTTGCGCGTTTCCTCAGTGGGTGGGGCCTGGACTGTGATGATGGGGCACTGGGCCATGATATCGGCCAGGGCTTTGGGCTGTACATCCAGCTCACGGGCCCTTTCGGGCGTCAGATAGGGATCGTAGACCCAGATTTCTGCTGCAAAGGCGTGGAGAAGACGGATGACGTTGCGCCCGGTATGACCTGCGCCAATTACACCTACCCGGGAGCCGGCCAGTTCATGGCCCTGTACGCCCTGCCGTGGCCATTGTACGCCCTCTTTCATTTGCTGGTTCAGCTTGTGGACGTCGCGGCGGCACATCAGCATCAGCAGAATCGTCATTTCCGCAACAGCTGGGGCTATGGCCGAAGCCGCATGCACCACCTTGATACCGCGCTCGAAGACTACAGGGGGCAACAGTCTTTTGATGGTGCCGGCCGAGTGGGCGATCATTTTGAGTTCGGGAGCGGCATCCAGCACTTCAGCGCTAAAGGGAGGGGTGCCCCAGCCGGAAATTACGGTTTCACAGCCCTGGATGAGATCGATCAGGTCATCCTGGGAGAGCCGCTCATCCTGTTCCTGAAACTTGAGGACAGCCAACCGGGCCAGGGCCTCATGATTAGCGGGCGGAAAGAGAGTGTCATACAAGGCAGGCGCCACGGCGACCGCTGTGGTCAAAGGGGTAGCTGTCATTGTCCAGTTCGGCATAAATGCGGGCAGAGGAATTGTCTGATATTGTAGATCATACTCCAGGCACATGAGAGCTGATGGCCAGAACTTGCATAACCCGCTGCCCAACGGGCACTGTGATGAGACTGGAGCAACGGCGACAGTCTTGGGGAATATGTGGATACGTTGCAGACAGGAAGCGCAGGGCCTGTCTGCAAAGCCGCATGGTGCTCAGCCGCACTTTGTATTTTGTGATGTGCATGCCAAAATCCTGTGGAGAGGGATCCAACTGGCAAGTGCCGGAGGCCAGCGGTCAAGCAACAGGAGCCAGGACATGATCCGACGTATGTTGGTGGATGTACCATGGGAGTGTCTGGAGCTCCTGTGTTGCAGGTAGCACAGGACCTGACTGTGTTCATAGTGGATGAGGGATACCCGGGACCCTCACCCAGGACCTCTCGGTGGTGGCTTCACAGACGGCCCAGGCCATCAGCCGCAGTCGGTGTAGGCTGCCCTGCAAGCAGGCAGTGGTCACGGATCAGGCGGAGTTCTGCGCGCCCTTCTGGCCGACAGTTGTCCTTTCCGGATGTGCCGCCTCAACTGCAGCAGGACAGCTATGTTGCCAGCTATGTCCCGGTTCTGATACGGGTGACGATCTGCTGGTGCTGTCCCGTGCGGCGCGAGGAGGCAGGAACCTGCATGACACCAATCTGGTGACCCTGCATCGTGTGAAACAGTTCCGCCAGCTGGCTCTGGCGGACGCCACCCGGGAATCAATCATGAGGGAGGAACAGTATGCAACGCATGAATGGGGGCCAGGCCCTGATGCACGCTCTGGCACGCATGGGCACGGATATCGTGTTTGGTGTGCCCGGCGCAGGCCAATACGAAGCAGTGGATGCCCTGTATCGACATCCGTCCATTCGCTATGTATCCACACGCAATGAGCAGGAAACCACCTTTATGGCCGACGCCTACGCCCAGATTGCGGGCAAGCCGGCCGTGGCGCTGGTGGTGCCGGGTCCCGGACTGCTTTATGCCAGTGCCGGCTTGGCGTCGGCTTTCGCCAATTCATCTCCGGTGCTGCTGGTGACCAGCGTCAATTCCGATCCGGTTCTGCGCCAGAATCAACTGGAACTGCGTACGCTGCAGACCATGACCAAGTGGGCTGTCCAGGTGGACGCCGTGGCCGAGATTCCGGCTGCAGTGCAGGAGGCCTATCGACAGATGTTGTCAGGACGTCCGCGGCCCGTAGGGCTGGTAGTGCCATCCCGGGTGCTGGCCGCAGTGGATGGGGTCGAACTGCCGGACGGACCCGTTACCGGCGAACGCCGATCTGCTCCAGATGTGACGCAGGCCGTGGCCTGGTTGCGACAGGCACGCAAGCCTCTTCTATGGGTGGGTTCTGGTGTTTTTCGTTCCGGTGCTGAGACCTTGATACGCGAGTTTGCTACCGCGCATGACATACCCGTGGTCTCCAGCCGTCGCGGGAAAGGCATTGTGGGTGACAGTCATCCCTTGGGACTGGGTGCGGCCGAGATGCGCTACACGCCGTTGCGGGACTGGATTCACACGCGTGACCTGGTGCTGGCCATTGGCATGGGCCACGATTTCAAGGGGTTTCCCATGCAGGTTATCCAGGTTGATATTGATCCGGCGATTCATGCCCGAGCCGACGATGATGTACTCACGCTGGAAGGGGATGCCCGGGTGACACTGCAGGCCATCCATGATGCCCTGACTGACAGGCCCCAACGACCTCCGGCAGCAGCAAGCCCGGAACTGGCGGCCCTCAAGGCCCAGCGCTGGGATCCCGCACAACAGCTCCAGCCCCAGTGGGGCTTCATGCAGGCCATTCGGGAAGCATCTCCCCCTGACACCATTTTCCTGCAGGGCATGAACCAGATGGGTTATTACAGCCGCAACTACCTGTTTCTGGATCCACCCGGCCGCCTGCTGACTGCCTCGTCCCAAATCACGTTGGGGGCTGCGTATCTCCTGTCCCTGGGCGCCAAGCTGGCCGCTCCGGACCGCCCGGTGGTGGCAATATCGGGTGATGGTGGCTTCGGCTACTGTTCCGGGGCGATGGCCACGGCCGTACAGCACGGGATTCATGCCGTGGTGCTGGTCTTCAACGACAATGCTTATGGCAACGTCCTCAGGGCCCAGAAGGAACAGTTCGACATGCGGGTGATTGGGACCCGGTTGCACAATCCGGATTTTGCGGCCCTGGCCCGGACCTACGGTGCCCAAGGGTACAAGGCGCACGATGCTGAGGAACTGGGGCAGACGCTGACACAGGCGCTGCAACAGGATCGGCACACTCTGATCGAAATTCCGGTGGGCGAGCTGGATCGGGTGTTCTGACGGGATTTGGGGTTGCCCAGACAAGGACTGCAGCCTGCGTTCTGTTATGGATGTCAGGACAAGTAATTCGGAGACAGAGAAGATCATGCAAGTAGTCATGGACAAACCTGTAGACGCACCCCACTGGGCCCTGTTGCAGCGTTGCCTGTTGCAGGAATCCAGTGAAGCCTGTCGCCATTTCCATGCCAAATATTTCGATGAACGGGGCTACTTGCGCTGTGTACCCCGCTGGGGCGGGGATGACGGGCCGGACGATGCCGCGGAAAATCTCCTGAATTGGACTATGCTCCATGCCCTGGGTGCGCCCGACTATATGCTGGATCTGTACCGGCATGGCTGGGAAGGGCATCTGCGGCAGTATACCGAAGCCAAGACAGTGGAAGTTCCCTTCGCCCGCGACGGCATGTATTACAAGGAATTTCCGGTCATGTTCGACTGGTTCCACAACGGGGAAGGGTACAGCGCCTTTTTTCTGGAGGGCCTGAGTGATCCGGACAACCGCGAATTCAGGCGGCGTACCCGGCGGTTTGCCGGCTTCTACTTGGGGGAAGAACCCGGTGCTGACAACTTTGATGCCGAACGTGGGCTTGTACGCAGCATGTTCAATGGCAGCCGCGGTCCCCTGCTGCGCAAGGCCACAGCGTTGGACTGGGCGGGGGATCCGATCGAAATTGAGGGACGCTTCCGGCCCGGCCATGGCGAAGCCAGCTATGAACAGATGCTGGCGCACTTCGAGGAATACAATGATGTTGACGGAGACAGTCCCCTCAATTTTGGCATCACCACCCTGATGCTGAATGCCTTCATGCTGGAAGGCGAAGCCAGGTACCGGGATTGGATTGTCCGCTACATGGATCAGTGGGTGGAACGAACCCGGGCCAACAATGGCATCATCCCCACCATTGTGGGTACCGACGGGGTGGTAGGATCCCCCTGTGGCGGGCGGTGGTACGGAGGGGTCTACGGCTGGGGCTTCACGGTGACAGTACCTCAAACCGGAGAACTGGCACACCGTCCTTTCTTCACGCACCGGGCCCACTATGGCTTTGGCAATGCCTTGCTGCTGACCGGGGATCCGTCCTACGTGGAAACCTGGCGCGGTGTGATTCAGGGTGTCAACGCCCAGATGCGCGAGGAAGACGGGAAGCCCATGTACCCGCGTATGCATGGGGATGACGGGTGGTACGATTTCCATCCTGAGCCCTTCCGGGACGGTGCCCAAGAGGTGCTCTACTGGACGCAGGATGCCACGGGTTTGACCCTGTCGGATGATACGGGCTGGCACGGCTTCCTGACAGGCAAGACCCCGGACTGGCCCCGGCAGGCCCTGCAGGCCGATTTGGCCAGCGTACGGGAACGCATCGCAGGCATGCACCGGGATACAAGCACCCCTGACACGCGACTGTCTGATGATATGAACCGTTTCAATCCCGCCATGACGGAAGCGCTCACGGCCACCATGCTGGGCGGGTTGCCCACTGGCCGGATTGGGTATCCCCTCCACTGCCAGGTGAGATATTTCGATCCGGAATTGCGGCGCGCCGGTTTGCCGGCCGATGTGGGTGCACTGGTGCATCGCATTGATCGGGAAGGGATTGAGGTAGAACTGGTGAATCTGAACCAGAGCCAGTCCCGGTCCCTGCTCATACAGCTGGGTGCGTATGGGGAACATCAGTGTCTGCGGGCTTGTACGGGTGCACAAGTGCTCACGGTGGATGATCCGACCGGTCATGATGCTGTACTGGAAATTCACCTGGATGCAGGCTGTGGTGGACGCATCGTTGTAGATATGGCCCGCTATGGCAATTGGCCCACCCTGATGCAGCCATGGAGACGCTGGAGATCCCGTGCGCGGTAGATATTGCCTATACCCGGATCCACGAGTCAAAGAAACGCACGTGCATCGGTGAGGCGGTACCGGTTATCAGTCTGGTCATTACGGGTTTTGTTATGGACCAAGATTGCTTGCTGATGTAATGCCGGATGCAGTATGACTGCAAACCAGCACACATTCGAGTACGTGCCAGCTGTACAGTTGGCAAGCATGTTCCTGGCGATGGCAGCCATGACCACACTATGGACCGGGGTGGGCTGTAATAGGGTGCCAAGACTATCTCGCTGTCAGTAGCAAGCAGTCACCACATCAGATTAATGCGCCTGCAGGTGATGATTCTTGATCGCTTTACCAACACTTGGACATAATACACGTACCGAAACGGTGGTAGTGACAACAGTTGTGTTCGGCAATTTGGACAAGCCAGCACCCAACCAACCACCTGTTAACCAGCAATCAGGATGCAACAAGGCCCCGTACCCTGCATTTCAGACCGCACCTGTACGCTGAAAACCTGAACCAACCATGGAGACCAGACTGTGATGACCACCCTCAAGCCCCTGATCGAAGCTTGTCCGCCCAGGCCCATACACCAGTCCGGCGATCAGTATGCAGCTGATCTGATGCACGGTCTTGAACAAGAACTGAACACTCCGGGCAACGCGGAAACTTTCCTCGCTGCCACGCATCTGACCAAGGCCACCGACGACTTCCTGCGCATGGCCATGGACCGCGTCGCCCGTGGTGCTGCGAGCACCAGCCCGGCCATCTATCAACTCTACAACCGGTATGGTGGAGGCAAAACCCACAGTCTCCTGATGCTGGCTGCCGCAGCCCGGCACCCCAACCTAGCCTACTGGCATAACAATACCAACTGCCAGCCCACAGCAGCCAAAATAATCGCCTTTGACGGTACCCGCTCTGCCCCTGACGATGGCATGCATATGGGCGATCAGGACAACCGGGCCAAGAGCTTGGCCGGATACATCCTGTACCATCTTGCTGGTGAGAGTGCACTGAGTGATTTCCGCAGGGCAGACGAAAACCTTGCTTCTCCGGGCGTTGACGCCTTCCAGCGTTTGATCCGAGATACTCCCACCATCATCATCATCGACGAACTGGTCCAGTACATCAGCAAGGCGAACAAAAGGGCCACCAGAGAACAGGGTATCGCTGCTGACGGCGTCGTTACTACCATTAGCGAGCTGGTACGAGCCGTGGCGAATTGCCCCCGAGCAGTTCTGGTCATAACCAGCCCGGAAGACGCCCACTCCCAGCTGGATGGCAGCAGCAGTATGGCTGGCGATGCTTTCCCGGAAGAAACCCGCCAACTGGCTGATATCCTCAGCCGAGTCGATTCTGAACTGGCCCGCGTCACCCAGTCCATAGCCCCTTCCGGTGAAGCCGATCTCGCTGCCATCCTCCGCAAGAGACTCTTTGAGAGTGTGGACGGATCAGCACGCGAAGCAGCCGCCCAGGCTTACGCAGCTATAGCGGACCGTAACGGCCGCAATTCCCTGTCCTCCGATGCCTTTTATGATGCCTATCCGTTCCACCCCGCGTTCTGCTCGACTCCGTTGTCATTAGCCGCCTGTCAGCCAACCGCAACTTCCAGCGCGTCAGAGGTACCCTGCGCCTGACTGGCAACATACTGCTGGACATGCAAGAAACCGGTTGCCAGGCAATCCTGGTTCATCCCTTTCATGCCAACCTGCGGCGAGACGCCATCCGTGACGAGCTGAGCAACCGCCTGCAATTCTCCGAACTGGACCCGGCGATTGAAACCGACATCATTGGCAATAACAGTACTGCGGCCAAAATTGCCAACAGTTTGGCGGAACCGGCCGCGACTACTATCCTCTTGGGCACCATTGCCCCGGAGGCCAGCAATGGCCTGTTAGAGCAGGATATTGCCGACGCCCTCCTGTCACCGGAGCATGACGATTGCGGCGTGATTGCCAATGCTGTCAAGGAGTTTCTGAATCAGGTTATATTGACGACATCCCCAGATCCCAGCGCATTCGGTTCAGCAAAGAACCCAACGTCATGAAGGAGCTGAACGAAGGCACAGATGCCATGCTCGCCAACACAGAGCGCATGGCTGAGCTTCTGCGGCAGGCCATCACCAGCACATACAGTGTGGGAGGGCCCTTGGCAATCACACTCTTTCCCAACCGCCAGTCCAACGTGCCGGACCAGCAGCGTCAGGCAACACTGGGCATAGTCAATCCCGACTTCTGGAACTGGAAAGAAGCCCTTGACTCCAGCACCAGAATGCCCGCAAGTGACCTGCTGGAAATGCACCGCCACTCCAGCAATGACAACGGCAATGCTATGCGCCAATATCCCAACAATGCGCTGTTGCTGGTTGCCGACGACAGAGATCTCAGGAGCATCAGACGCTCTCTAGCGACCATGGAAGCGGCTGACCACCTGTTGCAAGACCAGTCGCGTTCATTACCTGAACACCGACGGGTAATGCTAGAAGCTACTCGGGCAAGCGCCCAGAAAAACGCCACGGTAGGTATCCAGAACAAGTGGACCCATCTCTTCTCCGCCGGTAACAGCAGCCAGCACCAATGGCCGGAACCCAACAGTCACCTGGAACATCGACCGCTGGAATCGATAACCGATGCCGCCGGCCGGGGCCAGACAGCCTGGAGTCGTATTGATATCATTGCTACCCGGGCAGGCAGCACTCTGGGTGAACTGCACCAGTACTTTGCACGCACCCCCGCCGAACGTATTGTGGCCAACGAAACTACTTGGTGCGTCATGATTGACAATGCCATGAAAGAGGATGCTCTGCACATTGTGACTGCAAGCGGAGAGACCAATCCGATTGGTCGCTACGACGCCAACTGGCAGGTGTGGACCAAAGGCAGCGAGCCCAAGCACTTCGACTGGAGTCGCATTGACGTCATTACCACCGAGACCGGCAGCACGCTGGGCGAACTGCGCCGGTACCTCACAGACACCTTCAGGGACCCCATGGTCATAGAGATATCGCATGACGATGCCTGGTGTACCATGATTGATCAGGCCGTGAAAGACAATGCCCTGCACATTATCACCACAAGCTGGGAGATCAATCCAACTGGTCCCTACGACGACCGCTGGTGGGTATGGGCCAAAGGCCGAGAACCCAAGGATATCGACTGGAGAAGCATCGGTATCCTCAAAGCGGGAGGCAGCACATTGGATGAACTGCGCCAGCACTTCAGCAGTACTCCCTACGCACGCATCATCGCCAGCGAAGACGCTTGGCAGGCCCTGATCGACCGCACTGTAAAAGACGAGAGTCTGAGCCTCGTCGATGAAGGCGGGGAAATCCATACTGTTGGCCCCTACAGATACAACTGGCGGGTACAGGTTAAAGGCGGTGGGCCTGTCAAGAAGTTCTGCACTGACTTAATGTCTGGACGGGAAGCTTGCAGAGCTCTGGAGCACTTCATGAACGACCGGCAATACGACTGGGAAGACATTATGACCTGCCAGGTAATGGGCAGTAGCCCAACTTTGGCTGACCAGATCACCAGTATTGCCCAAGGCGACGATGCAGGCATTGACATAACGATGAAAGCAGACACTGAAGGGTTGCGCATAGTAATCGACAACCGGCCGCCCAGCGTGTTCAAGGAACTGTCGGCGCCTATGAAGCGAATTCTGGACCGGGTCAACATCACTGACGTTGATCTGACAATAACACTCTCATCTGCCGCGGTACCTCGGATCCTCCCGAAACTCAGTTCACAGCAAGAAACGTTAATCTGCGCTACATTCCGCTAGAAGCTGGAAAGTTACTATTCCCAACCGGAACTGACCTGATGACCCTGCTGCGAGAGACACCGAGGACCCACGGATTGCTGGTAGACCACGATTCCAAAGGTAATCGCCGCATATCTGTAACCTTGGTCGGCAAGACGCCTCGCAGAAACGGGCGCAGATTGCAAAGCGCCACCGGAACGCTCTACAATCGGTGTTTCCAGCACGTCTCCACTATTCTGTGGGAGCGCCATGGGAAGCGTCTGCAACCACAAGACGAAAACCCGCGACAGTACCACCCGGTCAGCGAAGAAGCGGCAGTGCAGATTCGCCTGTTGCTGGATGTAGTTGCCCGAGCCAAAAAACCTGAGCAAGCGGAGAAGCTGGGGCGGGAGATAGCTGCCATGCATCCCTGCGAAAGTAGCTGGTGGTATGCGATCGGCCAACACCGTAAACGGCCGGGCAAAGTAGCCCAAGCCATCAGTCTGGTGTATGCATGAACCGACGTCCGCAAGGAAGAACAATATGAGAGAGCTGATCCAATGCACTGAAGGGAAGTGCAGGGCCATAGAAAATATCATCGAGATTGATGTCAGTTGAACTGCTCATGCTTCAATTGCAGACAGCTACAACAGAAAACAGATCTGAACCATCGGGTATTGATGGCTCAGAAGTGCCAACGAAGCCGAAGGAAGAATTAGGGAGCCGATCTACGACAGCAATGTATGCCGGTTGGCAAAGTGTAGCAACCAAACACAGGCCAGCAATTGTAGACACGGCAATCACAGACTTGTGTCCTTTAATCCTTGATGGACCAACAACGAGACGTCGTCACAAGAGATATGCTAACCAGTCAGGCCGGGAACTATCCTCCAGGCCAGCCAAGTCCAGGAGAACCAGCTCAATGACTGACACCACCGACCATCGCCTGATCGAGAATTACTTCCCTATCAACGAGATATCCATTGAAGCCATCCGGGAAGGCGGCGCATTAGCTGGCCATCCACCAGTCAATCAACTCCATGTCTGGTGGGCGAGACGCCCCTTGATTTCCTCGCGCGCCGTGGTAGCTGCATCAATACTGCCAGCAACCTCCGACCGGGAAAAATTCATCGCCAACATTGGAACTACACCGGAAGTTGTAACAGCCCGTCGCCAAATGGACGCCGTCAAGGCAACTGGTAAGTGGTCTAACATCACCTTTCCCAACAAGCGAGCTTTCCTGCATAACCCGGAGTTTCTATCAAGCGAATCGGAGATTACCCCCATCGTCCTTGACGTCACTGCCGGTGGTGGCTCCATACCCTTTGAAGCCAGCCGTCTGGGGCTCCGCAGCATCGCCAACGAACTCAACCCAGTTGCCAGTCTCATTCTCCGCGCCACCTGCCAGTGGCCGCAACAGTACGGCACGTCTCTGCTGGAACACTACGGTCACCGGTCAAGTCTGGCCCAAGACTACACCGGTATCGCCGGCCGTTATCTATCTCGTGTCAGCCAACTCTTGCAAGGTATCTATCCTGAAGAGGAAGAACCCGAGTGGATGGCGCAGTGGAACAGAGATCATGCTGCCGATATCCAAAAAAATCGTATCGTGCGCGCGCAGAGATACCTTGCCCCGCCTGCGGATTCACGATTCCGCTTTCCCCCAACTGGCGACTGGATTCCAAAGGAATAGGCATTCGCCTGTTACCAGATCCAGCCGCCGGACAATGTCGATTTGAGATTGTTAAGACAGCTGGAGAACAGTCAGCAGGCACCATCGCCCGTGGTGTCGCTATCTGTCCTGCCTGCGGTTCTACTACCGCCAAAGGCTACGCCTCTGCGGAAGCCCAAGCTGGCCGTATGGGACACCAACTTTACTGTGTCATCTACAGCGATCGCTGGCAGGGATTCACCAAAACGGGCCAGCCCAAAAAGAGACTCACATCCAAACGGGGATTCCGTGTTGCCACACCAGATGACGACAATGCCTGGTTCATAAACCAGCGTCTTGCAGAACTCGCCGATGCCTGGCACAGTGAAGACATCCTGCCGGACGAAGCCGTTCCCCGTGGCAATGACCAGAGACCCCACCGGTACGGGATGCCCTACTGGCGGGATATGTTCAATTCTCGTCAGCAACTGGCTCATGGACACTGTGTTCAGGCATTCCATGAACTGATAGACGAGGACCAAGCCAACGGAGAACTGGACGACGTCCGCCGGGCTGCTTGGGGCTACATTGCTCTGGCAGTGGATAAGATGATCGGCCGCAACAGCAACATGTCAATATGGTTTCCTGGCAGAGAAGTTGTGGTACATACCTTTGCCAGTCACGACTTCGGTATGAAATGGTCATACGCTGAAATGGCGGTCACTGTCCGCGGCCTCGGATTGGAATGGGCTATCGCTGATGTGCATGAATGCATCAACCAACTCGTCGGGATGGCTGGCCACAATCTCCAGGTTACTGGCCAACTCACCACCGACAATCTGATAGCCCCCTCTCCTATCGCTCCGCCCACCGAAGTTATCAACGGCGATGCCGGCGACTTGCCCTTGGACAACGAATCAGTGGACTGCATTGTCTTTGACCCGCCGTACCACGACAACGTCTGCTATGCAGAACTCTCCGATTACTTCTACGTCTGGCTCAAGCGCACCGCTGGCTACGTGTTCCCCGAACACTTCGCCACCTACCTGGCAGAGAAGGAGCAGGAAGCCATTGCCAGCCCGGCTCGGTTCAGACAACAGGCCAGCAAGGATGCCTCTGCCCGGCAACTGGCCACCGATGACTACGAGGCCAAAATGGCCGAAATCTTCGCCGAGTGCCGACGCGTGATCAAACCTGATGGCATCATGACGGTGATGTTCAACCACAAGACCACCACTGCCTGGGATGCTCTGACTGTAGGGCTCATCCAGGCCGGTTTCAGCATCATCCGCACTTGGCCCGTCAAAACCGAATCCGAATCATCGATCCACATCAGAGGCAAGGCTGCATCCCGTACAACTATCCTGCTGGTGTGTCGTCCCCGGCAAGACAATCCCTTACCCCAGCCTTGGCATGAGGTAGAACAGCTCATTGCCCAGGCCGTCCAAGAAGATATTCGGGATAACCTGAGTCAAGCCGACTTGAAGCCCATTGACCTGTACCTGAGTGCCTTCGGCCCGGCTCTCCGCATCATCAGTGAGCACTGGGGTACAGAACGGGAAAGCCGCAACCCGGAACGCCCGTCAGCCCCGTACCAGGTAACGCCCACCGATGCCCTGCAGGTAGCTCGCCGGGAAGTCAGCCGCCACCGCGCCCAGGAAATCAGCCGGGACTGGGCTACAAGTCCTATCGACCCGGCCACCAAGTTCTACATCCTGGCCAGCGATGCCACCGAAAGCGACACACTGCTGTTTGATGAAGCCAACCTTCTTGCCCGCGCCATTGGCGTGTCGCTGAACAAAAGCGATGCCGCACTGAAACGCATTGTGCAATTCAAGGGTGACAAAGTAACACTGCTCAGTGCCCGGGACCGTATGGCCGGTGGGCACATTGGGCCGGAACGCAGCGCGGACAATACGTTGGACGCCGTGCACACAGCTGTCGCACTCACGGAGCGCCGTAACACGCTGGAGGCCCAGGAATGGCTCAATCGTCATATCCACAATCTCCAGAACTCCCAGTTCCGACACACCCTGGAAGCACTCATCTGCACCACCAAGCCCGGCCACGACGACTACTCGGCACAACGCAACCTGTGGCAGGCCCTATATGACGTGGAGCCGCCACAGCCTGTTGCATTACAAGGACAACTGCCTCTGGAATAGGCATAATGACCGTCAGCGTATCCCTGTTCGGTGTACGGATATTCCTGGCAGTCCTTGGCTCTGCCTCCAGGGAGCGGGTCCATAGCTGTATGAGCTGTCAATGCCAGCATCTGTACTGTCATCATAGACCCAGTCAGGTATCCTGCCCATGGCACTGACCGATCTCAACCTCCAGCCCGTCTATAACCACAGTACCTGTCCGAATCTGATCACCGGCCTGTACGAACCGCTACTGGCCGAGGCCGTTCGCTACGACCGCACAACTTACACCTTCACCGCCCAAGCACTCAGTGCCGCTGCTGTTGGTACAGTTGGCCTGATCCGCAACGGTGGACGTATCCGCCTCATTTGTGACCACACTGTCTCTCGAGAAGTGCTACAGGCCATCCGCGATGGCTTGGACCCGGCCCATGCTCTGCAGCAGACCGTCAGCCGCGAGGATATCCTGCTTGCTGAGGCTGATGATCTCAGCAAAGACCACCTGGAACTGGCTACCTGGCTGGTTGCCCAAGGAATCCTCAACATCAAGGTCGCCATCCGTGAGGAGAACATTTTCCACAGCAAAAGCGGCATTATCGAGGATGCGGATGGCAACCGGGTTGCCTTCAATGGCAGTCTCAATGAAACCCTGGCCGGATGGAACCACAATTGGGAATCCATACACGTGTACACCGAACAGGGTAGCCTGTCACACCTCAACAATGTTGAGGAAGAGTTCCAAATGCTCTGGGACAACCGGGCATCCGGCCTGATTGTCATCGATATCCCTGCTTATTACCGGGACTACATACTGGAACGCGCTCCTCGACAGGATCCTGCCCTGATACGCCGCGAGGCCAAAGAGTATTGGCAGAGCATCTGCCAGGCGTTGCGCGAAGACCCGGACAGCACTGTCGCGACCATACCCGCCACCCTGTGGCCCCATCAGGAACGCTTCCAGCAGCAGTATGTGACCAGCGGGGACCGCGTCAGACTCCTGATCGCCGATGAGGTGGGACTGGGCAAAACCATTCAGGCCGGCATTCTCCTGAAAACCCGTCTCAACCAGGAGCGCGCCCAGCGGGCACTCATTATCTGCCCCAAGGCTGCCGCCAAGCAATGGCAAAGTGAACTCCTGATGAAGTTCGATATTGACGTGCCCATCATCGACAGGTATGGAGCCACCTACCGAGACGGACGCAGCGAACCCGCGCCCAATCCATCCTGGCAAACGCCACTGGCCATCGCTGGCCAACAGTGGCTGGTCCGCAACGCGGCCCGATTTCTCGAAACCTGCGGCCAATACGACATTCTTGTCTGCGACGAAGCTCATCGGGCCCGGTTCAGGGAAGTAACCAACGAGGCCAGACGTCAGCCTAATCAGTACCTCAGACTCCTCCGGCAACTGGCGAGCCGTACCGATGACCTTTTGCTCCTCACGGCTACGCCTATGCAGATGCACGAAGCAGAGCTGTGGGCACTTCTGCAATTGCTGGATCCCGACGGCTGGACAACTGCCCAATACAGTCGCTTTTATCGGAACGGCAACCCGGACTTGGAGGAATGGAAATCTTGCCGCGAGCTGTGGCGTCAGACCAACCCGCCACCAACCAACGACCCGATACTGGACAGCGACAATCCGGTTTTCCTGAAGCGCAGACTGAGCGACCCGGCCGAACGGAATCGCACCATGGCCATCATGAAGCAGAGCGCCCCGGGACACATGCTGATGAGCCGCCATACCCGACAATTACTTCGTGAGTACCGAGAAAAAGGGTTGCTTGACGCGCCGGTTCCCAAGCGCAATGCCCGTGATATACCCATTGCAATGACTCCAGCGGAACGCGACCTCTATAAAGATATCAAGCCGCTCATCCAGCAGTGCTACAGCAACCGTGATATCAACAGAATGGCGCTGGGCTTCATCACTACCGTTTTCCGCAAACGCTTGGGATCATCCGCCTATGCCTACGCCCAGACGCTCCGCAACGCCGCCAATCGTATTACCGGACAGGACACGGAAGACTGGGATACCCTGCTGGACGACACAGATCTTGACGAGATAACCGATGCAGATACTCGCCGTCTGAGTGAAGCGGCCAACCTGGACGTCTTACGCCAGGCCGCGCAACAGGCAGAAAACATCGCCTGCCATGACAGCAAACGCCAGAAACTGCACACCATCATCAACGACCTGCACCAGCAGGGACATCACCACATCCTGCTATTTACACAGTTCCGCGATACCCAGGAATGGCTGGCCCGCTGGCTGAAGGAGCGACATCACTACATTGAGCAGCTGCATGGGCAAGACAAGGAATTGGGCGACAGGACCAAACGATTGGAAACATTCCAGGACCAAAGCCATGGTCTTCTGCTTTGCACTGAAACTGCATCCGAATCGCTCAATCTGCAGTTCTGCACCGCAGTCATCAACTATGACATTCCTTGGAATCCCATGACCCTGGAGCAGCGAGCCGGACGTATTGACCGGATTGGACAGGAACGTCAAGTCGTTGACGTAGTCAATCTGTTCTATATCGGCACGGTCGAATACGACGCTTACCAGGCGGTGGCCCGCCGCTTTGCCGACATTGAGAATAATGTGGGTGAATATCCCCCTATCATCGCCAACGCCATCCAGAACATCATCAGGGATGACAAAGACGCGGATGCAGAGCTGGACCACATTGTCGCCAACCAGAACTTTGACCTCAATCAGCTCAACTCGCTGTGGGAATCATCGAACCGCCCACTCGATCCCCGCATTACCATGGCCGATCTGGAAAGGCCTTTACGTGAAACGGAGCTGATGCCAGTTGGCTGGAAAGTAGAATCTGCCGGCGGTCGGCACTGGGATATAACCGACCCTGCTGGCCAAACGCGTCGTGTCACCACTGACCCGATAGCCTACGCGCAGGCTGACGGGGCCTTGCAATGGTGGCGACCGCCGTGCAGCAACTGAGCAGGCAACAGATCGAATCTGCCCGGCAGAGGTGAATCTGTAGAGTGCGTAACCCTGTATCCTAGTGTAGATTGGAGTTCCTGCGCACCACTGGACGCCGGGACATGGCATGCCATCATCAAGCAATCCGGCCTGGCCGCAGCAGAGTTCTTGCATCTGCCATGACTGTTCCCATATCCCCTTGCCATCACTCTACCCCCGCTGTACTATTATGCCCACCGTTAAGCGCACGGTTGCCCTGTGCAGCGCAGGTTGCGCAACCGTACCCAGCTCCAGCCCCGGTCAACTCCGTGCTTGTAACAGGCAGCCTTATCTGCCCTCTCTTCAGATATCCTTAGAATCATCATTGGAGTAACCTAATGCCCCATTTCCTGCCTTCGGAACGTAAAGCCCTGACCCCTTTTGGCCCGGAGGGACCTTCCCTCAAGACCTTTTGGGGCGACAACATCATGATTTCACTGGTGGAACTGGATCCCGGCTCGGTGGTACCGCTGCACAGCCATCCGGAAGAACAGGCAGGATACGTGATTGCGGGTACGCTGACATTCACTATAGATGGCGAGACGCACCAGGTAGGTCCGGGTGAAGTCTTCTTTGTGCCTGGTGGCGTGGAACACGAAGTGACCGTATCCAGTCCCGGGCCGGCTAAAGTGGTGGACATCTTTAGCCCGGTGCGCAACGATTACAAGTATTGAATTAGGGGACTATATACGGTTTCACACCACGCCCACAGGCCGCAATGCCCTACCGGATACTTGTGCAGGCTTCACAGGCCAGCTCACGCTGCCACCTCCACACGCAGATGCGCCGTCCCCGAACGCCGTAAATTACTTGTCCCGGATGTTCATGGCAGCATTCACATCGGCGTTCTTTGCCACACCGCATGCACTACCATGATAAACGGATTGGGACTTCCGGTTGGCCTTACGTAACGTTCCGGTCAATGCCGACGGGATGCATAGGGTTGGCAGGCCTCGCAGGGCGCGGGTCGGGCACTGCGTACAGGATGGACACATACCAATCCCCGGCTTCCTACTTGAACGTGACCTGCTTGGGCTGGCAATCGGCGTAAGGGTTCTGCCCCATCAACCTGGCCCACCCAATCTTGGGGATGTGGATTTTCTGGCCCTTGATTTTAATCTTGTCGGGCACAGTGCATTGGGGCGTGTCCTTGTATTTCCGCTTCCCGTCGGGGAACCCGGCACCCGCGAAGAACCGCTTGTAGGCTTCCGCCAAGTGCTTCATGGTATAGCGCACAGTACTGGCATGCAGTTCACGCAACCAGGACAATTCCTGTTTGATTTGCATGTACAGCTTGCACAGGGATACGAACGTGACGGATGGCCTGTCGGCATTGCCGCCCTTATAGTCTTGATACTGCTGTTTGCAGATTGCCAAGGCTTCATGCCATACGTGCCGGCCAGCCCCGACGGTCCGCATCATTTTGTCATGCTTGGCCTTGCTACCCGGATGCACCCGCAAGGTAATGCCCCGATGGGGCATGGTCACTTCACTGTGCATGCCCTATTGTAGCCTGCCCGCCCACTGTCTGCACTGCCCGGTGTGAAATCGTATATAGTCCCCATTGAATACCTCCAGTCAGGAATAGTGTCCCATGAAGATTACACGTGTTGCACCCATATTGGCGGCCGGTGCCAGCCGTATCTACATCTTTGTCAAGGTGGAAACCGATCAGGATGGCTTGATTGGCTGGGGCGAGGCTTCCCTTGAAGGCAAACCCCGTGCGGTGGCAGGGTGCATTCAGGACTTCGAGTCCATGATCGTGGGGGAAGATCCCCTGCGCATCGAATACCTGTGGCAAATCATGTATCGCAGCGCCTTTTGGCGCCAGGGCGTCATCGGTCTTTCCGCCATTTCCGGAATTGACCAGGCTCTGTGGGACATCAAGGGCAAGGTGTATGGCCGCCCCGTGTACGAGTTGCTGAACGGACCTGTCCGGGACAAGGTCCGCATGTACACCCACTTTGGGGGTACGGATACTGCATCTACCGTACAGAGCGCCCTGGCCATGGTCGAGAAAGGATGGAACGCCATCAAGACTGTCCCGGTACCGATAACCGAGATTGTGGCGGGGCCGGTCAAGGTCAAGCAAGCGGCCGCACGCCTGCAGGCGGTACGTGAGGCGGTCGGGGATGAAGTTGACATTCTCTTGGACTTGCATGGTCGCCTTACTCCCCAGATGGCCGTGCTCTATGGCACGGCCTTTGCCGATTCCCATCCCTTTTTTCTGGAAGAACCGTGCCAGGCCGAGAACCCCAAGGCTATGGCCGGGGTCCAGGAGAAGCTGATCACCCCCATCGCTACCGGTGAGCGCCTGTTTACGCGCTGGGGCTTTCGCGAGATCCTGGAATGCAATGCTGCCAGTATCCTGCAGCCTGACTGCTGTCATGCCGGTGGCATCACGGAACTGCAGAAGATTGCTTCGATGGCTGAGGTGTACTATGCCGGTATGGCACCTCACAATCCCTATGGTCCTCTTTCCACAGCTGCCTGTGTACATCTGGATTTGGCCACACCCAATTTCCTGATCCAGGAAATGATTGATCCGGCAGCCGATCCGTGGGCCCAGGATTTCGTCAGGGAACCCCTGGTGGTGACAGAAAGCTACATCTATCCGCCCCAACGTCCTGGCCTGGGGGTGGAACTGGATGAAAAGGCTTGTGCCCGCCGGTCTCCGGATTTTGCACCTGGCGGGGCCGGTTCCCTCACCCGCCAGGCCTATGGCGCGTTTCATGACGATGGCGGGGTTGCGGACTCCTGATCTGGACGTGATTGCCCGCATTGAGATGTTTCCTCTGCAGATTGGATGCTCTTGGTCAGCCTGATCCCGGGACTGCCGGTAGGTCAACCAGCGGAATTGAGTGATAGGCGGCGCAGAAAGGTGAAGAGCGAGGTATCAAGCTGGGCAGGCAACAGGGCATACACCAAGTCCAGATAGCCTATGTAGAGCAGAAATATGGGCCGACCGAAGCGGCAGCCCTGGCCCGCTTTCTGGCCGAGTTCCCGACGCTCCAGGACCTGACCTTTGTGCAGCTGGACCAGCTGGCCGTGGCGTGCCGGGCCGGATGGGACATGGCCGACTGGTGGCACCAGCACCTGCCCGACCCACCGGATGACGATGGTTCCCCATCCATGCCTGGAGAAGACTAGGGCCTGTCGACAAACTAGGGTCTGTTGACCAAAGGTAAAAGGCAGACCCGCGCCCGTTGTCTCCTCTGGGTACTTGGCTTGTGCTTTGGGGCTATCAATATGTGGTAGCTTTGGAGAACCTTCATCGCCGATTCCCAAAACGTATTCCACAGGGAAGAGCACGCATGCCCTGCACGACGGTAAGCTCCTACAGCAGTGACAGCATCAGTACATTGGGAAATATGTGGGACGAAATAGTCCTGACAGACGATGAGCCGGAAGTGCTCAAGGCATTGCACATCATTGATCCAAACATTACCGATATTTCCATGCTTGGTAGCGGGCCTTGGGCTCACTCCCCAACGTTCTTTGTCCGTGTCCGCAACGGCCCCGGCGAGTTCCGTTACAATCTTTTGGGCAAGGCTTGAATCGGCTGTTGGCAATCATCCTTGCCATTCTCAATGCCCGAGGAGGGGTACTGTTGATTGACGAGTTTGAAAATGGCCTTCATCATCCTGTGCAGCTGGATGTTTGGCGCACCATATTTGCGTTAGCCCAAAAACATAACGTTCAAGTCTTTGCCACTTCCCACAGCTGGGATGCCGTGGAAACCTTTCAGCAAGCCGCGGCAGATACGCCCGAAGCAGGGATGTTGCTTCGTCTGTTCCAAAGACGTGATGAGATCATGCCTACTGTCTTTGCAGAATCGGAACTGGCTATAGCCACTCGGAGCCGGATCGAGGTGCGCTGACATGTCCGCAAAGATATTGCTGGTAGAGCACTCTGGCGGTGAACATGTCAGAAAACACATTGGTGCCTACTACAATGTCCCCTGGCTGTAAGAGGATCGATGGCGGTCTGTCCGTAATCGGGTTCAAGGCAGCCGGTTACCATGCCAGCAGTACCCTGGATTGGGCATGGAAGTGAATAAACAGAAACAGGCTTGCATCACTCGGTAATACGATGTCTTTCAGGCAGATGGCGGGATCGCGGACTCCTGACATGGACGCGGTTGCCCGCATCGAGGCATTTCCCCTCCGGATTCCCCGCCCTGTTCCCTATCTGGGGCAACTGGAGGAGGGTGTGGTACCCAACGACCGGGGCGTGTACGTACGTCCCGGCAATCGTACCGTGTACAGCATCCACGACCATACGGTCCTGATCAAGCTGACGACCCGGAGTGGTTACGTGGGCTGGGGTGAGTGCTTTGGGGTGGTGGCCCCCGAAATCGTCGCTACGGTTGTCGAGACGCTGGGAGAACCCATGGTCCTGGGATGCAGTCCGCACCAGGTGGCCGCGATCTTCGATGACCTGTACGACAGCCTGCGGGTGCGAGGCTATTTTGGCGGCTTCTGGCTGGATGCAATAGCCGGCCTGGACATGGCCCTGTGGGATTTGCGGGGCAAGATCCTGGATTTGCCCGTCTCCCTGTTGCTGGGTGGACAGCGGACTGCCCGCTTGCCGGCCTACGTATCCGGATTGCCGGAGCCCACACTCCAGGCCCGCGCCAATCTGGCACAAGCCTGGATCCGGCGCGGTTTTACCGCCGTCAAGTTCGCGGCTGCTGTGGCCCAGGAAGGTGAATTGGCCGAAATTCAGGCTCTGCGCGCGGCTCTGGGATCGGAGCCGCAGATCCTGGCCGACTTCCACTGGCGGTATACGGGGCAAGAAGCCGTAGCCCTGATCTCGGCCATGGAACCGTACGGACTGGCGGTAGCGGAAGCACCGGTGCAGCCGGAGGACATCGAAGGTCTCCGGCATGTCGCCCAAAACGTCAAGACACCGGTAGCGATCGGGGAGGAACTGCGTACGGTCCACGAGTACCTGCCCCGTTTCCAGGCCCGGTGCATGTCTATCATCCAGCCCGAAATGCTGCATATGGGCATCACCAGTTTCCACCGGGTGTGCCTGTTGGCCGACGCGTTTCACTGTCGTGTCATGCCTCACGCTACCGTAGGTATCGGTATTGGGCAGGCGGCCAGCCTGCATGTCTCGGCAGCCATCCGCAACTTCAGCATGCATGAGTACCAGCACTCGATCCTTGACCGGAATCTGGCGCTGGTAGATACGCAGATGACGTGCAAACAGGGCTACTTTCACCTGCCGCAGGGACCGGGTCTCGGTGTCGAACCCCGTGACGAGGTCTTCGACTTCGCTATGGCCAGGCCATGAAGCACCCTGTGCAGCTTGCCCCATCCCTGCCGCAATCCAGCCTGCTGGATCTGGCGTCTGACGCATGGGCTGTCTGGCTCCGGCACCAGGGTGAACCCCGCTTTCGCCAGGGCCAGATAGAGGACTGGGTGTATCGCAAGTACGTGGACCGTTTCTCTGCCATGACCAATCTGCCGCCAGCGCTGCGGGAGAAACTGGAGCAGGAATTCGCCGTGCTGCCCCTGGAACTGGAGACGTATTCGGTATCGGAGAACGGCGATACGCTCAAGGCTTTGTTCCGGCTCCATGACGGGGAATACATCGAATCCGTATTGATGCTGTATGACAAGCGCCAAACACTGTGCATCAGCAGTCAGGCCGGCTGTGCCATGGGGTGCAAGTTCTGTGCTACAGGGCTCGGGGGACTGTCCCGCAATCTCACATCCGGCGAAATCGTAGGTCAGGTACTGTTTCTGTCCCGGCTGCTGGCACGACCGCATGAATTTGGCGTCACCCTGCAGACACGGCAGTCCCGGGTCAGCAACATTGTTTTTATGGGTATGGGCGAACCCCTGCATAACTACGATGCCGTCTGGTCGGCTATTCGCAGCCTCGTTGCCCCACAGTATTACGGCCTGGGGGCCCGGCAGGTCACAGTCAGTACCATTGGTCTGGTCCCGCAGATGCTGGCCATGGCGCAGGAGCCCATTCCGGTACGCCTGGCTGTGAGCCTGCATGCCCCCGACGATCAATTGCGGGCGCAGCTGATACCGCCGGCCCGGCGCTGGCAGCTGGCGGCCATTCTGGATGCAGTGCGACGTTACGTTGCGGCCACGAACCGCCGGGTTACCTTCGAGTACGTCATGCTGGAAGGGGTGAACGACGATCCGGCACTGGGCACCAGGCTGGGGAAGCTCTTGCGGGGATTGCTGTGCCATGTCAATCTGATCCCGTTCAATCCCATTCCGGGCGACACGTTCCGGGCTCCTTCCGATCGACACATCCAGAACTTCGCCGCCCTGGTGCGCGCCCATGGGATACCGGTCAGCGTCAGGGTGCGCCGCGGGGTCAAAATGGACGCGGGCTGTGGTCAGCTGCGACTGCGTACCCAATTCCGGGATGACACGTGACGCGATTGGCCTATGCGACCCGGCTGTCGGGGCCAGTCATAAAGCACGCCGGGCATGGCAGGCAGACAGATCCGGAGAAGATCCGGTAGGTATGGGGCAACTACGCTGCCAACGCGCAGCGTACATAGCGTACATTATGGCATGTACTCTGGCGGGAGCCTGGCAAGCGTGTCTTCGCCGGATCCGGAAGCGTCAGTCTGGCCTCACCGCATTGAAGAGGATGCAGACCGGTACCGGAACGGCCATGCCGCCGGGATCAGCGGCTGAGAGACTTCAGGCAGGAAGTACAGAGCTTGCGGGAGACAAAACGGCCGTCTGACCAGATCTTGACTTTCTGGATGTTGGGATTCCAGCGTCTGCGCGTGGCCTTCTTGGACCAGGGACGATTGTTTCCGTACATCGGGCCTTTGGGGCAGTTATCACATTTGGACATCGGCTTCCTCGGGACGGAGCGCATTGGCTTGGAACAGGATCCGGCGGTGCGATACCCTGCAGGGACCGGACTGGCCAGAAAGGAAAGTCTAATGTGGCAGGCCCGCTTTTGCAAGTATTGGACAATGAACTGCGCACGGACATGTACAGGCATGTCGTCATTCGTCCATACTGCCTGACCGAACCTTGGGAACTGCAGACCAATCTGCTGCCTGAATTCAGGACGGTTTGGGGCTAACGGAGTAGAATAGACAAAGGTAATTCTTGCGCCTGTCGAATTCACTTTCCGCCAGTCATCTTATGGACACTTCCAATTCATTTGTCTCGGGTGAGCAGCTGCTGTCCATGCTGAATGCCAGCCTGCTTTGGGTGGGTATCCACCGGGAACAGCTGAACCGGCAGAACGTCTACCCGGTGCCGGACGGCGATACAGGCGTCAATATGTGGCTGACCCTGCAGTCAGCGTGCCAGTCGGCCGAGCGCAGCCAACTGGCCAGTGCGGATGCTTTGTGGCGCAGCGCGGCCCAGGGCGCTCTGGAAGGATCCCGGGGCAATTCGGGCGTCATACTGAGCCAGTACATGAAAGGCATGGGCGAGGACTGGCAGGAGGAACCCTGCCTGACCGTCGCCGATTTCAAGCGCGGCGTGGCAGGGGGCAGTGTTCGGGCCTATGCTGCCGTGGACAGCCCCCAGGAAGGAACGATGCTGACTGTAGCACGGGATGTAGCGACAGTTGCCCAGTCCTTGGCAGACGACATCTCCATGGCAGCATTCCTGGATGCTCTCGTCCAGGAAGCGCAGATGTCAGTGGTCCGCACCCCGGATCTGCTGCCCGTCCTGAAACAGGCCGGTGTTGTGGACGCTGGCGGCTGGGGCCTGGCGCTCTTTCTGGAAGGGATGCTGAAAGGACTCCGCGGCGAAGTGCTGGAGGGTGATATAACACCGGAAGCAAAGGAAGCACCCGCGCCAGCCCCCATGCGCTTCACGGTGATTCCGGACCGGGTACATGGCTTCGACGTCCAGTTTCTGATGCATCAGCCCCGCTTGACGGTAGATACGCTACGGGACACGGTCGCCAGCATGGGAGACTTTCCGCTGGTTGACGGTGATTCTGACCTGGTGAAAGTGCATGTGCACGTCCTTGATCCCGGCCCTGTCCTGAGCTGGGCCTGCCGCATTGGCTTCATAACGGACGTGGTGGTCGAGAACATGGATGCCATGGCAGCCGTTGCCCAGACCCAAGTGGAACAGGAGACTGCAAAAGACTTTGCCGAAGGGCAAATCCGCCTGATGAATCCGGCCCAGCCGGATGAAACGGCGGTAGTGGCCGTGTCTTCCACACCGGGCTTTTCGGAACTTTTCACTTCGTTGGGCGTCAACTGCCTGATTGAATGTGGACATTCCTTCAATCCCAGTGTGGGCCAGTTCAAGGAGGCCATTGCGCTGGCCTGCGGGGCGCGGACCATTCTGTTGCCCAACAACCGCAATGCGGCGGCAGCGGCGCGCCAGGCCAGTGCCGATCTGCCGGATGCAGCCGTCGCCGTCCTGGAGACCCCTTTCGTGACCAACGGCATCGCTGCCATGTACGGCTTTGAACAGTCACTCCCGTGGACCCAGCTGCTGGACAGCATGCAAGCCCAGGCCGCGCGCATTGTGCATGGCTCCCTGGCCCGTTCTTCCCGTGATGTTGCATCCCCCCGGGGGCAGGTAGAAGCGGGTCACTGGGTGGCGTTGGCCCATGGCCACGACGTGCTGGCCGGCAGCCCTGATTTCCCGACAGCGCTGCGCAGCCTGGTTGAAGAGTTTCTGCTCCCGACCACGGAGCGCCAGACCGCGGATGACTATGACTTGATCACCGTGTACCGGGGCGAGGACGCGACGACGGAGATGGATCAGGCACTAGCGGCACTGTTGACGGAACGGGCAGACGCTTTCGATGTGGAGTGGGTGGATACCCTGCAGCCCCATCATGCTTATTTACTGGTCATGGAGTGACATGGCTGCCAGTTGTCGTCCGCAGCGGTCATGATGGCTACGCGCATCATCACCGACAGTAATGCCTGGCTTGCACCGCTGTGGTGTGCGTGTGATGCCGTACACGTGATCCCCAACCGCATATGGCTGCTGGGTGAGGCGTTGGAAGAAAGCGACATCACAGCCGATGAGATTTTTGCGCGCCTGGACAAAGCCACGCGTCCCTTCAGTCAGATCATGCCCCGGCCATTGCCGCCCTGCACAGAGGCCATTACGGCTGCCTTGCAGAATGCCGAGGCTGACAGCCACGATGTAGTGGCAGTAACCATGACGCGGCATCTGAGTCCTACGTTCCAGGAATTTGAGCGCGTGGCCCAGCGTGTACAGGGTGTAGCGGTACGTGTCATTGACTCGCACAGTGTATCTCTGGGCTTGGGGCTCCTGGTTGCCGAGGCGGCGGCCGCCGCCGCCCGCGGGGCTACCCTAACGCAGGTGAGTCGGCAGGTAGCCCGGAGCGTTCCAACCCTCTTCGTGGCTTTCTTTGCGGACAGCATGCATTTTGTGCAACGCAGTGCCAACCTGCCGGTTTCCCAGGGCATGTTGGGGTCCCTGCTGCACATCAAGGCCATGCTCAACATGGAGGACGGCAAGCTGCAGGCGGTGGAAAAGGTGCAGACAGACGAGCAAATGACCGAGAAGCTGTGGAATTTCATAGTCGAGTTCGCTTCCATTCGCAGGGTAGGCATTCTGCACCATGCCTATCAGACCGTGGCCGACAGTCTGACAACGCAACTGCGGGAACACCATCCTGATCTGGAAGTAGTTCATCTTCCTTATCCCCCTTCGCTGGCAATTCACCTGGGCCCCCATGTCATCGGTGTCATCATTCAGGAAGAGGATCTGTGAACGACTCAGGACCATCCGGCCAGCCGCAAGGCACGTTGCAGTCTCTGTTGTGGCCCGCCCTGGAACTGGAGATCAGGCAACATTATGCCAATCGCGGTGTGACAGGGGGCTTCCGGGCACTGAGCCTGCGCTGGGCACGGGAAGCGGCACAGGATGCGCTGCCTGCCGGGACTGTCCAGAGTGTGACCGAGTTGCTGGGTGTATATCCCCATTGTGAAGCACACCAGCGCCAACAGATCGTCGATGCCCTGTGGCACTGGTGTAACGGCAATGACCTGACTATTCCTGATCTCGATCACAGCTCCGAAGCAGACGACCTCTTCCAAGTCATGAACCAGGACAAGAATCCCGCCTCCATGCTGCCGGATACCGCTTCTCTCACGGACCCTGTCCACGTGCTGCGCGGTGTAGGGCAACGCTTGGCCGCGAGATTGCAGATACTGGGCATTCAGACGCTGCAAGATTTGCTCTTTCACTTTCCCCACCGGTATCAGCACTATGCGAATCTGTCCCTGGCCGAGGCCGAGGTCGGCCAGACCGTTGCGGTTATGGGACGCATCCAGCAAGGTTCCCTGGGCTATTTTCGGTTTGGCAAGCAGATAGCCAAGAGCGGCGTGCGGGCCCGCATTGCGGACGGCACCGCGAAGATGGACATCACGTGGTGGAACCGCTGGGTGTATTCCTCACTGCGGGAAGGGCATCTGTACTGCTTTTACGGTGAAGTGGGCCAGTTCAACGGCCGCCGGTTTCTGAACAACCCGCAGCTGCTGGAAATTGATGTGGCCACGGTCAAGCAGAATTTGCGTCTGGCGGCAGACGGCCTGCAGCCACGCCATACGATTTTCCCGATTTATGCATTGACCCAGGGTGTAACCAACGCCCTGCTCCGCAAGCTGACAGGGGCCCTCATCAAGGCCCGTATGCACCAGCGTCTGGAGGATGACCTGAGTTCTGCCGTGCGCCAGCAATTCGAATTGCCTTCCATCCGGCAAACCATGCGTTTTCTGCACCAGCCGGCCAGCCAGGAGGACTGGCAGACCGGACGGCGACGCATGGTATTTCAGGATTTGTATCACTTTCACTTGCGCCTGCAGCAAGCTCGGGACGAGCGCCGCGCCCTGTCTGCACCCAAACTGGTCGTCCCACCGGCGTTTGCCCGGGAATTTGACGATGCCTTGCCTTTTGCCCTGACGCCGGAGCAAAGCGCTGCCATTGCTGATCTGTTGCAGGACATCAGCCGGGATACACCGGCCCAGCGCCTCATTCGCGGTGAAGCCGGCTGTGGCAAGACAGTGGTCGCCGCCGCCGCTATGCTGGTGGTAGCAGAACAGGGATGGCAGGCTGTACTGGTGGCGCCTACGCAGATCCTGGCCCGTCAGCACCTGGAATCCATCCGTTCCGTGTTGCATGCCGTCAGGGGGGGTGAGGCTCTCGATCCGCTACAGCCCGATCTGCTTGTAGGCGCCCAGAGTGAAGCCGAAAAACAACGGGTACGGACCCGCATTGCCCAGGGGCAGTCCAAGATTCTGGTCGGCACCACGGCCTTGATCCAGCAAACAGTGCAGTTTCACAATCTGGGGCTGGTCGTGGTGGATGAAGAACACCGTTTTGGCGTGCTGCAGCGCGACGCCCTGGCCAAGCCCCGGGCCCGTAGTGCAGCCCCGCCAGACGATGCGGATCGGCAACCGTTGACCCCGCACGTGATTTCGCTGTCGGCCACTCCCATTCCGCGGTCCCTGAACCAGATATTGACCGGCTACGTGGACGTGACCGAAATTCGTTCCCGTCCCGCCGCCCGTCCTCCCGTCAAGACCGTCATTGCGAAACCGTCTGAGCGGCTTGCCCTGTTCCGTGGACTGGAACGCCAGATCGCGCAGGGGCGTCAGGCCTTCATTGTGTATCCCCAGATCGATCTGGAAGACGAGTTCATGACGGTAGGGGCGGTAGAACCGGAATTCGCCTGGCTGGACCGTGACATCTTCCCGAATCTGCGGTTGGCCAAGGTGCATGGACGCATGCCCAGGCAGGAGATGGATGACGTCATGCAGGCATTCAAGGATGGGGCCATTGACATCCTGGTGGCGACGACCGTTATCGAAGTGGGGATTGACGTCCCCAATGCCACGGTCATCTTCATCGAGAACGCCGAGCGCTTCGGTTTGGCCCAGCTGCACCAGCTGCGCAACCGGGTGGGACGCGGATCGTTCCCGGGCCTGTGTGTCCTTGTGTGTGGCAATCAGGAGCAGGCGGCCTGGGACCGGCTGCAGATCCTGATGGAACATGATAACGGCTTCGATATCGCCGAACGGGATCTGGCTATCCGCGGTCCGGGGGAAATTCTGGGCTTGCGCCAGAGTGGGTTGCCTGACCTGTCCTACGCCGCCTATCTGGATGACGAGGTCATTGCCATGATAGAAACCTGTTTTGGCGATGCGGCCGCTCCGGAGTCCCCTGCACATCCGGACCGGGGCCAGGATCAGACGCTGTTCCCGGACATTCCGCTCTGATGAATTTATGCCCAGTCTGTAATTTCACATGAGATTATGGAGAATAGTATGCAAAAAGTCATGCAGTTGCGCTGCTCCTTGCCGTGGTGACCCCTGGTCTTATCTACAGTCGGCAAACCCATACGTTGCCCCTTGCATCGCCCATTGGCAGTACTGCGGTGGAGGATGTTGTTGTCTCAACCCCGAGCGGCCTGACGGTGTCCGCCGTCGGTGCAGATCCCCCCTGACGCAGCGTACATCGTCGTTGTTCCCAATGCGTACTATGGTCCGTCAGGACGGGAAATGATGTCTCTTGAGGACAAGGTTGATGTAGTAGAAAGCCTGGCCGATCTGGGCATTGCCAAGAGTGCCATTGAATTCACCCGCAGGGGACGCTACGCCCCGAGTATCATATCGGTGGAAATAGAACTGGTGAAGTGCAGGCGAAGGGGGAACAGGTCGTGGAGGCCGTGGCCGACATAGTACGGGCATTGGATAGGTACGGCGTCCGCTACACGCTGTCCTCGGAGAGCTGTACCCAGGCGCTGGCGCAGGCTCGGCGCCAGGCTGTACCTGTCGCCCAACAGGACGCAGACGATTTGGCGGCCAGCTTCGATTTGGTTCTGGGGAACGTGATCAATGTGGTGGAGTACTACCCGGCATTCCCGTCCTTCGCCTATGTCAGGGGCAGTGCTGACATCTGCACGCATCAGGAGAATACCCTGGGTTTTGATCTTAGTGAGAGTACGATGGTTGACTTTGACGCTGAGCAGGAAGTCAAAGTAGCTGTTGGCTTACAGGTAACGTACCGTATTCAGTGACATTGGCCTGAACCTGTGTACCAACCAGCAAGTGAACGCTTCCCTGCGGATGGGCGGGTGCACCCGAGGGTCAGCACCATTGGCGTGTAATCAGCTGGGGTGCGGTTTGGCATGGACACGGTGTCATGGCTTCGTAGCGCTCCGGTGCAGACCGTCTGTACCGGAGCGTGTGCAAAGCCTGCATTGACTATCCCAGCTTTTACGCCAAGGCCTGTTGCCCAATGGCGGTGGAAACGCGATCCACCGTTGACACAAGGTCCAGACGGGACTCAAGGCAGCGTGGATCCTGGCTCAACCTGATTTTGGCAACAGACCCTGGAAGGGAGTACCAAGAGATACGGCACCCCCGGTTGTGGATGCCGGGCCACGCCGGACACCGGCCTGGTGCCCCTAGCTGTCGTATACATCCGGGTTGGCGCAATGGGGTATCCGGTGTCCCTGCAGCCCCGCGATCAGATTGTTGGCGGCCATTTCGGCCATGCGACTCCGGGTCTTGATACTGGCACTGGCAATGTGCGGCACGATGATGATGTTGGGCAGTCCCAGTAACGGGCTGTCCATGGGAATGGGTTCCGGTTCGGTCACGTCCAGGGCAGCGTACCGGATCTGGCCGGTGGTGAGGGCAGTGTACAGGGCGTCGGGATCGATGAGCGGACCCCGGGCCGTATTGATGACGATGGCCGAAGGTTTCATGCGGGCGAACGCCGCGGCGTTCAGCAGGTGATGCGTTTCCGGCGTCAGCGGCGTGTGGACTGACACGAAGTCGGATTCCTGCAGCAGATCATCCAGGCTGGTCTTGGTAGCGTTCAGTTGCGCAATGACGGGGGCGTCGTCGGGGATGTAGTCGTCGTAAAACAGGATGCGCATGCCGAAGCCGGCCGCGCGCCGCGCCATGCCCTGCCCGATGCGGCCAAAACCCACAATGCCCAGCGTGGCGCCCGTGATGTCTTCGCCCAGCAGCAGGGAGGGCCCCCACGTAAGCCATTTCCCAGCCTGGACGTATTGGGCCCCCTCCACCACGCGCCGGGCGGCGGCCATCAGGAGAGTAAAGGCGAAGTCGGCAGTGGTGTCGGTCAGCACGTCGGGGGTATGGCCTACGGGAATCCCGCGTCGGGTGGCTTCCTGGATGTCGACGTTGTCAAACCCTACGGCATAGTTGCTGATAACCTTCAGGCGGGTTCCGGCGCGATCCATCACGGCAGGGTCGACAGGTGTGGTCAGCAGCGACAGGATGCCGTCCTTGTCGCTTGCTTCTTGCAGTACCACGTCCCGGGGCGGTGGCAGATCATCGGGCCAAATGGTGGCATCACAGAAATCTTTCACCATCTGCATCCCGGGTTCGGGAATGATGCGGGTCACAAACACTTTGGGCTTGGTCATGGAAGAACCCCCTTGCATGACACGGGTATGGGACTGCGGTACCTGTACAGTCGGCTTGCACACCGGTAACGGGAAGGCCCCGGGCAAACCGTCAGCACCATCGGGTTCAACGCTGTTCTACGGGCAGGAACGTACGTACATCCGGCCCCCGGTAGATCTGCTTGGGACGCGCAATTTTCTGGCTCGGATCCTCTACCAGTTCGTCCCAGTGGGCGAGCCAGCCGACGGCGCGGGCCGCGGCGAACAAAACCGTGTAGAACGGGGCCGGAATGCCCAGGGCCTGGTAAATGATGCCGCTGTAGAAATCCACGTTGGGGTACAGTCGGCGATCCCGGAAGTAGCTGCGGGCCAGCGCCTCCTGCTCCAGTTCCTTGGCCACGTCAATCAGGGGATTGGCGCCGGTGATGGCGAAGACCTGATCCGCCAGGTCCTTGATCAGGGTGGCCCGGGGATCCATATTCTTGTAAACGCGGTGTCCGAAGCCCATGAGCAGGGCCTTGCGGCTCATGACCCGGTCCAGGAAAGCGGGAATGTTGTCACGGGCCCCTATGTCCTTCAGCATCCGGAGTACGGCTTCATTGGCTCCGCCGTGCAGGGGACCGTACAGGGCTGCGGTGGCTCCGGCCATGCTGCTGTAGGGATCTGCATGTGCGGAACCAATGGCCCGCATGACACTGGTGGAACAATTCTGTTCATGGTCGGCATGCAGAATGAACAGGGCATTCATGGCTTTTTGGATGACCGGCACGGGGTCCGTCGAATCCAGGCCGAAGTACCGGCACATGCGCAGAAAATTGCCGATGTAGCCGGCATCCGGATCCGGGTCCGGGGTATCGATGCCGTTGGTGTAGCCGTAGATGTAGGCCGCAATGGACGTGATTTGCCCCAACAGCCGGAAAACCTGTCGGCGGCGCGCTTCCGGATCCAGGACCTGCTTGCCGTCGGGATACAGCGTACCGAGCGCGGCGAGGGCGCTGATCAGGATCACCATGGGATGGGCATCCGGCGCAAAGGTCCCGATCAGGTTGCGGATGAACGGGTCCACTTCCGAATGCGCCAAAACACTGTTGCGCCAGTATTCATCTTCGGCGGCCGACGGCAATTCCCCGTTGATCAGCAGATAGGCTACTTCCAGATGGTTGGAGTGCTGGGCCAGTTCCTCGATGGGATAGCCCCGGTACGACAGGGTACCTTCCTGGCCATCCACCAGGGTAATGCTGCTGATGGCCGTTGCCGTATTCAAAAAACCGGGATCGTAGGATACCAGACCCGCGCTATCCTGAACATACCGTACTTTCTGCAGGGAGCGGGCTTCGATGGCTCCGTCAATGATGGGCAGATCATAGGTCACGCCACTGCGGTTGTCAGTAATGGACACGGTATTTGACGACATGGCTGAATCTTCCTTATATCAGTGTGCCGAGAATGGTCTAGTTGACTGAGAATGTAGCGAGCTGTACGGCCAGCTGGGGGGGTACGCGACCGTGTATGCAGGTACCGGTTTCGTCGTAGGTTTCCTGCTCGATATGGCCGAACTGGTGAATCAGGGACACCAGATCGCCGCGGCTGTAGGGAATAACCACAGACACCCGGTCCATCTGGGCTGCGAGAGCCTGGGTCAATACCCGGATCAGTTCGTCGATGCCGGTGCCCTCGGTAGCGCTGACAGCTACCGTGGCGACATAGGGATCCATACATCCCGCGGGCAAGCGGGACAGGGGATCCGAGCCTGCGGGCAGGCGATCGATTTTGTTCAGAACCAGGATCATGGGTGTATGGCCGGCCCCCAGCGTGTCCAGCACTTCCTCCACCACGGTGATGTGTTCTTCCTGGTTGGTCTGGGAAACGTCCACGACGTGCAGCAGGAGCTGGGCGTCATTGACCACTTCCAGCGTAGCCCGGAAAGCCGCGACGAGTGTCGTGGGCAGTTTCTGGATAAAACCTACGGTATCCGTGAGCAAGGCCTGCTGTCCATTCGCCAACATGAACTTGCGCGTGATGGGATCCAGGGTCGCAAACAGCAGATTATCGGCATAGGCCCCCGCCTGCGTGATCTGATTCAGGAGCGAGCTCTTGCCGGCGTTGGTATACCCTACCAAGCCCAGGCGCGGTGTGGGATCGCGGGACTGTCGGGCACTGCTGCGCATCCGGTGCTTGCGAATGTCCTGCAGATCGGCATTGAGCCTGGCAATCCGCCGGGTGATCTGGCGCCGGTCCATTTCCAGCTGCGTTTCGCCTGGCCCCCGCACGCCAACGCCCCCGCCGGCACGGCCACCGGCCTGGCGGGCCAAGTGGGTCCACGCGCGGGTGAGACGGGGCAGACGGTATTCGTACTGGGCCAGTTCTACCTGGACGATGCCTTCCCGCGTCCGGGCATGTTTGGCAAAGATATCGAGGATAAGCGCGGTCCGGTCAATGACCTTGGTGTTCTGGCCCAGGGCACTCTCCAGGACTCGCAATTGCCGGGGTGAGAGTTCAATGTCGAAAATAACGACCTGGGCCCCGACTTCCCGGGCCACGGTCACCAGTTCCTGCACTTTGCCCGCACCGATGAAGGAAGCGGGGTTGGGCGCTTGCAGACGCTGGGTGAGGCGGGCTGTGACGTCAAGCCCTGCAGTATGGGCCAGCAGGGCCAGTTCGTCCAGCGAATCCTCCAGCGGCAGCACACCGGGATCCGACTGGATTTCAGCGCCTACGATGACGGCCCGTTCACGCTGGACCTCTGTGATCACCTGGCCCTGTTCATCCCGGGCGATACGATTGTCCTGTCCCTCGTCTACCTGGCTGAAGTCATCAACGCGGGTAAGGGACTGGTTCTGGTTACTGGGAGGCATAGGTCCTCCAAATATGAAGCCGATGGAATATCACTGTGCAGAGAACAGGACGGAGGTTGCTGGCCTGAAGCGAAAGCAATATGGAAGGCCTATTATAGACAATGCGGGGCAGGTGCGGCGACTTTACGCTTGCTTCAGTCGTAACAGAGCACGCACAGGCTGGTGATACGGCCTGGGGCCAATACGTGCCGTTGCCGCCTCTCAAACAGCATATGGGCAAAGGAGGACCGGGCTGTCGCCACCGGCTTGTATCCCGCTGCCAGGCTTACCAGACCCGGGCTACGGGAAAGCAGCGGAATGGCTGGGCCTTGGCAAACATGTCCCAAATGCGTGCCATCTGCTCTACCGTTGCGGTGGGCCGACCTTCCATTTCAAATCCCCGTTTTTCACCCCGTATGACCTTGCGGGGCTCCCAGCCGGTTGTCCGGCAGTATTCATAGTAGTCCTTGAAGAAATTGTACTCTACGTGAATCTTGAAGCGTCCTGGCAGCTGGCTCATGGGCGACATGGGGTCGATCGTATGGCAGGGATTGAGCATGCGCAGTCTGTCGCGCGGGTAGGCCTGGCCTACGGCCTTGGCCAGCCGGAGGGTCTCGCGGAACGTGATCATGGTTTCGCCAGGCAGGTTGAGACTGAAATAGACGAAGATCGGAATCCGGTACTCCTGCAGGTTCTGCAACATTTGCAGGAAGCGCTCGTTGGAGTAGTGCTTGCCGTTCAGTTTGCGTACTTCCTCGTTCCCGGACAGGGGTGAAATAGCGACCTCTGTATGGTCCAGATCCGCCGTTTCTCCCAGCAGGCGAATGAATTCCCGGGAGGGCAGCTGAAAAAATTCGTTGTAGATGCCAATGCGAATCGAGCGGTGCTGCATTTCGGTAAAGAAAGTGCGCCACCACCGTGCCGGAAAGGTGGCCGGATCCAGGGAGAGGGAAACCTGCTTGTATCCGGTTGCCGCCAGTCGTGCGACGTCGTCCACGACGGCGACGGGATCCCGCATGACGTAGCCATTGCGGGCGGCCAGTTCCTCGTGGGATTTCTTGCCGCCGCCACAATAGATGCAATTGAAGACGCAGCCCCGGCCGATGGTCAGCCAGTGACCACGATTGACAGGCCGGTAGGGTTCTATGCGCCCGCCCCCGGTGTACTGCAGGGCACCATTGCCATCGGCGTGCAGCAACCAGTCCATGCTGACGAAATCCAGGCGATCCAGGATGGCTGCATCCGCCGTGTAAAACGCCAGGCTGTTGCGAATGCGCGATCCTTCACGCCAGACCAGGTTGGGGATGGTGTCCAGGGCATGGTCCTGTTGACCACACACCCTTTCCGCCAGCCGCAGCAGGGGCATCTCACCGTCACCGCGAATGACATAATCGACAGGGGCATGATCGCGCAGAATTTCTTCGGCAAAGAAGGTGGACGTGAGCCCTCCCAGCACGATCTTGGCGTCAGGGCAATTGCGGCGCACGTGGCGGGCGACGTCGATGGCACCGTAGCTGTGTTCGTACCAGTGCAGGTCTATCATGACCAGCCGGGGCGGCACGTCAATGGCAGCCAGCCAGGCGTCCAGGTCAAAACGCGTATTCAGCATGAGTTCCAGAGGCAAGTTGAGGCCCTGCAGATCCCAGCCTTCCTGGCGCAGGAGATTGGCCATGCCCACGACCCCTACTGGTATGAGAGGGTAGTAGGGGCTGGCACGGTACTGGTCGTAGCGCGCCGTGGCTTCCTGCTTTGCCGGATGAATGTAGAGAATGTCCATGTCCCGATTATAACGCAAAGTATTTGGAGGGTCTTGCCGGCTCCCCGCCGTTTGGTATTGTGCCGTTTGACTGGCATACACCGTACAGGCTGCACCGCAATCTGCATGAAGCACGCCGCTACGCCAACGCTGCCCGGGGTATCTGCAGCTGCCAAGGCAAGCCCGTCAGCAGGAACCCATGTGAACCGACTCCGGGGCTACTTCAGCGGTGAGCCGGATTCGGTGCCGGTCCCGGGTGATTGAGGATCAGGGACTGCACCAGGTCCAGCCGGTTCAGTCTCTTGCAAACTTCGTCCAGGCTGTCTGCTTCGCACACAAGATGAAGATTGGGACCGGCATCCGCCGTGAAATACACTTGCAGGCCCTCGCCGTTGCGCCAATCCTGGACCATCGCCATCAGTTGCACGGATGCGGCGTCAAGGTAGAGCAACGGTGGTTGCGAGGTCAGCATTACCGCATGCATGAACAGGGTGTCGGCTTCCAGAATGGGACCCAGCTGGGCCAAGTCACGCGTCGCCAGGGCTTGCCGCGCCACCGGCAGGTGTTCCTTGACATAAGTCAGGCGCGAGGACAGGACGGGACTGGTGCTAGCCAGCCGGTGACCGTCATGGCTGCTGACCTTCTTGGGCCTGGTGTCGAGGACCACGACAATGTCGTACAGCTGCCAGTGAGCTGGGGCATGCAGCTGACGGGGTACGCTGGAAGCGTGATCGTGGCCTGCTTCCCATTCGACAAACCCGCCCAGAAAGCTGCGGCAGGCAGAACCGCTGGCCAGGCGGGCCTGACATGCCAGGGCTAGAAGGGACTCCTCCTCTATCGTGCCTGTCAGGGCGGCCTGGGCAGCCAGGGTGAGGGCACAGAAGCCGCTGGCGGATGAAGCGATGCCGGCACTGGCCGGGAAATTGTTCCGACTCAGGACATACGCCTTGAGCGTAGGGTCAACAGGCGCACGAATCCGGTCCAGATGAGCTGAGATGCGTGCCAGGGCCGGACCCTGACACGCTGTCCCATTGATGGTGACCCGGTCCTGAAGGCCCGGTTGCGCCCGGAGCCAGACGACCGAGGTAGTGGTATGCGCATGGCTCAGAGTCATGCTCAGCGAGTTGGTGTAGGGCAGATTCAGGGCGGGATCCTTGACCCCCCAGTACTTGAGAAAAGCGATATTGGCGTGTGCCCTGTAGGTCGCCTGCCCCTCCATCCTGCTCATAACACGTAGCTCCCGGTCTGATCCCGCCTGCACACCACAGCCCGAATCTTTGAGATCAGGGCCTGGACATCGCTAGACTCAGTGTAGACCGCCTGCACTATTGACGTGAAAATGGATCTGTATGCCTGCATTGCCCGCCACCCTGCTGCGAACCGCCAATTTCAGATCCTGGCTTTGGATCGGCAGCCTGTTCATGGGGTGCCTGGTGGCCGGATGCGGTCTCAGGGAAGCGGTGCCCACATATCAGCCAGTCACTGATGTCACGCGGGACGTCACGGCTCCCCTGGGCCAGACCCTGTTCCTGAAAAGTGCAGGATGGCAAGCCCTGGAGGTGTGGGTGGAAGGGGACGGCGTGGCCAAGACGATCCCGGTACAGATCTTTACCCATCCTGACCGGGAGGAGGTCGCTGCCGTACAGTGGGAGGTGTCAGCCTTTGAAGGCGGCCGCTGGGTGCGTATCCCCTGGTCTGACACTGTCGCGTCGCTGCACCGCTCCTTTTTCCTGGAGTTTCAGCCTCCCCGGAAAGGTGTACTGCGCTTGGGGACAGGGCCAGCCCATGCCTATGTCGATGGCAGCCTGTATGTATCCGGTCTGCCCGTGGACGGACAGCTGGCCATGAAACCCGTGTTTGCCCGCAGCGCCATGATTCTGAGCCGTGGCCATTGGCTTTTCCGGCACCTGGTCCTGGTGTTGATGTCTTTCCTGGTATTTGCGGTTCCGGGATGGGGCTTCACCGCCTGGTTCCGGCGATCTGATACTGCCAGTCCCCTGCATCACTGGACGGGCCGCCTGTGTGTGGCCCTGGGCCTGTCTGTCGCCCTCTATCCATTGCTGTTTGCGTGGTTCGATCTGCTGGGTCTGCACCCGGGGCCAGGCATTCCGGTGACTGCAATTGGACTGGGCTTGGTGTTGCTGGCCTGGCGCACCCTGTATCTTTGGCGAACACCGGGCCCGGAGGGACTGCCGGCATTGAGTCTGCTGCGCATAGGGTCACCGGCAGAATGGGCGTTTCTGATTGTGCTGGTCGGATTGCTGATGTCCCGTTTCTGGGCCGTTGGGGCTGTGCAGGCACCTCTGTGGGGTGATTCCATCCAGCATGCCTTTATAGCCCAGCTGATGCTGGACAACGGAGGCCTGTTCGATTCATGGCAGCCGTATGCGGACTTCCTCTCCTTTACGAATCACTTTGGATTTCACGCCAATGTGGCGGCACTGGGCTTTCTCATGCAATTTACGGGCACAGAGGCTGCCTTCATAGGTGGGCAAGTACTGAACGTCATCGCCATCCTGGCCCTGTATCCCATCACCGTATGGGTGGCCGGCGGCAACCGGTGGGCCGGTGTGGCCACACTTGTCGTGGGAGGCCTGTTGTCCGCCATGCCTGCGATGTACGTCAATTGGGGACGTTATGCCCAGCTCAGTGGACAGGCTGTGCTTCCAGTAGCCGTGCTGCTGCTCTGGCTACTGGCTCACATGCGTGACTTCCACATCAGGAGTGCCGGCATAACAGCCCTGGCCCTTGGAGGGATGGCCCTGTGCTACTACCGCATGCCTCTCTTCTACATTGCGTTTGCCGTGCTGCTCCTGCCGGTCTGGATTTTGCCCGCTTGGGGCTGGGAGCAGGCAAGCTGGCGCCGGGGCATGGGTAATCTGCTCGGAGCTGCCGGCATGAGTCTGCTGCTCATCACCCCCCAGTTCGTACGGTTGTGGGGCAGCATACTGGTGGGACGGGCTTCCATCAGTCTGGGGGGTGCGCCTCAGGACTGGGTCTGGCGTGACTACCAGATTTGGCGGTCACTGCCGGACTACTATCCCCGCTGGCTGCAGCAGTGGGCGGGCGGAGCCTGGATCTGGTCGATCATCGTAGCGCATCGCAAGGCCTTCCTGATCGGACTTTGGGGTATCAGCCTGGGTGCGCTGGTGGCCCTGAGCCTGCTGCGTGTTCCGCTCATGAGTGAATTGCAGAACTTTGCTGTCGTCATCGCCATGTACATTCCCTTCAGCATTCTGTCCGGCTGGCTGGTTGGCTGGCTGTCGGATTGGGCTGTAGCGCGGGCTGGAGCAGCATGGGAAACAGTCCTGCCCCAAGTTGGTGTCCTGGTCTGTCTTCTGGTAACTGTCCTGGCTCTGCCCTCCAATCGGGACATCCTGGACGAGCAGTTCAATATGGTTACTGCCGCCGACATGCATGCCATGGCGTGGATCCGGGAGAACACGGATCAGGATGCCCGCTTCCTGGTTGCGGGATTTCGGGTATACGGCGGGCGCACGGTTGTAGGTGCCGATGCAGGATGGTGGATTCCGCTTCTGACCCAGCGCCGGAACTCGATGCCGCCCCAGTACGCCCTGCTGGAAAAGCCGGTCCGTGCCGATCAGGTGGAGGAATGGGTCAACCTGGTAGCGTCCCTGGAAGGAATCCCCATGTCCTCACCCCAGGCCGTCCGCCTCCTGTGCGCACAGAAGTATACCCATATCTATCTGGGACAGAAGCAGGGTGCTGTCGGCTTTGAGGTCAGGCAGCTGTTCACGGCAGAGGAGTTGTCCCGTAACCCCTACCTGCATCCCGTATACCGTCAGGACAGGGTGCGTGTCTATACGGTGGATCAGGAATATTGTCGGCATTACGCCCGGGACGATGCATCTGTACGGGCACACGCGCCCCGTTGACAGTCTTGGGAAACAGATGGTCAGATTGCGCTGTCAGGGCTTCTGCTCCCAGCTGATACTCCTGACACTCGAGACCGGGATTAGGGGTCAGTCGTAGCCTCCACATACGGCAAGTGGTAGCCGTTACTGCTCCCTGCAGCCGCCGTGGAGGAACGATGTGTCTCCCCGAGCGGTGTCCATCTCTTCCTGCCATCGGTGTAGGGCAGTCACCGTGAACGTCGGTGTGTCGTGGTCTTGGCTGACACTGGCCCAAGCTTGGTTGTAGCCTATGTCGTAGACGTCGTAGGGAATGGCCTTGCGTGCCGCGTCCTGGGGCAAGTCGTGTACCCGGGCTGTCTCGGGCTGGTCCTTGGGTTGCCACTCCCAACGGACGTTCTTGAATTCGCCTGCCAGCTTATTGGGTATCGACTTACACCACCGGCTGCTGATGTTGCCCAAAGGCCTTTACCTGGGTGTGGATATGTGCAAACTGCGTGTTACGACCCTTTCGCGGTGCTTGCACATCCCTTGCCGCCTACGCAACAAGCGACCGACCGTGGTCACGCTGATCGGCCAGCCGACGCGGGTCAGCACCGCCGCCGGTTGGGCCCGACTCTTGCCTACCCAGCGCCAGGTTGACTGCAGGTTACCGGATCCACCAGCTGCTGCAGGGCTTGCGTGATCCCCGGCTGCAGCTGTTCGCTGCCCGGTCGATCCGCACCGGGCAGTGGATGCGCCCGGGCTGGGTGGTGTCCGCCGCCAGTTCCCGGCAGCTCTTGGGGATGTCGTCCGCTACAGATCCGTCGTGGACGCGACCAGGGCATTGCCGCCATAACTGAGAACAAGGGATGCGGTAGCCACCTGGATGCGACGCCCGCGCCCGGCGCGAAAGAGTTTTACACCACGTACCTTGCGCCTGTCGTCGCTTCCCGTTCACGATAGTGCCGTGCAGACGGATGATCCCGTCGGTCAGCTCTGGCCATCGGCCGCGGGTACACTCCCATTCGGGGCACCCGGTTCCGCCCCCGCGTTCCGATCCCGGTGCTGCCGCCGCAAGAAGGTCAGGAAGTCAGTCCCTGACCCTGACCAGTTGAACATGTCTGTGTGGGTAGGCCATTGTTCGGGTGGCGCCCGGTGCAACAAATTGTGCATGCTGGCCACCACGTCCTCACCAAAGAAATTGCGGGCTGTATCCAATCGCTCCAGTATATGGCCTTCCGCACGCGCTTCGGTCAGATTGTGTTCCAGGGCTTCCACCAACGAATCAAACGTCTTCTCGCCTCCCAGTCCTGTCAACGTTGTACCCAGACGGTCCGCATACGTGGCGAAGCCCGTCACCAGCCAGACCTGCAGCAAGTCCTGCAGGACGGGATCGTCCCCTATCTGCCGGTACAAAACACCCATCAAGGGCCGCGCTGCCTGCAGGACAGGCATCCCCGCACCCTGCTGCAAACGTATTCCGGCACTGTTCTGCCGGAATTATAGTCGACAGCAAATTGTCTTCCGGCAAGTCCCCGGCCTCGTAGCGGGCGACATCCAACACCGGGACCGCGTGCCATGTGGCGACCTCGTCGGTGGGCCCAAACTGCGGAATCCACATGTCCACCCTCCAGGCCTCGCTGCCCGTGTACACGATCCGGGGATACACGGGCAGAGGCGTACCCGCGGGCGTGACCATGTCTCCATGTCCCTGTCCCGCAGGGGTGGGCAACGGTTGGTCCCATGTGCGATCCCTCATCACAGCCTGAACGTCAAGGCGGGCGAAAAGGGTTACAGGGCGGATCAGACATCCCGGGCATCTCCAACATCTGTGCTTGCCCCACTGAAGATGCCCGGCAGGACTCCTTACACTTGTGCCCGTTTGCCCATCACTGTGCAGCCTGATGAGCTCTTTGTCCAAGCCACGGATAGGGAACTATATACGATTTCACACCACACCCGCGGGGCGTAATGCTATACCGGATACATTTTCAGGTTTCACGGACCAACCAGTGTTGCAATCTCCACCCGCAGCTGCGCCGTCCCCGGACGCCATATTCCTAGTCAACCATTGGTCCCGTATGTTTAGAACCGCATTTACGTCGGCATTCTTTTCCACACCGCATTCCTTGCAACGGTAAACGGATTGGGACTTCCGGTTGTCCTTGCGTACTACACCACAGTTATGACAACGTTGTGACGTGTACTTGGGATCTATCTTCTCTGTGTAAGTCTTGTAACGCATATACCTTTCCAGCCGTCCCCACCCGCTGCGCAAATAGCACGGTTCAGCCCTCTTTTCTGCGCCACATTCTTACCGGGCCTTTCCACAGAGCCTTGGGCGCTCCGAGTCATGCCCTGAATGTTGAGGTCCTCAAAGATGACTAAATCATGTATATCAGCGATGGTACGGCTAGTCTGGTGACACCAGTTCTTTATGATATTGGCTATTCTCCTATGCACTTCCTGAATACGTAGTCTGGTTCTCTGCCAGCCATTGCTCTTAAGTACAACCCCAACCCTTACTCGCTTGTGTCGTTAATCTGTTCCAAGCCTGCCGGAGACGGGCACTGCAGGATTGGAGAAAGTACCGCAGGGATTGTTGAACTGACTCTGTCTGCAGGAACTGGAATTAGCCGCCAAAGCGATCAGCGGGCACTCCCTTGAAGCCCGTCTGCACCGAGAAAAGGTTGCCGCTCTGGGATGAGGCAGCCAATTCCGCGTCTGTCATGCCTTGGGCGGCACTGGTGATATAGAGAGTGTCCAAACCGGGATCGCCAAAGGCACAGGCCGTAATGGCGGCTGCCGGCAGGGCGATGGTTTCCAGGATTTCCCCCGTGGTTGCATGGACCCGGCAGACCTTGCTCCCGCCGTAGAAGGCCACCCACAGCATGCCTTCTTCATCAATGGTCATGCCATCCGGCAAGCCGAACTCCGGCGTGACGCTGAGGACGACGTTTTCGCCCGTTATGGTTCCCGTATCCAGGTCATAGGACCAGGAACGCACCTTGTAACTGGTCGAGTCGATGTAGTACATGGTGGCGTGATCCAGGCTCCAGATGATGCCGTTGGAAATCCCGATGCCCCCCAGCACTTTGGTCACCGTAAAATCCGTGTCCATGCGGTAAAGACTGCCCTGATCGATGGGATCGTCATACGCCATGGTGCCCGCCCAAAAGCGACCTGCGGGATCACACTTGCCATCATTGAAACGATTGCCAGGCAGATTGCTCTCCGGATCGTTGTAAACGGTCACCGCACCCGTGTCGAGATGGAACGAGCCCAGTCCGTTCTGCAGGGACAGCATTACCGTATCTTCCTGCCAGGGCACAATGGTGCCGACGTGCTGGCCGGTATCCCATTCCCGATTCTCTTGGGTAGCGGGATCGAAAGCGTATAACCTGCTGGAAAGTATATCTATCCACCACAGGACATTTTTCTGTGTGTCCCAGATGGGCCCTTCCCCGACCAGGGCGTTGACAGGGACCCGTACTTTCACGTCCGTATGCATAAGGAGAGCCTCCAGGGCTGAATTCAGCGGCAAAGCGATCCTGGCAGGTCAGCATTCATATCCTGTGTCTTGCCCCTGCCAGTTTGCTGGTATCCTCTATTATAGAAGAGATCCCGGTTGCCGAAATACCATGCCTGGGTCAGGGTTCCGAATCCTGTGCCATGTACATGTGGCAACTCCGTTCAGCCCATCACCTGTTTCCCAAGGAGGCCCTGCATGCCTGATCGCCCACATGTATTGCTTGTCTGTACCGATCATTGGCCTGCCCACCTGTTGGGGGCTGCCGGTCATCCCGTCGTCCAGACCCCCACCTTGGACGAATTGTGCCGCAACGGGGTGCGCTTCACCAACGCCTACAGTGAATGTCCGGTATGCATCCCTGCCCGGCGCACCCTGATGACGGGAACGACCTGCTGCACACATGGGGACCGGGTGTTCAAGGTGCGGGAACCCATGCCGCAGCTGCCTACACTGGCCCAGACCTTCCGTGACAACGGCTACCAGGCCATGGCGGTGGGCAAACTGCATGTCTATCCGCAGCGGGATCGGATTGGGTTCGACGATGTCCAGCTGGTCGAGGAAGGCCGGCCCATTCTGGGGGCCCTTGACGACTACGATCTTTGGCTGGGGGAACAGGGAGAACCAGGACTGGGTTTCGCGCACGGCATGAGCAACAATGAATATACGTGGCGCCCCTTCCACATGGATGAGGCGTACCACGCGACCAATTGGATCACACGGCAAATGTGTCGCCAGATCCGGCGGCGGGACCCTACACGGCCGGGGTTCTGGTTTCTTTCCTATACCCATCCACATCCGCCCCTCATTCCCCTGCAGGCCTATCTGGATCTCTACCGGGATATCGAGATAGACGGCACCTGCCAGGGAGACTGGAGCCGTGATCCCGAGGCCCTGCCCTACTACCTCAAGATTATCCGGTCCAAGTGGCTGCACATGAGCAAGGCGGAAATCCTGCGTATCCGTCGTGCCTTTTATGCCATGTGCACGCATATCGATCACCAACTGCGCCTGGTCCTGGGCACGCTGCGCGAGGAAGGTCTGCTGGATGACACCGTCATTCTGTTTACGTCGGATCACGGCGACATGCTGGGTTCCCATGGCCTGTTTGCCAAGCGGCTCTATTACGAGGCATCGGCCAACGTGCCCATGATTGTCCTGGGTGCCAGAGGTGACCCGCGGGTGGTGCCCCAATCCACGGCAGAGCGCCTGGTGGGCTGGCAGGACGTCATGCCCACCCTGCTGACGCTGGCAGGCCTGGATATTCCGGACACGGTGGAAGGCCTGTCCATGTTCGGGGATGCAACCCGTTCCTATCTGTACGGTGAATGCGGGGAAGGAGACAAGGCCAGCCGGATGATCCGCAGCGGGCACCTCAAGCTGATCTACTATGCCTGTGGCAATCACGTGCAGCTGTTCGACGTGGAAGAGGATCCCGGTGAAACCCGGGATCTGGCCACGGACCCACAATATGCCGTCCAGCGTCAGCGTATGACCGACCAGCTTATCGCCGAGCTGTACGGACAGGATCAGACCTGGATCCGGGACGGTGAACTGGTCGGGATGGCAGAACCGGATTTCCGCTATACCGAAAACCGCAATCTGTCGGGGCAGCGGGGTGTGCATTGGCCACCGCCGCCTATTGACTCGTCCGGTACGCCTATCGGCATGCCCTAATCCACCCCCAGAGGCAAAGATGAAGATAACAGGTATCGAGACCTTTCTGGTGCATGCCAGCGTACCTGACAGTGGTGGCTGGGGGGCCCGGAACTGGCTCTTCGTCAAAGTGCTGACGGACGAGGGCATCTACGGCATAGGCGAGTCAAGTGGCTGGCCCCGCGTCGTGGAGACGGCCATCCAGGATCTGACCCCGGTATTGTTGGGTCAGGATCCCTGCCTGATCGAGGCCATGGTCCAGCGTATGCAGGTGGCCATGATGGGGCATGGCATGACTGGTGTCGTGGGCAGTGGTGCCGTGGCGGGTATCGAAATGGCACTTTGGGATCTGAAGGGCAAGGCCCTGGGCGTCCCCGTATGGAACTTGCTGGGCGGCAAGCTGCGGGATGCCCTGCGTCTCTACACGCACGCCCATACCCCGGATCAATGCCAACGCCATATCGAGAACGGTTTCACGGCTTTCAAGACCGGTGGCGTCACCAATCCGCTGGTCAAAATCCGCACGTTGCGGGAGGAGCTGGATGCGTCCATCGATCTCATGGCGGATGTGCATGGCCCTCCGTGGCTGACCGTGCCTGATGCCATTCAGCTGGGCAAGGCCCTGGAAGAATACCATCTGCTCTTCTACGAAGATCCGATTGCACCTGACAATCCCCTGGCGCTGGCCAAGGTGGCAGCCAAGGTCGATTTGCCCATCGCGGCCGGCGAACGGCACTCCTATACCTGGGGTGTAAACCAGCTGATTGAAAACCATATCATTGACGTGGTGCAGCCTGATACCGGACGGGCCGGTGGTCTCTTGGCCATGCTCAAGATTGCGGCTCTGGCCCACACCCACTACGTGACGTTCGCACCGCATGACGGATCCCTGGGACCGGTGGCGGAGATGGCCGCTGTGCATCTCTGTGCAACCCTGCCCAACTTTCTCATCCTGGAACACCTTGAAGACGACGTGCCGCAGCGTTATGAGGTCATGGCGCCACAGCCCACCATCCGGGACGGTCACATCGTGGTTCCGGATGCACCGGGCCTGGGTGTCGATCTGGTGTTGGATGCCATTGCCCACTACCCTGCACACGGCAACATCTCACCGCCCAGGACACATTTTTATATACAGGCCAAGCACGCCCGCAACCATTGGCTGGAACAAACAGAAACGTCCTCCGAGTTTGCGGCCTGACTTCCGTATAAAAGTGATGACTGTTCTTGCCTCCTGCCGTGTGGCGCCATCGTGAGCCTCTTTTGTATTGTCTTGTGCGCGATGGCGCCATCCCTCCTGGCAATTCTGTTCCTGACGGGCCACAACGCGCGACAGAAACGATTCTGCAGGTACGGGCTTGGCGGGCTGGAATCAATAGGGGGCAGTCTGTCCGCGTTCACAGCTGAGACAGTTGTTCCGGCCAAGATGTGTCCTGTAGCCATACCGCTCCGGATGCACCCGGGGCGGGAGCAGGAATTCACAGCGCAACATGGCAAGTACGGCTCCCGGCACCGGGGCCCAATTCCCGGTTTCCATTGCCGGATCGGTCAACAGGAATAGTATGATGACGTTCAGGTCGTATGGCTTGATCCGTCGCCGCTGACCACTTTTCTGCACGTGCCGTGTAAAGGAGTTTCCCGTGGGTTTTCCTGTGTATGATTTTCGCAATCCGGAGCATATTCAGAATATGCTCGTCACGCCCCAGATCCGCTCCCGCTTCCTGCGCATGGAACCGGGCACTTCCGCCCAGGGCCATACCCACGACTTGGGGCAGGAGATTTTTCTGATTCTCTCTGGACGCTGTGAATTCACCATTGACGGGGAAAAGGAGGAACTGGGGCCTGGCCAGATGTGCATAGCGCTGGTGGACCAGATGCACTCGGTGCGTGTAGTGGGCGATGAACCCATGATCATGTATCTCTCGGTCACGCCCCATGTGCAGCCTACCCACACGTTTTGGCATGCGGACGGCACGAAGATGCCACCCCGTTTCTCACCCAACGCCAATTATGACGTTGCGGAGGATACCTCGTTGTCCATTCCGGATCTGTTGCAGCGCCAGGCACAGTTGGCGGCCCGGATGGCGGAAGCGGCAGCCCAAGTCGCACAGGTGAATCAGACGGTCATGGAGGGAGGCAGTTTTGATGCCGACACCAGGGAACAGATGTGGGAAGCCCTGCGGACACTGCATATCCGGTTGGCTGCCATGGATGACAACTGGAACGAGCTGGCTCCCCGCGCCAATGCCTGATCCGGACACAGGACGCAGGATGGAAAGTGCTTTGCTATTGCCAGAAGGACTCTGCCCGCTATCAGGATCAGAATCATGAATAAGGTGCGAATCGGTGTTGTCGGGTGTGGTGCTATTGCCCAGGTGCACCACCTGCCCAATCTCAAGGAACTCTGGGATCGCTATGAAGTGGTGTCCGTATGCGACGTCTCGGCCCAGGCGGCAGCTCACGTCGCGTCCCGTTTCGATGTGCCCAACCATTTCACCCGGTATGAAGCTTTCCTGGATTCAGGTTTGGATGCCGTGTTGCTGTGCCAGACCGATCCCAAGACGGCCTATGGTGTAGCGGCCCTGGAAGCGGGCAAGCACCTGTTCATTGAAAAACCGGTCTGTTTCGCGCTGGCGGAGATTGACGCCCTGATCCAGGCCCAGGAAAAGGCCGGTACGGTCGGCCAGGCGGGCTACATGAAGGTCTACGATCCCGCTTTTGAAATCGCGGAAGCGGAAGCGCGGGACATGGATGTCCGCTTTGTGCAGATTCACCACCTCCACCCAAACAACGACCTGCATCTCAAGCAGTTTGACGTGCAACGTTTTGCAGATATCCCGGCGGCGGTCATGGATGAAACCCGGGCAGCCCGGAGCCAAGCCCGGCGGCAGGCGATTGGCGATGTGCCGGCCGCGGTCGAGCGCACGTTCTTTCTGCTGGCCGGCAGCATGATTCACGATCTGTACGGACTCCGGCACATCATGGGGGTTCCTGCCCGTGTGGAGAGTGTGGACATCTGGCAGGAGGGCCGGGCGGTCTCCATGCAGCTGGTCTATCCCAACGGTGCGCGCTGCAACGGCACGTGGATCGATCTCCCCCATCTCTGGGATTTCAAGGAAACCCTGGAGGTTTGCGGGGATGACAAGCGGATCACCCTCAAATATCCCACGGGCTTTTCCAAGGGCCAGCTGTCCGCACTGACCATTCAGGAAATCAATGCCCAAGGCGTTACCGTGGCCCGGGCCCCGGCCATTGACTGGCACAGCGCCTTCATTGCGGAAATGAACGCGTTCCACCGTTCCATTACCGAAGGGGCCCCTTGCCGTACCTCCCTGCAGGATGCGCGGCATGACATCAAGCTGATCATCGACGTGATCCGCCATTACATGCAGACCCACTGAAGGCCCTGCCAGCCAGAAGGGTCAAACCTGCCAATCATGTAGAGGGTCTCGTATGGAAATTGCCGATACAGTCCGGATTCGCCTGCAGGAAATCCCGTCTGCAACCCTGCCGGGCGGACTGTTGCTTGACGCGAAGCTGGCCCTGGCCCGTCACCCGGCCCTGAGGGGCCAAGTCGTGCATATGGCTCGCAACGAGCACCAGCGGCTCTACGAGACCCGCAGCACCATTACCCCCAACGGGGATTACCTGCTGATGTTTCCCGATGGCCTGCACTACGGCCATGCCGGGACCAAGGTCAACGAAATGCTGGCCTACCGTTCCCGGGACAAGGGCCAGTCCTGGCTGGGCCCGGAAGTGGCGTTTGACATCGACTACAACCAGCACGGATTCATTCCCTTGCAGCCGGCCGGGTCCCGGCGCCTGTATGCCTTCGGCACCCAGCCCCAATGGGGCCTGTACAGCCGGCAAGACGGTCTGCACGAAAACGCTCCTATAGGCTACCGGTATTCCGAGGACGACGGCCATACCTGGTCGGAAGTGCGCCTCATCCGGCCGGACAACGATCCCGGTTTTCTGGGCATGTCCGTCATGCGCATGTGCGAAACGGAACGGGGCACTTGGCTGCTGGGTACGCACGAAGGCGACTGGAGCTACAAACCCTTGCTGACCCGCCAGTATGTCCTGCGCTCGGAAGACAGGGGCGCCTCCTGGGAACTGGTGCCCGGGAAACGCCACGGTGGCTGGCACGCCGGACCTTTGGGCCGCATGGATGAAGGCCGGCCCATTGCCGCTGGCGGGGATGAAGTGTACTTGCTGGCTCGTACCCCTACCGGTCGGCTCTGGGATTCCCGGAGTCTGGACGATGGCAGGACCTGGTCGGAATTCCAGCCCACGTCCATGATCAATCCGGATGCGCCCCCTATGCTGTTTCCCCTGTCTGACGGCCAGACCTGGGTCAATCTGCATCACAACGTACATTCCCAGAGCACGTACGAAGGCTTGCACGGCAAGATGGAAGGCATGAAGGATCGGGGACAGCTCTGGGCTTCGCTGTCCCGTGACAATGGCCGTACCTGGAGTGAGCCCGGCTTTCTCTGTACGATGGCTCGGCAGCCGGTAGTCGGCGCCAATGCCTTTTTCAACTATCAATGTTCGTACGTGGACGGTTTTGCGGACCCGCCTTGGCTGCATCTTTTCATGCCCCAGGGCTGGAACCGGGTCCTGCATCTCACGATTGCGGAAGATCAGCTGTCAGCATTGCCGACAGCCCAGGAATTGGAGGTCTGATATGGATACCCGGTTTGATTTTGCCAAGGATGGCTGTCTGCTGTTGCGGCAAGTCGTTCCCGATGCGGTTCTCGATCCTCTGATTGCCCATATCAGCGACGAGATTGGCCGCTACGCGGATGACCTGTACGCCAAGGGCGAGATTGCGGATACCCACGCGGATCTCCCCTTCGGCACCCGGCTGGTGGCTCTCAACCGGGGCACCGAAGCACGTCTGCGCAGCTGGAACAACATTGCCATGAGCGAGAGCCTGTATGACTTGATCTGTTATCCGGGCATCGTAGAGGCGCTGGCACCCCTGCTGGGGCACGACTACGGTTTCAACGGGGATTACCATCTGCGCCCCAAGTTGCCGGGCAGCACCTATACGGCTTTTCCCTGGCATCAGGACAGCCAGTACTACGGTGTGGACAGCCAGCATGCCCACATCATAACGGTGTGGATCCCGATGGTGGACGTCGACGAGGAAAACGGTTGCCTGCAGGTCATGCCCGGCAGCTTCAAGTGGGGGTTGCTGCAGGGGGCCCGCGGCGCCGATCAGAACATAAGGACCTTTGAGGACGTGGAAGCAAGAGGAGAGCCCGTGCCGCTGCCCATGCGCAAGGGCGACATTTTCCTTTTCTCCAACCTGACTTTTCACAAGAGCACCGTGAATCTCAGCGATGCCGTCAGATGGAGTATCGACATCCGGTATGCCCGCATTCCGGAACAGCATCAGCTGACGCCTGCAGTCAGAGCCAGCGAAGACTTCATGCGCAACAAGCTGAACAGCACGGGACGGGTGCCGATTGCCCTCACCGGGGCTACACCGCGCCCTTCCTATGCCGAATGGCGCTCGGAACTGGCGCAGTTGCAAAGTGATTTGGCCAAGGCCCGCGCACGTGCCTGACAGGGCACGGCGACAATCCGGCAGGACAGGAGACCTATGCATATTCATCCCCGCTCGGTAGACCACAAGGTCTTTGACATTTGGCGCAGTCCGGGACGCTTTACCAAAAACCCGGACATTGTGGAGTTGCCGTCAGGCACCTTTCTGCTGGTGTATTCCGACACCGACGCCCACTGGTCACAGGTGAATCAGGTGATCACGATCCTGGCCAGCACGGATCGGGGGCGGACTTGGACCAAACGGGCCGAGGTATCGGAAGCCGTCATGGCCAACGGTGATCACAGGTTGGTCACACCGCGGCTCAGCCTGCTGCAGGACGGACGCCTGGCCGTGATCTGCGATCATGACGATCACAGCTTTTTTCATGAAGACCAGCCGGCCGGCAACTGGGTCTGGTGGAGTACCGACGAGGGCTGGACCTGGAGCGATCCTGTCAACTATGGCATCATGGGATTCGAGCCGGATCGGATCCTGGATCTGCCGGATGGCAGCTTGGGTGTGGGTACCCACATCATGTTCGGTGACACCCAGGAACTGGGCGAGATTTTTACCGTATCGGAGGATGGCGGGAAGACCTGGCGGCAGCGCGGGGTGGTCGCCCATGACGGACACTACCGCTACTGCGAGGGCGCGATAGTGATTCTGGACGGAGGCCGGGAATTGGCCTGCATCCTGCGGGAAAATCATCATGCCGGCACGCCGAGTTTCGTGTCCTTTTCCTCGGATCAGGGGCGTACCTGGTCCCGACCGGCCATGTGTCCCTTTGCCCTGGACCGGCCCTATGGCAAACAGCTGCCCGACGGGCGCGTGCTGGTGACCGGCCGTCACGTCAACGGGCCCTTGGGCACCTACGGCTGGTGTGGCGATCTCAAGGCGGAATTGGGCTATCAGATTGGGGGCCCGCGCCGTAAATATGCGGCACGCCTGGCGGATGGCGAGCTGATTGTCGACAATCTGCCGGGCCATGAGTGCCGGTACTGCCTGCTGCCGCCGGAAAACGCGTTCAGCGAGGTCAGGATGGAAGCCCGGGTACGGGTGGAAGGAGCGGCCAATCAGGCCAGCGCCTTCATGTCGGTGGCGCAGATCGGCGCCGTCGTGCAGATTGCCGCCAACGGCATTTGGTCCCGCCCGGGAGTGGATTTCCTGCATCCCGTCGACATGACGCAAACACGCCAAGTGACCCTGCACCACCGGCGCGGATGGCTGCAGATCAAGGTGGATGGCGAAACCGTTATCAATCAGTGTGTGTTTCGGGAACCCGCTCCCGTCGGCGACGCCCGGCGGGCCGGCAGTCTGCGCGGATATTCGGCCTGGGGCCAGATGGGCACCGGGGGCAGGAGTTTCTGGCAGGAAGTGTCGTACGCGGTCAGCAATCGCACGCTGGAACCGTTTGCCTGGTCATGGGATGCCACTTCCGGAACGTATCCTGACCAGTATCAGCAGGAGCGCATGATCCAGATTCACGGCAATCATCCGGATCAGCCGCCGGGACCCGACCACGGCTATTCTTCCTGGATCCAGTTGGACAATGGCCAGATCTACTTTGTGGATTACACGAATTATGGCGATCCGGCCGGGAATTCCCATTTGGTGGGCGTGTATCTGGGTGCGGAAGACGTGGCATAGCGCAAAAGCCGCACCTGTAACTCCGGTTTGTGGGATGGGGCCGGCAAGGGAGAGACAAAATGACCGCGGAAGAAAGGTATCTGTTTGATCTGCAGGGTTTTCTGGTGTTGGAGAATGCACTCACGGCAGGGCAATTGCAGGAACTGAACACCATTCTCGATCAGAAAATTGCCCAGGAAGTGCCACCGGCTGTACATACGCATCGTTTCCCGCATGAATTGCTGACGTGGGGCAAACCCTATCGGGATCTGGTGGACAATCCGGTTGTTCTGCCCTACCTGGCTGAACTGCTGGGCGATCCCTTCCGGCTGGATCACGATTACCTGGACATCATTCGGGCCGGCAAGGGGCCCATCGGCACGTCGCTGCACGGGGGAGCGTGGCCTCTGCATGCAACGCACTTCTTCCGCTGCACGAACCATACCATGCGGAACGGCCTGTTTGTGGTGGCCTACAACCTGTACGACGTCAATCCCGGCGATGGCGGCTTCGCCGCCGTACCGGGCAGCCACAAGAGCAATTTCCCCTTTCCGGCACAGTGGCGGGAACTGGAAGGGAGCCAGGATTTGCCGTTTGTGACACAGGTGACAGGCAAGGCCGGCACGGCCATCCTTTTCACGGAAGCCATGACGCATGGCACCCTGCCCTGGCGGGGCGATGAGCGGCGCACCATTTTCTATAAATATTCACCCCCGGCGCTCTCCTGGTCGCCGGTCTACTATGATGCAGCTGTCTATCCGGATTTGTCAGAGCGACAGCAAGCGATACTCAGTCCCCCCAGTGCCCTGCAGGAATCTTTCATGAACAAGAGCTGTGCGGACTAGAGGGCGGGGAACAACCGGTAGCCGTAGCGGAGGTGTGGCCCGCCAGGAAAAACAGGGAGCTTACGGCTGACTGCAACTGCGCATCAGATTCACCAGATCCAGTTGATCCCCAACAGTGGCCTGCGTTAAATTTTTGGGCATGGCTTGTTTGGGCAATAGCCGCAGACGATCTTGCAACAGCTTGGCGGCCTGGTCCCAATGCCCCAAGTCGGCATGTAGCAAAACCTGGTATTGCACCGTCATGATCAGGTCGTGCGGCACGTCTGTATGCGTAGCCTGATTTACGACATGCTGATGCGCTGCATAGGCTGCATCCATTTCACGCAACGCATCTGTCATTTTATTGCGGTTCCACAGCATCAACCCGTACTTCATGCAGCATGACGCCAGAACCGTGTCGGGCTGAACCTTTTGCCGTGCATACAACTTCTGTACCTGCTGATATTTCTCTTCTGCTTCCTTGGGTGGAAGCAGCGCAGCCGTAGCCAGGAGACATTGGGATGCCAAAGGCACGTGCTTGCGGCTTTTCTTGACGTTGGCCAGATCAATGCCTTGCTTGTAGCACTTGAGGGCTTCACCGACTCTCTCCAGAGACGCATACTTTTGGCCTTGGTCCAGGCAAAGCCGTATGACACGGGGCTTCTTGAACAGCTTGGGATGCGACAGCGCCAGTTTGAGCGCTTCAGTGCTGTAGTCAAGACTTTCATCTTGCCGCCTGACGCGCCACAGCAGCCTTGCCAGCTGTTGGAGGCATTGCCAGATGGACTCGGGATCTGGCTGGGTCCGGAATGCGGTGAGGGCATGCTCCCAGCATGCAATCGCCGGGATCAGTTCCCCATCCTGTTCCAGCAGGGTACCCAATTCGGAATGGATACGCGCCTTCACCAGATCCTCGCCCTGCTGACCAAAACGGGCCAGCGCATCCTGTAACGTAGCCTGGGCTGCCTTGGGTTGCCCGAGACTGACGTAGATGCGGCTCAGCAGCAGGAAGACGTCCAGGGGGGCCTTGCCTGCCTGTTGCAGCTGGGCCGGTGTCTGCAGCAACTGTTCCACCAGGGGTTGGGCCTGATCCATGTGGCCAAGCCGGAAATGGAGATGGGCGATGGTGTATTGTCTGTGCAGTTGCTCCCGCGACTCGGGGGCTACCCGGCTGTTTTGATAGAGGAACTGATTCTCTTTCAGGGCCAAGTCCCATTTGCCCTGCTGTTCCAGGACAGCGGCCAGGCGGGCGCGGATCCGGAACACGTTCTGACTGTTGGTCTCATGGTATTGGCGGAGGTGGGCCAGACATTGACGCCAGTGTGTTGCGGCTGCGGCCAGGTCGCCAAGGTGCTCGTAGGCCTGCGCCAGCAGATCCTCGACAGGTGCCAGGGCTTCGGGCTGGGGCAGGTGAACAGTCATATCCGCCAGCAGTGCGGACAGTACCTCAATCGCCGCCTGGTGTTGGCCCTTCCCCAAATGCAAGTTGCCTATCAGGCTACGCAAGTCATATTGTTCCTTGTGGGTCAGGGGAGCTCCCTGGAGTTTGCCCAGACGTTTATACGCACGCTGACTGCACTTGAGGGCCGCATTGAAACACCCTGCGGCAGACAGGGCCATGGCCAGAAAGTAGAGTGCCCTGATCATGTCCGCTTCCGACGACAGGTTCTTGTATTCCTTGTCCTCGGCCAAGGGCTGCAGCACGGCCAGTGCCTGCTCGTTGCTGCCCAGCTGCAGCAGTGCATAGCCCAGCCATAGACTGCAGGTGACTGACAGATGGTCGTGCGGTGGATCCCGCCGTTCCAGATGTACAAGGGCCTGGTGAAAATGAGGTTGGGCCCGTGCATAGTCTGCGGCCTGCAGGGCCATGTGACCCTGCAGGTATTCACTGCAGCCCGCTAGCAAGGCCTGTTCAAACGGGTGCAGGTCCAGGCTGCCCTGTGCTGTCTGGACTGCCTGCAAGGCCTTGGCCGGTTCGGGCTGCTCCATCCATAGTCTGGCCAAAGCCAGCAGCACACACGCTTGCAGGTGCCGGTCCTCGGCAATCAGGATGGGCTTGGGCAAAGCCTGCAGGGCCTGTTGCAACGAAGATTTGGCAGCATGCGGGTCTTGCAGTTCCCGTTGAGCCTGGCCCAACAGCAGATAAAGCTCGCTTCGCTGGGAAGGTCCAGCCCACTGTTCACGACAATCCAGCAGCGCCGTGATGCGGGTTACAGCATCCTCGTGTTTGCCGTCGCGCAGCGTGAGATGTGCTTCTTCCACTTCAAGCCGGAACTGCCACTCCGGATTGGGAATCTTGAGTTTGGCACAGGCCTTGAGGCCCCTGCGCACCATGCGTTTGGTCAATTGGGGTTTGTCCCGCAGGCGGCTCAGGCGCGCCATGAGCGTAGCGGTAATGAGCCGTTCCAGCCGGGCATGGGCATCGAGTTTGGCAAAAATGCCCTGGGCCTGCTCCAGCAGCCGCTCCGCGCGGCTGAAATCCTCTTTGAGCATGTAGAAGCGGCCTGCTTCCAGGGTAATGCGGCCTATGTCAATATGCTGGTCCGGCAAGAGTGTCTGCAACTGGGTGGCTGCTTGGTCAAAACACGCCTCTGCTTCATCCCACTTGGCCAGCTTGTGGTAGAGGATCCCCTCAAACGCCGTATATTTGGCTGGCAGGGACAGATCGTCGCCGGGGCTGTCCGCGATCAGCCGGGAAGCGTTTTGGGCATTTTCCAGCGCCCGCGGGAACTGCCTTTGTATGCCTTCCGTCAGTGCCAGCAAATGCAGGGCACGGGCTTCCGTCAGCGGAGCCAAGGACGAGTCAGAACGGGCCAGAACGTTGCCGGCGGCTTCCAGAACGAGATCCAGCTTTTCCCGGTGCAGGGCTGTCTCGGCCAGAATGAGCTCGCACTGGAGCACATGCTGATCCTGGGCGCCCAGATTGCTGACGTAGATGTCCTGCGCGATCCGGGCGTTGTGCTCAGCTTCCGCATACAGACCGGAAGCCAGCAGCATATCCGCCAACTGCAAGTAACTTCCAGCCAGCTGGGGGGAGTCATTGCCCTGTTCCAGCGCCAGCTCGTCCAGCATCAAGTCAAGACAATGGCATGCATCCGCATAGCGTCCGGCAGTGCGCAGATCCCGGATCAGGACCTGATACTCCTCCCCGGGTGCTTCTGTACCGACAGTCGTATTCGTCCCTCTGCTATAGATATAGCGATAGATGTCTTGCAAGGCCTGGGCCAGGTCATCCAGTAGTTCATGATAATAGGCTTGGGCCGAATTTCTTTTTTCCACGTCTATGGTCTTCAGGGCGTTTGCCATTTGCGTCCGCCAATTTCTTTGCCAGTTTTTGGGGCCCCGGGAGGCAGTCGCCTGGCTTGAAGTCAGCGGCAGCTTGGACTGGGGCAATTTCAGCTCTACACATACGGCAATGGGTTTGGATCGTGTGAATTCAGAGATATAGTGCATGGTGTCAGCAGGGATGACGCAAGGCAAAGAAGGCTGATCAGGAATTACGGAGACGGGTGGTCAGTCAGGCGCTGGCTGACGAATTCCCTGATGTTGGTGAGGTTGTCCCCAAAGACCACCTCAATGGATTTGGCACGGGCAAAAGCCACAAATTCCGTATATGTGGAGTCCGACTGGAGGTTGTGCTGAAAGCGATCGGTGACGTAAAGACGGAGACAGTCGGGCTCATCCAGCTGTTGACTCAGCGACTGCAGTTCCTTCAGGTGGCTGGAATGATAGGATTGGGCTGAGGTCTTGCACGACACCAGGACGAAACGGCCGTTGCACAAGCCGATGAAATCGATTTCTCTTGGCGGTCCGGACAGATGCTGTCCGCAACTGCAGTCGTCAAACAGATCCACCAAACTCTGGAAGACAAACACTTCCAGCCAGTGGCCATTGATGTAGTTCCAGTGGTCCTCCGTAATGCAAAACGATAGCCCGCTACCTGTACGCACTACTTGGGTGATGATCCCGGATTCCTCCAATTGCCCCAGCAGGCGCCGATGGGTCGTCTGCAAGCGTGACCGGTCAAGGGAGAGGGTGCGGTTGCCTGCCTGCCTTTCACTTGTGTCCGGATCTATCCGCAGACGCGTGATGATCTGGTTCCATTCTTTCCTGTGGGCGACAAGATATTCGGCCACACGATTGTAGGGTTCTCCGACCAGGAGATAACGGGAGCCCAGCTTGATACCGCGGGCTGCCAGATAGCATTCCAGGGTATTGGGGACAGTTGCGGGTGCGGCTTGGGGCTGCAAGGCATCATGGAGCCGCAAACCATCCTGCAGGGTTACATATGTGGCTCGGTCACCGTGTTCGCGCGCCAGTTGCAAGGCAGCCGTCCGGACCGCCAAGGGGCCGGCGCTCACACAAAACTCGACATCAGCGGCTTTCTCTTGCTGCAGGGCGTTGCGCAGCCGGCGGCGTATCGCGTTGAAGTCATGGGGGCTTACCGCAACGGCAACGCACTTCTGGCAGGCAAGCTGCTTCCTGTACGCTTCCGCGAACCGTTTCAGATTGTCAGGGACGACAAGCAGGACAGAATGGGGGCGGCGAAAGCGAATGAAACGCAGGGCGGTGTCGTCACCCGGGCCCAGTGAAACCACAACTTGTGTTTGGTGCATGTCGGCGGCGATGTTGGGATACGCAGGCCGGAACCTTGGGCCAAGCGTGTGGCAAGGCCCATGGCGAGGCTGTTCTAGGCAGCGTCCAGCTGCCGAGCCAAGTCTACCAGATCCTGGGCGTAGAAATCGAAGTCATGGGCTTTGGCTGTGGCTATATCCTGATGGTGGACCCTGGACGGTCCGTATTCATGCGGACGCGCGACATGGGCTGTGCGCAAACCTGCCTGGCGGGCACCGTTCAAGTCATGGACATGGGCGGCTACCATCATGACCTGGGCAGGTTCCAGTCCCAACAGGTGAACAGCGGTCTGGTACACGGCCGGACGCGGTTTGTACGCGCGTGCCAGCTCGCTGGACAGGATGCAGTCCCACCGCCAATCGTTGAAGCGTGACAGATCGATCAGCAACGACACGTTGCCGTTGGACAGGGGGGCCAGCCGGTAATGCGGGTACAGGTGCGTCAGTCCCGCCTGAACGTCGGGCCAGGCGTGCAGGCGATGCCAGGCCCGATTGAAATTCCTGATTTCGCTCTCGGTCAACCCGCGCAGACCATGCCGGGGGAGCAAGTCATCCAGCAGGCGCCGGTGAATGGCGTCCATGGACTGCCAGGGCACTTCGCCCCGGTTGACTTGCTGCAGGGCGGGAGCATAACCCGCACGCCAGTCCAGGGCGAATTGATACCAGTCCGTAGCTGCCTGCGTACGTGCCTCCAACTGCTGCCCTTCAAGGGCAATGGAGGTATACCAGTCTACCAGGGTACCGAAAACATCAAAGGTCAGGGCCTTGATGGAATCAGGCATGGCACCCTGGTACCGGGACACCCGGTGGCTGGGAGTGCATCACCGGCCTCGCCTGTCTAGAGATCCTGCCAGGTTTCACCGAACCGCTCCCGGTACCAGTCCCGCAGCGGAACATCTTCATCCTGGGGGATGTAGTAGCCCAGATGGCTTGACTTATGCCCCAACAGCTGTCTCCCGATAGGCGAGCACTTGGCCAGCAGTTCCGCAGGCATCGTTTCATAATCGATAGGCCGCAGGATACGGTAATTGTAGCCGTAATAGAGTACCACCCGGTCCTGTTGGGAGTAGTTGGGGGCACCGGCATGCCAAGTGGGCTGGCCGAAGATGACGGCGTCGCCCGCATGGACTTTCAGTTCCAGGGCACCTACGGGATCGCCTGTCCCGTTCAGGAAGGAGGGTCCGCCGTCCATGCGGTTGGAACCGGGTACCACCATGAGGGCGCCCATGTTGCTTTCCAGCAGGTCGGTCAGGAAATAGCCGATCTTGAGACTGGCCAAGGCCCGGCGTCCATAAAAGCCGATGCCGGGCTTGCCGCCGTCAGGGTGCCAGCCGATGTTCCGTTTTTCCGGATCGGGCGGCACCATGATCAGATGTGACGTGCACAGCTGCAGGTTGAAGTGTTCCAGAAAACGGACGGCCTTGGGAAAGGTGTAGGGCCATTCCAGCAAATCCAGAAAGGCGTCCCCCTTGTCGATGATGGGCCTGATGTTCAGACCGTACGTGGCAGCCCGGTGCTCGGACCGTTCCAGGTCGAATTTCAGGCGATCGATAACCGCCAGCAATTCCGTTACCTTGCTGGCGGGCAAGGCGTTCTTGACCACCAGAAAACCATTCTTCGCAAAAAAGGCAACCTCTTCCTGCGTGACGTCCTCGGTAGCGGGAAAACCCAACATGTTCAGCTCCTTGGTTCAAGTTGGCTGCACGGGAGACCGGGCATGGCTGAACGGTACCGTACCTTGGCTGCTTGCGCAACCTGGCGACTGGTGCTCCCGCCTGCAGGTTCCCGGACCTGGTCCAGTCTGGCGGATCACACGCCCTGAATCACCGGATTGCGGAGAATGCCGATGTCCTGGATCTCGACTTCCACTACATCGCCGGGTTTGAGCAACACCTGCGGGTCCCGGGCGAAACCGACGCCGCCGGGCGTACCGGTCGAAATGATGTCGCCTGGTGCCAGCGTGATCACGGACGTGATGTCCGCAATCAGGTCATTGACGGTGAACAGCAGTTGCCGTGTGTTGGAGGACTGCATTTCCTCACCGTTCAGGCGCAGCTTGATGTCCAGCGCATGCGGGTCCGGGATGTCATCCGCAGTGACCAGGACCGGGCCGATAGGAGCGAACGTGTCGAATGACTTGCCCATGACCCACTGGCTGGTTCGATGCTGGAAATCGCGCGCACTGACGTCGTTCAGAGCCGTATAGCCTCCTACGTAGTCCAGGGCATCCTCCTTGCTGACGTTGCGGGCGGTTTTGCCCATGACTACGGCAAATTCGGCTTCGTAATCCACGGCCTGTGAGATGACCGGCAGGTGAATGGGATCGTCGGGCCCGATGATGGTGTTGCTGTACTTGGAAAAAACCACCGGATGTTCCGGCGTTTCCGAATTGGTTTCTTCAATGTGATCCTTGTAGTTGATCCCGATGCAGAGAATCTTGTCAGGATGGGGGACAGGGGGGCCCACGCGTACGTCCTCTACGGCCAGCACGTGGTCGTCACCGAGACCAGCGGCTGTCTGGGCCACACGGGCATGCATCGTTTCGCCCGCGGCCAGGAAATCAATGATGTCTTCCGGAATCTGGCTGTCGGCCCGGCAGACGTCGCCGATTTTGCCGTCACCAAGCAGGACACCCAGACGCTGCTGGCCTTGAGCTGAAAAAGTGATCAATTTCATGGCATGTCTCCAAATCCGCGGTACAGGGATACACAGGTCCATCCCCGCAACAAATCAGTTTCATTCTACCCTTTGCGCTGGCAGAAACACGTAATGGGAAGTGGGCCGGACAGTCACAGCGGTACGCCCCGGGGCTGGTGGATGTGCCAAGCCAATACCTGGGCTGGGACATCTACGCTGGCAATCAGGTATGCAGACTGCATGCAGTCGAGTCAGGGCAGATGGCACCGGTTTGGGTGCCACTGCCACGCCTGCGGTCCGGATCCGGGGTGGACGCACCCGAATTGTCAGTCAACTCCAGATGGGGCATACTGTGTCCAGAAACCATTGCCCCGGGATACAGAGGAAGGAATCATGGCGCGCATGCTTGAAATCACCCCTGGAATGAAGATTGCGGCCCAGGTATCGCCGGAACCTGATACGGAGGATTTGGTCTTCATTCGCCAGATGGGGGTCGAATATGTTGTGCTGTGGACGACGGGTGAAAACGCGCATTACGACTATTACGCCAGTCGCCGGCAGCTCTTTGAGGATCACGGTCTGAAGATCTACGGTTTCGGCAACTCGGATGTGCACAACCAGGATGCCATCGTCCTGAATCTGGCCAACCGGGATGCCAAGGTGGAGGAGTACAAATCCCACCTGCGGGCCTTGGGCAAGGCCGGCATTCCCTATACGACCTACGCGCACATGGCCAACGGCATCTGGAGCACAGAACGGGAAACGACGCGCGGTGGCGCCGATGCCCGGGCGTTCAATCTGGATACCGCCACCGCCGGGCACTGGCGGGATCGGCTGTATCCTTTGCCCCAATCCCATGACCGGACCTATACCGAGGAAGAGATCTGGGACAACTACCATTCCTTCGTCACGGAAGTCGCTCCGGTGGCCGAAGAAGAAGGCGTACTCATCGGCATTCACCCGGACGATCCCCCGGCACTGGATCTGGCGGGTGTACCCCGGTGTATTTTCAGCAGCCACCAGGGCTATGCACGGGCCTTGCAGGTAGCCGACAGTCCCAACGTAGGCATCTGTTTTTGTGTGGGCTGCTGGCTGGAAGGCGGCGAATTGATGGGCAAGGGCGTGGAAGAATCCATCCACGACTTCGGGAGCCAAAACAAGATTTTCAAGGTCCATTTCCGTAACGTGAGCGCGCCGCTTCCCCATTTTGTCGAAACCTTCGTGGACGACGGGTACTTTGACATGTACCGGGCTATGCGGGCCTTGCAGGAGACAGGCTTCAATGGCGTGCTGATTCCGGATCACATTCCCAACATGGCTGATGATCCCAGGGTGGGCACGGCTTTCTCCATAGGGTACATGCAGGCCCTGCTGCGGCGGGCGGAAGAGGAGGCACCCGGAACCTGAAAAGCCATCGACGGCAAGGCGTACGGTCAGGCAAACACCAGGGAACAATTTTAAGGTCCTGGGGGCTGGCAGAAGTGACGATGCTGGAAATACGGCTTGCAGCCAAGCAGGAAATTGAATATGTCGAACGGTCTGTGCCCAGGGCGCGGGACGAATGGGTACTGGTCAAGATTTTGTCGGCCCCCATGTGCAATGAATATCATCAGTATGCCCGGGGTACGCCCATCCCACAGATAGGCCATGAAGCAGCCGGCATCGTGGAAGATCCGGCGCGGTCCGGCACGTACCAGGCAGGCGACCGCGTGGTCGTCATGCCCCAGCTGCCCTGTGGCCAATGCGAATTGTGCCGACAGGGAGAGTACATCCATTGCCCGTGCCAACAGGATGTCCGGCAGATCCTGGGCCCGGATACTGCCACTGCTACCTTTGCGCAATACATGCTGAAGCCTGCCCGCCAGCTGGTGCCTGTGCCTGCCGGGTACGACCTGGATCATGCCGCCATGGTCTGTTGTGGATTGGGGCCCTCTTTTGGCGCTGCCGAGCGCATGCAAATCGATCATTCCCATACCGTGCTTGTATCGGGTTTGGGGCCTGTAGGCTTGGGGGCTGTCATCAACTGTACCTTCCGGAACGCTGCCGTGATTGGCAGCGACCCCAATCCCTATCGCCGCGAGCTGGCTCTGGCCCTGGGCGCGAACCATGTTCTGGACCCGACTGTGGACGGGGCCCTGGAGCAAATCATGGACTGGACAGAAGGCCGCGGGGTAGACAGGGCCATGGAGTGTGCCGGCATGGTCACCGCCCAGGAATTCTGTGTACAGGCCGCCAAAATCAAGGGCCACATCACCATTGTGGGAGCGACCGCCGAGAAGGCGTCGATCCCGCTGGGCCACGATATTCTGTTCAAGGGACTGACGATTCAGGGATCCTGGCACTACAACCAGGGCACCACAGCCAAACTGATGAATCAGATCGGGCAGGTGGGCGCACAGCTGGAGCAGATGATCACCCACCGTTTTCCCTTGCGGAACGTCAGGGATGCATGGGAAACGCAGTGTGAAGGCAGGTGCGGCAAGGTCATTTTGCAGCCCTGGACCTGAACTGACAGGTCGCTCCGGACAGCAAGACGGGCATATACCCGGGACATGCTGGTGCCTCCCTGGTTCGATAGTTCCCGGTACGCAACGTTATTGGCGAACGCTCAAGAAGGACAAGGATCGGAAATGGACTTGCTTGATCTGACGGGAAGACGGATTCTCATCACTGGCGGCTTGGGGGCAATTGGCCGGGTCGTGGTCCGCATTCTGGCGGACCACGGTGCTCACGTGCTGGTGAACGACATATTGGCCGAGGATGAGGCCCAAGCGGTGATGGCTGCCGAGGGACTGAACCGGCAGACGGTTCACTACCTCCCTTGCGACTGCCGGGACAGCGAGGCAGTGCAGGAGCTGTTTGCCCGGCTGGACAACGAGCGTCGCTTGCCTCACGTTGTGTGTTGTCACGCCGGACTGGTTTATCCGGGTGCCATTGCGGACTTCGGCCTGCAGGAATTCGACGCAACGCTTGACCTTAATCTGCGTTCGGCGTTTCTGGTATCACAGACGGCCGTGCAGTACTGGCAGCGGCACCAGACAAACGGACATCTCATCTACACCACCTCGTGGGTGCAGGACGTGCCTTGGCCCGAGATTACCGCCTACACCGTCAGCAAGTCGGGCATGCGGACCCTCATGCGCGGTTTTGCCCGGGAACTGGCCCCAAGCGGCATACGCGCCAATGCGATTGCGCCGGGCATTGTCGGCGTTGGCATGGCCAAGAAGCAGTGGGATACGGATCCCTCCTATCAGGCCCGGGCCAGCCGCGCCATACCCTTGGGTGACTTGCAGACACCCGAGTCCGTGGCACACGGCTTTCTCTTTCTGTGTTCTGACATGGCCTCGTACATGACGGGTTCTGTGCTCCTGGTGGATGGTGGATGCAGCTTGTATCCGATGGATTGACGGAGGTCCCCCGGCATATGGCATCCCGGGCTCCGGCATATCGATGGCATACCGGGTTTGCGTGGTAGCGAACCTACCGGGACCATCAGGTATTGACTGGGTGTATCCGGATCTGGAACTTCCAACCGGATCGCTACAGATGGGCAGGTTCACGCTACACCAACAGGATGACTGCCCCATGGCAAGAGACACGGTGCCATGGGGCAGCCGGTATTTTGCCATCGGGGTCGCCGCCGGTACCCGGGCGGCAGCGCCTGTTGTCTTCTTGGTCAGACATGGCTCCTCTTGACTCACGCGTTACAATTCATAAAGAGATGCTGTTTCCTGTCCAGTTTTCCATGAAAGGACCATGACATGATTACGCCGGAGCAAGTGCAACACTTCAGGGACAATGGCTTTACGACGGTCCCGCATCTGTTCTCGGAACGGGAAGTTCAGGCTATGCTCAAGGAACTGCACCGCTTTCAGGCAGAAGGTTTGGGCCGCAACGTATCCACTGAGCCCGATGCCAAGGTCAACTACCAGATCATTCCCCTGCACAACAAGAGTGCCCTGTTTCGTGCCTTGCCTTTTGCTCCCAAGGTAATCCGGTGCATCAGCTCCCTGATCGGGAATCCCTTTGTGCGTCATCTCGACCAGATCTTTGTCAAACCGCCCGGCATTGGCATGGGTACCGACTGGCATCAGGACAACGCTTATTTCAAGCTGGAAGATCCCACGAAAGGTACGGCCATGTGGATTGCCCTGCACGATGCCAATCTGCTGAATGGCACGCTCCACGTGATCCCCAACAGCCACCTGCATGTTTTTGAACATTCACGCGATCCGAGTTCGGATCATCACATCCATATTGAAGATATCGACGGCCAGGAAGTTCCCGTGGAGATAGAAGCGGGGGGTGCGGTATTTTTCAACTACGGCACGGCCCATGCCACCAAGCAGAATCGGTCTGACCGGGAACGCGCGGGACTGGCGTACCACTTTTTCAATACGGACTACCACTTGGCTACAGAGCAGGCGACGTTTCTGGTGCCCATTACTGGCTCGCAGGCTACCGGGGGTGAAGCCGAGTATGGTCAGCGCATTGCCGGCACCTGGCCCCATGAAGTGAACAAGCTGGCGCCAGATTCAGCGCCGTCGCGTGCTGGCTGAAGCCGGCTGTTGCCTGTCCCCGTTACTGTACCATGCAAGTTGCCAGAACACATTGATTTGACATAATCCTGAAAGTCAGGGACAGGCTGCGGTATATTAAAAATAATCGGCTTTCCGAATTCCATTGACAGTGGTATGGTATTGCGTAGCATCAGCTATCTGCGCTGTGCCCTTGTCTCAGCAATAGAGGTAATACGGTATGAAGCTTTCACGTCGCACTTTCCTGCAACTGGCAGGCATGGCGTCCCTGACCGGAGCTGTGGCTGCGTGTACTGTGGCACCGGGGACCGGTGACGGTACGGGCGCCGCCGAAGTATCCGAACTGACGGCCTACTGGGGCGGTTGGACTCCTACCCAATCCCAGGAACGCAGCGAAGACAATCCGATTCCGCATGACAACATTCTGCAGGTGCTGGAGGCTTATCAGGAAGTCGCGCCCAATACCGCAGTGGAATGGATCCGGGTACCGCAGGCCATGGGGTTCCGGGAATGGACGATTGCACAGCAGAATGCCGGCACGATCCCGCACATTACCCCCCAGGCCCACTGGCACGTGAAGGATGACCTGGACAAGAACTGGTGGCAGGAACTTACACCGTTCATGGAAGCCCCCAATCCACATATACCTTCAGGCGAGCCGGGCAGCGAACGCTGGGTAGACCAATTCTTCCCCATTCCTACCCGGGAAACCCTGATGCGGGACGGCTATTACAATATGGTGTTCGGACTTATCACGACCTTCTTCTATTACAACGTGGACTGGTTTGAAGAACTGGGACTTAGTGGACCTTCCACCTATGCCGAATTCCTGGACGTCTGCCAGGCGTTCCTGGATGAAGGCGTCAAGGCCTACGGCGGCTGGACCGGTTCCATTTCCGATACCGACCACTGGTACCGGCTGCAGCTGGGCGGGATGGTGTTTGCCCGGGACATTGAACCTTTGGTCAACCCGGATCGGGACAATGCCAGTTATGAAGAGGTAGCCTGCGCTATCGAAAACGAGATCTACGTGCCTGATTCGGAACAGTATCGGGAATGGCTGCGGCTTTGGAAGCAGAACGTCCAGTACCGGCCCGATGACTGGACCGTCCGGGCGACTGATTCCCATGCCAAGTTCCTCACCAAGAATGAACCGATCATGGAAAACGGTACGTGGTCTTTCCCCCGTCTGCTCACGGACCCGCTGGTGGATTTCGAGTGGGACACCTTCTTTGCGCCTCTGCTTACTGCTGACTCTTCCGCCTATGTGACGGATCCACCGACACCTGCCTGGCCCATTGGTGGCCCGGTCGGAGATCAGATGGCCATTTCCACGCGATCCGCGCAAGACGGCGTGCTGGAGCAGGCGGTGAACTTGATGCAGTTCATTGCAGTACCGGACAATCTTTACAGCATTCAATCCGAGATTGGCACTACGATGCCGAACGTCAAGGGCGTGAAAGTGGATCCGCGGTTCGCGGAACCCTTCGAGCTGCTCACCACGCAGATCGGCGAAACCCAGATGTTCATTTACGAAGAGGTCAAGATGGACGCCGAGGCTGCCGAGCCCATCGGCCAGGCATGGCGTGCCTACCTGCTGGATCAAATGTCACAGGACGATGCGGTCGCGGTAATTTCCGAGGCCTTCGAGTCCTACGCGGATCGGTTTATCGAACGTGAAGGCCTGACCTGCTAACCTGTTGTTGAACCGGGACAGGGCCCACCACCGGCCCTGTCCCGAACCTGATCGGCCAAGTTTTATCATTTCCCCATGACCATGCTTCGCGCAAGCAGTAGCCGCAACGATTCGCTGTGGCACCAGATCTGGCGTGGCCGGATGGGCTACGTCATGCTGGTTCCCACGATGATTATGCTGGCCGTATTCATGTACTACCCGGCGTTGCTCGGGCTGTATCGTTCCCTGTTCGACTGGGCTCCCGGGCTGGAGGCCGATTGGGTGGGTCTGGGCAACTTCGTGAAGCTCTTCACCAAGGACAAGGTCTTCCAGCAATCCATGGGCAATATGCTGCAGCTGTCCCTGTGGTATGTCCTGTCCACCATTTTCGTTTCGTTGCTGGTCGCGATCCTGTTGCACCGGATGATCCACCAGAAGCTGAAATTCTTCTTCCGCTTTCTGACCATTCTGCCTGTGATCATTCCCGGCATCGTGTTGCTGATGCTCTGGAAATTCATTTACGATTCCACGGTGGGTCCGCTCAACATGCTGCTGATTGCCGTGGGGCTGGAAGAATGGACCCGGGCCTGGCTGGCTGATCCCAACACGGCCCTGTATGCCGTCATGCTGCGGAATTTCCCCTGGGTAGATGGCGTTGCCATCCTTATTCTGCTGGCGGGCCTGCAGGTGATCCCGGTGGAAATCATCGAGAGTGCCCGGATCGACGGTGCGACCAACTGGCGTATTCTGTGGGCCGTGGAATTCCCGCTGATCACGGGCCAGATCAAGTTGCTCACGGTTCTGACCATCATGTGGGGCGTGCAGGAATTCACGGCGGTCTTCGCCATGACCCAGGGCGGTCCCATCAACAAGACCATGGTTCCCGGCATGTGGATGTTCTGGAACGCGTTCAGGATCAACAAAATGGGCTACGCCTCGGCTATCGGGGTCGTGCTGTTTCTGCTGACATTGGTGCTGACCCTCATTAACATGAAGTACATTTCAACCCAGGAATTCTAGGCACACCGCATGTCGACGCCTGCTTCTTCCCGTGGCCGCTACTGGTCCAACGACGTTTGGCGCGTTTTGGCCCTGGTCATTCTGTTCGGCCTGTCGCTGTTGCCGTTGGTGATGGCTTTTTTCATATCGTTCAAGACGATTCCCCAGTTCTCGCGCGTGCCCTTTCTGCCGACTTTTCCCCTGCACTGGCGCAACTATCTGTCCGCGTGGGAAATCGTCAGGCTGTTCCTGTTCAACAGTGTCTTTACGTCCGGTATAACCGTCATCGGTGTGCTGGTGCTGGGGTCGCTGTCCGCCTATTCCTTCGCCATTCTGCGCTATCCCGGGCGTGAATTCTTCTTCTATCTGGTGTTGGCCCTGATGATGATACCGGCCACCCTGACCCTGATTCCTTCCTTTGTCCTGGTCAAGAACCTGGACCTGCTGAATACCCGCTGGTCCCTGATCCTGCCCTGGATCGCCAGTGGCCAGGTCTTCGCCATCTTCATCCTGCGTACCTATCTGCAAAGCCTGCCTTCGGAGCTGTTCGACGCGGCCCGTATTGACGGGGCCAGTGAGTGGCAAGGGTATTACAAAATCGCCTTGCCCATGTCCAAGTCCATGCTGGGCGTCGCGGCCATTCTCAACATTCTGGGTACTTGGAACAATCTGATCTGGCCGGCCCTCACCATTTCCCAGCTGGAACGCCAGACCCTGACGCCCGGCCTCTGGTCCTACCAGGTTGAGAATTTCACCCGCTACGGTTTCCTGATGGCTGGGCTTCTGATTGGCTCTGTACCCTTGGTGATTCTCTTCTTCTTCACCAGCCGCTGGTTCGTGGAAGGTTTGACCTCGGGCGCGATCAAGGTTTAATCTCTTGGCGGTTAGAGCCATACCCAAGTGTGAAACAGGTGAATACAGTATGGAGCAAGCAATCCAGATGGCGCAGCCGATGGCACTCCGGAGTTACGACACGCTGGCAGAGCGGGTCGAGAGCGTGCATCGGGACGGATATGCCTATTTCCCCTCCTATCTGGCCCCAGATGAAGTCCAGGCCTTGCGCAGCGCTATGGACGAGGTTCCTACCCTGCCGGAACACTTCGATCGCAACACGACTGGCAAGGAGGACGCCGGTTTTCCGGAAAAGGTCATCAACAACGCTTTCAATCATAACGAGCTGTTCTTCTCCTACCTCGACAGGCCCGACATCATTGAGCTGGAAGAGGCCCTGCACGGTGACGACTGCCATGTCATCGGCATGACAGGCTGGGTGACGGGGCCTGGCCGCCCGACCCAGAGCCTGCACGTGGACTGGCTGCCTGTCGAACTGCCAGCCCATGTATTTGACGATCCCCGCGTACGGTTGCCGGTGTTTATAACCACAGTCCATTTCTACCTGAACGATCTCTATCCTGAACTTGGCCCCACCCAATTCATTCCGGGCAGCCACCGTTCCGGCACCCGTCCCCAGCCGGGCCAGTTCGACTGGAACGGCCGCAAGATGGAAAACTGCATTGTGAAGGCCGGGGATGTCGTGGTGTTCCGGAGCGAAGTCTGGCACCGGGGCACACCCAACACGAGCACAGAGACGCGCTACCTGCTGCAGGTGCACTACGCCCAGCGCATGATTACCCAGAAGTTCCCGCCCTATCTGAACCGGTTTCGGTTCAATCAGGAGCTCATGGATGCGGCTACACCCCGCCAGCGACGGTTGCTGGGGGATCACGTGAAGAGCAATTACGATTGACGGAGTCCCAACCACAGCCAGAGGCTGTGGCCATCACCCGTGTGAAACGGCCAGCGCAGCGCTGTGGTCCCTGGCACAAGGAAGGGCGGTTTGTTGCCTGCCTGGTCAGGTCAGTTTGCCGCGTCCCTGAATGGACCACAGGGCTTCAACGCGGCCCTGCCTGACGCCCACGAGGGTGTCATGCAAGAATACCGTGCTGTCGTGATAGCCCACGACGAAATCAAAGGCTTGGCCAATGCGGATGTCCGCATTGGGCTCGGACAGGGTAACGACGCCATGCTCGGCTGAGGGCACGACGGAGATTACATGGGATAGATCCAGTGGCCGGGGTGTCCGGGCCCACGCGGGGAGGGCCTTCCAGCCGGCATCGAACACGATGCGATCGGGCATAGGCCGACTGGTCACGGTCGTGCGCACGAACAGCGCGGGCTCGGTCTCTACACCCCAGGCAGGATAGGCTTCATCCGAAAAAATGGCTCCGCCGGCCTGGATTTCCGTGACACCCGGCTGAAAAGGCATCACCTTGTAGGTACCGCTGCCACCGCCACTGACAATGTCGACATGCAGGCCTGCGTCCCGGCACAGGGCAGCGGTACAGGTCAGTTCGCCTACGGCCCGACGAATTTCGACCGCCTTGGCGTGTGGGTCCTCGATGTCAATGGCATGTCCTTCATAGGCCATTACGCCCCGGAACGTCACACCGGGGGTGGCGGCTATCTGCTGGGCCAGAGTCACTGCGGCCTGTCCCGGTTTGACGCCCGTGCGGTCCATACCCGTATTGACGTCCACCAGCAAGGGTATCGCGGCGCCGATTTCTGTCCCAATCCGGCCTGTGCAGCGGACCACTTCCGGATCGTCCACCACCGCAATGACTTCGGCCTGGCGCTGGAGCGCAGCCAGCCGCCGGATCTTGGCTGCTGTCACTATCTGGTTGGCTACCAGCACCGAAGGGATGCCGCCATGAACCATGACCTCGGCTTCACTGATCTTTGCGCTGGTGACGCCAATGGCACCTGCGTCCATGGCCATCCGAGCGATAGCCGGAATCTTGATGCCCTTGATATGGGGGCGCCACGCTACACCGGCCTGCGCAAAATGCTGGCTGAGGTGGGCAATATTGCGTTCCATGACGTCAAGATCGACCCACAGTGCCGGTGTATCGATGTGGGTCAAGGGTATACCAGTCTGATACATGGTTGTCTGAGGAATGACTTGGCCAGTACAAAAAGAAGAAACGGATTCTGCCTACACTGTAACATGGAGACGGTCTTGCGGGGTACAGGCCGGCAGGCTACAAACCCCTGGTCTGACACTTTCCTTTTCATACCTTGATTTGCCATGCACTTTATAATGAAGGGGCTTGTTTATCAGTACTACAAGGAATTGTTTCCATGTCCGAGTACACGAATCCCGAAACTGTCGTTCTGCACGCTGGCTTTCGTTCCGATCCCGCCACCGGGGCGGTAGCGGTTCCCATTTACCAGACGACATCCTACCAGTTCGAGAATACGCAGCATGCCGAAAACCTGTTTGCGCTCAAGGAATTGGGGAATATCTACACCCGCATTATGAATCCCACGTGTGACGTGCTGGAAAAACGCATTGCCGCCATGGACGGCGGGGTAGCTGCCCTGGCCCTTGCGTCCGGCCAGGCTGCTTCCGCCTTTGCGATTCAGAACATTGCCCGTACCGGCGACAACATTGTCAGTTCTACGGATCTGTACGGTGGGACCTGGAATCTCTTTGCCAATACGCTGGAGACCTGTGGGATTGAAGTCCGCTTTGTCGATCCCAAGGATCCCGAGGCTTTCCGTGAGGCCAGCGATGACAAGACGCGCGCTTTCTATGCTGAATCCTTGCCCAATCCCAAACTGCAGGCTTTCCCTATCAGTGAAGTGGCCGCTATTGGCGAGGAGCTGGGCATTCCCCTGATCGTGGACAACACCGCTTCGCCGATCATCTGCAAACCCTTTGCCCATGGCGCGCATATCATCGTCTACTCCAGCACCAAGTACATTGGCGGACACGGGAACTCCATTGGCGGTGTGCTGGTGGACAGCGGCACGTTTGACTGGGAAAAGCATGCCCATCGCTTCCCTATGCTCTCTGAACCGGATCCCAGCTACCATGGCGCGGTCTGGATTGAGGCGGTGAAACCCTTGGGCCCGATCGCCTACATTCTCAAGGCGCGTGTCACCCTCCTGCGGGATCTGGGATCCTGCATGAGTCCCTTCAATGCCTTCCTGTTCCTGCAGGGCCTGGAGAGCCTGCCGCTGCGCATGGAACGTCACTGCGAAAACGCCCAGACCGTGGCGGATTTCCTGTCCCGGCGGGAAGGCATCACCAAGGTCATCTATCCTTCCTTCTTTGCGGGTGAGGAGAGGCGCCGTGCTGATACCTACATGGGCGGCAAGTACTATGGGGCCCTGGTTGGCTTTGAGCTGACCGGCGGACGCGAAGCTGGGCGCAAATTCATTGACGCTCTCCAGATGATCTACCATGTCGCCAATATCGGCGATGCCCGTACCCTGGCGATTCATCCGGCCACGACTACGCACAGCCAGCTGTCGGCGGAAGAACAGGAAGCTACCGGCGTCAACGAGAACTATGTCCGGCTCTCCATCGGCATCGAGCACGCTGACGACATTATTGCTGATTTGGATCAGGCCTTGAGTGCAGCCCTGGCGTAGCACGCAAGCCTTGGTTGGTCTGTACGGCCCTGTCGGCCCTGTGCCGAGGACGGGGTCAGGCGGACACAGATAAAAGCAACAAGTTGCCTGGCACAAGCGTGCCAGGCAACTGTCATCTATCGTACATCCTGTGGGTGCAAGCGGTCCTTGTGCTGTCCGGGTCGTTACACAGGACAAGTTGCAGGCTGAGGCAAAAGCCTCTGGTACATCAAGCTGAACTGTACTCGGGGTCCGGCATATCTTGCTGTGCCCTGACTGCGTTGACTATTGCAGTGGCTGGCTCAGCAACCATCAGAATCGCATAGCCTGTTTGGCAACCATGTGGAATGGCAGACTGCCGTCGCGCCCCGGGTGTTCCGGTCCTGGTTGCCAAGGAACTGTCCACTGCCAAACACGGTGTCATGGTTGGTTCTGCCTGGCAGTGGAATTGGTCGTTACTTTCCGGGATTCGCAGTTGTGGGCTTACCACCATCCATTCATGTTCCCGGATCTGCGAGATCCTCTTGGGAACATCTCTCACCTTGCAGTCACCTTATCCCTGGGTAGGACAGGCATATAGGCACAGAGAAAAATCGCGCAAGCCCGTGATTGACTGTCAATCCTGTACTTTCTTGAGTACCAGCATGCCAGTCGCCGTTTCGCCCACTTCGTATCCTTCCGGTACTTCATCCACGGCATTGTCCCGGACGTCCCGGGCGAAGAAATACATCCGAACGGTCTTGCCGGTCTTGGTCTGCCTTTCATTGGCATGCAGATAGTAGGTAGTACCCTTCTTGTTCACGTGTGAATAGGCCATGAGTTTCTCCTTGGTACAGGCTCTGCTCTAGCGATCTATACAGTGTTCCATGCAACTGAAAGTGTCTATTGTACGTGATCTCGCGGCAAACAGGAAAGACTCACCAGTCCACAGGTTTGTCTCCTACAGCGGCCATGAGCTGGCGGATACCTGCCTTTGGCATACAGGCATCCGCCAGGCTGTGCAGAATAACTTCTGTTCCGGCAACGCGCTACTGCTTGTTTTCCAGAGCCCATGCATTGAGCTGGTTCTGCACCTCATCAATGATGACTTGGGCACCCGCATCGTCGAGCATTTCCAGAATGGCCGGTGCTTTCTCGACATACTCGTCCCAGCCCCATTCCACAGGCTGTACGTGCTCTTCCCAGACCGCTACGACCTGGGCAATTTCGGTCGTGATGGGTTCACGGTCGACCACAAAGCCCAGTGCGACGGAGGGCAGGGCCGTATCGTTCATGATCTTGGTGGCTTCCCAGGCACCAACCTGCTTGGGATCACGGTAATAGGCGTTGAACTGGTTGCCAAACATCCAGTCGGTATTGGGATTGTACGGACTGGTTTCGGCGGTCGTGCCTTCCGGATAGGCAATGACCTGGTTGGCTTCATCGGCCCAGACCCAGTGTTCACCCTCGATGCCGCGTGAGAACAGGTTGTACAGCTCGACATTCGTATTGAACTCTTCCAGTACCTGCATGGCCTTGGCCGGATTCTGCGAGGTGGCGCAGATGGCGTTCAGGGTTGCGGTCGCACCGGCGGTATCCAGGATCAGGGGATTGGTCAAGTTCTTGGAAAGAAACTCGAAACCGTAGGCCACCTGGGCCTCCACGTCGTTGCCGGGTTTCTCCACGTGATAGCCCATGGCGAAGAGGCCGGCCCGGAAAGCGGCACGCGCATCACTGTCGGGAGCCGGTTCTTCCGGGAAGAAGCCTTCGGCAATCCAGTGCCGGGCCAGATCCGAGGCAGCCTGGAATTCCGCCGTGCCGAAAGAGTTCACCACGGTCATGGATTCGTCATCGGCACGCACGGCAATTACCCGAATGCCGTCGTCAATTGGATCGTAGCCCCAGTACTGGGAACGCCACAGGGAGGTACCCGCGCGATCACTGGCAAACACCGGGGTTATGCCCTCGCCATCCCGTACTTCTGCCAGCCAGGGTTCCATGTCTTCAAATTTTTCCACGTTGTCCAGGCTGAAGCCGTACTTGTCCATGAGGTCCTTGCGGGGATGCACGCCCCAGGGCTTGGGGAAAATCTGCTGGTTGATAACACCGTAAATCTGACCTTTGACGCGTGCGGCTTCCCATGTGGTGGGGGGCATGCTGGCCCACAGGCCGGGCGCATGTTCCAGCAGCAAGTCGTCCAGAGGGTACAGCACGCCATTGGCCACGTTGTTGGAATAGCTGTTGATCCACGGCGCGGTGAAGATGATGTCGCATTCCTCACCCGCGGCCAGCCGCAGCTGCATTTTCTCGTTGTAGGCGCCGAAGTCAATGGGTTCCAGGGTCAGCTGGACGCCGATTTTCTCGTTCAGAATCGCGTTCATGGCATCGTTGACTTTCTGCAGGTCTGCAGGCACCCCACGGCTGCCATAGGTGTAGGTAATGGGTACCAGATCGTCCTGCATGGGACTGTCGCCCGCCATCATTTCCGGTTCCTCAGGCGCAGCGGGACATGCTGTCAGGACAAGCGCCGCGGTCAGCAGGACCAGGGTCAGCAATACAGGAAACAAACGTTTCATACCTTATTCCTCCTCGGTATTGATACAAACAACTTCAAACACGGACAAAGAACGGTATCAGGATGCATACGGCTAGCCCTTGAGGCCACCGATGGTAATGCCCCGCACAAAGTATTTTTGCAGGAGCAGAAACGTGAAGAGGGCAGGCCCAAAGGCCAGCACCGCCATGGCCATGCGCGCAGACTGGGTGGGAATGGGCATCCCGGTCGTCTGCGGGTTGGACGCCATGAACTGGATGTTGCGCATCAACACGTACAGCAGGTATTGCAGGGGATACAGGGTGCTGTCGTCAATGAACAGCAGGGCCAGAAACCAGTCATTCCAGTAGCGTAGCACATAGAACAGGGATATGGTGGCCAGGACGGGTTTCGACAGCGGTGCCACGATCTGGAAGAACATGCGCCATTCCCCTGAGCCGTCGATACGCGCCGCATCCAGGATTTCACCGGGCAGCTGGGCGAAAGAGGTACGCAGGATGAGCACGAACCAGGCAGTGACCAGATAGGGCAGGACCAGTACCAGCAGGTTGTCTTTCAGGCCCAGATAACGCGTTACGAGTATATAGAAGGGAACCATGCCGCCATTGAACAGCAGCGTAAAGAAAACGTAGAAGGACAGGAAGCCGCGCAGGCGGAAATCACGGCGGGCCAGCGGCCAGGCCAGCAGCGCGGAAATGGTGAGGCCCGCGACAGTACCGAGAATGGTGACCAGGAACGTAACGCCGTAGGAACGCAGAATCTGCTGCGGCTGCTGCAGGATATAGGTGTACGCAAACGTGGAGAAACCTACCGGATACAGCTTGTAGCCTTCCCGGGCGATGGCGATTTCATCGGAAAGCGAGACCGAAACCACCAGCACCATGGGTATCAGACACACGAGCGCAATCAGGACCAGGATGGAGTGGGCCAGTACCTGGCTGCCCTGGAGCTGTGTGCGCTCCGGCCGGGGACGCAGAACAGAGACGGACCGGGCTGACTTCTGCAACAGTTCCATGGTCATCTGCCGGTGCTTTAGAAGAGGGAATAATCCACGTTGATGCGGCGCACGATCCAGTTGGCCAGCACCACCATGCCAAATCCTACGGCTGACTGGTAGAAGCCGGCGGCAGCCGCCATGCTGATGTCGCCCAGCTCAACCAGTGACCGGTAGACAAAAGTGTCGATGACGTCTGTGGTGCTGTACAGTACGGGCGTATCACGGGGCAGAAAGAAGAAGAGGCCAAAATCGGCGTGGAAAATCCGGCCAATGGCCAACAGCACCAGAATGATGATGAGCGGGTAGAGCAGGGGCAGGGTGACGTACCGGATCTGGTTCATCTTGCTGGCGCCGTCAATTCGGGCCGCCTCGAATAGTTCGGGTGAGATCCCCAGAATGCCGGACAGGTAAATGAGGCTGCCAAACCCCAAACCGTTCCAGAGATGGGCCAGGGTCAGGATCACGGGCCAGTACTGGGCTGAACGATACCAGCGAATGGTATCGAAACCCAGGGCCTCCACCACCTTGTTCACCAGGCCCGTATTGCCATTGAGGAGCGCAAACAGAAAATAGCTGACGATCACCCAAGAAATGAAGTAGGGGAAAAAGAGGGCCGTCTGGTAATACTTGCTCATCCGGCTGGCGTAGACCTCGTTCATCAACAGGGCCACGAACAGGGCACCGGCCGTCGACGTGAGGATAAAGAGCGTATTCATCAGGAGCGTATTCCGCGTGATGCGCCATGCGGCGTCAGTCCCGAACAGAAACCGGAAATTCTCCAGCCCTACCCAGGCGCTGTCAAGAATACCGGCATCGAAGCGGTAATCCTTGAAGGCGATAATGATGCCGATCATGGGTAAATACGCGAACACGAACAGCAACAGCGCACCGGGAAATGCCATCACCGACAGGGTTAGGTTGCTTTGGGCTTCGCGACGAGAACCGAAAAGGCGGGTGATCAGGCGTTGCATATCGCGTGGGGACTGGGATTGCTCCAAAGGCACTTGGCCTGTAAAAGACAGGAATAGGGTATGAATGGACAAAAATAGGGTATATATACCTGATAGTACATGCTGGTCTGTGCGGGCACCGAATTCTGGTAGAGACAACAGACATTCTGCTGCCCGGCCTGGGCGCAGGCTGTAAGATAAGGAAGGCCTTTCCCTAATAGCCAATGTCCATGACCTGGAACATCGGCGTGAAATATACAGGCATGTTCGCTGAACGATAATTCGGAGGCCTTGATGGTAAAGACGTAGCCTTCCTCTTCCCCGCACTGTGGTAGTGATCCGTCAGGCAAGATGATTTAAGGGGACTATATACGTACCCCCACCCCGCAGAGCAGACAGGCGAGGGCAAGGTAGCATAGGGTATGAACCTGGAAGAGACCATGGTTTACCGGGGCGTTACCTTGCGTGTGCGGCCGGGCAGCAAGGCCCAGTAGGCCAAGATGATGCGGATCGGCGGGGCCTGGCGCAAGGTAGGGAATGACGTCTTGGCAATCTGTGAGAAGCAGTGGCACGACTACAAGGCCGGCCAAGCCGATAAGCCATCCGTCACGTTCTTCTCGCTGTGCAAGGTGTACGTACAAGTCAAGCAGGCATGGCCCTGGTTGGGCGCGTTGCCATCAAACACGGTGCGTTACACCATGCAACACTGGTCGGACGCCTACAAGCGGTTCTTGGGTGGCGCAGGGCGTCCGGTCTGGAAGCGGAAATGCAAGGACACGCCCAGGTTTCCTGTGCCCGGTAATATCAAGGTTAAGGGCCCGAAGATCTACAGCCCCAAGCTTGGGTGGGTGAAGCTGCCCGGCAAGAATCCCTAGGCTGGTTGTAAGCCCAAGCAGGCTACGTTCCAATATGAGGCGGGCAACGAACGGGTATGTGTCCATCCTGTATGAAATACCGGACACACGCCCGGCTAGACCTGCCAAGCCTATTAATCCTGTAGGTATAGAGCGGAATGTGGGGCAGGTGGCCTTAAGTACGGGGGATATGTACGAACTGCCGCCACTGTTGCTCCTTGACGCCAAACTGCGCAGACTGCAGAAGAAATTGTCCCGCCAACAGTACAAGCGCAACGGCTGGCAACATACCCAGCTACGTATTCAGAAGTTGTACAGGGAGATACGGCATGTCATCAAGCACTGGTGTCATCAGACCAGCCGTACCATCGCTGACATACACGATCTAGTCCTCTTGGAGGACTTGAACATGCAGGGTATGACCAAGAGTGCCCGTGGCTCTAGGGAAAACCCGGCAAGAATGTCGCCCAGAAGAGAGGCTTGCATCGTGCTATCTTGCGTAGCGGATGGGGACGGTTGGAACGGTATATGACTTACAAGACTTATACAGAAAAGATAGACCCCAAGTACACGTCACAACGTTGTCACAACTGTGGGGTTGTACGTAAAGCTAACCGTAAGTCTCAGTCTGTTTATCACTGCCAAAGGTGTGGTGTGGCAAAGAATGCCGACATAAACGCGGCTTTGAACATCTGGGACAAATGGTTAGGCAAGAACATGGCCTTCGGGGACGGCGCAGCTGCAGGTGGAGGTGGCAGCGTAGGCTGGCCTGTGAAACCTGAAAATGTATACGGTAAAGCATCGCGGCCTGCGGGCGTGGTGTGGGTACGTATATAGTCCCCATGATTAAGGCCTGGATCGGTGTGCGCTCGTGTGGCATGGTTCGGCCATGACCTGACTCTGGCTAAGTCTTTATGCCTTATCCAGCACTTGCGGACCTGCTTGTGCCGCTTGCAGCGTCAACAATCTCAAGGTCCATTTCCGCGCTCGTCCCTAATGTGTCTGGGGACATTAAAATCATTTCCGCAAACGCCACCGCCTGTTTTTTTATTGGCCCAATTTCCGCAGATAAGAGCGTTACACGGATATAGTGCTCCTGAAAGACCAGACTCTGCCGCTCTGGATAAAGAGCCCCGTTACAAGTGGTATCTAAGTGCGAGGCCGGATGTCCCGTGTAAGATACGGGAGTGGATACAGGTACTGTTTCCTGCGAGCCAAAGAGCGAGTCAACTACCCTGCGCATAAACTGCGGGTATGCTTGGACCGCATTCGCAAGGCCAGTTCCGACAATGGCGCCGACCGGGACGTCCCAGGCAGACTGCAGGGGAAAAAGTTTTGGGACTGTTGTTGGGGATAGAGAGTTGGCCGGAGCGCGACGATCAGATTTTGGGTGACTTTCCACAGGAGAAGTGCGGTAGGTACCCTTGCAGGGCACCGCCCTGGTACATGCCGGCCTATCCTGCTTCCTCCTGGTACAAGAAGCAGGCACTCTGCTGCCCAGCCTTGGCATGGGCCGTCAGGAAGGGAGGACGTGCCACACGGCAGACGTCCATGACGTGGGGGCAGCGGGCGTGAAATACACAAGCATGTTCACTGAACTCGAATTCGGAGGCCTCAATGGCAAAGTCACTACTGCCCTCTTCCCAGCGTTGATGGGGATTGGGCGATGGCACCGAGTCGATCAGCAATTGGGTATAGGGATGGGACGGTGTGAGCACCACATCGTCCATGGGCCCTTTTTCAATGATCCGGCCCCGGCACATGACCATGATTTCACCCCCCAGATAGTAGGCGGTCGCCAGGTTGTGGGTGATGAAGATGCACGAAATGCCCTGTTCCTGAAAGTCAAGCAGAATATTGAGAAACAGGGCGCGCAACGCGGCGTCGATCATGGAGATCGGCTCATCCGCGATGATCAGTTTGGGCTTCATCATGTAGACCCGTGCCAACATCACGCGCTGGCGTTCGCCTCCCGACAGCTGGTGGGGATAGCGGCCCAGCACGTCCTGGGGACGCAGGTCCACGGCACGCAGGGCATCTTCGATGAGGTGCTCGGCATCGGAAGCACTGGAGGCCAGGCCGAACTTGCGTACCAGGACTTTCAGCACCCGGTCAATCCGGTAGAACGGGTTGTAGGTGGCGTATGGGTCCTGAAACACCGGTTGTACGGCGCGCCGGTAGGCATGCCAGTCCGGAGACCGGAACCCGGCAAGAGGCTGGTCTTGGAAGCAGACTTGGCCGCTGGCAGGCTTCGTGAGCCCCAGAATGGTGCGGGCCAGTGTGGATTTGCCGGACCCGCTTTCCCCGACAATGGTCAAAAGGGCGGGCTCGGAGGGTACGGTAAACGAGACGTCATCTACGGCTACCGTGGTTTTGCCGCCCTGGAACAGGCCCCTGTCATGAAATATGACCGTGAGACCGTCAACGGTGAGCAAGGGTTGGCTCATGTCGCTGCCTCTTCCAGCTCGATGTCAGGATCGAAGAGGTGACAGGCAACCGTGCGCTCACCCTCCAGGGCAATGGGACGCGGGGTAACGCGCGTACATACGGGCAAGGCGTCAGGACAGCGGGGATGGAAGCGACAGCCTTGAGGCCAGGCCAGGGGCGACGGCGCCATGCCCGGTATGGATTCAAGCCTGATCCGTTCCCCGCCCAGTGTCGGAATCGAATGAATCAGGCGTTTGGAATAGGGATGATGCGGGTTGTCGAAGATCTCGTAGACCGTCCCGATTTCCATCACTTCGCCCGCGTACATGATCGCCAGCCGGTCCACCAGTTCGGCATGGACGGCCATGTCGTGAGACACGAAGATGACGGTAGCCCCCAACGCTTCCCGCAAATTGCGAATCATGTCCAGGACGGCCCGCTGGACGTTGACGTCCAGGGCAGTGGTCGGTTCGTCGGCTACGACCAGCGCCGGCCGCAACAGCATGGACATGGCAATGCAGACACGCTGCTTCATGCCTCCGGACAGCTCGTGGGGATAGGCGCTGCTGACAGAGGCGGGCAGTCCGACCAGCCCCAGCAGTTCGTGAATGGTGGCCTCTACCTCCCTGGGCTGGCCCGGTTCGTGGGCTTGTACGACATCGAGCATCTGATCCCGAATGCGCATGACCGGATTGAGGGAATTCATGGAGCCTTGGGGAATGTAGGAAAGATGCCGCCAGCGGATATCCCGCATCTGGCTGTAATCCAGCTGCACCAGATCCAGGCATTCATCGGGCTTTTCCGGAAACGGATAGAACAGGGCCTGGCCGGACCGGATGTGTCCCGGGGGTACGACCAGCCGCAAAATCCCTTCCACCAGTGTGGACTTGCCACAGCCGGATTCCCCCGCCAGGCCGAAAATCTCGTTCCGGCGGATTTCCACGTCGACACCGTCCACCACCTTGTAGGTGCCGCGCACGCTTTCATAGTGGATACGCAGGTCCTGGATGTCCAGCAGAACGTCGGCATTCATGATGCACTATTCTCCCGTTACTGCCCGCAGCCGGGGATTGAAGGCGTTTTCCAGCCCGATGTTGATGAGGTTCAGTGCTACGAAAAACCCAATCAGGGCACCAACGGGCGCAAAGACGATCCACCACTTGCCCAGGGCGAACACACCCCAGTTGACCGCCCACTGAATCATGAGACCCAGGGTATTGATGTCACCGGGGCCCAGCCCAATCAGCTGCAGGCCAATTTCGGCCAGCATGGCTGAACTCATGCCTACCGCTATGGACACACCCAGATAGGGCAGGAGGTTGGGCAGGATCTCCAGAAATATGATGCTCATATCGCCCTGGTCGCTGGTCCGGGCCAGATCCACGAAGGGACGTTCCTTGAGAGACAGAACCTGCGAGCGGATGACGCGGGTCGTAAAGGGCCAGGAAAAGGCGGCCAGCAGGAGGGACATCACCGGAATGTCGATGCTGGGCAGATACGCGGCCAGGGTGATCAGGAGAGGCAGACTGGGTATGACCAGCACCATGTCGGTGCCCGTGCGCAGGATGGCGTCAATCCAGCCGCCCTTGTAGCCGGCGATAAAGCCCAGGGCAATGCCGATGCCCGTGGCGGTGCTGCCGGCAATCAGGGCAATGAGCGTGGAAACCCTGACCCCCACAAAGAGCAGGGCCAGCCAGTCACGACCCAGGCGATCCGTGCCCACCGGGTGCTGGGCCGAAGGCGCCAGATAGGGTTCGTAGGTGCCAAAGGACATGGGGGAAGTGCCAGGGCCGATGATCAGGCCACTGAGCCACGGCTGGAAGACGGCCACAAACACCAGCACCAGCAACATTGTGCTGCCCACCCGGAAATAGTTGCTGCGTTGCCAGGCTTCAATCAGAAACATGATCAGTTGTTGGCGAGGCGCACACGGGGATCGATCAGAGGCAAGAACAGGTCGATCACGAAGGTAGCTGCCATGACCACCGTGATACTCATCAGGACCACGCCCTGTATGGTGTTGTAGTCGAGACGGGATATGGCTGTCAGGAACAGCGTGCCCATACCCGGGTACTTGAAAATGATTTCGACGAGATAAAACCCGTTCATGACAAAACCCAGGGAGAGGGCCAGGGCCGTGACCTGGGGCAGCATGGCGTTCCGCAAGACATAGCGCGACAGAATGTGGGAACGGCGCAGTCCCTTGGCTTCCGCAAAATGGAGATAGTCGTCGCCCAGGATGGTAATGACCAGTGAGCGAGTCGAAATCAGGGTCCCCGCCACCCCCACCAGCACGACTGCCAGGGCGGGCATGATGGCATACCGCAATACGGAAAGAATGAAGTCGAGACTGAAAGCGCGCGGTACGGAAGGTGAATAGGCACCGCTGGTTGGCAGGATGGCAATCCAGTAGCCAAAGAGAAACAGCGCGAACAGTGCGGTGAAGTAAGAGGGAATCTGGGAAATGAAGAGCGAGAAATTCGTTATGGTGTCGGAGACTACGTTCTTGCGGAAGGTGCCCACGATACCGCCTATGACAAAGCCCAGTACCCAGGACAGCACGGTAGACGTGCCCAACAGCCAGAGCGTCCAGGGCAGATGCCGCAGAATATGATCACGGGCGGGGGTGGGGAAACCAATCATGGAGGGGCCCAGGTCAAAGCGCAGAAACACGTTGCCCAGAAACCGCCAGTACTGCTGGGCCAGCGTACCGTCCAGGCCCAGTTTTTCCTTGTAGGCCGCGATCATGGCCTCGGCGTCCTGGCTGTTGATGGTCATGGAATATTGCAGTTCCATGGAAGTGAGGTAGGCCGAGACCGGGTCTCCGGGCATCATGCGGAAGAACAGAAAGGCCACGGTGAAAGCCCCCCAGATGCTCAGGAGGAATATGAGCAGACGGGTGATGACGTAGGCAAGGATCGGCTTCATAAAAAAATCGGGCAACGGGCGGATATGGGGAAGGCGCAGAGCAGACGACGGACAATGCGACACGATGATGGGTGGCAACGAGACCTGTCTGCATTTTATACTATAGATCCCGTCAGCCGTGTTTGACTGATGGGAGAATGGACCGGGCAGCCATATTGCACCTGCCTGCATTTCTGCACAGAAAGGGTTTTGCGCGATGAATGAATCCAGGTTGCGTGCAGCCATCATCGGTGCCGGCGGCATTGCCCGGGCACACCTGCGTGCCTTGGCTACGCTGGACGACGTGGAAGTGATAGCTGTGGCGGATGTCGTGCCGGGCAAGGCCCGGGAGATGGCCGATCTCCACGGTATTCCCCACGCGTATGAACGTCACGAAGATTTGGTCCGGCACGCGGGACTTGATGCGGTGCATGTCTGTACCTTCAACCAGGCGCACGCCCAGCCTTCGGTCGATGCGCTCAATCACGGCCTGCACGTCATGGTGGAGAAGCCCATGGCGGCTACGCTGGCGGATGCCGTGGCCATGGTGCAGGCGGCCCGGGCCAATGACAGACTCCTGATGTGCGGCATCAAGTCCCGTTTCTCGGACGACATCCTGACGGCACGGGATATCTGTGCCAGTGGTGACCTGGGACACATCTACTATGCGGAGACAGTTGCCCAGCGCCGGCGGGGCATCCCGGGGCGGACCTTCATTTCCCAGGCTACCGCCGGCTTTGGAGCCACAGCCGACATCGGCGTGTATGCGCTGGATACCGCTTTGTGGATGATGGGACATCCGCTGCCGGTTGCGGTGACCGGCACAACGCTCACGGAAATCGGCTATGCCGGTCCCCCCAAGCGCGGCGTACATTGGCGATGGGATCCGGCGCAGCTGGACGTGGAGGAATTCGGTGCCGGCTGGATCCGTTTCGATAACGGGGCCGTCCTGGTACTGAAATCGGTCTGGGCCATGCACATGGAATCAGTCGGCGAGACGTTCTTTCTGGGTACGCAGGGCGGTTTGCAGCTCACACCGGAGGTCGTTGTGTATCGCGACAGCTGGGGTGTGCTGGCGGATGTCAAGCTGCAGGTGGCCGAAAGTCCGGCGCCGGAGCAGTTTCGACGGGAAATCGAAGCCTTCTACCGGGCCATCAGGTCAGGCCAGCCTTCCCCCATCGATCCGTGGGAAGCCTTGATGACCAACGTCATCATTGACGGCCTGCTGCGTTCGGCGGGGCAGGGTGGCCAGGAAGTAAAGGCGTCCATGCCTCTGCCGGCTGTCTGAACGGGGCAATGGCTGCCTTGACCAACAGCAGGACAATACGGAATCTTGAGGTGCTGCCGAGGTCCGTGTTACACTTGGCAAGGCCAAGGCAAAACAATCGAATGCCCAATCAAAGGCTCGCGTCGGACAGGCCGTTCCGGACACGCCGGGTTGACAGGAGGGCGCACTAGTGGATTCGATCCGGATTGTGTAATGTTTCAAAGGAGGCGTCGTATGAAGTTTCGCTATATTCTGCCGGTGTTGTTGGTGATTCTGCTGGCTGTGGCAGGTTGTACCGCCGTGGCACCCGCGACGGGGGAAGGGGCGGCACCGGAAGCAGCTGTCTCGGATGTGGCCGGGGAATACATTCCTGTGCCGCGGGAAGAAGCTGTGATCATCAATGAAACCGGTACCTTCAGTGTGTTTGGCAGCTACAATCCCTTTGTGCCGAGCGGCGATACCCGGGGCATGTGGCAGGCAGGCCATGAGCATCTGTTCAACATCAACTGGGCGACCGGGGAATTCGTGTATTGGTTGGCCGATGGGTACAGCTACAACGATGATTACACCCAAATGACCATCACCACACGCCCGGAAGCGCACTGGAACGATGGCACCCCCTTTACGTCGCATGATGTTGCCTTCACCATCGAAATGGTGAAGTCGGATGCGGCCCTGCGCTGGGGTGCTACCATGCAGGAATGGGTGGACTCGGTCGAGACACCGGACGATCATACCGTGGTCGTCAACATGACCAGTTCCAATCCGCGTTTTCACATGCACTTTGCCCGGGCCTGGGGCTTTGCCGTCCAGGCCAAGCACGTGTGGGAGGGCGAAAACCCGCTGGAATTCAAGAACAACCCGCCGGTGCTGACAGGCCCCTACACGCTCAAGGAAGAATTCCCGGATCAGTTCATGGTCATTTGGGAGAAGGATGATAACTACTGGGCACGTGACATGGGTTACGACGTTGGCCCCCAATACTACGTCATTCGCAATGAGCGTGTGCCAGAAACGGAAATCGCGGACCTGCGCGTCAACAAGATCGATCATGCCCATGCTTTGGCCGACGGGGCCCTGCAGGCCGCTGCCGTAGAGGCCAATCCCAATGTCATTCTGGCCGGCTGGCGCGATCCCTGCCCCCGGGGCGTCTGGTTCAACACTGCCAAATACCCCTTGTCCTTGCCCGAAGTGCGCCATGCCATCAATGCCGTCCTGAACAGGCAGAAAGCTGCGGACCTGCTGTTTGGCATTCCCACGGTGCCTGCCCGTTTCCCGTGGGCCGACTGGGGTGTGCACGACCGCTATTCCTACGAAGATATCCGAGCGGAATTTGAACTGGATTACGATCCGGCCCGGGCCGAAAGCATTCTGGACGACCTGGGCTTTGCCCGCGGCGACGACGGTGTGCGCATCGACGGTGAAGGCAATCGCATGTCCTTCAACATCATGGTCCCCAGTTTTGCGGTAGCCCCGCACAACATCGCGCTGGATCTGGCAGAAGAGATGGGCAAGATTGGCATTGAGGCCAATGTTCAGAAACTTGAAATGGGTCCGTTCAACGATGCCCGCGACATGGGTACATGGGATATGACATCCCACTGGTTCTGTGGTGATTGGGCTGAGGGCCCCATGACCTTCGCGGACTGGAAGCATACCAATATCAAGCCGATCGGTGAACGGGCTACAGCGGGGAACTGGATCCGGCTGAATGTGCCCGAACTGACCGATGTCATGAACCAGATCGAGGCGATGAGCCCGAACGATCCGGCCATTGACGATCTCTATCGGGAGGCTGTGCGCATCTATTTTGAACAGTTGCCCGCGCTTGCAGTGGTGCAGACGACCTATGTGATGCCCTTCAACAGCACCTATTGGGAAGGATGGCCCACCTCGGACAATGTGTATGCGGTACCTTTCACATGGTGGCCTGAATTCAAGTTCGTGATGTTTAACCTCACGCCTGCCTCCGAGTAAAGGCTGCTTGTAACCATTCAATGATGTACCTGGGTGACGCTGTCTGTGGGCAGCGTCACTCGGGCGACCGTATCTTTACTGTCTGATACAGTTCTGGCTATGCCTGTACGCATTCATTTGCGCTCAAGGATGGAGCAAGTCGACCAATGACATGGACATACACGCCAAGAACGCTGATCAAGGTGTTTCTGCTGTTGCTGGCAGGCCTGTTGCTGGTGGCCTGCGGTGCCCGGGAGAGTGAGCCCGATGTCCCTGTTGTGCCCCTGGAGGAACCCAAGGATTTTGAGGCACAGCTGAATCCGCCCGTGCCTGTCCGCTTGCGCGCCGATGTTGCCGAACCGGATCTGTATGTACGATCCTGGCCAACCCTGGACAAGTTCATGTCCATCAAGGCCGGTGCCGAGACGCATGGCCTGACGCTGACCGACAACGGAAACTGGGTTAAGGTAACCATCCCGGGACTGGGACAGAAGGGCTATGTCTGTCGCTGTTTTCTGGAACTGACAGATGACGGGGTGCCCGCCCAGAACCTGGATGCTCCCTGTGCCGAACCTTTGGGTGCGACCTGCAAAGCGGATATGGAAGAGCAATTCGCCAAATCGCAGCGTTTGGGCCAGGGGAACTGAGCGCAGGATTGAGACCGGTGGGTCAAGACTGATCACGGCTGATGCCGCGCTGTCCCGCCCCGTCAATACCCTCTAAAGCATAAAGCAACAGACTCGGGAAGACTCGGGCCCGGCTAGGCTGTTGGGCTTTCTTCAAGTTGACGCAGGTATTGGCGGCTGGCAATGGCGCTCGCCAGCGGAGTCGCCATCCGGGTGACATCAGTTTCCACAACGATCCAACCGGCGAATGACGCCTTCTCCAAGGTCGCGAACAAGGCGGGAAAGTCCAAGCAGCCCGCGCCCAGTTCCTGCCAGAGCCCGGCCTGTACGGTAGTCGCATAATCCCAGGCCAGATCCCGGCCGCGACCGGCTACCTCCGGATCCACATCCTTGATGTGCAGGGCCAGGATGCGGCCGGCATGTCGCTGTATGAAGGGCAGGGGATCCGTACCGCCCCAATAAAGGTGGCCTGTATCAGGACCCAGAAATACAAGGTCCGGATCGGTCCGGGCCAACACCAGTTCATACTCTTCTTCGGTTTCCACCGGCGTACCGACATGGTTGTGGAAGCAGGTACGGACACCGTACTGTAACGTGATGGCGCCGATGCGGTTGAGCATGCGCACCATGTGCTGAAAGTCAGCCGCGGGCAAACGATCCCGGCAGGAGACGTGACCGGCTACCTGCCGCCGGGTCTGTCCGGAAGGCATGGGGGCCGCCGTGCCCGCAGGGGCTACAAACGTTTCTGTCAGTCCCAGGGCCTGGGCCCAGGCCGCATGCCGCCGGGCTTGCTCCAGGATCTCCTGTTCTCTTTCTGCCTGCCACAGCGCTTCACTGAAGTAGCCGGGTGCTGCCTCCAACTGAAACTGGCGGTAAAGGGTCTGCAGGGCTTGGGGTGATGCAGCTGCGGTTTCGGCAAATGGAGCCCCGGCATAGCCGGCCGCGGCGATATCGGCCAGCACGTGCCGGGGTTTGGTCCCGCGCCAGGTAATCTGGCCGCAGGCTATGCGCTTGGGATTCAGCATGGGATGTACACCTGTACCGGATCAGAGAATGCCATAGGTGCGAAAGGCTTCTGACGCCCCCATGCCTTGTTGGATAGCGTCCCGCACTGTGTTCTCGCCCATGGCTTTGGTCCAGGCCGCGTGCAGAATGGCTTCTTCATCCTCTTGGGGAATTACGCACACGCCGTCCCGGTCACCGAAGACAATATCACCGGGTGTGACGGTTACGCGACCGATAGCGACGGGTACCCGGTAGTCCACGACTTTGCCACGCAGGCCCTGATCCTGGGCATAGGCCCCAAAGGAGAATGTGGGAAAGTCCAGATCCAGAATTCCCTGGGTGTCCCGATGATAGCCGTGCATGACGACACCGGCCGCGCCCAGGTACCGGGCCCGGCAGCTCATGAGCTCACCCCAGAGGGCATACTCCGGTGAACCGCCCGTGCACACATAGACCTCCTGGGGCTGCAGGCTGTCCAGGGCTTCCATCATGAGGCCAAAGGGTGCATCCTCTGTGCGGTCAGGGTCAAGGATGCGATAAACATCATGGGAGAGCACGGGCATGGCGCGGCCGACTACCACCATGGAAGAGGCGATGGGCTGGATCTGCGGTGGCAGAAACTGGAAGCGCAACCCGTGCGTATCCATGACGTCGCCTACGACGGCCGGAAAGAGGTGTGTACGCATCAGGGTGAACAGTTCGGTGTCGGAAGTCCATTGCAGTTCCATCTGGGGTTCCTTGGTGCTGGGGGTCAGGTTGATCCGGATATCCAGAATAGCAGATCAGGGGACGGAAGCGGTACTGTGCTGTGTGTATGACAGGCAGTCAGACGGTACAGGACAGCATCTTGGGCTGGCGGTGGGATAGGCGGTATTCGGCCTGGCTGGTAGACTATCCGGGTACAGGAACGGTGGCCAATGCCGAACAGGGGACAGAAACCTGTACGACCTGCATCCTCTCTTTGCTTCTTTTGCCCCATCGTTGTTCCTGCTTGTATTCACACGAGGATATGCATGAGAATCACCGAAGTTCGTGTCGCCGGTTTACGAGGTTTCACCCCCAAGGGGGGCTGGAGTGAAGAGATCCGGGAAGATGACTGCGTACACACCCTGATCGTCGTGATCACGGACGCCGGTCTCTTTGGTGTGGGCAGTGTCTTCACCCATGAAGCCTTGGTGCAGGGAGCCATGAAAGTGCTGTGGCCCTTCCTGGAAGGCCAAAATCCGCTGGAACCGGAACGGATAGCCGAGACCCTGCACCAGAATACTTTCTGGATGGGGCGAGGCGGCTCTGTCACGCACGCTATCAGCGGTATCGACATTGCCCTGTGGGACATCTGCGGCAAAGCCACCGGACAGCCTGTAGGTCGTCTGCTGGGGGGACGTTATCGGGATCGCGTGATGCCTTACGCCTCGCTGCTCATGGATGACCCTGATCCATTGCGTGATACCCTGATGACATTGAAAGCGAAGGGATATCGCGCTTTCAAGATGGGATGGGGCCCCTTTGGCCGATACAGTGCCGAGCTGGACGAAAAAATCGTCCGGGTGGCGCGTGACACGGTGGGTGCCGAGAGTCTGCTGATGGTGGATGCCGGCGGTAGTGACGCCTACTGGCCCAACGGGTATAAATGGGCCCTGCGCACGTCCCGCATGCTGGCAGAGTATCAGGTGGCCTGGTTTGAGGAACCGCTGCGTCCTGACGATATGGCAGACTTTGTAGAGTTGTGCAAGCGTTCGCTGGTGCCTATTGCCGGAGGGGAGGTGTTGACACGCCGACAGGCTTTCAAGCCATGGCTGGATGCCCATGCTTTCGACATTGTACAGCCTGACGTGACCAAGGTAGGTGGCATTTCCGAGGAACGCCGCATCGCGTGGATGGCTGAAGACAACGGGATCCGTTTTATTCCCCATGGCTGGAATACCGCGGTAGGACTGGCAGCCGACCTGCAGCTGGCGTCAGCCATTCCCCATACCGATTTGGTGGAATACATTACGGGATCTACCTACGTGGACGAGCTTGCATTGGGAGGCTGGCAATTGGATGCCGATGGCATGCTGCCTATCCCGGAAGTCCCCGGCCTCGGGTTGGCGCTCGATCCTGACATGGTGGCCCGGTATACGGGACAACCCGGATTCCTGCCTGGCTGACGCTGTACAGCCCCAGTACCTGGAGAAACGAGCAGTGAGGTGTGTCATGCGACTGGCCGGCAAGACTGCGATCATCACGGGCGGTGCCAGCGGCATGGGACGGGCACAGGCTCTTTTGTTCGCCCGTGAAGGGGCCCGGGTATGCATTGCCGATATCAATGATGAAAAAGGCCATGCCGTGCTGGCAGAAATTACGGCCCAGGGTCTGTCCGGTTTGTTTCAGCATGTCGATGTAACCCGGCATGCCGACTGGGAGCGGGCCGTGCAGGCTACAGAAGAGGCCTTCGGTCCGATATCTGTCCTGTGCAACATCGCCGGCTCGAACATTCGCCAGAGCTTCGATGAACAGACAGAAGAACATTGGCATTTCATTGTCCAAACCGCACTGACAGGGGCGTTCCTGGGCATCAAGGCAGTGGTACCTTCCATGCGCCGCCATGGATCAGGGTCCATCGTCAATGTGGGCTCGCTGGCTACCAGCCATCCCGTCGGGAATCCGGCCTATGCCGCCAGCAAGGTGGGCATGCATGGTTTGACGGTCTGTACCGCACAGGTCCTGGCTCGGGATCAGATTCGTTGCAATATCGTGTCGCCCGGTCATGTAGATACGCCTTTTCTGCGTGACAATGCACCGCATAGTCCCAATGACGCTTCCACGAGCATTGACCATCCGGCGAATTACCGGCGGCGGGTAGAAGCTACACCCATGGGACGGTTGGTCCAGCCGGAAGACATAGCCCACGCTTTTCTGTTTCTGGCCTCGGATGAGGCCTCCATGATTACAGGGGCCCATCTCAAGGTGGATGGCGGTGCCGGCTTGGGTATATGAATGAAGCAGTTGGCAACATGACATCGTTGCCGTATCGTGAGTGATAGCAGGAAGGAGGCTGTATGGCCCGGAAGATTTACGCGTATGGCATGGATGGTCTTGTCTTGCCCATGGTAAGGCATTTCGTACAAGAAGGTTCGTTGCCGGCCTTTGCCCAACTCCTGCGAGACGGTACGGGCAATCAGACCTACTGTTCCTTTCCGGTCTGGACCCCGACCAACTGGGCTACCCTTTCCACAGGTGCGCACACAGGTACCCATCAGGTGTCCACTTGGGAAACGACGCTGGACTCCGCCCGTGACATTGACAGTTTTGACGGTCGGAGCAATCGCGCCGAACGCATGTGGAACGCCCTGGAACGCGCCGGTCTCAAGGGGGCGGCCCTGCACTATCCGGGGGCTTATCCTTCCGGTTACAGCCACAGTTCCGTGATTGACGGTCTGGGCCACCCCGGCCACGCGCACACCGATTTTGAGGTGGCGGCTTGTCAAGCCTATGAAACCGGCCCGGGCAGCGGGGACGATTTCATGATGGGCCATGATGGCGCTCCGGTGCCTGGCTCACGCAGTATCGAAGGGATGCCTGGACTGGTACAGGCCGTTGACTGGCACAGCCTGCCAGCCAGTCACAAGCCGCCGCTGGAAACACAGCTGACGATCACGTCACGCTTTGGTCATGCAGTCAAGACCTATCATGTCCTGGTCACGGCGTCCGGTGAGGACTATGACCAGGTTCACCTGTTTCGGAGCAAGCAGGAGCATGCGCCCCTGGCCACGGCCCGGCCCTCCCGGTGGACCACCTGGATCGTGGATGAATTCGCGATGCCTGGTGACACTGTGAGTGCCGCGTTGCGTTTCAAGGTCATGGCGCTGGATCCTGGCGGCAATTTTCTCAAGCTTTACCGGAGCCAGATTACCTATACCCGGGGCTTTTGCTATGGGGACACCGAACTGGAAGAAACCCTGTATGACCGGTTTGGTCCCTATCAGGAACATGCGTCCATGATCCCCTATACCGCGGGCATGACGGATTTTGCCACGGCGCTGGAAGAATGTGCCTACCAGGGCCACTGGTTCGCCGAGGTGGGACACTACATGCTCACCGAGCGGGATTGCGCTTACTTCACGTGTCACTGGCACCTGTTTGATTACCTTAACCACATTCATCTGGCGGATGTGGATCCCGTGTGTCCCGGTTTCGATCCGGAGCGGCAGGCAGCCGTGATAGACCTTTTCCGCCAGGCCTACCAGGTGGGCGACGCCATTGTCGCGCGCATGCAGGAGACCCAGCGGGCCTATACCCAGCATCAGGTGTATGTGGGTGTACTGGCAGATCATGGCGCTTATCCCGATGTGCGCGTGGTCAATATCCGCAAGTTCCTGTTCGATGCAGGATTTCTGGCCCTCAAGCAGGGTGAAGCGGGCATTGCCCAGGATCAGGATCGCATTCCCCCTGCCGAAATTGACTGGGACCGTACAACGGCCTATATGCCCCGGCGTGGATTTGACATAAAAATCAATGCCGAACCGGGTTCCGCCCGATTCCAGGCGATTGAAAAGAGGTTGTTAACGGCGTTGCGTACGTGGATGGATGAAGAAACTGGCCAGACTGTAATTGCCATAGCCTTGCCCAAGCGTGATGCCTATATTCTGGGGCAGTGGGGAGCCCAGTGCGGCGATGTGGTGTTCGTCTACGACCATGATTACGTCAGTGGCTATTATCCCCAATGGCAAGGGATCCAGGGCGGTGGCAACGTAGGAGCCCCCCTTGCCTACGGGGCGCATCATGGCGGATTTCTGCCGACGGACAATGGTTTTTCCTCCAGCTTCGGTGCGTTCCTGCTGGCAGGTCCCGGACTGAAACGGGGATACGAGCGCGATCCCGCGCAATTGGGTTATATCCAGGCTGTGGATGTCATCCCCACGCTATGCCATATCCTGGAGATTAGCCCTCCCCTGCAGTCCCAGGGTGCCATTGCCTATGATTTGTGGCAAGGTCACGAAATGGCTACCTCGGACGGTGCTGGCCAGGTATAAGTATGAAAACCACAGGGACATCCACACAACCCTGACACGGTGCAAGGGTGCAACCTGGTGTGCGATGGGGCACTTGTCCGATTGCACCTGCTTGTTCTATCATCAATACTGACCTGGACTGGTGAAACTCCTGCCGCGGGTGTCATGCCAGAAACCGGATAGTGACCGGCGGCAAACGGTTGTGGATCCTCAGGCACGCGGTTATCCTGATGGCAGGGGAAAGTGTTGGGTTTCAGGCAGTGTATTTTCATCGTGATCACAGGTCTGGCGACTGGTGACACAATGAGGAGAAGATTGCAGGTGTGGGAGATTGATATGGGACACCGGACGACAGGACGGCTGAATCGACGCGATTTCTTGCCATAACAGGAGCGGTAGGGTATGCCATGTTAGTACTGACAGGTTGTACAGTCCCCCTCGATACTGAAGATGGGGGCGAAGAAGACGTTTCGCACACCGGAGCATGGAGTTATGCCGGAGACACGGGTCCAGAGCATTGGGGGTCTCTGGCGCCGGAGTTTGCCGTCTGCGGGTATGGCGTATCGCAGTCCCCGATTGATCTGACGGACGACACCCAAGCGAAGCGTCACGATTTGGCATTTCACTATGCCCCTTCGTCGCTTGTGATCGCCAACACGGGACATACGCTCCACACCGACTATGCACCGGGTAGCTGGATCGTCACCGGTGGACAGCGGTATGATTTGCTGCAGTTTCACTTCCACCACTTGAGTGAGCACACGATCAACGGCGTGGCGGCTGACATGGAACTGCATCTTGTGCATAGCGATGCCGACGGACAGCTCGCTGTGGTAGGCGTTCTGTTGAATGAAGGTCCACCCAATGCACTCCTCCAGCGTATGTGGCAGCACCTGCCAATCCAGCCAGGTCAGGATCAACTCGTGGACGGGGGGGCTGGCAACATCGTGGATATGGTGCCGGCAGAACAGTCCTACTATAGTTATACGGGCTCCCTGACGACACCGCCATGCACGGAAAATGTACAGTGGTTTGTCCTGTCGGCACCGCTAACGGTCTCCGCGGAGCAGATTGCCCGGTTTGCGGAGCTCTTTCCGAATAATGCCCGTCCTGTGCAACCGCTGCATGACCGGATAGTACACTTCAGCTACTTCAGCTCGATGTAACTGCCTTTCGCCGCAAGTCCCGGGTAGGATTTGCCAAGAGGATTGGCCGCTCGTCGTTGCGTATAAATCAGAGCCCTTGGTGCCTGGCGGTTGGATGTGGCCCGGTCCATGCGTACCGGGCCGTCAGAGTTCACGCACCGGCCAGGGCCGCATGCAGCCGATCGATACTCGGGTATATAGGTCCCGAACATCGTATTGAGTTGTTGAGAAAATATCCGGCAGAACCCATTAGGTTGCAAATTTGGGGGACTATATACGTACCCACACCACGCAGTGCAGACAGGCGAGGGCAGGCTAGCACAGGGTATGAACATAGAAGAGACCATGGTTTACCGGGGTGTTACCTTGCGGGTACGCCCGGGCAGTAAGGCCAAGTATGACAAGATGATGCGGATCGGCGGGGCTTGTCGCAAGGTATAGAACGAGGTATTGGCAATCTGTGAAAAGCAGTGGCAAGACTACAAGGCCGGTGAAGGTGATAAGCCATCCGTAACGTTCTTCTCTCTGTGTAAGTTGTACGTACAAGTCAAGCAGGCATTGCCCTGGTTGGGCAAGTTGCCATCAAACACGGTGCGCTCTACCGTAAAGCATCTGGCCGAAGCCTCTAAGCGGTTCTTGGATGGCGCAGGGCGACCGGTCTGGAAGCAGAAATTCAAGGACACGCCAAGGTTTACTGTGCCCGACAATATCAAGATCGAGGGTAAGAAGATCTACATCCCCAAGCTTGGGTGGGTGAAGTTGACAGGCAAGAACCCCTACACTGGTTGCAAGCCCAAGCAGGCCACGTTCAAGTATGAGGCGGGGAATTGGTATGTGTCCATCCTGTATGAAGTACCGGATCATCGCCCGGTCAGACCGGGTAAACCTATTACTCCCCTGGGCATCGACCGGAACGTGGGGCAGGTAGCATTAAGTACTGGCGTTAGGTATGAACTGCCAGCGCTGCTAGAGCGGGATGCCAAACTGCGCAGACTGCAGAAGCAGTGGGCCCGACAACAGTACAAGCGCAACGGCTGGCAATATACCCAGCTACGTATCCCGAAGATATACAGGACGATACGCCATGTCATCAAGAACTGGTGTCACCAGACCAGTCGCCTCATCGCTGACATACACGATCTAGTTATCTTTGAAGACTTGAACATTCAGGGTATGACCAAGAGTGCCCGTGGCTCCAGGGAAAAACCCGGTAAGAATGTAGCTCAGAAGAAAGGATTGAATCGTGCTATCTTGCGCAGCGGGTGGGAGGGTTGGAAAGGTATATGAGTTACAAAACTTATACAGAAAAGATAGATCCCAAGTACACGTCACAACGTTGTCATAACTGTGGCGAAGTACGCAAAGCCAACCGGAAGTCCCAGTCTGTTTACCATTGCAGTAAATGTGATGTTGAAAAGAACGCTGATATAAACGCGGCTTTAAACATACGGGATAAATGGTTGGCTAGAAATATGGCGTCCGGGGACGGCGCAGCTGCAGGTGGCGGTAGCAGCATTAGCTGGCCTGTGAAACCGGAAAATGTATACGGTAAAGCATCGCGGCCTGCGGGCGTGGTGTGGGTACGGATATAGTCCCCCAAATTTGGCATTATATTGAGGGGACACACTGTCAGGGAGTATGCCGCAACGGTATGACAAACACCGCCCAAGCCATCCTGGACTACTTGAAGTCGTATCCGCCTAACGCACAGATCGCGGAGCGCAAAGAACTGGACGGCTTGGGAACATCACAGGAAATTGATGAGGCTCTGCTAGAACTGCAGGATGCTCATGTACTGGGCAGTCCAGCACCGAAATACTGGATGACTCTGCGACCTTGGACAGATCGGGGGAACATGCCCCGGTGGGCGCCGCCAGCGGCATTGCCGGATCTGCTACGCAGTACCCTGGAACGGCAGGGCATTGGCATTCGGCCCAGTCAGGGCGAACTGGAATACGCTGCCGCGCTGGAACAGGGCGACTACAGCCCCGGCGTTTTGAATTATGAGAATGTAGGTACGGACCGCTACTTCCCACTGGTCTTGCGCTGGGGCTACGGACAAGCCGTGACCGAATATGACGGGGAATGTGCCCCCACGCCTGAAATAACCCACAGCGATGCGTTTGGTATTCATGACCCGGTTGCATTCGCTGCCGATTGTGATGAACTGGGGCTGTACAAGGCCCGTATAGAGAAAGATCTGTATGTGAACGCCTTGCTACGCGCCGTTGGCGACTGGAATGAACAGTACGCCCCCGATCTGGTCGTGACAGTTGCGCTGGGGGGTGGCACTTGCTTGACCAAGGGCGGCATTTTCAGTCAGCGCTTTTCCGAGGACGTAGATCTGGTGGTATTGGAGAGGGGTCATGACCCGGCGTTGCTGCTGGATCATGTGCGGGTGGATACAGTGACGGCATCGTTGCAGGCCTATATCGGGGCGGCGCTGGTGGCGGTACCAGGCTTTCGCTATGACAAGACGATTCGGGACTCGGAGTACCCGGTCATCGCCTTGACGTTCCGCTACCGTACACCCTGGTGGGATGCGGCAGGCCCGCCAGGCGTGCCGAGACTGATACTGAAGTTGGATTTCGGGCCACCTGCCGGGCTGTACGCCGCCGGCTATGACATCCCTTGGCCGGTCCGCAACGTACCTAATCCTTTTGGCTTGCCTGATACGCAAATCACCTGGATGCCTAAAGTATCAGTACCGTACATTTTGGCGGGCAAGCTGCTGGCTATAGGCGAGGCCGTTCGTAACCGGATGGCCGGGAACGAGAACCCACCCCGCTAAATCCGGCACGTCATCGACCTGTACGCCTGCCAGACGTTTCTGGAGACTGCACCGTTGCCAGACCTAGTGCTGGAAGCGTTGCAGGAAAGCAGGGCCAACATAGACTGGACCGATCTGGCCCACGCGCCGGAACTGTTGAAAACAGGTGATTTGTATGGCGTTCAGGCATATACCGACTACGTTAAGGCTATGTTCACTGGCATTGACCGCAACACGATGGCCCCCGCCGCCGCAGCCGTATACCGATACCTGGGTACGGCCACCGATATGCTGAAGGTGCTGGATCAAGCACGCCCAGAACATACAGGAAAAGGAACAGCCCAATCAGGCAACCGAACCTGATCAGGGCGCTGAAACCGCGCAAAACACCGAAACCAGACAGAACACTGAAGGCAACTGTAGACCGTACCACGGATACGGCAACTATTAAGTCCAGCTGGGCTACTTACTCACCACAGGCCACAACAAGGCCGACAATGGCGCAAAGCGGTGTGTAGCTGCGTTGGAGATCTTTCTATTCTATATAGGCCCCATATTAGAGGAAGACGGCTCATACCGGGAAGGATGGCATAGTATCCGGCTGTAAAGCACAAACACCGTGTGCAGAGTGGGCGAGCACGGCAATATCATGTGACGTTTCAGGTATCCGTGTTGACCGGGATGTCAGCCGAGATCTATGGACCCAATCCACAGATCTCGGCTTCCCTATTCTTTGGTTACGCCATATGATGCATGATCAATGTGAATGCGATCCATGATCATGGGGCTCTCCACCTGGCAGTTGCCACTGGGCCAGGTGCGGGGTGTCGGTAACACAGGACTCCAGAGTCATGGACCGCTGCACATAGAGTTCTCCGGCCGGGAGCGATTCACCGCCTGCCACGGTCAGGCAGAGCTCGGTGTCCTGCAGGCGGATGGATTCGTCCTGCTGGAGCTGGAACCGTTGCAAGGCATCTCCCGTACATTCTGCCAAGTGGAGCAGACTGCCCGCAGTGGCTGTATCAGCCTGCATGCACATATCGTACGCCGGCATGGAAAACATGCCTGTATCGGCATCAAATGAGAATACTTCGTCTTCCATTGGACCGGGCTTGCAGGTATGGGCTATGAGCTCTGCGTCCAGGCGCAGTGTTGCACCGAAGCCCGGGACGTCCACGCAATAGAAATCAGATTCATCCAAGGGATCGATCAACTGTATCAGCGTATTTTGCACGCTGACCCCCGTGGGTTTGTGGCTTGATGGTGACGGCGGGGATGAAGAAACCGCGGTGAAATCCAGTTCCAATATCACTTCGTCTGCTACCCAAGTCACACGAGGCGGCATGGGCACCGTGATACCGAATTCCTCCAGCAGAATGGTTGTGGCACCGTAACCGGTCAGTTCGGTTTCGGTTTCAAAATGGGCGGAAACCGGAAAAGTGATGTCATTGACCGTTTCCAGCAGGCTCAGCGAGCCCTCCACCTCCAATTCAAATACTTCCCCTACGGCGACCGTCTCAGGTGCATTGCGCAACACAGTCGGCGTAAAGACGATCTCCGGATACATATCGGTATAAAGAATAAAACGCCGGATTGCACCATTCCGCATGTTGTTGTCCGTGATGAAGGACGTGGCGTCAATCACAAGCGGGGAAACTTCCGTTGACCCCAGTTGGTCAGGGCTGGTCTTGAGAGACCCTGTGACTGCGGACGAAATCCCTGTCACCACGACATGTGCCCCGCCCAGCGTTTCTTCCACAATGAAACGGGCTTCTGTCCGCGTGCTGTCCAATACATACGTGGTTAGGGGCAGGGGGTCCGCAACGGCAGGCGGAGTCGCGGCTTCCGGGGCACTTTCAGCCGGTTGGGCATTTGTGGTTGCATCTTCCTGGGGCGGAGTCGTTGCGAGCGGGGCACTTTCCTCTGCAGGTGGGGTAGTGGGCGCGGCGCAACCCACCAAAGCCATTCCTGCCAGGAGCAAGATCAACCATCCACCCACAAAAAGAGATTTACAATGCCTGCTGTACATGAATCTTGCCTCTGTCACATCTGAACAAATGGGAACTGCCGACGTCTCTGCCTCGCCAGGGCTTGGGTTGTCCTGTGTCCCAGCTTGGTCCGGAGCCCCAGCCATCATAGCATACAGACAACACCCAAATGTGCCCTATATCCCAGTTCCCTGATGATGGTGAGCCTGGGATTGGATCAGGTACAGGCAACCGGTGCCCAAGCAGAAGCCCGAAGTGCCGTTCATGCTTGGGCATAGGCTTGTAGTGTATTTGAACCTGGCTGATTACAGTGACCTCTGCTGCCACAATCAGCCATATTACGATTATGTACGTACAAAGTTCTGCATCGTTAACTGAAGTTGCTGTATATGGAGTTGGCCCAAGTATCCAAAGTTGGTTGCTGTATTCGCGTGGCTTGAAGCGTTGGCTGCAGTTAACGTGACTTCTACGTAATAACAAGTTAGGGTTCCTGGTCGTGCGAGCGGTGCGTGCATGCAGCGTCTGCAGTCGCCTGGAAGATGACCGCATCAGCTTTCGAATTCCCTGGATGTGGTCGTGTCGGGAGGGCATCTCTGACCATTGACTACTCCAGAAACCGGAAAACTGGATAATCGGAGACCACAGACTTGCTTCTGTGCCAGAGAGGCTCTTCGCACGGGACAACGTCTACGGCACACTACCTGGACACTCCTTGCATTGCCGTCGTGATCACAGCCTTTGCCGATAGTGGTACAATCAGGAGCAGATCTTCAGGTTCGGGAGGTTGATATGGAACACCGGACGACGAGACGCCTGAGCCGGCGTGATTTCTTGTACATAACGGGATTGGTGACTGTAACCTTGGGAGCACAGGCAGGTTTCTCAGTAGCGGCCGTTAAAGCCCAGACCGGCAGTGAGACGGCAAAATTGGGGTCTGCCAATTTCTGGAACCGGCTGGAAGCCTTCCTGGCGGATGAGGTGTTCCCGCAATCGGGTCTCTACCGCCATTGGGGTTACGGCCCGGACGGTACTCAGGCCTTACTGCACCCTCTGATGTGCTCGGGGTGCTCCTGTTGTTCCTGAAGGAACACAGACATCCTCTTGGCACAAGACAGCAGAACAGACATCGAGGTTTGGGAGAGGCAACTTTGCCCATACCTTGATCGGTATTGACTGTTAGGGGACAGAATGGTCCAACTGCGGGGACGTATAACGTTGCGTCTCACAGGGTATTGTGGTGTGATTGCCACCATCTCTATCATTCTCCTTGAGCCCTATGCGGGAATTGGCGCACTTGCACCGAGAAGTATCCTCATGACATGGTAGTGGCAACATGAGGCTTTCCGGCCCTGCCTGTTATCCCCCATCGGGGCCTGAGCGCTGGGTAGAGGCCACACAAATCCTGCTGTGCCAGATCAGAATCATGAGGGCTTGGCTCCAAGTTCGGCGTTCTGGCAATGTGGCTATGGGGATCCACAGGATAGCCGTCAACGCACAGGGAACGGACCGCATTGGGTACACTGGGCGACTTGGCAGCCGCATCCAGCAGGAAACATGGTGCAGTCTGCATCTTTGGGTATCTGATCGATGGGGAGGACGCACAGGATGCGGTGGGGTGCCAGTGGAAAGTGGAAAAGGCTCCTTGGGACCACTCCGGGTACGCAGCAATCGACATTGGGATATACGACGCTATATAGAGGACATTCATCATGAACAGAGCCACCAACATGCCACCCGCATGCTGGTCAAAACTTGGAGATACCGATCTTGTACACAAGATTCTGGAAACTCCCTTGTGCGATACCCATGAACACCTGTTGCGCCATCAGAGCTTCCAGCCAGAGCGTCTGGATATTCTGGGATCGCTGTTCGAGAACTATGTGATAGCCGATCTGGTCGTCGCCGGGGCTGATCCGGGGGACGCCGAGAACTTGACCAATCCGGATGCCGGATCGGTCGCAGACAGATTTCGGGCGGTAGCCGCCGCCTGGCAACGATGCGGCCACACCGGGTATGGCGAAGCCGTCCGCCTCATCGCCGAGCACTTTTATGATCTCGAGACCTTGACACCGGAGTCACTGGATAACGTCCAGGCCGAACATGCGCACATTATGGCTACCTGTACCCGGCAGCAGATCCTGCAGCAGGAGGCCGTCCTGGATCATGTGCAGATTGACGATTTCACGATGGATATCAGACCTGACGAAGAAGATCGAAACTTCTTCCTGTACGATATTTCTCTCCACAATTGGGTCTCGGGCACGCCGGACCTGGCTGCCCTCGCCTGCCTGACGGGCATTGAGGTGAACAGCCTGAGCAGTTTGCAAGCCGCGATTGAGGCCGTTTTCGCCCGCCATGCTCCGGAAGCCGTTGCCTGCAAGACCCAGCATGCGTATGATCGCACGCTGGCCTGGCACCGCCGGGAACGATCGGATGTGGCGACGGTTTTGACCCGCTACATCGCATCGCCTCTGGACATGTCCACCGCGGACAAGCTCCTGTTGGGGGACTGGTGCCTTGATTTGTGTGCTGACCTTGCCCGGGAGCATGATCTGCCCATCAAGATTCACACGGGGTATTATGCCGGGCACAGTCGCATGCCCCTGGATTTCATTTCCAGCAAACATCTCTGTGGTCTGCTGGCGGCACATCTGGATACCGATTCTGTCCTGATGCACAATGCCTACCCGTATGCCGAGGAGCTGGTGGCTTTGGCCAAGCACTATCCCAACGTCTACATTGACATGTGCTGGGCCTGGAGCATCAATCCCTGGAACGCTGCCGGGCTTCTCCGCAGTGCCATCCATGCCGTGCCCCTGAACAAGGTATTTGTTTTCGGCGGCGACACGTCATGGCCCTTTGCCGCCTATGCCTATGCCATGCAGGCGCGCTGGTGGCTGACGCACACATTGCAACAGGAAATCCGGGACGGGCTTTTGTCCACAGAACAGGCCATGCACATTGCGGATCGGGTCATGCTGCAGAATCAGTATGACTGTTTCCGGCGGCTCCACACCAGGCCCTGACGAGCTGGTCCGCGATGATGAACCCGTAAGGCTCCGTGCGACTTGTCCCTTGATTGATGCGATGTGACCAGGCAGGACCTGATGATTGACTGCGATCTCCACAACGAAGTGTCCAACAAGACCGTCCTGTATCCCTACATGCCGGAGTACTGGGTAGACTATGCGGAAGAGTCTTCCTATGAGGGCCCCGATGCCAATGATTACCCGGTACAGATAGCCACGTCCATCCATCCGGACTGGCGTGAGATATACCAGGATGAGGAACTGGCGACCGCCACGCGGGTGGAGCTTATGCGCCAGCACGTACTGGAGCCCCTGGACATTTCGGTGGGCATCCTCAATACCACGTATCGCATCCAGTCCCTGCATTCCTTGGACCTTGCCGTGTCCATGGCAACAGCCGTGAATACCTGGCAAGTGGAGGAATGGCTGCAGGCAGACAGCCGGTTCCGGGCTTCGCTGGTGGTGCCGAGCCAACATCCGGAGCTGGCCGTTGCGGAAATAGCCCGGTGGGCAGACCATCCCGGCTTCGTGCAGGTAGTGCTTCCAGTGCGCTCCCGCCTGCCCTATGGCAACCGCATCTACGATCCCCTGTTCAAGGCCATTGTGGACAGCGATCTGCGTCTGGCTATCAGTGCGGGCGGCGCGACCGGCAATCCGCCTACGGGCGTGGGCTGGCCCTCCACCTATTACGAGATGTATGCGGGCATGGCCCAGATCTTCCAGTCCCAGGTCATGAGCATGGTCTACGAGGGTGTGTTTGACCGCTTTCCGGATCTGTACGTCGTGCTTTTGGAAGGCGGGTTCACGTGGCTCCCTTCCCTGATGTGGCGTCTGAACAAGGAATGGAAGGGTCTGCGCCATACCATCCCCTGGGTCAAGCGCTGGCCGTCCGAATACATGCGTCACCATTTCCGGTGGACGCTGCATCCGCTGGATGCAAGCGCCAATCCGGAGCATATGCAGCAGATCCTGGATCAGATTGGGGCCGAAGACCTGCTTTTGTTCGCTACGGATTACCCCCACTGGCATTACGATTCGCTGGCCGACGTTGTTCCGGATTACATTTCGCCGGCGCTACACCAAAAAATGTGCTTTGCCAATCCCCAAACGTTTTATAATCTATAAGGAAGAACCCACGCTGTGTTGTCTGCTGCTTTTGTCCCGGTAGTGCCACAAGGAGCCATATCATGGTCATGCCAGCTACTTCCGTCACTGACGTTCAGGAACAAAGTCTCAAGACGGGACTGACCATTGTTGACACGGACATTCATTCCGCCATTGAAGAAGAAACCCTGCGGCGTTTCCTGTCACCCTACTGGCGTAATCACTACGACAACTTCGGTCGCATCGGATACACCGGCAGCCTGATGCCCCGTGCCATGCCCAATGCCGCCCGGCATGACGCCTGGCCACCAGACGGTTCCATACCCGGTTCCAATCTGGAATTCCTGCAGCGCCAATTGCTGGACGAGTGGGGTATAACCTACGGCATGCTGACACCGCTCACGGGCGTGGGGGAGCAGCTCAATCTGGATTTCGGCCTGGCCATGGCCCAGGCCATCAACGACTGGCAGATAGAGGATTGGACTTCCCGGGAACCTCGTCTGCGCGGCTCGATCATCGTGCCGTACGAGGATGGCCAGCTGGCGGCTGAAGAAATCCACCGGCTGGGCCGGCATCCGCAAATGGTGCAGGTCCTGCTGATCACACGTACCCGAGAGCCACTGGGCAGTCGCCGCTACTGGCCGATGTACGAAGCGGCCCTGGAGTATGATTTGCCGATCGCCATTCACTTTGGCGGTACCGGGGGTAATGCCATGACCGGGGCGGGCTGGCCCAGCTTCTATATCGAAGATCACGCGGGCATGGCCCAGAGCTTCCAGTCCCAGATCACCAGCTTCGTCAGCCAGGGCATCTTCGAGCTGTTTCCCGAAATGCGGGTTGTGATCATTGAGGGTGGCTTCGGGTGGCTGGCGCCCCTGATGTGGCGCCTGGACGCGTGGTACAAGAAACTGTCACATGAACTGCCGCGCATGCGTGAACTGCCGTCCACCTACATTCGCAAGCACTTCTGGATCTCCACACAGCCTGTCGAAGAGCCGCTGGAACCCCATCAGTTCAATGAAATGCTGGCCCAGCTGGACATGCCTGACCGCCTGCTATTCGCCACTGATTACCCGCATTGGGACTTCGATTCCCCTGATCGGGCCATTCCCCATACGGTACCTCCACAGCAGCGGAAAGCCATCATGGGGGAAAATGCGCTGGCTCTTTACCGTCTGACTGCCTGACCCAATGCCCAAGTATGCCGTGGCAACGGTGGACGAAATCCCCGTTGGCCATCGTAAAATCGTGGAAGTGGCCGGCCGGTCAATAGGCATCTTCAATCTGGGGGGCGACTATTTCGCCCTGCGCAACACGTGTCCGCATCAGGGCGGGCCGCTCTGCGAGGGCCGAGTGACAGGCTTCCTGCATGCCCGGCAGCCCGGTGAACGAGTCTATTCCCGGCAAGGCGAAATTCTCCGCTGTTCCTGGCATGGCTGGGAGTTTGATATCAGAACGGGCCAGTCCTGGCACAGCCCGGAGCGTGTGCGTGTGCGCCAATACGACGTGACCGTGGATGAAGGACCTGTGCCCGGTCCTTACCGGGCGGAAACGTTTCCCGTAGAGGTGGACCGGCAAATCATTCTGGTAGACATTCCGGGTCGGCCGGTAGCCACGGATGCATAAATAGATCTGGCCTGTCTCTCGTCAAAGCAAGGAATGCCATGCAGATTCTGATCTACTTCCCCTCTATGACGGAGGAAGACATCCAGGGATTTGAGGCCGTGACTGCGGGACACCGGGTCCTGCATGCCCGGTCCACAGACGAGGCCATCCGGATGGCGCCCGGCAGCGAGGTGGTTCTCGGCATCCTGCCGGAATCCGTGTTTCAAGCCTGTACGCATGTGAAATGGTTTCAGTCTGCTTCGGCCGGGATGGACCAGGTCCTGTTTCCAGCCCTGATTGAATCCGACGTGACTGTCACCAACATGGCCGGACTGTATGCCCGGGCCGGGGCCGAACAGGCTTGGGCCCTGTTGCTGGCGCTGGCGCGTGGCGTTCACCATACTGTAACCAAGTTTCCGGCCCGGGACTGGTCCCGGGTACCTATTCAGGAATTGAGTGATTGCACGGCGCTGGTGTTGGGCATGGGGGGCTTTGGCCAGGAATTCGTGAAGCGCGGGGCTGGCTACGACCTTACAGTGCTGGCACTGGATCCGGTACAGAAAGAATTTGCGGGCGTGCAGGAAATTCGTCTCCCGACGCGCGCCAATCTGCATGCTTTCCTGCCACTGGCGGACCTGGTCGTCAGTGCCTGTCCCTTGACTGAGGACACCTATCACCTGATCAGCCATGAGGAACTGGCTTTGATGAAATCCTCGGCCCTGCTCGTGAATGTGTCCCGTGGCGGCATCATTGACGAGCAGGCTCTCAGTACGGCACTGCAGTCCGACATGATTGCCGGTGCCGGGCTGGACGTGGTGGAAACCGAGCCGCTGCCGGCTGACAGTCCGCTTTGGGAAACCCCCAATCTGATTTTGACTCCTCACCAGGCCGGATTCTCGGCTGACCGGCACAGCAACATAGTCAGCTTCTTTCAAACCAATCTGCGGCTCTACCTCAATGACCAGCCGCTGCGCAATGTGGTCAACAAGAAGCTGGGGTTTTGATCTCCAACCCCGGTCGCCTGTGCCGACATGCCCCATCGAGTCTGCTTTGCGGCTCTAACCTCAAGCTAAAAGTGGTCTGTCCCGGGCGCTTCGGGTCGAATAACGCAGCTGAAGGCTCAGCAGCGCCATTCCACGTTGTCGAAATTTCTCAGCTTGAGGCACGGCCTGTTCTCGCTCGGGCCCAGCGTGATCGGCGCTTCAGCCACCGCAAAACTGTCGTCATGTCGTAGCGTGGCCATCAGGGTGTCATTCAGCCACAGCTTCAGCCAGCCATTGAAGCCCAGCCGCAGAATTACCTGCTTGGTGGGCGTGGTGCGTTTCGTAGGTGGTCGGCAGACGGAAAATAACGTCACTTGTGCCCGCAAGGCCTTGAACAGGTTTTCAGGGTCAGGCATAATCTGAAAATTTAGGGGACTATATACGTACCCACACCGCGCAGTGTGGACAGTCACGGGTGAGTTAAGGTAGGGCATGGGTACGGAAGTGATCATGGTGCACGGGGTATCACCTTGCGTGTGCGCCCGGGCAGTAAAGCCAAGCACGACAAGCTGATGCGGAGCGGCGGGGCCTGTCGCAAGGTCTGGAACGAAGTCTTGGAGATAGGCGAAAGGCAGTGGCCAGAGTTCAAGGCCGGTAAAGGCGATAAACCATCCGTCACGTTCTTCACCCTGTGCAAGCTGTAGGTACAAGTCAAGCAGGAGTTGCCCTGGTTGGCGGAGTTGCCCGCGGCCACGGTGCACTATACCGTAAAGCATCTGGCCGAAGCCTACAAGCGGTTCTTGGGTGGTGCGGGGCGTCCGGTCTGGCAACGGCAATTCAAGGATATGCCAAGGTTTACCGTCCCCGATAATGTCAAGATCAAAGGTAAGAAAAGCTACATCCCCAAGCTTGGGTGGGTGAAGTTGACAGGCCAGAATCCCTATGCGGGTTACAAACGCAAGCAGGCCCCATGCAAGTATGAGGCCGGTAATTGGTATGTATCCATCCTGTACGAAGTGCCTGAATACGAAGTGCCTGAACAGCGACCGACTAGACCTGCCAAGCCTGTTACTCCTGTAGGCATCGACCGGAACGTGGGGCAGGTTGCACTAAGTACAGGGGCTATGTGTGAGCTGCCGCCGCTGTGGCTCGTAGATGCCAAAGTGCGCAGGTTGCAGAAGCAGTGGGCCCGGCAAGAGTACAAGAGCAACGGCTGGCAACACACCAAGCTGCGTATCCAGAAGATACACAGGGCGATGCGCCATGTCATAAAGAATGGGTGTCACCAGACTAGCCGTACCATCGCTGACATACACGATCTAGTTATCCTTGAGGGCTTGAACATGCAGGGTATGACCAAGAGTGCCCGTGGCTCCAAGGAAACCCCGGGTAAGAATGTGGCTCAGAAAAGAGGCTTGCATCGTGCTATCTTGCGCAGCGGATGGGGACGGCTGGAACGGTATAGGACTTACAAGACGTATACGGAAAAGATAGACCCCAAGTACACATCACAACGTTGTCATAACTGTGGGGTTGTACGCAAAGCCAACCGGAAATCCCAATCTGTTTATCACTGCCAAGAGTGTGGTGTTGAAAAGAACGCTGATATAAACGCGGCCTTGAACATCCGGGACAAGTGGTTGGATAGAAATACGGCGTCCGGGGACGGCGCAACTGCAGGTGGCGGCGGCAGCATTGGCTGGCCTGTGAAGCCTGAAAATGTATACGGTGAAGCATCGCGGCCCGAGGTCGTGGTGTGGGTACGTATATAGTCACCAAAACTTAGCCAATACTGACTGCGAACTTCAGTGCCGGATATCAGGGTGTAAAATCCAGACACTATTTGTTCTGTTAGCAGATCCCCCACTATAACTATAGTAGCTACTGTGGTGGGACAACGAAATGAGATGGCCTTACCACATCCAGTATGACATTCAAGCGGAGCAATCAGCCAGTAAAGTTATGACAGCAAATGACAGGTTTGGGTGGACTCGCTTCTATGAGGCCATCGCCGATGGGATTCTGCAATTCCGGGACGATAGAAAGGTCTTGGTGGACGAAATTCATGCAATCTATAAGCGCGTGAACTGGAAAATTATGGAGGATCAATTCAGGGATGGTACCCGGGGACCTTTGCGCGATATCTGTCCTTTTACAGCGATGGGCATCTTCAACCGCGGCTCTGATGCTAAGAGAAAGGAAGTTGCTGATTTGCTGGCGACATTTCTGAAAATACCGGTACGTCTATCTGACGATTTCAATACCCCTGGTGGTATCCCCGTGTTGCATCCCCAGAGCTCCTGGCTCTTTACGTATGAGAAAGAGAGGAAGGACGATGACATAGATGGATGCACTTTGGGCACTCTTTGCCGAAGCGCTTCGGTTTGCTGGCAATGAAGAGGTCCAGGACGATTTTGTCATGGCCTTTGACAATGTTGTCGGACGCACGTATGTAGGCTGGAAGCACACAATCGGTTGCTATTGGACTCGCCCTTGGAAATATATGCCCTTGGATAGTCCATCACGCTCCTTCATTACGGGGCATCTGGGAATTCACATTGGGAGTCAGTCCAGCAAGCTCAGTGGCAATAGATACCTGGATATACTTGATGCTCTCAAGCAAAAATTCCAAGATGCCTCAAGCCCGTTTCACTTATACTCAATTCCGGAATTGTGCAGAGCTTCTTGGCGCCAGGTGAATGAATCACATACAGGGGCTGATGAGTATACCTCTGATGAGCAAATCCTACCTCCGGCTCCTCACCACTATGATGTAGAAGACATCCTTACCGATGGCTGTTTCCTCGACCGTCCCAGGTTGGAACAGATCCTGGGACAACTGAAGGGCAAGAAGAATCTGATTCTGCAGGGACCTCCGGGTACGGGCAAGACCTGGCTGTCCAAACGGTTGGCGTGGGCCCTTATAGGCCGTAAGGACAGCAAAAGAGTCCGCGCTGTGCAATTTCACCCCAATCTGTCCTATGAGGATTTTGTCAGGGGCTAGCGCCCTGCAGGCGATGGCAAGCTGGCGCTGGTAGACGGTCCCCTGCTGGAACTGGCGGAAGCGGCAAGGCAGGAACCGGATATCCCGCATGTGATGGTGATCGAGGAGATCAACCGCGGCAATCCTGCCCAAGTCCTGGTGAAATGCTTACGTTGCTGGAAGCAGACAAGCGGACACCGGAAGCCGCGCTGGAACTGTCGTACCGCAAAAATGAGGAACAGGGCTTCTTCCTTCCTGCCAACCTCCATGTGGATTGGCACCATGAACATTGCCGATCGGGCTTTGGCGCTGGTAGATCTGGCTCTGCTGCTGCGTTTCGCCTTCATAGAACTGGAACCTGAGCTCGGACGGCGCTGGCGCGACTGGGTACATACCCAATGCGGTGTCCCTGTCGTCATCCTTGAGGACATAAAAACAAGAATGACGTCACTGAATGACGAGATTGCTGCTGATCCCAATCTGGGCCTCCAGTTTCGGATAGGACACAGCTATGTAACACCGCCTGCGGATCCCCGGCCTGCCTCGCCGGGAGAGTGGTTCCGGGATGTAGTCTATTCCCAGATTGGACCCTTGCTGGAGGAGTACTGGTTTGACAATCTGAGCCAGGCCCGGAAGACCCGTGATCACTTGCTTGCAGGGTGGCAATGGCCATGACGTTGCCACCTTCTGAAGGCGATACGGGATTCATCGGCCGCATTCCGGTACGCAATCTCTGGCTGCTGATGCTGTATACCTCGGACTTGTACAGGCGTCTGCCTCCTGATGAACGCCGAGACGTCGAGTCCAATCCGGATGAAATTGCTGACCTGGTGGCCGAGATCCTGACAGAAAATGTGGAACGGCGATTACGCCAGAACCTGACTTTCGGGTATCGGCCGCGAGAGGCTGTTCTCCGGCGTGTACGGGGACGCATAGACGTCCTCTTGCTCACCACCGGTTGCTGGACCGTGGCATGGTGGCCTGCCGCTTTGACGAACTGACGGCCAATACCCCACGCAATCGTTTTGTGCGGTCTGCCTTGGAGAGACTGGCCCACATTGTGGGGCGACCTGAACTCGCCCACCGTTGCCGCACACTGGCCGTGATGTTGCGGCAGCTGGGCGTTACGGGTGCCAAACCTGAGCGCAGGGAGGTCTCCACGGATCGCTTTGGTCGGCATGATGCGGGGGATCAAACGATGGTGGCAGCTGCCCATTTGGCCTTTAGCTTGGCCGTGCCTGCCGAAGAACAGGGCATGGAGCTTTTGCCGTTGCCCGGCCGCGAGGAAGGTTGGGCCCGACACTTGTTTGAGAAAGCCGTGGCCGGTTTCTACAATGTTGTCATCTCGCCCAATGGGTGGCGGGTGGATCCGGGCAAGCGTTTGGCTTGGCCTGTTGCCGGCCAGACGGCAGGAATTGACTCTATCCTGCCAGGCATGGAAACGGACATAGTCCTGTATCCCCCGGATCGGGATGGCTGTATCGTGATCGACACCAAGTTCACCGCGATTGTGAAGCACAATCAATACGAGAAGAAGAAACTGGAAAGCAGATACCTGTACCAGATTTATGCCTACCTGCGTTCCCAGGAAAGCACCGCGCAGGTATCAAGGCCGATGTGGGGACAAGGCTACCGGTCTGCTCCTGCATCCAGCCATAGATACCAGGGTGGATGAAATGGTTGAGATGCAGGGACACAAAATCCGTTTTGCAACGGTGGATCTCACGGCCTCGGTCTGGGAAATACGCAGACAGCTCCTCCATGCCATTGATGTTACAGAGTGAGGGGCTGTCGTCCAGCGCACAGGCAGGGTACGGATGCTCCTTGCCTTGCACTTCAGAATCCGACAGAACGCAGATAGGCATAGGTTTCTGCGCTCCGGCGTGCCTCATCCAGGGGTGAATCAGCACCGGGAACAGGGGCACCGGGACAGGCCGTTACCCAGCGCTCGAAGTGTATGTCTTCCAACGTCTTCCGGATGGCCGGGAAGTCCATGTGCCCCGGCACGTGCACATCGACCCAGTCAGGATAGAACCACCGGCTTTCCTGTATGTCTACGGCGGTGTATTCCTGCAGGTGGACATAGTTCAGTTGGGATTGGTAGCGTTGCAGCGCAGCTGCAGGATCCCAGCCCCACAAATGGGCATGGGAAACATCGATGCAGAGGCGGGCCCGGGAGACACGGTTCATGTAAATGTCCCACTCCTCCCGGGAATTGACTACATGATTGGTGTGGATATGGAAACTGAGTTCCAGATCCAGGGTGGCGGCGTAGGCAGCCCATGCATCGGCCCTGTCCGCAGCCCGCTCGATTTCCTCCCGGTTCGCCGGACGCTCAGCAGGGGCCAGGGCGTGCATGTACATAAAACAGTCACAGCCAATTTCGGCCGCAAATTCCATGCGTCGCTTGTTGATCTCAAATGTGCGTGGGGCTTCATCGTCGGGTGTGCCCTTCGCTGTCAGCACGGCCAAAGGCATGCCGGTACGGTCACACAGACTGCGTATGCGCGCCGGTGTTCCCAGCCAGTCCAGGTCCAGTCGTGCTTCCCAGCCATCCCAGCCCGCTTCCTTCAGCAATTCCAGGGCCGGTTCCAAATCAGGCTCTGTCCAGCGGAGAGTACAGAAGCCAAGCTTAAATGACATAATCTCTTCCTTGTCCCTGGATGATGAGTGGTTGCGGGCGCGAACAACAGCCAGCCCTTCGGGTGAGCAAGGCTATACAGCCGCCTGGCGGAACCTTATGCTCATCCTGATTCCAGTGTACTTGTCCTGCAGAATCTGTGCAAACAGGATGAATTGACTGCCAGTCCGTAATCACGAGCGACTGACACGGCCGATGTGGACAGCTGACTCTGTGTACCCGGCTGGAGACAAACACCTGATATTAATGAGGTGCTTTCTGTGTATGGTGGGGATGGCAACGCGTACCCGTTACGCAAGAACGGGACCCGCATGTGCCATGTGTACGGATACCGAGTCGGTCTGGCGTTCCTGTGAGATATACTGCCCGCAGACGCGTGGCAAACGAATTCCAGACACCCATAACCCGGATCCGGACATGGGGAGCATGGTCCAGTAGGGAGAGCTGGCACGACTCCGGAAGCATTTGCTTCTGACTTGCACCGGTTCTATACTTTGCAGGACGACAGGCCAGCGTGCCTGGCCTGGACATCCAGGTTTTTCCTTGCTCCGCTGCGTTGCATCTGAAGCGTGGACCGAATTCATGATCTACACGAACGACAACATCCTGGTACCCCCGATCCAGGGAGACGATACAGCCGAGCCGGGGCTCATTGTGCGGGTCACACCGGAAATGGCTGGATGGGACTACATCTCTTTTGAAGCGCGCCGCCTGCAGCCGGGCGCTTCCTGGCAATTTGAGACCGGCGATAATGAACTGGCGTTCGTCAACTTGAGCGGGACCTACACCATCGCCACGAATCGGGGCCGGTGGACTGGCATCGGGGGACGCCCCCATGTATTTGCCGATGCCTGTCACATGCTGTATCTGCCGGTGCACACGTCTCTTGAAGTCACATGCGAGACAGCCGGGGAATTTGCCGTGGCCTGGGCTCCGGCCCTGGCGGAGTTCGCGCCTTTCCTCACACGGCCTGCCCAGGTGCCCATGAATCTGCGGGGCGGGGACAATGCCACCCGTCAGATCAATGATCCCCTGCCGCCGGGCGCCCCGGTCTCACGGCTCGTCCTGGTGGAAGTGTATACGCCCAGCGGGGGCTGGAGCAGTTATCCCGGGCACAAGCATGACGTACATCTGGAAGATGACCGCGGCCAGCTGGTGGAAGCGGATCTGGAAGAGATCTATTATTACAAGATTACTTCCACCCGCAGTGACGCCTTTGGCCACTATGATCCGGACGGTTATGCGTATCAGCGGGTGTATACGGATGAAAATTCCCCCATGCAAAAGGCCGGCCATCCCATAGATGCCCTGGTGCGGCCATACAATGACTGTGTCGTGCTGGTCCCGGAAGGTTACCATCCGGTGGTGAGTCCACCCGGCTACGTCACCTATTACCTGAACGTGCTTGCTGGCAGCGCCCAGAGTCTGGCCAATCAGGACGATCCCCGGTACGCCTGGGTCAAGGATACCTACCGGGGCACCAACCCCGACGTTCCGCTTTATCAGCCTTCCTGAAAACTGCGGAACAGATTTGACATAACGATTCGCCGTTGGGACAGGAGCTCTATGACCCAATCTGTTGCCCGCTATGATTCCCTGCATATGGGGCGCTCCTCGATCGATCTCTACAGCAATGATGTAGGTACTCCCTTTACGGGCATAGATTCCTTTGCCGCATACGTGGGGGGTTCACCCACCAACATCAGTGTCGGGGCCACGCGCCTGGGCCTGCGTGCTGCACTCATCACCGGTCTGGGCGATGATCCCGTGGGGGACTTCATCCATGCCTTTCTGACCGGGGAAGGTGTGGAGACGCGCTACGTGGTCCGCAAGCCGGGATTGCGTTCCAGCGCCGTCCTGCTGGGTGTCGAACCACCCGACAAATTCCCGCTCGTCTTCTACCGGGAAAACTGCGCCGATATCAACCTGACCATTGATGACGTGCTGGCCGCACCGGTACAGGAGGTGGGCGTCTTTCAGTTTGCGGGCACCAACCTGTCCCGGGAACCCAGCCGCTCCGCCACCATGTACGCCGCGGAACTGGCGTGCAGCGCCGGAAATCAGGTGGTGTTCGATCTCGACTTTCGCCCGGACCAGTGGCATGACCCGCGGGCCTTTGGGATCGTTGCCCGCTCCGCGCTGGCCAATGTGCACATCGTCGTTGGCACCCATGATGAAATCAATGCGGCGGTATTGACGGATCCTGCGCAAATGACGGTGACGCATTCCCAGATCTCGGATGCCCGGGTCACAGGTGACGTACTGGAGGCCATTGCCCGCATCCATGAGGCAGGTCCCGCCCACGTCGTGGAAAAGGTGGGGGCCTTGGGGGCCCGCGTGCATACACGGGGCTCTGCCCCGATCGAAGTACCGGGTTTCCCGGTGGATATCTACAACGTCCTGGGGGCCGGCGACGCCTTCGGAGCCGGCTTCATCTTCGGTTTGGTGAAGGGCTGGTCACTGCCCCGGTCAGCACGGCTCGGGAATGCCTGCGGCGCGATCGTGGTGACCAAGCATGGCTGTGCCAACTTCATGCCGACGTGGGATGAAGTCAATGCCTTTATTGACAGTCATGGCGGATGGTGACCCGCTTTCCATTACCAAGGGAGACAGACATGGCACAGGAGCGTACACTTCGCCTCACCATGGCCCAGGCCATCGTGCAGTTCCTCAAGGCGCAGTACACCCACCGGGACGGGATTACCCAGCCGTTCTTTGCTGGGTGCTTTGGCATATTCGGCCATGGCAACGTAGCCGGCATGGGACAGGCCCTGCAGCAATACCCCGCGCTGCGGTATTACCAGACGCGCAATGAACAGGCCATGGTCCACACGGCGGCCGCGTTCGCGAAATACAGTCGACGGCTGCGTACGCTGGCCTGTACCACTTCGATCGGGCCGGGTGCGACCAACATGGTGACCGGCGCGGCCACAGCAACCATCAACCGCTTGCCTGTGCTTCTGTTGCCGGGTGACATTTTTGCCCGGCGCAACGTGGCTCCGGTGCTGCAGCAGCTCGAATCGGAACACAGCCAGGATATCTCGGTGAATGACGTCTTTCGCCCTGTGAGCCGGTACTGGGACCGCATCAACCGTCCGGATCAAATCATTACGTCCCTGCCTGAAGCCATGCGCGTCCTGACCAGCCCGGCCGAAACGGGTGCCGTGACCGTATGCATTCCCCAGGACGTGCAGACCGAAGCCTATGATTATCCCCAATCCCTGTTTATCCGACGGACCTGGCACATACCGCGTGCCCGCCCGGATCGGGCGCGCTTGGAATGGGCTGCAGACCTGCTGGGCCAGGCGCGCCACCCGCTCATCATCGCTGGCGGAGGGGTAATCTACAGTGATGCTTCCGCGGCCCTGGAGGCCTTCGTGCAACGGACCGGTATTCCGGTCGCTGAAACCATGGCCGGCAAGGGCAGTCTCCATTATGCTCACGAACTCTGTTTGGGGGCGATGGGTGCAACCGGCACCTCGGCAGCCAACCGGTGGGCGCGCGACGCAGATGTCGTAATCGGGATTGGCACCCGGTACAGCGACTTCACTACGGCCAGCAAGACGGCCTTCCAGTGCCCGCACGTGCGATTCATCAATATCAACGTCGCGGAATTTGATGCGCACAAGCATAGAGGCCTTGCGCTTTGTGGAGACGCCCGTGCCACCCTGGAGGAGCTGTATGAACTGGTACCGGAGAACGTGACGGGGACCGTGCAGAGAAACCGCATCCGGGCGTTGCATGACGAGTGGGAAACCGAAGTTGACCGCATCTACAGCCTGACGGCCACGGCTGACGGTGCAGCTGTCCAGGGAGCCCTGATAGGAGCTGTAAACGAGCATGGCGACCCGGATGCCGTGATGGTGGGCGCGGCCGGCAGTTTGCCGGGAGACACGCACAAACTGTGGCGTGCCCGGCACCCGCGCCAGTTTCACATGGAGTACGGCTATTCCTGCATGGGCTATGAAATTGCCGGCGGCATGGGTGTCAAGATGGCGGATCCGGAGCGGGAAGTCTATGTCCTCGTTGGTGATGGTTCCTACCTCATGATGTCTTCGGAAATCATCACGTCCGTACAGGAAGGCTACAAGCTGACCATTGTGTTGATGGACAACAGTGGCTTCAAGAGCATTGGCGGCCTGAGCCGCTCACTGGGTCAGAGCGGATTTGGCACGCGCTACGTCTTCCCGGAGAATGGTGGCCTGCCCACTGATGAAGCGGCCGCCGAGGTTCAGGCCCTGCCCGTAGACCTGGCTGCCAATGCCGCCAGCCTGGGTGCTCATGTCATCCGGTGCCAGAGCGTGACGGATGTCGTACAGGCTTTGCAGGAAGCCAAGACCATAGACAAAACGGTGGTCATTCACGTCCACAACGACAGGTATCTGGGGGTGGACAGTTACGAGACCTGGTGGGATGTGCCCGTAGCGGAAGTGAGTGACCTGGATTCAGTGAATGCAGCCCGGGAGGAATGGGAGCAGATGCGCGCGCAGGAGCGGTACTTCCTCTAGGCGGACGGCTGCATTTGCCCTTTTTCGGCTCCCTGTCACCGACCACACTGGCGGCTCTGCCAACATCACGCGGAGTGCCTGGATTTGGAGAAAACCCATGATTGTACGCAACTTCATCAATGGTGCCTTTGTCGAAAGCAGAGCTGAGGCCCACCTGTCTGTACTCAATCCGGCCACGAACACCGAACTGGCTACGCTGCCGCTGATGCTGGACGAAGAAGTGGATCAGGCAATACAGACGGCGCAGACGGCCTATTCCGCCTGGCGCCGGACGCCGGTAGTGGATCGCGTACAGCCCCTGTTTCGGCTCAAGGGTCTGCTGGAAGAGAATTTCGAGGACATCAGCCGTACCATAACGCTTGAATGCGGCAAGACCCTGGTGGAAGCGCGGGGTGAATTGCGGCGCGGCATCGAGAATGTCGAAGTGGCCTGTGGTATGCCCTCCCTGATCCAGGGATGGAACAACGAGGATATTGCCCAGGGCATTGACGAACACATGTTTCGGCAGCCCCTGGGCGTGGTGGCTGCTATTACCCCTTTCAATTTCCCGGGCATGATTCCCCTCTGGTTCCTGCCCTATGCGGTCGCGACCGGCAATTGTTTTCTACTGAAACCCAGTGAGAAAGTACCCCTGACCAGTCAGAAACTCTTTGCCTGCATCGAAGAGGCAGGTTTTCCGCCCGGTGTGGTGCAGCTGGTCAACGGCGGGCCGGACACAGTCAACGCCCTGCTGGACCATCCCCGGGTACGCGCCATTTCCTTTGTGGGTTCCACCCCCGTTGCCAAGTACGTGTATGCCCGGGCTACGGCCCAGGGCAAGCGGGCGCAGTGCCAGGGCGGAGCCAAGAATCCTGTGGTGATCATGCCGGATGCGGACGTGGAGAGTACGGTGGCCGCCTTGGCCGAGAGCGCCTTTGGCTGTGCCGGTCAGCGCTGCCTGGCCTTGTCCACGGCCATTACGGTGGGAGCGGCCCGGAGCCCGTTTACCGAAGCCATGGTAGAGGCTGCCCGGGCCCGACGAGTGGGATATGGCCTGGATGAAGGGAGTGAAATGGGGCCTGTTATCACAGCGGACAGCCAAGCCCGGATCGAGGGCCTGGTAAGCGAGGCGGCCAACTCCTCCGCCCGGGTCCTTGTGGATGGCCGTGGCCAAAAGGTGGACGGCTATGCCGAGGGCAACTGGATTTTTCCGACCATTGTGGATGACGTGGAACAGGACCAGCCCCTGGCCCGGCAAGAGGTGTTTGGCCCTGTCCTCAGCCTGATGCATGCAAGGGATATCGAGGAAGCCATAGCGCTGGTGAATGCCCGCGCTTTTGGCAACATGGCCTGCCTGTTTACGAACAGTGGCCGCGCTGCCCGTGAATTTCGCTATGGCGCGGATGCGGGCAACGTGGGGATCAACATAGGGGTAGCGGCCCCCATGGCCTTTTTCCCCTTCAGTGGCTGGAACGAAAGCTTCTTTGGTGACCTGCACGCCCAGTCCCGGCACGGGGTTGAGTTTTATACACAGACCAAGGTAGTTGTGGAACGCTGGGGTTAAGGCTGTATGCCTTGACCGGGGCTGGAGAGCAGTGTCACCGTACAGGGCGTGAGAGACAGGTGGACACCATGCCCGCAGATCCTGGCCGGGACACGGATTCACCAAGGCAAGAACGAGGCGCAGAGCATGGAAGCAGGTGTATTTGTCCGGGAAGGGCTGTTCGAGGTGCGGGAGCGGGCTGAACCTGATCTGGCACACGCAGCGGCAGACTGGGTCAAAATCGAGATCGAGGCCTGCGGCATCTGTGGGACCGATCTGCAGATATTGCAGGTGCCGCCCGGTTACCCGGCACCGGATGACACCGTGCTGGGCCATGAATTTGTGGGCCGTGTTGTGGAAATTGGGACCGGTGTCGTCCGCTGGCAGGTAGGGGACCGGGTGACGGTAGCCCCGAATCTTACCTGTCGTGAACTCAATCTGGACCTTTGTCCGCAGTGCCGACTGGGCCGTTCCAATCACTGTGACAACTGGACAACCATTGGCATCCACCGGGACGGCGGGTTTGCCCGCTATCTGCTGGCTCCGGAGAAAGCCCTGTTTGCCGTATCCGCGGACCTGGGCGTAGAAGACGCCATCTGGATCGAGCCTCTGTCCTGTGTTCTGGCAGGCTTCAACCGTTTTGCCTTGCAGGACAGTGTCACCGGTGTGGTCATCGGCGCCGGTCCCATTGGCATCCTGCATGGCATGCTACTCAAGACAGCGGGCATCCAGGTCATCATTGCGGACTTGCAGCCCCAGCGCCTGGCCATGGCGGAGCGGGCCGGCCTGGATGTGATGGTCAATGCAGGTGAAACCGACCTGCAGCAAGTCGTGCGTGCCACAACCCGGCAGCGGGGTGCCGATGTCATTGTGGATGCGGTAGGCGGGCAACTGGATGCCGCCGTCGCCTGTGCCGGCATGATGGGCCAGATCTGCTGCTTCGGCATCAATCTCCGGCAGCCACAGGTGGACCAGGGCCTGATTACCAAGCATGAACTGACCGTTTTTGGCACCTTCGTGGGGATCGATACGTTCCCTGAAGCGATTCGCCTCCTTGAAGGCAGGATGCTTGTGCCTGCAGTCCTGAATCATGAATTGATGCCTATTCGGGATCTGCCCGTGGGCCTGGATCTCTGTCACAGCGGCGATGCTGTCAAGGTCGTGGCATCTGCGTTGCTATAGCGCAAATACGCAGTTTGTATTCTCCAGGGTGTGTACAGGGAGTCTCATGTCCGAGTTTGGTATTGGCGTAATCGGGATGGGCTGGATGGGCGAAGCCCACAGCCGGGCCTTCGGTCATATCCGCGAGCGGTTTCATCGCTCCGGCCTTGCAACGCGCCTGGTCATGTGTGCAGACACCGACCGGGAACGGGCACGCCAGGCACAGTCCCGATTCGGCTATGCCGAGTCAACCCGGGATTGGCAGGAAGTGGTCAGTCATCCCGACATCCAGGTCGTGTCCGTCGCGGCCCCCAACTTTCTGCACCGCGAAATCGTCACGGCCCTGGCCCAGGCCGGCAAGCATGTATTTTGCGAGAAACCGGTTGGCTGCAGCGTACAGGATACGGCCACTATCGCCCAGGCGGTGGCGGCGGCGGGTGTCAACTCCTGTGTAGGGTTCAATTACCGCTGGGCACCTCTGGTGCAGTATACGCACCAACTGGTACAGGAGGGCGAATTGGGGCCCCTGACACATTACAGGGGACGGTTCTTTGCCATGTACGGTCACAACCCCCTGAGCCAGCTGAGTTGGCGTTTCCAGCAGGAACAGGCGGGTTTGGGCACCCTGGGCGATCTGCTGCCACACGTGATCGACATGGCCCTGTTCCTGGCCGGGCCCATAGCCCGTGTGGCCAGTCTGAAGCACAACTTCATCACGGAGCGGCCATTGCCCATACCCGGGCAGGGGACCCATTTTACTTTGGGGGAACCCGATGATCCGATGGGCGAGGTGACCAACGAGGATTATGTTGCCCTGCTGGTGGAGTACACGAATGGCGCACGCGGGGTGCTGGAGGGTTGCCGGGTGATGTACGGGCCCAAATGTGACATGTCTTTTGATGTACATGGTACACAGGGAGCCGTGCACTGGGAATTTGAACGCATGAATGAACTCGCGGTATATAAACCGCAGGACAAGAATCGCGTGGGCCAGGTTCCGGATTGCCATGATGGCTACACCCGTATTCTGGCAGGTCCCGAGCATCCGGGCTTCGCCTGGTTCCAGCCAGGCCCCGGCATTGGTCTGGGGTATGACGATCTCAAGGCCCTGGAGGCCTTTCAGTTTCTGGAAAGCCTGCGTCGCAACCGTCCGCATGCTCCTTCCATAGAGGATGCCTTGCGCGTAGCCGAAGTGCAGGGGGCCGTTGTCCGGTCTTGGCAGAACGACGGCTGGACAGATGTGGACACCATCGTTTAGGTCACTGTCGACAGGAAATGGGTCAGCTGCAATGACAGATATAAGGATTGGGAACGCTCCCTGTTCATGGGGGACACTGGAATTCGGATCGGTCAAGGGAGATCGTACAACCTGGTCCGCCATGCTGGACGAATTGGCGGCGGCGGGCTATACCGGTACCGAATTGGGGGACTGGGGTTTCTTTCCCACGGATCCTGCCCTGTTGGCTACCGCGCTGCAGCAGCGCCGGCTGGACCTGACGGGAGCCTATGTGGGCACGCCCTTGCAGGATGCCCGCAGTTGGGACACATGTCTGGCTGAAAACCTGCGGGCCGCGCGCCAGCTGGCACGGGTAGCGGCGATCAACGGCCAGGATATTGAACCGTTTCTGGTGCTGGCGCTGGACAACGGGGCGGATCCGGTACGAACGGGGAATGCCGGCCGTATCACGCCTGCCATGGGGATGGATGACGACAGCTGGCAAACCCTGGCCCGGGCCTGTGGTGAGATCGCCCATATCATCAGGGAGGAGGTTGGCATTCCTGTGGCCTTTCATCACCACGCAGCCGGATACGTGGAAACGCCGGCAGAACTCGTGCGCCTGACGGAAATGACCGATGACGCTGTGGGCATCGTGTTCGATACCGGACACTTTGCCCTGGGCGCCAATCGGGCAGATACGATCCTGGACTACATGACACGCTTGGAAGAACGAATCCTGTACGTACATTTCAAGGATTGGTCATCGTCAGCCGCGCGCCGGGTGCAGGAACGGCATCTGAACTACTTTGATGCGGTCGGGGAAGGCATTTTCTGCGAACTGGGGCAGGGAGACGTGGACTTTCCTGCCGTGCGTGACTGGCTGCTGACGCGGGACTATGCAGGCTACATTACGGTGGAACAGGACATCATTCCCGGACTGGGGTCACCCTTCGCGAGTGCCCAACGGAGCCGCAAGTACCTGACCGACATCGGTTTCGCATGAAGGGCGCAGTCATCCCTGCACCCGCTACACTTCCCAAGGACGGAGCATCATGTTGTACCCCACTTATACCCATGAGCGAAACTACGGCTGTCGGCTGACAGAAGTCACGTATCGCGGACTGCGCACCCTGATCATGGAAAACGAAATCCTGCGCATCACCATTCTGGTGGACAAGGGCACGGATATCTTCGAGTTTCTGCACAAACCCACCGACACCGATTTCATGTGGCGTTCACCCCTGGGGGTGCGCAATCCACAGAACTTCATAGCCACCAATGCACGTGCCGATGGGGCGTTTCTGGATTACTACTTTGGCGGCTGGCAGGAATGTTTCCCGGTCGGCGGCTATCCCGCCCAGGTTGCGGAAGGCGAATTCGGTTTGCACGGCGAAACACCACTGATGCCCTGGAACATGCAGATTCTAATGGATGTTCCCGAATGCGTATCCGTGAAATTCTCGGTCAGGACCTATCGGTCACCTCTGCATATCGAGAAAACGGTGACTCTGCACCGTTACCAGCCCTCGTTGCACTTCCACGAGGTCATAACCAATGAAGGGGAGGTGCCTTTTGCAATCGTGTGGGGGCATCACCCGGCTTTCGGGGCACCCTTCCTGGATGATTCCTGTGTCATTGATCTGGCTGGCGCCAAGGTCCGGGTCGTCGAAGCGGAACCCACGACACGGCTGGAATCAGGCGAAGACTATACCTGGCCGTTTGTCCAGGGACGGAATGGCGAAACCATCGACTTGAGCCGCATTCCCGGGCCCGAAACGAAATCGCACGATTTGGCGTTCCTGTACGATCTGCAAGCCGGCTGGTATGGCCTTACCAACCAGGATCGCCAGATTGGTTTCGGCATGTATTGGCCTACCGAGATTTTCTCATCCCTTTGGTACTGGCAGGTCTACCGGGGCAGTATCGTCCATCCTTGGTATGGACGAACCTACAACATCGCGCTGGAGCCCTGGACTGCTCCCTACCATCATTTCCAGGAAGCCCAGGAACATGACGCTACCCGTGTATTGCAGGCCGGCGAGATGCTGGACGTTCGCTTCGGGGCCGTAGCGTACCAGGGCTTGAGCCGCGTAACGGGCATTTCGACAGCAGGTGATGTGGCAGGTACCTGATGCAGGGGACAACACGGTCCACGGTTGCCTGATGCAGGTGTCGGCAACGGCAGGGCGGCGTGCTACAAAATCAGATTGACGATCCTCTGACATGGCAGGACATCTGCCTGAGAGTGGGCAGCCCACCATGTTGCTGTCGTGACAGGGAACGACCAGCAGCGGGTTCCATTTTGTCCTCCCGGCGATCCGTAGCTGTCAGGCATGCAAGAGCAGGGACTATAACCAGCCAGCCTGCACACTTTCGTCCCGGCTCCACGCAATGTTGCGCGTGACAGACATTCCAGAATCCCCGGTTGCGTACATAATGAGAATTATATACGTACTCACACCACACAGTGCAGGTAGTCACGGGTAAGTTAGAATAGGCCATGAACATAGAAGAGATTATGGTTTACCGGGGCGTTACCTTGCGGGTGCGACCCGGCAGTAGAGCCAAGCACGACAAGATGATACGCATTGTCGGGGCTTGCCGCAAGGTGTGGAATGAGGTACTTGAGATATGCGAAAGGCAATATCAGGATTTCAAGACTGGTAAAGGCGATAAACCTAACGTCACATACTTTGGGCTGAACGATCTGTACATGCAGATTAAGCAGGAACTCCCTTGGTTGGGTGAGTTACCTGCGGCTACGGTGCGCTATACCATGAAACACTTGGCCGAAGCCTACAAACGGTTCTTCGGTGGTGCGGGGCGCCTGGGCTGGAAGCGAAAATTCAAAAACACACCTGAATTCACCGTGCCCGACAAGATTAAAATCAAGGGTAAGAAAATCTATATCCCCAAGCTTGGGTGGGTACGAATGACGGGTGAGAACCCGTACGCCGAATACAAACCAAAACAGGCCATGTTCAAATATGAGGTTGGTAATTGGTATGTGTCCATCCTCTACGAAGTGCCAGAGCCGCGTCCGGATAGACCCGCCATGCCTGTTAATCCTGTAGGCATCGATCGGAACGTGGGGCAAGTGGCATTAAGTCCTGGTGATATGTGCGAACTGCCGAAGCTGTTGATCCTTGATGCCAAACTGTGCAGGTTGCAGAAGAAGTTGGCCCGACAACAATTCAAGAGCAACAGCTGGCAACATACAAAACTGCGTATTCAGAAGATATACAGGGAGATACGGAATGTCATAAAGAACTGGAGTCACCAAACCAGTCGTACCATCGCTGACATACACGATCCAGTTATCTTTGAAGACCTGAACATTCAGGGTATGACCAAGAGTGCCCGTGGCTCCAAGGAAAAACCCGGTAAGAATGTGGCCCAGAAGAGAGGATTGAATCGTGCTATTTTACGCAGCGGTTGGGGGCGTCTGGAACGGTATATGAGTTACAAGACGTATACAGAGAAGATAGGCCCCAAGTACACGTCACAGCGTTGTCATAACTGTGGGGCAGTACGTAAAGCTAACCGGAAGTCCCAGTCTGTTTATCACTGCGGCAAATGTGATGTGGAAAAGAACGCCGACGTAAATGTGGCTTTGAACATACGGGACAAATGGTTAGCAAAGAATATGGCGTCCGGGGACGGCGCAACTGCAGGTGGAGATTGCAACATCAGCTGGTCTGTGAAGCCTGAAAATGTATATGGGAAAGCATCGTGTCCTGTGGACCCGGTGTGAGTACGTATATAGTCCCCTACATAATCCATATACATACAGAGAGCCAAGGAAATCCCTTGGCTCTCTTGTTGTTGATTCGGATCCGGAGACTGTCAGCTCACCGCAATCCGGATCTGCTTGGGCAACACTTCTTCCGGTTTCGGAATTGTCACAGACAGGATCCCGGTCTCGTACTTGGCGCTGATCCGGCTTGCGTCAATACCGGCCGGCAACCTCAGGGAGCGAGAGAACTGGTTCATGTGACGCTCACGCAGACGATACTTGCGTTCGGCTGCTTCCTCGGCCCTTGCACTGTCACTGGCGAGTGAGCCCCGAATTTGCAGCACATCGTCGTCCAGTTCGATCTGCAGATTGTCCTGGCTGAACCCTGGCACCGACAAGGTCACAACATAGCGGTCTTCTTCCTCTTCAATATCCATCGGCGGCACATAGGAACGGGAAGCGGTGGTCTGGCTTGGTGCAGAGAGCCTGAGCGTCGGTGTCATGCTCCAATCCCATACCGGGCGCCATTTTATCATTCGAGTCATTCCGAATTCTCCTGCAAACTGTTTTGCCATGTCAGGCTGTTGTGTTGCACATTGCCTGTAATGCAAGCATTCTATGCAAGGTGTGTAAGCGTCACATTAGCAGGATGCAAGAAGACTGTTGGATCTTCCGCGAAGGCTTCCCTAATATAATGGCTTGCTCATGGCCGAGGAGGCATTATGAAGATCCTGATGATCACCAATTCGTATGTACCCAATGCAGGTGGCGTTGCCACGAGTGTACATGGTTGGGCAACAGCATTGCGGGATCTTGGCTGGAGCGTACTGATTTTGACTCCGGAATTCAGCCGGCAGGATGAGAGCAATGAGCAGGTAATACGCAGGCCGCTGGCCACCTGGGATGCGATTATCGCCAATGACTTCCGGATTCAGACAGGTACGACGCTCAAGCAACAGATTCAGAAATTCGCACCTGACCTCATTCATATCCATGGTCCCTTCTTGCTCGGACCCATTGCAACGCGGTTGGCCGATGCCATGGCGATCCCGTTGCTGTATACACACCATACGAAACTGGAGGAATTCCTGCATTACAGTGATGTGCCCGTGCTGACTCCCGCAGCAGTTCAGGCCTTCTATGTGGGCTATGCCAATCAGTGTGACGCGCTCGTGGTACCCTCGGGCGTTGTGGAACGTGAATTGACGGCGATGGGGGTTGTACGTCCTGTACATATCGTTCCCTCCGGATTGTCTCCTGGCTGGTACCAGGATCCTTGCCTGGAACCGCCATCGGGCTCCCGACGCACCATCGGGATCATCGGGCGTGTAACCCAAGAGAAGCATTCCACGGCGTTGGTCCGTGCAGCTCTTCGTTACATGCAGCAGGATGCCTGCGCGGACCTGATCGTCATTGGCGACGGGGAGGCGCTGGGTCAAGTGTGCGCGGATGCAGCCAGGCTGGATCTGGCGCACCGGGTTACCTGTACCGGCATGCTGCAGCCTGCAGAGGTGCTTGCCTGCCTGGATCGCATGGACGTGGTGATCAATGCACCTGACGCGGATACGCAGTGCATCGTGTTGCTGGAAGCGCAGGCACGGGGTGTGCCCGTCATTGCGTCGGATGTGCCCGTGGCACGCGAGTTTATCTGTGAAATAGCTGACGGGGCTACCTTTTACCCTGCGCAGGCCTGGGATGAGCTCACAGGGTGCCTGCACCGGTTTTTCCAGCTGCCGCTTGCCGTGCGTGTGGCAGCTGGAAACAAGGTATACGCATTCGCCGCCGGTTACTCGTCGTTCCAGATGGTGCACAAGCTGTGTGCTATCTGTGAAAACCTGGCTTGCGGAACCATCCCTCGGCACCGCGACGTGCTGTACGGTGAGGTGTACCGGGAATTGACTGCTGCGCTGGTGCAGGTCATTCAGCGGCTGCGTACACCATGAGGCGCGATGTCCTGGTCACGGGCACACTGCTGGTTGCAGGTATGTTGACCGTGATGTCAGGTGCCATAATTGCTCCGGCCCTGCCCGCCATAGCCGCCTATTTCGCCGATGCCCGACAAAATGACATGATGGCGCGCCTGTTTCTGGTCATGCCCGCCCTGGGCATTGTCCTGGCAGCGCCCTTGGTCGGCGGGGTGGCGGATCGGTACGGCTGCTGGCAGACGCTGGCAGGTTCGATCCTGGTGCTGGTAGTCAGTGGTACCAGCGGCTATGGAATTGCCTCCTACCCCCTGCTGTTGCTGAGCCGATTCCTGGTAGGCTGTGCCATTGCCGGTACCACGACCAGTGCTACAGCTCTCCTGGGTGCCTTGCCGGAGGCGATGAAACGGCAGGATCTGCTGGGCAAGCAGTCGTCGTTCACCAACATGGCGGGCTTGACGTACCTGTTCCTGGGCGGTTTGCTGGCTACCGTGCACTGGCGCCTGCCTTTCCTGCTGTACTTGTGGCCTGTTGTCTATCTTCCTTTTGTAGTTCTGAGCATGCGGGCCCAACCCCTGATGCAGCATGCGGGTGTCAGGACAACACAGGCGAGCCTGGCAGAATTTCGACACAGCCCTGCCTTGCCTGTCACGCTTTTGGTATGGACTTTGGGCTGTCTGGCGATGATCATGATCTACAGTCTGTTTACAGCGCACCCGTTTCGGTTGCGGGAAATGGGTATAGAAGATCCCCGTCTCGTATCCTTGACCATCATCATGGCCACCGCTGCCTCGGCGGTAACCGGATGGAATTTGCGTCGTATCAGCCAACAGTTCAGCTCCGGCGCGATTTTTGCCCTGACTTTTCTCATGTTCGGCTTGGGCTTTTTTGTGGTGTCAATGGCCCAGGTCCTGTGGCATGTTTTGTGTGGCAACCTGCTCATCGGTGTAGGTATGGGACTGCCTGTACCCAATGGGGCGGCCTGGCTCAGCGGCATAGCACCCGACAATTTCCGCGGGCGCATCCTGGGCGTTTTCAACACTTTTATCTTCCTGGGCCAATTTCTGTCCGCAGTGGTGATTCGCCTTGTGGAGTACCTCACCCCCCATATATACGTCTCCTATGCCATCCTGGGGGGAGTCTGCGTTGGACTGGCGGGTATCCTAGCTTTGGGGGGGCGATATCGAAACTGGTCTGCCTCTGCGCAAGAGCCGGACGACGACCGGGCTATTGTCCGGTAACGGATCCGGGTATTGCAGTTGGGGTGTGCTGTGGACGGTGTCGGCTTTTTCCTGGCCCAAGGCCAAACCCTGGACGCAGGGGGCGCAAGAGGATGTAGTGAGAGTGTCACCTCCGAAGTGGTCATGAGCTGGTACAGCCATCTGGTCAGATTGTAGAGACGAGGTAACCCTGCACGGTACGGAGGCTCCGGTCCCCGCACGGAGAACTGTACGGAATCTGTGCGCCTGACAAATTCTGGATCTCAAGGCGCATTTGGGGCGAGGAGCTTGCCAAAATCTTTCAGGAACCCATGGTGTTGCGGGCCCTGTGTATACCATTGACAGCCAGATCATGGGGGTCATCATTCTGTAGTTGTCTTGATGTCCGCCTGTTTGGTCCGGCGCCCAAGCAATTGCAGACGCGCATCGTGTTGCAGCGAGAAATAGCCTACCCGCCAGCGGCAGCTTCCATCCGTGTTGTCCTTGTGCCGAAGAAATTGGCTGCCGGGAACGCCTCAACTGTGGACCTTGATCCCTGATCATTGGGCCAATTGCCACAGTGTCGATACATTATCCCTGTCTTGGCTCTCTTCTGCCGGAATACACCCAAGCCCGAGTGGCATCATGATCCGTCTGTCCCGGGACAAGCTATGCTCGATCCTGGCCAGAGCAGGACAAGCCAATGCGTGGCGCTTTCTGTATGTGACCGGAATATATGGCCATGGATCTGCTAGGATATGGGGGAAGGCTGGTAATTCATGCCAGCACTGTACTGTAACTCTTGCACATGAACATGCCATGATGAAGTTGCCGACAAGCTTTGCCCTGTTCGTTTTGCTGGGGGTCTTGGGACTGCTGGCCATGGCGCCCGAAGTACAGGGGCAGGCCAATCCGTTTGACGCCGACTACGTCAACTGTCCCTCTCGTTTGCGCTTGCCGTCCATAACGGGGGTGGCCATCAGGCACCCTGTCGTAGAGGGTGACCTCCGCACGGACCAACTGGAAGTGTCCTGGAACAATCCGGGCGCCGGCTATTGGCAAACTTTGGGGGACAGGGTTTACAGTGCGCAGATTACGGTCATTGTCGACGGGCCGGGAGCTCCCCTTACCCAGCACGCGCCTCTGGGGGCAGAAGCAGTGATCTTTGAGGATACAGCTCTGGCTTCGGAATGGGAGACGTGGGTGACCGTGACAGATCAACAGTACATCATCAGTGACATCGCACACCCGGGAGCCCAATGAAACTGTTGCCCATCTGTTGCCGGAGATAAGCACAGGATCTGTGTCCATCCCGGGCAACCCCTTGTCCGGGAGTAGGTACATAGTAGCCTTATCCGCTGACCGCATTGTGTGGTCCCGAGTACCCAGACTTGTGATCTGCTGGTACTCTCCAGGGTCCATATGGTGTCCTGCACGGGCAGGTCACAAGGTATCTGTTCCTTGGAATTAGAGAGGAACACACCTATGGGAAGTGGCCATCCTGGAGTGGGTATGGAGGTATCCACTCGCCAAGGCTAGCTGGGGAGGATACAGGCGACTTGGTCTTGGTCGTGATCATTGAGGAAGCCTTTCAGGTGGTGGAGCGCTCATGAACGGTGACAATCTAAACCGTCATCGTCTTGTCCCTGTACATGGTCCTCACCCTGTTCTGGCAGAACTGCATAGTCTTGCCGGATGAGGCGGTAAGGGCTTTCCTCTTTGGCATAAACTATCCACTGGTAAATGCACGTTGCTCATCTCAATCAAGGACAGCGAGATAAACGCAACGGCAACGTCCACCATGGGGATTCTTGTTTTTCCCATCTTCACAATATCGTCCGGGAAGTGGTATCTGCTTCAAGGCAGTCGTGATGCTGAATACCTTGCCGTCAAGGGCTTTACATGCAGGACAGACCCTTTACATAAAAATGGATCATAGGTTGGTGCGCCCTGGTAGCGGATCCGGACTTGTGCAATTCAGGGCCTGCATCGCAACGATCCCGTCGTGTATAGACTTTGCGGGAGCGTTTGGGTGCGCTTTTTCTTATGGCCATGGCTTTTCGCCATCTTGTGTAAATACACTTTAGGCTATTCGGTCCCAAGCGTCCAGCAGGCAGGCGCGGAAGCGCTCCAGGATCCGGTCAATCTCCTCTTGCGTGCAGACCAGAGCCGGAGCCATGGCACACCAGGTCGGGTGTACGCGTATTACCAGACCGTGTGACATGGTGGTCTGCTTGAGCATGGTACCCAGTTCCGGACAGGGCTCCGCGGAACCGGGCTCCCGCACCAGGTCAAAGCCAATCAGAAGGCCTTCCCCACGCACACGGGCAATGGGCAATTCGCTCTGCAGGTGCACCAGGCGATCCCTGAGGTACTGGCCTTGCTCGCGCGTATTGGCACATATCTGCTCATCCTGCATGACGCGAATCGCTTCTACGCCTACGGCTGAGGCCAACGCGTGCGACCCGAACGTGTGCCCGTGACTGAAGTGGCGCATTTCCTCTTCCTCACCCAGGAAGGCATCGGCCATGTCCCGCCGCGTGACCATAGTACTCAAGGGTATAACGCCACTGGACAAGCCCTTGCCGCAACACAGGATGTCAGGTGTGACGTCGAAAGTCTGGGCGGCAAACATCTGGCCGGTGCGTCCCATGCCCGTGATGATTTCATCGAAAATCAGCAGAATGCCGTGCTCGTCGCACAGTGAGCGCAGTCCCTGCAGAAAGCTGCGTGTGGGTACGCCGATGCCTACCAGGTGAATGACGGGTTCCAGAATCAAGGCTGCGATGGTGGCCGGATCCTCGTTTTCCACAACTTGCCGGGCAACGTGCAGGGCCATCACATTGCACTCTTCCCAAGTCTGGCAGACATCCTGGAAATAGGTGGGAGGAAAGATCTTCAAAAAGCCCGCCATCTGGGGCTCAAACTGGGTCTTGCGCACCCCGGTGCCACTGGCGGACATGGCTCCGGCCGTCGCACCATGGTAGCTGCTGTAAAACGATATTGTCTTGTACTTGCCGGGATTGCCAGTCATCTTGTGAAACTGCCGGGCGAACTTGAAGGCTGCTTCATTGGCCTCGGACCCGCCGCTGAAGGATTTGACAAAATCCAGGCCCGCGGGGGTAACCTGCCGCAGGCTGTCTACCAGCTGCAGTGACACGTCAGCGATGCCGTGCAAGGGCGGGGCCAAGGCTACCCGATCCAGCTGCGTGATCAGGGCTCGTTTTAGCCGTGGATGATTGTGCCCCAGGGCTACGGTATAGACACCGCTCAGTCCATCCAGATAATCCTTGCCGTTGACGTCCCAATAGGTGATGCGGTCGGCATGGGTTACGACCAGAGGCTGTTTCAGGAATTCCCGCGTTTGCGTGAAATCGATGAAGGTGCTCTGAACGAGGTCTTCCAGTGCCGGGGACAGAGTGTTGGCAGTACTGGCCTGCATGATGATTTGTACTCCGCAAATTCACCGGGAATGAACGTCGTTCCCGTACAGCGTCAGGCGCTGACCGGAACCATGACCGCTGCGTCAGCTCCAGCGCATCCGTTGCCCGTCGGTCAGAAACGGTACTGCCTGCCCCCAGGGAGCTGTCCTGTCCTTGTTCATGATGACTTCACGGGAGTATTGGGCCAGATAGCTGCGCCTTACACGGGGCGAGGTGTTGGGCCCGCTCCGGTGGAAGGTACGACTGGAGAAGACTACCACGCTGCCGGCCGGCACAATGGCAGGTATGCCCGGCTCGTCGCCCTTGTAACCGACCTTGTCGTTGGATGCGGCTTCAACCGTGTGGTCAAAAAGATCGTCAGGTGTCATGCCCGCCCGGTCGTACGGCAGGACCGAGATCGTGCCGTTTTCCAGCGACATGTCATCCAGGGCGCACCAGCAGGACAGATAGGGTGTGTGATAGTGCCCGATGTACCCCGAATCCTGATGCCAGGCAAATTTGGTACCCACTTCCGGCGCCTTGACCACGTATTGCTCATGAAACAGGTACACGGTTTCACCCAGAGTGGCCTGGGCGACGTCCGCCATCAGGTCACTGAAGAGGAAACGGGAAATAGTGGTGCTTTCCTGCCCCCGGTTGCTGATGAAGTAACGCTTCTTGTAGTGGGTGATACCGTGAGTGGTAACCCCCTTGCGTTCCATTTCGGCATCGTGTTCCGCGACCAGACGATCACACTCTTCCCGCAGCCCGTCAAGCATGTCTTCCGGGATCGCGGCTTCCAGGATGAAGTATCCCTGTGTACGGTATTGTTCCTGCTGTGCTGCCGTTATCTGCATCTCTCTTTTCCTTGGCTTTTCACATGACTGCTGAGCTTGTGGACTCAGGTATCCAATAGATCCTGAAGATATTGGCTGCTGGCTGTCGCCGCTTCCAGTGGTGTGAGCTTGTCCAGCTGCGTGTGGTGCAACGTCACGTACCCTGCATACCCTATCTGCTTGAGGGCCTGCATCACGCCCGGCATGTCAATGCCATCCGCATCCGTAAAGCGGTACAGCGTAGAGGGCACGTATCCCTGTGACCAGGTAGGCATGATCAGGGTGCCCTGCGGATCCGGTGCATGATTCTGCAAATAGACGTTGAACAGATAGGGGGCGAACTGTTCTAGGACGTCCAGGTCATACGGCTGGCCACAGAGGGCCAGGTTGGCCGGTTCGTAAATGAGGCCAAAATTCGGCCTGTCTATGCGTGCCAGAATCTCCAGCGCCTGCTCGACGGTCTCAAACCGGCTTGCGGTGTGGCACTGGTGTGCCAGGCGCACATTCCTTTCCCGGGCTTCATCCGCTGCCCGCTGTGCCCATACCATGTCATCCGCATACTTGATGCATACCCGTATGAGGTCACTGCCCATATCCAGGCAAAGATCCAGATAGGGCGTGATGTGTCGCAGGCAGCCGGGACCCTCCACACTGTTTTCCGGCACCATGAAATCGCCCGTAACCATGGACACTGCAAGTTGGTACTCCTGCAGTATGTGGCGGATTTCGGCTCGCCGGGCATCGTCGTCATCAATGGAAACCACCGAAGCGCGCAGGCAGAGGGCGGCATACCCGGCTTGCGCAGCTGTCTGGGCCAGTTCCGGGAAGGGCACAGTCGAAATGCGCTTGTTGGTAAAACTCTCTGCTACGCGGACGGACAGGGACAATTCCATGAGAGGCTCCGGACTTCAGGTAACCGGTATTGACAAGTCGCCATGTACACAGGCACCACCAATCACTGTCAGCCTGGAAGCAGCCTGCAGAATATCGTCATCCTCACACTGGAAGATGTCGCGATCCGGGACAAAAAAATCAGCCCAATAGCCCGGAGCCAGGGTGCCGATTGCGCCCTCCAGGCCTTCCAGATACGCAGCCTCGGCGGTGTACCCCCGGATGGCTTCTGCGCGGGTGAGCTTCTGGGCCGGGTACCAGCCGGCGGGTCCCGGTGTCCCATCGGCTCGGCGTCGGGTCACAGCAGCATGGATGCCCACAAAGGGGTTGGGTGTTTCCACCGGGGCATCGGAGCCAAAGGCCAGACGCGTACCTCTGTCCAGCAAGGACCGGAAGGCATAAGCCGTCTGGCCCCGCTGACCCCAATAGGCGTCCACCATTTGCATGTCCTGCGTTGCGTGAATGGGTTGTACGGCACCGTGGATGGCAAGCTCTGCCAGACGTGGCAGGTCAGCAGGCTGAATCACCTGCACATGTTCAATGCGGTGCCGCCGGGCCTTCCGGGGAATAGCCTGGTCGGTCTCGATCTTGCGGATTTCCTGGAAGACATCCAGTACGTCATGGTTCGCTCTGTCACCAATGGCGTGAACGCATACCGCTATGCCGTTGAGGGTGGCCCGCGTTGCCAGTTCCAGCATTTCCTCCTTGTCTACTACGGCCATGCCGTAGTTGTCCGGTTCCCCTTCGTACGGCTCGGCCATGAGCGCGGTGCGGGGACCCAGGGCGCCATCCGCGAACAGTTTCAGGCCGCCTATACGTACCCACTCATTGCCCAGGGGACCGCGCAGGCCAAAGGCGATGGCATCGTCCAATTGGTCCTGGGCGACGTGACTGACGGCGCGCATGCGCAAGCTGTGGTTTTGCAGCATGCGCTGCAAAACGGTGAGACCCTGTTTGCCGTCGAAATCATGGAAAGCCGTCAGGCCCCAAGCGTGCAACTGTTTTTGGGCATCCTTGGCCGCCATTTCCAGCCATTCCATGGAATGGGCGGGAATGTGATCGGCGACCAGTTTAATGGCAGGACTTTCCAAAAGCATGCCGGTGGGCTGGCCTTGGGCGTCCCGTTCAATGAAGCCGCCTTCCGGTGACCAGGTGCCTGGAGGGATCCCGGCCTGTTGCAGCGCGGCCGAACTGGCAACGGCGGCATGACCGCTTTTGGCGTAGAGCAACACCGGCCGATTGCCGACGACTGCATCCAGATCCCGGGCGGCAGGGAAACGCTGGTCGGGCCAGAGGTCCTGGTTCCAGCCGCGACCAATCAACCAGGCTTCCACCGGCAGGGACCGGGCAAAAGTCTGCAGCCTTGTCTGGAGCATGTCCAACGTGGGTACTTCAAAAAGGTCAAGTTCCTGCAGGGCGCAAGCGTAGTTTGTGAAATGGATATGGGAATCGCACAAACCGGGGAGGACCAGGGATTGTTCCAGATCGACCAGCACCGTGGCCGGGCCCCGCAATGCATCGGCACAGCCGGCAGGTCCCACGGCCATAATGCGTCCACCGTACAAGGCCATTTCGTGGGCCCAGGGCTGGCGAGGCTGATTGGTGTATATGTGTGCGTTGGTGACTACAACGTCAGCCGTCATCGCAACGGAACTCCGCTATACGCTGTGATTCAGGGCCTTTCCCTGGGTGCGTCTGTCTGGAAGATCATATAGGCAAGGGGCCGGGCGGATCAATTCCCGGCAAGTGGATCCGCCCGCCCCGGCTTGCTTCACCGGGGTAGCCCGTGACGGATCACCGGCAAGATCGGGTACACATACCTTCATGTCCTCGCAGGACCAGCCGGTTGCTTCGCGGTAATGCCGCACGGTTACAAGGCTGGTGTGACAGACACCTCTGGCCACGGGAGCGGCAGCGAATGCTGTGCATGCGGACAAAAGCCGTATCTGTGTGATCAGGGAGCGGCGATGAATACCCAATCCTGAATCAGATGTGGAGTTGGCAGGGCATATTGGCCGTCGGCATCGGGCACCATCGACCCCAACTCCATGCGCTCTCCGGTCTTGGGATTGAACCAAAAGATACGGTATGAGGTGGCAGGATCCAGGTTTTGCAGGTTCAGGCCGCCCCGGCGAATAAGGAAGATACTGGGGGCCGGAATGAACACGATGCGAATGTCGCCTTCCAGCACCGCACTATAGGGGCCGATGCGATCGTCCGGCGATGAATGATGACTCACGTTGTCCGGAGCCGGACGAACGGTCCACCAGGGCAACGTGTCCAGCAGTCGCTTGGCCAGTCCGATCTGCTGTGAGCCCGGCAACTGGCTGGCCTCGCGCCACGACGGCCCTCCCCAGGCCATGCCGTGCGGCGAGGGACCGTAGGGGATTTCTTCCCCATTTACCTGCCAGAGGCCATTGGCGCCATAGGTGAAGCCGGCAGATCCGGACAGTACACTGGACCAGTACAGAAACCGCTGGATTTCCGGTCCACTGGATTCCAGTATGCCCTCGTAGTTGACCTCGCTGATAATGACGGGCATGGTGGGGGCGGCGGGCAGAGACTCTTCCAGCATGTCGATGGTGCTGGTCAGGGCAGGAAAACCGGCGTGTCCGGTCTGCAGCATTTCGAAATCGAGAGTGGTGGCGTCATCCACTTGGCGGCGGCCAAACTGTGTTGGATGAATCGTGATGGGCCGGTGAAATCCGTCTTGGGCACGGAGCCATCTGGCCATGTCGGACCAGGCTGCCCTGCGCTCTCTTTCCCATTGGGACATGTCTGCAATCGACGCGCCGTGCAGGTAATAGGGCATCAGGCCTTCACCGGCAATGCACCACGCCACTGGCATGGCGGCATACCGGGCAATCAGGTTGCGCCAGTGCAGTTTCAGGACATCGGCACCGGCGAAGTCCATGAAGTAGCCCCAAAACCCCACGATACAGGGCATCAGTCCGGCCTCCACCAGCAGTGTGATTCTGCGATCCATCTGCTGGAAATAGGCAGGGTTGATGGCGTGGAAATCCTTGTCCCAGGGGAAGCCGGCATCACCTTCGCCCCGCGGATCATGCCAGTCCATGTCCGGGTAAAGCCCGGCAATGATCTGGATCACGCTGAACCCTTTCTGCACCCGGTCGGCAATGAGTTCCTGAAAGCCGGCCAGAGGCAGACGGCGGGTCAGCCCCATCCACCAGGTGTCACCCAGCCAGGCAAAGGGACGGCCTGAAGCATGGGCAAAGTGGCGTCTGTTCGCGCTGATCGTAACGGGACCTTCAACGGTCAGCCGGTTCTGGGCATTCTGGCCGCGCACCGAAATGGTGCCACGTTGCTGCTGCAATCCCGCGTCAGCGGTGCTGCACCGGGTGGTGTAGGTAAAATCTCCTTCCCGGACGGAGGCGAAACGAAACTTCCATGACTGGTCACCGTCCCAAAAACCGGGAACATGCAGGGTCTGGCCCGAGTCATCGGCAATCGTAGCGTCAAATGTAACGTCTCGGAAAGGGTTTGTGTACTGTCCCTCTGCCCTGAACTCCAACGTAATCACTTCGTTTTGCTTGATCGTTGTCATGAGAGACTCCAAATAGCGTGGGCTAGAAAACAGGTCAGTGAATTTTACTCTTGATTTGACCAAAGCTCCATGCTGCTTGCAGGACAGCCTGTAACCCTGACGACCGAGCAGATGGTCCCCGTATCACACAGGTGGTGTGGTGCCATGCGGATATTGCCAGCCCTATATTGGGGTGGATCAGCCACGATATGGGTAGATGAGGAAGTATGACATCATCTCTGGTTCCAGGCGCTGGGCTGATTGCACGAGGGCGATACGGTACCGGACGTCCGGGAAAGTGAACGACACTCCCCCTGTCGTAGCCCGAGTCACTCCTTGCATGCCCAAGATGGACTGCACAATGTACGGACAACAGGGGACTGCCTCTTCAGGGTGTGTAACCGTCTCTGTATGCTCCCGCATGAGGGATACAAGAACCGGAACTCCAGCACCGGTATGGTAATGTGGGCGCTGTCTCCGGTCGAATGTTCCGGGTACTGGTCACCTGCATCCTGAATCGAGCGCACAACGTAATTACAATTGTCACTACAGTCCCCCGACTGTGCAGGTGGTTGCAGGAATCCAGCTTGGAGATGTCTCCGTATGTCTGAGCCCATTATCGAAGTAAGGAACGTCCACAAACACTTTGCCGCAGGCGAGATCAACGTCCACGCCTTGCAAGGTGTGGATCTGTCTATCCAGACCGGTGAAATGGTGGCAGTCATGGGACCTTCGGGATGTGGCAAAACCACACTCCTGAACTGCCTGTCCGGACTGGACAGCTTTGACGAGGGGGAAATCCTGATCGAGGGACAATCCCTGGCCCGCCTGAATGATCGACAACGCACGGGCTATCGGGCGGCCCATATGGGATTCGTGTTCCAGAGCTTCAATCTGTTGCCGGTTGTTTCGGCCCTGGAGAACGTAGAGCTCGCCTTTCTGGTCAACAAGGTCGGCACCGGTGAAGCCCGGCGCCGGGCCCGGGACATGCTGGCCACGGTGGGCCTGGAGCAATGGAGTGCACACCGCCCCTCGCAGCTTTCAGGGGGGCAGCGCCAGCGGGTGGCCATCGCGCGGGCCCTGGCCAACCGTCCTGCCATTGTGTGGGCAGATGAACCTACGGGCAATCTGGACGAGAATACATCCCGGGAGATCCTGGCACTCATGCGGAGTCTGAACCAAGAGCATCGCCAGACCTTCGTCATTGTCACCCATGATATGCAGGTGAGTGAATACTGCGACCGGATCGTGCACATGCGCATGGGACAGATTGTGCAGGACTCCAGCCAAGAAGTGCCTCCCCCGCGGGAAGAGCAGAACATGACGGAGACGATCGCGTGTCCGTGATGGATTCTGTCGCCACCGGCAGTGTCATAGCGCTGGTCCTGCTCCTGTGCGGCCTGCTGCTGCTTGCCTTTCGGCACCCCATCATGGCGAAGTGGGGTGTGCGCAATATCACCCGACGCCCCCTGCAGTCAGTGTTGATCATTGTTGGCTTGACACTGAGCACCGTCATATTCGCGGCTGCCCTGAGTCTGGGCGATTCCCTGAACCATTCGATCCGCCGTCAGGTGGTGGAGGCGTATGGCCACATTGATCAGGTCATTGTGCCACCTTACCTCCTGAGCCTGGTCGAAGAAGCGAGTGACGGTGATGTGGAACTGGGTGCGGCCGAAGAAGACAGCGATATCGTAGCCCTGTTGACCGGTTTGGCGGAAGGCGATGTGGACAGTCTGCAGTCACTCGCGGTTGACGGTCTGCCCGGCATTACGCAACAGAGTTATCAGACCCTGCAGAGTCAGCTGGCCGACGAACCCCTGGTGGATGGTGTGGCCGAGGCCATTTTTTTCCCCACCATCATTCGCAATCTGCACACAGGTCAGGGGGAACCCCTGGGGCTGATTTTCGCCGTTGACCAGGCCTACGAAGCCGAATTCGGCTTGCACGACATCTACGACAGACCCGTCCGCATGGCCGATCTGCAACCTGGCATCGGCAATGTATTTCCTTTTGTGGTGGGCAATACGATCAGTCTCTATGCACAGCTGCTGGAATTTGTCCAGGCTGTCACGGCAGCCTCGGATGGCACACAGCCGACAAATACGGAAGTGGCCACCGGCGTGCTGGTGGCTCTGGGAGCCCTGCTGCTGGAAATGCAGGGGGAAACGTTTACGCTGAATGACCTGCGTCTGGATCTCGCCACACTTGAGGAAATGGGTGTCGACACTTCCTTTTTCCAGGAGAACGATATCCCGGAACTCAGTCTGCAGGCGCTGGGCATTACTGCAGACGATCCTGTCTGGGATGCGCTGGGCCTGACCCCGGACGCTACGATCCGGGTGCCGTCACTCGGTGACCTGGGACTCGAACTGCCGGACACCACCAACGTGTTTTCCCAGTTCAACCTGGCCACGCTGGGACAGGATACCGATCGTTTGCTGAACCAGGCCGGTATGCAGCTGCACCAGGGCGACGTATACCTCAGCGAACTGGGCGCACAGCTGCTGGATGCTCAGGTAGGCGATTCCCTGGAGATTTTTGTGGGCCCTCTGCCGGTTTCCTACCGGGTGCGCGCTATTGTCAAGGAAGCAGGGCCACTGGGGGTGTTGATCCCGGTAGTCATGATGGACATAGCGGAAGCACAGCAGCTGTTGTTCATGTCCGAACGCATCAATGCCATCCTTATCTCCAACGAGGGTGACGAGCTGTCGGGCATCCAGCATACCGATACGGTGAATCAGCGCCTGCGGGGCTATGCACTGAACGAACAGCATTTTGTCCAGTTGCAAACGCTGCTGCGTTCACCTGATGTCGCATCCGTGATTCGCGCCGAAGCCGCCACGGCCCAGCATCCGTTCATGGACCCAGACATGCCCGTGTTTCTGGTGCCGTTGGTCGACGATATGGTCGGAAGCGGGAATTTTGCCAGTGATATTGAAGTGCTGGCACGCTACGTTGCAGACCCTGCACCCGATCTCCAGGACGATGCCCCGGCCGATCTCCTGCCCCTGAAAGTAGCCCTGGGCAATCCGGGTGTCCGTGACTGGCTGAAGGAACTGCCCCTGGCTGCAAGCGATGCCAGAGATCTGGACAAATCCTTGCAGGCTATTGACGAATTCCTGGTGCTGGCACCCCTGAGCAAACGCCTGGCGCTGACGGGTGCCGAGATTGCCGGGGTGAGTTTCGGTACACTCTTCTCCATCTCGGGCACGCTGTCTGTCCTGGCCGGCATGATTCTGATCTTTCTGATCTTCGTCATGCTAGCGGCGGAAAGAAGGCGGGAACTGGGTGTCATGCGCGCCGTGGGCCTGCGCCGGGGGCATCTGGTGCACATGTTTGTAACCGAAGGTCTGGTCTATGATCTGGCGGCTGCCCTGATCGGTCTCGGCCTGGGCCTGCTGGCCGCTTTCGGCATGATTGGTTTCGTGAACGGTTTCTTCCGGGACATCATCGACCAGCAGTTCGGCGCCCGCTCGGCACTCTTCGCTGTGCAGTGGGCCGTCCTGCCCTCCTCCATTGTGATTGCCTACAGCCTCGGTGTTCTGCTTACCTGGATGGTCGTCACCCTGTCGGCGTGGCGTGTCAGTCGCATGAACATCGTCGCGGCCATTCGGGACTTGCCCAATGTTGCCCGCCTGAAGACACAAAGCCATTGGCCTGAAATTGCCCAGTGGGGTGCAGGCCTGGGCCTGCTGGCCGGGGGGCTGTATCTCGTTGTGGAATACCAGACCACAGAGCAGACTCTGCTGTTGATCGGGACCACCCTGATTTTGCTGGGCATGGCCGTCTGGGGCAACCGGGCCCTGGCCTACAGTCCTATACCTGCCCTGCGACGCCAGCAGATCGTCCACATCATCGTTGGGGCGGGCTTGATCGGTATCTGGGCCTTTCCCTGGCAAGAAACCACGCAGGAAGTCATGGAAGAGCAGCAGCCTTTTCTCTTGCTCCTCTCCTTTGTTCTCAGCAGCCCCATCATCCTGACAGGTGCCATTCTCGTGATTATGGGCAGCGCTGATTTCCTGGCGCAGGCGGCTTTGCGTCTGGGGGGCCTGATCGGCAGTATAGCTCCCGCCATGCGCATAGCGATTGCCTATCCCTTGCATCAAAGGTTTCGCACCGGCGTCGCCATGATGCTCTTCGCCATGGTGATATTGACGGTAGTGGTGATGACCTATGTAATCCGGGCCACCGAAATTCTCGCCAATCCCAGCCTGGAACGCACGGCCGGTTTTGACCTGATTCTGACCCCCGGTTTGCTCAGTGTGTTCGACCCCGTATTCGATCTGGGTACGGAACTGCAGGCCATTCCCGAATTCCCCCTGGAGACCGTGGCGCTCACAAGTTCCATTGCGCGTCTGGATGTTCAATACACGTCTTCCACCAGCGATCAGCAGTCCTTTCGGAGCGAGGAGTTCGTGGATGTACTGGGTGTGGATGCAGGGTACACAACCCAGGCCAGCCAAGTTTACGGTTTCGCCCGGAGGGCTGCAGGCTATGACACGGATACTGCCGTCTGGGAGGCCCTGACTGAGCGCAATGACGTGGCCGTAGTAAGTAACTTGTACAGATTTGTGGAGGACATTTCTGTTGCGGACACCGAAGAGGTCTTGCCGGAGTTGTTCCTGGAGCTGGAATCTGTAGCCAGTGGTTCGCGTCGTACGACCACGGTGCAGGTTATCGGGGTACTGGCGGACGGGGAAATGCTGGCCTATGACACAGTCCAGGTAAACCGGCGGGTGCTGGAATTCCTCCGGGGCCAGCCTATAGCACCCGACAATCACTATGTCAAAGTGGTCGAAGGGGCCGACGTCAACGACACGGCCCGGGCCCTGGAGAAAGGCCTGCTCAGCAACAGCATGAACGTCATGCGTTTTGCTGACCAGTTCGTGGCGGGACAAGCCATTATCCGCAGTGTTCTGCAGGTATTCCGGGGTTTTGCGGCCCTGGGTCTGATAGTCGGCCTGGCCGGCCTGGCTGTGATTAGCAGCCGGTCCGTGGTGGAACGGCGCCAGCAGGTGGGCATGTTGCGTGCCATCGGTTATCACCCGTCTACCATCGGACTGATTTTTGTGTTGGAAGCGAGTTTCATCGCTTTGACCGGTATATGTATTGGTGTGGCTGCGGGCATGGTAATGGGGGACAAGATGATCGTCCAGTTCTATGAAATGGCCACTGAGCTGACGTTTCCCGTGCCTTGGCTGTCCATAGGGATCACTGTCCTGTTGACCTACGCCTTCGCTCTGCTGGCTGCGTTGTTGCCCGCATGGCAGGCGTCACGCGTTTTCCCGGCTGAAGCTCTGCGCTACGATTGAACAGGCGTGTCCTGCCAGGCCGGTGCTACCCGGTGCTAGCCCGGCACCGGCTTGGCACAGATTGAGGATAGGGGCTGGGCCAGGCCTGGTATGTTCGAACCGCAAGCTGTACGATGTCCGGCGCTGCAAACACCTGCTGCCTTTGCAGATTGGACCTGTTTGCCTGTATGGCCAGCCTGTTGGGAGCCAAATCCTGCCATCCCGGTCAGCACTGAAGTGCAGGTGTTCAAGGTGTTTTCGCATAACTGAAATTGCCTGGAGCCCATGATATTGGCATGACAGATGTGCGACGTGAGCCTGCGTGATCTGTGCCATGCGAAAGAGACAGGGCATCCAAGGGGTTTCTCATGATACAATCCGAGTCTGAATTGCCCTGTTTGCATTGGATTTTGAGGAGCACTGCACAATGGCGTTTACGTTACAGCTGGGGGAAACTGCCCCCGATTTCCATCTTCCCGCTACCGACGATCAGACCTATTCCCTGGACAGTTTCCGTGATGCCGATACCCTCGTCGTGTTTTTCACTTGCAATCACTGCCCCTTCGTCATCGGTTCGGACGAGAACACCCGGGCCACAGTCGAGGCGTTTGCCGGCAAAGGCGTGAAATTCGTGGGCATCAATTCCAACAGTGTGCACGTTGCCGCGGATGACGACTTCAACGGGATGGTCAAGCGTATGGCAGAGCACAATTTCCCTTGGGTCTACCTCCGTGACGAATCACAGGATGTGGCTCGGGCCTATGGTGCGTTGCGGACACCCCATTTCTATGTGTTCGACAGTGACCGCCGACTTGTGTACACTGGCCGTGGTATCGACAATCCCCGCGAAGGGGAAAAGGCGACTGTCAATGACCTGGATCGGGCGCTGGAAGAGCATACTGCGGGCAAGCCTGTTTCCGTGCCCTTGACCAACCCTATAGGATGCAACGTCAAGTGGTCGGGCCAGGATGCCCATTGGATGCCCGCAGAGGCCTGCGATCTGGTTTTGGCCTAACCGGGTGCTTGGCCGCAGTCATATGTGCCGGGAACAGGTCAGGTAACACCGATGTCGATCTATTCTGATCTGGGTCTGAAGCCTGTCATCAACGCCAACGCTACCCTGACCAAACTGGGAGGTTCACGCATGCCTCCCGAGGTAGTCGAGGCGATGCGGCAGGCTTCCCGGCACTTCGTGGATCTGCATGCGCTGCAGCAAACCGTCAGCGCTGAAATTGCCCGTTTAACCCGGAACGAAGCCTGTTACGTTTGCTGCGGTGCCGCCTCCGGCATCGTGTTGGCCATTGCCGCTTGCCTGACCCGTGGCGATCCCGCCCAGATGGATCAGCTGCCAGCCAGCAAGGTGGCCCGGCGCAAGGTGATCGTGCATCGGCTGCAGCGCAATCAATACGACTATGCCGTACGCCAGGCCTTTGCCGAGTTCACGGAAGTGGGCCACGGAACGCAAACCCTTGACCGGGAACTTGAAGCTGCTCTTGACACCGGTGCCGCTGCCCTGATTTGGTTTGAGGGCAGCCTCAGTGAAACCAGTACGCTGTCCCTGCAGGAAGTCATCTCTCGCTGTCAGGCCCGGGGCGTACCTGTCATTGTGGATGCAGCCGCCCAACTGCCCCCCGTAACCAATCTTTGGACGCTCACCGCCATGGGAGCCGACATGGTTATCTTCAGTGGCGGCAAGGATTTGCGCGGTCCCCAGTCGTCAGGTCTTCTGCTGGGCAAGAAGGAATGGATCGACGCGTGCCATGCCATTGGGGCACCTCATGCCGGGTTGGGACGCCCCATGAAAGTGGGGAAAGAAGAGATGCTGGGTTTGCTGGCTGCAGTGAGACGCTATGTGAGCCTGGACCAGGAAGCACGTCGGCGTGAGGACGAAGCCGTTGTGGCTCAATGGTGTGAAACTCTGAATCGGCGTTTCGGGGATCTGCGTGCCCGCCGCAGCTTTCCCAATGAGGCCGGGCAGCCACTGCCGCGCATGGAAGTGGATTTTGCCCAGTCAACCCGCTGGACCCGGGACACGGTCATAACCGCGCTCCTTGCAGGCGAGCCTGCCATTTCCGTGGCGCCGGGCGAGGGCAACTCGATTTTCGTCAATCCCATGACGCTGGAACCGGAAGAACGTTCATGGATCATCCAGCGCTTGGTTGAGGTACTGCAGGCTCTCCAAGCGAAGTGAGGGGCTGGCCAATACGGCTCGCGTCAGTATTGCAATTCGTTGGAGCATTGACCAATGAGCCCCGGAAGGACGCGGCGGTGGGCCGTTCCGGCGTGGCAGTAGCAATCTGAGGTGATGCCCGCATACGCAGCCATCTGGCATGGCCTGCAGGTTTGCAACATGGACGCAGGTGTTGGGCAAGTTACACCCATGTCCTGGAACAGAGGTCATTCCGCTACTTCGTTGGCGTGTGCCAAACCTGCGACAGTGCTGGTTTTCCTGTCTGTATACGGAGCTGCCGGGCACCTGGATCCCCCAGCGGGCACAGAATCGTCCCGGCAGGACCGCGCAAGGCCTGACCACAGACAGAAACGCCTGTAGCCATGGCATTGGGATTGACTATAATCAGTGGATAAGGACAACCTTGGGGGCGCACCGTCCTTCCGGAGCATCCTGTTCATGCCGTCACCAGCCAAGATCTTGTACAGAGACCCGGTGCCACAATGTATCTGGACATAAACGCTTGTGTACGGCACGGCACTGGATTTTGCCTGCAGCCGGTTCCTCTGCCAACATCCACATAGTTGCCGCTATCCCTTCCATGTCAGGACATCACCCGGATCGAACCCGTACATTCCAGCGTCTGGGATGGAGCAGAACGCTATCCAGCCTTGTCCGGGCCGATCTGCATGAATTGCTCCTGCATGCATGGCGTCAGCAAGGGGACGTGGCCCATGTGCGGGTCGGTTCCTACAACATGACACTGCTATCCGATCCGACCGACGTGAAGCACGTCCTGCAGGATGTGCCTGATCGCTATGGCAAGCACTTGTCGGCAACCCAGAAATTGCTGGGAGATGGCATCTCCAATGCCGAGGGTGCTCGCTGGCGCCGTCATCGCATGCAGTTGAAGACCAGTTTCTCACACCGGGAACTGGGCTGGTACTTCCCCCTGACGCTGCGGCATGCCCAGCGTGTCGTGTCCCGAGTGAAGGCAAGGGAGAACCGGGGCATGGATCTGGAGGCCGCGGCGATCGCCATCACCCAAAATGTGATCTTCGCTGCGCTTTTCGGTCGTCACAATCCGGACAATCGCAAGGCGTTTCTGCAGGCTTTTGGCGATCTCGTTTCCAATCAGGTCTGGCTGGCTCTGCTGCCACCCTTGCTGGCGGGCATGCCGACGCCCTGGGGCGTAGCGTTCCACCGGGCCATGAACCGGATCAACCGTTTCGTCATGGACCAGATAGCGACACGTGACCGGGAGGCCGCTACCGACGACTGCATTCTGGAGCAGTTGCTGGGAGCGCGCGGCCCGGACGGTGCATTCCTCTTCAATGACAAGGATGTACGGGATGACATCGTTTCCCTGATGCTGGCCGGCTACGAGACTACGGCCGCCACCCTGTGCTGGCTGTTGGCGCTGGTCCCTCAATATCCGGCCCTGTATGAGCGACTGCAGCGCGAAGGACAGGCCCTGGTGGCTGGGAACCCGCCGGTCTACGCCGATCTGGGACGTTTTCAATATGGGCGGGCGGTGATTGATGAAGTATTGCGCCTGTACCCACCGGGCTGGTCCATGCGCCGTATAGCCCTCTGTGCTGACAGGCTGCCCTGTGGCCTGTCCATTTATCCGAAAGATTTCATTCTGGTCTCGCCCTTCATTCTGCAGCGACATCCCCGGCACTGGCGACATCCCGACGTTTTCCATCCCCACCGGTTCCTGGACAGGGACAACATTCGCCGGAAGGGCTATGCCTTCATGCCCTTTGGCGGCGGGCCACGGCGGTGTCTCGGGATGAATTTTGCCTATATGGAACTGTTGACGGTTTTGCTGGCTTTGCTGCAAACGGGCAGCTGGCACGTGGCTGCACCCGCATCTATTCCTATCCATTCCCGTGGTACGATGAAACCGGGAATTCCTCTCACATTGTATTGGGAAGCCTGAAAGGGCTGCAGGCAAGGTCATGCGGAATGTCCAGTGTCACTATTGAAGCGGTATCTATACAGCCGCCAGACGACTTCAATGCGTTCTGGGCCAATGTCTTGGCATGCAGCCAGGCCCTGCCTCTGCACGTACAGGAAAGGAATTCCGAGCTGCGGTCCACGCCGGACGTGGAAGTCCGGGAATTGACGTATGCGTCACTGGATGGTGTGCGGGTATTCTGCTGGTACGCGCTCCCGCGGGACCGCACCGGTCCGTTGCCGGTGGTGATCCAATACCCTGGGTATATATCCGAGCCCCCAATCGGCAAGGAACAGGCACGGCAGGGCTATGCCGTACTGAGTGTCGCCCCACGGGGCAAGCTGCGCAGCAGTGACCGGATAAACCCGGGATATCCGGGTCTCATGATCCACGGGATCGAGTCCCCTGCTACCTACATCTACCGCGGTTTCTACGCGGATGCCCTGCGGGCCATAGACTTTGTGCTGACCCGGCCCGAGATCGATCCGGCCCGCATTGGCGTAATGGGCAGCAGCCAGGGGGGCGGGTTGACCCTGATGACGGCCGGTCTGCGGCCGGAAGTGGCCTGTGCCGTGGCTGGGGCCCCTTACCTTACAGGCATGATGGCTGCCATTACGCTCACCCATTCGTCACCGTACGAAGAAATCAACGAATACCTCCGCTGCTTTCCACACCGGCGCGCCGAGGTAGAGACCACCTTGTCCTATTTTGACTGTCTCTTCTTTGCGTCCCGGGTCCAATGTCCACTCATCATGAATCTGGGCATGCAGGATGACGTATGTCCGCCCCCTACCGGGCTTGCGGCTTTTGACCTGGTGCCGGCCCGGGACAAGCGACTGTACAAGTATGAGGGCCATGGGCATGATGCGGGGGGAATTCACCACGGTGCCGTCGTGGCAGCTTTCCTCCGCCAGCACCTGCAGCCGTAGGGAGTGATGCGCCATGAACGATACAGCCAGGGTAGAGGCCTTTTGGCAAGAACGGGTGGCCCGGATCAATGCCGCCGTGATCCCGGTAGCACAAAATCTCTTGCCCCTGCATGCCAATTCTTTCAGCACCACTTGGCGTGTCGAGTGGACACTGCATGAGGGGGAAACCGTATATGCCGTCTTGAGTGTGCCCACGGCACCGGGACCGCATCCGGCTTTGCTGTTAATCCCGCCCTATGGCAGTGCTGCCCACGTCGCAAGCTACGAGCTGCGCCGGCAGTACATAACGCTTACGCTGCGTCACCGGGGGATGCGCCTGACCCGCAGCCAGGTGCAGGCGGACTTTCCCGGTTTCTTGACGGCGGGTATTGAAAAGGTGGCAACGTACGGTTTTACCCGGGTGGTGGAAGATTGCGTATTGGGGGCGCAGTTCCTGGCGGGCCTGGCCGCGTGCGGCAACAGACCCCTCGTGTGCCGCGGCCATGAACTGTCCCTGTTGACAGCAGCTCTCGTACCGGCGATAACACACGTTGCGTGCCGTATTGGTATGTGGCTGCGGCTGTCCGCAACCGTACCTGGCACCACAGCCTATCCCCTGGCGGAGATCAACGACTATCTGCGGTTGTACCCGGAGCGGGCTGCCCAAGTCTGGGATACCCTGTCCTATTTCGATCCCCAATTCATGGTCCATCGGGTGCAGGCTGCCGTCCTGCTGATCACCGGCGGTCACGCGGATCTGCATACACCGGCCATGGGCCAGGCCCTCCTTGCAGCCATGGCGACACCGCCGGCGCAACAGGAACTGTATCCATCGCGCCACTCGTCTTTTCTGGATGAACGACATGTCCTGACATGGATGGCCCGCTGTTGCCATGTGGGCGATCCTGACCTGCCGGCCCAATGGACATGAAGGGTATCCGTGGCCAACCTGATGGTGCCGAGCGGCAAAGTGCACAGTACAGTTGACAAACTTTCGTTGTCCAAGGGAGCACAACCATGATGACACCCCGCGTGGCCACAGTTGAACAGCACCGGGTGTGGGTGCCTACCCGGTCCGCTATCCGCTGGGAAATGGAACGAGCCCGCATTCACGCCTGGTCCGAAGTGGAGATCATCCGGGTCACGCTGGAATCCGGGATCGTAGGCGTGGGTGAAACGATCCAGAACTATACATGGGGGCGTTCCCTCCACCCGGAACGGGCTATCGGCCGCAATCCGTTTGACATAATGTGGAATGATGAACTGGGTGCCGGCTTGCAGATGGCCCTGTTTGACGCGGCGGGCAAGGCAGTGGGGGTGCCGGTATACCGGCTGTTAGGCACGCCCTGCCGCAAGCACTGTCCCCTGTCCCATTGGGGGCACGACATGCCACCCGACCTGTATGCGCAGGAAGCACAACGAGCCGTGGCCCGCGGTTACACGAGCATGAAGATCAAGACCCGGCCCTGGTTTGACGTGCATGAAACCTTGACCCGCATCAGCGAAGTCACACCGGATTACTTTCAGATTGACGCCGACTGGAACGACTTTCTCCTTTCCGCGGTCTATGGTGTCCCGGTCCTGCAGGAACTCGAAGCCCAATTTCCCAAACTCTCCATCATCGAGGGCCCGATGCCTCCCGATGATGGCGTTGGCAATCGGGAGATCATGCGGGCGATTGTCCTGCCCGTTGCCCATCACTATTCCGAAGCCTTGGCCCGTCGCACCTGTGCACAGCGGATCTGTGACGGCTTCGTCATGGCTGGGGGCGTATCCCAAATCGTGCAGGGTGGCCTGACTGCAGCCACCTTCAACATGCCCTTTTTCCTGCAAATGGTGGGGACAGGCCTGACCACAGCCATGGCGATCCATCTGGGGGCTGTCCTGACCCATGCCCAATGGCCGGCGATTACCTGCATGGAAATATACGAGGACGACCTGCTTGTGGATCCCATTGTGATTCACAACGGACTGGCACCTGTCAGCGACGCGCCGGGCTTGGGCGTGGAACTTGACATGGCGGCGGTTGAACGGTACCGGGCACAGGGCGATGAGGACCGTCTGCCGCCCCGGCTGGTGACCTACGCGCGCGCAAATGGGCTCAAGGTCCATTTTGCCGACGACTCGCACAACTCCTCATCGGTATGGCACTATTTTCGCCAGGGCAACCAGCCCGTATACGAGCGCGGCGTATCCATGACGATGGTGAATGTGGAGGATGATCCCGAGCTGCAGGCCCTGTATGCCCAGGCCAAGACCACCGGACCCGTGGTGATCAATGGGGGATGAAATCTGCATGAAAGGAATTCGCAATGAACATGCGGTGATCGTGGGGGCCGCCGAAGGCATGGGGGCGGTTATGGCCCGGCACTTTGCCCAGCAGGGAGCCGTGCTCAGCCTCGTGGATCGCAGTCCCGGCGTGCAGACGGTGGCACAGGAACTGGGTGCCAACGCCTACCTGGCAGACGTTACGGACTGGGACACCCTCCAGGCTGTCGCACGCACCTGTGAAGAGACCGGTCCGGTAACGCACGTGCTGTACGTGGTAGGGCTGGGATCAGGCAAGTCCGGCTTTCCCTTCTGGCGCCTGAGTCCCGCCGACTGGCCTCATGTATACGAAGTCAACGTGCAGGGTGCCGTTCACGTCGTGCATGCTTTCGTGGAACCGATGGTGTCGCGCGCCCGGGGCAGTTTCGTGCTGCTGGCATCCGTGTCCGGCCAATACGGGGCACAGAACGATCCCCCGTACAGTGCCGCCAAGGCCGCACTGATCAATTTTGGCCAGGTGATGGCAATGGATCTGGCACCGCATGGCGTGCGTGCCAACCTGATCGCACCGGGCATTGTGGACACTCCCATGCAGCATCGCGTGTACGAGGCCAACACAGCCCGTCTGGATCCCGCACAGAGACCGGATTACGCTGCCTGGATGCGCGACAAACTGGCCCGGCTCGTACCTTTGAACCGTCCCCAAACCGCGGATGACATTGCTCAGGCCGCGCTGTATCTCTGCTCCGCTGCCGCCCACAATATTACCGGCCAGGTGCTGAACGTGGACGGCGGGTGGATCATGAAAGGGTGAGGCAGGTGCTCATACCGCACTCCCAACGCGACCGGAAACCATCTGCCGGGTCCCGGCAAGGTTTGCCCAGCCGGTTGGCCGCGATGACGACCTTCCTCCATGTATCCCGGGACAAGTCTGTATTGGAGACCCGCAACGACAGACCCGTGTTGGGGGGATCAGGGTCAGGTCCACACAGGCAAGGGGACTGAAGCAAGCAGTGCCTGCACCTCGGTGCGGGAAGGCAGCAGGCTGCCCGTACCGACACGCGTCACCGCAGCTGCGCCCACGGCGTTGGCGATCATCCCTGCCGTCCGGTCGTCCCTGTCGTCCAGCCAGGCAGCCATATAGCCTGCGGCGAACGCATCGCCGGCACCGGCCGAGTCACGAAAGTCGACCTGGAAGCCCGGGCAGGCTACTTCCTGCTGGCCCCGGACAATAATACAGCCCTCCGGGCCCAACTTGATGACGATCACGTCCGGGCCAGTGGCGCGGAGGCGATGGGCTGCCTTGACGGGATCGGCTATATCTGTCCATTGGCTGATTTCTTCTGCCGTGGCCAATACTACATCCGCCAGGGCCAGGGCCTCGGCGACGCGTCCGGGTTCCGCAATGAAGGCGGACGGCCCCAAGTCCATAAAAATGCGGCAGTTGCCGGAACGGGCTATCTGTATACATTGCATGTTGTTGTCAGGGCCGAAGAGGGTGTTGGGATGCATGGCGTAACCCGTGGTGAACAGGGCCCGTGCGTCCTGCAGCAGGGCATGCCAGTGCGCCTGAAAGGGAATTGGTGCCGCTTCGTTCAGGGTGCCGAGAAAAACATGGTCACCCCGGGCGTCGACAAAGACAAGGGCTATGGGGGTTTTCCGGTCAGGTACAAAGACCAGACCGTCCAGCCCTACCTGTTCCCGCTGCAGAATGGCTGCCACCCGGTGTCCGGGACGGTCATCGCCCATGGCCCCTATGGTGACCGTCTGCAGCCCCAGCCGGGCTGCCATGACAAGGGTATTGCCTGTACCGCCTGCTTCCATTTGCAGCCATTCCAGCCGTTGATGCTGCCCGGCTTCGATGGGCAGGGAGGGGATAGGGGCGATCAGATCGGCTACCAGGTCCCCCAGGGTAACCAGATGCCACGCCGCGGACCGCTCGCGCATGGACCACCGACTTCCGGCTACTCCATTTCCCTGGGCAGCCGGGTATAGCGCCGCCGACGCAGGCCCGTTGCCAGCAGGGCCAGGGCAAAGGGTACGCCCGGCAAAGCATAGGCCCACCCCGGAATTCGGGTACGAACTATCCTGACCCGGCGTTCACTGCCGGGGATGGGGGTGCCGTCCTGTCCTTCCAACCATACCTGGAAGGAACGCGGCAAAGCAGCGGCGTTCAGCCAATAGCCCTGAAAAGCCGGTCTGCGCTCGCGGAGTTGCTCGTGTTCTGTCGTGAGCTGATCATGGATTTCGTAGCCCAGCGCGGCACCCGTGATCTGGCGAATGGCGTAGGGGCGCCGCTCGACGCGGGCAATCACCGTTTGTCCGTCCATGACGACCAGGGTTCCGGTTTCCAGCTCATGCTGCGGCTGCCAGCGATACAGGTCAGGACGTCCGGTTGTGTCCTGGGGATCCTGCAGGCGGATGAGATGAAGTTCGGGAAACTCTTGCTGGACATAGGGCTGCAGATAGATCTGCGCGTTGTCACGCAGGTAAATCACTTCGCCGACGTCATCGCTCATTTCCGGAAACGTGTAGCGATCGTGGGGAATGACACTGTAGGCCACGCCATGGGATACCGGTGCGAACACTTCCAGGCGCTTGCGGCTGTGAGGCACGATCTGCCCCTGGCTGTCACGCACCTGGATCCAGTAGCGGCCGGGCGGCAGGGCTACGGGGAACCCACGGTTGATCTCGGTACTGGAATAGACAAAGGGCGCCGGTTCGACAGGGGGCGGCGGCGGTTCCCCCGTCAGCTCACCGGCCGCGATACGCGCGTCCAGGTCTTGGCGGTAATTCACCAAATCGTGGTAATAGGTGGACACATCCTGGCGAAACTGATCCCGGATCTGTTCGAAATGGGACCACTGCCGGTGTGCCTGATCGCCCAGATACAGCTGCCCGGCACTTTGGCCACGGCCTTCAGGATACTGAACCAGGTAATCGGTCTGTTCCAGCTGCTGGATGTTGCGACCGCGGCGCCGGATTTCCAGCGAGCCCTCTATCGGGTCATTTTGGGTGTCCCAATCTGCCACCAGCCGGTTGGTGATGGGCCAGTAATACACTTGGGTCAGTCGCGGCGAGATGATGGAAACGGCATCCGCGATGATGAACAGCGTGTCGTGATCCTGCGGGTAGAACACCCCTTCGTACACGTTCCCGATGACGGCGTTGACGCCATACACCAGTTCTGTCCGCCGTTCCGGATCCTGGGCCTGCACCGGCATAGTCCAGACCATGCTGCAAAGTACAGCCCACAGGCCCCAGGTCAGCCAGCGCCGGGAGGTCATGAGCGGACACCCAGATAGTGCAGCATGCCCATACTGCCCGCCGTAAAGAGTACGGTGAACGACAGGGAAATGCCCAAGGCCCCAAGGTACTGGCCCACGTCACCGCGACGCACCGCTTCCGTGCCCTTGATCAACAGGGAGAAGGGGGAGAACCAGGTGAAGACCAGGTGAATCCGTTCCAGGATCTCGCGCATCAGGCGCATGGGCTGGTAGAACCGGTTGGTGACCGGGGCCAGGGAGAGCAGATCCGGGCTGAACTGCAGCGCGATCAGAACCAGGACGATGGCCAGAAACCAGCCCAGACCGGTGCGCACCCGGCGACTGACGGCAGAAAGGAAGATACCCACGGCCACTACGTGCAGCGTAACCGGCAGGGATAGACCAATGACAGCCCAGCTGGGCGGGGGCATGGCGAATCCGGTCAGAAGCGCATAGGGTACATAGCTGAGGGCACAGATGCACAATATGCCCACGTAGGTGACGCCATAGGCAGCCAGCTTGCCGCCAATGTAGGCAATGGTGTCGATGGGGCCGTAGAACAGGGTTTCAAGCGTGCCCTGTTCGCATTCCCGCGCGATCGACATGACCGATGCCAGCGCCAGATAGAGGGCATTGATGAGGAGAATGGAGTAGAGGGGAAAATTGAAGGCACCCGACAGCACAGCCAGGCCGCTGTCCACTACGGACTGCATGTCATTGTTGAGAAAGAGGTACCCTACCAGCCCGCCCACGCAGGCAATAACCCAGGTGCTGGGGGACAGCAAAAGGGTTTGGCAGTCACGGGTGAAAATGAGGCGCAGGGCATGCAGGCGCCCATACAGCAGTTTCGGGGCAGGCGCAGGGGAAGCGGTAGCCATGGACATGTCAGGTATCCAGCATAAGGGTCACGCTGCGGTCCGTAATCGTGACGAAAGCTTCCTCCAGGCTCATCTCATCCGTTTGCATGTCGACGATGATACCATCATGCGCAAAGAGGAGCCGGGAGATGGCGGCCTTGGTCTGCTGCAGTTCGTTGCTGTCCACGTGAATTGCAAGGCGTGTGTCGTCTGCCGTTGCCTTGGAAACATACTCTTGGGCCCGGAGCAGGTCCAAATAGGGCGAGGCCGTATCGGTCAGTTCGATGCGAATGCAGGCGTCAGGCTGCAGACGGCGTCGGATATTGGCCAGGGAGTCTTCCGCTACCAGGTGTCCCTTGTTCATGATCCCGATGCGGTTGGCCAGCTGTTCCACTTCAGTCAGGACGTGCGAAGAGATAAACACGGTCTTGCCCCGGCGAACTTCTTCGAGCAACACCTCCCGGATCTCGACGACACCCCGTGGGTCCAGGGCACTTACCGGTTCGTCCAGAATAAGCAGGTCAGGATCGTGAAGCAGGGCGCGCACGAACCCGAGTTTCTGTTGCATGCCGCGGGACAGGTCCCGGGCCCGGGCATTTGCTGCCGGCAGCAAATTGACCCGATCCAGCGATGCGTCAATGCGCTTTTCCAACTGTGGCACCTGATAGAGGCGGCCGAAGAAACGCAGGTACTCCCTGGCGGTCATGTCGTCATAAAAGACTTGGCGTTCAGCCAGCGCGCCCAGCCGCCGGCGGCTGGCAAAATCCCGGACATGGGCAGGCGTACCCAAAACCTGGGCCTTGCCCGTCGTAGGCTGTTCCAGTCCCAACAGCATCATGATAGTCGTGGTCTTGCCGGCCCCGTTGGGGCCCAGAAAACCGTAGATCTCATTGGATTCCACGTGCAGGGAAACATCGATCACGGCGTTGAAGTCCGCATAGGACTTGGACAAGCCTTGGGTTTGAATCAGGTCAGTCATGGTTGGTCGGGTCTGGTGTCGGCGGCGTGGTGTTTCAGTTCATCGGCAGCTGTTGCCATACATGCCCCTTGGGACAAACGGTATCGCTGTCCTCGCTGCAAGTCTGTCCGTCCATATCCCCAAGCCGATCTGTGCCCCGGACCGGTGCGGGCCCATTCCCGGCGCCCTGGTCAACTTTCTCCTTCAAGACTATGGTAACAGTATACTTGTGTTCAGGAAGGAATATAAGCCTTGGGGCTTGTTGCTGTCTCCTGCAGACAGAACCTCAGCAAGATGGCAGCATGCAGAAAAACTGTTTGGCTGCCCCAGTGTTTGCACAACACTCTTTCCTGCATGCATCGATACCAGCCAGGACAAGGTCATCTATGGGCCAGGGTTCCCCTCTGCTGACACGCCTGTTGGCGGCAAGACCGGATTTTCCTGTCCGTCTGGAGCAGATCATAACGCCTGACCGGACTTTCGATATCTTCCGGGCTATTGCCGACACCTATGCCCCTACCCTGACTGCTTGCCACACCCGCGGTCCCGTGTTGCACCGGTTGCTGCTGGATCCGTTGCCGGGGGACGACAGTACAGGGAACATTCGCTTTGAGAGGAACTATCTGCATACGGGGGCTGCCGTTGCACTCCTGGGTGGTTCCTTGCCGGTCCCTGTATGGTCCGTGGCCCATCTGGACAACATCAGTTTCTTGACGCACGCCTACCAGGATGGCCGGTACCCGCTGACACCCTATTGTCAATCGCGCCAGACTCCCGGCGCCCGTCCGGCGGTAGCTCTGGCCCTGGACCAACCCTATACGGCGGCCCGCATCTGTGCCCGGGGCACGCTGGTCACCGTACCGGGACCGGCCCATGCCATTGAACCGCTACACTTCTTTGAGACCTCTGAAGATGGATTACCTCTGGCGACCCGCATATGCTACGCTACGGCAGCTGTGTGGGATCATGCCTCCGACATGATCTACGGGGCGATCGACAATGCTGCCTGCTGTACAGCCCTCGTATTGGCGTGTCTGGCGGTCCGGCCTTACGATCTTCAGGTTATGGCAGTTTTTCCTGACGAGGAGGAGGGCGTTGTAGATGTGGGTCCCCAGACCTTTGCGCGGGCGACCTGCCGCCTGATCCAGCGTACGCCTCCCGCACAGATCCCTGACCTGATGGTGGTCAGTGATATTCAGGATCTGGATTTGGATCCCCAAACCGATCCCCGCTCGCCCCGGACCTTCGGACACGGAGCTGCTCTGGAAGCCTTCACCAGCCGTACCCGGGGCGCTGTGACACCGCCTTATCTGCTGTCGGCCATGCGGGAACTGATCCAAGAAATGTCATACTGGGATATCAAGGTGCGCGAAACCGGTCGCTACCTGAACCGGAGCGATGACGTGTCCCTGCTCATGGGGACACCCAATGTGGCCCTTCTGGGCTGCCCCGGGGCCTTCACGCACTTTCAGGAGTCCCCCCGGGTCCATCTGGCTGATGTCATGCATCTGGCCAAGGCCTTGGCCGTGCTGTGGATGGTGGGTCAGGAACCCACCTGGCGCGCCTGTTTCACCTGATCTTCAGGTTGTTCTGACATCCGCTAGAGGAGTGAATTCGAAGATATTATGATTGTGGCAACAATAGCCTTGCAGAGCGAGGAACCCCAGGCTCTCATGCCTATTACGCAACAGGTGCAGAACGTGATCAGGGAACATGGCTTCGGCGATGGCATCTGTGTCGTGTACTGTCCCCACACGACAGCGGGCATTACACTCAATTCACCCCTGGATCCCGCTACAGCCCGGGATCTGCGGGACGAATTGCACCGCATCGTGCCCACGCGCACCGATTTCCATCATCAGTTTGACACGCCAGCCGACGCGTCGGCCCACATCAAGAGCACCCTGGTGGGTCATTCGGTCACAATTCCTGTAGTCGCGGGCGCCTTGGTCACCGGTTCTTCCCAGGGCATCCTGTTTTGCGAATTCGATGGGCCGCGTGCCAGGCAGGTACTCGTGAGCCTGCTGGCTGCTGCCGGAAGTTAAAGTAGGGTTATGCCGGATTCACCTGTTGCGTACGTATCGATTTCCAACGTCATCATTGATGACATTGTGCTCTGGGATGGCCGCACCATGATGGGCACCCTGGGTGGCTCCGGTACCCATGCCGTCATGGGCATGCGGATATGGCACCCGGGACCCCATGGCCTGATCGCGTACCTGGGCGATGACTTCCCCTCTGCCATGGGACAGGATCTGGATCGCTTGGACATTGACCGTCGTGGCTTGACGTACCGGCCCGGACTCCCGACGCCGCGCGCCTGGCAACTGTTTGAGGAGGATGGACAGCGGACCGAAATATTCAGGACCTCCCTAGCCGAATTTCGCTGCCAGAGCGCCGTCGTATGGGCGGAGGTGTCACCGGCATTGCGGACGGCAACAGGCTTCCATGTCCAGACAGGCCGGACCATCCAGGAGACCGTTCAGCTCGTTACCGCGGTACGGACAGACAATCCGGACGCACGCATTGTCTTTGAGCCTCTGGACGAATTTCTCTCGCTGCCGCCAGCGGAATGGCAGCCGCTGCTGCGGCTTTGCGATGCTTTCCTGCCCAATTGGGCGGAAGCCCACAGTCTCACGCACCAGACGTCCCCCGGGGCCATGGCCCGGACATTGCAGACCTGGGGTGCCCGCAACGTAGTCGTGCGCATGGGGGAGAAGGGCGTCTGGGTGCAGGGGGAAGACGGGACTTCCGGACACATTCCCGCGATACCTGTGCCGGTTGTAGACGTGACGGGGGCGGGCAACGCGTTTTGTGGCGGGATGCTGACGGGCCTGGGTGAAGATCTGGGCTTGCTGGAAGCAAGCCTCCGCGGGATCGTCAGCGCCAGTTTCACGATCGAGCAATTCGGGGTGCCTGCGAGTTTTGCCCATGCGCCGGGACAGGCTCGGCAACGTTATACTTGGGCCAGAGAGCAGATACAAGCAGATACCGGAGGACTATAGGGATGCCTGGCGGACCCGGCAGGCAAATCGGATGTGAGGATGCTCCCAGGGGCCAACGGCCGCATGGGACCACAACAAGACATGGTTGCAAATTGGGCCGTTGGCGTATAATGGTGTGAGCACATGGTTTTTCCCGTCAATGTCTTGCGCATGCTCCGGATGCAGGAGCACGCGACAGACGTATGCAGTGTTTTAAGGTAGTTAAGGTGTACCTGCCTGTTCCAATGAAGCAAGGAGAAACGTGAAATGAGGACATGGAATATATTGGCCGCACTGGTGTTGATCTGTGCCACAGTGCTGGTTGCCTGTACGGTGACACCAGCGCCTGTCGCCTCGACCGAGGGAGACATGATGGCCGACGACGGCGCGTCGGGTCCCGTCACCTTGCGCTTCCTGGCTCTGGCCGATGACGATCAGCTGAACGCCTGGCGTGAAATCCTGGGTGAATTCCAGCAGATTGAGGACGGCAAGTGGTCCTACGTGGAACTGGAATTCGAGACCGTGCCCTTCCGGGAACTGTTTCCCAAGATCGAGTCTTCCGTAGCCGTAGGCTTGCCGTGGGATCTGTTCCAGGCGGATGGACCGGACATGAAGCATTATGGTTTCAACCGCGTCATCATGCCTCTCACCGATTATTTCTCGGATGAGGAGCTGGCGCAGTGGTTCCCCCAGTCGATCGAGGAAGGCAGCTTCCGGGATGAATTCCTGGGGCCGCCCATCATGCAGTCCTGCTCACTGCTGATGTACAACAAGGACTATACGGACGCTGCCGGCATCATGCCACCGTCAGGCATTGAAGATGCCTGGACCATGGCCGAAGCTATGGCGGCCTGGGAAGATGCAACGGTAGATGAAAACGGCGATGGTGTGCCGGAAGTCTGGGGTGTGCGCTGGGGCCAGGGAACCTGGACCGGCGACTACGAGCACGGCATTTTCCGCCGCTCCAATGGTGAAATCGGCAGTCCCACCTACCAGGGCATGGGCGAGGACGGCGTGACGTTCCGCGGTTATCTGGATACGGATGAAGCGGTCGAGGCGATGCAGTTCTACCAGGACATCTACCAGAAAAACAAGGTGTCCCCGGTCGAAGCCATTCCGGAGATTTTTGAGAGTGGCCAGTCGGCTTTCATGGTGACACCGGACAACCGGATTGGCGCCCTGAATCGCATCCACGGTGAAGGCAACTTCAACTGGGGTGTATCCGGCATTCCCTACTTCAAGACACCGGTATGCCACACTGGCAGCTGGCACTACGGCATTTCGCCCAATACCCAGCACTTCGAGGAAGCACTGGCGTTTGTCCGTTATGCCTCCAGCGATGACGGCGCGCGCATCTGGTACAAGCATGTACGCCAGCTGCCCGCCAACATCGGCCTGTTCAATGAACTGGACGAGTACAGTGAAGACGGGAACCAGCGCATCTGGCTGGATGCCATGAACAGTTTTGGCATTCCGCGCATTCAGACTCCCGGGTACACGGAATACCAGCAGCTGTTTGCCGAGGCTGCAGGCAATATCGCTATCGGTGCTGACCCGCGGGAGCAGCTGAGCGCGACTGCACGCCGCATTGAGGGGCTTGTCGCCAAGTACACGGGCTGGAACAACTGATACCGGTTTCAGGTTTATCGGTTTTGGATCCGGTGTGGGGTCCACGCGGGAGGCTGACCGTCTTTCCCGGGTGGACCCCCACCAGATAACGTTATGCTGGCCTCTACTTCTCCCTCCTCGGCACGGGGCTGGTCCCGTATTTGGAACAGACGCAGTCGCTATTATCTGGCAGCGTTCCTTTTTGTCTTGCCGGCACTGGTCAATTTTGCCGTCTTTCGCTATCTGCCCATTCTGGCTGCCCTGCGGGCCAGCGTTTACCAGTACAGCCTGCTGGGCGGCTTCGGGGATTTTGTGGGTCTGGATCAGTACGTAGCCATTTTCAGTGACTCGTACTTCCGCAATTCGCTCTGGGTCACGCTCAAATTCACGCTCTACAAGGTGCCTCTGCAGGTGTTTTTCTCCCTGCTCCTGGCCCTGTTCCTGGCCCGCGAGAACCTGGCTACCTCATTCGTGCGCAGCGCCGTCTTTACGCCTGTCGTCACGTCCGTGATCGTGGTGTCTATTCTCTGGTCCATGATGTACCACTCCCAGCTGGGCTTGATCAACAGCCTGCTGTCGCTGGTGGACATCCCCCCCCAGGCCTTTCTTTCCAACCCGCGCCGGGCGCTGCCTGCCCTGACCGCCATGATGATCTGGAAAGACGTGGGCTTCTCCATGATTATTCTTATGGCGGGCCTCAAGGGCATTCCGGTCGTGTACAGGGAAGCCGCCGTCGTGGATGGCGCGCGACCCTGGGAAGTCCTGTGGCACATCACCTTGCCGTTGCTGCGCCGGGTCATGATGTTCGTCATCGTGACCCAGACCATATTTTCCTTTCAGGTCTTCGTGCCCGTCTATGCCATGACGCGCGGCGGGCCCCTGGAGGCCACCAAGGCCGTGGTCTATTACATTTACCAGTACGGCTTTCTCTTTCAGGACATGGGCACCGCCAGTGCCATGTCCATTGTCACGCTCCTGATTCTGCTGGTTGTCAGCGTGATTCAAATGCGCGCATTTCGTTCCGACGTGGCGTATTGAGGTAACGGATTGCCCATGAGCCTGCTGGAAAACCTTGGCGACAACTTGCGTACGGCCACTCCTGCAACCCGGGAAGACTACCTGACCGGCGGGCGGAGCCGTATCCTCAGGCTGTTGCTGACGCTGCTGGTGGCACTGACGTACGTGATCCTGTTTTTGGGATTCACCATTCCCTTTTTCTGGATGTTTTTTGGCAGCGTGCGGGAAGAGGCGGAAATCTTTGCCCATCTCTATCCCTTTTCGTGGAAGACCCTCCTGCCGATTGAATGGTCCTTGAAGAATTACCTGGACATCTTTGGGATTTCGGACGATGGCCAGAAGTATGGCTTGCAGTTCCAGCGCTTTCTGGCCAACAGTTTCGTGGTTTCGGCTGCCGTGGTGGCCAGCTCCTTGTTTTTCAACACGCTGGCTGCCTATTTCTTCGCCCGCCTGCAGTTTCCTTTCAAGAACGTACTCCTGGTCTTCGTGATCGCCACGATGCTGGTGCCCTTCCAGGCCACCATCGTCCCCCTGTACATTGTGGTAGACGCGCTGGGGCTGGAGAATTCCCTGGGCGGCCTGATTTTTCCCTGGTACGCCAGCCCCTTCGTCATCTTCGCCCTCATGCAGTTCATGCGGGACATTCCGATCGATCTGGACGAAGCGGCCGTCATGGACGGAGCCAATCTTTTTCACGTTCTGTGGCGTATCATCGTGCCCTTGTCCATGCCCGGCATCATCACCATGGCCCTGCTGGAATTCCAGTTCATCTGGAATCTGTTCTATTGGCCCCTGATTGTCATCAGTTCGCCCAAGCTGCAGATGATTCAGGTCGCCATTGCCACACAGACGACCCAGACCCAGATTTTCTGGGGGCGCACCTTCGCCGGTTCTGTGGTGGCATCCTTGCCGGTGATAGTGATGTTCCTTTTCCTGCAGCGCTACTATGTCCAGGGCATCGCGCTCACAGGGCTGAAAGGGTAATTGGGGGCGGGCCCGGCCCGGGTCTCACATATCAGTCCTGAGGAATGCACATGTCCAGTCTGCCTCGCAAATTCATTTACGATACGGATCCCGGCGTCGATGATTCGATGGCGTTTTTCTTGGCCATGGCATCGCCCGAAGTGGAATTGGTGGGTGTAACTACAGTCTTCGGCAATGGTGGTACGCAGACGACCACGGCCAATGCCTTGCGCCTGGTCGAGACGGTGGCTCGTACCGATATTCCCGTTGTGCGCGGGGCGGAACAGCCCTTGCTCCACCCCTATCACGGTCATGGCGCCAGAGTACATGGTGCTGATGGACTGGGCAATGCCGGCATGCCGCCCCCGCAGGGCAAGCCGCAGGCCGGACGGGCTGCAGCCTTCATCGCAGACACCGTACTGGCTGCACCCGGTGAAGTGACCCTGGTGGCCGTGGGGCCCCTGACCAACCTGGCACTGGCAGTCGGCCTGGAACCGGATATCGTGCCGGCCGTCAGGGAAGTGATCGTCATGGGTGGTGCCGCCAACCGTGCCGGCAATGCTTCCCCCGTCGCGGAAGCAAACATTCACAACGATGCCGCGGCGGCGCACATCGTGTTCAATGCAGGCTGGCCCCTGACCATGGTAGGCCTGGACGTTACCACCACCACCATCATGTCGCCAGCCTACCTGGCGGAACTGGGCCAAACCGGCAACATCGCTACGGACTTCATCGCCAGGATAGTGCCCTTCTATCTTCGCTTCCATCAGGACCAGGGCGTGGATGGCATCTACGTGCATGACTCGTCGGCCATCACCTACGCGATCGATCCCTCACTTTTCCGGTCCGCCCCTGCCTATGTCGAGGTATGTGTAAGCCGGGACGGGCTCAACGGGCAAACTACACCCGATTGGCGGGAACAGTGGCAGAAGGCACCCAACACCAACGTGTGCCTGGAAGTTGACGCTGCCCGTCTGAAAGATCTTTATTGGGAACGGGTGCGTACGGCGTGGCGTTAGCCCGGGCGCACGGCCTGGCGTTCTCTGGCAACCAGATTAGGAAATATTCAGTGTATGGACAAACAGTCGTTGTTCGATGGCATTCTGGGATCACTGGCAACCGCTGCCCTGGGCGATGCCTTGGGGGCAGGTACAGAACAGTGGACCATAGAGGAAATCTATACCGCACATGACGGTCCCCTGCAGCAATTGATTCAGCCGCCCCCTGATACCTTTGCCGGCGCGGAAGGCAATGCCCGCGGCCAGATTACCGATGACACGAGCCAGATGTTTTACCTGGCCGAGGACATCATTGCAGCCGATGGTGTGCTGGACGAGGAAGTATGGCGTGCCTGCCTCCTGCGCTGGGCGGAACATTCACCCCACGTAGGCAACATGGGGCCTTCCACCCGTCCGGTGGTGGAAGCGTTGCGCCTGGGCACGGATCCTTACCGGGTGGGGGTAATAGGTACGTCTCGGCGCCAGGTCGCCAGCATGGGCGCAACCAACGGCTCCGCCATGCGCGTGGCGCCAGCCGGCCTGATACACCCGGGTGACATGGAAGGGGCCTGCCAGGCTGCCTTGGCCACCTGCATTCCCACACACAACACCAATGTGGCGATTGCCGCCGCCTGCGCTATCGCCAGTGGCTGTGCCGAAGCGCTTACAGACAATGCGGATCCGTTTTCTGTGGTACAGGCTACGGTGCAGGGGGCTCTCCGGGGCGAGGAACTGGCCCGCATGCATCCTCAGGCGCGCCTGGTGCCGGGACCTTCCATTGCCCGCCGGATCCGGCTTGCGGTACAGCTTGCCTTGGCTGCCGATTCCCTGCGCACGGCACTGGACGACATCGAGGCCCTGATCGGCAACTCGGTCATGGCCTGTGAATCGGTGCCGGCAGCGGTGGGGCTCTTCACCTATGCCCAAGGCGATCCTTGGGAAACGGTGGTAGCCGGTGCCAGTATCGGCAATGACACTGATACTGTAGCCGCTATCGCCGGCTCACTGGCGGGGGCCCTGCGGGGGTTCGGTGCTGTTCCGGCAGAACCCTATGCCGACCTGGTGGCGGCCAACCGTGCGGAACACGATATCCAACAGATAGCCGAGGGCCTTACCTGCATTGCCATGAGGAACGTACGATGAAGCGCGTGATTATTGATTGCGATCCGGGACATGACGATGCCCTGGCCATTCTGCTGGCAGGGCAGCACCTGGAGATTCTGGGCATTACCACCGTGGCAGGCAACCAGACCCTGGACAAGGTGACGGCCAATGCCCTGAAAATCGTGGAGTTGATGGACCGCACCGACATTCCCGTCTACAGGGGCATGCACGTGCCCCTGCTCAGGGCACCTGTGCACGCCGGCCACATCCATGGTGACACCGGCCTGGATGGCCCGGAATTCCCGGAACCCCGAAAGGCGCTGGAGACGCAGCATGCGGTTGACTATCTCATCGAAACACTCATGACCGAAGACGATGTCTGGCTGGTCCCGGTGGGCCCCCTGACCAATATTGCCATGGCTTTTCGCCAATGCCCCTCGATCATATCCAGGGTGGCAGGCATTAGCCTGATGGGCGGCAGTTTGACATCGGGCAACTCGACCGCGACGGCCGAATTCAATATCTGGTTTGATGCGGAAGCAGCCCGTATCGTGTTCGCCAGTGGGGCGCCCATCAAGATGTGCGGATTGAACCTGACGCAGCAGGCCAATGCCACCGACCGGGAAATCGCGCGGATACGCGGACTGGGCAATCACGTGGGCTGGACTGTAGCCGACTTGCTGTCTTTCTATCTGGATGCAGGATCCAGCCGGTCCGGCATTCGCAAGGCCGCCCTGCACGATCCCTGTGCGGTAGCCGCCCTGATCCAGCCCGAGCTGTTGCAGTGGGAAACGATGCACGTCACCGTTGAGACCCGGGGGGAAGCGACCTATGGCATGACGGTCTGTGATTACAGACACCTGCGGGGGTTCGGTACACCGGTGCAGGATCGGGGGCCCCTGCGCGGCGAACCTGCCAATGCCGACGTGGGTATGGAAATCGATGCTGAAGGTTTCCTGGATCTCCTGATCGATGCCTTGGCACGCTATTGAAGCGGTGCCGCTTGTGCCATGAAAAGGCAGCGGCTGCGAATATCCTGCGGACCGTCGCGCCCATTGCCGGTTCTCTGTTGTGCCCAGCATCCTGACAAGTGAGGTCTCGTATGGGTGTGCCTGTCATTCTGGATGTAGATACTGGTGTGGATGATGCCCTGGCCCTCCTGCTGGCTGCCCGATCACCGGATCTGCAGCTGTTGGGCGTCACCTGTGTCACCGGCAATGTGGCGGTGGACCTGGTCACCCGCAACACCCTGCAGGTGCTGGCGGTAGCGGAACGGGCAGACGTACCGGTCGCTGCCGGGCGCATGTATCCATTGCTGGAAAAGGTGGTGAGTGCCGCCTATGTCCATGGTGAAGATGGACTTGGGGGCTTGAGCGGTACATGGGCCGCACCCCGGCGTGCTCCGGAAGAGCTGCATGCCGTGGATTTCCTGGTCCAGGTTCTGTCGGCGGCCAAGGCACCTGTCACGCTCATTCCGTTGGGACCTCTCTCCAACATTGCGATGCTGCTGCAGGAACATCCCCGGATCAAGAGCTGCATTCAGCGTATTGTGCTGATGGGCGGGGCCACCGGTCCAGGCAATGCATCGGCCATGGCCGAATTCAACATTCGCCAGGACCCGGAAGCGGCCGATATTGTGCTGACCAGCGGTGTCGACGTCACGATGTACACTTGGGACGTTTTCACGCAGGTTGTGTTTGGCTCTGCGGAAATCCGGACCATGGTCGAGAGTTCCAGCCCGTGGGGGCAGCTGGCAGGCCAATTGATGCGTTTCATGCAACAGAATTTCGACCACAGCACGGTGTCTATCGGCGATGCCGGTGCGGTGGCCAGCGTCATCGCACCGACGGGATTGACAACAAGGCGATGGCCCGTCCGGGTAGAGCTGGAAGGTCGGTGGACACGGGGCATGACGGTGGCCGATCAGCGTCCCCAAGCCTGGATAGAGGCGGAATCGGCCTGGCAGGATGCTATGGAGACCCGAATTGCCGTGAGCACAGCCGTGGATGTAGCGCGCTACCGGCAGCTTTTCTGGGAAACGGTCATAGGTGGCCAGGTGGGCCCCCAACCTGCCTAGACGGTTGGCCGCCTCTCACCGGTTCAGGGCATCTGGGAATACACAACGGGAGTGCTGTTTTCTGATCATGCATCATGCAGGACGCGACATCGACATCCTGGCCATAGGGGGCATTGATGCCGACCTGGTGCTGAAAGTGCCGTCGATTCCAGGACACGACGAGAAGGTAGCCGCTGAATTTGCCGGCTGGCTGTCGGGCGGTCCTGTGGGCAATATGGCCTGTGCCGCCAGCCGTCTCGGACTGCGGGTACATGCCGTTTGCCAGGTGGGCAGTGATGAAGGTGGCCAGCGCTTCCTGGCGGACTACACGACGGCAGGGGTGGACGTTGCCCTGTGTGACGTGCGTGAAGGCGACATTACCCCTTTCACCGTAGTCCTGATTGATCCCTCCGGCGAGAAGGTGATCCTTTATGTATCCCCGTTCCGGCCAACCTACGATCTGGACCGTATAGGCCAGGCTCTGCTCCGGACCCGGATCATGTTTATGCTTCCGCACTCCGATGACTTCCTGGTCTTGGCGGCCCTGGCCAAGGAACAGGGTGCCCTGGTCATGACGGACATAGAACCCGGCAGCCATGACGATCCGTCCCATCTCGCCGCGGTGCTCCGTGTAACGGACATTGCCAGTTTCAACCAGTTTGGCGTACGCGCCTGGGCAGGAAAAGAACCCACACCCCAATTGGCCCGGGAACTGACGGCTATGGGCCCCGCGATCGTACTGTTTACGCTCGGTGCGGACGGGGCCATCGGCGCCACGTCGGAACAGGCTTTGCACTGTGCCGGGCACACGGTGTCGGTGGTGGACACCACGGGGGCAGGGGATACGTTCCATGGTGCCTTCGCCACGGCATACCTTGACGGTGCTGCCCTGGATCAGGCTCTGACTTTCGCCAATGCGGCCGGAGCCCTGTCTGTTACGGCTCTGGGACCGCGTGGCTTGTTGCCCCGGACAACCGAGGTGCAGCAATTTCTGGATGACCGGCATTGAGCCGGCGCCTGTCTCTGTGCCAGCTGCCAAGCCAGGAGGCTGTCCTCATTCAGGACTTGAACTGTGACAACGGTTGTGGACCGCACGGCTGAACAGAGGCCTGCATTGCAGATGCATAGGGGCCAAGCCATAATTTATTGTCCAATCATGGTATAATAGGATATGGAAATCCACCGCGCCGTAACCGTGCGGGTACGCCCCGGAAGTATAGCCCAAGCCACCAAGCTGGCGCAGCTGGCGGGGGCCAAACGCTGGGCCTGGCATAAGCGCAAGGAAGGGCATAGAGGGCGCTGGGCCCAATACAAGGCGGGTGAGGGCGCTAAACCGACTGGCCAATCTGTTTGTGCGAGACTCCATAATTCTCAAACCCTCCCGAGAACAACAGAAGGAAAACCCCCATGCACACGAATGCCATGATTGCCCAGGTGGAAAGTCTGCCTGATCTGATACGAACCGAAATCGATCAACTGGATGAGCGGGTGCGGACAATCCTGAACCATGAGGAATGGCTGTCCGTCAAGCGCATTATCACCACGGGCTGCGGAGATTCGCACATGGCCGCCCTGGCCACCCAATGGGCATTTGAACGCATTGGCGGCGTTCCGACGGAAGCCGCTACCGCCATGCGGGCGGCCCGTTATGCCATTCCCGAGACCCGTGACGTCGTATGGCGGAATCCGCTGGTGATAGGCATATCGGTCTCGGGATCAGTCAGTCGCACCCGCGAGGCCGTGGCCGTGGCGCGCGAGAAGGGAGCGCTGACTATGGCGGTCACGGGCAATCCGCAAGCCCCTTTGGGACAGGCGGCAGAGCGGATTCTGGATTGCCATATTCCCGACTTCGTGTTTGCACCCGGCGTGCGTTCCTACCGCATCTCCCTGTTGGCCCTGTGGCTGATAGCCATTCGCCTCGGAGAAGTCCGGGGTCACATTACGGGGAGCCAGGCCCAGGCATGGCGCGACCACCTGCGCAGTACCGCCGATGCGATTGAAAAGACGCTTGAGCTGAGTCACGCACCGGCCCGGAACCTGGTCCAGGAACTGGCGGAGCACAGCCATTTCACCTTTGTAGGCGACGGACCCAACCTGGCCACGGCCCTGTTTGCCGCCGCCAAGATACTGGAAGCGGCCGGGCGGGACGCCTGGGGACAGGACACCGAGGAATGGGCACACCTGCAGTATTTCAGCCGGATTGAACCACAGGCCCCGACATTCGTGATTGCCGATGAAGGCAGAGGTACTTCCCGGGCCCGGGAAATCCTGCCACCGATGCAGCGGATAGGGCGCAAGATTACGCTGATATCGCCCGACATCGATGGCCTGACGACCTGTGGCCATACCCATTTGCCGGTGGCACCGGGCGTAAGTCCCCTGTTGAGTCCCATGGTATACGCCGTACCGGGCGAACTGCTGGCGGCGTATCTGGCGGATGCCGTGGGCGAAGCGTTCTTTGGCGGCTTCACCGGGGTCTACGATTCGGAGCAGACCGGGGGCAACAACATTGTCACCAGTGCGGTGGAATCCCTGGCTAGGATGGACAGCCACAGCGACCTTGCGGCCATCTGACTGCAGGCTACGGCACGCAGAAACTGTCAGGCAAGACCTGTCACTCAGGGAAAGAGCGGAATACCCTGCTGGCGCGCCACATCCAGCAGACCGACGGTATCGCTGGCTGACACAGCCGGAATCACCGTCAGGGCCAGGCCGGTAGTGGCCAGCGCTTTGGCCTGGTGTGTGATGCCGAGCTCCACGGCGACATCGTTCAGGATGTCCATGTCCTTGGCCAGATCCGCTACCGGCAGTGATGACATCAGACCGGCAATGGGCAGGGCTACGCTCGCCAGTATGTCTCCCCCGGTGGCGAAGGCGATCCCGCCCCGGGTTTCCTGCAGGTGCCGGGCGGCCAGGGCCATGTCCTGTGTATTGCGGCCCACAACCAGCAAATTGTGCGAGTCGTGCGCTACCGTCGAGGCCATGGCACCCTGCTGGAGATGCAGACCGGTCAGGATCGACAGTCCCGGCTTGTGCTTCTGCCCATGTCGTGGTATCACTGCCACAAAACAGGCATCTTCCGCAATCGAATCCAGCTGCAGATGCCCGTGCGCGACGTGTGCGGTTACGGTGCGGAGTTCCATAAGGCGGGATGGCAGCAGGTGCATTACATTGATCTGCACCTCCCCATGCTGTACGGGAGGCCGGGGAGCCAGATCGGATGCGGCAAAGGGCTGGAGATGAACCGTGTTGCCACCGGGTGGATCCAGGGTGGGCAGAGGAATGTCGACCAGGAGCTCCCGTTTGTCTGTAACCTGGGTGCCGGCGACAAACACGTCCTGTACCTGAACCTCGTCCAGGGAATCCAGCAGCACCATGTCGGCGCGCAGGCCGGGGGCAATGGCGCCTCTGTCCCGTAATCCGTAGTGCTGGGCACCGATCCAGGTGGCCCAGCGAATGGCCCGCACCGGTTCCACACCGTGACTGATCATTTCGCGAATCACCCGGTCCATGTGCCCGTTGGCCACCAGGTCGGCAGGCTCGATATCGTCCGTACACAAGGCGATATCCACGTGTGGCGCCTGCAGCATGGTCGGCAGGATCCGGGGCACGTGATTGCCGTGGCTGCTGACCTTCAGTAGCGGCAGCAAACCGAGACGCAGTTTTTCCAGGCCTTCCGCGCCATCACGCAATTCGTGATCGTTGTGAATGCCTGCCGCCATGTAGGCGTTCAGGGGACGGCTCTGCAGCAGGGGGGAGTGTCCCTGCACGATGGCATCTGCATCCAGACCGGCCTGGATGATATCCAGCATGCGCGGATCGCCCTTGACCACACCCTCGTAATCCATGACTTCGGCCACGCCCAGCACGCGTGGCCACTGCAGCATTTCCACGACATCGGTGGCCGTGAAGGAAGCCCCGGCCGTCTCCGCGCCTTCCACGGCGGGAACACAGGAAGGTATGCAGATGAACACGCTGAGGTGAATATTGGCACTGCTGTCGATCATGTACCGCACACCTTCCTTGCCCAGGACGTTGCCGATTTCATGAGGATCGATGATGGAGGTGGTGGTACCCCAGGGCAAAACACCTGCCGCGTAGGCGGGTGGCGTCACCATGGTGCTTTCGATATGCAGATGTGTATCTACAAAGCCAGGCGCCAGCCACTTGCCGGCAGCTTCGATTGTCCTGCGGGCTTGCAGCCTGTGGGCACCGGCCGGACTGACCAAGGCAATCCGGTCCTCGTACACGCCGACGTCAGCCGGATACACCTCGCAGGTAAAGACGTTGACCAGATTCACGTTGCGAAGAGCCAGATCCAAAATCCGGTCCCCCCGGGACGCTTCCACAAGCCGGATTTGGAAAGACACAGCGGCACAATTCCCCTGTTGCATTGGGCATACGATGTGGGATCAATGTACACTGGACGCAGAATTCTGTGAAATTTGGTGCAGCTGCAACTTGGCTTGTTGCGGTTGCCGGGATCGGTGGCAGGACATCCAAACAGCAGCAACAAGGATACGAAACAGGTGCGTGAACTCGTCCGTTTGGGACAAAGCAAACAGATCTTCGGTCTCATCCATCTTCTGCCCGCACCGGGCACACCACATTACACGCCGGGTGCGGAAGAACAGGCCTTGGAAAAGGCGGTGCAAGATGCCTGGGCCCTGCACGAGGGAGGTGCAGATGGCGGCCTGATTCAGACCATTGACGGGGTATACCCTATCGGTGAGAGCGTGGATCCGGCCCGTCTGGCCACAGTAGCCAGAATAGTCCACCAAGTGGGTCAGGAACTGCCCGAGTCCTTTCAAATCGGTGTCCAAATCCTCTGGAATGCCCTGCAGGCATCGCTGGCCGTTGCCTATACCTGTGGAGGCTCCTTTACCCGCAATACGGCTTTCGTCGGGTCAACCACCAGTGCCTACGGGGTCGCGGAAGCGGATCCGAACGCCTTCCTGCACTACGTGCGCTTGCTGGGGGCCCAGCGTATACGCCTGATCGCGGAGATTCACAGTATGCACTATCGTTCACGGGAAGACTACAGCTTGGCTCAACTGGCGGAACACGCCTCGCGCTGCGGGGCGCATGCCGTGGAAATCGCGGAACCTGACCCGCGACGCTGCCGTGCCATGATCGATGAAATCAAGACCGCGGTCCCCTCCTTGCCGGTCCTGTTGGGAGGCTACACGAGTCACGCCAATGTAGCGGAAATGCTGGCGGATGCAGACGGTGCCTTTGTCGGCACCTGCTTTCAGCCCCAGGGCTGGGGCACGCATATATCCGTCGAACGGGTGACGACCTACGTCGAGCAGGTACGGGCTCTGGAGTGAGGCGTGTCCGGATTGCTGATTTACGGCAAAATCATTCTCGATACGCTGCGCCTGCCCTCTGGGCAGACCGTGACAGGCCTGTTGGGGGGCGGGGGACCGCAGGGTGTATGGGGCGCACGCCTCTACCAGCCTGCAGTAGGCTTTCTGACGCGCACAGGGACAGATCTGGAAGCACAGCATATCCGCCAGCTGCAGGCCCTGGATGTCGATCTGGCCGGCTGGCGGCAGTACCCGCATTTGGCGACTCCACGGCTGGGCATGTCGTATGACGAAGATCAGAACATGCTTGACGAGACGGGCGATCCAATTCCCATTGTCCGGTGGGAAGGCAATTGGTCTCAGCTCCTAGCTCAGACCATCGATTGGCCGCCGGCCTATCGGCAGGCACGCGGGATCCACCTGATCACGGAGATTCCGGATGAGGCCATGGTGACTGAAGCCCTGGCGCTGCGGGACAGGACGGGGGCTTTGGTATCGCTGGAGCCGCTCATCGATACCCATGCCTGGTCCAATCTGGATGCCATGATGGATCTTGTGGCCCGGGTAGACGTGGTATGCCCTGACAGTATATCGGCCTGTTACGTGGCGGGGAGCAACGACCCGGCGTTGGCGGCACAGCACTGGCACGCCCTGGGCCCCGCCGTGGTTGCCGTCCGGGCCGGTGCCCGGGGTTCGTTCCTGGCTGGCAAGGGACTGGAGCAGGGTTTGCATGTCCCGGCCATGACAACCCGTATTGCCGATCCTACGGGTGCCGGCAATGCCTTCGCCGGCGGGTTGGCGGCTTCCCTGTTGGCCGGTACGGATCTGCTCATGGCAGCGTGCCAGGCGACAGCTGCTGCCACCCTGATGCTGGAACTGGTAGGTATGCCTGTTTTTTCCGAAGTGGCGGCGCACAGGGCCCGAGCCCTGGCACTGCGCCATTATCGTGCCCATATGGTGTCTGCGACCTGCATGTGTACAGGCAAAGACAGCCACAAACCTCCCGGGAGTCCTGAAGTCCATCAACGGGTCCAGCCATGAAAACCCAGATCTATGCCCACAAAACCGTGGCCGAAGCCGTAGCCAGTGCACAAGTTGGTACTGACTTCATTGGTGTGACAGCAGGCCAGAATGGGCGCATCCCCCAAGAACTTGATTTTGCCCGTTGCCGGGCAATTTTCGCTGCTGTGCGTGAGGCGTCGGCAGCTTGGGTGGTGGCTCTCACCATTGCCTGGACAGCCGATGAAATTGCCGAGACCGTGGCCCGGACGCAACCCGATATCATTCATCTGTCAGGCGAGTATGAAAAGTATGATCCGGCCACGGTAACGCAGCTGCGGACGCGCGTGGCCCCCACCAAAGTCATGATGGCAATACCCGTAGGCAACGAAGACGCGATAGCCAAGGCCCAGCGCTTCGCGGGCGCCGCCGACTTTCTGATCCTGGATACCGATCGAAGCCACGTACCGGGTGTGGGGGCAACGGGAGAAGTGCATGACTGGAACGTAAGCGCCCGGATCGTGCGCCAGGTCAACATTCCCGTTATCCTGGCAGGGGGGCTGAGTCCGGATAATGTCCAGGACGCCATTCGGTGCGTGCGTCCCTGGGCCGTGGACAGTTACTCCCACACGAACGCGGAGCAGTCCCGTTACAAGGATCTCCGGAAGGTACGTGCTTTCGTGCACGCAGCCCGAATGGCGGGATGAAGAGTATCGCGACACGACCATGAAAATCCAGATCTATGAGCACGTTCATGTGGATGACGTACGATTCAGCGTGCGTGCAGGCGTAAACTTCATTGGTGTCAAGCCGGGGGAAAAGGGACAGAGCGAGGGGGAGGTAGACTTCGCCTGTTGCCGGGCCCTGTATGCCGCGGTACCACCCGAATCGGGAATCCTGTGCAATGCCTTGACTACAGCCACGGATACGACAGACATTGTCCCTATGGTGCAGGCTGTACAGCCGGATCTTCTGCATTTGTCGGGCAATATTGAATTGACGCCGCCTGCCTGGGTAGCGGCGATCCGGCAGCTGATTGCACCGGTGAAAGTCATGGCGGCTATCCCCGTAGTTGATGTCGGGTCCGTGCCGCTGGCCCTGTCCTATCAGGGTGCCGCAGATTATCTGTTGCTGGATACGCCTGCCGTCGATGGCAATGTGGGGGCTACGGGGCATACCCATGACTTGGCTGTGAGTGCCGAGATTGTGCGGCGTGTCCATCTGCCCGTCCTGCTGGCCGGCGGGTTGCACAGCGGGAATGTAGCTGCTGCGATCCGCCGGGTGCAGCCCTGGGGTGTGGATTCGTTCACGCATACCAACCGGGTGCATACGCGACGGAAAGACGAGACGCTGGTGGCGGCCTTCACGGAGGCCGCGCGAGGTACCCTGTGACGGCGGTGGCCAGTCCGGGACGCGGGTTTCTGGTGGGTGATCTCTGTATTGATCTTGTCCTGCAGATCCCGGAAGAACGGGGTAATGCCCGGCAGCAGCCGGAGCCGGAAGTCCATGGCGGTGGCACCATAGCCAACGCGGCGGTAGCACTGGCCCGTCTGGGCATTGACACGCACTTTGTGGGTGTGGCCGGGGATGACCTTTATGGTCGTGAGGCCGTAGCGGAATTGGTACGGGAAGGCATCAATGTTTCCCGGGTGGAGTACTCGGCCCGCCGGCCTACCATGATGGTGATAGCCCTGATAGACCGGACGGGCCAGCGGACCGTGTTTGGCTGGCCGCGGCGTGACCAGGCCTTTGCCGACCTGCATGAAGATCAAGTAGGGACTTTGGACCTGCGTCCTGGGGACTGGCTGCATACGTCCGGGGTTTGTATGGTACAGGCGACCGGCTGCCGTGCCACCTTGGCGGTTCTGGATCTCGCCCGGGCACGCGGGGCACGTTCCTCATTCGATCTGAACCTGCGCCTGGGCCTGGAAGGCAGTCACATGCCCCGGGCCTACCTGGACGTGATCTGGCAAGCGGTGCAGCGAACGGACTACGTCCTGGGTTCAGCCGACGAGGAACTTTTTCATCTGATTCCGGATGCACCGGACGTCAAGACGGCTACGGCGCAATTGGCGCAACGCGGGCAGTGTGTGGCCATTATGCGGGAAGGGACCGCGGGTGCCCATGTTTCGTGCCAGGGCCAACCGCCGTTCACCATTCCTCCCTTTGACGTAGAGGTCGTCGATACCCTGGGCGCCGGGGATGCCTTCAATGCCGGTTTCATTCAGGCGGGTATGTGTGGCGACCCGTTGCCCCGGCAGGTGTTGTGGGGCCATGCAGTTGCCGGGCTGCAGATTGGGGGACGGGGAGCCCGCAGTGCTCCCACACTGGCGGCCGTAGAACGATTTTTGGCGCGTCACGCCTGATGATCAGGCAGGCTTGAACACCTGGAATGAGCCAGAGTGTCCATCCTGTAGCCCTGACTGGCCGGATTTACGGTCCCGGCCTGCTACAGGCATCAACGATTGCCGGACGGTTTTGAGCAGGATACTACGGGACAACCCCAACTATCGTCACCGCAGAGCTTCCTGTGGCCTCATGACCGGGCCAGGGTCCACCAACACGTTTTATGCCCGGTCAAGCAGCGCAGCGATGCCAGCCTTGATTGCGTCCATCTGATCACGCGTTGTGGCAGGCGATGTCTGCCCGGTGTGCGTGCAGAGTGCACAGGATTAATTTGGGAATTCTGTCCTAAAGTAACCCAAGGGCCGGGAAATCCCCCGTTGGAAAGTCCCGGCCCGATCGCTTGTACGGGATGGCAGTCAGGCTGCCACCATATGACAAATCTTCACACCAAACGTTGTTGTACAGGATTACAGGGTAGGCTACTAGCCGCTTGCAGTCGTGCGGAGATACGCCTACACTCACACCCCGAGCCCAGCGGTTGGTGGCATACACAATTATAAAATTAGGGGCTTAACGGCTCATGTGGGTCCCGAATCCCCAGTCCACAACGGGAACTCGCATTCCCGTTGTGGACTGGCTGAAGCCTGTTCCAGTTCTGTCAATAGGCGTAGTGCGTCAACGGCTGACTGGCCACAAGTATCAGCAGACGGCAGGAATTCATGACACACTGCAGGACGGTCCGGTGAGTCATAGATCAGGCAGAGGTTGTCGGCCGAAAGATGAATACAGCGCACGCCCGCCGATTTGGGACCCATGCCCGGAATCGGGGTGCTGATGCTGATGACAATACAGCACGCTGCACAGCCCGCGTGGCAATTCATTGTACGGAACCCAGGCCAGGCAGATGCCGACTATTCGTCCACAACGTCATACACGCGTGCGATCCACCCGGAAGATGCATCACAATAGAGAAAATGGGGACCTTCACGGGTGAGTCCATGTGGTTCAGGCGCATCCGGAGGCAGCTGCACGCATTTCTTGACATGTCCTGTGTCCGTGTCCATTTCCACAATTTGCCGCTGGTTGGTGTACACCAACCACAGGGAATCAGAGGTCCGCACAAGTCCGTGTGAACGATCGTAGAGCAGAGGCAGGGTAGTGGCGACCGACCAATCAGATATCCTGACCTTGCTTAGAGTCTGGTACTTGAGCGTGCTGAGCCAGATGTACCCTTCCTCCACGGCATCCACTTCAATGCCGTGCGTGCCACCACCACCCGGAATGGGGTGGCGCGACAGCGTTTCACCGCTGTTGGCGTCAATCTCCAGGACTTCCCCCATGTGCTGCCCCGCATCGGTGGCGCGGGCAGGCCGCCACAAGGCAGCCGCGCCATTGGCGGCCAGCCACAAGGAACCGTTGGCATAACACATGCCGCTGGTATTGGAGGATTCACTGGGCAGATCACGCAGGAACCGCGTTACCCCGTACTGATTGGGACAGTCCATGGCTACCAAGGCCAGACGATCCGAAATCTGATCCGCAATCCATAGCCCTTCCGGTGCGAGGGCTATGCCATTCGGTACCGAGTACGGTGACCGAAACAGTTTTTCCACCCGGCAGGACACAGTTGACATAACAATCTCCCCTTGATGTGAATCAAACGGCAGGAATGGTGACGTTCAGCTCGCTGGCCGTGTCGGCCAGACGTTGCCAAGTCGTATCTTCAATGGGAATGCCCGTAGCCGTGCGTTCCGCCAACTTGAGCATTTCCAATTCACCCGGCAGGTAAATGGCTTCGCCCCCGGGCATGGTACGGGATGACTTGACCCAGTCGATCAGGTACTCCACTTCCTGCAGGTATTCGTCCATGTCGACGAAATGTTCAATGTGGAGGGCCAGACACAGAAAACCACTGGCACCTCGGGTTGGTTGTTCCCGGCTGCATCCCGCGCGGGACAAACTGCCTGCCAGCACGTCGATCATCATGCCTAAACCATAGCCTTTGTGTCCCAAGGCACCCCCTAGGGGCAGCATGGCGGCATGCGGCGTACGCAGGGCTGCAGGATCGGTAACCGTCTGGCCGGATCCGTCCACCAGCCATCCTTCCGGGGCCGATTGGTTGCGGGCCGCCAGTACTTCCAGTTTGCCTCCCGCTACCATGCTGGTGGTGATGTCCAGCATCATGGGAGTCCCTGAAGCCGTAGGTACGCTGATGGCAATGGGATTGGGAGGCAGGCGACGATCCGTACCCCCAAAGGGGGCCGTAAACATGGCCCCACCATTCAGCATGATGACGCCAATGCAATTCTGGGCGGCTGCCAGTGGCGGAAAGGCTCCCAGGCGGCCGATATGGCTGGCCGAGTGGACGGTAACGGCACCCAAGCCTGTCTGCTGGCACTTGGCCACGGCCAACGCCATGGCTTCGTAGGCCATGAGAATGCCGATGCAGCGATGAGCATCAATCACGGCCACGGCAGGTGACTCCCGTTCCACAATCTGCTGGCCAAGAGGCTGGATCTGCCCGGACTGCAATGCCTGGGCATAGCCGGGAACCCGCAAGATCCCATGCGAGTCATGACCCATGAGATTCGATTCCACCAGATGCGCCGTTGTCGCCACCGCCTGGTCTTCAGGGAGACCTGCCCGATGGAGAATCGCGGTTATGTACGAACCAAGAGTGTCAGGGGCTATAGATGGCATGAATTACGTACCCTGTGGGACATCCAGACACAGCCCAATGACGGCAATGGGGCCGGAGATCGAGCCATAGTCTGAAGTATACGCCACGAACAGCGTATTGGGTCTATCACTGGATTCTGTCATGGGCTTGCGATCACCTACTTCAGCCGTAGGTGGACAAACAGACACTTGCCCCTCAGTACACAGGCATTGGAAGATGGCACCGACAAACTGAAACCCTGTTGCTCTTTCCTGGGGGTACTGGGTGACACTAGCCGGACAGCCTGGCGCGCAGTGCAGACTGTCCTGGTATGGAGGAAGCGTGTAGGAGATTGGCAGATAAACGCTGCGCCAAACGGAGATAAAGACCCTACCCGGTAGGGCGCGTGCTTGTGCACCCTGCGAACCGGTCATCCCCGCCCGTGCACAGGACCACCCATGGGCCGTACCCTGTCGACACACCCTGGCCTGGCTGCCTGCCACAGCTTGGGCTCCAGTGGCTGGACCTGGCAAGACGCGACGGGTAAACTCAGGCTGTTGCTGGGCAGCAATGCATCTGGCATAGGGGACGCAGCCCGCTGATTGCGCCTGGTGGGCCTGTCCCAAGCCTTGGTGGCATGGAGTGTGCGGGGGTTTTCGTGGCCGTGATGTGTGACCCGCAGGGCCACCGCGGCCGCGTGCCCTGGGCGCAGCATGCATGGCATACACCGGCCCGCGCACCGTGACCACCATCTCCCGGGTGATCGGCCTGCCATGGGGGGCACCCCCTCCTTTGGAGGGCCCGGTGCCCGGCGGGTGGACTGGTGCCCGTCCTCCACCAAGCTGTTCCCGACCTGACCGCTCAGCGCGGCGGATCAGGTTGTGGCCTGTCAACCGCTGCGTGACGACAGGAACTTGCTATTGACCTGTTATCGCCCGCGCAGCGCGAACTGGCAACATTCTGGAAAAATATTCTCCTTGTGCGTAATCTGATGGCCCACCATGGCATGAAAGCACAGGATGCTTTCGGTCTCGAAACGGAAGGAGCAGAGGATGCTCTATGGCAGTTCTGGCGAGAGCGCATGCCAGGTCTTCCCCGGACTTTCGCTGGATGTGGTCGGCGGTGTGCAACACGACCGGTTGATCGTCTCCCCGCTGGGGAATACACCCGGCGTACTGTACAGTACCTTGCGTACATGCGATCCATTGCCTACAGAACGTGACGTGTGCCTGGTCATCACGTCACAGGAGGCGGGAGAACGCATGGATGAAGCCTTGGAACAGGCGGCTTTTCCGGGTACACGGCTGGTATTCAAGGATCCCTTTGCTGGCCCTGATGAACGTGAGCCTTTGCTTGAGCAAGCCAGAGATTTCATACTGGGTGCACGTGAAACCCATGTGAACATGACGGGTGGTACTACGCTCATGGGACTGCTGTCGGATGAAATCGCCCGCAAGGCACGGGAATACCAGCGGTTGGCTACCCGTTTCGCTCTCGTGGATAAACGCTCGCATCGGGATCAGTGTGACAATCCCTATGTTGTGGGAGAAAGAATTGAGATTGAAACAGGCCAAGCCGTGATGTTTGGATGAGCAGGCTTTTGTGATCTCAATATATGCGGGCGGGGTTCCACGGTATGTCGTAATTCACCATACGCCAGCAGAATTGCAGGTTGATGCCTTCACTGGCCGCATCCGTGGCTACCAGGATATCGGCTCCCCCTTGGGCACTTGGCATACGAAACTGCCGAATGCAGTCATCGCGTTTATGGTAGGAGAGACCACCATGAATGGCTACTACGCTCTGGGTATAGCCCAGGGCCTCAAACCGTGCAATGAGATACTCCAACGTGTCACGGTGCTCCGTAAACACAATGATCTTGTTGTCATCCGTGTCGGGCAGAATCTGGCGCAGACGCTCGAATTTGGTTTCTTCGTTGTCCTGATACAATGCCCTCGCCATGTCTGCCATCATGCGGACTTCACGGTATTCTGTCTGCAGATCTTGCAGACTGGTACCGATGACATATGCGATGAGCTGTTCTTCCCTGTCCTGTACCTCGCTTTCTGTGTACTCATCGGCCGTGGCCTGAGCAAACAGATCCGGCTGTGATGCGCTGTGGTGTGACAATGCGGTTGGGGGCATGATGCCCTGTTCTGCCTACTGGATCAGATCCTGCAACTTGGCACAGCGTCGCTCCAGTGAACGCATGAGGGCATAGCTTGAACTTGCCAGGCGCCGTTGAAAAACCCCCAAAGTCAGCCGTGCGGCCTCCTGATTGAGGAAGGCGGCTGCATTGTAGCGGGTCTGAATATAGACGGTGGTACGGTCATAGCGTGCTTCTTCCCGAGGACTCAGGGCAAACCCTGCCGTATCACAATGACGCATCGGGAAGATCCGCTGGCCCTCGTAGTCCACGAGCTCTTCCTTGGTGCGCCGGATAAAGTGACGTTGCCGTTCGGTGAGGGAGAACTGCTCAAAGTCATCGGGGGAGCGCAGCATTTCAGGCAGAAGCAGACGCCACAGCCCATAGTAGGCATCAGCGCGCCCCATGTGAGGGGTAGCCGTCAGCAACAGCAGATGCAGGACTGACCAGTTCAGTTACCATTGGAGATTGCCGGACACACCGGCAAGGGCTTCAGCCAGATGGTACCGGCGGGTCCGATCCAACTGGCCATCCCGCTTGAGCCTCACCGACAGCTTATGGGCCTCATCGAATACTGCCAGATCGTAGGGTTCTACTGCGGGCGATTGCAGCTGCGTAAACAGGTTGCGACCAGCCAGTGAATCAAGGCTGACAATCAGGCAGTTGCTGTCAGGGCCCACAAAAGGATTGACTTGTCTGGTACTGGATCCTTCGACTATGCGGAAATGAAGCTGGAACAGGTGCTCCAGCTCATGTTGCCAGTTACCCACCAGACCTGCCGGAGGCACGATCAGAATCCGGCGCATCTGATGGTGCATCAGCTGGGTCCGGATGTAGAGGCCTGTCATAATCGTTTTGCCTGCACCGGCATCATCCGCCAGCAGAAAACGCAAGGGATCCTGCTGTAGCATGTAGTCATAGACTGCAATCTGCTGGTGTGGCAGAGGATCTATCAAGGCAGTCTCTGAGGCGAATTCCGGATTCTCGGTAATGCCATGGCGTAGACGAAGTACGTGCACCAAGGCGCGGACTTGCGTGGGATCGCCTCTGAAGTCCAGACCCTGAACTCTGTGGTATGTTGGCATGCTATCGGATTGTGTTTCTGTCATGGACTACAGTTCTCGCCGGGCTAGAACCATTTTTCTCTTGCGGGCGGGATGGAGATTCGCAAACAGGTGAATCGGCCATATCAGAGTATGTGTTGTTACTCCACTACATACCTCTGCCTGTGACGATCCAGTCCAGTTTGGTACAAGCAGTCATTCTGTTGCGAGACAAGCCGCGCGACCTTTGTAGGGTATAGCCTCGTCAAGGGCCTATTTCAGAACAGAGCCTGTTACAGGCTCCCGTTATGCGCTCAGCGCGTTGTATTGAACTGGTGATTTTCTATTCTATCACGCAGCCTCTATACCCCAAGCTGCCCTGCACAGTCCCTGCAGAAGGAAAGCCTGTACAGTTCATCCCGTTCAGTGGGTTGCCGGCTCCGGTCCGGTCGCCTCAACTCAAGGCTCTAATGCAACAGAATCCGTGACCGGAATTCGGGCAATCCCTGGCCTTCACCCCGGATGCGATAGAGTGCTCCCGCCCGGGTCCCATTAAAGGAACGATCATTGCCGCCGGCAGTCGTGACATACATGTCGGTGAGATCAGGTCCACCAAAGGTAACGGATGACACCTTGCGGACAGGCAGGGCCAGAAATTCCAGCACTTCACCATGGGCATTCGTATGCACCAGCGAAAACCCGTCCCAGTGAGCAATCCACAGGTGTCCTGCAGCATCTACCGTCATGCCATCTGGTCGTCCGTAATCAGGCTCAGCGCGGGCCTCATACAGTTTCTCGCCATGCGCAGGATCAAAATCGCCTTGCTCGTCATCCCAGCGATACCGGTGTATGACTCCCGGTCGCGTATCCGTGTGATAGAAGTACTGACGATCCGGGGAATAGCCCATGCCGTTGGACGTGCCGAGCCCATCCAGCTTCTCCTCAAGTGAACCATCCGGATCCAGGCGGTAAAGCCGGCCATCGGGTGGCAGTTCCCGGGAGGCAGCCATGGTGCCACAGTACACCTGTCCCTGTGGTCCGGCCATGACGTCATTGAAACGGCTGGCCCGTACCGCCGCGATTTCCTCAACTACAGTCTCCGTAGCCCCTTCGTGCCACTTCATGATTTTGCCCGCACCCATGAACAGGAGCAGATCGCCGTTGGTCTGGATCGTAAAACCGCCAATTGGGCGATCGGCCTGATAGACCAGATGGTGGGACGAAGTGGCAGGCGTATATTGGTAGATACGGCCGGGCGGGATGTCCAGCCAGTAGAGACATTCGTGTTCCGGATGCCAGAGGGGACCTTCCCCCGTCTCACACGGGTAGTCGGCAATCAGTTCCAGTTCCGGTTCACGCACTGCAGGTTGTGGGGCCATGGCTGTAGTTGAATATTGAAGAGGAGTGAAGAATGGGGTATCGCTGGGGCACGTGCAACAGCCGCAGAATATCCCCGCATACAGATATGGCTGTCAGTCCACCAGTGAGATTTCCTTGCCTGCTGCCTGGCTGCGGTAAATCCCATCCAGAATGGACAGTACCTGCAGGGAATGTTCCGAGGGCACGGGAGAAGGCGCGCCATCCACAATCGCCTGCGCGAATTCCACACACTCCTGGGCGTGGGGTTCCAGCTGGTCACGGGTAATTTTGAGGAAGCGGTTGTACATCTGCTTGGTCTCGTGATTGGCGGACAGGAACTTGGCCGAGGGATAGTGACAGCCCCCCTTGTCGCCATACAGCCAGATCTGCATGTCTTCGCCATCAATATCGTGATGCAGGAGCCAGCTGGTCTCCAGAAACAGGGTGGCACCATTGTCAAAACGCACCATGGCTACGGCATAGTCCTCCACATCCCAGATCGCGGGCATGGGAGCATCCGGACGCCAGGCCGGAAACTGGCCCGGCAGATGTGCCAGGGGGGCACCGGCCACGCCTGAAACCGCTACCGGTTCCGGATTGCCCATAAGCCAGAGCGTGAGGTCAAGGACATGGACACCGATATCAATGCAGGGTCCCCCACCACTGTGTTTCTTCTCGACAAAAGTGGGCGAGGGCACAAACCCGTTGCGGCGCAGCATCCAGCTCCGGCCGTGGTAGATGTTCCCCAAGGTTCCGGTCTGGATTTCGCGTTTCATGGCCTTGGAGATGCCGGCGAAGCGGAAATGCTGGGCCGTCATAAGCAGCTTGCCTGCCTTGTCACGGGCCTCTATCATCGCCCGTATGTTCCCGGGGGTAGGAGCCAGCGGCTTTTCGCAAATCACATGTTTACCGGCTTCCAGGGCACCGATGGCCAGAGAGCGGTGGTACATGTTGGGGGTGCAGACATCCACAATGTCGATATCCGGATCGGCAAAAAGATCCTTGACATCGGTATAGAGCCGATCGACGCCATGCATGGCACCCCAACTCTTGAGAGCGGGCTCCACAATATCGGAGCCGGCAATCACCTCAGCGTGTTCGGAAGCATGCCACCCGGGCATATGGGTCCGGGAAATCCCACCAACGCCTATAACGCCTACTTTCAGTGTGGTGCTCATGAATTCAACCCTATCAGGATGTGATGCAGTGCTGAACGCTGCTCGGTACGGTCTTTGGATACCAAAATTGTAATTCAGTGTTCACCGTGAATCACAATCCAGGCCCCGTCTGTATCCGCTTGGTCTCCTTGCCAAGCCAAGCGAGGGACATAGCCATGGGCAGGGATGGACGGGCACGGCCTGGATTCCGGCAGAGTGCGGCAGACCAAGTACAATAGGGACAACATCCGACTTTACGCAGGCATGGCGTGCCTTGGTCCGGATACCGGGTTGAGGGATTGTGGCCGACCTGCATCTGCTACGCTTTTCTGGCAATTTCCGGTTTTGCCTTGTTCTCATGAATTACCTGGCCTTTGATCTTGGTGCCGACAGTGGTCGTGCCATCGTGGGTTCTCTCACGGATCGTGGTTTGGACCTGACCGAAGTGCACCGCTTTCCCAACGTCCCGGTCCGGGCGCGTGATACGCTGCATTGGGATGTGCTGCGGCTATGGCACGAGATCAAGGCAGGTTTGCGGGCCGCGCACGTGCAGTCACCGGACCTGACCAGTATCGGTCTGGATACCTGGGGCTGTGACTTTGCCTTGCTGGACGCCACTGACCGGCTCCTGGGCAATCCGGTGCACTATCGGGATGCCCGTACCACGGGCCTGCTGGAACCAGTGCTTGACATAATGTCTGCCGAGGACATCTTTGCCCAGACCGGCATCCAGTTTCTGCCCCTGAATTCCCTCATTCAGCTGATAGCCCTGCAGCGCTCCTATCCCGAAGATCTGGAACGGGCAGCGGCTCTGCTCACCATTCCGGACCTGTTCAATTTCTGGCTGACCGGGCGCAAGGTGAATGAATTTTCCAATGCCACGACAACCCAGTGCCTGAATCCGCGGACACTGGATTGGGCGGACGGTTTGCTGGCTGCTTTTGCCATTCCGCGCGCTATTTTCCAGGAAATTGTGCATCCGGGTACCCAATTGGACACCCTGCATGAATCCGTTATCCGGGAACTGGATGTGGCACCCCTGCCCGTGATTGCGCCCGCCTGCCATGACACCGGTTCGGCCGTGGCCGCCATTCCCGCCAGCAACCCGGATTGTATCTGGATCAGTTCGGGTACCTGGTCCATTATGGGGGTCGTGGTGCCGGAAGCGATTCTGGGGACAGAGGCGCTGACACACAACTTCACCAACGAAGGGGGGGTAGGGCGTACCTTCCGTTTCTGCAAGAACATCATGGGCCTGTGGCTACTGCAGGAGTGCCGTCGGACCTGGGAGCGCCAGGGTACCACGTATACCTACCCGGAGCTGAGCGCTCTGAGCCAGCAGGTCACCCGGACCGCATCCGTAATCGATCCGGACCATGAGCTCTTCCTGGCCCCGGGCGACATGCCGGCCCGGATTCAGGCTTTCTGTACCCAAACCGGCCAACCCGTGCCCGATACCGTGCCGTCAATCCTGCGCTGTATTACGGACAGCCTGGCCCTGAAATACCGGTGGGTATTGGAGCGCATGGAGGAAACCCTGCACCGGGAACTGCACCCGATTCATGTGGTAGGAGGTGGTTCCCGGAATGACGTGCTCAATCAGGCTACGGCGGATGCCACAGGACGGGCTGTGATAGCGGGCCCGGCCGAAGCTACCGCTACCGGCAACATTATGGTCCAGGCGGTAGCCAGTGGCCAGATCGATTCATTCCGGGAGATAGGCGACGTGGTCCGCCAGTCTTCCCGTCTCAAGACCTTCGAGCCTTCCCTGCAGGCTTCGGATCGAGCCTACTGGGACGATCGTTATGCCGCCTTGCAGGCCCTGGTCGCACAGCCCCCGGCACTCTCTGCAGCCTAGCTTGCGCCGTTTCGCCCTCAGCTACAGGAAATACCCATGCCCGCAACAACCGCAGCGTACAACCAATTGGCCGATGACCTGACGGCACGCGGCTTTGACGTGGATGCCCTGAAGGAAGCCATCAAGGCGCATCACATTGAAACGCCCAGCTGGGGCTATGCCAACAGTGGCAGCCGCTTCAAGGCTTTTCCCTGGCCCGGTGCGGCCGCAACGACGCCCCAAAAGCTGGATGACGCTGCCATGGTGCACAAAATGACGGGGATTGCCTCCACCGTCGCGCTGCACATCCCCTGGGACAAACCGGAAGACGGCGACTACGATGCCGTCAAGGCGTACGCCGCGGACCGTGGCATTGGCATCGGGGCGATCAATCCCAACGTGTTCCAGGACGACGAGTACCGCCTGGGCTCCCTGGGCAATCCCGATCCGGGCGTTCAGGAGCAGGGTCTGGACCACATTCTGGAATGCTGCGACATCATGCGCCGCACGGGTAGCGACATTCTGAGCCTGTGGTTCGCTGACGGCACCAACTACGCCGGACAGGATTCTCTGCTGCAGCGCAAGCGCCGCTTTGAAAACCATCTGCGTACGGTCTACGAACACCTGCCGGCCGACAGCCGCATGCTGATCGAGTACAAGTTCTTCGAGCCTGCCTTCTACAGTACCGACGTGCCGGATTGGGGCACTGCCTACGCCTGGAGCTGCAAGCTGGGTGACCAGGCCCAGGTACTTGTGGATCTGGGACACCATGCCCAGGGCGTGAACATCGAGCAGATCGTGACCTTTCTGCTGGACGAGGGCAAGCTGGGCGGCTTTCATTTCAACAACCGCAAGTATGCCGACGACGATCTGATCGTGGGTTCCGTCAATCCCTACGAGCTGTTCCTGATTTACAACGAGCTGAATGCCGCAGCCCACAGCCCGGAACCCCATATGCAAGAGGGTGCGGCCAATGTAGCGTACATGATCGATCAGGCGCACAATGTGGAAGGCAAACTGGCGCCGATGATTTTGTCCGTGCTCAATTGCCAGGAGGCGTTTGCGAAGTCCCTGCTGGTGCCCCGGGCGGAGCTGAGGGAACTGCAGCTGCATGGGGAAGTACTGCTGGCGCACCACCTGCTGACGGATGCCAGCCGGACGGACGTGCGGCCACTGCTGGAGCAGGTGCGACGGGAGCTGGATGTACCTGCAGATCCCATAGCCGCCTATTTTGCCAGCGGCTACGAGGAAAAAATCCGGGACGAAAGAGGCCTTACGACCATCAGCGGAGGCTATCAGTGATGTTGGTGTCCTGCAACCGGGTAGCCATCACCAGAAGGTTTCCAGCACTGCAAGGAGGACCATAACGATGCCTAGTTATGGGCGTGGTGCTAGCAACCAGCAACCAGACAGGAACATACTCCGTTTTGATGCCAATGCTGACGAAAGCCGGTTGCGCGAAGCTATTGTGGAAGCAGGGCGCATAGGCTATGCCAAGGGTTTCCTGTCCGCGAACAATGGCAACATCTCGGTCCGCCTGGACGCAGAGCGCATTCTGATCACGCCGTCGGGCCTGTGCAAAGGGCGCATGGTGGTGGATGATCTGTTTGTCGTGAGCACCGAGGGCGCCGTGCTGGAACCGGCTGCCGATCCCTCCCTCCGGATTTCGTCCGAAACTCCTATGCACGTGGAGGCCCTGAAAGTGCGGCAGGACATGCGGGCCGTCGTGCATGCCCATCCCGTTTACGCCATTGCCCTCAGTGTGGCGGAAAAGCCGTTGCAGCCCCTTATGGTGCCTGAGGTGGCCGTCGCCCTGGGGCATGTCCCTACCAGTGACTTCGGACTGCCCTCGTCCGCCGATGACGCCCGCATTATCCGGGAACTCATCCAGGAGCATGACGCCCTGATCCTGCGCAATCATGGCAGCCTGACCGTGGGCCGGCATCTTGACGAAGCCCTGATTCATCTGGAACGGATGGAGCATGCGGCCGAAGTGCAGGTGCTGGCCGAGTTGCTGGGCAAGGTGTCCCTTTACCCCAGCCAGATGTTTCCGGCCCTGGCCGGTCTCCGACGTGCCATGTTCGCAGACCCGGGCCCGAACCATTCGTCTTCCACAACCTGACATGCATCCAGCATACCGGAGAAGCCATGCCTACGAATCTATGGAATGACAATGACGCGGCTGCCCTCCCGGACTTGGACGGGCTGGTCTATCGCAGCCGGATCCTGGGACAGGATCGCAGTGTGTGCAATATCTTCGGGGGCAATACCAGCGTCAAGCTGCAGGAGACAGATCACCTTGGACGCACGGTAACGGTACTGTGGGTCAAGGGGTCGGGCAGTGACGTCGCCACCATCACCGAGCAGGGCTTCGCCGGCTTGCGCCTGGACGAGATCCAGCCCCTGATGGCGCGGGACGAGATGAGTGACGAAGAGATGGTGGCCTATCTCTCGCATACCACACATGCCCTGAATCGTCCCCGGCAGTCGATTGAAACGCTGCTGCACGGCTTCACCCCGGCCGTCCACGTGGATCATACCCATCCGGATGCGGTGATCAGTCTGGCCTGCCTGCCGGATGGCGAAGCCGTCTGCCGGGAAATCTGGGGGGAACGCATGATTTGGGTGGATTACATCCGACCCGGCTTTACTCTCAGCAAGTGGATTGGCGAAGGCATTCGCGCCCATCCGGAAGCGGAATGCGTGATCATGGGCAAACATGGCCTGGTTACCTGGGGGGCAACGTCCCTGTCCTGTTATGAAAGTACCATGGATATCATCCAGGAAGCCGAGGACTACATTGCCGCCGCGTTGCAATCCAAACCCCCGTCTGTTCACCCGGTTAGCCGACCTGCGCTGCCGGCAGACACCTGGACACGGATTCTGCCCGTGGTGCGCGGTCTGGTCAGCCAGAATCGGCCTGCGGTGCTCAAGGTCGATGACAGTGATGACGTCATGGCCTTTCTGGCGACGGAAGGCTGTGCCGAAGTGACCCAGATCGGCGCCGCCTGTCCGGACCATCTGGTGCACACCAAGCGCCTGCCCCTGTTTGTGCAGTGGCAGCCGGAAGTGGGCGAGGATGTGGATATCCTGCTGGCCCGCATTCGCCATGAGATGGGCGAATTCGTGGCCCATTATGAAACCTACTTCAATGACAACAGTACGTCCGACGACACCATGACGGACCCCTATCCGCGGGTCATCCTGATTCCGGGTCTGGGCATGATCACGACGGGGGCGGATGCTATGGCGGCGGACATCAGCAATCAGCTGTACCACCGTGCCATTCCGGTCATTACCGGCTCGCAGGCGGTGGATCGTTTCATCAGCCTCACCCCTGCCGAAGCCTACGGCATCGAATACTGGCCCCTTGAACTGTACAAGCTGTCCCTGAAACCCCCGCCCCGGGAGATGGCCGGCCGGATCGCGTGCGTTACCGGCGGGGCGTCCGGCATTGGCCGGGCCACGGCCTTGCGCCTGGCCGCCGATGACGCGCACGTGGCCATTATGGACATCAATCTCGAAGGAGCCCAAGCCGTTGCGGATGACATCTGCACGCGTCATGGACAAGGGCGGGCCCTGGCCGTGCACTGTGACGTTACCGATCCCGGTGCCGTGAACGGGGCCTTCGACGAGATCGTCATGGCCTATGGCGGGGTGGACGTTGTCGTGAGCAACGCGGGCATTGCCATTGCGGCTCCCATTGAAGAAACCTCGGATCAGCAATGGGAGCACTCCATGGATCTGTTGACCAAGGGGTATTTCCACGTCAGTCGCGCGGCCTTTGCCCTCTGGAAGCGCCAGCGTATGGGGGGCAGCCTGATCTACGTGGTCAGCAAGAACGCCGTGTACGCCGGGAAGAATGTATCGGTGTACAGTGCTGCCAAAGCCGCCGAACTGCATATGGCCCGCTGTCTGGCCGAGGAAGGCGGAGCACACGGCATTCGCGTGAATTCGGTCCTGCCGGACGCCGTGATCCAGGACAGCGGTATTTGGGACGCCGGCTGGCGCAATGCGCGGGCGGCAGGGTATGGTATCGCCCCTGAAGAACTGGATGAATTTTACCGCCAGCGCACTACACTGAAAGTGAATGTGGCCCCTGAACATATCGCCGAGGCGATCTCCTTTCTGGCGGGACCGCGGGCGTCCCGCACGACGGGCGGGGCCCTGACCGTAGATGGTGGCGTGGCCGCGGCGTTTGTCCGCTGACCGTATGGCGGCTGGGCATCATCCGCAGGGCATTTCCGTGGAGCATGTAAGGAGGCACTGCCATGAATCGTGTGGGATTCTTGCTGAAAGTGAAGAAAGACCGGATAGAGGAATACAAGGCGCATCACGTGAATGTGTGGCCGGAGATGCAGGCGGCCCTGACCCGGACGGGCTGGCACAACTATTCCCTGTTCATGCGGGACGATGGTCTCCTGTTCGGCTATTTTGAGACGCCCCACAGCCTGGAAGAGGCTTTGGCGGGTATGGACAAGGAAGAAATCAATGCCAAATGGCAGGATCTGATGGCTCCCTTCTTTGAGGGTACGGGGGCTCACGCGGACAAGATGATGGTGGAATTGCAGGAAGTGTTTCATCTGGATTGATCGCCAGGGCAGGCGGCGGCGTTGTGTCAACGTCCGCTGGCTGTATGGGTTCCTCCAGGCAAACCCTCATACAATCTGTACCATCTCCGCTTGCCTGACCATGTGGTCAGGACCTGCCAGCGCCCGGGGCAGGGAATGCACCATGGCCTGTTTGGGTTTGGAAATGAATACTTTTGGGCAGACAGATTCAGAATTTGGGGAACAGACAAAACATGAATGATCCAACATCCCACCAGGTCCGTGTAGGCGTTTTCGGCATTGGCCTGGCCGCATATTGGCCCCAGTTTGAAGGTCTCAAGGAACGTCTTGAGGGCTATCAGGCGTTCGTGGAGCAGAAGATCCGGGACATGGGGGCGCAAGTGGTGTCGGCAGGTCTGGTAGATACGGCACCCCGTGCCCAGGTCGCCGGGGACCTCTTCGCCACCCACAACGTAGATCTCATCATCTGCTATGTCGGCACCTACGCGACCTCGTCCCAGGTACTGCCGGCCGTACAGCGGCGCCGGGCACCGGTCTTGATTCTGAATTTGCAACCCGCACCGGTTCTGGATTATCCCAACACGGATACCGGGGAATGGCTGGCCCATTGCAGTGCCTGCAGTGCGCCCGAGATCGCCAACGCGTTTGTCCGCAGCGGCATCCAGTTCAATATGGTGACAGGTTTGCTCAAACCTGCGGGCAGTGCCCTGGACCGCCATCACGAGTCGGCCTTTGCCGAGATCCGGGAATGGATACAGTCGGCTGCCGTCATGCGGGGCCTCTCGTACGGCCGTATCGGTTTTCTGGGGCATACCTATCCGGGCATGATTGACATGTATTCGGATTTCGCCATGCACCATGGGCAGTTGGGACTGCACATCGAGGTGCTCGAAATGGATGATCTGCACGAACGGGTAGAGGCCGTGTCGCCCGTTGCCCTGGATGCCAAGATCGCCGAGATCCGGGATACGTTCCAGTTTATGCAGCCGGGCCAGGACAAGATTTCCATGGCGGTTACCGATGAGGGCCTGGCCTGGTCTGCCAAAGTGGCCTGTGGACTGGACGCCCTTGTGTCCGATTTTGCCCTGGATGGACTGACATACTACTACCGGGGTCTGGCCGGCAATGCCAATGAGGAGCTGGGCGCAAGCCTGATCGTGGGCAATTCCCTGCTTACCGCACGGGGCATACCTGCCTCGGGCGAGGGCGATCTCAAGACCTGCGTGGCCATGCTCATCATGGATCGCCTGGGAGCCGGGGGTTCCTACACGGAGTTCTACTCCATGGATTTTGCAGATGACATTCTGCTCATGGGACATGACGGGCCGGGCCATATAGCCATCAGTGCCACCAAGCCCATGTTGCGTGGCCTGGGACTGTTTCATGGCAAGCGCGGCTACGGTCTTTCGGTCGAGTTCCAGGTACGGCTGGGGCCTGTCACCATTCTCTGTCTGACCCAGACGGCCGCAGGCAAATTCAAGATGTTGGCTGCGGAAGGCGAATCCGTGGCCGGGCCCACACTCCAGATTGGCAACACCAACTCACGCATTCGGTGGCGCAAGTCCATTACCGACTTCATGAACGACTGGATCGTCGAAGGGCCTACCCATCATGTAGCCCTGGGCATGGGTCATCAGGCCTCAAAGCTTCGCAAGCTGGCCCGTTTGCTGGACGTTGAGCTGGTCGTGGTATAGCAGGGGCATTACATACGAGTTCACACCGGCGGCGTAGAGTGTGACGAACTTGCACGGGGGTATGATCAAGTCATTGGCCAAACACAGGATCCCACATGACTGAAACCCACCGGGGCGTGATTTGCCGGGTACATCCGGGTTCACTCGCCAACCACATCAAAATGTACCAGTGGACGGGTGCTTGCTGTTGGACGCACAACGAAACACTTGGGCGTGTTCAAATACATTACAAGCTATATCGGGCAGGCAAGGCGGACAAGCCGGATAGGGCACGCTATGCCCTGTCCAAGCTGTGTGAACTGCTTGGACAGGAGACAGACTGGTTGCCGGATTGTCGTATACCATCCTTGCCACTACCGTTGCGTTTACCCGCTTGGTCGGCCTGTCCTTGACGCCGACTATCACCGTCTTGCCTCCAGTCCCACGTCCGGTCCACAGCTTGTTGCCGGTGTGTTTGTTCTTCGCCTTGCCGCCCACGCCGGTCGTATCGGCTTCCACGGAGCCATTGCACACGGACATGGCATCGTTCCAGGCTTCACAGATGGGACGTACCGAGTGCCGGGCGGTCTTCTGTGTTACGCCCGGGGCGTGCGGTGCCGTTGTCTGCTGGACACGCCTTTTCCGGTTGCTGCTGCTGATGTAGCGCGCAATGGCCCACTTGGACAATGACGGCTTGGTGGTGTGTATAATGGCGCCGAATCTTGACGGTGCCATCCCACTTGCAGGGGTTGCCGCGATACACGGGTGTCTTGTGTTCCATGGACCGAGGCGATACGTTGCCGCTATCGCAACAGGGACAGCGCATGCCGTGGGGCCTGCGACGGCACGCTTCGGCTTTGAAGTCGTCACCGCATTTGCGTACTGTCTGTAGCAGGCTCATGCCCTTGCGGCACGCCTTGTCGGGGTTGGCTTGCCTGGTTGCCCTGATGTGGATGCCTTAGGGTGAGGGTCCTCATGCAGGTCTGGCCCACGCCGTCCCCGGTGACACGCGCATGTATGCCTCATGCCCCAACAGAAAACAGGAAATGTTGCTATGCTGGAAGATATACAGCCCCTAGACGGCCTGAGCGGTGAGGAACGGTTTTGGCAGCCGCGGCATGGACTTTGCACTTCCTGTTCGGAGCGTCTGTCCAACGCCTCTTGGAACCCGGCTGCACACTGGCACTCAATCCCCTGTTGGTAGGGTCACACAGCCTGTTGGTGAAATTGCTCAACATGATACGACCGTCCGACTGGGTCCCGGACGCACACTACAAGCGCTGGTTGGTTACGGAGGTCAATCCCTTGCGGGGTCAACACCACCTGTTCACGCACGTGCACGGCACCCGGTTCGCAGTCACACAGGACATATCCAAGTACACACACAAGCAGTTTCACGCCTTGGTACATACGTTGCAAGCCACACGGTTTCCGCGCCCCGACGGTGACGTCCCTTATCGGCACGTGCTGCTGTGTTACGCCCGCAAGGCCCCCCCAATTCGGACACGTGGATTGACTTGCCGTTTATACCTGTAAACGTTGGACAGAACGATGTCTTTGACACCCGCAGGCAAGGATTTGCCGAGGGGGTTACCCTGCTATGGGAAGATGTGATCGACTTGTGCCGGCAGGGCGCAAGGTTTGATACATGGTCAGACGAACTGGGCGCACTGGTGGCTCAGTTCAATTGAGCCCAGCCCCTGCCGGGTTGCAGCCCATGGCGCAGTACTTGGCTACAGCGGCAACCGCACACGGGGGCTATATACCACACTATGGAATGCGTCGGTCCCGTCATAAACGCATAGCCCCAAGGCATGCCCTGGCCGATGTGCTACAATGCCTGTTTTTCCTGACAGGAGGCTAACGCATGAAGAGCTTTGGCGCGGCTACATATGGTGACAGGATCGCCGCAATCTATGATGAGACATACCCCGCAGATTCCAATGTGGAACGGGTTGCAAGTGTCTTGGCAGATCTGACAGGCCATGCGGATGCATTGGAGTTGGGCATTGGTACAGGCAGGATTGCCTTGCCCCTGGTCCGGCACGGCGTAGCGGTTAGCGGCATTGATTCCTCTGGCGAGATGGTGAAGCAAATGCGCGCCAAGCCTGGTGGCAGTGCTATTTCTGTTGTCATCGGTGACTTCGCCAATTTTCAGGTTGAAGGCCGGTTGGGCCTTGTTTACGTCATCTTCAATAGGGGACTATATACGTACCCACCCACGCCCGCAGGCCGCGATGCTTCACCGTACACATTTTCAGGTTTCACAGGCCAGCCTACGCTGCCACCTCCACCTGCAGTTGCGCCGTCCCCGGACGCCATATTCTTACCTAACCATTTATCCCGTATGTTCAAAGCCGCGTTTATATCAGCGTTCTTTTCCACATCACATTTACCGCAATGGTAAACAGACGGGGATTTGCGGTTAGCTTTACGTACAACCCCACAGTTATGACACTTTGGTGACGTGTACTTGGAATCTATCTTTTCCGTATAAGTCTTGTAACTCATATACCTTTCCAGCCATCCCCAACCACTGCGCAAGATAGCACGATTCAATCCTCTTTTCTGAGCTACATTCTTGCCGGGTTTATCCTTGGAGCCACGGGCACTCCGCGTCATACCCTGAATGTTCAGGTCCTCAAAGATGACTAGATCGTGTATGTCAGCGATGGTGCGACTGGTCTGGTGACACCAGTCCTTTATGACATTCCGCATCTCCCTGTATATCTTCTGGATACGTAGCTTAGTGTGTTGCCAACCGTTGCTCTTGAACTCTTGACGCGCCAACTTCTTCTGCAGTCTGCGCAGTTTGGCGTCCAGGGTCAACAGACTTGGCAATGCATACATATCCCCTGTACTTAGTGCCACACCTGCCCCACGTTCCGGTCTATGCCTACAGGAGTAATAGGTTTACCCGGTCTGATCGGCCGATGATCCGGTACTTCATACAGGATGGACACATACCAGTTGCCCGCCTCATACTTAAACGTGGCTTGACTGGGTTTACAATCGGCGTACGGATTCTTGCCTGTCAACTTCACCCGCCCAAGCTTGGAAATGTAGATCTTCTTGCCCTTGATCTTGATATTGCCGGGCACGGTAAATCTAGGCGTGTCCTTGAATTTACGCTTCCAGACCGGACGCCCCGCGCCCCCAAAGAACCGCTTGTAGGCTTCCGACAAGTGTTTCAGGGCGTATCGCACCGTATGGCTAGGCAATGCCCCCAACCAGGGTAATTCCTGCTTGATTTGTACGTACAGATTGTTCAGGCCGAAGTGTGTAACGTTAGGTTTATCGCCTTTGCCAGCCTTGAAGTCCTGCTATTGCCTTGCGCAGATTTCCAGCCCCTCATTCCAAACCTTGCGACAGGCCCCGGCAATGCGCATCATCTTGTTGTGCTTGGCTCTACTGCCCGGCCGCACCCGCAAGGTGATACCCCGGTGCACCCTAATCTCTTCTATGTTCATGCCCTATGCTAGCTTGTCGTCTCCTGTCCACACTGCGTGGTGTGGGTACGTATATAGTCCCCCTTCAATACCTTCTTTGCCCTGTTGACGCAAGAGGCCCAGGTCAATTGTTTCCGCTGCGTAAGAGACCATCTCCGTGCTGGAGGGGTGTGCCTGATCGAGGCTTTCATACCCGAGTTGGCTCACTTTGTGCACGGCCAGAACCTGAGTGTGGTCAATGTCGATGTGGACACGGTAGAACTTGACGCGGCACGGCACGATATGGCCAATCAGCACATCTATGCCCGGCACCTGCGCATTGGCAGCACGGGCACCGAACTCTATCCGGTGCAGTTGCGTTACGCCTGGCCTTCCGAACTGGATCTCATGGCGCAACTGGCGGGCATGCGTCTGCGGGCGCGGTGGCATGACTGGGATCGATCGCCCTATACGGCCGTCAGTACCAAGCATATCTCTGTTTATGAACGCATAGCGTAAGCAGCAACACACTGGGAAGAGCAATCTGCCGGGTTCTGTCAGCAGCCAACATGCCTCTTGCGCGGGCCAGGCATGGCAGCCAGGTTTCCTGGCGCTTCCGTCAGGTAGGGATAGCAGGAGATGGTGCGTGGCTGTCTACATCCCGAAAATCGCGGGTCAACTGTGCCAACAGGAAGAATATGTTCTCCACGGCGTTGGTCGTCTCTACAATGACACGTTGCCGGTCATTGTCGTCCTCCGGGATCAGGGCCAGATACCGTGCCCGTACTTTCTGCATCAGGGCCCGGCGATCCCCCATCAACTGTTCGGCGAATTCCCAGGATTCGGTGTCGTCGCTTTCCAGTGCGTCCAGAAATATGAGGAAGGAGGCATCCGTGCCCTCCACCACACTCATCTGGAAAGTATCCAGATCCGGGTCTGCCGGGAGCTCCTGCAGGCATTCGGGTATGGCCAGGAACTGCTCTTCCAGCCAGGTGATCAGCTTCTGCCGACTCAGCACAGCATTGCGGCGTTCACTGCTCTGGCCGGGATTCTGTCGGCCCACCTCGTTCAGAAATTCATCGATCCGGGCGTTGACTGCGGTTACGGAGCTGCTCAGGCTCCCGGCGGATTGTCCGGTGCGGGCCATGTCCAGGTAGTCGGAGAACATGGTCAATATCCGCCTTTGCTCCAGATGGGCCAGATCGAGGGCCGTCTCGATGTCGTCCATGGCCTGATCGTGAATGAACTGGGGCCGGGACATTGCCTCTGCGGTACTCGCAGGCCAGAAGCGGGAAAACAGCCGCATCGTCCAGTCAGGAGCAGACAGCACCACGAGCCGGGAAGGCATGCCAAACAGGATGACGGCCAGTGCCATCTGGGGGCCAAGCCCTATATCCAGTGCGGTGACTGCTGCCAGTACCAGGGGAATATCCAGATATACCTCGAGGTAGAGGAGCAGGACCATGATCACGACCGAAAAAAAGCACTGGAACGCCCAGAACATGCCCAACTGGCGGGCGGTACCGCGCATGTTGGCTGAAAGTACCAGTACACTGATGCCCAACCCCATGTAAGAGCCGTAAATGTACATCAGCACTTGCTCTACACCCACCAGCTGTGCGGCTGCCAGGCCGATGCCGAAGGCGACAACCGGGACCAGAGCCTGCACGATAAAGGTGAGCAGGGCACCGAGCACCAGCGACAGCAGGAGGGAACGGGTGGAAATGTCCAGCCCGGCCTGGAACCAGGCCTGTGCCGTTAAGGGGGCCGCTGATTCCTTGATCAGCACCAATCCGAACAGCAGGGCAGCCAGGCCAAACAGCATCGCGCCTGCCTCACGGTAATTGGCCTGATTCAGGCGCGTTACGATGATGCCGCCCAGACCGAGCCCGAATAGCGCGACGACCTTGATGTCCACGGTAACGATGAACAGAATCAGGCCTACGCCGAGCTGTGCCCCCAGCGCAATGGGATAGGCCTGCTGGGGTGAAATCAAGCCGGAGCGCAGCATGCTGATCGTTATGAACGTCACGGCCGGTGAACTCTGCGTCATGGCACCGGCGAGCGTGCCCCAGCCGAACCCGGCAAATCGGTTATTGGCCAACCGACTGGCCAACATGCGCAGACGTGGTCCCGCCAATGTCTTCAAGTTCTCGGACAGTAACCACATACCTACAAAGAGGAGCCCCACACCACCGAGAATGCCGCCTACCACTTCTGCCATGGAACCAACCTCCTGTACGGTGCCTGTACTTTCAACCCTGTGCCAGCCGGATGTCCTTGCTGGTCCGATACAGTCCCTGCTGGCACATTATCACGCTACCTTGGGGGTAGCCAAGCACAATTCAGGCAGTGTCTCGGATACGGGCGCAAGGATATTATGGTGCTTGGGGCCAGGGGCCACAGAGTGGCCACAGCCTGTACAGGCAATACAGGTCCCTTGCGTGCCCGATCCCGACCGTACAGCCCGTATGTGCCGCTGTGCTCCGGACCTCCTGTTCTTATGCTGGCCCTTGACCAGGCCTGAACCGTCCCGGTTCAGTATCAGGAATTCCTGGCTGTTTCTTGCCTGCCCGTTTTCCTGCTGTTGCCTGATCTGTAGTACGGGGAACGGCTGCATGGCACAAGGCTACAGGCGATGGCCTGGAATATAATTGGAAGAAGGGGCACTGCCCTGATGCCAACTGTCATGATCCTGCCAAGCTGTGGGTGAACCAGTTGCAGGAGAACGGCCGCTTCGGCCGTGATAGCAACAACGAGGAGTACTCTGATGGAACAATTCAGTGAATTCTGGGATTCGGAACCCGATGTAGGCAATGTCCAGGTACTGCAGGACCGCCTGGCCGAAGATGGGTACCTGTTCTTCCGCAATCGTATCCCCACTGACACCATAACACACGTGTACGATCAGATTTGGGCGCTCTGCCAGGAACAGGCCTGGGTGGATGCTGATGGCAAGATCCTGATCGATCCACCGGTGGTAGAGGGCGACGATCGCTTCTGGGATGTATACGATCCCTGGCAAAAGCTGGAGTCGTTTCATGCCCTGGCCCATCACACCTCTATTCTGGAGCCCCTGGTGCAGATCATGGGTGAGCCGGTCCTCGTGCATCCACGGAACATTGGCCGCATCAGTTTCCCCAGGACCGAATACTTCGCGACCCCGCCACACCAGGATTTTCCTCTGATCCAGGGCGTTGCAGAAACGTTTACAGGCTGGTTTCCCCTGATGGACTGCCCGCGTGTCCTGGGGGGCTTGGCTGTGCTCAAGGGATCACACAAAGCCGGACTTTACCGTGTCCATGATGCACAGGGTCCGGGCGGCATGGGCATCGATACCGACAAGCTGGACCACGCATGGGTGACGATTGACTATCAGGTAGGGGATCTGCTGCTGTTTCACTCGCATACCGTGCACAAGGCGCTGCCCAACGTGTCCGAAAGCGGGGTTCGCGTCTCGGTGGATTACCGCTATTCTGCCTTGTCCCAGCCGATTGTCGCCGATGGCCTGGAGCCACACTACGGGCGGCTGGGTTGGGATGAGATTTATGAAGGCTGGAACGATCCCGATCTGCAATATTTCTGGCAGCGGATGCCCGTCAAGACGATTGCCCGTGACGAAGGACTGCGGGAAGCTTTGGCAGAAGAAGCGGTCTGAGCTCGTCCGCTGCGGTCACAGGGTCTTGTACTGCACAGGCTATATGTCCCGCGATTGGCATCAGTACCCGGATGCTCTGGCAAGTTGACAGGATTGCTGACCTTCCACGCCCCGCCTTGTTATTGACATAAAGAACTGGCTGGCACCGCCCGTCATGCCGCTGCAGATGACCTGTTGCGGGAGACGGGCGGCGTTGCCCTGGCCCTGGGGTGAACTAACCGGACTCCGCGTCCTGCGGTGATTCGGGACCGGATGTATGCACCGGCGCGTGTCAGACGGGCAATCCCGTTCCCTTCAGCTTGATGGACCAAGCCCGGTTGGGCTCGTCGCCGCTGCAGAAAGGCCTGGAGCTGGAATTCAGTTCCATCTCCCTTGCCTGTACCGCGCGTAACAGGCTTGTCGTTGCTGTGCTCCTGACAGAAAGCGATTACAGATTGTGCCCGGTGGATGCCATGCGGTGCCTGCCCTCACCTGTCATGCAGCACCGTCAGGGTTGCCTTTGTACGCGAGTCCGTACCGCGCCATGCGTGGGCAGCTGGACCGTGGCGGCTTCATAACCACGGGGTGTGACTGTCACTTCCCAGGCATACCCGGAACGATTGATCACAAACAGCAGGGTACCCGCTTCGCTCTCCACGATGCGTGCTTCCATCAAGGCACGGTATTCATCCGGAACGCCCTGGACCACAATGTCCGGTTCCAGGGCAGCGGGCAGCCAGGACCGCAACAAATGGCGCAGGCTGTGATGGAAAGACGAGACATAGGAACGGCCCAGCGCAAAAGTGGGTATCAGCAACCGCCCGTCCGGGCCAGCGGCAATCAGGGCAGGCTCATCGTTGTCACGAAAGGTGGCGAAGATTTCGCCGTTGCAGTGATCCAGCAGTACACGATCATGAAAGGCAAAGCCACCGAATGCCTGTTGTCTGTCTGTCAGGCTCCAGCCGGCAATGAAGTAGATGGGCTGGATCCATTCCCGGCACGCCAGTTGCAGGCGGCTGCCGGCCTCCTGGCAGTCCGTTAGGCTGTTCATGGGCAGTTCGGCAATCACGTGGCCGCCAGCGTGCATGAAATCCTGCAGGATCTGCCATTCTGTATCCAGCAGGCCCTGCACATAGGGGACGCATACCAGATCTGCATCCGGTTCTGCGGTTACCGGTTCCGTGAGGAATGTGACTTCAAATCCCAGATCCAGAAACAGGGCGTAGAGTCCGGTGGTGATTTCATTGAGCGGAATGCCCTTCAGGGAGGCTTCCCACAGGCAGGCCCGTGTCAGATGAATACCTATGCGCGGCTTGACGTTGTGACCCGTGGCCACGATATGCTGATCGGGACGCAGCTCCGCAATGACGTCCCGTGTCCGCAGCCGCTTTTCGGTATCATAGTTGTCCACGTCGATCAGGCCGTTGATCCAGGGTTCGGCGCCCGCCAGCAATGGATCCCAGCGATAGATGTACAGGGCCCTGATGGCGTGACTGAACACTTGATTGATCTCCGCTTCCAGCTGATGCCCGCGCCACAGACAGTCCTGGCGGAAGGGGCCTCCCTGGAATTCCGTCACCCAGGTCTCCTTGTCGCCGGCCAGTGCTTTCAGCAGGGACAGGCTGGATCCGGCAGAAGAGGCGGTACGTTCGTCAGAACCGCGGTACAGGCTGGTTGAGGCGTAGTCCAGCCGAGGCATGGTCCACCAGTCCTGTCCTGTGCGGTTTGGCGTCCACGGATAGGTGAAGTTGTAGCTGGCCCTGGCCTGCGGGGCATGGGTATGGATGATATGGATGCCTTCCAGCAGGAATTCACTCAGATTCCAGGACATGAATTCCCGCCAGAAACGCCAATAGCTGTCGGGTGCCTCATCCGGTGTCCGGGGTGGTTCCAGCGTGTCGAACCGGTCGCCGGCAAGCCCAAAGCGTTCGTTCATTGCCTGCCAGCTGGCGAAACGGTCTGCGCAATAGGAACGGTAGACCGCGAGCGTATGCGGGTTGTAGCATGGATATGCGCCGGGTCCCAGATGAGGTTCGTTATGTACGTCCCAATCGACGACTGCGGGATGATCCCGGAATCGGATTACACTGTCGGCCAACAGTTGATTGCGTCGGCGGCGATATTCGGGGTGATTGATGCAGCACCGCTGCCACCGGTAGTCATGGGGATGCAGCGGATAGGCGACACCCTGCCGGTCCAGAGACTTGCAGTCAGGAAACTCCGCGATGAAATCGTTGTGGACATAGAACGTGGCGAAGCCGTAGAGCACCCAGATTTCCAGCTCATGGCAAATGTCCAGGAGATTGCCCACGTCGTCCAGATCGCTGTCCAGGCCGATGCGGATGCGCAGGGAGTCGAATCCCGTATCCTTGATCATGGCAAGATCGCGCCGGTAATCTGCAGGGCCGGCAGGCAACCACTCGGGACGCTTGGCCATCCCCCCGAAAGGATATTCGTAATGGATACCGATGGCGAGGGTGTGACGTTCGGACATGGGGGATCTCCTGTAAACACGTGAAATCCGGGCAGACGGAGTTCAGGCTGATCTGCTGTCCGGGCAGCCCCGGACTTGTCTTGACGGGGAAGTACGCATCATCCCGGGTGTAACGGCGGCTGCATCCTGTGACCAGGGCGGTGGTTCAGCCCTTGATGCCGGTGAGGGCAATGCCTTGAATGAAGGTTCGCTGCGTAAAGAAGAACAGGGTAATCACAGGTATCGTCAGGACAGTGGTTACGGCCATCATCCACCCCCAATGCACACCGGACGTGCTGGCGAAGACCTGGATGCCCAGGGAAAGCGTGTACTTGTCCGGGTCATTGAGGTAGATCAACGGTCCCAAAAAGTCATTCCAGTTGTTGAGAAACTGGAAGAGCGCTACAGTCGCCAAGGCGGGTTTGGAAAGCGGCAGAATGATACGCCACAAAATGGCGGCGGCCGAGCACCCGTCGATCGTGGCGGCATCGTCCAGCTCACGGGGCAAGCCCAGGAAGAACTGGCGGAGCAGGAATATGAAGAAGGGCACACCGAACGCGTGCAGGATAATGAGCGGCATGAAGGTGTTCACCAGTTTCAGCTTCCGGAAAATGATGAACAGAGGCACCATGGTGACCTGGTAGGGCAACATCATGGTGGACAGCATCAGGAAAAACAGGATGTTGCGTCCGGGCCATTGCAGGCGCGAAAAACTGTATGCCACCAAGGTACTGGAAATCAGGGTCAAACTCACTGCCGACAGGGCAATGATCAGCGTGTTTTGCAATTGCTTGAGAAAAGGGAAGTAGCCGAGCGCTTCCGGATAGTTTTGCCACCGTACGGGATCGGGAAGCCATACGGGCGGCAACTTGAAGATCTGATCCAGTTCCTTGAAGGAAGTGGAGACAAGCCAGAAAAAGGGCAGAAAGAAAGCTATCCCGAACAGGAGGAGCGATGTATGCCCCAGCACCGCACCCAGCAGCTGCTGGGAAGACCGGGAAGCGGGCAGGAAGGGACGTGCACGCTGTCGCGTGGACGATGTCATGGCAAAACCCGGGCAAGACAATGCATGGGCCTATCGGGATTCTTCCCCCTCGTAATAGACAAAGCGGGCTGAACTCTTGAACACAGCCAGGGTAGCTGCCATCACGATGAGAAACAGGATCCAGGCCATAGCGGAGGCATAAGGCATTTTGAAATGCTCGAAGGCGTTCTCATACAAGTAAAGGGCATAGAAACGGGTGGCGTCCAACGGACCGCCCCGGGTCATGATAAAAGCCTGTGTGAAGATCTGAAAGCCGCCAATCAGACCCATGATGACATTGAAGAAAATGACAGGCGAGAGCATAGGCAAGGTGACGTGCCGTACCCGTGCCAGGACACCGGCACCGTCAATCATGGCAGCTTCATACAGCTGGGCCGGAATATCCTGCAAACCGGCCAGAAAAATCACGACGGTCCCGCCAATGGTCCAGATACCCATAATGATGAGGGCCGGCTTGGCCAATTCCGGAATGGCCAGCCATCCTGGACCGTGGATACCCAGCAAGTCCAGGAGGGAATTGATCAGGCCGTATTCCGGGTTGAGGACCCACAGCCACAGTACAGACGTAGCGACTACCGGCACGATGGTGGGCAGATAATAGACTGTGCGGTAGACGGATACGCCCTTGAGGTTGAGGTTCAGGACCAGGGCCATCACGACGGCGAGGGTAATGTGAAAGGGGACTCCAATCACCACCATGAAGACGGTGTTGTACAGTGATTTCCAGAAAAGCTCGTCCTCCAGCAGGAGTTCCCGGAAATTGTCCAGCCCCACCCAAATCATGGGTTGATTCAGTGTGGTGTACACATGAAGACTGTAATAGAACGACATCACCACAGGAAAGAGGGTAAACCCGCAAAAGCCAACAATCCACGGCAGGGCATAGGTGAGCCCAATCCGCAGTTGGCGCCTTTCCTGGCGGGACAGGGGCAATGACATGAAAGGGCACCGCGGTGTTTCGGGGAACTCAAAGGGACGGGCGGTCTATGGGCCGGCTACTGCCCAAGTTGGCCAAGTGGACACAGGTATGGGTCCCGGGGACACTGTCTGCCGGCAGACAGCAGGCCACCGGCAGACGAGTGTACTTGAGGTCGGGATCCATGCCGCCAAGCAGGAATTCCGGACAAAGTCTTACGCTGTCTGTTGTCGGAAGTCGTTCAATTCGTCCTGTACCTTGGCTGTCATCTCCACCAGGGCCTGCTCCGGTGCGATCTTGTCATGTACGACCTGATCCACGATACGGTTCATTTCCTGCTGGTAGATGGAGAGCACAGGAATGCGCGGCCAGGCACGGCCACTGGTTTCCGTCAATTCCACAAACAGTTCGTTGTAGGGATAAGAGTCGAGGAAATCCGGGTCGCGGGCAGCGGAATGCAGCGGGGGAATATCGCCCACCAGCTTGCCAAACTCGATCTGGTTTTGCGGCGACGCCATTTCCAGGGCCAGCTTCCAGCCCCCCTCGGGGTTCTTGGCACCTGTGGGCACGTTGAACATGGCGCCTATTTCAACCAGACTCGTGTGCCCGACCTCAGGCAAGGCGGGTGATTTGGCGACGGTATACTGCAAGTCCGGTGCGTAGCGGGGGATCCAGCTGCGTTTCCAGCTGCCATCGATCTGCATCGTGACCTTGCCCACGTACCAGGGGTCGTCACTGGACATGGTGGAGCGCCCAAAACCGGAGCGGAAGCGATCGATCTTTTCAATGTCGTACTTGTCTGCATACCCCTTGAACCATGTCAGGGCCTGCAACAGCCCTTCATCCTGGTCCGCTGTGATGGTATCGGTGTCTTCGTCGTAAAACGTAGCCCCATGGGCCCAACCCCAATGCCACAGATTGCTGCTTTGCCAGGGCAGGAAACCCAAACGTGTCAGGTTCCCGTCATCGTCCCAGGTCGTCATGCTTTCACCCAATGCGTCCAGCCCGGCGATGTCCGTGGGGATATTGTCGGCATCATGGCCTTCGGCTTCCAGCTGTTCCCGGTTGAGATGCAATCCCCATACGTTCAGGGTATGGCCCGTGCCCCAAAGATGACCTTCAGACCACAGGGCTTCCCAGGCGGGCGGTGACCAGCCTGTACCATCAAAGCCATCGGCAGCGGCATAATCTTCCAGCGGCTGCAACAGGCCACGGGGACCCCAACTATAGGCCTGCGACCACAAGGAAACCAGATCGGGCGGGTTGCCCCCTTCAATGGCCACTTGCACCTTTTGGGCTACATTGCCCCAGCCAATGGACATGAAAATCGCGTTTTCACCCGTATTTTCATTGAAGCGTTCAACCTGATTGTTGGCCTGGGCTCCTTCTTCCAGTCCAAACATGGACCAATAAATGATGGGCAAATTTTCCTCTGCGGGCATCTCGCCGGAGGCGGCAGGGACTGTGGCGGGCATCTCACAGGCCACCAGCAAGGCAGCACCTGTGCCCAAAGCGGTCATCTGTAAAAATCGGCGTCGGCTCAATTCCCTGTACGATTGCTTCGCCATGATCTTGCTCCTCAAAGTGAGAATTCGGATGCCTGAACTCTATCACAATCGGATCAGCCCTGACTAACCGGTTTTGCGAGCGGCAGAATCAGATAAGGATAGGGATGGCATTGCGTGAAATCCCCGTTATGCTGTGCATGCGGCTATAATCTGCCATTGCCTGGATCGCCGCAAGGACGCAAGCCTGGGAGAGAAAATCGTGTTGGATATTGTATGGATGCGCGAAAACAGGGATGCGCTGGCACATGGCTTGGCTCTGCTGGGAGCCCAGGACGCACCGTGGCAGGAAGCGCTGGATCTGGATGCCCGGCGAAGGCACATTTTGTCGCAGGTAGAGGATCTGCGGCGAGAGCGCAATACCGGTTCCAAGGTCATAGGCAACCTGTTCAAACAGGGAAAACAGGATGAAGGGAATGCCATGCGGGCCCGCATGGTCGATGTCAATCAGCAGATTGCTCGGCAGGAAGCGGATCTGCATGCCGTGGAAGTGGCACTGCACGACGCGATGCTGCAGATTCCCAACCTGCCTGAACCTGATGTCCCGGTGTCTGAAGACGAAGACGACTTTACAGTCGTCAAAACCCACGGGAAACCCCCGCACTTCTCCTTTGCGGCCAAGCCGCACTGGGAGCTGGGTACGGAACTGGACATCATGGATTTTGAAAGGGGCGTGAAAATCGCCGGCAGCCGTCAGTACATTCTGAAGAAGGCGGGGGCCCGGCTGCAGCGGGCGCTGAGTACCTGGTGCCTGGATGCCCTGACGGAGGAATTCGGCTTCGAGGAAGTGTATCCTCCCTTTATGGTCCGGGAAAATTGCATGGTCGGCACCGGCAATTTGCCCAAGTTTGGCGAGGATCTGTACCAGGATCGGGAAGAGGATTACTGGTTCATTCCCACGGCGGAAGTGCCGGTCACCAACATGTATAGGGACGAAATTCTGCCACCTGACGCCCTGCCTATCGCGCACGCGGCGCATACTCCCTGCTTTCGCCGGGAAAAGGTGCACGCCGGCAAGCACGCCCGGGGCATTCAGCGGGTGCACCAGTTTCAGAAAGTGGAAATGGTCAAGTTTGTGGAGCCGGCCCAGGGGCCGGCTGCCCTGGATATGCTGACCCGGACAGCGGAAATCATGCTGGAGCGCCTGGGCTTGCCCTACCGCCGGATCCTGATCGCTACCGGCGGTCTTTCCTTTGTCGCGGCCAAGAAGATAGATCTGGAAGTGTGGGCACCGGGCTGCCAGGAGTGGCTGGAAGTGAGTTCCTGTTCCTGGTTCCGTGACTTTCAGGCCCGGCGCGCCAATATCCGCTATCGGCCTGATCACGATGCCCGCCCCCGGTTTGTCCATACCCTGAATGGTTCGGGGCTGGCCCTGCCCCGGATTATCATCGGCATTCTGGAGAACTACCAGCAGGCGGACGGATCGGTGCTGGTGCCGGATTGCATTCAGGCCAGCATGGGCGGCCAGGAAGTGATTGCGCGCCCTGATCCTGCGTGATGCAAGGCAGATGGCAAGACCAGATCTTGAATCCGGGACAGGTAATCGCTATACTTCCCTTTGCCATGGTTGAGGGGATGCGCGGACGGATCCGATCTCCGCAGCCTGGGGAGGATGGCCGAGCGGACGAAGGCGGTTGTCTTGAAAACAACTGTGGGTATTGCCCACCGGGGGTTCGAATCCCTCTCCTCCCGCCACGGCCATGACGTGAATAAGGGGAGGTCGCATAGCCTGGTTTAGTGCGCCCGCCTGCTAAGTGGGTAGGGATCTTCAAGTCCCTCGAGGGTTCAAATCCCTCCCTCCCCGCCACAAAAATGGATGCGGCCCTCTACGGTCGTATATTGAGGCCCCGTAGCTCAGTGGATTAGAGCATCTGGTTGCGGACTAGAAGGTCAAAGGTTCGAATCCTTTCGGGGTCGCCAGCAAAATGGATGCGGCCCTCCGTGGTTGTGTATTGAGGCCCCGTAGCTCAGTGGATTAGAGCATCTGGTTGCGGACTAGAAGGTCAAAGGTTCGAATCCTTTCGGGGTCGCCAGTAAAAAGAGGGGACAGACGGCAAGTCTGTCCCCTCTTTTTGGTGTTGGCTGGATCAGGTCTGGCTGGACACGCTATCCTGTGGACGCTCCCACCAGGCGTTGCAACTCGGTCAGAATGGCTTCCAGCTGGGCTACGTGCTGCCCGTATGCTGCCCAGTCGCCGTTGCGCTGGGCTTCCAGGGCCAGTTGGTAGGTGGTGTTGGCGTCCAGGATCAGCTGGTTGATGCTCCTCCCTTCGGCCCCGGCCGGGGGCACCGTGGCCGGGGCCGCTGTGTCCGTGGGGACGGTAGTGGTGCTGGCGGCAGCCACACGGGGATCCCCCATGAGGACGGCGAGGGTCTCGTCCTGCATTAACCCGGCGCCAAAAACCTCCACCAGCGCCAACCCCAGATTGGGGGCCATGACCACACTGTCATTGACCGCGATAATGACCCGTTTCAGCTCCGGAATGCGGCCCGAGGCCGCTTGCAGATAGAGCGGTTCCACGTACAGGAGGCTGTTGCCCAGGGGGATCACCAGCAGATTGCCCCGAATCACCTGGCTGCCCTGCTGGTTCCAAAGGCTGAGTTGGGAACTGATGACCGGATCCTGATCGATGCGGGCCTCAATCTGTTTGGGGCCATAAATCAGCGAGTCCTTGCCAAAGGTGAAGAGCAGTTTTTCGCCGTATGCCTCCGGATCGCTCTTGGCAGCCAGCCAGGCAATCATGTTCTCGCGCGAGGCAGGGGTGAAGGGCAAAATCTGGATAAAATCCAGATCGTCGCTGCCGGGCAGCTGCATAAGCACATAGTAGGGTTCCATTTCCCGGGGCTGGTTGTCGAAAACCTCCTGGGGCCACTCCCATACATCCTCTTGGTTGTAGAACTCGTTGGTGTCTGTCATGTGATATATCTGCAGGATGCGCGCCTGCGTTGTAAAAAGATCCTGGGGATAGCGAATGTGCTGGCGCAGGCTGTCCGGCATGGCTTCCATATCCGTGAACAGCTGCGGGAAGATGCGGGTATAGGCCGAGGCAATCGGATCTTCCTGGTCCACGAGATAGAAGGACAAAGAGCCGTCATAGGCGTTGATGATGACCTTCACCGAATTCCGGATGTAGTTTATCGGGGGACGATCTCTGGCGGATGTGGGCCGGCTGTAGGGGAAACGGCGGCTGACCGTATAGGCGTCCACAAACCAGTACAGACGCCCGTCGTCCCCGATCACGATGTAGGGATCGTCGTCGTACACGAGGAACGGGGCCACTTCGTGCAGGCGTTCATAAATGTTGCGGCGCCAGAGGAGCTGGCTGTTGGGGGTAATATCGCCTGTAAGCAACAGGTTGATGTCCGCAAACCGTATGGTGAAGGCCAGACGGGTCAGGAAATTGCCGATCCGAATGCCGGTGTCGCCCTGAAACTGGGTCGTGACGTTGCCCGCATCCGTCCCATAGTCGAATTCCTCCGTCCGGGTATTGCCCACGACGTAGCTCCCGCTGCCTTCGCTGAAATACAGCTGCGGCTGCTCGATAGGGATCGAGCCCCTGGGGGGCAAGTCCTGCAGGATGAAGGTAGGGAAGCCGTCAAAGGTGATCTCGGACACGGGGGACATGGCTACCCCATAGCCATGGGTGTACACCAGGCGCAGGTTCACCCAGGTCTGGGCTTCCTGGCTCAGTTTGTCCGGCACCAGTTCCCGGGCGGCCAGCATGACCTGTTTGAGGTTGCCATCCACTACGTAACGATCGATGTCGATGTCGCCAAACGCGTAGTATTGGCGCAGGGCCTGAATCTGGTTGTAGGTCTCGAGCAGGGGCCTGTAGTCCCAGAGACGAATATTGGTGATGGTGTCGGCCTGGGCGGTAATCACGTCCGTGCTCAGGTTCTCCCGGGCGTTGTAGGCGATGGAATCCAGGTCGGCCAGATCATAGGCCTGGCGGGTGAAGTCGATATTGTGCTGGATGTAGGACGCTTCACGTGAATACTCGTTGGGGGCCACCACAAAACGCTGAAACAGGGTAGGCAGAAAGTTGCCGGCCACAATGGCGATGGCCATCCACACGCCCAGGGCATAAACGATGACCCGCCAGGCAAAGCGGGCAAAGAGGTTGATCGCCACCAGCAGGGTAATGACCAGGGTGACGATGGCCAGGACAGAGAAGATGGGCAGCTGCGCGTTCACGTCCGTGAAGCCGGCACCAAACACGTAGCCGCGGGTACTGTAAACCAGGTCGAAGCTTTGCAGCCGGTACTGCCAGGCGATCAGCAGCAAAATGCCAATGACCAGCAGGCTCAGGTGTACCTTGACGCGGCGGACCTCGAACCACATGCGCCAGTTGAAGCCACTGACCATCATGGCACCCATCAGGGAGAAAATCAGCGCCGTCAGGAGAAAACTGCGCAGCGCTTGCCAAATGGGCAGGGAAAAGATGAAGAAACTGATGTCCAGATCGAAAATAGGATCCTGGATCTGGAAATCCGACTGGTTCAGGAACAGCAGGATCTCTTCCCACTGTGACATCATCGCCAGGCCGGACATGATAGCCAGCACGGTAGCCCCCACGTACAGCAACGGCGTCACCCGGAGCCCCAGCGCGGATTGGGACATGGTATCGAGAGGGGAAGCGCCTTCCCGGGAATTGAAGCGGGCCGCGAGGGCAATGTTGCCCGCCAGCAAGAGCCAAAAGACAATGGCACTTACCAGAAACGTGGCGCTGGAAGCTACAATGCGGGTGATGTAGACCGAGGTCAGTTCAAGACTGTCGAACCAGAGCCAATCGGTGATGTAACCCAGAATCCTTGAACCCAGGAACAGGATCAATAGCGGCACCAGCAAGCCCAGCATGCCTCGTCGGCTGCCCCTTGGTGTGCTTTCCTCTACAACGGTATCGTCGTTGTTGCCATTGTCGGAGCTGGCAGGCGCTGGCAAGTCACCCCGCTCGTTCTGTAGCTGTTCCAGCAGTTCGCTGAAGGGATCCCTGCCATTACGCGAATTCGACATCGTCACTTGTTCCTGATGCGGCATGTGTCACTGACCATTCTATAGGAGACTATATACGATTTCACACTGTACCCCTTGGGCTTGGTGTGACACCGGCTGCATTTGCTGGCTTCACCGACCGGGGCCAATCCCCGCCATCTCCACCATCAGAGGCCTCGTCCCCAGAGGCCATAAGCTCAGACAAGCCCCGTTCCAGTATGTTCAAAGCAGCCTGGACGTCGGCATTCGTTTCCATTATGTACCGCTTATAGGCTTCGGCCAAGGGTTTCATGGCATTGCGTACCAACGCAGACGACAACTCCTGTATCCAGGGCAACGTCTTGTGGTCCGGCAACCACCCGCCACGCGCAGCATCTTTCTGTGCCTGGTATGACTGGGGGACTATATACGTACCCACACCACGCCCGCAGGCCGCGATGCTTCACCGTATACATTTTCAGGCTTCACAGGCCAGCCAATGCTGCCACCGCCACCTGCAGTTGCGCCGTCCCCGGACGCCATATTCTTATCCAACCACTTGTCCCGGATGTTCAAGGCCGCGTTTATATCAGCGTTCTTTTCAACACCGCACTCTTGGCAGTGATAAACAGATTGGGATTTCCGGTTGGCTTTGCGTACAACCCCACAGTTATGACAACGTTGTGATGTGTACTTGGGGGCTATCTTTTCCGTATACGTCTTGTAAGTCCTATACCGTTCCAGCCGTCCCCATCCGCTGCGCAAGATAGCACGATGCAAGCCTCTTTTCTGAGCCACATTCTTACCCGGGGTTTCCTTGGAGCCACGGACACTCTTGGTCATACCCTGCATGTTCAAGCCCTCAAGGATAACTAGATCGTGTATGTCAGCGATGGTACGGCTAGTCTGGTGACACCCATTCTTTATGACATGACGCATCGCCCTGTGTATCTTCTGGATACGCAGCTTGGTGTGTTGCCAGCCGTTGCTCTTGTACTCTTGCCGGGCCCACTGCTTCTGCAACCTGCGCACTTTGGCATCTAGGAGCCACAGCGGCGGCAGCTCACACATAGCCCCTGTACTTAGCGCAACCTGCCCCACGTTCCGGTCGATGCCTACAGGAGTAACAGGCTTGGCAGGTCTAGCCGGCCGTGTTTCAGGTACTTCGTACAGGATGGATACATACCAATTACCGGCCTCATACTTGCATGGGGCCTGCTTGCGTTTGTAACCCGCATAGGGATTCTGGCCTGTCAACTTCACCCACCCAAGCTTGGGGATGTAGCTTTTCTTACCTTTGATCTTGACATTATCGGGGACGGTAAACCTTGGCATATCCTTGAATTGCCGTTGCCAGACCGGACGCCCCGCACCACCCAAGAACCGCTTGTAGGCTTCCTTGTAGGCTTCCGCCAGATGCTTTACGGTATAGTGCACCGTGGCCGCGGGCAACTCCGCCAACCAGGGCAACTCCTGCTTGACTTGTACGTGCAGCTTGCACAGGGTGAAGAACGTGACGGATGGTTTATCGCCTTTACCGGCCTTGAACTCTGGCCACTGCCTTTCGCCTATCTCCAAGACTTCATTCCAGACCTTGCGACAGGCCCCGCCGCTCCGCATCAGCTTGTCGTGCTTGGCTTTACTGCCCGGGCGCACACGCAAGGTGATACCCCGGTGCACCATGATCTCTTCCGTACCCATGCCCTACCTTAACTCACCCGTGACTGTCCACACTGCGCGGTGTGGGTACGTATATAGTCCCCTATGACTGCCGGGGTGCACCTGAAATATGAGGCCTCGGTACGTTATGGCTACTTCTCTGTCCATGCCCTATGCTACCCTACTGTGCGGCTCCTGCACGGCCAGCTGGTGTGAAACCGTATATAGTTCCCATTCTATAACGAATCCGGAATTCCGCTTGTGGTTGATGTGTCCGGAATGACCGGGTGTCCCCCGCTGGCGGGGAATCGCGCGCTCATGTCTGCAGGGAGGATCTTGGTTTGCGGATAATGTTCGTAGCTCCGTTTGGCATGGGGCGCAAGACCACGGTATGGGCCCGTACACTGCCCTTGGCAGCCGCCCTGGCGGATCTGTCGCACAGCGTCAGGATTCTGGTTCCGCCCTGGGATTCACCGGAGGAAGCAGGCACCGTTATGCATGATCGGCAAGTGGCGATCCACCAGGTGGACATCCAGGGCGGCCTGTTGCCCATCGTGGCCAGAATGCTGTGGGAGATCCAGAAATTCAGGCCCGACATCCTGCATTTTGTGAAACCCAGGGCTTTCAGCGGCATTTGCCAGTGGCTGACTTTTCAGTCCCGGCTGTTTGCGCTGCTGCCCCCTGCCCTGATCCTGCTGGATACGGACGACTGGGAGCAGGCATGGACGCCACAGCTGCAAGCTGAACCCTGGGTGGCCCATTTTCTGGCCTGGCAAGAGGAATGGGGACTGCGGCACTGCGATGGCGTGACGGCTGCCAGTCAGTGGTTGTGGCGCCGAGCGGAAGCCTATGCCCCGGCCCTGCCTCGGCTTTATCTGCCCAACGGCACGGCAGCCACTGTGACGGCTGCATCGTCACCGGCTGCAGACACAGGACCAACGGTCCTTTGGTTTACCCGGTTTGCAGAAGTTGAGCCCGCCTGGATGGTTGCGTTTTGGTCCGCCTTGCAAGCCCAAGTGCCTGGATGTCGTCTGCTCGTGGCCGGTGCACCGGTGGAACCCGGGCTGGAGCAGGCCTTCCAGCAGGCACTGGCGATGCAGCCCAGGGGACAGACACACATTGACTGGCTCGGCTATGTGGAACCGGAGACATTGCCGTCTCTCTATGCCCGGTCGCGCTGTGCCATTGTCCCGGCCCGGGAGAGCGCAGCCAATCTGGCCAAGTGCAGTGTACGCATGCTGGATCTGATAGCGCATGGTGTGCCCTGTGTGGCGAGCCGTGTGGGTGAGCAGGCCCGGTTTGCCCATGCGCCGCTGGTCACCATGCTGGAAGTCACCGCTGCCTGTGAAACGTTCGCGGCAGCTGTCGCCGACCGTCTGCAGCAGCCCCCTCCTGTCCCTCAGCAGGCCGGAGCTCCGCCCGTTCCCGCCTGGTCTGACTTGGCCTTGCATCTGGACAATTTCTATCGCACACTGCACAGGCAGGTACAGGCGTAAACGACCAGATCTGGAAATTGGTGACCAAGATCCGGGTATCAGGGTGGCAAAGAGGGGCGTTTGCGTTCTGCCCCCTGATCCGGCTGCTGTGCCCGCCTGGCCAGGTAGCGCCTGGTTGCCTCCTGGCGCGCCTGATACCGCAGCCGGTCGCGGGACAGCCAGCGTTGGGGATTGTCAGGATCGTGAATCAGGCGGGCTGAGACAACAAAGCCGGTGTGGGCCGTCATCTGGTCTTCGGGGCGCAGGCGGTCAGGGATGGGCTTGAAGCGGCGGACCCAGATTTCCTCAACCTGAATGTCCATAAAGCCCGTCTGTTCCAGAGCCTCCAGCTGAGTGCTGACCTGGTTGGTGGTAGGCAGGAAACTGACGAAGGTGCCACCGCGCTTGAGCAGTGCAACCACTTTGGACATGGTGCGCCAGGGCTCGCGCATGTCCAGCACCACAGCATCTACCGCATGCGGATAATCCCAGTGTTCCAGGTATCCCTGGTGCATTTCCACGAAGGGATGCAGTTCGTTGCGCAGCAGGTTTTGGCGGGCAATCTCGTACATTTCGGCATTGCCCTCAACCGTGATCACCTTGCCTGTCGGCGCCACCGTCCACGCCAGGGCCGTGGTCAGGGCGCCACTGCCGGTACCTGATTCCAGCACCGTGCTCCCGGCGCGCAGGGCCAGCCGCTGAATGATGAGCGCGGCGTCCTTGGGATAAATGATTTGGGTGCCCCGCTTGAGCCGCATCATCAGATCACTCAGGGTAGGCTGCAACAGCAGGATCGGCTGCCCCGTCTGGGCCAGACAGGTGGTGCCGAAGGGTTGCCCGATCAGGGTATTGTGCTCGATGATGCCGATGTGGCTGTGAAAGCGGTGCCCCGCCTGCAGTTTCAGCAGAAATTTCTTCTCGTTCTCGGCTATGGCCAGCACCAGTGCGCCTTCCGTCGCGTAATGGTTCTCGGTGTCCATGAAACTTCCTGTCGCTGTGCAAAAGGCAAAGGTAATGAAGACTCTCCCTACTGTACCCGACTCGGGCAGCAGGCATGCAGATTCCTGCCGTCATGTGACGGACCGTTTGCCCGGCATACGCACGGAGAACCCGCCGGCCGGCCCGCGCATCCTGGCCGCCTGGCATATTGCGGTATAGGGAGCAGACAGATAAAATAAGCTGGTACAGTCCGGTATCTCTTCTTGTAGGGTACCGACGCCTTCGATCAACACAATAGCCGGATAGGGCGCGCAGGAGAGAAAGGTTATGAGAAAGTTGGCTTTGGGACTGGCAGTGGTCCTGGTCTTGTCCCTGCTCTTGGCTGGATGTGTATCTCGCCCTACGGGGGGCCAGACGGCTGCGCAGGCTTCTCCCGGTGATGTCGTGATAGATTTGCATGCCCTGGTGCTGGACTTTGACAGCAATGGCACAGCCAGCGTCGGCGGTATTGCTCTGGGTGATCTGATGGGTGGCGATGGGGTGAGCTTGCCGGCTGACGTCATGGCCAATTTGGCCGACGCCAATATACAGCATGTGCAACTGGACATGCATCCTGCCGGTATGAGCCTGCGGGTGAACGGGCTGCCCATGCTGGGCTCGATCGCATATGACGCCGAGCGTTTGGCTAACCTGATGTCCATGCTGAATGAATTGTCCGGAAGCCCCATGCTGGCTATGCTGGAAGATCTGATTCCGGTCTTGGCTGCCCTGGTGCCAATGCTGGACAATTTGGGGGTGGGTGTCATCGCCCATTTCCCGGTACCGGCCGGCATGGAGGCCATCCCCTTGACCATGGCCACGGACGGCGGTATGGACGCGCCGGTTGATTTCCTCGCCGATGTCAGCCAGAAACCCCGCATCAGCCTGCCTGTTTTCATTGAACCGGACGGGAGCTGGGGCACAAGCGAGCTGGAGCCAGCCGCCCTGTTGGCCATGATGGGCGGCGACGCCGATCTGAATTTGCCGGCTGACACTGTCGCCATGGTGGCTTCTTCGGGTATTGCCACGCTGGAAATCCGCACCATGGACGAAGGGCTTTCGCTTTCCGTCAACAGTTATGCCCTGCCGCTTCTGACTTGGAGCCAAGGTGAGCTTCAGGCCATGCTGGCCCTGGCTGCTGCGGGAGACATGGGCGGGATGTCCGATATGCTGGAACTGGTGCATGTGCTTCTGCCCCTGATACAGGCTACAGATCTGGACATCACGCTCCATTTCCCTGACATGGACGAAGCGACTGCCGGTTGATGCATCGGTGGTGCCCCCTGGGTGCCGCTACCGGCCGGGTGGGGCCTGCTGGCCTACCCGGCCGGCTGTTGTATCCGTAATGGCGATCCGGCTCCGTGTTGCTGGATGTACCTGCAAACATCCTCATGTCTGTTGCCATGCCGTTCGCCAACAACGTGACCCGGCAGCTTGACCGTCTGCACGTTGCCTATACCTGCCTCACCTATGTCTACCATGAGCAAGTGCATTCTGCCGAAGCAGTCGCAGATACCCTCTGCATGCCACGTGACCAGGTATACAAGACCCTTGTGGCCTGGAATCCGGCCACCCGCAATTCCTTCGCTCTCTGTATCCTGCCCGGTCCCCGGAAACTTGACCTGAAAGCTGTTGCACGTCATCTGCAGGTGAAGAAGATGGTAATGGCTACACGCCAGCAGGCCGAGGTCTGGACCGGTATGAAACCCGGTGGTATAAGTCCCTTGGCGTTGATGGATCTGCCGTGTCCGGTCCTGTTGGACGAAGAGGCGTATTGCTGGGACGCTATCCTGATCAGTGCCGGTCAGCGGGGCTGCCAATTGCAAATAGGGGTTGAAGATCTGATCCGGTTGCTGGACCCCGCCTTGATCCCCCTCTCCTGACGATCCTGTGTTCCGGGCAGACTCGATCCGACTGGACCCCTGCCGGAACCCTGCTTTTGCCCTTCCAGACCTGAGCCGCACTCATGAACCCTACTCCAGCCCAAGACGACAGCCGGTGGCGTGAGCCCGAACCCCAAGAGGCTGTGTCCCATACCCATGCCAAGATCCGGATCGATGGTGAGACTGTCCGGTACCGTGCCACGGCGGGCACCTACGTTCTGACCGAGGATGGCGGACGGCCCCGCGCCCAGATATTCTACGTAGCGTATACGCGCCTGGATACAGGCGATGCAGCCTCTCGGCCGGTAGCGTTCTGCTTCAACGGCGGTCCCGGCTCTTCGTCCGTCTGGCTGCACATGGGCTGCCTGGGCCCCCGCAAGGTCAGCATGACCGATGGTCTGGACGTCCCCCGGCCACCCTTCGCCCTGGAGGACAATGCCTGGAGCATACTGGATGTCGCTGACCTGGTCTTCATCGATCCGGTATCCACCGGCTACAGCCGACCGGCACCGGACGAGGAGGCCCGGACCTTTCACGGGGTGGAACCGGATGTGGAGTCGGTGGGCGAATTTATCCGTCTGTGGACCTCACGTGAAAAGCGCTGGGCATCGCCCAAATTCCTCATAGGCGAAAGTTATGGCACCACGCGTGCCGCCCTGCTGGGCGGACATCTGCAGACCCGGCTGGGCATGTACCTGAATGGCATTGCCCTGGTGTCCGTCGTGCTGGACTTCAGTACGATCCGCTTCAATATCGGCAACGACCTGCCGTATCTGCTGTATGTACCTACCTACGCCGCTACGGCCCGGTATCATGGCCGGCATGCCGCTGCCGACCTGCCGGCGTTACTGGCGGAGGCGGAAGAGTTTGCCCTGGGTGACTATGCGACCGCCCTCCTGCAGGGTTCGGCCTTGACTGCCGAGCGGAAGCAGGCCACCATCCAGCGTCTGGCAGCGCTGACGGGGCTGGATGCGGACTACGTGGATCGCTGCAACATGCGCATTGAAATCATGCGGTTCGCCAAGGAATTGCTGCGGGCCGACAGGCAGACTGTCGGCCGCTTCGACAGCCGCATCAAGGGCCAGGATCGGGATGCGGCGGGCGAGCACTACGAAAACGATCCCAGCCATGCCGTCGTGCATGGCGCCTTTACCGGGGCGTTCAATCAATATGTGCGCGGCGAACTGCACTTCAGCACGGATCGGCCCTATGCCATCCTGGCCGATCTATACCAGAACTGGGATTACTCCCGTCATGCCAATCGCTACCTGAATGCAGCTGAAACCCTGCGGTCGGCCATGGTGCAGAATCCGCATCTCAAGATCCTGGCGGCCTGTGGCCTCTACGACATGGCCACTCCCTATTTTGCGACTGAATACACCTTCAACCACTTGGGCCTGCCACCGGAACTGCAAGCCAACGTACACATAACGCGCTATCCGGCCGGCCACATGATGTACGTGCACCAGCCTTCCCTGGAGCAGTTCAAGGCGGACCTGGCCCTGTTCATTCGGAATGCGGCCTGAGCCGGACAGGCCGAGCCACCCGACTCAGGCCGTCAGGGTCTCTTTTTGCAGGAAACGGGGCGCGACCACGTCCAGGCCTTTGGCGTGGCCTATGTACATGGCCAGCAACTGACCTGCCACGATGTCCGGCATGGGGCTCAGCCAGTCGGCTGTCCGCGCTGCCGCGGGCAGGGCAATTGCGTGTGTCGCGTGATGCCAGCGTTCCGGCTGACGGGTCAGCACCACCAGCCGGGAACCGGACCGGTGGGCCTGGGCTTCAATATCCCGGAAATGGGGGTTGGGCCGGGAGCCGGTATCCAGACAGATCACCACGGATTCCATATCCAGCAGGGCCATCGGGCCATGGATGAAGTCGGCACTGGTGAAGGGCATGGCGTGAATGTAGGTCAGTTCCTGCAGTTTCAAGGCCATTTCACAGGCCGTCGCATGCTGAAACCCGCGTCCGATGATCAACATGGCAGGAGACGCATGCACATCCCGGGCCACGTCCCGGATGGTGTCTTCCAGGTCGAACATGGCCTGGACAGCTGCCGGCAGCGCGGCCAGGGGATTGGCCGCCGTATTGCTTTGCAGGGTGTGGCTCAGCAAGGCCAGCACCACCAGCTGATTCATGTACGTCTTGGTGGCGGCCACGGCCCGTTCCGGCCCGGCGGCAATGTCCAGGACATCGTCTGCGTGCAGGGTGAGAGGCGAATGCAGGGTGTTGGTAATGGCTAGCGTGTAGGCCTGCTGGTCCCTGGCCGTCTGCAGCACCTGACTCAAATCGGGACTCGAGCCGGATTGGCTTACCGCTACCACTGCCGTTTGCGGAAAGAGTGGGGTACGGTCCAGGAAGGTCGTGAGACTGGGCTGGATCAACTGGACCGGCAGCCGGTGCTGCCAGCCAAACAGGTAGTATGCGTACAAGGCGGCATGGCGACTGGTGCCACGGGCCAGCAGGGCCAGACCCCGGATATCCCGGTCCTGCATGTGGCGGGCTATCCGTTCGGTATCGACGGTGTTGCGCGCAAGACTGTCTTCAATGCGGGCAGGTTGTTCCCGGATTTCCTGATGCAGAATGTTCATGTAGTGCGGGGCAGGCTCTGCTGTGATGGCGGCGAGTTGAGCTATGATTTCGGTTATGGGCAAAGTCTAGCATTGCCCTGTGCCTGCGGCACACAAGTCGTGTCTCCACATTTGCCGGAACCCTGCCATGAATCTGGACTTGACCCCCCCACAATTGCAGCTTCAGGCCCGGTGCCGCGAATTTGCACAGGGCATGGTGATGCCCCGGGCTGCCTACTGGGACCGGCAAGCTTCCTTTCCCTGGGACGTGTACCAGGCGGGCCACGAGGCGGGCCTGATCAACAAATACGTTCCAGTCGCTTATGGGGGGGCCGGCAGTTCCCTGCTGGACGGCTGCATAGCCAACGAAGAGCTGGGCTTTGGCTGCACCGGCATTTCAACGGCCATCACCATCAACGACCTGGGTCTGCTACCCCTGCTCCTGGCCGGCAGTGAGGAACAGAAGCAACGGTTCCTGCCCCAGATCACGGGGGAACGGCTCCTGGTGTCGTTCTGTGTCACGGAACCGGATGCGGGTTCGGACGTGGCTGCCATGCAGACCCGGGCCCGTCTGGAAGGGGATCACTGGGTCATCAACGGGACCAAGAAATGGATTACGGCGGGTCCCTACGCTCACTATTTCATTGTGTTTGCCGTGACTGCACCGGCACAGAAGCACAAGGGCATTTCCTGTTTCGTCGTGCCCGGGGATCTGCCGGGCATAACCCGGGGGCCCTCCCTGGCCAAAATGGGCCAGAAGGCGGCCCCCGCCTGTCTCCTCCATTTCACGGATGTGGCCGTACCGGCATCCTGCATGCTGGGCCAGCCCGGTGACGGCTTCCTGATCATCATGCAAACCTTCGATTTCAGCCGTCCCTCACTTTCGGCACAGGCGGTGGGGCTGGCCCGGCGGGCACTTGAGGAAGCCGTACAGTATGCGGGTGAGCGGCAAGCCTTCGGCCAATCGATCAGCCGCTTTCAGGGCGTCGGCTTTCTGCTGTCCGAGATGGCGATCCGGACCGAAGCCGCCCGGTGGCTGACCCGCCATGCAGCCTGGCAAACGGATCAGGGCCGGTCCAATACCCGGGAGGCGGCCATGTGCAAGGCCTATGCTGGGGATGCCGCCATGATCAATGCCACGGAGGCCGTGCAGGTGTTCGGCGGCAACGGGTACAGCGAAGAATTTCCTGTCGAGAAGCTGATGCGGGACGCCAAAATATTCCAGATTTATGAAGGCACGACCCAGATCCAGAAGCTCATCATCCTGCGTGATCTGTACCAGTCCTGAAATAATGGCGGCCGGTACGCGTTGTCCTCCGCTCGCAGGCGTGATGGTACTTGCAGATCGCGCTGGAGTGACAGGACGGCAAATCTTGCTTACAGCCTGAATCGATTCTACAATGGCCGAATCTACGAGTCTGACTTTCTGCCTGCGCTGCGTATGAGTCTGCGTGGCGGGGCACAGTGCCCCAGAGATGGCTTCCGGGAGGATGAATGGCCGAATTTAGCGCTTCCAACATTCGCAACATTTCCCTGCTTGGACATAGCCGGTCCGGCAAAACCACGCTGGTGGAAGCTTGTCTGTTCACCAGTGGCACCATCAGCCGCATGGGTGATACCGGCGATGGCTCGGCCGTCTGTGACTGGGATGAAGAAGAACACGCAAGGGGTATTTCCCTGGGTCTGGCTGTAGCCCCCTATGTCTACCGGAACGTCAAGTGCAACATGGTCGACACCCCCGGCGATCCCAGTTTTCTCGGGGACGTCATCAGTGGCGTGAGTGTCACGGAATCGTCCCTGATTTTGGTCGATGCGGTGGCCGGTGCCGAAGTGGGTACGGAACTGGCCTGGATGCGCATCCAGAATCAGGACCGTCCCTGTGCCATCGTGATCAACAAGATGGACAGGGAAAACGCAGACTGGGAAAGAGCGCTGGAGAGCCTCGTCGAGGCCTGTCCGGGAGGCAATCTGGTTCCCATACAACTGCCGGTAGGCCAGGCCCTGGATTTTCGGGGCGTCGTGGACCTGGTCCGGCAGCAGACCTGGATGGGAGACAGTGACGGAACTGCGGACGTGCCTGCTGACATGGCCGATCTGGTCGAGGAGTACCGTATGGTGCTTGTCGAGGCCGCGGCGGAAGCGGACGACGACCTGACCGAAAAGTACCTTGAGGACGAAGAGTTGAGCCCGGCGGAAGTGCAGCAGGGCTTGGCCCAGGGGATGGCCACCGGTGCCGTGATCCCCGTATTCTTTACGGCTGCGCTGGCCAATACGGGCGTCAAGCCCCTGATGGACACCCTTGGCTGGCTGATGCCGGCCGCGGATCAGGCCGATCCGCTGCTGGCAGACCCGGATGGCGATACGCTCCAGACCACAGCGACTGCCGTAGAGGTGGCGGCCCTGTGCTGCAAGACCATCATGGACCGTTATATGGGACGCATCAACTATGTGCGTGTATTTCAGGGCGACCTGACCAAAGGGGCCAAGGTCCGGATCTCGCGCAACGGTACCGAGGAAGATCTGGTCAACCTGCATACGATTCTGGGTAAGCAGCTGGATATCGTCAGCCAAATCGGTGCCGGCGATTTCGGAGCCCTGTCCAAGATGGCCGATCTGGCTACCGGCGATACGGTTGCGGGTGCCGGGAATGACGTCGTGCTGGCCCCGCCGGCTTATCCCATGCCCTTGTACAGCATTGCGGTCGCGCCGGCGACCAAGGCTGACAGTGCCAAAATGGGACAGTCGCTCAGCCAGGTCGCGGAAGAAGATCCCACCCTGACGGTGGTCAATGTGCCCGCAACCAAGCAGACGCTGTTGCAGGGCGTGGGCGACATCCAGGTGGATGTGGGCCTGAAGCGTCTGGAAACACGGTATGGGGTGCAGGTCGAGACGGGGGTGCCCAAGGTTCCCTATATGGAAACGGTGACCCGCACCGGCTCCGCCCAATACCGGCACAAGAAACAGACGGGCGGGGCAGGCCAATTCGCCGAAGTCCACATGCGTGTGGAACCCCTGGCCCGCGGCCAAGGGTTCGAGTATGAGAGCGAAGTCTATGGGGGTGCCATCAGCAGCGTGTTCCTGCCGTCCATTGAAAAGGGCGTCAGGCAGGTGATGGCACAGGGTGTGATCGCGGGTTTTCCGGCAGTGGATCTGAAAGTGGTGGTGTTTGACGGCAAGGAACATCCTGTCGATTCCAAGGACATTGCCTTCCAGATCGCCGGGCGCGAGGTCTTCAAGATGGCCGCGGCCGAAGCCGGTGCCACCTTGCTGGAACCCATTTACAAACTGACCATTTCCGTGCCGGAAGACAACATGGGCGATATCATGGGCGATCTCACCAACCGCCGGGGACGGGTCCTGGGTATGGATCAGATAGCCAACCGTTCCATCGTCAATGCCGAAGTGCCCTATGCGGAAATCATGCGCTACGGCACCGACCTGCGCTCCATGACCCAGGGCCGTGGCACCTACGAAATTGAATTCCTGAACTACGAGGCAGTACCCCAGCACCTGATCGCGAAGGTGATTGAAGCGCACAAGGCAGAAGACAGTGACGAATAGCCGCTGGCAGCGGACACCACGGCACCTGTTTTACCCTGTTGCCTGCGGTTGTCCGCTTTGCCGGGCAGCCATGTCCCGTTCGGCCCAGATCCCGGTGTAGGGCAGTTGTCTGTTGTACTTGAGGTGGCAGGCCGCTTGCTTGTCGTACTCTGGTCCTTGTGCTGTCTGGGACTGGCTGTATACGGGTTCAATTCCCTGTGGATGGTGATGCGGGCCTGGTGGTCACGGCATGCCCGCATCCTGGATCCGCTTGCCCGCCTGCAGACGCCCGGGACATGGCCCCGGGTCACGGTCCAGTTGCCCCTGTACAATGAGCTCCACGTGGTGGACCGGGTCATTGATGCCTGTGCACAGCTGGACTATCCCGCTGCGCAGCTGGAAATCCAGGTATTGGACGATTCCGACGACCGCACACGCCACCGGGCCCAAGCCCGTGTAGCGTACTGGCAGCACAGAGGCTGCAACATCCGCTATTGCCCCCGGACGGCACGGGTAGGGTACAAGGCCGGCGCCCTGCAACAGGGCCTGGACCAGGCTGCAGGTGAGTTCCTGGTCCTTTTTGATGCGGACTTCCAGCCTGCACCTGACTTTTTGCGGCGCTTGTTGCCCGTGTTGCTGGCCCCCGGCCAACAGGATGTCGGCTTCGTTCAGGCACGCTGGAGCAGCCGGAATGCAGACCAGTCCTGGTTGACGCGAGCGATCGGCATGGCCGTGAATGGCCATTTCACGGTCGAAGCCCAGGCCCGTAGCCGCGCGAACCTGTGGTTCGGCTTCAATGGCTCCGCCGGCATATGGCGCCGGGCCTGTATTGCCGATCCCCGCGTCGGCGGTTGGTCGGCGGCTTCCCTGTGCGAGGATCTCGATCTCAGTTACCGGGCTCAGCTGGCCGGGTGGCGAGGCCTGTACATGGATCACGTCAGGGTCCCGGCCGATCTGCCCGTCCAGATCGCGGCCTTTCGGGCCCAGCAGTTCCGGTGGGCCAAGGGCAGCGTCCAGGTCCTGCTCAAGCTGTGGCGTTCCATTGGCCAGGCCCGGCACTTTGCCTGGGGGATTCGTCTGCAAGGCCTGTATCACCTGAGCGCCTACTTCATGCATGTGTGTCTCCTGGGCCTGGTGCTGTTGGCTTTGCCCATGGCGCTTCTGGAGGTTGCACCGCCACCCTGGCTCTGGGGGCTGGCACCGGCGGTCCTGGGACCGGTATGGATGGCCGGCTACGGCCAATGGCATATGCGCCATAGCCGACTGGGGGATTGCCTGACCGCTCTGGGCGCCCTGCTGTTGATGGGTGTGGGACTGTGCTTCAGCAATTCCCGGGCCGTACTCGAAGCCTTGCAGGGCAAGACCAGCGCCTTTGCCCGGACGCCGAAGGGGGAATTGGCGGATCAGCGTACGACTGCGTACGTACAGGATCCGTGGCCTCTGGAAGATCGCATGTTCCCTGGTGAGATGTTCCTCATACTGTACTGTTTGGTAGCCATTTCGTGCGGGGTATATACTGGTAACAGTGGCGTGTGGCCTGTGGCCCTGCTGGGACTGTGCGGGTTCGTTTTTCTTGCTTGGGGAACCCGCCGGGAGCGGTACAGGGCCGGTTGGGGATCGCCGCCAGGCACGAGAGAGGCATCCCGGTCGGTCCGGGCCACGCCTGACAGCAAAAAAATGGGAAGGACCCATGTCAAAACGTCGTGACCATCTCAGCTGGATGCAGAACAAGGACAAGGTAATCACCCTGTCCAACGTGTCCCGCCGCAATTTCATCCTGGAACTCCCGACGGGACGCTGTCGGCTGGATGCGGGGCGGGTCCTGCAGACCGTGGCCAGTGTGACTGCGTCTCCCGCCATCAAGGCACTCATCGACAAGGGCGATTTGGTCGTCAAGACATAAACCGCCTTCACAACATCTGCTGCAATGAAGACCTGCGTCCTGATTGACGGGCATTCGGAAGCCTATCGGGCTTTCTATGCCATGAGTCGATCTGGACTCGCGGCGCGCACCGGGGAACCCACCGGCGCCGTTTATGGCTTCCTGCGCCAGCTCTTCCTGGTGCTGCGCAACTGGCAACCCGATTTCCTCATTGTCGCCTTCGATCCGAAACGCACCTTCCGCGAAGACCTGTTCCAGGCCTACAAGGCCACCCGGGCCCGCATGCCGGATGAACTGTACCAGCAGATTGAACGCATCCGGCAGATCCTGGAGGCCCTGCACATTTGCTATCTGACGGTGGATGGCTACGAAGCCGATGACGTCATCGGCACTCTGGCGGCCCAGGGCGAAGCCGAAGGCATGCAGGTCCTCATCAAGACTGGTGACCGGGATCTGTTCCAGCTGGCTACCCGTCACGTGCGGGTGCTGTACACGTCGCCACGCGGGGACGAGGAATATGACGTCACCGCGGTCGAGCAGCGCTTTGGGGTTGCGGCCGAACAGTTCATTCAGATGAAAGCCCTGCAGGGCGACAGCTCGGACAACATCCCGGGCGTACCCGGGGTCGGCGAGAAAAGCGCCGTCAAGCTGCTCCGGCAGTTTGGTTCCATCCAGCAGATGTTTGCGTGCATCGACGAGGTCAGGGGCCCTAAACTGCGCCAGAATCTGCTGGCTTGCCAGGATCAGGTGGCGATCAACCTCGAACTGGTCCGCATTGTCCGGGACATGGACATTGCCATCGACTGGGAAACCACCCGGCCCTATCATCCGGATCGGCAGGCCGTCACCAAACTGCTGCGGGAACTGGACCTGGATTCTACCCTGGAGCTGTTTCATGAGCAGTTCATGCAGCCTGACTTGTTTACGGATCCACACCAGGCAGGCATCGAAACCGTCGAGACGGAACGTGCCCGGCGTACGGCCGGCTACTGGTGCATCCAGACCCAGACAGACTTGGCACGCCTGATCGTACAGCTTGCGTCGGCCCAGGTACTGGCGTTTGACTTCGAGACTGATTCCAAAGATCCTCTCACCACCGAGACCGTGGGCTTGGCCTTGGGCTGGGCTCAGGGGCAAGCGGCCTATCTGCCGATGGCGCATCGTCACGGTGCACAATTGCCCTGGACCGATCTGCACCAGGCACTCCAGCCCTTCTTTGCGGACGCAACACGCATCAAGGTGGCCCACAACGCCAAGTTTGACCTGTTGCTTGCCCGCCGGCTGGGCCTGGAACCAGCCGGGCCCTTGCACGATTCCATGCTTATGGCCTGGGTCCTGGATCCGGGACGCCGCCGCCTGGGACTCAAGGATCTGGCGCTGCAGGAACTGGGTTGTTCCATGCAGCCCATCAAGGACCTGATCGGTACCGGGCGCCAGCAGATTACAATGCGGGAAGTGGCCATCGAGCAGGCCGCACCCTATGCCAGCGATGACGCCGCGCAAACCTGGGCCCTGTACGAATTGTTCCACGATAGACTGCAGGCACAGGGGCTGTGGTCGCTGTACGTGGACATAGAGCAGCCCTTGATCCGGTTGCTCGCTGATATCGAGACGCGGGGCGTGATGCTGGACCGGGACTATCTCCTGGCCTTGCAGCAGGAATTCACGACCCGGCTGGCCGAATTGACGCAACGCATGCATGCACTGGCGGGACGGGAATTCAATCTGCGCAGTCCGCAGCAGCTGGGACAGGTCCTGTTTGATCCCGACGGCCTCGGTTTGCCGGCCAAGGGTATCAAACGGACCAAGGCCGGTGGTTACAGTACGGCGGCCGGTGTCCTGGAAGACTTGGCGCTGCGGGTCAAGGATCTGACCGAACGCCAAAACGAAGCCTTGCAGACCATTCTGCTATATCGGCAGCTGCACAAGCTGCAAAGCACCTATGTCGACAGTCTGCTGATGCAGATGCGTACGGACAGCCGCCGCGTCCATACCAGTTTCAATCAGGCGGGCGCGGCTACCGGCCGTATGAGCAGCAACAATCCCAATCTGCAAAACATCCCTGTCCGCACCGATGAGGGCCGACGCATACGGCGGGCCTTCATCGCCCCGGCAGGCCACGTGCTGGTGGCGGCTGATTACAACCAGATCGAATTGCGCGTACTGGCACACACCTCCGGCGATCCGCGGCTTGTGCAGGCCTTTGCCTCCGATCAGGACATCCACGCCATCACCGCGGCCGAGCTCTTTGCCGTGCCCTTGTCCCAGGTGAGCCGGGAACAGCGGGGCCTGGCCAAAACCATCAACTTCGCCACCATTTACGGTGTCAGCGCTTTTGGCCTGAGCAGTCGCACGGAGATGACCCGCACGGAGGCCGAAGAATTTCTGGATCGCTATTTCATGACCTATCCCAAGGTCGAGCAGTACATTCAGGATACCCTGGCCCAGGTTGCAACGCACGGCTACGTGGAGACCTTGACCGGCCGCAAACGGCTGTTTCCCGAATTGCAAAGCGCGTCGCTGCCACAACAGCAGCGCAGCGCCATTGAACGGGCCGCCATCAACGCGCCCATCCAGGGTGGCGCCGCCGATATTATCAAGGTGGCCATGATTGATCTGGCCCGGGAGCTTGCGGACCGTGGCTTGCAGAGTGCCATGATCCTGCAGGTGCATGACGAACTGGTACTGGAAGCGCCCCTGGCGGAACAGGAGACTGTGTCCGAGCTGGCGCGCCGCACCATGGAAAGAGCCTTCCGGCTCCGGGTGCCCCTGAAGGTAGATGTCGAAGCCGGAACCAACTGGCGGGATTTGCAGCCCGTCACCTGAGCAAGGGTGAATGTCCAGTGCCAATGCTGAAAGCGATCGCCAGGCAAAAGGTCCAGACCGCGCTGGAGACGGCCATCACGGTGCAGGCCTGGCCGTTGACGGATGACCCCATTGATTTTGAAGTGACGCAGCCCAAGCGTCCCGAACACGGTGACTTCAGCACCAACGTCGCCCTGGTTCTGGCGGCCCGTCTGCGCAGTCTTGGCATCAGGCGCAACCCCCGTGACATCGCGGCTGCCATCATGCAGCAGCTGCGGCCGGAGGGGCCGGTAGCTGCCTGCGAAGTGGCAGGACCCGGGTTCATCAATCTGCACGTTGATCCGGCCTGGTACCGGGCGCAATGTGCCGGGATTGTCTGCGCCCCGGCGGCGACCGGGCGCCTGGATCTGGGGCAGCAGCGTGCGTATCAGGTGGAGTTCGTCAGTGCCAATCCCACCGGTCCCCTGCACTTCGGGGGGGCCCGCAACGCCGTGCTGGGTGATTCCCTGGCGCGTGTTCTGGAAGCCGCCGGCTTCCAGGTGCAGCGCGAGTTCTACGTCAACGACGCCGGTGCGCAGTTTGACCTCTTTGTGGAGAGCTTGTGGGCTGTCTGTCGCCAGCACCAGGGTCATCCGGCTGCTGTTCCCGCAGACGGGTACGCGGGGGCGTATATGCAGAACTATGCCCGGCTGCTGGCAGAACGCGTCGATGTGGATCTGGCAACCCTGTCCCGTCCCGAGGCGCTCCGGATTATCCGGCCCCTGGCCCTGGCGATCGTCCTGGAGGACGTACGGGACGAAATCGCTCTCCTGGACATTGCGTTCGATGAGTGGTTCCGGGAACAGACCCTCCATGACAGCGGTGCCGTGGCCGCCGGTATCGAGCACCTGTCCCGGCTGGGCTTCACCTACCGGCAGGACGGTGCCCTGTGGTTTGCCGCCAGCCGTTTTGCGGGCAATGACCAGGACGTGGTGATCATCCGCAGTTCGGGCGAACCCACCTATTTTGCAGCGGATATCGCCTACCATCGTAACAAGCTGGAAATCCGGGAATTCGCCAAGGTCATCAACGTGTGGTCGGTAGACCATCAGGGCCATATCCCCCGTATGCAGGCCCTGATAGCTGCGCTGGGCCTGGATGCCGACCGCCTCCGGATTGTGGTCTACGACCTGGTCAAGCTGGTGCGGGATGGCGAGGAAATCATCATGAGCAAGCGGAAGGGCCAGTTCATTACACTGCGGGAGGTGGTGGCTGAAGTAGGCAAGGACGCGGTGCGCTTCATGCTGCTGACCCGAGCTCCCGCAAGTCTGATCGAATTCGATCTGGCCCAGGTTATCACGCAAAACCAGGACAATCCCGTATACTTCGTGCAGTACAGCCACGCCAGGCTGTGTTCCATTCAGGTGCGCGCCCGTGAGACGGGCATCCCGATACCACAAGCAGTGTCGGATATCCGGCATTTGATGCAGGAGCATCTTGGCCATGCGACGGAACTGGAGCTCATGAAGACGCTCCTGGCTCTGGACGGTGAAATCGAAACCGCGCTGCACCGTTGTTCACCCCATAACCTGACCTACTACGCGATCCGCATCGCCTCCAGCATCAATGCCTTCTACCGTGACTGTCATGTCATCGATCCGGAGCGGCTGCAGCGCTCCCAGGCACGCCTGTTGCTATGCGAAGCGGCACGTATCGTTCTGGCCCGGGTCCTGGATCTGATTGGCGTGCACGCACCCGAAACCATGTAGTCAGGGGAGGCCGTTCTTCGTTCATGTTTCACGTATTGGTTGCAGACAAGGTGTCGGTTACGGGGCTGGACATCCTGCGGGCCGAAGCGGATATACAGGTACATGAGGAGCCCGGGATTACGGCTGCCGAGCTGTTGCGCCGGATTCCGGACTTTGACGCTCTCATCGTGCGCAGCCGCACCCGCGTGTCCCGCAGGGTCATTGAGGCAGGCCGGCACCTGCAGGTGATAGGCCGGGCGGGCACTGGGGTGGACAACGTGGATCTGGACGCGGCCACCGAACACGGCATCCTGGTCGTCAATGCGCCGACGGGCAACTCGGTGGCCGCCGCGGAACACACCATCGCCATGCTGATGGCTCTGACGCGGAACATTCCGCAGGCCGATGCCGAAATGCGTGCCGGACAGTGGAATCGATCCCGCTGGATTGGGAATGAGGTCAGGGACAAGGTGTTCGGGACCATTGGCCTGGGCCGGGTGGCCACGGAAGTGGTGAATGTGCTGCGGGAACTGGGCATGCAGATCCTGGCCTACGATCCTTTCATCACCCCGGAAATGGCCGCTCGGCACAGCGTCAAGCTCGTGGATCTGGAGACGTTGCTGCGCACATCCGACTTCATATCCATTCACGTACCCCTGACCGCGGCCAATCACCACTTGCTGGGCCGCCCGCAGCTGGCCCTGGTCAAGCCGACGACCCGCATCCTGAACGTGGCCCGGGGCGGATTGGTGGATGAAGACGCCCTGGCTGAGGCCATCCTGGCAGGCAAGCTGGCGGGGGCAGCACTGGATGTCTTTGAAAGTGAACCGCCGGATCCGGCCTGTACCCTCTTTCAGCATCCGGCCATTATCATGACGCCGCATCTGGGAGCCAGTACCGTGGAGGCCCAGGATCGGGTGTCACATGACGTAGCCGTCCAAATCCGTGACGTGTTGCGGGGGCGCCAGGCCCGCTATGCGGTCAACGCGCCGATCGTACCGCCGCGGGATTTGGAGTATCTGGTACCCTACATTGATCTGGCTACGCGCATGGGCCGCTTTCTGATGGAAGTCGAGTCCAACGGGGCCACCCGGGTCGAGCTCACGGTCCATGGCCCCATTGCCCAAATCGATCTCGCCTATATCCGGGCGGGGGCCCTGCAGGGGCTGTTGGCCGGCATTCTGGAAGAACGGGTGAACGTCGTGAATGCCGATCGCCTGGCGAGCCAGCGGGGCATGCACCTGATGGAGCGCAAGCAGGTCCAGCATACCCATCGTTACGACAACATGCTGACCATGCGCCTGACGCATGGCGACCAGCGCTGGACCGTGCGTGGAGCCGTCCTGCACGGGGTGCCCAATATCGTGTCCATCAATGATTTGTGGGTAGAATTTGTCGCCGATGGTCACATGTTGCTTACAGCCCACATGGATCGTCCTGGCATGATTGGTCGTGTGGGCACCATTCTGGGGGATGCGGACGTCAACATCAGTTTCATGCACGTAGGCAGACGGGCGCCCCGGCATCAGGCCATCATGGTGATTGGCACGGATGAAGCGCCACCTGCCCACGTGTGTAATGCTATCCGGAAACTGCAAGAATTCAATTGGGTAAAATCAATCGCTCTCTGAGGCCTGCTTGCCTGCTTCGGGAGGGTTCTTGGCGTTGCCTGGTAGCTTCATGTCTGTGCCCAGCAAATCTTCATCTCCCGCAACGCGGGGCAGGTATCTCTTTTTGGGATTGCTGGCGGCCCTGATGGTGCCGGCGCTGGCCTGCGGTACGTTCTCCACCCGGTTTCCGGTCGATTCTGCTATGCCCGAAGTGGTCATCACCCCTACGGTGGCCCTGCCCACCAGTACCCCTATCGTGATCCCGACACCCAGCCTCCAGGTGGTGGCGGAAGAAAATCAGGGGCTGGGCGGTGCCTTGAACGCCAATACGATGTCGCGGGTATCCCGTTCCGACATTGACCTCGAGATCAACCAACGGGCCCGCATCATCGTGGCCGCGGGCATCAATATGCGGGAAGCCGCGTCACTGGACAGCCCTGTCGTGCAGCGTCTGTCGACCGGTGTGCTGGTGCAGGTCCTGGACGGTCCGTTTCAGAACGACGATCTGTACTGGTGGCAGGTGGAAGCCCTGAATGGACAGGGACAAGGTCTGGTGGCGGAAGGTTTGCCGAATGAGCCGTGGCTGGAAGCCGCCCCTGACGCCCTGGTCCCCGTGAACCGTGATCCCGTTGTCGGGGACACGGTACGGGTGTCCATTGCACGGCTCAATCTGCGCTCCACCGCCCGGCTGAACGCCGCCCGCGTGGCCGTGATTGAGGAAGGCCGTGAATTTACCGTGGTGGACGGGCCACAGGAAGGAGATGGATACACCTGGTTTCGTATCCGTCTGCCGGATGGCAGTCTCATCGGCTGGGCCGTTGCCCGTATTCAGGATAACCAGCGTGCATTGACGCCGCTGGAGTGAGGACTCGACTCGACACAAGGCAGATGGAATAGGCTATGACCAAAATTGTGGTAACCGGATTGGGTGCCCTGACCCCCATTGGCAATTCTGTAGACGAATATTGGACCAACCTGCTGGCGGGCGTGAACGGCGCCCGGCGGGTTGAGAGTTTTGATCCCGAAGACATGCCCTTCCAGATAGCTTGTGAAGTCAGGGGGTTCAAGCCCGAACAGTTCCTGGACCGCAAGACCGTGCGCCGGACGGCGCGGCCCACCCATATGGCGGTGGCCGTAGCCAGGGAGGCCCTGGAAGACAGCCAGCTGGTGATCTCGGATGCCAACCGGGAAAGAGTGGGTGTAGTGATGAATACAGGTGCCGGCGGCATCGTGGAAGTCATCCGTGCCGGTACAGAGCTCAAGAGCAGAGGCTGGAAGAAAGTAACGCCCATGCTAGTCCCCACCAGCATGAGCAATGCGGTCAGCTGCCTGGTTTCCATTGCCACCGGCGCCCAGGGACCGGTGGTCACGGGAACGGCCGCCTGTGCTTCGGGGAGCTACGCCATTCTGGAGGCTTTTCATATCCTGCGGCGGGATGAAGCCGATGCCATCATTGTGGGTGGTTGCGAAGCGGCTCTGGAATTGTCGATCCTGTCCTCTTTCGGGCGCATGGGTACCTTGTCCCACGACATGGATCCCCAGCAGGCCAGCAAGCCATTTTCGCGTGATCGGGACGGCTTCGCACCGGGTGAAGGCAGTGCCGCCCTCATAATGGAAACGGAAGAACATGCCAAGGCCCGGGGTGCACCCGTCTATGCCGAGATGCTGGGAGGGTACTTGACGGGCGACGCCTACCATATCACGGCGCCGGACACCGCCGGGCGGGGTGCCGCCCGGGCCATGCGCGAAACTTTGCGTACGACGGGTCTGACACCTGCGGATGTCGACGTGATTTTTGCCCACGGCACAGGGACTGTACTGAATGACAAGACAGAATGCCTGGCCATCCAGCAGGTATTTGGGGAGTGGACCAATCAGGTACTGGTAACCAGCGTCAAGAGCATGATTGGCCATTCTCTGGGCGCAGCCGGCGCCCACAGTGCCGTGGCGGCCGTCAAGGCCCTGATGACCGGTGACATACCCCCTACCATCGGTTATTGTCCGGATCCGGAGATTGATCTGAACGTAGTGGGCAACGTACGTCAATCTGCCGATCTGAAGGTAGCCCTGGTCAATGCTTTTGGCTTTGGGGGTCAGAATGCCGTGCTGGCTTTGCGCAAATGGGATGGGACAGGCTGAACGCTACCTGCCCACAGGAGAGTATACAGTCCCGTGTTTCGTCATTTAGCCCTGTTTGTGATCCAGGGGCTGAAGAGTCTCGCCTATGGGATTTACGGACAATAAATACCGGCGCATCCACTTGGTTAGGGGAAGTCGTCGCGGAATGGGCAGATCTCGTCTGCCAACTGTACCGTCTGGGCAAGCGGCGCGAGGGTACACTGCATTCCCTGGATTCCGTTCGGATCCATCGGTACCGGCTGGTCACACGTTGTCGGCGGCGATACAGCTAGTCGCCTGGCCGGCAAACGATCAAGTACCCAGAATTTGCACCAGTCCAACCACAGTAAAAATACCGCCCAGGAGATAATAGGCAAACCCGTCCCGCAGACGGCTTTCGGCATCGGCACTGTTCTTCATCTTGTAGTTGCCGTACCGGAACATGAACCAGACAGCCGTCATCAGTAAGGGATGCCGGAAGGCGATCAGGGCCACCTGTGATTGCCATTGCTGGGCCGTAATCCAGTACAGCACTCCCAGCATCCACTGCATGTCAGCAGAGATGAGGAACAGGCGGTTCAAAAGCAGAAACCATTTGGGCAGCGGGTGCTTCCGCACCAGGCAGACTGTGAGGGTGCCCCAGGCCGCCAGCAGAAGCAGACCGAACGGGATGACCCACCAGCGATGGGCCAGCAGCAGACTTTGTACCCAGACGTCATTCACAAGTATCTGATCCTGATGATGCCCAAACCAAAGACAACCAGACAGGCTGCTCCCCAAACGATGCCGGCAACAAAGCGGGCTCGCGCCGGGACGTCACGTTGCAGGCGCCTGTAACCCACATGATAGACCACCAGGGCGATTATCATGTTGACGGGATGTTCAAAGCTGCGCAGGGCATCTGTGCCTGTCCAGCGTTGTTGCGCTATCCACAGCACGACGCCCAGCAACAATTGCAGATCCAGCAGAATCAGGAAGACCAAGCTGAGCAGGCGGTGTGCCTGATTCCATTCCGTCCGACGCAGAAGACTGTAGACCATCCAAAGCAGGTACAGGACAGCCACGACCGTGAGCAAGGGCCAGAGATACAAGGTATGGAGAGAGTACAACAAACTCATCGTGCAAGACGGCTATGCCAGGGATGAAGCTACAGGCAATGGACAGGAATGCCCCGGTGCATTGGTCATGGTAGAGTATACAGGTGCCATTATGGTTCATTCCGGTCCGGTATCGTGAATTTGCCCTCGCGTACAGCAAGGAGGATTGCATGGATCGCCCCAATGTGGTAATGATTGTCGCTGATGATCACGCCCCCGCGGCGATAGGTGCCTATGGTGCCCGCCATAACCGTACGCCCCATCTGGATTCACTGGCTGCCGAAGGTTTGCGTCTGGACAACTGCTTCTGTACCAATGCAATTTGTACGCCGGCCCGGGCTTCCATCATGACCGGCAAGTACAGCCACTCTACAGGCATCAAGACGCTGTCGGATGTCATCGATCATGATCGTGAAGCGACGCTGGGCATGTGGTTTCAGCAGGCTGGATACCAAACAGCCATGATCGGCAAGTGGCATTTGGGACATGGGGGTACGTCCGATCCCCGGGGCTTTGATTACTGGAACGTCTTGCCCGGGCAGGGATCCTATTGCAACCCGGACACCCTGGAAATGGGCAGGCGGCGGCAATACCAGGGATACATCACCGATCTGCTGACAGATATTTCCCTGGACTGGCTCAGACGACGAGATGACAGCCGGCCCTTTCTGCTCGTTCTGAGCAACAAGGCGCCCCATGATGACTTTCAGCCGCATCCGCGCCATCTGGACCGCTATACCGAGCCCATACCGGAACCGCTGACGCTGCGGGACGACTACGCGGAACGTGCACCGGCTGCGGCCATGTCATCGGCCCGTGTCGCCTCAATGCACGAACGGCATCACCTGCCTGTATCCGCACCCGAGACGCTTGACGCGCAGGAACGCCTGGCTTGGAATTATCAGACCTACATCCAGAACTACTATCGATGCATCGACGCCGTTGACGAGAATGTGGGGCGCCTGCTGGATTTTCTGGATCAGGCAGGCTTGCGGGACGACACGATTGTGCTTTACACCTCGGATCATGGCTTTTTCCTGGGGGATCACGGCTGGTACGACAAGCGCTTCATGTATGAGGAATCCATTCGCATTCCCTTCCTGATGCGCTATCCCCGCGGGATCCGGCCGGGAACGACCAGTGCCGGCATGGTGCTGAACGTGGATTTTGCCCCTGCCTTGCTGGAGCTGGCAGGTTTGCCTCTGCCCTCGTCCCTGGAAGGTTGTTCCTTTGTCCCCCTCACGCGGGGTGAGACCCCGGCAGGCTGGCGCACTGCCATGTACTACCGCTATTGGATGCATCTGGCCCATTTTGACATCCCGGCTCACTATGGGGTGCGCACGGAACGGCACAAGCTGATTCACTATTATGGCCGGGATCTGGGGGCGGCCGGGGCTATAGCCCGTGACACGCCTCCGGCTTGGGAGTTGTTCGATCTGGAGCAGGACCCGCACGAACTCCACAACCGCTATGACGTACCGGCCTATGCTGAAATCCAGCGTTGTCTGCACGCAGAGCTTGCGGCCCTGCAGACGGCTTTGGGAGATACACCACAGCATTGAAGGCCTGTCTGCCAAGCCACAGGAAGCCGGTGCCCTTGGCCATCTCTTGCGGGGACCTGCCGTTCAGGGGCACTCTGCGGTTGTTCCGGCTTGATGGTACGATCGGCCAACCCGCTTACGCTGTTGAGCGCAATCTTGCAAGTATGTGTCAGGAGTCCCTATGCCCACCCCACCGAATGTCGTTTTCGTGCTCACTGATGACCAGGGATATGGAGATCTGGGATGCCATGGGAATCCGGTGCTGCAAACGCCGCACCTGGATCGCCTGCACGCCGAGAGCACCCGTTTCACCAACTACCACGTGGGACCGACCTGTGCACCTACCCGGGCCGGCCTGCTAACAGGTCACTTTGCCAACAGCACAGGCGTCTGGCATACCATCGGGGGCCGTTCCCTGCTGCGCGAGAATGAAGTGTCTTTGGCCGATGCCTTCCGGGCCAACGGCTACACTACGGGCATCTTCGGCAAATGGCACTTGGGCGACAACTATCCTTATCGCCCCCAGGATCGGGGCTTCGACGAAGTCGTGGTGCACGGGGGCGGCGGTGTCGGCAACACACCGGATTACTGGGGCAACTGCTATTTCGACGATTCCTACTGGACGGGACAGGAGTACACCGCCTACACGGGCTATTGCACTGATATCTGGTTTCAAGAAGGTATGCGCTTCATGGAACGGCACCGGGACGAGCCGTTCTTCTGCTACATTCCAACCAATGCCCCGCACTCGCCGTATCTGGTGGAACCCCGTTACAGTGATCCGTACCTGGAGCTGACACCCCATGCGGAACGTGCCCGGTTTTACGGCATGATTGCGAACATAGACGAAAATCTGGGCCGGTTGCGGGCCTGCCTGACCCGACTGGGGCTGGCCCACAACACCATTCTGATTTTCATGACAGACAATGGTTCCGCCGGGGGCGTACAAACAGACACAGAGCAGTTCGTGGTCAGTGGCTTCAATGCCGGTATGCGGGGTCAGAAAGGGTCCCCCTACGAAGGTGGCCATCGTGTTCCCTTTTTCCTGCACTGGCCGGCAGCCAATCTGGATCAGGGACGCGACGTTGCCGCCTTGGCAGCCAACGTCGATTTCATGCCTACGCTTGTGGATTTGTGTGACCTGGATGTGCCCGCCAACCTGACCTGGGATGGCACCAGCCTGCGGCCGCTGCTGGAGCCTGCAACTGCTCCGGATTGGCCCGATCGGGCCCTGGTCACCGATTCACAGCGGCTGGTCTATCCCGTGAAATGGCGCAAGAGCGCAGTCATGACCCAGGACTGGCGCCTGATCAATGGCCAGGAGCTGTATCATGTGCGCATCGATCCGGGCCAGCGCCAGGATGTGGCCTGGCAGTATCCGGACAAGGTGGCGGCCTTGCGGGAGGCGTACGAAGCCTGGTGGAAGCACGTATCGACACAATTCGCCGACGATATTCCCATCCGCATCGGGGATGCCGCGTCGGAGGAATTGGTGGTCAACAGTCATGACTGGCGAAATCTGGACTGCGCCTGTGTCTGGAACCAGAATCAGGTACGGGAAGGGCTCCGCTACAACGGCCACTGGGAGCTGGATGTGGCCCGGGCCGGAACCTACCGCTTTGAACTGCGCCGCTGGCCGCGTACGGAAGATCGGCCCGTGGTGGCGGGCATTCCCGGCCGTGTGCTGGCCTTTCACGAGATGACGCATGATTCAGGCTACGGCGGTGGCAATGCCCTGAACATCGTGGCCGCGGAAATCCGGATTGGCGGCTGCCAGGCCCGGGCCGAAGTGGATCGGCACGCCAAGGGTATCGTGTTTGAATTGGCCCTGGATGCCGGCCCTGCCCATTTGCACACCCTCTTCCAAACGGGATCCGGCCAAGATTTGGGTGCCTATTATGTGTACATTGCCAAATTGAATTAAACTGGAAGTTTCGACAACGAGCCAAGGGACCATTCCTATGTTGCGGTGGGGTGTGATTGGATGTGGACAGATTGCCTTCGACAAGGCCATGCCGGGGATCGACAAGGCGCACAATGCCGAGCTGGTGGCTGTATCTGATGTCAGAGAAGCCCGTTTGGGCCTGGTGCAGGAGACGTGGGGAACGCAGGTCGCCACCTACACGGATTACCACGATCTGTTGCAGGACGACCAGGTAGACGTAGTGTATCTGGGTTTGCCCAATGCTCTGCATCATCCGGTAGCCTTGGCCGCCGCAGCCCGGCAAAAGCATATATTGAGTGAAAAACCCCTGTGCATCGACGCCGGAGAAGCACGCGACATGATCGCGGCCTGCGAGGCCAACGGAGTGCGGCTGATGTGTGCCTACATGTCCCGCTTCGGCGATTCGTTCCGGGAGACCAAGCGTCTCGTGGCCAACGGGACCCTGGGCCAAATCGCCATGGTCAGTGCCAGTTTTTCGTTCGCAGCCTACCGTGGCTACACCCTGGACAAGATAGGGTCCTGGCGCTGGACGGGCAAGCGGGGTGGTCCTCTGCTGGATGCCGGCATCTACTTGGCCTTTGCCATTCGGGAACTGCTGGGTTCGCGCGTAGCCCGCGTGTCGGCCCGGTTCGCGACGGTCGTGGCCCATGACTTTCCGGCCCCCGACACCGCCATGGCCTGGTTCCAGATGGAGAACGGCGTGCCCGGTATCCTCAGTACCTGCTATTCCCACAACGACAGCACCTTCGCCATTATGGGCACCGAAGGCAAAGCCGTGGTCTACAACTGCTTTGCCCAGAATCCGGGCGGGCAGCTGACCTGCCAGGCGACCGGCTACGAGCTGGAATTCGAATCGAACCTGGAGCAGCTGGATCACTTCAACAATTACTGGAAGGAAATTGAGCATTACTCCCACGCCATTCTCACCGGCACTGCGCATCGACCTTCCGCGCAGGAAGCGCTGGAAGACATGATGTTCCTCGATGCCATTGAGGAATCGGCTGACACGGGAGCCGTGGTGGAATTGGCCTACTGACCCTACTCTTGCACAAGGAGACATCCTGATGAAACTGGCGATCAACGGGCAGATGCTGGCCCGTGGCCATGCCTTGCCGGAAGCCCTGCAGATTGTCAAGTCCCATGGCTTGAACGACATGGAGATTTGGCCCCAGAACCTGGCGGGCGGCGAGACCCCGGAAGAACGTGAACGCTATGAGACGAAAGACATTGACGCAGCCAAGCAGGCCTATGCGGCCGCTGGCATGCATTGCGCCTGCGTTACGCTCGGTTTCAACGCGATCCGGGTGTGCACGGCGTCGGGGGGCATACCCAACGCGACGGCTGCGCTGGTCGGCGCGGTGGATACAGCCGCGGCCCTGGGCGCCCCGGTCGTAAACTGCTATCTGGCGCACATGCCGGCCAACCTCTTCATTGAGGCCATGAAACCGGCCGCCCAACATGCGTCCACCAAAGACGTGGTGATTGTCCTGGAAAACGAGGCGCACGACGGGTCCGGTCTGGCCCTGGACGTGCGGGACATCCTGGAGGCGGTGGACTCACCGCATTTCAAGACCCAGTACGATCCCTGCAACTACTACCATGCCTACGAAGAACCGTATCCCTACGTCTACGAGATCCTCAAGGACCATATCGGTTACGTGCACCTGAAGGGTGGCATTCACTACGACGAGCGCTGGGACTGCTACCGGGGCGGGTTGATGCGGGGACGCCGCGATGCCTGGATCGGGTATGTACCCCTGCCCGACTCTGCCTTCAACGTGGAGCGTATCCTGCAGCAGCTCCAGGTGGACGGCTACGACGGCTACGTTACCCTGGAACCGCACGTACCCGCGGAGGCCCTGCAAGACTACTTCGCGATTGAAGTTCCCTATCTGCGGCAGCACCTGGGTCTGTAGGCCTCGGGCGTGATTTTTTGCCGCGACCTGCCCCACTCTATATTGACATACAGGAGACGCTAGCATGAGTTTGACCCTGGGAGTCCTGTCCGATTCCTATCGCCGCCAGTTGCGCCGTGTCCAGGACCGGCCCGTGATCGATATTGTGCTGGACAAGGTAGCCCACGTGGCCCGTGCCACCGGTATCGATCCCATCGGGATCGACTTCGGCATTGGGGCTCTGGCCAGTACTGAGATCGGCTACCTGAAAGAGCTGAAGAGCCGGTTGTGTGACCTGAACATGATTCCCACCGTGATCATCGGCACGCTGGGCTTGCATGCCGATGCCGATTTCGCCGGTCCCCCCCTGGCCAACAGCATGCGGAATCTGGAAGTGGCTCATTATCTGGGCTCTCCTCTGGGTCTTTTCTACTTTGGCTATGGTGGCCGGGTGAAGCGGGAGGGCCGCATCCGCATCGCCATCGATCAGATTGGCCAACTGGCGGAAGCGGCGCAGGAGTACGGCATGACCGTAACCACGGAAAACTACGATTTCTTCACCAGCGACGATTTCCTGCATATCTTCCGGCAAGTCGGGGCCGCCAATGTAGGCTTGCACAACGATACGGGCAACTGGTTCATCCTGGACGAGGATCCGCTGACGGCGACGCGCAAGCTCAAGGACTACACCTACCATGCCCATGTACGGGATTATCGTATTGTGGATGGTGTCTGCAGTTCGGTGCCGATTGGCATGGGCGATGTAGATTTCCCGGCAGTGCTGGCGGAACTCAAGGATGTGGCCGGACAGCGTGACCGGTTTGTCATGGCTATGGAAATGGACATGGATACCGGCGGTCCGGCAGCCGAAGACGAGGCTGTACTGGCGTGTGCCGAGTACATGAAGAAATGGCTGGACAGTCAGGACTGACCTGAACGCACCGTCTACCGACCGGAATTCTGATCCCCTGCCACTGCGGGGAGTCAGAATCCGGGATTACACCTGGGCCAGGAACGCTTCCCATTCATCCAGCCTGGCTGGCGTAAAGATGTCAGGCAGGAAGCGGGACACGTCCCGCAAGGACAGGTTGGCGGTCATCGCATAACCCCAGATCATCATGACCTGGGGGATTTGGGCCAAGGGCCCCAGTTGGCCCATCAACGGGTCCCCGCAACGCATCATAATGAGCGGCAGCGGTGTATCCAGGGTCAGCTTCTGCCCGGGATCGACGGGGTTTTCCTGCCAGGGGGCGGCCAGCGCATACTCGTGCCACAGGCGAATGTCGCGTGACGAAGCCCCGGCTTCAATGCGATAGGTTCCCGCGTCCGCTTTCCATTCCCGGCCCTGAACGTCGAAATAGGCCAGATCGCGGCCCGTGATTTGGAACTCTACCCGCGTCTGCGCCGCCGGTGCCAGGTGAATGCGCCGGAAGCCTTTCAGTTCCCGGACAGGGCGGGCCACGGTTGCGTCAGCCTGACCGACGTACAGTTGCACGACCTCGTCACCCGCTCTGTGACCTGTGTTCCGGATATCTACGCCAATGCGCAACACGCCCTCACCAGCGTGCAGGTCACCCTCGACCGTCAGATTCGCGTAGGCGAATGAGGTATAGGACAGACCGTGACCAAAGGGGAACAGCGGTGCCATATCCCTAGTATCGTAATGGCGATACCCTACGAATATGCCTTCCCCGTAACGCACCTGGCCGTGTTCACCGGGATAATTCACATAGCCCGGGGTATCCTGCAGGCGCCGGGGCAGCGTCACCGGCAAGCGCCCGGCCGGATTGACCTCGCCAAACAAAACAGCGGCCAAGGCCCGCCCGAACTCCTGGCCCGGATACCAGGCATACAGCACGGCCGCGACCTCATCCACCCAAGGCATCGTCACCGGGGCTCCGGCATTGACCACCACGATTGTGTCAGGATTCCGGGCCGCTACGGCAGATACCAGCTCGTTCTGTCTTCCGTTCAGTTCCATATGGACCCGATCGTGCCCCTCGCCTTCCCAGTCCTGGTTGAGGCCGACCACCACAATAGCGGCATCTGCTTCGGCGGCGGCCTGGGCTGCCAGTTCGATGGCATTGTCCGGCAATGGGGGTACGACACCCAAGCGCAACGCACCGATGGGGGAACCCGGCCGGCCGGTGTATTCCAGCGTAATGGTCACCGGGGTGTCCGGAGCCAAGTGACAGCGGAACGTCTTCTCGCTGGAACCCATGCCAAAGAATGTTTCGCCCTGTTCAAATTCTTCCCACTGGTTGATGACGGTGTCGTCGCCGAATTTCATGCGGGCGAGACCGGCGGTGATAAGGCCAAACTCGTGCATGCCGCTTGCGGTGGGTTGAAATTGCAGGGTGACGCGTGCCGCAAAGCCGGGCTGGACTTGTTCCGGCAACGCACCAAACCAGAAAAGCTGAGTGGAATCCCGCATCTCGGTGGCCACCGGCTCGCCATCCAGGGCCTGATTGTTGAAGTACTCTACCTGAATGCCGGGCTGGCCGTCCTGGTGGCCCAGCATATCCGGTTCCAACAGGGGGCAATACCGGTGGTTGGTACATCCCGTCATATACCGGACCTCGGTGGCGTCGGCCACCACTTCCCGGATGCTTTGCAGGGGGTGGTGCTGGTAAGGCGCGTTCACCATGGCACTGCCGCCTCCCATGATGCTGCCGACACGGGCGTTGGGACCGATGACGGCGACACAATCCAGCCGGTCGGCCGGCAAGGGCAGGACATCACGTTCATTCTTGAGCAGCACCAGCGAGGCAGCAGCGGCCCGGTAGGCAAGCTGGCGGGTGTCCGGATCGTCGCGGGATGTCTCGGGCGGGATGCCGGCACTGTCCAGGACGCCTGTCCGTTCAGCCAGGCGCAGGTACCGGCGGACCTTGTCCTCCAGTCTGTCCGCAGCGAGTTCGCCTGACCGCACGCGATCCGCCAGCGCCGAACCCAGCATGAGACCGGGACCGGGCATCTCCAGATCCAGGCCGCCTTCAAAGCAGCCTACGGTGCTCTTGGTGCCAAACCAGTCGGACATGACCAGGCCGTCAAATCCCCACTCGTCCTTCAGTATCTCCTGCAGCAGGAACGAACTGGCAGCGGCATATACCCCGTTCACCATGTTGTACGCTGTCATGACAGACCAGGCATGGCCTTCCTTGACGGCGATTTCAAAAGGCAGCAGATAGATCTCCCGCAAGGTGCGCACGTCGATACGGACGTCCAGCGTCATGCGCTGAAATTCGGAATCGTTGCAGACATAGTGCTTGAGACACGCGGCCACCCGGTGGGACTGCAGACCGCGCACGTAGGCCGCCGCGAGCTTGCCCGCCAGAAACGGATCTTCCGCATAACATTCAAAATTGCGGCCGTTCAGCGGGGTCCGGTGCATGTTGATGGTGGGAGCCAGCAGGACCGATGCTCCTTTGGACCGGGTTTCCTTGGCCAGTTCCGCGCCGACCTGCTGCATGAGTTCCACATCCCAGGTTGCGCCCAGTGCCGTGCCGCACGGCAAACAGGCCGCGGTCATGCCGCCCGTCATATTGCCCCGGGCGCCGTTGGGACCGTCCGTCACTTTCATCGGAGGCAACCCGGCGCGCGGGATTCCCGCAATATGCCACATGCTGGCCCCGGATGTAAGAGAGGCCTTTTCCTCCAGGGTGAGTTGGGTGAGCAGATCGTCGATTCGCTGGGTCATGAAGCGGTTTTCCTGTTCAGGTCGGGCACGATTTTCTGCCTTGCTGCAAGTGCACAAGGCAGATGCATTCCGATCGTTCTGAATATTAGGCAATTTGCCGAATTGTCTCATACAATGCAATCTGCATGGCAAAGTGTGCCTTACCGTTCGCATGCCGGTGCGTGTGCAGTATCGCCTCTTGTGCCCGTGTGTCTGGAACCCTGGTATGGGATGAGAAATCGGATGGCGGAAAAGTTCAGCGTTGTGCCCAGCAATGGGGAACAGGTTACGTATGATCATGGACAACTGCAGGTGCCTGACCACCCCATTGTCTGTTTTATTGAGGGAGATGGTACGGGGCCTGATATCTGGCACGCCTGCCGACGCGTCCTGGATGCTGCTGTAGCCCATGCCTATGAAGGTGACCGGTCCATTGCCTGGATGGAAGTATTCGCCGGTGAACGGGCCAATGACGTTTGGGGGGAAGCCATCTGGCTACCGGAAGAAACTCTCGATCGCATTCAGGAATTTCGGGTGGCGATCAAGGGACCGCTCTCGACACCGGTGGGAGGCGGCATTCGCAGCATCAACGTAGCGTTGCGGCAGCGCCTGGATCTCTATGCCTGTGTACGTCCCGTCCGTTATTTCGACGGTGTGCCCAGTCCTGTCCGCAGACCTGAACTGGTGGACATGGTGGTGTTTCGTGAGAACACCGAAGACATTTACGCCGGTATCGAATGGATGGCAGGTACGGACGAGGCCCGGCAGGTTGTGGAGTTTCTGCAAACCGCCATGGGCTCCGACAAGGTCCGTTTTCCAGACACCTCCAGTATTGGCATCAAGCCCATCAGCCAGGAGGGCTCGCATCGCCTGGTGAAAGCCGCCATCCAGTATGCGCTGGACAACGGCCGCCGGAACTTGACCCTTGTCCACAAGGGCAACATCATGAAGTTCACGGAAGGCGGATTTCGCACCTGGGGCTACGAGACGGCCCAAACCGATTTTGGGGCGCAGGAACTGGATGGGGGGCCCTGGATGCAGCTGGACAACGGGCTTGTGATCAAGGATGCGATTGCCGACGCTTTCCTGCAGCAAATCCTGACCCGGCCTGACGAATACGACGTGATCGCCACCATGAACCTGAACGGTGACTACATCAGCGATGCCCTGGCCGCCCAGATCGGAGGTATCGGTATTGCCCCCGGGGCCAACATCAATTACGAAGCGGGATGCGCGATTTTTGAAGCCACGCATGGTACGGCCCCCAAGTATGCGGGCCTGGATCAGGTGAATCCCTCTTCCATGATCCTGAGCGGTGAAATGATGCTGCGCCACTTGGGATGGAACGAAGCGGCGGATACGCTCATTGCGGCCATGGGCCGCACCTTTGTTCAGGGCACCGTGACCTATGATCTGCACCGCTTGATGGATGGTGCCACCAAGGTGAAGTGCAGTGAATTCGGGACAGCCGTGGTGGAGAATATGTGACGGATGCCCGGATGCGCCTGAGCCTTGGCAACTGAGAGGGCCCTAATGCTTTTCTTCCGGTCATCCATTGGCAAGAAGATCATCATGTCCGTCACCGGCCTGATTTGGATTGGGTATCTGGTTCTGCACATGTACGGCAATCTCAAGGCTTTTGGCGGTGCTGACGCGTTCAATCATTACGCGGAGGGATTGCGGTCGCTGGGTGCCCCCCTGTTGGGTCAGGGTCATGGACTGCTTGTTGCCCGTATCGTGTTCCTGGTGTCCATCTGCCTGCACATTTGGGCCGCACTGGTGCTCAGGCGTATGGCGATGCAGGCCCGTCCCCAAACTTACAGCACCTATAAAATAGTGAAAGCCAACTATGCGGTGATCACCATGCGCTGGGGCGGTGCCGTCATCGCCGCGTTTCTGGTCTATCACCTGGCACACTTCACCTGGGGCCTGCCTTTCCTGAGTTCCCACTTCGTCCGTGGCGAGCCCTATCAGAACCTGGTGGCCGGCTTCCAGAATCCCGTGCACCTGGTCCTGTACCTTGTGGCGCTGGTGGTGGTGGGGATGCATCTTTATCACGGTGCCTGGAGTTTCTTCCAAACCATGGGCTGGCGTACGGACCGGCATGACCGCACGATCCGCATGGGCACCACGTTGCTGGCGCTGATGGTGCCACTCGGCTTTGCCACCGTGCCCCTGTCGGTGCTGGCGGGCCTGATCCGGTAACCAGGACGGAGGACAGGAATCATGCTGGCTGTCTGGGACATGACCCCATGAACGATCTCTGGCAAACCGGTTGCGAACTGGATGGCCGTGTGCCTCCCGGTTCCATGGAGGTCAAGTGGGACCGTTTGCGCTTCGACATGAAGCTGGTGGCGCCGGCCAATCGCCGGCACTATCGCGTCATTGTGGTGGGTTCGGGCTTGGCCGGTGCGTCTGCGGCTACAGCCTTGGCCGAGCAGGGCTACAACATCGACTGTTACTGCTATCAGGACAGCCCGCGCCGGGCCCACAGCGTAGCGGCTCAGGGGGGGATCAACGCGGCCAAGAACTACCGCAACGATGGTGACAGCATACGGCGCCTGTTCTACGATACGGTGAAGGGAGGCGACTATCGTTCCCGCGAAGCGAACGTGTATCGCCTGGCCCAGATCAGTACGGCCATCATCGACCAGTGCGTGGCCCAGGGTGTACCGTTTGCCCGCGAATACGGTGGCTATCTGGATAACCGCTCCTTCGGTGGCGTGCAGGTTTCGCGGACATTCTATGCCCGCGGTCAAACCGGGCAGCAATTGCTGCTGGGGGCCTACCAGTCGCTGGCACGCCAGATCGCCAGCGGTCAGGTCCGGATGCATACCCGGGCGGAAATGCTGGATCTCATTCTGGTGGAGGGCGTAGCCCGGGGCATCGTGGTCCGGGATCTGCTCACCGGCACGATTCGTCCAGTCCTGGCCGATGCCGTAGTGCTGGCCACAGGCGGGTACAGCAATGTGTATTACCTGTCCACCAATGCGAAAGGATGCAATGCCACAGCCATCTGGCGTGCCTACAAGCGGGGTGCCTATATGAGCAATCCCTGCTTTACCCAGATCCATCCCACCTGCATTCCGCCTGCCGGGAGTCACCAGTCGAAGCTGACGCTGATGAGCGAGTCGCTGCGTAATGACGGTCGGATTTGGGTGCCCCGCGCCAAGGATGAAACGCGCGCGCCCGGCCAAATTCCCGAGACGGAACGGTATTACTTCCTGGAGGAAAAATATCCGAGCTTCGGCAATCTGGTGCCCCGGGATGTCGCTTCCCGCAACGCCAAGACCGTCGTGGACGAAGGGTATGGCGTGGGCGAGCTCAAGAATGGGGTCTATCTTGATTTCCAGGAGGCCATGGAGCGGTTGGGACTGGATGTCATTCGGTCCCGGTACGGTAATCTCTTTGACATGTATCACAGCATAACAGGCGAAGATCCCTATACCACCCCGATGCGCATCTATCCTGCCCTGCATTACACCATGGGCGGGCTGTGGGTGGATTACCATTTGCAAAGCAACTTGCAGGGCCTGTTTGTGCTGGGGGAAGCCAATTTCTCGGATCACGGCGCGAATCGCCTGGGGGCCAGTGCCCTGATGCAGGGGCTGGCGGACGGGTATTTCATCGCGCCCTACACCATTGGCAACTATCTGGCCAGCACCGAACTGGACCCGGTAGATGAACAGGCGGTGGAAGTACAGGCGGCCATGTCCGATGTACGGCAGCGACTGGAGTCCCTGATGGCGATAGAAGGTAACCAGACGGCCTCGGCCCTGCACCGGACCCTGGGCCACATTATGTGGGAAGGCTGCGGCATGTCCCGTTCCCGGGCATCCCTGGACAAGACCCTGCAGGATGTCCGGCAGCTCAGGCAGACGTTCTGGAGTGACCTCTACGTGCCGGGCGACATGGCGGAACTGAACCAGAATCTGGAACTGGCCGGTCGGGTGGCGGATCTGATCGAACTGGGTGAGCTCATTGTCCTGGATGCCCTGCACCGGGAGGAATCCTGTGGCGGACATTTCCGGGAGGAGAGCCAGACGGCCGCAGGCGAGGCCCTGCGCCAGGACGACGCCTTTTGCTATGCCGCCGGCTGGGAGTTCAGGGGGGAAGACGAGGTGCCCTGTCTGCACAAGGAACCTCTGGCCTTCGTGGAAGTACCGCTGACCCAGCGCAGTTACGCCTAGCAGACGTGAGTGGAAACGTAATGAAACTGTATCTGCAGATTTGGCGCCAGCGTTCCGCCTCGAGTGGCGGAGCCTTCAAGCAGTATGAGCTGGACAACGTCAGCCCCGACTCCTCGTTTCTGGAGATGCTGGACTTGCTCAACGAGCAGCTGCAGGCCCGGAAGGAAATGCCGGTGGCCTTCGATCACGACTGCCGGGAAGGCATTTGTGGTATGTGTGGCATGCTCATCAACGGTGTCGCCCACGGCCCCGTGCCCGGGCATACAGCCTGTCAGCTGCACATGCGTCATTTCCGGGATGGCGACACCATCGTTATCGAGCCTTGGCGTTCCAGCGCTTTCCCGGTACTGCAGGACCTTGTCGTGGATCGCAGCGCCTTTGACCGGATTATTGAGGCAGGAGGCTATATCTCCTTTTCTACCGGCACGGCACCGGAAGCCAATTCCATTCCCGTGGCCAAGGATGACGCGGATACGGCCATGGATGCCGCTACCTGTATCGGTTGCGGTGCCTGTGTAGCTGCCTGTCCCAATGGTTCGGCCATGCTGTTCACGGCGGCCAAAATCGGTCATCTGGGGCACCTGCCCCAGGGACAGCCCGAACGGTACCAGCGGGTGGTCAGCATGGTGTCACAGATGGACGAAGAAGGATTTGGTGGCTGCACCAATGTGGGGGCCTGTACCACGGTCTGTCCGAAAGAGATCGGCCAGGATTTCATCACTGCCATGAACCGCGACTACCGCCAGGCGGTCATGCGCCAGCTCAGACCCGGCTAGTTCGCCTCACGTGCAGGTCAGGCAAACTTGGCCGCACGGAATTTGGGCCTTTCTGCAACCCATAACCAAGCCTCGCACCCGGATGGTGTGTGCCTTTGTCTTGGTACTCCTGCAAGCCAAGGGCTGTTGTATGGATGTCTGACAGCCACCTGCAGGCGGTGTGCAGGTGGGCTGTTCTGTTGCCGGGGCCCACAGACCAAGCGATATGGATTACAGACCGGGCGCAGACGCAAGCCTGATCCGCCTTCTGTCTGCACCCGGTGTCCCTGACCCTGGAGCTGAACTGTCAACCCGGCTGCTGTAAAGAGACGCAGCCTCGTCCCGGATTGTGCCCTGAGCCGGATATGGGACGGGTTGTTCCTGCCGGGTTCCGGGACCGGTGTTCAGACAAAGGGAAAACTCTCCCGGTAGCTGATCGTGTCCAGGGTATGCTGGGGATCGCTGACGAACATGATGCCGGGCCACATGGGATTCTGCTGGAAGTGGAAAACCAGATTGGCCCGGATGTCCCCGTCGGGATCGTCTTCCATTTCCTTGGCACCCTGATGGGGTACGTGGCTGTAGAAGACCACGGCATCTCCTGCCTTGGGATACAGGTCGACGTGTTCCTGGTTGTCGCACCAAACCTGAAATCTGTTTTCCCGATCGTCGGTATACCCCATATGGGGCACCAGTTCTTCCGGGATGGGCTGTTTGAGATAGTTCTTCAAAAAGGTCAGACGGGCCACACCCGGCGCGTTGTCCGTGAAATAGAAGGTCTGGTTCATGCACACGGCGTGTGCGGGGTCCAGCGCTTCGGCTTTCTCTGCCTGGTAATAATAGTCATAGAAATCCATATGCCATTCCTGACGGTAGGCGGCAGGATTGACATGAGCCCGTACACTGCGCAGCTGGCATTGCTTGCCCATAATGGCACGCAGGTAGCCGGCCGTACTTTCCAGGGTCAGCAAAGGCTTGACCAGCTCCGGATACTGCTCCAGCAGCAGGTTGAAGTACACGTTGCCCACGGAGTTGCTGCCGCAATACTCTTCCCGGTGATACATGCCATAAAGAATGTCCTTCCATTGCGTCACTGTGTCGGCATCCAGGGCGTTTTCAATATGCAGGTAGCCATTTTCCTGCAGGAAATCCAGGTTGGCTTGAGCTGTCATGGTTCGCGTTCTCCGTCTCCGATGTGCTTGTACTGCCTGCACATTCTAGAATGCGGCATCCGGAATCCGCGAATGGCAGACTTGTCTGCCTGTGGGGGGCTGCCGCTGACCGGGTACGCGCATGGCTTGTGCCGTGTGCGTACCCGGCTGTAGGGACTCTGAAGTGGGGTATGGCAAGAACTAGGTCAGCTGATAGGCTTCCATGCCATGTTCGGTGACGTCCAGGCCGGATTCCTGTTCCTGGTCGGAGGCCCGGAGACCGATGCCCACGCGGATGAGACCAAACATAACGGTGCCCGCCAGCAGGGACCAGAGGAGAATGGCGATGCCGCCTACAGCCTGCAGACCAAGCTGGGCGACATTGCCGGCGATGAGGCCGGAAACACCGCCGTAGGTACCGTCCGCAAAGACCCCAACCATCAGGACGCCGAACAGGCCCACGGTGCCATGCACCGAGATGGCACCGACCGGATCATCGATCTTGAGGGTTTTTTCAATGAATCCTTCACTCCATTTCAGGACAAAGGCAGCCAGGGCGCCGATGACGACGGCAGCCCAGGGCGCGACTACCGCACAGGGTGCCGTAATGGCGACGAGGCCGGCGAGCGAGCCGTTCACGGCTCCCGTCAGGGTGACCTTGCCGGTTCGCACCAGGCTGGTGTACACCATTACCGTGGAACCGGCAATCGCCGCCAGCATGGTGTTGGTGGCAATGACGCTCAGGCGCAGGTCCGTTCCGCTCAAGGTGCTGCCGGCATTGAACCCGAACCAGCCCACAAAGAGAATCAGGCCACCCAGCACGATATAGGTGGCATTGTGCGGAGGCATTTCATTGGGGGTACCGTCCGCGTTGAACTTGCCGTTGCGCGGGCCTACCATCTTGGCGCCTACCAGGCCGATGAAGCCGCCTACCATGTGCACGACACCCGAGCCTGCAAAATCGTGGAAACCCAGGTTGGCCAACCAGCCGCCGCCCCAGACCCAATGCCCGCTCAGCGGGTACACAATGCCACTGAGCAGGAAACTGTAGGCCATGTAGGCCGTAATCCGGGTGCGTTCCGACATGGCCCCTGACACGATGGTCGCGGCCGTCGCCGCGAAGACCATCTGGAAAAACCAGTCCCGGGCATGGCTTACATCGTAATAGTCACCCAGCAGCAGGAACCCGTCACTGCCGATGAGGCCGGCGATGTCAGTCCCGTACATGATGCCGTAGCCGAAGAAGAAGTAGGCCAGGCCACCAATACAGAAGTCCATGTAGTTCTTGGCCCAGATATTGACCGTATTCTTGGCTTGGGCAAATCCGGCCTCCACCAGACCGAACCCGGCCTGCATGAAGAAGACGAGAACAGCTGCGACGGCCATCCACACGAAGGTCAGGGCCTCACCGGCCGGATCGTCAACCTCTGCCAGCAAAGCCTCACCGGTAGGATCGCCAGCCCAAACGGATCCCGTGGCCAAGGCAGCCAGCGCGATCGATGTCAGCAGTATCATGAGAATGCGTTTACAACACAGTGCATTCATTTCTTGGAGCCTCCCAGGATTCTGGATGAATGACCATGAGAGTCATTCTAGATGGCCATATCTGCCCTGTATTTGTCAATATGCATAAATTACTAGTGAATATACTGGTCACAATTTACAGATTGGTATCTGTTGCACAAGATTTTTACCGTAACAGGCAATTGTTTTTGTGCATTATGATGATATTGCCTTGCTTGGCTGGACCTGCTTGGCACAATCTTGGCCCAGGGTTTGTCGTCGCCTGCAGTGCTATGGCCCGGGATCTGGTATGCTGTGCGCCCGGGATGTCGGCCACATCCGGATAGCAGGGAATCAGGATCACCGACAGCTATGGAGCCCAGGCCGGGACATGGAGGCTCTGGTGCATGATGGGGGCTTTGCGGAAACGTGCAATCGCAGTTATGGCCGTTGGTGCCGGGCGCCTTGCTCTCGTCTACATCCCAATCGCAGGACACAGAGGGGGTATGCATGCTATAATCCCGACCATGGTGCTTGCCATGCTTGAAAGGACGCAGGTTTTCGGGTCTGAGCAAGCGGTCTCTGTTTTCCTTGTGCACTCTGCCAAAGTGCATGACTGTCGTTGCCATGAAGCTTCAGCCATTTCTCCACACCCCTACTTGGCGCAAGCGTTTCTTGCCACGCGGGGCATCATTCTTCTGGCATCTGTCCTACGTCCTGCTGTCTGCGTATCAGCACCTGTTCTATCGCATCCGGGTATGCGGGATTCACAACATTCCCGAAACCGGTCCCGTAATCCTGGCCAGCAATCACACCTCCGGTCACGACATTATTATTTTGGGGTGCACCAGTACCCGCCAGATCTTTTTCATGGCCAAAGAGGAGTTGTTCCGGCACCCTGTGGTCGCAGCCTATTTTCGGCGTGCCGGTGTGTTTCCCGTGCGTCGGGGCGCGAACGATCGCAAGGCCATCGCCACCGCCCTGACCCACTTGCGGGAGGGCCGGGTGCTGGGTATGTTTCCGGAGGGCAAGCGCTTCAACGCCCTGTCACAGGGGAAAACCGGTGTCGTGCGCCTGGCCATGAAGGTCAATGCCCCCATTGTGCCCGTGGCTATCATCGGGGCCCGCAAGATCAATCTCCGCAAGCGGCTGTTGCGCTGGCATCGCGATCAGGTGATCATTCACTACGGTGAACCCCTGCATATTGTCCCTGCCGATCAGCCGGACCTGCAGGATACAGACAACTATGTGCTGGCCGAATTGCTCACGGATGAATTGATGCACGCCATAGCCCGCATGCTGCCGGCTGAAATGCGCGGCGTCTATGCCGACAGGTAAGGGGACCCCGGTTTCAGATCCTGTCCGCAACCCACAGACCTGGGTGCAGGCAACATGCAGGTTGGTGTTGTACAGGCGTTGCCGGCAGGGACGCAAGGCTGCTGGCCCTCAGCTGCCAAACTGGAACGACTGATTGATAGCGTCCAGTACGTCGGGTCCGGGCCGTAGCTTGTGGTCCGGCAACTGGGCCAACGGGGTGTCCGTCAAGTCCAGCATCTCCACCAGGTCTTCCTGGTTTTCATTGACATAAATCAGGCCTGTAATGAATTTGCGCTCGGTGCGGGCTTCTTCCAGCAGGTCTTGGGCCGCAATCCTGTCGGTAGGATCGTGATGGGCCGCAACTTGCTTGAGGACAATCCAGCTGCCGTCGTGCAGTTGCACCTGGGTTTCGTCTTCGTAGTCGGCAATCTCGATAGTTTCGGCCTCGGGCACCCAGTCAATGGCGTTGATCACGATTTCGTTGGCCTTGCCCCAAGCGTAACTCTTCGTCGATTCGGCGTGATTGTTGAACGTAACACACGGGCTGATGATGTCCAGCACCGAAATGCCCCGGTGCCGAAACGCTACTGACAGTAGAGCCTCTATCTGTTTCGGATCGCCGGCAAAGCTGCGGGCTACCAGCGTGGCATTGGCCGCCATCGCCTCAATGCAGATGTCCAGGGGGGGCAGTTCATTGACGCCGTGATACTTCATTTGCTGGCCGGAGTCGGCTGTAGCACTGAACTGGCCTTTGGTCAGGCCATATACGCCGTTGTTTTCCACAATGTAGGTCATGGGCACGTTGCGCCTGACCGCATGCTTGAACTGACCAATGCCGATGGAAGCCGTATCGCCATCGCCACTGATGCCAATGATTTCCAGCTCCCGGTTGCCTATGGCCACCCCGGTGCCAATGGACGGCATGCGCCCATGCACACTGTTGAAGCCATGGCTGCCGGCCAGGAAATAGGCGGGGGTCTTGCTGCTGCAGCCAATGCCACTCAGCTTGACTACGTTGTGTTGGGCCAGATTGTGGCCCCAGGCCACGTTGATGATCCGCTGGCTGATGCTGTCGTGTCCACAACCTTTGCACAGGGTGGATGGCCGGCCCCGGTAGTCGGTTTTGGGCAGGCCCAAACCATTGAGGGCAGGACCTGTCCGCCGCCCTGCCGTCCTGATATGACGATCCGCTCCTCTTCGTGATACAGCCATGTGTACTCCTGTTTTAGGGGTGGGCAATCTGTTTGACTTGGTCTACGATCCAGCGGGCCGTCAGGGCCAGACCGTTGCAGCGGCACGCAGAAACCAGCTGGGTACCGGGCACGTCTACCTCCAGGCGCAGGATGTCATGCAATTGGCCATCGGCGTTGTTCTCAATGACAAGACACCGTTCATGGTTGCGGATATAGTTCCGTACCTCTTGGTTGATGGGGAGGGCCCGCAGTCGCATGTAGTCGGTGTCGAGCCCTTCCTGCCGGAGGCGGTCCCGTGCTTCCATCACGGCCGGGTGGTTGCTGCCCACGGAAATGAGACCTATGCGTGCACCGTTGTCCTGCTCGACCACGGGACCCGGCACCTGGTCGCGTGCCGTTTCAAACTTGCGCTGGATACGGGCCAGGTTCTCTTCCCACTTGTCAGGGTCCTCGGTGTAGCGGGAATATTCGTCGTGCCCTGTCCCACGGGTGAAATACCCTGCCCACCGGGAAGGGGTACCCGGCACACTGCGATAGCCGATGCCGTCACCGTCGGGATCCTTGTAGCGGCCCCATTCGGCCGCCAGGGCATCCAGTTCCGCGGCTGCCAGGCGTTTGCCCCGGTTGATAGGCGTGTCAGGATACGCGAACGGTTCACTGATCCAAAGATTCATGCCGAGATCCAGATCGCTCAAAACCAGGACCGGTGTCTGCAGCTGATCCGCCAGATCGAAAGCTGTGTGACCGAACTCGAAGCATTCCTGGGGGCTCGCCGGGAAAAGGAGCACGTGGCGGGAATCACCGTGACTGAGGGTATAGGCACTCATAATGTCACCCTGGCTGGTGCGCGTAGGCAACCCGGTGCTCGGCCCCATGCGCTGAATGTCCCACACGACGACGGGGATTTCGGCAAAATAGGCCAGACCTATGAATTCGGACATCAGGCTGATGCCAGGCCCGCTGGTGGCGGTCATGCCCCGGGCGCCTGTCCAGCTGGCGCCAATGGCCATGCCAATGGCTGCCAGTTCATCTTCGGCCTGGATTATGGCAAAGGTGGGCTTGCCGGTTTCGGGATCCAGACGATAGCGAGGCAGGGCGGCATTCAAGGCATCCGCTACACTGGACGAGGGGGTGATGGGGTACCAGGACACCAGATTGACGCCCCCGAAAACGCAGCCTAGTGCCGCTGCCGTGTTGCCTTCCACCAGGATTTTGCCTTCGTTGTAGCCGGACACGTAGGCGACCCGATAGGGAACCTGGTTTTCATAGGCCTGTTCGCACCAGGCATAGGCTGTCTCGATCACGTCCATATTCAGTTGGATCGCTTTGGCCTTGCCCGGCAGTTGGTTTTCCACCGCTTTCCGGATCTCGGCCAGCGGAATGTCCAGCAACCAGGCCAAGGCGCCGACATACACCATATTGCTGACATAGGCCCGGAGGGCAGGTGGCACCTTGAAGGGCTTCATCAAGTCCTTGATCGGCATGGCGTAGTAATGCACATCGTCCCGCCGCACGGCTACCGGGATGGCTTCGTCATGCAGGATGACACCGCCGGCCTCCATGCCTTCCATGTCTTCCACGGCAGTGGCCGGGTTCATGCACACGACAATTTCCGTGCCTTCCCGGCGTGCCAGATAGCCATCCTGCGAAAGGCGAATGGAATACCACGTGGGCAATCCCTGGATGTTGCTGGGGAAGATGTTCTTCCCTGTGACGGGGATGCCCATGTTGAACAGGGTGCGCAACAAGACCAGGTTGCTGGTTTGGCTGCCTGTACCGTTGGGCGTGGCCACGGTGAATGAAAAATCGTTGACTACCTTGTCCACCGGAGTGTAGGTGTCGGGGGCAAGAGTGGGCACTTGTACCATTAGGCAAAAACGCTCCTGAGCGAAGAAAGGGACGGATGCATCATCCGGCAAAGGATTCGACTGCCGGGGCGGGGTTGTCGGCTGCGGTATGGGCAGACCGGTACGGGGTCGAGTTGGACCGGAGTTCCAGCAGCCGCATGTGTTCAAGGTGCAAAGCGCGGCTCCCTTCCACATCGCCGGCCTGCAGTGCCTCGGCTATGGCTTGATGGAAGTGCCAGATCCGGCGCAGGTGATCCAGGTCTTCGTAATACTTGGGCGCTACAATCTGATAGATGTCCCAGTACGCCGTGAGCAAAGCCAGCACAAAGGGGTTCCCCAGTTTGGCGAAAATGCGCAGGTGAAACGCCCTGTGCTCCGCATGCGGAATCTCCACCATCTCGGCTTCCAGCTTGCCGGCAGCCGTCTGGCAAAGAGCCACGAGGTCTGACCGGTCCTGGTCGTTCAGGGCTGTCACAGCATCGACCCAGAAGGTGACCTCCAGACGCGAGCGCAGTTCCGCAAAGTCCTGGAAACAGGTTTCGTCCAGGGCAATGCCGGCTTCCAGGCTCATGCGCACGGCGGGCAGAAAATCGTACGTCAGGCACACGATGCCTCTGCGGGGTGACGCATCAATGAGCCCCAGCGCCCGCGCTACGGCCATCTGTTCTCGCAGTTTCCCGATACCCAAATGCGTCTCGGCGCTGATTTGCGCCAAGGGCGGGAGACGCTCGGAGCCCCGGCCGGCATGGGCGATAAGGTAGGCAATGAATTCGGAGTCTATCAAGGGTTTGTAACCTGTTCAGAATAATCGGATCATTCGCATAAATCCGCTATTGATTATACGGTATAGTTCCTGTTTCGGTCAACAAAAACGGCTACCAATCCTGTCAGTCGCTGATGCCCGGCAGGCCATCAGCAAGGGATGGCAACGGGGTCAGTCTCGCTGCTTGCCCTGTGAAAAACAGGGATTCGCCTGCCTTGTGATAGAATGCCGGCATACCTTTGTCCAAACGTGATCATGGCAGTGACCTGCCGACTTCCCGGGTATGGGACGAATTCCCTGTACGGAGCTTGGTTGCAGCTGCCCGTGACAACTGCGGATCGTGAAGGTATTGCCAACGCCGGACGTAATTTCATAGCTCGACTGAAGGAGCGACGAGAGCTTTATGGCTACCCAACTTTCGAGACGCAGATTTTTGCAGATTTCGGGCCTGTCCGCAGCAGGTCTATTGGCCGCTTGCGCGGCGCCGACAGCACCGGAAACCGATGCGGCCATGCCGGCAGACGGGGCAGCTCCGGCCCAGGAAAGAATTGAAATCGAGTTCATGAACTGGTGGGGCTCCCATCGTGAAGCCCTCATGGACGAGGTGATCGCCAATTTCCACGACATGAACAGCATGGTGCAGGTCAACAACTCCGTTCAGCCCTGGGACGGACGTGCCGAGCGTGCCGCGACCGCCGTGGCCAGCAACAACCCGCCGGCCCTGATCATGACCCAGCGGGTGGAGACCTATCAGTTCGCCCACGAAAACCTGATCATTCCCATCGATGACTACGTGCAGGCTTCAGGCATCGATCCGGACACCATTTTCTATTCCGGTGAAATCAACAACCAGCGCTGGCAAGGTCAGCTCTATTCCTTCCCGCTGCCCACAGGGGGCGGCAATACGGGACAGTACTTCTACAACAAGACCGTATTTGCGGCGGCCGGGCTGGATCCGGAAAGTCCGCCTGTCACCTGGCAGGAACTGGATGACGCCAATCGTGCGATCACCGAAAAGGACGATCTGGGCCTGATTACTCTCGGTGCCGCCTATGGTAGCGGAGCCGTAAGCTTTGGGCGCTGGCTCTATACCAACGCCGGCGCGTTCGTGTCGGATGATGCCCGCACCATTCAGTTTGCGGATCCCCAGGGCATCCAGACACTGGAGTGGATGGTCAATGCCACCAACGAGATCAACGGTGGCGTGGACAATGCCAACGAGTTCTTCGCCGGCACCAGCGATACCTCGGCCGATCACCCGTTCTACAACGAGAAACTGGGTATGCTGTTCACCGGAGTTTGGCAATTCGGTCACTTGCAGGCAACCGATCCGGACATGTGGGCCGATACGAGCACGTGGGGATGTGCCCAGATGCCTTACAACGGTGCCACCGAAGGGGCGACCCATGCCGGTATTGCCGGTCTTTCCGGTTCTTGGGGGTATGTAATCCCCGCGTCCACACCCCAGGACCAGCGGGATGCCGCCTATCAGTATTTGGAGTTCTTCGGCACCCATGAACAGGGCGGATGCCTGTTCCTCTTCAATCAGGGACGCCCGTCCCCGGTACAACAATGCAACCAGAATTCCGCGTACTACGACAGCAACCCGTATTGGGATGTCGTGTTGAAGTCCCTCGCCACGGACGTCAGTATTCCGGTTACGCCTGTGCAGGCCCGGATCAACGACGTTGTGGGTACAACCGTGGATGAAGCGTATTTTGGTATGGAAACACCGGCGGACGCGCTGGCCAAAGGCGCAGAAGAAGCACAGCGTATCCTGGACGAATTCTGGGCAGGCTGATTTGGGGTTGCCGAACGGCAATGCCTGTCAGCTGGGACTAAGCAATACGCTGCAGAGCCACCTGAACCTGGCCATGAGAACATCAATTCCTCATGGCCAGGGGATGGAAACCGGCGTTTGCGGGTTCACAACGCGTACGGCCAAACCGGATGATGCCAGCTTCCGGATTGACGATGTTGCAGCGCAGGATCGGTCATTGCGCAGGCGTAGTGCCACGCCCGGGACAAGGTGTGTCAATCCGGTGGAGCTTATGAAGACTGAGGTGGGTAACCGAAAACTGCACGCAGCGCAGACAGCAGGTTGCACCTGAGACAACACCATGCTTGCCCGTATTCAGACTGCCTTGCACAGGCATCGTGGCCTGTGGGTAGGATATGCCTTTATTCTGCCCTGGATTGTGTCGGCCCTTTGGTTCGATCTGATCCCCTTTGTCACGAATCTTTACCTGAGCCTGACGGACTATTCCGTATCTACGAGCACGCCCGACTGGGTTGGCGGGGGAAACTTCACCGAGATCTTGTCCCTGGATCCCCTGTTCATGAAGAGCTTGGGCAACACCATCTATTATCTGGCCATGAGCGTGCCCGCCCGCCTGATCGTGGCCTTTGCCATCGCCATTCTCCTGAACATGCGGATCACGGCCCTGGGTACTTTCCGGACCATTTTCTACGTGCCTTCGGTGGTGCCCCTGGTAGCCGTTTCGATCATTTTCTTTGGCATGTTCAACGCCCGTTACGGCATTTTCAACCAACTGCTGATCCTGATCGACGTGACGCCCGTGCGCTGGCTGACACGGCCCGAATGGATCAAGCCTGCCATGGTGATCATGAGCATGTGGGGTTTCGGAGCCCAGATGGTGATTTTCCTGGCGGGTCTGCAGGGCATTCCCTCAGAACTGTTCGAGGCGGCCGAGATTGACGGAGGCAATTACTGGACCAAGCTCTTCCGGATCACAGTGCCCATGATGACGCCCGTGATCTTCTTCAACCTGATCATCGGCATCATCGGGGGCTTTCAGGTGTTCGCCTCGGCCTACGTCCTGATTGGTCCCAACGGCGGTGCACTGAATGCAGGCTTGTTCTATGTCCTGCATATCTACAACAACGCCTTCAGTTATTTCCGCCTTGGTTATGCCGCCGCCCTGTCGGTGATTCTGTTTTTCATTATTCTCTTTTTCACCGTAATCATGGTTCGCACGTCGGACCGCTGGGTGTATTACGGGGATACCTAGGGCTGAACAGGAACTGCAGGTCTCATGGTTGAAGGTCTGACTACCCGTATTGCGAAATGGACTGTTGTCTACCCGTTTTTGCTGGCCGCGTCCGTGGTTATGCTGTTTCCCCTGGCCTGGACGTTCTCTACCTCCCTGAAGACAGCGCAAACGGTTACGCTGCGCGAAGTCCAGTTGATCCCGGATCCGGTGCAGTGGTCCAACTACGTTGACATCTTCCAGGAGACACCCCTGGGCTTGTACACCCTGAACACCATGTATATGGTGATAGCCTCGGTGGCTGGCGGGGTGGTGATCTGTGCGCTGGCCGGGTACGCCTTTGCCCGCATTCAGTTTCCCGCCCGTGAAATCCTGTTCTATGTCTTGCTGAGCACCATGATGCTGCCGCACGTAGTGCAGATTATTCCGCTGTTCGTCATCTTTGACCGCATGGGCCTGGTGGGAACGTTCTGGCCCCTGATCATACCCCGGCTGTTGGGGCACAATGCCTTCTACATATTTCTGATGCGTCAGTTCTTTCGGGGTATCCCTCTGGAACTCAGCGACGCGGCCCGCATGGATGGCTGTACGGAACTGGGCATCTGGACACGCATTGTCATGCCCAATTCCAAGCCGGTGCTGGCAGCCGTGGGGATTTTCTCGATACAGTTCGCCTGGAACGATTTCCTGTCGCCGCTGATTTACCTGGGGCCGAAGAAAGAACTGTGGACCCTGGCCCTGGGCCTGAATGCCCAGAAAGGGTTTGAGGGTGAAATCACCTCGCTGCACAAAATGATGGTCATATCTGTGTACATGATCATCCCCATGCTGCTGGTCTTTGCAGTCGGGCAGAAGTACATGATCGAAGGGGTGACCTTCTCGGGAATGAAGGGCTGAGCCCATTTTGTAACCGGATTCACGGCAAGTGCCAGGAGCCATCATGCTAGGTGACGTCATCGTCAAGCCATCGGAAATCGAATTCTTTGATCGCAACGGTTACCTCATCGTCCGCAATGCATTGGATGCGGATACGATTGCGGAAATCGTGGAAGTGTCAGATCGGCTGCTGCATTCCGACGATCAGGTGCATCGCCAGACCATGAAGAGCGGCCGGTATGACAGTTTTCGCAACTGCGTATCCAAGCATCCCGTATTTCAGAAACTGATCGACCACCCCGTCATCCTGCCCACGGTGGTGCAGTTGCTGGGGTCCGACTTGCATATGGTCACCTCGCATCTGATCTACAAGGAACCGGAGCCGGCGGGCACGCCGTCCACTTTTCGGGAACCGGGCTGGCACCGGGATTATTTTCAGGCCATGATGGACATGGGCCATCACCGGATTCAGCGCCTGCTGGTGAAATGCGCCTACTACTTCACGGATCTGAGCGAACCGAATTCCGGGGTCACCATGGTGGCACCGGGCAGCAACCAGCTGCAGGAGCCCATTGATATCCCCGAAGGCGAAACCGATCCGGCCGGTTCGATCCAGCCGTCTCTGCAGGCGGGAGACTGTCTGATTTTCGAGAATCGAACCTATCATGCCGGGGCTGCCAATCTGGTGGGACACACCCGCAAGGCCTGCATGATTGGGTACGGCTATCGCTGGATCAAGCCTATGGATTACCGCGTGCAGGCCGATCAGCTGCTGGACCAGCTGAATCCGATGCAGCGTTTCATGTGCGGTGAACCGTACATCAAGCGCGACACCTTCGACTTTTCCGGAGGCGAGAATCCCATTGCGGCGTGGTGTGAAGAAAAGGGGTTGCCCACCGTACGCTATTGACGGTGGGTACGCCATCAGCCATGCTCCCGGGGACTCAGTCCCTGAACCATGAAGGGCGGGGGTGGTTTCTGCATTCTGACAGGATGTGCACAAGGACGCTGTGCTTCTGTTCGGCTTGGTTTTTGTCCTGTAGTCCAGCCGAAGAGGTACGAACCTGCGGGCTGGACGCACAAGCCCTGGTCATGTGTGCGGTTACGGTTCCAGCAGGGGATGCCTGTTGCACTATAGCCCACATGCGAGAACCGGCAAATAGGCCATCAACCTGACGGTGTCATCTGACCCAGGGCAGTTCCGCCGCCTTCGCACCCCGAATTGACCGTTTCCCGCAACGCATGTAGCCGCGGCCCATTCACCCATGACGCGTCTGCGTTCGCACCCCGAATTGACCGTTTCCCGCAACGCATGTCTGTTACACTTGGGGGGCTGTGGTTTTGTATGCAGGATTTCTGTGATGCCTATTCATGAAGCTGTACATCCCCGTCGCCATGGACCGATGGTATCTGTCGCAACGGCTTTGCAACGGGTACTGGCTCAGGTTGCGACAGTGGAAGCAGAGACCGTAGCCCTGGCAGATGCCTTGGGCCGGACAGTCAGTCGTGATGTATGTGCGGAGGCACCCTTCCCACCCTTTCGTGCCTCAACCAAGGATGGTTACGCTGTAGTGGCCGCAGATGGACCGGGCCTGTATCCTGTCGCAGGGCATATACCGGCAGGTCATCCGGCCCGGTATGTACAAATCCCCGGACAGGTCAGCTACATAACCACGGGAGCACCTTTGCCTGAAGGTGCTGATGCCGTGGTTATGGTGGAAGATACCGTACCCCAAGGGGACCAGGTTCACATCAAGGGTACGGTAGCGCCCGGTACGGACGTCAGGCCGGTAGGTTCTGATCTGGAAGCCGGCACACGCATTCTGGCCCAAGGCCGCCAGCTGGGAGCTGTAGAGCTGGGCATGCTGGCTACAGCCGGGGTCAGCCAGGTGGACGTGTACCGCAAACCGCAGGTTACGGTGCTGTCTACAGGGGACGAGTTGTGCGCGCCGTGGGAAACGCCTGCGTACGGGCAAATCCGCGATGCCAATCACATCACGCTTTCCCGTATGGTCATGGCCATGGGCGCTGATTCGGTCGGGGGTACCCGCATAGCCCCTGACGATACGGAGGAACTCCGGCAGGAATTGACTACGTGTCTGGCCGGACGGGACATGCTCATCACTTCGGGCGGCGTTTCCATGGGCGAACATGACCTGTTGCCGGCGCTGCTCCAGGACCTCGGAGCGCAACTGCATACGGAACGGGTCAGGATGAAACCCGGGAAACCGTTTACGTTCGCTACCCTGGCGCAGGCGACCGGTTCCCGCGTGACGCTTGTTTTTGCATTGCCCGGCAATCCCGCCAGTGCGCTGGTGACCTTCCTGCTGTTCGTGGTACCCGCCCTGCGCAAGATGCAGGGCCGTGTACCCTTTGTCCTGCCCCGCATTGGCGTCACGATGATGGAGGATCTGCGGCGCGACGCCTACCGGCCCGAATTCCACCGTGTCGCACTGGCCTGGGATGCAGGCCTGCATGGCGGTACGGGCGGGTACCGGGCTGAATCCACGGGATCCCAGAAGAGCAGTCGCCTGATGAGTATGCTGGATGCAGACGCCCTGGTTGAAATCCCGCCGGGGGAGGGCCGGATACCGGAAGGTACGGTACTGTCAGCCATTGACTTGCGTATGCTGTAACCGGAGAGCAGGTGAGTGGAAGATGAAGGAAATAACCCATCTTGACGGGCGCGGCCAGGCGTCTATGGTTGACGTCGCACATAAGGCACCGACTGCGCGCCAGGCAGTGGCCCGGGCTGTCGTTGAGGTACCCGACCACGTCATGTCAGTGCTCCTGCATGGGGATGTGCCCAAAGGAGATGTGTGGGCTACGGCTCGCATTGCCGGCATTCAGGCGGCCAAGCGGACGGCAGACCTGATTCCCCTGTGCCATCCGATCGCCTTTGCCAGTGCGCAACTGCACTTTGACGTGGATGCCGACAGCGGCCAGATTGGCGTAACCTGTACCGTGACTTGTGTGGAACGTACCGGGGTGGAGATGGAAGCCCTGACGGGAGTCAGCGTAGCCGCACTGACCATTTACGATATGCTCAAGGGGTTGGACAAGGGCTTGCGTATAGTCAATGTGCATTTGGTGTCCAAAACAGGCGGCAAATCCGGTTCCTGGCATACAGACCAAACGGCAGGCCCGGCATGAAGATCAGGGTGTTACTATTCGCTACCCTGAAGCAAAGGGCCGGGTGGAGTCAGCAGGTATTCGAAGTCCCAGCGGGTACGACGGTGGAGCATCTGTTGCAGACACTGAATACTGAACATCCCCAGCTCCGCATTTTGCAGATCTCGGTCTATGTAGCGGTAAACGAAGAGTATGCCGACATCCACCGGGAATTGCAGGAAGGGGACGAGATTGCCCTGTTCCCGCCTGTTTCTGGAGGCACCTGTCATGAGTGAAAGTCAAGATCACAGCTACGAAACACGAGTCTTTTTTCGCTTGACTGACGAAGCCCTTTCCCAGGATGCACTCATTGCGCAAGTTTCGAGCCCCGACTGTGGAGCCGTTGCCGCCTTTGCCGGGATTGTACGGGGCGTAACCCAGGTGGAGGGCGGCCAGACCGAAACCGACTTCCTGGTATACGAGGCCTACCAAAAAATGGCTCGTACCGAAGGCCTGAAACTGGCCGCAGACATATTGCAGCGGTGGCCCAAAGTGCGCGCTGTGGCCATGGAACATCGCCTGGGCCGCTGCGAATTGGGAGAGCCTACAGTCATGGTGGCTGTATCTACCCCCCATCGCAACGACGGGTGTTTTGAAGCCTGCCAGTTTGCCATCGAGCGCTTGAAGGCCGTAGTGCCCATCTGGAAACAGGAGCACCAGGAGGCTACAGACCGTCAAGAGTGGCTGGAGGGCAAGCCCCAGGATGACCTGGACGTCAACCGCTGATCCTGGCCTGGGTATCCTGGGCTGGGCACCACTTTGTCCTGTCAGGGAGGCGTCTCAAATTGACATTGCAGGCCCGGGGCGCTACAATCAGGCGGCTGGGTCATGGCGAATCGTTGCTGTGACCAGCTAGGTTAACAAGCGAATATGCTGAGATAGGGGACAGCAGACTGTCGCTGCCGATTACGGCCGGTAGAGGAACTTCCCGACTCTCACCGGAAACCTGTTTTCCGGAAGGTTGCCTCACGAAACCGCAAGTGAGGGCATGGCCGGGTAACCGCGTCATGACTACAACCGCAACAGAGAGCAGACCCGCATGCAGGGCAACCTGGGTGTAAGGGGTGAAAGGGTGGGGTAAGAGCCCACCAGCGTGTTCAGCAATGGACGCGGCTGGGCGAGCGTGCAACTGAGAGCAAGGTGAGCGGGTTTTGCACCGCGGTGCAAAATCTCACCGCAGTGGGCACTCCGGAGCGCAGCGCGTTCGGGAGCAAATGCCGACCAGGTATGGCCTTGGGCGATACCTGAGATAGATGACAGTCAGGCACTGGCAAGTGCACTACAGAATCGGGGGTATGCAGGCCTCTTTTCAGCATAATGGCGTGGACATTGCGGGGACCGGCAGGTCAACGGGCCGACGTGGCGGAATTGGCAGACGCGGTAGACTTAGGATCTATTGCCCTGACAGGGTGTGGAGGTTCGAGTCCTCTCGTCGGCATTTTCGCCGCTGGTGGGGCAATTGCGACACGGGCCCGTGGCCTAGTGGGAAGGCGTCTCCTTTGCACGGAGAAGATCGTCGGTTCGAATCCGACCGGGTCCACCTTGTCGGTGTTATGCGGGTGTAGTTCAGTGGTAGAACGTCTCCTTGCCAAGGAGAAGGTCGTGAGTTCGAATCTCATCACCCGCTCTGTTCCCTTCATACCGCGTGCCGAGGTAGCTCAACCGGTAGAGCATAGCACTGAAAATGCTAGGGTTCCCAGTTCAAGTCTGGGCTTCGGCATTCCAAAGGGGGATCGTCTAAGGGCAGGACAGCGGTCTTTGGAACCGCCAGTCGGGGTTCGAATCCCTGTCCCCCTGTGACGGGTCCGCGTCCTGCAGGCTTGGCTTGGCGATCATAGCTCAATAGGCAGAGCGCCTGATTGTGGTTCAGGTGGTTGTGGGTTCAAGTCCCATTGATCGCCCCTGCAGCCGGGATTGGTTTTCCGGCCTCAAAAGCGGCACCTTGTACAAGGTGCCGCTTTTGGTTTGGGCAACAGCCCGGCAGAGGAGACTAACCAGTTCATAACCGTCAGGCCGTGACGGGGTATGACGTTTCAGCTGCGTCCGGGTTCCAAAGCCAAGGCTACAGGTTGAATTTAGGAGTCCAATCTCAGAGGGGTACAGGGCATAGTTCCCGTCGCCGTGACAGATGTCATGCTGGAGTGACAGGGCCGTCATCTGCGCATTGGTCACTTTCACGCCGGTCGGATAGACGTTCATGTTCCATGCGGCACGGACTTGCAGCCCGGCCGCCATGCGGGTATGGCGGATCAACTCTACATGCTTATTCCTGGCTGTCTCCCGGAACATAGGGCAGGTGAATCATGCTGCCTGTTGCGGGGGTAACGGCAGGCGTGGGCGTGACGGTCGCGGGTACGGGACGGGGCGTAGCGGGTGGCTGGCGGTTCTGAGCACCGGTGACGTCCTGAATCCAGGATCGGAAAGGGAAAAGGTTGGTATAGACACCATACAAGCCGGGCACGGCACAGCCCATGCCCCAGCTGACGATGCCCAGCTGCGTCCAGCGCTGCTGTTCCTCTTCCCAGAAGAGCAAGGGACCGCCACTGTCGCCGGTACAGGCATCACGCATGTTGTCGAAAGTCCCGGCACAGAGCATACGGTCCGTAACAGTCACGTCCCGACCGGAACGCTGGCGATAGGACTGTTGGCAGGTGCGTGAAGTCACCAAAGGCACACTGGCTTGTTGCAGCTGGATCGGATATGTCCCCATCTGCCCTATGCTCCAGGTCGTGGTACCCCATCCCACCACCGTGCTGTCCACACCTTGCTGGATCAGGGAGGCCGGATCGCGCAAGGTGAGAGTCACAGGTTGTATGGCCACCGCGGCAGCCAATTGGATCAGGGCAATATCGTAATTGCCGGTGTCGGCATTGAAATCCGGATGGGGTTCAATCTGACGGACAGCTATACGCTGTCCCTCCTCTGCAAGCAGATTCGCCCGTCCCGTCACGATTTCTATGTCCCCCGGGTGTATGGTGGCACCTTGGTTCCGCACGCAGTGGGCAGCTGTCAGGATCCAGACGGGATCGATCAGAACGCCGGCACAGAGCAGACCGTGATACGCACTGTGATACCGGGCAGATACAATGGCCGCCACCCACGGAAAGGAATCAGACTGGACCGCTTCGCCACCTATGATTTCCGGTACGTACTCGGAGGTGGCGGGCAATACCGCAGGCTGCGGCAGCCCGGCGGCATCCGGTTCACGGTTTCTCGGTTCCCTTTGCGTGGAGGCTGCCAGACCTGCTACCAGGACAGCCAGCACGGCAAGCAGGGAAAGGCGCCCACCGTATTTCATGGCATTGTAGTGCTGTGGGCGGGCCAGGGAGACTTGGCTGTATGGCCGTCCCACTCACCCGCGAGCAGTCGGGGCTGCATGTGGGTTGTGCTTCACTGGCAAGACAGAATCATGGGCACAAGGCGAGGACAGTTGCCTGGCATGCCGATCGCTTACGGGGCAAGGCGGTACGCCCGCATGGCAGTCCCGCCCATCACGGCCTGCTGTTCGGTATCGGACAAGCCTGCCATGTAGGTGCTGACCACAGTCAGTACTTCCGTATACGTCTTGCACAGTGTACACACAGGCCAGTCGGAACCAAACATCAGACGGTCAGGGTCGAAGTGGGCGAACACAACATCCAGGAAGCGGGTAAAGCCGGCTTGGGGTATGGCCGCATGGTCTGGCCTGTATACCAGCCCCGAAACCTTGCAAACCACATTCTCCCTTGCTCCCAAGGCCCTGATGCTGGCATCCCAAGGTGACAATGCACCTCCCAAAATATCGGGTTTGCCGATATGATCCAGCACAAACCGGTTGTCAGGAAATTGCTGCACAAGCCGGACAGCTCCTTCCAGGGTAGCCTCCTGCACCAGCAAATCAAAGGTCAGATTCTGGGTCGCCAGGGCCTGCATGCTGCGCCGGAAACTGGCATCCTGCAATTCTCCGAGTTCCGGGCTGAATGTGTAGCGTATGCCTTTGAAAAGGGTGTGGTCGGTACAGGTCTGGATTTGTTCGGCCGCATCAGCGGCTGTCAGGTCAATCCAGCCCACAACACCCAGGATCCAGGGATTTGCCGCGGCCAGCTGGAGCAGGTAGGCATTCTCCCGGGCATCCTGTCGGGCCTGTACCACAACCGTGCCGTCAATGCCGTGGCGGGCAATTATCGGTTCCAGGTCAGCCGGAAGAAAATTCCGCTGCAGTGCCGGAATATCGTCCGTGATCCACGGATATTGCGTTTTCTCATAATGCCAAAAGTGCTGATGCGAATCTATACGCATGGCAGGCTCCTGAAATTTGTTCGTTCCCTGTGTTGCGCTCGCCGTACCAAACCCGGTTTGGGCATCGCCCCTGACGTGGGGTGGCGACCGCAATCCTGTCTCGGCGGCAAAGCCACTGGCATGAATGGCACGAGGGCAAGCCTTTCTTCATCATGGCTGGGCGACAGGGGGCAATCTGGCCGGGACCCGGCCTCCTATTCTGTAGTGCCTACCACGGCAACCTGTTGCAGTATCTGTGAAAGCATGGGGCCCTGACTGAATTCCCGGGCGGCCAGTCCGGACAAGGTACCCTCAAACACCATATACCGCTGATCCTGCAAAAAATGAATCTCGGATCGCACAGCAGGGATTGGGGCATTGCCAGACACAGCCAGCGCATAGAGCTGAATGCCGGACACACCGCTCTGCAGTACCACCGGCTGCAGCAGCAAGGGCAGTGCGTCCTGGGCAAGAGACTGTGAAATATCCAGGACGTGAGCGGGATGCAGGGCCAGGGAAGGTGTGTCGGCAGACACGGCCAGCAGTCGCAGCGTGAGGGTGCTGCCGTCCCGCACCAGACTGCGCTGGTACAAACAAACCAAGTTGCCGGTGGCGGAACACGTTGCCGATTGGGCATGCGGAGTGGAGCCGTGCCAGGCATAGGGAACGTGTGTCAGCCAGGTTCCCATGTCGACCACGTTCCATTCTGTGGCCTGCGCGCTGTCGGGTGCGCCGACGCCCAGCGTGATCGCCTTCTGTCGCAAACCGGTACAGCGCATGCTCAGTTCCAGCACCGCCAGTTTGGTTGTTTCTTCCTGCACCAGAGCACATGCCGTGACGAACAGCTGTTGCGGTAGAAAAGAGAGTTGGTTCTGCCAGAAAGACAGATACTCCCTGCGTGGTCCCTGACCGGGGTTGCTGGTCATGACTTCCAGCAATTGCCAGCCTTCCTGCTCCAGCTCCTGCTGCAGAGCGGCCGCTACCGTGTCCGCTGCCATGGGTACGTGGAAGAGTGCATACGCGCCCCGCGCATTCCTGTCGCCAAGAATGAGACGTGCTGCATGCGGCAGTGTCAGGCCTTGCCAAACAGGTCCGGCCATCACGAAGACCTGCTCCCGCTCTGGACCCTCTGCACCAGGTGCGGTGAAAGGCAGGTTGGCTGCTATTTCCCGGGGCAACGGTTTCTGCAGGCGCTGGGCCAAGGTATCCAGTTGCTGTTCCTTGAATGACAGTGCAGGTTCTTCCACGGCTTCCAGCCATTGCGTCGTGTCCTGACACCCCGCCAGTGCCAGTATCAGGAGCAGGCCAATCCATCGTCTCATCACGTACGCTCTGGTCCCGTACTGGATGCAGGGTGAAACCTGCCTAAACGCCCATTTGGCCGCGATCGATCACGGCCATGGTCAGGGTCGATATACAGACAGTTCGTTCCTGTGCATCGACCAGGGTAATCTGCCAGACATGGGTGCTGCGGCCCAGGTGGACAGGACGAGCGGTGCCATGGACCCGCCCGGAACGGACTGCCCGGATGTGATTGGCATTGATCTGGAGTCCGACAGCGGCCTGGGTTTCGGGATCGACGCACAGGTTGGAAGCCAGACTGCCCAGAGTCTCGGCCAAGACCACAGATGCACCGCCGTGCAGCAACCCCATAATCTGGGTCGTGCGGTGATCTACGGGCATGCTGCCCCGGAGATAGTCATCTCCTATATCGTCGATGGTGATGCCCAAATGGTCCACCATGGTAGACCGCTGGGCATAACCCAGGTTTTGCACAGTAGGGGACACAGTCCAAATGGCCATGGAACTCCTTCACTTGCTACAGATTGTGTATAAAGCGCGTGATCTGCAGAGCCACCGCGTGGGGTGCCTCCAGGTGCACGCGATGTCCGGCATCCGGAATCAGGCTCTGTGTGCCGTTTGGCACCAGATCACACATCCGGGTCGCAATGTCCGTGTATTTTCCGTCCTGCTGCCCGGCTATGAATTGCATTGGAATAGTTGCATGGGGCAGTTCAGACCAGAATGAGGGCTGAAACCCGGTGCCCAGAAAGGCCAAAGCCCGACTCCAGCCCCGTTGCTGTTGCGGGGTAGGCGCCGTGACCGGGTGCGCGGCGGAACCAAAAAGGGGAAGACGTTGCCAGTAGTGCTGGAACACGACCGGCGGGGTATGCTGCATGAAGGCCATCAGATCCAGATCCCACAATTGACGGACCGCGCGTTCCCTGGCCAGAGCGAGACCAGGCGACGCACCGATCGCGGACAGCGAATGCAGTGGCGTTGTCGGCTGACAGGCCAGAGCGAGGCCAATGCGCCCACCCATGGAATAGCCGACACAGTGGATCCCCGCCGGACTCACCTCCGCCAAAAGCGTGTGCAAGTCCTTGATCACGTCCATAAAGGTCACCTGTTGTCCGGGCACGGGGATGGCTTGGCCATGTCCAGGCAAATCCACGCCGAGAATGCGGAAATGGTCTGCCAGCAAAGAGGTCAGATCGCCCAGTGTCCCCATGTGTCCGGTGAAACCGTGCAGGAGCAGCAGTGACGGTCCTTTGCCCTGCCAGGCAATATGATACAGCAAGTCGCTGGGGGCCTTGAAGGTTGTGGCTTCCTGCCAGGTCATGGCCACGTGGCCGGGACCAGCTTCCGGGCCGCTGCCTGTTGTACCTTGCCGGATCCGGTGCGGGGCAGGGCGTCCACAAACAGGAAGTTCCTGGGCACCTTGTACGCGGGGAGCAAGCGGCGGCAATGGTCCCTGAGCAGTGACGTCGTCAGTTGCGTGTCAGGATGGAGTTCTGCCAGCGCGACGATGCGATGTCCCCACTCGCGATCCGCAATCCCCGTGACCCATGCACCCCGGATCGCGGGATGCTGTTCGATCACGGCCACCACTTCAGGTCCATACACATTTTCACCACCGCTGATGTATACCTCGTCCTGGCGTGCCAGAACGTGCAGTGAGCCCTGTTCATCCAGGTACCCGACGTCACCAGTCTGCTGCCAGCCGGGACCGATACAGATCTGGGGCCCTTGCAGCCAGATGGAGCCTGCCGTCAGCGGGGGGCTGTTGTGGCCATCCTGATCGCGGATGGCCACTCTGGCATGCAACAGGGGCTGGCCTTCGCCCGCACCTTGGGTCTGTCCCGGCCACGTGGCCGTGATGTGGGAACAGGATTCCGTCAGGCCGTAACTGCCTACCAGCGGAATCCGGCGTCGGCTGCACTCGCGCCGCAGCTCACGGGACAGTTTGGCCCCTCCCATGAGGGCCCAGCGAAAGGCTGTCGGCCGGTCCCGGAAATGCAAACCCGCGTCCAGCAGTCGGACCAGCATGGTAGGTACAAGCGAAGCAAGGGTAAACCTGTTGGCCTGGAGGCTTTCCAGGACGGCAGCCGTGTCGAAACCTGTCTGCAAGTCCAGACAGAAGCCGAAGAGCACGGCGCGGAAGAGCAGGGCCAAACCGCCGATGTGGTACAGGGGCAGGCAATGCAACCAGCAATCCGTGTGACTGTATCCCAGGCGATACGCTGACGTGACGGCACTCCAGTAGACATGCCCAAAATGAACTGGCACTGCCTTGGGCTGACCCGTTGAGCCGGACGTGAAGACATACCCTTGCAGGCGGTGCAAGTCTGTAGCCGGTACATGGGGCTGTATCTGCGCCGTACGCGTGTCTTGCAGGGAAGGCAATGTGACACCGTGTACGGGCACACGCATCCGGTCAGGCCATTCTGTCGTACTGTGACATTGGGCAGACACCAGCAGCCGGGACAGGCCTGCCTGGTTTATCTGCTGCTGTTGCAGGGTGTGGGGCAGGTTCGGATTGAGCACGGTCACAGGCCATCCCAGACGGGTACAGCCCAGCACCAGCAGGGCTGTCAGCAAGGGGTCCCGGCTTGCAATCCCCACCCGGGGTCGAGTCCTGTCTGTCTGCACAGTAGCCAGTTCTTGGCACAGGTGCGAAACAAGACGGTCTGCGGCCTGAAAGGAATACGTAGTGGCGCCCTGTCGCAGGAAGGGCGCCCGGGACCGGTAACGGGCCTGCAAACCGAGCCAGTCGTGGCGTTTCAGGGACGCCATGGGAATTGTCTGAAGTCCGGCTGCCGCTTCTCCAGAAAGGCGTTCTTGCCCTCGCTGCCCTCTTCGGTCATGTAATACAGCATGGTAGCGTCACCGGCCAGAACCTGCAGACCGGTCTGGCCGTCGCAATCGGCGTTGAAGCCGGCTTTGAGAAACCGGATGGCAATGGGGCTCTTGGCCAAAATCTCCTGTGCCCACCGGATCCCTTCCGGTTCCAGCTGATCTACGGGCACCACTGTGTTGACCAGGCCCATCTCCATCGCCTCCTGGGCCGAGTACTGGCGACAAAGGTACCATATCTCGCGGGCCTTCTTTTGGCCCACGATGCGGGCCAGGTAATTGGCGCCGAAGCCGCCATCGAAGCTGCCCACGATCGGGCCGGTCTGACCGTAGACCGCATTGTCCGCCGAGATTGTGAGATCGCATATGACGTGCAGTACGTGACCGCCGCCAATGGCATAGCCCGCTACCAGGGCAATCACGGGCTTGGGCATGGTACGTATGATGCGCTGCAGTTCCAGCACGTTCAGGCGGGCTGAGCCGGCTTCGTCCTGGTAGCCCGCGTACCCGCGCACTTTCTGGTCACCGCCTGCACAAAAGGCGTAGACACCATCCTTGGGTGAGGGACCGTTGCCGGTCAGGAGCACCACGCCGACGGAACTGTCGTCCCATACATGGCGAAAGGCCTCGATCATCTGATCGATGGTTTCCGGCCGGAATGCGTTGCGGATCTCCGGCCGGTTGAAGGCAATGCGCGCCATGCCATCGGCCTTGTGATACGTAATGTCCGAATAGGACGCCACTTCCGTCCATTCAATTTGGTCAGGGCTGGGAGTTGCCACAGGTATACCTCGCTGTTATCAACTGGATGAATCGATTGGCCTGCTGCAGGTCCTCCTGCCGGCGGGTGACGACCTCGACCAGGCAGGCACCGGAGGCAGTGAAGGCCTGTACGGCCAGCTCGTGCAAATGGGCCGGGCTGTGAGCCATCCGGTACTGGAGACCAAAGGCTTCCGCCAGGCAGGCGAAGGATGTTGTATGGGGGACGATGAACAGTTCTTCAAAGGCGGGCCCCAGACCGGATACCGGCAAGCGCTCGAAGATGCCCCCGCCGTGATTGTTGAGTACCACTATCACCACGTTGTGGACTGCCAGGCGACGTATCGCGGCCAGTCCGCCCACGTCGTGGAGCAGGGACAGATCGCCTATCAGCAGACATACGGGGTCCCGGGAGCTGTGCGCAATGCCCAAGGCGGTAGACACCAGGCCATCGATGCCGCTGGCGCCGCGGTTGCCGTACACGCGGCCCTTGAGCCAGGGTGCACACCCTACCAGATCGAGAATGCGTATCGGCAGGCTGTTGCCGGCGAAGAGAATACAGGTCTCGGGCAAGGCTTTCAGTAGCGCCGTGACATACGCCCCGTCCCACGCCGGGTTTGCACTGTCCAAATCCTGTATGGCCATGGCTGTGCACCGACTTAATGCCTGCCAGCTCTGCAGCCAGGTCGACGGCTGGCTGGGACCGGGCATATGGGCCGCCAGCTGTTCGGCAAACGGCCCAGGTGCAGATGTCAGGTAGTGCGTTACCGATCCTGATTCGTCGTGGATCTGGCCGGAAGGGTTTACGTACAGGTGGGGACTGTGCGGATCGAGACAGGTATCCATGAACTGGATTAGGCGGAGGGATACCGGCAGGGCACCAAACCGCAGTACCAGATCACAGCGCCAATCATCCAGCAGAGCTGTCTGCAGCAGGGCCTCATGGCTGGCCACCACGAATTGATGGTCGGGATCGGCATGCCGCAGCCCCGACAGGGGATCGGCCAGAACAGGAAAGCCCAATGTACGGGCCAGTTGCAGTATGGCCGCAGTGAAGCCTGGCGGATAGCGGTTGGGGCCCACAACGATCAGGCCCCGCTCCGCCGGGCTCAGCAATGCGGCGGCTGTTTCCAGCTCTTCCCGGTACCAGTCACCGTCATCCTGTCCCGTGTCGGGTATCGCGTGCGTGTTGGCTGCATAGGGCACCATGGCAACCGGCTCGAAGGGCTTGTCACACTGGATGTTCAGGTGTACGGGCCCGGGACAGGTATCCATACTCAGGGCACACAGGGCAGCTATATCCCGTTTGCGATCGTCAGCCGCCAAGGCCAGATCGCGGGCTGTCAGGACTGGCCAGTCCAGCTCTGATTTGACATAAACTCCAAAAATGCCCGGCTGCAGGATGGTCTGGTTGGAACCGGTGCCCCGCAGGCGTGCAGGCCGGTCCGCCGTAAGCAGAATCAGGGGTATCTGGCTCTGGCAGGCTTCAATGACGGCTGGCAGCAGTTCAGCTACAGCCGTGCCCGATGTCGTGATCAGGGCGACCGGACACCGTGTCGCCATGGCTGTACCCAAGGCGAAGAAACCGGCTGCACGTTCATCATGGTGCACCGAGAGCTGGCAGGTCGTTTCCAGCCAGGCGCTCAGGGCCAGTGACGTGGAGCGGGAACCCGGACAGACGCAGAAATGGCGGACGCCACCACGTACCAGCTCGGAGACAACAAGCTTGGCCGCGAGGAAACTTGGGGGATCGTGCACGCTGCCCAAACCGTCGGTCTCAGGCCATGAGGGCCTGTTGCAGGGTTTGAAATTTCCAGCCGGTTTCCAGCCATTCCAGGTGGGGATCGCTGCCTTCCACAATACCGGCACCGGCAAAGAGCCAGGCCCTTGTACCGTGGATGACCCCGGACCGGATGGCGGTAGTGAAAGTTCCATTCAGCTGGCCGTCGACAATGCCGAAAGGTGCTCCATACCAGCCACGCGGTACCGTTTCCAGTTCCTCGATGCACGCCATGGCCACTTCCCGGGGTTCACCGCCCAGGGCGGCCGTGGGATGGAGCAGCGAGGCCCACTGCACGGCGCTGCGTTGCACGCTGCTCTCCGCCTGCAACGGTGTATAAAGATGGTGTACGTTGTGCAGGGAAAGAATCCGGGTTGCCGGCACTGCCGTGACCTGGGCGCCGTGTTGCTCCAGTGTGGAGGTGATGGTATCGATGACGATGCGATGTTCGTGTCGGTTCTTGGCCGAATGATACAGGGTGTGCCGCTTGTCCCGATCCTGGACAGGATCAGGGTCCCGGGGCATGGTGCCGGCCAGAGCCATGGAAGTCAGGCGGTGGTCCTGCACGGCACAGAGCAGTTCGGGTGAGGCCCCCAGGAAGGCTGACTCCCGGCCATGCTGAAACAGAAATACATAACACTCGGGATAGGTGCGCTTGAGGATTTGCAGGGCCCGGGCCAGATCGAAGCCCAGGGCACTGTGCAGTTCCCGGATCTGGGCCAGTACTACCTTGTGGACCACGCCCTGCCGGATCATGGCCAGAATCCGGTCTACTGACCGTTGCCACGTTTCTTTGGGTACAGGTTCCCGAATTTCAATCTCTGCGCGTGCCTGAGGACCGTGAACGGCAGGTTCCTGGCCGCCCTGTGGGGAAGCCAGTTCCGCGATAAAGTGCAGCAATGCTTCTTCGCTGTGGCGTTGCACGGTTTGGGGATTGTCCTGGTAGTCTGCCAGTACGTTGATGGTCGCGAAGAACCGGTCGTCAAACCGTTCCAGCTGAAAGTGGGGCAACAGGAAACAGGCAGGATCGAAAGCTTGCCAGACCCGATCCGACAGGTACTTGTGGGTAAAGGCAAAACCGCCTATCCAACGGGGACCCAATGGTGGTGCGGGCACAATGGCGTCGGCCAGCAGCTGCTGCATCTGCTCCTCAATCAGATCGAAACGCTCGGCGGAGGCACCATGCAGAGAGGCAGCCGTCCCCAAACCGCGAAATTCATACCGTGCACCGGGATCGTGCCAATACAGCTGACCGGACTGGCTGGTGAACTGATCCAGCCGGTCCAGAGGGCAAGGTTCAATCTCCCGACAGGTTGATACGAGACGTATGGCCGGTTGGAGTGCAGAAAGGGTCACAGTTCGGTACTGTCCCCCGAATCGTTGGGCGCCAGGAGTCAAACGGTTGGGGACGCAAGGGCCGCAGTCGGGTACTGGACACTGTGTAACAGCATGGGCACCAGGCTGGCCTTGAGCCGATCCCGTTCCGGTTCCCCTGTGTAGACCCAGGTCATGACCAGGTGATAGATGGCCCCTATCCAGGCTTCGGCAACGACTTCCGTGTCGACAGGGGGAATTTGCTTCTGGTCAATGGCTTCATCCAGAAACTGCTGGATATAGCGGGCGAAGCGGGTCTGAATTTCACGCCGCTTGGTTTCAAAGGCTAGCCCCAGGCCCACAGCCTGCGACAGCAGAATCTTGGTTTGGCGCCGGTATTGGCTGAACATCTCCAGGCAGACTTCAAGGGCTGCTTCTACACGATACATACCCCGGTGCCGGTCCGCGATGACTTTCAGGATCCTTTTCTCCACAGCTTCGGCAAACCGGTCCAGCAATGTAAGCAAAATACGTTCCTTGCTGGGAAAGTAACGGAAAAGGGCTCCACGTGACAGGCCAGCCTGATAGGCAATGGAACTGACCTGGGTACCACTGTACCCCTTGGCAGAAAATTCAGTCAGGGCTGCGTCCAGTATACGCTCTCTGTCGGTGACCGTGTCCATGGGCATGCGGAAGGTTGGGTGGACAGTTCATGCTTGCAATTACAGGCAGTATAGCAAATCACGGGGTTCCGCAATGAAGTGTCTTGCCCCGGAACGGTTGGGACAAGTCCCGCGGCAGCAAGAACCTGGTTGAGGTCGGCAGTCCAATGCCCCAAGCGGGCCCAACGTGATCCCCTAACCCGGGCGTTCCATGTTATTCTGGCAATTCAGTACAGCCAAGTGTGTTCCCGTTGTATCAGAGACAGATGCAGCCGGGAAATACCTTCATACCGGGCTTGGTGGTTGGGACATGCAACCCGGACTGTATCATGGTGCTCTTGTCGGTTCTGGTACCCAGGACAGTCAGTTACCGCAGCTGCATGGGGGATTGCCATGTATGGAATGCAGGCGTGCTACCCATGCTGTCCGCTTCAGTCCCGGCTTGCGGCAATGCACAGAAATGCTCCGCATGGTTACCCCTCTCACACAGCCCTTTAGCATTAACCCAGGCAAAATCCTCCGTGCCTAACCGGATTCCGAGAACGAAGGACAGCTCCCCGGAGTCGGCTCCGCACCGTCTTGCCTTGGCAGCCGTTGCGTTCGCCATCTTTGTGGAAACTGTTGACACCAGCATTGTCCCGGTGGCATTGCCGGCCATGACACATACCTTCGAGACCGGTTTTACCCGTATCCAGTGGGTGGTATTGGCGTCTGTGCTGACCCAGGCGTCCCTGAGTCTGGTCATTGGAGCCTTCGGGGACATCGCAGGCAAAAAGCAAATCCTGCTGGCCGGCCTGGTTCTGACAGGTATCGGTACCCTCTTGTGTATGGTCGCTCCTACCCTGAACTGGCTGATTGCCTTCAGGGTGCTGCAGGGCATGGGCATGACCATGGCAGGTGCTCTCATTATGGGGATTGTCACCGAGACGTTCCCGGCGACACAACAGACCAAAGCGTTCGGGTTCATTGGCATGATGGTTTCCCTGGGGATCGTTATAGGCCCCCTGGCCGGCGGCCTGATTCTGCGCTCGTTCAGCTGGCGCCTGATCTTTGCCTTTGACGCTGTTTTCATCGTACTGGCCATTCCTCTGGCCTATGGTTACCTGCAGAGCTCACCCGGACAGGGCTGGCGGGGCTTCGACGTGCCGGGTGCCATCGCCTTTTTTGCCAGCCTGTTTACGTTCCTGCTGGCTGGCACCTTCAGTCAGCAGACAACCGATCTGCCTTATGGCTCCCTGCTCTATGTCCTGTCCGGGGTTTCCTTTCTGCTCTTCATAGTGCGTGAATTGCGCACTCCCCATCCACTCCTTGACCTGCGGCTGTTTCAGAGGGGGGAATTTTCTCTCTATCTGGGCACGCGCTATATGGTCTTTTTCCTGTATGGGGGCATATGGCTGATATTGCCATTTTATCTGGAGACTCTGCTGCATCTGGAACCGGGCCTGATAGGCATGTTGCTGGCCATACAGTCGGCTGTTTTTGGAGTCGGATCCTGGGTTGCGGGGCAGCTCACCGACCGCATTGGACGCAGACCCCTGTTGTTGACCAGTATGGTGTTGCTGACCGGTGCCTACGCGTGGATGAGTACACTCTCTGACGAACTCCATCTGGTATCGTTCGTGCTCCAGATGGCCATGATTGGACTGGGCTCAGGGATGTTGCAGCCGCCCGTCAACAGCATAATTTTCAGCAGTGCCAGTCGCCACAATCTGGGCATGGTTTCCAGCTTGACTGCAGTCGTGCGCATCCACTCACGCAGTCTGGGCATTGCTGTACTGGGGGGTGTCTGGGTTTTTCTGACCCGCTCGCGGCTGGCAGACAGTGCCATTGCCGCCAACCCTGTGGCAGAGGCTATGGCCCAAATTGAAAGCTTTGCCCTTGTGTGCCTGATTGCGAGTCTGAGCATGGGCAGTATCGGGCTGATATGCCTTGTGGAAACCATCCTGTATTACCGTCGGTCTGCGACGGTACCTGCCCCTGAGTAATGCGCCCGGCAAGGTCCACAGCAATGCAGGGCGAGCACTGGATGTTTGCAGGTGGCGCAACAGGGCGCTGTGCGGCCAGGTCCGGCAATTCCAAACAGGAGCGGGATGGCAAGCAGCCAGAATGGAACCCGGATAACGACAGAACCGCACCCGCTGTTTCTGCTTGCTCGCCAGGTGTTGTCCATATGCCGACACCCATGCTTCGTCACCTACAAGCACATACAAATGCAGATTGCGTACAGCAGCCATGTGGGCGAGTACCGGAAGCATCTCGGATTGCATAAAAGGATTGATTGCATAAAAGGATTTCAGGCAGCACACCGCGAACTGGATACCATAATCAGTGCTTGTGGAGGCGGTGGCATGTGTTGCCAAGTAACGGGTTGTCACGGAGGACTGTATGACCATTCTGAACCGATTCTCATTGCAGGGGAAAGTGGCCCTGGTAACGGGAGGTGCCAGCGGGATTGGCGAAAGTTTCGCCTTTGCCCTGGCCGAAGCGGGGGCCAATGTGGCCATCGCCGATCGCAATGGCGTGCGCGCCCGGCATGTAGCGAACCAGATTGCCCGGCTGGGAATTCAGTCCCTGGCCCTGCACGTGGACGTAACCCAAAAGGTGCAGGTGCAGGCTATGGTGGATGAGGTTGTAGCCCGGTGGGGACAATTGGACGTTGGGGTCAACAATGCAGGCGTAGCCGTCCGGGCTCCGGCCGCGGACATGACGGAGGAAGGATGGGACATCACCCTGGACGTGGACTTGAAAGGGGTCTTTCTCTGCTGCCAGGCGGAAGCATCGGTCATGCTGCAGCAGGGAGCAGGCAGTATTGTGAATACAGCCTCCATGTCGGGCCAGATTGTCAATCGTCCCCAAATGCACGTCGCCTATAACGCGGCCAAGGCCGGTGTAGTGCAAATGACCCGCACCTGTGCGGCTGAATGGGCAGCTCGCGGGGTAAGGGTCAACTGCCTCAGTCCCGGGCATACCCTCAGTCCCATGACAGCCGAGCGCCTGGACGATGAAGAGGGACAGCTCTGGCTCTCCAATACTCCCATGAACCGTTTGGGCATACCCCGGGATTTGCAGGGGGGACTGATATATCTGGCTTCGGCTGCCTCATCCTATGTCACCGGGCACGATCTGGTGATTGATGGTGGCTATACACTGTGGTGACAGCTGCCTGGCGGATGCCGGCGGCTACACGACCAGACAGCCGTGGCAGGCCCCAAGCCGGGACTCCCGGTCAACCAATGCCCCGAGTGCATCGCCCTGACATGCCATGAACCCGGCAGGTTCTATGACGCGGAGTGACAGAAGATCCAGACCTGCCGGGCCTCGTTGCCGAGGCGAGCAACGCACACCAGGGCGGCAGGCATTCGCTGCCTGTTCAAGTGCTCACTCTGCCGTGTTGGATTTTAAGCGCACTGTATGGCGTGTGCCGGTCCGACAGTGCCCGGGCGCGGTGTCAGCACTGCACAGCAGCCGTTCAGTCTCAGAGGATACCTTGCTGCATCAGAAGCACGATCACCACCAGAATGCCTGTTGCCAGACCACTTCCCGCCAGAAACCAGATGAGATGCATCCGGCTCTGTGCACGCACGGAATCCAGATCGGAAGCCAACTGCACGTTCTTCAGTGTCAAGTCATTGATGTCCTGTGACATGGTTTCAACCTGTTGCTGCAGGACGGTCTGGGTCTGTAGGGCATCGGTAATAGCGCCCAGACGGTTGTTGATTTCCGGAATGGTTGCCAACTGGGCCTGGGTAGCCGCTACCGTGTCCACCAGCGTCAGCATGGCCGTGGTTACGCCCTGAATTTCGGGATTCGTATGGACTTCGGGTTCCGTAACGGTATCCGAGGGTGTCGTGGCGCGGTCGCTGAATTCCATCATGGACAAGTCGGCCCGCACCTGATTGAAATTCTTGCCCGAACTCATCTGTTTGCGGGCCGCTGCCAGCAACTCGATGTCACGCTCGTCGAATGAGCGGGTTGCTCCCCGTTCCGGACTGGCTTCAGCGGAAAGATACAGCGAGAATTCATTGGCGTAACGCCGGATGGTGTCGGGACTGCAATTCAAGTCGTCCGCTACCTGTTTAACGCTCTTACGGACTGTAGTGGCAGGCAGGGCAATTACATTGGACACAGACAACACTCCTTTGGAGGAACCGGCACGTGATGGTATTCCCGGAAATTCGCAATCACGGATACATGGCTATCCATGATTATCTATGCTCGCAAGCTATTATACGAATCTTGTCCGGGCGGTACAAGAGTATACCATGCCTGTATCGGGCCAGGATGGGAAAACCGAGGCGGGCATGCAGAGACATGCAGGATGGCAATCCCGGGCACAGGCCATGACATGCCAGGGTAGTGAGATATGGCATTGACATCGCGCAGGATTGGTATTGGTACCCGTGCTTCACGCATGGCCCTGAGCCAGACTGCTCGTGTGCAGGCCCTGCTGCAGGCACAGCATCCGGATCTGCACTTTGAGGTGGTGACGGTCAATACCCGGGGCGATGCCCAGCCTGCCCGTGCCCTGCAGGATTTTCGCCGGCCAGGCATCTTTACCTCTTCCCTGGAACAGGCATTGTGCGAGCGCGAGGTGGATATAGCTGTTCACGCCTACAAGGACTTGCCCATCCGGATGGCCCCGGAACTGGCCCTGGCTGCCGTGTTGCCCCGGGACGATCCTGGCGATGCGCTGGTTACGCGCGGACATGTCCGCCTTGCCGCTCTGCCTGCCGGAGCCCGCATCGGCACCTCCAGTCCAAGACGTGCCCGTATGGTGCGGTCCCTGCGCCAGGATTGGCAGGTGGTGCCTATCCGTGGCAATGTGGACACCCGCATTGGCAAGCTTGCCGATGGTACCTGTGACGGCATCATCGTCGCTGCCTGTGGCCTGTACCGTCTGGGACTGGAACACCGGATCGTACACCGATTCGATCTGTGCAAATTTTTGACGGCACCGGCCCAGGGTGCTGTCGCCTTGCAGTGTCTGGCCTCGGATAGGGATATCCATACGCTTCTGCAGACCTTGCATCATGAGCCTACACACCTGGCCACCGCTGCAGAGCGCGGTCTGTTATACCATTTGGGTGGAGGCTGTGCACTGCCGACGGCGGCCTTTGCGCATATGGAGGCGGATCGGATTGTATTGCGCGGCCGCATTTGGTCACCGGACGGGCAGCAGGCGATTGGTGGCAGTGTGCGTGGGCATGATCCCGATGCAGTGAGCCAGCAGCTGGCGCAGTACATGATCACGCAGGGTTGTCAGGCATGGCTGTAGCAACACCTGCCGGCTTGGCGGGCAAAAGAGTCCTCGTGACGCGATCCCGCGCCCGGGGCATGTCGATGGTGGCACGGCTGCAGCAGTGGGGTGCCATTCCGCTTTGGATCCCCGTGATTGCAGCGACTCCGGGTACACCGCTGCAGTTGACCCGGGCTTTGACTGCCGCCCGGACCTGTGAATGGCTGGTATTGCCCAGCCCTCTGGCGATTGAAGTCTTTTGTGATTTCGCCGTGCCGCAAATGCGGGTCACCGGCTGGCCCCGGACGGTGGTGATGGGGGAGACTTCGGGCCGTTTGCTGGCCCGTCGGTATGGCATTGAACCCTCGGTGGTATGCAATTTCAGCCGTAATGTCACCTTGGCGGTACAGATGGGCCTGCAGCCGCAGGAGCGGGTCGTCATACTGCGCTCTGATCGTGGTTCCGGTCCCCGTATCGCTGCCTTGGCCCAAGCGCATGCCCATGTCGACAGCCATGTGGTGTATGCGGTGACCTGCGCCGCGGATCTTGTGTCCAGGCTGGACCGGCTGGTGCAGCCTCCGGATGCCGTGACTTTCACAAGCCCCTTCTCCGTTGATTGCTTTATGGATGCGGCAGAGCAGACACCTCACCTCCAGGCCTGGCTGTCAGGTGCCTGTATTGCCTGCATCGGGCCATCTACGGCCCGGGCCAGTACGCGGCGCGGGCTCAACGTCACCGTGACCTGTGCCACGCCATCGGCAGACAATCTGCTGATGGAATTGGCCCATTGGTTTGCCTTTGCTCCCGCCTTGCCCTGATTGCCCATGACAGATCCCAGCCTCCGTGCTGTCCGGCCGCGGCGCCTGCGCCGGACAGAAGCCCTGCGTGCCATGGTACGTGAGACACGTCTCACCCCGGCTCATCTTACCTATCCGCTTTTCCTGCACCATGGCACGCAATCGCGCCAGGCCATTGCTTCGCTGCCGGAGCAATACCGGCTGTCGATCGATCTCTTGCCGGCCGAAATCCGGGAACTCCACGCCCGCGGGATCACCAGCGTCTTGCTGTTTGGCCTACCGGCACGGAAAGATGCCCGGGGCAGCGAGAATTACGCGGCGGACGGGATTGTGCAGCAAGGTATACGGGCCATCAAGGAAGCGATGCCCGAAACGGTGGTGATCACAGACGTCTGTCTGTGCCAGTACACGGAAGCGGGGCACTGCGGCCTGGTCGATGCCCGGGGCAACGTGCAGAACGACGCCACCCTGGAGGTGCTGCAGCGCGTTGCCGTAAGCCACGCGGCGGCAGGGGCTGACGTGGTCGCCCCCAGCGGGATGATGGATTACATGGTGCAAGCCATTCGTACCGCCCTGGATGAACAGGGCTGGCAGGATGTCGCCATCCTGTCCTATGCCGTGAAGTACGCCTCTTCCTTCTATGGACCGTTTCGGGAGGCTGCCGAGGGGGCACCGCAATTCGGGGATCGCCGGTCCTACCAGATGGATCCGGCCAATCGACGGGAAGCCGTCCGGGAAATCGAACTGGATCTGGCCCAGGGCGCCGATATGATCATGGTGAAACCGGCCCTGGCCTATCTGGATGTACTGCGCGAGGCACGCAATCACTTCCCGGGTGTGCCGCTGGTTGCCTACAGCGTAAGCGGGGAGTATGCCATGCTCAAGGCTGCGGCCCGGCAAGGATGGCTGAGCGAAGTCGAGGCCGGACTGGAGCTGCTGGTGGGCATGAAGCGGGCCGGTGCCGACCAGATCGTGACCTACCATGCCCGCAAGCTGGCGGCATATCTTTGACGGCCGCAACTGTGGTCCGGTCCGACGTGAATACCGCTTGCCGGGAGCCGGATACCACGGGGAACCCGAGGTAATCGATCGCAGACTGGGCCGGCCGTGCGGTTTACCACGTGCCCGCAATTCACACAGACGCTGGCAACAGAGTACAATAATAAAGAGAGTGTTTCCAGTGGGATTGCCCTGCTTGCCGCAAGGGCATACATTTTTCACCTGCGTTGTTGCCCGGGAGTTGCCTTATGATTGCCCGCCGTCTTGGCCAATGGATTCATGAACTGCGCTATGAAATCAAGCCACTGGACGAGCGGCTGCGGCACAGTCCGACAGGCGAGGAAGTACAGCGGTTTTACCTGATCAAGGACATCTTCACGATCCGGGACAGTTCATGGGACGACGCGGAGCAGGTGGTAGGCGGTGCCGAACCGTGGGCCCGGGAACAATATCTGCAGGATTGGGAAGCGGCTTTTGCCACGGACGACATTGGCCACTATCCCCATATCTTCACTCGTGTGGAAACCCCCCAGGGCTTGCCCATTCGCAACAAGACCATCATGGCGTGGGATGATCACTTCGAGCGCATTTTCGACCGGGACTTTCTGTTTCTGGACGTGGAGATCGAGCCCCACAGCGGTTGGGGGCACCTGGAATTGACCAGTGCCGCCATGTACGATCCCAAGCTTGAACAGGGACCCTGGTGTATCAAGCCCATGGGCTTTGCGGAAAGTGTGGAAGGCTTGGGCCTGCCACGCATGCTGGGAATTTCCTCCTTTGTAATCTGGGTGGAGCTGCCGATCGATGAATTCAACAACGTGGCTCCGCTGCGCCAGACGGCTCCGTTGCGTTCGTCACAGGTGAGCGGGGAATTCCAGAACCGGCTCACGGATCTGGCGCGTATCAATCAACTGATCTATTTCAATCCCGATGCCACCATACAGCGCAAGATCATCGAGGACGGGTTTGTGCCCAACAGCGGCGAATTCGAAATGGAATTCAATCAGGCCCGCTTTGTAGGCCAGCAAGCCCAGAACCTGCACACCGGGGAGATGCGCGTCTACTTCGTCAAACGCAACCAGTGGCATCAGGTGCAATGGGTGCGTGTCAAACCCCAGTAGGTCGGGGGCTGTACCGGTTGCTGCCTGCGCCGGCATACGGGGTGAGGGCAGAAACCGCTGCCACGCGTGCCGTCCGGGGCGGACCTGATTGCGGTTTACCTTAAACCTTGCAGCATGTCCACACTTCATGTTGATTCGTGACGTCAAGGCATACGCCATCCGCATTCCCGCCTCGGGAGAACCCTTGCGCCACGCCAGTGCCGAGGCTGCCGATTATCGCCTGCCCGGCAATTCCCGGCGTTCCGTCTACGCCCGGCATCATGAAACCTGCATCATTCGCGTGGAAGCGGACAACGGCCTGGTAGGCTGGGGGGAAGGACAATCCCCTGTAGGTGCCCGGGCCACGCAGACCATTGTCCAGGATATCTGCCGGCCCATGGTGCAAGGCACGTCGCCGCACGAATGGGAGGCGGTCTGGTACCGTCTCTACAGCGCCATGCGCGAACGCGGCCATGTCACCGGATTTTTCGTGGATGCTCTGGCCGGGATCGACATCGCCGTCCACGATCTGTTGGGCAAGGCCTTGCAATTGCCGGTATGGCGCTTGCTGCGCGGCGGCTTTACCCGCCCTGTACCCCTGTACGTGGGGATCCAGGGCCAGGATGCGGTGGCCGCCGGTGAACAGGTGCAGTCCCTGAAAGAGGATGGGTATACTGCATTCAAGGTGCATGCCACACAAGACGATGATGGGATCGTTGCAGTCATGCAGGCCGCACGAGCCGCGGCGGGCCCGGATGCCCGGCTGATGCTGGATCTGCATGGTACCCGCGACGTTCAGGGGGCCATACAGCTGGGCGAGAAGCTGGCGGACACCGATCTGTTTTGGCTTGAGGCCCCTTGTCTGGCTGAAGACTGGCAGGGCCATGCCGAAATACGCGCCCGCATCCCGACACGGCTGGCCACCGGGGAGTGGCTGCGGACAGTCTGGGAATGGCGTCCCTTCCTGCAGCAGCGGGCCTGTGACGTGGCCATGCCCGACATTGCCCGCACGGGATTTGCCGAAGGTCGGCGCATCGCAGCCCTGTGTGATATGGAGAGCCTGGAAGTTTCACCGCACGTTGGCGGTGGCGGTATTCTCGCGGTGGCGGCCACTATCCACTATGCAGCTTGCCTGCCCCGGTTTTCCCTGATGGAACATTCACATGGCGCACATGCCACCAAAGGCATGATTGCCTCGGCCTATCCCCGGCCGGAGAAGGGCGTCTTTCCTTTGCCGACAGCACCTGGTTTGGGGGTGGACATCGATGAAGACCGTCTGCATGGCTACCATTGGGGACTATATACGCACCCACACTGCGCAGTGCAGGTAGTTGCGGACACGCTAGAATAAGCCATGAACATAGAAGAGACAATGGTTCACCGAGGTATCACCTTGCGGGTGCGGCCGGGCAGTAGAGCCAAGTATGACAAGCTGATGCGCATTGCCGGGGCCTGTCGCAAGGTGTGGAACGAGGGCCTGGAAATTTGCGAAAGGCAATGGCAAGACTACAGGGCCGGTGAAGCCGATAAGCCATCCGTAACGTTCTTCTCCCTGTGCAAGGTGTACGTACAAGTCAAGCAGGGATTGCTCTGGTTGGACGAGTTGCCGTCACACACCGTGCGTTACACCATGAAACACTTGTCGGAAGCTTACAAGCGGTTCTTTGATGGGGCTGGACGTCCCGTCTGGAAACGGAAATTCAAGGACACACCCAAATTCACTGTGCCTGATAATGCCAAGATCAAAGGCAAGAAAATCTACATCCCCAAGCTTGGGTGGGTGAAGACGACAGGCAAGAACCCATATGCCGGCTACAAACCCAAGCAGGCCACGTTCAAATATGAGGCCGGCAACGGGTATGTGTCCATCCTGTACAAAGTACCAGAAACACGCCCGGCTAGACCTGCACGGCCTATCAATCCTGTAGGTATAGACCGGAACGTGGGGCAAGTAGCGCTAAGTACAGGCGATATGTATGAACTGCCGCCACTGTTACTCCTGGATGCCAGACTGCGCAGGCTGCAGAAGAAATTGGCTCGGCAAGAGTACAAGAGCAACGGTTGGCAACACACTAAGTTACGTATCCAGAAGATATACAGGGAGATGCGGAATGTCATAAAGAACTGGTGCCACCAGACCAGTCGGACCATCGCTGACATACACGATCTGGTTATCTTTGAGGACTTGAACATTCAGGGTATGACGCGGAGTGCCAGTGGCTCCAAGGACAAACCCGGTAAGAATGTGGCGCAAAAAAGAGGCTTAAATCGTGCTATCTTGTGCAGCGGTTGGGGGCGGCTGGAACGGTATATGAGTTACAAAACCTATACAGAAAAGATAGACCCCAAGTACACATCGCAAAAGTGTCACAACTGTGGGGTTGTACGCAAAGCCAACCGGAAATCCCAGTCTGTTTACCACTGCGGTGAATGTGATGTTGAAAAGAACGCTGATATAAACGCGGCTTTGAACATACGGGACAAGTGGTTGTTTAAAAATATGGCGTCTGGGGACGGCGCCACTGCGGGTGGAGATTGCAACAACAGTTGGTCTATGAAGCCTGAAAATGTATATGGTGAAGCATCGCTGCCTGCGGGCCCGGTGTGAGTACGTATATAGTCCCCCTACCATTGGCCAGGTACCTGAGGAATCCCGACCGGGTCTTGGTCCGGTCAACTTGCAAAGCATCAAAACAGCAGGTCAAGTGTGAAATGCCCAGAGAACTGGTGGCGACCGGTATTGGTGAAGTGGAAATGCGTGAGTATGCACGTGTTGCGCTGGGTGCGCACGATATACGGGTGGCGGCTACTTGCGCGGCAGCCAAGCATGGCACCGAAATGTCCTTCTTCAAGGGTTATGGTTTGCCGCGCGGATACTACGATCCCGACTACAAACTGTTTCGGCCAGCCGTGCAGGAAGTACATTTTCCGATTCCGGTAGGCAACACCACTGTCGGCACCGTACTTGAAGTGGGCCCAGCGGTGAGTCGGTTTGCCGAGGGTGACACCGTATTCGCGTATGGTCCCTTCCGGGAAGAGCATGTCTGGCCTGAATCGCACGTGCGTACCTTGCCGGATGGTATAGCGTGGCAGGCGGCCTGTTGCCTGGATCCAGCAGATTTCGCCGTGGGGGCTGTACGCGACGGTCACGTGCGCCTGGGCGATGCCGTGGCCGTCTTTGGCATGGGCGCGATTGGCCTTTGTGTCTTGCAGGCTGTACAGGCTGCGGGTGCCCGGCCGGTGATCGCCGTGGAACCGATTGCGAGCCGCCAGGAGATTGCACGCCAGTTGGGAGCCGATGCAGTGCTGGATCCGACGCAGGTGGACGTGGGCATCGCGATCAAGGACTTGACCGGCAAGCGGGGAGCCGATGTCTGCATCGAATACAGCGGACATCATCTGGCCCTGCAACAGGCCTTGCGGGCAGTGGCCTACGGTGGCACAGTCGTGGCCGGCGCCTTTCCCGGCAGCTATCCGGCGGGCCTCGATCTGGGGGCGGAAGCCCACATGAACCGTCCCCGGCTGGTGTTTAGCCGCTCATGCAGTGAACCCAATCCAGATTATCCCAACTGGGACGAAGAGCGCCTCATGGATGTCGCCTGGCATCTGCTGGCGACAGGCGTCATCCATGCCGAGAAAATCGTGCAGCCTGTAGTTCCCTTCGATGAACTGCCTGCAGTCTATGCCCGGATTCCGACAGACCTGACCAATTTGGTGAAGTTGGGGACCGTATTTGACTGAGTTGCTCTCCCATTAAACACGAAAGCCGCCTAGGCGGCTTTCGTGTTTAACTGTGTGCGTTGGGTACTATGTAGGGGTACAGTGAGCACTCAGTTATTGACAGGATATCAGGTTTCCAGGCAACAGTCAAGATTCAGGTAGAGAAATCTTCCTGTTTCCGCACTTCGGGCCTGGTTGCGCCCTGACCATTTCACGGAATACTTGTATGAACATCAAAGATTCTCTGCACTGGAAGCGGGTGCACGCAGCACTGGCTGGTACCCGGGAAGACTGTGTGCCGGTGAGTTTGTGGAAACATTATCACCTGCGTGACCGGGCGCCTGCGCTTCTGGCCCAGGCCACCATGGCCCTGTACCACCAGTTCGATTTCGACTTGATCAAACTGACGCCCAGCGGGCTGTACGGCGTACAGGACTGGGGAGTGGGACTGCAGTTTGGCCGTGATGACGACACAGCGCCTGTGGTGATCCATTCGCCCATCCGGACAGCCGCGGACTGGCTGTCATTGCCTGTCCTGGATCCATACTCCGGAGCCCTGCAGCGTGAACTGGAGATGTGCCAGCACATCAGTCAGCTTACGGAAGGCCGGGTGCCCTTCATGATGACACTGTTCAGTCCATTGACCTTGGCCCAGAAACTGGCAGGGGATCAGGTGTACGACCACCTGCGCCAGGAACCCGCCAAGCTGCACCAGGGCCTGGCGGTGATTCGTGACACCGTCGTCGCCTATGCCCGGGCATGTCTGGCCATCGGGGTTCCCGGCTATTTCCTGGCGACACAGCAGGCCCAAAAGGGATTGCTGTCCCTGGACGAGTACCGGGAATTCGGCTTGGCTTATGACCAGGATGTCGTCGAAGTCATTCGCGAGGCCCCTGTACGCATGCTGCATGTCTGCGGGACCGACATCATGCTGGAGGAAGCTGCGCGGCTGGAGGTCAGCAGTTTGAGCTGGGCAGCAGGAGAGACGAATCCCACCTTGGCTGAAGCGCGGGCCTTCTCGGACAAGGCACTGGCTGGCGGCCTGAATCTGGAAACCCTGGCGACAGGTACCGTCCAGGAAACAGAGTCGATGGTCCGGACTGTGCTGGCGGACGGCATTGGGCCAGCCCTTATCCTGGCACCTGACTGTGTAGTCAAAGGCCCTTCCCCTGACGCAAATCTGGCAGCTGCCGTAGCCGCGGCCCGCAATGGTCGAAGCTAGGGCCTGTCTGCAAAGTCGTAATGCCTGCCGAAGGTGTGCTGATTTATTCCGAATCGTGCTGGATTTATTGTATTTTTTCTTGATTGTTCAATCTACTATGTTCTTAAAATAGTAGATTGAGCCCAATTCTTTTGCGTTTACAGACAGGCCTTGGTGCTGGTACCGTGCTCGTGCCGAGGCGTAACAGCAGGTCGTGTGCGTGGGCACTGTGGGAATCTGCTCCATGGAGCTTGGTGTTGCGAGCCCAAGGGCCAAGTGTTGGGATCCGGGCAGTATGGATGGCCGGGCGCGGTGGGTCAGAACGAAGCCAGAAGGACCCGTCCTGCCGTCAGTGCTGACGGCAGGACGGGCAGATTGCGCCGATGCCACAGCGTACGGGTGGTGTGCACACCATGGCGCCGCGCCACCCGCTACTCGTAGGTGTACACCTCACTGTAGGCCGGTGAGATGCCCACGATATAGGTCGTGTCGGTGGTAGAGACCAGCGCGTCAACCGCAAAGACCCGGACTTCGTAGTAGTGGCCGTCCATCAGCGTCCCGACTGCCAGTTCGTGCATACCGGTGGAGGCCCCCGGCTCCCAGCTACCGTAAAATAGCACGCTTCAATCCTCTCTTTTGGGCTACATTCTTCCCCGGGTTTTCCCTAGAGCCACGGGCACTCTTGGTCATACCCTGAATGTTCAAGTCCTCAAAGATAACTAGATCGTGTATGTCAGCGATGGTACGACTGGTCTGGTGACACCAGTTCTTTATGACATTCCGCATCCTCCTGTATATCTTCTGGATACGTAGCTTGGTGTATTGCCAGCCGTTGCTTTTGTACTCTTGACGCGCCAACTTCTTTTGTAGTCTGCGCAGTTTGGTATCAAGGATCAACAGACTTGGCAATTCATACATATTCCCTGTACTTAGCGCAACTTGCCCCACGTTCCGGTCGATGCCAACATGATTAATAGGCCGGGCAGGTCTAGCCGGGCGTGTTGCCGGTACTTCATACAAGATGGACACATACCAGTTACCCGCCTCATACTTGAACGTGGCCTGCTTGGGTTTACAACCAGCGTACGGATTCTTACCCGTCAACTTCACCCACCCAAGCTTGGGGATGTAGATTTTCTTGCCTTTGATCTTGATATCGCCGGGCACAGTAAAACTAGGCGTGTTCTTGAATTTACGCTTCCAGACCGGACGGCCCGCACCATCAAAGAACCTGTTGTAAGCTTCCAACAAGTGTTTCATGGTATAGCACACCGTACCTGCGGGCAATTCTGCCAGCCAGGGTAATCCTTGCTTGATCTGCATGTACAGATTGTTCAGCCCGAAGTGTGTAACGTTAGGTTTGTCGCCTTGGCCAGCCTTGACGTCCTGATATTGTCTTGCGCAGATTTCCAAGCCCTCATTCCAAACCTTGCGGCAAGCCCCAGCAATCCGCATCATCTTGTTGTGTTTGGCTCTACTGCCCGGGCGCACACGCAGCGTAACACCCTGGTGCACCATAATCTCTTCTATGTTCATGCCCCATTCTATCTTGCCGGCGACTGTCTGCACTGCGGGGTGTGGGTACGTATATAGTCCCCTTTACAAACAGCTCCTGGGAGGTCCTGCCCTCCCGGTGTTGGCTCGGGCTCCTCTGCCCTTGGCCTGCCTGACGCCAGGCAGCCGGCATCGCTACAGGGTATATTCCACGGAGTCCTGCAGATTGGCCTGTACCCAATCCCAGTTGATTGGAACGCCCAGGCCATGGCCCTGGGGTACGGGCACACAGCCGTCGGCATCGATGGATGTGAGGCCGTCAGAGTAATCGTCCAGGTAAAGAGGCACATTGGACGAACTCGGGGCCTTGGGATGCACGAGCCCCATCTCATAGTAGTTGGTATTGCGAATGGCGGCCATGCAGTGCCGCGCCGCGGGCCCGGGACCATGGAATTCAATATCCAGGCCGACAGCTTCGCAGGCATGGGCCAGTTTCATAACCCCGGTAATGCCGTCGTAGCCGATATCCCCCCGCACGTAGTCAGTCGCGTCTGCCAGCACGAAATCCATGTGGGGCTGCAAGGACCGTACATGTTCCGTCATGAGCAGGGGAGTCCGAATCAGCTGTCGCAGCTTGCGGTGCATGAATTGAGAAATGCCACCGTCCCGTCCCGGATCTTCATACCAGAAATAGCCGTAGTCGTCACAGGCCCGGCCCACCTTCAGGACATCAGCGAAGGTATGAAACTCACAGGCAGGGTCCAGCATCAGATCCATCCTGTCACCTACGCGTTCCCCCACGGCCCGGACATTCGCGACTTCCCGGGTGATCGGTGCGTTGCCCCAGCCATGGATCTTGAACGCGGGATACCCCATTTCCAGGCACTGCTCCGCAAAATCGGCATAGGCTTCGGGTGAACTCAGGCCATCGGGCTGGTCGTCCCCATGATAGGTACTGGCATAGCAGGGCACACGCTGCTTGTATCCTCCCAGCAACCGGTACAGAGGTACTTCATGGAATTTGCCCGCCAGGTCCCACAAGGCGCAGTCAAGAGGGGCAAAGCCGATGCGGGCCACCTGGCGCAGCGCCCGCGTGATGTCTGTGAAGAAACGTTCCCGTTCCAGGGCATGTCGTCCCAGCAGATACCGGGCAAGGCGACCCAACTGGGAATATTCCGTGCTGTTGCCCCCTACGTATTCACCGGACAGACCACTCTTGGTCTGGATTACCAGTATGTTGCCGGAAGCCGGTATGCGACTGCCAGGCTCGTACACCAGATTGAAGCCGTTGTAATCAGTACCCAAATCTACGGTTTCGTAACCGAACTGATACAGCTTGACAGCGGATATCGTGAGATCTGGCATGGTACGCTCCTTGGTGGGTATGCCGTGGATACAGGCAGTGTAGCACAGCACCGCCGGAATGGATTCGAGGGTAGCCGATGCAGACGGCAGGAACCGGCAACAGGGGCCAGGCAACGGTCCAGGAACAGAATGCCGTGTCCGCACCGTCTGGACTGTGGCTGGCAGATGTATGCTCTGCCTTTCCCTGCTCCTGTTGCCTGGTGTACACTATGGCATTCGACTCTGGAACCGGAAGTCCTCATTTGTTGCCCTGCAGGAGTTTGCTGTGTCGGATAGCTTGCACGATCAGGCCCAAAAGGAACTGTTGCCATCCCGGCAGAAGGCCCGCACCTTGATCGAGGAGCTGGCGGCCAAGGGGGAAGAAACCCAGCAGGCAGCCGGGTACCAGCAGGCCCAGGCCTTCCTGGACAGCATTTGGCAAGGCAAGGCGGTTTCCCGGATTCCGTCACAGCCGAAGCCGGACAAGCCTGAAGCGCAGGACCCGCAGCAAGAGTAAGGGCCTGGTTGGACAAGGGTTGATTGCCACTGTCTGTCATACTTGTTTTTGTGATGCTGAGCCCATGGACCCATCTCCCTGCATGCTTTCCTCCACCAGCATAGTGCCCTGCAATGATCGCGTTCGATCACGGGACTTTTATGTCAGCCTGGGTTTCCGGGTAGTGCACGAGGATACCAACTACGTTATTTGCGCCCGGGACGAAGTAGAAATCCATCTCAGCTGGCATGAAGGCTGGTACATCGATCCGGCGACGAACAACACGCAGATCCGCATCCGTATCCAGCACGTGGACGCCTTTTTCGACCACTGCCAGCAACTGGGGGTGGTGCACCCCAATGGTCCTCTGGAAGACAAGCCCTGGGGTTCCAGGGAATTCACGGTCCTGGATCCCGACAATGCCTGCATCGCTTTCTACGAACCTGTCGTGGACAGGGCATGACTCTTTCGCTCCGTAACAGGGAGGACACGTGATGGCAGTAATGGTCAAACCGGCGGCAGTCACCCGCACCGCAGAGACGGTACGCACACGCATTATTGATTGTGACGTACATCACAATACACCGGATCACAAAACCCTGTTCCCCTATCTGCCCCGGCGCTTCCGGGAACACATGGAGGATTTTGGCGCCATGGCGCCTGGCCTGGGCTATACCAACATGCCGGGCCGGGGCTCCCGCCAGGATCTGTGGCACAAGGCAGATATGGTGGACAACCCCAATACACTGCCTGCTGTCGCCGTGGAGCATCACCTGGATGAGTACGGGATCGATTACGCCATTTTGACGGGTGGGCCCTATGCCTATGCCACACACCCTACCCTAGATTTCGCGGCCGCTGTCTGCCGTGCCTTCAATGACTGGACGGCGGATCACTGGCTGTCTGCGGATCCCCGGCTGCGGGCCTCGATTCATATTGCGCCCAATGATCCGGTGCAGGCAGCGGCCGAGATTCGGCGCCTCGGACCGGATCCCCGCTTTGTGCAGGCGCTGGTGCCGGCCGGTGCCCATTTCCCCTTTGGGCATCGCATGTACCACCCCATCTATGAAGCCTGTGCCGAATTTGGATTACCCATGTGTGTCCATTTTGGCGGTGAAGGGGCCGGCACCTCGGCCCCGCCGACAGCGGCGGGCTATCCTACCTACTATCTGGAAATGCGTATGGCTCGTCCGCAAATTGCCATGGCGCATACAGTCAGCCTGATTTGTGAAGGCGTGTTTGAAAAATTCCCTTCCTTCCAGTTTCTGTTCATCGAGCATGACGTCTTTTGGATTCCCGGTCTGATGTGGCATATGGACAGCGACTGGAAGAGCCTGCGGGACTACACGCCCTGGGTAAAACGCTTGCCCAGCGAATACCTGCGGACCAATCTCAGGTACGGCTCGCAACCCATGCCTACCCTGCCGAATCCCAGCGATATGGATACGTTCCTGCGCTGGCTGAACGCCGATGAAATTCTCGTCTTCGCCAGCGACTACCCGCATTGGGACTGGGATGAACCCGCTACGTTCATGCTGGGGGAGTCGGCGGAACGACGGGATCGTATCATGTATCGCAACGCAGCGGCCATGTACCGTCTGGACAGCGATGAAGCATGAGCCGGACCGTGGCCATGTAGTGGCCCGCGCAGACGAAATCCCCGAGGGGGGACGCAAGATCGTTACCGTGGCCCGGCGTGCGATTGGCATTTTCCGTGTGCAGGGCCAACTCTATGCCTTGCGGAATATCTGTCCCCATCGTGGCGCTCCGGTGTGCATGGGGCGTTTGCGGCCCCAAGTGGAGACTGGCCCGGACCTGGACTTTACTTTCGGGCGCGAAGGGGAAGTACTGAAATGCCCGTGGCACCAATGGGAATTCGACGTGAAGACTGGACATGCCCTGCACGACGCGGGCATGAAGATCAGGACCTTCCGGGTGGAACAGCGCGGCCAGGATGTGGTGGTCTACCTGTAGTCGGGACAGAGCCGCAATCCGGTTGTGCCCTGCGCAGCCCGAAGCCCCTCGGGGCCAGCCGTCAGGAGTTGGACTTGGATGACAGGGGCTGCAGTTCCAGCTGATTGAGCAATTCGGCCAGATGGAGCGGCGCAGCATGGTCCGTAAAATGCGCAATCTGCTCTCTGCAGCTGAACCCGCTGGCAACCAGCAGAGCGTTGTCGGGCATTGCACGCACGGCGGGAAACAGGCGTTCTTCTCCGATGGCCTGGCTGATGGCGTAATGGGACTCGACATAACCGAACTCGCCCGCCATGCCACAACAGCCGCTGGGAATGACATTGACTTCCAGACCGAATTTCTGCAGTACCGAGACAGTGGGATCATTGCCCACCAGGGCTTTCTGATGGCAGTGGCCATGGAGCCAGACAGGTTCTGTTGTGCTGTCCCTGAATTCCGCCCAGTCAAATTGATCCAGGAATTCCTCCAGCGTGTAGGTGTTGCGGGCAAGCGCCTGGGCCAACTCGCGGTCTGCTACCAGATCCGGGTACTCGTCGCGCAGGGTCAGCAGGCAGCTGGGTTCCAGGCCGATGACAGGAATGTCATGGGCGACGGTATCCCGCAAGGCCTGGCATAACCGCTGGGCCTGCTGCCGGGCCTTCCTCAGCTGCCCCCCCGAGATCAGGGGCCGGCCACAACAGGGCAGGCGCTCCTGGACATCTACCTGGAAGCCTAGCTTGGTCAACAGCTGCACGGCAGCGATCGCTACCGAGGAATGAAAGAAACGGGACCAGGTGTCCACGAGCAGGCAGACCTGGCCCCGGTCCGGCAGCCGGGATGCATTGGGCCGCGGGACCAGGTGCGATGCGGTGACAGGACGGACAGGCGGCAGCTGGCGCAGGGGGTGTACGCCGGCTACCTTCATGAAGGCTCTGCCGGGCCATGAACGCAGCGCCAGGTTGGCCAGGTGTGTCCAGACCGGACCCAACCGTGAACCCAGCCGCAACAGCTGTGGCATCGCTCCCATCAGGCGGTTGAACAGGGGCAGGCCATGCTGGTCGTAATACCCCTGCAGGTATTCGGTCTTGATCCGGGCCATGTCGACCGAAGACGGGCATTCACTCTTGCACGCCTTGCACCCCAGACACAGATCCAGCACATCATACATGTCCCGGGTCCAGAGCTCAGTGTGCGGAATCCGGCCCGCCATGGCATTGCGCAGCGCGTTCGCCCGGCCACGCGTGGAGTCCTTTTCTTCCCGGGTGGCCATGAAACTGGGGCACATGGTGCCTGTCTCGATCTTTCGACACACGCCGGCGCCATTGCACATCTCCACGGCCCCGACAAATCCGTGATCTGCATTCCAGTCAAATACGGTGTTCCAGCTTTGCGCCTGGTAGTCAGACCCAAAGCGCAAGTTTTCGGTTGGCGTCTGGGCATCCACGATCTTGCCCGGATTGAGCAGACCCCGCGGATCGAACAAGGCCTTGACTTCCTGCTGGGCCCGGTACAGGGCAGGGGTAAAGAGAGACTGGTTGTAGTAGCTGCGGGCCAGGCCGTCCCCATGTTCACCGCTCATGGCACCGTGGTACTTGCGGGTCAGCTCCAGGCTGTGCGTCCCCGCCAGGCGCAGGTTCTCGGCTCCCTGCTCCGTATGCAGGTTGATGAGAGGTCTGACATGCAGGCAGCCGGCCGAAGCGTGGGCATACACGGCGGTGGCCGGTACATCAGGCAGCGAGTTGCAATAGGCCAGGATCTCTTCCATATAGGCAGCTAGGTACTCCGTGGGCACGCTTACATCCTCGATCCCGGGGAAGGGCTTGTGCTGGCCCCGCTGTCCCATGAGCAGATTAAGGCTGGATTTGCGCAACTCCCAGACCTCGGCCTGCCTGGCCGGATCCTCGATAGCGACGATGGGGCCCTGCCAGCCACGTTTGCGCATGTGCGCGATCAACCGGTCGGACTTGAGTTTCACCTCGCGTTCACTCGCACCGTAGAACTCCGTCAGCAACACCGCGGCCGGATCCCCTTCCACGAAAAACAGTTTCTGATCCCAGCCCGGCTGGGCGCGGGCCAGATCCATCAATTGCTTGTCCAGCAGCTCGGAGGCGCTGGGAGCCACGTCCAGGACGTCTACCACGGCGGCACAGGCATCAATCACCGAGTCAAAATGCAGGACCACCAGGCCCGTGTATGCAGGTGTGGGCACCAGGCCCAGCCGCACGGCCGTAACCACCCCGAGTGTTCCTTCACTGCCCACCAGCAGGCGGCTCAAATTCAGGGCTTTGTCCTCACGGTAGCGCACCACGTCGGGTACGAGCGGTGAATCCAGGTAGAGCTGTCCCGGCTCGATGGATGGATGCAAGGGAGGCACCAGCCGATCCAGGGCGTAGCCGCTGGTCCGCCGCCAATGGCGGGGCCAGAAATGGAGAATTTCCTCCAGGTACGTGTGAACCAGGGAAATCAGGCCTTGGGTAATGGCGCCTTCCAGGGAGTCGGTGGGCCGCAGGGTGGACGGATCGCGATCCCGGAAGCAGGCTTTGGTGGCGTCCGCAAGCCAAACTTCCGTTTCCCGTACGTTGTCCATCATCATCCCGTACAGAATACTGTGGCTGCCAGCCGAATTGTTGCCGACACAGCCGCCGATCGTAGCCCGGTTGGCACTGGCGGGATCCGGACCGATCATCAGGCGGTGCTTCTTCAGTTTCTGATTCATGGCGTACAGGTTCATGCCGGGCTGCACCAGCAGGGACTGATCTTCCACGTTCAGCTCGATGACCTGATTCATGTAACGGCTGAAGTCCAGGACAATGGCGGCGCCTACCGCCTGGCCTGCCAGCGAACTGCCGCCCCCGCGGGGCAGGACGGGCAGTCCGTACTGATTGGCATGCTCCAGTACACACTGGACGTCCCCTTCGGTCCGGGGCAGCACCACGCCCAGTGGCATAATCTGATAGATGCTGGCATCGGTGCTGTACAGCATGCGGGTGTAGGAGTCGAAGCGCACGTCACCCTCGATCCGGGTGCCCAGCGAAGCAGCCACGTCAGCCAGTTTGGCCGCTTCATCCGTATCTACACCTGTCTGCCCATACGTGTTTTGAAAGTCAAGGTCCATGTGTATTACTCTTTTCCCGTTCAGACGAGGTCCCTGATCGAGTCCAAAATGCAGGAGTCACAGACGAATGTCGCAATCATCCATTGTCGTTTACAGTACCACCTGGTGTCCGGATTGCATTACCGCCAAGACAGTCCTGAAAGCCATGAACGTCAGCTATGAAGACATCAACATCGAAGAACATCCCGAGGCCGTGTCGAGGGTCATTGCCCTGAACCATGGCAATCGTTCCGTGCCTACGATTGTGTTTCCTGACGGCTCGGTCCTGACGGAACCCAGTATGACGGAACTGCAGCAGAAGCTCAAGTCGCTGGCCTAGACCCGGATCTGCCGGCGTGTCCGGCAGATGGCAATCGAAGATATTGGGTAGGGTAGCCGCCCGGCAGACAAGGGTCTTGCCGTGACCTCCGGGATGGACCCTGTCCGGAGCGGGAACAGAAACGTACAGCCCGCCTATGCATGCGTAGGCAGGCCTGGTTATGCAGAAGCAGGGGGCCACACAAACAAGCCCTAGACACGATTCAGGGCCTGGCGGAAGTCCTGGATCAGGTCTGCGGTGTCCTCGATGCCGCAGGCAACCCGGATTAGGCCGTCTCTGATGTGCTCCGCCTGTCTTTCGGTCGGAGTCTGGTCGTAGTGGCTGAGCAGCCAGGGCTGATGCACCATGGTTTCGGTTGCCCCCAGACTGCCGCTGAGCAGCGACATGGACAGGCTGTCAATCAGCCGCGCTGCCTGTTCATGGTCTGCCATCTCAAAACTGACTACGCCGCCAAATCCGGTCATCTGCTGGCAGGCGGTGGCGTGATCCGGATGGTCTTCCAGGCCGGTGTACCATACCTGACACACCTTGGGGTGCTCTTGCAGCATGCAGGACAGGGCCATGGCATTCGCATTGTGGCGTTCCATGCGCAGGCCAAACGTCTTGAGGCCGCGGATAATGGCGGCCGCACTGTAGGGGTCCAGCACGGCTCCCAAATGGGTTTGGATGGGGCGCAGATGGGCTATGTTCCACGCTTCCCCGATAATCACGCCGGCCATGACGTCGTTATGGCCCGCCAAGTACTTGGTGACGCTGTGCACCACGTAATCGATGCCCAGCGTCAGCGGCCGGGAATTGAAGGGTGTGGCAAAGGTGCTGTCGACTGCCGTGGTGATGTTCCTGGCCTGGCCCAGAGCAGCCAAGGCACGCAGATCCACGCAGAAATTGAACGGGTTCGAGGGCGATTCCACCAGGATCAGGCGCGTGGTGGGCCGCAATGCGCGCTCAATGGTCTTGACGTTGCAGGGATACACTGCGGTAACCTCTACGCCCAGCCGGGGCAGAAGGTCGGAGGCGAACAGTTTGGTCACCCGGTACATGCTTTCGCCAAGCACGACGTGGTCACCGGCAGCGAGCGACCAAAGGAGCAGTCCCGAAAGCGCTGCCATGCCGCTGGAGGTCAGTATGGCGTCCAGCCCCGCATCCTCCGCATGCCCCTGGGCCTCCATGGCCGCCAGCTTGATTTCCGCCGCCCTGCGGGTCGGATTGCCATTGCGTGCGTATTCATCGCGTTCCGCAGCGCCGGTAAACTTGCGCTCATCCAGAAACTCGATCATGTCCCGGGTGTGGGCGAAGGGATACACCATCCCGGTCACGATAGGTTCGGTGACACTCCGGGATGGCCGCAGGCGCGGTTCTCCACCATGGACACTGATTGAACTTGGGCCTTGGCCGACAGACATTGCAGATGACTCAACTTGCTCTTGATGTACGGGCCGTGCAATCGCTGATATCTGAATTTAGGTACCAGCCTCCAGTTTATCCTAAGGATAACCTTGCGTGATCTTATAGCTTGACGGAAATTACATCCTCCTGTTCAGACACCGTGCCAGGCTGGACAGGCACGGGCTGCAAGTGCCCTGTGAGCACCAGGCGCGCCACAGGGCACTGTTGGCAGTCAGGTGCAGGCGGGGCTGGTTGGAGCCATCGTCGGGGCACCGTCCGCCCGAATCTGAAGCCAGATCGATGAGGTGCTGCCGGTTCCTGCCGCCTAATTCTGCTATACTGCCAACTGCACGGGAACAAAAGCGGGAGGCAACCGGGTGGTAGTCATGGCTACTGTAGAAGAAAGACTGTATGACGATGGTTTGGCCGAAGCCTACCCTGAAGACCTTTATGTCTTCACCGGTTTGGCAGAGACAGTGCCCACGTTAAGCGATGTGGGGGAGAAAGAAATCCGTTTCTTTGCGGACAAAGGCTATTTGGCCATTGACCAGGCCTTTACCGCGCAGGCCATACAGGGAGCTCTGGAAGGCTTGCTGTCTCTCTTGGCCGGCGACAACCCCGATTACAAGGGTGTCATGTACGAAAAGGCAGCCAGTGGCATTGAGGTGCGGCACATGAGCGCTGTCCAGCGGCAAGATTACGTCCGCAAGTTTATGGCCTTTGTTGACTATCAACCCCGGCTGAAAGCCTTGTCAGAGTTTCCGCCCATGCTGGATGTGCTGGCCCGCCTGATTGAGGCTCCACCCGCATTGATGCAGGACATGGCTTTGCTCAAACCGCCGCACATCGGCCGGGAGAAGCCTTGGCACCAGGATCATGCCTACTTCAACTACGAATTGGTGACAAGGGTTGTGGGAGTGTGGATTGCCCTGGATGAGGCCACCGTGGACAATGGCTGCATGGTTATAGTGCCCGGTTCCCACCGCAAGGGGCCCGTCGTGCATTTTCGCCGTCGTGACTGGCAGATTTGTGACAAGGACGCCAATCAGGATCCGGCCGTTGCCGTACCGCTCAAACCGGGTGGAGCCCTGTTCTTTTCCAGTCTCATGCATCATGGCACACCCACCAACCGATCCGGCCAGCGGCGGCGCGCCCTGCAGTTTCATTACCGGCCGCAGGAGGCCCAGCCCGTCACCCAGGCGGAGCGCATGGCCGTGTTCGGTGCGGAAGGCAAGAACGTAACCTGCTGATCGCCGGGGCCAGCTCAGATCAGGGCGACGGCGTGCCGCCGGGGCGCCACAGTACGTCGGACGTCCGGGTAACGAGATTGGTCAGCCGGGCCCACATAAAGAGGGCATCGGACAGCCGGTTGACATAGCGCAACGGCAGCTCTCTGCCGCCAGCCGCAAGAAACAGGCGTACCATGTTCCGCTCGACCCGTCGGCACACCGTACGGGCCAGATGCAGATAGGCTGCACCCGGGTGGCCGCCGGGCAAAATGAAGTTGTCCAATGAACCTACCTGGGGTGACACTTCGTCAATAGCGTCTTCCAGCCACTGCACGTGTTTCTGTTGCAACTGCGGAATGCGGGCTGCGTCCACGTCGTCAGGTTCAAAGCAGAGCTCCGCACCCAAGTCGAAGAGTTCGTTCTGTATGCGCTCCAGATGCGCAGAGACAGTGAGAGGCAATGACATGGTGCGCAGTACGCCGAGCAGGGCGTTGAGTTCATCCAGATCACCCAGGGCGGTGATGCGGATGTCATCCTTGGTGACCACTTGCCCGCCTCCCAGCTGGGTGTATCCCTGGTCACCCTTGCGGGTGTAAATCGTTGTCAGTCTGGGCATTTTCTCTCCTTGTGTGCCAGCCAGGCCGGTCAGAACGGTACAGCCTGCCGGTCGCATCCACGGGCAGGGACCAAAGCGCCTGGGCGGTAATTCTTCTTCCCGGCACTGCCGTACAGGTACTATAATTCCTGTACTTGGAATCCGTCATGTAAAGGAAATGGCAGAAGGACTGTGCTCAACCAACGCAGCAAGATACTGGTCTACAGTTTGATCCTGTTGGCCGCCCTGGCGCTGATTTTCAATTTCTCCGGCGGGTTTCGGGATGCCCAAGAGGAAATGTCCCTGAGCCACCTGGCGCGCCAAATCAACCAGGGGACAGTGGAGCGCGTCGTGATTCGGGGCGATCAGATCCGGATCGTGAGCCAGATGCAGCGTTCCATGTCGACTGCACGCAAGGAATCAGGAATCTCCCTGTCCGAATCCTTGCATCTTCTGGGCGTACCCCCCAGTGCCTTGCAAAAGGTCGAGTTTATCTCGGACATGCCGAGTTCGGCTGGTCGCTGGCTGGGTGTCCTGTTCAATCTGCTGCCCGTGATCTTCATTGGAGGCCTGTTCCTGCTCATTCTGCGCCAGAGCCAGGGCGCCAACAACCAGGCGCTCATGTTTGGCAAGAGCAGGGCCCGCATGGCCATGGGCGAAAACATCAGCATCAATTTTTCGGCCGTGGCCGGCAATGACGAGGCCAAGGAAGAATTGCTGGAAGTAGTGGAATTTCTGCGGGAGCCCCAGAAATTCCTGGAGTTGGGTGCCCGCATTCCCAAGGGCGTGCTGCTGGTAGGGCCACCCGGTACCGGCAAGACCCTGATGGCGAAAGCCGCGGCCGGGGAAGCCAACGTACCCTTCTTCACCATTTCCGGGTCCGAATTCGTCGAGATGTTTGTAGGGGTGGGTGCCAGCCGGGTACGCGATCTCTTCGATCAGGCCAAGAAGCAGAGTCCCTGCATTATTTTCGTGGATGAAATCGATGCCGTAGGCCGTTACCGGGGTACAGGGCTGGGTGGCTCGCACGATGAAAGGGAACAGACCCTGAACCAGATCCTGGTGGAAATGGACGGTTTTGACACCGACACCAACGTCATCATGATCGCCGCTACCAATCGACCCGACATTCTGGATCCGGCTCTGCTGCGGCCCGGCCGCTTCGATCGACGGGTGGTGATGGATCAGCCTGACATCAAGGGCCGCAAGGCCATTCTGGACGTGCACATCCGGGGCAAGCCCATCAGTCCCGACGTGGATCTGGCCAACATAGCCCGGCAGACGCCCGGCCTGGTGGGTGCGGACCTGGAGAATCTGGTGAACGAAGCTGCCATTCTGGCGGCCCGTGCCGATCGCAACGCGATCGCCATGGCGGATCTGCAGGAAGCCATGGAACGGGTGTCCCTGGGCGGGCCGCAGCGACGCAGCCGTGTCATCACGCCGGAGGAAAAACGCATTATTGCGTATCATGAGGCTGGACATGCCCTGGTGGCCCGCCTGAGCGAACATTCGGACCCGGTCCATCTCATCACGATTATGGCCCGGGGCATGGCGGGCGGATATACCATGACGGTACCGGAAAACGATCGTTTCCTCATTCCCCGTACCTGGTTCATGGAGCGTCTGGACATCTTCCTGGGGGGGCGGGTCGCAGAAGAAATCGAGTTTGGCAGCATGACCAACGGGGCCTCGGGCGATATCCAGGGACTGACGCAAATCGTGCGGTCCATGGTGACGAAATACGCCATGATGGATGACATGGGACAGATGCAGTTCGGTCAGCAGCAGGAACTGGTTTTTCTGGGACGTGACATGGCCGAACAGCGCAATTACAGTGCCGCGACCGGCGAAACGATCGATCTCCAGATCCGCAAGCTGGTAAGCGAATCCCATGCCCGGGTCACCTGCATCCTGTCAGCGCACAAGGAAAAACTGGATGCCTTGGCGGAGGCGCTGTTGTTGCACGAGACCCTGAATCAGGAACAGTTTGAAACCGTGTTCAATGGGGGAAAACTTGATCTGGCGCCAACAGTCTGACGTATTGTCCTGGCCGGATGCCTGCCCGCTGTCAAGGCAGCGGGTACGGGAGCCGTGGCCGGGAAACCCATAATGCCAGGCAGGTCTGTTGTCCATGCTCAACCGTACACCGTGTCATGATGTGCATGTGGCCCTGGGCGGCCGCATGGTGCCCTTCGCCAGCTGGGAGTTGCCGGTTCAATATACGGTGGGGCCTACCCGGGAGCACTTGGCCGTGCGCCAGGCAGGGGGGCTCTTTGATGTATCGCACATGGCCCGTCTGGCCGTGTATGGTGAAGAGGCCTTGCCTTTCCTGCAAAGGATCCTGACCCGCGACATCGGCAAAGCCAAGCCGGGAGCGTGCACCTACAGCCTGATGACCTACGACGATGGCACTACGGTAGATGACGTCATCGTCAATCGCATGGACGATCACTGGCTGGTCGTGGCCAATGCAGCCAACCAGGCCAAGGATTTGGAGTGGCTCAGGATGCATGCCATCGGGTTTGCGGTCACGATCGAGGACACGACGGACCAAACTGCCATGCTGGCGTGCCAGGGGCCCGTTTCCACACAGGTACTCTCCAATGTACTGGATGTCAATCTGCGCCGGCTGCGGCGTTTCCGCAGTGCCTGGGGCACATTCGGTGGCAGCCCGATCCAGGTGACCCGGACAGGGTATACAGGCGAAAACGGTTTTGAGCTCTTTGTACCCCCGACCCTGGCCCCGGATCTCTTTCAGGCCATCCTGACGGCCGGACAGCCAGCAGGTCTCCAGGCCTGTGGGCTGGCGGCGCGCGACAGCCTGCGGCTGGAAGTCGCGTATCCCTTGTATGGCCAGGAGATCAGTGCCGCTATCAGTCCGCTGGAAGCCAACCTGGCATGGGCAGTTTCGTTGCGCAAAGGCGAATTCATTGGTCGCAACGCTTTGCTCAAACAGAAACTGGAGGCTACCCATCGCCGACAAGTCGGCTTCGTCATGCTGGATCGGGGTGTCCCGCGCACAGGCTATCCTGTCTATGCCGGGTCATCTGCAATCGGCCATGTCACGTCAGGCAACCGCAGTCCGTCCCTCAATCAATTCATAGGTCTGGCTCTGGTGGCGCCGCCACCGGACCTGGACTGCCTTGATGTGGAAATTCGCGGCCAGCACAAGCGGGCCCGGATTGTACCGCTGCCATTCTATTCCTCTTCTTCATCCGGTTGATGCGCCATGTCTTCCTTTCAGACTCCCGATCACCTGCAATTCACCGCCAGTCACGAATGGATTGCCATGGACGCCAACGTCGCTACCATAGGCATCAGCGATTTTGCCCAGGATCAACTCAGCGACGTCGTATTTGTCGAGTTGCCTGCGGTAGGGGACCAGTGCGATGCGGGCACGACTGTGGCGACAGTGGAATCGGTCAAGGCTGCCGCCGACATCTATGCGCCCTTTACCGGTGTGATTGTAGCGATCAACGAAGAACTGGTGGAGACACCGGAAGCCGTAAACCAGGCTCCCTATGACAGCTGGTTCGTGAAACTGGAAGTGACTGCGAAAGACAGTGCCAGCGACCTGCTCAGCGCAGAGGCATATCAGCAGCTGATTGCCGAATGACGTTCGTCTGGAAGCGGACTTCCCTGCCGGCAGGTTGTTGACATGCCCCCGGACTGCAAACAACCGGTTGCAGGTGGTCATGCCAAGCGGCAACAGTCTTTACGACAATCTGGAAATTCGCGCGGATGCAACGGCTGAAGAAATCCGTCAGGCCTATGTCCGGCAACAGGCAAAACTGCAGGCGTGGCCGCATCGTACGCACGAGTGGCGCATCCGCCAGCGTGAAATCGAGGACGCGTATCACGTCCTTTCCGATCCGGCTTCGCGTCAAGCCTATGACCGGACACACTTCGGTCACAAGCCTGATCAGGCCAGTTCCCCTGTTGACCCGGAGGTCGCCAGTACCGGGGTAGATCCCCCGCGGCCACCGTCAAACGAACCGGACTTCCCGGGTCTGCGTTCCTCGACAGTCCAAACCTGGACGCTGTCCCGGGCCCGGAACACGCCTCACGGGTACGAGATTGTCCTGGAAGCGTCGAGCTCCAATGCCGCCCAGGCTGTACGGGCCTTGAAGAAACGGATTCCGGAGCAGGAACTCCAGTATGATGCCGTACACCAGATCTGGCTGGTCCCGCACGTTCATGCCGAGATCCTGGCAGAACTCTTCGTCAATTTCAGGGTCGCCGTCCAGCACAGCCAGGAGCATCCCGACAAGCTCGTCATTCCGCACTTTGACGCTGGCCCAGCACCGGCCGCCGAGCCCGGAGCCCGCAAGCCCTATCCCCGCCAGACGGGACGCGAGGAAACGTTTGCCGCCTCCCCTTTTCCCATTCAGGGCACCATCATTGTGGTGCTGGTCCTGCTGATCGGGTGGAATTTCTTTGCCGGCAGCGACAGCCAGGAACAGCCGGTAGTGGTGACGGTGACCCCGACACCACGCGCCACGCGGGCACCGATTGTCACACCAACGCACACACCTACGATCACACCCACCCCTTTCGCGTTTGTAACCACAACCAAGTATCCACGTGTGCACCTGCGCCGCCTGCCACATGCCAACGCCCCATCCCTGGGTTATCTGGAAACGGAGGATGAATTTACGGTGCTGGCACGCACCTCGGACAGCAGTTGGGTGCAGGTACAGCACGGTGAAGCAACGGGCTGGTCTGCGTCCTGGACACTCAACGTGGAGGAGTACATTGAGCAACTGCCGATCCTGCCGGGCGTGCCCAATGCTGTGTCCCCGCAGAATTGACGGGATGACTTGGCCGGTGCGGACCCGGGCCCCGGTCAGGGCAGGTCCTCCTCGTCAATGACGTAGATCACATACACAGGTGACTCGGTCACGTTACCCGCCCGGTCGATCACGCGGACCCGTATCGTGTTGCGTTCCATATAAAGGCCACCTGTCGTACGGATGGCACCGAAGCCCGTGTGAAAGAGCCGGATTTGACCGCGAGTCAATGCCACCTGTTCCGATTCAAACTCTGGGAACCAGTCGTGAGTTTCTTCGGCAATGACGGGAATCTCGGACAGGATTTGGTCCGAAACTTCGTCCTTGATAGTCTTGGTGTCCATGCGCAGGGGCTCGGCGAAGCGGGTGGCAGGCAAATTCTGCATCTCAATGCGCCAGCGTTCATTGTAGGGTGGAACCGTGCGGGTTTTCAGCAATTCATCATTGACCCAAAACTCCACCTTGGCGATGGAACCGGCATCTGACGCCTCCACGTGTATGTTCACCTGTTCATCCTGGTCCATAAGGAAAATCTGGTTGGGTTCGGGTGCCACCAGCTCTACTTCCGGAAAGGAATTGTCAATGAAGATTGAGGTCTTCACCTCCTGGATCCGTCCGTTGCGGTGGGTTGCCCGGAGGCGCAGGGAATACGCACCATCGGCCAGGTCCAGGGTAGACTGGCGAATCTGCAGGTCCGGATAGGTGCTCCCCCTGCCGCTGGCCAATGTCACCGGTGTGGTATGCAAGTCAGCCGGGCCCAGATCCAGCTGCCAGGAACTGATGCCCGGATCCTGGACGAAACCCGTGACTTCAAGTTGCGCGCCAATGTATTGGTTGGGTTCCGGGTGGAGAATGGCTATGGTTTGATCCGGGTTGATGGAAACTGCGGTCACTGGCTGCGACGGTGGCTGTGGCAGACCCGTCTCGACAATCCAGTCCTGGGCTTCAATGGGCAGCATCTGGTAGTAGCGGACTTCCCGGTGGGTCGCCGGGGTGTCGGTGGAGGCCAGCTGACCGGTAGCGGTGTCGATCTCGAAGGCCTGCCATATGTTGTCGGGGATGGCAGGTTCGGTACCGGCAATGAACCATTCTTGCCGGGTGCGTTGGCATTGGGGCGTAACCTGCAGACCGCTGGGGGCACACACCGTCTCAGCTATGACACTCGGGGGTGGCTGGTACCACTGTACCGGCTTGTTTTCGTGATACTTCAGCATGACGGCATTCCAGATGGGAGCCGCTCCGCTCAGGCCTGACAGCTCGTTCATGGCGATATTGTCCGTATTGCCTACCCATACCCCCACCGCCAGCTGCGGTGTGTACCCCAAGGCCCAGGTGTCGCGAATGTTGTTCGTGGTACCTGTCTTGGCAGCCACCGGTCGGTCCGGAAGTGTCAGGTCCGAGTCGTAGCCAAAGGCCGCGGCACGGGCACGGTCGTCAGACAGGATGTCGGAAATGATGTAATGCACTTCCGGGGCCAGAACCTGTTCGGACTGGGGTGGCACCTGGGCCTTGATGACATTGCCGCTGGTATCCTGTACTTCCAGCATCACCACCGGGTTCAGGGTGCGAAAACCGGCCCGTTGCTCCTGGGCCGGGATGGGCTGGCCAGCCATGACACCGCCATTCCCCAGGACGCTGTAGGCGTAGGTATGATCCAGCAGCGCAACCTCACCGCCACCCAGGACCAGGCTCAGGCCGTAGTACTGGGCACCGCGATCCAGACCTGTAATGCCCAGGCGCTGCGAAGTGCGAATGGCATCCCCCACACCCACAATTTCCATGATCTTGATGCTGGGAATGTTGTAGGAACGGGCCAGGGCCGTACGCATGGATACCGGTCCATGGTAGGACCGGTCGAAATTTTCGGGGACGTAAATACTACCATCGTCCAGTGTGAAGGCTGTACGCACGTCCAGCAGCATGTCGGCTGCCGTCATGCCCTTTTCCAGGCCAGCGATATAGACATAGGGCTTGAAACTGGAACCCGGCTGGCGATCGGCCAAGGACACGTTCACCTGGCCGTCAATCGTCCGGTCCTCATAGTCAATGGATCCCAGCATGACTTTGACTTCGCCGGTGGCCGGTTCGATCGCGACCACAGAGGCATTGGACGCGTTCTTGCCTGCCCTGTCGAGCAAGCCGACGTACCGGTCGGCGGTTTCGGCGGCATATTGCTGGAGCTCCAGATCCAGCGTGGTGCGTACGGTCAAACCATGCTTCCAGATAAAGAAGGGATCCTCGATCGTGTTGAATTCCTGCTTGAGCTGATCCAGGACATACAGGCTGAAGTGGGGCGCCAGGCGGATATCGAACAGTTCCGCATCGGCGCTGGTATACACCAGTTCCTCGGCAAAGGCGGCATCGGCCTCCGCCGGCTGGATATAGCCGGCCTCGACCATGGCATCCAGTGCCAGGCGCTGGCGGGCCTTGGCCCTTTCGGGCAGATAAAAGGGATTCATGGCCTGGTACTGGGGGATGGGAGCCAACATGGCGGCCTCCGCCAGACTCAAGTCGGTGCTGCTCTTGCCAAAATAGACCCGGCTGGCAGCTTCAATGCCGTACGCCAGGTTGCCGTAGAAGTTGAAGTTGAGGTACCACTCCAGAATCTGCTCTTTCTCGTAGCGGCGCGTGAGTTCCAGGGACAGCATCATTTCCCTGATCTTGCGCGCGTAGCTGCGCTGTGCACGCAGTTCATGGGAAATGGCTATGTTCTTGATGAGCTGCTGCGTAATGGAGGAACCGCCCTGTACTTCACCCCCCGCCAGGTTGGACAGGAAGGCCCGGCTGATGCCCCGCAGGCTGATGCCCGGATTGGTCCAGAAACTGCGATCCTCCAGCGCCAGGGCCGATTTCCAAATCCAGGGCGACATGCTGTCCAGCGGCACATAGGTGCGGTCACCGGTGAAGGGCCGCGGATCCAGACTGCTCAGGAGCAGATGCTCCCCTGTCCGATCGTAAATGCGGACCGTCTGGAATTCTTCATCCCAAACGGTCAGCGCGGTAATGTCCGGCAACTCGTCGGCATAGAGGGTGTACATGCGCAAACCGGCGGCGGCCGCCAGACCGCTGCCCGCCAGGACGACTGTCCCCAGGCAGACTGCCAGCACCAACACGATCTGCAGGCCGGTACGGACGTACCGCGGGCGATTGCGCCGCTGGCGCTGCCGCTGGCGTCGTTTCATCACTGCCAGGGAAGAGGGCCGGATCATGCGCATGGGAAAGGACTGGTGAAGTTGAATGTCCTGCAGACAGGCTGTCTTGCGGCCTCACGCGACGCGCCGCATGACCAGGTAATGGGAGATGCCCAGGATACGTAGGGGTGAATTCTCACACACGGTACGCGCGGTACGCAGCCACCGCCGGGCCGTGGGGAATGTATGTCCCAAGGCGTCCAAGCCGGGCCAGATCCGGGTCCAGGCAATGACCTCCACAGGCAAATCATGCATGAGATGACGCAGGGCACGGGCATCATAGGTCCGGACGTGGGGTGCCAGCCGATCACGCCACGGAGCCGGCAAATAGTTGATCAGGGGAATATTGCCCCAGTAATACTGGTTGTCCCAGTAGCAGCCGTGGGTTTCAAAGGGAAACCAGCGATTCGGCACGAACAGGACCACATATCCGTCGGGTTTGGTGACGCGCACCATTTCCGCCATCGCCTGCCGGTCGTCCTGCACGTGTTCCAGCACTTCGTGGGACAGAACCAGGTCAAAAGACCGATCCCGCAACGGCAGCCATTCACAGGGGGCACGACTCAGCAACAGATCGGCTTCCCCTTGGCTGGCCTGCGCCAGATACGCAGGTTCAATGTCGATGCCCACCACATGGTCGAAGTAGGGAGCCATCCTGGCTGCATATTGCCCCACGCCGCAACCGTTGACAAGCACGTGCGACTTCCGGGACGTCCGGCTCAATTGGGTCTGTTCTACGATCATGTCCAGCCGGCGCTGCTGGCCGGGTCCCCACACGAGGCTGGGCACACCGCGCAGCGATGCCAGGTTGCTGTCTGTGTCCTTCATGCCGGTCTGGTGCCCACGTGGATGGCAATGGTATTGCCCATGTAGGTGGTGAACGAGCAGGACTCCAGGCCCAGTTCCCGCATCAGCTGCAGGAAGGCAAAGGGCGAGGGATACACGACGGTACTGGCGGGCAGGTAGCGGTAGGCGGCACTGGAACCTGTCACCAGACGGCCTGCCAGCGGCACCAGACGGAAGAAATACAGGCGATACAGGAGACCCAGCGGTGTCAGGTGCGGAGCCAGGATGTCCAGAAACACCAACCGGCCCCCGGGTTTCAGAATCCGGATTTGCTCTTGGAGCGCCCACCGGTGATCCGGCAGGTTGCGCATCAGGAAGGCACTGACTACGGCCTCGAACGCAGCGTTGGGAAAGGGCAAGCGCTGGGCGTCGGCCTGGGCAAAGTGGATGCGCCGGATCCCGGGCTTGTGTTGTCCCACCGTGATCATGTCCAGGGAAATGTCGGAAGCCCACACCCGGTATTGGTCAGCATGCTGTGCCAGGGCCAACGCCAATTCGCCCGTGCCGGTGCCCAGGTCCAGGACATGTCCGCCCGGCGGCAAAGCGCATTGACGCACCACTTCCTGGCGCCACCAGCGATCCATGCCCGCCGTCATCAGGGTGTTCATCAGATCGTACCGGTGGGCAATGCCGGAAAACATCTGGCCGATGGCCGCGGGATCGCGGTCCTGCAACGAATTCCTGCTCATCTCATATGCATACCGTAGCCAGACAACGAGTCAATCCTGATCGACACAACGCCCATATCCTGCCTGATACCGTCCACCAACTGGAGAATATTATCCGGGTGCCCGGAGAACAGGCAGGTAACTCCGGGCACCTTTTGACGTGATTGGCCGGGAAACGACAGCTTGCATTGGCCTGCCGGGACGTCTCAAGATCCCGTGTACGCTGCCTGTGTCACGGCCAGCACGGTCGAGAGGACCCGGGCTACACCCCCTTCATCGTTGGTAGCCGTGACGAAGTCGGCGACGGCCTTTACCTCGCTGACCGCGTTTTGCATGGCCACCCCCACCTGGGCTCCCGCCACCAGGCGTGTGTCGTTGGTGTCGTCGCCCACAGCGAGGGTCTGGTCCAAATCCAGACCCTGTGACTGCAGCCACCAGGATATGCCCTGGACCTTGTCTACACCTGTGCGCATGACCTGGACCGAGTCATAGAGATCCGAAATCAGAATGTCACAGTCAGCGGGCAAGTGGTTTTGTATATAAGTCAGCTGCTCTGTCTCCAGGTAACTCTTGCCGAAAATGATTTTCATGACAGGCCGACAGATGGCACGCACGTCACAAACGACCGACTCGCGCCAAGAGCGGAGTTTGTAGGGTTCGTAGAGCATGTCGTTGGCTTCAATGCCGACCCAGAGGTCAGGGGCACAGTCCAGCACCAGATTGACGAAACCATGGGCAACTGCAGCCGGGATTGCGTTCCTGTACAGTACTTCGCCTTCGTGTTCAATCCAGCCCCCGTTATAGCAAACGGCCGGGAAATGATACGGGAGTTCCGGGATGTCCCGGGCCATGCGGGGCGGGCGTCCCGTTGCCAACACCACTTTCTTGCCCGCTTCAAGCCATGCATCCAGGGCCTCGACGGTCTCCACCGTCACCGTCTTGTCCGATGTGAGCAGGGTGTCGTCCATATCCAGCGCCACCACTTCAAGTCGGGCAATGCGTGGGATCCAGGCATCGTCGAAAGTTGCAGGCAACGGCAATGGGGGCATGGCAGATCACTGGGGTGCACGGAGCGAAAGTGGACGAGGGGACGACTGCGTCAGGCCTGGGGTTGCCACGTGTGGCCACGCGGATCTTCTGCCCAGGGGGTAACATCACTGGTGGTCAAGAGCCAATTCAGGATCTGTTGCTGCAAATCTTGCATGACCCCCGCAGCGTCACTGTCATGGATCAGGTTCCGGGTTTCGCCGGGATCCTGCGCCAGGTCATACAGTTCGGAAACGTCTCCAGGCCGGTGAATCAGTTTGTGGCGGGGTGTCCGTATGGCCACAGTCCGGGATACCGTTGCCGGATGTCGCTGTTGCAGTTCCAGTTTGGGCCAATAGGGATGCTGCTGGCCCCAGCCTTCTTGCCTGCCTTCAAAGCAGTGCGGTTCATGGCTGTCGTATCCGCCCTCACAGAAGATTGGCCGTGCAGGATCACCGGCTGCTCCGTTCAGCATGGGCGAGAGATCCCGGGCAAAATGCGAGTGGCGGGCTTCCACCCCGGCCAGATTGAGAATGGTGGGCATCATGTCAAACAGCTCTACCTGTTCTTCCACCAGGTGCCGGGCCTGACCGCCCGGCGTGCGCACGATTAGGGGTACGCGTGTAATAACGTCCTCACAGGCATTGGGCCATTTTTCCACCAGCCCGTAATCCCCGGCATAGTCACCATGATCGGACAGGAACAGGACGGTGGTGTCGTCACGGAAGGGTGAGGCGTCCAGTTCCTGCATCAGCATGCCAAAGAGGTGATCGATAAAAGACGTCATACCGAGGTAAATCGCGTTTACCTCGGCAAAGCGACGATCGGCACACTGATCCAGGCGCCGCAGGCGGCGCATGCCCTCATGAAACGAAGGCTTGTGGGGCAGGTGGGGCGGAAGCAGGGAATCGGCTACCTGTTCCGGTGCAAACCGGGAATGCCAGGGCTCCGGAGCCGAATAGGGACAATGGGGATAAATCAGGGGCAGGTACAAAATGAAGGGTTTGGTGGGTTGCGAACGCAACACCTGGATGGCTGCCATCACATTGGCGTAGTCCGAGTGTTGTTCCAGTGTGCGCTGGTAGGGTTCATGCAGAAAGCTGTAATACTCCGGATCGTTTTCCGACCAGCGTGGCATACCGAAAGGATAGCCCTGACCGTGGGAACCGGCCTGCGTTACGCTGTCGCCAAAACTGGCTGGACTGAGCGCATCGTTCTTGCCGAACCAGTGCACCTCGTATCCTGCTTCCTTGAGGTACCGGAACAGGTTGGGTTCATCCGGACGCAGCAGATGCCACAAGGTCCGATGGCCGCGGACGTGCGGGTACCAGCCACTCAACATGCTGCACCGGGACGGTGAACAGACGCTATGCTGGACATGACACTGATCAAAGCGTGTGCCTTCCTGCGCGAACGCGTCGATGTTGGGGGAAACGTCAAGGGGATGTCCATAGCAGCCAAGACTGGCAGCTCTTAGTTCATCCGGCATGAACACGATAAAATTCATGGCATAACTCCGATCCTGCAGGATGTGGATCATCGACTGGCCGCCCGCGGACACAACCTTCCGGATGGCCCGGGTCACCGTGACTCTACTACCAAAACGGATCCAGACAGCAAATTGGACTCCCTGATGGATTGCGTATGCCTCTTGGTATTGGTTTGATTGGCATGCCCAATGCGGGCAAGAGCACAGTCTTCAACGTGCTGGTGCGCCAGCCAGTGGCCGAAACGGCCAGCTATCCCTTCTGCACGGTGCATCCCAACCGGGCGCTGCTGGAAGTGCCGGACTCGCGACTGTCCACGCTGGGGAGGCTGGCAGAGCAAGAGCGGCAGGTGAAGGTACGAATAGAATTCATCGACATTGCCGGACTGGTGCAGGGGGCTTCACGTGGCGAAGGCCTGGGCAACCGGTTTCTGCATCAAATCCGGGAGTGTGATGCCCTGCTGCATGTCCTGGACTGCTATTCCGGTCCGGCAGAGCCAGAGGACAGCCAGGAATTCGATCCGGCTGTACGCATGCAGATCATTCATCACGAATTGATGCTGTCCGACGCGGAACGACTGGACAAACGACTGGAGCGCTTGCATCGTGAAATCAAGGGTGATGCAGGGTTGCGCAGCCAGCATGATCTGGTGGTACAGGCGCTCGCTGACCTGGAACAGGGCATCATGTTGCGGGACAGCCCGGTCGTGGCGCATCCCGCTTTTCCTGCCCTGAATGCCGAAATGGGCTTGATCACCGCCAAACCGGAACTGGTGTTGGCCAACGTGGATGAGGATTTCATGCAGGATGTCGGCGCCGAAGGGGGATTGGTCGCTGCCCTGACGCGGCAAGGGCACAAGATGGTGGCCCTGTGTGCCAAAATGGAAGAGGAATTGCTTGACATGTCCGCCGTTGACGAGGCCGAATTCCGCCAGGCCTATGGACTGGACGTCTCGGGCCTCACCAGGGTTGTTGAAGGCTGTTTTGCCCTCTTGTCCCTGATCCGGTTCTATACGCTGGGCGATCATGAAGTAAGGGCATGGGAACTGCGGCAGGGAAGCAGTGCCGTAGAGGGTGCAGCCAAAATTCATACCGACTTCGCCCGGGGCTTTATCGCTGCCGATGTCGTGCCCTTCTCCGTGTTTGCCCGGATAGGATCGGAACGGCAGGTGCGCAGTGAAGGAATGATGCGTTCTGAAGGGCGGGACTATACCATTCAGGATGGTGACGTCATCCGTTTCAAGTTCAATCTTTGAGAACCGCACAATGAAGCCAGGTAACACGAACGCCCTGCCGGCTGCTCCTGCCCTGCAAGATGTACTGGCAGCGAAACTTGTAATTCAGCACTACATGGATCCTACCCCCATGTATCGCTATCCGGCTCTGGATGCCCTGACCGGTACCAGGACGCTGGTCAAGCACGAAAACCATACACCGATCGGAGCCTTCAAGCTGCGTGGTGGACTGTATTTCATGGATCGGCTGCGCCAGCAGACAGAGATCCGAGGCGTAGTTACCGCTTCCACCGGGAACCACGGTCAATCTATCGCCTATGCGGCACGTGTCTTGGGCATGGAAGCCACGATTGTCGTGCCAGAGGCAGCCAATCCGGTCAAGGTGGCAGCCATGCGCCAGCTCGGCGCCCAGGTGCTGTTCCATGGCCAGGGCTTTGACGAAGCCAAGGCGTTCGGACTGGATTGGGCCACACGGCAGGGCCAGCGGTTCATTTCGTCGGGCGATGAACCGGATCTGATTGCCGGTGTGGCTACCTACACGCTGGAAATTCTGGAACAGGCACCGGATCTGGACTATCTGTTTGTCCCGCTGGGAGGCGGCAGTGGCGCAGCCGGAGCCTGCCTGGTGGCCCAGGCTGTGAACCCGCAACTCAAGGTTGTGGCCGTGCAGAGCCAGCAGGCGCCAGCGGCCTTTCTGACGTGGGAGGCCAAATCCTGGCGGTCCGCACCCAACCGCACTTTTGCCGAAGGCTTGGCTACGGCCGAACCCTTTATGCTGCCCCAGCAACTGCTGCAGCGCCATCTGCATGATTTCAGGCTGGTGACGGACGAAGCCATCCTGGATGCCATGGCGCAATGCTTTCTGCGCACCAAGAATCTGGTCGAACCGGCAGGAGCGGCCGCCTTGGCGGGCGCCCTGCAGATGCGCGATGAGATCAGGGGCAGCCAGTGCGCTTTGGTCCTGTCAGGGGGCAACATTTCCCTTGAGCATATGCAGCTGTGCCTGGAACGCCTGTCCCGGCTGCTGTCCAACCCTGAAGCAGGAGATGCCTGATTATGGCGAGACCCAATGTGCTGGTGATGATAGCCGATGACCATCGGTACAATTCCCTGGCCCACACCCGGGAAGCAGGCGTCCACACCCCCTGTTTGGATCGACTTGCACAGGAAGGGACGCGTTTCGACCGGGCTTACACCATGGGCGGCCTGACCGGGGCTGTCTGTGTCCCCAGCCGGGCCTGTCTGCTGACGGGGGTGAACACCTTTGACGCCGTCAGCAGCCGCACTGTAGACGATGGTCCAGGCCTGCAAACCCTCCGGCCACAGCTGTCACTATTGCCCCAGGTGTTCCGGCAGGCTGGCTACCAGACCTTTGCCACGGGCAAATGGCACAATGACAGAAGCAGTTTCAATCGCTGCTTTGCCCAGGGTGCCAGCATTTTCTTCGGTGGCATGGATGACCATTTTGCGACACCGGTGCATGCCTACGATCCCACAGGGCTCTATCCCGCAGCGTCGGCCAGGGTCACGCCGCAGCATTCCACCGATATATTTGCCGACGCCGCCATTCGGTTTCTGCGGAATTATCAGGCCACAGATCCGTTCTTTCTGTATGCCGCCTTTACCGCTCCGCATGATCCCAGGACGCCGCCGCAGGCGTACGCAGAGCTGTACGAACCGGCAGACGACCGCTTTGCACCACCGCCCAACGCTTTCCCGGAACACCCTTTTCCCGTCGGCGATCTGGATATTCGGGATGAACTGCTGGCTGCCTTGCCCCGTACCGAAACGGAGACACGACGGCACCTGGCTGACTATTACGGCATGATCACCCATCTGGACCGGCGTGCAGGTGACATTCTGGACGAGCTGAATGCCTTGGGACTGGCGTCCAATACCCTCGTCCTGTACCTTTCGGACCATGGCCTGGCCCTGGGACAGCACGGCCTCATGGGCAAACAAAACATGTATGACCACAGCCTGCATATTCCGTGCATTCTGCGCGGACCGGGTATTCCAGCAGGCAGACGATCGTCGCGTCTGCTGCAGCACATGGACGTATTTCCCACACTTTGTGAGGCAGCCGGCGTGCGGCCCCCGGCTGGCCTGGACGGGGTGTCCATGCTGGAAGAAGAAGGGCAGTCTGATACAGACCCATGCATCCTGTCCGCCTACAAGTTCTATCAGCGCTGTGTCATGCGGGACGATATGAAGCTGATCCGCCACTACGCAGCTGAAGACGGGTACTGGCACCTGGCCTATGAACAGCTGTTTGATCTGCAAGCCGATCCGTTTGAAATCCGGAATCTGGCCCACGATCCGCGACAGGAGGCCAATATCAGGGATCTGCGCACCCGGTTGCACGAATTGCAAGTTCGCTACAACGATCCTTTGCTTGCCCGCTTAGCCACAGACAAGTAGGCGGGGCAGGTTTCTGCAGCGATAGCATCGTGGTATACACCCTGGGACAGACAGTTTGCGGATTGCAGCCTTGCATGAGGAACACGAACGGCCCACAGCCCATCCTGATTGCCGGGAGACTGTTCTGTGCACAGACCTGGCTGTCGGCCTGCGGATAACAGATAACCATGGTGGAGATGACAGACATACAAGTCTCTCTTGCCCTGTAGATTGGCTTGCGGTCATCGCTCTGCAGTTCATGTCTGATTTGTTCAGGCAACGTTGTCTGTGCCGGACCAGACCCATACGGTAGGGTCGTGGCCTGGGCCAACAACACAAGCTTTATCCGTCCAGTTGCGAGGTGACATCCTTCATCATGATTCTGAGTTTCGGTTCCATAAACGTCGATCACGTGTACAGCGTCAAGGAAATCTCGGTGCCTGGAGAAACGATTGCCGCGGGCAGGTACCAGGTCTTCAGCGGCGGCAAAGGACTGAATCAGGCCATTGCCGCCGCCCGTGCCGGGTCCCGGGTCCATCACGCCGGCTGTGTGGGCCCGGAAGGGGTATGGCTCAAGGACTTGATGGCTGCCGACAACATCGACGTTTCCCTGGTTGACGTGAGGGACGTTCCTACCGGCCATGCCATCATCCAGGTCAGTGAAGCCGGTGAGAATTCCATCATCATTGTGGGTGGTGCCAATCAGGCCATGCAGCTGTCGACCCTGGAACAGGGCCTGCAGACCTCGCCGCGGCCCGATTTCCTGCTGATACAGAATGAGACCAATCTGGTGCCGGATGCCATACGGCTGGGCCGTCAGCAGGGTATCCCTGTTGCCTTCAATCCGGTTCCCATGGATGACAGGGTCATGCACGAATACCCCCTGCAAGACGTGAGCCTGCTATTCGTGAATGAAATCGAAGGGGCGCTGCTGGCGGGTATGGATCGGCCCGAGGCCATTGTCGACGCCATTATAGGCCAATTCCCTGCTCTGACCCTCGTCCTCACACTGGGCGCGCAAGGCGCTGTCTATGGACGTGGTGACACCCGTCTCCACGTCCCGGGGTGTTCGGTGCCGGTGGTTGACACCACTGCGGCCGGGGACACGTTCGTGGGGTATTTCCTGGCCTGTCTGGATCAGGGACATGATCCGAAGCAGGCCTTGAGCCTGGCCAATCAGGCCGCAGCTCTCTGTGTGACGCGGCCCGGAGCTTCACCTTCCATTCCGGTCCGGTCAGAACTGCAGGCGCAGGCCTGAGAATCTGCTATGCATAGGCCTCGACCGGCGGGCAGGTACAGAAGAAATTGCGGTCGCCCCACACATTGTCGACCCGACTGACGGCAGGCCAGAACTTGCTCGTATGTTGCCAGGCAGTAGGCAGTGAGGCCTGGGCGCGGGAGAAAGGGTGATGCCAGGCAGTGGCGGTGATGTCCGCTGCGGTAAAGGGGGCATGGCGCAATATGCAGTCCTGGGCCGCTACACGCCCCTCCTTGACTTCCTGGATTTCCCGGGCAATGCAAATCATGGCGTCACAGAAACGATCCAGTTCCTGCAGACTCTCGCTTTCGGTAGGTTCAATCATCATGGAAAAGGGTACGGGCCAGGATACGGTGGGTGCGTGAAACCCGTAGTCAATCAGACGTTTGGCCACGTCATCGACCGTCAGGCCCAAGGGTTTGAGCCAAGCCAGATCGATAATGCATTCATGGGCTACATAGCCGTGTGTGCCGCGGTAGAGTACAGGAAAGTAGTCATGCAGCCGGGCCGCAATGTAGTTGGCGTTGAGTATGGCCACGCGGGTCATCTCTTGCAGGCCCTCTGTACCCATCATGGCAATATAGCTATACGAAACCGGAAGAATGGAACCACTGCCGTACAGGGCTGAAGCTACGGCATAGCCGGTATCCAGATCCCGGGCGGGATCATCGGGCAGAAACGGTTGCAGGTGCTCGGCCACGCAGATGGGGCCCATGCCGGGACCACCGCCGCCATGGGGAATACAGAATGTCTTGTGCAGGTTGAGATGGCAGACGTCACCACCTATGGCGGCCGGGCTGGACAGGCCCACCATGGCGTTCATGTTGGCACCGTCAACGTACACCTGGCCGCCATGGGCATGAATCAGGGCTGTCATGTCCCGGATCCCTTCTTCAAAGACGCCGTGGGTGGAGGGATAGGTAATCATGAAGGCCGCCAGCCGGGCAGAGTGCTCCGTTACCTTCACCTCAAGGTCTGCCATGTCGACATTGCCCTGATCGTCGCAGGCTATGGCCACTACCTCGAAACCGGCCATCTGGGCACTGGCGGGATTGGTGCCGTGGGCGGAACTTGGAATCAGGCACCGGGTCCGATGCGTTTCGCCACGTGCGTCGAGGTAGGCACGAATAGCCAGCAGGCCAGCGAATTCCCCCTGTGACCCTGCGTTGGGCTGGAGGGACACGGCGGCAAAGCCCGTAATGTCCGCCAGCCACTGCTCCAGTTCCGCCGTAAGCTGTTGATATCCGCTGACGTTGGCCGCTGGTTCATAGGGATGGACATTGGCGAATCCGGGCCAGGTTATCGGTTCCAGCGCCGCCGTGGGATTGAGTTTCATGGTGCAGGAGCCCAGCGGAATCATGCCCTCGGTCAGGGACAGGTCCTGTTTCTGCAAACGGGCCATGTAACGCAGGAGATTGGTCTCCGAGTGATGGGTGTGAAACACAGGGTGCTGCAAAAAGGCCGAGGTGCGGGCCAAGGCGGCACAGCCGGTTTCCTGCAGATCCGCCCTGCATGCAGGGTCTGCACCGAAAAGCCGGCACAATTCCTGCAGGTCATCCTCCGTAACGGCCTCGTGCAGGCTGATACCCAGAGCACCGTCAGTGTAACGCCGCACGGAAATGCCCTGTGCCTGGGCTTCCTGCCACAGCGCTGCCAGATCCTGTGCCGGTACCGACGTCACCTTGAGGGTGTCAAATCCGGGGCCGTCCTGCAGCTGGCATCCGGCCTGGATGAGGGCGACACGCAGCCGGCCCGTCATCGTCTGAATATGGTGGGCAATGGCCTTCAGTCCGGTGGGGCCATGATAGACGGCAAACATCGAGGCCACTATCGCCGGCAAGGACTGGGCGGTGCAGATATTGCTGGTGGCCCTTTCACGCCGAATGTGCTGCTCCCTTGTCTGCAAGGCAAGGCGCAGTGCAGGCCTGTCCTGGCTGTCACGGGAAACTCCCACCATTCTGCCCGGCATCATCCGCTTCAGGCGATCTTGTGTGGCCATGAAGGCCGCGTGCGGCCCCCCCATGCCCATGCCCATGCCCAGCCGCTGGGTGGTACCTATGGCAATATCAGCACCGAACTCGCCTGGCGGACGGTAAAGGGCCAGCGCCAGAATATCGGTCGCTACGGCTACCAGCACATTGGATTGTCTTGCTTTTTCGCATAGCAATTCAAAATCACAGAGTACGCCATCTGTATCCGGGTACTGTACGAGCACACCAAAAACGCGGTCACTGAAGACAATCTGCTCGTTCGGGACTACCTGCAGCCTGATTTGCAGGGGTTTGGCCCGGGAACGAACCACCTTGATGGTTTGGGGATGACAACGGGCTGAAACCAGAAACGTGTCTGCCTTTGACTGTCGGGGACGGGCACGGTAGCAGAGCGCCATGGCTTCCGCTGCCGCTGAACTTTCGTCCAGCAAGGATGCATTGGCTACGGGCAGAGCGGTCAGATCCGTGATCAGGGTCTGGAAGTTCAGCAGGGCTTCCAGACGGCCCTGGGCTATTTCGGCCTGGTAAGGCGTGTACTGTGTGTACCAGGCCGGGTTTTCCAGAATGTTGCGTCGAATCACGGGCGGTGTCACACAGGGATGAAACCCCTGGCCAATATAACTCTTGACCGCACGATTGGCCTGGGCCAGCGCACGCAACCTGGCCAGCGCAGCTTCTTCGCTCAGGGGGGCAGGCAGGGTCAGGGGCGGACAGTCACGTATCGATGCGGGATAGGTGGCATGGATTAGCTCGTCCAGTGATTCAAGACCCAACCGCTCAAGCATGGTCTGAATCTCGGCGTCATCAGGACCAATATGCCGCAGAGGGAAACCGGGAAGGGCAGTTGTAGTCATCTGGCTGTTAGAATCCTGGCAATCAAGGAAAAAGACAACATGAAATGAGTGCAGTGCTTACAGTACACCAAGGCCGTATGGCGCGTCTAGTTCGGCTGTGCCTCAGTGGCTTGGCTGCCATTATATTGCTGGGTTGCGCCGACCGGGGTACAGTCCAGAGCCCGCAGTCCTATACCGCCATCCTGGCCAGAGGAGCCGAGGGGCCTTTCCAGCAGGTCACCGGACCTGCTGAATTGAGATTTCCGCGGGACCATGGCATGCATCCGGATTACCAGGTGGAATGGTGGTATCTCACCGGTTATCTTGTCGATGAACTCGGTCAGGAATACGGATACCAATTTACCCTTTTCCGTTACGGCTTGCAGAGAAATGATCACACTGCTGACAGCCTGTTTGACCGCTCAACGCTCTATATGGGGCATTTTGCTATAACCGACGTCAGTCGCCAACGGTATCTGTCGGCCGAACACTTTGCCCGGGCTCCGGCAGGGGCCGGCGTGGCAGATACAGAGCAGGACATCTCACTGCACCTGGACGACTGGCAGCTGACCATTGGGGAAAGCAATGCCATGACACTCAGGGCCCATGCTCGCAGTGACCAGACAGACTTCAACGTGGATTTGCGCTTGACTGCAGAGGGTCCACTCCTGTTGCACGGGGAAGACGGTTTCAGCCGCAAGGGCCCGGCGCAGGGTCAGGCCAGCATGTATTACAGTGTCATCGGTTTGGATACGACAGGCCATATGCAAATCGGTGATCAGACACTGGCGGTACACGGAACCAGCTGGTTCGATCATGAGTGGAGTACGAATTCACTCGCTGCCGATGCAGTCGGCTGGGATTGGTTCAGCCTGCAATTGGACAACGGGGCCGCTCTGATGCTGGGCTTCATTCGGGACAGGGACCCGGACGCAACAGTTCCAGCATCCCGGTTCCGGGATCTCTTCCCTGTGTCTCCCGTCTATGTGGAGCCGGGTGGCCACATGCGCCAACTGGATGGCGGTGACTTTACCCTTGCGGTTACGGACTATTGGACAAGTGACGTGACAGGCGTGCAATACCCCAGCGGCTGGCAGCTGGACATTCCGGCTGTCAACCTGCAATGTCACTTGGAGCCGCTCCTGAAGAATCAGGAATTCATCGGGGTTGGTACGTATTGGGAAGGTCTCGTGGGCGCTGTCTGTGAGCATGATGGGGACGGCGCACAGGGGCGCGGCTATGTGGAGCTGACCGGGTATCGCTGACTTCTTGAGGCCGGTATCCGGGTCATGCCGGATCCACACAGCTTCCGGTACGCAGACGCCGGCAGTGAGTTGGCAACGGCGAAGGGTAACAGGTAACCGGTAGTGCCGCTGCAGTGCAGACAGGCGCCCGGTTGAGCGGCCGATCGAGTGCTAGTATGGCGTTGGTCTGCCTTGTCACGATTTGCCTTCAGACCCTGCGTTACGGATCGGGTTCATGCTCCGCGGTTTCCTCTTCGTCGTTGCTTTCATACAGGAGATGTACCCAGCGCTCCCAGGGGGCTGGTTCCCACTGCAAGCCCACGCTTTCCATAGCCTCACGGCTGGCTTCCGCGTGTGCCTGACTGAAGGTACGAATACGAACCCGTTGGTCTTTGGCCGCCAACTGCGTGCAAAAGGCGGTTAGCAACAGCTTTTCGGCATCGTGGCCCCAGACTTTCGGTTCCAGGGCATACAGGAAACGGGCTTCCCCCCGGTGTGACGAGTAAAGAACGAAGCCGATGGGTGTTGTCTGCAGCTGGATTTCGTAGATCTTGGACTTGGTGGGCAGCGACTTGTGGACAGGAATGACTTCCTCGGCCCCTTCCTTGTCACCGTTGTAATCTGTCTCTATCCACTCAGCCATGCGTTCCCCATACGTATGGGACAACTGGAACGAAAGGGTCAACTCAATGTTTTCCCGTTTCTGCGGATGTGCGAGGGGCAGGTCTGACACGAGCTGCGATGTCTGATAGTTCAGCAGGTGAAAGTCTTCCTCCGCCAGGATGTCCCTGATGTGGTGTGTGTGTTTTTCCAGTCCAATGACAAAGGATTCCACATCCTCTCTTTCATAAACCAGTTCCAGCATCGAGTCCAGCATCATCACAAAGGCCTGTTTGCCCTGGGGCTCCCATTCCAGGTCGATGCCCCAGTCGAACACACTGACCGAATCAATGGCATATTGCAGCCCGACGTAACCGCAGATGCCGGACGGGCCCTCGATGACGTGTGTTTCCAGATCCTGCATGAATATCTTGCGGCCGGCGACATGGCGGAACAGAAGCCGTTTCCACCAGGTGTTGGCGATGTGTTCAATGGCCACACGATCACTGGAGATGCCTGTCATCCACATGTCAATCACACGGGCATAGTCAGACGCAGCTGCACGGCGACAACGAAATTCGGTGGACATATTGCAGTAACCTCGGGCACTAGAGCTAAAGCCAGCGTTTACGCTTGAAGAATATCAGCATGCCGAGCACTACCACACCGCAAATTCCCCATACCACCGGATAAGCCCAGGGCTGGACCAACTCGGGCATATGGTGGAAATTCATGCCGTAGATGCTCGTGAGAAAGGTGAGCGGGATGAAGATGGTGGCGATCATGGTCAACACCTTCATCACTTCATTCAGTCTGTGGTTGGCCAGCGTGAGATGTGTGGTCATGGTGCTGGTGACAAGATCGCGCAGGGAAGCGGTCAGGGCAATCAGGTGCACGGTCTGATCGTGTGTATCCTGAAAGAATATGCGTGTCTCCGGGGGAATACATCTATAGTGGTCGTGGCCCAATCGGTGCAGCACCTGGGCCTGGGGTTCCACCATGCGGAAAAGCCGCAAAGCGGTACTCTTGGCACTCAGTATATCTTCCATGATCTGATGTTCGCTGGCCGTGGAGAGATTGCGCGCGAATATAACGTCCCCCAATGAGGCCAGCGCACCTTCAAAGTTCTCCAGATACATGCGGCTTTGGTCCACCCGGTGATCCAGGAGGTGGTAAAAGAGCCGGGCGGGACCGTAAGCCAACCCTTCATACCGGTGCCAGGCGGCATCTTGCGCATGTCCAAAAAACCTTGCGTCCTCATTGGTGACCGTAATCAGGATCCCGTGACCAACGATCACTGTGTGTTCAACAGTCTCCAGCTGCAAAGGACCGTTGCAGGCATGGATGGATTGGAAGACTACCACCAGGTAGTCCCCGTAATTGTCTATCTTGGGTGTGCCCTCCGGCATCTCCACATCTTCATAGGCCAGGGCATGCACAGGAAAGAGGTCATGCAGGACAAAGGCCAATTCCTCTGGCGAGGGGGCCACCAGATCCAGCCCCATAACGTACTTTTCCTCCTGCATGCACGCATGCAGGAGCTGGCGTGAAGGGTTCTGTTGTATACGGGCATCCGAGCCGCGCAGAATGACGTCAAGCACAGGCTGCTACTCCTGGATCAGCACGATTCATAGCCTGTGCAGGGGAGTTTGTCCCCTTGCGTGCAAGCTGGCACGGCGTTCATGTACTTCCCTGTACGTCCGACATGATTGTGGTTTTCGGATAACGGCGAGCCTGCTTGCATTGACCATTCGTGCCCAGTGAAATATAATATCGGATAACGCAAATGATGTAATATCGGCCCTTGCACTGGCGCTTTCATGGCAGTAATCAGAGTACCATTTGCTACGCGCAATCGAACGGTTTCCAGCCCACGCTGTACGCTGGTCGATTGCGAAGAAACGTTTCAGCAGCTGTATCGAGTGCTGGAAGTTCATTCCCTGATCGCTTTTGATACGGAAAGCAACAACTTCCACAGCTACAGTCCGCGTATCTGCCTGGTGCAGTTTGCGGTGCACAGGCATATCAACGCGGACGGGTTTAGTACGCCCCTGATTTTCCTGCTGGATCCGGACTGCATTGACCTGCGCCGGTTACAGCCTGTGTTTGCGGATCCGACCAAGACCTTCATCATCCACTCCGCCACCAATGACTTGGGGCAGTTGTGGCAGGAGTTTGGCCTGAGCGTTGCGACCGTGTTCGATACCCAAGTGGCTGCCCGCATGCTCAGCATGCACCGCACGTCGCTGGCCGCTATTCTCGATTCACAGTTTGGGGTGGAACAGAGCAAGAAACCCCAGAGTTCGGATTGGGGACACCGTCCTTTCTCCCAGTCCCAGCTGAAGTACGCCTGCGAGGATGTAGCTTTCCTGGTCCCACTCTATCGCAAACTGCTGCATGCGTTGCGCATTCGCAACCAGGTACCGGAAGCCGTGGACATCATGCAGGAAATCGTCCGCCGGGATTATTCCCGTTTCGGCTCACCGACCAAGGCCTTCTGGGATCACCGGGCGACCAAGCGGGTACCCCTCGCCCTGATGAACGTATATCGCAGTCTCTGGAATTGGCGCGAAGAAGCGGCCCGGATGGCTGACTGTCCACGCTTCAGGATTCTGGGTGACAAGGCCTTGCTGGTCCTGACGCGCGAGCAGCCTACGGATCCCGTTGCCCTGAAACAAACCCAATGCCTTTCCGTCACCGAATTCAGGCGTTACGGGCCGGCACTGCTGGACGCTGTGCGCCGGGGCCAGAATGAACGAATTCCGCTGCAGCCGGCCGCCAAGCCCCGGCACCGAGATGCCCGGACACCAACCGGACAACAGGCGAGCCTCTTCCAGGAACTGCGCAAATGGCGGCGTGCGACCTCCCGGGCGCGCGGTCTCGATCCCGACATCATCTTGAGCAAGTACGCCCTGGAAGTGATTTCGGAAGATGCGCCCATGACCGTTGAGGCCCTGGCCAAACGCAACGTGCTGGGTGAGTGGAAACTGCAGCGTTACGGACGAGAGTTGGTACGTATTGTCAGGGCCATAGCCTTGCGCACGTGAGATCTTGCCCTGCAAGCAGCTGTCATGCCAGTGCAACCCGGCTAAGGATATTCATGTTGGAAATACGGGAACTGAATGCTACCGATGAAGAGATTGAACTGTGTCTTGAAGTGAACCATCGTGCCTGGCCTGATCAACCCCGCTCCACCCTCGTGAACTGGCGGTTTCAGGATCAGGAGTGGCGCCAGGACAAGTTGCGCCACCAGTTTGTGGTGACCCTGGACAGCCGCATTATCGGCTTTGGGACGATTGTGGAACCCTATTGGCTAAAGGCCCGGGACAAGTTCCAGTTCAACTACGATCTCTTGCCTGAGCATGAAGCCCTGTTCCTGCAGGACACGTCCATTCACTCCCTGATCCAGGACTACATCCTTGTCCAGCTGCAGGACCGTGAGGCCCAATTCCTGCTTACGGGTATGCGGGAGGACAAGGAAGTCCGCGTGGCCTGGCTGCAGGAAAACCACTATTACTCGACGATGCGTTATCCCTCGTCAACGCTGGAAGTGGCCAGTTTTGACTTTGCGCCGTTTGCCGGATATGTGGAACGCGTTGAGAGGAGCGGCATTGCCTTCCACGCGCTGGCACACTTGCAGCGACAGGATCCCGACTGGAAGGCAAAGCTGTATGCAATCTGGAAGGAAATCGAGCTGGATGTGCCTTCGCCTGACTCCATGAAGCCGGTGCCCGAAGATGAATTCGCGAAAGTTCTGCGTTATCCTTCCTTCAGCCCCGACCTCTGGGTAGTGGCCGTGGATGTCAGCAACGCCTCCGCCGCTATGCCTTTCGGACCTTATGCGGGCTTGACGGCCGTGGGCGCCGCCGACACGCAGCCCGATCGCTGGCACGTCTGGATAACGGGCGTAGGCCGGGCCTACCGGCGGCGAGGCATTGCGACAGCCATCAAGCTGACTTCCATTGCCTTGGCCCGGGAACGCAACGCCCGGTGCTTTGAAACCGGCAATGAGGAAAACAACCCCATGTACGGTATCAACTTGCGTCTGGGGTTTGTGCCCAAGCCCTCATGGCACGACTGGGAACGGGCACTGACGGATCCTGGCCAGTGTATTATGGCCTGTACAGACATACCTCAGTAAAGAAAGGCGGTATTGGACCTATGACCCATCATCGTTTTGCTCCCAGCCACTACTACAGTACCTTGGGCACACATGCCGAAGTACTGGTCGTCAAGCCGGGCGACACCGTGTCCACGACCACGGTGGACGCGCGTGGGGTAGATGCCCACGGCCAGGCATTGAGCTCGGGCCCCAACCCGATGACGGGCCCTTTCTATCTGGAGGGTGCCCAGGTGGGCGATGCGCTCCAGGTTCACGTGTGGACCCTCCAGCCCAACCGCACGTCCGGATGGACCCGCAACCTCATAGCCAGCAATGTCCTGGATCCCGACTACGTGCGGGAATTGCCGGACCGGGATGCGTCCAACGTATTGACGCATTGGCATGTGGACACAGATGCCGGTACAGCCCAGGTTGCGGGCAACGCACCGCCCTATGCGTACCCGAAGCTGGCCCTCGATCCCATGATTGGGTGCTTTGGCGTAGCACCTGCGGGCGGCGAAGCCATCAGCACCGCAACGTCAGGCCCCCATGGCGGCAATATGGATTACGTAGGGTTTCGCCAAGGGGTCACCGCCTGGTTTCCGGTCAGTGTCGAAGGCGGGCTGTTCTTTCTGGGGGATGTTCATGCCCTGCAGGGCGATGGGGAGATAGTAGGCACCGGGATCGAAATCTCAAGTGACGTGGAATTCACCTTGGACCTGGTCAAGGGCATGAACCTGCACTGGCCCCGGGGCATGGACGACGAGTTTTTGTTTACCGCAGGCAACGCCAGACCCCTGGATCAGGCGACTCAGCATGCCACGACCGAGATGTCCCGCTGGTTGACGCAGGACTTGGGTATGGACCTGGTAACGGCCCACATCATGATGGGGCAATGTGTCAAGTACGATCTGGGCAACATCTACGATCCGGCCTATACGATGATCTGCAAGCTGTCCCGCGCCGACCTGGCAGCCTGGGGTATCAGCTTTCCCGGCTGACGTTCTAAGGGGTGAACGACACGCGGCAGTGCGCACTGGACATCACCTCCGGGTTGACCACGTGTGCAGGGGCCTTGCCCTGCAGGACCAGGGCCACGTTTTCAGCCCCCTTGCGGGCCAGTTCCCGGAGTGATTCAAGGGAATAGAAAGCGGAATGCGGTGTCAGCAGGACATTGGGATGATCACGCCACGGGATGGGCTGGTCCGGTGGTTCGTGGCACAGGACATCCAGGGCGGCACCGGCGATTTCGCGCTGGCTCAGGGCTTCGTGCAAGGCTGTTTCATCAACGATGGGGCCCCGTGCCGTATTGATCAGGATGGCACGGGCTTTCATGATCCTGAACGCCCGGGCATCAATCAGGTTATGGGTTTCCGGTGTCAGCGGGGTGTGAACAGACACATAGTCCGCACAGGACAGCAGTTCGTCCAGTGATGCAGCCAAGGCCACACCGGATGGCAGCCGGGCTGCCTTGAGGCGGGGCGTGTAGACCAGTACCTGCAAACCGAAGGCCTGGGCCTTCGGGACAAGGGCCCGGGCCGTGTTGCCGAAGCCGATGAGGCCGAGGACCTGCCCCCGCAGGCGCCGGATGGGAAAGTCCGTAGTCCGGTCCCACGTGCCGGCCTTGACGCGGGCATCCAGCTCCGGCAGCTGCCGTGCACACGCGAGAATATAAGCCATGACCTGATCGGTCAGTTCATCCAGGCAAAAATCGGGGACGTTGGTCACCAGCATGCCGAGGTCCGTGGCCAAGGCCACCGGGATGTTGTCCACGCCTATCCCGTAGCGACCGATTACTTTGCACTTGGGGGCGGCATACAGCGCTTCTGCCGGCACCTGGTTCCAGCAGGTAAGGATGGCATCGGCATCGGCCACGCAATCCAGCAGCATTTCCGGCGCATAGACAGGCATGTATTCCAGGACAGCCCCCACCGGTTCCAGTACGCTCAGTTCCTCTGCCAAAGAGGGCCAGACGATATCGGTCACGAAAACTTTGAACGATGTATTCATGGAAACGCTATAATTTCTCCTGTCGGCGCAGCACCAGCAATGGGTAATCCTGTGGCACAGTATAGCAATCTCTCGTGGCCTTGCCGCCGGGAGTACGCGGGTTCAGACCATCCAGACAATGGCGGAGGATTCGTCCCATGCTGGTGATCAAGGCGGGTGGCGGCCTGACGCTGGACACCGATGCCATCGCTGACGATCTGTATCATCAGGTCCAGACAGGCCAGCGCCTGATTTTTGTGCATGGCGCTGCTGAACATACCAATGAAATTGCGACAGCCCTGGGACATCCACCCGAGTTTGTCACCGGCGAAGGGGGTATCACCAGCCGCCGCACGGATCGCAGGACGCTGGAGATCTTCCACATGGTGTACTGCGGCAAGGTCAACAAGATGTGGATCGAAAAGCTGCAGGCCCGGGGACTGAATGCCGTCGGGCTGAGCGGTCTGGACGGCCGTATCGTGCAGGGGCGGCGCAAGGCCCGCCTCCGTGTCCGGCAGAATGGCCGCCGCATGATCATCCGGGATGACTGGACAGGTTCTGTGGATACCGTGAATCCCCAACTCCTGGATCTCCTGCTGGACAACGGTTTTCTTCCTGTCATATCCCCTCCGGCCCTGTCCCATGACGGTGAATCCATCAATGTAGACGGAGATCGCATAGCTGCACTGCTGGCCAGCCATTACCACGCCGATTGCCTGCTTTACCTCAGTGACGTTCCCGGCTTGTTGCGGAACTATCCCGATGAAAATTCCCTGATATCTACAATTGCCGGCGATGCCGTCCACCAGTTTTTGGAAGTGGCCCAGGGCCGCATGAAGCGCAAGGTTATGGGGGCCCAGGAAGCTTTGACGCAAGGAGTGGGCAAGGTCGTGTTTGCGGACGGCCGCTGTGCCATGCCTATACGAAATGCATTGGAATCCCTGGCAGGAACCCATATTGGGTAAAGGTTGGGCGTGACGTGAATATTGACAAGGCTGAATTGGCCGCGATCGAAGAGCACGTGGCGGGTGGCTTGTTCATCAAGCGCGGCAACATGGTATTCAGCCACGGCGAAGGGGTATATCTCTTCGACACGGACGGCACAAGGTATCTGGACTTTACCTCGGCACAGGGAGTGGCCATGCTGGGGCACGGCCATCCAGGCGTAGCCCGTGCCATCGCCGAGCAGGCCCACCAGTTGATGTCGCTGCCTTCCTTTCTGTATGGCACCACTCGCGCGCATTTTATGGCGAAGCTGAGCGAAGTGCTGCCGGACCATATCCCCCATGTCTTTCTCTGCAACAGCGGTACGGAAGCCATTGAAGCCAGTATGAAATTCGCCCGTTTGGTGACGGGACGCGCGGGGCTGGTGTCCGCCACACGTTCTTTTCATGGCCGCACCACCGGCGCGCTGGCTCTGACCTGGAACCCGAAGTCCAAGGCCCCCTTCGACCCCTTGTTGCCGGATGTCGCCCATACCGCCTACAACAAGCCGGAGGCGTTGGCGGCGGACGTAACCGAGAATACCGCCGCCCTTTTTCTGGAGGTCGTGCAGGGGGAGGGCGGGGTCAATCCGGCTTCATGCGCGTATTTACAGGCCGCACAGGAGATTTGCCGGGCGCGTGGGGCTCTGCTGGTCGTGGATGAGATACAGACAGGCCTGGGGCGCACGGGATACTGGTTCGCACACCAGCATGACGGACTGCAGCCGGATATGGTATGCATGGCCAAGGGGTTGGGCGCAGGCTTTCCGATAGGCGCTGTCGCTTTTACGTCCCGGATCAGCGAGCACATGTACATGGGTGTACACGGCAGCACATTCGGGGGCAATCCCCTGGCCTGTGCCGCCGGGTTGGCTGCGCTGACCGCGTACCAGCAAGAGAACCTGATCGATCACGCAGCCCGGATGGGCAAATACCTGATGGCACAGCTGCAAGACAAATTGCAGGGCCGTCGTGTCATCCGGGCTATCCGGGGACGGGGACTGATTGTCGGCCTGGAATTGCGCACCCACGCGGCACCCTTTATGAAAACGCTCCTGCAGGATTACCGTATTCTGGTGCTCAATGCCGGACCGCGCATCCTGCGCCTCTTGCCACCCCTCATTATCGACGAGTCGCACGTGGACGAAGTGCTGGATGCGCTGGCGGCCGTCTTGCCGGATTGAAGGACAAATCCATGTTCACCATTGACTTCACCGATTACGCACACGTTCAACACCTGCGCCAAACCCGAGGCAAACCCTTTGTCGTCGCCCACCGTGGCGCGTCAGCTGAAGCCCCGGAAAACACGGTTCAGGCCTTTCAGCTGGCCTTGAACCAGGGGGCACATATTATTGAAACCGACTTGTGGTTTACCCGGGACAGGCAGCTGGCCCTCCTGCATGACCGTACCCTGGACCGTACGACGGGCCAGGCGGGGGTCGTGACCGAGATGGAATTGGCGGAACTGCGGAATATTCCTACCTTGATGCCTGGCAGCCAGACGGCAACGACCTACACGATTCCTGCCCTGACCGAACTGCTGGATTTGGTCCAGCAACGCCAAGCCGGACTGCTGCTGGAACTCAAGGACCCACGTTTTGCGCTTCCCGGTTATGGGAACAGCCTGGTTGACCTGTTGCGCACGTACGGGATGATGTCCTCTACCCTGATTGTGTCTTTTTCCATTCCCTGTCTGCAGGCTATGCGCCGCATCTGCCCGGCGTTGCGGATCGGGCGTGTAGGCCTCAAAATCCTGAAACCTGATAGGCAGTGGGACCTGAGCGGCCCCCCCTACACCAGTCTTTTGGCCAATCCCCTGTTCATGCCGCTGGCACGCCGCTACCAGTCCCTGGTGGCCCCTCTGGATCCCCATCCGGAACGGCGTGTCGGTTATTACCGGCGGATCGGCGTAGATGCCATTCTGGCCGACAACGTGGCCCAAATCGTCGATTTGCTGGAGACGGACGAGACAGCTCCACCCGCCTGATCCAGGCGACCCGTTACGGGATCGGCCGCGGGGGGCGTGCAGTGCACGTTACGCCACTGCACTGTGGCCCTGCCAGTTTGCTCAAAATCAGGCCTAGATGGGGTGGAGGCCGGGAAAGCCCAGGCCCAGGGTTTCGTCCCAGCCCAGCATTAGATTGACGGACTGGATGGCAGTGCCGGCAGCCCCTTTCATGAGGTTGTCCAATGCGCACAGGCAGACCAGGCGCCCGGTCGTTCGATCCAGGGCAAAACCCACGTCAGCGTAATTGCTGCCCGCCAGGATTTTGGGCTCGGGCAACCGGTATACGCCCTTGGCTTCCTTTACCAGACGTATGAACGGCTCTTGCCCGTACGTCTGCCGGAAGGCCTTCCAGATATCCCTTTCGGTACATGCGGAGGGCACGAAGACATGAACCGTAGCCAATGCCCCGCGCACGTTGTCCACCGCGGTGGCGCTCATGTGGATGCGGGCATCGTTGCCGTGCCAGCCCAGTACCTGCTGTATTTCGGCTGTGTGCCGGTGGCGCACAGGCGCAAAACTGCGCATGGCCCCGGTGCGAACAGGGTGATGTGAACCTTCATTGACCTTGTTGCCGGCTTCACTGCTTCCTACCTTGACCTCACAGACGACAGATTCGCCGCTGCGCAGCAAGCCTGTCTGCACCAGGGGCAACAGGGCCAGATTTACGGCCGTGGCGTTGCAGCCTACCCCGGTGACAAGACGTGCCTTGCGGATGCGGTCACGGTTGACTTCCGGCAGGCCGTATACGAAGCGGTCCAGCCATGCCGGAGCGGCATGGGCATGGCCGTACCATTCCGCATAGAGCTCGGGATCTGACAGTCGAAAGTCGGCACTGCAGTCCAGGAGATATTCTGCCTGCTGGGCCAGCGCATCGATGCGGGCCATGGCCTGCCCGTGAGGGAGACAAAGACACAGGAGCTCCACCGTTTCCAGATCATCTATGCCACTGAACTTCAGCTTGGTACGACCGCGCAGATTGGGGTGTGTGAAGTGCACGAAGGAGCCGCGCTGGCGCTCGCTGGTGACCTGGCTGACCCTGATGTACGGGTGATCCAGCATCAGGCGCAACAACTCGCCGCCAACATAACCTGAGCCGCCAACAATAGAAGCAGTAATCGTTTCCGTCATGGTACCTTCGACAGCAGCAAGTTTTATCCTTGAGGGGCTGGGTGACAATCAAGCGTGTGCCGTGGCCGTGCGCAGCACGTAATCCACGATGCATCCGGGTATGTCTACCCCGGTAGGTTCCACGCTGTTGCGAAATTCCATGGTGTGATTGACTTCGTTGATGAGGAAGCCCCGGTCCGTGTCTTCCAGTACGTCCACCGCAACGATGCCACCGCCTACCGCCGTGGCCGCCTTGACGCACACCTCATGCAGGGCAGGGGTAACCGGGCAGTTGGAGGACTTCCCGCCGCGTGCCGTATTGGTGATCCAATGCGGTGAGTCCCGGTATATGGCACATATGGTTTCGTCACCCACCACAAAGGCCCTGATGTCCCGCATGGGCTTGTCTATGTACTCCTGGACGTAGTAAATCTGGTGCTGATAGTTGCCCAGGACTTCCTTGTGCTCGATTACGGCTTCCGCGGCTTCGCGGTCATTGATCTTGCTCAGCAGACGGCCCCAGGAGCCCACCGCCGGCTTGAGCACTACCGGATAGCCTATCTCTTCAATAGCTTCCAGGGCGCTGTCGGCGGAAAAGGCGACGGCCGTGCGGGGTGAGGGCACCCGGCAGCGGGAAAGAGCCGCCGTCGTGAGAATCTTGTCACCGCACGTATCCACAACGTGGGCCCGGTTAACGGTCGGGATATTCCAGCTGTCCAGAATGCGCAAACTGGTCAGGGCCCGGCTGTGGGCAAGACAGCGTTCCAGGATGACGTCGTATTGCTGCCAGGCCTGTGCCGCGTCCTCTTGCCGGGAGGCAATGGTGAACACCAGTTTGCGGTCATCCAGCAAGGCAAAAGGTGCCTGGCGCTTCTCGAAAGCGGCCAGCAGCATCTTCTCCTCCAGCCGAATCCGGCCGAAAAGAATGCCTATGCGCATGGTGTGTCGGTCCCGGTGTGGGGCAAACCGGACTCGCCGTTCATTCGCCGTAATCCTCGGCGTCTTCGTCCAGTTCGTCCAGGACGAAAGGATCGAGGTCAATGACCTCGAATTCTGCAGCACAGCCGTCACACTCCACGATTTCATTCAGCATGACGTCATCCAGTTCAATCTCATGGGCACACAGCGGACATTCCGCCTGGCCGCTGGCACTTGTGACTTGTGCGTTCATATTGACCTCGTTGCGATGTGTCATTGCCTGGGGATTAGGGAACAGGCTGGGGCAAAGACTGTTGTACATAGGGAATCAGGCCGCCGGCATCCAGTATGCGCATCACATCCGGACTGAAGGGGCTGAAGGCGAAAACAGCATCCTGCACAGGATACCGGATGGTGGACCGGGACAGGGAAATGGTCGCCACTTCACCCTCTGCCGCCTGTGCAACAAACTCGGGGCATTCGATGACAAGCAGCCCGTTGTTGATGGCGTTGCGGTAGTAGATGCGGCTGAAGCTCGTGGCCACGATCGCACTGACGCCGGCGAAGACCAGGCAGGAAACCGCCTGTTCCCGGCTGGAACCGCAGCCCCAGTTGGTGCCGGCCACCAGAATGTCGTTTGGCTGTACCTGCGTTGCGAAACCCGGATGCAAGTCTTCCAGGGCATGCGCGGCAATGTCCGCCGGATCCTGCAGGGTGTAGGTGTACTTGCCCGGAAAGATGACATCGGTGTTGACGTTGTCGCCAAACTTCCAGATGCGACCTGTAACTTGATCAGCGGGCATAGGCTGCGTCCAACGGTGGGAAACACAAAAGCTAGAGGGAGCGTGGATCAGCGATGAAGCCGGTCACTGCACTGGCGGCCACTACGGCCGGGTTGCTGAGATAAATGTCGGCATCCGGTGTGCCCATACGTCCGCGGAAGTTGCGGTTGGCACTGGAAATGATGACTTCACCCGGTGCCGGAATGCCGAAGTGGTTGCCCATGCAAGGGCCGCAGCCCGGTACCCCGATCATGACTCCGGCTTCCACCAGTGTATTGACATAACCCAGATCGATGCTGTCCTGTAGTACCCGGCTGGAGGCGGGAATAACCACCATGCGGGTGTGCGGGGCCAATTTGCGATGACGCAGAATGCGGGATACGGCCTCTATGTCTTCCAAGCGGCCGTTGGTGCACGTGCCAATAAAGGCCTGATCCACACGAATGTCTCGCAGCTCGGATACAGGTACAACGTTGTCCACGTTGTGGGGACAGGCGACATAGGGTTCCAGATCAGTGGCCGCATACGAGTACTCGGCTTCCAGGTCGCAGCCCTCGTCCGGATAGAGGCAGGCAGCTGCCAGTTCGGCTTCGAGCGCTACCATCTGTTCAGGCCGGGCTTCACCCCACAGCCGCCTGGCCAAGCCTTGTGCACAGTAGGCCAGGGTAGCCTGGTCAGGGGCGATATAGGCATTCTTGGCCCCGAATTCCGCCATCATGTTGGGCAGCACCATCCGGGAGTCCAGTGACAGTTCGTGTATGCCGGACCCGGCAAACTCAATGGATCGGTACAGGCCGCCATCGGCACCGAGGTCACCAATGATTTTGAGGGCAAAGTCCTTGGCCGTAACCCCCTCGGGCATGGTGCCGGACAAATGGATGCGCACGGTAGCGGGAACTTTCAGCCACAGCTTGCCGGTGGCCCAAAGGGCGGCCACCTCACTGCGGCCTATACCGGCACCGAAGGCACCCAGCCAGCCGAAATGTGGCGTGTGGGAATCCGCACCCAGGATTACCTGGCCCGGCCTCACGATCACTTCTTCCGACAAGACCTGATGGCAGATGCCCCGGCCTGCCTCAAAAAAGTGGCGGATGCCCTGTTCCCTGACGAATTGCCGGATTTCCCGGTGATTCTGGGCATGCACGGGGGTAGGGGCCGGGACAGCGTGATCCAGCGTGATGGCCAAGCGCTCCGGATGCAGGACGCGCGGCTGGCCAAATTGGCTCCACGTGCGCCGAATGGCCGCTGTATTGTCGTGGCTGAGAATGACGTGCGGTTCCACATCCAGGATTTCACTCACGGCTACACTGGCCTGGCCGGCAGCCTGCGCGAGAGCCTTCTGGGCGAATGTTTGCCGAACGCTGTGCCGAAGTGACATGGATGGATCCGGGTCAGGATGAAACGGGGACGGCGGCGTCGGCTACGGGGGACCGGCGCTGGCTGTGAGACGTTTCGCCTACGTTGCGGAGCAGGGCGTCAACGTCGTCCAGGCTGATTTTCCGCTGATCGGCCAGCACCTTGATTTGTGCCGTAATGACCTTGATTTCCGCATCTGACAGCTGGAGCTTGAGCTGTTCTGCCCGGGACTTGATGGCGTTCCACCCTACCAGCCGGTGCGCGACCAGAATGTAACGCTCCAGACCGAAGTCGTGCGGATCCAGGATCTCGTACGTAGTGGGATTGTTGAGCATGGCTTTGGCATGGATGCCAGCTTTGTGCATGAAGGCGGCGTACCCCGTGATGTAATTGTTGAAAGGGACGTGGACTTCCACCAGATCCGCAATCAGGTTGTCGATCTCATGCAGCATCGACAAATCATACTTGGCCTTGACCAGATCGGGGAACCGGGAGTACAGGCGGGCGATCAGTCCGCCCAGGGACGTGATGCCATTGCGCTCGCCAATGCCCAGTACCGACGTGTCGACATGTGTGGCCCCGGCTTCCAGGGCGCAGTAGGAATTGGCAATGGCGCAACCCGTATCGTTGTGACCGTGAAATTCAATATCACAGGATACAACACGGCGCAACGTACGCACGAGGTCGTACACCTGGCGGGGATCGGCTACGCCTACCGTATCGGCAATGCCTACCCGATCTACGCCCAGGTCATCGACCGCACTGTAGACATACAGCAGATCATCAAGGTCGCTGCGGAAACTGTCTTCACTGCTGAAACGCACTTCCAGGCCGTAGGACTGAATGAAGGTAATAACCTCGCGCGCTTTCTCGACAATGGCTTTAATGTCCTTGCCATGGGAGAACTCCCGCAAAATGCTACTGGTGCCGAACAACACGTCAATGCCATCCACACCTGTATCAATCGCCAGGCGTGCGTCTTCGATCGTGCACCGGGTATGCGTCAGGATCTTGGCTTTCAGGCCCAATCCGCAGATGTATTCAATGTCTTCCCGGCTCTGGCGGCTGGCGGCCGGTGACGTCAGTTCCAGATACTCCACGCCAAAAGCATCCAGATGTTCGGCAATGACCCCTTTCTGTTCCTGACTGAAAAAGGTATTGGCAAATTGTTCCCCTTCGCGCAGGGTCGACTCGATGATAGCGAATTGTTCAATGCTCACAAGCTGTGTCTCTGCTGAATCGACGGGGTCCCAGATCAAGAAAGCCGACCGCCCGGAAGTGGGTCAGTCGGCCTGAAGTCATGTTTTGCATGGACCGGCACCATATGACCCGTTTCCCTTTACGGGAAAGGCTTGACTCCTGTATGCAAGAATGGCTGCCGTCCATGTGTCTCAATCATGCCCCGAATAATAACAGACGAAATGCATGGACGCCTAAATTGCGCCCGTCACTGCGACCCTCTCGGCACCTGCAACCACTGTGCAGGACAAGGCCGTGGAACCCGACTGGAAGACCAAGCCCGCAACCCCGGGACGGACCAGCTGATAGCGTACACGGACCGGGACATCCTGCATGCTTGCATTCACCGCAGGTGGCGCCGGAGGTACCGGTGTACACGGTCTCCTGGCGATCCTACCCGGGCCTGGTGCATCCCTGACTGTCAACCACTTGGCCCAAGGATATGTGCACGGTGAAGTCCACACCAACGGCATTGAGTCCTTCTGGGCCCTGTTCAAGCGGGGCTACATTGTAACCAGGAGATTTTGCATGCCTATTATCTGCAGTATTTGCAATGCGGAGAATCCCAGCCGACACAATGCAGGGGGAGGTGAGCCGGGCGATGTGGTGGGCTTCCTGCAGCATGGGAATTATATACGAGTAGACACCGTTGGCAGAATTGATGCCAGAACGCTGTTCACGGTCCCTGTCCTCCCCCTTATTGTAAGGGGGATTACATACGAGTTCACACTGCAAGGCAAGGGTGGAGTGTAGACGGCAAGCATAAGCGTGTAAGGGTATACCAAGGCATCACCAAACAAGAACAGGCAAACGTACAGGAGGGTGACGTTCCGGGTGCGTCCGGGTTCCAAGGCCATCAAGCCGTCCATCAGCGGAGCCAGTTGTGCAAATGTGTGTATGCGGATATTGCCTGTGATTGACCGCGAGTCAGCCTTTGAACGCATTGTCCGGCGCGTGCCGGGTGAGCCCCAGACATTCCGGTGCATCTTTCGGGAAACGCAGGGCTTCGAACAACCCGACGGTCGCTCTGCAGCAGTTGGGCATCCTGACTGTGGGCATCCTGCTACAGGCCAACACCGGCATAGACATGTGCGCGGCGCCCCGGCTGTTTGAGGCATCCATCGACCTGTTCGTGCAGGTGGCCTGGAACCAGAAACCGGATGGATCTGGCCTTGTGCCGGGACTTGCCGGGCCGGCCCCGGCGTTCCCGGTTCGGTACTGAATTCCTGGGCTAGGGCCGGCCCTGTCTCGTATGCATGTCAGTAGACGGGCCGTTCCCAGCCGGGGTCCGGGGGTGGTGCTTCAATAGTGCCGTCGGCGATGAAATCGTCGGGGGTACGGTCCTACGGTCCGCCATTTTCAGGTCCAGCAGGGCTTGCACGGACAAGGCCGGTTCGGCATCGAGATCGGCGAACCAGGCCCGCAGGGCGGGCCGGCAATCAAGATGGGGCCAATAATCCATAGCCAGGTCGTATATCCGCATCTGGATGCGAAACTGCATTGGCGCAATTTCGTCCAGCCCCCCGAGGGGGCGTGTGATGTCGATGCCAGGCCAATAGCCGGCGTCGTACAGTTCCGCCAGTTCCGCGTAGCGGAGATCGGCGGATGTCTTGCCGCAGCCGTCCAGGGCCAGCACCGCTATGGTCCCGCACAGGTGTTGGACGGTCGTCAGCCAGGGTGTGGAATCGGGTACTCTGTGCCACGAATCATAGGAATGTACGGTGTGGTACCGGGTGAGTTTTTTCATGGTTGCCGCATCAGGCAAAGAGGGCATGCCGGGCAAGTCCCGGGCGCCGGCCGCCAGCACGTCTAGGTCATGGGTACCGGCGTAGCGTATGTCGTCGGGACTGCGTCGGCGGCCGTGCAGGGCGAGTATGGCTTTCAAGGCATTTTCCAGTGCGGCCTGGGCCTGTTGCAGGCAGGTTGCGTGGTTTTGCGGGTAACTGAGCAAGGCCCGCAGCAGATTCAAGTGTACCAGGCGCAAGCGGTTCTGAATTTCGGGCCAGGGCCTGTTTTGTTCGACCATCGGCAAATGTTCTCCGTCAGGTGTCAGGCCGTCCCGCTGGGCACCGCCGGCGACATGACCATAGGCATGGCGCGCCTCGGCGAATTCGGCCTGCGTCAGGTTGACGAGCTGAATACTGGCCGCCGCCGGGTACAGTTTGTCAACCAGTGCGTTTTGTTCATCCAGGGACAGCCGTTCCGGCGTGAGCAACATCAGATCAATGTCGGAATCGGGCCGGTAATCACCCCGGGCTCTGGACCCGAACAGGTACACGGGCCAGTCGACGACCAGGGCCTGCAGGCGGCCGGCCAGTTCCAAGGCCGCCGGATCGGGTTGCCGGTTCTGTGTGGACACGGGCCTCTCTCCCTGATGGACAATGCCCTATTGTATCACGCCGGTGCGGGCGGCAGAGGCCGGTTGCGCCAGCCGTGTGTCGTACCGCTGTACCCATTCCACGAACCGCAGTCAGCTGGCTTGCGTCTGCACGACGTCGGATGCGCCCGTGAGCCGGAGTGCCCGCAGAGTCTCCTACCGTAGCCGGTCCGGGAACGCCCCTGCTCGCTGCCCGGAGTCAGGTCCGGGATCGCCGTCAGCGGCCAGTCCACGAAGTAGAGCAACAGGGGTACACGCCCCTGTTGTAAAGGGGATTACATACGCGTAGACACCGGTAGGGGTAGGGGTGTGTAACGGAGCGGCATGGGGGTAGGATCAGATCCTCACCCCGACCAGGAATCCCCTTCATGACCACCAAACGCGCCGGTCCCGGCCAGGCATTGCGCAAGGGCGGTGCAGGCGTCGGCGACGAACGCCAGGCTGCAGCGTGGTTCGTCTCCCGGTGCTGGCTCCACGGCATACACTGGTCCTACGGCGAGGGTAGTAACGTATCGCCCCGTCTCCTCGCACGCTGGGACCGTCAAGACCGGCACGGTCATGCACAACACGCAGTTGCCCCTGTTGCAATGGGGCCTCGTGTTCTACCTCCTGCGCACCCCTCTGAAGGACGTGTCCAGCCTGTAACGGCACCGGGACCTGGGCATGACGCTGAAGAACACCTGGCATCGGGCGCACCGCATCCGGGAAGCTTGGCACAATGCCCCGTGCCGGTGCGGGGGCCCGGTCGAAGCGGATGAGACCTACGTAGACGGGAAAGCGAAGAACAAGCATGCCGCCCACAGCCTGTGGGCCGGGCGAGGTACCGTGGGCAAGACGGTGGGTGGTGGCCGGAGTCAAGGACCGGCCGATCCACCGGGTAGAGGCCGTGGTGGTCCGCACGGACGGCCCGACGCTGCGCTGGTTCGTACATGCACGCATAGAACGCGAGGCCAGGGTGTATACGGGCGACGCCATGGCCTACAGCCCAGTGCAGCGGGCGCGGGCGGTGGTGCCCCACAGCGTGGGGGTATACGTCAGAGGACAGGCGCACAGCAACGGCCTGGAATCGTTCGGGGCCCTGCGCAAGCGGGACTACATGGGCGTGTAGTCCCCCATGTGTCCCAGGCATCGGCACCGCTACATCAACGCATGCACGGGGCGCCACCACATGCGTCCGCGGGACACGCAAGCGCCATTGCGGCTCTTGGTGCAGGGGCCATCGGCAAGCGTCTAACCTATACCATGCTTATCCAGGGGGATGACAGGACCGTGAACAACGCCCCCGCACAGCTTCCTGGCCTCAGCTCTGCCAGCGGTGTCTACTCGTATATAATCCCTTGCAGAATGCTCGCGATCTCCTGCTTGTGAGCGTGCTGTTGACCAGGGGCCACTACCACACTCGTGCCCATGCGCATCGCATCAGGGGGAAATAGTTTCTTGATGGCCACCGTACGTTGCAGACTCTTGTGGGTACCCTTGTCGGTGGTGCCAAAGGTCCCTTCCCCCAATACCTGGTCCACGACAAATTTGCCCCCTTGGCGTGCCTTCCCCATGGGCAAGGTCCGTTCCTGCGCCATGGGCGCTATCCCACAGACAGGACAAGCTTGCTCGGTACTGGCGTAATCTCTACCACAAACGGTGCAAGTCAGAGTAGGCATGGCAATATGGATCTGGTGGCATGATCAACCCGATGATCATATCCGGCATACCCATCCCAAATCCAAAAATATACGAAGATGACCTGTAGCGGTCGTCCCTATACTTGGAGACAAGTGGGTTTGTGGTCGCAGTTCTGAGTACAACCGTGTGAATTGCAAGGATGGTCGATCGTTGTGTCGTTTCCTTTTTATTATGCTTATTGTGAACTCTACTTGTCAGCAGGCCCCAGCAGTTGCGCCAGGGCTGCCTGTGCTTCTGTATAGGTAAAGTCAAATCCCGCTTTCTGCAGTTTCCAGGACACGGCCTGCTGGCCTTGCAGCAGGAGCACCGACATTTCGCCAAACAGTAGCCGGACTGCCAGCGCCGGTACATTGAATATCATCGGCTTGCGCAGGGCGCGTGCCAGATGCAAGGAGAATTCCTTGTTGGAGATAATGTGCGGTCCGGTAAGGTTGTAGGCTCCCCGGGTGTTCTCGTTGGTCACCAAAAACGCCAGAGCGCGGGCAGTGTCCTGCAAGTGAATCCAGGGAAAGGGTTGCTTGCCATGGCCCAGAGCCCCCCCGATGCCTATACGGAAGGGAACTGCCATGCGGGCCAGAGCACCTTCATCGTGGGCCAGGACAACGCCGAGCCGGGCCACGGCCAGTCGCAGTCCCAAGGCTTCCACAGGCTGGCTCGCGGCTTCCCAGTCCTGGCAGACGTTGCCCAAAAAATCCGTTCCGGCCGGCAGGTCCTCGGTAAGTGTTTCACTGCTGTAACTGGAACCGTAATAGCCCACTGCCGAGGCCTGAACAAACACACCGGGCTTCCTGTCGGCTGCTTCAATGGCCTGCACCAGCGCCTGGGTCGTAGATACCCGGCTCTCCCGAATGACCTGCTTGTATTCATCGGTCCACCGTTGGGCCCCCAGGTTGGCACCGGTCAGGTTCACTATGGCATCGGCCCGATTGATGCATTCGACCAGATCCGGGGCGAACGTGCCGTTCCAGCCAGCCATGTCAACACCGGCAACAGAGGTCTGGCGTGGATTCCGTGACAGGATCGTTACGGTGTGATCGTGCTGAACCAGCCATTCTGTGAGAGCGGTACCAACCAGCCCCGTACCGCCAGGAATTAGTATATGCATAAGCGCCCCCTAGGCAATGCCTGACCATGTGACCAGACCCGAATGACACAGGGAAAGAAGATCAGGATGTGCAGGTCGGATCCTGACGCCAAGCCCCAGTTGGCCATTGTGTGCAGGCCGGACAGTGCCGGTGAACACCTCAAGGTCGTGCACCGTACCCGTGTGCTGCAGGGGCTGGGTGAAGAGCAGGTGGGTGGCCCGGTCGACACCTTCCCGATAGATTACGACTTCCACACGCGTATCGGCTGGCCGAATCGAGCCCATGCGTACCCGGGTCTCGACTCTGACGTCGTCACCCACGGTGATTTCAGTGGGTGCGATGTCACACGTCTCAATGTGCAGATTGCCCCATGCAAGATGCATGAAGTGCTTCCAGGAAGCCAGATCCAGGGCGTGCTGAAATCCGTCCTCGGACATGCGTACGCCAGATTCCATGGCCGGAAAATACAGTTTGTGGCAGTAGTCACTCAACATGCGCCTGAAGCTGAAGGCAGAGGTACAGGACCGAATGGATTCCTTCATGACCTGAATCCAGCGCCGGGGTATGCCTGCACTGTTCCGGTCAAAAAAGAGGGGAATGATCTCATTCTCCAGCGTGTTGTAGAAGGCGGCTGCATCGGCCCGGTCCTGTGTGTCATCATCCTTGTATTGCCGGTCCATACCGATAGCCCAGCCATTGCGGTCGTTGAAACCTTCTGCCCACCAGCCATCCAGGACGCTGAAATTGGGTACGCCACACATGGCGGCCTTCTGGCCACTGGTGCCGCTGGCTTCGTGGGGACGACGCGGTGTGTTGAGCCAGACGTCCACTCCGGCTACCAGATGGCGCGCCATCTGAATGTCGTAATCTTCCAGCACCACGAACTTGCGGTAGAAGCCGGAGTGCGGATCATGGGCCAGGCGGAACAGGTGCTGAATCAGGTGTTTGCCGGCATCGTCCGCCGGGTGGGCTTTCCCGGCAAAAACAAACTGTACGGGACGTCCGGGCATGTTGACCAGTCGGCGCAGCCGCTCTTCGTCCCGCAGAATGAGCGTTGCGCGCTTGTACGTGGCAAAGCGGCGGGCAAAACCCAGGATCAAGGCATCCGGATCCAGTATCGAGTGGGCCTGTTCGATCAGATCGGGGCCTTCACCCCGGGCCGCAAACTGGCGGGCCAGATTGTGACCGGTATAGCCAATCATGTCTTGCTTGCAAGTGTTGTGAGTCTTCCACATATCTTCATCAGGAATATCGTCGATGGCGTCCCAGGTCTCGGGCAAATTCACCTTTTCCAGATAATCGTGTCCCAAGCGGGTGCGAAAAACCTGTTGCCAGGGACGCGCGATCCATGACGGTGTATGCACGCCGTTGGTAATGCCCTGAATAGGGATTTCGGCGGTGGGGGTGTCAGGCCAAATGAATGACCACATGGAACGGCTCACTTGCCCATGGAGCTGGCTGACGCCATTGGCGTAGCCACTGAGCTTCAGGGCTAGGACGGTCATGCTGTAACGGGTCTCCCAGCCCAACTGCTGCCGGGCGAAGGCCATGAACTCGTCACGGTCAATGCCCAGCTGGGGCCAGAACTGGGCGAAGTAGCGTTCAATCAGACCAAAATCGAACGTATCGTTGCCGGCGGGAACGGGGGTATGGGTGGTGAATACGCTACTGGCGCGTACGACTTCAACGGCTTCCGAAAAGGTCAGGCCATGGCGGCGTACCAGCTCCCGTACCCGTTCCAGGCCCATAAATGCGCTGTGGCCTTCATTCATGTGCCAGACCGCGGGTTCAATGCCCAGCGTGCGTAACAGCCGTACGCCGCCCAGGCCGAAAACGGTCTCCCATGCCACCCGCATTTCCTCATCACCGCCGTACAGGCGCTGGCTCAGCTGGCGGTCCTGGGGGGTATTGCCTTCGACATCCGTATCCATCAGATAGATGGTACAGCGTCCCACCTGGATCTGCCAGACACGAATCCGGATGAGGCGTCCCGGCAGTTCGACGCGGACAATCAGGGTCTGGCCATCCTTGTCCAGGACGGGATGCACCGGCAGGGCGTCAAACGACAAATGGTGGTAATAGGCTTCCTGCCAGCCTGAAGCGTCAAAGCGCTGGTGGAAGTAGCCCTGCGGATACAGAAAACCTACCCCTACCAGAGGCAGTCCCAGGTCACTGGCTTCCTTGCAGTGGTCTCCGGACAGAATGCCCAGACCGCCACTGTAAATGGGCAGCGATTCATGAAGGCCGTATTCGGCGCTGAAGTACGCTATGACCTTGGACAGTTTGTCGGGATGGTTCTGGTTGAGCCAGGTGCTGGCCTGGGGCGAGACATAGGCCTCATAGCTCTGCATGACCACCGTGTAGGCAGTAAGAAAGTCAGGGCTTTGGGCCAGCCGGTCCAGGGTTTCCTGATCAATTTCAGCCAGCAGCAGGATGGGGTTGTGGTGACTGTTGTCCCAGAGTTCCGGATCGATGCGGGCAAACAGTTCCGGCCCCCCTGGCAACCAGCTCCAGCACAGATTGAAAGCCAGATCGGCCAGGCCCCGGATTGCATAGGGCAAAGAAGGTTTTACGGATATGCTCTGGATGATGTGCATTGCTTGAATGGTGGCGTTGACAGGTCGGCAAAACAGGGGATTCGGCAATCAGCGGGTCAGCCAGTAGCGCTGGTCCTGCCGGATCAGATCATTGCCGGTGGCAGGGCCCCACGAGCCGGGGGCATATTGGGGCAGTGCAAAACCGTCCTGGCGGTTCTCTTCCGCCCACACCTCCAGAATCCGGGTTGCGTGTTCCCAGGCGATTTCGACTTCGTCGCGGCGTGTGAACAGTGTCCTGTCGCCTGCGATCAGATCCAGGAGCAGGCGCTCGTATGCATCCAGCAAGTCGGGCCCGAATGCATCCGCATAGCTGAAATCCAGCTGGACCGGTGACATCTGATACGTGGGTCCCGGACTCTTCACCCCGATATCCAGCTCAATGCCCTCCTCAGGCTGCAGGCGCAGACGCAGGCAGTTCTGGAACAGCTTTTGGGTCGTTTGGCCGCTGTGGGCCTGGTCAAACAGCAGGTGGGGTGGCCGATGGAACTGAATCACGATCTCCGTGACTTTGCGGTGCAGTCCCTTGCCTGAGCGCACGTAGCAGGGTACGCCTTGCCAGCGCCAGTTGTCGATTTCCAGTTTCCAGGCCGCATAGGTCTCTGTTTTGGAGGTGTCAGGTATGTCCTCTTCCGCCAGATAGCCGATGATGTCCCGCCCTTTGTGGAGCCCGGAGGCATACTGGCCGCGCGCCGTGTGCCGCAGGACCTCATCCGTCTGCAGGGGGCGTACGGACTTCAGGACATTGACCTTCTGGTCCCGGATGGCTTCGGCACTGAGCGAAGTGGGAGGCTCCATGGTAGCCAGGCAGAACAGTTGCAGTACGTGATTCTGCATGATGTCGCGCAAGGCGCCGGCCGCATCGTAATAGCCTACGCGTCCTTCAAGGACCAACTCTTCGGCCACGGTGAACTGCAGGTGATCGATGTAATTGCGATTCCAGACCGGTTCGAAGATGCCATTGGCGAACCGGAGAAACAGGATGTTCTGGACCGTTTCCTTGCCCAGATAGTGATCAATGCGATAGATCTGTTGTTCGGTGAAGGAAGCCAGAAAATGCCGATTCAGATCTTGGGCGCTGGCCAGATCATGGCCAAAGGGTTTTTCTATGGCTATGCGCATGCGATCCTGGCCTTCCCGGGTAGCCAGACGGGAACGGGCCAGGGCACTGCCGATATCGGCGAACACCGAGGGTGGCGTAGCCAGATAAAAGAGCCGCAGACAGGGCTGTCCGACCGTCGTTTCAAATGCCTCGATGGCATGGCGAATCCGGTAGAAGGCATCCATGTCCCGGTAATCCCCATGCATGTAGGTCACGTGTTGGGTGAATGCCTCCCACCGGGTGTCTGCACTTGTCACTGCGATATCTGTTGCCAACCTGTCCCGGTAATCCTCGGTTCTCATTCGCGTGCGGGCAAACCCGATGATGCGAAAGGTGGCGGGCAGGAGGTCCTGCTGGAATACACGCCACAGGGCCGGAATCAGTTTGCGTCGGGTCAGGTCACCCGAAGCGCCAAAAAGTACCAGGACTATGCATTGGGAATCCATGTGGCTGCCTACCAGGGGACTGACCGGAAACAGGATTCAGGTATAGTATACAAGTCTTGGGCCGTAGCGCGTCACGGGTGTGAGCCAAGGCCGTACAGCGTACGGGTCGTGGGCCACATCAGCCAGATGATGCCCAGGAAAGGCTGCACCAGAGGAAACAGGGCAAAGTCAATCCCATACGCACGCCAGACGGAGCTGCCAACGAATTGGGGATCCAGCAGGCTGATGGTTCCCACCACCAGGGTGCCCAGCGTTTCCAGGGCCAGTACAGATACTGACAGGAACCAGGTCCAGCGCCGGCGATACCCCAGACCAAAGGCCGCGACCAGGTAGCACAAAGCCGCAAAGGCGGAAGTCCAGGGCCCAATTTCAAAGGCCTGCATCTCCTTGAACAGAAGCTGATAGACGGAACGACCGGCCGCCGAGAAGGCCAGCAAGGGATAGGAGGTGGCCAGGATGTAGCCCAGCGTGTTGCCCCGAGACAGTGATTGTGTGTGCACCGTCATGATGTGTTGTGCTACCGTTTGTGGCAAAGATGCAATCCGTCCGAGATGGGCAGCAGGCATGAATTCACCCGCGGATCCGCGTACGCCTTCTGATTGACGGACCGAATGCCCTCGGTATCATCATCCACGGCCGCAGGATCGACTACTTTCCCACCCCACAGGGTATTGTCGAAAAGCAACAGACCATCGGTCCGTACCAATTCCAGGCACAGATCGTAATAATTGACATAATTGTCTTTGTCTGCATCAATGAAGGCGATGTCGAAGGTACCGGCCTGTCCATCCCGGAGCAGGGCTTCCAGCGAGTCCAGGGCTGGGCCGAGTTTCAGGTCAATCTTGTGTGCGACCCCGGCTTGCTGCCAGTACCGGCGGGCGATGCTGGTCCATTCCTGGCTGACGTCGCATGTTACCACACGGCCGTGATCCGGCATGGCCAAGGCCATGACCAGGGAGCTGTATCCCGTAAAACAGCCAACTTCCAGATAGCGTTCCGCATGGATGAGGCGGGCCAGGAACTGCATGAACTGTCCCTGTTCAGGGGCAATCTGCATGCCACCGGCCGGCATCTTCCGGGTTACCGTCCGCAGTTCCTGCATGGTAGGACTGTCGACCAGGGACACATCCAGCACGTAATCGTACAGGGCTGCCGTTAATTCAGTGGATTTCATTCCGGACCTCGTATAGGTTTGGTGTCCCGCCGTCAGGTGGTGTGTTGAACATGCCCAGTCTAGGCAGCCCCGCCCGGTGCGAGCAGGTCCTGCTGTATGAGTGCCTGCAGTTCCCCGAATTCCGTGCAGGACCGGATGTGGGGGTGATCGGCCACGATATGACCGGGTGCCCGGAACAGGGTACCGGCACAGGCGGCCTGGATCATGGACAGATCATTGTAGGAATCCCCCGCGGCAAACGTGCGGAAACCCAGCTGGTGCATGGCTTCAATGGCTTTGCGCTTGCCGTCATGCTGCCGGATGTGATAGTCCGTGATCATGTTGGTTGTAGCGTCTACAGTCAGGGTATTGCCAAATATCGTAGGGTACTGCAGTCGGTCGATGACCGGCGCGACGAATTCCAGAAAAATATCGGACAGAATCACAACTGGCGTCCGCTGACGGAGCCAGGCAAGAAAAGGCAGGGCTCCCTCAATGGGGGTTACCGAAGCCTTAATGATGGCTTGCAGGTGGGAAAGTGTCAATCCGTGTTCATTCAGGATGCCCAGACGCATCTGCATCAGCTGGTCATAATCGGCAATGTCGCGCGTGGTCAGACGCAGATCGGCGATACCTGTGCTGTCCGCTACGGACAGCCAGACTTCGTTGAGAAGCACACCTTCCAGATCGAGAGCTACCAACGTGGGTTTAGTCATACACCAACCTCGGGGGGACGGAATGAACTTGGCAGTAAAAGGCCTTTACAGAATTGTGGCGGTGTTGCCGGTGGCTGTATGCCTGCTGGGCGAGTAAAAACAGCCTGTGGCTGCAAATCGCTCCTCAATGTATATTGTGACCTGCCGGCGTCAGGAAAACCGATACACGCTGTAGCCTGTCCAAATTATAGGCGTCTGACTGGCTGGCATGCAATACCTGCAGGTTGCAGTGGACTGCCTGCACGTGCCCGACGGCAGATCATGGTTGCGGCTGGGAAACCTGAATTCCCGGCACCGGAACGGTGCAGATGTTGCTGTCGTCGTACCTGGACAGCCCTCATTTGGCTGCAGGCCTGGGACAGTGTCCGGATAGAGCCAGCCATAGATACCGAATGCCGAAGCCAAACTGTGCAATTGCCCTCTGTCTGGTATTCCGGGCAGAGGGTACACTGCGGTCTCCGGCAATCCTGGAGAGCCCCTGTGTGCCAAAACAGGAAAGCACCGACCAGCACCCACGGGATACTGGCCGGCAAACGCAGCTGCAAGTCCGCCTCAGTATGCTCGTCCAAGCCCCAACCCGGTCAGGGGTATAAGCAAGACCATCGGTGTCAGCTTGGGGCCAACCAGACCATTCCGTGTCCGTAGCCTTGAGCCTGACCAAAATGGTAAAGAATATGCAGCCCTGTGTTCATCCCGCGACAGAGCATTCGCGGGCCCTCTGTTTGGGGACTCGTCCTGGCGGTGTTCCAGCTTGGCAGCCAATGGCAACTGCATGCTTGTTTTCCAGATATAGCGCTGTGTCTGCCAGATCCTGAAATGCATCCATGACCTTGCCCGTTGCCGTTGCCAGAGATCTCCGGCAAGCGTACCCCGAGTTTCAGATTGTCGCGGCCTTCAGAGCTGACATCAGTATGGATGGGGCATTCGCGGGTATCTGGGTGGCAGCAGGCAGGTCGGGTGTGGTTTTGCTTCAGGATCGTCAGATCACCCTTGTCCCGCGGGCGGAAATTGAATTCCTGGTGACGCACAGGTATGTCAGCAGCGGTCGGCTGTCAGTGTGCCATGCCGGGGCAACGCGGTTGCTTGTCCGCTACTCTGCTGCCCGACTGGAAGCCGTAGAAGTGTTTGTGCATACGGTAAATCAGGCTCTGCGACTTCCCGCCACGGACGCGGAGGTCCAGGCAGAAGCTGAACTTCCCCCCCGGCAGTCATCATCCACCATGGATCCAGGGGACGACGACAGTCCAGAAGAATATGGAGGCAAAAGTGTACTGTGGCGCCTCTACCATCTGTTGCCTGCCAGCAAGTGGTGGCGTCTGCCCCTGATTGCCTTGGCACTCCTGGCCGGGGCAGCTGCCGCTGTGTTGTCCCCTTTGCTGGCAGGCTGTTTCTTCTTTGACGAAGTATTGGCACCGGAGGGCCGCTATAGCCGGATGCTGCTTGGTGCCGTAGGGCTGATGCTGCTGTCGCGCGTTGCGGAAGTGGGCTTCCGCATAGCTTGGGGACTGATCAACGCTTCCCTCACCCACGATCTGGAAATCACTCTCAAACGTACCGCTTTCGCCTCCCTGCAGCGTCTTTCCCTGCGTTTCTTTATGGGCCATCACACGGGGGAACTGATGGTACGGCTGGAACAGGATGCATCGGATATTGCGCTCATGTTTCACATCATTGCGCCTTCGGCCATCCATGGCGACATCTTCCTGGCGGGATCCCTGGCTACTATGCTGTGACTGGACTGGAGTCTCGCCCTGGTCGCGATCATCCCTTTCCCGGTACTGCTGGCCGTGTTGCGGCGGATCGTGCCCGAGGTCCAATCCTTCTACGAGCGCATGTTCCGGGCCGAGGCAGAGCTCCGTACAGCGGCCAGCGATTCCCTGACGGGCATACGCGTAGTGCGTGCCTTTGGCCAGGAACGCCGTGAGATGGAACGCTTTGCAGGTCCCAATCGGGATGCCGCACGTCTCGGCTATGAAGCGGACACCATGATCGGCACAACCCGGTCCCTGATGGAGCTGGTGCCCGAACTGGTTCTCACGGGCATGTGGGCAGCCGGGGCCTGGGTTATCACCCGGGACCAGGTGACGGTGGGACTGCTGATCACGTTTGCCGGATACCTTGGACGTTTTTTCTGGCCGGTCGGGGAACTGGTCGAGCTGACACGGGACTGGGACGGGACTGGGGACGGGTTGCAACAGCCACCCGGCCCCAGTTGCGTCTCATTGATGCACAGCCTGACCTACCGCCCGCAAGACCATCGCGCGGCCGGTCACGACTGCAGGGTCGCATCAGTCTGGAGCAGGTATCGTTCAGTTACAGCCCCGGACAACCGGTCCTGCAGGAAGTCAGCCTGTACGCAGAACCGGGCGAGACGATCGGGCTGGTGGGTCATACCGGAGTGGGTAAATCAACCGTAATCAATCTGATCGCCGGACTGTATCCCGCCAACACGGGCACGGTGCGACTCGACGGGATCGCTGTACAGACGCTGGCTGCGAGGGACCTGCAAGGACAGATCGGCATTGTCCTGCAGGATACGTATCTTTTCTTGGGCAGTGTAGCCGCCAACATTGCCTATGCCCGTCCCCGGGCCTCCCGTGAACAGATCGTAGCCGCTGCGATAGCGGCGAATGCGCATGACTTTATCGTTCAGTTGCCTGATGGTTACGATACTGAGCTGTGGGACCGGGCGGCTACGGGCTTTCCGGTGGCCAGCGCCAGCGTATTGCCATCGCCCGCGCGCTGCTGCTCGATCCACCCATTCTGCTCATGGATGAAGCGACCGCCAGTGTCGACACCGAGACAGAGCTGCATATCCAGAGCGCCATTGAGCGTGTGGTGCATGGACGTACCGTGGTTGTCATTGCCCATCGTCTCTCAACCCTGCGCATGGCATCCCGACTCTACGTACTCGACAAGGGCCGGATCGTCGAGAGTGGTACGCATGCCTGGCTCATGCAGCAGGGCGGCGTGTATCAAAGGCTTGTGGTGCGCCAGCGGCAAGCTCTGCATGTCATTGGAGTAGGTGAATGAAGACTGCAGCACAGCGTACGGAACACAGTCTGGAGCTGCCACCCCGGCTATCCCCGCAGGAGATCCGCTTTGAACGCACCGCCGGTGGTTTGGTCAGGGCCATCCTGGCCCATGCACACGTTGAACCCGTTGACTTCTACCGGGCGTTTCCCTTTGCGGATCCCGACGATCTCATTTCCGTCCGTGATATGGAGGGGCAGGAACTGGGCATTCTGGCTCCCCTGGCAACTTTCCCCGGACACGAAGCACAACTCATTCGCAGCTGCAGCGCCGTTACTTTGCTCCCCGGATCACCGAGATCCTGCAGCTTGACGAACGGTTCGGGCAGTCACAGTGGCGCGTTAACACCGAGGCTGGCCTCGCCACGTTCACGGTCCAGAACGAACATGCCAACCTGCGGGACCTGCCCGATGGCACCCTGCTGCTGGTTGACATCCAGGGCAATCGCTATCGCCTCGCACCCCGGGCCGAGCTGGCGCCACGTATATGCCGCAGACTGGAGGCCATGTTCTGATCCGTACGGTGACGCCCCGGAAGCTGCCCGCCATGGTGGCAGCTGTCTTCACGACAGAAGCAGAGCGCGCCCAGGTCCTGCATTGTGTACCTGCTGACCTGGACACGCGTGCCCGCTACCAGGACGGCTACCTGGTCATAACTCCGCAGCAGGTGATTACGATCGTTGGCCCGCGTATTGTCCTGCAACAGTCCCGTCTGCCCGGTGATCAATTCGTGGCTCACGTGATGGCGGGGTCAGGCATGTTTCTCGTAACTGGGAAGGCAGTCGGGTCTTGACCTATTTCAGTCGTAAACATGCTGCGGCCTACCTGCAGCTGGCCAGCACACTGGACAGCGCCACTGCACGGGAGGGGCAACAGGAACCGACAGTGCATACCCGCGATGGACTGCTGCCGGTGCAGCGTGGCGGGTTCGCCCGTGACTGGGTCGCCGAACCCTTGCGCAGCCCGCGGTCCGTGCTGACGCGACTGCTGTCGTTCCTCGTACCCTATCGCTGGTCTCTGCTCTTGGCTCTGGTGCTGTTCGTTGCGGCCAACCTCCTCACGTTGCTGGTACCGCAGTTGACGCGCATACTGATAGACGACTGGTTGATGCTCCGGAAGATCGAACCGGTGCCCTTGACTCTGCTCATTGGCGCCATGGCCTTGGCCTATGTTTTGCACAGCGGCATCCTGGTGTAGCGCAACCGGACGGTTGCCCGCCTGAGTGCAGGCCTGGTCTTTGATCTCCGGCATGCGGTATATGCCCGCATACAGCGCATGTCGCTGCGCTTCATTGCAGACAAGCCGCCCGGTGACGTCCTCAACCGGGTGGCTGTCGATACCACCAACCTGCGGCAGTTTCTGCAGCGTTGGGGCACAGATGGCGTGAACCGAACGCATCTTTGAGGCCATTGACCAGGAACCTGCGATCCCCACGGCCTCACGACCGGTCCGGCAGCCCATGCAGGGAGCCATCCAGTTCACGGCAGTGACGTTTGCCTATCGATCCGGAGAGCCGGTCCTGCAGGATTTTACCCTGGACATCGCTGCTGGCGAGATGGTCGGCCTGGTCGGGACTTCGGGTGCGGGCAAGTCCACGCTGATCAATCTCCTGCTGCGCCTCTATGATGTCAATGAGGGCCGTATTACCCTTGATGGTATTGATCTCCGGGATTGGGACCCGGCGTCCATGCGCCGGCAGGTCGGTGTGGTGCTCCAGGATCCCTTGCTGTTCGCGGGCACCGTGGCCGCAAACATCAGCTATGCCAAACCTGACGCCACGCATGCAGAGGTGGTGCAGGCAGCACGTTGCGCCCAGGCTCACGATTTCGTGATGGGTTTTCCGGATGGGTATGAAACCCTGGTAGGGGAACATGGCCAGCGGCTCTCGGGTGGTGAGCGCCAGCGGATCGCCATCGCACGGGCCATTCTGCATGATCCGCGCATCCTGATCCTGGACGAGGCGACTTCGGCGCTCGATCTGGAAACTGAAGAACGCATTCACGCGGCCCTGTCCGCCCTCATGACCGGTCGGACCGTGATCGCCATTGCCCATCGGCTGGCCACGTTGCGCCGTGCCGATCGTTTGGTCGTGCTGGAAGTGGGCCCAGATCGCCGAGATGGGAACACACCGCCAGCTTATGGCTGCAGGGGGCCGTTACCTGGGCATGGTCGATGCGCAGCGGCAACTCGCGGATGCCCGGACACTCAGTCATGCCTGAACGGCCCAGGGTGGTCGCAGGCTACACACCAGGCATGCAGATATGGGGCTTTACCCAGATCACAGGATGGAGCAGCCGTGCGGAAACATCCCCGGAGCTGTCGTATCGGTACCGGTTCCAGGCTACAGAAACCGGATCGATTTGATATCCCCTTGGGATATCAGGACTTCATGTCTATAATGCAAGGTGTACTGGAGAATCCGGCTTGAAAGCCGGATCTTATAGTATCCCACTGCCCGTGTGTCCATAGCCTTTTGCCATATCTATGAAGAGGAGCACCTTCTGATGAACACAAGATTGAGTCGCCGAAGTTTCCTGCAGTTGAGCGGCACCGCGGGAGCTGTAGCCGTTCTGAGTGCCTGCGTGGCGCCTGTGCCCGCTGCCGATGATGGATCCGACATGGCCATGGCCATGTCGGAAATCTCGATCTGGGCCTATCCCCGGACCGAGAATGACCTGGATATCGTCTTCGCCCCCTTGCTGGAAACGTTCCACGAGGGCCATGGTCATATCCAGGCCAGTGTTGAAGTACAGCCTTGGGGTGGGCGGCGCGAGAAGCTCTATGCAGCAGCAGCGGCCGGGGAAGCACCGGATATCTGGGATGCCACGACCGACACGATCCCCGCCTATATCGAAAAAGGGGTGATCCTGGGCGTGAGTGATCTGCTCACCGCTGAAGATATAGCCGATTACCAGGCGGCAGAAGTCGCGGCGGCCAGTTTCGACGGTGTACTGTACATGCCCCTGTTTGAGGCCGAAGTGAATGGCCCATCCTATAGCGGTGGTCTGTTGCGTGAACTGGGCTATGACCCGGCCACAGCCCAGTTTGACACTTGGGACAAACTGTTTGCGCTGGGTGAGGCTGCCGCCACCAAGGGATGGTACCTTGAATCGCTCAGTACATTCAGCTGGGGTGAATTCATCACACAGGTGCATGAAGCGGGCGGTACGGTATATGCGGCAGATCGGACCGTATCCTATTTCACGGATGATGCCTGTCGGCAAACCCTGGAACGATGGGTCATGGAGTATGACAATGGCTGGGTGCCTATTGAGTTCGCCATAGGCAGCGTGGATGAACAGGGTGGGTTGCCCAATTATTGGCTGTCACTGGAAGAGGTTACGCGACGCACGGAAGATGCTGCCTGTATCCAGAATGTCGAAGCACAGCCGGACCTGGAATTTGTCCTTGGCCATCCGCGTTCGCGCACCGGCGAGGAATTCCCCATTTCAGGTGTGGTGTCGGGCCAGGGCTGGGCGATTACGACCCAGAGCGAAGCCCAGGATGCCGCAGTGGAGTGGGTGCGCTTCATGATTCAGCCGGTCCAGATAGGCAAATATTGTGAACTGGCAGGCTCAACCCCGGTAGGCACCCTCTCCAAGTCAGACTACTGGAATCCGGCCTCCTGTGTCCTGGAGCATGTAAACCGTCACAGTCCCCATCTGTTCTCGGATCAGGATGCCAATACCCTGTGGCAAGAGAGCAAGGTCGTGGCCGGACCCCAGTTCCAGGCTGCGATTCTGGGCCACAAAACAGTGGATGAGGCCCTGGAAGCAACCAAGACCGAAATTGATGCGTTGCTGGCGGCCAAGGCCTAACCCTTTATCCCTGCCGGTTGCCTGACAGGTTTCCCGCCCGGGTGAGTTCCAGGAATCAGGACTCCTGGAACTCACCCGGGCTTTTTGGTATGAGCCGGGAAGACAATGAGTACAACGTCACTGGTAGCTACAGAGCGCCGTACCCGGGGTGATCTGCGAAAACGGATACTCCAGTCACTACCCTGGTATCCCTTCATTCTGATCAACCTGGCTGTTTTCATCATTTTCAATCTGGTGCCCTGGCTCAGCATGTTCCGTAATGCGCTGTACAAAACGGATCTCTTGAGCCATTCGGAGTTTGTGGGTGCAGGCAACTTTGTCGAGATGGTGATCGACGAACGTTTTCACCTTGCCCTGAAAAATACGTTCCTGTTTGCCCTGCTGTATGTACCTCCCATTGTGGCCGCCTCGCTGGTTGTTGCCATTCTGGTCAATCAGCGCTTGCGTGGCATGAAGTTTTTTCGCTCCCTGTACTTTTTGCCCAACGTGACCAATATTGCCGTACTCGCTCTGGTGTTCCGGCGCTTTCTTTCCCCCCGTCCGGATGCCCCCATCAACTTTCTCCTGGGGCTGGTCGGCATCCCGCCGCAACGTTTCCTGCTGGATATTCATCAGGCCTTGGCGTCCATTGCCGGGCTGGGTGTATGGCAGTCATTCGGTTTCTTTATGGTGATCTGGCTGGCAGCGCTCCAGGCCATACCGCAGCCCCTGTACGATGCCGGGCTGGTTGACGGCGCTTACGGCTGGCGACTGCACCGTCACGTCACCATTCCCCTGCTCCGCCCCACGGCCGCTTTTGTGGTGATTATCACGACGATTGGCGCCTTGCAGGAATTCGGCGCCATTTTCATTCTCACGGGCGGGGGCCCGGTCTATGCCACGACCACCGCCGTGTACCACATCTATTCACAGGCATTCAACTTCACCCGTTTCGGCTACGCCAATGCCCTGTCCATCGTACTCTTCGCCCTGATCCTCCTGATTGCCTGGATCCAGAGCCGGTACCTCAGATTTGACGAGGACATTTATTGACCCATGCGTACGTACCAGACAGCGGGGGAACCGCCTGACTTCTTTACGCGTTTGCGCATCTGGGTGGGTTTCCAGCCCCGTCAGGGTTTCCGGACCGCCCTGACCTACCTCCTCATGGCCATCGTGGCCGCGTCCACTGTCGGTCCCTTCATCATCATGCTTTCGGTCTCGCTGACCAAAGACATCCGTTTTCTGTTGTTCCCGATCGACCTGATTCCCCAGCCCGTCACCCTGGAGAATTTCCAGTTGCTGTTTGCGCGCACGATGGCTCTGCGCTGGTTGTACAACAGTTTCTACGTAGCCCTGATATCCACGCTGGGCGGGGTGTTTACCTCCACATTGGCCGGATATGCCTTCGCCCGGGGCAATTTCCTCGGTCGCAACCTGATTTTCTACATCTTTGTGGGGATTCTGATCATGCCGGACACGGCCCTGATCATTCCCCAGTACATTCTCTTGGCCGACCTCAAGCTGGTGAATACCTACACGGCGTTAATCGGGCCCTGGTTTGCGTCCATTTTCGGTACCTTTCTCATGCGCCAGCAGTTTCTCAGCATTCCGCGCGACTACGACGATGCAGCGCTCATTGACGGGGCCAACATCTTCCAGACATTTTGGCGTGTGTTGATGCCGCAGCTGGTGCCGGCCATGGTAACGCTGGCTATTCTGCGGTTCATGGGCAATTGGAACTCGTTCCTCTACCCGCTGATCGTCACCACCAAGGCGGAAATGCGGACGCTGCCGGTGGGACTGGGGACTGTTGCCCGGTCAGGTGGCGATGCCGGCCTGGACATGGCAGGGGCTGTGCTGGGCTTTCTGCCTACTTTCATCGTGTTTTTGATGGGACAGCGTTACATCATCCAGGGCGTTTCACTCAGTGGACTGAAAGGCTGAAGGTCCACGTTGCCCGTACCCGGTAATCCAGGCTTCCTTGGGCGAGCATAAAGCAGGCCAGGCGCGGCCCGGCACGTTTGCCGGATCCGGTAGGGCCTGACGGCCGGAACAGTGCAGCGGCACTGTGCTCAAGACAGCACCAAGGACCTGTTTACGAACTGTAAACGCAGGCCACCGTGGGGGATGCGAACGATTATGGCAAGCACACAGTTATTGAATAATTGCGAAAAAACCCCAGCAGAATCCGAAGCGATCCGGACGAACCATCGGCAACAGGCATTGCGGATTTGTCCACAGATCTAGGTTTGTGCCCGCACGGCTTCCTGCATCCGGTCCAGGGCTTGCTCCAAAACTGCGCGACTGGTCCCCATGTTGATGCGCGCGAAGCTGTGTCCGCCCTGGGTGAAATAGCGATCACCGGCACTCAGGGCTACCTGGGCCTGCGCATGGAAAAAGCGGTAGGGATTGTCCACATACGCCCCGAAATCGATCCAGCCCAGATAGGTGGCTTCAGGTTGGGTGAGGCGGGCGGCCGGAAAAGCTTTTTGCATGTGGGCCACCAGGTAGTCCCGGTTGGCTGTCAGGGTACGGCACAGATCCTGAGTCCAGGCACGGCAGTGTGGATCACCGTAGGCGGCTATGGCCGCTGCCAGGCCCAAGAGGTTGACATGCGGCACGATCCCTTCCATCGTATGCATCAGCGCCGAGCGCAGGTCCGGATTCTGGACAATGGCCATGCTGCAGCCCAAGCCCGGAATATTGAATGTCTTGCTGGGGGCCATCAGCGTAATGGTTTGCTGGGCAATGTCGGGGGACAGGGAAGCGACAGGAATGTGCTGTGTGTCTCCCAACAACAGCTCGCAGTGTATTTCGTCTGAACAGATCACGATGTTGCGATCCTGACAGAATTCGGCCAGTGACAGGAGTTCATCCCGCGTAAAACTGCGCCCTACCGGATTGTGGGGATTGCAGAGGAGAAACAGGGCGGTGCTGTCATCGGCCTGCCGTCGGCAGTCTTCCAGGTCGGGGAAGTAGTGCAGGAGGCCGTTGTTTTCGTGATAGTGCAGCTTGACGGATTGGAGGCGACGGTCCTGGTTCCCCGGTGCACTGAGAAAGGGCGGGTACACGGGTTCAAAGGTCATGACCGAGGAGCCTGGTGCGCCTACGGCCCGGGTCACGGCGTTCAGTCCACAAACCAGGCCCGGCAGGAATAGGATATCGGCGGGTGAGACCTGCCATGCATAGGTCCGTTCCAGATGCTCACAAAATACTTCGATCAGATGGAGGGACCTCCCGCCATACCCGAAGACACCATGCTCCACCCGTGCATGCAGAGCATCCAGGATGGGTTGCGGCGACTTGAAATCCATGTCAGCCACCCACAGGGGAATGACGTCAGGGGCGTACATCCCCCATTTGGATGAGTCGGAGCCCTGACGCTCTACGTATTCCATTGCCATTTCCATCGCCATAAATTCGCTCTCTTTCTTGGATACAGGTGGGTTTGCGGTGTAATGGGGTGTCAGGGCATCTTGGCCCAGAAATTGCTTTTCGCGCGAATACGGGAGCTTGAGCGCAGCCCGCGTCATGGCTGTAGTGGCCATGGGAGACGTCAGGAAAAGAAAGAAGCCCAAGACTCCCATCAACACCAAAGTGTCGTTTTCCTGGTTCAGGCGCCGGAAATAGATGCCGGTAGCCAGAAGAAGGAGCAGGATGCCCAGTGTAGAGCCCAGGCCACTGGCATGCATGCGGGCGATGGCGTTGGGCAGAGTAATGTTGCCCCATGCGGACAGCAGCATGAACAGTGTGCCCAGGCCAATCAGGCCGAACAGCAACCAAAGGGACCAGTTTGCGAGTGCAGGTGCCATGAGGGTCTGTGTCTAGGCCGAGTCCTGTTCCAGGAAGCGCGCCAGCAGAAAGGTGCCCAGAAAACCCAGTACCGCGGTGACGATGGCGATATCCACGATATCTGATTTATCCAGCAGCATGGCCACCAGCAGGATGATGCCTACGGCCTGAATGGAAAGCTGGTCGAAGGATACCGTACGGTCCGGAATGGTGGGGCCCAGAATGAGACGCAGGGCGGTCAGGCACATGGCCACGGCCAGTACCAGAATGCAGATGGACAATCCAAGACGGAAGGGTTCTGTAAGGTCGGGCATGGCTATTCCCTGACAATCTGATAAATGCGCTGTTCAAATCCATGTTTCAGGTTGATCCGAAACTGTTCCGGATAGCGGCCATCCAGCAGATGGACATACAGGACCCGTCGGCCATTGGGCTGACGAGCGATATCCGTGGCTATGGTACCGGGGGTCAGCGTGATGGCGGTTGCTAGAACCAGCGCCTCGAAGTCCGAGTCGGCTACCAGTTCGTAATCGATTATGGCCTGGGGGTACCGCCGATACGTCAGAACCTGTACGGCTACCTGCAGGGATGATTCCACGATGGACCACATCAGGTACAGGAAAAACAGGACAATGCGCATGAGCCACAAACTGTACCGGCGGTCGAACGCCGTCAGAATGATGGCAGCAAACAGGAAGCCGCCCACCCCCGCCTTGATGGTGAAAGTACCGTTGAAGGCAGGCCAAAGCACAGCCAACAGGATATTCCCCAAGAGCAGCGACAGGCGGTTCCGGATCACAATGGCAGAACCCGGCAGCAGCGGCGAATTGCGGGTGGAGGATTGGGCCATGGGTACGGGCTCCCCTAATGAGCCTCATGGGCCTCGACGTCGAGATGATCAGCCAGGCCAGCGTTCTGGATGTAACTCCCGCGGTTGGCCAGCTGCATGCCCGCCTGGGCAGAAATGTCCCAAATCTGCTGACCGAAAATACCGACCAGCAAACTGCAGGCCACAAGGCCTGCTACCGGAGACAGACAAAGCAGACTGGCACGGGCAGGATGGCCCGGGTGTACCGCAGCCGGGGGCGGCTGGGCGCGGCCCCAGAAGAAGTTCTGCCACAGGCGAAAGATGACAACCAGGGTAATGATGCTGGTGACGATAGCAACGGCCAGCAAAGCCCACTGGCCAGAAGCCACCATGAGCTGCAAAAGTCCCAGTTTGCCTACGAAGCCGCTGAAGGGAGGAATGCCGACAAGGGATATGGCCGCCAGGAAAAACCAGATGCCCAGCCATGTGTGATGGGTCAGTAAGCCTTGATTGTGCTGCAGAGACAGGTGCCCCGACTGCAGCACGTGTTCGACGGCGCCGCCTGCCATGAGCAGCGCGGTCTTGACGAGCATGTGGTGTACCAGATAGACAATGGCCGCGGCCAGGGCCCAATCCATGGTCACGGCGGGCGAGCCCGCAACAGCCAGTCCGACAAAGATAAACCCGATGTGGTTGATGATCTTGAAACTCAGGGCCCGGCGGATGGTCTGCCCGGCCAGAGCGCCCAGGGTGCCCACCAGCATGGAACTGGCGGCCAATACCACAAACAGAATGTGCCATTGGACCAGCAGTTCCGGAAACAGCAGCGGATACATGCGAAAGAGAGCGTAGATGCCGACCTTGGTCAACAGGCCCCCGAACAGGGCGTTGATGACGGGATGCGTTGTGTGGTAGCTGCAGGGTAGCCAGAAATGGAAGGGGAACAGTGCTGCCTTGCTGCCGAAAGCCACAAACAGGAGACCGGCCAGCACAGGCACCACCCACGAAGGTACGGTGGCCTGCGACAGGAGCATGGCCATATGCGCGATGTTGAGTGTGCCCAGAACGCCATACGTGACGGCAATCCCCCCCAGAAACACCATGCTGGCCAGGAGGTTGAGGACGACGAAGCGCATGCCCCCCTTGATTTGATCCGTCTGGCCTCCAAGGGTAACCAGGACGAAGCTGGAAATCACCAGTATTTCGAAAAACACGTAGAGATTGAATAGATCGCCCGCCAGGAAGGTACCGTTGACGCCCATCAGGAGGAAGAGTGACAGGGGATAAAACCCCATGCGATCCCGTTCATCCAGCAAGTCGATGGCATAGGGAACCGAAGCCAGGTAGATGATGGCGGTCAGAACCAGCATGAGGGCTGCGAACACGTCGGCCACCAGCATGATGCCAAAGGGTCCTGTGCGGGCCCCGACGTGCAATACCAGGGTCCCGACCCGCGTACAGTACACGAGCAGGGCGACGGCCAGCAACAGGTTCAAAAAACCCACCAGCAGGGCAATCACGCTCTGGGAGTGCAACCGGGACAGCCAGGATATACGGCCCGTGAACAGGGCAATGCCGGCCCCGGACAGCGGCAGTACCGTAAAGGCAACCAGCAGATTGGGCAGCAGGGGATGTAGTACCGCGGAAGTCATTTACCCTGAACGCTCCTCGCGGGCGATGGCAGGCGGGTCCGGCTGTACGTATTCCAGCCAGACATGATCATCCGGGGCACCGTTGCGGCCGGGTGTGTAATGTTCCACTTCCAGGTAGGCATAGTGGGAGGCTACGGACGAGTCGGCTGCGGGCTGCGTTCTGGCCTCATGCAGACGCTGGACCAGGGCAATGAGGTAGGCCGTGAAGCCAAACCCAATCACGATGGCCGTAAGGATCAGGGCATGGGGCAAGGGATCGGCAAAGGCCTGGGGATCAGGATAATCCAGCTGATCCAGCCGTTCCTTGTCGAGAATGGGTTCCTGGCCACTGGTCAGGCGGGTAGTCCCGAAAATGATGAGGTTGAATGCATGGCCGATCAGACCCAGGCCCAGGATGAGCTTCACGGCGTGTTGGCGCAGGATCAGGTACGTACCCGAGCCCAGCAGTACCATCACGAGCACGGCCAGGACGTAAACGCTCATGAGCATTCCTCGTCACCTTCGGCTGCCGGCACCGTTTCCAGGGACATCGTCTCATCCACTTCCAGCAGCTGTTCGGTTTCGGTGGTACGGGTCAGGGTCAGGTCCAGCAGGAACAGGGACGTTACGGACATCACGACCAGGAACACGCCCAGGTCAAAGGTGACCGGTGTGCCCACGTCAATCTCCAGCACAGGCACGTGAAACCAGGTACCGGCAAACACCGTGCCTTCCCGCACCAGTCCCAGCAGAATGGAAATGACGGCTATGATGAGACCCAGGCCAGCCAGGGGCACCATCAACCGGCCCAGGCGCAGCTGGACTTCCTCGGCACCGCGACTCAGAATGATCAGCTCCAGGGCTGCTGCTGCCATAAGGCCCCCGATGAAGCCGCCACCAGGCAGATCATGACCCCGCAACAGGAAAAAAACCGCCAGCAGCACAAGGGCCGCGGTCAACGAGGTCAGTACATACTTGAGGTACAGTTCGGTCATGATCCTGCGGTTTCTTTCGTTGCCGGGGGCTGCGTTGCCGGTTCCGTCTCCCGGTGGTGGATACGGAAGTGATAGGCCCGTACCAGGCTGTACACACCCAGGCCGGCAATGGCGATCACAGTCATTTCCCCAAAGGTGTCGAAGCCCCGGAAATCCACCAGAATGACATTGACTACATTCGCGCCACCATGGGCCCCGCGTGCTGCTACGCGCAATATGTCTTCACTGATGGTGGGGAAATAGGGCTGGCCGGCAGTCAGGAGTACCAGCACAAAGCCGAACAGGCCCATGCCTGCAGCCAGCAGGATATTGCGCCAATGTGACCAGATCGGCAAGTGGGGCTGGGGCGTAACCGGCAGCTTGTACAGAATCAGGATAATCAGAACGAACAACAGCACTTCAACCAACAACTGGGTCAGGGCCAGGTCCGGTGCCGCATACAGGACAAACCACAGCGACACTACCAGGCCCACTGCACCCATGGCAATGACGGGAACCAGCCGGGCCCGGGCCAGTACGGCGGTCATGGCTGCCGCGATGGCCATCAGCACGATCAGGATTTCCACATAAGGGGATACCCGGCTCGCCGCGACAATCTGTAACTGTGCCGGATCCAGCAGATCTATCCGGTTCCATGTCACCAGTACGAACAGGATGGCGGCAGACAGCACGACAGTAATGTGTGCCGTCAGCGAACGGGCCTGCAGAAGATACGTCAGGGCATCCGCACCGTGGCGCATGAGGAACAAGAGACGTTCCAGGATCTCTTCGCCCGAGGGGATATGGCGTGTGACCACCTGCATGGCACCGGTTATGACGGACTGTCCATAGAACAAGGCGGCACCGGCAGCCATGGCCAGCAGCGAGAGTCCCAAGGGGACACTAATGCCGGTCCAAACGTGAAACTTGACGTAATCGGTATGCCCCAGCACATCGCTGACCGCACCGCTGAGCATCGGATGCAGCCAGGAATTGAGCAGGAAGGGCACCACAGTGCCGGCTGCAGACAGGAGCAAGGGCCCCAGAACCATGAGCAGGGGCGGCTTGTGCAGGCTTGTGTGCGCCTCTGGAGCGTCGGGATGTTGGCGCAGGAAAATCCTGATCACAAACGCCAGGGCAATCGCGGCGAAAGCACTGCCAGCTACCACCACACCCGCCAGGGCCAAGGCACCCAGCCAGGCCCATGTCCCGGCATGCAAGTGCAACAGGGCATCCAGCAACAGCTCCTTGGCGACGAAGCCGGGCCAGATGGGCAATCCCAGCAAAGACACACTGGACAGTAACGTCGCGGCAAAGACGACTTTCAGTGGGCGGGCCAGTCCGGCCATGCGGCGGATATCCCGGGTATGGACAGTATGGTCCAAGATCCCGGCCAGCAGGAACAGGGGGCCCTTGTAGAGCGCATGGGCCAAAATGCCCACGACGGCGGCGCTCACGGCCAGCACGGAATTCATGCCGAGGGCAATGAACAAAAGACCCAGCTGGGTAAGGGTCGCATAGGCCAGTATGGCCTTCAGGTCGGTCTGGATCAGGACGATGACAGAACAGACCAGGACTGTCGCCAAACCGAACAGAAGCAGCAGGGGGAACCAGAGCGGGTGTTCCGCAAAGACGGGGTGGAAGCGGGCGACCAGAAAAACACCGGCCTTGACCATGGTGGCCGAGTGCAGGTAGGCACTGGCTGGGGTCGGTGCGGCCATGGCACCCGGGAGCCAGAAATGCACGGGAAACTGGCCGGACTTGGTAAAGGCGCCGACCAAAATCAGGATCAATGCGGTCGTGACGGCAGGCTGGGAGAAATCCAGGGCCGCATGCTTCCAGTCAGTGATGGCGTAGCTCCCCGTAACCGAGGCCAGTATGAGCAATCCGGCCAGCATGACCAGGCCCCCGCTGCCGGTAACGAGCAGGGCGGTACGGGCGCCCGTCTGGCTGTCTGCCGTTTTGTAGCGATGGCCAATGAGCAGGTAGCTGGTGATCGTGGTGCCTTCCCAGAATACAAAGAGCAGGATGGCGTTGTCGGCCCAGACAATACCCAGCATGCTGGCCATGAAGAAGAAGAGGAACGCGTAAAATGTGCCCTGGCGCTGGTCCTCGTGCAGGTAGTAGTGCGTGTATTGGGCTACTACGGCGCCAATCAGCAGGATAATGAAGGAAAACAGGTAGCCCAGGCCGTCCACCGCAAATGAGAGATCGACCTGCAGGGAGCTCAGCCATACCCAGGTTTCACGGAGCGGCCGGGATGACGCCGGATCCATCTGCCAACTCAGGAATCCCAAGACCAGCAGGGGAGGTACAGCAGACAGCCACCCGTAAAGAGCGCTGCGTTCAGGGTGCAGCCGCCAATAGACAAGGCCTGTGCCGCAGAGCAGAGCCAGACTGGCTAGGAGCATGAGATGAATCGATCCAGGCTGGTGTCAGTGCACAACTGTCCAAGGTCCTGTGTCACAGGCTATATCCTTACAACATACAATACTTCATGGTAAATCGTCTCAAAATCTGCCTGTCAGGCGCTATAAGGTCGATACTGTAGCTGTTCGGTCCGGTGCTGGCGACAGGTGCTGTTGCAAGGGATTCCTTCTCCATGAACATAGTACATACGCTCACAGGCGATGGCCAGTATGCCGTAACCCTGCAGTTTGCGGCTGACGGCCGCTACCTGATCTCCGCGGGCATGAAAGGCCATCTGTGTCTCTGGTCGGCGCAGGACTGGTCCCGGGTCAGGCCCATCAGTGGACACGACAAGAGTGTCAATGCCCTGGCCCTGGATCAGGCAGGTACGCGTATTGCAACAGGCAGCAGTGACGGCAAGGTACGGATATGGTCGTTTCCCGCATTTGTCTTGCTGCACGAATTGCAGGACCGCAAGAAGGTCGTAGCCGGCATGGCGACAGCGCATCACGGGCGTATGTTTGCCGCCTGCGCCTATGGCGGCCGGGTAGCCGTCTGGGATTTCACCGGAGGCCTCCAGGCCGCCATCAAGGCCAGCTCCGGGAATTTGGCAACCGTAGCCTTCACCCCCGATGATGATATGGTCCTGACAGGCGGATTGGGTGGTGAGCTTACGCTGTGGTCCCTGCCGGAAGGCAAACCGGCTGGCCGGATTGCAGCTCACGCCGTCGCGGTCAGCTACTGTCGTTACTTGCCCGACCAGCGCAGAGTACTGACTCTGGGTTACGACGGCATGCTCAAGATATGGGATGCAGCCAACCGGTCTCTGATGCGTGCTGTCCGCGTGCATGACGATCGCATAACCGGATTTGCATTTGACCTGATCCGGGAAAGAGCCCTGATCCTGAGTGCCGGCCTGATTCGTCTCTTCGATCTTGCGCACTGGACCTTCACAGACGAATTGGCTGTGGAGTCCCGCGTGTTGTCCTGTGGTGCCTTGGCGCCGGACGGCACCACCGCGGTGATTGGCTCCGCCGATGCCAAGTTCCGGATAGTTGCCCTGGACTGAAGTCCCCGGTGCGGGACTGTGAATTGCCCCAACACTCGGAGGTTAGTGAAAACGGAATGGTACCTTCAACGCCGACAGAAGCCGCCCAGCTGGATCTCAACGAAAATCCCCGGATGGTATCCTCCCGGGTACAGCAGGCAATCCGGGAAGCCTTCACTGTACTGAATCGCTATCCAGGGGGTACGGGGGGCCTGGAAGCGAAGATTGCCGCCTATCTGGAACACGGATTGACTGCCGCCCATATCATTGCCGGTGCGGGTGGCAGCCAGATTCTGCACAAGGTGGCCGCCACCATGATTACACCCGGGGACGAAGCCATCATTCCCATACCGGCTTTTCCCGTGTATCAGCACAGCGTTGTGCAGAACGGCGGCAAGCCGGTGCTGGTGGAGCACAATGACAATCACCAAGTGGATGTGGACGAGATTTTGGCCCATGTCAATGACCGGACCCGCATTGTCTATATCTGCAGTCCGCACAATCCCTCAGGTTCCTTTTGTGCCCAGAGTCAACTGGACTACCTGGTAACCCGTCTGCCGTCTTCGGTGTTGTTGGTGTTTGACGAGGTCTACTGGCATTTCGGGGCCCATCCTGACCGGGCCCGGCCCTGGCGGCATTTCGACGCCTGCCCCAATCTCTTGATTCTGCACAGTTTTTCCAAGGCGTTTGGCCTGGCTGGGCTGAGACTGGGCTATGGCATTGCACACCCCGACCTGATAGCCCGGCTCAAAGCGTCCAGCCTGCCCTTCACGCTGAGTCAGCTGACGCTGGCGGCCGGCAACGCAGCGCTGGAAGATCAGGAATTCGTATCCGCATCGATTGCCCTGATCCAGGAACAGCGCTCTGTGTTGTACGAAGGCCTGCAACAGCTGCCCAACATAGCGACGGTGCTGCCCAGCGAAGCCAGTTTTGTGGCTTTCAGGCCGCGCGTACCCAGCGAATGGCTGGTAGCGCAACTGGCAGCCCGCAACATACGGGTACGCGAACTGACAGGTTTCACCATGCCGGGCTGGGTACGGGTATCGGTGGGCTACCCCGATGACAATCAGCGTTTTCTGGCTGCTATGGCCGAGGTGCTAGAAGACTGACCACAAGTTGAACAGGCTGGACGACTTGGCGTCCTCGCTCCCTGTGTCGCGGGTCTGGACCTCCACGACGGCCATGATGGCCACGTTGACAATGTCCCGCACTTCTGCGCCGGTTTCCAGGGCATGGATGGGCTTGCCCAGGCCTACCAGAATAGGACCGATCTTGTCGGCGCCGCCCAGACGGTTGACCAGTTTGTAGGATGCATTGGCCGCACTCAGGTTGGGAAAAATCAGGACATTGGCATCCGAAACCTGACTGAACGGATACACTTCGTCCATCAGGTCGGGCTCAACCGCCACGTCGGCCTGCATTTCGCCATCTATCATCAGATCGGGGCGCATCTCCTTGACCAGTTCGGTGGCCTGGCGCATCTTGTCCGGCTCGGAACCGCGGGTGCTGCCGAAATTGGAATAGCTGAGCATGGCAATGCGCGGTGTGACGTCAAACCGCGTGGCCACGTCGGCCGCATTGATGGCAATGGAGGCCAACTGCTCCGCGGTGGGGTTGATGTTCACCGTCGCGTCGGAGAAAAAGTACAGCTGATCATTCACGATCATCACGTACACACCACTCACCACGGCCCGGTTTTCCATCACACCTACGACGTGCAACGCCGGCCGCACCACGTCCGGGTAGTTGTAGGTCTGGCCTGAAATGAAGGCATCGGCTGCGCCGGTTTGCACCATCATGCTGCCGAAGTAGTTCTCCTGCAGCATCATTTCGCGCGCCATGGTCAGCGTTACGCCCTTGCGCTGCCGGCTTTCGTAGAACCGCTGAATAAAACTGTCCAGCTCCTGGCTGGACGCCGGATTGATGACGTCAGGCTTGAAATCCAGATTCAGGCGCTCGCACTGGGCATGTACCTGTAGCCGGTTGCCCAGCAGCACCACGTCGGCAATGCCCTCTTGCTGCACCGCATGGGCCGCCCGCACCATGGAGGCATGGGTACCTTCGGCGAATACGATGCGTTTGGGATTCTGGGTAGCCTTGATCTGCATAAAACGCATGACCTGTTCCGTCTTGCCCAGGCGTTCCGTCAGTTCATCCAGGTATACTTCGAGATCGATGGTCTTGCGAGCCACCCCGGATTCCATCGCGGCCTTGGCCACAGCAGGTGCGACCCACATCAAGACCCGGGGATCCAGGGGTTTGGGGAGCACGTATTCAGGCCCCATGGAGAGATGGGAGAGGCCATAGGCGGCCAGTACCGAGTCAGGGACGTCCTCGCGGGTCAGGGCCGCCAGGGCCTGGGCCGCCGCTATCTTCATTTCCATGTTGATGGCCCGGGCGTGGACGTCGAGGGCGCCGCGGAAGATAAAGGGAAAGCCCAGTACGTTGTTGACCTGGTTGGGGAAGTCACTGCGTCCCGTGCCCATGATGACGGTATCCGGACGGGCCGCCTTGGCGGCATCGTAGCTGATTTCCGGGTCCGGATTGGCCATGGCAAATATGATGGGCATGTCCGCCATGCTGCGCACCATGTCCTGATCCATCGTATCCTTGGCGGACAGGCCAATGAAGACGTCGGCATCGGTTACGGCTTCCCGCAGGGTGCGCAGTTCCGTACGGGCCGCGTAGCGGCGCTTGTAAATGTTCATGCCTTCGGTACGGCCTTCAAAGATCACGCCGCGGCTGTCGCACATGATGATGTTTTCCTGCCGGGCCCCCAGCGCAATGTAAAACTCGGCGCAGGCCAACCCCGAGGCGCCGGCGCCATTGATCACGATCTGGACCTCCTGCAGGGATTTGTCTGCCACCCGCAGCGCATTGATCAGGGCCGCGCCCGAAATAATGGCGGTGCCATGCTGATCGTCATGAAATACCGGGATGTCCAGTTCGTTGCGCAGGATTTCTTCAATGTAGAAGCATTCCGGGGCCTTGATGTCCTCCAGGTTCAGACCGCCAAAGGTGGGGGCCACGGTAATGCAAACGTTAATCATTTCGTCTGCATCCTGGGTGTCCAGCTCCAGGTCGAACACGTCGATATCGGCAAAGCGCTTGAAGAGTACGGCCTTGCCCTCCATCACAGGCTTGGAGGCAAGAGCACCACGATTGCCCATGCCCAGAATCGCCGACCCGTTGCTGATTACCCCGACCAGATTGCCCTTGGCCGTATAGCGATACACCGATTCCGGACTGCGGGCGATTTCGTCCACCGGATCCCCCACGCCCGGGGAATAGGCCAAGGCCAAATCCCGCTGCGTGGACATGGGCTTGGTCGGCACGATCTTGAGCTTGCCTGGACGTTTGCCCTCATGATAGTCAAGTGCTTCCTGGCGTGAGATCCGGACCATGCATCACTCCTGTTGATTAGGGGCCTGTCTGCCCGTAATTATGGTACCACAACCATGAGGCGGAAGAGTTTGGGCAATTGCCTGTGATGGCCCCTGCCCGAGACCATGGCAGCTGCCAGCCGGGAACCCGGTTCCGGACCGGGAGCGGCCGGTCCCTCCGGCTGCCATCAGGTCAGGCAACCGGCGACACCGACGGCAGCCAGGACAGGACACCGGTGGCGTGCAAGTAGAGTATGACGTAATAGGACACGTACAGCAGCAGCAGCGGAATGCCAATGGTCTTGCCTGCCCTGTAATGCGTGAACCAGGCGAGGACAAAAGGCAGGAGACTGGTCAGGAACATCACGGGGTAATCGAACGTCAGCATGGTCGTCGGTGCGGTCAGGGGCTTGACGGTAGCGGTGATGCCTACGATGGCCAGAATGTTGAATACATTGCTGCCCACCAGGTTGCCCACGGCGATATCCCGTTCGCCATGGCGAATGGCAATGAGCGTGGTGGCCAGTTCGGGCAGGCTGGTGCCCAGCGCTACGACGGACAGGCCAATGAACAGTTCACTGACGCCGGCCCGCGCGGCCAGACCACTGGCACCGTTGACCAGCCATTGTGCACCCAGGGCCAGGCCGCCAATGGAAACGGCCAGGATCGCCAGATTTTGCACGGCAGACCGGGGACCATCCGTCGCTGCGCCCTGTTCCACTTCCTCGGTATTGCGACCGGTCCGGTAGCTGTAGTACATGAAGAACGCGAGGCCCAGCACAAAGAAGATGCCTTCCGGGCGGGTAATGCGGCCATCAAGCGAAAAAACTATCAGAAGCAAGGACATCAGGAGCATATAGGGATACTCCCGCTGTAGCATGAACCGTTCAATCGGCAACACGGCCACCACGGCGCCCAGCCCCATAATCAGGCTGATATTGGTTATGTTGCTGCCCACCACGTTGCCAATGGCGATGGTACCTTCATAGCCCGGGGCCAAGTTGGCTATGAGGCTTACCAGCAATTCGGGCAAACTGGTACCAAAGGCCACAATGGTCAGCCCAATCACGGTGGGCGTCATGCCCAGGATGCGGGCCAGACGGCTGGCGCTCCTGACCAGCCAGCTCCCCGAGAAAACCAGGATCACCAAGCCCAGGAGAAACTGCCCGGCAAGGAACAGGACAGAGTCGGTTGGCAAGGCAGGCATGCAAGCTGGACTCAGTTGAATGCCGTGGAGGAAGCGGTCACGCCAGGGGACTGTCCAGCAGGCGGAGCAGACGGCCTTGCATGCTCCAGGGACCGGCCCAGGTGATTTGGGCCATGACCATGGTACCTGTCAGATCCTGCTCTGCCTCGACGAACACCAGCTTGTTCTGGCGATTGCGGCCCATCCATTTGCCCTTGTGCTTCTTTTCGATCAGGATTTCCTGGACTTCACCCCGCAGCCGCTGGTTGTGTTCCAGACAGATGTCGTGCATCAGGGCTTCCAGGCGCCGGTGTCGCTCGCGTTTCTTGTCGTCGGGCACGTCATCTTCCAGGCGGCGGGCACTGACGGTACCCGGACGGGGACTGTAACGCGCCAGGTGGGCCTTGTCCAGTTTCAGGTCCTGCAAAAGCGTATAGGTGTCCGCGAACTGTTCGTCGGTCTCGCCACAGAACCCCACTATGATGTCAGTATGGATGCTGCCGGTAGGCAGTGTCTCCCGGATATGGGCCACCAGGTCCCGATATTCCCGGTTGGTGTATCCCCGGCGCATACGAGCCAACACCTCATCGTTCCCGGCCTGGGCCGGCACTTCAATGTGCTCACATACCTTGGGTAGATCCCGAACGGCATGCAATATGCGATCCGACAGGTAAAGGGGATGACTGGTCAGAAAGCGAATGCGCCACAAGTCGGGAATGTCGTGCAGGGCATGGAAGAGATCGGCCAGATCGGGCACACCGGTGCAGGTTTGGCCTGCGTGCACCGGTACCGTTTCACTGTGTCCCAAGGGCCCCAGCCAGTCATAGCCGTAGCGATCCACAATTTGGCCCAGCAAGGTGATTTCCCGGGTGCCCTGGGCTACCAGGCTCACGACTTCAGCATGGATGTCCTGCAGCGGACGGCTGCGTTCCACGCCGCGCCGGAAGGGAATAATGCAAAATGTACAGGCATGGCTGCAGCCATACACCACGGGTACAAAAGCGGACACGCCCTGTGGTGTCACCAGGCCTGAAGCCGCGGACGGGAGAGCCGTCTCATTCTGGATTTCGTGGCGGTGACGGACAACATCCGCCTCCAGTTCCCGGGACTCAGGAACAAGGCGATCCTGCTGCAGGTGGTTGATCAGGGGCACCGCTTCGCTGGGTGGCATGAATACGTCCACATGCGGAAAACGGGCGGTGAGGGCCGGACTGGGATTCACACCGACCATGCAGCCCATCAGGGCGACAGTACGGCCCGGCTTCTGCCGCTTCCATTGCTTGAGGGCACCCAGCTTGCCGCTGGCCTTGTCTTCCGCACTCTGCCGCACGACACAGGTGTTCACCACCACTACGTCCGCCTCCTGCAGCCGGGGCGTGGCGGCGTACCCGATACCTGACAGGGCACTGGCGACATGGTGGCTGTCAGCCGTATTCATCTGGCAGCCAATAGTCCAGATATGAAACTGTTTTGACGGATTCGACATCAGGGCAAACTTGGCGTTGGACAGGACAGATGCATGCCTGCTGCCTGGCAGTGACAACCGGGTTGTACCCGCAGCATGGCGTCAGAGCCTCATTATCCCACGTTGGGGCTGGTGGGGTATACATTCATGTATTCGATACACACGCGATAAGGCAAGGAAGCAGCAAACAGGATAGCGTCGGCGATATCCTCCGCCTGCAGCATCTGTTGCCGTATCTCCATGGGCGGCGGGGCAGGGCGCCGGTCCAGAATGGGCGTGGCGCCGACACCGGGATTGATCAATACGGCCCGGACATTGGCTGAATTGCCTTCTTCGTTGGTGACCTGTGTAAGGGCCCGCATACCGATTTTGCTGCTGCTGTAGGCAACACCGGACAGGAGGCTGGGGAAATTGCCAGCCCGGGAAGCCACGTTCACGATGGTGCCCCTGCCCGCTGCCTGCATCGCGGGCATGACAAGCTTGGTGAGGTGAAAAGCTCCAGTCAGGTTGACCGCCTGAATCCGGTCCCACTCTTCCAGCGTTGTATCCTGGATACTGCGTGCCAGGACATTCATGCCGGCGTTGTTGACCAGAATCTCCACAGGCCCCCAATGATCTGCAACAGTTGCATGCGCCTGACTCAGTGCTGCCTGATCACCCACGTCGACCGGAACGGCCAGGCAGCGCTGGCCCGCGGCTCGCAGTTTCTGGCAGAGCTCCTCCAGGGCCTGGACGGAGCGGGCCAGTACGGCAACACGGGCACCCCGAGCGGCGAATTTGCAGGCGGCGCTCCGGCCAAAGCCACTGCTGGCTCCGGTAATCAGTACTACGCGGTCGGTCAAATCCAACATGGGCCAAATCCATTTCTTGTGACAGTCACGGGAACGTCAGTGCTCAACCGGGAACCCGGAGTCAAGCCATCATACCAAAAGCAGTATAATGCACTCACGTACATTACGGCCTTGGCTGCTGCCAGGACCGCGCAGCAAGCAGGCGGATGTGACACCTTGTCTGGCAGCCCCAGGATACCTGAAATGACCCACCACTGTTGCAGCGTACGCTGGCGTCTCATCACGGCCGATCCGGGAAATACCGGGAAGCTGAAGAGTACAGCGGAGATCGGGCACAGTTTGCGGGCCGATAACCCGAGACGGAATATGCTGGTCCGCGTGACACGGGCCACGGCACGATGCGCGACGTTCCCGCCGGGCCTCGGACAGAGCCCCGTACATACGAGTTGCGGACTGCAAGTCCATAACGGCTAATCCCGTGTTACTGCGCCTGCCATGAATACCGTTGCAACGGATTGTCCGCGCCTGGCCATGCCGAATGCACAGGCGAGCTGCAAGTGCTCTCCGGGCCAGCACCCAGGCAAGCGGTCACACAGCGGTGTTCGCCTCCCTTATACGTTTCATGGTACGCTGAAAAGCCGAGCCAACGCCATGAAGCCGTTGGGTATCACAGAACCGGAACAGGCAAGGATTACCGGTTCGGTCCAGCGCTGGTGGGCAACAGGCTGATCTGTGCTGTTGGCTTGACTTCTGCCCATACTGCTTCGCCCCATCCCGTATGGCCATTGCCTTCTCTTCCACCGCCCGGCCATCCCGACCCATTGACGCCGTTCTCTTTGACGTCGATGGAGTTCTGTGGGATACCCGGGAGAGTTACGATCGGACTATTTGTGAAACCCTGAACCATCTGCTCGAGGCACTGGGCCAGGGTCAGCGGGCTGGTCGGATCAGGGAAGAGGATCTGCGCACTTTCCGCCGGGCAGGCAAGCTCAACAGCGATTTCGATTTAACTTACGTGCTGCTGACGGCTCTTTTGGCAGGATATGACCATCTGGCCGAAGCCGCGCGTGATACCCGCGGCCAGGGTGTGGCCTGGGCGCATGCCCTGCGGGGACATGCCTCCCGGCTGGAACTGGACATAATTTGCCAGTGGTTTGATTTGGTCTATTGGGGCACCGCGGATTTCACCCGGCTGATCGGTGGCGATTTGCCGCCACTGCCCCATTTGCCGGGCAACTGGCAGCTGGAAAAGCCCTTCATTACGACCCGGCACCTGGAACAGTTGCAGGCAGCCGGGATAGAGGCTTTCGGCATCGCCACGGGGCGTTCGCGCCTGGAATTGCAGACGGTGCTGGACAGCAGCCAACTGTCCCGGTACATTCCGCTGGATGCCATGTGCACCCGGGACACGCTGTCCAAACCGGACCCGGCTGTGCTGGCGTGGTGCATGCAAAGGATGCGCAGACCGACACGAGGCTCTCACCCGCACGTATCCTCACTCCTCTACTGCGGTGACACCCGGGACGATCTCCAACTGGTGCTGAACTACCGGGACTGGGAACACCGGGAACCGGCGACGGCCTTGTGGACCGGTGCCGTGTCCGTCGTGACCGAGGACGAATTCGATTTTTATCTGGAGGCAGGAGCGGCTGCCTGCATCAATCACATTGGTTACCTCCCGGCTGTGGTAGAGGAGCTCAATCAAAGGACAAGGTCTGACACATGAGTGACAAACTCTGGATTCCCGGACAAACAGAGGCACCGATCAGTACAGAAGAGCTGGTACTCCCAGGCGGCACCAAGGCACCGCCGGTGCCACCGGCGTCGGAAGCGGTCCCGGACGTGGCGGAGGACACGCATGAGGCCGCTGCGGCCAGCCAGGCGGAGCAACTGCAGGCCTTCCTGCAAGGCTTGCGCTATCCGCCAGCCTCTGTCAATGTAACGTGTCCCCGTTGCAATACCAGCCAGCCCGGCATGTTTTTTCCCATCCAGGATTATGGGGTCAATCCCGAGCTGATGAATCTGTTCCTGGCCGGGCAGCTGGATCGCTTTGTCTGCGCCGGATGCCAGAATGGCCTCATGCTGCAGCTGCCGGTCCTGGTGCATTTGCCGCAACGGGAATTCCTGGCCGTGGTGGTACCGGAAACGGCAGCCTCCCAGGATGTCATGAGTGAACTGTCGGCTTCCTTCATGGCCAAAGTGCCCCTGAAGGAGCGCAAGGGCTACATGCTGGCGCCCAAGCAGTTCATGAGTACCGAGCGCCTGCGGGATACCCTGTGGGAGTTCCAGGGGGTGACACGCGAAATGCGCCAGCGCCAGCAGGACCAGATGGTCCTGTTGCAGCGGTTGCTGGGAGCCCAGGGCGATCCTGACGTCGTGCAAACGATAGTGTCCTCGTCGGGGCACCTGATTGACAGGGACTTCATCCTGCGCCTCATGCAGTCGGCGCAGGGTACGCCACCCGACAGCGAGGAAGGCAATATCATTCGTCCCTTACTCGCCTACTTGCTGGAAAACACAACCGCGGGCCAGGAGGTACGTACACAGCAAGAGACCCTGGCCGATCTGCTGCGCCACATGCAGGCCGGCATGGACATGGAGGAACAGGCGCAGACCCTGGCGGGCCACTGGTCCCGGCCGGGGGGACGCGACCTTGTCCTGGCGCTGGTGCAGACCGTACCCCAGCGCTTCGGCTATGAATTCCTGCTAGAGCTGTCCACCCTGATAGAACTGGAAACGGATCAGGACGCCCGGGCCGCCATGGAAGAAATGCGCGGACACATCGACGCCGTGATGAAGGCGATGGTACAGCAGCAGGCCCAGGTGCAGCAGAACATCTATCAGGCGAGTGTGTCGCTGATCTCGGGGGCCCTCGAGTCGGATGATCCGGCGAGCTTGCTCCGGAAGCAGATGCGTCTGCTGCGGGGCCCTTTCTTGCCGGTGTTGATGAACATGGTGGCCCAGGCCGAAAAAAACAAGGCGCCTGAAGTGGTGGCACGTCTTCTGTACTTGCGCGATGTGGCCCTGCAGATCCAGGAGGAAACCATGAGTGAGGAAGATCGCCTGCTCTTCCGCCTGATAACGGCCAAGACGGTCGGGGAATCCCGTTCCCTCATGGAAAAGAACAAGAAGCAGTTGACCCCGTCACTGCTCGACAAAATGACCAAAATGGAGAATGATCTCAGGGAGAACAGTCTGGAAAGCCAGGCCCAGAAGATCAAGTCCCTGCGGGGGCAGATGGCCCTGATGCGCTAGGTGGCTGGCCATGGTGCCGGGGACCGGCTCGCGGGGGCAAGCGAGGATACCGGGACAGACAGGTATACCTGTACAACCGGCATTCACGACCGCAGCGATGTGCCGTGCCGGCCATGGCCAGCTGACAGTGACTGCCGATCGCCGTGGAGAGGCAAAACTAAGGAGGGAGTTAGTTGGCGATGTCCGATCATGTTTGGCTGAAGGGAGAAATTGTCACCACCGGGACGGAAATCCTGTTGGGCCAGATTGTGGATACCAACGCGGCCTGGATTGCCCAGCGCCTCAACGCCATTGGCATCAATCTCTACTACAAGAGCACGGTGGGCGACAATGAAGAAAGACTGCGCGAGCTGCTCAAGGTCTCCATGACCCGCAGCAATGTGGTGATTGTCACCGGTGGCCTTGGCCCCACCGCGGACGACATCACGCGGGAGGCGATCGCGAGTGCCGTAGGCGAGTCCCTGGTACTGGATCAGCCTACGGTGGAGAGTCTGCGGAAGCGTTTTTCCCATTGGGGTACCCGCATGACGGCCAACAACGAGCAACAGGCTCTGATACCCCGCAACGCTGCCATTGTTCCCAATCCGGTGGGTACGGCACCCGGCTTCCGGATCAGCCGGGAGGGCTGTACCCTGTTCGCGCTGCCAGGTGTGCCCAGGGAGATGAAGCGCATGATGGAAGACCATGTGCTGCCCTACCTGCAGGAACAGACCCGGGGCCAGGGTGTCATACGTACGCGGACCCTGCGCACGATAGGGATTGGCGAGAGTTCCATCGATCATGCGATCCGGGATCTCATGGCCTCGGACAACCCGACGGCAGGCCTGGCGGCTCATACGGGACAGGCCGATGTCCGGCTGACGGCGCGCGGGTTGACGCCAGCCGAGGCCGACACCTTGCTGGATGCGATGGAAGCCAAGGTACGGGACCGGATCGGGGCCTATATCTACAGCGATCAGAAAGACAAGGACATTGCCGAATACATTGCTGATCTGCTAAAGTCGCAAGGCGAACGACTGGCCATCTACGAATACCATACCCGGGGCCTGATCACCGAGCGCCTGCAGAATGCCGGTGGTGCCACGGTACTGGATCCGATCTGGGAACGGGAACCGGAACTGGTTGCCGAGGCGGCTGCCTGCATTCCGGCCTCGGAGGAGGATGAAACCGCATTCCAGCAATCCCTGTCTGCTATCGCCGCGCTGCTGACCGACAGCAGTGACGCCTCCTGCCAGCTGGTGGTCCTGGGCACTACCGGTGAAGATCATGGTGTGTACCAGAGGCGGCGCGGATTTACCCATGTCCTGTTCCGCTCGTCCCGGGCCACGCAGAATATCCGCTTTGGTTTCGGCGGCACAGACCCTCTCACCGCCGTCTGGATCGGCAATCGCTGCTTTGACCTGATGCGCCGGAATTTGCTGGAGCTGACATGAGGGCAACCGGCCAGGGAGGCGGATGCTGCGCACAACGTCCGGCAGGCAGCCAGTGGAGTTGGTATACTGTCAACAGACAGACCGGATTTCTTGCACAGAGCAAGGGCAAGAGCTGACAGGATACGGAAGCTTGGGGACAGGATCGGTTTCCCGGCCCGCAGTGTCCGTTACATGCATTTGATTTGCAGTTTTGGCTGAGTGTGCTTTTGGTTCGCTTTCTTACTGTCGTCTGCACCTTGGCAGCGTCCATCTGGGTCGTTCAGTTTGGACCGTCTTTGGCGATCGATGCCAACGAATTGAAGCCCATCCACGCCTGGCTATCCGGTTTGCGTCCCCCGGCGCAGGCTACGCCGTTGCCTGCACCCCTTCCGGTGCAAGCCCCGGAAATGTCACCTGAGACGCCGGTGCCTGATGTACAGGTCCAGCGGGAAACCGGGGCGGCCGCCCCCGAACCTGAAAGTGGTGGTTCGGTCAGCATCCCCTATTTTGCGGGCAAAAACCCGCAACCGTCCGCCAACGGTGCCCGGCTGCTTGGGGATCGCTTTGGCGGGGACAGCCCTGCTGCACCGGCGGGGAGCAGGCAGCAGCTGGATGTGCCCCGGATTCCCCTCCCGGCACCACCTGTGCCGACGCTTGCCCCGACGGCCCTGCCCCGGCGCCCTGCTCCGGCCCGCGCCCCGCCACCTTCACTGGTCCGGACCGGCAAGGGGGTACAGACTCTGCTCCTGCTGGGCAGCGACCGCCGGCCTGGTGACAGCACTTGGCGGACCGACGTCATCATGGTCGTCGTCATCGACAATCCTGCCAAAACCGCCAAAATCATTTCCATTCCCCGGGATCTGTACATTGAATTTCCGCCTGAAGCAGACCCCAACAAGATCAATACCTTCGACTATTGGGGCGAGCAGCTCAGGCCTGGCGGCGGCCCTGAACTGCTCAGCCAAATCATTTACCAGCACCTGGGTATCCCGATTGAATTGTTTGCCCGGGTCCAGTTCTCCGGTTTTGAGGACATTGTGAATGCCCTGGGCGGAATTGAGGTGCAGGTACCCTGTCCGGTCTACGACTTCAAGCCAGAGGAAGACATTTATCTGAGTTTGCAGCCGGGCTACTACCAGATGGACGGCGCCACGGCGCTGGCGTACGTGCGCACCCGGGAGCAGGGAGGCGACTTGGCCCGGGTACAACGCCAGCAGGATGTGCTTTTGGCCCTGCGCAACCAGTTCAAGGTGCGCAACCTGGCACCCCAAATCCCGAGCCTTTACAAAACCCTCAAAAATGCCGTGGATACCAACATAGGGTTCATCGATGCGGTCAATCTGGCCCGCTTTGGCTACGACCTGCAATTTGAAAACATCGACATGCTGACTCTGGGACCACCCGACCACATGGAAACCGGCTGGGCTCTCGGCATGCAGGTCTGGCTGCCTGACTGGGAACGGATCCGCCAGGACGTGCAAATCATGATCGACAGTCCGATCGCCATGGACGTGACCGGGGCAAGTGCCGCCGTGCAGCCAAGCGCTTCAGGTTCCACCCGCTGTCAATAGATCCTCTTGTTCCGGCGCCGTACCCTCCGCACCAGCATCTTGCCCCGCACCGGGATCGGGAAAGCGGCCAGCGTGCCTGCGGTACGGATATGGGGGGCGGGCATGCTGGTCCTGATCCTGGCCGCGTGCAGTTTTCCTTCGTCCTTGCCGCCCTTTCCCGACCTGCCGATCATACCGACACCAGTCCCGGCACCCGACAGCCTGCCCTCAGCCCCGTCCCCCGCAGCCAGCCCGGCACAGGCCCAACCTACGCATATTCTGCTGATGGGTACGGATCGGGTGTCCAGCTATGAAAGCTGGCGTACGGATGCCCTGATTCTGGTCGTGATCAGTCCTGACCGCGAAGAAGTCACGCTGGTCTCATTGCCCAGAGACCTGTACGTCGAGGTGCCCGGCTTCGGTGGCATGCGCATCAATCAGGTGGATTTCAAGGGTGAATGGCAGGAACCGGGCCTGGGTCCCCAGTTGCTGCACGCCGTGCTGGAACAGTATATGGGGATTGAGCTGCACCACTGGGTCCGTTTCCACATGCATGGCTTTCATGACGTTTTCCAGTTGCTTGCACCCATCAACGTGGTGCTGGCCTGCCCGTTCTATGAACTGATCTGGGATCCCCGTACAGACGCGATGGAGTGGTACTTTATCCCGGCCGGGGAAGTGCAGATGGACGCCCACACCGCCTTTCTCTATGTGCGCCTGCGCGGTTTCAGTACAGATTTCGGGCGGCTTGCCAGACAGCAAAATCTGCTGTGGGCATTGCGCAACCAACTGGACAGATCCACACTGCTCGTCCAGTTTCCCGCCCTGGTGGAGGTCGTGGGACAAAATTTCCAAACGGACATGAGCATGCCGGAACTGCTGGCCTGGGTCCAGCTGGGTCTGACGCTGGATCCCCACAAGATCAAGGGGGTCGCCGTGGACCGCCGCTTTGTCGTGGACGAATGGACACCGACAGGGGCCGCGGTCCAGCGGCTGCGCAGCGAAGATCTGCTGCATGACTTTATGGACAACCGTGAGCAGTACGCGTTGCCGCTGGGCAGGACCGGACCGCAGACCTGTCTTTTGCCTGCCATGTCAGATGCCACGTTTCAGCGCATTGCCCGTCTGGACAACAGGGTGCCTTCCACACTGCACCCCGGTACGCCCGTCTCCCTGATTGCCACGGCCAATAACCTGATTGCAATGTACAGCGCTCCGGACTTGCACAGCCGGGTGCTTGGCCAGTACATGCAAGGCACCCGGCTCACCATTATCCGGCACCCGGCCTATGCGGAGCATCCGGTTCCGACCACCGATCATCGCTGGTATTACGTGGAAACCGCCGAGCAGACCCGAGGCTGGATCAGCGATCGGCATCTCAGACTGTACAGCCAGTAGCACGCAAGGCGGATTCTCAGGTACTTGCCGGTGCCTGACCGTACACCCGGGCCACCATCTGCCGCATGAGGTCCAGGGACGTTTTCAACCACATGCGCTGGCCGAAAATCTCCAGTGTGATCGTCTGATCGTAATTGAAATTCTTGAGCGTCTGTATCTCCTGCTTAAGATCGAGGCCTCCGCTTTTGGGCGTCCCGGGAGGCAGGTGATCGTCATCGGTGCCGTCATTGTCGCTCAGGTGCACGTGGACGAGCCGATCCCGCAAGTCAAACATATAGTCGCGCGTGAGTGACTTGGGGGTATCGACGACGTTGCCATGGCCGATGTCATAGAGCAGCCGGAGGTCAGGCAGGCGATGCAGAATCTCGCGCAGGGACTTCAGTTGATGCTGGTTGTAGGGGCTGTTCTCAATCGCTACCCGGACACCCTGTGACAGCCCATAGGCAACCAGGGCACCCAATTCATCCTGGTACATGCTCACGCCTGCCGCGAACGACTGGTACTCTGGCCAAGCCCGAAAATGCATGGTGCATATCTTGGCGCCCATCAACGCGGCCACGTCTATGCTGGCCCTGAGTTCACTGTAGGCCGCTTCTCTGACCTGCCGGGACGGATTCTCGATGGGCAGATAGGGACCCGTGTGCGCCACTACACCCAGTCCCAGATCATCAAGATGTTGCCTGATCTGGGGCCAATCGGTGCGGTGCGGTCCGGCACAAGGCTCCTCGATCGTCAAATCCAGGTAGTCGAAACCCATGGCGGCAAACGCAGTGGCCTGTTGTACCACCGAGGCCTTGGGATCATTCATGGCTCCGAACTGCATACACTCCTCCCGCGGGGTCACCGCTGCTGCTGTTGGCGTCCTGTATAGATACTCAAGCCAGTCAACCATAAGGTACTGATGAGGGATATGTAGAATCCGGGACCGGGCATCAGGGGCTGACCGTAAAGTTGGCTGAAAACAGGCAGGAACACGAAGAAGGCAGCAGGTACAGTAGCCAGACTGCCCAAAGCCATGAGCGGCAGCCACCAGTGGACGCGCTGCATGAAGATCGTGCCGCTCAAAGGACCGATGACCGCAATGCCGGTGCCTATACAGAACAGGACAGTCTGGACCCGATTGGAAGGCCAGAGCAGATTGGCCGGAGACCAGTCCAGGGGCAGGATGTGGAGGCAGAAGTACAGAGCCATCCCGGTCAGGGCCAAGCGGACACACCAGGTCAGGACCGGGGATCCTGTCAACCCGACGTTCCGGCTCCAGGTGAACTGGCTCACCGTAACACTGGCCGTCAGCAGGGGCAGGCACCAAGGCCAGGACATATACAACACCCCCGGCATGAACACCCTGGGCAAGAGTTTGATGTAGGTCAGGAAATCGACCCCCAGCACGGCCAGCCCGGCTGCTTCATGCGGAATCCAGACCGCCAGAAAACCCCAGCCCAGACCCAGAGCGCCGGCGAGCATACCCCACGTGGACAGCGGTGTGACGGTCGGCTGTTGCTTGAAAGCCATGGTCGCAAAGCACGGGATCCGAATCGCCCGGCTATCGGATACAGTTCCATGCCTGTTGATAGGCTTGCCAGAGCAGGGAGGCGCTGCGTGTCCAGCTGAAGCGCTTGACGTGCTCGGCACCGGCAGCCACGAGGTGTGTACGCAGGTGCGTGTCTTCCACCAGGCGCAACATGCCGGCGGCCATGGCCTGGACGTCCTCGGCCTCCACGTACAGGGCGCCTGCGCCGCCCGCCTCAGCCAGACTCGAATTGCGGGCCGTCAGCACGGGCGTGGCACAGGCCAACGCTTCCAGGACGGGAATGCCGAAACCCTCATAGAGGGAAGGATAGGCGAAAAGGTCGGCTTCGCTGTAGAGGACCGGCACGTCGTCTTCAGCCACGTAGCCGGGAAACAGAACGCGCTCTTCCAGGCCCAGTTCAATCACCTTGCGGTACAGACTCAGGTCCTGCCAGCCCCTTTTGCCGGCCAATACGAGCAAGTGATCGGGCACATTGCCGGCGATGCGGTGAAAGGCTTCGGCCAGGCGGACGAAATTCTTGCGGGGCTGCAATGTGGAAAGGCCCAGTACATAGGGCCGGTCAGCCAAGCCATACCGCTCCCGCACCTGTCGGATCCGACTTCTGTCCGTCACCTTGCGGAATTGGGTCCGGTCGACGCCACCGGGTACAACGGCCATGCGGTCGTCCGGGATGGCCCACAGTTCATGCAGGTCGGCTGCGGTACTGTAGCTGTCCGCAATGATGAAATCCGCTTTCCGTACGCTGCGGGGCACCACGTGCTGCAGGTAATGGTGCAGGGAACGAAGGGACGCTTCGGGAAACTTGCAGAAGGCCAGATCGTGAACGGTCAGGATTTGGCAGGGGGCTCCGGAAGGAGGCAGGACAAAGTCGGTGGCATGAAAGAGATGCGGCTTGCAGGGCACGAACCATTCGGCCCGGGGTACGGGCGCGTTGGCCCGGAACCATAACCGGATCATGTCCTGTTCGCGCAAGGGCGTATAGTGCAGGGGAAGGCCATGCGCCTGCCGGGGCGCCTGGCCCCGCCATCCGTTCACGAACAGGGCCAGTTCCACGCCGGCCTCGCGCCCGGGCAGGCGCGCGATCAATTCCTGGGTAATGCGCCCGATGCCGGCTGTCTGCCGGATGGCCGGTGTATAGTCGACGAGAATTTTCACACGGGATCCGGAGAATTAGGTGCGAAAGGTCCACAAGCGATTGGCACTGAAATTCCAGATCAGAATGACCCCGATGCTGACCATCTTGGCGAAATTGTAGCTGACGGCATCAACCTGGGGGAGCTGGCCCAGCCACGTTTCCCAATAGGGCAGGAGAAAGGAATGCGTGCCGAGGAAAACAATTTGGCTCAGACCCAGACCGATCACGCAAATCAGGGCGAACTTGGCCAGCTGCACCCTGAAAACCTCCTTGGACTGGTCAGGGAACGTCCATCGTCGGTGCAACAGGAAATTCTGGAAAAGCGCGGAGGTGAAGCTGATGGCGTTCGCCCAGAACAGGGAAAGGCCCGCCACCTGATGCAGCAGATTCAATACGCTGATGTCCGTGATGGTACCCAGCCCACCCACTACAGCGAATTTCAGAAACAGGACAAACTCTTCCCGTAAAACCGGTAGCCTCAACATGCGGTTTTCCCATGGACTGCCCTGTACGGCGCTAATACACATACCCTGTATGGTATGTACAGGTCAACATTTGCATGCAGGGCAGGACAGAGAACCACAGCTGTACCAGGGAAGAGTGGGGCTACCCGCCAGGGCGCCTTTCCGGATTCAGGCGGAGAGGGAGGGATTCGAACCCTCGAGGGTGTGAACCCTACACGTTTTCGAGACGTGCGCACTCAGCCAGACTATGCGACCTCTCCCTAATTCTTCCTGCAGGGCAACCGGGTGCTCCGCCTTTTACCGCATCATTGTAACCCAATCTGGTGTTTCAGCCATTCTTCCATGAACAAGTCGATATCGCCGTCCAGGACCGCTGTGGTCTTGCCGGTTTCCATTTGCGTGCGCAGATCCTTGACCAGATTGTAGGGATGCAGTACATAGTTGCGGATCTGTGAACCGAAGTCGGCCTCGACATGATCCCCCTTGAGGCGTGCCCGTTCCGCTTCCAGTTTCTCCTGCTCCATGGCGTACAGCCGTCCCCGCAGCACCTTCATGGCCTGTTCCTTGTTTTGGGTCAGGCTGCGTTCATTCTGGCACGACACCACAATGCCGGTCGGCTTATGGGTAATGCGGCAAGCCGTATCGTTCTTCTGCATGTGCTGGCCACCGGCCCCGCTGCTGCGGAAGGTATCGATTTGCAGGTCGGTCCGCTTGATTTCAAAGTCGATGTCCATATCCAGGGAGGGAATGACCTCGACCTTGGCAAAACTGGTGTGCCTGCGGTTGCCCGCATCGAAGGGACTGATGCGTACCAGCCGGTGGGTACCGGCTTCGGAACGCAAATACCCATAGGCGTACGCCCCCTTGATTTCAACGGTGACACTCTTGACCCCGGCCGTGTCGCCTTCGGTCCGATCGACGATTTCGCTCTGGAAACCGCGCCGGTCGCACCAGCGCAGGTACATGCGCAACAGCATGTCGGCCCAGTCCTGCGCCTCGGTCCCGCCTGCGCCGGCATGGATCGCGACCATCGCGTCGCCGGAATCGTATTGTCCACTGAGAACCAGCAGAAATTCCTTCCGTTCCAGGGTATGCTCCAGTTCATCCAGCTCGCTGTCCAGCTCTGTCTCCAGGCCCGGATCGTCCGCGGCCAGGGGGCCGAACTCCGCCAGGTCGGTCAAACGGGATTGCAGCGTATTCCAGTCCTCCACTACCTTGCGCAAGTCATTCAGTTCTCTTGACGCTACCCGTGCCCGGTCCGGATCGTTCCAGAAGGCAGGGGACGCCGCAGCTTCTTCCAGTTCCTCTATGCGTGTCTGCTTGCCCGCAAGGTCAAAGACGCCCCCTGGTGACTTCAATGCGCTGGTTCAAGGCAGCCGCTCTGGCTTCAATACGGGACATGGCAATCGTTCTCCTGAATTCAGTCCAATAGCCCATCAGTAAAGTTCTGGGAGTCGAAGGGCAGCAAGTCCTCGATGCGTTCGCCTACGCCCACAAAGCGTACGGGGATGCCCAACGCGTCCTTGACGCAGATGACGGCCCCGCCCTTGCTGGAACCATCCAGCTTGGTCATGACTATGCCCGTGACGCCTGTCGACTCCGTAAAGTGATTCGCCTGCAGAATCGCGTTCTGTCCGGTAGATGCGTCCAGCGTCAGCAATACCTCGTGCGGGGCCCGGTGCACCAACTTGCCGGCTACCGTGCGCAGCTTCTGCAGCTCCTGCATCAGATTGTATTTGGTATGCAGGCGGCCCGCCGTATCCACCAGCAACAGATCGGCCTGGCGACTCTGCTGGCTGGCCCGGATAGCGTCATAGACGACCGCACCCGGGTCCGCTCCCTGCCCATGGGAAATGACTTCCACCCCTGCACGTTCACCCCAAATCTGCAACTGGTCCACCGCAGCGGCCCGGAAGGTGTCAGCAGCGGCCAAAAGCACCTTGCGGCCCTGTTGCCGGTACAGGTATGCCAGTTTGCCAATTGTGGTGGTCTTGCCCGCGCCATTCACCCCAATGATGAAGACTACGGTAAGCAGCCGGGGTTCCTCCAGGGCAAAAGGCTGATCTACTTCCAGCCGCAGCCGGATCTGTGATTTCAATGTCTCGAAGGCCGTAGCGGGCGTAGCCTGGCGCTGGCTCCGGAGCGCCTCCCGGGTATCGGCAATGAGATCCTCGGCTGTTGCCAAGCCTACATCGCCCATAATCAGGTATTCTTCAATTTCCTCCCAGGTCTCATCGGTTACCTGTTCCACCACGAGGGCGTCCCGGATGCGACCCAGCCACCCTTGGCGCGACTTGGCAAGGCCCGTGCGCAAACCCGACTTGGAGGAACGTAAGGAGGAAAACATAAAGCGGGCAAGCAGGCTGACAGGAAACAGAGCGCATTCTAGCATATGCACAGCCCGGATGAAGGTACCGCCGCGTGCCAGTGCTTCCGGACGGGACACGTGGACGCTGCTGATCAGCAGATCAGAACAGAACCTCAAAGTCGCCCGGTGCCCTGCTTGCGGAGCGGCTGCAGTGTTTTTGTCCTGCAGGCTGCAGCCTCAATTGTACCTGTTTGCTTGATGGGGTACTGCCCCTGCATGCAACCGATGGCCGTGACCCCAAGGCCCGGCCAAAGTGTTTTTGACGTATAATTCCGGTCACACAGGATCGCGCTCAGGTTATAACCCATGCATCAGGACAAGAACTGCTGCCTTTGCTCTTCTCTACAGGCATCTGTCTGGATTGCCACAAGTCTTTTGTCTTGACAGTACCAGGGTCCTGATGTGATTATCCATTGTCCCACCAGTTCGTTTCAAACCTCGGCCACCTCCTTCCCCCTCACCTGTCCATATACCGGGGCGCCGCTGGAATTTACCGATTTCAGGCCCTTTGAGACAGCCCTCATCGATCAGTCGATCGCCAGTCACTGGCGGTATTGGCCCTGGCTGCGGGAATTGTTGCCGGTGGACGACGTCATAACGCTGGGGGAAGGCTGGACGTCATTGCTGTCCCATACGTGGCAGGGCCGTACCATTCATTGGAAAATGGATTCGCACATGCCGACAGGCAGCTACAAGGATCGCGGCGTCAGTGTAATGATCAACTGGTTTGTCCAGCACGGTTTCCACACCGTAATGGATGACTCCAGCGGGAATGCGGGAGCCAGTCTCGCCTGTTATGCCGCCCGGGCCGATATCCGGGCCCGGATATTCGTACCGGCTGATGCGCCTGAACCCAAGAAAAGCCAGATTGCGACGTATGGGGCTGAACTGGTCGAGGTGGAAGGTCCACGCCATCAGGCCAGTGCTGCGGCCACCATGGCCCAAAGCCGGGAGGTGGGATATGCATCTCATGCCCTCCATCCGGTATTTCTTTATGGCCAGATGACGGTGGCCTGGGAAATCTGGGAGCAGTTGGACGGTCAGGTCCCCACCTGGCTGGTAGCGCCGGTGGGCAATGGCGGACTGGTGCTGGGAGCCTGGCGCGGATTCCAGCTTCTGGCCCAATCAGGATTGATACAGAAACTGCCCAAGCTCCTGGTGGTCCAGGTAGCAGGCTTCGATCCGGTATACCGGTCGTTCGTAGACGACAATACAAGCGTCGTACCCGTCCAAAGCGCGCCCGAGTTTTCGGCGGCCGAGGGCATCGCCATTATCAATCCGGCACGGGGCGACAGTGTCCTGGCGGCCGTATACCAGTCCGGCGGCCTGGCCACCGTAGTCAGCAATGCCCAGATCCTGGAGGCCCAGCGTGACATGGCCCTGGGCGGCATCTTTATTGAACCCACCAGTGCCGCTACCAGTGCGGCCATTACCAAACACATAGACCTGTTTGATGCCGACGACGTGATCGTGGGCATCTTGAGCGGTACGGGTCTGAAAAATCCACCCAGTACCCTGTAGTGGCTACTGGGCGGTGCCGGCAAATTGACCATGGTTAAACAAGGGGATTACATACGAGTAAACACCACTGGCAGGGCTGATGTCTGGAAGCTATGGGGGAACACGGTTCACGGTCCCTGTCATCCCCCCTGGATCAGCATGGCATAGGTTAGACGCTTGCCTACGGCGCCCTGCACTGTGTACTGTCTGCCCCATAGTGATGAGGCAGGCCTGTACCCTATGCACAGTCCATAGTCGCCATCTGGCTGTGGGTGGGGGCCAACCGCAAGTATCAACTATGGGGGAATACCTTATATAACTGTTTGGCTTCAGCTACGATCCGGCCGGAAAAGGACGTGCACGGCTACGGGTTTTATCCCTGTCAGCAGATGCCCCCATCCGAAGCGGGCATCGGGATCTACACATCCAAGTACCGAGCGGTTGGATGCGGCCCGGGCCGATAGTAAAACGAGGCATCTGCAACAGCAAGACTGACGGTACTTGAGTTGTAGACCCCACCATTCCACCAAGCAACAGGTTGCTCACGGGATCCGAATGGGAACCGGCGCATTCAGGCATGCGGCAACTGTCCCTGCGTTTCCAGCCACTGGATCGAGTGATCCAGGCGCATGCTCAGGACCTGGCTGCAGCCGGCACCATTGAGCGTAACACCCCAGATGGCATCGGTGTATTCCAGCATGCGGTGGTTGTGGGTAATCAGAATCAGCTGTGTGCGCTGCGCCAGCTCGCGCAGGGCAGTACCTATACGGTTGACGTTGGTTTCATCCAGCGGTGCGTCGATTTCGTCCAGTACGCAGAAGGGCGGTTGGTTGAACTTCAGCATGCTGCAAATGAAGGCCAGGGCCGACATTGCCCTTTCGCCACCAGACAAGGCAGCTACGTGCTGCACGTGCTTGCCCGGCAACTGCAGGTACAGTTCCACCCCCGGGAGGATCCCGTCCTGGGCGTCAGTCATTTCCAGCCATGCCTGACCACCCGGGAAAAAGCGGGCAAAGTAGTCGCTGAAATTCTGGTTGATCTCGTGCAAGGCCCGGTGCGTCTTGCGCCACAATTGCTCGTCCAGGCGCTGGACAATGTCCCGCAACTGCTCCTCGGCCGCAGACAGGTCAGCCAATTGGGTCTCCAGCAGCCCGGAGCGGCTCCCGGCATCCTGGTAGGCGCGGTAGACATCCTCTTGAACAGGGCCACTGCGCGCAAGCCGCCGGCGCAGGGCAGCCAACACCGTACTCGATACGACTTCGCTTTCTGCCTGGCCTGGACCGGATGTCAAAGTGGAGGGGAGACGGGCCAGGAGATCAGGTCCAGTCATGCCGCTTGAGGTGTCTGCACCCATAAGTTCCCAATCGGCATGCAATCCGGATTCAAGCTGGACCTTGCGTTCCTCCAACTGGGCAAGCGCAAACCGGAGCTGATGGACGCGTGCTTCCGCCGCCCGCAGATCGGACATCAGCCCCTCGTACACCTGGTCCAGGTCCTGCTGTTCATGCACGAAACGATGTGTGGTCTGAGCAAGGGGCACCAATTCTCTCTGTTCTTGATCCAGGGTCCGGGATGCAGTGGCCAAAGCCTGGGTCAGACGGGCGATTTCATGCCCGGCCGCAGTCTCTTCGTCTTCCAGCGCACTCACCTGTTGACGACCGGACTCCAGATCTTGCTGCAGGGCCTGTTGCGAACGGCTCAACTGCAGTTCCCTGGCCTGCAGATTCGCGAGTTCCTGCTCCCTGGTCTGCAGGGCCAGACGGGCGGCTTCCAGCTCCTGTACCAGGGAATCGTCTTCCTGCTCCGCCAATGCCTGTTCCAGCGCGGTTGTGGTCTGTCGACAGTCATCCCTTTCCGTGTGCAATGTAGCCAGCAGCGCCTGATTGGCCTTGGCGGCTTGCTGCAACTCCTGCAGGTGAGTCCGATTGCGGGTTTGGTCCGTGCGCAGCTGCTCCAGCTGGGCCAACACATCCTTGCGTTGCCGGGCCAGTTCGGCCCGTTCCTGTCTGGATTGCTTCACGGCCATATCGACTGCAACGAGTTGCTCCTGGCATTGCAGCAGGTTGTCCCGGGAAAGTTCCAGCAGGCGTGTTGTTTCATCCAGCTTGCGGGTGCACACCTCCAGATGCTGATTCACGTCGTGAAGGCTGGCGTCAAGAGTTTGGACTTCATGCTGCATTTTCAGCAGCTGGGTATCTACCGCATCAGCGCCATGGAGCTGCATGAGTCCCGGGCCCGGAAACCGATCCCCTGCCAGGGAAACAAGGTGCAACGGACTGTCCGGCGTACACGCACTGATGTATTCCAGCGCCTGCGCGGTGCTTGCCACTACATACCAGTCAGCTAGCAGCACCTGCATCAGGGCCTCCAGGGCAGGAGGATATGCGATTGCCGTGCACAGGTGTTCCAGTTCGTGATGGTGGACAGGCGGCCGGGCACGCGAGGGCAACCGATCCAGGGCTGCCACGCGCATCACCTGTCTGGAGCTGCCTGCCTCGGCAGGGCGCAGGACCGTACAGGCATCATCCCAATTTTGAAAGACCAAACCGTGGATCCACTCCCCCAGACAGACAGCCACAGGCTCCTGGTAACGGGGAGGCACGACCAGCAGGGAACCCAGAATCCCGAGTATCTCGCCATCGTCAGGCTGGTCTGCCGTCACAGGACCCAGATGCTGCATGCGGGCAGCCAGATACTCTTCCCAAGAGTCTTTGCGGGCTGCGAGTTCCGCCCGGCTGCGTTCCAGTGCATTGTGCTGCTGTTGCAGACTGGCCACCTGCTCTGCATGCAGGTCTGTCTGGTGCCGGGCTGCGGTGACCGCCGCTTGGGCATGCTGTTGCCGGGTGGCCAAGTCCTGCCAATGCTGTGCCTGGCTCTGCTGCAACCGGGCCAGCTCTTCACCTTGCACCTGCAAGTTGTGTTCGGTGTCGGCCTGGGTTTTGACGGTCTGGGCTGCCAGCTGGGTATCCAGGGTCTGTTGCGTGTGCTTGCGGGTGAGTGCCGTGATGCGTTGCTCCAGGGCATTGAACTGCTGGCGGGCCGCCTGCAGTTGCTGCATCTGCCGATTCCGCTGGGCTCGCAGGCGCTCCAGCACGTCGCGTTTGTGTGTCACTGCCTGCTGTTCGGTACTCACCTTGGCTTCCAGCGTTTGCCGCTGCGTGCGGTTCTGCGCCCGTTCTGCCGTTATCTCGTCATGCCGCTGGCGCCACTTGGTCTGGCTTTGTCCCAGGGCTGCAAGCTGGGCCCGGTGCTGATGCTGCCGTTCTGCCAATACGTCACGCTGGCGCAGCATCAGTTGCGACGCCTGTTCTGTCGCCTGGATCCGTGCCTGGAGGATCTCCAGTTGGCTGGCAGACTGGCGGTAGCGGTCTCGCAACTCGGCTTGGGCGGTCCGATTCGCCTGGCATGCGGCTTCCAGTGTTGCCAGCTCCTTGCAAGCCTGCTCCAGGTTCGTACCCTGTGTGGCCATCTCCTTTTCCAGCGTGCTGCAATGATGGCGGTAATAGGGACCTATCACCTGCTGCAGCTCTGCCAGCAGTGTCTGCCGCCTTTCAAACTGTTGTGCCTGGCGTTCAAGATGCGTCATGCTCAGCTGCAATTCACGCAGCTCCTGGCGCACGGGGGCCAGCTGTTCCTGCGTGCGTTCAAGGCGCCGGAGGGATTCTTCCTTTTGCTGAATCAAGCCCAGAACCCCTGCCGCTTCCTGAATTACACGCAGCCGGTTGTGCGGGCTGACGTCAAGCAGCAGATCGGTGTGTCCCTGCCGGACTACACTGAAGGTCCTTTGGGCCATCCCGTAGGGGGCGAAGAGGGCACGGATATGTTTCCGGAGCGTACGTCCCCCATTCAGGTAAAAATCGCTCTCACCGTCCCGGTACCCCGTGCGGGCGATGGAAAGTTCGGAGCTGACCACCGGCAGCGAACGGTCGGCTTCCTGGATCGAAAGCTCTACCGACGTCATATTCCGGGCCGTGTTGCCATCCGGCGGCTGGAAAATCAGCTCGTTGGCCCTCTTGATACGCAAGGACGAAGGTGACTGTTCGCCCAAGACCCAGGCGATTGCGTCGACCACGTTGCTCTTGCCGCTGCCGTTGGGGCCGACGATCGCAGAAATGCCAGGGTTGAAGGCTATCTGCGTTTCCTGGCCGAAGGTCTTGAAGCCTGTAAGGCGAAGGGAATGGAGTTTCATGGAGTTTGCGATGATCCCGTATGGTCCTGGCCGCAGCCCGGTAACGTTGTACCATTTTGGGGTATTACATAGCGCAGTCGGCAGCGTCTGACAGCAGGATTGCCATGGACAGAGCCGTGACCAATGCCGCCACGCTGCTTTTACAGGACGGCCCCAAGGTACTGGAGGCCCATACCGGCCACAGTGAGCCCGATACCGGCATACAGCATGGGGCGCTGCAGGGGCCAGGTGACCGCTTCGCCCGTCCGCTGTCGCCAGAGCCGTGGCGTCAGGGCCAGATGCATACTGCAGATGCCCAGCATGAAGATAGCGGGCTCCCAGGGCATGACGGACCACAGAAAGCTCCCGGCCCCGGACGGATCCCGAACCATGACGTCATTGACCAGCACTGCGGTCCCCAGACCCAGACGGTTGACCGCCTGCGCCAGCAATAGGGAACCGAGCAGGCCCCCCGTAACCAAACTGCCGGCAGACCCCTGCAGGCCCTGGAGGGGCAATGTCCACCAATGTGCGATTGATCCTGTGCGCGTACCTCCCCCTGTATAATGCATTTCCAGCCATTCGCGGTGCAGGGCAAAACCCATGGGTATGGTTTGCTCGACCGCGGTCGGATTCATCCGATGTGCCAACACCAAGGTCAGGATCTGGATCAAAATCCAGAGCGCGAAAATGATGGTATGGCGCCCCGGTGGCCCGTAGCGGGCGGCTACGCCCGTGAAGATCCACAGGCCCAGCCCCTGAAATCCTGTCAGCAACCAGTGGTGGCCGGTGAAGCTGGGCAGGAAAGTGACGATGGCGGCGAACAAGGCACAGAGGAAGTATAATGCGGGATCGGATGCAGGATGGTATTCTTCCATAGTGACGACAGTGCTTCGCTTCACGCCGGCTCAGTTGCCGGAAGCGGCGGGGAGAAAATCATGTTGAGGCTGTGGAGAACGTAAACAGGACCGGAGATCAGGAAATACCAACCGCATGCTTGAACTGTTCAGTCCATTGTATTTGTTGCGTGCCCATACCTACGAAACCTCACAAGTAGGTATCTATGCACAGTATTCGGCACTGTTCGTTGTGATCGTAGCCGTGATTGAAGCTCTGGCACAAAGCAGCGTACAGTTTTTCGCCCATGTCACCGGCCGGACCCTGTTGTGGTTTCAGGTCAAGACCACGGTACGGTTGTTGCTGTCTTACCTGCTTTGCACCCTGGTCATTTTTGGTGTGTTGGCCTACCTGTTTCAGGTCAATACGCAGCCTTGGGAGTTGTTCAGCCTGCTGGGTCTGGTCATCTTGCCCCGGGTGTATGCGGTGTATGGACTGATTCCCTATCTTGGCCGGACCTTGTTCAGGATGCTTGACGCATGGACGGTGGTGTTGCTGTTCCTGGTGTTGCAACGGAGCCTGGGCTTGGGCATCGTACAGGTTCTGACATGCCTGGTTTTGGCCCTGCTCACCTACGGTGCTGTCTACATGGCTTTCGCCTACCTGCCCAAGGGAGCCGTCTCCCAGCCTGAATCTGCCTGAAGCCGCGCAAGCCGGGGATTGCGGTGCGGTAGCCTGTGCCAGTGATCCATGGGATTAAGGAGACATGGCCACCTTCATAGACTTTGACGCTGCATTTTGGGGTTGGGCAGTGTTCCATCTGCTCATTCTTTGGCTTGCCGTTTATCCGTACCTGGCCCTGCGCTCCTTCATCCGGCATCAGGGCAACATCAAGATTCACTCCGCCCTGCGTCCGCCCGAAGGGGCAGTCCGCACCAGGCGGCAGCAGAATGAAGCCTATGTCCTGTTTCTGTCGGGGGTAGGGCGCGTATCGTCCCAGACGATGAGCATGCGGGAGCGGGGTATTCTCCAGCGTCTGGCCGATCGCTGTCCCACGGCGGTCGTGCTGGATGACGTGTTTGCCTATTCCATCAACAATTTGCCGCTCACGGAAAACCGGCGCCTCAGTCGGTACTGGCGCTGGGTCATGCGGCAGAAACTGAAGAAAAACCTGATTCATACCCTGATCGGGCATCTCATCAACTTGCGCAACATCGTCCAGATCACCATCTCGGCGGATTGCCGCTATGCACAGGTGTACAATGCCGGCTTCGCCCGTGTCCTGGTCCATCATCTGCAGCAGTACGGGTATGACCCGGACAACCCCAAACCCGTGTTCATCGTGTCCTATAGCGGTGCCGGCCAGATTGCGGCAGGTGCCGTGAAGCACCTGGCGGCTTACGAACTGCCGGTCTATGCCTTGATGCTGGCCTGCTTTTTTACGGAGGGACCGGGCGTGGTCAATGCCCGTCATCTCTGGGAATTTATCGGGTCGGCAGACGCAGTCTACCGATTTTGCTATTCCTTTACCCCCAGTCGCTGGCGGGTCTGGCCTTCTGACTGGTCCCGTTTCGTCAAGTCAGGCAAGATGACACGTGTGGATATGGGCGCCATGAGCCATACCGGTCGCGGCGGCTACCTGGATCGCAACAGCCATCTGCCTGACGGTAACAGTTACATCGACTTCACCGCAGCCCAATTTGCCGATATCATCAACTCCGTCGCGGCCCAATATGCAGGGGAGCACTCCCCATCCAGTGAGCGATTGCCATGAATTCCCACCCGTTGCCGGCATCAGTCAGAACCCGCTTTGCACCCAGTCCCACGGGCACCATGCACCTGGGTGCGCTGCGCACGGCCCTTTTCACCTGGCTGTGGGCACGCCACAATGCGGGCACCTTCATTTTGCGGATTGAAGACACGGACAGCCAGCGTTTCGATCCGACCAGCATCACCAGCATCACCAGCAGTATGCAATGGCTGGGCCTGGACTGGGACGAGGGTCCCGACAAGGGGGGACGTTACGGCCCCTACACACAAAGTGAACGGGGTGCCCTGTATCGGCAGGTGGCGGACGATTTGCTGGATGCGGGACACGCCTACCGCTGCTTTTGCGCACCGGAGCGCCTGCAGCAGGTGCGGAAGGCACAAGGGACGGCAGGTATCCCGCGGCGGTATGACCGGACTTGCCGGCACCTGGCACAGGATCAGGTCCAGGACCGCCTGGCCGCGGGCCAGCCCTTTACCGTGCGCCTGGCGATGCCGACAGAAGGCCAGATCACGTTTCCGGATCTCATCCGAGGTGACATCACAGTGGATGCAGCCACACTGCAGGATCCCGTGGTGCTGAAGAGTGACGGCATGGCCCTGTATCACCTGGCTGTCGTGGTGGACGATCACTTCATGGAAATCTCCCACGTGTTGCGGGGACAGGAATGGCTGGCTACGGCTCCCTACCATTTCACACTGTACCGGGCACTGGGCTGGACGCCGCCAGTCATGGTGCATCTGCCTGTCATACTCAACCCTAACGGCAAGGGGAAAATGAGCAAACGCAAGCCCGTTGTCGACGGGCAGGCGTACCCGGTACACGTACATGATTTCATTGACGACGGCTATCTGTCGGATGCCATGTTCAATTTCCTGTCCCTGCTCGGCTGGACACCCGATGCTGAACAGGAGCTGTTCCAGCGGGACGAGCTGGTCGAGCGGTTTGACATCGCCCGGATCGTGCCCTCCGCCGCGGCTATGCCTTACGACAAACTCAACTGGATGAACGGCTTGTACATCCGGTCCCTGAGTGCCGCAGATTTCCGGCAACAGACTTTGCCCTTTTTGGCCCGGGCTTTCGGGCGCACGGTCGCGGCAGTCGAGGCCCTGTCCGGTCTCGACTACGTTCTGCCTGAAGTCCAGTCCCGAGTGAAAACCCTGGCCGAATGTCCAAGCTGGCTGGGATGGCTGTTTTGCACGGCCCAGGAGATGGAATACGCGGATCCCCGGCTCCTGATCGGGCGCAAGCTGGACGTGCAGCAGAGCATAGCTGTCCTGGACAGGAGTTCCTGCCTGCTGACAACCGTCGACACGTTCACACCGGATGTCTTACACCAGGCCTTTGGGGCAGCTGCGCGGGAAATGGGCCTGAAGGCCGGCAGCTTTTTCGGTCCGGTACGGGGTGCCTTGTCCGGTGCACGCGTTTCACCCCCGCTGTTTGCGATGATGGCAGCCCTGGGCCGCGCCGAAGCGCAGGCCCGGATAGACCGGGCACAGGTCCATTTGCGCAACCAGGAAAGTGCCTGAACAGCCGGCGTCCCCACGCGTTGCCTGTTCCTGCCCCCGGTCACCGCATCACAGGGAGCAACCGGCGCAATTTCTTTTCGGCCGGGATGGCCCCAAGCGTGTATCATAAAATCAATGCAGGCAAGCCGGAGTTGCCAGCAGCCCGTTTGCCCTGTACCCTTTATGGGACTGGATCGCATATTGGGGGATAGTTTAATCGGCAGAACACATGACTCTGGATCATGTAGTCGGGGTTCAAATCCCTGTCCCCCAGTCAGACATCACCACGGCCCTGTGGAAATCCCAAACGGGATTCCCGGACAGGGCTTCACAACACGCTGGACAGGCACATGGATGAGCAGGCATTGATTGGTGGCTCCCGTACCTTGGCCGAGCGCATGGGCGAGTGCGTTGTCCAGTTGCAGCAGGTTCTGGACCGGGAGCAGCGCGCGTTGCTCCAGATGGATTTTGCGGACCTGACCGAGCGGACGTTCTGGAACTATACTCCCATCCCGCGCCGTGGTCTCGCGCTGCGCCAAATGGATCGGCCGCAGCACCAAAAGGTAACCCAGTTGCTGCAGGTCGCACTCAGTACGGCAGGCTACAACACTGTAGCCCTCATCATGGCGCTGGAAACCATCCTGGACGGCAAGGAGGGTTTTACCCGGCCCCTGCCAGGACGGGATCCGCTCGATTATTATCTGAGCCTGTTTGGTGAACCGCATCCGCAACAGCCTTGGAGCTGGCGGTTTGAAGGGCATCACCTTTCCCTGCATTTCACGATCTCCCAAGGTCTGGTCGTTTCGCCTTTTCCCCTGTTCTTCGGATCCAATCCGGCCGAAAGCGAGCTTGCCGGCTCCCTGCCCTTGCGGCCCCTGCAGGATCTGGAAGATCCGGCCCGTGAATTGCTGCACGATCTGGATGAAGGCCAGATGCATCAGGTCCTGCTGTCTTCCCACGCCCCCCGGGATATTCTGCTGGGCAGTCCGCCGGATGTGGGATACGATCGACCGCCTTCCTTCCTGGTGGAACCCTGGATGCAGGAGACGGGCGCGACCCTGGATGATGTAGAACGCCTCATCGTACGGGCCCGGCCAGCCGGGATTGAGGCTCAGGATCTGTCAGCAGCCCAGCGCCAAAGGCTTCAGGCGCTGGTGCGCCAGTATCTCGTACGCCTGCCGGATGAATTGGCCATGGCCGAGGAAGCCCGGATAGGGGATCTGGCGGCACAGCCCCTGCATTTTGCATGGGCTGGCAGTCCCCACCGGGGCGATGCCCATTATTACCGCATCCAGTCGCCCGGGGTGCTGATTGAATATGACAACTACCAGAACGACGCCAATCATATTCATTCAGTCTGGCGCGATCCCCAAAACGACTTCGGCGCCCATGTGCTGAGGCGCCATTACGCCCACCATCACTGAGCGGATCGTATCTCTGTTGCATCCGGCAAGCCGATTTCCGGTGGCCTTTCTGTTAAAATCGGGACTGTTTGGCACTGGTTGCAAAGCACAGTCTCTATTTTTGTATACCCGGCTTGCGTTTCATGTCCGCCCCAGTTGAAGCAAAAACGGATTCCCTCGACTTCATCCGCAGGATCATCCAGGATGATCAGCAGCAGAACAAGTACGGTGGCCAAGTCGTCACCCGCTTCCCGCCTGAACCCAACGGGTTCCTGCATATCGGCCATGCCAAGTCGGTGCTCCTGAACAGTGAGCTGGCCCGGGAGTTCGACGGACAGTTCAATCTCCGCTTTGACGACACGAATCCGCTCAAGGAAACCCCCGAGTACGTTGACGCCGCGATGCGGGACATCCAGTGGCTGGGTGCCCAATGGGACGGTGACGTCAAGTTTGCCTCGGGGTATTTCGAGCAGCTGTATGAATGGGCCCTGGATCTGATCCGCAAGGGAGTCGCCTACGTGGACGATCTCTCGGCAGAGGAGATTCGGGCCTATCGCGGGACGTTGACCGAGCCCGGCACGAACAGTCCCTACCGGGATCGTTCGGTAGCGGAAAACCTGACGCTGTTCCGGCAGATGCGCGAAGGGCAGTTTGCCAATGGCGCCAAGGTCCTCCGCGCCAAAATCGACATGGCTTCGCCGAATTTGAATCTGCGTGATCCGGTGCTGTACCGCATCGCGCACGCATCCCATCACCAGACGGGTGATACCTGGTGCATTTATCCAATGTACGACTGGGCCCATGGGCAAAGCGATTCCATCGAGGGCATTACGCACTCGATCTGTACTCTAGAGTTCGCGGATCACAATCCCCTGTACCAGTGGTTCCTGGAACAGCTGGAAATCTACCGGCCGGTCCAGATTGAATTTGCCCGCCTGCAGTTGACCCATACGGTTCTCCACAAACGGATCATCAACAAAATCATCGAACAGGGCTATCTGGACGGTTGGGACGACCCACGCCTCGCCACCCTGGCCGGCCTGCGCCGGCGCGGGGTGCCGCCGGAAGCCATCCAGGCCCTGTGCCGGCAGGTCGGTGTGGCCAAGGCCAACAGCACGGTGGAGATAGAACTCTTCGAGTATCACATGCGGCAGATCCTGAACCGGAACAGTCCCCGCCGCATGGGTGTGCTCGATCCCGTCAAACTGGTTGTGACCAGTTACCCGGAAGGCCAGTCCGAAGAATTCGACGCCATCAACAATCCGGAAGACCCGGGGATGGGCACCCGCAAGGTCCGTTTCAGCCGTGAACTCTACGTGGAACGAGACGACTACCGGGACAATCCGCATCGCAAATTTTACCGGCTGGCCAAGGGACGGGAAGTGCGCCTGCGGTATGCCTACCTGGTCACCTGTACCGACGTGGTGCGGAATGAGAAAGGTGAGGTTGTGGAAATCCACTGTACCCACGATCCGGCTTCGCAAGGCGGCAGTGCGCCCGATGGGCGCCGGGTCCGGGGTACCATCCACTGGGTGGATTGCCAGTCGGCCCTGAACGCTGAAGTGCATCTGCTGGATCGTCTTTTCTCGGAACCGCACGTCGGACATCTGGACGCCGATACGGCACTCACGCATTTCAATCCGAATTCGTGTCAGGTCCTCACCCGCGCCAAGCTGGAACCGGCCGTAGCCCAAGACCCTGTGGGCACCACGATTCAACTGGAGCGCCAGGGGTACTTTTGCCGGGATTCCCGGCAGGCGGCAGACAAACTGTCCTTCATCCGTACGGTCTCCCTGCGGGATTCCTGGAAAAAGATCGAGCGGAAGGCATGAGTTCTGCATCCCCGCTGTCCCGGTCTTGTCACATCCCATGTCATCAGGGCCGCCTTGTGGCTGACCGGGGTGGGTACTGTTCTGTGTAAGCACAGCCGGTCATACCCGGTACCTGATCTCCGTCACACCCGGCCTGTCCAGGGACAGGGAAGGCCGGCCATGAGGCAGTTGCTGCAGGCAGTCCCTGTTTGGGGGCGGACTGAGACACGATGAAGCCTGTTGTCATTTCCGCCGCCCTGGTGGGTTCCCAGCCCACCAGGGCGATGAATCCGGCTGTACCCTATACACCGGCCGAGATTGCTGACAGTGCGATCGAAGCCTACAAGGCCGGTGCAGCCATCGTGCATATCCACGTGCGGGACCCCGAAACCGGTGTACCGTCATCCGACATTGCCCTGTTCGCCGAAGTGGTGGCCCGCATTCGCGACCGGTGCCCGGTGCTGATCAATCTCACTACCAGCGGCTTCAATCTGGAAACCCAGGATCCGGACGCACGGCTGGAACCACTGGCCCTGCAGCCTGACATTTGTTCCCTGGACGTCGGCTCGGTCAATTTCGCTGCCCGGCCCTTCGTGAATTCTCCGCACTGGTGTGCAACGGCAGCCCGGCGCACCCAGGCCCTGGGTATCAAGCCCGAACTGGAAGTGTTTGATGCCGGCCATGTCGATCAGGCCACGGACCTGGTCAAACGGGGGCTGGTGGATGCACCACCCTGGTTCCAGATTTGCCTGGGCATCCGGTGGGGCATGCCCGCTTCACTGCAAAACCTCCTGTTTATGCACAGCCTGTTGCCTGATGGGGTTGAATGGTCGGTGCTGGGGGTAGGGCGGCATCAGCTGGAAATGACCACTGTCGCGCCTTTCCTGGGTGGGCATATTCGGGTGGGCTTCGAGGACAATCTCTACTGGTCCCGCGGCGTTTTGGCCCACAGCAATGCCCAGCTCGTCGCACGGGCCGCCAACATACTCCACTTGCTGAACCGGACTCCGGCTACCGTGGCGGAAACGTGCGCAATGCTGAAGTTGCCCCGGGCGGCCGGATCGACATCTCCAAGCAGGAAGGACACGGATGCATGAATTTGCATGAATATCAAACCAAGCAGCTGTTCGCCCGGCAAGGGATTGCCATCCCCCAGGGTGAGGTCGCGGATTCACCCGCACAGGCCAGACAGATTGCGACTGCGCTGGGACCGGCTACCGCCGTCAAGGCCCAAGTCCTGACCGGTGGCCGGGGCAAGGCGGGGGGCATTGCCGTAGCCGCCACGCCGGACGAGGCCGCCAGTGCCGCTGCACGCATTCTGGGGATGGACATCAAGGGCCACGTCGTCAGACGGGTACTGGTGGAGGAAGCGTCGGACATCCGACAGGAAATCTACCTGGCGGCCCTGGTGGATCGGGCGGCGCAGCGGATCATGCTGATGGCCAGCGCCGAGGGTGGCATGGACATCGAGGAAGTGGCCGCTAGCCATCCCGACAAAATCAAGCGGGTGTATGCCGATCCGCTTATGGGTCTGCACCAGTACCAGGGCCTGCAGCTGGCCAAGGCCATCGGTTTGGATGCGGCCTGCTGGTCGGCTTTTGCTACCTTGGCCAAACAGCTGTTTGACGCGCTCGGCGTCCAGGATGCCGACCTGGCCGAAATCAATCCCCTCATCATCAATGCCGAGGGGGATCTGGTCGCCCTCGATGGCAAGATGTCCATTGACGACAGTGCCTTGCCCCGACACCCTGAATGGCAGGGGGAAGACCTGGCTGAAAGCGGTCATCCCCTGGAAGAACAGGCACGGGCAGCCGGCCTGAACTTTGTGTATCTGGGAGGCACGGTGGCTTGCCTGGGCAACGGGGCCGGCTTGGCCATGGCCACCATGGACGCAGTCAAGCTGTTCGGGGGCACACCGGCCAACTTCCTGGATATCGGTGGTGGGGCCACCATAGGCCAGGTGACACAGGCCCTGGAAATCATGCTGAGCGATCCTGCCGTGCGTTCGGTCCTGGTCAATATCTCGGGCGGCATCACCCGCTGCGACGAAGTGGCGGCCGGACTGGCCGCAGCCATTGACAATACCGGGACCCGGGTTCCTTTTATTGTGCGCCTGGTAGGGACCAATGAGGAGGAAGCCCACGCCATCCTCCGGCCCTACGACGTGGAATTTGTCCAGACCTTTACGGAAGTGGCCCAACGTGCCGTCGCTGTGGCCCGGGAGAATGACTGAATGAGCATCCTGATAGATGAACAGACCCGGATTATCGTCCAGGCCATCACGGGGCGGCAGGGCAATTTCCACGCGGCCCGCATGATTGAGTATGGCACCCGGGTGGTGGGTGGTGTAACCCCGGGCAAAGGAGGGACCTGCACGCTGGACGTGCCCGTATACGATACGGTGGCTGAAGCTGTGTCCGCGCATCAGGTGGATGCCAGCATTGTTTTCGTCCCTGCCCGCTTTGCCGCGGAGTCCATCCTGGAGGCCGCTGATGCCGGTGTGCCCCTCATCTGCTGCATCTCGGAACACGTGCCCGTGCATGACATGATTCGGGTCCGCGAGTACGTACGCCTGCGGGGATGCCGCCTGCTGGGACCCAACTGTCCCGGCATCATTTCGCCAGGCAAGTCCAAAATGGGCATTATGCCCAACCACCTGTTTCGGCAGGGCACGACGGGTATCGTGAGCCGTTCCGGGACGTTGACCTATGAAGTCGCCTATGCCCTGACAACACGCGGCATAGGGCAGAGTTCCGTAGTAGGCATAGGGGGCGATCCGATCAACGGTACCAACTTCATTGAAGTGCTGGAATTGTTCCGGGACGATCCGGAGACCGCGAACGTCATTATCATTGGTGAAATCGGGGGCACGGCGGAACAGGAAGCGGCGGCGTACATTCAGAAGCACCTGGGCAAACCGGCGTTTGGCTTCGTAGCGGGTCTGTCGGCACCGGAAGGCAAGCGCATGGGGCATGCCGGGGCGATCGTTTCCGGAGGGTCCGGCACCTCGGCAGCCGACAAGATCGCCATGTTCCGGGAACATGGCATTCAGGTAGCGGATCATCCTGAGCAGCTTGCGGAACTGGTTCAGGCGAGCACATAGTCTGTAGGGAAGCGCACTGGTGGCACCGTACACATGCTGCACTGGACTGACAGGGCCGGACTGCACCCCGGCGGCTCCTGTTTGTTGGATCGGACAGGACCAACGGATGGTTGAAAGGGCGGGCAGAAATCCCTAGAATGGGGCTGGATTGTGACTTGCCGACAGTGATCGCGGCGTTTGGGGCATGTAGCCCCGGCTGCAATGCCTGGGCCCTGCTGTTTGCCGCGATGCCTGTGCACCAAGAAGGATTCATATCACCAAGGGAGAGCATGATTATGAGTGCTGATCAGGAATTTGTGGTGGGCCAGAGCGAGATCTTTCCTCCCTCCGCGGCTGTAGTCAGCCAGGCCAACGTGCCTGATTATCTGGCCGTGCGTGAGCAGGCGCTGTCCAGCCCCGAGGATTTTTGGGCGGCACGGGCCCGGGAGTTGCTGGACTGGTACCAGCCCTTTACCCAGGTGCTGGATGACAGCGAGGCACCCTTCTACCGGTGGTTTGCGGATGGAGCCACCAATATTGTTCTCAATGCCCTGGATCGCCATGTCCAGACCTGGCGCAAGAACAAGGTGGCCTTTATCTGGGAATCCGAGCAGGGCGAAACGGAAACCTACAGTTACCTGCGCCTTTGGCAGGAAGTGAATCGCTTTGCCAATGTCCTGAAGAACCTGGGTGTAGGAAAGGGTGATACTGTCACCATCTACATGGGTCGGGTCATGGAGTTGGCCATTGCCATGCTGGCCACCACCAAGATTGGGGCCGTCCACAGCGTCGTGTACGGGGGTTTCAGCGAACAGGCCCTGGCCAGCCGCATCGAAGACTGCCGCAGCCGGGTGCTGGTCACCTGTGACGGGGCCTGGCTACGCGGCAAGACGGTCGACTTGAAAGCGATCGTGGACGCTGCCCTGCAGCGGTGTGACCTGGTGGACAAGGTAGTCGTGTTTCAGCGCACGGAACAGCCCATTACGATGGTGCCAGGCCGCGATCTCTGGTGGCACGATCTGATGGCCCAGCCTGAAGCCAGGCCCGAGTGTGAAACCGAGGTCATGAACGCGGAAGATCCCCTGTTTATCCTGTATACGTCTGGCACCACAGGCCGGCCCAAGGGCGTCCTGCATACGCACGGTGGCTATCAGGTGCAGATTACGACTACGCTCACGTACACCTTCGATCTCAAGGAGGAAGACGTGTGGTGGTGCGCTGCCGATCCCGGCTGGATTACAGGACACAGCTATATCGTTTACGGTCCCCTCATTGTGGGTGCGACCAGCGTGATGTACGAAGGTGCGCCCGGCTATCCGGAACCTGACCGCTGGTGGGAAATCGTGGACCGCTATGCCGTCTCTATCCTGTACACCGCACCGACGGCCATACGCGGTCTGATGCGCTTTGGTGATGAATGGCCTGCACGCCACAGCCTGTCCTCTCTCCGCATTCTGGGTACAGTCGGGGAACCGATCAATCCGGAAGCCTGGCGCTGGTACCACCGGGTCATAGGCAAGGAACAATGCCCGATTATAGATACGTGGTGGCAGACGGAAACCGGTGGCTTCATGATTACGCCTACGGTTACCGTACCCCTGAAGCCTGGCAGCGCTACTCTGCCTTTTGCCGGGATTGTCGCCGACGTAGTGGATGAGCAGGGCAACTCCTGTGCTGCGAACGAAGAAGGATCCCTGGTGCTCAAGCAGCCCTGGCCGGGCATGCTGCGTACGGTCTGGGGCGATCCTGACCGGTACGTGGAGCAGTATTGGTCTGAATTCAAGGAACAGGGATGGTATTTCCCCGGGGACAGCGCACGCCGCGACGAGGACGGCTATATCTGGGTTATCGGGCGTATGGATGACGTAATCAAGGTCAGTGGCTACCGGCTGGGCACAGCCGAGATTGAAAGTGCCCTGGTCAGTCATCCCAAGGTGGCTGAAGCCGCTGTGATCGGCTTGCCCGACGAACTGCGGGGCAACAGAATCAGTGCCCACTGCATCCTCAACGAGAATGTGGAAGGCTCGGATGCCCTGCTGGATGAGCTGAAGCTGCATGTCCGCACGGAAGTAGGGCCTATTGCCGTACCCCAGGACATCACCTTTACGCCTTCACTGCCCAAGACGCGCAGCGGCAAGATCATGCGCCGCCTGCTCAAGGCCCAGGCCCTGGGCCAGCCCCTGGGCGACACGAGTACCCTGGAAGACTGACCCAGACTCACCACGCTAATGGGGATCAACTTGGCCGGGTAGCCCGGAGAGAAGCATATGCAGAACGACTGAGGTCGGGCGCCTTGCGTTGTACTGCATAATGATTGCATCTTGTGTGTCTTGTTGCCCATGTACAAACTTGGAGAACCATCATGAAAAATCGTCTTGTCTTTGTGGCCATGTTGCTGGCCATGGCCCTGGTCGCAGGCTGTGTAGTCCCGGAAGCCACGGCGCCGGTACCCTGCAGTGAGGTAACACCCGGCCACGAGGGCGCGTTGCCGGATCTGGGCGGTTGCGCATTGCGTATTGCCGTCGAAAACGCGTACCAGCCTTTCAACTATATTGATACCGCAACCGGCGCAGCCATCGGGTTCGACTACGATGTGTTTGCCGCGATCTGTGCCCGTCTCAATTGTGTGCCCGTCTTCATTGAGACCAGCTGGGATGCCATGGTGGCTCTTATGGCCGGGGAAGGCGAGTTCGCGGCCTTCGACATAGGTGCGGATGGCATTACCATCACGCCCGCACGCAGGGAACACGTCGACTTTTCCCGGCCCTACATCCAGTCGGAACAGGTGCTGCTGGTGGTTGCCGCGGAAGAGCGCTTCGCGGAACCTGAAGAATTCGCTGCGATGGAAGCCCTGGTGCTTGGTACCCAGTTGGGCACCACCAATTACTACGCGTCCCTGGACTTGGTGGGCGAGGCGCGCATCGTGGCCTATGACCAGTTCGGGACGGCGGTGCAGGCCCTGATCAATGGCGATGTCGATGCGGTCATGATCGACAACGTAGCCGGCCAGGGTTATGTGGGGGCCAATGCCGACAAACTCAAGACCACAGGGGTGGCCGTACAGGACGAGAAGCTGGGCTTCATTCTCGCCAAAGGGAGTCATCTGACCCCCGTCATTAATGCGGCTCTGGAATCCATGCAGGAAGACGGCACCTTGCTGGCGCTGATCGGGCAATGGTTCTAGTCTGTTGACATCAAGCCGGATCGGGGTGTCCGGGTCCGCCACCCGCGTGCCACCGGGCACCCTGTTGTCGCTGATGTTGGGTTACCGGCTGCTGTACTTGTTTGGTTTCACCAGCCAGACTTCAAGACCAGAGCCCCGCCAATCTGCCCGCCCGCTTCCCACAGCGGGATGGGCTCATAGCCCGCCCCCACCAAACGCCAACCCTGCATTTGCTTTCCTGGCTACACCACAGTGGTTGCAGGTTTGTGACGTATAGGCGGGATCTATTTTGTCTACGTACGTTTTGTACGCCATGTATCTTTCCAGCCGGCCCCAGAGAACTATGGTGCCAACGTCATCCACCTGCTGCTGGCACCGGGACCACCATACACAGCGTCAGCGCGTCTGGCGGTAAAGAAACCAGTAGTCAGCTGGTGGGTACGCCTCTTTGTAGGTTTGTGCCCAGATAAAGGGGCCTTCTACGGTCAGGTTCCTGATGCGTGTATCGGCCTGGATCAGGATAGCCTCAAGCCCAAACCAGCCAAACATATCCCCTACGCGCTGCATGCGGGTGCGCTGACTCATGGCCGCAGCATAAAAACGCTGATTCAGGCCATCCTCCTTGCCCCAGTCTTCCATGTTCCAACGCAGGCTGTCCAGGCGGGCCTTCACTTCACGGGCGCCCAGCCGTTCGGCCTGGGCCTGAAAGACGCGCAAGAGATCTTGCCAGGTTTCTGCCTGATCACTGTTGAGTTTGTCCGTAGCAAGGCCCAGCGTGTCGCTGACGGCCCGGTATTCCAGAAAATCACCCAGCGACATGACATGAATTTGGTTGCCGAATTCGCTGATCTGGATTGGGCGGTACACTTCGTTGTGGAGAAGGTAATCTTCCAGCAGACTCGCTTCCGTTTGCACGATTGCCTGGATTTGGGCGGGCGAATCGTTCATGCAACGGCCTCCGTCAGTACACGATTTCGGGCAAGAGAACAGCCAGTGCCAGCAGAAAGATGTCGTACAGGGCATGGCCGATGATGGCTGGGATCAGCCCCCAGCGCTGGCGCATAAATCCGAAAACCAGCCCCAGCGCCAAGACGATCAGGAGGCCGTCAGCCGCATACTGGAAGGCGTGCCCCAGGGCAAACAGGACATTGGCCATGACCAGGCCCAACCGAGGTTGCAGCACACCGCGGACCAGCAATTCCTCACTCACCCCGGCGCTTATTCCGACTATCAGCATGCCCAGGGGATCGACCGGAAGATTCGAGAGTTCGGCAAAGGCCTGCAGATCTGTTACCGGCCAGCCGAAATAGGTCCAGATGCCCTGAATCAGGGGATTGAGCAGCAAGCCGGCGACCACCAGCAGCATAGCCGCCACTACACCGGCTGCGATGTGGTGGCGCGGCGTACGCTTGATGCCCAGGCGGGCCAGCGTCTGACGCAGACTCCGGGTCACGCCAAACCCTGCGGCCAGAAAGGCGGCCGGTATGCTCCACACCGTCATGGAAACAAGCGACACATTGGTCAGCAAGGGTGTTGTCAGCGGTTCATCAGACGGTAGACCATCCTCCATCATCCCGTACAGCAGGGGCTGCTGGAAGGGGATCAGGCTCAGCAGGGCCCAGCCGGTGGCGGCAACGCCGGCGGCCAGGAGGTACGCATGGGCAAAGTTGTCCGGATCTATCGGAATCTGCCCTGCGAGCCATTGGCGTACCGATGGCAGGAAACAGGCCACACCAAGCAGGGCCAGGACCGCGCCGCCCAAGAGGATGGTTTGGGTGGCTTGGGCTGTGGAGGCCTGGGTCGCATTGACCTGTGCCGCGAACACCAGGGCGGAGATCACGACAGCATGCAGCAGGGCCAGGATCAAAACAACCAGAATGCGTCCCGGTATGTTGGACCGGGCCCATTGCAGGATCGTGCCCAAGATGCCCAGCAGCATAAAGGCCGTCCCGCTGGCGTAGGCCGTCACCAGGGCTTGGCCTTCGACAGCGAAAAGTGACCCCAGACCGACACAGACGACACCGCCCACCGCCATAGCGGCCAAGATCCACAGATAGAGCTGCAAGGCGGACGGGCACCAGTCCAGCCTTTTATGGCTGGTGGTCAGGGGATCAGGGATGAAAGATTCCATATCAGACTGAATCAAGGACCAGGGTCACGGGACCGTCATTGGTCAAGTCTACTTCCATCATGGCTCCGAAGATGCCGGTCTTGACCGGTACGTGTGTTGCCAGCCTCTGACGGACCTGGAGATACAGTTCCTCAGCCAGATCCCTGGGAGCCGCTGCGGAGAAACTCGGTCGCATTCCCTTGCGTGTATTCCCCAGCAAAGTGAATTGGCTGATGAGCAGAATCTCACCCTGGACATCCTGAACGCTCAGTGTCATTTTATGGTCCGGGCCCGCAAAAATGCGCAGGCCGCGAATCTTGTCTGCGATGTATATGGCCTGCTCCGGCGTGTCGCCTTGCGCTACACCCAGCAGGACCACCAAACCTTGGCCGATTTCCCCCACCTTGTGACCTTCAACACGTACACAGGCGGTAGAGACACGTTGTATGACAGCCTTCATGGGTTTCCTGGCGCTGTATCCTGGGATGGGCAAAACCATTGAGGAGTACTGGCTTGCGTTGCTTCCATTCTCACACTGCAGACCAGGCTATTTGAAATCGGAACGTTCCAGCTTGCCGAACTGGAGAATGAAGGGCTCTTGCTCTTCCTCTTCCACAAGCATCAGTATGCCCTTCTCGAAGCGCTGGATACCAGTTTCCACCCTGCGAGTGGAAGTCAGAGGTGGGCCCAGGCGGTCGCGCAGGCTGAGCTGATCACTGGCTGTGCGGTGATCCAGAAGCAGCAGAAAGGGTTCAAAAAAGTTGTCCGGGTCCACGTCGCCATACGTTCCATCTGCCAGAATCGGCTTCATGTCATCGGGCAGGGTATGGAAGATGTCCCATGCCGGATAAGCGAAGAAGGAAATCTGGGCTTCCGGCTGAACGCGTCTGCGATTGGTGCGGTCATCCTTGATATGACCGACGTACACACGATTGGAATCGACCATGTACAGGAGTGTACCCCACTGGTATTCCTGCAGGAACATGTCGTCTGTCTGTACAGCCGAAGACTGGCAGCCAAACTGTTCGTATGCACTGAAGTTCTCAAACAAATCCTTGAAGGGACGGTACAGACCGAAGTCACGACATACGTCGTAGTAGGCCAGGGGGATGGGGGTTGGCGTGAAAGTAGCCGTGGGGATGGCTGTCCGGGTAGGCGTGGCGGTAGGTAAAGGGGTGGGTGTAGCTGTAGGGAATGGTGTAGGTGAAACCACGCTGACGGGCAATACCTGCTGCACGTTGCGGGCCGATACGACTGTGCTGGCGACCCAGCCACGGGCGCCTTCTGTGTTGAGCTCCTGGCTCAAGTCAACTTCCCACCAGCCCAGGGTTGAATCCACGCCGGTGATATCCAGCCGAGCCTGATGTACCCGTATGAGCAGGATAGGGTATTGGATACCCGGCCCGGAACGGACATTGATGCCTTCTGCGGGAATGACAATGGCATAGGGCACCGCAGACGGTGTTCCGGGGGGCAGTATGGGTACGGGGGCAATCTGGGGCAAGGGCGGTGTCGCCACCAGGCCCAGTGTATCGGCAGGTTCCTCTGAATCAGGGGCCAGTATCGAGTCTGCACCGGGGCCGGTGTCCGGTGTCCGGTTGACCAGGGGCAAATTCCAGTTGGGACGGGCAGCGTTGTTGACCTGTCCCACAATCAGCAGAATCATCGTGGCCAGCAACACCAGGGCACCGGATGAGACGGTCCATGTACGCCATTGTTCCGGCGTAGTGCGGCTGCGGCCCAGCGTCCAGCGTCGTTTTTTCTCCCCCTGCAGTTTCGGTGAGGTGTCCAGATAGGGCATGGTCTGGGTATCCAGCGCCTCGGCCTGAACGGCGAAGCCCTGGGGACCTATCTCGGTGCTGGCTCCGATCGCCTCCAGCCGCTTTGTCAGTTCCTGGGCAGTTTGCACCCGTTCCCCGGGTTCCTTGGCCAAGCACTGGCGGAGCAGGAGGCGCAGATCGTCGGGCAGGGACACCTGTTCCAGGTTGTGGTTTTCCTCCTCGAAGTCCACGTGAACCTGCTTGTACAGGATTTCGGAAGTGGTACCGGCAAACAGATTCTTACCTACCACACAGCGGTAGAGCACGGCGCCCAGGGCATAGATGTCGGTGCGGGCATCTACAGGCCCACTGCCGGAACATTGTTCCGGCGACATGTAGGTAGGGGAACCTACGGTACGGCCGGTGAGGGTGAGTTCCGGCATATCAATGGCCCAGGCAATGCCGAAGTCCGAAAGGAGAGGCACAAACGGATAATCCAGGGACGCGATCAGGATATGGTGTTCGTCATGCAGGCTGGAAGGCCGGAGCAGAATATTGCTGGGCTTGACGTCCCTGTGCACCAGATCTTCGTTGTGTGCATAGGCCAGGGCACGGGCGATGGGAGCCAGCAAGCAGCAGGCCTCTACGAAATTCAGCTGGGGAACTTTCTTGAGCAGACCTTCCAGGGTGTCACCGTACACGAGTTCCATGGCGATGTAGCCCACGTCGTACTCGGTGAAATTCCCTACCTGGTACGTCTGTACGATGTTGGGATGCCTGAGTCGGCTGGCTATCAGGGTCTCGTACTGGAAACGCTGGCGTGCAATCTCATCGGACCCGGGCAGCATCACCTTGAGAGCGACGCTATGAGCATCCACCGCGTCATAGGCCTGGTACACGGTAGAGGCACCGCCACTGCCGATCTTCCGCGATATGTGGAAGCGGCCAATGCGATGGCCCACAAACGAGGGATATCCGTATGCGGCTTCGCTCATGTCCTTTCGTTTGACCTGCCGGGACCGTAACCGGATGCTCGTGTTACCGGGGAAAGCCGACACTCAGTACGGGACTGGCTGCCGGCTGGAGACACCTGCTTTCTTGCACGCTGTTCCGCGCCATTGTAGCATACGGGAGTAAGGGTAGATTTGGGCGGACACGCATGGATAAAACGGCTGGCACAGGTGTGTTATGGCTTATAGCGGAACCCTGATCTGTCTGGATGGACCCCACAAGGGCCGGGAAGTGACGCTGGACCGGAACATCCTTGTCGTAGGGCGGGCGCCAGACTGTGACATAGTCCTGGAGGACAAATTTGCCTCGCGTCAGCATGCTACCATAACGCGCGAGGGCAATGTTTTCTTTGTGGTGGATGGCGGCAGCAAGAACGGGATCACGCTCAACCACCAACGGGTCGACCCTCACGCGCGCGTTGCGCTGTCGGACGGGGATATCGTGGCGTTTGCCCAAACCCGCTTCCGTTTTGCCGATCCGTCCGCGACGATGACCAATCTGGAATTGGAACAGGCTGAATTCCCGGACACCCTGCATCTGCATCCGCCTACCCGCCAGGTGCTGGTGAACAGGATACCGCTGGATCCCCCATTGAGCCTCAAGCAGTTTGCCTTGCTGGAATACCTCTACGAGCGCCGTGGGCAGGCCGTCAGCAAGGATGAAATAGCTTTGCAAGTCTGGCCGGACGAAATCGATCCCGTGCCTGACAGCAATATTGACCGCCTGGTGAGCCGGGTGCGCCAGCGCCTGGCAGCCGCCAGCCAGGGCAAACAGTACATCACGACCATCAGGGGCTTCGGTTTCAGGCTTGAGAATGGTCATTGAGAGTCCCTGGCCTGCGGGACAGTGAGTACAGACCGGATCGTGTTGCCAGCTATCGTCCCCGCTGCCGGCCTCTCGCGCCGGATGGGTACCCCGAAGCAATTGCTGGCATGGGGCCAGGGTACGCTGCTTTCCGGTGTCCTGGATGCTATGGTTGCAGCCCGGTGTACGCCCGTCGTTTGTGTGCTGGGCCACGAGGCCACCCGCATTGCCGCTTCCTTGGGACCGCGTCCCGTACAGTTGCTGTTCAATCTCCGTTATCAGCAGGGGGAAATGCTCAGTTCCATTCACTGTGCCTTGCGCTGGCTGCAGTACCAGGACTCCGGTCCCACACCTTGGCCGGGGTGTCTTATGGCACTGGGAGATCAGCCTCTGGTCTCTGTCTCCACGGTGGAGGCTCTGGTGCAAACTGCCTTGAACTATCCGGACACGGTCATCTATCCCAGCCATAACCGGCGCCGGGGCCATCCCTTTGTGATTCCCGCGTGCCTCTGGTCCCGGATCCTGGCCTTGCCCCCGGCCGCGTCGTTGCGCAGTGTCATGCGCAGTCCGGATCTGGCAGTGCGCTATGTTGAGGTGGCGTCGCCTGACGTGCTGCAAGATGTGGATACACCTGAACAATATCGTAGAATCCGAACAGAATTTGACCAGAGACAGGTGTAAGACCATGTCATTGCCCCTTTACCAAAAACTCCAGGAGCTGGCCGCCCAGGAAGTCCCCGTGGCCTTGGCCACCATCACCATGGTCAAGGGTTCCGTACCCCGCGAGGTGGGCGCCAAAATGATCATTCATCCTCTGGGCCTGCACGCAGGAACCATTGGTGGTGGCTGTGGTGAGGCGGATGTGATCCGGGCCGGCATGGATGTCATCCAGGACGGCGTACCCCGCAACGTCCGGGTCGATCTGACCGAAGACATCTCCATGGAAAGCCTGGGCGTGTGCGGGGGCATCATGAACGTGTTTGTGGAACGCTGTGCCCCTGCTGACGGCAGCCAGTGACGGGCTGTTCCCGTGTGTTGAAAATACCCGATTGCCGCCAGGGGACGTCATTGCCACGATGCTGAAATCAGAGCAATGGTATTGGGCACGGTCGGGATGCCCTGCCGCCCTTTACGCAAGTGGGGCCCGGTTGGGTCTGGGCCGTGCACGCGAGTCCATATTATGAAACCGGATCTGCTGGGCCAGCTGGTGCAGGCTGTACAGAACCGGGAAGCGGTCGCTTTGGTGACCCTTACGGCCCTGCATGGCCCCGTTGTGACCCGGTACAGCCCGGGTGCGCAGTGCCTGGTGTGGCTGGACCCGGAACGCGCCAGTGCCGGTGACCTGCAGCTGACGGCGATGGCCGTGGAACGGGTACGGGAGGCCATCCGGGAACGACGTCACCGCACCCTCAGCGTGGTGGACCACGGGACTGAACTGGACCTGTTTGTCGAAGTACACCAGAAACCGCCCCATCTCCTTATCGTAGGCGCTGGACATATCGCGGTGCCCCTGGCGGCGGTGGGTACCCTGTGTGACTTTACGGTCACGGTCCTGGACGATCGTCCCCAATATGCGCATGCGCAGCGCTTTCCACAGGCGGATCAGGTGCTGGCGGCGGATTTCCTGCCGGCCTTGCGTTCCCTGCGGTGTCAGGACCAGCTGGACGACCACACCTTTGTGACTCTGGTGACGCGCGGGCATCAGTACGACGTGGCCTGTCTGGCCGAATTGCTGTACGATCCACTACCCTATATTGGCATGATTGGGAGCAAGCGCCGCATTCGGGCCGTTTTTGAATTGCTCCAGACCGAGAAAGGGATCACCAAAGCCCAGTTGGCCAACGTCTACGCGCCTATCGGCCTCAATCTGGGGGCGCAAACGCCGGCCGAGATCGCAGTGGCCATCATGGCGGAAATCATCACCCTGATACAGAAGGGGCCGTTGCCTTCGTTCCGGGACGAACTGTAGCGGAATGGGCTCAGTGGCTGCCCTGACGCAGGCGAAACTCCATGTAGCGGACACCCCGCGTGAGCAGCAGTACCAGCACAAGGTACATGACGGCCAGGACCGTCAGTGACTGCATATAAAGAAAATTGCTGCTGAAATACAGTCGGGTCAGCTGGGTCATGTCCTGGACACCCAGTACGGCCACCAGGGAAGAATCCTTGATCATGGCAATGAAGTCATTGCCCAGGGCCGGCAAGACGTTGCGCACGGCCTGGGGCAGGATCACGAAGCGTGTGGACTGCCCATAGGAAAGCCCCAGGGACTGGGCGGCTTCCCGTTGTCCCACCCCTACCGACTGGATACCCGAGCGAAAGATTTCGGCGGAAAAGGCACCATAGCCTATGCCCAGGGCCAGAATGGCCCGGGCTTCGTTGGGTATGTTGCGGATCGTGATGGGCAGACCCAACATGCTCAGGCCGTTTACCAGCAGGGGAGTGAGCGCAAAGGCTATATACAGCAACAGCACCAGCATGGGGATGCCCCGGGTAACCTCAACGTACAGCGAGGCTAGATTGAACAGGAGCGGGTTGCGGGAGGAACGCATGAGTCCGAACGTCACGCCAATACACACGGCCAGTGTGTAGGCACAGAGGGTGACCGTAATGGTGATCACCAGACCCTTGAACAGGACCTGGCCAGCCGCGAGCAATTCGGGCTTCTGACCGGAAATGAACCAGAAAGTCTGACTGACCTGGCTGTTGGTCAGCACCAGATACAGAAACAGAAGCCCCCCGCCAATGACCACCAGCAACCACCAGGGCAGGGACTCCAGCCGACTGGATCCCGGCCACAGGCGGGAGTGGGCGCCCGATTCAGGACCGGCCTTGGGGTCAGTCATGGCGTGTTTCCTTTATGGCAGGCAGGAAGTTGCACGTTGGGGTAGCGGGTACCCTGCAGACTTCTGTTTGCTGTCTGGCCCAGACGCTCGCTCCGTTTACAACAGGCAGAGTCTCCTGTCAGGTGTTTCCACTACAGTTGACGTGATGCGCTCTCGGATCGTCAATCGATAATACCCTGGACAGTTTGCACCAGCGTTTCCGCTTTCAGATCAGGCAAATTGAAACACTGGGCGTGCAGGGCCGCGGCCAGCTTGTTGGCCAAGCCGCGGTCGAAGGCGGAGTGTTCCATGTTGATCACCACCGAACGCACGTCGGAATGGACGTAGAGTTCCGCAATACGCATGGCCTCTTCCTGGGCCGGCTGGCCTGTCATGCTTACGTTGCCCGCCCCGTCCGTAAGCAACACCATCATGGGCTGAATGTCGGGTTCCCGGCGCTGTACGTTCTCAAACACCTGCCAGGCGACATACAAGCCACTGCTCAGGGGCGTCTTGCCTCCCACGGGCAGATCCACGAGCGCTTTCTGTGCCAATTCCACACTGCTGGTGGGCGGCAAGACCAAACGGGCCTTGTCGCGCTGGAAGACGACCAGTCCCACCTGATCACGCCGCTGGTAGGCATCGATCAGCAAACTGAAGATAGCGCCCTTGGTGGCTTCCATGCGCTCGCTGGCCGCCATCGACCAGCTGGCGTCGACGACAAAGAGAATCAGGTTGCCGGTCCGCCGCACCCGGATCTTCTTCTGCAGGTCATTCATTTTCAGCTGCAGGGCCAGTTCACTGTCGGCGTTCTCTTCCCGGCGCTGTTTCTGATACGGGGCTGCCACGCGCAAGGTGGCGTCAAAGGCCACGTCTTCCGGTCTGGGCCCGGCCGGTACCGCCTTGATGTACCGGCCCCGTTTGCGGTTGGTCCGGGAATAGGAGCGTTTGCCCGCTCTTTCCCGGGTCATCTTGTCCAAAGGCGAAGCGACGCGCTGGATGTCTATCTGCTCGCCTACCTCCACCTGCTTTTGCGTTCCCTGACGATCGGCGGACGATGAGCTCTGGGGCATATTACCATCAGGCTGGATGAAGTCTCCTTCACCCTGTTCCTGCTGGTCGGTTACCGTCGAGTCATCGTCCGTGTCACTTTTTTTTCATCTGACGAAGTGGTCCCTTCCACTTCTTCGGTAGCCGCCTTGTCGTCATCCACCATCTGCTGGGCCGTGGCCTCGGCCTGCTCCATGTTCTTCTGCAGATGGTCAGGATTGAGGTACGCATCCTGGAAGGGCTGCTTCTTCATGCGATGGGGCAGGGCCAGTTCGGCCGCGCTCAGAATATCCTGGGAAGTAATGTGCGTCCGCCCTTCCAGGGCGGCCTGCGCCCGTGCGGTCTTCAGAATGACAATGTCGGCCCGGTGCCCGTCGACACCGAAATTGGTTGTCAGGGCAGCAATGGTGTAAAGGTCCTGCTGGGAGTACGCAACCTCGTCATACACCTCGCGGGCGGCCACAACTCGTTCCCCCAAGGACTTCTCCTCCCCAATCCAGTTCTCCACAAACTGGTCGGGATGGTCGTCATACGCCAGGCGCCGCTGCAGTATCTGGACCCGGGCTATGGGATCGTTGATGCCGGTTACGTCGACGGCGTGGGCAAAGCGATCCAGCAGCTGGGGACGCAGATCACCCTCTTCGGGATTCATCGAACCAATCAGTACGAAGCGTGAGGGATGCTGCACGCTAATCCCTTCACGCTCCACGGTATTGATCCCCATGGCGGCCGAATCCAGGAGCAGGTCTACCACGTGATCATCCAGCAGGTTGACTTCGTCCACGTACAGGACGCCGCGGTTGGCTGCCGCCAGCACACCGGGTTCAAAGTGTTTCTGGCCCTTCTGGATCGCCTGTTCGATATCCAGGGTCCCTACCACCCGGTCTTCGGTGGCGCTCACAGGCAGGTCGACGAAGGCCGTTGGCTTGCTGAGAATGGTCATTTCGCTGACATCACAGTAGCGCTGGCACTGTTCACACCCCTGCGTTGGCTTGGTCGGATCGCAATTGAAGGGACAATCCGACACTACCTCAATAGGGGGCAACAGAGCCGCCAGGGCACGGGCCGCAGTGGATTTGGCGGTACCGCGTTCGCCGCGGATCAAGACGCCGCCTATCTGCGGATTGATGGCGTTGAGAATCAAGGCCCGCTTCATACGATCCTGACCCACGATGGCCGTCAGGGGATACGTGGTATGCATTGGTTATCTCTTCCCCGTGAAAATGTCGTTCCTGCGCTCGCGCCAACTGGCCTCAAGCGGTGATGCCATGCAACAGTATAGTCTTCCGTCGCATATAATGATCAAGAACGGGCCAGGATTTCCAGCCTGTTGCAACCAATGGCAGCATGGGAACGTAACTTTGGGTAACCACTTGCAGCTGAATTCTCCGGTCATGATCACACAAGACGAACAAGACGACCCTCGCTTAAGACAGGACGATCTTCTCCGTCAGGCGCGCGCCGGCGATCACGAGGCCTATGGTGCGCTCTTCATGGAATACTATTTGGCCCTGATACGGTACGCATGGCCCATGTTGCGGGTGCGGGAGGATGCCGAGGATGCCGTCCATGACGCCTTCCTGAAATCCTGGACACGCCTTGATCGCCTGGATTGCACCAAGGGCCGCTACAGTACCTGGATTTTTGCCATCACCCGCAATTGCTGCATGGACAAACTGCGGTACCGCAAGCGGAATCCCGCGTCACAGATGGATTTGTCCATGTACGAGTTCATTCCTGTCTCGGACCCGGCCATAGATCCGGAAAGCACCTTTGCCCGCCGCGACCGGCAGGCCGAGGTCCTGTCCCTGGTTTCGGCTCTTCCGGCCACCTATCGGGAAACCATAGTCCTTCATTACTGGAATGAGCTGGGGGTCAGCGAAATCGCCGAGATCACCCGCACTTCGGTATCCAACGTCAAGTCCCGCCTGTACCGGGGCCGCATCCAGATAGCCAAGCTGTACGAGCAGCGCCATCCCCGTGGAGCCACCCCCTCTGCGGCGAACCTGGACCAGCTGCTGGAACTGCCTCTGGTGCCGGGATGACACCCGCCACGCAACGGACCCTGGCCTCATGTTGACGTTATCTGCAGGTGTCAGTACCGTGAACCATCAGCACTTCACGGAGCTGATGGTTTCTCAGCTGGATGGTTCCATCTCAGCGCAGGACCGGCAGCGGCTTATGGATCATCTGGCCAGTTGCGATCATTGCCATGCGACCTGGGAGCGATTGCAGAAAGTCGATCGCCAGTTCAAAGCGGGCATCGTGGTCACTCCCTCTGTGCGCTTTGCCCAGAAACTGGAAGACAGCATTGCTTCACTGCCGGCCAGGCATTCCCGGACTGGACTGTCGCAGGATCAACAACTGGGTTTGCTGGTAGCTCCCATCCTGATCCTTTGTACCAGCCTCCTGATGGCCATCAGTTCGCTGTGGCAACAGCCGTCGCTCATCGCTCATCTTCTCTTTGTCCAACTGCCCCGACTTGTCTCGGTCACGAACCGCATCCTGGATTCCGCCATCATGCAACATTGGTCTTTGTCCCTGCGCGCCTGGCAGGACCAACTTCATGGCCTGATGCAGATATCCGCCTGGCAGACCATACTCATAGGCTATTTGGGTACCACCTTCTTGCTGGGGTTAGCGGGACTGTATCTGTTGGATCGGATGAATCGCCATCCACGGGCACTGGCCAGTCGTTCTTCCTGACACTTGCCTTTGCCAGCTCCCTTGTCGCTTTGATGCCGTAATGGGGTACTGTGCCCTGAAGCCAACCGACTGTCCCGTCAGTCGGTGTCGCCGTTGGTCTGCGACCGGTTCATACTGCTCTTGTTGTGCTATGGCTTACTCCAGGCCAACATCATTGCGTGTGCCACATTAGCAGATAGCCATCCTTGGAGACTGCCACCGCCGCGTCTACCCGGTGGGTCGGTCCTTGACACCGACCACCGCCGTCTTGCCTACAGGGCCCCGTCCGGCCCGTAGCCTGCGGGCGCCGTGCTTGTTTTGCGCTTTCCCGCCCACGTAGATCGCAGCGGCTGCCACCGGGCCACCGCACCGGCCCGTAGCGTTGTGCCCGGCTTCCCGGATGCGATGGGCCCGGTGCCAGGCGGTCTGCGGCGTCACGCCCAGGTCCCGGCGCCGTTGCAGGCTGGACATGCCTTGCAGATGGGTGCGCAGGAGGCAGAACGCGAGAGCCCCCTGCGCCAGGGACCGCTGCGCGTTGTGCATGACGGTGCCATCCCGTTGGCACGGGTGGCAGTGACACAACGGTGTCGGTCATTCGAGGGACCGGGGCGATACGTTACGGCCGTCGCCGTCGGGACAGTGTAGGCCGTGGGGCCAGCGCCGGGCGCCGAACCACGCTTCGGCCTGGCATTCGTCGCCGCATGGGTCTACCGCCTGCACCCGGCTTCGGCCCTTGCGCAATGCCTGGCCGGGACCGGCGCGCCAGGTGGTCATGAGGGGGCTTCCGGGTCGGGGTGAGGACCTGAGCCTGCCTCCAGGCCGTGCCGTTACACGCCCCCGCCCCTACCGGTGTCTACGCGTATGTAATCCCCTTTACAACCGGGGCGTGTGTCCCTGCTGCTCTACGTCACGGACGGGCCGCTGACAGCGGTCCCGGACCGGCTGCGGCAGGAGACGTTGCGGGCACTCCGGCTCACGGGCGCATCCGACGTCGTGCAGACGCAAGCCAGCTGACTGCGGTTCGTGGAACGGGTACAGCGGTACGACACACGGCTGGCGCAACCGGCCCCGGCGGATCGGCCTTGACGTGCCCGAACCGGCGCAGCCACAGCAGCAAGGCCCCCGTCCCCAAGACCCACCACAGCCAGTCCATCAGGAACGGTACTCCGTCGTCATGCCCCGGATACGCTCCGCACCCAAAAGCCACAGCGAGTCCAGGAGTATGTGTGGGTGCCGTCCACACCAACGATATCGAGTCCTTTTGAGCCCTGTGCAAGCGGGGTTACACGGACGTGTATCACTTCCTGTCCCCGTAACACCTGCATCGCTATGTACAGGAGTTCGTGGGCCGGTACAACCAAAGAGGGTTGGGCATCTTGCCTGCCATGGCCAATTAAGGTCCAGGGCATGGCCGGTGTCCGTTTGACCTACGCAGCCCTGACCGGTACGTGAACCCGGACGGCCCGGTACACACGGACAAGGTCACATCCCACCACTAGGTACCCAAATATATAGGTCCCCAATTATCTAACCATTCAATCAATATGTTCTTGATATAGTAATGGATCGACCAACTCTTTTAAGTTTCCAAACAGCCCTTAAGGCTGGGTTGGGTACAGGCATGTATCTTCTGAAACGTGTTGCTCTATCAGTCTACGCAAGCTGAATCCTCCCAATATCGAACGGTCTAGATTTGCATAGCGAGATCTACAGTTCGAAGCAGCTGAGAGCAAGCAAAAGGATCGAGATAGAGCTTGGAGATAATTCTCTCTCGGAACCGGAGCAGGATCCCTTTTGTATCTCGTCCACTTTGTAATGCTGCCAGTACCAACGACAGAATCAGCTGTATCTGGCTCTGTGGTGCTTTGCCTACCAGTAATGCGATAACTGCCGTACCGACTGCTACAGCCGAGTCATCAGAGCAGCCGGGGCCCAAAAACAGTCTGTGTGCTGTAGGTTTCGCCAAGTCTGAATTCCTTGCCACAGGCCAGAATCCATGTCCATCACATGCTGGATCCTGTTCTGATACGCCGGGAAACGTAGTACGTATCCTGATGTCCACTCCGCTCCAAAACAAAAGTGCTTGGCAGTGCCTGCAGGCCGAAAATGGGTGATGGATGGCTCTTGTGTCTGTCTGTATATATTTCTGGCCTGCACTGGTCAAACTGGACTGGTTGCTGTCCGGTCAACCTCGCTGGCACTGGCATCGTAAGGCAGCCATCGTTTTCGGTACTTGGCGTATTTGGAAGCCAGATGGGTCCAATACGGCCCGACGCGGCCGAAGGGGCGGGCTTGGGCCAGGGCATGCCGGAAACAGTCCGGATTGTTCTCGAAGGGCGGCATGTACATCCCGCAAAGGCCGAGTTCCTGGGGAATATGGGCATCGCTGCCGGCGGTAACGAGCTTGTGGTGTTGTGTAGCCAGTCGGGCTGCACGATGATTGTCCTCAGCCCAGAGACAACGGGAATTCCTGACTTCAAGCGCATCCACCCGCTCGATGATTTCAAGCGTATGCACCGGTCCCAAAGCGGAGGTGCGTATCCGGTCCACAGGATGGGGGATGCTGATCACGGCCCCCTGCTGTTCCAGCCGTGTAAGGGTTTCTTCCAGGGACAGCCCACGAGGGACCTCTTCCTGTACAAAATATGCAATGACCTCTCCCACTTCCGTCTTGACTTCCTCTCCCACGATGACGAAGTCCGGATCCATTTCGTGGGCAATCTGGGCCCCCAGAATGCAGTTGTGGTCCGTGATGGCGATGCGATCCAGACCAATGGCCCGGGCCCGTTGCAGCAGAACGTGGATCTTGCTCAGACTGTCAACGCTGAAATGGGTATGGATGTGCAGATCGACTTTGAGCGTTTCCTGGGACAAGATGCAGCCTCCGTGGTTGTGTGCGTGACTGCCAGTACGTGGCGTTTGGACCTCAGAGTCTGGCCAGCGGTGGCAGGGCCTGGCCAAGATGTTGGGAGAGGGTAAGCAACATTTCATCCTTGCCCATGCCCGCCGTCAGCTGTACGCCTGCAGGCAACATGACCCCGCAGTCATCTTCTGCCAGTCCCATGGGCATGGTCGTCACAGGTAGACCCGCATGCGTCCAGGGCAGATTCATGACAGGATCCCCTGTATATTCCAGCCCGTGTGTGGCCGTCGCAACAGCGGCTGGACTGATGAGCACGTCTACCTGGGCTTCCCTCATGGCTGACCGGATCTGCTCCCGCAGGGCCTGGCAGCTGCGCCTGCATTCTTGCCATCGGTGCTGGGGAATCTGCTGGCCTTTCCGGATCAGGTCCGCTGTGCGCGGTCGATAGTACTTCTCGCAATACTTGAACCATATTTTGTGGCGGACACTGAACTCATACGCAATCAGGTCTTGGTGGCGCTCTACGAGCGCGGCAAAATCATCGAAGATAGTCACAGGCCTGATCTCAAAACCTGTCTGCGCCAGACGCTGGCTCCAGGCGCGCACATGGCCGATCATGGCCGGCGCTGCCTGTTCCAGGTATTCATCCTCGATCAGCCCAAACACAGGGCGTTGCGGGATATGGGATCCCGGCCTCCAGCTATCCACGACTTCAGCGGCCACGGTCAGCATGGCAGACCAGTCCCGGGTCAGCAGCCCCACGTGATCGACGGTATCCGAGAAAAGCAGGAGGCCGTCACGGGCAATGCGGCCCAAGGACGGTTTGTATCCCGGAATGCCGCAGAACGCTGCCGGGCGTATGACCGATCCTACCGTTTGGGTGCCCAGTCCCACGTCAAAGAGCCCGGCGGCCACACCGGCGGCAGACCCGCTGCTGGAGCCGCCCGGCGTGTACTCCGGATGCCACGGATTGGTGGTGGGACCGGGTTCAAAATAGGCGAACTCCGTGGTGACTGTCTTGCCGGCTACCTGGGCCCCGGCCATGCGCAGGCGGGACACGACAGAGGCTTCCTGGCCCATAAGCATATAGGCAGGCACGCGGGTTCCGGCTTGGGTCATATAGTTGTTCGTATGAAAAATGTCTTTTACACCGACCGTCAAGCCTGCCAGCCGGGGCAGGGGTGCGGTCGCCGGGGCGATGGTACGGGACCAATTCCTGACATCCTCCCCCTCGACCAGCGACTGGATCCCGGGTTCCTGCTGGTTCAGGTAGGCAGCCATGGCGTCATGCCAGGCCTCACAGGCATCCTTGTCGGGCCAGGGGTGGCCTATAGGCGGGCGGTCTGCAGACAGCAGGGGGGAGTTCTGGCGCGGGGCATCCATTACGGAATTCATGGTTGGCACCTACAGGACGAGACGGGAGGGGAAGTCCAGACCGAAATTCTTGATGGCCTCCTCTACAGCATGCTCCGAGCCCATAACCACACTGTTGGTGTTGCCTTGGGCATCTGCCATGAATTCGCCGAGCTGCCGCAAGTGTTTGGTTTCGGTAGCCAGAATTTCGTCACGTCGACGTTGGCGGATCTCGCGGGTGCTGCCGACCAGATAGCGGCTGAGTGCTGCTGCACCCTGGGCCTTCGGCTGCAAGTCGCGGGTAATGGCGCCGAAGGTGCCAATAATCAGTTTGTTCAGATCTTCCTGCTCCAGTTCGCACTGGGCCAGGAAGGTAGCCGTGTCATCGTAGGTCTGCAACGTTTCGCCGATATTGGGATCACGGTAGGAAACGAATGACAGTTCACTACTGAAACGGTTGTAGCTGGAGGAGCAGCCATAGGCACCTCCCTGTTCCCGTACCATGGGCCACAGCCAGGAGGTATTGACCAAACGGGTCATCACGCTGACTCCGCCATGATATGCATAGCCGGCATCAGCCAGATTATACCGACGGCCCACGTAGTTCACGGGGACCGGCATAATGAGGGCCTCCTGCTCCGGAATGGGTTCAGGTGTCCATTGGTGCAGTTGCGGTGTCTGGTGGGGCAGGTCCGCCAATACCCGTTTCAGTTCTTCCCGGACGTGTACCTGATCCTTCTCGGGAGCCGTGACGCTGAGCAGCAGGTTGCCTGTCTGCAGTACCAGACGCCGCATCTCTTCCAGATCGGCCAGGATGTCAGGCCAAAGCTGGTCGAAGTCTTCGGTGATGCGACGCAGCCACAGCAGGGATGAAATGCCATCCGTCAGCTCATCCAGCCATTCCACTTCCGTGGCGTTGGCCGTCATGCGTGTGCCCACGAAGGAATGACCGGACGGAATCAGTGCGGATTCCATGTGGGTGCGGGCCTGCAACAGCAGCTGCTGCACCCGCGTCTTGTTGTCCAGTCGGGCCCGCACCAGCATGTCGGCCAGCAGTGAAGCCATGTCGGTGCATTGGGGTAGCAGACACTTGGCGCCAGCTACCAGATAGGCGGCGGATGTGGTCGCGTCGTACCGATCCATCACCATGTCGCTTACGCCCATGCCGCCGGTCTTGCCGGCGATGCGGCGGCTGAAGGTGACGAAGTCCTCGTTCTCGGTGCCGTTCTGGCGCAAAGCCGCTTCAAACAGATCCAGGTAGGGCAGAAAGCGCTGTGGCAACGCGTGCAGGTCAAACAGAAGCTTGACATAAACAATTTCATGGGTGAATACATCGTGCGACAGGTAGGGAATGCCTTCGAGCTCACCCTCCTGGCAGGGGTATTCCCGCGTTTCCCGCTCAATGTCCGACAGGGCCAGTACCGGGAGGGTGGCCAGGGCTTCGGGGGTGTCAGGCTCTGCCTGGTATTCCTGCAGCCAGCGGCTGTGTTCCGCGAGATCGGTCCGCTCCGCCGGATCCAGGGTTTGGGCGTGCGTATCTAGGCGTGCCTGCTCTTGCTGGCGTGCCGCGGTCTCGGCGTCCGGATCGGGCATGAGGGTGACGGTGGAACGATGGGGATTGCACAGGATATGGGCTTGCAGGGCCTCCTGCAGTACTTGCCTGTCACCCAGAATCTGCGCTTTGGCCTGGGCCAGCAATTCCCGGAACCCGGGACCGTTGGCGCCGGTGCGCCGGTCGTACAGGAAGTTCGGCAACACGCTCATCATGAGTGCCAGGCCCTTGGGGAACGACGCGTTGCCAAACTCCCGCAGGGCGAATTCCGTGGAGTTCAGCACCGCCTGAATCAAATCCTCGTCGAACCCGTTCGCCACCAGTTCCGCCAGCGTCTTGTCGATCAGGGTTTCCACTGCGGCGAAGTTGTCGGGATCGACACCGCTCATGCCCACCGTAAACGTGGGCTGGCACTGGTTGAACGATATGCCGCCGGCAATGACGTCCTCCCCCAAACCGGAGTCGATCAACGTCTTGTAGAGAGGTGCCGACGGGCTGCCCAGCAGACAGCTGGACGCGATGCTCAGCAGAATCCGTTCGGCCCGGTCCGGGACGTCAGGCAGCAGCCAGTTGCAGGTCATGAAACCCTGGCTGGCTTCGGTAGGTGTGTAGCACATCTCCTGGCGCTTGTGCCGGTTGGCCTGGGGGACCTGGGGAATGCGGGTCTGTGCCGGACGGTAGGCGTAGGGCTGGAACACCTCGTTCAGGAGCGCCAGCCGGTGGTCGGGATCGTCGTCTCCGTAGAAAAAGACGTAGGCGTTGGAAGGATGGTAATGACGGTCATGGAAGGATTTCAGGTCTTCCCACGTCAGATTCAGGATCTCGTCGGGCACCCCGCCCGAGTCGTGGGCATAGGGATGATCCGTGTACAGGGAGCTGTGCGAGGCCCGCATCAGCATGGAGAAAGGCGACGATTGGGCACCCTTCATCTCGTTGTACACCACGCCCTTGAACTGCAGATCGGCATCTGCATTCTCCAGGTCGAAGCGCCAGCCCTCCTGTTCAAACGTCTCGCGGCTGAGCAGTGGATGGAACACCGCATCCAGATAGACGTCCACCAGGTTGTAGAAACTCTTCAGGTTGAGGCTCGCCACCGGGTAGACGGTTCGGTCCTGCCCGGTGAAGGCGTTGAGGAAGGTATACAGCGAGCCGCGTAGCAGTTCCAGGAAGGGCTTTTTGACAGGATACTTTTCCGAGCCGCACAGCACCGCATGTTCCAGGATGTGGGGCACCCCGGTGGAATTGGATACGGGGGTCCGGAAGCTGACGCCAAACACTTTGTTGATGTCGTCGGTCTCGATCGAAAGAAGCCGCGCTCCCGTTTGGCAGTGCGCGTAATGGCGGGCGTTGCACTTGAGTTCCGGTACCCACTGCTCCTGGATCAATTCAAAACCATGTGTAATCATGCATGACTCCGTATAACTACAGGCATCTTCGGCCTATGACTCAGGGTTCAAGGTGGAGAGTATAGACCGTATTCTCGGCCACGGCCTGGGCACTGAAGGGCATGGGGTGATATTCACCCTCGCGCCACATCCCTATCTGATCGTTGTAGTGGCGACTCATGGGATGCCCCGACTGTCCTGTATTCACAACGGACTGCATGGTGTCCCAGTTGCCGATTTCCATGACGTTGCGGTAGGCCGGCGACACCTGGACCAAACTGGCCGGGGTACCCAGTTCCGCGGTCGTCTGCATGGGGGTTGTGGCATCGCCTTCAATGGGATAGGGACCGCGGTTCAGGATGGGCCGCAGTATGAAAACACTGCCCATCAAGTGACTGAACCGGATTTGGTGGATACGGCCCCAGGCCCATTTCCGGGTGGATTCCCCCATTTCCTGCCGCATGGTGTGTACACCCTTCTGCAGGGCGTCCTGCAGAAAGATTTCACGTGTACGCTCCCGGTCGTTGGCCGTATCATGGTACCAGCGGGACTGCACACTGTGTTGCAGCAGCTCCAGCAGGTGGGGCAGGGCCTTGATCTTGAAGCTGGAATTGGTGAACAGGGGATTGGACGACTTGCCCAGAAAACGCGGGTAGAGGGAATCCAGCTTGGTCCCGAATGCCTCGTCCAGCAGGGCACTCAGCAGATAGTGAAAGATCAGGGCCCCTTCACTCGTGGTCTCCATGCGGAAATTCCAGTCCGCCAAAACCTTGAGCGCATATTTCTCCCAGGTGTCGGTGGGTTCCAGCCGTATCAGGACAGCCGTCAGGGCGGCGGCGAAAGTACTGTACGAGTCCAGCTGTGCGCGGCGCAGATCAGCCGGGGTGATGGTAGGCAAGTCCTCCAGATACTGCGTGATCCGCTGGGCCCGGTAGCCCGGATCGAAATCACAGCCCAGCCAAACCTCCGCATCGGGATCCGTTATGCGGTTGTTGGCCGTCACAATGACGCCGGAGGGCGGATTGTGAATGCTCGGCAGGTCGGTGTAGGGGACGTAGCCCTGCCAGTCATTGGCTGTGTCCCAGCCGGCAGAGGGCAACAGGCCCCGGCCCTGACCGCGTATGGGATGACGGCCAATGAGGCCATAGCCGATGTTGCCCTGTGTATCGGCCACACTGACGTTGAGGGCAGGACAATTCCATTCGGCAAAGGCCGCCATTGCCTCGGTGCAGGAACCGGCAACCAGAATTTCGTGGAGACAATGAAAAGTATGTCCAGGATCGGTACCGGTCCATTGCAGGGCGATGGGCAAGCCATCGACTTCCGGCACCAGGTCGGAAATGATGGGACCGTGCCGCGTGAAGCGGATGGTCTTCGTTACAGGCTCTGTCTCCCCCTTGATGCGGAAGGATTCCTCTACGCTCTCCAGGGGCAGCCAGGCACCGTCACATTCGTACTGATCCGGCTGCTCGGGATGCAGGCGTTCCACAAACAGATCCTGTACATCCGTTATGGCTGCGGTGATGCCCCATGCCACATGTTGGTTGTGGCCGAAGACCACACCCGGAGCCCCGGGAAACATGGCGCCTGTGGCGTCAAGCCCCGGCGCCGTAAGATGCTGTTCGTAGAGTGACCCGGGCATGGCCACCTGCAGGTGGGGATCGTTGCACATCATGGGATGTCCCGATTCCGAGCGCGTACCGGCCACAGTTGCACTGTTGCTGCCCTGCCCTGCGGGAGCGAAGGGCAGGAATTCCTTCACCTTTTCGTATTCCTGCAGCAGGGCCTGGGCCGTGAGCACCAGACGCTCGGCATCCCGCTCTTCCAGCTCGTCCAGAATCAAGGGTGTATCGGCCATGGACACCCTATCCAGATCGGCGGCCGCTTCCGCACCGAGCTGCTTCCGGAGCAGGAGACGCAGAATCTCGCCATCCCAGTTGACGCTCATGGCCCAGCCTATGAGCTTGCCTATAGCCAGGCAATTGACGGGCTGCCAGGGTTCAGGGGTATAGCGCAGCAGACGGAATTCCGCGGCCAGATTGTTTCCCCTTTGAATCATGTAGGCGTTGACACCCTGGCAATACCACTTCAGCGTCTCGAGTTCATGGGGCCAGAGCTCAGCCAGTTCCCTGTCGGCGATACGGCGGAAGCCAATGGTGCGGGCGTACTGGTCGGCCTCCAGAGCGGGTTTGCCGAACAACTCGGCCAGCGTACCGTCGGTGATCCGGCGCATCTGTTCCATCTGCCACATGCGATCCTGTGCATGTACAAACCCCTGGGCCCGAAAAAGATCCGCCTGGGAGGAGGCTTCAATGTGGGGAATGCCATGGGTGTCGCGCCGGATCGTCACCGGGGCGTCCAGAATGGGCAGCTGCAGCGATCCATCCAGATCCGGGACCGGACGGGTCATCAGCCAGCGGTATACGTAGGCCAGGAAGCCACCGGCCAACAGCGAAAGGCCAACCAAGGCAAAGGCTATTGACTTCAAATAGGTCATAGGGCTTCAGGGAGAGGTGAAAGGGTGCGGGGGCAGACCGGGAACCGCTTGTGCCCGGATTGCCACTTCATAGTATGTAACATCCCGTTGATTCTGCAACTCAACACAAGTCCGACAGGATACAGAAAACCTTGTCTGTAGGCACCGGGCATGCATGCAGTTGTTGGGCCGACACACCAAGGATCATGCAACAGCTGTATTCTCTCCCGGTACAGGCAGGATCCGGACGATTTGTGGCCGTTTCGTGCGTTTGTACGGGAACGGGCCCATCCATTTCAGGTAGAATCGGGCCGGATACCGGAGCAACACCAGGGAGAGTCAACACATGGACGACAATGGCAGTTCCCCATCAGTACGCAAGAAATTGATGCGTCATCCCGCAGATCGCATCCTGGCCGGCGTGTGTGGCGGGATCGCAGACTTTACCGGGATAACCCTGTGGAAGATTCGTGTTGCGGCCCTCATCCTGGCTCTTGTGCCGTCAGGAGGTGTGGGACTGGTGCTGTACCTGCTGCTGTGGCTGTTCTTGCCTGTGGGTACACAAATGGCGGGCGAAATGAAGCCACCTGTCATTCGTTCTTCCCGTTACCGGGCCAGTCACCTGGCGCCGGACAGCGAGCCGCCGCAGACCCCGGACTCGTGATACCCGGCAGTGTGCAGGCCACTTCTGCATTGCACTAGGCATCAACTGTGGCAAGCCTGGCCAAGGGGATCTGGGCCCCAATTCCAGACCAAGGCTCAGATGTCGCTGGCCTATGCTGTGGCTATGCGGGATGGTAAAGGTACACGTGTCAAGCAGGCATGGCTGAGATAAGTTCCGCTCCGGCAATGCCCTGCTCACCGGCAACGGCATAGAACAGGCAGACCTGATCGCCCTGGCGGAAAATGCAGGGATCGCGCAACTGGTGCGCGGGTTCGTGGATGGCTCCACGGGCGGATGCCACGAGGGGCTCGTGGACGCCTTCATAGGCCATGGCCGGACGCAGGACTTCAACCAGGGACCCTGCGGTCCAGTGGGACCAGGGACCCTGCGTATCGATCCGGGTGCACAGAATTCTTTCCGGGACATCACCGGCCCGGCTGAAGTAGGCAGTCAGTTGCCCCTGCCAGGAATCTATGGCGAAATGGCGGTACTCCACGCCAAAGAGCAGGGGGCCCTCCTGGAAATCTTCAGGTGAGCTGCTGGTTTGCCGGTACAGGATGCCCGGCATGGCCAAGGCGTATCCCTCTTCACGAAAACGGAAATAGCGCCAATAGCTGGGCCCCAGAATCCGGGTGCCTGATTCAAAATGGAGGCCGTCTGTGGATCTTGCGAGCAGAGTACGTTGCCCGTGCAGATAAGGAAACCGCCGTGTGAGGTCGTCCTCTGCCCATTCGTCCGGCCGCAGTACGGGACCATGGTAATACATGTCAATGGAGCGCTGCACCTCATTGACATGAACGTCCGGCGAGGCAATATGATGGAAACACGGAGTAGCCTCCAGCGGTAGCGTGCCCGGTTCATGGAGATGCCAGGGTCCCTGCAGGTCATCGGCGTAGGCCAACCGGATATTGCGGCCCTGGTGATGGGCGAAGTACATATAGTACTGACCGCGACGATGCGGCAGCCAATCGGGTGTCCGAATCACGGAAGGGCCGTTGACGTTGCCTTCCAGGATGGGGGACTGGGCCACAGACAGCAGGGGATTGGTCGCGAAGCGTTGAAAGGAGCTTATATACAATTTCACACCGTATACCTAATTTAGGAGATTACATACGAGTATACACCGCTGACAGAACTGATGCCGGGAAGCAGGGCGGGGAACGCTGTTCACGGTCCCTGTCATCCCTCTGGATGCGTGTGGGCATAGGTTAGGGTCTGTTGACCAAAGGTAAAGGCAGACCCGCGCCCGTGCTGCCCACCCGCCCTATACAGAACACAGTAGCGCCCTAACTGCGCCCACCGTCGGTCCCGGCAGCCCTCGGCATGGGTGTATGCCCCCCCCGCGTGGGCTCCCGGACGCCCGTTGTCCCCTCTTGGCACTTGGGTTGCACTTTCGGTCTCTATTTATGGGTATGACGGCCCGTCGTGCCTGCGGCCGGGCTAACCCCCTTATCCCCAGCGGGGGCTCAGAGCCCATTCTCAGTGCTAACCGCCGGACAGAGGGGGCCGGCGAGGCCCACGCACGGTCGGCGACGGTGCGTGGTGGTGGCCGACCGCGCGGCCGGCGGATGCCCATGAACCAGGAGACCCGGTCCCGCAGCCCCGTTCCCGGGGCAGCCGGTGTTCGATCTTGTGCCCTTGGTCATCGGTGAGCCGCATGGGTATCCTGGCCTGGCTCCTGCGTGAGTTGGGGCAGGCCAAGACGCCTGCCTGCCCCCTTGTGGCCGACAGGGCGCAAAATCCCAATTGGGTAGGGTTGCCTGTTTTGGTCAACAGGCCCTACGGATACTTACCGACCACACTCCACCCTTGCCTTACGGTGCGAACTCACGTATGTAATCCTCCGTTGAAACATGCCGATTGAGGGACTGTCTGTCCCAAGTCTCCTTGTGCCATGCCCGGGATCGTACAGGCAAGTGGTCCTGGCCGTCTATTACGGCCATCTCTACAGGGAAGGCAACCTGGATGTATCATGGTCCTGCATTCACAGGCGCAACCAGCACAGGAACGATGCCATGCAACGGAGCGAGTACTTTTTTGCGGAAAGCGGTGTAGCGGGCTTTATGCATCGGGCTTTCGCCAAGGCGATGGGTTTTGACGACCAGGACCTTGGTCGGCCCGTCATCGGCATCTGCAACACCCGGAGCGATCTCAACAGCTGTCACGGCAATCTGGGTGACCTGGCAGAGGCCGTGAAGCGGGGTGTCCTGCAGGAAGGTGGCTTGCCTTTGGAATTCCCCACCATTTCTCTGGGTGAAATGTTCCTCAACCCCACCTCCATGCTGTTGCGCAACCTGGCGGCCATGGATACGGAGGAGATGATCCGGGCCCAGCCTCTGGATGGAGTCGTCCTGCTGGTGAACTGCGACAAGACCATTCCGGCGGCCCTGATGGGCGCGTTCAGCGCCGATCTGCCCATGATCGCCCTGTCCGGCGGTCCCATGCTGAACGGCCATTTCCGCGGCCAGACCCTGGGGGCCTGTTCCGACTGCCGCCGCCTCACCATGGAATACCAGGCCGGCATGCTCTCACAGGAAGACTACCAGGCGATCGAGGATGGCATCGTCCGGTCCCAGGGACACTGCATGGTCATGGGCACGGCGTCCACGATGAACAGTCTGTGTGAGGCCCTGGGCGTCTCCCTGCCCGGCAACGGGGCAACGCCGGCAGCCGACAGTCGGCGGCTGCGGCTGGGGGTGGCGGCCGGGCGGCAGATCGTACACAATGTCGCTCAGGGCTTGCGTCCTTCCCAAATCGTTACGGCCCGGTCCTTTGCGAACGCGATCACGCTTCTCTGTTCGCTGGGCGGCAGCACGAACGCGATTGTACATCTGTGTGCCATGGCGCAGCGCATGGGTATACCCTTGCCTCTGGACCTGTTTGACCGCATCAGCCGTACTACCCCCATGCTCGCCAGCATCCGGCCGGCCGGGACCTATCAAATGGAAGAACTGTTCGAGGCAGGCGGCATTCCGGCGGTGCTGCGGGAATTGCTGCCCCTGCTGCACGGTGATGAAATGACCGTGACCGGCAAGACGCTGGCCGAAAACGTATGCACGGCCGAAGTGCATTCCCGTGACGTGATCGCCTCTCGGGAACAGCCGTGGGCTCCGGAAGGGGGACTTGCCATTCTGTACGGCAATCTGGCCCCGGACGGTGCCGTCCTCAAACACGCCGCCGCCTCCACGCACCTGCTGCAGCACCGGGGCCGTGCCTGTGTGTTTGAGGATTTCAATGACTTGCAGGCCCGCATCGCGGATCCCGACCTGGACGTTACGCCCCATGACGTCCTCGTGCTCAAAAGCGTGGGCCCCCTGGGTGGGCCCGGCATGCCGGAAGTCGGCAATATACCCATTCCGCCCAAACTGCTCCGGCAGGGTGTCCGGGACATGGTGCGCATTTCGGATGGCCGCATGAGCGGCACGGCATTCGGCACCATCGTGCTGCACATCTCGCCTGAGAGCGCCCTGGGCGGTCCTTTGGCCTTGGTACAGAACGGGGATGAAATCGAGTTGAATACCCGGGCACGCAGAATTGACCTGCACGTGCCAGAAGCGGAACTGAAGAAACGGCAAGCAGCCTGGGTGGCACCGCCGCCAGCCTATGCCAGGGGCTACGGCAAGCTGTTTCTGGACACGGTCACCCAAGCCCATCTGGGCTGTGACTTCCAGTTTCTGCACGACCGCACGCCTGTCGTCACAACCGCTCAGCCCAAGTTCTGACTTCGGGCCTGCCTGGCCGGCAGACAGCGCACCGGGTGCCAAAAACTTTGGGATGTGGGCCCTCGATTCAGTAGAATGAGGTCAGGTTTTGGGGAGAGGTCGCATAGTCTGGCCGAGTGCGCGGGCCTGGAAAGCTCGTAGGGGAGACCCTCGAGGGTTCAAATCCCTCCCTCTCCGCCTCGCAGAACCGGATGTCATCGCTGCGTCATCGCTGGGTCCCGTGCGGCGATTCCGCGTGAACCCCGTCAGGGTCGAGAGGCAGCAGCGGTAAGCGCGTCTTATCGGGTGACATGGGAGTGCCTGGCTGCATGGCGCAGCGATGACATCCGGTCTGGCCGCGGGTTACCCTGCGGTGCGCGACACCTGCTGGCGCAACCTTGCCACAACAGCCCCCATTTCCTGGCGTGCTGCCGTGTACCTGGCCAGGGATGGCTCCGGTTCCCGGAGCGCGTTCAGTACGATATGTTCCGCGGCGACGAATTCGTCCCCGATCGCCGCCACTTCCGCGGCGATGTCGACGGGAATGGTGGATACGCCATTGACGTCGCAATGCAGAAGATCGTTGGGCTGAATGGTAATGCCGCCTACCCGTACGGGAACGTTGATGTGCGGGAAATGGCAGTAGCCGTGTGCACAGATGGTGCCGCTGGTGAATACCGGAAACCCGATATCCCGGACCTGATCCAGATCCCGCCCCGCCCCGCTGGTGATGAGGCCAACGGCGCCGAACGTCTGGTATGTCGTGCACATGACTTCCCCGAAAGTAGCGGCGACCGGGGGATCGTCCAGATCCTGAAACACCACGACCGGGGGACCGGACAATTCCGCAAAAAGCCTGACCTGGTCTTCATTGCTGCTGTAGCCGTCCCCGGCGGCCGGAGCGGCATCTGCACGGAAGGTCGCGGTGGCTGCAAAGCCCACGATGGGCCCCATTTCCGGGAAGGCCGCCTTGATGCGGTCATTCATGAAGCCGACGTTGCGGGGACGCACGTCAAACAGTTCAATGATGTTGCAGATGGTCGGGGTGTCGAACGTAGCCAGTTTCTGCAGTACAGAGGCATCGGGCATGAGGTGTTTCCTTGTGCTTGCAACCGGGGTTGCGGGAGAATTCAAGCAATATGCATTGTGCTTCATGGGTTCCCTTCTGCCCAAACCGGTTGCCGCCTTAATCCCCGTGCGGACTGCGGCATCCGTCCGGGATTGGGATGCACCTCGCACCATGTCGCGGGCAGGAAAGAAGATCTTGGGCGGGAAAGGCCAGTTCCGCTAGAATGCGCGTATCGTTCGTGTCAGAATGTCTGCACTTCCGGGCGTGGGCGTCACCGCACACGGATTGTCACTTTTGTCTCATAGCACACATTGCGAGCTGAGAGAATTACATGGTCGCTGCTGCCAACGTGGCTCTTGTTCATGGCCGTAACCGGCGGGCGGGTACCTGGCAGGCGCTGGATGCCGTACGCCAGGACATTGAACCCAAACTGCATGAGCAGGTGCTGTTGAAACCCAATTTCCTTTCCAACAGCATACAGCTGGCTTCCTCGCACGTGGACACCGTGCGCGGTGTGATCGACTTTCTGCTTTCGTCGGACACGCCGCCCCGGTACATTACCATTGCCGAGGGCAGCGCCGGCTCCACTGAGCAGGCCTTTGCCCGGTTTGGCTACCGGGACATTCTGGCCGAATTCGACGTAGATATCGAGTTGGTGGACCTGCACGCGGAAACCCGGTGGCAGGAAGCCACTATTCTGACCGCAGGCGACGTCGTCCATACGGTGCGCATGCCGCGCACGTTGCTGGATGCGCCGTGTACCTTCAGTTTGGCCCGGGCCAAGACCCACGATGTCTGTGTCGTCACCTTGGCGCTCAAGAACATGATCATGGGCACGATCTGTCAGCCGGATCGGGTATTGATGCACGGCTATGGATCCCATCCGGAGCGGCAGCAGCCTCTGGAGGCCAAGTACCTGAACATCAACCTGATACGCCTGGCCCGGTACCTGGCCCCCGACGTGGCGCTGGTGGACGGGATTTCCGGCCTGCAGGGCAATGGCCCGGGCGGAACGGATGAAATCGATATGGCCGTGATAGCCGCCGGTGTGGATGTCTTTGCCGTAGATACGGTGATGACGAAGGTCATGGGGTTCGATCCGGAACTCATGGGTACGCTGCACTATGCCCGCACCTATGACCTGGGCTGCACGTCACTGGACCGTATCAATATAGTAGGCACCCGCCTGGAGGCGGTCACTACCCGTTTCAAGCCCCACGAGTCAACCCCTCTGCAACTGCAGTGGCAGAAACACAACGCCCACCAGCTGCTGACACTTTAGCTGCGCATTGCCAGACACGATTGGCATACATATATATATATTGAGGAGCGACACCGATGGCCTATTCAGTCAAGACCACTTTGGGTGAGATTCTGAAAGAAGAACGCAACCGGCAGATCCTGGAAAAACATATGCCGGGCTCTACCAGCCATCCCAGGCTGCCCATGGCGCTGCACATGTCCCTGCAGGAAATCGCCATGTATCCGGAAGCCAACCTGAGTCAGGAGAAGCTGGAGGCAGTACTCGCGGACCTGAATCGGCAGGATTCCTCCTGAAGTCCCCCGCAGGTTTCATATATCTTGATACGCATTGCAGTCATGCTCGATCGTCATCAACGGCACACGTAAAAGCATGGTCGGCCCTGGCCTGCTCCGGGTTGCGGGTCAAGTTTGGCGACAGGTGTTCCAGCACAGCTGGAACCGGGGCCTGGACGCAGACAGCCGGATCCGGCCGCTGGTGTCCTGGCCTCTGCTGTTTGTACCTGTTCTGCTGGTCTCCCAGCTGATTTCGCCCAGTCCGATCTGGATGGGCCTGTTGGTGGCCCTGCTCAGTCTGTATGCATTGGCCTATCTTTGGCTGCGCACGCAGATAGGCCAAATCACCCTGTCACGCTGGCACGAGAGTCGCGTCCTGGTGGTAGGCGACGAATTGGAAATCGTCTCCCGGGCCGACAATGCCAGTGTGGTACCGGTGCTGTGGTGTCTCATTGCGGACAGGGCACCGTCACGGTATGCGGTGATTCAGGACCGCGTCGTATCCATTCCCAACGCCAGTGCCAGCGAGTGGTCCGAGAAGTATACGTGTCATCGCCGGGGCCGTTACCAGTATGGACCCACCACCCTGACGCTGGGCGATCCGCTGGGCCTGTTCATGGGCCAGCGTGAATTTCCGGCCCAGGCCTACGCTGTCATTTATCCGCGGGTCGTACAGCTGCCCGTACCGAACCTGTTGCAGCAAAGCCGCAGTGGCAGCTGGCATCAAAGGCGCAGGCTCCAGGCGACGACGCGGGCTCCCATCATCCGCGAATATACGCCGTCCGACAGTCTCCGGTTCGTGCACTGGCCTTCCACTGCTCACCGGGGTGAACTGACGGTCACGGATGTAGAAAGCGAGCCCGGATCCCGGCTGTCTGTCATTCTGGATCTGTACGGTGAACATCACGTGGGCAGCGGACCGCAAGGCACGCTGGAAGCGGCTATCATGGTGGCAGGCAGCCTGGTGGCCCAAACGGTCAACGCCAGCGATCACCGCCAGTGCGGCCTGCTGTGCGCAGAGCGCGTCGACCAGGCCGTAGCCATAGCTCCCGGGCAGGGCCCCGGACACATGTGGGATGTATTGCATGCCCTGGCTGCCCTGGATACGGGACAGGTGCCCCTGCATCTGCTGCTGGCCAAGTGCCAATTGCTGCTCGAGGGGCAGCAGGAGGATTCGCTCATGGTCGTGACACCCTATCCAGGGACGGATACGGAGGCGGAAGCCCACCTGTTATGGCTGGCGGAACTGGAAGCCTTGCGGTCCCGGGGCCGCTCCTGCGGCATAACCTTTGTACGTCACCCGTCCCAGCGTGACCAGCGGATGCCCGGAGCCCTTGGCCCGCTGGTGGACGCGTTTCCGGTCACCATACTGGAGACGGATGCACCTTACGTACCCATCATCACCTACAGCAGGCAGCGTACAGAGTACATCGCCACGCCTTTCGGGGGCACCACCCGGATCGAAGTGGAGGAAGTCGTAGGATGAGTGGCAGTACGGGCACCCCGGCCACCGCTTATGATCTGGGCCGGGAGGAACAGCATTGGATTTGGCGCCTGCTGCACCGGCTGGCGGACCGCTGGCGTCCACGTCGTGGCTGGACGGCCCTCTTGCTGATGCTCTGGCTCCAGCTGCTGTTCACCTTGTCGTTGCGGAACACCAACTGGGCCAATTTCGATACGGCACACCTGGCTCTGGAGTTTCTGTCTCTGGGGAGCATGCTGTTTGTTTGGGTCTGCGTAAGGCCCAACCCCAGGCCGATGCGTCCCAAACCGCGCCTGCACCGGTTGGGCTGGAGTCTGGGTCTGGTTGTGCTGGGGCTGTTGCTGTGGCTGCAGCAAATGACTAATCTGGTAGGGCGGTGGCTGCAATGGAATCCGGCCCAGGGCATGAGTCTGGAACAATGGCTCAGGGATCTGGCTACGTTCTTTGCCAGCGTCGGCCAGGATTCGGTACAGTCGCTGGCCACCCGGTTTGACTTTTGGCTGGAAGGAGTACTGGGCGGTGGGGCCCAACAGGACGATCTGGTTTTCGTGGGCCTGATCAGTCTGCTGCTCCTGGTCCTGGCGGTCCAGGCCAGCTGGATGTTCCTGGCCGGCCATTCCATCCTCCTCACCATGACCCCCTCTCTCTGGCTCTTTGCCCTGATGCTGTATTACAGCCAGGGGCCCCGGCTGGACCTGGTCGTGTATCTCGCCAGCCTGTTCCTGCTGTGGACCTGGGGACATCACCAGCAACTGGTGGCGCAGTGGACGGCCCGGCGGGTCGATTATCCGGAAGGGGTGGGCCCGGATCGGGCTTTGGCTGTCGTGGCGTCGCTTGTCGTCATGGCGGTGCTGTCGCTGACGCTGCCCAGCATTCGGATTGACGCCATGCGGGAATGGGCCAATTCGTTCCTGCACCCGATCGACGAGGCTACGGTGGATCTGGGGCAGCGCATGTTTCCGGATCTGCAGCCCAAGTTCCACGGCCGTCGGCAGTCGGCCGCCGGCGGTCTGCCCAACAGCTTTCTGCTGGGCAATGCCCCTGATCTGTCCACCACCGTCGCCATGGTGGTGGACACCAATTTTCCGTTTGCCGAGGAAACAGGCTTCTACATGCGTGGGATGACGTTCCAGTACTATGACGGCAAGGGATGGTCCAACGATCCGGCCGTGTCGACCCGCATCCTCTCCGCCAACGAACCCTTTCAGACACCGACGTATCCGCATACCCGCGAGATCTGGCAGTTCGTGGAACTGCACAATGCATCCTCGGTGATCTATGCCATTCCCGAACCGCTGCAGTTTTCCATTAACGTGCGGCCGGTACAGGATCGCGAACATGATCAGGTGATCATGTACCGCAGTGCCGACCGCAACACGTACAACGTGCGGTCAGCCATGCCCTTGCTGAGTGATTCTGTCCTGGCTGCCGTATCCATGGACGCCTACAGCACGCTGGACGAGACCGATCCCCTGGCGCCTTTCCTGCAGGTGCCGCCCACCATTACGGAGCGGACCCGCCAGCTGGCTGTGGAACTGACCCGGGATCAGCCTTCACCCTATGCCAAGGGCATCGCGGTGGAGCAGTACCTCCGTACCTTTCCCTACGATCTGGACGTATCGTTGCCTGGCCCGGACACTGCGGATCTGGCTGACCATTTCCTCTTTGAACTGCAGCGGGGCTACTGTGACTACTACGCTACGGCATTCACCGTTCTCATGCGCCTGTCCGGCATCCCGACGCGTTTTGCGGTGGGCTATGCGCCCGGCTATTGGGAACCGTATACGGAACAGTGGACCATAACCGATGCCCAGGCCCATTCCTGGCCCGAGATATGGTTGCCGGAGATGGGCTGGATTCCTTTTGAGCCTACGGCAGGCCGCAGCGCGCGGGAACGGGATTACATACCCCTGGAACTGGCCCCGGTGCCGGCAGGTGAAGCGTCCGCCAGCACCGACGACGGTGCGGGTGCCGTCACGTCCTTCCAGTTTGGTCCGCAGATGTGGTTCTGGGTCGTGCTGGTCCTGATGGGCGGCGGCCTGGTCCTGTTCTGGCGCGTACGGACCTATCGCGACCCGGATCCCTGGGCGGCCCTGCTGGCTTGGGGACAACGGCTGGGCAGCTCCCGACTGTCCTGGCAAACGGAACGGGAATACGCCGCGGACTTGCACCGCGCCTTGCAGGGGAAACCCCGACTGCCCGGTGAAGATCTGCGCGTGATGGCAGGCTACCTGCATCGCATCACGGAGGACGTGGTGGTAGTCAAGTACGCGGGGCCCGGCGCCGATCCCGAGCGGGAACGCGCCATTGGGGGAAACTGGGCCAAACTGCGTACCCGGCTGTGGCGGCTTTGGGTTTTGCGTATCTAGCGCTATAATGGAGCCATAACCATCAAACGCATTCTGCAGGCTGTAGCTTCCCCGGACTGCCGGGCGTGTTCATGCTGTGGTCGGCTCTTTGGGCAAACCGTGCACAGGGAGCAGGGAATGCGTCGCCAGCGCCAAGAGTACATGAAGTGAAAATCAACGGCACAGTCATGCTGGATTTCCCGCAAAGTGAAGTGTGGGCAGCCTTTATGGATCCGGAGTTCGTGGCCCAAATCATCCCGGGCTGTGACAGCCTGGTGCCAGGTGAGGGCGAAGACGAGTTCACGGCCAATCTCAAGATCCGGATTGGCCCCATATCCGGCAAGTTCAAGGCCGAATTGCAGCAGACGGACAAGATCCCGCCGGAAAGTTTTCGCATGCAGATCAAGGCCCGGGGGCCGGTGGGCTTTATTACCGGGGACGGCACTGTGGCGCTTGTGCCCGCTGCTTCCGGCACGGCCATGCACTATGCCGGGGAAGTGAACGTCGGCGGCCGCATTGCCAGCGTGGGCCAAAGGCTGATTGAATCGTCGGCCAAGTCCATGATCAACAAGGGCATCGCCAGTTTCACGACCCGCATGGAGGAAATCTTGCGGGATCGGGAGACTTCCTAAGTCGTCCGGGCCGGGCTCAGGAAGCGCCGCATTGTACTATGCAGCAGTTCATGGGACTCGTACCGCCGCGGTACCAGGTATGTACGGTTTTCGGGCTGGTGGTGCTAGCACTGGTGACAGCCGTCGGTTTCGTGAACTGGATGTTTTCGGAGTGAATTTGAGTTAGGTAGGCCAAAGGCAAAGGAGTAATGGAAATGAATGTAACCCTGACCGTCAACGGCAAGGAGCAGAGTGCGGATGTGGAACCGCGTCTGTTGCTGGTCGACCTTCTGCGTAACGACCTGGGTCTGACAGGCACCAATGTCGGTTGCGATACCACCCAGTGCGGTTCCTGTACGGTGCACCTGGACGGCGTGGCCGTCAAGTCGTGTACGGTCCTGGCCGTGCAGGCAGATGGATCAGAGGTCACTACCATTGAAGGCTTGGCCTGTGATGGCCAGTTGCATCCCATGCAGCAGGCCTTTTGGGATCAGCATGGGCTGCAGTGCGGCTTCTGTACGCCGGGCATGATCATGGCTGCGGTCAAGCTGGTCGAAGACAATCCCGGGATCGGTGCGGACGAAATCCGCCATGGCCTGGAAGGCAATATGTGTCGTTGCACAGGCTACCAGAATATTGTGAATGCCGTGCAGCAGGGTGCCCAAGCGGGCTAGGGAGGTACAAGATGGCCAAATATGTAGGCGAAAGCGTAAAACGAGTTGAGGATCCCCGCTTCATTCAGGGCAAGGGCTCCTATGTCGCCAATGTACAGCGCCCGAACATGGCGTATGTGGCGGTTCTGCGCAGTCCCCACGCACATGCCAGCATTAACGGGATCGACACGTCCGCCGCTGCCGCGCTGGACGGTGTTATCGCGGTCTACACGGGTCAGGACTTCATTGACGGCGGCGTAGGCCAGATGCCCTGTGGCTGGGTAGTCCCCGACTGCAAGGTGCCTGTGCGATGGCCGGTGGTACCGGATCGGGTACGCCATGTGGGCGACAGCGTCGCCGTGGTCGTGGCCAACAGTCCCTATGTGGCTGAAGACGCCCTGGCCCTGATTGACGTGGACTATGAGGTGTTGCCCGTTTCCATGGGCGCCAAGGCCACGACGGAAGAGGGCGCCGTGCAATTGCACGACGATATTGACGACAACGTCAGCTATACGTGGGCTTTGGGCGACGAGGACGCCATGAAGGCCGCCTTTGCGGGAGCCGCGCACGTGGTGGAGCTGGACCTGATCAACCAGCGCCTGATTCCCAATGCCATGGAACCCCGCGCCTGTGCGGCGGAATGGGATGCTTCCATGGAAGAAATGACGGTATGGACCACCAGCCAGAATCCCCATCCCATCCGGTTGCTGCTGGCGGCCTTTACGCTGGGCATTCCCGAAAACAAGCTGCGGGTTATCTCGCCGGACGTAGGCGGCGGTTTCGGCAGCAAGATCTTCCATTATCCCGAAGAGGTCATCGTGCCCTGGGTGGCACGGGCCGTGAATCGCCCCTGCAAGTGGGTGGCTACCCGTTCCGAGTCCTTCATGACGGATTCACAGGGACGCGATCATGTCACCAACGTCAAGATGGCTATGGAGGCAGACGGCACGATTACGGGTCTGCACGTCCAGACCTGGGCCGATCAGGGCGCTTACCTTTCGACCTTTGCTCCCCTGATTCCCACTGCTCTTTACATAACGCTGTTTTCAGGTCTCTACAAGATCCCGGGCATCTGGGGCGAGATGTGGGGTACGCTGACCAATACCGTGCCGGTTGACGCCTATCGGGGTGCCGGTCGGCCCGAGGCGTCCTACCTCCTGGAACGGATCATGGAGCTGGGGGCCAAAGCGGTAGGCATGGATCCGATTGCGTTTCGCCGCCAGAACCTGATCCAGAAAGAGGACTTCCCCTATCAGACACCGGTGGCCTTTCTCTATGACAGTGGTGACTACGTAGCCCTGTTCGACAAGCTGGAAGAGCTGTCCGACTACGGCGGCCTGCGTGCCCAGCAGCAAGAGCAAGTCGCCCAGGGCAAGATCTGGGGCGTAGGCGTGTCAGGCTGTATTGAAGCCAGTGGTCCGGCGCCTTCGGCCGTGGCTGGCAGCCTGGGCAGTGCCGTAGGCTTCTGGGAAAGCGGTTCGGTGCGGGTGCACCCGTCCGGCAAGGTAACGGTCTTTACGGGTTCCCACGCCCATGGGCAGGGCCACGAGACCACCTTTGCCCAGGTCGTGGCCGACGAACTGAATATCGATATCGGTGACGTCGAGGTCATTCACGGAGACACGGGACGTGTTCCCTTTGGCATGGGAACCTATGGCAGCCGGAGTGCGGCCGTAGGTGGCAGTGCCCTGGTGAACAGTGCGGCCCGGATCCGCGAGAAGATGATCAAGATTGCCGCCCATCAGCTGGAAGCCAGTCCGGACGACGTGGAATTCAATGCCGATTCCGGCCAGATCCAGGTAAAGGGCGCTCCCGATTCGGGCATGGCCTTTGGCGAAGTGGCTTTCGCAGCCTATACCGCCCACAACATGCCGGAAAACGTGGAACCGGGACTGGAAGAGACGGCCTTCTACGATCCGGCCAACTTCACTTTCCCCAACAGCGCCCACCTGGCTGTGGTGTCCATTGACAGCGATACGGGCGAGATCGCTCTCGAAAAGTATGTAGCTGTCGATGACGTGGGCAACGTGATTAATCCCATGATTGTGGAAGGCCAGCTGGTTGGCGGCGTGATCCAGGGCGTCGGCCAGGCGCTGTGGGAACACGGCATTTTCGATGAAGAGGGTCAGCTGCTCACAGGTTCCATGATGGACTATGCCCTGCCGCGTGCCGACGGCTTCCCGGAAATTGAAACCGGACGCATCGAAACGCCATCGCCCCACAACCCGTTGGGGGTCAAGGGAGCGGGCGAAATGGGTACCATCGCCGCTACGGTGACGGTGGCCAACGCCGTCATGGATGCGCTGGCGCCCTACGGTGTCGAACATCTGGAAATGCCTTTCACGGCCGAGAAGATCTGGCAGGTGATCCACACGGCCAACGGCCGGTAAGTCGCGACGACAAAGGAGTTTAGCCATGTATCCAGCCAAATTCAGTTATGTGCGGGCCAGCTCGGTCGATGACGCGATTGCCCAAGTGACGGCCCATGAAGACGCCAAGGTGCTGGCAGGCGGACACTCGCTGTTGCCGGCGATGAAACTGCGCCTGGCCGAGCCGGCGACCCTGATTGACATCGGGCGTATTGAAGATCTGCGCGGTATTTCCTACGGTGCCGAGGGTGAGATGGACTGCATTGGTCCCTTGACCACCCACGCCGCGATTGCCGGTTCCCGGCTGGCAGAGGCCCTAGTGGAGGCAGCCGGCGGAGTGGGGGATCCCCAAGTGCGCAATCGGGGTACCATCGGTGGCAACATCGCCCATGCCGATCCGGCCTCGGACTTGCCTACGGTGCTTACGGCCCTGGGGGCCACGATCGGGGTTCAGGGCCCGAACGGCACGCGGTCCATTGCCGCCGCCGATTTTTTTGTGGATCTGTTTGAGACCAGCCTGGCCGATGACGAACTGATCACCGTGATCGCGGTGCCGGGCCGTGCGGCGGGGACAGGTACGGCTTACGCCAAGCTGTTCAATCCGGCATCCCGCTATGCTATGGTGGGCGTTGCCGCCTCGGTAACGTTGTCCGGTGACACCCTTTCCCGGGTCAGTGTGGCTGTCGGGGGTCTGACCCCGAAGGCTACCTCTGGCCGGTCCGTAGAAAATGCCCTGCAGGGACAGACTGCTGCTGCCATCGGTGACGCAGCACAGGAGATTCATGCAGATATAGGAGACGACATTCTCGGGGACATCCACGCCAGTGCCGCATACAGAAAATCTGTCTTGCCGGTATTTGTGCAAAGAGCCCTGACGACTGCAGTCGAACGCGCTGCGTAATCCAGATTGGATTGCAGTATATAAATACAATGAGGGGAAGCCATACAGGCTTCCCCTTTACTGCTTTGGGTTCCGTTTGCTGTGCCGGCACAGACCGACGCTGGACCAAGGCCGACTGGGAGAGGACGTGCAGGGCATAGCATGACGCTTGCGGGCACCTGCCCTATGTTGGCGGCATACAGAGCCTGCGCCAGGGTCACGGGCTGCAAATTGACATAAACATGATCCCCGGTACCAATCCGGAAGCCACTCTGAAGATGGTTTCTGGCCAGGAACTGGATTGTTGCCGATTTGAAGTGAGGAAGGTGCATGCATGCTGACTTCGGAACAAAAACGCCGGTTCGTGGAAGAGGGTTACCTGCACCTGCCAGCTCTGGTACCGGCTGCCATGGTGCAGACCGCCTTGCGTGCCATCAATCATTCCATAGGGGAAGTGGGCAAGACGGGGAGTGATCCGAAACGATACAAGGTGGACTCGTTTTGTCATGAGCTGACCCGCTCTCCGCTCATAACCGACATCTTCAATCATACTTCCATAACGCCCGCGATCGAGGAGCTGTTGGGACAGGGTAACGTGCTGCCCGTGGAGCATGTCCAGATCGCACCGCGTTTTCCCTTGCCGGTTGGCCAGGAACCCGAGCCCGATGACGGTCATCTGGATGGTATTGGGGGTGGCCGAAATGGCATGGCCAAGGGCGTATATGTGCGCAACTTCACCATTTTTGCGGTAGTGTATCTGGTTGATGTCCTTGAGCCGGAGAGCGGCAACTTTACCGTCTGGCCCCACTCCCACGTCGAATTCCAGGACTGGTTTCGGCAGGTTGGACATGAAGTTCTGAGTCAGGGCGTACCCCACATTCCGCTTAGCCGGGAACGAGTCATGGTCACAGGCCGGGCGGGGGATGTAATTCTGGCTCACCACCAGCTGCAGCATACGGGTGGATACAATACTTCCCCGCATGTACGCCATGCCCTGATCAGTCGCATCCGACACAGGAACGTCACTGCCTTTGACAAGGGTGCCTACACTGATATCTGGCATGAATGGGATGGCATAGCCGATATGGTCCAGACCTGAAGCCCGGTACATCGGCTCCGCCTGCTTGACAACTGAAACAACTTCTTCACCGGCGCTCGGAGCGCTTGGTGTTGTCTGCGTTCGGCCGTATACGCGGTCGTACCCCTTGGCATGGTCAGCCTGCCTGCAATGTTCCCCGCCTGGCAAAGAAATTCCCTGCAGTTGACAGTGGAATTGTGGGACAATATGCCCTCATATTGCGGCACCTTGGAACGATCCCATGTTCAGGCTTCATGATTCTTTGTCAAGACAGCAGATCCGGTCTGGGCTGAAGTGGCTGTATGCAGAAGGGATTGCTTCTCTGGGGTTCAACAGCATCATCAGCAGCGGCTTCCTGACAGCCTATGCCCTCCTGCTGGGGGCCAATGTATTTCAGGTGGGCTTTCTGGGGGCTGCCCCGTTTATTTTCCAGCCTCTCCAACTGCTGTTTGTGCCGCTTACAGACGCCTTGCGCCGGCGCAAGCTGCTCTCCGTATTGTTGTGGTGCACAGTCACCTTGCTGTGGATTCCCATCGCGCTGCTGCCCATGATGGATGGTCCTGCCTCCCGGCGGGTAGCAGGACTCATGTTGCTGGTCAGTCTGCAGGGTATGCTGCGCTCGTTGCTAGCCGTCAACTGGCAGAGCTGGCTGCGCGATCTGATTCCAGGGCCTGTCATGGGGCACGTCTTTGCCCGTCGTCTGGCCTTTGGCTCCGTCGCCGCCATCGTGTTCAGTCTGTCAGCTTCCCTGTTTGTGGACTATTGGCGCACTGCGGGGAGTGCGGCTGCCGAGCTGCAGGGCTATACCCTAATGCTCTTTTGTGGTGCGGCTACGCTGGGCGTAATGAGTCCTGTGTGTATAGCCCAAATCCCTGAGCTGCGCATGCATCGGCCAGCGGAACCCCGGCCATCACTCTTTGCAGGGCTGGGCGCTCCGGTCCAGGATCCCGAATACCGTCGGATCCTGGTGTTTCTGTTCATGCGTACCTTCTATACCACTCTGGCCACACCCTTCTTCGCGGTATACATGCTGCAACAACTGGCGTACCCTGTTTCGCTGGTCATTGCCTTCACGGCACTGTCACAGGCGGCCAACGCCTGGATCCTACATCTCTGGGGCAACTACGTGGACAGGTTCGGCGCCAAGGCCATCATGATGGTGAGCAGCTCTCTCATGATGCTCATACTGCCCCTTTGGTCCCTGGTCGCAAGTGTGGACAGGGGCACCATCAGTTCAGGCTACCTGGTGTATGGCCTCATCGGTTTCTGCATGGTGCTGCTGGGTCTGTCCACGGCGGGGACCAATATCGCCACCGGCGTCATGATCATGCGCCGTACCAAGGGACAGAACAGCAATGCCTACATGTCCACCGCTTCGATCGCCGGGAGTCTGGGCGCTGCGGCAGGTCCCCTGATCGGCGGACGCCTCATTGACGTGTTGCTCCAGCGCCAGTTGACTATACATATAGAATGGATCGGTCCGGCAGCCACACACGGATTCGCCGGCCTGACCATGGGCGGTTATGAATTCCTGTTTCAGTTGGCGTTTGTGTTGGGCCTGATCGCCTCCAATCTGTTGGCGCACATCCAAGAAGGTCAGAACCACCACCGTTCGGTAGTCGTCGACGCGCTGTTCAAGAACTCCGCCGATATGGTGCGCGCCATCAATGCCATTCCCGGCATACGTTATCTGCAGGCCCCCGTGGAATTCATGCGGCACATTCCGGGTTTGGATACTGTGCTGGGTCTGACCCTGTACCAGTTTTCCAATGCCATGCGTCTGACGGTTGAAACGTCCCACGCCACGACCAAATCGGTATGGACCCTGGCGTCGGCTGTGAAGGTGAATATGGCACGCGTGCTGAAGGGCAAGGGCCACCTGGAGGCACATGCGGAGGACATTGCCTATCATGCCGCACGGGGTGCCGCCCATGCCATTTGGGAACTGGACACGGATCCCCGGCTGGTCATCCGCGGCAGCCTGCTGGGGATTGCGCAGGAACTCGGCGAACGCATGGATCACAAGGGAACGCGGCGCGCGCTGCGCGGTATTGTGCGTGGAGTGGTGCGCGGCGCTCACGAAACCCGGCAGGATCTGAACGCCCTGACCCCGGCCATTTACAAGGCGGGCATTGATGCGGCAGGCGAAATGGGCATCAGCCCCACACAGGCCGATCGCATCATACGGGGAGCCATGATTTACACCTCAACCCGCATTGGACGCCGGGCGGCCCGGCATGTGCATGCCCAGCTGGACAGAATCAAACACCAAAAAGTGGTGTCCGCAGGCTGACATGCTTATTACAGCCTGCCGGGGACAACTTGAGACACTGGCCAGGCACATTTGACATAAATACATCGTGCAGGCAAGTACAAGGAGAAGCGGATTAATGTGCCCATCCTGTCAGCCGGGCAGCGGTTCTTCCGGGTCCTGCACTATGAAATCAATGATGCGCACGGTAAAGGCCAGGGGATTTTCAATGAAGGGAGAATGCCCGGACTTCTGAATCACCTCCAGGTTGTTGGCACTCGGGATGGACAGAAGGGTATCCACAGCCACTGCATGCGGCGTAATCTGATCGTCTTTTCCCCTTACCAACAAGACGGGCACGCCCAACTGGCCGGCCCGATCACGACAGTTCCAGGCTTCCAGGCTGCGGGTAAGGCCATCAACGGCACGGGGCGCGTATTTCCGGGCATCTGCCACCATCCGGCCAAAGTGGTCCCGGTGGGCCGGCAGGTCCAGATCCAGGGTCGGCATGAGAGAGTGCAGCAGGTCTTCCGTGTGCTGTTGGTCACGCAGGACGGTTTGCATGTAGCGGTAGGCTGCAGGCGGTGTCGAAATGCCATCCAGCGGCGGGCTGGACACCAGGATCAGGGCAGACAGTTTATAGGCGTAGCGCAGGGCATACTCCAGAGCCACGGCACAACTGGTGGAATGTGCAATCAGGGACAGCTGGTGCAGATGCAGTTCTTCTATCAACCGATGCAAATCCTGCAACTGTGCGGATATGTCGAAGGTACCGTGGCTGAACCGTGAATCGCCGCCGCCACGCAGATCCGGTGCAATCAGGTTGAATTCCGGCGGCATGATCTCAAACATGGGCCACCACCACCACTTGGAACCCAGGTTGCCGTGCAGGCAGAGGACCGGCATGCCTTGGGGATCGCCCTGTTGCAGGAACACGGTGGTCAAGTCAATATCCGGCAGGGAAAGGGTATGGATATGTGGCTCGTCCGGAGATGTGGTGGCAGACATGGCACGGATACAGGCTGGCTTCGACAGGTGTCTATGGCATTGTAGCCTTGGCCATGTCCGATCCCATGCTTTCACAACACGGGAATGCAGACAGGACACAGACACCGGTTCCCTGTCTGCAGCCCCCGCAACAGTCAGTTCGGTGGCTTCACCGCAACCTGTTTCATTCGGTATAATGTTTCTTATACCGAATGAAAATGCAGAGTGCTGCAGGGACTGTTTACAAACCGGCATTGCCGGTGCTGCCAGGTATTGGCGCAATGATTCAATCCGTCAAATGTGTCATTAACTGAGCCGGTGTGACCTGGAGTAAAAGTTTCGGTCCCCAACGACCATGAAGATCCGAGGGCATTTTGTGACCTCTGGGCAGTACTGCAGGGTTCCAGGTACTGGACTTGGTCCTGCCATGGAGCCTTGCTGTGTGGGCGCTGCAGGCCCTGGGGACGTGAATGCGGGCTGTACGGGTGTGCCGGCGCACAATCCCATATTTATAGATTTGCGTCTATTACGGAATACCGTTTGCAATCAGTTCACTGGCCTGGCGTTTGTTGACGAGTCGTTGTTCGGTCGGGATCCGCACCACATCAATCTTGGCTATGCACAAACTGCGGGTTGTGTCCCCACAGCAATTTGTCAACTGAGCCTGATCGACATCGGCAAATGCCGGTGGGCGTCTGACAGCACAACCTGATTTGGGAGGGAATATAATGTTGAAATTTTTCCGAATGACCAGTCCATCCGCTCGTCGTCGGCTCAGGATGTCCATCACCGCCATCACAACTGTATCTTTGTGCGTATTTTTTCTGGCGAGGGAGGAGCAACGCCGGCCTTCGCCGCCAAGCCATCAAACCTGAGCAATGTGACGGCGACCACGTCGACCTATGCCGGACAGATTGACGTCGCCTGGGCAGGTGGTACAGGCGCCAGCTACTTCCATGTGTACTAGCGCGTCGCTGGTGGCTCGGGATGGACGCCCGCCCAGGACCATGTGACGGAGACCGGATACATCGTCGGCGACCTCACGCCAGGCGCCGCGTACGACATCCGGGTCACCGCCTCCAATACCGACGGCTCGGTCCATGCTTATGTCAATAATGTGAATGCCGGCGGCCCGGCGGGCGACACCCCCGTCACCACCTCGCCGGTGAACATCAAAATTCTCCCCGGATATAAGGAAGCCAAAGTGCACTGGAACGAGGTGAGCGGGGTGTATGGGTACAAGATCCGCTGGCGCACTGCCGGGTACCACCCCCGGCAATTGGACCGAGGTAGATGTCGGGCCAAATGCTTCGGGGACTCACACCCTCACCGGCTTGACGTCAACCTCAACTATAACCAATATTGAATTCCAGATGAAGACGAAGGTCTACACACCGGTAGCCAACCCCCATAAACCGAATGATCCGGTTCCGTCCCCCCTCCCATGTCGAATCCCCCTGGAGCAAGGGCGTGACCGCGGCAATCAATGACAAAGTCGCAATCGACAGATTTATCCAGACCTTGAGCGTGGAACCGCACGAGATATACATGTTTCCGGATGGAACCCTCTGGGGCGGCTGGGTCACTTTGCGTTGGGAAACGCCACCAAGCGCGAACCTGCAACATAATTCGTCAGTTTTGGGTGTGAACTCTGGCGTCTCACCTACCCCTTTTGGTGACCATTATCTGCGCGACCTGTCCCCTTATCACTACCCCAGATGGACGAGGGTTCTCCTCCATGCGGATGAGATCGATGATTATCAACCCAATTTCCGGTATCAAATGTCACTTCAAGTGCAGGTGGGTAGTGGTTCCCAGCAGTTTGCCACCAAGACATTTGACGTCACCTTCAAGGGTGTAGCCTACGACCCCGTTTCAGGGGAGACGGGCCGTACGATACAGTCACAACGCTGCGATGGCTGGCCGTTGGTGAATCCCTCGCCGGCCACTGAATGTCCCGACGTGTACTTCGGGACGTACGCAAAGAGCACTGGCAACGGCGAGAGCAGCACCCTGGATATGGACGACTACTTCGACGGCGATGGCCTGACCTATCAGGCGCTGGTCACCGTCACCGACGCGGCAACGGGCGAGACGCAAACGGATTACCTGAACGACATCGCTACTGACAAGGTCACTGGCTCCTTCAGCGGTGACACTCTCTCGCTCACCCAGCGCCGCTTCGGACGATCAGACTGTCACGCTGGATGTCTTCGCCACCGACAGTGATGACACAAGCAACGTGAAAGCCTTCCACTTCGACCTGCAGCTGGTTGGTTCCACCCCGGAGCCGACGCCCACGCTGGAACCTACATCCACACCCACGCTGGAACCCGCACCGACACCTACGCTGGAACCCACATCCACGTCCACACTGGAGCCTACGCCAGAACCCACACTGGAGCCACCGTCGTTGAGCGCTCCGTTCGCTGACGCCAGCGTTCACCATGAGGCTACCTTGGTTCTTGATATGGCGGATCACTTCAGCGGCGACGGCCTTACCTACACGGTGATGGTAACGACCACGAACCAGTGCACGGGACAGACGAATACGGGTCCGCTCAACAGCGTGGCCCGGAACAAGGTGACTGGCGTGTGGAGCGGAGCTGTCCTCACACTGACTGGCGCCCAGGATCTGACGCTCACCATCACGGCTGAGGGAGCGAACAACGCCACGGCCAGCGGCGAGTTTACGTTGTCGCTGACTGCCCCGCCGGAACCCACACAGGATGGCAGTCATGAGATGCCTCTCTGGTCTTGACGCAGGGTCAGGCGCAGGTCAGCCAACGACAACTGTCGTCCCATGAGCAGTATCCCCATCACAATCGGCCAGACTTTCAGGCTGCTCAACCCACCTTCCAGCACACCCATCCGGTTCTGCAGGGCATCAGACTGCATGTCCACCCAGATGAACCGCATCCACCTGGTCCACGCGTTGGCTCACCTCGCCCTGCAGAGTCCAGATATCCCCTTGGACATCGTAAAGTAGCGCCCGTGCGGTGCGAAGGAGGTTTCCGAAGTTGTCGCCAGTCACGCCTAATTCTATTTGGGCATGGTGGCAGCGCGTGATGGATGCTCCTGAGTACACGCAGGGGCACAACTCCCACAGTGGCAATGTTCGGTGTGCTTGCATCTGTCATGTTCTCTCGTGTGTGTAACACCGTTTCTCCACAACGGCCAGCGTACGGTTTTCCACCATCCGGCAACCGTCTCAAAAACACCTGTTTTACGGACAAGGGTCAGGATCGCGGCCGTTGCCATTCCACACCTGCTATTGTTGTCCATAAAGCCGTCCGTAAATCTACGTCTGTATTTTGCAGGCAGTTAGGGTTTTATGTACAATATGGGGATGAATTCAGACCGATTAGGCCCCTGGACATGACACAACGCATCGGATACGCTCGAGTCAGTACCCTGGATCAGAATCTCTCCCTGCAGCGGGACGCACTCCTGCAGGCAGGCTGCGCTCGCATCTTTGAAGATCGCCTGTCAGGTGCCACCATCCGTACGGAACGGCCTGGCCTCACGGAAGCGCTCAACTACCTGCGTGCCGGTGACACCCTGGTGGTGTGGCGCCTGGACCGGATGGCGCGCTCCCTGCGCGAACTACTCACAATCGCCCAGCAACTGCAGGAGCGGCACATCGATCTGCACTCCCTCCAGGAACAGCTGGATACGGGAACGGCAACGGGCCGTCTGCTGTTTCACCTGTTCGGGGTGCTGGCTGAATTTGAGCGTGACCTGACGCGGGAACGCGTCCGGGCCGGCCTGCAGGCGGCTCGGGCACGCGGCCGCAAGGGTGGCCGGCCCCGCGCCCTGACACCTGACCAGCTGAAGCGGGCGAGTGAACTGATGCAGAATCGCCAGCTCCGTATAAGCGAAATTACCGCTCTGCTCGGCGTGAGCAAATCCACCCTGTACAAATACTTGCACCCTGACGGCACGCCCCGTCTGCCCCATGCCTGAACTTGGCCCTGTTGTGCGTGCATCGTGCTCGGCTGTACAGCCGGTCCCGGTGCCCCGGTGAACACAGTTGAACACAGTAGCAAGTCTTGCCGTTGGCGGAGTTCGGTCATCCTGCCCACCATTAACAAGAAAAGAGCGTATTGTCTCGCTGCCCGGAGTCAGTCCCAACAGTGCACAAGGGCTTGGGACAACCGTGGAGATCACGCAACCAGCGTATTCACAGCACGACCGTCTTGGTGTCGACAACCACCCTATATATATATAGGGTGGTTGTGCTGTCATCACTGATGGGAGCCCGTTCCGTTGTCAGGCAACGGTACCGCTGTCTCGCTTATCCATCAACGCAGCCAAGGGGACACGTTCTGCCCCTCGTAACTACCCCTACACTGGCGCAGGCGAATGGTGGGCCGGACAGCTTGGCATCGGACCCAGTCTGCAAAATCCTCTATGTCAGACAATCATTTGCCTGAATTCATCTTCCGGCAGTATTTTCACTCCCAGATCCCGGGCCTTCTGCAGTTTGCTGCTGGCTTCTTCCCCGGCCAACAGAAAATCCGTCTTCCTGCTTACACTACCGGTCACTTTGCCTCCCCTTTGCTTGATGAGTTCCGTTGCCTGGGTCCGGGTGTAATGCACCAGGCGGCCCGTAATGACAAACACCTGGTCCTGCAGGACAGCTTGATCCATCCTCGCCTCCGGAGCCGACAGGGAAGCACCTACATCCAGCCCGGCCAATTGCAGCCGATGCAATTCCTGGCGATGCGCCGGATCGGCAAAATGCGCTACGACGGCTTCGGCAATCTCAGGGCCTATACCGTCTACAGCTGCCAGCGACTCGTCAGTGGCATGCGCAAGCGCGAGCAGATTGGGAAAGTTCTGTACTATCAGTTCCGCAACCTGAGAGCCCACATAGGAAATGCCCAGGGCTGTAAGCAGACGGGAAGGAGGCCTCTCCTTGGCAGCCCGCAAACCTGCCTGGAGGCCGGCAATGCGCTTGGCCCCGTAACCCTTGAGTTGGCCAATATCATCCCAAGGCAGGACATACACGTCAGACAGCCGCTGGACCATACCCAATTCGACAAACAGGGAAGCCTGTTTGGTACCGAATGTACGAATGTCGAGAGCTGACCTCGAGACGAAATGTTCTACGGCGCGGGTCAGCTGTCCCGGACACAAGCGGTTGGTGCACTTGAAAGCCACTTCGCCTTCTTCCTGATGCAGGGGCGTGCTGCAGCGGGGACAGACAGTGGGTCTGGACCACGGCTGTTCCTGCCCCGTGCGCAATTCAGGCAAGGCCTTCAGGACACGGGGGATCACGTCCCCCGCACGGGTGACCAGTACAGTATCACCAATGCGCAGGTCCAGCGTCTGGATGTAGTCGAAGTTGTGCAGAGTGGCATGCTCCACTATTACCCCGCCTACGTTGATCGGCTCCAGCGTGGCTCTGGGGGTCACCGTACCCGAACGTCCTACAAATACCTCTATATCCAGCAGGCGCGTGACAGCCTTGGTCCCTTCATATTTGAACGCAATCGCCCACCGGGGTTCCTTGCCTGTGTAACCCAGTGTCTCTTGGGCTGCCACCGAGTCCACCTTGATGACCAGTCCATCGACTTCATAGGGCAACTCGTGCCGTGTTCGGTCCATGCCTTGTACAAAAGCCAGCAGCTCATCGAACTGGTCGTCAGCAAAGTGCCTGACATGATCTGAAACCGGAAATCCCAACTCCCGGAGATAATCCAGATGTGCTTGCTGGCGGGGCAGAACGTGCCCGTCTGCACTGGCTGCGATGAGTTGAAAGACCCAAAGCTGCAAGGGGCGCTTGGCACTTATCTTGGGATCCAGCTGGCGCAGACTCCCGGCCGCAAAGTTGCGCGGGTTGGCATATACCTGCCTGTCCCGGGCCTCCTGCTCTCGGTTGAATTCCTCAAAATCCTGACGGGTCACATAGATTTCGCCCCGTATCTGCAGCTGGGAGGCCACAGGCAAGGAGCAGTCCGGATTGGCAGGCAAACGCAAGGGGATTTGGGGAATGGTACGCAGATTGGCCGTTACGTTTTCGCCTACTTCGCCGTTGCCACGGGTTGCACCCAGCGTGAAGGTACCATCCTGGTAGTGCAGGATGATGGACAAGCCATCAATCTTGGGTTCTACGACATAGGTCAGCTGTGTTCTCGCCTCGTCTTCCAATTGTCGATGCAGACGAGCACGCCAGTCCTGCAGGTCGTCCAGGCCGAAGGCATTGCCCAGACTCAGCAAGGGCACCGGGTGCCGCACTTTCTCGAACTGGTCGTGTGGCTGCCCGCCAACGCGCCGGGTCGGACTCGCAGGGGAAACGAGAGCGGGATACGCTTGCTCCAGGCGCCGCAGTTCCCGCAGGAGTGCATCGAACTCCTCATCGCTGACGGTTGGTGCGTCCAGTACGAAGTAACGGTACTCGTGTTCCCGGATGGCGGTTGCCAGCTGTTCCATGCGAGTAGCTGCCTGTGTCGGAAAAGCCATCATCCTCTCAGCAACTGATCCGTTGTCAACTGTTCCCCGCTAACCCATCCCACCAGGCCATCCTGAGCCTGGATACGCCACCATTCGACACCGTCAATCACAACCGGATAGCTGTCGTACCCCCGTCCCGGTTCAATAATCTCGAAGGCCGTACCCGATTCATAGCGTTCGGCGATCAGGTGGGCAGCCGCCGTACCCGGTTCCATCCAGAGAAAGGTGTACTCCGTGACCGCCGCAGCATACACCCTGGTACCGTAGGCCCAAGGTATTGGGGTTGGCGTTGGTGTAGGTAGCGGCGTTGACGTTGGCGTCGGGATGGGCGACGGTGTTGGCGTTGGGGTCGGTGTGATTGCTGATGGGACTACAGCAGGCGGTTCTATTTCCCTTGTTGGCACACTGGAAGTTGGGACCGGACTGATTGGCTCCTCTCCGTCCCGGGTGAGCGGCTCGGAACCCAAGGCACGCAGCCAATCTGGCCATTGCGTGGCCTCGAACCATCCCGGCAGCTCTGTGATCTGCTGGACTCTTGCGGTCAGTACCGGCCACTGATTGCGTGTCACTCCCAACAACGTGACCGCCCCCAGTATAAAGATCCAGCGCCGCGTACGTCGTCGCGGTGAATTGTTGGTGCTGGCTGGCGGTGATGGTGCGGAGAGGGGAGCTTTCCGGCGCCGCAGACGAGAACGCAAGTTCATTCCGTGTTTATGTCAACTCTAGTGGCCGGGTGAAGCAACACCGCAGAACGTCAGCACTGCAGGCAATGGGCGCGTGTTGAGTACGTTGGCCGGTTCAAGGCCTGCCCGACGGGCCACCCCCATACCATAGCGCATGACTTCCAGATCCGACACCGCGTGGGCGTCACAGTTCAGCACCAGCATGCATCCTGCATCCGCTGCCATGCGCGCGTACCTGTCGTTGAGATCCAGACGAGCCGGATTGCAGTTGATCTCCACCGCCGTCCCTGTCTCCTGACAAGCCTGCAGGATTCGCGGTACGTCCAGCGCACTGGGCGGGCGTGTTCCCAACAGACGGCTGGTAGGGTGTCCGAGGATATCGACGTGGGGGTTGTGGATGGCGTCCAGGCAACGCCGGGTAATGGTCGCGGCATCCTGGCGCAAGGAACTGTGTATACTGGCTACCACTACATCCAGCAGCGACAGCACTTCATCGTCCAGACCCAGGGAGCCATCCGAGCGGATTTCCGCTTCAACGCCTTTCAGAAGCCTAAAATCAAGGCCTTCCTGGGCAAACCGGTGATTCAGGGCTTCAATCTCGGCAGCTTGCTGTGCCAGCAGGGCCCCATCCAGGCTGTCTCCAAAACCATGTCCCAAGCCATGATCAGTCACGCCCCAGTAGGCATACCCCCGCCGGATGGCGGCACGGGCCATTTCCTCCAGAGAATTTTTGCCATCACTGTACGTGGTGTGGGCATGCAGCTCACCCCGCAGATCACTGGCCTTGATGAGAGCCTCAGCCGGGCGCGATTCCTGCAGGGAGGGCGTTCCCAATGCAGTCCGCTGCTCCGGGGCCAGATAGGGAATCCCGACACGGGCCAGAAAATCGGCTTCACTGGTGATGGGCTCATCACCTTGCCTCGTTTCTGCACCAGCGGCATCATGGGACTGCACTGACTGCCAACCCGTCGGGCCCGGTTCATATCCGTGTGCCTGTCCCTGGTCCAGCAAAGCGGACCAGAAATATTGATCGCCTGTCGTGCGTACCAAGTCTGGCCACCAGGCATCTGCCGTTGTAAACAGGAGTTCAATATCAAATCCGGCATGCAGGGTTACTTGCCAGGCGGATCCTGGCTGCGCGCTCACGCGAGCGACATTGGGCAACTCGCCGGCAATGCGCATAACAGCCCGGACATCCGTAGCCTGGACCAGTATCCGGGCCGTGGCTATGGTGTCTTTCCATTGACGCAATTCACCTGTCAGGACCATGCGGGGAACCAGCCGTTCCTCTGTGGCGCTACGCAGAAGAGCCAGGAACTTCTCTGTAGCCGGCAGTATGAAACCGATAGCCTCCCCGACATCGGCCCGTTGCCGGCGCTCATCGATGGCGGCCAAAATCATGGCTTCGGATCGTGCCGTGAAACCCTTAAGGGTCCGCACCTTGGCTTGGCGTGCAACATCGTACAGATCGTTGAGGGTGGCAATGCCCAGTTCCTGCCACAGGGCCACAGCCTTGCGGGGCCCTATGCCCGGCAAGTACATGACTTCAATCAGTCCTCCGGGTATTTCCTGGCTCAAGGCGGTATACGCCTCCATCTGGCCATGGGCAAAGAGTGTCCGGATTTCGTGGGCAATTCCTTTCCCGACGCTTTCAATCCGCTCCAGCCGATCCTGTGCCACTGCATCGGCGACACCAAATTCCAGTTCAGCGATGTGAGCCGCCGCCTTATCCATGGCTGCTATACGAAAACGGTTCTCGCCTTTCAATTTCATGAGAGCGGCTACGTCTCGCAGAGCCTTGGCCACTTCGCGGTTGGTGTAGATAGGTGTACTCATGACCGTGGTGCCTGCCGAACCGGCAGATATACCGGCAGGTCCTCCATACTCATTTTGTGTCCGCCTGATAGCGACCGGTCGGATCCCGTTGCACAATCACCTCATCCCGCGCTGTCATATGCTTGTATCTGCGAAATGCCGCTTCGAATTCGTCCTGATGGACATCAATACCCTGGCGGCGTGACCAGTAGAAAAAGGTGCTTATTTCTTTCTCCGCAGTCACCAGTTCCCAGTAGAACAGCTCCGCAATGGGACCGCCTGCCGCCAGTATGCCCCGGTCATGGAAGGCATGCAAGGCACGGCGGCGATCATAGGCTACCTGGCGGAATTCCGCCTTCCAGCCTTGGCTTTCGGGAGCATTGGCTACACTCTCAAGTATGACATAGTCTGCCTTGGGTGAGCCATTCAGGGGCAAGCCGACACTGCCCGGATTGATGATGTGCCACGCCTCGGCCCGGAGTTCCTCCGGCTTGAACGGAGGATTGGGCGATATGGGTGACGGGCATGCCGGTGAACGGGCAATCCAGCGTTCGCCCGGGATATGCGTATGGGCCGTGATGACCGTATGCTGGGGCACGGTGGCCAGCAGGTTAGCTGCATCCCTGTCGGAATAAGTGGTGAACACGCCGGCACGCGGGTCGCCGGGCATGCCGTGCACCACGCGCAGAGGTTCATGGCCAGGCCACATAAGTGTCAGATCGTCAGGCAAAGTGGCCAGGTAACTCCCGACATGGGAGGGAATGGATTTCTGGAGTGTGTGCAATGCTCCCCACCGGCGTTCGTCCGCTACGTCGGGATGAATGCGGTTGGAGTTGAAGTCCAGGAAGTAAAATTCATGGTTGCCCCGGATCACCAGCCAGGACGAGGCCATGACATACTCGACAACCTCGACACTGAAGGGTACCGCGTTGATCAGATCGCCTGCCAGGATCACATAGTCAGGGGCCAGCGGGGTAAAGTCGGCCACAACCGCTTCCAGGGCCGGCAGATTGCCGTGTATATCTGCAATGACAGCCAGTTTCATGGTGGAATACAGAGGTCAGCTGGTGATGGGAGACAGGGCATCCCCAATCTCGGTGGCGAGGGCGCGCGCCCGGGCAGGTGCATCACCCACGTATTGGGTGACCTGCATCAATTCCCGGATTCGATCTGCCTCAAGCCACTTGCGGATTTCCGGATCAGCCTCAAGACGCTCAGGCAGGCGATTGGGCAGCCCTTGCTGCACTTCATCCCATACAGCCAGGGAGTGATCCCGTAAAATTTCGTGTAGCAGTTGACGATCACCACCGGCCTTGGCCGCTGCCATCAGGACTCGTTCACTGGCAGCGAATTTGCCGTAGATTGCGACCGTGGCCGCGATGCGTCGTGTATTCAGCTGCAGGGATTGCAGCAGGTGCAAGGTCTTGTCCAGAATCTCATCGGCCAACAGAAACGCTTCCGGCAGGTACAGACGCCTGTTGCCGCTGTCATCCAGCGTCCGTTCCAACATGGAATGGGCATGATTTTGCCAGGCCACCATCACCTGGGAAGCAATCTGCCGGGCCAGGCTGCAGATGTTTTCGGCCATGATGGGATTGCGCTTGAAAGGCATGGCGCTGGAACCGATCTGACGGGGACCAAAGGCCTCGCGCCACTCGCCCAGCATTTCACCCTGGAGCAGACGACTGTCCAGAGCGAATTTATGTAAACTGCTGGCCAACCCACTCAGGACGTGCAGGATGTCCAGCTCCTGCTTGCGCGGCATGGTCTGTGCAGCGATGGGAAAGGCGGTTATGCCCAGCCGTGCCATGACCCTTGCTTCAAGGGCAGCCACGGTGTGCGAGGTACCTTGCAGCAGATCCTGATAGCTCGCACCCGTGCCTACAGCCCCCTTGATCCCCTTGCCCTTGAGCTCCTGCCGCTGGCGCTGCAAGGCCTGCATATCCATCAGCCAATCCTGGCCGTACATGGCTATGCGATAGCCTATGGTCGTAGGCTCTGCCGGTTGGATATGGGTGAAGGCCATGGCAGGTATGTCCACCCACTGTTCAATGCGCTCCCTGGCACAGGTCAACAGCTTGTGCAACTTCGTCACCAGCAGATCCAGGCTGGCTTGCAGACGCATGGCATCCACATTGTCCAGGGCATCGCTGGAAGTGGCCCCGAGGTGAATAATGCCACCCCCCACCGGACATTGCTCGGCATAGGTCATGACTTCCGCCATGAGATCATGTTTCACGTCGCTCTCGATTGCGGCAGCACGCGCAAGATCAATGTCGTCCTGGTGTTCCCGCAGATCGTTGACCTGCGCGGCCGACACGATGCCACAGGCCGCCTGGCTCTCGGCCAAGGCCACCCAGAAGCGGCGCAGCAACCGCCGTTTGTGTTCTTCACTCCACAGCTGGCGCATCTCATCACTGCCATAACGCCAGGTGAGGGGTGAAATGAACGTATCATGTCGAAATTCCATGACTACCGGTTTGGTACTTCTGTCCCCGGAAGGGTTAGGCAACGACAAATCCTGTGCGGGGTCATCAATTGACGATGATCTGGCTGCGCTCGGGGCCCACACCTATCAGGGGAATGGGCAAATTCATGTGATCCTGGATGAAAGCCAGAAACGCCTGGGCCTGGGGCGGCAAATCCGTGATGACCCGACACCCCACAGTGGATTCTTGCCATCCGGCAAACTCGCGGTAGCAGGGCTTGGCGTGTACCAGCAGCGGCGTATCAGGAATATTCTCGGCTTCCTGGCGGCCATCGGGCAGTTCATAGTGGGTGCAGACCCGGATGCTCTCGAAGGCGTCCAGCACGTCCACTTTGGTTATCGCCAGGTCGGTCAGGCCGTTGAGCCAGGCCCCGAAACGCAGGGGTACCAGATCCAGCCAGCCACACCGACGCGGCCGCCCTGTCGTCGCCCCGTATTCACCCCCCACATCCCGCAGTTTCTGGCCGGTCCCGTCTTCCAGTTCAGTGGGAAACGGCCCCGTGCCCACAGCCGTCGAGTAGGCTTTGGCAATGCCAATCACCCGTTGTATGGCCTGCATGGGCATCCCTGCACCCACCGCTGCGTAAGCGGCGGTGGGATTGCTGCTGGTGACGAAGGGATAGATCCCCCAGTCCAGATCGCGCATGATGCCCAACTGGCCTTCCAGCAGCACTTCGTGGTCCTGTACCAGGGCATTCCGCACCAGGGGCACGGTATCGATGATTCTGTCAGCCAAGGCATCCCGGGCCTGTTGGCAGACGGCAAACATGGCTGCGACGTCTACCGGGGAGGCTCCCAGCGTGGACATATAGCGATTGGTGCGGGCCAATGCGTTTTCCAGGCGTTCTTCCAGCCAGAGGGAATCGAGCAGATCACCCATCCGCAGTCCTGAGCGCGCCATTTTGTCCACGTAGGCGGGGCCGATGCCCCGCTTGGTGGTACCGATTTCCTGGCCCGGCTCACGCGCCCGTTCCTCCAGTTCGTCCTGCTCGCGGTGATAGGGCAGCAACATCTGGGCGCGGCTGCTGATCCAGAGGTTGCGGGTGTCCACCCCGGCCTGGGCCAGCGTCTCGATTTCATCCATCAGGGCCAGGGGATTCACGACACAGCCGGTACCAATGACATTCGCCGTGTCCGGGTTGAAGATCCCGCTGGGTACGAGGTGCAAGGCAAATTTGCCCTGATCGTTCACCACGGTATGGCCCGCGTTGTCACCGCCCTGGAAACGAATGACCAGATTGGCCTCCTGGGCCAGATAGTCCACTATACGGCCCTTGCCTTCGTCGCCGTATTGGGCCCCCACTACTGCTGTCACGGTCATGGTCCAATTCCCATCCTCAATGTCTGGCTCTGACTGTTCCGGCTGTGGCCCGGTTCAGATGCGTGATTCGCCCCCATCAACGTCAAGGACCGCCCCGGTCACCCAAGCCGCTTCCTCTGAACACAGGTACAGAGCGGCATGGGCAATGTCAGCGGGCTGTCCCAAACGGCCGAGCGGGATAAGCGGCAGCTGGGATTCAAAAAATTCCGGTGGCTGTTCGTCAAACGCTTCGGTAAGCACCAGGCCAGGCCGAATCACGTTGGATCTGACTCCATCCGCGGCCAGTTCCACGGCCAGGTGCCGGCTGAGGCCTTCCAGGCCCGCCTTGCTGGCCGTATACGCGGCATCGTCATACTCGCCGGCTACCGCACTGACACTGCTGATATGCAGGATGCAGCCCCGGGACCGGATCAGATGCGGCAAACACAGACGGCACAGCTGGAAGGCGGCATCCAGGTTGGTACCCATTACGTTGTGCCATTCTTCCATCTCCAGATCCGGCAAGTCCTTGCCGGCGGAGATCGAGGCATTGTTGACCAGAATATCCAGGGAGCCCATTTGCTTCATGGCTGTATCGACGATATCCGCGGATTGGGAAACAATGTCCCCCACGATGGGATACAGGCGCGATCCCTGGCGGTGCACTGATTTGACCAGGGCATCTATTTTCTCCTGGCGACGGCCACAAACGGTAACCTGAGCCCCCATTGACAGGAACTGCCGGGTAATCGCAGCCCCGATGCCCGTAGTGCCTCCAGTCACCAGCGCTGCCTTGCCTTTCAGACTGAACAGGGACCGCCTAGGCACAGGCAACCCCAAGACAGTGCACCGTAACTGACCCTGCCGATTGCCGGCCAGGCCATCCCGGCTTCCCTGTGGTGGCTGTACAGATTGCCCTTTTCACGATTTTATCCAGCCTGTGGATACCACTGCCCTGCACAAACCTGACAATGTCCTTGTCCCTTCTGCCACAACTTGGGCATTGTATCATGCGGATTTGAGGCAATGGCAGATATTGTCCTGGTTGCAGGCACGCCGTGAAGCCCGCCGACGCAGGGCAAGGCCAGGGTGTACATGGCCTTGGGAGAACACGGGGATCTCGCTGGGGACACCGCGTGGCAGGAGCAGACGCCTTTTGCCCGTTGGCCATGCAGCATCCTATGATTGATCTGTAACGGAATGCCCCCGATATCCTGTGGAACTATGGCTGTGCCCCCCAACATTCTGCTCCTGACGTCCGACCAACAGCACTGGAGTACTCTCGGTGCCCTCAATCCCCGCATACGGACTCCGGCTCTGGATCGTCTGTGTGCCGAAGGGACCCAATTCAACAGGGCGTATTGCCCCAATCCTACCTGTTCGCCTACGCGGGCTTCCCTTGTCACTGGCCAATATCCGTCCCGGCATGGCTGTTGGGCCATTGGGGTCAAGTTGCCGGAGGATGTGCCGACGGTAGGGGATGAACTGGCTGGCCTGGGTTACGCTACCTCCCTCGTCGGCAAGGCCCACTTCCAGCCCCTGGCGTCTACACCGGCATCGCCTTCAATTGAATGCCAGCCTCTGTTGCGCGACCTGGATTACTGGCGTGCCTTCAAGGGGGACTGGTATGGCTTTCAGCATGTGGAAACGGCGCGCATGCATGGCCATGAATCCCATGCCGGCCAGCATTACGCCATTTGGCTGGAAGAACAGGGGTTGCCGCATTGGCAAGAATTTTTTCAGCGCTGGCCGCACGACCCGCATGACAAGTACCCGCGCCACTACCAGCAAACAGGAGCTGCGTGGGACTTGCCTGAACGATTTCACCATTCCCACTGGGTAGGAGAACGCACCTGCGCCCAAATCGCGCAGTACGCGGAAGCCGGGCGGCCCTTTTTTCTCTGGTCCAGCTTCTTCGATCCCCATCCCCCCTATGTGGTGCCGGAGCCATGGGCCTCAATGTACGATCCCGACGACATGGAGATTGGCCGTCCGTGTGCAGGCGAGCTCACTGCCATGCCCCGGCATCACCGCCTGACCCAGGAGGTGGAGCCGGATTTCACAGACTGGGATGAACCGGGCGGCCGGGGGGTTCACGGTTTTCATTCCCATCTGCACGACGAGGCCAGCCTGCAGCACTGTATGGCCCTGTATTACGGCATGATCAGCCTGATGGATGCCAACATTGGCCGGATCCTGGATACACTGGACCGCTATGGCTTGACCGAGAACACCCTCGTGGTGTTCTCTTCGGATCACGGCCACTTTCTGGGCCATCATGGCCTGATTGCCAAGGGTCCTTTCCATTACGAGGATCTGATCCGGGTACCCATGATCGTGCGCCAGCCGGGTACCGTACCGGCCGGCCAAACATCCGCAGCCCTGCAGAGTCTGGTAGACCTGCCCCAAACCTTTCTGGCGGCTGCCGGGGCCGCCAGCCCACCTGTCATGCAAGGCGTGAACCAGTGGTCTGTATGGCAGGGACAGGATGAGAGTGCACGCACATGGGCCCTGGTGGAGAACCGCCACAATCCCACGACCGTGCACTTGCGCACGCTGGTAACACCCCGGTACAAGCTGACTCTGTACCGGAGCACGTCCACAGGCGAATTGTTCGATCTGGAACAGGATCCGGGCGAAACCTGCAATCTGTTTCACGAGCCGGACCATACCGGCACGCTGGTCAGTCTGATGCATCAATTCCTGCAGGCCGAAATGGAACGGGAATCCTCACCCATGCTGCGGGTGGCCGGTGCCTGAACCCGTACTGTGACCGTTAGGGCACGCCGGCCCAGGTGTCTGCAGGGCCCTTGCGTCTCAGGTTGGTATTTTCGCGCACCGGAAGCGATCCGGGTGCGAGAGTACAGGCAAGCCTCGGGCTATGGTCTTGTCTTGAAGCCCGGTAACGGTATCTCTGGCCAAGGCTGGACTCTGGGAAACGATTTGTGCACCCAACGACACGTGGACTATAATTCCATACTTGGGTTGGCCAGCAATGTAACAGTGTCTTGGCACAGCATGGCTGACCCTGTGGTATGACGACGACAGCTACTGATCTCCCGGCGCACGGTTTTCACCTTTTCGTTCGCCCTCTTCGTTACCTGTCACAACAGAAATTGCGGGTGGCCTATGCCTATCTGGGTTCATTGGGCCAGTCCGCCATTGCCCTGCTGATTCCCCAGGTGGTCAAAACCATTGTCGATTCCGGCATCGGTGATGTCCCCCTGGATCAGAGTATGCTGCGCCTGTTCCCTTTGGTTGCGACAACCGGTATGGCAATGAGCAAGCTTTCGCTTGTGAGCTGGTCCGTGGCTGTCCTGCTCCTGCTGAGCCTGCTGCGCGGGTATTGCACCTACCTGTCGGGAGTCAGTTCCGAGATGATGTCGCAGGGGGCTGCGTTCCGTCTGCGCAATCAAATGTACGACCGGCTGTGCCACCTGTCATTTCGCTTCCACGACACCTCACAGGCAGGCGATCTGCTGGCACGTGCTTCCCAGGACGTTGAACGTCTCCGCTTCCTGTGCGGGCGGGCTCTGCTGAGCATTCTCAACGCCTTCCTGCTCATGCTGGCCACGGCTGTCGTGCTCTTTTTGATGAATCCCAGCCTGGCCCTGCTGTCCATGAGCATCATTCCCCTGTTGCTGTACCAGGGCTGGTCTTTCGCTATCCGCTATCGTCCTCTCTCCCAAAAGATTCAGGAACAGCTGGGTCAGCTGACCACGGTCCTGGAGCAAAACCTGCGCGGCATCCGGGTCGTCAAGGCCTTCGCCCAAGAGGAACTGCAGGTAGAACAGTTTCACCAGGCCAATGCAGAATGGTTCCGTCTGTCCGCCGAGGCTGCCCGCCTGCGTTCCATTCGTATTCCGGCTCTGGATTTGGTGGCGGGACTGGGCACGGTCCTGGTCATCTATTTCGGGGGACGCGCGGTCATCGAGCAAACCCTCACGCTCGGTGACCTGCTGGCCTTCACCACGTACCTGGGGCAACTGATCATGCCTATACGCCGGATGGGCATGATCATTCCCTTTGTGGCGATGGCAGGTGCGTCCAGCCAGCGGGTATTTGAGGTTCTGGACAAGGAGTCAGAAATCGTCGACCGCCCGGACTCCAGGGTCATGCCGCCGATCCAAGGCAAAGTAGCGTTCGAGAACGTGTCCTTCCACTATACCGACACCAGCCGGGCGATCGCCAATATCAGCTTCGTTCTGGAGCCGGGCCAGATTCTGGCTCTGCTGGGACCGACCGGATCGGGCAAATCCACCCTGATCAACCTCATTCCCCGTTTCTATGAGCCGTCGGACGGCACCATTCGCATTGACGATACGGACATTCGTGACGTCACGCTGCATTCGCTGCGCCGCCAGATTTCCAGCGTGCTGCAGGATCCGCTCCTGTTTGCCACATCTATCCGCGAAAACATCAGCTTCGGGATGGAGACAGCCACGGACGAACAGATCGTGGAGGCCGCGAAAGCGGCCCAGGCCCATGAATTCATTATGGAAATGCCCGAGCAATACGACACCCGCATAGGGGAAAGGGGCATTACGCTCTCCGGGGGACAGCGCCAGCGCATTTCCATCGCGCGGGCCCTGATCACCGACCCGCGCATCCTGATCCTGGATGACGCCACGTCCAGTGTCGACACCGAGACCGAACGGCAGATTCAGACCGCTCTGGACGGACTGATGGAGAATCGCACTTCCATCGTGATTGCGCAGCGTCTGAGTACTGTCCAGCGCGCCGACCGGATTCTGCTGTTGGACAAAGGGCAGGTGGCTGCCTTCGGGACACATGACGACCTGTGGCAGGAATCCCCCTTGTACCGCAGCATCTACGAAGGACAAATGCGTGCGTAAGCCTGCCGTGCGCACTCCTTGAACCGGAGAAAACCGCCATGACCATCGGAAGCAGCTCCTATTATTCAGTGGTCCGTGCCGTACGCCACAATACGCCGGGCAGCAACGAAGACAAGGTCAAGTTTTCCCGGTATGTGCTTGCCCGTCTGCTTGCCTACCTGAAACCGCATTCCGCCAAAATGACGGCGGCCTTTGTGCTTATGTTGCTGGTTACGGGCCTTTCCCTGTTGATTCCCATCCTGATCAAGGAAGCCATCGACGTCCATATCGCCACCGGCAACCTGGTTTCCCTCCGTAACATCACCCTCTTCATCCTGGCCGCGTATGGCGGCACCTTTGTGTTCCAGGCCCTGCAGCGTTACTTCATGGCATGGGTAGGGCAGCGGGTGCTGGCCACCTTGCGGCTGGAGCTCGTCACCAAACTGCAGCTTCTGCCCCTGGAATACCACACCAGGCACATTGTCGGGGTTACCGTGTCGCGTGTCATCGGAGACGTGGCGGTCATCAACGAGCTGCTTTCCCAAGGCCTCATCCAGCTGGTCAGCGATCTCATTTTACTGGTGGGCATCGTTTGGGTCATGTTGGCCCTGCATGCCGAACTGGCCCTTCTGACCTTCACCGTAATTCCCGTCATGGTGGTGTCATCCTATCTGTTCTCCCAAAAGGCACGGCAGCGTTTCCGCACGACCCGGGCGATGGTGGCCCAAATGATTGGCAATCTGGCTGAATCCCTGGCCGGGATGCGCATCGTGCAGTCATTTGGACAGGAAAAAAAGATGTTCCGGCTCTTTGCCCGGGACAACAACGTCACGCGCATGGCCAATATCGCGTCCATGCGCCTGGCATTTATCTTTCTGCCCATCGTGGAAATCCTGAGCGTGGTTGCGACCGCCCTGGTTCTGTGGTTCGGAGCCCGGGCGGCGATATACGATCTGAGCGACGTTACGGTAGGCGTGATTGCAGCCTTTCTCGCCTACGTTGCCCGTTTCTTCCAGCCCATTCAGGAATTGAGCCAGCTTTTCACCACCATGCAGTCGGCCATGGCCGGGGGCGAAAGGATAGTGGAAATCCTGGATACCGAAGAAGACATCAAGGATCCGGACTCCGGCCGGGAAATGCCTCCCCTGGCAGGACACATTGAATTACAGAATGTCACCTTTCAATACGATGAAGCTCTGGCGGTGCTGCATGACATCAGCCTGCGCGTTGCACCTGGCCAGACGCTCGCGCTGGTGGGACCGACGGGCGCGGGCAAGACATCCATCGCCAATCTGATTCCCCGTTTTTATGACGTCACCGGTGGCCGGGTCCTAATCGATGGCATCGACGTACGCGACGTCACCCAGCATTCCCTGCGTTCCCAGATGGGCATGGTGACCCAGGAACCGCACATGTTCACGGGCACGGTAGCCGACAACATCCGGTTTGCGCAATCGGATGCCTCGCGCGAGGACGTCATACAGGTCAGCAAGCAGGCCAACGCCCATACGTTCATCATGGATCTGGCCGAGGGCTATGACACAGTGGTGGAGGAAGGGGGCACCAACCTATCCGTAGGCCAGCGGCAGCTGATTTGCATTGCCCGGGCCATTCTGGCGGATCCGAAGATTCTGATCATGGACGAAGCCACGGCCAGCGTAGACACCGTAACCGAAGCCATGATCCAGAGTGCCCTGGATCGCCTCCTGGCGCAACGCACGGCGGTGATCATTGCCCACCGCCTCAGTACCGTGCGGCACGCGGACATCATTTGCGTACTGGAGCACGGAACCATTACGGAACTGGGCACGCATGAGGAACTGTACGCCCTGAACGGTCTCTACCGTTCGCTGTACGACATGCAATACCTTGACTATGAGCCGGTGCGTGAAGCCGGTGCGTGAGCCGACCAGTGTGCCCATACACGCCTCCACCGTCGGGTAGAGCAAAGATCCACGGCGGGACCATATGCAGCTCAGGCCGTCAGCGGCTCACGGTCTGGCCACGGTGCCGTCGGGCCAGCGCGCTTGGGTCCACTGAATCACCTCTGTGCGGCACGGGAACCGGGCCGCCAGCTCCTCATCCACGTCGATGCCCAGCCCCGGGGCTGTATTGGGATACATGTAACCGTTCCTGACTTCCGGCGTGCCGGGAAACACTTCACGGGTAACATCCTGGAAACGGCACCACTCCTGAATACCGAAATTGGGTGCCCACAGATCCAGATGCAGGTTGGCCGCATGGCCTACAGGCGAAGTGTCGCCCGGACCGTGCCAGGCTGTCTTGACGTTGTAGGCCAGGGCCTGGGAAGCGACATGCCGGGCCGGCGTCAACCCGCCCATCTGGCTGATGTGCATGCGCAGGTAATCGATCAGGCGACCCTCGATGAGAGGCGTCCATTCCAAGGGGTGATTGAAGAGCTCACCCATGGCCAGGGGCGTAGTGCAGGCAGCACGCAATTGGGGAAACCACTGAATGTCTTCCGGGGCCAAGAGATCTTCCAGGAAGAACAGCGCGAATTCCCCGGCCCGGCGGGCAAAATCAATCGCATGCACGGGCTGCAGGCGCTCGTGGACATCATGCAGCAGTTCCACCCGCTGCCCCACGTGGTCACGTACATGAGCCAGCATGGCCAGCGTCTCCCGCATGTAGGCCTTGGGATCGTAGTAGGCTCCTGACGGGGCATTGGCGGGATGCACCATGGCATGCCCTTCGCCACCGTACTGTCCCAGCTGAATGCGGATGAAGCGATAGCCCATGGCCTCCAGTGCCAGCACGGCCTCAAGTACCTCCTGGGGTGACTTGCCACTGGCATGGGCATATACCTGGGCTGCCTCGCGACACTTGCCGCCCAGCAGGTCATAGACCGGCATTTGGGCCATTTTGCCCTTGATATCCCACAGGGCCTGGTCAATACCCGATATCGCGTTGTTTTGCACGGGACCGTTGCGCCAGTAGCCGTTGTTCATGGACAGATGCCAGAGGTCTTCAATCCGGTCGACGGGACGGCCGATCACGAAGGGAGCCAGGTGGCGCTCAATCAGGCGTACCACAGCTTCCCAGCGCTGGGTGAAGGTCGCACAGCCAACACCATACAGGCCCGGTTCCGACGTGATGACCTTGACCACCACCAAGGGCACCTGTTCCGGTTGTACGGGAATAACTTTCACTGCGCGAATACGGATGTCGTTGCTCATGGTGATGCCATTTGGTGGTAGGATTCACAGACAGAAACGTACAGATAGCAGACCGGCACAGTCCGGATCTGCAGTTTCAGGGACACTGCTATCGCTACAGCTGCCGGGAGCCTTACGTTGAAGCCGAACATTCTCATCTTCATGACGGACCAGCAGCAGGCCGACGTTGTACAGCCCACGCATCCCTGCCTCACACCTCACGCGGAACAGCTGGCACGTGAAGGCATCCGGTTCACCTCCACCTATTGCCCTGCAGCCCACTGCTGCCCGTCTCGCGCTACTTTCATGACCGGACTCTACCCGAGCCGGCATGGCATCCACAACAACGTCAATACACAGACAGCCATCAACTACGGCCTGCACGAGGGGGTGGAAACGTTCTCGCAGCACCTGAAGGCGGCTGGCTACCGCATGCCCTTTACCGGCAAGTGGCATGTCTCCGCCCATGAATCGGCAGCTGATCGGGGATGGGACGTGCTGGATCCCGTCCCCCACGCCAGTCGTTTTCCGGTGCGCGACGTAGACCGCTGGGCCCATGTACCGTTTGCCGAGGAACAACCACAGCGTACACCTGGCCACATACAGCGTCCCGGCTGGGGCGACTTTGAAGTGTATCGGACCCTGGAAAATGTAGGCCCGCGCGCCTATGAGGGCCTGAATGATTTTCAGGTCACCCAAAGGGCCATCGACTGGCTGCGCACAGAAGCCACCCGGGAGGATTCGCCCTGGATGTTGTGGATAGGGACCATCGGGCCCCATGATCCCTTCAACGTACCCGCGCAATACAGGGATCTGTATGATGCCAGCCGGATTGAGCTGCCCGCCAGTTATGCCGATGACCTGGCGGACAAGCCGGCCATCTATCAAAGGCAACGGCGCCAGCTTTGGGATCAGCTGTCCCCCGCGGAGGTACAGGAATCCATCGCCCACTACTGGGCTTACTGTACGATCCAGGATGCCATGCTGGGTGAAGTGCTGGCGGCGCTGGAGGCAACGGGCCAGGCTGACGATACCCTGGTCATATTCCTGTCCGATCATGGTGACTACTGCGGGGCCCACGGCCTGTACCTCAAAGGCGTGCCTGCCTTCCGGGAAGCCTATCATGTGCCTTGCATCATGCGCTGGCCCAATGGCCTGGTCCAGCCGGGACGGAGCGAGGACAGCCTGATTTCACTGGCGGACTTTGCGCCTACCTTTCTGGAACTGGCGGGCCTTGCAACGAGCCAGCGCCCGACGGGAGCCAGTCTGCTGCCGTTTCTGGAAAATCGGCGCCCGGCCGCATGGCGCGAATTCCTGTGCACACAGCTGAACGGTGTGGAACTGTACTACACCCAGCGCGCCATTTTTGACCACGGGCACAAATACGTGTTCAACGGCTTTGACTTCGACGAGTTCTACGATCTGGAACACGATCCCCATGAAATGACGAACCTGATTGACGATCCGGCGTACGAGACCGCGCGTCGGCGCCTGGTGCGCGGTCTGTGGGAATTCGCGGCCCGGGAAGAGGATCATATCTTCAACCCTTACGGGACCGTTGCCCTGATGCCTTACGGTCCTGCGGTGGCTCTGGGCCCACAGGAGCCCGGGAGCGGCATCTGACGTGGTGTGAACGCAACCACTATGGAGACCCGGATCGAGCCCCCCGTGCATGCACCCTGATGGAATCCCGTATCTTGTCGCAGGAGATTTGCCCATGGCCCCCGTTATGCCGAAAACCCACAGCCTGTCCGTAGACGACTTGTCCTTTGACGCCCAGGACCTGGACATACAGGCCGCCACGTCCGTGTTTGCCCAACAGGGAGCCATGGTGGTCCGTGGCCTGTTGGCGGAGCATGTGCCGGCAGTCACGCAGGACATCATGCAGGTGGTGGACGAGGCCATCGCCACGCTGGATCAGGCGACGCGTACGGAAGTGGGCTGGACCACACCCAACGGTTCCCTGTTCATCCCGGCGCCTGCCGGCTATGATCGGGAACAGCAAATCATGGTGGTCGGCGTGAATTATCACACCAGTGCCGCCTTTCTGCGCTCCGCCCTGGACGAGCGCATGCTGGACATTGTGGAAGCGATCCTGGGGCCAAACGTCGAAACGTACAACACAGGTCAGGTTCTGGTCAAGGAACCGGTCGGCGGGCACCCCAAGCACTTGCATCAGGATTCAGCCTATTTCGAACACAAGTATCTGGGCCCCGTCGGCGTATTGACGTACTGTGTGGACACCAGTGTGGAAAGGGGAGCGCTGCACGTGGTGCCCGGGAGCCACAATATGGGGCAACTGGACCATATCGACACGTTTTCCCATCTGGGCCTGGACGAACGGGAATGGCCCTGGGAAACGGCGCTGGCCATTGAGGGCAGGGCCGGGGATTCCATTTTCTTCCACGTCAAAACGATACACGGGTCCAAACCCAACTACACGGACGTGGCCCGTCCTGCCTTCATTCACCGTTACCGCCGGCCCGACGACTACGTTGTCGCTTCCGGTACTACGGTACAGAACCGGCACCGTGTAGACCATGACGCACCAGCACAGACCAAGGGCCTCATGGTGCGTGGCACACGCACCGGAACCTGAACACGTTCTCCTGCCTGGCAACAGGCTTCTACCCTTGGGGGCGCGCACCGGTAACGTCAGACAGTAGGCCGAAAAAGGCTTTCTTGCGGGGTGAACTTATGCGCCAGTCCACGGGTACGCTTTGAAATCCCTCGCACCAGTCTTCACCGTCACGGCGATAATCGAAGAAGCCCCAGCCGGCGTGTTCGGACAGGGCAGCCCGTATGTTGTTCCATGATTCCCCGAACCGGTAGTGATCGTCCTCGTTGAACAGGATGGGCTGGCCCTGATAGGCAGGGGCTTGCCGGCACTCCCGCACCATGGCGGCGATGCGGCTGGGATCTTCAACGCCATTGCCATGCAACAGGAGAAAATCAGCGCACTGCATCAGCCGGGCAGCGGGGACGGAGTTGCCTTTGAGACTGGTGCTCACCAGCAGCCGACCAGCGGGTGACGGCAAGCGGCCTGCACTGCGCTCCTGCACGTGCTGAATCAGTTCATGGCAGCGGGACGCGGCGATAATCGAGGACCCGTAGCCGAACGGTGTTCTCGTTATGTCTACTTCATTGCCAATTTCAATCAAGACATGTGTATAGTACCGGGACAGAATCCAGTCCACTGTATTGTCCACCGCCTGCACGATGCACTGCTCTGACGCAAGGCGCGGAAACTGCCCGAAGTAGAACAGGCCCAGAATGACCGTCATGCCCAATTCATCTGCCCTGTCCAGAATCAGGGCCAGACGCTGGAGATAGTCGGGCTTCAGTTCACCTTCAGCTGTGAAAGCGGAATTGATCCAGGGCTGCTCGCGCGAATAGCCAAACGGACTCCCGCCCTGGAGATTCAGGGTAAAGGCATTGAGGCCATGGGCTTGCCAAGCTGACATGCTCTGGACAAATTCCCGGGTGTTGCGGTTGGCGTCCCAGGGGCCATCTGGATAATTCCACAGCGCCCGGGTAGTTGCATTGGCATCGTCGAAGATACCCTGGACCATGCGGCTATTGAGCAAGAGGCCCTCGATCCGGCAATCTTCATGCCAGACCCCTGCATAGGTAGGGACACCGTTCAGGCAGAAATCCTGTCCCTGGATGCTGACTGTCGTATGACGCACAGGATCTGTCATGCGTATTCGCTCCTGCTATGCGAAAAGGCACCCGGACTCATGCCGGACCTGGAGCTGCACCGGTCAGAAGGGTTGGATATAGGAAGGAGCGTAGGCGTAGCGCTTCAGGTGCAGTTCCAGATCTATGGAACGCCCCGGTGGCAATACCAGCTGTACCCACCGCTCACCTATAGCCGCAGCCGTATCACCATCTGCAGCTACCCTCTCAATCCGGTGTTCACCGAAGGCGCCACCCTGTATCACCAGAGAACGCTGGTGCCCGGGATGCAGGTTATACAAACTTACCGTCACGGTTTCACCATCCATGGCCGTGACCAGCGCTCCCGTATCCGGCGGTAGCCCGGGGCGCTGGTTGTCGGCATCGAAATACCGCAGTTTGGTATGCAACAGGCCGCCATGGTAAATCACCTGGGGACCGCCACAGGTAAGCTGTAGCAGGCCTTCGGTGTGGACGGGATTTCGATTCTGCCAATGATGAACGTCCCAGGTCTCGGGATCACCGTCATCCTCACGGATCATATCCATGCGTCGCAGCACTTCGCGATACTGGACATCCAGGATGCGGTCAGGATAGTCGGGCAGCTGGCCCTGCAGATAGAGAAACCAGGGACCGGCATGCATGTCATCGCCCTTGCCGCGACCGGGAGCCAGTTCCCGCCAGTCCGTTTGCATTTCTGGTGCCCGCTGCAGTCTTTCCCAGTCCTGCCGGGCATGGGACATAAGGTAGATTTGCAGCAGATGCTGCGGCCTGAAGGGTCTGAATGACGTCCAGCCGGCATCTGTGCGGCGATGCGGAACCAGCCATCTGCCTGCCTCTTCCCGGCCCTGTGACTGAATGTAATCCAGTTGCTGCCGCGGGATATCCAGATAACCCATATCCCCCGTCATGAGTACAGCGTTCATAGCGGCAACGGTGAGCGGCTCAATAATCGTGGGAAAGCCGTGAGGCCAGCTCCAGCCGTAGTAGCCTCCCCACCATTTGCCTCCCATGCATTCGCCAATCTGACCGTTGGGTCCCACGTTGTCCGGACAGACGCCGTCGTTCCGGGCAATGCGATCCGCCCAGGCCTCTGTGTAGTCAAGCACCCAGCTGCGGTAGCGATCATCCCCGGTCAAGGCAAAAGCATGCGTCACCAGGCTGGTAGCCGTCAGATTGAGGGGTACGTCGCCCCGCATCATGCGCGCATTGAGACTTTCCAGGATGACCGCAAAGGAAGCGTCGTCGGTCCAGTCGGCCTTGTCCACGATTTCGTTGCCACCCCAGGCTTCCTGGCGGACAGGCACGTCCAGATCGTCATAGGGTAACGGATACATGGACAGGACCCAGCGATGGGTAGACCAGTCGTCCCACGAATTCTCGTAACGGGGACCGCGGCTTCCGGTAATGGGGGAACGCATCTGTTTCAGGTCCACGTTCCAGTTGTCCGCCCGGGGATCGTCTCCCGTGTACATGCGCGCAAAGCGCAGGGCACGTGCCCGGTCCGGTTCACGGTGGGGGTCCGCCAGACCGAAATAATAGAAATAGAGCGAAGATTCCCCATGATGCATCCAGTCGTAATACGCATCGAATTCCCGGTAGATCTGGCCATAGGCCGTAAACTGCCGGGTCACCGCATCCCAGAGAAAGCGACTCTGTTCATGGATATGTCCGTCACCGCCCAGTGCGTAGAACAGGGGCCAGTTGTGGTAACTCTCATAGCCATCATCCGAACCATCCATGCCGGGCCATTCATCACGCCAGACGAAGGTGCCGTCCGCCCGGGTATAGCGGGCCTGATACATGGGCGCTGCTGCATTCATCACGTCAATCAGCTGCCGCTGGCGCAAGGCCCATCCTGGCACGGTACGGATACGATCGGCACAAATCGGTTTCATGTCATTCTCCCGGGAAGCTGGCCTGGATAGAAGAGGGTAGCTAGCGGACCTCGAAAATGGCTTCCACTTCCACGGCGTGATCGCCCGGAATTTGCATGCCCACAGCGCTGCGGGCATGTTTCCCGTCTTCTCCGAAGACCTCGTGGAACAGATCACTGGCACCGTGAATCACGCTGGGAGTGTCGTTGAAGTCAGGCCCCGAGTTGACCATGCCCAGTATCTTGACGACCCGCACGACGTCGTCCAGGGAGCCGATGAGGGTGCGGACTGCCTGCAGGCAGCTCAAGGCGGACATGCGGGCTGCCTGGTATCCCTGTTCGACGCTTACGTCAACCCCCACTTTGCCAATGACCGCGTCCCCGCCGAAACTGGAGACCTGACCCGATGTATACACCATGTTGCCTACACGCACGGCATGCATCAACCGTCCCATTTCCAGATCGATCTCCTCAAAGCTGATCCCCATCTCGGCGATCTTCTGTTCTGCTGACATATCCTTCTCCAATATCTGTGATCAAATCGACTTCCATCCTGTCCGGGACCATGACTGCTCCCTGACTGTGATGACCTGTTCAAGCGGGCATCCAGAAGTCCAGCAACATGCGTTCATCGAACGGCGCGACACGCATCGCTTCCACATCCCCTGGGGCCAGGGCGTCACCGGGCACCAGGCCGACAATTTCGGTGGCTTGCACGTCTGTACCGGCCAACCGGGCCAAGTGCTGCACCTGGTCGAATACCCGGCGCGGCTTCATGGCATGGTAATCCAGCAGGTTGCAGCTGACGTGCACGTTTTCCTGGATACGGAAGCCTCGGGCCTGGACCACGTCCAGCTGCCGAATCCGCCTGGCGATATGCCTGGCTGTGTACAGGTCACCCGAGTCAAGCACAAAATTGATGGCGATCAAAATTGCGCGTACCCCCAGCACTACCGGACCACACCGGCGCGGTACTGTGGAGCCCATATCCGGATGCCATCGCGGATCCATCCCCAAGCCGTGATACCAGGCTTCAAATTCGCCCCTGCGAATATCCGACAGCCGCCTGCGCGCTGGGCGGAGCGCAGCTTTGCCGTACAGGTACACGCAGAGATCCAGTTCATCAGCCACCCGGACCGCCAAGTCCTGCAAGTCGGCAATGCACTGCGCTTCCTGGTCCCGGTGCAGGGCAACCCACGGGCATACATCCGTAGCGCCCAGACGGGGATGTGCACCCGTATGCCGTGTCATGTCGATCCTGTCCGCGGCATGGGCAATGGCCTTGAAAGAGGCTTCGGCAATCCGGGCCGGAGGCCCCAAAAAGGTCATGACGGTACGATTGTAGTCCTGGTCCGCATGAATATTCAGGACCGGTACGCCCGCTGCCCGGATTTTGTCAGCCAAACCGGCGATGAACTGCTGATCCCGGCCTTCGCTGAAATTGGGAATGCATTCGTACACCATAGCCGCCTTGAGTCATTGGGTACGGCAGGGCAATGGCGAGCAGGACAAGCGGCCTGCAGCGGTCCTATGCATCCCGCAACCTTTGGGCAGCCTGCTCGGGGGAGATGTCCCTTTGGGGTTGCGCCAGCATTTCGTAGCCTACCAGAAACTTGCGGACCGTGGCGGAGCGGAGCAAAGGGGGATAGTAATGCGCGTGGACCTGCCAATGGGGCTGCTGTGACGCGGCCTTGATACAGGGAGCCCCGTGCCAGCCCATGGAATAAGGCATGCTGACGCTGAACAGGCGATCGTAGCGTTCCAGCAATGCCAGCATCAGGTCGGCCAGGGCGGCTTGCTGATCCCGTGAAAGCTGCGACAGCGATTGCACCGAATGCCGGGGCAGCAAAAGCGTTTCGAAGGGCCAGACGGCCCAGAAGGGCACCAGCACCACCCAGTCTTCGTTCTGTGCCACAATGCGTTCACCGGCTGCCAGCTCCTGTTTCAGGTAATCCAGCAGCAGTACGGACTGAGTTCGCTTGAAATAAGTGCCCTGCTGCGCGTTTTCCGTATTGGGTTCAGTGGGAATGTGGCGCGTGGTCCAGACCTGACAATGAGGATGGGGATTGGAACAGCCCATGATTTCCCCCTTGTTCTCGAAAATCTGGACATACCCTATACCGGGATCCTGAGCCAGCTCCATCTGTATATCTACCCAGGCAGCGACAACTATACGAACCTGGTCCGGTGCCAGCTGCGCCAGCGTCAGATCATGTTGCGGACTGAAGCAAATAACCTTGCAGTGGCCCGGTTCCGCCCGGAGCTGAAACAGGGGATGACTTGTTGCCACGGTGTCGTTGGCCTGCGCCTGCAAGGCGGGAAAGTCATTGTCAAAGACAAAAACCGACGTATAGGCAGGATTGGTTTCACCATTGGCGCGGACATTGCCCGGACAAAGATAACAGTCGGGGTCATAGGGCTGGCCACCGTGGGCCGGGGTGATTTCTTCGCTGCCCAGCCAAGGGCGCTGTAGGCGATGAGGAGAATTGAGGATCCATCCACCCGTCAAGGGATTGAAGCGGCTGTGGGACCGGGACAGGCGCGTGGTAGCCGAGGCGGGCTGGTGCATGGCGTGAACTAGTCCTGGCCTTGCCATGCCCGGTGCCCCAGGGCCATGGCCCCCAGGACGCCGGCCCGGTTGCCCAAGGCTGGCGGCACGACAAACTGGTCCAGCTCGTCCAGCAGGCGCCTAACCTGCAGATAACCATTCATTTGTTCTCTGATCTGATCCCGAATCATGTCCAGCAGAAAATCGTTGTCCATGACACCGCCCCCCAGGATGACCATCTGAGGCGAAAAGGTATAGATGAAATTGATAATGCCGGAAGCGATGTATTGGGCTTCCAGCGCCCAGGCCGGATGATCAGGTGGGATGTCCTCCCCGCGCATGTTCCAGCGGCCTTCCAGCGCAGGGCCTGCAGCCAGGCCTTCCAGGCAGTCACCATGGTACATGCACCAGCCCGGGTAGGGATCCTGCTCCCGGTCGTGGGGCACGAACACATGCCCCATTTCAGGATGCAGCAGACCATGCATCAAGGCGCCGTTCACCATGCCGCCGCCGCCGATACCGGTACCGATAGTAAGGTAAAGGAAGGTATCCAGGCCCTGGGCTGCCCCCCAAACATATTCACCCAACGCTGCCCCATTGCAGTCCGTATCCATGAGGACGGGTACGCCCAAACGTTCCCGGAAGGTCCCGGCCAGGTTGACGTACTGCCATTCCTCTTTGGGTGTATTGGTTACATAGCCCCAGGTTTCGGAGTCCGGATCCAGGTCTACCGGTCCAAAGGAGGCAATCCCGACGGCTGCCAGGTCCGACTGCCAGGTTGCAAACAAATCCAGACACTGCTCCAGGGTCTCGGCCGGGGTGGTGGTGGGAAACCGTTCCAGAGCCAGGATATTGGTGGGGCTTGAGCCGACGGCACATACCGTCTTGGTGCCCCCCGTTTCAATGGCGCCAACAAGCTTCATGTTGCCTCGGACATCACTGCACATAGCGGGATTGGGACCCCCAAATTATATGCCAGGGCAGGGCATTATGGCAGAAAGCCATATGAGCCGCTCTGGCGCTTCCGGTACAGCTGGCAGACTGTTGCTGCAAGATCCCTGGACAGACCTGACCTGAGGCATGTACGGACCGCCCGGTTCCGGTGGTGCCCTGTCCGTATCAAAGCTGGCTGGATGCAGACAGTCAGGTGCTTGCCCGTTGCTTCCCGCCGGACAGGCACAACGGCAAGCGTACAGATCCCAGGGTTGCAGTCATGTCACGTATACTTGCATACGATGGCCCGAGTCTGGAGATCAGATACCCGGTCGACTCTCCTGACAGCCCGCGCAGGATGCTCACATGGCCTCCCTATGAGCCGGTGAGTTGAAGACAATACTCTCTCATTGCAGTTTCACGGCGTGAAGCAGCCCCACATGTCACTCCAGGCCTACAAGTATTGTCCCCAATGCCGCTCGGACATGCGCACAGTGCACCAGAACCCGGGTACCTACAAGCATTGCCTGCATTGTGGTTACCGGTATTACCAGGAACCCAAGGTGAGTGTCATCGCACACATCGTGCACAGTGACAGGCTGTTGATGATCCAGCGGGCTGTCAATCCCGGACTCGGGGCCTGGGGATTGCCCGGCGGCTTTCTTAACGTGGATGAGATGCCCGCGACTGCCCTGCAACGGGAAGTGATGGAGGAAACTGCACTGACCATTGCCGTGGAGAGACTGCTGGACATTTTTCCCATGGAAGGACGTGGCCCCGGCATCCCGGGCATTGTGTTGGCGTACGGCTGCGTCTGCCAGAGCGATCCGGCATCCCTGAGAGCCGGTGACGACGCCATGCAGGCTCGCTGGTGTCGGGTGGACCAGATACCCCAGCCGATTGCCTTTGCCTCTGCCCGGACCCTGATTCGGCAGTGGCAGCAACAGATCCGTGGGACAGGATAGGCAGCTGCATGGGCTGTGAAGATATTGTGAGAAAACCTCAGCCATACTGGTTGTGTTGTCTTTGCGTGCATCAGCGACAGGCGGGAAAAGTTGTCATGAACAGTCTGTCCGATGCATCCATCCTGATTACAGGCGGATCCGGTTTCCTGGGCATCAATCTGGTGCGGTTCCTCTTGGCCCAAGACTGCAGGGTCACCGTTCTGGATCTGGTCCCGTTCGATTACCCGGAAGCCTCCAGGGTCCGCGTGGTGCAGGGTGATATTCGGCACCGGTCCAGCGTGGAGCAAGCCATGGCCAACGTGGATTTCGTCGTACATGCTGCCGCAGCCCTGCCGCTTTATACGGCAGAGGATATTTTCTCAACTGACGTGACCGGTACCCGGACCTGTCTTGAGGTGGCCCAGGCCCAGGGCGTCCAGCGCTTTGTCCATGTTTCCAGTACCGCGGTATACGGCATCCCGGATCACCATCCCGTGCTGGAATCGGATGCCCTGGTTGGGATTGGCCCGTATGGCATGGCTAAGATCCAGGCTGAGGAAGTTTGTGTCCAGTTCCGGGAACAGGGCATGTGCATCCCGATCTTGCGGCCCAAGTCCTTCATCGGCCCTGAGCGCCTGGGGGTCTTCAGCCTCCTGTACGACTGGGCCGCTTCCGGCAAGCATGTGCCGCTGCCCGGGGGCGGCCGACACAGTTTCCAACTGCTGGACGTGGAGGACCTTTGTCAGGCCATCGGCCTGACCCTGACCGCCGACAGGGCCAAGGCCAATCAGACGTGCAACGTTGGGGCTTCCGTATACAGTACGATGGGAGACGATTTTCAGGCGGTGCTGGATTATGCCGGCTTTGGACGCCGTGTCCTGTCTGTGCCTCTCCGGCCCACCCTGGCCTTCCTGGATCTGGTGTACAAACTGGGCGTGTCTCCCATCTATCCGTGGGTGTACCGGACTCTGAACGTCGAGTCCTGGGTTTCCATTGACAAGATCCAGCAGAGCCTGGGCTTTGTGCCACGCTTTTCCAACCGTGACGCCTTGATCAGGAATTACGAATGGTTCGTACAGCGGGATGTCTCGGCACAGGAGGGGGAAGGCCTAACCCATCGTACCGTGTGGTCGCAAGGCATTCTGGCCCTGCTGAAAAGTTTTTTCTAGCCGTGATGGTTCAGTCTGTCCCGAGTCGAATTTTGGCCCGTCACGGGCATTCCAAGTAGAATGCCCTGTTGGCTTGGCCAGAATACCGTTGGAAACTGAAATGGCGCGCACCAAGGTCCTATTGAAAGAAGCTGTCGATAATTTGGGCATGGCCGGAGACGTGTGTACTGTGGCACGCGGCTATGCACGCAATTATCTCATTCCCAACAACCTTGCGGTATGGGCTACCTCCAACGCCCTGAAGCAGGCTGACGAGATTCGGCGCCTGGGCCTGAAAAAATTGGCGCTGCAACAGGCCGAGGCCAACGCCCAGGCCGCTGTGCTGTCCGGCAAGCGCTTGCTGTTCCATGAACTGGCCGGTGAATCCAATCGCCTCTACGGCTCCGTTACGGCCATGGATATCGAAGAGCGCATCCGGCAAGAAACCGATCTGACCATCGAGCGCCGCAAATATCTCATGGATGGACCTATTCGCCAGCTGGGGGTTTTCCCTCTGCGCATTCGTCTCATGCCGGGCATTGAAACGTTTGTCGAAATCGGCGTGGTCCGTGAGGGCGAAAGCTGGGATGAAGCGGAAATCTATCGGCGTATGGCCGTTAGCGGCGAAGAAGCAATAGAAGATACAGAGACGGAAGGCCCAGCGCTGGACGAGTTGACGGAGGATGAAGAAATCCGTCAGACCTTGCGCGAAATGGACATGGCCATAGCAAGTGACGATGAGGAAGCAAGCGCATAGATCGACATCATCCAGGCTGCCGGCACGTTAGTGATTCGGCTTGGCTGATTGTTGCCTGTTTGCTGTAGCCGGGCTGGCAACTTCACACACTGGCGGAGGCCCGTGGACTCGTGGTGTCGATTCCATGGCCTGTAGCCCTTTTCAGGGTATAATATCGGTATTGTCTTTTGATCCTGCTTGGGGATCCCGCCAGATCGTCTCCCTTGATGGCCGCTGATTCGACTGCTGTTTCCGAACACACTGCCCACAGTCCGCTTGACGCGGCATGGGCCAATGGCCACTACCTGGGCCAAGTGCGTTCCCAGGCCATCACCACCGAAATCGAAACCAGCTATATCGATTACGCCATGAGCGTAATCGTGGCGCGGGCCTTGCCCGATGCCCGGGATGGCCTGAAGCCCGTGCAGCGGCGCATCCTGTACGCCATGTACGCGGACCTGACTCTGCGGCCCAATGCAGCCTACAAGAAGTCAGCCCGCATCGTCGGCGAAGTGCTGGGCAAATACCATCCCCACGGTGATGAAGCCGTGTACGCCGCCATGGCCCGTATGGTCCAGGACTTCAGCTTGCGCTATCCCCTGGTGGATGGACAGGGCAACTTCGGCTCCATCGACGGTGACAATCCGGCTGCCATGCGGTATACCGAGGCCCGTTTGGCCCCGCTGACCCTGAGCATGCTGGAGGATATCGACAAGGACACCGTGGATTGGGGGCCGAACTTCGATGAATCCCTCGAGGAGCCCCTGGTACTGCCCACACTGCTGCCCAATCTGCTGATCAACGGCACGAGCGGGATTGCCGTGGGCATGGCTACCAACATTCCGCCCCACAACGTGGGCGAGATCATGGAAGCCCTGAAATTCCTGCTGGACAACTGGGAACGCCGTGACACTGTCTCCCTGGATGAGTTGATGCAGTTTGTCCCGGGACCGGATTTCCCCATGGGCGGCCAGATTCTGGGCGCCAAGGGCATACGGGAAGCCTTCGCTTCGGGGCACGGCAAAATCAGGTTGCGCGCTGATGCCGAGATTGAGGAATTGCCCCGTGGCAATCGCCACCAACTGGTCTTCAGTTCCATTCCCTACCAGATCAACAAGGCCACTCTGATTGCCCGGGTTGCTGCGGTGGTCCGCCGCGGCGAGCATCTTCAGGACATTGTGGATCTGCACGACGAAAGTGATCGGCATGGCATCCGGATCGTTTTCGTGCTGAAAACCGGCGCCGTGCCGACAAGGGTCCTGAATCAACTGTACCGGTACAGCGACCTGGAAACCTCCTACAGCGTAAATCTGCGGGCTCTGGTAAATCTGCGGCCGGAACGTCTGAATTTGCAGGCAGCTCTGTTATGTCATCTTGAGCACCGCATCGAGGTGGTCATCCGGCGCACCCGCTTCCTGCTGCGCCGCGTGCAGGACCGTGCCCATGTGCTGGAAGGCCTGTTGACGGCCATCAAGGATATCGATCGGGTGATTCAGATTGTGCGCTCCAGTGTCAGTGCCGCAGCGGCCAGTGCTCTCCTCAGAGACGAATTTGCGCTGACGCCAGTGCAGGCGCAGGCTATTCTGGACTTGCAGCTGAGACGCCTGTCAAGCTTGGAGCGCCAGCGCCTGGAAGAAGAATATCGCGACGTACAGGACCAGATCGCCACCTACCGGGCCCTGCTGGATGACCCGGTGCAGCTGCGGTCCTTGATCAAGGAAGAGCTGACGGGCCTACAGGAGCGCTACCAGGACGGGCGGCGCACGAAAATTCTTTACGGTGTAGACCCCGAATTGTCCGACGAGGACCTGGTCACCATCCAAGACGACCTCATCAGTTACTGGGCCAACGGCAACCTCCGGCGTACGCTGGCTTCCGATTTTTCCGTCCAGGGCCGCGGTGGCATTGGGGTCATCAGCCGGTCGGATCGGGAAGAAGCGGCTGTAAGCAGAATGTTGTTCGCCAATTCACTGGACACACTGCTCTTTATCAGCAACCGGGGTCGGGCCTACAGCAACCGGGTCTACAACCTGCCTTCCGGGGCACGCACCTCCAAGGGCAGTACGGTACGCGGGGCCATCAGCATGGAACTCGCGGATGAGGTACCCGATGCCTGGGTATGCGTTCCCACGGATGCAGAACCCAAGAGCTTGATCCTGATTACCCGCAAGGGCCGCGTCAAACGCCTGCAGTTCTCCCGCTTCGCCAAATTGATGTCACGGGGCAAACGGGCCATCACGCTGTTGCCTGAAGACAGTGTTGTCCAGGCTCTGGTGACAAACGGGCACAGTGACTTGCTGCTCGTTTCCCGCATGGGCAAGGCCCTCCGCGTAAGCGAGACAGAGTTTCGGTATCAGGGCGAACAGGGTACTGGCGTCAGGGGCATGAAATTGGCCAGTCCCGACGAAGTCATGGGCACCGTGTGTGTAACCGACGATGCCAGTGTTCTGGTCATATACGCTTACGGCAAGGGCAAACGGGTCAGCATGCACAATTGGCGTACTTTGGGCCGGAATACCCAGGGAAGGTGGATAGCACCCCGCCAGAAGCGCAGTGAGTTGGGGGTTATCGCCGGTATCGATATTGTTGGTGACGACGACGATGTGGCCCTGGTGTCTGCCAAAGGCATGCTGGTACGGATCCGCAGTGCCAGTGTTTCCTGTATATCCCCAGGGGCCGTTGGGGTCAAGATAATGGGCCTCGGGGACGATGACCGCATCGCGGCCGTATCGGTATTGCCTCCCGCACCCGACGTGATCGACGACGTGCAGGCAGAGGAAGTTCACGCAGAGGCACAGACCCCGGTTGTGGTGGAGGAAATCGCCGCGGCAGTGTGAACAGGCCGGATTGGCTTGGGCAAGTGTGGGGGACTATATACGGTTTCACACCGGGCCGTGCAGACAGTGGCGGGCAGGCTAGAATAGGGCATGAACAGTGAAGTGACCATGACCCACCGGGGCCTTACCTTGCGGGTGCATCCGGGTAGCAGGGCCAAGCATGACCAAATGCTGCGGACCGCCGGGGCTGGCCGGCGCGTATAGAATGAAGCCTTGGCAATCGGCAAACAGCAGTATCGAGACTATAAGGAGGGCAAGGCCGACAAGCCATCCGTCACGTTCCTATCCCTGTGCAAGCTGTACGTGCAAATCAAACAGGAATTGCCCTGGTTGCGTGAGTTGCCCTCGGACACTGTGCGCTCTACCCTGAAGCACTTGGCGGAAGCCTACAAGCGGTACTTGGCGGGTGCCGAGTTCCCCGACGGGAAGCGGAAATACAAAACTGCGCCCAAATTCACGGTGCCACAGGATATTAAGATCAAGGGCCAGAAGATCTACATCCCCAAGGTTGGGTGGGCCCAGGTTGACGGGCCAGAACCCTTACGCCGATTGCAAACCCAAGCAGGCCACGTTCAAGTATGAAGCCGGGGCTTGGTATGTGTCCATCCTGTACGCAGTGCCTGACCCACGCCCTGCTAGACTTGCCAACCCTATTCATCCCGTCGGCATTGACCGGAACGTGGGGGCAGGTCGCGCTCAGCACGGAAGTCATGTACGAACTGCCGGGGCTGGCCAAGCTGGATGCCAAACTGCATAGGCTGCAACGTAAACTGGCGCGGCAACAGTACAAGAGCAAGGGCTGGCAAAGGACCAAGATACGCATGTTGCTTGCCACAGGCGGCTTGGTTGTACCGGCAAGGGCACAGCTGTCACAGAGCCAGATCTGTCTGTGCCCCGGGATCCTGTACTGTACCGCGGATTCGATTTCCTGTGGACCGAGTCCCGTGATCTGTACAGGGCAGGCCCAGCCACCCCAGGGACACGTGGCCATCATTCCCGTACATGCTGCCATGAGGGTAGAATGGGAAACGCAAGCGTGGCTGGGCATGGCCACACTTTGGCTTCCAGCGAACTGACCGTCATGGAAGACTGCCGACGGAGAAATCGATAGCCCATGCCATGGTCATTCTGCCGTTATCTGGTTCTGGTCCGATCAGACAGCTTGTAACCGCGGGGCCCCTGGACTATGGAGCTGCCGTCGCTCGCCTCTGCCTCTCTCACGCCTGGTCCGCGCCTGATACTCCTGCCGGATTCCACTGTGCTGCCGCTGGCCGAAGCACTGGTGGCACTCGCCAATGCCGAAGGCGGAACGGTCGTAATTGGCCTGGAGCCAGCTACCCGGCAGCCAACCGGCATTATGTCGGACATGGCGGAACAGGACTTGCGTTCGGCTCAGGTGCAAACGACCCCGCACATTCCTGTAGACTGGCAGGAAGAGAATACATCCCGGGGTACTCTTGTCGTCCTGGGTGTGCAGGCCAGCCGGAATCTCCACTCACTTCTGGACGGTCGGGTTTTGGTGCGGGCAGGATCGGTGAATCGCGTTGTACTGGGCCCCGAACTGCAATTACTGGTGCGCCAGCGGCCCCTGCTGACAGGGGAACAGCAAACGGTGTACGAAGCTTCGCTGGAAGATCTGAATCTCGATCTGGTCCATGAATACAGGGGCTTGTACTATCCCCGGCCCCACGCACAGCATGCATTGCCGGTCACGGAATTTCTCAGGCAGCTGGGCTCCCTGGATGCGGATGGCTGTCCTACCTTGAGCGGACTGTTGCTGTTCGGGTACTGTCCCCAGCAGATCCTTCCCTTTACCCGGGTGATCTTCGTCAATTTCCGCCGGGCACCCGAGTTGCCCGGTACGGACGACGAACACCGTTACTCCCGGCGCGAAGAATTTACCGGCCCCTTGCGGGACATTATCCCCAACGTCTTCGACGTGATTCGCAAGGAAATGTCACAGGATTCGGTGGTGCAGGGCGTCACCCGGATCGATCGCACCGAATATCCTCTGACCGTAGTCCGGGAAGCCCTGGTCAATGCCCTGGTGCACCGCGATTACTCTCTGTCGGGACGGTGTGTCGAGATTCACATGTTCGAGGATTGCCTGGAAGTCACCAGCCCGGGCGGCTTGCCCGCCCACATTACGCTGGACAATATGCTGGATGAGCATTACAGCCGCAATCCGCGAATTGTCAATGGCCTGTTTCACTGGGGCTATATCGAGGAACTCGGTTTGGGGATTGATCTCATGTACAACGATCTGGCCCGCAATGGTCATCCACCCCCGGAATTCGACGCCACTCCGGACCGGGTCAAGGTCAAGATGTACAACCGCCGCAACACGACCCTGATTCCGGAATTGTGGCACTCCACCATGAATCAGCGTCAGCTGGCAGCCATCAGTCACGTACAGGCGGCCGGAAGCATCACCAACCGCAAGTATCAGCAGCTGTGTCCCGGTGTCAGTGCGGAAACCCTCCGCCTGGATCTGGCCAATCTGGTCGCAAGGGGTGTTCTGCTCCGCATAGGTGAGAAACGCGGGACCCATTACATTCTGAAGTAGTACCCCTCGGATATCCGGTCCTGACCGGGAGGGGTTGCCGGCTCGGATTGCCTGGCTGCACGATACGGTTTCTGCAGCCATCTGGCCGGACGCGCGAGCCAGCGAGCACCAGGCTTGGAGAAGGCAGGTATGCCCCCTCAGCACCGGTTCCGGTTGTCTGCCGGGCAACCCGGAACGCCACATCACAGTAACCCGCCAATGGCTTCCAACACGGCAATGTGCGCAGCATGATGTTATAATCTTTGGTATTGCACTTAGCCCGAATCTGTCTACGCCACTGAAAGTGCAGGTGTTCTCTTGGCTGCCAATCCTACGCCCGACATTCTTGAAATCGATCTGAACACAGTTCATTTACCTTCGGCAACGCCACCACCGCCCGACGCCAACCGCATACTTTCGTCACAGCCGGCCGCACCTCCTGTTCAGACGAGCGGCGTCAATGCCCAGACAGCCACGGGGCCTGCACCGACAGTGCCCGTACTTGCCCCGCCTGCAGTAGAGACCGGTCCGGCCGAGTCCCAAGCGGCTTCACGCTCTGTGTGGCGCGACATTCTGGAAACGGCTATCCTGACTGTAGCGGTCTTTCTCATCGTGCGCGTGGCCGTGCAGAGCTATCGGATTGCCGGGACCTCCATGGTGCCCAACTTCACCCATGACCAGATCCTTGTGGTCAACAAGCTGGCGTACTTCCTGGACAGTCCCCAGCGCGGTGACGTCATCGTCTTCGATTACCCGGACGGGACCGAACGGGACTTCATCAAGCGGGTCATTGGCGTGCCTGGGGATACCGTGGAGATCCGGGAAGGCATGGTGTACATCAATGGCCTGAATGTGCTGGAACCCTACGAACTGGTACCCTTCGACTATGATGCGGGCCCTACCCTGGTGAGTAACGACAAGCTCTACGTGCTGGGAGACAATCGCGCGGATTCGGAAGACAGTCATTTGTGGGGCCTGCTGGACCAGTCAGATGTCGTCGGCAAGGTTTGGATATCCCTGTGGCCCCTGGACACACTGGGCCTGATAGAGCATCCTCCCTTGCCGATTCAGTTGCGTACCCCGTAGTATTCGATCTGCTGACGATAACCGAGGACGGAGGCGGGTGTCCCGAGCGTATATTTCGGACTACTGCATTGTGATTGGTCACTTTTGGTATTGTCCCGATTGCCGGCGCGAGTTCATGAACAATCCTCACGCCATGCTGAAAGGCCTTAAACTGACACAGGCCCAATATGACAGGCTGTTGCAATGGGCCGCCGAACCGACTTCGTTCATGGACAAACTCGGTTCTGAATCAGGCCTGGATCCGGAAGCTTTCCAGCAGGCCATCTCCCACCCCCGCGCCCGCCTGCGGCATCTGGGGGTCCAGAAACGGTCTTTGCAATCCTGACATGCAGGAACTGGTGCCGGGTCTGTGGCAGTTTGACGAATTGCGTCCTCGCGTCAACACCTATCTCTGGAGCGGCCAAGAGGGACTGACCCTGATTGACGCCGGTTTTCCCGGCAATGGCCTTGTTATGTTGCATGCCCTGGAGGACACCGGCTTCAACCTGGCAGACGTGTCCCGCATCGTCATTACCCACGGCGATGTGGATCATGCAGGCGGCCTGTCAGAGCTGTACCATGCCTTGCGGGTACCCATATTTTGCCACCGGAACGAAGTTGCACTGCTGCAGGATCCCTTGACCCGGGTCTTTCAGCATTCCTTGTGGCACCACGTAGTGGATCCGCTGCTGCATGGCTTCATGAAGACAGAAAAATACCGGTACTCCGGTATTGTACCCACCCACTGTGTGGCGGATCAGGATCTGATTGGCGGTGACCTGCTGGTAGTGCACACGCCCGGGCACACACCCGGACACATCGCCCTTCTGCAGAAAGAAAGCAAAATCCTGTTTTCGGGAGACTCCTGCCTCGTGCGCAGAGGCAGCATCTGGGGACCCGCCGCAGTGTTCACTCCGGACATGCCTGGTGCCCATCTCAGCATTCTCCGACTGGCACGCGAGTACGCAGACTGTATCGAAACCCTGGCCAGTGGTCACAGCCAGCCCCGGCTGTCCGGTGCCGGCCGCCTGCTACGCCTGTATGCCCAGGAGATGTACCTGTAAGGCAAAGGGACAGGGTCTCTACCTTCCCCGCCATACCTTCTTCCCCAGCCAAGCAATCTGCCCGAATCTGCGCCATGACCATGCCTGCCTTTCAACCCCTGTTGCCCCTTGCGGGATTTGCGATTGGCCATCACACGGATCTGGTTCATGGTACCGGTACTACCGTGGTGCTGTGCCCCCAGGGCTGCACGGGCGGCGTTGACGTGCGAGGCGGAGCGCCAGGCACACGGGAAACCGCCTTGCTGGATCCGGCTTGCAAGGTGGACGTCGTACACGGTTTGGCGCTGTCCGGCGGCAGCGCCTTTGGTTTGGGTACAGCAGATGGCGTCATGCGCTGGCTGGTCGAACGCGGCTTTGGTTACGATACCGGTACAGCACGGGTCCCCATTGTGCCGGGATCCATCATCTACGACCTGTCCGTAGGTCCCAAGACCGGCAACGCCAAACCTGTGCCTACGGCGGAGGCAGGCTATGTCGCCGCTGAAAATGCCCGTGCCGACCATGTACGGGAAGGCTGTGCAGGAGCCGGCACCGGTGCTACGGTCGGCAAGTTCCTTGGCATGAGCCAGTGCACCAAGGGCGGGGTGGGCGCTGCAGCCCTGCACGCCCCGACTGGCATCAAGGTAGGTGCCCTCATGGTCGTCAATGCTTTGGGCAATGTCGGTACCGGATCCCGCATCCTAGCGGGGGCCCGGGATCCCCAGACCAACTCCTTTGTGGATGTCCAGCACCTGTGGTCCCTGCCAGGTGGGGACGTGTCGCCCGCCCTGGGCAATACCACGATTGGGGCGGTGCTGACCAATGTACAGTTGACCAAGGCGGAAATCACCAAAGTGGCCCAGATGGCCCACAGTGGCATTGCCCGCGCCATACAGCCCAGTCACACCCCGCACGATGGCGATACACTCTTTGCTCTGGCGACCAACGAGCTGCCTGGGGATCATGGCCAAGTCGGAACCATGGCGGCTCTGTGTGTCGCTGAAGCCATTGTGCGCGGAGTACGCAATGCCTCTTCCCTTTTTGGTATTCCGGCTGCATCTGATGTAGAGTCCCGCCCGATTGGTTAGTTTCTGCAGGCATTGCACAAGGAGGGGTGAGATATGTTTGGCAACCGTTTCGCGGCCCCTTCCCTGATCCTTGGCGTTTACGCATGATGGACATGCTGTCCCAGTTTGTCGACTGAGGTTTCGTAGCACTGCCTGAGCCGTGGAATGCCGATTTCACGGCTCTTTTTTTGCCTGCACCGGAGTCATCTTTTGAACGTTTCCTATTCCCTGTACCGCGATTTTCTGGCGAAGTATCTGGGACCCTTGAAATGGCAGGTAGCCCTGCTGGGCTGCATACTGCTGGGCAATTCCGCCCTGAGTGTGTATGCGCCCAGAATCCTGCGCGATTTTATCGATTCGCTCCTGGCCGTCACGACCATGTCCTGGCAGCTGCAAATTGCGGCCTGGTTTCTGGTCGTGCATATTGCCCGCCAGCTGACGTCCGGGTTGGCGGGTTACCTGGGCGAAAGCGTGGCGTGGAGCACGACCAATCATCTGCGGACCGACATGCTGCGCCATGCCCTGGATCTTGACCTGAATTTTTTCCAGCAGCATCCGCCCGGCGTCATGTTGGAACGCATCGATGGCGACACCAATCAGCTGGCCTACTTTTTCTCCCAGTTCATGATCCGGTTTCTGCGCAGCGCACTGCTCCTGGCGGGTATCCTGATTGCGGTCAGTCTCGACAGCTGGCAATTGGGGATTGCCGTATTTGTTTTCATGGGATCCGCCGTCGTGCTGCTCTTTCGCCTGCGCAGTTTTGGCGTGCCCTTCAACGAAAAACTGCGGGAAGCCACCGCCCGGCTGTACGGCTTTATTGAAGAACGCCTCTCCAGCCTGGAAGACATCAAGCCGCTGGGCGGCAGCCTCTATTTGTTGCACCAGATGCGCACTTTCATCGAACGCCAGATCTACCATGGCCGGCGTGCCTACAGTTGGGGCAACCTGATGTGGCCCACGACGCTCGTCCTGTTGGGAACAGGTACGGGCGTGCTATTGGCTTGGGGCGGTTATCTGGTCCTGCAGGGGGACATGACCATCGGCACCATCTACCTGTTGTTCAGTTACATGAACCTGATGCTGTGGCCCCTGGAAGAATTGTCGCATCAGATGGAAGAACTGCAAAAGGCGGGAGGCAATCTGGTCCGGGTCCAAAACTTGATGTCAACCCGGAGTTCCCTGCAGGACGGTACGCGGACGCAGCTGGGCCCCTTGCCTGTACAGCTGGAATTCCAGGACGTGTCGTTTCAGTACGCTGATGAAGAGACACCGGCACTGGAGCAGGTTTCTTTCACCGTGGCCCCTGGCCGTATCCTGGGCATTCTGGGCCGTACCGGTAGTGGCAAGACCACGATCATGCGCCTGATCACACGCCTGTATGACCCTGACTGCGGTGTCGTCAGGCTCAATGGCATACCCGTCTCCGAGTTCCAGTTGCAGTTCCTGCGTACCAAGATCGGTGTTGTAACCCAGGAAGTCCAGTTCTTCCGGGGCACGTTGCGCCAAAACCTGTGCATGTTCGACGAGCGCATCAATGACGACAGGGTCATGGAGGTCATTGATCGGCTGAACCTGCAGGACTGGCTGCCATCCATGCCGGAGGGCCTGAATACTCTGGTTTCCAGCAGCCGGCTTTCGCTGTCAGCGGGTGAGGCCCAGCGCCTGGCGCTGGCCCGGGTCTTTCTGCACCAGCCGGAGATTGTAATTCTGGATGAGGCGGCAGCCCGTCTGGATCCTGCCACTGAAATGGAAGTGGACCAGGTGCTGCAGCAGCTGCTGGCCGACCGCACCGGTATCGTCATCGCACACAGACTGCAGTCCATCGAGAAAGCTGACGACGTCCTGATCCTGGAACAGGGCCGTACGCTGGAGTTCGGTGTCCGCAGTGCGTTGCTGGCAGAACCGTCGTCCCAACTGAATCAGTTGATCGCCCTGGGCCTGGAGTAACCATGGGAACAGCATCCGTATCTGCCGACACCCGCAGGCCAAGGGGTCAGAACACCAAAATTTTCCGCCTCACCCTCAGTTTGCTCCGCACACGGCCGGGTCTCTTCCTGCTCAACGTGCTGCTCTGGGGGACTATGCACAGCCTGCCCCTGGTGCCCGGCTATGCCATCAAGGTGTATTACGACGGCCTGGTAGGGGACGCCCCGGTAACCCTTACGCCCCTGCTGTGTGCTGTCGTCCTGGCTTCCGTCGGCATTACCCGCGGTCTGACCAGTTTTGCCGGATCCTGGTTATGGGCCTCGGTGGAGTTTGGCCTGACCGGTCTCATGCGCCTGAACCTGGTGCGGCTTGTCATGGGCAAACCGGCGGCCACGGCCACACCGGGCACTTCCAGCGAAATGATCAGCCGGCTGCGCGATGACGTGGAAGCTACCTTCCGGCCGGCGGAGGAACTGGTCGATGGCTGGGGCGTGCTGGGTTTTGCGCTCGGTGCCATTGCCATTATGGCCAGCATAAACTGGGTGGCCATGCTGATGATCGTGATTCCGGTTTTTCTTTCTTCCCTGAGCGTCGAGCTGTTCGACAAGCGCGTCACCGCCTTGCGCACAGTTACCCGGGAAGCCAGCGCCGACGTAGCTGACCTCATTGGCGAGGTGTTCAACAGCCTGCTGGCTTTCAAGCTGTCCCCGTCGGCCGCCGGCATGATCGACAGCCTGCGCGAGCTGAACGGGATCCGCCGCCGGGCAGCCCTGAAAGAAACACTGCTGTCGCAGTTGCTGGAGAGCCTGTCGGGCATCACCACGGCCTTGTGCACGGCCCTGCTCCTGTTTTACGTAGCGCTGTCAGACAGCTCACCCCTGAGTCCGGGCGAGCTTGTACTTTTCGTGACCTACCTGGATCGCGTAGCTGACTATGCGAGCTGGATCCTCTGGATGATAACCAGTTTCAAGCAGGGCAGAGTGTCCCTGGTACGCTTGAATGTCGTCTTGCCCGAATCCGGCCGGACCGCTGACTTGTCTTACCCGGCCCCTTTGCAAGCAGCTGCAAACAGCGCACGCATCGAGCAGGGTCATTCGCCTATTCTCTCACAGATAGACCTGCAAGGTCTGGCATACCGGTATCCCGAATCCGGATTCGGGGTGCGGGATATCAGCCTGTCACTGCCACAGGGCTCGTTTACCGTAATCACCGGCCGCATAGGGGCCGGCAAGTCGACACTGCTCAAGCTGATTCTGGGTCTCTTGCCCTTGCAGGACGGGACAATTCTGTGGAATGGGGCAGCGATCAAGGATCCCGGTACCTTCATGACGCCCCCGCGCGTGGCCTATACGCCCCAGATCCCCAAATTGTTCAGTGACAGCCTGGCCAACAACATCACCCTGGGCAATGACATGCAGGAGGATGTGCTCAAGGCCGCGATTCACGATGCGGTCTTCGAGCGCGACCTGGCTGACCTGCCGCAGGGCTTGGACACCCGCGTGGGGCCCCGGGGCTTGCGTCTCTCAGGGGGCCAGATCCAGCGGGTAGCCGCCGCGCGCATGCTGGCTGCCGAAGCCGGGCTACTGCTCATCGACGATGTTTCCAGCGCCCTGGATCTGGGTACGGAAAGATTGTTGTGGGACCGTGTGCTCTCCCGCTTTCAGCACACGGACCGTGCTGTAACCCAGGCTGTCACGAGACCCACCTGTCTCGTGGTTTCACACCGCCGCCGGGTGCTGCGCCATGCCGATCAGATCGTCGTGATGCAAGAGGGTACGATAGAGGCTGTAGGCAAACTGGAGGAACTGCTCGCATCATCACCGGAAATGCAGGCGATCTGGACTGAGAGCAACCTGGAAGCTGCCAAGACGGACACATGACCATAGCCTCCAAAGGACAGACACTTACTCGATGGCCGACGGGTAAGGTGGCTGCACACAGTCATCGAACAAATGACAGTCGTCGTTGCTTCCGACAGCGGATGGTTCGGTCATCCGCTGATTCAGATTCAGGGTGAACAGGGTGCTCATGTTGTCGGCTTCGTCGAAGGCGGCAAAGCGCAGGTTGCGCACGGGCGTGTCCGGGACAACGGGCCAGGTGAAGTGGGTGTTGGTCCCGGTGCGGAACGGGTAGCTGACGACAGTTACCTGATCCAGGGCTAGGGCATGGGTGCCGTACCAGTGAACCCGGAACTCCAGATCCGGCACGCTGGCAAAGAGATGGAAATCCACACCGAACGAAGCAAAGTCTGTGGCCCCCAGGAAATCAGTGAGGTAGAGTTCGCGGAAACCCAGGACTTTCTTGCCCAGGTCCTGGGTAACGTCCAGGCGGGCCACAGGTTGGGTTGCATCCATCGTCTCTGGGCTGACCTGGGCGAAGCCAGGCATCTTGAGCCGGAACAGGGCACGGTAGGACTGTTCACCCGGCAGCACGGACGTGTAGGGACCGAACCAGGTACCGCTCTTGTGCTGTTCCGGATCGCCCAGCCAGACCAAGCCGTCGCGCGCCAACGGATCCTGGGCCAGGGCACCCGTCTCAGGTGCGTATTGCAGGGAATTCTGTTCCCAGGACCAGTCATGTCCCATGCTGAAACCGTCACCGCTGGCGCCTGCAACCTCTACCAGGAGATGATCGCGACTGTCCGTTTCAAACAGCGACGCCTGTACGTGCTCAGGGCCCTCATAGTCAACCGTCACCCTTACCGTATCCAGCACTTGGGTACCGGACAGCAACTTGAGTTCCAGGATCGTACCGGACAGCGTTTCCCTGGGTATGAACCAGACGTGTGAAGATGAGGTCAGCGCCAGCGTGACAGGCCACGCCGCACTTTCCGTGTCTGCCGGTGTCCCGTTTTCCGGGGCAGGTTCAGTAACGGGATCAGTCGGTGTGGGTTCCGGACTCTCCGTAACGGGCTCCGTATCCTCTTCCGGTGCAGGAGTCACAGCCGTGTCGTCTGCGTCCGGGTCTGGATTGCCCTCATCGGGGTCAGTCGGTGTAGGCTCCGGCTCCGGACTTTCTGCAACGGGCTCCGTATCCTCTTCCGGTGTGGCGGTCGCCACCGCATCATTTGTGCTCTGGTCCGGGCTGTCTTCTGCAGCATCGACCGGGACAGCTGCTGTGATAATCACCTCATCCGTCCCTGTAACTTCCGGAGGGACAAAAGCCACAACCACCAGCTCCGCGGCAGGCTCCGCCTGTTCTGCCAGCGCAACGTCACCCGCGGGGTTATACGCCGCCCATACAGGTGTGGACGCGGGAGTGACATCGTTGATTTCCACAGAGAGATCTGTAACATGAGAAGCCACTACGGCCTCTATATGCAACCCGGCTCCCGTTGCAAAGCCGCTGGCACCGTTCACCACAAGACATCCCAGAGGGGCATCGGACATCGCACTGGAGATGTGAATGTCGCTGTAGTAGTGGCCCAGAATCTGGCAGAAACTCAGGCCCTGCTTGGCAAAGCGCTGGGCTCCCAGCTGACTCAGGCCCCAGCCATGGCCACGCCGCTCCCGTCCCAACGCGTTGGGATCCGGTACGCTCGCCAGGTATGCCAGGTAACTGTGCTGCTTGGTGGGATGGGCATTTTCGGCCGAATACATGGACAGGATGGGCAGGCGGCTCGGGTCCGTCACGTCCTGAATAATCACGCCGGCCGTGGCCTCTACGGCCTGATCGGAACGTGCATGGCGATAATCGCACATGACTTGGTTGTTGGCCCAGTCCGTTACGTCATACGGATAGGTCCCGGACAAATTCTGATAGATCTTGTTCCAGGCATAGGTCCGGGCGGCGATGGCCACGGCCTTCAGCGCCTCCAATTCCCAGCTGGGCGGCACTTCAGCCGGCAGTACACGGGCCACATATTCTTCCAGCGGCAGTTCGGTCACCTCATTTTCGGCCACGCCCTGGCGGCAGTAATTCTGCGGATGATGCCGCACGCGAATGCTCGTGGGACTGAAGGAGCTGTCCGGATCCGGTGGGGTGAAAAGCAGAATCTCTTCTTGGGCCTCGGGCTCAGGCAAGGCGGACATTTCGGTCTGCTGACCCGTATTCAGATCGAAGATGGCCAGGGTCTGGTCAGGCGTGGTGAATTCCAGTTGTGCCTGGTCATTCCAGACCGGGGCGTGGCCCGCCATAACTGCCACTGCATCGCCGGTGACCATGTCAAAAATGTGAATCTGGCCCATGCCCATGGTTTCGGTGCCGGCAGGGAACAAGTCAAAGGCCAGCAGCGTGCCGTCCGGTTGTCTCCGCACATGTCCCATATGCGTCAGCGGTGCATCCACCACCAGTTTCTCGCCGATGCGCAAGCGCGCGTGCGAAGGCACGGAGTCATCCCGCACGAAAGACGGGGCCGGGAGCGGGGGTTGCTCTGCCGGTACTTGTTGCACAAGAGCGGGCAAGGTAACGGCTTCAGCCGTTAACGGGTTGCCAAATTCGGTAAGAATGTAGAACCAGAACGCACCAAGAATGGATGGCCAAAGCAGTCCCAGACTTACGGGACCGATGACCGAACGCCAGACGGGCTTGCTGCGACGATGGAGATCCATGAGCCACCTGGTCGTTGAGACCTTATTATTCAGTTGCTGCTATTTTACTCCAAGTTGTGGATTCTGCCAGAACACACCATGGGCAAGCATACAGGGACAGGGACGAGGAGACCTTCCACAGCCGCCAGTGCCGCCGGGAAGGCCTGATTTCAAACGCGGAGGAATAGGGCCAAGAGAGTAGGTTTTTCCATGATCACTGCCGGACCTGACCGTACGTCATGGACGATCCCGCAGCCAGCGGTGTCCGGATACAAGCGGGGCCAAACTGAACGGGTACAAGGGCAGGCCCGGGAGATTTGTACGCCAGCAGTCTTTATGTATGGTGAATATGCCAGACACTGCCAAGCTGTGATACTTCCTGCTTCGCGTCCGCTGCCAGGCATCTGCAACAGTCCTCCACCCTGTACAAGCATCGGGGTCTGCAGACAAGACGTCTGTCGTCCTGCGGTTCATGCCGCTGCTTCTTGCGGATTCCGCGTTCCGGTCCCGTAGCTTCAGGCTCCAAGTATCCAACCTGCACTGAACAGCAGACAGAATACAAGCAGGATGGCAGCCGTCTGGGCCAAGGCCCGGTTGAGGATGGCGCCTTCACTGCGCCAGACGGTCCACATGACGGGCAGGGACAGCAGGGCACATACAGACGGCAGCAGGGTAAGGGTCGGTAAAGCCGCCAAACGGTACAGGATCAGTGGCACGATACAGGCCCCCAGCATGCAGACCGAGTACTCCCACCGGCCAAAGCGCCGGCCAAAGCGCACAATCAGGTTCTTGCGTCCCGCCCGTGTGTCCTGTTCAACGTCGCGCAGGTTGTTCACCACCAGGATGCCTGTCGACATCAGGCCCGGACTGACACCGGCAATGAAAGCCCGGAAATCCACTTGGCCGGTTTGCACATATACGGTTCCCGCCACGGCCAGGACACCGAAGAAGAACAGGACCGTCAAATCACTCCAGACACCATAGGCCAAGGGCCGGGGCCCCGCCGTATACAGGACGCCCATGCCAATCCCGCACAACCCCAGCCACAACAGGAACAGGCCACTGGTTCGGATCAGTATGGCCCCTGACACCATACAGATCAGAAACACGATGGCAATACCAAAGCGCAACTGCTGCGTGGTAACCAGGCCTGTCTGCGCGACACGCGGTGGTCCGATGCGGTCCGGAGCATCCGCGCCCTTGAGGTAGTCATAGAGGTCATTCACGTAGTTCGTGCCTATTTGCAGCGTGCAGGCGCTAACCAGGGTGAGGGCAGCCAGCGGCCAATTGACCTGGGCCTCGCTGTACACCATGGCCAGTCCCATGATCACGGGCGTTATGCCGGCAATGAGCGTCTTGGGCCGCGCAGCCTGCAACCAAACACGCAGGCGTGGCAGATAGGCCCCCATGGCGATCCATCCTTTTCGCATCTTGTCGGTATCACGCAACCCGGGTATTTGGCCTGCCCGGTCTGGACGGGGAACCTGGAAAGGCTGCATAAGGGCACGTCTGAAACAGGAATCCCGGTACGGGCTGCCACACGAATGCGGTACCCGGAATTGGCCTCGTCTCCGTTTCACGTATTAGAATAACGGAGTATGCCATATGCATTCGAATCCGGATCGTGTTCACAGTATTTCCCGTCAGACAGTAAAGGCGCACAACAATGGCAAAGCAGTCCAAGGGCCCCCGTATATTGGTTACCATGAAAAGTACCGAGAGTACACACCGGTACCTGACGGAGAAGAACCGCCGCAATGACACATCGCGCCTGGCGTTGAAGAAATTCGATCCCATTCTGCGCCGACACGTGTTGTATCGGGAATCCCGGTAACCTTTTGCCCTGGCTTGCGGAGGTCATAGCCCGCAAGTCCAATCCAGAAACAGATCGCGTGGATCACGATACACACGATTATCCACCGTCCCGGAGCCTGCAAGGCAACCTGTTGCTGTGGTGCAAGGGGATCTGCATGGGCATTGCCGATCTCGTTCCCGGGGTTTCCGGCGGTACCATGGCCCTGATTCTCGGCATCTACGCGGAATTGCTCGCAAGTATTCGGACCCTGACCCAGCGCTCGTTCTGGCGGCGTGTCGGTCACAGGCAGTGGCGCCTGGCCCTGTATGAGGTCAACGGCATCTTTCTGCTCTTTCTGGGTCTGGGCATTCTCAGTGCCGTGTTCCTGCTCTCCCGGCGCATCGAGCACTTTCTGGAATACTACCCCCTGGAAATCTGGAGCTTTTTCTTTGGTCTGGTCCTGGCTTCCACCGTATTGGTAGGCAGACAAGTCAAGGGCTGGAACCTGGCGCTGGCCAGTACCAGTGTCCTGGTCACTGGCCTGACCTACTGGCTGGTCGGTCAAGTCCCGATTGCCCTGCCGTCCTCGTGGTGGTTTCTGTTCCTGAGTGGTGCCCTGGCCGTATGCGCCATGATCCTGCCCGGCATCTCAGGCTCCTACGTCCTGATTCTACTGGGCCAGTACCATACCGTGCTGACCGCTCTGAACGAACGCGACGTAGCGGTGCTGGGTCTGGTCATTCTGGGGGCCCTATGCGGAATATTGACTTTCGCGCGCCTGTTGAGCTGGTTGTTTGAACGGTATCCCCGTGCAGTGCTGGCTCTCTTGACCGGTTTTATGCTGGGAAGCCTGCGGCGTATCTGGCCGTGGCAGGAACATCAGGCTCTCTCACGTCCCCAGGGCGAGACGGTTACGGTTTTCAGCAACGTATGGCCTCCACTGTTCATTGAGGGCAGCCTGAATGGCGAGTGGATTACGGCTTTGTCCCTGTCGCTCGCGGGCTTGATACTGGTGGTCCTCCTGAGTCTGCTGACCCGCCGCCAGACCAGCGTATCCTCGATCGCCTAGACCCGGTCTCTCACTGTCGCAACAGCTCCGTTGCCTGCGACAAGTCAAGGATATGAACTTTGTGGCCGGCCCCGTCCACAATCAGCAGTTCGGCTGACTGTGCATCATAGGCCAAACCCAGGGGCAGCAGATCGGTTTCAGCTTGCAGGGTGACGTGGTCGATATAGCCGAGCGGTTGTCCGACCACATCAAAAAAGACCACCCGTCCATTTTCCGGATCGGACACGGCAGTGCCGAAATCCGGCACCGCTGCCAGGTAGGGCTTGTGCACTGCCTGCTCGGAATTCCACATGTCAGGCAAGACGTTGAAGTCAGCGATGGGCGTCAGCCCAGGCGTCAGCAGCTGGATGCGCCGGTTCCAGTTGTCCGTAACGAGGAGATGCCCTGATTTCCGGTTGACCCAGCCATCTACCGGTTCGTTGAAGTGCCCCAGGCCCGAGCCCCGGCCCCCTGTAGCATCAACCAGCTGGCCATCGGAATGGAATTGCAGCAGCCGGTTGTTGCCCGTATCCATGACAAGTATGTTGCCTGTAGGCAGCACCTCTACCCCGCGCGGGCCGAAGAACTGGACCGGTTCATCGGGCACCAGGCTGGCCTGCTGGCCAAAACGGCCCCATTTCATCAGGAACCGGCCTTCCAGATCCAGAACCTGAACCCGGTGATTCCAGGTATCGGACACGTACAGGTGTCCCTCGTCAGACAGCACCGCGCCCCAAGGTTCATTGAACTGCCCGTCTCCCAAGTCCAGGGGGCCATCCCCATCCGGATCCACACAGGGCTCCAGCGTATCACTGGCCAGGGGACAGTAACTGCCGGCGCTCAGGACCAGCTGATTTTCCCGATCCAGTACCAGAACACGGTGGTTGCCACTGTCCGTGAGGACACGCAGGCCATTGTCGGCGATCCGGATAGAGCGAGGTGCCGACAACGGCTGCAGGGCATACTCGCCGGCAATGGCATTCTGCAGCGGGAAGTCAAGGCGGGGGAGCATCTCCGTCAGAGGCATGGAGGATGTAGCAGACTGCAAGGTGTCAACCGTCTCGGCCCACACCAAAGGTGCCAGATCACGCCTGATATACAGGTCAAATTCTCGTTTGTGTGGCCACTCGCTGAGATCCAGATGGACATAGTCACGGAAAAAGAAAATACGCTGCCACTTCCGGCGCATGGCGGCATGCCGCCAATCGTCCCATGTATCCCGGGACCACAGCTTATAGGATTCTTCAGGCCACCAGATCAGCTTGTAGGTTCGTCTGGCATAGTCCTCTGCCAAGAGTGGACGGACCTGGTCCCAGCGAGCAGGGCCGGCAAGCACAACAGCCTCGTCGAACAGGGCGTCAGTCACATCCCGGTATATATGGGCATTGGGATAGTCCCGGAAATACCAGGCCATGGGCCACGAATTGTCGTCGTCGTAGGTCACTGGTATGGATTTGTGACCGTAAAACTGTTGGTCGATTTTGTCGATCGTGGCCAATGCCTGCTTGACGTCCGGTGAGCCATGCGCGTAGGTGAGATATTCCGTGACGTAGTCATAGTTGACGAAGGTCAGCAAGTAGGACGTACGCATCGTCATCAGGGCCAGGGACACCAGTATGCCCAGAAACAGGGCTGGCCGGATGGGTCTGCGTCGGGTCCGAAGGTACCACACGCTCCCACCCAGCAGGCCCGCCCCGGCAACCAGGGCGACTATCCATTGCACAGTAGCACGTACCGCTTCCGTTTCCCGGCCGCTGAAGGGAAGTAACAGTGAAGCCCAGATCCAGAGCAGAATCCCACCAGCCAGGGCTGCCACGATGGCCGCTGTTTCCAGCCGACGCTCCCTGCAGGTATCCAGGATCCGGCCTGTGCCGTATCCCCCGAGCAGGCACATGGGTGCAGCCATATGGGTCAGGAGCCAGGGCATGCGTTCGCCGGCATAGGTATAGGCCAGCCAGCTGGCGATGCTCCACCAGATCAGGAACAGGACAAATACGGGAGACGGGTCCAGCAGCCGTGTATCCCCTGCCGGTGCGGCGTCCTTACCGTGTCGGAACCAGGCTATGAGCGAGCGTAGGCCCAGCCCCCCGCCGACCAGTGCCAACAGCAAGGGCAGATACTCGTACAGGGAAGTCAACATCAGATAGTAGTACCAGGGCTGGCTGCCACGCTGTACTTCCTGCTGTGCCAGCCAGTAGCCCAGACTGGCTACGGGTCCGGAAACCAGTCCCCCGGGGTTGGTCAGGAACGCGGAAAAGAACAGGCAGGCAATGACCCAGAAGCCCAGCCAGGTCAAGCCAAAGGACCATACGTCAAACGGGGTCCGCCAGTCGTGCGGCCGCAGGCGACCAAACCACAGCAGGCCCAGACTCAGGGCGATCAGGCCCAGAACACCCGCCGACACCCCTGACTGGGTCAGGCCGGTCCGGGATGTATCCAGGGGATCCCAGCCCATGACCAGATGCACCAGCGGAGCCAGGAAAGGCAAGACCAGCAGGGCCATGACCACAGTCACGTCGATGAAGCGATGGGCATGGCGGAGCAGGATACGCGGTCGCAGCCGGAACACCACGACCATTCCACAGCTGAACAACCCCATGATCAGGCCGGTGATGAAGTGGTTTTCCTTGGAGATGAAGCCGGCCAGCATGCCCAGACTCATGCCCAGCATCCATTTGGTTTTGCCGCTCTCGATATAGCGCAACAGACTGCCAACCCAAAGCAGGGTGAACAACACTATGTAGATATCGTTCCGGATGTACCGGCTGTGGAACAGCAGGGAAGGGCTGATGGAGAGCAGCAGCCCCGCCACAAGGGCGCCCCAAACACCCAGATAGCGGCGATACCACCACATACTCCCTACAACCAGGGTGCCTGCCAGCGCAGGCAGCAGGCGGGCTGTGAAGTCCGATACCCCCAAGAGGGCGTAAACGAGAGCATTGGCGTGAAAGAGCAATGGCCCGTGCATCATGGGGTCATGCACGTAGTCCCATCTGTCATACAGATAGTAGGAATACAGGGCGTGCAGGCTTTCATCGTGACTCATGGCACGCACGTCGAGGTTCACCAGACGGGCCCCCAGCGAGGCTATCAGGAGCACGCCCCAGAGTACATGTTCCAGCCTAAGCCCAAATGACCGGTTGCGCCCCGACCACAAAACCTGTACCGAGACTTTCGTGTCCAGCAGGGAACTCTGCGCCGCCATCGCCTGTTCCAATCACCCGTTATACTTGTGGTGCCACAATGGTGGCAGGTCAGGGATCTGCCCGGTAAGCCGGATTGGCCAACACCAGGATGTCGTGCTTGCCATATACCGGATCCAGCAGAGTTCTCAGAAGCTCCAGTCGTTCCGTGGAGACAGCGTATTGCTGCCGTTCCCGGACACCCAAATAAATGTATTGGATGTTCCAGTCCTCCATGGTCTGCAGAATCTCTTCCCGGGTGCCAGTGGCATAAAGAAGCTGCAGGGCCTCTTCTCTCCCGGCAATCATGGCAGAATAAGTACTGCCACGCCACTGCGCTTCATGACCGGTCCACCCCAGCAAGGTCACAAGACCGGTAAACCCGCTTACGCGACTGGCATCAGCCAGGTAGCTTTGACCTGGAGCCTCCGCTATTACGGTCCCGGCCGGGACATGCGTCTGCAACCAGACCAGGGCATCGGCTACTGCCGGATCCGTTTTGCCCAGATGGTGGTAAATATCCAGCGTCTTTTCGTCTGCCGAGCCCTGTACCTTGCTGCCAATACCGGCAACGGGATACACCATACCAGCCAGCAACAGCAGCGACAAAAAGGCCGAAACGCAGAATGTTGGCCAGCGCCAGGGCCGGGCAAGTCCCAGCACAACCGTTACGGCCATGACCGGAGCCAGCAGGTGCCAAGCCTGGTAATGGAACTTGAACACTGTATTCATGCGCATCAGGGAGCCAAACCGGTCCCGGAGAAATATGAATTCAGGCATGTAAAGCAACAGGAAACCTGCAGTCAGGCAGAGCAACACAAAGGCATGGACGGCCTGGTTGTCCGTCGGCTGGCCCCGATCCTGCCACCACCAGCGACTGAACTGGGCGCCGCCCAGGCCCAGCAACAGGCCCAGGATCGCAGGTGTCAGCCAGTGCCCTGTCCAGCGTTCCCGGATCAGCACCGAGTCCACCGTGCGGTCAGGTGTGAACGCAGACAAGGTGCTTGCACCCAGGCCACTCCACCAGGCCCAGCTGAAGACCAGCCCGGGGATCAGCCAGGCAAGCAGGCTTGCATACAGGGAATGACGGACCCGCTTGAGGCTGCGGGGCGCAAAAACCAGCAGATACAATCCGCCTGACAGCAACAGGGGGCCCCACATGACGGCCAACTGGACGGGACGCGTGGGGTTGCTCCAATTGAGTTGTAGCCCTTCCACTTGTGACTGGGCCGTGAGCAGGTACGGCAGAATCAGGACGGCGGCACCGGCCAGGAGCAAAAGGGCAACACCGGCCAAAGTTGCGCACCAAGTTCCCAGTCTGCGGGTGTAGAGCCGCAGGTAACCTGTACTCATGCTTACAGTCAGCAACAGCAGTATGGTCACCAGATCCCAGGCATTGCCGAAGTAGGCGGCACCCACCAGTACAAGAGCCAGTCCCCAATACCCCAATCGCCAGTCAGTGCCGACAACCATGGCCTTGATCCTGGCACCCCAAGACTGCCTGCGCTCGGTCTGCAATCCCGGCTGGACTTGTAAACTTGGTCCGATGATCCACTGCAGGGCCAGGCTCATAGCCACAAACAGAAAGGGAGCGAACAGCACGTGGGGATGGTTGTCCCCCAGAATGTAGCTGAACATGGGGAATTCGGCAATGACTTCAAGATGGTTGCCGTCCAGATCCCGGTCACTGATAACGCGCGCACTGCGCCACCACCACCAACTGCTGTCGGACAGCCAATCCCTGCCGGCCCGGGCCACTGCCGCGGGAAAGTTGCGTACCTGCAGTCTGGCGTACCAGTGGTCCTGTCCTATACCAAAGGCATAAAGAGCTTCGAAAAATCCCTGCAGGTTACCCATACCGGCCACGCACAGGCCTGACAGGACACCTGCGGCTACGCTGGTTCCTTGTCCCTGTTGTCCGGGCTGTCTCCCCTTGCGCCAGACTGCCGCAACGTTGTAGCCGAAGCCCCATGCACCAAGCCAAAGCAGGGCATACCAATTGGCCTGGCCCAGGTTGTACGCCATGGATGGGGCTGCCTGGACGGCCTTGGCCAGGCACACGAGCATCCAGTAGCCGAAATAGTAGTAGCTGACGGGAAACCCGGCGAGCCAGGCATCCTGGGGCGGATACTGCGAGGTCGCCCACAGACTGTTTATGAACATGAAGTCCATGGGCTGCTCTGTATGCTCTATGCCGGGATCGTGGGCCACTACCCATATCCACCCCACATAGACCAGAGCGAAGATCACTTCTGTCGTCCATACGGCAGCACGGGCAGGTCCGGCCGGCCAGCGCGTGCCGCGGCGAAAGTGCCGGTGGAGTTCATGCCGGCGCAGTTTCCACACCAGCCCACAGCACAAGAGCCACACCAGCCACGGCAAACCGGTTGTGAAGGGTATCTGCAACCAGGCGAAGGACAGCCAGCTCCCAAAACCCACCAGCAGGACAGTCAGGGATTTCGCGATGGCATAGCCCTGATCCGGCAAGGCAAAAAAGAACCGCCGGCTCAGGTAAACGAAGGGTACGCTCAGAATCTGGAGCACCAGATACCAGCGCAGGATCACGCCCCATTCCATGGCGGTCATGGCGTTGCCTCGTGGACGGGTATCCGCCCATCCGGCAGGGCATAGATACGGGTTCCCGGATTCTCGTAGACCAGTTCCAGGTGTCCGTTCCTATGCAGTTCCGCCAGTTGCTGCACGCCTTGCGGATGCGACACCTGCTCCAGCTGCCCGGCATACACCAGGTCAATCGAATTGTCGGTCAACAGCTGTAGCATCTGATCCGAACTCTGGGCATTCCATATGCTGCGCATGACACCGGATCGCTGACCGACCAGGTCCGCAGGTCTCTGTTCGCTCTGGTGCATGCCCAACAAACCGGGCAGGCCGGTGTGGGAGGCGATGCGGGTGCCTCCCGCTCTGTAGTAGTCCACCACGTCCGATTCCAGGATGACCAGATTGCGGGTTATGCTGGCATTCAGCCAGTCTATCGCCTGTCGGTCGTAGGCCAGGATGATTTCCGAATTCTGATCGGGCCAAGTATAGGTTCCTGTATGCATATAATCGAGCCCGTTCAGAGTCCCAATCGCAGGCACCTCGCCCGGGAAACGCTTGAGCAGGCGCACGGGCGTCCCCAGCAAGGGGTATACGAGCGAGGCTGCCAGCAACAGCCCGAAACCACAGCCGCAGATCCAGGCCCATCCGGGCGCCGGTAGCGACCGCAGCCTGTGCCATAGTCCCGGCAGCAGCATGGCGGATGCAACGGCTGCCAGCACCCAGGCCTGCAAAAAGAATTTGAACAGGGTGTTCATGCGGTAGTAATCGCCGCCGCCCAAGAAATCCCGGATGTACACCATTTGCGTGCTGGCCCATATACCCAGCACCAGCACCAGCCACCACAGGACCAAGACCTGGGCCTCGGACAGCATACTGCGCCGCCGCCAGAGCAGAAACAGGCACAGCATGAGGGGCAACACGACCAGGGCCAGGGTGGTACGCTGCCACAGCAGGCAAGGTCCAACCGTAATGACAGCCAGCATGACCAGTCTGCGTATCTCGCCGGACCGGACTGCACGAGGCTGTCCGGACAAGACAACATACAGATGTGAGAATAACCACGTGAGGATTACGGCATAGAACAAGCCCCAGATGCGCAACCATACGGTGGGCACATCACCCTGTTGGATCCAGCCTAACCCGCTGGAGCCCGTAATCTCGAATTGGCGCCAAAACGGCAAGAGGGCCGCCAGGGCCAGAAGCACGAACAGGGGCAAAAACAGACCGCTCAGGGCTTTGGCACCAGGAAAATGCCGGTGCCCGAGAACCAGCAGGAAAGGGAATACCAGCGAAACGTAGAGCGGGAGTTCCCACAGGTTCGTGGCGATGCCGATACTGCTGAGCACGGCGAGCAAGGCCAGCAGCACGACGACCTGTCTCTGGTCCTGTATGTACCAGTAACCAAACACGATGCAACACAGCAGCACAAGGGTAATGGGCATCACCAGCAAATGCGCGTGCAGGTCGCCGAACAGGAAAGTCCAGTAGGGAAATTCGTTGATGGTATTGGGTATGACCCGACTCGGTCCCCAGTAATCGTATTGCCAAACAGCACCGGAACGCAACAGCTCCCACAGGCCTGTGATGCTCCGCGCCGGTTCCCGCAACAGGAACGGCCATGTCGGCAGTATGTCCGGGGCATGGTCGTTGGCCTTGCGCACCAGCTGGTGGGCGCCCTGGAGATTACCTATGCCCACCACCAGAAGCGGCGCCCATAACGCCTTGCGCAAGGCAGGACGCCAGGATAGGGCCTCAAAACGAACAAGCAGTCCCTGTTCCGGCCGTACCACAGGGGATCGCATGTGGAAGTAGAAAACGCAGGCCCAGGAGAGCAGGACGGTAAGGGCAAACAGCGAAGCCAGAGCCACGTTGTACGCAACCTCGGTCCAAAGGCCGGTCAGCTTGATCAGGAAGGCCACCAGGTAATGGCCCCAGTAATAGTAGTTCAGGAAGCGGCCGGCAAAATGGGGATCGAGGGGTGGCAAGACCGGACTGTGGAGAATGCCGTTGACGATGGCCAGATCCATGAACTTTTCACCGCCCTCCCAGGGATGCCAGAGATCCGGATTCAGCAGGCGCATGCCCACGAACGCCAGATAGGCCAGGGTGAAACCCGCTTCCTGCCAGAGCAAGAGGCGCCAGCGACCGCGCAGCTGCCGGGCCATTGCATGCCTGAGACGCCAGGTCATGACGGCGGCGGCAACCAGCACAATCCCCACGACAGACCATACCCCGGTAACGGTAAAGGCAGGCAAGCCGGTATGGGCAAGCCACCAGGTAATCAAGGCCAGACCCAGCCAGCCGACACTCCGGGTCAGGGCGTATCCGCTGTCGGGCAAGCGGGCAAACAGGACGAAACAGAACGGCCAGGCCACCAGGCCCATCAGTGCCAGGCCACCCCACCACATCAGGATGGCAGCCCACGTCCGGGTACTGCCCAATGTATTGAAGCGAAACCGATCCAAGGACTGCGCGGATGTCAATGGATAGTCCAATTCCGCAAAGTCCGGCGCGCCGAACAGCACGCGTCCCAGCGTACTCCGCACACCGTCAAGCGCCTGTCCGTCCGTTTCGGACTGAACGGCGTCAAGGTACCTGGTCAACTCTATATCGGCCAGGAACGATGTAGGAAACGGGGATGACGGTAAAGACCAGTTGTCGGCTTCAGCGATCGTGTCGGCCAGCAGCGCATCAAGTTCCGCTTCTGTCAACGGCTTGACCTTGGCCAGAATCGTGACAGGCGGATGATCGTACAGACGCCAGCTTTCATCAGCCCTGATATCATTGAATCGCAAGCCCAGGGCTTCGGGACTGCGGGTCTCCCGATGGACCACCTCAAAGCCCAATTCCCCGTTGAATAGCAATTCGTAGTAGCGGACAACCAGAGGATAACGCTGGGGCAAACGCGGGATTACGCCATAAGTGCGTCTTGAACTGAAAACCACGTAATCAGTAGCCAGCAGGGCGCTTTTGAGCTGTTCCAGTTTATGTTCATCTTCTTCCCTGAACGGACTCCAGTCCATCGTGGTGAATTGCTTGCGGGGAAGGGACGCACGAAGGGACTCGTCATGCCGCACCAGCGATTCCCAGGATTTCGGCAACGGGTCATCCCACAATTCCCACAGAAAGACCGAACCGTCAGGCGCATTCTGGTACATCCACCGACTGGCATCGTACCAGGTGTGATTGCCCTTATAGATGCCGTTGATGTTGGCCCCCAACCAGAAGATAGAACCGGCAACAACTATCCAGGTCCAAAGGGTACCGCTCCATCGTCCCGTCCGTGCCTGTCGGTGCGCGGACAGATGCCGGTTCCCTGCCTGTTGGCTCTGCCACCTGTGGCCACACCAGGTTATCAGTCCGGTGCCCAACAGAATCACGGACGGCAAGATAGGCAGGATGTAGCGATTGAACTTGGCCAGAAAAGCGCCCGTAGGGACGAAGTACAAAAGGATCCACAAGACAATCAGCCATTCACCGTCCAGGGGACGGGGCAACCAAGAGAAGGCGCGCGTGCGGAATGACGTTCCCAGGCGCATGATGGTCCACAAGGTACCTGCCAGCGCAGTAAGGCCCAGGGGGTACCACAGGCCCCACTGCAGTTGCTGCTGTATGAAGTACCAGTACGGCACAGTACCTCTGTATTGCCTGGTGAAGGGCCAATCATACTCCCCGGTCACCATACCGCCCTGTTGCTCCAGCACCGAGAACCGGAAGGCCTCCCAGTCCAGCAAGACAAAGGGACTGGTAATGATAAAAGTGCCGATGGCTATACTCACAACAACTAGGAACTGCCAGCCCAAGGCCCAGACTATGCGGCCTGGCGCTGCATGCACCGCCGTGGCGGTGTGGCGCCGCCAGGCCAGAAAATACAGGCCGGCGAACAGACATACCAGGGGCAGGGCACTGAACTTCGAGGCGACGCTCAACCCTATCCCCAGCCCGGTCAGGCCAATGCCCCGGAACGATCCCGGATGATCCAGCAACACCAGAAAACCCAGCAGGGTCAGGGTAACGAAGGTAGTTATGGCAATGTCGACGGTGAAGAAATGACTGTCCTTGAACGGCATGACGGCAACCGCCCAAAGAAAGCTCGCCAACAGCGCCGTGTGCACTCCGTAGAGACGGCGGGCTGTCAGAAAGAGCAGCCAGATGGTGAGTGTATCCAGCAAAGCGATGACAAACCGGCCGGCGAACAGGAAACTGTAGGAATTCGTCTGGGCTTCGGCAGCCACTTGCACCCATCGTTCGGGCACACCCAAGGCTTGCAGCAAGGGGGCGGCATGGTCGACCAGGGTGGCAGCCAAAACCCCCAGATACAGGGGAAAGTGGCCGTAGGTAAAGTGCCTTTCCCTCTCCTGTGACTGATCCCAGAAGGGATTCAAAGGGCTCGCGCGCGGGTGAAGCAGGTCGCCAACCTCAGAGGGCATGCGGATGGTGACACCGTAAAAGGAATTGGACCGCTCATCAGGATGACTGCTCATGCTCTGGTCATAGTCCAGATGCCAGATGCGCAAGGCAAAGCCCAGGAGTACGATGCCGACCAACAAGACTTGCTGGAAACCGCGCGGATGCCAGCCGGTCCGGCGATAGAGGTGCAGGACAGTGCCTGCGGGCTGTCCGAGCAGGCGCCGGAATGCCTGCCCCTCAACCTGAATCCGTCCTATGCCCAACGTAAAATCCTCAACTTGACATGGGGACTGCAGTCCCTTGTGGTCCTGGATACAATATCGTGTCTTCCCATGTACTTTACCGTGTACTCAAGCAGGAGCACACTGACACGGCTCGGTCTTGCTCCGCAACCGTCCGGAAACGCAATCCAGGTTGTCGTTGGTGCCGTACCAGGCAGTCCCTGGTGTGGGCAGTACCCACGTGATCTTGGCCGGATCGGCAGGTGGGGGCCAAAGCAGGTAGACGTCCACCCATCGGCTCCAGGTTCGCCAATCCGTGTCGCTGTACCCCAGGTCAATGTCGTAAACGCCAAGACCGCTGCCCCTGTCCAGTACCTGGCCCTGGCCATAATGTGGTACGTATATGGGTGTACACAGAGGAAGCCACGTGTGCATGGCCACGACGCCATTGCGCATCCTGTGTCCTGAATAGGTAAACCCGTACCAGGGAGCATCCGCGGATATACCGGCCCGGTCAGCGCTGTAGCTGGTGGCAAACATGCGTATCTTGCGCCAGTAGGCGACAGTACTGCCATCCGGGCCTGTAAATTCGGCCCGGGTAATGCGTTTGCCGAATGCAATCTGTCTGTGGACAGGGGCTTTGACAAGCCACGATTCCGTATGCAGTTCTGCCGTCTCCTGTCCATCCTGGTACACAACCAGCGTACGCGTCCTGGCCTGGCCCTGTGTCCCTTCTACCCGCACTTCCTGCCGGTCCAGAGGCAGATTGTCATCGCCTGTCCACAGGGTTTGGTAGGGAACCGTCTGCTCCGATGTTCGGATGTCCTGCTGAACACGATGTATGCGGACAATCAGGCCTGTCGCTATGGCCGCTTCCAGCGCCGGCTCCACACGATCCAAAGGTCCGATGCCGATTTGGGCTTCTGCCAGAGCAGCACCTACCGTGGACTGGGAAGTCGTGAGCTCGACCGCCGTGCCATCTATCTCCAGGGTAATAGCCTGCGACCCTGCCAACGGGAGACGCCCCGGGGCTTCCTGGTGGATGGCAACAGGCAAGGGCACAGTCTCGTCAGATCGCTGGGAGCGAAGCATAGTCGTACGCGACAGCAGCCAAGCCCCGTGGACAGGTTCTGTTCCGGTGTACCCTAGCCAGTAAACGATCCTGTCCGGCAACCGGATAGGGCGGCCAGGATCCGGGACAATCGACTGCGTTCCCAAGAACCACAACCCCCCACTCATCATACCCAAAACCAGAAAACAGGCCCCCAGCCTCTCTCCTTCAATTCTGAATAACTGGCGCAGGATGAACATGGTTTCCGGGGGATGTACAGCTTGCCGGCCATTATACCTAATAGATGACTGCCGGATGGCAGAATCTATCCTGACCGGATCCGGCTGGGGCCCGGCGGCAGAAGGAGGACTACAGGCAACAGCCTCAAACCCGGACGGCAGGCAATCGCTGTACAGTTTGGTCCAAGACTGCAGCTCCGGTGCCTCCACTACCACCCGCCCGGACCGACCGCTGCCCCTGTGCTATGGTCTGTCCGCTTGGCCATCTGGTAGCCAGCCTAAAAAGAGACTTCCCGGCACTGCATACCCTGTTTCATCTCACACCATGCCCGCTGCAAACCATTGACTGCCGACTTGTGGCCACGCCCCTGCGTACAGGAACAGGCACTTGCGGTCAAGCATGCCTACAGGAAACGTGCCCAGAATGCATGCGCCACTTCCTGCATTTCGCGATCGAACTTGTGGCCTCCCGCAAAGAAATGACACTCATAGTTTTCCGGGCAACCGGTCAAACGATAGATTTTCGTCAGCTGTTCATCGGCCCGCCTCATTTCCGGCAAGGTAAAGAGCGGGTCTGCAAGGTTGTTCAGTACCAAGGTAGGCTTGGGGACCCGCAGGCCCAATATTTCCGGATAGTCCAAAGCTTGGGCCAACCGGGGGGTATAGACCATCCAGGTATGATTCGCACTGCGATGCAGGAGACAATCCCGCCAAGTCGTCATCATGCCCACACACACCGCCACCTGGATCCGGTGATCCAGGCCCCCCAAGTATACGGTGCGCAGACCGCCCCCGGACAGGCCACCGCAACCAACGCGATCGGCATCGACCTCGGCACGTCCGCACAGGATGTCCAGGGCAACCCGGTCTTCCCAAAGCACTACGCCGGGCCAGGTCAGTCCCGCAGAAAACAGGCTCTTGGCCATGATGGATTCGTGATGCGCTGCCCAGTCATTGTAGGCATCAATCGCGTCCGGAGTTGTCAGCGGCGTCTCCGATGTACCTTGCCGAATGGCAAGGGGTACTTCGTCCAGGCGGATGCGACGACTGCCAAAGGCAAATGCATCGTGCACCAGTACGGCAAACCCGCACCGGGCCAAGGCATTGGCCCAGGCCCGATCGCCATAGTACTCCCGGTGTCGACGCATGGGATCCGTCAACGGTATGCCGGGCACTTCCACCAGCTTGTGCCGCCCCCAGTTTTTCTTGCCCCCGTGATCATGGAGGGCCAGGATGCCAGGCAAAGGTGCAGCAACATGGCTCGGTTTCAGGAAGTATGCCCGTGTGCGCGGACCGTAAGGCAACTGCCAGCTCAAGTCTTCTATGACCAGTCCCTCATGCTCCCAGGCATCTTCGACGGTTACATCAGGCACAGCAGGCCGGGGTTGTTCCGCCAACAGTTCGCAGGTATAGGCCATGGCTTCCGCACGCCACGCCTCCAGATCAGACGGGAATCGGGTACGCAGCGACAGTGAACCTGAACGCTCAACATAGTGCGAAGCTGCCCACTCACCATAGGCACCCAGCATATTTTCCATTGGTACGCTCCTTGTCACATCAACCAAAAGCATTGCGCAGCCCTGTGCAGGCTCCAGCAGGCCGGCGCTACTCAAGCGTATCGCAATCGGCCCGGGTGGCCAATCTGCACCGGCCAGACATTTCCCGGCAAGCCCAAGGGGCCCTGTACTTCAGCACGGCAGGAACACCCCGTCACAGACCCGGCTGGAGTTTCTCCGGTAATCCTGCCCATCTCCCATCAAATATGCGGGCTTCGTCGCAATTGCCTGTTGACTGAGAAGGACTTATTCGGGTCCGAGCATTCCCCATACACTCTCTGTACCAATCGCAAGATGACTTCCTGATCCGAAAATCCAAGTATATAATTCCGAAGCGCCAAATCAGCCGCGCCTATTGGCAGCAGCAATTTCATAGCCTTGCTGATGCGGAATTCAGCCTAACCGGAAAACCCTTATGCAGCAGATTGTGTTGACAGAACCGTACGCCCTGGAATTGGGTACAACTCCCAAGCCGGAGCCGCAACCCGATGAGGCTCTCGTCAAAGTTCGGCGCATCGGCATCTGTGGCACAGATCTCCACGCCTACCGGGGACGTCAGCCCTTCTTCTCCTATCCACGGGTCCTGGGACATGAATTGGCCGTGGAGGTCTTGGCGATCAGGGACAACCCGCAGGGCCTGGTACCTGGAGATCAATGTGTCGTGTTGCCATACTTCGAGTGTGGCTCCTGTATAGCCTGCCGACGGGGCAAGACGAATTGCTGTGTACAGATGCAAGTGCTGGGTGTGCATACGGATGGGGGCATGTGCGAATACCTCAGCTTGCCGGTCGACCGTCTCCTGCCGGCAGCAGGCCTGACTCTGGAACAAATGGCATTGGTGGAAAACCAGTGCATCGGAGCGCATGCCGTGCGCCGTGCCCAGCTGTCGGACAAAGACTGTGCCCTTATCATAGGAGCAGGGCCTATTGGTCTGGGGGTTATTCAGTTCGCGCAGGCTACAGGTGCCCGCATCATCGCCGCTGATATAGCACAGTCCAAACTGGATTTCTGCCAGACACATCTGGATATCGCGCAAGTTCTGCCGGTCGACGAGGATTTTCCCGAGCGTCTCCAAGCCATAACACGCGGTGAATTGCCCACGGTGGTATTCGACGCCACGGGCCATCCGGCATCCATGGAAGCGGGCTTCGCCCATGTAGCCCATGGCGGCACTTACGTACTGGTAAGTTTGGTGCAGTCGGCTATTTCCTTTTGGGATCCGGAATTTCACAAGCGAGAGATTTCCCTGCTGGGCAGCCGCAATGCCACCCGTGAGGATTTCGAGCAGGTTATTACCGCCATGCAACAGGGAACCATCGTTACGGAGCCCCTGATTACACATCTGACACCCTTCACACAAGTTACGGCTGATTTCGCATCGTGGCTTGACCCGGCCCAAGGCGTCATCAAGGCCATGGCCTGTCTCGAATGAGAAATGCGATTGCTTGAGAGCCTGTTCACGCTACCCGTACAGTGACGGTCGGCAGACTGCCGCTCTGTATCTGATGTCATATATGAACAACCACACGGTGCCCATCCTGGCGGAGGTATCGATGTACAGAGGTGGAAAAAGCAGGTTCGGGTGCAGTTGATTCCAGCCTGGGTCGGCAGGCACGCCTGTCCCGGGTATAATGTGGCATGTTCCAGGGGCAAGACGGAAACTCTTGCCTGCACAGGCTCCCTGCGCCCTGCGTTGCCTGTGCCCTGCCAAGTCCCATATTTCCGGTTATGGACGGCAGGCACTCTTGCCGATGGACACTGCGGGCCCCGGCCTGCCATGGATGGCTGGCCTGCAGGAGCGCAGCAACCGGTTCAGGCTGACCGTCCCTGGAACCACTGATTGATCACGGGCCAGATATGTCTCAGCCAGCAAGAAGCCAGTAGCCGAGGAACCAAGAGCCATGCAGGAATTCGCCCTTACTATCAACCTGGTTGACGATCCGGACAAGATCGAGCAGTACAAGGAATACCACCGCAACGTCTGGCCGGAAGTTGTCGAGTTGCTCGCCTCCGTGGGCATTCTGGACATGAAGATATTCCTGCTGGGACGGCGTATGTTCATGTTGATGCAGGCCAATGACGACTTTCAGCCTGACCGGGATTTCGCCCGACTCGAGGCTTCAAGCGCACGGTACAACGAATGGCAACGCACAATGGATCAGTTTCAGGAGCGGGTGGCAGAGGCCAAACCCGGCGAGCATTGGGCTGCCATGGAGAAAGTCTTTGATCTTGCCGATTTTGGCTGAAGGAACAGATACCAACGGTACCGTTGGCACCTTGGTTGGGGAGCTGTCGTCCAGCACCGACAGTATTGCCGTGCAGGGAGCGGCGTAACATACCGGCTCCCCGTTTTATATCCAGCCAGCCGGAGATGTACGTCCAGCTTGCTGCCCCGGCTTGGATTCAACGCAGACATGTCTCGCACCTGTATGGCCCCCGCAACGCAGGCAATGCCCTGACCAACCTCGACCGGCATGCCACAGGCTGTCAGCCAGTTGGTTGTGGCTCCAGTGCAGGCAGGTAGCGTGGTTCCAGCGACAGATCCAGAGCACGTTCAAAACAGTCAGCAACCTGCAGCAGCAAGTGTTCGCTATAGGGCCGTCCCACAAAGGACAAGCCAACCGGCAGGTAGCATATGGTCCCCATAGGTACGGTAACGTGGGGAAAGCCTGCCACGGCGGCAGGGGAGGAAAAGGAGGATGAGCCCCGTGATCCCAAAAGGTGATCCACCAGGGCCGCGGGATTGGCTGTAGGCGCTATGACCAGATCCAGGCGATGCTCGTCCAATACCTTGAGCAGGCACTCATCGCGGGACAGCCGGGCCAGGTCCACCACCGCTTGCCGGTATTGGGGATACGCCGGATCTGTATCCTGGGACTGGAGCAACAGTTCCTGACCAAAGAAAGGCATGACTGCAGCTGCATGTCTCTGGTTGAAGGCAATGAGTTCCGTCAGGTTCCGTATGGGAGGCGGAACGGTTTGGGAGGCCAGGAATGCATTCAGTCCCATCTTGAATTCGGTTTGGAGGGCCAGGACTTCCTGGGCACCCCAGTTGACACCATTCAGTTTCAGGTCGGTCGTGAGCAGGGCACCCAAATCCTGCAGGACTGCCCTGGCCGCCGTGTACAACGGATCGATCTGGGGCAACAACCAGTCAAGTTGCAAGGCGCCAATTCTGGTTCCTGCCAGATTGGCGACACCCAAATGCCGCTCGAACTGGAAAGAAAAACCTGATGGAATTCCCTGTGTAGCCGGATCGTCTGGATCTGGCCCGGCCATGGCAGACAGCATGAGGGCAGCGTCACGTACGGAACGGGTCATGGGGCCCGCCGTATCCTGGCGGTGCGAGATGGGTATGATGCCTGTGCGACTGACGAGGCCTACAGTGGGCTTGACGCCCACAATGCCGTTTTGCGAGGCCGGTGCACAGATTGACCCGTCGGTCTCGGTACCTACAGCCCCGGCGCAAAGTCCGGCGCTGACCGCCACAGCAGAACCGCTGCTTGACCCGCTGGGATCCCGATTCAGCACATGGGGATTGCGCGTCTGTCCTCCCACACTGCTCCAGCCGCTGGAGGACCGGGTAGAACGGAAATTGGCCCACTCCGACAGATTGGTCTTGCCCAAAATCAGGGCCCCGGCGTCGCGCAGCCCCCTCACGACAGGAGCATCCACCCCGGGTATCCAACCTTCCAGGGCCAGCGATCCCGCGGTCGTGGGCAATGCACCACACGTCACAATGTTGTCCTTGATCAGAATGGGAATACCCCCCAAGGGCAGCGGAGCATCCGTTCGTCGGAGGTCATGCGTCCTGGCAGCTGGACGCCAGTCAGGATCCAGCACCAGGGTGGCACGCAATTCCGGACCCTTGCCATTCAGGTCAGATATACGGGCTGCATAGCGCTCACCAATCCAGACGGTCGTGTCCTGGCCGGTTGCCAGATCTTGGCGGAGCTGGACTATCGATCGAAAATGGGGCGATCCGTTCATGGCCAATCCTCGTCCTTGGACCCAAGTCAATGCCAGCCGGATGGGAACCTGGCACCGCATACAGGCGCACTGACCGTGCCTGCCCGATTCCGGTCCGCTGTCCTGGTGCCCGATTGTACTCGTATTGTGTCTGCGCGACATAGTGCCATTGCAGCGCAATCCAAACCCGTACCCACCATGGACGGAGCACGGAACCCAACGCACAACAGCCGGGATACACGTGCCTGCGGGGTCGGGCCAACTGGACCGGAGGCCGTATATCCAAGTACAATAGCCACCAGATCCGGCAGACGGTCCCGGTATTCCATTGCAGGTCCCTGATCAGGATTTGCGGTTTGGACGCGGATGCCGGTGCCGCCATCCGTCTGTCATTCCGCCTCTTCACCCATCTAAACACGAACTACAGGGAGCACGCCCGGTCATGTTGAAGGAAGCCCAGGATCTCAAAACCAAAGTGGTGGCCTACCGCAGACAAATTCACCAGCATCCGGAATTGGGCTTCCAGGAGTTCAAGACGGCACAGCTGGTGGTGGATGCCCTGCATGAAATCGGCATCGACCATGTTGTGCCCCGGATAGGCCGTACGGGCGTCATGGCCCACATCGGCCCGGCCGAGGGACCCTGCATGGGGATTCGGGCGGATATGGACGCCTTGCCCATTCAGGAGAAAGTGAACCACGCGTTCAAGTCGACCCAGGACGGTGTGATGCACGCCTGTGGGCACGATGCCCATACCGCCATGTTGCTGGGCGCTGCCGAGCTTTTGCACAACCATTACAGCAGGCATGCTGATCAATGGCAGGGCCAGATACGCTTGCTTTTTCAGCCCTCGGAAGAACAATCGGATGCCAACGGCATAAGCGGGGCTACGGCCATGATCATGGATCAGGCGCTGGAAGGCCTCGATCGGGTGATTGCGCTCCATGTCAATTCCACCAAGCCTTCGGGCCAGATCGAACTGTGCGACGGGTTCGCCCTGGCGGCAGTTGACAGTTTTGAAGCCTGGATCCGGGGTGACGGGGGACACGGGGCCATGCCCCATCAGGGGGTAGATCCGTTGTATATACTCAGCTCGGTCTTGCCCCAGCTCTACGGCATCCCGTCACGGCGCATCGATCCGGCGGCCAAGTGCGTCGTGAGTCTCGGCCAGATCAGCGGTGGTTCCGCCAACAACGTGATTCCGGCAGAGGTGTATGTGCAGGGCACGATCCGCAGCCTTGACGACGATGTCCGCCAACAGCTCTGGCAGGAAATCGAGCAGTGCTTCCGCATTGCGGAACCCCTTGGCGGCTCCTATCGCTTCCAGCTGCACAAGGGCTATCCCGCCATGATCAACGACGCGGAAGTCAACAACTGGCTGCGCGCAGTGGCGGTGGATATGGTGGAACCCGACGCCATCGTGGACAGTCCCTCCCCTTTGAGCATGGGTGCAGAGGATTTCGCCTACATGACCCAAGCCATGCCGGGCTCCATGTTTATGCTCGGCGCGGCCGTGGACAACGGTGGCGCTCACCACACACCCCGGTTCGATATCGATGAAGAAGCCCTGCCTCTGGGCACCGCCATGCTTGCGGAAACCGCCGTACGCTTTGTGACCGGCCAATACGCCTGACAGGCACCGAGACATGCAACCCTTGCCCACTGCAGTCGACGTCGGCTATATGCGTGACGTGCTGTTGCGCCTGATTGCCATCGATTCCCGCAATCCTGTCCTTACGCCTGGCGCGCCAGGCGAAAAGGCCATAGGGGAGTTCATCCATGCTGAACTCGGGAGACTGGGACTTGACGTCAGGTTTCAGGCTACCGCTGACCCTGACCGGCCCAACGTCGTGGCGACGATACCGGGAACGGCCCGTGATACCACACCTTCCCTGATGCTCAACGGGCATATGGACACCGTCAGTGTGGAAGGCATGACAACTCCCTTTACCCCGTGGGAACAGGCGGGCCAGATCTATGGCCGGGGCAGCCAGGACATGAAAGGCAGTCTGGCGGTGATGATGGGCATAGCCGCCTGTCTCAAGCAGACGGGCACGGTGCCCCCTGGCGATCTGGTGCTGGCCTTCGTCACGGACGAGGAAGCCAACAGCATCGGCACGGAAGCCCTGGTCCAGGAGTATGTATGTGACCAGACGCTGGTACTGGAACCTACTGGCTTGCAAGCCGCGATCGCACACCGGGGATTCGTCTGGTACACCATTCACTCGGAAGGCAGGGCCGCCCATGGCAGCCGGTATGAAGATGGCGTTGATGCCATCGGCAATCTGGGCTTGCTGTTGCGCTCTCTGCAGCTTCTGGCCGCCGAGCTGGTTACGCGTCCAGGTTCTCCGTTGGTCGGTCCGCCGTCCATGCATATTTCCACCATTCAGGGCGGTACCGAAATCAGTGTTTATCCGGCCCACTGTGAAGTGACACTGGAAAGACGCGTCACACCCGATGAAGATATGGCAGCCGTGACCGGCGAAATTCAGAACCTGGTAGATGTAGCCAATCGGGATCTGGGTGTCGCGCGACTGAGTCTGGAAACCGGCTTGATCCGTACCGGTTTCCAGACAGCCTTGCCCAGTCCTTTGCTGGAACGCTTGACGGCCGCCTTTGCAGCGACTCTGGACCGGCCCCTGGAAACTGTAGGCGCTCCTTATTGGACGGATGCAGCGCTCCTGGCCACAGCCGGGTCCGACTGTCTGCTGATTGGTCCCCTGGGCTTTGGCCTCCACTCCCTCGAGGAATGGATCGACCTGGATTCCATGGTGCAACTAAGCCAGGTCCTGCTGGCCACAATCCTGAATCCCACAGGTCACACATCACCCGAACCCTGATGGAGGTAATGCAGGGCTGCCGCCTCCGTGGCAAGAACTGACTTGCTGGCCTGGGTATGCCCCGTTGCCTGCCCGGATTCCATGCGGATGACAACAGCCACTGCCCGACACGCCTTCAGCCATACATGCACTGTAATGCTGTACACGGTATCCTGGCCACTCCAGGCCAGCAATTGCAGATCCCGGCTTCACCTACCCTGATTACGCTCCTGCGGCATAGCGGGTGGTAATAGGGGCAATACGGCTCCATAGCCGAGTTGGTCCCCCATAATTCGGGGCAATCCGACTCAATGCAGCGCATTCCCAAGGCGCTCAATCATGGTGTCCAGGACCTTGATGCGGGCAAAGCGCTTGGATTCAGAACTCACGACTGTCCAGGGGGCCACGGGGGTATCGGTCTCCCGCAACATTTCTTCAATGGCTTCCTTGTATTCAGCCCGCTTGCTGCGATTGCGCCAGTCTTCCTCGGTCAGTTTCCATTCCCGCAGTGGATCTCGCGCGCGTCGTTCAAAGCGTCGGGCCTGTTCCTGTGCGGAAATGTGCAGGAAAAACTTGATCAGGATCATGTCCTCCTGAATCAAAAGTGCTTCCCAATGGCGTATCTCCTCATACGCACGTTGCCATTCCTCGTCTTTCGCGAATCCCTCGACACGCTCCACCAGCACCCGTCCATACCAGGTACGATCAAAAATGCACATGCCGCCAAACCCGGATACGGCCGGCCAGAAACGCCACAGAAAATGGTGCCGTTTTTCCCGGTAGGTGGGGGCCTGGTACTGGTGGACAGTGTAATGGCGCGGGTCCAGAGGTGCCACCAGACGCTTGATACATCGGCCCTTGCCTGCGGCATCCCCAGCCTTCAAACAGGATCAGGAGCGGGGGCCCAGCTGTCCGCCGATTTGCCCTCCCAGCTTGAGGTGCAGGGCTACGAACTTCTGCTGGCGCGCAGCCCGCATACGTTCATACTTGGCCCGTTTCAAGGTTCCACTCAGGTCTACATTGTCCAAAACAGCGAACGCCATGATGTTGTCAACCTCCGGTACACGACAGGACATTGGGCAGCAGTCTGGCCACCACCAAGAGCGATACGGTCTGGTGGACGAAACTCCGTGAGATTCACCTCAAACCCATACTCTTTGTATGGGGACTATATACGTACTCACACCGGGCCCGCAGGCCGTAATGCTTTACCATATACATTTTCAGGCTTCACAGGCCAGCTAATGCTACCACCTCCACCCGCAGTTGCGCCGTCCCCGGACGCCATACTTTTATCCAACCATTTGTCCCTTATGTTCAAAGCCGCATTCACATCGGCATTCTTTTCAACATCACATTTACCGCAATGGTAGACAGACTGGGACTTGCGGTTAGCTTTACGTACTACCCCACAGTTATGACATTTTTGTGATGTGTACTTGGGGTCTATCTTTTCTGTATAGGTCTTGTAGTTCATATACCGTTCCAACCGTCCCCAACCACTACGTAAAATATCACGATTAAGTCCTCTCTTCTGCGCCACATTCTTACCGGGTTCTTCCTTAGAGCCACGGGCACTCTTGGTCATACCCTGAATGTTCAAGTCCTCAAAGATAACTAGATCGTGTATATCAGCGATGGTACGGCTAGTCTGGTGACACCAGTTCTTTATGACATTCCGTATCTCCCTGTGTACTTTCTGAATACGTAGTTTGGTGTGTTTCCAGCCGTTGCTCTTGTACTGTTGACGGGCCAACTTCTTTTGCAGTCTACGCAGTTTGGCATCCAATTTCAACAGATTCGGCAACTCATACATACCCCCAGTACTCAGCGCGACCTGCCCCCACATTCCGGTCAATGCCTACAGGATTAACAGGGATGGCGGGTCTGTCAGGTCGTGGGTCTGGAACTTCGTACAGAATGGACACATACCAGTTACCGGCTTTGTACTTGAACGTGGCCTGTTTCGGTTTACAACCAGCGTACGGATTCTTACCTGTCAGTTTGACCCACCCGATCTTGGGGATGTAGATCTTCTTACCTTTGATCTTAACCTTGTCGGGCACGGTAAATTTGGGCGTGGTTTTGAATTTTCACTTCCAGTTCGGACGGCCCGCACCACTGAAGAACCGCTTGTAGGCTTCGGCCAAGTGCTTCATGGTATAGCGCACCGCACCTGCGGGCAACTCCGCCAACCAAGGTAATTCCTGCTTAATCTCCACGTACAATTTACACAGGGAAAAGAACGTTACGGATGGCTTATCGCCTTTACCAGCCTTGAAGCCCTGATATTGCCTCTCACAGATTCCCAAAACCTCATTCCACACCTTGCGGCAAGCCCCGGCAACCCGCATCATCTTGTCGTGTTTGGCTCTACTGCCCAGCCGCACCCGCAAGGTGATGCCCCGGTGAACCATTGTTTCTTCTATGTTCATGCCCTATTCTAACCTCTCCGTGACTACCTACACTGCGCGGTGTGAGTACGTATATAGTCTCCCTTTGTATCATCGCCCCCTGGGGGCTGGAATGACAAACTTCGCCGACGAAGCTGGTACCAGGCATCTGATCTCGCCTTCCAAGGGTTTGGTGAATATCAGGAAACTGACCAGGCTACCCCGGTAACAGTGATTCAGGCAGTCTACTCCAGCAGCTCCGGCATAGGTGCAGGTTGGAAAGAATCCGGTGCTCCACCTGTAGCAGGATCCCCGGTACCACAAAGTGAGCGGACACGCCCCGGGACGGCCAGGGTTGCATCCACCCGAAGCCCGGGACAAAGTGAAATTGAGGGCGGGACAGCATGCAGAGTTCCGCTATCCAACCATGCACAGAGAAGCGGATGACACCGGCACGCTAAAGACAAGACGAAGTCAGGATGGCTGGGGCATAATCCCCGGGCCGTGTAGCCCGCTGCTGAAGCCGGTCAAGTCCATTTGCCATAGAGTCGTCAGATGCAGAAAGCGCAACCTGCCAAGTTTTGCCGCCCTGTTCATGTACGCCAAGATCTGTAACCGATCCCGGTACTATACCCGCAGGCCCAAAGGGTCTTGCCCATGCTGTAGTCTTGTATCTGTACTGCTGGGCTCCTGTCCGCACTGAGCCCAAGAGGCAAGAACGTGCAATCATGACCTGCGTCACCTTACCGTCAGGTGCTGGCGGCGGGTTTCTCGTCGATCAGGAACGCCAGTCCCAACCCGATCCCGGCCGCCACCGTGAAACAGAGAAACGTGACCTTGTACGCCTCAACTTGCGTCCACCCGCTGGCATTGAAATACGTATACAGAACCCCGGCTATTGAGGTGCCAATGGCTACACCGATAAACCGCACGAAACTGTACATACCGGCGGCAACACTGCCTTTGTCCTCGCTGACGTCCAGCAGCGCCGTGCGGTGAAGGGCAGCCAGCATGGTGCCGACCCCCAGTCCATGGACAGCCAGGACACAGCCAATGCTCCACAAGGATGCGTCATCAGGCAACAGGAACAGGACAACCAAAATCAGCATTTGGGTCGTGAAGCCAATCAAGAGCGGCCAGCGACTGCCCCAGCGGTCCGCGATTTGGCCGCCATAGCGTACCATCAGGGACATGGCCGCAGGATTGATCATGAGCATGAAGCCCATGGCTACACCCTCGATTCGGTACAGGTCAGCCAGGAAGAGAGGAATGAGGAGCCCTGTGGCCCCCATAGTCACCATGCGCAACGCGGCCCCCAGGGAGGCCTGCCGGAACAGGCGTATGCGATACAAATCCAGGTCAATGAACGGATTGCGGGCCGTACGTTCACGCCATACAAACAGGACCAGAAACCCCAACATAACTGCCGCCAGTCGCCAGTCGGTGAGGGGTGCGGCTCCGGTGAGGGGTCGACTTGACAGGAAGGCAAAGAAGGACGTGATAGCAGCTGCGAGCAACCCTACGCCCAGCCAGTCGAAGCGACGCCACATCTGGGGCTGAATATTGCTGTAACCCGCGGGAATGCCTTTGGCCACGGCCAGCAGGGCCATTCCCCCCATGACCAGAGGCAGGATGAAGGTAACCCGCCAGCTCCAGGTCGCCAGTATAATGCCGGCGAGCACAGGCCCGACAAACGCGATGGTAGGCCCTACGGAACTCCAGGTGCCCAAGGCTTTGCCGCGTTCCTTTCTGTCGAAAATGGCGGCAATGTAGGCCATGCCCAGCGGCATCATGCCCGCAGCCCCCAATCCCTGAATGCCCTGGCCCAGCATCAATACGGCAAAGCGCGGGGCCAGCATGGAGGTGACGACACCCACGACAAAGACGGCTGTTCCCGCCAATATCAAACGCCGCCGCCCCACCATCGAACTGAGGCTGCAGTACACAGGCATCAGCACCATAAACGGTATGGTGAAGGACATCGAAAGCCATGCCAGCGCTTCGGTGGAGAGTTGAAACGTATCCCGCAACAGGGGCGATGCCACACGCACGACCGAGGAAGCCATCGGCATCAATGCGGAGGGAAACATCAGGGCAATGACAATCATCCAGGCTGTTTCGCCGGAGATGCGACGAATATAAGCCCGGGTGCGGGTACGGGACAGAAAGGGCGGAAAATTGAAGTGAATCATGTCACACTCATTACTCCGTCACCGGGCGGGAACGGGAGACTCGGGGGGTACCCGCTCAGGTTGTACGCAGGCTACCAGTCAGGATTGCGGACGACGGCGCCAGGTCGACATCCCGACATAGCGTGGCGACAGTTCGGGGGCGGCGGCTTGCAGGCGGCGTGGTGGCAGTCCCTGCACAATGGCCTCCAGATCGTCTACGACCATGTTGCCAATGTCCCACAGACCGGTGGGAACGGTGCCGGCGCGATGCGCGGACAGAATAGCTTTCTCGGCGGACCGTATGGGATGATCAGATGCCAGTGGTTCTTCCGGGAAGACGTCAATGGCAGCCCGGAACCGACCGGCCAGGACCAGTTCGGTCAAGGCGTCAAAATCCACGACATGGGAGCGGCTGATGAGCAGGAAAATGGCATCAGACCGAATCTTCGCCAGCAGTTCCCGGTTCAGCATGCCCTCGTTCTCGGCACTGGGCACAGCCAGCACAAAGATGAAGCGTGACGTGGACAGCAATTCCTCCAGACCCACCGGCGTACAGCCCTGACTGCGGATGTAGCCATCACTGACCCAGGGATCGTACACCACGATGCGGGACCGGAAAGGCGCCAGCAGGGCCTTGAGGTTGTCCGCCAAACTGCCAAAGCCAATGAAACCGACAGGCTGATCAAACAGCAAGAAGGTATAGGTATTGCTGGCATGCAGGTAGCCTTCGGTCCCGGCCCGGAAATTGCGATCCTCTTCCACGATGCCCCGGGCCGAAGCAATGGCCATACCCAGGGCCATCTCGGCTACCTGGGGCCCGAAGGCAGGGGCCGCCGACAGCACACGGATGTACTGTTGATGGCAGTAATCATAGTCAAAATCCAGTGGAAAGCCCCCGGAAACAGTCAGGATCGCTCGCAGCTGCCGGGTTCCGTACAGTGCGTCGCCATAACGCCAGTTGGCACAAATCACGGCCACGGCATCCGTCAATATTTTTTCGGCATCCGCAAGCGGCATGGGTTCGTTCCGGGCCCATACCGGATCGCAAATACTGTCTAAACGTCTGCGGTCGTCAGGGGAAAAGATCTCTTCCATCTTGCGGAACGCCGGATCGACCAGAACAACAGGCAAAGACATCAGGTGCCTCCTTCAGTAGCGATGGTATGACAGAGCAGGGGAACGGACAGGTATCCTACCCTGTCCGGTGACAGGGATGTGCCTCGGACCATAGGCTGTACATCCATCCGGGCAGGGCAAACGTCTTCCCGTCTGCCCTGTGGTCCCAGCATTTTTTATCCTTCGGGGCAATTTTCCATTCCCGTCAGAATCCATGGTTATAATGTACGGAATGCAGCCTGTTTCATCGTTGCATTATCCTTCATGCCGATACGTTGCGCCAACCCTGCGCTTTGTTGGAAACATTTCTCTGTTGCACCTGCCCCCCATGATCACAGTCAAGGATCTGTCCAAGTCCTATTCCTCCCTGGTCGCTCTAGACGATGTAAGTTTCGAAATTGCGCAAGGGGAAATCGTTGGCCTGCTGGGTCCCAATGGCGCAGGCAAAACCACCTTGATCAAAATCATGACCGGGTACCTGCACCCTGATGCCGGTGCGGTCACGATCCATGGCTTTGACGTCATGGACGACACCTTGGAAGTGCAGAAACAGATCGGCTATCTGCCCGAGAACGCCCCCCTGTATCCGGAACTGACGGTTCAAGCCTATCTTTCCCTGATGGCCGACCTGCATCACATGGATCCGGACGAGCGGGTGCCGCAGATCCTGGAAGCCGTGGACGCCACCGGACTGCGTGACCGCCTGTCACAACGCATCGGCACTTTGAGCAAGGGGTACCGCCAGCGCGTCGGTATCGCCCAGGCCATCATGCACAAGCCGGCCCTGCTCATCTTCGACGAACCGACAGTCGGCCTCGATCCCACGCAGATCCTGGAAATCCGTTCCCTGATCCGCACCCTGTCAGAACACAGTACAGTTCTGTTCTCCACTCACATCCTCGCCGAAGTCGAGGCTCTGTGTGACCGCGTTCTGATCCTGCTCAATGGCTCCTTGCGCGCCGATGACGTGCTGAGCAGACTGCGGGGCACGGCTGACGTAATCCTGGTCCTGCAGAAGGATGTGGCCCAGCTGCGGTCCACACTGGCCCAGTTGCCAGCGGTAGTCAAGGTAACCCGGGAACCCGGTGCCAACGGCTCCGTACATTACCGCATTCAGGGCCATGACACCCGGAACCTGAGCTCGCTGGTGTTTATGGCCGCCAAGGAACACGGCTGGCCGGTGCAACAGTTGTACAACGAAGTTGCCACGCTGGAGTCGACCTTCAATTCACTGGCGCTCGCCGGTTGAATCCGTTACGTCGACGCTTCACCCCCGACAATTCCACTTCGTGATCATCCCTCTCGGAGAAGCACGTACATGAGACAATATCGTTCCCTGATAGGCAAGGAGCTCGAAGGGTATTTCGGTTCACCGATGGCCCTGATCTTCTTGGGCATCTTTCTGGTAGTGACCCTCTACACCTTCTTTTGGGTTGAGGCTTTCTTCATTGGGGGACTGGCCGAGATGCGCGGCCTGTTTCGCTGGATGCCCATCCTGATGATATTCCTGATCTCCGCCCTCACCATGCGGCAATGGAGTGAGGAACAGCGCTCCGGCACACTGGAGACCCTGCTCACCTTGCCCGTAGGTGCTGTCAAACTGGTATTGGCCAAGTTTGCCGCTGTTCTGGTTATGGTGGCCCTGGCCATGGCCTTGACCATGCCGCTGACAGTGACCGTTTCCACTCTGGGCAATCTGGACCCGGGACCGGTGGTCGCCGGGTATCTGGCTACACTCCTGCTCAGTTCCGCCTATGTTGCACTGGGCCTGTTCGCCTCTTCCCGCACCGACAACCAGATTGTAGCCTTGATGCTTACCGTCATCATGGGCGGCGTTCTCTACTTTGCGGGTACGGGAGTGGCAACGGAATTCCTGCCTGCGTCCCTGGGTGCCTTGTTGCGTGCCATCGGCACCGACAGCCGCTTTCAGAGTATTCAGCGCGGTGTGATCGACTTGCGAGATCTCGTCTACTACCTGACCCTGACCGCGGGTTTCCTGTCCCTGAACATCCTTTCCATCCAGTCCATTCGCTGGAGCCGACGTCACAACCACGTCCGGATCCGCGAGATTCTGCTTACCGCGCTCATCATTGTCAATCTCGTCCTGGCCAACATCTGGCTGCATCCCCTGCGCTTCCTGCGCGTCGACGTGACCCAACAGCGGGAATTCTCCCTGTCCGACACCACCCAGTCCCTATTGGCGGGTTTGACCGAACCATTGATCATTCAGGGGTTCTTCAGCGAAAAGACCCATCCCCTGCTGGCCCCCGTGGTCCCCAGCCTGTCCGATATGCTGATCGAATACGACATTGCCGGTGGTTCCATGGTGGAACTGCAGATTCTGGATCCCACCACGGATCCGGATCTGGAAACGGATGCCACCCAGACCTACGGCATCCAGCCCATTCCTTTTCAGGTGGCCGAACGCTACGAGACCTCCGTGCGCAACTCGTATTTCCACGTCCTGTTGCGCCACGCGGACCAGCACGTAGTGCTCAGCGTAGCCGAGCTGGTAGAAGTGCACAACAATCGGGACGGCAGCACGTTCGTTACCCTGGGCACCCTGGAATACAACCTGACGCGTGCCATCAAGCAAGTGGTGTACGGCTTTCAGAGTGTCGAGTCTGTACTGGAAACGCTGGACCAACCCGTCAGGCTCTCGTTCATCGTGACGCCCGATATGCTGAGAGAACAGGGTCTGGCCGATATGGCTACGGTCCAGGACACGGGACAGGAACTGGAAGCGAATGCCGACGGCCAATTCATTTTCGAGCTGGTCGATCCCGATGCCGCAGACAGCAGGTTCCCGCGGGATACCCTCATCAATGCCTATGGCTTGCAGCCGTACCCGGCATCCATCGTGGCTCCTGCCGAGTACTACTTCCACCTGATTCTGGAATTGAACGAGCAATTGCACCTCATCTTTCCCCAGGGCGCAATCAGCCGTACTTCCGTGCGGGCCGCCATCGATGAAACCATACAGCGGAATTCACCCGGCTTCCTGCGCACGGTAGGTGTCTGGATTCCACCGTCTGTACCCACCCAGAATTTCCTGGGCCAGCAGATGGAGCCTCTTTCTTCCTGGAACCAGGTGGTGCAAGCCTTGCTGGACGAATACAATGTGGAATACGTGGATCTGGAGGCGGGTCTGGTCAGTGACCAGGTTGACGTCCTGGTACTGGTTGCCCCTCAGCTGTTGTCGGAGCGGGCACAGTTTTCCGTTGACCAGTACTTGATGCGGGGCGGGGCTCTGGTCGTGGCCGCCTCCAGCTACACGATGGTCCCGGACATGCTCTCTGGCCTCACCTCACTCCAGCCCATTGCCTCGGGCATGGCGGAAATGCTGGCACATTATGGTGTCGAGATCGGCCACGAGCTGGTTATGGATCTGCAGAATTCACCGTTTCCCGTGACAGTACCCCGTACTATCGATGACAATGTAATCATCAACGAGTATCAGGCCCTGGACTATCCCTTTTTCGTAGACGTTCGTTCCGATGCCATGGCCGAGGGCAATCCTGCCGTGGCGAACCTCACTGCCGTAACCCTCAACTACGTATCGCCGCTCACGCTGCTCACGGAGAGTTCCGAGAAGTACGTTACGCAGATCCTGATGTTGTCCAGCCCCGACTCCTGGTTGGTCGAGGATTTCAATATCCAGCCGGATTTCGACCAATATGCGGAATTCGGATTTCCCATTCCACCCGCCACCGAGAGGGCTGTCTATCCTTTGGCCGTCACGGTACAGGGACAGTTCACCAGCTTCTTCGCGGACAAACCCAATCCCTGGACCACCGCCGAAGCCGACGAAACTGATGAGGAAACGGAGTTCCAGAATGAATTCAACCTCATCGCAACATCCCCGGACGACACCCGGTTGGTTGTGGTCGGCAGTGCCGAGTTCCTGGACGACACGATCCTGGATCTGATGGGACTGCTGGTACAGGAACAGATCGACAGCAACCTGCTTTTCCTTCAGAATCTCGTGGACTGGTCCCTGGAGGATGTGGAACTGCTCTCCATCAGGGCCAGAGGCAATACAGTACGTGTGCTGGAGCCGCGGGAACGGCAGGAACAGGTTTCGCTCGAAATTCTGAACTACGTGATGGCCCTGTTGGCTCTGGTTATCGTAGCCGGGGTATGGCGGTGGCGTTCTTCGCACCAGACACCGCTGGATGAACAGGGCGAAACTGTCTTGTGACGGTCCTGGGCCAGGTCTGACAGCGCAACGGATTCACACCCATGTCAACAATTTCCACTTGGTTTCCTACCCGTTCCCAGCTCCGTCTGGCTACTGTGCTGGGCGCGTTGCTGCTGGTACAGATCATCATCACGGTTGTCGTCTTTCTGCCGCGGGGCGGCACCAATTTCGTGCCGGAACGGCTTATCGCAGCCATGCAGGACGTTGGCGTGGCCGAATTGTATATTGAAGACGTGCAGGGGACCGTGATCCACCTGGAGCACGTGGGGGAAGCCGAGTGGGTGATACCGGAAGCCGATGGCTATCCGGCCCTGGAGATTCTGGCCGATCAGCTGGTGGAAGACATGGTGGGGCTGGACAACGCCCGGCCTGTGACCGAGACACAAGCCAGCCACAGTCGCCTGCGTGTCGATCCGGACGAATTCGAACGTCGGGTAACAGCCGTCCTGGAAGACGGGAACGAAGTCATTCTGTACGTCGGTACATCGCCCCTGCCGCGGGTAACCCACGTACGGCTGGACGGGGATGACAATGTGTATATCTCGACGGATCTGAGGCATCTGGAAGTATCCACCCAGATTACCCGCTGGGTAGATACCGTATACTACTCGGTCAATCAGAGCCGGGTACGCAAGTTCACCTTGAGCAACAGCCACGGCACATTCGAATTTGTACGCGATGACAACGATGAATGGCGTATGCAGGGACTGGCTGAAGACGAGGAGTTCAATCCGAACAACCTGATTTCGCTCGTGACTACAATCTCTACCATGAGCCTGACCAAACCCCTGGGCAACGTTGAGCAACCCGAATACGGCCTGCTGTTGCCGCAGGCCAGTGTGTGGCTGGAAATCGAGAACGATGATGCTACATCACAGGTGACCATCCTCATCGGTGCCGACACTGACACGGCCAACCGGGTGGTCCTGAAGACATCCGAGTCGCCCTGGTACGTGGAAGCCAACCGGTTTACCGTGGATCGGCTCATCAACCGTTCACGCGAGGAGTTCCTGGTCAAACCGCCAGAGCCCGCCCCAGAGGAGCCGGCAGGCGTGCAGGAATAGGCTGGCGACCAATTCCTCGGGGTACGGGATCCGGAGGCAGTCGTGGACACAGAGTCGCAGGCGCCTGACGTCGAACAGTTCGACCAGCTGCTTCCGTATCTGCGCCAACACGGACTGTTGGCACCGGACGAAGAGACATCCTGCCAGCGACTGACCGGGGGGGTGTCCAACAAGACGGTGCGCGTCCAGCGCGCGCACCCGCCCCATCTGGTGGTCAAGCAGGCTCTGCCCAAACTGCGTGTTGCCGTCGACTGGTTCAGTAGCCCCCTGCGTATCCATCAGGAGTATGCAGCCCTGGGTGTCTTTGCGCGTATTCTGCCTCAGCAGGTACCGCAGGCCCTGTTCCAGGATCGCACCTGTCATGTCATTGTCATGACGGAAGTCCCCGGACCTTATGTCAATTGGAAAACCATGATGCTGCAAGGCGATGTCCAGGTACGGTACTGGCAGGAATTTGGTCGGATGCTGGCCCGGTTACATAATGCGACAGCAGACGATCCGGAGGCCATCCCCCGCAAGCTGCATGATCGCACCTATTTCCGGTCACTGCGCCTGGAACCCTATTACGACTATGCGGGAACCCGGATACCGGAAGCCCAGCCTTTCTTGCACGCTCTTGTCCAGGAAACCCTGAGCCAGCGCCTGTCGCTGGTGCACGGAGACTACAGTCCCAAGAACATCCTGATCGCCGACGATCGGCTTTTCCTGCTGGACTTTGAGGTCTGTCACGTGGGTGATCCGGCCTTCGATGTCGGTTTTGCCCTGACACATGCCCTGAGCAAGGGGCATTACCTGACCCGGCAACGACAGCGGCTACAACAGGCCAGTATACAGTTTTGGCAGACCTACCGGGCTACAACCGGGACCGGCGCCTTCGGATCTGACATGGAAGAGCGCTGTATACGCCATACGCTGGGTTGCCTGCTGGCACGGGTTGCAGGTCGTTCCCCACTTGAGTACCTGGATGAGCACCACCGGGCAACCCAGATGCAGGCCGTACAGTCATTGCTAGTGCAGCCTCCCTGCTCGCTGCTCCAGCTCATCCAGACATTTCTGGCGTACATTGGCAGGTAACAGCAGATAAGCTGGGGTGACCGCATGTCCAGGATTCTCGAACTCCGTGCCCAGGAAATCCTGGACAGCCGCGGACGCCCGACAATTCAGTGTACCGTCCGGCTGGCGTCAGGGGCCATAGGTCTTGCTTCGGTGCCTTCAGGGGAATCGACGGGACGCCATGAAGCATGGGAACTGCGTGATGGCGATCCCAAAAGATACCGGGGACGGGGCTGCCTGCAAGCAGTTGCGGGTATCCAGGGTGAAATCCAGTCGCATGTGCGCGAGATGGAACCCGCTTCACAAAGGGAACTGGATGACGGCCTGGTGCGTCTGGACGGCACCGCCAACAAGTCCCGCCTGGGAGCCAATGCCTTGCTGGCCGTCTCAATGGCCTTTGCCAAGGCAATGGCCATCGAGGGAGGTATGGAACTGTTCGCCTACTTTGGTTCGCTTCATCCTGGCCAAGTCTCTTTGCCCTTGGCCCTGCCCCTGCCTACCATCAATCTGTTCAGTGGAGGGCGACATGCAGGAGAACAGGTTGCAATTCAGGACGTTATGATCTTACCGTTGCCGGTGAGAACCTTGCCTGAGCAGCTGGCGATGACGGCCGAGATCTACGCTACGGCTGTTGACTTGGTGCAAGACAAGTACGGCATGCGGAATCTGTCGGCTGACGAAGGAGGCTTGGCACCTCCTTTCGCTTCGTCCCACGCCATGCTGGAGGATGCCATGATCTGCGCCGAGGCAGCCGGTTTCGTAGCTGGTCAGGACTTTCAGATCGCCATTGATGCCGCGGCCAGCCAGTTTCACAGACAGGGAGCCTACCGGTTTGACGACAGCCTCCTGTCGGCGGCGGAACTGATCGATATATATACCCATTGGTGTTCCACATACCCCATTTACAGTATTGAGGACGGTTTGGCCGAAGATGATTGGGATGGCTGGCAAGAGCTGTACAGCCAGTTGGGCGACCAGGTTATTGTCCTGGGGGATGACCTGCTGTGTACGAATCCTACACGCATTCGCAAGGCACAGGACCGTCAGGTAGCCAATGCACTGCTGCTCAAGGTGAATCAGATCGGTACGCTATCGGAAGCCATGGATGTCCTGCAGCTGGCACGGCAGGCAGACTGGCACATTGTGGTTTCGGCCCGGAGTGGGGAAACAGAAGACACTTGGCTGGCTGACTTGGCAATAGGCTGGCATGCCCACAACATCAAGGTGGGTTCCATTACCCAGTCGGAACGCCTGGCCAAATACAACCGTCTTCTGACCTTGGCCGACCAGGGGCTTGCCTGACACCAAGCGGCCGCTACAGACTGTTCAGGGCCAGACAAGCCTGCATCCTGTTGGCGGGATCGGCTTGGGTACCCGACACCTGGCCGTCTTGGTCCTGTTTCCTGGCATCGGGCGTGGCAAGCCGTCGCCTGCAACCGATAAATGCGACATCGGAAGTTGTTGCTGTTCCCGGTACGTTGCATATTCCGAACCAGTCTTTGATGTGGACATGTAACAATGGCAGAACGCAGACGATATTGCATTGCCTGGTGTATGGAAAGCATGCAGGGTGACCCGGTCCACATGCGCTATCACCTGGGCCGTCACCCCGTCCAGCCGCTGGCTGAAGGGACAGGTCGCGTAGTCGCTGCGGTCGAAGGGATTCCTCAGCACCAGGCCCCCAGCAGTCTTCAGTATTTTCCCAGATTTATGCCAGGGCCATGCCTGCTATCCCCTTTATAACAGTGAGAGGCTGCAATGGAACAGGGAGAGTCTACCGTGCAACTGGCCAAGGCTGGGCGGCAACAAGTCACAGACGTACAGGGATCATGGTCTGTAACCGCCCATATCGGGCGCCCCAAGTCTCTTCACCTGGTAATGGTAGACGTGATGGCTGAACAGATTCCATTCCGTCCGCAGGTTGCGCTATCATGAAAATGACCAATTGAACAGAACCATTTCGTTGCCCACGCATTCCGGACACAAGAAGCACCATGTCTGAATATCCTGCGCATACGCACATGCCGGCAATTGTCTGTCATGCACCCCTGGATTACCGTCTGGAAGAATACCCCGTTCCCCGGCCGGATGCGGATGAAATCATCCTGGAAGTGGGTGCAGTTGGCATCTGTGCCAGTGATTTGAAATGCTATCTGGGAGCCCCGATGTTCTGGGGCACGGCGGAAACTGCCGGGTACTGTCAGGCTCCCATCATTCCGGGCCACGAATTTGCCGGCACGGTAGTCGCGGCAGGGGAAACCGCTATGGCCAGAAACCACCTGCAGATGGGCGACAAGGTCGTATCAGAGCAGATTGTGCCCTGCCAGCACTGTCGCTACTGTCACCGTGGCCAATACTGGATGTGCATGAAACATGACATCTACGGCTTTCGCCAGGCCACACCCGGAGCCATGGCCCAATTCGTGCGCCTGCCGGCCAACGCCCTGAATTACCGGGTGCCTGCAGCAATGCCCTTGCCATGGGCCGCCTATATCGAGCCCCTGGCCTGTGGCATTCATGCCGTGCAGCGTGCCAACATCGAGCTGCAGCACACCGTGGTCATAGCGGGGGCGGGTCCTCTGGGACTGGGTATGGTCGCGGCTGCACGCCTGAAGAATCCGGCTCTGCTCATAGTTCTCGACCTGAACGAGGATCGCCTGGATGTGGCCCGGGCCTGTGGTGCGGACGTCACCCTGAATCCCCTGCATACCGATGTAGTGGACGAAGTGCACAGTCTCACCGAAGGGTATGGCTGTGATATCTACATTGAGGCGACCGGCCATCCTGATGCCGTGCAACAGGGCCTGGACATGATTTGCAAGCTGGGCACTTTTGTGGAATTCAGTGTGATGCGGGAACCGGTTACCGTGGACTGGACCATCATTGGCGATACCAAGGAGCTGAACATTCATGGTGCCCATCTCAGCCCGCACGCCTACCCGGTAGCCATTCGTATGCTGGAACAGGGCCTGTTGCCTATGGAACGTATCATTACCCACCAGCTGCCCCTCGCGGACTTTCAGCAGGGCATTGACCTGGTTGCCCGTGGCGACAAATCCATCAAGGTGACGCTGCAACCCTGAGCCATACTGTGCACTAGCGACGAGCACCCGGACCGGCCATCCGCGTATCAGCGTGTTCATTGCTACAATGGGGACACTGAGCGTCTTGGCCCCAACGCAAGCGCTCCCGTTTGCGGTACACGCTTCCCCGCTCAGGTTCACAGACTCGCCCCATACACTGGCCGTCAGCTGGTGATATAGGGCCCCCAGTTCACAGTCACTGCATTGTGTCCCGTACCGGAGGCAGAAACATGCGTATTCTCATCACAGGTATGAATTGCCCGCTGGCACAGGCGCTTACAGCTGACTTGGCCAGCCAGGCCGGTCCTGCACCCCGCGTTCTTGTCCCTGCGCAGGCAGTGCCGCTACCCGACAGCGTGGAAAGGATAGAGGGGGACTTGCGGGAGCCTGACGTGGCCGCGGCCGCCGTGGATCAAGTGGAGGCTGTCGTACATCTGCAACCCTGGAGTCTGGGTTTGCTGCCTGCAGACGATGACGTGGAGAGGCTGGATACCGTCATGCGGGGAACCCGCTCCCTGATGCTGGCCGCCGCCAAGGCATCTGTCCGCCGGGTGGTGCTGGGCAGTACGCTGGCCTTCTTTGACCGCCATTCAGCCCATTGGCACGTTGACGAACTGTGGCGTCCGCGTCCTGTGCCCACCCTGGCCCAGCTGCTGCCCTGGGTGGGCGAGCTGGCCGTGCGCGAGTTGGTGCGCCGCAGCACCATGGAAGCCATTTGTCTGCGGTTGGGAGAGGTGGTCGATGACGCGACGGTGGCGCACCAGCCCTTTGACCCGCGCTGGGTACATCTGCGGGATGCCGTACATGGCCTGAAACGCGCGCTGTCCTTCGACCACAGGGACATGCTGGATGCGGGCCATCCGGACTGGTCTGTCTTTCACATTATGGGCGCCGGCCCTCACAGCAAGATCCGGCATGGCGATCAAACCGGCATCGAGGAACGCACGACCAGTGCTTCCCCGCCTTTTCTGTACAGACCCACCGTGGACCTGGGTCGGAACGTGCAAGAGATACCCGCCCGCTTTATGGACCGCAGACCCTGGCAACAGGTCCTGGCACCCCCGGCACCCATCACCTCCCGTCCCATCCGCAAGGTGGTTCTGTTTGGCGCCGGTGGTCCCATGGGCGCTTCGGCCATGCAAGACCTGCACGCCAGCTATACGCTCCGGCTCGCCGACATCAGACCCATGGCGGACATCGTGGCCGACCTGAAGCGCCGGGAAAGCTATGACCGCATCATCCCACCCTTGCTGGATGCACCGCATGAGAACCGCATCGTGGACGTGCGGGATCCGGAACAGGTCATGGACGCGTGTGCAGGTATGGATGCCATTGTCAATTGTTCAGTGCTGCGCATGGATCCCGTCGACGCCTTCCGCGTCAGTGCCGTGGGCGCCTACAACATGGCCCGGGCAGCTGTCCATCACGGTATCCGCCGCTTTGTACAGACAGGCCCTCTGCTGCAATTGGTCCATGGCCACGGCAGCCACCTGTGGGATTATCAGGTGCCGGTGGAAGCACCGAGCCGTCCCTACGAGTCCCTGTACTTCCTTTCCAAGTACCTGGGACAGGAAATACTGCGCGTGTTTGCCGAACACCACGATCTGGAGGTGGCCGTCATGCTCTTCTGGGAACTCGTCAATCCTGACCGGCCAGCCCACAAGCCGCCCTTCTTCGTCTCTTGGCCCGATGCAGGTCGTGCCTTGCGCCGGGCTCTGGAAGTAACGGAGTTGCCCAGTCCCTTCGAGGAATTCAACGTCAGTGCAGATCTGCCGCACGGCAAGTTCGATCACGGCAAAATCCGTCGCATCCTGGGTTGGCAGCCTCTGGACAACCTCGATCATTTCTGGCAGGACGCCATGTGATTCGGATCGGTTCCGCTTTCTGCGCCAGCCGGGCAGAGCAACGTACGGTGTAACAGGCGCAGACCGGACAGCCTTAAAGCATGCCTGTCCAGTAGGCACTGCCTGGTCTTGTCAGGACCACGACTCCGGGGATATCCATTGCGCCATCCAGCCCCTGAACACAGGGACAAAGGCATACTGACCCCGCAGGGCCAGGACAGTACCGCCCACGTGCGCCAGGACAGCACCCAGCCACAGCAAGGGCACGAAGGCAAAGAGCATGGCCCCGGTAATGGCTCCGATCACGGGAATCCAGTTCAGAATCCACGCCAATACTCCCCATACCAGCAGGGCGCATGCGACCAGCAGCGTGAGCAGCAGGGATTGGCGGGCATGCAGCTGAATCATCCTGTGGCGCCCCAGCAACAGGGCAGCAAGTGGTCCCACCAGCGGTACAAGATAGGCCAGGGCGGCCAGTATTCGGGTACGCAAATCCGCCTGGTGCTGCATCATCCAATGCCTTGCAGTTCCAGATCGTGGGCGAAGTGGCAGCGGCTGAAGCGCCCGGAGCTGATCTCCAGCAGCTCCGGTACCTCCTGGCTGCATATGTCTTCGGCGTAACGGCAACGGGGATGAAATACACACCCGGGAGGCGGGTGCGCCGGGTTGGGCACGTCACCTTCCAGAATGATGCGTTCCATGCGTACGTCGGGATCGGCGGGCGGCACCGCGGACACCAGTGCCTCCGTATAGGGGTGAGCCGGTTGCCGCAACAGGTCCTCCGCATCGTCGATTTCGACGATCTGGCCCAGATACATGACCGCGATCCGATCACAAATATGCTCCACCACACTCAGGTCGTGGGCGATGAACAGAAAGGTCAATCCCATCTGTTCCTTGAGCTCCTGGAGCAGATTCAGTACCTGGGCCTGGACCGAGACGTCCAGCGCCGAAACCGGTTCGTCCGCGATGATCACCCGGGGATTCAGGGACAGGGTACGGGCCAGCCCGATCCGTTGCCGTTGGCCGCCCGAGAACTCATGGGGGTAGCGCCCCATATACCGGGGATTGAGTCCCACGGCATGCATCAGTTCGGCGACCCGGGACTCGATCTGTTTGCCTCTGGCCACCCCATGGATGATCAAAGGCTCCCCGATGATGTCCATGACCGTCAGCCGCGGGTTCAGGCTGGAAAAGGGATCCTGGAAGATCATGCGCAGATCGCGCCGGTATTCCTTCATCTCCCGTGGGGACAGTTCGGTCAAATCCACCCGTGTCCCATCCCGCTGGGCATACCACACTTCCCCGGCCGTCGGTTCGTAGAGCCGCAGAATACTGCGTCCAGTGGTGGTCTTGCCACACCCGCTCTCACCGACCAGTCCCAGGGATTCCTGCTCCCGCAACTGAAAGCTGACGCCGTCTACGGCCTTGACGTGTCCCACCACACGCTGCAGGAGACCGCGGCGGATGGGAAAGTACTGCTTCAGTCCCACCACGTCCAGAATAATGTCGTCAGGCGTACCGGTCACGTCGTGGGATGAGGTGGAGGCGGAAGAAGGGAATGTCATGAACAGCTGTGCACCGTGTCTAGGCCGTGGCGTAGGGATCAGCTGCATCACGCAGGCCGTCACCCAGGAAATTGAAACCCAGCACCGCAATGACGATGAAAGCAGCCGGGGCAAGAATCCAGGGATTGACGCCCAGGGTTTCCAGGCTGCTGGAGTCGCGCATCAGGTAGCCCCAGCTGATGAGCGGTTCCTGAATGCCCAGACCCAGAAAACTGAGAAAGGCTTCCGCCAGGATAATCTGGGGAATCTGGAGTGTCAGCACGACAATCACATGACTGAGGGCATGCGGATACAGATGCCGGAAAATCACGCGGAGATCCGAGGCACCCATTTCCTTGGCAGCCAGAATGAAATCGGTCTCGCGAAAAGCCAGCACCTTGCCCCGCACTTCCCGAGCCAGCACCGTCCAGCCAATCAGGGCAAAAATACTGGCCATAATGACAAAAACCAGCAGGGGATCCCAGGTGATGGGCACCACACTGGCCAGCGCCATCCAGAGCGGCAGGGCGGGAATTGACTGTATCACCTCCACGAACCGCTGCAGCACGCCATCGAGCCAGCCGCCGTAATACCCCGATATCACGCCCAGCACAGAGCCGACGGCAATACTGATCAGGGCCGCGAAAAGACTGAGGGCCAGACTGATCTGGCCGGCCTGGCACATGCGTCCGAAGAGATCGCGGCCCAGTTTGTCCGTCCCCAGAATGTACACTGTGCCGCCGTCGTCCACACCATAGAGATGGCGATCCCAGGGAATAAGGCCCAGGATCTTGTAGTCCCAGCTGCGGACGAAGAACCGCAGATAGTATTTGGTTTCCTCGTCATCGACCCAAACCGGCTCCAGGGTCTTGGGATGGAAACTGTACAGCTGCAGGTAGGTGAACGGGCGCAGGGAAAATTGGCCTTCGCTATCCACAAAACGTACTTTCTGGGGCGGCGTAAAGGTCGCCTTCATATCGATCGTCGTGGGATCGGTAGGCGAGAAGAAATCGGAAAACAGGGCCAATATGGTCAGCATCAGGATCATCAGGCCCCCGATGATCGAAATGCGGCTGCGCCGGAAGCGCCGCCAGACCAGCTGCAAATAGGTTTCGCTGCTGTTTTCGTACGCGTCGGTAGCCCCCAAAGCGGCTGCCAGGGCCGACTCGGAAGGGGCTGGAGACTGTGAGGCAGCGGTCATGTCTGCCCACCGCAGCAGGCCGGCGCTTCAGGCATAGCGAATGCGCGGATCGAGAATGGCCAGAAACAGGTCCGACAGCAGATTGCCGATGACCAGCAGCACACCGTACAAGAGCAGAATGCTGCCCGTAATATAGATGTCCTGATTGCGCAGCGAGCCGTAGAACATGGGTGCGATAGTAGGCAGACTCAGCACGATGGCGGCTTCCAGCTCCCCCTGGACCATGTAGGGAATGGCCGTGCCCTGGTAGGCAATGATAGGGTGCAGGGCATTGGGCACGGCATGCCGGTTGATCACCCTTCTTTCCCGGATGCCCTTGGAACGGGCGGTGACGACATACTGGGCGTTGAGCACATCCAGCAAATTGCCGCGCATTACCCGCAGATTGCGGGCCACGCCGCCCAAGCCGGCAATGGCGATGACAGGCCATACATGCCGGAGCAAATCCACAAACTTGCCGAATGACCAGGGCGCCACCACATATTTCGGGGAATAGAAGGAGGTCACGCTTTGCTGGTTGAAGGTGAACACAAGCACGTAGATGATGACCAGGGCCAAAAAGAAACGGGGCAGCGATGTGAGCACGAAAGCCACCACCGCAGCCAGGTTGTCACTGAGCTGGTATTGACGCTGTCCCACAAAAATACCTACCAGCAGGCCCACCACGGTAGACGTGACATGGGCGGCCGCGGCCAAACCGATCGTGCGGGGCAACCGGTCGGCAATGAGGCTTCCTACGTCGTCCTTGTAACGAAAGGAATAGCCGAACTCGCCCTTGGATACAATGCCCCAGATCCAATTGACGTACTGCAGGGGAATCGGCGCGTCAAGGCCATAGCGGACCTTCATGTCTTCCGCCATGCGCTCAGCTTCCGCCTCGGTCAGGCCACCCTGGTTAACCAGCTGGGCCTTGTAGATGTCGGTGAAGTCTCCCGGCGGCAGCTGAATCACGACAAAAGAAATTGCACTCACCACCAGCAGAACCGTTACGGCCGAAAAAAGGCGCCGAATGACGTAGGTGATCATGACCGCTCAGACATGAGATGAATGACAAACGAGCCAGGGACCGGGGGCAACCTCAACCGGTTGCCCCCGGCATGCTGTCGTCGATCAGTTGTAGACCGGCAGTTCGTCAGGCCGAATCTCAGGTACGAGATCCTGATCCTCGGTGGTGATCCACATTTGCTCAGGGCGCACATTGCCCCATGTCCAGTGGACAAAGAAGGGAGGCGCACCTGTCGGAATGTTCTTGAAACGCTTGGCCATGGCCAGGCCATAGCGTCCAATGATGGTACCGGCGTGGTATACGTTTTCGGTGAACAGCTCATTGTAGCGTGACATCAGGTCAGCCCGTGTCGCGGCATCCGGTTCCAGGCAGAACTGGTTGATGATATCAATGATTTCTGCCTCGAAATCCAGCAATACGCGCGGTTCAGCACCTTCACGGTGGATACCGAATTCGCGGGTTACAGGTCCCAGATCGGTGCACCGGGTGAAGGGCGTCAGATAATGCTGGCCCGTGCGCGTAACGCGCATCTCCCATGTACCGTTCTGATTGGCGTCATTCAGGGCAGGTCCCTGCAGAACGCGCATGTTGATCTGAACGCCCACTTCCCGCAGGAGAGCCGTAGCCGCCTCGCCGACGTTCTGGGTGGCTGCTGCATCTTCACTGGTGTTGAGGCCGATGATGAGTTCTTCACCTTCCAGGGCCCCGGAGGTCCAGTTCAGAATGCCGTCGCCATTGGTGTCCTCAAAGCCCAGATCCTTGAGCAGCGCCGAGGCCGAAGCCGGATCATAGGGATAGTCGACTACCGAGTCGATGTCAAATTCCACCGCACCCGGTACGATACCGCCCGGGAAACCGCGCAGGAAGGGTCCCCGCACGACCGATTGGGCAATCCCTTCGCCATCCAGGGCATAGGCTACAGCCTTGCGGAAGCGGAGGTCCCGGAACAGTTCCCGCAGGGTCGCATCCCGGTCGTTCTCCACACCGTGGTTCAGGGACAGGTTGAATTCAATGGGGAAGCCCAAGGCTTCGGGCCCCCAAGCCACATAGAAGTGGGCGTCCTCTTCCTGCTGGCGGCGGGTGGTTTCGATGTAGGTACTGGGATTCTCGAGATTGGTGTGGTCGATTTCGCCACCCAGGGTACCCAGCGTACGACCAATGCCGCTTTCCCCTTTCTTGAACGTGACTTCGTTCATGTAGGGCAGCTGATGGCCGAGCTCATCAACCTTCCAGTAATACGGATTGCGCCGCATGACCATGAATTCGTCGGTCTTGTATTCCACAGCCACCCAGGGACCCAGCGACACGGGAGGCAAGTCCAGCGGCGGCAGGGCGGCTTCGTACGATTCGTAGTCCGCCTCAGCGTTGTGGTTTGGATGGTGTTCCTTCAGGATATGGGCCGGACACAGGGTAAAGTCCAGGAAATCCATGTCAAAAATCTTCTGGACCGGATAGGCCACCGGGAAATTCCAGGTGAAGGTATAGTCATCCACGAAGTCAATAGTTACCGGCGTATCGTCGATGGTCCACGAAGTGGGCGACTTCCAGGAATTGACATTGGGATCCTGGATATTGTCTTCCCAGGTAAAGGTGACGTCTTCAATATCGAAGGGATCGCCGTCCGACCATTTGACACCCTGCATCAGATGCATGGTGAGCTGCTGACCGTCTTCACTCCATTCCCATGACTTGGCCAGATTCGGGAAGGGGGCGAAGTCGTCACTGCGCATGAAGACCGGTGCTGAATCCACCAACGCTTCCGAATAGATGTAATTGATGCCAAACCAGCCTTGGGTCTGGCCCGCGCACAGGTTCCAGCCTTCGGTTTGTACGGCCGAGAAGTCACGCCATACACCGCCATAGACACCGGGCCCGTCAACCATGCCGGCCGAGGGAATGACCATGGGTTCCGGTGGCAGCCGTTCTTCCACAGGCGGCAGAACGCCATCCGCTACCAGGGCATCCATAAAGGCAGGCTGGCTGTATGAATCCAGCGCCCGGTACTGTACCAGATCGGACAAGGGATAACGGGCTACCTCACCGGATCCGCCACCGGGCAGGGTGCCGAATTCAAAGGGAACGGGAGCCGCCAATTCCACCATTGCCATCTCTTCTTCCATGGCGGCTTCCTCGGCCATGGATTCTTCCGCTGGCGGTTCGGCGCCGCCTGCCGCACATGCGGCCAGCAGGCACAACGCCACCAGGGCACTCAGACTTACAATCCACAATTTCTGCATTACTGTTTGCTCCTTTATGCTTGACAAGCGTCATTCATGTAACCAGCAGGCCGTCCAATGGCCTTGATCCACCTCCTTGAGCGGAGGTGTTTCCTGCCGGCATACTGACATTACGTGCGGACAGCGATCCGCAAAAGCACATCCGGTGATGGTATCCGAGGCATTGGGCACCATGCCGACTATGGGTACCAGCTGGTGTTGCCGACGTCCCAGTACCGGCACGGAATGCAACAGCCCCTCCGTATAGGGGTGAAGCGGATGCTTGAAGATGCCCCGGGTGTGGCTGTACTCGACCACCCGGCCCAGATACATGACGGCAATGTAGTCACACATCTGGGATACGACCCCCAGATTGTGGGTGATCAGCACGATCGAAGAATCGAATTCGTCCCGCAAATCGTTCATCAGATCCAGGATCTGGGCCTGTACGGTCACATCCAGGGCGGTGGTCGGTTCATCCGCGATCAGGATCTGCGGATTGCAGGACAGGGCCAGGGCAATCATCACACGCTGGCGCATGCCGCCGGACAATTGATGCGGGTATTCGCGCACGCGCTGGTGCGGTGCCGCAATCTTGACCAGGCTCAGCATTTCCGTAGCCCGTTCCAGCGCTTCTTTCCGTGAGACCTGCTGGTGGAGCGAAACGGTTTCCGCGATTTGGGTGCCGATCGTATGCAGAGGATTGAGCGAAGTCATCGGCTCCTGAAAGATCATGGAAATCTCCTTGCCCCGAATGTCCCGGATTGCCTTGCCTTTGGGATCCAGGGCGGTGAGTTCCACTTCAGCGTCGTCATGCCGGGTCCAATATCGGATCGTGCCTTCCACGATCTTGCCGGGAGGCGATTTGACCAGGCGCATGATGGAATGGGCCGTAACACTTTTCCCACATCCGCTTTCGCCGACAATCCCCAGTGTGGAGTTGCGTGCTACGGACAGCGTAACGCCGTTGACGGCCCGGACAACAGATCGTTCCAGAAAAAAATGAACTTTCAGATTCTCAATCCTGAGAATCGGTTGCGCCGTTTGGGACAGATCGATCACGGGCTGGTCTGCATCCAGCCAAGCATGCCTGCGTACATGGAATCCGGACCTATCCGTCTATCCGGGACAAGGTCCGATTTGGTACAGAGGACACGCAACCATTGCGCTGCCGATGGCATGAACATGACAAACTGAAATATGCAAAAGAGACGGGCAACAAACCCATGTCAGGCACAGCATAGTATAGGGCAAAAGGGAATTTCTGCATGCAAACTGCGCCATAGGAAAACACAACTGGCGGTGTCACCGAACAATGGCAACGGAGCCGGCAGGCCGAACCGGCGGCCAGCCCCGAGGCTGCAACCGAACGGGACCTGTGGCGCGCCGCGCACAAGGATGTACGGGCGACGATAGGCCGGGGCAACGGATACCTGCTGGCGCTCCATGTCTGCGTACCGGTGGTGGGCGTTGCGGGCCGAGGGGCAGGATCGGGACAAGAGCCCGTTGCGGGCGTCCTGGGCACAGTTGCGGGATCTGTACGTGCCGACCGGCCGCTGGCTCGACAAGGTCTGTCTGTTCGCGGCAGGCCTGCGGGTTACGAGCCAGGCCCTGTGGCAGGGTCTGCATACAGTCCAGACGGGACGCGCCACCGGCAACGCCGGTATAGGCAGGCTATCCGCGCCAGGGGGCGACGGCACCGGCCACACGCATGCCTGCTACGTGTGTACAGGATTACACCGAGCTGTGCTTGTGGCATACCCACTACGCAATGGAAAACGCAGGCAAAGGCTGGACAAAAATTCACCACGGCAAAGTCGGCCAGCACAGCTTGATCGATATGGCACGGCACATGGCGGAAGTCGGTGATCATTCCCCTTGCCGGACGTAGCCTGGCTGCAGACACTCACGACGTACCGCACCAGCAGCAGGGTCTACGAAGGATGGCGCCGACCGGGGCCGTGGCGGGATCCGGGGCCGGTCGGCGCCAGGTGCAGGGCCAGGCTCGTGAACTTGTGCACTTGACGTTGCGTGAGGGACACCGGATTCTGCCGGGGGCGGAAATGATCTATGAACCGTTGCCGGTTGCCGACATGCAGGACTGACCTACTGGCCGTGCTCTGCACACCTGCCAATCTCACTGCATGCAGGTACCGCATCTTCACCGGCAGATGCTCCCTGCGTATCCGGCCCCGGTTTGTTGCACCGAAACCGGAGACCGGTGCAGATTGTAGGCGTCCCCGCGAGGGCGATGTGGCATGCCGATCAGACCCACTCCCTTTCTACGCTCCGGCCCAGAATACAGAACTGCTCCAGTTCATATACACAGCCATTAGCAGGTTTGGATGCCGGTGAAACCCAGAAAACCACGTGAGAGGCCACCTGCTCCGGAGTCAGCAGCTGTCCGGTGGGGGCGAATTCCCGGGGCACGTTCCGATACCAATCCTGAGGCAGGCCTTCGGCGATCTTCAGGGCAATTTCATTCGGGGAGGTACACCAGCCAACGTTGAGTTGGTTGACGCGGATCATCTCGCCGGCCAGGGCATTGGCCATATTGCGGGTCATGGTCTGCAATCCGCCCTTGGTCGCGGAATAGGGCAGCAAGTCGCCTTGACCGGACCAGGCATTCACAGAACCGATGTTGACCACCGCCCCTTCACCCTGCGCCCGGAAATGCTTGACCGCTTCCCGTATCACCAGCAGGGGAGCACGCAAGTTGACATGGTAATGACGGTCGAAGGTGGCGGCATCCGTTTCGTCAAGGGTTGCGCGCGAGGTATCCGCGCCGTTGTTCACTACCCCGTCTATGCGTCCAAACGCCTCCACTGTAGCCGTAACCGTACGGGCACAGAGATCCGGATCCGCCAAATCCCCTATGACGTAGCGGGCCTTGTCGCCCAAGTCGGCACACAAGGCTTGGGCGGCCCCTTCCCGGCGCCCGTGAATCATAACCGAGGCACCCTGGGCTACACAGGCACGGGCGGTTGCCTCGCCGATGCCTGTCGTCGAGCCGGTAATGAGCACTGCCTGGTTGTCAAGCAACATGGCCAATCTCCTCTCTCTTCAATATTTGCGCAATGCAAATCTCCAGGGCCCGGACCAGGGAACCGGGGTTAGCCTTGCCTGTGCCTGTTATGTCAAAGGCTGTACCGTGGGCTGTGGTGGTCACGGGCACAGGCAGTCCGGCCGCCAACGTGACACCACGTTCAAAGCCGAGCAGTTTCATGGCAATCTGGCCCTGATCATGATACATGGTGACTACGCCCCCAAACTCCCCCCGGCGCGCACGTACGAATACCGTATCAGGCGAAACGGGGCCCGTAACCGACAGGCCCTGGGCCTTGGCCAGGGCGATGGCCGGTTCCAGGATTTCCGCTTCCTCGTCACCGAAGAGGCCATTGTCGCCGGCATGCGGATTCAGGCCGGCCACGGCTATGTCCCGGCAAGCTGTATCCAGAGTGGCCAGCACAAAATCCAGACGCTGCATGGCCGCCAACACACCCGGTGCCGTGATCTGGCGTGCCACATCTGCCAGAGGAATGTGGGAGGTGACCCGGGCTGTACAGAGTTCGTCCAGAACGTTGATCTCGCTGCCGGGCTGTTCCAGGCCGAACAGCGCACTCAGCAAACCGATATCGTCAGGGTGGGGCGATCCGCCCAGCTGCAGGGAAGCCTTGTTCATCGGTGCGTACACAAAGCCCTGCCACTGCCCCTGCTGTACCAGCGTCACGGCTGCGCGGAGACTCTGCAGGCAGTAACGCCCCGCTGACACTGACGTCTGTCCCACCGCAGGCAGTTCCTCAGCCCAGCCCGCCAGCGGCCGGAAGACAAGCCGGCCTGATCCGGCCTCGCCATTGGTCAATGGTTGCTGATCAGGCCATGCCGGGCCCGGAACACCTGCCTGCGCCATGCCCCGGGCCCACACTTCGGGCGTCCCCAGCACCTCCAGGCGCACGCGATCATCCGCATGCTGGGCGACCAGCTTGGCCCCTACCTCGGGGCCAATGCCGCCAGGGTCGCCCAGCAGCAGGCCCAGGGCAAGGACACGCTCTCTCAATTCAGGACCCAGGGACTGGTCATATGTCCGGGTTCGGCAAATGACAGGGGCAATTCATCGACGATCGACAGCCGTGGATGGGCCTCGATTTCGGCCTGCAGGCTGGGACTGGCAAAGAATTCATCCAGTACCAGCGTGTTGCTGATGAAGACCATGCGGGCTTCCTCGGGAGGCGTGGCACACCCCCGCAGGGACACGTGCAGCGATTTCTCGTCCGTGGGCATGGTAATGGGCAGGCTGACCCGGTACATGCCGAAAATGCCTGAAGTGATGGCGTTGGTGTAGGTGGCCACCCAGTCGATCTTTTCTGCTACCCGCGCGGTCGTGATATTGGCCAGGCCCAGCCCGGCCACGTTGCCATGGGTCTGTTCCGTCAGATCCAGCACGGTAATGACGGCCACGTCCACATTCCCGAACGCCTCCGGCTGCCTGGGGATCATGAGCCGGCTCACGATGTTCGTGTCCATGCCCGTACCGCTGATATTCTTGCCCAGTTCCTTCACCACCAATACGTCGATGGCCGGAAAGGGCAGGCTGGCCATCAGGTCCTTGGCTTCCTGCAGCAGCGACGCCTCCCGTTCCAGACCCACTTCCTGACTGGTCAGAAAATCGATCCGGGCGGTTTCGTCATAGGCGTTCTCGACGACACACAGGGCCCCCACCAGGTTGGTATCGGTTTCGTAGATCCGGGCTGCCGGCGCCAGATAGCGCTGAAAGAACTCGCCGCCCCCGGCATGCATGATGGAAGCGCCATGCTGCTTGCCCAGTCCAATCACGGACATCTTGGAGGGACCGCTTTCCAGATGGCCCCGGAAATCCGTATGCGGCTTGATGCGACTCACCAGAACACAATGATCCGCGGCCCGGGATTCCTGGCCCTGATACAGTACGGGGCCATCGGGAATCTGGCCAATGGGGTCTACCTGCATCGTGGCCCGAATCTCGCAGCCTGCACTGTCTGCCGTGACGCCCAGCTGGGCCAGCATTTCCTTCTGGCCCTCGTCCGTGGCTCCACCGTGGCTGCCCATGGCGGGGAAGACAAAGGGGCTGAACCCGTTGGCTTTCAGCCAGTCAACACTCGCCCGCACCAACACCGGCAGGTTGGCAATGCCACGGCTGCCCGCGCCTACACCCACTACGGCCCCCGGTTTCATGGCACTCCGAATGCCACTCTCCGTCCACGCTTCATGCACGCGGGCAGCTATATCCGGCACCTTGAAAGTATTGAAGATCTGGTGCACCTGCAACAGGCGCGACGGCAACGGCGCCGGGAAGTCGAGTTCCCGGATTTGTTCAAGCAACTTCATGATTCATTCCTCCCTGTTCCAAAACTGGCGTGTCTCACGGACTGAACTATTTCTCGCATCAGGCCGCCGAAGTCATCGGACGCCGCCGTGAAGGCGTCACTGGCAATGACCAGCGGAGCCCCAAACACCACGATGTCCGCCCCCATGCCCAGGGTCGCAATGGCCTGTTCCACACTGAGGCCCCCGACAGCCTGGACTGGCACGGAGACCGCCTGTACGACGGCTTCCAGATCTTCCAGCGGTGTCCGTTCCGGTTCCAGATTGCGTTCGTCAAATCCCGTATGCACGATGATAAAGTCCACGCCCAGCTCTTCCGCCCGGCGTGCCCGTCCGGGCTTGTCCGGACACAGCATGACATCGCACATCACCTGCTTGCCGTAGCGTCGGGCCATGTCCACCTGGGCCATGATGCTGGCGTCGTGGGCCTGTCCCATCACCACCACCATATCCGCACCGGCCTGAAACATCATTTCGCCTTCCAGGCCCGCACCATCCATGGTCTTGAGGTCGGCCACGACAGGCACACCGGGAAACTCCCGGCGCAGCGCCCGAATACCGTGCAGCCCTTCGGCCAGGATCAGGGGCGTGCCGGCTTCCAGCCAGTCGACGCCCGCATCCCGGGCAGCATGGGCCATGTCCAGTGCCTCCGGAATGGTGGTGACGTCCAGCGAAACCTGAATTAGAGGGGTGCGCGCCGCATTGCTCATGACGTTTCCTTGTTTGCAAAGGGCAGATCAATTCCAGGTCAGGACAGACTTGACGCTGTGCCCGGACTCCATCCGCTCGAAGGCCAGTTCCCACGCCTCCAGGGGATAGGCACCACCAATCACGGGCCCCAGGTTGATCTGGCCCCCGGCCATAAGGGTCAGCACCCGTTCCCAAGTCGAGAAGGTATGGCTGAAAGTGCCTTGCAGGGTCACGGCCTTGGCGACCAGGGGATCCAGGCTGAAGCCCAGCGGCTGCGGTCCCCAGCCGATCTTGGTGATCTGGCCATTCGGCCGCACCAGTTCCATGCCCTGCTGCAAAGCCTGGCTGGCACCGGTGCAATCCACTACCAGATCCGCACCCGCACCATCCCCCAGGGATTGCACCAGTGCGGCCGGATCGTCCTGTTCGACGTTGAGCACGTAATCGGCACCCAGCTCTGCCGCCACCGCCATGCGGTGGGTGTCGGCACTCGTGCCCAGCACGATCAGCGTACCGGCACCCTGGATGCGGGCCACCTGGAGGGCCATGATGCCGATCGGGCCGGGACCCTGAATCACCACCAGATCGCCCGGGCGCAGGGCGGTTTTCTCGACCAGGGCATTGTAGGCCACGCACACGGGTTCCGTGAGGGCGGCCTGCGCATAATCCACGCCGGCGGGTACGCGGTGCAGAATTTCGGGACGGGCTACGACATAATCCGTGAAAGCCCCATCCGCCAGGGCACCGTACCCCAGTCGCCGGGGACACAGATTATAGGCACCGCCCAAGCAATAGGTGCAGAGACCACAGATTTCGGCTGCGGTTTCCACAGCGACCCGGTCCCCGGTACGGAAGCCGGTGACCTGACTGCCTGTCTCCACAATCTCGCCACTGAACTCGTGGCCGAGCACCAGGGGCAGGACAATGTCCCAGCTTTGATGATTGCGCCACATGTGGACGTCGCTGCCGCATACGCCGGCCGCCCGGACCTTCACCACAACCCGGTCGTCCGGACAATGGGGTTCCGCATAGGGCCGAATTTCGACCTCCTTGTCCCCGAACCCGAATTTGACCAACGCGTCCATCTGTTCCCCCCTGGATTGGGCTAGGTGGCAAAGTACTTTGCCCGCATGCGCTTCAGAAAATCGACACTGCGCTTCATTTCGTCCATGCCGTCCATGCCGTCCTCAATGCTCACCCACCCGGTGAAACCGGCCGCGGCCAGGCGGGTGAAGATGGCATCGTAGTCATTCAGGCCTTCCCCGGTCACACCATGCCGCAGATCGTCCAGATAGCCAATGGAACCGTCGGCGCTGCGGAGATCCGCCAGGGTAGCGCCCGCGGCCAGATACCGATCGCTGGCGTGCATCGTAACCACCCGGTCCCGTACAGCATCCAGCAAGGCAATGGGATCGTCGCCGGCCACCAGGGCGTTGGACGGATCGTACTGGACACCGAACCACTCCGAGTCCGGCACCATGGCCAAGACCTGCAGGAAAACGTCCATCTTTTGGGCAAACTCCGGGTAGTGCCAATACCCGTCCTTGTAGTGATTCTCGATGACCAGGACAACACCCAGTTCCGCAGCCCGGGGCAATACTTCGGCATAGCATGCAGCCACTCGTTCCAGGCCCTCCGCCTGGGACAGGTCCGGATAACGCTGGCCAGTCAGAATCCGGCAGGCACTGCCCGGACCGCCCAGGTGGCGGGTCACCTCCATCATCCGGATCTGGTGCGCGACAGCCTGCCGGCGCATCTCGGGATCGGGATGGGTAAAATCGGCCGAGACACACAGCATGGGCATGGCGTAGCCGCCGGCTTGTAGCGCTTCGCCAATCGAGTCGAGATAGGCGGGTTCCAGGCTCGTGAAAAAGCCTTCATACAGTTCCAGACCTTCCACCTCAAGGACGTGGGCACGGGCAATCCAGTCAAACACACTCATGGTGCGATGCACACAGATGTCATCCAGATAGCACTTGGGAAAGGCGGCGATTTGCATGGCGATATGTCCGCAGTCGTCGGGATCAGGGTTCCAGAATGACCTTGATCAGGTCCAGTTCGCCCTTGGCCAAGCCATCGATGAGGGCAGGTCCCTCGGCCAGCGGTGCCACCTTTTCAATCAGGGGATCCACCTGAATCAGGCCTGACGCAATGGACTGGATCACCCGTTCAAATTCGTCCTTGAAGCCATAGGTGCCGGCAATGGTCAGTTCCCGGGTCACGACTTCCTGCATGTTCAGGTCGATCATGAGATCGCTGTTGCCGATCCAGGTAATGTGCCCCCCGACCCGTACCATGGCATGGGCCTGCTGTACGGACTTGGCCAGGCCTACGGCCTCAATCGCCACATCCGCCCCGGCATTCCCGGTCATGGCCATGATACGGGCAACCGGATCCTGTTCGCGAATGTTGATGACCTCATCCGCACCCGCCGTCTTCGCCACGGCCAGGCGATGTTCGCTCATGTCCGTGACGACAATGGTGCCGGCACCCGCCAGCCGGGCACAAAGCAGGGCCAGCAGCCCGATCGTACCTGCACCCACGATGATCACGGTGTCCATCAGGGCTACAGGCGTGCGCGACAGGGCATGCATGGTGATGGACAGCGGCTCGCACATGGCCGCCTGATGCCAGCTCATATGGGGTGGCTTGGGATAAAGCATGGACTTGTGCACGACTGCCATGTCGGCATAGGCTCCCGGGGCATTCACGCCTACTACGGTACGGTTGCCTATGCCATCGTAGGGAAACATGGGTGACACGATGACTTCGTCTTCCTCTTCCACCCCCGACACGCGGGAACCGAAAGCCGACACCGTACCACTGAATTCATGCCCCATAATCATGGGCGGCGTGCGGCGGCCCGTGCTGCCGGTATAGCCATGCACGTCAGAACCACAGATGCCCACAGCCCGGACATCGATGAGCACTTCATCCGGTCCCGGCACCGGGATAGACGTCTCATGTACCTCCATGTGCCAGGGTGCAGTGTACAGCAGAGATTTCATAGTGTTACCGTGCTCCTGTGCGCATACCCGGCAGAGCCTTGACCCTGCTTCCGCTTCCCTACAGGCAATTATGCACTTTCCCTGCGCCATTGGATGCATAGCTGACCGGCATCTGCACATTGCAGCGCGTCAGCCGCAGCCGTAGCGTACCGATTGGGAGACCACCCGCAACACGGCAGCCTCCTGCCGTGACCTGCCTATCCGGGACAGACCAGAACAACCCGGCAGCGTATACGGGCAGGGGGCACAGCCCGCTGTCCCGGTTTAGGGCGTGGCCATCAGGGGTGGATTGCGGCGCAACACCAGGGTATCCACAGTCAGGGCCAAGGCAGCCCCTGAAGTGGCAATGCGCAACGCTTCACGCACGACACGGGCTGGATCCACCAGTCCGTCACCGAATGCATCGACCCATTGCCCGCGGGTGACGTCAAATGCCGCACCGGGGGTCGTCAGCATCTTGTCCAGGACCAGGGCAGGCGCCGGATATTGTGCATTCATCAGAATCCGCCTGGCTGGTTCGGCCATGGCCCGCGCGGCACAGGCAATCCCCAAATTGACGTCGGGAGGCGCGCCGGACACCTCGGCCAGTGTACGCGCGGCCTGTACGTAGCTGCACCCGCCTCCCGGCACTACGCCATCACGCAGGGCCAGGCCTACACTGCGCAAGGCACGCTGCACGAGCCGCTTTTTCCATTCCCGTTCCACATCCGTGTGTGCACCTGCCCGGATCACGCCCATGCCCAGATCCATGGTTCCGATCCGGCGCCGCAGCCAGGTCAGCGAAGGATCGTCGGCAGGCAAGCGATCCCGTTTCTGCCGCAACCGGGCGGCGTAGTCCCGGATAGCCGGCACCCGTCGGGCAGCGGGCGTCAGCCGGGTCAGCGTCATATCCGTTTCCATGCGGACCGCGAACCCCAGATCCGGTGGCTGCACCCGGGACACCGGTTTGGTATGGGGGAGATCCAGGACCGTCGCCCCGGTGAGGCAGGCAATGTCTGCATAGGGATTGTCGTTTTCCGAGGATGAGGGATCGAAGGTGGCGCCCAGCACGGTAACCGGGCTGGCAGGGTTCCGGGCATTCATGGTCATCCAGGCCAGCACGGTTTCGCTGAAGCCCCGGGCGAAAATGAACAGATTGGGCTTTTGGGCATAGAGTGCTGCTGTCAGCAACGCCAGCATGTCATCGCTTTCCTGCAATTCACCGTCGACTGCCGCCACCAGACATTCATCCATGACCAGACGATCACGATTCTGTCCTTCCAGTTGCCGACGGTTGGCCAAGGGCGCCTGCAGCGTTGCGTTCGGGTAATACCGGCTCTCCAGAACGTATCCGTAGTGATCCTCGACGTCGATGATGGCGTCCGGTCCCATCACGTAGAGCATCTCGCCGATCAGGGCGGCGATGTCCGGATCGCCGGTGACGGTGCAGGCGACTTGTGCAAGTTCCGACTCGTCGTGTATGGGTCGGCTTTGCCGTTCCAGGGCACAGTCGGCCTGCCGGGCCGCGGCCCGGATCCCTTCTGCCAACCCTACGGGCGATGCCCCGGCTGCCACCAGCCGCAGGGCATCCTGCAGCATGGCCTGGATCAGGACCGCGACCGTGGCCCCACCGTCACCCACTGTATCTTCGGCTTGCCACACCAGATTACGCAACAGCATGGCAGCGACGTCGGCCTGCCGGTCGCCCAGACTCGTAATGCGCCGCACGATGGTCGGTGCATCTTCCAGGGCTTCAGGCATGTACCCCGTATGGGCCTGATCGAATATGGTGCCGGGCAGGGGTCCCAGGGTGTGACCCAGCAGATTGGCGACGGCATCTACACCCTGCATCAGGCACGCAGCCGTGGCAGGAGCAAAGACCACTTGCGGACGGGGCATGCGCGACATGCCGGAGCCGGTTGGCCCGGGCCCTATCCCTTGATGCCCGTCAAGGCCATGCCGCGGATGAAATACTTGGAGGCGAATGCGTACACGACCATGATGGGTACCGTGGTCATCACAGAACCGGCGGACCACATGTCGTAGCGACTCCAGTAAATGCTGCGCAGTCCGGCCAGGAGCAGCGGCAGCGTTTGTTTGTCCGGTGAATTGAGGACCACCAGGGGCCACAGGAAGCTGTCCCAGTTGGCCAGGAAGACAAAGATGCCCAGGGCCGCCAGCGGCGACGTGGAAAGCGGCAGGATAATGGTCAGGAAGATCCGCCATTCGGAGGCGCCGTCAATGCGGGCGGCATCCAGGTATTCATAGGGAATGACCTCCATGAACTGCCGCATCAGAAACACGCCGAAAGTGGACCAGAGGCCCGTGATGATAAAGCCCCAGAGCCGATTTACCAGTTCCAGATCGCCAATCGTGATGTAGAGCGGTACCAGGACAACGGCGAAGGGCACCATCATGGTGGACAGCAGCAGCAGAAACAGATATTCCTTGCCCCAGAAGCGGTATTTGGCGAATATGTACCCCAACGCCGATGAGGTGAGCAAGGCGAAAAAGGTGACCGTCACCGCTGCATACACGCTGTTGATCACGGCCACCCCAAAGTGGACCCGCGTCAGGATTTCGGTATAGTTCTCGATGGTCCAGTCGATCGGCAAAAAGGCCCGGGACTGCACCAGTTCCTTGAACGGCTTGAACGAGGCGAACACCATCCAGAAGAAAGGGAAGATCGCCAGCAGGGCCATGCCGATCAACACCAGGTGCAATACCCCTTGCCCTACGCTGCGGAAGGGCGAACGCCGGTGGACAGTCAGAGTTTGCGGCATACCCGCCATAATCCGCTACCGGTCAATAACTCCAATTGGGACGCAAGATCCGGATTTGCACAAGGCTACAGATCAGGATGAAGGCAAACTGGAACAGGGCCGCCACTGTGGCCGTGCCAAACCGGATGTGCTGGAACGCTTCCTGGTAAATCAGCAGGTTGTACAGGTAGGTGGCTGTCCCCGGCCCCCCTTCGGTCATCACGAAGGGCAAGGTGAATTCCTGTAGCGAACCCACGGTCAGCAGAACGATGACGAGAATGAGTGTATGGGCGAGCAGGGGAATGTTCACACGCCAGAACCGTTGCCATTCGTTCGCTCCGTCCACACGGGAGGCGTCAATAATTTCGTCCGGAATGTTCAGCATGCCGGCGGTGAGCAAGACGATGTAAAAGCCCATGCTTTTCCAGACAGCGATACCCGACGTGGTCACCAGGGCCGTGTTTGAGGACGACAGCCACTGGAACGGGGGAATACCCAGAAAATCCAGCAACCGGTTGAGTTGGCCAATTTCGGGATCCATGACCATGCGGAACAGCAGGGAAACGGCTACCAGGGAAACTACGACCGGCACAAAGATGACCGCCTGGTACAGATTGCGGAGCCGTCGTACGTTGGCCAGGGCGGTAGCCACGGCCAGGGCCAGGGGCAGCATGAAAAGGAAACTGTAGCCTGTCCACGCCAACGTGTTGCGAATGGAAATCAGAAAGAGCGGATTGAGCAGCAGTTTCTCGTAGTTGCCCACACCGATGAAAGGACTGTTCTGCGGGTCCAGAATCCGATAGTCCAGCATTGCGATGCGGAACGCCTGGAAGATGGGCCGAAACGAGAAGATGTAATACCAGACAAGGGTGGGGACAATCACCACCACACCAAAATGCAGTTGCGAACGCTGCAGAACCCGCCGTATACGGGGCCAATCCCACGACGGGCCTCTGGGAGGGCGCGTGTCCAGCGTGTCCATGTCTGCGCCTGGCCCCCGGTTTCAGGGGCATCGTGAACCGGACACAGCTGTATGTGCCCGGTTAAAGACTTGGGTCATGTCTGCCGTTGGCAGGCCCTGTGTACTGCCCATAGCCATGGTCGTCGATTAGTTTGCTCCGGCCCCTGGCCAGAGGCCGGAGCAGACATCTGTCATGCAGTCATGGCGCGCGGCTCACGCCGGCGTATAGGAGGCCATGTCACTCTGGAACTGGGCGTAAATCGCATCCAGCCGTTCCTGCAGGGCAGCCGCCCCTTCCGCCGCAGTCATATTCTGCTGGCGGACTTCGGAAGCCACCTGGGCGACAGCTCCGTCCACGGACGAGGGACTGCCAAAGCCCTGGCCATAGTAACCGGTCGTCTTGGCCAGTTCCTGCAGCAGCTTGGCCGCCTTCACCGCCGGGCTGGTTTCCGACGAATCCTCAAAATGATCGTAGACCCCTACCAGACCGCGCCAGGCCGTATGGGCCGCGCCACCGTAGATGCGGGCATACTCGGTCTGACCTTCCGGGGTGGCGACCATGCGCAGGAACCCGATGGATACATCGGGCTGCTTGGACTGCCGGGGGGCTACAAAGCCCCATCCCCCTTCCCCTACGAAGAGGGGATCGTCCGGCGGTGTCACGCGGGGAGCCCCTGTGAGTTCGTAGGCATAGCCATGCTTGTGCCCCTCAATCATGGGGGTGCCGTTGCCGCGGGCGATGGCCACTTTGCCGGCCAAGGCCGCATCTACATGATTCTGATCCAGTTCGGTCTCTATGCCCATCGCCACCGGGGTGGCCACGAAGAGTTCCATGGCCTGGACACCCGCATCGGTGTCGATGTTGAAGTTCTTGTTGTCGTTGTCCCACCAGTCGGTGCCTTCGGCCGCCAGCAAACTGCGCGCGATGCCGAGGTAGCTCTGAGCATCCCAGCCCTTGCTGCTCAGGCCCCAGCGAACTACGGTGCCATCCTCTTCCGTCTGCAGGGACTGGGCCAGTTCCCACATGGAGGTGTAGGAATCGAAGAACAAGCCGCCGTTGGTGGGTGGGAAGTCGTCTGCCATGCCCATCGCTTCCACTTCGTCGACAGGCACGTTGACCATGCTGCCCACACCGTTCATTTCGGTCGGCACACCCCAGATGTCGTCACCCCAAGTATAGGCTTCCACCGAGTCGCCGTTGAACTCCGCGTCAATGTCGATGCCAATGTGGTTGTATACCTCTTCCCGCAACGGCATCAGGGCGTTCTGGATGTGCAGGGGGACCAATACCTTGCCCATGATGCAAGCCGCCTCAGGTTGTGTACCGGCCGACAGGGCCGCGATCAGCTTGGTTTCGATAGGCCAGGGCTGGGGAGCCACTGACAATTCCACACCCGTCTGATCCAGGTAGAGCGCAGCCAGGCGTTCATACGCCCCGATATGATGATCGTACTGGAGGCCCCACAATGTACCCGCTGTAGGCATGGGTGCGCCACCATCCGAAGCCACAGGAGCCACGGTACATGCGGCCAGGGCCGTAGCTCCCAGCGCCAAAGCCGAACCCTTCAAAAATGCACGCCGATTCATTCCTTGCCTTTCCATTTTCAACCTCCCGGTTGAGCGTGAAAGTCAACATCCTACAAGGATGGGACATGCGGGTACGCCAGAACACTAACCGGACCCCAAGGTCCCAGCCCGGCTGCAACGTTGTGGATTCCTGCAACGTGTTCGTCGCTACAGGGTTCTGACCACTCTGCCTGTGGATGCTTCCAGTCGATGCCCTTAACTATAGCAAAGCAGCAGAATCGGCACAAACGGATTTTACGCAAGCATCCCTCGTCACGGCTCCTTGCGCATCACACCAGACTGACCTTCCTTAGTTGTGCAGCATGATACAGGGCCGAAAACCGACACCGGGCACAGACATGAATCCGGTTTCCGCAGGTGCAGGGAAACGGCCTGTGCGCACGGCGGCCACCGGGATTGCGATGATGGTCTGGCTGGTACGGGATGCAGTTGAGGCCAGTACTTCCCAAACACCGTGAAAACTGGCACAATTCCTGCTGTGCAGGGTCATTGGCCTGCCGCTGCGTTCACAACCTGATAGCAAACAGTATTCAGATAGGAAACAGCCTATGCAGGGCCTTATGATGTCCATGCCGATGACCATCCGCGACATCCTGGAGTATGCATGCCGCATGTTCGGGGACAAGCAGATCGTATCCAGGCAGCCTGACCGCCAGTTTCACATCATGTCCTACCGGGAGTTGCATGCGCGGGTCATGCAGCTGGCCAACGCCCTGGAAGCCTTGGGCGTCAAGGCCGGCGATCGGGTAGGTACGCTGGGCTGGAATCACCACCAGCATGTAGAAGCCTATTTCGGCATTCCGGAAACGGGGACCGTCATTCATACCCTCAACATCCGCTTGTCCCCATCCCAGCTGTCCTACATCATCAACCATGCACAGGACAAGGTGATCCTGCTGGACGCGTCCCAGATCCCCCTGCTGGCCAGCATCAGGGATGAGATTGCCTGTGTCCGGCATTTTGTCGTCTGGTCAGACAGTCCGACCCTGCCCGACAGCCTGCCCGGTGAAGTGCACCGTTACGAAGACCTGTTGGCCATGGCCGATGACAGGCATACCTGCCCGGTACAGGACGAAAATGCCGCCATGGGACTTTGCTACACCAGTGGCACTACAGGCCATCCCAAGGGCGTTGTGTATTCCCACCGTTCCATGTTTCTCCATACCCTGGGCACGAGTCAGGCCAACGCCTTCGGCCTGCATGAAGCCGACAACGTGCTGGCGGTCGTACCCCAGTTTCATGCCATGAGCTGGGGACTGCCGTATGGTGCCGTGCTGGCCGGTGCCAATCTCGTGCTGCCCGGTCCCTTCCTGGACGCTGCTTCCCTGGCCCAGATCTTCAGGCGCTGGGACATCACCGTGGCCGCGGGCGTGCCCACCATCTGGAATGCCCTGTACCGGGAACTGCAGCACAACCCGGTGGACATATCGTCCGTCCGGGCCCTGATTGTGGGGGGCTCGGCCATGCCCCGCAGCCTGACCCGAGCCTATGAACAGGAGCTGGGGGTCAACGTGATGCATGCCTGGGGCATGACGGAAACGTCACCCATCGGCACAGTCTGCCGGCCGCTGACCAAACACCGGGATCTGGACACGGACGCGATACTGGATGTCAAGACCAGTCCGGGTCCGGCCGTAGCCGGCGTGTCCCTGCGGATTGTCCGTGACAACCGGGAACTGCCATGGGACAACCAGGCAGAAGGTGAACTTCAGATCAAGGGACATTGGGTGGCAGCCGGGTACTACCGCACCACGGTGCAGGCCGCACACATCACGCCCGACGGGTGGCTCAGGACAGGGGACATTGCCCGGATCGACGCCGATGGCTACATCTATATCACGGATCGCACCAAGGATCTCATCAAGAGCGGCGGTGAGTGGATATCGTCCGTAGCCCTGGAAAATGCCCTTTTGTCCCATGCCCGCATTCACGAGGCGGCCGTAGTGGCCATGCCGCATGCGCAGTGGGGTGAGCGTCCTCTCGCCGTCATTGTGCTTCGGAACGAGCAGGACACAATCGATCTGGCTGCTATCCGGGACCATTTGGCCGGGGTCTTCCCCCGTTTCTGGTTGCCTGACACTTTTGCCGTAGTACCCGAGATCCCCAAAACGAGCGTAGGCAAATACAACAAGAAAGTCATTCGCCAACAGTTGCGGGAAGGCAGCCTGATACTCCAACCGGCGTCGGCCTGAATACGATCTGCGGGTGTTTTGCTCCAAGCCGGGACGGTCTACACAGCGGTCGGTTGTTTGCCCAGGCCTCATCTGTCCCGGGACCGTGTATCCATTTGGCCCCCACTACGCATGTTCACGGCTGTCCCATGACCGCACCGTGGGGCACCAGACCGGAAATTGCACCCTGTCAGCCGGTATGGCCATATAGACACACAGCCTGCATGCGCGCCAGATTCCGGGTCAGGGACATTCACAGCGACTTGACGGGAGCCGACGCTGCAGGCACATTGCCCTGGCTGCCAGGCATCCGGTGCGGGGTGCCGGTCACCGACTGCTCATACCCGTTCGGCCAGCAGCAGCTGAGATGTCAGGGGATTGTCCAGGTGAATGGTGACCCCTTCATATTGGAGGGTGTACCCGGCCAGCACAACGGCTGTATCCTCATTGTCAAAGCGGACCGTGTATTTGGCTCCCGGATCCAGCCCCTTCCATCGCAAGGTGTAGGCGGGGGCAGCGGGATCACTCAAGCGGAAGACGCCGGCCAGGGCCCGCGATCGATCCTGGTGTGCAAGTTCAAGCGCACCCCAGCCCGCGGGTTCCAGGCCATCGTGACAGGGCGTGTGATGGTAGATGCGACTGACCCCGTGCATGGGACGCACGAAATCCTTGTACAGCTTGACGAAGTGCCGGGCACGGTGCAGTTGGGCCGGGTTGGGCTCGGCCCCAATCAGGTGATACCAGCCCATGGTGGCATGCACGAACAGGGCCAGGCGACTCTGAAAGTCGATATCGGCCGTGCGGCCGCAATATTGGCCAAAACCGATCAGGCGATCCATGCGTTCGGGCGGCAGGGCCATGGACATGCCACTCGTGATGGAAAAGGAACGGGGCGCGATCTGGTGATCCGTGATCCACGTATGATCGAAAAACTGCAGGAAACCCAGGTCCGTACGGGCACCGCCGCTGGCGCAGTTCTGGAATATCACATCAGGAAACCGTCGGGTCAGACGCCGGTACAGCGCATAGAGATTTTCCACCTGGCGCCAATACCGGTTTTCCAGCCAGCCATGCCGTTCGGAGTAACCGGCGGCGGCCAGGGGGCCGACGTTGTAGTCAAGACGAAAACAGTCAAGACCATAGTCGTCGATCAGGCGTGCAATATGGGCCTCCATCCACGCGACCACTTCCGGCCGGGTGAGGTCGATCAGTCCCGTCGCGAACGGCTCGTCGTCATAGTTGCGGGCCACCCAGTCAGGATGATCCCGGCGCGTCTGGCTGTCCTGGCCCAGACGTTCGGCTTCCATCCACAAGCCAAAGAGCAAGCCACGGGCATGGGCATATTCCACAAAATATTCCAGGCCCTTGGGAAATCTGTCCCTGTTGACCGACCAATCGCCCACGGTAACGGCCCAGTTGCCATACGGCGGTGTATACCAGGAAGCGTCCAGGATGAAGAGCTCAACACCCAGCTTGGCGGCCATGTCCATTTCATGCAGTACCGCCGCTTCCGTAACCTCCATCTCGGGCCCAATACCGCTGGTGATGAGTCCGCTCTTGCCCGGCACCAGGGGACGGAAAACGCTGCGCCGCGTATGGTCATGCAGGGCATTGACGCAATCGTCCAGGTCACCAATGACCATACCCAGATGCATCCGGGGCGTGGTGACTGTTTCGCCGGCATCCAGCACACGCAAGGGAGCGGGCCCGGCCGGCCCCGCCCGGAAGGCCAGATGGGCCTCACCCCGGGCCAGTCCGTCATCCAGATCGAATTCAAAGGCATATCCCCCGGAATAGGCCAGGGTCCCAATCAGGTTCTCACCGGTTTGGGTGTTGTTCAGGATGAACATGGGGTGCCGATGCCGGTCACGGCGATAGTGGCCATCGATACGGTAGCCGGCGAAGGGCATGGCATGCCAGTGGAAATCACCGCAGTTGCCCCAGTGGGTATCCTGGAAATACCCCAGGCGATACGGCGAATCGGCCCCATAGGTCAATCCCTGCAGGGCCTGAAACACGCCAGACCAGACACCCACCGCCGAAAGGGAAACAGGTTCCCCGGCATCGTTCGTGATCTCCAGCCACCGCGTCAGAAACTGGGTGCCATCCAGCTCCGTACACACGTTCACCCTGACCGGACGGTACCGGTGCTGCAAGGCCAGCGTAAACACCAGGCCGTGTTCCGTCGGCACGGCGGATTCATCCGTCAGATCGAAATGGGAATGGAGCAATTGCCCTCCCATTTCCAGCCAGAAGGCCTGGGGCTCGGCATGCCGGTGCGTCTGGATGCGCTGGTCTTCGGGGTACATGAAGCCTGCACCGTTCCAGCTGCGTCCCACCAATTGGCCCCGTACCAGGGATTCCTGGTAGGTCACCAGACTGGTACGGAAAGACCAGGTAGGGCAAGGATCTTCCTGGCGATCCACATTGGTAAATGCGGGCAGCGAATCGAAATTCATGCTTTCTCCTCCATGACCATACTGGCGAACGCTGGTGGCGGGCACGCCGAGTTCACTACAGTCTGCGGGCCATCAATGAACCTGATGCCGCTTGGTGTGTCCAGCGTCATACCATTAAAGCACCCCGCGCCCAGCCGGCACAATGGGCGGACGCGCCTGCCTGTGCGCATCAGGCACGGCTTCGGCATACCTGCAGCGACATATTGGCCTCCCCTGGCATGCGGGCACGACCGGTAATCCGGGATCAGGCATGCTGCCTTCCGGATGCAGCGATCACGGCACTGTACGCAAGGCTAGACGCCGTGATAGCCATCTGGCTCCAAATCCGGTAGAATTTCTCTGCGTTGCCCTTTTGGTATGCATTCTTCTTTCATCACTGGTTTCCCTCCATGATCCTGGACAGGCTGGCCCTCACCGATCTCAAGGCTGTGGTATCGGGCGCAGCCAACGGCCTCGGCAAAGCCATGGCGATCGCCTTGGCGGAAGCGGGTGCCGATCTGTTCCTGGTGGATCGCGATGAGGCGGGTCTGGCAGATACCACGCAGGTGATTGCCCGGCAGGGACGGCAGGCGGTACCCCATGTCTGTGACGTATCCGTACCGGACCAGATTACGGCCCTGTTCCAGCGTGTCGATCAGGTCTTTGGTCGCGTTGACGTACTGGGCAACGTAGCCGGGGATGGCATTCTGGCCCAGCCGGAGGCTATCGCCATAGAGGATGTCCAACAGGTCCTGCAAAACCTGGTCGTGGGCCGCTTCTGTATGTGCCAGGAAGCGGGGATCAGGATGCTGGCCCAAAGTGGCGGCAGCATCATCAACATCGGTTCCCTGGCCAGTACCACAGCCCTGGGCCGCGGGCACATCGCGTACAGTATGGCCATGGGCGCTGTCGTCCAGATGACACGGGAACTGAGCACAGCCTGGAGTGGACGCGGGATTCGCGTCAACGCCATCCTGCCGGCCCAGGTTCTGAATGCCGGACTCGCGGCACGCATAGCCCAGGACCCCGGCCTGGAAACCCATTATCTGGCCGGCATTCCCCGGGGCCGCCTGGGCAAACCCGAAGATATCCAGGGCCTGGCCGTCCTGCTGGCTTCGCCCGCCTCTGCCTGGATCACGGGTGCGCTTATCCCCATGGATGGCGGCAATCTGGCCATGAACGCCGGCGGCACGGCCGGTCAGGATGTTTTCTGATGTACGCTTCGCACAGGCAGACGGACACCGACTCCGCACTTCCATCCTGTGCTCCGGATCTGTACCGGAACATGCTTCAGATCCGGGAAACGGAACTGCAACTGGCCCGTGCCTACCGTGATGGCCATATCATGGGGGCGTGCCATACCTACGTAGGCCAGGAGGCGGTGGCTACAGGTGTCTGTGCGCATCTGACTGTAGACGACGCGGTATTCTCTACCCATCGGGGACACGGTCATGCCCTGGCCAAGGGCGTAAGTCCCCAGGCGGTCGCGGCAGAGCTGTTTGGACGCGCCACGGGCTGTTCACAGGGGCGCGGGGGCAGCATGCACCTGTTTGCCCCGGAAGTGGGCATGATGGGCACAACGGGTATCGTGGGCCCCAACATCCTCCAGGCTGCAGGCGCAGGCTACGCCTACCAGCTGGCGGGCACGGAGCAGGTAGCCGTGGCCTTTTTCGGAGACGGTGCGGTCAACAACGGGGCCTTTCATGAAGGCATCAACCTGGCCGCCATTTGGGATTTGCCGGTTCTGTTCGTGTGTGAAAACAATCTTTATGCCACCGAGGTGGCCTTTGCGTATGCCGCCGGCAATCCGGAGGTAGCTGTACGCGCCGCAAGTTATGGCATCCCGGGCCAAGCCCTGGACGGCAATGACGTCCTGGCTGTGTACGAGGCCGCCGGGGCCGCGATCCAACGGGCACGCCAGGGAGACGGGCCTACCTTGCTGGAATGCAAGACGTACCGTACCCGGGCTCATGCCGAAGGCATGCCTGAAGTCGGCTACCGGTCCCGGGAGGAAATCGATGCCTGGAAACAGCGGGATCCCATTGCCCGTCTGCATGCGCTCCTGCTCCAGCACGATCAAGTGACAGAAGACACGCTGGCCCAATGGGAACAGCATGCCCAGCAGGAAGCCGAGGAAGCCATTGCCTTTGCCCATGCCAGCCCCTGGCCTGATCCCGGGGACGTCGCCCGTTTTGTGGATGCGGCGGCACACCCGGCACCACCGGTGACCGCATGACCGCATCAACCCGCACCCTGACGTTTACCGAAGCCGCCCGTGAAGGACTGGCGGAGGAAATGGAGCGTGACCCCTCCATTTTCGTCGTCGGGGAAGGTATTGGCCCCCGGGGCGGCAACTTCAATACCACCCTGGGCCTGTATGAGCGGTTCGGTCCACAGCGCCTGCGCGACACCCCCATTGCGGAACGCGGTTTCGTGGGCATGTGTACAGGGGCCGCGATGGCAGGTGCCCGGCCGGTTGTGGATTTCATGTTCCTGGACTTCATTCTGGATGCCTTCGGGGAACTGGTCAACCAAATCGCCAAGATTCAGTACATGAGCAGTGGCCACCTGGCCATGCCTATGGTATTGCGCGGCTGCATCGGGATAGGGGGCGCCGCAGCTACGCATCATTCCGGCAACTACTATCCCTTCTTCGCCCACCAGCCAGGCTTCAAGGTCGTGTTGCCCACGACTCCGCAGGATGCCAAGGGACTGCTCAAGACGGCCATTCGCAGCGACGATCCGGTACTCTTTCTGGAACACAAGATGCTGCTGGGAACCCGGGGCGAGGTGCCGGTCGCGGAATACCTGACACCCTTGGGCCAAGCCATGATCCGCAACACAGGTACGGACGCCACAGTGGTGGCGCTGGGCGCCATGGTGGCCAAATCAGTGGCAGCCGCCAAGAACCTGGAAGAAGAGGGCGTTTCGATCGAGGTCATAGATTTGGTCAGCGTGGCACCCATGGACATGTCCACGGTGATCGCGTCGGTGGCCAAGACCGGGCGCCTGCTGATTGTGGACGAGGACTATGCCCCCTGTGGTGTAGGTGCCGAGATTTGTGCGCGCATGGTGGCCGAGGGCTTTGATTATCTGGACGCACCTGTCATGCGTCTGAACGGGCTGCATGTTCCCATTCCCTACAGTCCCCCTTTGGAAAAGGCGGTAGTGCCCGCGACAGACACCATTGTCCAAGCCATTCATGATCTGCTGGCGGAATGACCTTGTGTGAATGGGCACCTAAGGCGAGACAGCAATTCTGACCCGAGCCATGGCTGTTGAAATCGTAATGCCGCGTTTGGGCTGGACCGCGGAGGAAGCCGTACTGAAAGAATGGCGTGTGCGTCACGGTGATCCGGTAGCCGTGGGGGATGTGCTTTTCAGCGTGGAGGGCGACAAGGCAGTAGAGGAAATTGAAGCCCTGGATCCTGGCATACTGCACATCCCTTCTGAATCTCCGTTGCCCGGGCAAAGCGCACCCGTAGGTACGCTTCTGGCCTACATTCTGGCACCCGGGGAAGCACCGCCTGCATCGGGCCGTGAGGTCTCTGCACCTTCAGCCGACACCGGCCCGAACCCGAACCCTGCCATTGCACAGCCTTTACCTGCCACTCCGACGCGCAGGCAGCAGAGCGCCATCAGTCCCAGAGCCCGCAAGTTGGCCCAAACCCTGGACCTGGACTGGTCGCACATTGAGGGCAGTGGCCGGACTGGCCGGATCGTCGAGAAGGACGTGCGTGCTTTTCACCAGTCCCTGCTCCAGATGTCGATTTCCCCTGTGGCACAGCGTCTGGCCAAGGAACTGGGTATCTCCGCCGCAACGCTGGCACAGGCATTTCCCGGCCAGCGCATTTCGGTGGACATGGTGCGCAGTCTGGCGACACCCGCCGCTGTCCCTGAAACCACAAGCCGCGTCGTGCCCTTCAGCCGGACAAGACAGACGATTGCCGACCGCCTGTCCGCCGGCCGGAACCAGAGCGTTCCGGTCACGCTCATGGTGGAGATGGATGCTTCGGAACTGGTGAACCTGCGCAGGCAGCTGCAAGCGGATGGCCGCTCCGCGGTCCCCAGCTACAACGTCTTGTTTATGAAGATCCTGGCGCATGCTCTCACCGAACACCCGGAAATGAACGCCCATGCCGAGGCGCATGCTCTCAAGCTGTTTGATCAGGTCAATATATGTTTTGCCGTCAATGCGGAACACGGTTTGGTGACGCCGGTTGTGCATGCGGTAAACCACAAGCACCTGGAAGCATTGCAGCAAGAAACCCGGGAACTGGTGGCGCAAGTCCACGCCAACACGCTGCCGGCTCGGAACATGCAGGGGGGCACGTTCACGCTCACCAACCTGGGGGCCTGGCAGATCGATGCTTTTACACCAGTACTGAATCCGCCCCAGGTGGGGATCCTGGGTGTCGGCCGTATACAGGCGAAGCCCATGGTGGTAGATGCGGACCGGCAGGAGATTGCCGTAAGGCAATCCCTCACGCTGAGCCTGACATTCGATCATCGTGCCGTAGACGGTGTACCGGCTGCCGCGTTTCTGCAGCGCATCAAGCAGTTCGCAGAACAGCCGTATCTCTGGCTTACCCTGTAGTCCTGCCTGTGTAGTCTGCTGTGCGCAAAGACACCGGTTGGCTTGCGGCATTTGGCCGTTGTGATGAGCCTGCAGATACTGCAGAGCAGACAGGTGAACAACGCTTCCCCTGCCAGATGCTGTGTACTCCTGCCAGCCGGGATGTTGGCCATAGAACCAAGCAGCATCTGTTCTGTCTGCTTCACCCCAGCAGAACGAAACAGGCAATCCGCTAAGCCTGTCACACAACACGCCAAGATGGCTGTGAGGGTATAGGCTGTCGCCTGGCCAACCCTGTAGCCGGAAGTCCTGAAGTCGATTGACAATCGTAGTATAGTAATGGGCTGCAAGACAGGCTCACCATGTTCCTGCCGGAGTGCCTGTCATGGTTGCCGTCACGCGTGTGCTCTTGGGGAACAGTGGCCCAAATGACTTCATCTTCCATGTCTGTGGACAATCTGCGCCAGCGCACGATGCAGCGTCGGTTGGTGATAGCGGCCATCATTCTGATACCTTCGCTGATCGTAGGCCTTTTTTTCAGCTTCAATCTCTATCTCAAACCCTTGGTACAGCGGTGCCCCAAGGATTGCCAGGGCTTGGATCTGCACGGTCAGACCCTGCTGGAACGCTCATTTGCAGACTACGATCTGTCGCATGCCAACCTTGCCCAGACCCTTGCCTCCGAGGTAAATTTCACCGGCGCGACGCTGTTCTTCACCAATTTTTCCGATTCCGATCTGACGGGGGCCCAATTCACAGAGGCGGATCTCCGTGCAGCCCTCTTGGCCCATGCGGACCTGCGGAATGCCAGCTTGCAGAACAGCAACCTGGAGGGAGCGCGGCTGTACGGGGCCGACCTGCGCCACGCCAATCTGCAGGGTGCCCGGCTGTCTTCCGCCGACCTGACCCATGCCTGGCTGCACGGTACAGTCTTGAACGAGACAACGGAACTCAGCAGTCACTGGGCACACATCTGGCGGGTGGTCAATGAACCGGTGGATGCTGACAGCTTTCGGGGCATGAGTTTTGCCGGAGCCAACCTGCAGGGCGTTGACTTTGGACAGGCCGATTTGCAGGAAGCCAGCTTCTGGAACGCGGATCTGAGCGGAGCCGATCTGGGCAACACCAACATGACCCAGGCAGATCTGCGCGCTGTAACCATCGATGCCCGGACTATCCTGCCCGCCAAGGCACGGCGTGTATGGCGCATCCACAACGACATTCAGCCAGCCTGGGATCTGGCCGACCAGGACCTCAGCGAGTCCATGCTCACGGAAGCTGCCTTGCAGGGAGCCAATCTGGCCCGGGCCGATCTGACCGGCAGCCGGCTGGGCTTTGCCAATCTGCGGGATGCCAATCTGGAAAATGCCATTCTCGTGGACGCCTGGCTGGAAGAAGCCGATCTGGATCGCGCCAGCCTGGTCGGCACCGACCTGCGGGGAGCCAACCTGCACGGGGCCGAGATGAGTTTGGCCAATCTGCGGGGAACGGTCATTTCCGATACCACAGTGCTGCCTGATCAGTGGCAAATCGTATGGGCAATCGTGAATGGCATCAGCCCCAGCCAAGACCTGCAGGACAGGTTTCTCGGCTGGTCCGACTTGTCCGGCAGCGATCTCAGGGACTTCAATTTTGATGGCGCTGACCTGCGGTATGCGGATCTGTCTGGCGCCGATCTGCGTAATGCTTCCTTCGTTGGGGCCAATTTGCGCAATGCCCGGCTGCAGAACGCCCTGCTGGAAGGTACCGATTTCACTGAGGCCAATGTTACAGGTACCCAGTGGGAGTGAAGCCGCCTCCGGCCAGCCGGATGAGGGCCGCTTTGTCTCCCTGTCGCCTGGACCCGGCACCAGGCAGTTGTCATATCCCTTGCCCTGTCTGTAGCCGGTATGAGCGGCAGCCTGCGGAGCAAACAGCGGCAGGCTGGTGGTGGACAACGGTGCTCCGGTGATCTTCTGATCCTGGCGCAGCGGTGGGACCTTGCCCGGTCCAGCCAGCGATGAGAGTAAAGCAAGGGGGCAAATTTTGATTTGGGGTTACCCTCAATGCTACGATAGGCATTCCCAATTCACATTGACGCATATGGGCGACCAACATGCCACGGTGGCTTTTCATTGAACCTTAAGGTTGTTCCCCTGAGCGCAATGAGTATCCACTTATTCGTCGTGAGGAGAAAGATATGAAGTTGCGATTACTGTCGTTCATCAGTGTATTGTTGCTGTTGGCCCTGGCCGCCACTGCCTGTGGTACACCCGCAATCCAGACGGAAACCGATGCCGGGGACGCCATGTCCGAGGCAGCGGAAGACGATATGATGATGGAGGATTACTCCAACGCTTCGCGTGCCGAGACCGTCATTTTCGAGGTTGACGCCCGTGGTGGCCAATTCGCCGATCCGGAACTGATGAACCCCTACGTGCCCGGTGGCCTGCGCAACCAGGGCATGCATCAGGCAGTGCAGGAACCCCTGTTCATCCTGAACTACCAGACGGGTGAAATCGAACCCTGGCTGGGCGAGTCCATGATCCCCAATGAGACCTTTGACGTCTGGACCCTGAACATCCGCAAGGGTGTGGAATGGAGTGACGGCGAGGCGTTCAATGCCGACGACGTGGTGTTCACCATGGGTCTGCTGCTGGAGAACACGGAGATGAACTACGCCGCCGGCCTGCAGTCGTGGGTAGACAGCGTGGAAAAGGTGGATGATTTCACGGTGACCTTCAACCTGTCCAAGCCCAATCCGCGCTTCCAGCTGGACAACTGGTCGGTTCGGATTTGGGGTGGACCCATCATTCTGCCGGAACACATCTGGAGCAGTCAGGATCCCCTGACCTTCAAGAACTACGATCCGGACCAGGGCTGGCCGGTCTTCACGGGCCCGTACCTGCTGGACACCATCAGTCCCACAGAATTCAGCTACGTGCGCAACGACGATTGGTGGGGCGCCAAAGCGGGCTGGAAGGAATTGCCGGAACCCAAGAAGCTGATCTGGATCCGCAGCGCCTCGGACGAGACGGCCGTGAACAACATGGCCGCCGGTGGCATTGACAGCCTGATGGACATCACCCTGGGGCAGCTGCAGGCACTGAAGGCCCAGAATCCGGATGTCATCACCTGGTTCAACGAGATGCCGCTGGCCTGGGTCCCCGACCCGTGCTCCCGCACCTTCGAGTTCAACACGGAAGTAGCGCCTTTTGACGATCCGGAAATCCGCTGGGCCATCAACTACGCGATCGACCGCGATGAAATCGTAGAGATTGCCTATGAAGGCACCACGCTCAAGAACCGGCACTACTTCCCGGCCTATCCGCCCCTGGACGCCCTGGTCGACAAGGCCATTGAAGCCGGTGCCTGGGACCTGGAACGGCTCTTCACCTACGATCCGTCCCTGACGGCCGAAATCCTGGAATCCAAGGGCTGGACGCGTGAGGGTGACGGGTACTGGATGAAGGACGGCGAAGAACTGGCGCTGGACATCACCACCCACGAGGGTTTCATCGAGAAGAAGCGCATCGCGCAGGTGCTGGTGGAACAGTTCCAGCGTGTGGGCATCAATGCCGTGCACCGCAACGAAGCGGGCCAGACCTGGGGTGACAACTTCCGCAACGGCAACTTCGTTTCGCGCATGGGCTGGCAGACCTGTGGTTCCGTCAATGAACCGTGGGCGACCATGGACAACTTCAACCCCTCCTGGTATGTGCCCGTCGGCGAACGCGCCAACAAGAACAGCTGGCGCTGGAACACCGAAAATGCCCAGCAGTACGGGGCTCTGGTCGATGAAATGGGCGGTCTGCCCTTGGGCGACCCTGCCATTGAACCCCTCTTCCTTGAAGCCACCGCGCTGGTCTTTGAAGAGCTGCCCGTGATTCCCATCACCGAAGCCAAGAAGATCATTCCCTTCCTGGAAACCTATTGGACCAATTGGCCCACGTATGACAACCAGTACGTGCATCCGCCGACCTGGTGGCAGCACACCCATGACATCATCCACGAAATCGAGTCCACAGGCGCCAACTAGATTCGGTAGCCTGTCCGAAATCGTGTAGCCTGGCAGGGAGGCGGCAGCCCCATGGACTTGCCGCCTCCCTGCATTTCCTGTCTTGAATCCCTAGGGCATCACCCACCAAACACAACATGGGCGAACTGACCCTTTCCTACTTTCTGCGCAGACTGGGCATGTGGTTTCTGACCATATGGATCGGCTCGTCCCTGATCTTCGTCATTCCCCGTCTGGCTCCCGGCGATCCGGTCACCGCCATGGTAGAACGGTTGGTCCAGCAGGCGGGTTTCGTTGAGAATTCAGCCGAACTGATCGAGGCCTGGCGTGTCCGCTTCGGTCTTGACGGCCCCCTGCACATGCAGTATCTCCGCTATTTGGGCAACATGTCCCGGATGGATCTGGGGTATTCCCTGGCCAATTTCCCGGCCCGGGTTACGGATATCATTGGCCGTTCCCTGCCCTGGACCATCAGCATGGTCACCGTGTCCCTGCTGTTGTCTTTCGCCCTCGGCAACATGGTAGGAGCCCTGATGGCCTGGCGCCGCGTACCGGGCATGGTCCGCAACATCCTGCCGGCCACCCTGACCTTCACCGCCATTCCCTTCTTCATGTTCGGCATCCTGCTCATTTCACTGCTGGCCTTCAGGTGGAAGGTGTTTCCGGCCTACGGCAACTACGGCCGCGGCCTGGAACCGGGTCTCAACTGGGACTTCATCGTCAGCGTGATCTGGCACGGTACCCTGCCGGTCTTCTCCATTGTCGTGACGTCCATGGGCTTCTGGGCCCTGGGCATGCGCGGCATGCTGGTGACGACCGACGGTGAGGACTACATGATCCTGGCCGACGCCAAGGGCCTGCGTTCCCGGCGCATCTTCTGGTTTTACGGCATCCGTAATTCCATGTTGCCCCAAGTCACCGCCTTGGCCCTCAACCTGGGCGCCGTAGCCGGGGGAGCCCTCCTCGTGGAGTTTATCTTCGGGTATCCGGGTCTGGGCTACTTTCTGTATCAGGCCATTATTACCGCCGACTATACGGTGATTCAGGGCATCGTGTTCATGCTGATCGTGGGCGTAGCCACGGCCGTACTCATCCTGGATCTTCTGTACCCCATGATCGATCCCCGCATTACCTACCAGAAAGGCACAGAATGAGCACTGCGAACACAGCCGATGCCGCTCCGGTGTCCCGGCTCCGCTTGAACACCTGGGATTCGCCTTGGCTGAACGCCAAATTCCTGATCGGCCTGGGCATGATCGGTCTTATCCTGCTGATGGGCCTGGCAGGCCCCTTGGGCCTGTGGGACACCACGCTGGCCCGGGTCGCCTCCACCCCCCTCAACGTTCCACCGGTCTGGACCAACAACGACAGTCCCTTCTTTGGCGAAACGACCCCGGACCATCCCCTGGGCACAGACAGCGACGGCCGGGATATGCTGGCTGTCCTGCTGGTCGGTGCTCCCCGCTCCCTGTATATTGGCCTGGTAGCCGCCGGGGCGGGCATGCTGATCGGCGTGATCCTGGGTTTCACGGCCGGTTTTGCCGGCGGCTGGGTTGATGCCGTGATCCGGACCCTGGCCGATTCGATCATCACCATTCCGGCCCTGGCCATTCTCATCGTGATTTCGGCCTTCATTTCTCGCATGAGCGTTACCGTCCTGGCCCTGTTGCTGGCGGCCTTTGCCTGGCCTGGTCCCACCCGTCTGCTGCGGGCCCAAGTGCTGTCCATGCGTGAACGGGGTTACGTGCAGATGGCCCGGCTGTCCGGGGCCAACACCTTTTCCGTCCTGTTCCAGGAAATGTTGCCCAACATGCTGCCGTACCTGGCGGCCAGCCTGACCGGCAACGTATCCGGTGCCATTCTGGCCGCTACCGGCCTGGAGGCCCTGGGGCTGGGCGATACCCGGATCCCGACCATGGGCATGACCATTTACCACGCCATGGCCGTGTCAGCCCTGTTCCGCGGCATGTGGTGGTGGTGGGGTACTCCGATTGTCGCCCTGATTGTGGTGTTCACCGGACTGTTTCTGATGACGGTGGGACTGGACGAAATCGCCAATCCACGCCTCCGGGGAATACAGTCTCAATGACCGCGACTATTTCACACACTACGGGCCAAGCGGGTATGCCCGTGGCCACACTGGACGCAGACAACGTCCTGGAAGTGGACAGCCTGCAGGTGTATTACGCTACACCCACAGGCAACGTCCGGGCGGTAGACAACGTATCCTTCGCCATCCGGAAAGGCGAAATTGTAGGCCTGGTGGGCGAGTCAGGCTGTGGCAAGACCACCACCGCGATGGCGATTCTCCGCCTGGTCCAGCCTCCCGGTCGCATTGTGGGCGGTGCCATCAATCTGGACGGCATCGATCTGGCACAGCTGGAAGGCAGTGAACTGCGCGACGTCCGGTGGACCAAGCTGTCCCTGATTCCCCAGGGCGCGATGAATTCCCTCAACCCCGTCATGCGGATCAGCTCCCAGATCAAGGACGCCATCCAGACCCATGAAGGGCGGATCCCCAACCGGGAACTGCGGGAACGTATCCTGAATCTGCTGTCCCTGGTGGGTCTCCCGAGCCGGGTCTACGATATGTATCCCCACGAACTGAGTGGCGGGATGAAGCAGCGGGCCTGCATTGCCATGGCCATTGCCCTGAATCCGGTGCTGGTGATTGCGGACGAACCTACCAGCGCGCTGGACGTGATCGTGCAGCGGGTCGTGGGCGAAACGCTCCTGAACGTCAAGGAACAGCTGGGCGTGTCGATGATCGTGATTGGCCACGACATGGGCCTGATGGCCCAGCTGGTGGATCGGCTCGCCGTCATGTACGCCGGCAAAATGGTGGAAATCGCGCCGGTGGAGTCGATTTTCCAGGATCAGCTCCATCCCTATACCCAGCTGCTTATCGAATCGATTCCTTCGATCCGGGAACGCAAACCGCTGAAACTGACCGAAGGCCTGACCCATGACCTGCGCACGGACATAACCGGCTGCATCTTCCAGTTCCGCTGTCCGTTTGTGATGGATGTATGCCGCGAAGTAGAGCCCATGCAGCGGGAGTTGCGCCCCCAGCACCAGACTGCCTGTCATCTGTACGAGGATGACGGCACCCGTGTGCTGTAGTCCCCCGCCGTTCCCTCCCGGCCCGGCGGTCAATAGCGAGACGTTTGCTCATGCCCCCACTGTTGGAAATCAAGGACGCCACCAAGATCTACGGCGGTGGCCTGCTCAGTACCGGTCCGGTCACGGTGGCTCTGCAGGACTACAACCTGACCATCGATGACTCACCGGCCACGATCACGACCATTGCCGGCGAGTCCGGCAGCGGGAAGTCCACTTTGGCCAACCTGGTTCTGGGTTTTGTGAAGCTGACCTCCGGCCAGATCATGTACCGCGGCAAGGATTTGTCCGCCATGACGGCCCAGGACCGCCTGAACTACCGTCGCGAGGTCCAGGCCGTCTTTCAGGACCCCTATGCGGTCTACAACCCGTTCTACCGGGTCAAGCATGTCTTCGATCTCATCATACGCAACTTCAAGATGGCCCGCAATGCGGTGGAAGGCCGCGAGATGATTGAAAGCGCACTCAACATAGTGGGCATGCGGGGCGAGGAAGTGTTGGAGAAATACCCTCATCAGCTGAGCGGTGGCCAGCGCCAGCGCATGATGATGGCGCGTGCCTATATGTTGAAACCGCGGCTGATTGTAGCCGATGAGCCGGTGTCCATGGTAGATGCCTCGTTGCGGGCCATGATCCTCGACATCATGATGCGGCTCAAGGAAGAGGAAGGTATTTCATTCCTCTACATTACGCATGACCTGAGCACAGCGTACCAGATTGGCGACAACATCTACCTGCTCTATCAGGGTACGATCGCGGAAAGAGGCGAGACTACCCGTGTCATCGAGAATCCGAAACACCCTTATGTCCAGCTGTTGCTGGATTCCATTCCGGTACCGGATCCGACGGTGAAATGGGGCGGCGAAGAAGCGACGACCATCGACGACGAGGAGATGCGCGTTAGCGTGGACAGTGGCTGCCGTTTTTATCCGCGCTGTGTCCACCGCATGGATCGCTGTCTGAAACTGACCCCGCCGCCTTTTGCCGTCGGGGAACGGAATCACCAGGCAGCGTGTTTTCTGTACGAAGAGTGATCCCGGCGGTGCCGGACAGCTGGTCCCTGGCCCCAAAATAAAGTACCATGGACCATCTGCAGCCAACCGGACAGGAGGCTGCTGCGGACCGGTCAAGCCTGTCGGATAGGTCGGTTTTTTTCTTTCCAGTGCCCTTCCCTGTGCAGTAGGGCCTGCCCATGTCTGGTTCCGGATGATCCGATCCAAGGATTGTGCCCTGTGCCATCACCCCGTATTTTGGCCATTGGCTATGCCTGTTACGATCTGACCTTCGCCGTCGAGCACCATATGGGTGCCGATGAGAAAGGCAATGCCCTGGACTTCACCGGTTGTGGCGGCGGCCTGGCGGCCAATGCCGCAGCGGCTGCAGGCCGCTTGGGGTACGATGTGATTCTGGCTTCTTTCCTGGGCCAGGACGCCTTCGGCGATGCCCATGCCGCCGAGCTGCAGGCGCACGGCGTCAACACAGACTATCTGTTGCGTACAGAGGCCCCCACAGGCGTATCCACCATCCTGGTGAAGCCGGATGGACGCCGTACCCTGGTAGCGTACCGGGGACAACAACCCCAGTATCCGGCTGATGCCCTGAATTTGGCCACCCTGCAGCCCCATGTGATCCTGGTAGACGGACACCAGACGCAACTGGCTCATGCGGTGCTGGCCGAAGCCAGGCACAGGCATATCCCTACCGTACTGGATGCCGATGGCGTCTCGGTGCGGACCAACAACATGGCCGCATGTGTCGATCACCTGGTGGCCTCCGAGCGCTTCGCCTATGGCTACACTGGCCGCAAGACCATACCGGAGGTTCTGGCGGCTCTGTCCCGGCTGGCACCGAACGTTGTGGTAACACGGGGCGACAAGGGACTGGTCTGGATGAAACAGGAAAAACAGGGGGCTCTGCCCGCCTATCAGGTTCCGGCTCGTGATACCAATGGCGCCGGTGACGCCTTTCACGGCGCCTATGCCGGCGGTGTAGCCGAAGGCATGGACTGGAACCGGCTGCTGCGCTTCGCCAGTGCCACAGCGGCCTTGTGCTGCTGTACCGTAGGTTCCCGCAATGGCTTGCCGCGGCGCAGTGAAGTGGAGCATCTCATGCAAAATCAGGCGTTGTAATCTGTCATGGCAAGGAGGACTGAAAATGAATTCGCGCACCTCTGTATCATCCTGGAGTCTGCATAGAGCCTTGGGTTCCGTGTGGCTGGACACCTTCGATCCGGCCAAACGGACAGAGCCCAACCCGGCGGCCGAGATGTCCTTGCTGGAACTGCCGGCACAGGCAGCCCGGCACGGTATTCATACGCTGGAGATTTGCCACTTCCACTTTCCGACCCGGGACAGGGCGTTTCTGGCCGAATTGGCAGCTGAGGCCAAGCAGGCCCATGTGGAACTGTATTCCATTCTGATCGACGACGGGGACATCACCGCCGCCGATCTGGCGATCCGGCAACGCGACGGGGAATGGATCCGGGGCTGGATCGATACCGCCAGTGAATTGGGGGCCCAGGCGGCCCGCGTCATTGCCGGAGACAGAAGCATCCAGGCCAACGGTGGAGATTTGACCTCACACGAGGTGATCCGGCTTAGTGCCCGTACTCTGCTGGAGCTGCATGCCTATGGCCGGGAACGGGGCGTCAAGGTCATCACAGAGAACTTCAAGGCCCTGTCTCTGCGGGCAGATCAGCTGCTTGCCATTCTGAAATTGTGTAACGGCCAGATCACTATCTGTGCGGACTTTGGAAATTTCAAGGGTCCGGACCGGTATACGGAATTCGGCAAGATAGCGCCCTATGCCACGTCCGGACATGCCAAAGCCCAATACCACAGTGACGGGCGGATTATCCCGGATGATCTGGAAGGTGGTATCCGGGTCTTGCTGGACGCTGGATTCACCGGGCCCCTGTCCCTGATCTTTGACCAGCCGATGGCAGCAGGCCGCACAGAGTGGGACTACCTCGATTCCATGAAAGCGGTGGCTGATCCACTCCTGTAGCCTGTACGCTGTAGGGCATGGTCTGCGGTTGCCCTGACCGGATGCATCGGCGCCGGTCAGGGCCGGCAGCCATGTCCCCACGCACTGTATGCCGGCGCGGCCGTGCCCTGAACTGCCCCCTGATCCTGGGTCATATTTTGCTTTATGTAAACAATAAGTCTCTGCAACCGTTGCCCTTCCGCACACATGCAACCTGTGTGCGGTGGCGGTGCGGTCCCGTCCTGATCTTGACAGCACAGCAGGTTAATTGACATGGACCAGTCCCAACCCCGATTTGACATTGACGATGCGGCAGCGGACATCTACCGGATTGCCACCTCGAGTGCAGGCCCTGAAGGATCGCTGCCGCTGGATGACGATATGCTGCGCCATGCCCCCAGCGGCAATCTGTTCGGCCTGACCCAGAATGCCGGCATGGGCTGGCAACCCGGCCGTCTGCGCCAGCCGGAATTCCTGATCCTGTCCACCCAGGGCGGCATTCGGGCCCCTGACGGCACACCCATTGCACTCGGTTATCATACCGGACACTGGGAAGTGGGACTGCTCATGGAAGAGGCTGCCCGGACTTTCACGGCATGGAACTGCACGCCTTTCGCCGGCTACGTGAGTGATCCCTGCGATGGCCGGACCCAGGGCACAGTGGGGATGTTCGACAGCCTGGCGTACCGGAACGATGCCGCCATGGTCATGCGCCGCCTGATACGTTCCCTGCCTACCCGGAAAGGCGTATTGGGGGTAGCCACCTGCGACAAGGGACTGCCCGCCATGATGATTGCGTTGGCGGCTCAATCCCGCCTGCCTGTAGTCGTCGTGCCCGGCGGGGTGACACTGCCGCCGACTGTAGGTGAAGACGCCGGCAAGATACAGACGATCGGTGTCCGGTACGCCCAGGATCAGATATCCCTGGAAGAAGCGGCGGCTCTGGGCTGTAAAGCCTGCGCCTCGCCTGGCGGCGGCTGCCAGTTTCTGGGCACCGCAGGCACCAGCCAAGTGGTGGCCGAAGCCCTGGGCCTGGCCATCACCCATTCTGCACTGGCGCCTTCGGGCCAACCTGTCTGGCGTGACATGGCCCGGCAGTCAGCCACAGCTTTGATGTCGCTGTACCAGCAGGGGCTGACAGCCCGGGACATACTGACGGACGCATCACTGGAAAACGCCATGGTGGTCCATGCCGCGTTCGGGGGCAGCACCAATCTGCTACTGCACATTCCGGCCATTGCCCATGCCGCTGGCCTCAGACGACCAGCCGTAGAGGACTGGCAGCGGATCAATCACCTGGTTCCCCGCCTGGTGGACGTTTTGCCCAACGGGCCCAAGGGTTTTGTGACGGTCCAGGCATTTCTGGCCGGCGGTGTACCGGAAGCCATGCTGCATCTGCGGGATCATGGCTTGCTGCATCTGGACGCCATGACCGCCACGGGCCTCCGTCTGGGTGACAATCTGGACCAGTGGGAACGCAGTGAAAGGCGGCAGCGGGTCAAGACCATCCTCCAGGAACAGGACAACATAGACGCCACCGACGTTATCCTGGCGCCCGACCGTGCCCGTGCCCGCGGCATGACCAGTACCGTTACATTTCCCATGGGCAATCTGGCCCCGCAAGGCTCCGTCATCAAGAGTACATCCATCGACCCTGATGTACTGGATGATCAGGGCGTGTTCCGGATGACGGGACCAGCCCGGGTTTTCACGCGCGAGAGGGATGCCATCAAGGCCATCAAGGGCCTGACCGACAGCCCTGTACAGCCGGGTGACGTCATTGTCCTCATGGGGCGTGGTCCTGCCGGCAGCGGTATGGAAGAGACCTACCAACTCACGTCAGCACTGCGCTATCTGGAATGGGGCAAACATGTCGCCCTGATCACGGATGCCCGGTTCAGTGGCGTCAGTACCGGCGCCTGTATCGGACATATTGGTCCGGAAGCCTTGGCCCAAGGCCCCCTGGGCCGCCTGCGTGACGGGGATCGGATCCAAATCGAGATTGACACCGTCCGTCTCACCGGGTCCCTGGATTTTGTGGGCGATGCGGCCGGCGAACCTGTGACGCCTGCTGACGGTGCCACCATCCTGGAGGCCCGGTCACCACATCCCGATCTGCACCCTGATGAACTTTTACCCGACGATACCCGTCTGTGGGCTATCCTGCAGAATGCCAGTGGGGGAACCTGGGGTGGCTGTGTATACGATGTCGATGCCATCGCTGAGGCGTTACAGACAGCCTTGGAGTACACGCCCGCGGCATAAGGAACTCACTTGCTACCCAATTTGCGGATCCGGCTTCTGCATGCCGGTGACAGCATACACCGGACAATCATGCAAGTTGATGCCGTGACGTGCCGCATGATGCTGTTTGCAAGCAGCGCGCAAGGCAGCCGGCAAAACCATGACAGACAGCGCAGGCCATGGGTATCACCAAGACAGCCTGTTTGCGGCATGCACGCTTTCCGGTTCGCGGCCCGTCACCACGGGTCATGCTCCGGGCAACATGGTTTCAGTATGCGGGGAAATTGCGATCGTCCACAAGGGCGAGCCATGTTCTGATCGCATCCCGCACCTGCTGGGCGGTACGCGGATCACCGGCAAAGGATGTAACAGCCACCAGACAGTCTTCTGTCCAAGTCAGGGCCGGCACCCTGAAATCACCGCCCCGTGAATCAGTCGCCACATTGCAAAGGATGTTGTGGGCAGCGGCATCCCGGGCAATCTGCGCGTTGACCCCGTGGTCGTTGGTGGCGGCAAATACCAGCAGTATGCCTGTCAGATCTTCAGTCTGATAATGTCTGCGGTGCCAGGTAATCTCACCGTGCACGGCCAGATCTTCCAGTTCTGGCGTGAGTGTGGGACTGCACAGCACTACCCGGGCACCGGCCGCCAGCAGACGCCGGCACTTGCGTGTCCCTACCGGTCCACCGCCCACTACCAGCACCTTCCGGCCCCTGAGACGGGTAAGCGTCAGGGGGTAGAGACCTTCTCCCTGGCTACGGTGTTCCTCATCCCGCCGGGCAACCACAGACGGGGCTTCAGCCTCCTGCGCACGGTTGCCATCTTCAGGCTGGACCTCCTGAAAATGCACGACATCCCCCAGAATGATGAGAGCCGGGTTGGACAACCGGGCTGTCTGTATGGTTGTGGCCAGATGCGCCAGATCCGTCTGCCGTATGGCCTGGTCCGCCCAGGATCCCCGGGATATGACCAGGGCCGGTGTCGTTGGCGACCTGCCTGCATCCAGCAATGCAGCCTGGATTTCCGGTGCTGCCCCCACCCCCATGAGCACTACGAGGGTGTCCATGCGGGCCAAGGCATCCCAGTTGGCGCGCTGCTGGCTTTTGTCCCGGGCAAAATGCCCCGTGATCACGGCAAAGTCAGACGCCACGTCGCGATGCGTCAGGGGTACGCCGGCTACGGCCGGCACACCGGTCACAGAACTCACACCCGGTACGATTTCCACCGCACAGCCCGCCTGTTGCAGGGCGTCCCGTTCTTCCTGGCCACGTCCAAAAATGAAGGGATCGCCACCCTTCAGACGCACGACCTGGTTGCCTGCTTGCACCAGCTCTACCAGCAGCCGGTTGATGTCGTCCTGTGTCCGGCACCTGTCCCCGGGCGTTTTGCCGACATCTATGATCCTGGCCCCGGCACGCGTCAGGGCCAGTACCTGTGGATCCACGAGGCGATCGTGGACGACAACGTCAGCCTTCTGCAGCAGGCGTGCCCCGCGCAGGGTGATCAAATCGGGACTGCCCGGTCCCGCGCCGACCAAATAGGCTTTGCCTGACATGTGCTGTAGTTGCCTGATCCGGGGAAGAGGAGGGTTGTCGGTTCTGTCGTACCTGCAGGGTAGTGCCCCAATTTTGCTGCTGGCACGTGGCACACTGGTCAAAAATGACGGCGGCAAGCGCGTCGGCGTCATCCAGCGGCGGCGCAAGAGTCAACTGGCTGTCGGGTGGTGCACTGTGCCTGACCTTGGCCAGTATACGCGGCAAGTCTTCCATGACATGCCGCCCAGCATGCAGGAAAAAGGGGATGACGGCAATATGGCGGCGGCCGGCAGCCAGTGCCGTCTGACAGCAAGCGGCCAGATCCGGGGCTTCCAGTTCCAGGAAAGCTGTCTCTATGCCTGCAACTCCCGTCTGCTGTTGCAAGCGCCGGGCAATACGCTGGACCTGCCGGTTCGCTTCCGGATAGGGGGAACCGTGCGCCACCAGAATGAAGGTGTCGGGCGCCCGACCCTGTTCCGCGACATACGCCTCCATCTTGTCCTGCAGCATGGCCAGCATGAGGCGGTGTTCCCCCATGACTGGAGCGATGTGAAAATGGGCCTCGGGATGCTGCCGGGCCAGCTGGTGCACCTGGGCTGGCAGATCCTGGAGGACATACTGGCCCGTCACCAGGAAATAGGGCTGTACCGTGATGCGGGACACGCCCTGGGCCAGCAGGCAGGCGGCCGCCTCTGAGACGGTAGGGGTACCGTAATTCAGAAAACAGGCTTCCACATGCGCCGCCTGCCGGGCGCGCAGCATGTCCGCCACGGCCGCCATGGCCTGTGCGCTGTCAGCGCGCAGGCTGCCATGACCGACTAGGAGGATGCCATCCATGGCAGGGAAGCAGGCAGTTTCACGTCCATCGTGTCATCGGTCTGCAGACCGCATTCCGTCTTGGCCATGTTCTTCCAGCGGCCTGCCCGTTCGTCTTCGCCCGCGGCTACGGGCTGGGTGCAGGGCCAGCAGCCTATTGAGGGATACCCTTGATCATGCAAGGCATTATAGGGCAAATTGTGCTGTCGGATATAGGTCCATACCTCATCCCGACTCACCTTGGCCATGGGCGATATCTTGACGACGTTGAATTTGTCGTTCCAAGATACGAACGGGGTCCGGGCCCGGGTCGGTGCCTGATCCCGGCGAATGGCGGTGAGCCAGGCCGTACTGTCCTGGAGCGCGTGGATCTGCGTAAAGACCTTGCGCATTTTGCAGCATTCGTTGGGATTGCGGTAATAGAGGTTCTTCCCGAACCGCTCTTCCTGCTCTTCAATGGAAATGAAAGGCAGAACCCGGCGGAAACTGCGCTGGTAATGCTCTTCCATTCGGACAATCTGCTCGTGCGTTTCCTGAAACAGGAACTGTGTGTCCAGGTAATAGATGTCGATCGCCGGATCGATTTGCAGGGCAATGTCCATCATCATCAATCCCGACGGTCCGAACGAAGTGCCCAGGGATGTCCCATCCTTGAACAGACCCATACACCAGCGCAGGATATGTTCTGCCGAAACCGCTTCAAATTCGGCATTGAGCCTTTCCAGGTAACGAGCTGTGATATAGGCCGGTCGACCGGCACTGGTCGCGAAGAAGGAAGTGGATGGCAACATGTTTTTCCCTTGGTTTCAAGAGCATGAATACGATTGGGCCTGGGCCAATAGCCTGGCCGCCCGGCCCGTGGTCAAAGCCTGAGTCGCCGCGTTTATCCCCGCGGCAAAGGTGGGACATACACCGAACACGCCCAGAATGACGCCGGCAGACAGTACGGCCTGGTCCCGTGCGGCACTGTCCTGATCCCCGAGGGCAGCCTGATTTTGGGCTATATGGGCCGCCGGCTCGGCACCACCCTCTACAGGCGTCTTTTCCGGAAAGCCGAGCGCCTCCGGATCCAGTACATGCATGGCCTCCGCCGTCACGCCGTAGAGGCGGGTCTTGCGGCCTGCGCGCATCTCGATGGAACCTTCCTCCCCCTGCACGATCCAGCTGGCTGCCTGGCCCGTCTGCACCGTGCGCATCTGGTCAATGTACTTCGTGTGGTAAAAGCCTGTAACCTGAAACGCGGCGGAGGCCGGATTAACCAGTTTCTCCACGGTGTTCAGGACCGTGCGCAAGCCGAATTCCTCCCGCATGGGCAGCAAGGCATGCCAGGCCGGCATGAACGTGTGGGCTCCACAGTAAGCCAGACCCACAGCGTCCAGCATGGCGGACGCTGCCCGGGGCGCAAGCTCGGTATTGATCCCCAGTCCGGCCAGGACATGGGCTGGCGTAACGCCGGCTTTGGTGGGAACGCCCTGATCGCCGTGCAAAAGGACAGGCAAGCCACAGGCGGCCACGATCACCGCAATCGCCGGCGTCAGCTGGGCCGTGCGAGTCTTGCCGTCATAGGGTACGGCCATATCCAGGACCGGGGTCACAGCAGGACACACAGGGATGAGCCAGCGGGCCCGGACAGCATCGACAAAGCCCCGTATTTCTGCGCTGGACTCGCCCTTGACCCGCTGGGTCATGAAAAAGGCTCCCATCTGGGCGGCGGTCGCTCGCCCGGCCAGAATCATGTCCAGCGCATCCCGGGCTTCCTCCCGTGTCAGATCCCGGCGCAACGTTTCCCCACGCCCCAAGGCCTGGACATAGGGTTGGAAGCGGACGATATCCGGGGACGGCACCGGTTTCTGCTCCACAGTGGCGGTCATGAATTCACATCACCTGCCCGTTCAGGCACCAGCCTCCAGACCGTCCAGCAGGGCAGTCAGAGAAAAGTCTCCTTCCGCCGTGATCTGCCAGGTCATGGGATACCGTGGATCCGGATCCCGATGGGACAGCGACAGGGCCTCCGTCCCCAGGGCCCCGGCAAAGAATGCGGCAATCTCCGAACGCACCGCGTCCAGGGCTTCCCGGGTACAGGGATACGCCAGGCGATCCAGGATGGTCAACTGGATCCGGGTCGGGTCAATCACCACCTGCAGAGCCGTCTCCTGTTCCAGGAGTGCGGCCGCCTGCAGGGCGCTTTGCCATATCTCCTGCAACCGCACACCCAAGGGCTGGATATCAGGCAGACGCGCGTGTTTGCGCACATAGTAGAAGCCCTGTACATCGCTGCCGTAGGCGACGCCATTGTCGATGCCCAGATCATCGGCGTGACCGAGCAGGATCACACCAGGCCCTTCCTGTACATGCTTGTAGTCGGCCACGTCGATCATCATGGCCTCCAGTTTCCGTTCCTGAATCCAGCGATGGAAAACGGGAATCACCGCCTCCAGATCCACCGTGGCCGGCTGGTGGATTTCAAAGCGGATGCCAATTCGTTGTGGTTGCTGCATAACCTTTGCTTCCCGTTAGAGCTGAATGCCTTTGGCCGCTTCCAGGGCCATCAGTCGTCCATCGCAGGCATAGGCGGCTTCGATGAACAGGTTGGCCTCTTCAATCGTGGCATGCGCCTGATCCGTGTCAGGTTCCGTGAGCGGTTCCGTGTGGTGCTTGAACAGGTACTGGGCGAATTTGCCCTTGGCGTACTGATCGAAGAACAGTTCCGTGTCATAGAAACGCGTCCGGAACTGGTCCAGGATTTCGTCCCGGTCATACCCGATATCCACCGCCTGGCCCCGGAGCAGGGAGCGCGCCGCCAGATACATGGCATTGACGGCCCGGACATAGGCGGTATCCGGTTGTCCTTCATCCAGGGCGATCAGGGCATCGAAGGCCTCGGCTTCGGCCCGTGCCACCTCCATCGTAAACAGGGACACGACTTCGCCGGCGCACTCACCCACGCCGATATCGCCGATCGTGAATTCCCGGGGATCGCCCCAATCGCTGTAATAGCCGGCATCCTTTTCGTACCGGGGAATCTCGGTGAACGCCTTGAGCAAATCCCGAATGCCCTTCTTGCCATAACGCTGTACCCAGGCCTGGAAGGATTCATCCTCGGCCCGCTCGTGGTGGAACTTGCGGGTCAGCGTGTCCAGGACATCGGGCACCCGCTTGGAGGGGACGGCACCTACCGCCAAGCCGTAACTGTGCGCGTTTTCCTGCCACTGTCCACCCAGTACAACCTGAAAATGGGGTACGGTACGCTGGTTGCGGTGTCGGCTGTTGCCGAAGAAACCGATATCGGCGACGTGATGCTGGCCGCAGGAATTGAAGCACCCGCTGATCTTGATCTTCAGGTTGCGGACAGATTCCGGTAGCGAATCAAGCTGCGCGGCCAACCGGGTGGTCAGTTCGCCTGCGAGCCCGCGCGAGGAAGCAATGCCCAGCTTGCAGGTATCGGTCCCCGGGCAGGCCGTGATGTCACTGATGGAACCGGCACCGGGCAGGGCCAGCCCCAGCGGCTTCAGGCAGTCGTACAGTTCCTTCAGATCCTGATCCGCAACCCAGCGCAGCACAATATTCTGTTCCACGGTGGTGCGGATGTGGTCCCCGACATATTTGCGGGCCAGATTCGCCAGTTCCAGGGACTGGTGTACGGTGATGTCGCCCAGAGGCAGATTGATGTGGACCACGGAAAAACCCGGCTGGCGCTGGCGGTATACATTGGAGGCCAGCCACTTCCGGTACTCTGCATCCTGATTGGGGGCTTCAATGGCAATGGGCTGGCGCAGGGGCGCTTCAGCAAAGGAATCCAGGGTATCCAGAAAGGCCGCCCAGCGCTCGTCCCGGGGCAAGGTTTCCCGTTCCGCGAACACCAGGGTCCGGAACTCCTCAATCCCCAGCTTGGCGACCAGGAACTTGACCCGCGCCCGATTTCGGTTGCGCTTTTCCCCGAGCCGGGCAAAGACACGGCACACAGCCTGGGACAAGGGCAGAATTTCGTCTTCCCGGACAAACTCGGCCAGCAGCTTGGCCTGATGGGGCACAGCGCCCAGGCCGCCACCCACATACATGTCGAAGCCCCGCACGATCTGCCCCTCGATGTACCGGGTCCGGGCGATAAAGCCCAAATCATGCATCATGACCAGGCCGCAGGCCTCATGTTCACAACCGGAGAAAGCGATCTTGAACTTGCGGCCAAAATCCTGGACATCGTCATGACCCAGCAAATAGAAGGTCAGGGCGTCCGCATAGGGCGTGACGTCGAAAGCTTCCGTGTGACACACCCCGGCCAAGGGACACGCCGTGATGTTTCTGACCGAATTGCCGCAGGCTTCCCGCGTCGTGATGCCCACCGCAGCCAGTCGGCGCATCAGATCCGGGGTGTCATCGACATGGACAAAGTGGAGCTGGACATCTTGCCGGGTCGTAATGTGCAGAATACCGTCCGAATACTCATCTGCCAGGGCAGCAATGGCTTCCAACTGGTCCGGCTTCAGTCCTCCCCATGGCACCTTGATACGCTGCATGCCGGGCGCATCCCACATCGTATCAGGTCCCTTGGTTGTATCACCGGAAGGGAAGTGGAGAGGCTGTTCCTGGATGCCGTCATGCCGCTTGCCGTTATCATAGCGCTGGCCGTAGACACCACGCCGCAGGCGGGTTTCAGCAAATACTTTTTCATCCAGTGCGTCCTGAACCCGCAATTGAATCTGACCTTCAAACGTGTCGATTTCCTGGCCCCAGGCTTCAGGAATCTCGTCGCGCAGGGCATCTTTCCAAGTGTGCACGTGCATTTCAGGGCTTGCTCCTCGATCCAAGGCTATAGAAGACGTTCAGGTTATTGGTGGGATCCAGTCATGCTATGCGGTGACGTTTGCTTTTTGCTCCAGATTCTGTACAGTCCGTTCCAAACGCAGGCCACAAAAAAAGCCCGTTGCGGGCAACGGGCTTTTGTAGCGTTTCCTGCAGTCTGGTTACTGACCTGAGCGAGCCACCGAACGCGTTCCCGTTGCCTGCCATGTGCGGCAGGAACAACACGAGCAACAACAACACGAGCAATTCCCACAAGCAGAGCAAATTTCGCCACCACAATCGCAAGCAGGGCAACCTTCCCCGCGCGACCCACGAGGGATATAACTATTCTGGGCTATTCCATGCCAAGACATAACCAAATCCTCTGCCACAACCAATGTTTCCTATCATAACATATCCTGTCAATTCCCCTAACTCCGAATTCTGGATCATGCGCCATAGGGCTTCTGCAGTTAGTCCTGCCACAGTGGCGAAACTCGTCCTGATGGCTTGGGAAGATTTGTGGCTGGGTCCAGACTGTACCTTATGGGATTTGCGATACTCTATATCTACAGTCTGCACCTTCCATGTCCGTGGTCCCTTGATCCCGGACCCTGCCGGCCTCCAGTCCCGCACTGACCGGTACTGTGACTCTCGCCGCACAGAGTTGACCTTCCCCTACATTGCAGAGGCATGCCACGCAGGACAGAAGGAGTGTATCCACCATCAGAAGCAGGTACCTGCGGCATTTGTGCAAGTCAATACCCATTTTTAATGAAACGTTGATCCCGATTTTGTCTGGCATCAATATTTCATCACCCAATCCCGTTGCGGATCTGGTTAATCTTGTTGCAGACAGATGCGACAAGTACATGGATCTGTCGGGTATTACTCTTAATCCAAACATGTTACGGAGAACAACATATGAATACTGTACCTGTTTCCCTTCAGTCCCGTAGGCGCCTGTCAGTCCTCAGTGTGCTGGTGATTGTGGTGGTCAGCAGCGTCCTGCTGGCAGTTGCCTGGCAGCCTGTACTGGGAGCTTCCCAGGCCCAGACCCAACAGAGTCTGAGTCCGGATCAGCTGTACCAGTCTCTCCGCACCAGTGTTGTCCGGGTGGAAAGCACAGGGGACGATGGCATACACCCGCGTATCAGAGGCCAGGTGCCAGAGGGCATCGAATCCCAGATCAAAGACATGGGCATACCTATACCTGATTTCCGGGCCAGACCACGAACCGGAGCCGGCTTTTTTATTGACAATGATGGTCATATCATGACCAACCACAGCATCATTGCCGGAGCCGATACCATCTACATTACCTTTGCGGATGGTGCATGGTACACAGCCGAGGTTATGGGAGCCGATCCCCAATCAGATCTGGCAGTCCTGCGCATTCCTGATCTTGACCATGACTTCACTGCCTTGCCTCTCGCCAGCGATAACACACTGGATATTGGAGATATGGTATTTGCCTTTGGCTATCCTGAAAGCCTGATGGGCACTCTGACCCAGGGCATGGTCAACAGCATGGAAATCCGGCGTACAGGTGCAGGTGGCCAATTGCTTCCATACTTGATTCAAAGCGATGCAGTGGGCCTCACGGGTCTGGTGGGCAGTCCACTAGTCAATGAATATGGTGAAGCCGTAGGCATCACCATGCATATGCCCCAGCATAGCTGGAATCCGCAGACGAAACTGAGCATGCCCATTGCCATGGTCCAGACCGTCATACCAGCCCTGACACAAGGCACACAGCACCCTTATCCCCTGTTAGGGGTTGCGGGCACTGATCTCAGCCCCGCCCAGGCAGTGGCGATGGCAATGGACAACCTATATCAGGGAGCCTATATCTCAGCTGTAGGTGAAGACTCGGCGGCGGCCGCTGCCGGCATTCAGGAGGGAGATTTCCTGACGGCGGTCAATGGCACTCCCATTCATACTTTCTCGGGTCTGGCCCACGAGTTACTCGTGCACCATACGGGGGGCGAGGAAATCCAGGTTTCAGTGTGGCGCGATGATCGTGCGCTGGAATTGACCATCACGCTGGACACACGGGATACATCCGCAAGCTAGGCAGGTAAACCCCAACCAACAGACGCTGCCCAAGGGACGGGCTACGGGTTTTCCGTAGCCCGTCTTGCATCCAAGGAGTAGATACCACAGGTCAGACATCCTGGATCCACTCCCGTGCCGCATATCCGTTGCCGGCATGCATGCCTGTCCATGGTCCACATCACAGAGACACAATCCGGTCTCCCAGTCCCCATTACCTTCCTACTATGCATATCTGGCAGCAGAGCTAACATCTGCCGCCCTGCACGCATGCGTATAATGAAGAGGGCAGAGGCGTTCCTGCTGCCCGGATGACACGAAACAGGCATACAGACCGGTCACGGGTACCTTACCTCTATGTCCCCGTGGGGACAACGGATCGGCACATCACCAAGTACCATCCTGTTCTGGTCGGATAAGACGATCATACTGATGGCAGGCCGGTATCCTCCGTTCCCGCCAAGCATTTCCGACCTCTTTGGCAAGACAAATCTGCCGGGATGATACACTTGCCTTGCAACCATTTGGCCACTTCCCCATGCATACTTGGAGAGATCTCCATGACGTCCATCATCAACCGTGAAGTTGTTCTGCAATCACGTCCGGTAGGCATGCCCACGGCAGCCAATTTTGCCATCCGTGAATCAGTTTTGCCGGAACTGGAAAATAACCAGCTCCTGATCAGGAATCAGTACATGTCGGTCGATCCCTACATGCGTGGCCGCATGCGCGACCTGAAGACCTATGCGGCACCCTTCGGTGAAGGGGAAGTCATGACGGGGGGTGCTGTCGGGAAAGTAGTTGCCTCCAACCACCCGCAATTCCAGGTGGAGGATGAGGTGCTTCATCAGAATGGCTGGCGGGAATATCACATCTCCTCGGGCATTGGCCTTAGCAAAATCGATACTTCCATTGCCCCCATCCAGGCGTTCCTGGGAATCGCCGGGATGCCCGGGCAAACAGCCTACTTTGGTTTGCTGCGCATTGGTGAACCTAAGCCTCATGAAACCGTATTTGTATCCGCAGCCTCGGGTGCCGTAGGGGGGCTCGTTTGCCAGATTGCCAAAATTCAGGGCTGTTATGTGGTAGGCAGCGTGGGCTCAGACACCAAGGCACAATGGCTGCTGGAGGAAGCCGGTGTAGATGATGTCATCAACTATAGGAAGGAAACAGACTTGCAGCAGGCTGTGAAGGCCAAATGCCCCAAAGGCGTTGATGTGTATTTTGAGAACGTCGGGGGTGCGCACTTGGAGGCTGCTCTGAGTAACATGAACATGTGGGGACGTATTCCGCTGTGCGGCATGATCTCCCACTACAACGACAAAACCCCCTCACCGGGTCCCAGAAATCTGATGATAGCCGTGGGCAAACGCATCAAGCTGCAAGGCTTTATCGTGTCCGATTTTGCGGAGGAAGTCGATGTCTTCTATACCGACCTGCAACAGTGGCTCCAGGAGGGCCACATAAAATGGCATGAGACTGTGTTCCAGGGCATTGAGCAAGCCCCCGAGGCGTTCATTGGCCTCTTTACCGGTGCAAATCACGGCAAGATGCTGGTGCAGCTTGACGGGTAAAACCTGTTACTCCATTTCCTGAACCTGCGGGGATAAGCACATGAATTCGCTCGCCTTTGCTGATGTCGCCCGGTTGCCCATGCCTGGCGACAACGTCGCTATCGCTACGCGCCGACTGGAAAAAGGGACCTGTATCCGCATGGCAACCGGAACCCTGGAACTGGATGCCACAGTGCTGGAAGGGCACCGCTTTGCCTGCACCACCATAGCGCAGGGTGATTATGTCCAGTCCTGGAATCTGCCTTTCGGGACAGCCCTGGAGAGCATTGCCCCGGGGCAATACATCTGCAATGATGGCATGCTGGAAGCCCTGAAGGGACGCTCGGTAACCCTGGATCTGCCTGACACACCGAATTTTGCCAGTGAAATCCCAGCGTTTCAGCTGGATGAAGCAACATTCCAGCCCGGTGCCCTAACACAGGGACAGGGTCTGACACCGCAGTTTCAGGGATATCCCCGACCGGGTGGACGCGGTACAGGTACCCGTAACTATATCCTGCTCCTCGGCACATCGTCTTTGGCGGGCGGGTTCGTACGGGTGCTGGCGGAGCGCCTGCGGCCGGAGGCCGATAGCCTGGTCCATGTGGATGGTATTGTCGCGGTGTCGCATACGGAGGGTGGAGTGCCTGATCCGAACAATCGGGATATGGTGCTGCGCACGCTGGCCGGCTATCTGATTCACCCTAATGTGGGAGCCGTCCTGGCAGTTGATTACGGATCCGAAGCGATTACCAATGCCCTCCTGCAAAACTACATGGAAGCCCACGGCTATCCTCTGGATCAGGTGCCGCACCGGTTTCTGTCCATCACTTCTGCCTTTACCGAAGCCCTGGACACGGCGGCCGGACATGTACGTGCCTGGTATGCGGAAGTCAATGAGGTTGTTCGTGCCGCTAGACCTGTGTCCGATCTCAAGCTGGCGCTCCAGTGTGGCGGCTCAGATGCCTTTTCCGGTATTTCGGGCAATCCCCTGGCCGCCTGGGTAGCCCGGGAACTGATTGCCAACGGGGGCGCCGCCAATCTGGCCGAGACCGATGAACTGATTGGGGCCGAGCCGTACGTACTGCAGAACGTCCGGGACCTGCCTACAGCCCGACGTTTTCTGGCGGTCGTGGAACGCTTCAAGCAGCGGGCTGCCCGCCATGGTCATTCCGCAGAAGGTAATCCATCTGGTGGCAACAAGTTCCGTGGTCTGTACAACATATTTCTCAAGTCGATCGGCGCGGCCATGAAGCGCCACCCGGATGTCCGGCTCGACTGGGTCATCGAGTATGGAGAACTCATGGCACAGTCCGGCTTTTATTTCATGGACAGTCCAGGCAACGACTTGGAAAGCATTGCTGGACAGGTAGCCAGTGGCAGCAATATCATCTTTTTTGTAACAGGCAATGGCTCCATCACCAATTTCCCATTCGTGCCCACCATCAAGATCGTGACGACGTCCGAGCGCTTTGCTCTGCTGCACGAGGACATGGACGTCAATGCTGGGGCTTATCTGGATGGCACCGACATGGATGTGCTGGGACAATCTCTGTATGACCTGACCCTGGCAGTGAGCGGAGGCCAACTGTCGGTAGGTGAACGTGCCGGGCATTCCCAGATCCAGTTATGGCGGAATTGGAATCTTGAAACGGATGACGAACCCCGTCTGGAACCCTCTGTCCCCCTGCCTGGACACGCCATACCTGTCATGCCTGGTGCCTTTGTTCCGGATTTTCACTACCAGGGTCAGCAACAGGGAGAACAGGTGGTACCCCAGGCCATCAGTCTGATCGTCCCCACTAGTCTCTGTTCTGGCCAGATCGCCCATTTGGCGGTACGCCGGCTGACGCAGGCACTGGGCTCGCGCAATTTTGCCACCATTGTCCATCACGAGGGTTGTGGCGTCTCCAGCGGCTCATCCGAAGACTTGTATGCCCGGACTCTGGCCGGATACGTACAACACCCACAGGTGGCCCATTGCCTGCTGCTGGAACACGGATGCGAGAAAACCCACAATGACTTCATGTTCCACGTGCTGGAAGATGCCGGGGTGAATACCTCCCGTCTCGGCTGGGCCAGTGTCCAGCTGGATGGTGGTATTGTTCCTGTCCTGAACAAGATTGAAGCTTGGTTCCAGGAGCAGATTGCACACGACCCGGAAGCGACACTGGTAGAAGGCGGGTTGGATCAGCTGCGGGTGGCCATGGCGTGTCAGGGATCCACTAACGCTGGCAGTCTGGATTGGCTGGCCCAATGTGCTCGCAGCATCGCCCATCAGGGTGGTCTGGTCGTAGTGCCCGGTGCTTCCAGCCTAGCCCAGACGTTGGCGCCGCCAGATGATCAGCAGGCAACGCTGGCCTATGCGCAACGCAGCACGGAATCCGGCTTGCAGATTATGGAATGTCCTACGTTGCACTGGGTCGAAATCCTTTCCGGACTGGGAGCTGCCGGAGTTGACCTTATCCTGGTGCACGTAGACCAGTTTCCGGTGCAGGGCCACCCTCTCATTCCCACACTCCAGATCGCCACAGATCTGCCGGCATCCAGCGGCTGGCACGGAGACCTGGACTTGGTATGGGATTCACAGGCCCCAGTCGAAACCCAGATCCAGCGTCTATTCGACACGATGAGCGCTATTTTGTCCGGGCAACACCGCGTTCGCTCCATGCAGATTGGCAATGTAGACTTCCAGATTACCCGCGGACCCACCGGCCTTTCCCTGTAAGGAGACCTTCTATGAATTACGCATTCAACGGACTGGACATGAGTCTGGGTACCATTGCCCGGTTGTCCAATGCACAGAGCCGCTCCATTTCGGCGGAGAATTTCACGGGAGCCAAAGGCCAAGGCGGTATGGCCACCGAAGGCACCGGTGCCAGTGCCGCGCGGGAATTGGGCCGTGGCTGGAAGGTAAGTCCCTGCATCGACATTGCAGGCTTGGCCACAGCAACGCTGGCGGACATTGAAGGCCCTGGTCAGATACAGCATATCTGGTTTACTTGCAGACCTGCCTATTGGCGTCGCCTGATTCTGCGCATCTATTGGGATAACGAAGCGTATCCCTCGGTGGAAGTGCCGGTTGGCGATCTGTTCTGTAGCGGCTGGAACGAAGTCTGCCGTGTCAATTCACTCCCCATATCCGTAAATCCGTCCGGAGGTTTCAACAGTTACTGGCCCATGCCCTTTCGCAGGCATGCTCGCATCGAGCTGGTAAATCTGAGTCCGGATCCGGCCGGACACGTGTTCTATCAGATTGACTACACCCTGACCGACGTGCCTGACGATGTGGCCTACTTCCACAGCAGCTGGCGCCGGGCCAACCCGCTGCCGTACAAGGAAGTCTTTACGGTAGTGGACGGGATCACCGGCAAGGGACACTACGCCGGCGTCTACGTAGCCTGGGGTTCCAACAACAGCAAGTGGTGGGGCGAAGGCGAAATGAAGTTCTACCTGGACGGTGATGAGGAATGGCCCACGATCTGTGGCACGGGCACGGAAGACTATTTTGGTGGCGCCTGGGGCTTCAGCGATGTCGTAGACAAAACCTACGGGCTGTTTTCCACCCCCTACCTGGGTTTCCACCAGGTCATTCAGCCGGATGGTTTCTACAACAGCCAAACCCGGCTGGGCATGTACCGGTGGCATATCATGGATCCGATTCGTTTTGAATCGGACCTGTGCGTAACCTTGCAAGCCTTGGGCTGGCGTGCCCCCAAGGAAGGCAAGCCACGCTACCTGGCCCTGCAGGACGACATTGCGGCGACAACGGTCTGGTATCAGACCGAACCGCACAATCCTTTCCCGCTGCTGGAAGACATGGATTTCCTTGAAGTAATTTGATGCAGGTCGGGAGAAAGCAACAGGGCATTTTGCACTTGTACGCAGGTACTGTGAGGGAACCATAGTCCCGCATTGCTTCCTGCCTCCCGGTCCCGCAGAGTCATAACAAGGTATTCTCTTGGCAGGCGTTGGGGACACTGGTCGATGCAGTGCAGGCCCAACGCCTCCATCTGCCAGTGGGCAACGACTTCCACACCTTGACAACCGGTAGTGTCGGTGTACCTGGATGCTGGTGCTGTAACCAAAGGAGACTATATACGTACCCCCACCCCGCAGAGCAGACAGGCGAGGGCAAGGTAGCATAGGGTATGAACCTAGAAGAGACCATGGTTTACCGGGGCGTTACCTTGCGTGTGCGGCCGGGCAGCAAGGCCCAGTAGGCCAAGATGATGCGGATCGGCGGGGCTTGCCGCAAGGTAGGGAATGACGTCTTGGCAATCTGTGAGAAGCAGTGGCACGACTACAAGGCCGGCCAAGCCGATAAGCCATCCGTCACGTTCTTCTCGCTGTGCAAGGTGTACGTACAAGTCAAGCAGGCATGCCCTGGTTGGGCGCGTTGCCATCAAACACGGTGCGCTACACCATGCAACACTGGTCGGACGCCTACAAGCGGTTCTTGGGTGGCACAGGGCGACCGGTCTGGAAGCGGAAATGCAAGGACACGCCCAGGTTTCCTGTGCCCGGTAATATCAAGGTTAAGGGCCCGAAGATCTACAGCCCCAAGCTTGGGTGGGTGAAGCTGCCCGGCAAGAATCCCTAGGCTGGTTGTAAGCCCAAGCAAGCCACGTTTAAGTATGAAGCTGGTAACTGGTATGTGTCCATCTTGTATGAAGTACCGGATCATCGGCCGGCCAGACCGGGTAAACCTATTAATCCCTTTGGCATCGACCGGAACGTGGGGCAGGTGGCATTAAGTACGGGCGTTAGGTATGAACTGCCGGCGCTGCTAGAGCTGGATGCCAAGCTGCGGCGTCTGCAGAAGAAGTTGGCCCGACAAGAGTTCAAGCGCAACGGTTGGCAACACACTAAGTTGCGTATACAAAGGGTATACAGGGAGATGCGGAATGTTATAAAGAACTGGTGCCACCAGACCAGTCGTACCATCGCTGACATACACGATCTGGTTATCTTTGAAGACCTGAACATTCAGGGTATGACCAAGAGTGCCCGTGACTCCAAGGACAAACCCGGCAAGAATGTGGCTCAGAAGAGAGGGCTCAATCGTGCTATCTTGCGCAGCGGGTGGGGACGGCTGGAACGGTATATGACTTACAAGACTTATACAGAAAAGATAGATCCCAAGTACACGTCACAACGTTGTCACAACTGTGGGGTAGTACGCAAAGCCAACCGGAAATCCCAATCTGTTTATCATTGTGGTGCATGTGATGTGGAAAAGAAGGCTGATATAAACGCGGCTTTGAACATACGGGATAAATGGTTGGATAAAAACATGGCGTCCGGGGACGGTGCAGCTGCAGGTGGAGGTGGCAGCGTAGGCTGGCCTGTGAAACCGGAAAATGTATACGGTAAAGCATCGCGGCCTGCGGGCGTGGTGTGGGTACGTATATAGTCCCCTAACCAAAGACATGCCTGGCGGTGAGAGAACGGGACAAACCCGACGGGCTATCTGGTGACGGCGGGGCGTCACAACATCCTGGCACTGTCCGTAGCGCAGGATCGCCGTCACCGCAATACGGTGCAGCCGGATCGCCGGCACTATGCCTATGACAACGGTCCCGTCAAGCGGTCAAGGTTTCAGCTACCAGTTGGTGAACGAACCGTCCAGACGCTGGACCCGGGGCATGGCGTGGATTGTGCCCCGGGCGCGCCGCGCGGCCTCCCGGTCGAATTCAATGCCCAGGCCCGGCGCCTGGGGTGGCAACAGATAGCCATCCTCCCATGCCGGCTGGTTGGGTACCACATCGGTCAGGAAAGTGCCGGGGCGGGCCGGCTGTTCCTGTACACCGAAGTTGGGGGTGGCCAGATTGAGCTGCAGGCAGGCCGCGGAGGAGACAGGACCCAACGGGTTGTGCAGGGCCAGCTTGATGTAGTGGGTCTCACACCAACCGGCAATCTTGCGCGCCTCCGTAATGCCTCCGGCAATGCAGAGATCGATGCGGGCGTAATCAATCCATTCCTCTTCGATCAGCTGGCGGAACTCCCACTTGGAGCTGAACTGTTCCCCCGCAGCCAAGGGCACCGTTGTCCGGGGCCGCAGGGTTTTGAACGAATCCGGATTTTCACAGCGCAGCGGGTCTTCCATGAAGAAAGGCCGGAACGCCTCCGCTTCCTGGCACAGCCACAGGGCATCCGGCAGATCCAGACGGGTGTGAATGTCAAAGCAGATTTCGATTTCATCTCCCACGGCTGCGCGCACGGCCTCGAACTGGGCGATGGATGCCAGCACCGCGGGCCTGGGTTCTATGATATTGCCGTCCTGGGGCAGGCCCCAGCGCACGAACTTCCAGCCTTCTTCCTTGGTGGCCAAACAGGACTCCACCAAGGGTGCCACATCCCGGGAATGTCCCTGGTTATGGGGGTAGCACACAACCTTGTCCCGCACCTTGCCCCCCAGGAGTTCATAAATGGGAACCCCCAAAGCCTTGCCCTTGATATCCCAAAGGGCAATGTCAATGGCGGAGATGGCAGCCGTCTGTATGCGCTGGGCCGGAAAGAAGCCGCCACGGAACATGACTTGCCACAGATGTTCAGTACGGAAAGGATCGGCCCCCACCAGCAATTCCTCAAAATGCTTCACGGTGGCTTCCACAGCCAATTCACGACCCGAAATGCCTGATTCGCCCACACCGTAAATCCCCTCGTCCGTATCGACTACGACAAAGAGGAAGTTCTTGGCGCCGTTCCAGACCCGATACGTTTCCACTCCTGTAATCTTCATGCCAATCCCTCGCGCAAAGTCATGTGTTGCACCCTACAGCAACTGAGCAAAGACCTTGGATATACCCTCGATGGTCTCTTCCACTTCCGTATTGGACAACGTGGGATGAATGTGCACCTGCACCGCCCGGGTCAGCAGATCCAGGCTCCGGGGACACATGCCCTCGTCGTAGTCCACTTCCCGGGGGGCCCAGGTCCAGGGACCGCCCTGGTCGTGCCATTGCTTCTTGGCCAGCACGGAAGACCAGGAGGCATACACGTGCTGATCGACACCGGTCCCGTACAGACGATTGGCACTGAGGTTTTCCGCCTGCAGCGCATTGGTCACACGCTCAGCCCCGTCGCTGTCCGGCATGTACATGATCAGGGCGATACCGGTATCGCCCTCTTCGTCATTCAGCCGCCGGAAACCCACCGACTTGGCTTCCGCCAAGGGGGTGATGCTGTTCTTGATCATGGCCTTGCGCACCCGCATGGCGTCCACAATACGCTTGCGCTTGCCCAGCTGTACCCGGGCCATGGCGGCCGTCACCTCGTTCATGCGGAAATTCAGCCCCCACATGACCTGGCTCTCGGGTACATCCACCAGGCGTGAGGAAAACGGATCGTGAAACATGGCGGCGCGGGTGAAGATTTCCTTCTGATTCGTGACCACCATGCCCCCTTCCCCGGTGGTGATAATCTTGCTGGCCTGCAGACTGAAAGCGCCCACGTCCCCCATGGATCCCAGGGACTGGCCCCGGAAAGAGCCACCGTTGGCCTGCGCCGTGTCTTCCAGCACCAGCAGCTTATGGGCTTGGGCAATGTCGAGAATCACGTCCATATTGGCCGGTACGCCACGCATATGGACAGGCATGATGGCCTTGGTGTAGGGTGACAGATTGGCCCTGACGGCATCCGGGTCCAGAGTAAGCGAATCATCCACCTCCGTGATGATGGGTACAGCCCCGATACCCAGCACGGCAGCGATTGACGCGATCCAGCCAAAAGCCGGCACGATGACCTCGTCCCCGGGACCTACACCCAGTCCCTGCAAGGCACAAAGGAGAGCGGCCGTCCCGGATGTTACAGCCAAGGCATGGCGTGTACCGGTCATGTGGGCAAACAGCTCCTCCAGCTGGTCGCATTGCGAAGGAGCTTCATCGTCCGTAAATCGATAGAGATTGCGGCTGCGGATAACGTCCAGTACGGCTTTCTCTTCATTCTCATCGAAGGCCAGCAGACCTGGCAACATCATCGGCAGGGGTTCGGAACGCGCCGGTTGGCCATGGTCAACTGCCAGCGAGGTCTCTTGCGCGATATCGTTCATGTTGGGATTTCTCCTTGTGCTGGAACTGAGCCATCCATTTGCAGGTGCATCTGCAGATATTGTCGTGTCTTGCCCTTATCCGTGTTTTCGGTCTGTGGGACAGGCCCGGAACCTGAAAACTGCAGGGCATTGGCTTCCTTCACCAGCTGCACCACCCAGGGCGATCCACATCCGCATTCCTGGGTGGTACCTCCTGCAGGCCCGGGAACCGAACACAACATGGAGCGGGATGCAGTACTTCATGTACCCCGCCTGCGACTTGGCAAAGGCAGAGATCATGGCCTGAAAGCCCGGGCTGGTCATCCTGTGCCGGCTTGTCCCCCACAGGCTTGCCTTGTGGGGGACAATGCGGTCCCGGGGAGAACGACCTTCCCTCTTTCCCCATCATGGCTCACTCTATCATAGAATATCCCGGAATACGATTGGGCCCGGCCATACGTCCAAGCTGCCATACCGTTCCGCCCGATCCCGACCCCCAAGGAAGATCCGTTATGCTTGCCTCCGAACTTGTCTCCAGACTGGAAACCGTCATTTCCATTCCCGTCACGCCTTTCGCCGCCGATGATATGTGGCAGGTGGAATGGGATCTGTACCGGCAGAATATCGCACGGCAGATCGCAGGGGGTGTCACCGTACTGACGCCCAACGGCAACACCAGCGAATTCTTCTCCCTGACTGCAGAGGAAGTGAACCGTGCCTGCCAAGAGGCTCTGGATGTAGCCGGGCCTGACGCGATCATCATGCCGGGCGTGGGCCATGACGTGCAGACGGCGATCCACATGGCCCAGCAGGCCGCCATGCAGGGTGCCCAGGCTGTCATGATCCACCAGCCCGTACATCCGTTCCTGGGCAATGACGGCTGGGTGGCCTACCACCGTGAAATTGCCCGGAGCATTCCCGACATCGGCTTTACCTGCTATCTGCGGGATCCCAAGATTACCGCCTGGGACCTTGTGGAGCTGGCTGAAACATGCCCCAATCTGGTCGGCATCAAGTACGCCGTCCCCAACGTGGTGGCCTTTGCCGAAGTCACAGGGGCCCTGGCCGCGTACTCGCTGGCCCTGATTTGTGGCGTAGCTGAAACCTGGGCTCCCTTCTTCTGGAATGCCGGCGCCCGCGGGTTTACATCCGGACTGGTGAATGTCACAACCCAGCCCTCCCTGGACATGCTGGACGCCCTGAACTGCGGTGATATGCGCAGTACCATGGAGATTTGGCATCAGATTCGGCCCTTCGAGGAATTGCGCGCACGCAATCAGAACGCCCTGAATGTAAGCGTCGTGAAGGAAGCCATGGATCAGGCAGGGCTGGCCTCCCGCACGGTGCGCCCACCGCTGGGCCCGGTACCCGCCACGGAACGTGAGGATCTCCGTCAGGCCTTGCAGAGCCTCCACCTCACTGCCCTGCCTGTATCCTGACCGTCTTTTCTGTACCGGGAGTATCATGCAAATCCAACGTATCTCTCTCCATCCCATCGCCACGCCCCGGCATACCGGGATCGCCAATCAGCATGTCATCGTGAAACTGGAAACCGACGACGACCGGGTAGGCTGGGGCGAGATGAGCGATCTCTCGCATGTCCCCATGTACCAGTTCGACATGGTGGAACTGGAGCGCATGCTGAATGAACTGTGCCGGGGCCAGGATCCCCGCAACCTGTCCGCCATCAATGACATGCTGCTCCGCTTCTTCCCGGACGAAGGCCACATGTACAGCCGTTCCGGGCTGGTCCGGCAGGGCATCGATCTGGCCCTGCATGACTGGCTCGGCCGGTATTACGGCGTGCCCGCGTACGAGTTGCTGGGGGGTGCCCTGCGGGATCGCATGCGGGTGTGTTATCCCATCTTTCGCATGCGTGCGGTGGCCGAAGTGGAACCCAATCTGGAACGGGTGGAAACCATGCTGGCCCAGGGTTTTGATCTCATTCGCCTGTATGTCGGGGCCAATCATGAGGCGGATGTCCGCTTTCTGCAAGGCTTCACGCCGCGTTTTGAAGGACGGGTCACCATCAAGTCCTGGGACTTTTCCAACCTGCTGGACTGGCGGCGCGCCAGCATGGCCCTGGAAGATCTGCGGCAATGGGGCGACTGCATGCTCATAGAAAGTCCGGCCCCCCGTTACGATCTGCAGGGTCTGGCCCAGTTTCGCCAGCGTTCACACCGTCCAGTATCCGAGCACGTGCTCAACCTGCATCATGCCTGGCAGCTGCTCACCCACAATGCCGTGGATATCCTGAATGTGTCACCCTATGTGCTGGGCGGCCTGCGCGCCTGTGAACAGGTCATTGCCGTCGCCGAAAGCGCGCGCGCCAGCGTGCTGATCGGCACGACCCAGGAACTCAACCTGGGTACCGCGGCAGTAGCCCATCTGGCCGCAGCGGCCCGGGTCCTGGACTATCCGGGCGACAGTACCGGGCCCATTCTGTACGAGCGGGATGTCGTCGTGCAGGGCGTGGAGTATGAACACAGCCACCTGCTCACGCCTGACGGGCCCGGGCTCGGAATTGACATTGACGAGCGGCAGCTCGCGGATCTGTCGTCCCCGTCCGCCTGGACTTTCGGTACGGATCTGGCCGGTGTGCTGGATCGTACGTCCAAGGATCGCCCCTCGGCTTCTGGATGATTTATGTCAAATCTATTGGTAGGCCAGTGAGTTGTCCTCTTTCCAGGGGAAGGGACGGTGCCAGGGTGCATAACTCCGGGTAGACACGGCGTCCATATTGAGTTCGATGCCCCACCCCGGCGTCTCCGGGATCTCCAGGTAACCGTTCACCAGCCGGACGGGTTCCTGCAGGATGTCCCGGCGCATGCCGGCATCGTCCGGGTGATACTCCAGGACCACGAAATTCTGGGTGCTGGCCGCAAAATGCACATTCACTGCATTGGCTACGGGACCGCAGGGATTGTGGGGCGCCACGCTTACATAATGCGCTTCGGCCATGGCCGCGATTTTCTTCATCTCCCACAGGCCCCCGGTCACGCAGATATCCGGCTGGATGAAATCCACGGCATGCTGCCGCAACAGAGGCAGGAACTGGTGCCGGGTATAGAGCATTTCCCCCGTGGCCAGGGGTACATCCACTTTCTGGCGCAATACCCCCAGGGCTTCCACGTTCTCGGGGCGCAGGGGTTCCTCCACGAACATGGGCCGGAAGGGAGCCACGAGCGCACATAACTGGGCTGCATGGCCGATTTCCAGGATGCGGGCATGCGGGTCCAGGCCGATCTCTATGTCGGGGCCCACGGCTTCACGCACCGCGGCCACCCTGGCTTCCGTCTCGCGCAGGACCTGGCCCCAGGGTTTCACTTGCCAATCGGCTGGCATGGGCCCCATCTTGAGTACGGAATATCCGTACGTTTCCGTCAGATACAGGGCATGGTCGGCCAGCGCGTCCGGCGTGTCGCCACGCACCGACTGGTACACCCGAATCCGGTCCCGGCATTTCCCGCCGATCAACCGGTACACAGGCACGCCCAGCGCCTTGCCCGTAATGTCCCAGAGTGCATGTTCAATGCCACTGATGGCGGCGTTCAGGACCATACCGCCCGGGAAGCGCGATCCGGCATACATCAAATGCCACAGTTTCTCGATGTCCCGCGGATCCCGGCCCCACAACCATGCGCCGAAATCCTCTATCACCTTGACGGTAGCCAAATCAGGGCCACAGGAATACGCTTCACCAATACCGTACACGCCTTCGTCGGTGTCCACGCGGACGAAGGGAATATTGCGGTGCCCCATGTTGACCACATGGACAGTGACGTCGGTGATTTTCATCATGGATTTCCCTCTGTTCTGAGCGGACACGGCAACCAGGCCGGATTATGGATTATGTCCGGCTCCCCGGCAATACCGCAATTCTCCTGGAGACGGTGCACTGTTTTCGTCAAACGGTTCCCGCGCTGGCTATGCCCGGGATGCGGGTCCCAAGAGCTGATGAGAGCACGGGAATATCCCTCAGCGTAACCGGGAAGTACCGTTTTGACAGGATTTGCCTGCAGGCAAGCCCTGTCAAGGTATTGCTTGGGTTGTCCCCAAGCAGACGTACGGTGTGTACTTGGACAAGCCCCTTATGTTTCACCATCCGTATGTGTCCGCCACCGCGTACAAGCAAGCAGGGAAACTGTCTGCGCCAGCGCCAGGATCAATGGCCGGATTGACTGACTCCACCCTATACAGCCATAATAACAGGAGTCGGGCAGGTCCGATCCTGTCCTCTCAGGTTTTGAAGAACCCGTATGTACACCTGAACGCAACCTGGCAGCAGGACGCGAGTCTTGCATGACAATGGTTGTACAGCTCACCCTTGTTGCACCAGGAAGCAAGCCATGACAGATCGTCTCCCCAATCTGCTTTATATCCATACCGATCAGCATGCACAAAGGGTGCTGGACTGTTACGGAGACTCTCATCTCCAGGACACCCATCTGGCGCGCCTGGCCCGTCGGGGCATCGTGTTTGACAACGTGTATTGCGATTCCCCCATCTGTGTCCCTTCACGCATGTCCATGCTGACAGCCCGGCGTCCACATGAAAACCGCGTCTGGACCAATGAGCAGCAGCTCGCCTCCAGCATTCCTACGCTTGCCCATTCACTGGGGGCAGCCGGCTATCTGCCCGTCCTGATTGGGCGCATGCACGCTATCGGCCCGGATCAGCTGCATGGATACACCCAACGCTATGTCGGGGATCACTGCCCCAACCAGTTGGGAGGGCCCGAGGTGGACCGGGGCCCCCTGGAAGGCACTGCCGGGCCCCACCGGGTCAGCCTGCAGCTGTCCGGTTCAGGCCAGAATGCCTATCAGGTTCACGATGAGGACGTGATTCGGGAAGCCGTATCCTTTCTGCGCGCGGCCTGCCAGGAACTGCAAACGGGCCGACGCCAGCAACCCTTCAACCTGTCGCTGGGCCTGATGCTGCCTCATCCACCCTATGTGGCCCGCCGTGAGGATTTTGAACGGTTTGCCGACAGCATGGATATGCCCTGCAAAAACACCGGCTTCCACGAAGAACGACATCCCTTCCTGCAATGGTGGCGGACCCATACCGATATTGCGACGGTTGTACCCGAGGCCGAAATCCTGCGGGCCCGGGCAGCTTACTGGGGCATGGTGTATCGCATTGACCAGTGGCTGGGACAGCTCTTCCGGATTCTCGAGGAGTTTGAGCAGACGGACAATACCCTGGTGATCTACACCTCGGATCACGGCGACATGCTGGGGGAACACGGCCTATGGTGGAAACACACCTTCTATGAGGAATCGGTGAAAGTGCCCCTGATCATGTCTTGGCCCGCACGCCTGCCGCAGGGCATACGCTGTCCCCGCATCATGAGTGGCGTGGACGTGACGGCGACCATGCTGGATCTCATGGGTGCTCCAGCCCTGCCCAATGCCTCGGGCCGCTCGCTTGTCCCTACCCTGCTCAATCCCCATCAGGACACGTGGGACGATGTAGCCTTCTCCGAATACTGTTCTCACATGTTTGCCCCGGAAGGAGGTTGCTATCAGCGCATGATTCGCCGTGGGCCCTGGAAGCTCATCTATTACCACGGCCAGCCCTGTCAGCTTTTCCACCTTGAGCAGGACCCGGATGAACGACAGGATCGGGCGCAGGATCCAGAGTGTGCCGACATCCTGGAGGAGCTGACACAGGAAGTGTTGCAGGGATGGGATCCCGAAGCCATTGCCCGCACCATGGACGAACTGAATGCTGACAACAGCATTCTCCAAAAATGGGCACGCAATACGCAGGTCCAGGATTCCATCCGCTGGCAACTGGATCCAGCCATGAATTACCTGGATGCAGCCAGGGGCTGACATGCCTGCCCGGAGCACAGGGTTTGCGGAAATACTGCCAAGGGTATTAGTTCGAGCTTAAGTGTCCAGTTGTGGACGAATATCCGTTGCCAGGGTCCTGTCCTACAAACGGCAATACAGCATATAGCTCCCTGGCTCATGCAGGCTTCTACTGGCATCCTGCATGCCGACTGCTTGTGCGTTTGGACAGAAGCACCGGGCGGATTTCGATATGGTGTTGTCAGCAGGGTGCAACAGGCTTGGATATCCCTGACCATACTGGTGCTGGACCGCCCGAAAGTGTGCATCAAGGTCAGCAAACACAAGGCTATAACCGGGCATGCATATTCCGCAAAACGGAGCGGCAAGCACTCCCTTGGAGATAGCGGAATCGGGAAATGAATTGTGGGGGACTATATACGTACCCACACCGCACCCGTAGGCCGCGATGCTTTACCGTATACATTTGCAGGCTTCACAGACCAACTAGTGTTGCAATCTCCACCCGCAGCTGCGCCGTCCCCGGACGCCATATTCTTGCCTAACCATTTGTCCCGGATGTTCAAAGCCGCATTCACGTCAGCGTTCTTTTCCACATCACATTCACCGCAGTGGTAAACAGACTGGGATTTGCGGTTAGCCTTGCGTCCAACACCACAGTTGTGACAACGTTGTGACGTGTACTTGGGGTCTATCTTTTCCGTATACGTCTTGTAACTCATATACCGTTCCAGCCGTCCCCATCCGCTGCGCAAGATAGCACGATGCAAGCCTCTTTTCTGAGCCACATTCTTACCGGGTTTGTCCTTAGAGCCACGGGCACTCTTGGTCATACCCTGCATGTTCAGGTCCTCCAAGATGACTAGATCGTGTATGTCAGCGATGGTACGGCTAGTCTGGTGGCACCCATTCTTGATGACATGGCGCATCGCCCTGTATATCTTCTGGATACGCAGCTTGGTGTGTTGCCAACCGTTGCTCTTGTACGCTTGCCGGGCCCACTGCTTCTGCAGTCTGCACAGCTTGGCATCTGGAAGTAACAGCGGCGGCAGTTCGTACATACCACCTGTACTTAGCGCAACTTGGCCCACGTTCCGGTCTATACCTACAGGATTAATCGGCTTGGCAGGTCTAGCCGGGCGTGTGTCGGGTACTTCATATCGGGTACTTCATACAGGAGGGACACATACCCGTTACCTGCCTCATACTTGAACGTGGCTTGCTTGGGTTTGTAACCTGCGTAGGGGTTCTTGCCTGTCGTCTTCACCCACCCAAGCTTGGGAATGCAGATTTTCTTGCCTTTGATCCTGACATTGCCAGGCACAGTGAATTTGGGTGTGTCTTTGAATTTCCGTTTCCAGACGGGACGGCCCGTACCACCGAAGAACCGCTTGTAGGCTTCCGACCAGTGTTTCATGGTGTAGCGCACGGTGTGTGACGGCAACTCGCCTAACCAGGGCAACTCCTGCTTTACTTGTACGTACACCTTGCACAGCGAGAAGAACGTTACGGATGGTTTATCGGCTTCACCGGCCCTGTAGTCTTGCCATTGCCTTTCGCAAATTTCCAGGCCCTCGTTCCACACCTTGCGACAGGCCCCGGCAATGCGCATCAGCTTGTCGTGCTTGGCTCTACTCCCCGGGCGCACCACCCGCAAGGTGATACGTTATGTGCCCAAGCTCTATGCCTAGAGGAAATGTCTACTCCCCGGGCGCACCCGCAAGGTGATACCCCGGTGAACCATTGTCTCTTCTATGTTCATGCCCTATTCTAGCTTGCCCTTGCCTGCCTGCACTGCCCGGTGTGAAACCGTATATAGTCCCCTTTTATATCCCTGTCACGTACTGTGCCGTAGGGCATCAAGACCCAGTAATCCCATCACCGGCATCCTGCATCTTCCATAAAAAAAGGGCATGAGGAGTTATGGATTACAGTTCACCAGCTCCTCATGCCCGTTGCTGGCTGCGTTGACAGCTCACAGCCCAAGGACGACGGTATTCAGGGCATGGCCATGCTGTCCTTGTCTTCATCCATCATCATATCTTCATCCATCATCATATCCTTGTCCATCATCATCATGTCTTTGTCCATCATCATATCTTTGTCCATCATCATGGAGAGCGTCGCCAGTGGACTGCAGGGATGATACAGATCTGATATCTTCACCCAGCGCCGACTGCCCCGGTAATAAATTTTGTACCAGAGTTCCCCTTCCGCCTGATGTTGGCCCAAGGCCCAGAATTTTCCTCGTATGAAACGGCGTTCTGACGTTTCGCTGGGGAGCGAATAGGAAAAGATGTCTTTACCATAGGTCGAGACATATTCACAGGCCGCTTCCACGACGGGCAACGCAGCCCGCTGCATATCTGTGATTGACGTCAGTTCCGCAAAAATCCAGCGCCGATCCGGGCCGCCATCGGGATAGGAGACCTGTAGCCAAGTCCCATCTGCATTGCGGCCGTAGGCTGTCAATGCATCACCACCCCATACCTTGGCTTTGATGCCATAGTCCAGGCCAGGCCCATTGCGTACATTCACTTTCCATCCCGTGACGGTCAACATGGAGCCCATAGCCATTGAGTCCATGGACATCATTGAATCCATGGACATCGAGTGCATGTCTGAATCCATGGACATTGAATCCTTGTCCGAGTCCATGTCACCTTCATGATGGGCAGCCCAAGCTGTGGGCATAGCAACACCCAGACCTGCCAGAGCCAATATCACGGCCAGTATTGGAATCAGCCACCGGCTACGAGACAAAGTGCAACTTTGTTGTGTCATAACAACGATCCTTTACATGTTCACACGATGATTGCAGACGCCCCAGCGCATACCTGTAACAGACGTACAGTTCCAGGTTATGACCGGATGCTATTCCAGTTTACTATAGAAACTGAAGATGTGAAACACCTGCGTGCAGGTATACAGGTCATGCAATATTCAGGGCAAAGTTCGTCCTTGCCCTAAAGGGGTATGATGGTCGAAAACAGCAGGACAGGAAACTCTTCGGTGTCTGTATAACACCGGGCCGGGTGTATGCGGCGGGTTGCGGCAACACCGGATGGCCCGATACGGAACACCCGGGACCGGCCTGATCAGGCCAGCAGGGCATTGCATATATACAGTCGAAACAGTTTTGCTGACATAATTCGGGCCTGTAACCGGCCGTGGCAGCTTGGCCCTCAGCCGATCTCGATCACCAGAAGCTGGGAATCCGTGTTATGTCCTCTGCCACCACCCCACACCAACCGCACGATGAACGCGCCAAACTGCTCTGGCAAGCGGAACCGGTGCTGCGGGAATTTCTCCGGTACCGTGGGGTGTTGGCTCCCGGGGAGGACTGCCGGCTGTATCCCTGGAACACCGAGTGGATTGCCGCGCGGACCCGCCAGCCGCCGGCCCAAATTCGCCTCTCCCGGCGGTTGGCGGACAAGGTCTGGGTATGCTGTACACCCCAGGGTGAGCCTCTGTACTTCGTGCATCTGGAATTCCAGTCGTGGAGCGACAACAGTCTCTGGCTGGGTATGTATGAATAGGGGACTATATACGTACCCACACCACGCAGTGCAGACAGAAGAGGGCAAGCTAGAATAGGGTATGAACATAGAAGAGAACATGGTTTACCGGGGTGTTACCTTGCGGGTGCGACCGGGGTCCAAAAACAAGCACGACAAGATGATGCGGATCGGCGGGGCCTGTCGCAAGGCATGGAACGAGGTATTGGAAATCTGTGAAAAGCGGTGGCAAGACTACAAGGCTGGTAAAGGCGATAAACCATTGGTTACGTTCTTCTATCTGTGCAAGTTGTACGTACAAGTCAAGCAGGAATTGCCCTGGAACGGCCGTTACACCCGGGATTCCGGTGCAGATCAGCCATTTGGACACAGACAGGAAGGCTTAGGGAACTCCAAAGAGCTCTTGGTAATCGCTGATAAGAGCACGGATGCCCCCCATATCAACCCGGGCCAAATCGTCCACTGTGATGACGAAGTCTGCCTTCTGACCGTGACAGATGTTGGTGCGCATGTGCACGGACACCGGATATGGCGCCACGGGTATTCAGTAAGGCTTGCAGACAGCTTGATCCTGCAGTTGCAGACAGGGTTGCCGGTGATGGCTACAGCTTTCCCGGCGCCCAGACCCAAGGGAAACAAGATGGTCTGGAGCAAGAAACAAGGTAGAATGCGCTTTGGCCGTTTTCCCTGCATCTCATTGTGTCGTCAGCATCCAAGTAGGCATACACGCCTGAGTGATGTATGCCTGCATGTGAATTGGCGGACAGTTCCCAACCCTATGATGGTTACGTTATGAAAATCACCAAGCTGGAAATCATTTGCCTATCGCGCATGCATGCGCCGCACGAACAGTGGATCACCGCCCAATACCGGACTGTCAAGGCCGACTGCACCATAGTGGCGGTACACACTGACAATGGTGCAGTCGGGATCGGGGAAGCCTCTGCCTACGGTTGGCCGCACAAAATCCAGGCCTGGGTCGAATTCCTGGCCCCTACACTGGTGGGCCGTGAGGCTGAGGATCCGGCTGCAGCCCCCAGTCCAGGTGGTTTGGATCGGGCCTACGATGCTGCGGTAGCCGGCATTGATTGCGCCCTGTGGGATTTGCGGGGCCAGGCTGCAGGCAAGAGTGTAAATGAGCTGATCACAGGGCACAAAACCGACAAAGTGCGGCTGTACGCTTCCAGTGGCTGCCGGTACGATTGGCGTCATGATCCCACACAGCTGTTCCGGGAAGCCGAAGAATACATAGAACGCGGCTTTACGGCCATGAAGTTCCGCATAGGCACAGAGTGGACCTGGGACGGGGTGGATGTACCCCGATTTCTGGAGCATGTGCGTGAGCTGCACCGTATAGTCGACGGCCGCATGGATCTGGCCCTGGACGGCAACTGCCGCCTGACCGAAGAACAGGCGCTGCCCATCGCCCGGGAACTGGATCGCCTGGGGTTTGCCTGGTTTGAGGAACCCATACCGTGGGTGGATATCGAGGCCTACGCACGCTTGGCCAAGTCCGTCGCCATGCCCATCACGGGTGGCGAATCGTTTACTGCCCTGGCCCAGTTCCGCCCTTACCTGGAGGCGGGCGCCTATGATATCGTGCAACCGGACGCAGGCGTCAGCGGGATCACGGAAATGCTGAAAATCGGCCATGTAGCGGCCGAACGGGGAGTCAAGCTGTATCCCCACAGCTGGCACAACGGCCTGATGGGCATCGCCAATGGCCATGTCGTGACGGCCCTGCCCAACAGTGACATATTGGAACTGTGCATGATCCAGGGCCCCCTGCAATGGGCTTTCATGGCGGATCCACCCGAGATCCGGGACGGTCATCTGTACTTCCCGGATGTCCCCGGTTTTGGGATAACCTTGCATCCGGATGCCGCCACGCGCTACCCCTACATTGAAGGGCACTACGCCATCACGGTAGAGCGCGTGCAGCTGCCCTGACTTGCCCTGCATCAACGAGGTCGTTGCCCGTGTCCCGTCCTGTATCTGATTACACCCAAGTCGTATTGCCTCCCCCCACGTCGGTTGACTTGCCCATTGACGGCGGTTCCTTTGCACGGCCCCAGGCAGAACACATCCAGGCTTTGCACAAGGTAAGCAGTGCCACAGCCAGTGCCATGATGCACAAACTGGGCATGCGCAACTGCTTTATCCAAGGCCCCCTGCCCCGCAAACCGGGCAGCAAAGTCGTCGGTCCCGCCATCACCCTGGCGTTCATGCCCCAGCGCGAAGACATCGCGTCCGGCCTGGGCCAGGAACAGACCGAAAAGCGGAGTGCGCTCTGGTCTGTGTTCGAGTCAACTCAGCCCGGCGATATCCTCTGCATACAGGCCTATGGCGATCCCTATACGGGCTGTGTGGGCGAAATGCTCACCACCTTTTTCAAGGGTCGTGGAGGCGCCGGTATGGTCGTGGATGGATGTGTGCGGGACTGGCCCGAGATCCAGAAAATCGACATACCCCTGTGGACACGCGGTTTCACGCCCAATTACGCCTCGCAGTCCCGCCTGTTCCCCTGGGCCTTCAACGTGCCCATTGCCTGCAGCCAGGTCACTGTTCTGCCCGGAGACGTTATCATCGCCGATGATGACGGGGCTGTCATGATTCCCCAGCAGCTGATCCCTCTGGTGCTGGACCATACCCTGGAGCATGAAGAATGGGAAGTGTTCAGCCGGATGAAACTGCAGCAGGGCGGGGATCTGCGGAAGTACTATCCGCTGTCTGACGAGGGCTGGGCCGAATACGAAGTATGGCAAAAGCAGCAGGCTGCAACCAGCTAATTCATTCCCGGGCCAGGCAGTCCGCCTGGCCCGGCCCCATCACACAATTTGCATAGCCAAAGGACGATCTCATGTCATTGGAAGGCCAAGTTGCCCTGGTTACCGGAGCCGGTTCCGGAATAGGCAAGGGCGCAGCGTTGAAATTGGCACAGGAAGGAGCCCGGGTGGGTGTGCTGAGCCGCACCAGCACCCAGATTACTGAGGTAGCCACAGCCATCAGGGAAGCTGGCGGGGATGCCGTGGCCCTGACCGCTGACGTTTCGGATCCGGAAGGCCTGCAGCAGGCCATTGACCAACTGGGCGAGGCCTATGGCCGTATCGACATCGTGGTCGCCAACGCCGGTGTGAACGGGAAATGGGCGCCCATCGAGGAACTGACTCTCGAGGATTGGGATTACACCATGGACATCAACCTCAAGGGGACGTTCATGACGATCAAGTACACGCTGCCCTGGCTCAAACGGCAGGGTGGTGCGATTGCCGTGGTGTCGTCCGTCAACGGTACGCGCATGTTCAGCAATACAGGGGCTGTGGCCTATTCCTGTTCCAAGGGCGGGCAGCTCATCATGACCAAAATGCTGGCGCCGGAACTGGCCCGGCACGGGGTACGCATCAATGTCATCTGTCCCGGCTCCATCACGACGGAAATCAGCGAGAACACGGAACTGCGCAACCAGGACATCCTGTGGCGTACAACCTTCAAGGGCGGCAACATTCCCCTGACGACCAATGTACCGGGCACGATTGAACAGTGTGGCGATCTGATTCACTTCCTGGTATCCGATGCCTCATCCCACATCACGGGTACCGAGTTGTGGATTGATGGCGGCCAATCCCTGATCACCGGATGAAGGAGCAGGAACCGTGCTGCATTCCTCCGGTGGGGAAGCCAATTGGCCATGAGCCTGACAAGTCCCAGGTGGTTACCTAGCCCTCCGGGGTGATCCCAAAGGTACAGGCGAGTCAATCACGCTTGGCTGGCGATTGTCTGCAGGCACTGTTTACAGCAGTGTATGCAAGTCTTTTCTTCGCGATAACCCGTTGGCATCCTGGCCCGACTGGATACCCAATCGGGCCCCCGAGCTTGGTCTACATCCCTATGCTTTGCTTTACGTGTGCCTTGCTGCAACAAGCCAGGGAAGAGCCACAACTAACCGTAGCTACGCAAACGGTAGAGTTGGTTAATGCACTGGCCTCACAGGATGTGGTGGTCAACCGCAAAGAAAGCGCGTCAGAATTGGAACGGACTGGATCCGAATCCACTGCAAGACTGGTTGCTAAGATTATGCTCTGGGCGACTTATGGAAAATAAAAATGAATGTATTGGATGGTCGACTAGGGGGATGATCGAAGTTGCCGTAATGTGTGAAGGCCAAACAGAAGAAATCTTTGTACGAGACGTATTGGGCCTTGCTGATTCTTTACAGGCCTTATTACATTATAGCAAGCGTAAGGACGTACTGCAAGCAGGTGACATCTGGACTTGGAATGCCATTGATGCCGATACCCGTCTCATCCTGTCCTGGCTAGCGGGCGACAGAGATGAAGCATGGGCCTACATGTTCCTATGGGATCTGCGTCACCGCTTGGTGGGAGACGTCACCATAGCCACTGATGGCTTACGCACCTATGCAGGGTTGATACGGGAAATCTTTGGGCCGGAGGCTGAATATAAGCCTGTGCGCAAGGGCCAGCATGCAGAGCCTGGCCTTCACAACGCCTATGTAGAACGTCAGCATCTCACTGTACACATGTCGCTTAAGCGTTTTACACGACGCACCAATGCTTTCAGCAAGAAGTTTGAACGGCACTGTACGGCCTTGGTGCTGTACTCCGTCTACTACAACTTTGTGCGTCCACATCTGAGTCTGGGCACAGAAAAGGAACCTGTGACCCCTGCTATGGCTGCTGGCTTAGCTGATGAACCCTATGCCTTCGAATGGATCGTCTGCATCAAGACGTACTGAAGAACCGGGAGTGGATTGAGGAGAATAATAAGGTTCTGCAACATCTATGCCCCATGTAAATAGACAGACTGGTTAATACAGAGCTGCCCCTGGATATTCGGGGGTGGCTCTGTATGTGGCCAGCAGTGTCCGCAAAACACGCGTTTGGTGGACAGAGACGTGTTTATAAGCTTTCGTTTAGCCAAGATCCGCACTGTATGTAGTCCTAGTCTTGGCCATACGTACATTGTGGATTGGGCCTTCCACAGTACTTTGTCAACAGACCCTAGGAAATAGTGACGATGCTGGGCTTCACAGTGGTGGTCCCGCCTCATTTCCACCGCACCGCTCCTTGGACTCAAGACTGGAAACTGTACAAGCGGTGCAGTGAAGTGGAATGTCTCTGCCGGTGGGTGGAAAAGCTGTCACCGGATCTGCACACGCTATGACAACCAGGACGTGACGTACGGGAGCTTGCCCTCATGGTCGCAGCCTTGCGCCAAGCATCAACATCCTAGAGCAGGGTACATCTCAATCCATCAGGGCTGCAATGGGCAAAATCTGATCAGATAGCCAAGACCTGTTTACACATACGCAGCGGACCATTCAGCGTAGCTACCAAGGAAGTTGATTCTGATTATTGCATTGTAAGAATTTTCTCAAACTCGTCGGGACGAGACCAGCGCGCTATTTCCGAGCAGTGTTCCGCCAATTCGAAATCCTCGGCTTGCCATACGTCTTCCCTGTCATCAAACAGCGAAACAAAGATGAGGCTCGGTTGGCTGTCCTGTAGATAACGGAGGTCAATCCAGCCGGCCAGAGCATGTTCGGTGATACGGTGCACAGTCCCTCGGGTCCCAGTGCTCAGCAGTGTCACCAGTGTCGTTCGTTCCCGTATCCTAGTGCGGTAGTCAATAGTCCAGTTACGGCCAGACCGACCAGGCTGTTGCACTGATCGCTCAAATGCTATCTGCTTCTCCTGGAGCCACTCATCTACTTCGTCGGCCGTGGTTTCCCATGCTTGGTGGCGTAACGTGTACCACAAGTCCGAGACTTTCACTATGGCCTGAGCAACCCTGGTCACAGCTTCGGCCAAATCTGCGTTGTCAGGAGACCGAAGTGTTAACTGACCGCCCTGCAAGTCGATGCCCAAGGTCTCGCACAGGTCGAGAATCAGTAAATTTTGCTTTCGGGAGCGCCGAATGCTGGTAGATTGCATCCGAAGCCAACCTAGCGCCTCACCAAAATCCGTAAGCAGGTATTCATCTCCCCTATTCATGATGAACACGTCCACAACCCTTCCATCAGGGTAGAGCAATGGTGTACGGACCCGTGTTCCCTCTTGCGGGGCAGGTGAGCATTCAAATAGTTGCGGAAGCTTTTGGGCAATGGATGCGCTGATTTCCTTGGTATTCATAGTGACAAGAGCCCTTGCACAGCAGGTGGATGCATTATACCGGAATGATGTAACTTTGCTTCAGCGCAGAATTCCCTCCACGCCTCCACGGGACAACTCCAGGGAGCGGTTATGTCAGACGGTACATAAGCCCACTTGTCGCGTGCCCCGTTACGCCAGTAGTTCTTGTGTTTTTCACCAACCTTCTCTCCGTCTGGGTTGCGGTGATCAGTGCCTAAGTCAAGTCCATAGATTCTGCCGGTGCCCCGTAAAATGAAGGCAAAGGACAATTTGCCTGCAAATGGATTGTATCGGCCTTGAATGAACAGGGAATACTTCAGGCTTGAATTCACTTCAGCACGGAATTCTTGAGCAGGCGAGTGATTGGTATCATGGGTCCAAGTGATATTCCCGGTGACCTCTTTAGTCTCATCAAAAAGTATGTCGTTGAACTGCTGTTGGGTGATCATAAAATCAGGTCATCCAAATGTTACAGTGTTGGATTTGTAGTTTGATCAGTTGCAACCACAGAGACACGCTCCAATATCAACTTGTGTGATGCTTGATTGTTTTTCCCTATTTGTCCATTCACAGACAAGACAAATGCGCAACGTGCATCAACTATCTGTGTGGGTGGTACCACAATTGACCATATATACAAATTGTCGCTTGTTAATTGTACTATGAACACTACGTCCATGTACACGTATGAATTGATCGTCTGGTGCGATGTTTCAAGCGGTCAGACATAATCTCTGTAGCACTGGATTAAGGTGCTTCCTTCCACAAGCAGGATTATGGATACAAGTAAATTAGGACCATAGGGCTCTTGTCCCATAGTTCGTAATCAGACTCCATGGATTGCTCCGCAGGAATTCAAATCCGGACTCTGCTGGGGCCTCCACTGAGGGTGTCTCACCACTCGGATAGCTAAGCTTACAGAAGAGGTTTTGGCTCCGTATACTCTGGTACAACTGCCTGGAGTTCAGATCTTCCAAGAGGATGTACGCACATCCTGTGTGTTCGGCAGCCACCACAATCAGTACCAGCACGTGATGCCATGGCGCACAGGGTATTGGTATCCACGAACACCTTATTCATACCAGACAAACCTTTCCTCATACCGGTCATCCCGCGCCCGTTGGGCGCAGTCCCCCATATCGCGTGCAAGACTTTCAGTAGACGATATCAAACCGGTCACTTGTTCCCTGCGGACAGCGATCGCCGCAACTAATGCCAGGTACTCCCACACCATCGCGTTCAGAGTCGTATCCCTAATCAATGGCAATCTTGCCCATCGTTTTGACGATCCTCTCATCAATACCCAGCGTAATGTTCATTGCCTGTCCTGTCTATCACCTTGATACCCGATTTATACGTACGTAACAAGTATAGCCCTGGATAAGGCAGTTGTGTGGGGCTATGGCTAACCAGGGCAACCGCAAAGTCAGCTCCTGGACCTGCATGGGAGAAAAGGTCATTGTCAGTAGTATCTCAAATCCGGCTGTGACAAGAGTCCAGGTTATGTGTCTGATGGTCTACCTACACGGTGGGATCTGGGTACGAGGCGAAAAGCCCGACATGGAGAGGGTAATCAGCAGCATGGATATGGGTCTGAAAAGACACCAACTGCCATCGCAATGCAAGCAGGCAACCGATTAGGGTAGGTATCCTTGATGGAACTTCACCATCGCCCTACATTCTATCGTTACGTTACGGCCGCGCTTTCGACGAGTCAGCACTACTGGGCATGACCACCACACGCTTTCTAACAATTTCCTCATTAAGCCTATGCCCCAACCCGGGACGATCCGAGAGAAACAGATACCCGTCCCGTATGTCTTCCGGGGGATCCAGCAGTTCTGCGCGCCATGCCGCTTCCCCCCAAGCGTACTCCAAAATCCTGAATCCCGCCACACAGGCAGCTGCATGCCCGCTGGCTACCGTAGCCACAGGCCCGGAAGGATTGTGGGGCGCAAATCCCACATGGCACGCCGTAGCTATTTCACCGATTGCCAACATCTCTTGGATCCCTCCCGCATGCTTGACATCCGGCATGACCACATCTGCGGCACCGGATGCCATGACCCGATGAAACGCGTCTGCACCGAACAGACTCTCCGCTGTCGCCAGAGGCTGCCGGATCTGCGCGCGCAAGGTGGACAGACCGTCCAGATCCTGCACTCCTACCGGTTCTTCAAACCAGAACAGATCCAGTTCTTCCAGGGCATGGGCTACAGCCAGAGTTTCCTTGACATCAAAGCGGGAATGGCAGTCCACAGCCACCTCAATGCCATCTCCCACCGCTGACCGTACCGCTCGTACCCGTTCAACGCCCAGGTGCCAGGCGGCCTGCTGGCTGGAACGGCTGCGGACAGAGGCGGCTACTTCGTCAAAGGGAGCCAGCTTGATCGCGGTGAAGCCTTCGGCCACGGCCTCCGCCGCAGCCCGGGCAAAGGCATCCGGGGTACGCGCCACGACATGCCGGTTGATATTGGCGTACAGCCGCAGGCGGTCGTGTACCGCACCACCCAGCAACCGGTACAAGGGTACACCCAGAGTCTGGCCCCTGATATCTTGGCAGGCCTGCTCCACTGCACTCCAGGCCGTAGCCCCTACACGTCCCATCCGTTGGTTCTGCATGCGTTGCCGCAGCGCCGAAATGTTGGTGGGATCCGCGCCTGACAGCAGATCTGCCAGTACGGCGACTGTCTGATACAGCAGGGCATCGTTGCTGCTGTGACTGGCCTCACCCAGACCGGTTATACCCTCGTCGGTCTCAACGCGCAGGAAGATCCAGTCACCACGGTGGTTGACCTGAACGCCTACAGGATAGATCCGTACAATCTGCATGGCACGTTACCGTTGGAACTGGAGGGCGCGACCGGGATAGGCGCCGGCTTCTCTTTCTACCAGTGCCCTGTGGGCAATAACCGGCTGGCCATTGACCCACATATGGTCCACACCCTGGGCCATGACAACGGGTTCGGCAAAACTGTTCCTCTCCCGGAATTCATCCGGATCGATGATCACCACATCCGCGAACTTGCCTGCAGCCAACTGGCCACGGTTTCGGACACCAAACCTTTCCGCTGTCTTGGCCGTCATCTTGTGGACGATTTCCGGCAGCGACAGCACACCATGCTGTACATAGGTGTCGAGGAGGCGGGGTGTGCTGCCATACTGGCGCGGGTGCACATGAGCATCGGGATGGTATATGCCATCCGTGCCCAGCACGAAACAGGGATGCCGGATGAAATCCTCGACCAGTTTGGCATCCCCGCGATGAAACACCAGCAACACAGCCAGTTTCTCCTCAATCAGGAAATCGCACAGGGCATCACCGGCTGACTTGGCACTGGCGTCAATGTAACTTTGCAGCGTTTCGCCTTGCCACATCGCATTGGCCTTGCTCGGTACCCAGGCTATCGTGGTATGGGCCAAGTCCATGGATGTCCGGGCTGCATGGTCCACGTTGCGCCGCAGACGGGGAGCACTCAGGGCATGCAGCGCCTGCAGCGGACCCCCCTGGAACGCTTCTAGCGGCATCAGGTAGTTGAGCATGGTAGAGCCCGGCGCATAGGGGTACACATCGAAGGAAAAGTCGACTTCGTGCATGGCTTCCCGGTCAATGTAGGTCAGGATGGCGTCCCGCTCCGCTTCGTCAACCCCCTTGAGATGGGAAATATGGACCTTGGCTCCCGACTCGCGCCCGATACGAACCGCTTCCCTGACCCCGTTCAGGGTGCCTTTCTTGTAGCGTACATGGGTGGCATAAAGACCGCCCCAGGCTTTCAGGACCGAACACGCTTCAATGAGCTCCTGGGTGGAAGCGAAGCACTGGGCAATGTAGTCCAGGCCCGAGGACAGACCGCAGGCACCCTGTTCCATGCCCTCCTGGATGCGATACTGGATTTCCTCCATCTGGAAATCGTCGGGCGGCCGCCCGCTCCAGCCACAGGCCAGAACCCGTACGTTAGCGTAGGGAATCTGGGTCAGCACGTTCTGGGCATTGTGTCCATCCAGCAACGCCATGTAGTCGGCCAGGGACTCCCAGCCCGTGTAGTCCTCCTGCTGCAGGGCATTCAGACCCTGCAGGTAATAGATCCACTCGTGCGCATTGTCAATGACAACCGGTGCATAGGAAATGCCGTCGGACATGATGATTTCAGTACTGAAACCCTGACGAAGCTTGCTTTCGATCAGGGGTGCCTTCAGCAGCCAGCCATCCATATGTGTATGGACATCTATGAAACCCGGTGTCACCCACTTGCCCCGGGCATCAATCACGTGACGTCCATCCGTAGCCGGTACGGTCCCGATGCGGTCAATGCGGTCGGCGGTTAGGGCCAGATCGGCCTGATAGGTCGGCTGGCCGGTGCCGTCCACCAGCGTACCGCCCTGTATCACGTAGTCGTACATGCCATCACCTCCTTGACGCATGGCATATCCCCACGGCATGCCATCAGGGCTGGGCCGCGGGCTGTGGCACAGAGCTGCAGGCACCGGGCCTAATGGGCGAAGGTCAGGACCCCCCGGGCCACTTCCCCTGCAACCATGTCATCAAAGGCTGTCTGCACCTGCTGGAAGGGATAGGTCTTGGACACCAGCCTGTCCAGATGCAGCAAGCCGGCTTCCTGCATCTGCAGAATCCGGGGAATGTCCCGGTACGGTGCGCTGGAGCCCACAAAGGATCCCAGCAGACGGCGGTTCATGGCTACCAGCTGTGCCGGGGAAATGGCGATCTCTTCCTGGAAAGCATGCATGCCCACGACCACCACGGTGCCACCCGGCCGGGCGGCCTGGAGAGCAGTATTCATGGTGGCGGCCCCCACGGTGTCAATGACGTATTCCGGTCCACCCCGCGTCAAGTCCTTCAGTCCTTCGACGACATCTGTTTCCGCGGCATTCAGAGTGAGATCGGCCCCCAGGTCACGAGCGAATTCCAGTTTGGACGCCTGCACGTCCACGCCGATGACAGGACTGCAACCTGCCACTTTGGCGCCCATGATGGCACTGAGACCCACGCCACCGCAGCCAATCACAGCCAAGGGCCGTCCTGGTTGGGCCTGGGCCGTATTCCATACCGCACCCATGCCGGTGATCACCGCACAGCCCACGATGGCGCTGGTGGGCATGGGCACCGCTTCCGGACAGGGGATGACGTTTTTGGCGTGCGTAACCATATACTCCGACATGGTCGCCACACCCAGATGATGTTTCAGGGGACTGCCGTCCTGTGTCTGGATGCGCGACTCCCGGTGTGGCAGCAGGCCCTGCAGTATCGTTGCGGGGAACGTCTCGCAGAGATTGGGACGTCCCTCCAGGCAGGTCGGGCAGCCGTTGCAGGAGGGCAGCCAGTTGTAGACGACGTGATCCCCGGGTTTCACGTGGCTCACGCCTGCCCCGACTTCGGCTATGATCCCGGATCCTTCATGTCCCAGCACCAGGGGCGGGCGCACCCGCAAGTGCCCCTTCAGGGTATGCAAGTCTGAATGGCACACACCCGCTGCATGGTTCTGGACCAGCACCTCGTCCGGCCCGGGAGGGGCCAGGGTTATCGTTTCGATATGGAGTGAATCCACCTGGGGAACTACAACAGCCTTGACCTGCATGCCTAATCTCCCGTCTTGGGTGCCTGCCTGTACCGGAGGACACAGGCTACGGAACAATTGTATATCCGGAGCCGATCCCGATCTACTTGTCCGAAACCACGATGCCGGTCAACAGGAATTTCTGACCTGCGAAAAACAGCAGGACCGGCGGCAGTGCCGCACCAATGGAAACCGCCATGATCAGGTGCCAAGGACTGGAACCGTAGGTGGAACGGAAGGTAGCGAGCCCCAGCGGAATCGTGTACTTATCATTGTCGTGGAGGAATATCAGCGGCTGCAGGAGTTCCTGCCACGAATTCTGAAAAATCAGGATAGCTGACGCGGCAATGACCGGCATGGAAAGAGGTAGCATCATGCGCCAATAGATACCCAGATAGCTGCAGCCATCCAGACGTGCCGCTTCGGACAGATCATCCGGGATGGACCGGAAGAACTGCCGGAACAGGAAAATGAAAAAGGCTCCGCCATCAAAATGGGGCACGATCAGGGGATAGTAGGTGTCAATCCAGCCCAGGCGCTGAAAGATGATGTACTGGGGAATCATGGTGACCGTATAGGGCAACATCAGAGTTGACAGCACCAGCACGAACAGCACATTCTTGCCGGGGGCCTGCATGCGGGCGAAAGCATAGCCGGCCAAGGAAGCCGCCAGTACCTGTCCGAATACCCGGATCGCGGCAATCTGGGTGGAATTCAGAAAATAGCGCCCAAACGGAAGAAACGCAAACCCTTCGTAGAAATTGGAGAAGACCCAGGGGTCCGGCATCAGCTCCGGCGGAAACCGCATGATTTGTTCCAGGCGGGAAAAAGCGGCCGAGAACATCCAGACGGTGGGCATCAGCACCCAGAGCAGACCCGGCAGCAGCAGGACCAGGGCGATGCCCTTGTAGAGACGGGTTCTGGCCCGACGTCCCAGGCGCCGACCGGAGGAGGCAGCCTCTGCGGTGACAGCCACGTCAGACACCCCCTGTATAGTGCACCCAGCGCCCTGATGTACGCAGGGCGATCACGGTCATGATCAGGATCAGGACAAACAGAATCCAGGCCTGTGCCGAGGCAAGGCCCAGCTTGAAGAAGCTGAAGGCGTTTTCATACACATACAAATTATAAAAATAGGAACCGTAATTGGGTCCGCCCTGGGTCAGGACGTAGATGCGCGTGAATACCTGCAGGGACAGGATCATGGCGATCATCAGGTTGTACAGAATCACGGGACTGATCATGGGAATGGTCACATGCCAGAACCGGCCCCAAAGACTGGCCCCGTCCAGTTCGGCGGCCTCGTACAATTCTCCTGGCACATTCTGCAAGGATGCCAAGAAAATGATAACGCCACCCCCCAACCCCCACAGTCCGGACAGAATAACCGCCGACATGACCCAGCGTTCGCTGCCCAGCCAGTTGGGTCCGCGAATGCCGGCAATCTTGAAAAGAAAGAAGTTGAGCAGCCCGAAATCCACGTTGAACAGCCAGATCCAGACCAGCCCTGTGACCACCGTCGGCAGGATCGAGGGCAGGTAGTAGATCGTGCGTATGGTGCTCATGGAGGGCACCCTGACGTTGAGCAACAGGGCCAGGATCAGGGAAAAGGCCAGCTGCAGGGGCACGAACACCACCGTGTAGGTCAAGGTCACCCGCAACGACTTCCAGAATATCTGGTCGTTCAGGAGGAAGTGGAAATTGCGCAGCCCCACGAAATCGGGGGGCTGGATGGCGTTGTATTTGGTGAAACCGAGGACCAGGGAGGCCAGAATGGGAATTGCCGTGAAGGCCAGGAAGCCCAGAATCCACGGCAACAGAAACGCGTAAAAATTCAGGGCTTCGCGCCAGCGGAGAGGCAGGCCGCGCCTTGTCTCTCCGCCAGCGCCTTGGGTCAGGGTCGATTGCATGGTCAGTCAGTGACCGGATGCACCATCAGGCCTTGGATTCGATGACGCTCGCAAACTGGGACTGCACATTTTGCAGTCCCTCTGCCACGCTGACTTCGGCGTTCCAGATAGGAGCGATGGTCTGGTTGAACGTGCGGTTCCATTCCGGATAACTGTCCAGGGTCTTGCCGGGTGTGACATATCCGTGCTTGAAGGCGTCCAGCAGCACCGTTTCCCCATCTTCACGGCTGAGCGCGAAGTTGGGAATGTCCATCAGGCTGTCAAAGTAGATGGGATAGTTGTTGCGGTTGGCCGGGAAGAAACCGGTAATCCGGGCATAGAGTTCCGCGCCCCTGTCCACCGCCAGATACTTCAGGAAGGTGAAGCCTGCCTCCTGCTCGGACGCTCCCTTGCCCAACATCCACGAGTCGTTGAACAGCGGGGAGGTGTTCACTTCGGCCGGGCCGTAGGGGAAGGCACCGATGCCCCAGCGCCAAGACGGCTCGACGGCAGCGAAATTGGTTACGGACCAGGCACCGTTGATGGCCATGCCGATCCGGCCACTCATCATGGGCCAGCCCACCAGTTGCTGAATGGCATCGGTGTCCGACGGCCGTGGTGATACCCGGACATCGCCGTAGATGCTGTCATACACCCAGCTGATGAAGGTGTTCATGGTCTCCGAATCGTAGAAGGTTTCCGTGACGATCCCGTCCTTGTAGGCCTGGGTATGCTCCGGACCGCCCACACCGTTGAAGGGATCGGCTCCCCACAGCCATTCGAATACCCCCAGCTGACCTGTACCGAACATCATGCCGTACTGGGCCTTGGTGGGATCGTCCATGTCCTTGGCGGCAGCTACGGCCGATGCCAGCATGGCATCCGTAGTCCAGGTGGTGTCCGTCCAGTCGATAGGCGGAACCTGGGCGCCCATTTCCTCCAGCAAATCCAGGTTGTAGTATACAACTGTGGGGAGGTGAGCCAAGGGCAGAGCCCAGAGCTGGCCCTGACGGGTTACGGCATCCAGGGCGGCCTGTTCGATCACGGACAGATCCACGTTGTTTTCCGATACCAGTTCATCCAGGGCCACGATGGCATCATTGGCGTAGAAGGTCGGGAAGCCGGCGGCGTAGTTGGCGGAAATTTCCGGTGGATCTCCGGCCGCGTAGAGGGCCAGCAGCTTGGCGTTGTAATCACCCCAGGGCACGCCAATGGTTTCCACCGCAATGGATGGATCGACCGTAGCGAAATCGGCAATCGCCTCGTCTGTCCACTCCTGGATCTTGATACCGATATCCGAGCGGATGAGATAGGTGATTTCCGTCTGGGCCATGTCCCCGCTGCCTCCGTCCGGCATCTCCATGGAAGGTTCAGCCGGCACACATGCAGCCAGGGCAGCACCTGCAAGCGCAAAGGTGCTCGCCTTCAGAAAATGTCGTCGCGTCAGTTTCTTCATGTCGCTTCTCCTTGTCGACAGACAAACCTGCACCGAATGGTACGGTGCACTCGTTGAAAAAATTGGGAATGTTTTAATGTTAACACGGACATATACCCAGCATCCCAATTTTGCAGTACCCAGCAAAGACTGCAAGGCAATGTTCCGGATAGCCATACCTTGCGCGGTAAAGTCCCTTGCCAGATGCCATGGCGGGAAACGCCAAATCATCCAGGGAAAACGGCAACCGTTATGAAGCTGAAACCTGTTTCGTCACCTCCAGGGCGCGGACCGACTTCATCACCAGCCTGTCTGCCCGAACCGCAGCGCCCGTCAAGTCGGTACAGGTACAGCCCGCGTGGATCCCTGCACCACCAGCGGTTGGGTGACGTGTCCTGGCATGGAGGATAGTGACACCTTGGCCTTGATCTGAACCAGGGGAGCCCAAGCATGGCCTATCGACAGCAACGTATCCTGTGGTGGCTGTGTCTGCTGGTGAGTGTGCTGGCTCTGACTGCGTGCCAACAGGCGACGCACCCCACACCCGGCGTGGATTGTACCAAGATCCTGCAGGGCCTTGAAGTTCATGCGCCCTATACGCTACACAGCGCAGTCGTAGACGGTCAGTTGCCGCGGATGAAGTGCCTGCTCCAGGCGGGCGTTGACCCCAATCAAGGCCTGGAGGGCAGGTCTCCCCTGTATTTACGGCCTGGAATGATCGTGACGATCTGGATCGCTTGTTGCTGACCTGTGGCGCCAACCCCAATGCCCAAGATCCGCGGGGTGAGACTCCCCTGCATGTCGCGGCCGCCGTGTCCAATGACCGTCTGGCCCACCTGTTGCTGGACCTCGGCGTTGACCCCAACGTTCAGAACCAAGAGGGCGTGACTCCTCGGCATAATGCGGCCCGCAATGACCGTGTCGCCATCGCCACGCTACTGCTGGACATGGTACTGACTCCAACGTCCAGGACCAGAATGGCGTAACTCCTCTGCATGACGCAGCCGACGCGTACAGTATCGATGTAGCCACGCTGCCGCTGGACCGCGGTGCCGCCCCCAACGTCCAGGACCAGGGTGGCCTGACTCCCCTGGATAGTGCAGTCAGATCAACCAGTGTCAGCGTAATCCTCCTGTTGCGGGACCACGGCCGGGAATGACTCTTATACGCTCAGGACCAACCAGGTGAAAGGCGGAGGTCACAGCGGGCCCCAACACCAGGACGGCAGACACTCTGTCCCCGCGCAGTCTCTTGCGCTATCCCGGCAGCAAGACTTGGCTGGGAATCCCACATCCGGGCTTGGTTGTGCCAGATACGCTCCACACAGCTGGTGGCATCCTTCGCCAGCGGCAGCATTGCGTCGCTCATGGCTGTCATGGAAGAGTTTTGGATGAGTCATCCCCATAAGGTTGATGAGATGACAGCCCTCACCCGGACAAAACGGACCAGGACTGCACCCATAATCCTGTGGCAATGACGGTCGCTATAAGGAACAACGGCTCCGGAATTCCGGAGCCGTTGTGTGGGGAATTGCGCTGAATTGCGCTCGATGTGTATTTTTGCCGGTTCTGCCTCAAGCCCTGACCTTGCCTGACGAGCCAATCGGCCCCTGCCTGGCGGTCCGGTGGCGAACCTGTATTGAGAGTATTACGGCTGCGCGTACAAGATTGGTGGAAGAACAGTCACAATCCTGTACCAATGGCCAAGCGGTATACCGTCGGGCGCGTCTTGGGCCAGGGCCAGGGCCACCGGATGCGGTGCTTCCGGTGACCCTGGCCGGACTGTTCTTCCTGTGTCTTGTTTGTCGCCACATGGTTCCGTGCTCAGGCACCTGCATACGTGACGTTGCCCGGGCTTTTGCCCTTGAGACGGGTGCCGGAACCGATCAACAGGTTACCGACGCGATGGCGCAGACGAGTCATGTGCTGCCCGCTACCAGCCCGCCCCACTGCCCGAAAGCGATAGGCCCGTTCCGCATTGCGGATCCTTTCACGGTAGATCTCATGCGCGACAAACATTTCCAGCATGGTCATGATCGCCTCCAACTGCGAATCTTCCTTGACCAACACCGGGATTGTCAGCCGGCAGGATGAAAATCCTGTTACAGCCCTGTCGCAGTTCAGTACCAAATCATGACCCCGGTCCTGGCGGGGCAAATACCGGAGCCGCGCCCCCTATGCCAGGTTACACGGGTGAGTCTGAGAAAGGAATGGGAACGGCGTGAAAACGGTAGCCTACCCCCGGGATGTTCTCAATAAAATGGGGCGAATCAGGCTCAGGCTCGAGCTTGCGCCGCAGACGGCTCACCAACCCCCGCACCAAGTCGCGGTCACCACCATCCTGGTAGCCCCATACACGGTCGGCAATAGCCTCTGTCGGCACCACGATTTCCTGGTTGGACATGAGCAGGTACAGCAGACGGAATTCCAGGTGGGTCAACCGCACCGGCTCCTTGCCCCTGAGCGTGATCGTACGATCGGATGTGTCGAGGACGATGGCTTCCAGTTCCATTTTGTTCAGAATGGTGGAAGGTACCGAGGCCGAGATGCGAGAAAGCACTTTGACGTAGTTGGATAACAGACGGAGGGATACAGGACGATCCAGCATGAGATCCACACCTTCTTCCAGCAGCAGACACTCCTGGGTATCGGGCAACGGTTCGTTGACGACCAGAATAGGGGCCTGGGTCTGCTGGCGAATGAGGTGTACGTCATCCAGGGAAATCTCTTCCCTGTCCCACCACGCCAGTACAATGATGTCAGCGGGATCGTCTTGCCATGAGGCCATCCGGGCCGCGAAATCCAGGACCGGCGTGGCTGTCAGACCAAATTCTCTCAGGGCGACACTGATAATACGGCCTTCCACCGGATCATCAGCAAACACTTCAACTCTCATCGCGCTCCGGTATGTAACCTCCTTGGAATAACACAATGCTACTATGCAGTATAGAAAGTGAATGCGGTTGTATCACGAAGTTGGGCAACAGGAAAGAAGGATGATGGCACCTGAACGCATTGTAGTAGTAGGCTCCGGGGTCTTCGGCATGGCGGCCGGCAAGGAGCTGGCCCGACGTGGCCATGAGATTGTAATGGTGGATCCCACTGGCCCTACCCCCCATGCCCAGGCTTCCTCGCGTGACATCAGCAAGGTGGTCCGCACCGAGTACAACAACGACACGGACTATACGGCCCTGGCTGATGCATCCATTGACCGCTGGCTGGCCCTGAATGAAGAATGGGATACCGTGTATCACAACGTGGGCGTAACCCTGCTGACGGCGGCCATGACGGCCGATTCGTACGAGGGCCGCAGTCTGGCCACGGCCCAGGCCACAGGCAAGCCGGTGGAGATCCTGGATGCAGCAACCATCCGGGACCGGTTCCCCATGTTCCCGGCAGGCAAGCTGGACGCGGGTTTTTGCAATCCGCGCGGCGGCTTTGTGGAGGCCCTGCGCGTGTTGTGGTACTTGCGCGGCGATCTGGATCGCCTGGCCGTACAGTGGTGTCTGGGTCAGCCGGCCGTTTCCCTCATGGTATCCCGTGGTGTCTGCCAAGGTGTCATCCTCCAGGATGGTTCCCGGCTGCACGCTGATCATACGGTGCTGGCTACCGGTGCCTGGACCAGCTACCTGGTACCGGAGCTCCAGGGCTTGGCCAAGTCCACGGCCCAGCCAATCTTTCACCTGGCTGTGGAGGATTTGGACCGGTATTCGGCTCCCCGGTTCACAGTCATGCTGATCAATATGGAAAAGGCCGGACTTTACCTGTTGCCCGTGCATCCGCAGGAACGGATCGTCAAGGCCGGTCTGCATACCTCGGGCCGGGAAGTGGATCCCCGACAGCATGATCGCATGGTAAGTACCGGAGAAGTACAGATGTTGCGCTCATTGCTGGACGAGTACGTTCCGGAGCTGGTGGACGCCCCGATTGTGGACAGTCGCATCTGTCTTTATCACGATACGCTCGACTACCACTTCTGGATCGACCATCATCCTGCAATCCGGAATTTGACCGTTGCGTGCGGCGGGAGTGGCCACGGTTTCAAGTTCACTCCCGTCCTTGGCGAAATTATCGCAGACAAGGTGGAAGGCACCCTGCATCCCTACGGCCACAAGTTTCGCTGGCGCTCGCAGGCAGACATTGGGCAAGCCTATGTGGGCGAGCGGTTGCGCCTTGATGATCCCTGATGCACCGTGACCCTGTACACGCTGAGAATGCCTCCTGCACGTACACATATACAGAACTGTACGCAGACAGCAGTTCCATAGTGAGACACCATTGCGCGCATGGCCTGGCGTGATGGGTGCACCACCGAACTGATCACATTGCTAATATGCAGCTTCAGGGCTGAACCCGTCGATTGCGTCTCTGCGTTGCTTTCAGGAATGACTTGGTCGCGGCCGACATGTTCTTGGCAGGTTCCCAGAGCCATGTCCGGCTCATGGGCCATACTCCGCCTGCCACTGGCGAGCACTCCCGCTATTTCAGGCTAAAGTTCTTCCCGTTCCGGCCCCGTCAGCCAAGCATCGCTGCCCGAGGCAGCTTCAGGTACTGGCCACGCGCTGGGTGTTGAGACCCAGAATCAGCCAGGCCAGCGCCGTCAGGCCCAGAAAGGCAATGGCCGTTGCCAGATAGGCGAAACTCAGGCCAAAGGTGATAGCCAGGGCTGAACTCGTTACCGGCGCAATGGTACGGGCGATGGAACGCACACTGTTTTCGACGCCGAATACCGTACCCTGCTGACCTGTAATGGAGGCACGGCTCAGCAGAGCCGCTATGGCCGGCAATACACCACCTACGGTCATACCGGCTACAGCCTGCAGGGCCAGCAGCTGCCAGACCTGTGCGACAAAGGCTTGGGGCAGAAATGCCAGGCAGGCAGCACCGGCACTCAGGATGAGAACGACATGGGCGCCAAAGCGATCACACAGCTTGCCGGCCTGGACGGACGAGACGGCCCCTGCCGCCGCATACAGGCCAAACATAAGCCCTGTGGCTGTGGCCACGGGCAGGATCTGCTGGCCGGACATTACAGTCAGTTCATCCACGTACAGGGCAGCCACAGGCAGCGTAAAGGAAATGGACAGGTGCACCAGGAAAGCGAAGAGGTACAGGTACTGGACATGTGAACTATGGAGCAGGACCGCGATGTTCCGCAGGGGCGAGGGGCGATCCGGTGCGGGTTGGTATTGCCACTTCTCCGGCAGCCAGAAGAGGATCAGCAGTCCGGCGCCCAGCATACAAGTGCCATTGAACCAGAAACTGGTGCGGATGCCCACCAGATCACTCAGCACGCCACCAATCAAGGGCCCCCCGGCGATGCCAATCCAGCGGGCGGTAGCGATCCAGCCCAGGGCTTCCCCCGTATGCCGGTGGGGCACATTCGCGGATATATAGGCACTGGCAGCGGAGACCACACCGGTAGTGAAACCCTGCACCAGACGCAACAGAAACAGCTGTTCCGCGGACTGCACAAAGGACATGGAGAACATGACCACGCCCCCTACCAGGGTCGCGCGCAGCAGCATCAGCTTGCGGCCAAAGCGATCCGCGACCATTCCCCAGATGGGGGAGGCGATGATCATGGTGAAGGGCTGGGCGGCCAGGGCAAAGCCAATCCACAGGGTGGAATCCCCCCTTGTCGCGACGGGCAGTTCCTGTATGAACATCGGCAGGAAGGGCAGCACGATCGTGAAACCCACGTTGCTCAGGAACTGGGCGAGGCAGACAATGTAGACCTTGCGACGCCATGCCTCCATGGATCAGGTTCCCGTCCGGCTGTGCCGGACCTGCGCCTGCTGGCTGCGGACATAGCCCAGGGTCAGCAGCAGGATGACCGCAGCACATCCTCCCAGCAGGGACGGGAGCCAGGCAGGCCGATACCAGGCAAGGCCAATAATGGGGCCCAGGGCAGCAGACAAATCATCCAGGGTTGCATAGACCCCCATCACCAGGTGAGGGTGTGTATCCTGCTGGGCCAGACTGTTGACCCCCACTTCCACGGCCACACGCAGGCCGGAGAAAAACAGCATGACACAGCCGGCACTCACCAGCGCCATGTAATCGCGGGAAACGGCGGCCCCGGACAGAGCGATGGCTACCAGCAGCGTCATCAGGATGATGGTGCGGGTACGTCCCACGCGATCCGAGATGGCACCGACTGCCGGGGCCGCCAGGATAGTCGACACCCAGTGCAAGGCCAGGACCAGGCCTGCCATGACGCCAACCCCCGCGAAAGGGAACAGGGTGTCCAAGCGGTCCTGCAGATAGAGTGAGACGAGGGCAATGGTCAGGGTCAGGCACAGGCGGGTGCCCGATGCCAGCAGCATGCACCAGGTCATAGCCGGAACCCGGAGAATACGGAGCCAGGTATTCAGGTACTCGGTTCTGACCACGGCCAGGCTGGGGGGGTTTTCCCGGTTATGGGGTGGCCAAACCATAGGCAGGCTCATGAGTACGCCTGCGACGGCCAGACCGGACAAGCCGAGCATGGCTTGGCTGAATCCCGCCAGATCCAGGATCAGGCCCCCGATCAGTACCCCGATGCCGCTACCCAAACGTACCAGGCCCCACCAGGATCCCAGCCAGCGCCCGTGGGTGGAGTCCTGGTGTGTCCATACTGCGTGATAGGCGGATTGACGGAATACAGACCATGCCAGCCCCCAGGCCAGGCGTGCTGTGAGCCACGAAGCAAAGCCCAACGGCCAGGCAAAGGCCAGGGTGGACAGCAGGCCCAAACCGGCCGCACCTGCGAACAGGGCGCGGAGCGGCAGCCGCACCAGCAGCGTGGCTACCAGGGAATTGGACAGCAGGCGAATCCAGCGATTGGCGCTGAGCAGCACACTGACCTGGAGCAGGGACAGGTTCAGGGCACCGGCCGACACGGGCAGGGCACTGTACAGAAAGGAATCGCCCATGATGAGCAAGCCCACGGTCACGGCTGCCGGTATCACCAATGATCGGGCCCGCGCCGGGGTGACGTCATTGGTGGACATGGTCAGTCCAGGTATTGGCTGTTGTGTGTGGGCCACTCGCGGGCGCCGGGCACACGCATGGTTGATACAAAGGGCGTTTCCTGCGAGCGGTGAACGGTCAGGGGGACGGGCATGCGCAGATAGGCCTGGGCTGCCTGATACCCCGTTTCCATCATTTGTTGGGTGCGGCTGAAATCCATCAGGGAAACGTCCTGAAAGACGTTCAGGTGCAAGTGATGCAGGGCAATGCCCTGATCGGCCCGGGCCCGGTCCAGATCGGTGAACAGGGACTGGGTCATCATGACACCCATGACACGGTTGAAAATGTTGATCATGCCATGGACGGGGGCCAGGCGCTGGCCGCCAAAACCGACGTTGAGGAGATAGATGGAGGTGGCTCCCTTGTCCATCGCGATGTCCGCCGGTACATTTTCGAGCAGGCCGCCATCGACCAGCTGCAGTTCCTGGTAGGACACCGGTGGATGCAGCACCGGGATCGAGCAGCTGGCCAGCACGGCATCCAGAAAGGGAGTGCCCGGATCTTCACCAAAGAGGTACAGACGCTTGGTACGCAGATCCGTGGCCGTGATGTAACAGGGCACGGTCAATTCCCCGAATGTAGTCACCTGCCGGGGCAGTTCGCGCCGGATCAATTGCTGCAGAGCCCGGTTGGAATACAGATTGTCCTTGCCAAGCATGAAATTCAGTGCTCCCGTAGCGAAATTGCCCGGGAAGACATGGCGGCGGCGGACTCGGGTCCACACCTGGCGCAGCTGCAGGGTGGTTTCCAGGCTGACTCCGTAGCTTGCCAGGTAGAGTCCGTTCAGGGCTCCCACCGAGGTGCCCACAATGAAATCGGGAACGATGCCGGCTTCCAGCAGGGCGTGGCAAGCCCCGGCCTGCAGGGCCCCGCGGCACCCGCCTCCCGTCAGGGCGAAACAAATCATGAGCTTTGCCGGTTCCGGACGGCCCCTGCCACCAACACCACACACTCTCCTTTCAGGACCCGGTTCTGCAATTGGGCCAGCAGGGCAGACAACGAGCCCCGGAGGGTTTCTTCATGCACCTTGCTCAGTTCCCGCACGAGGGCTGCCGGCCTGTCCCCCAGGATGGTAAACATGTCCTGCAGCAGGCGGAGAACACGGTAGGGACTTTCATAATAAATCAGGGTGTGCGGACTGTTCTTTTCCTGGATGAGACTTTTCTGCCGGGCCCCGGTTTTGCGGGGGGCAAAACCCTTGAACGTAAAGCTGTGCAGGGGCAAGCCGGATTGCACCAGCGCGGGAATCAGGGCCGTAGCCCCCGGCAGCACCGTCACCGCAATGTGATGTTCGTGTGCCATGCGCACCAGGCGAAATCCGGGATCGGCAATGCCGGGGGTGCCGGCATCCGTGATACAGGCAACGTCATGCCCCTCCAGCAGCCGGGTCCGAATATGGGCCAGCACCCTCTGTTCGTTGTGTTCGTGAAAGGCCATGACGGGCTTGCGGATCTCATAGTGTTGCAGCAGGCGCTGGCTGTGCCGCGTATCTTCGCAGGCGATCAAGTCAGCCGTCGCCAAGGCCGAAACAGCCCGATAGGTAATGTCCCCCAGGTTCCCTATCGGGGTGGGAACCAGGTACAGGGTCCCTGTCAGTCTGCCCGACTCTGCCATGAAGCCCTTCAAGCCAGGAACACGCGGACAGCCCCGAACAGGCGCTCCAGATCCTGAATGTTCATTTCACCCATGTGTCCGATGCGCAGGGACTTGCCTTTTTCCGGACCGTAACCATTCGCGATCTCCATGTCGTCACCCGCCAGATGCGCATTCAGTTGGCCCACGTCCACCTGCCGGGTATTGCGCAGCGTGGTGACGGTGGGCGAGGCGCAGGCAATATCTATGCAGGGAGCGAATCCCAAAGCACAGGCTGTGTCCCGGGTGTAATCCCGCAAGGTGATGTGTCGGGCCCACCGGTTCTCCAAGCCTTCCGCCAGGATCCTGTCCAGCTGTACGTTCAGGGCCTGTACCGTAGCCACGGCCGGCGTGGCGGGGGTCGTCCCGCGCAGCAAATAGGCTTCCAGATTGAGAAAGTCGAAATACCATCCCCGGCCTGTAACCTGCGTGGCCCTTTCCAGGGTACGGTCACTGACCGCGGCCAAGGCCAGGCCGGGCGGGGTAGCCAAGGCTTTCTGGGAGGAGGTCAAACATACGTCCAGCCCCCAGTCGTCCATCCGGACTTCGGCCCCGGCCAGAGACGATACCGCATCCACAAAGATCAGGGCTTGCGGGGCCACGCTGCGGATGGCTGCCGCCAGCTCCGCTACTGGCTGCAACACACCGGTACTGGTTTCGTTGTGCACCATGCAGACGGCATCCAGCTTGCCATCCTGATTGGCGTCCGCCACCGCCTGGCGTACCTCGTCCGGCGCAAAGGCCTGGAACCACGGCTTTTCCACCTTGATGGCTGTCTTGCCACACCCCACGCCCACATCATGCCATCTTTGGCCAAAGGCACCACAGACGAGAAACAGGACGTGCGCCCCCGTTTCCGGCGCCCGCACGCCATTGCGGATGCAGGCTTCGTGCAGACCTGTCCCGGAACTGGCCAGCAGGTACACGCGCTCCCGGGTACAGAAAACATCCCGGAGTTTGCCCTGGACCGCCGCGAACAGGTCGTCCATGGCCTGGGACCGGTGCCCAATCATCGGTGCCAGCTGCGCTATTTGGGCATCCTCAGGGACATCCACAGGTCCTGGAATGAACAGGCGCGCGGGTCGTGTAGCTGCCTTGCCGGGGTTTGCTGTCATGAGGAGATCTCACCACTCTGTCAATATATACCAAGGACACAGAATTCGGTACACTGCAGGCGACAGGTTCTCTTCCGTACCGCAAGGCTTGACGCCAGCGGCACAGGAACAACCTGCCTTCAAGTTATCATTATGGCATGATGCACGGGCGAATTCCCTGTAATCGTGTCGTAGCGAAGGGCTTTGGACCATGATCTGTCTCCTCCCGGACCGGCAATCGCCAGCACCCGCCACAACCTGGCCGTTCGCTCTGGCCGCCTGGCCCGGCTGCCACCGCAGGCACATACCCGGCAATTCATGATGGCACCGGACACAGCCATACAGGATCCGGCCGTGGATGCCGAACACATTGACGAGCTGCCCCCGGACACGCGCGCTTCGGTGAGCGTCTTCGAGATCTGCGTTCTGATTCTGGCCCTGATTTCTCCCTTTCTGACACCGCAGCTGTACAATCTGTCCCCTGAAATAGACCGCATTGTCATGGCGGCTGACTGGACGATTTCGGGCATTTTTCTTTTCAAGTTCCTGATGGACCTGGTACAGGCGGAATCCCGGCTGGCTTTCCTCAAGTGGGGCTGGATCGATCTGGTGGCCGCCGCACCGGCGCATCCGGTCATACATTCCTTGCGTCTGCTCCGCGTGATACGGACGGTGCGGGCCATTCGCATGATAGCGAAACATCGCCAGCTGGCGGCTGTCCTGTTCTGTTACCGTGCCGAGAGCGCGTTCGCCATAACCCTGCTCCTGGCGATCCTGGCCCTGTTTGGTTCCGCGATCGTGATTCTGCATTTCGAGGCTGGCCAGGGGAATATCCAGACAGCCAGTGATGCCATGTGGTGGGCCTTTGTAACGGTTACGACGGTGGGTTACGGGGACTACTATCCTGTCACCCCGCAGGGTAGAATAGTAGCGTCGTTGCTGGCGGTGGTGGGTATCGGCCTGTTCGGTGTATGCACCGGATGGCTGGCCAGCTGGCTGGTAAAGCCTTTTTCCTCCTAAAGCGAGCCCGTATCGCCATGCGTCCTGACTCGGCCCGTGTCGACGACCTGGCCCTGTTCCCCTTGCACAGAGATAAGGAATTCACATGAAAGCATTGGTATGGGAAGCTCCCGGTGTCATGGTGCAGCGGGAAAGGGAAATGCCGGTTCCCGGGGACCGGGACGTCCTGATCCGGGTGGCGTTCGCTGGCATTTGCGGTTCGGAATTGAGTGGCTATCTGGGGCACAACGCCTTGCGGGTACCGCCCCTGATCATGGGACACGAATTTGCAGGCACCGTGGTGGCCATGGGGTCCCGGGCGCAGGCAGAAGCGCCCGGGCTGGCGGTGGACACACGGGTAACCGTCAACCCCCTGTACTGTGCCGGGCAATCGGAACTCCAGGACCGGGGTTTGCACCAGCTGTGCCCAACCCGCCAGCTGGTGGGGGCCCATGTGCCGGGCGCCTTCGCGGAATATGTGGCCGTGCCTGCCCACACGGCCCATCCTCTGCCGGACGGCCTGTCTCTCCGGGAAGGCGCCCTTACCGAACCTGTAGGCTGTGGTGTACGGATTGGTGAATTGGCAGGTGATGTCCAGGACCAGCCCTGCCTGGTCATAGGTATGGGACCGATTGGCCTGCTGTCGCTGCAGGTACTCAAGCGCAACGGGGCTGCGGAAGTGTACGTGGTGGATCTGGATGCCGAAAGACTGGCCATGGGCGAGCATTTTGGCGGCGTCGTCATCGATCCCCGCAACCAGGATGTGGTGGACTTCGTTCTGCAGCGCACGCAGCAGAAGGGGGTGGCCGTCAGTGTGGATGCAGTAGGTACAGGCATGACCCGTACCCAGTGTGTCAACGCTACCCGGACTACCGGCAAAGTCATCCTGAGCGGCTTGCATGAGGAAACCAGTACGATACCCGCAGCGGACGTGATTCGGCGTGAGATTACGCTCCGGGGTTCCTTCTCCTACTCGCCCGCCAATTTCCGGGAGGCCCTGGACCTTCTGGACTGCAAGGCCATTACCCTGGAGCCCTGGATTGTGGAAGCACCGCTGGGTGAGGGGGGCAAGTGGTTTGACCGTTTGATTGAAGCACCCGGCGACGTGTCCAAGGTGTTGCTGGTTCCGGACACGGCCTGAAAGCCAAGCACACAAGGAGGCAACCAGCATGGAGATTGTTGATGTCAGGGCGGTAAAGGTCAACGTGCCGGCGCGTCCGCGCACTTCGCACGCGACTGCCAGAGGCTGGCACCACACCAGCGAAGTCGCCAACCCCATGTCGCGCTATCCCCGCTTCAAGGCCCACCGCAGCCTCTGGCTGCCGCGCTGGGAAGAAACGTGGTGCCAGGTGACTCTGGCCGACGGTACATGGGGACTGGGTTCTACCGGGAACGGCCGCGTGTCGGCAGCCATCATCGAGGATCACCTGGCCCCCCTGCTGATCGGCGAAGACGGGTTTGCCATTGAACGCCTGGCTGACATGATGTTCCGGATGACCAAGCCCTATGGCTCCACAGGCCTCGCCGCCTATGCGGTCAGTGCGGTGGATCTGGCCCTTTGGGATGCCAAGGGCAAAGCGCTGGACTTGCCGGTTTACAGCCTGCTGGGTGGTCCCCAGAAGGAACGGATCCAATGCTACGCCACAGGCAACGACGTGGACTGGTACATGGCCTGTGGCTTTGACATGTTCAAGGTGGCCTGTCCGTATGGTCCCGCCGACGGCTTGCGTGGACTGGATCAGAATGAAGCCTTCGTGGCCGGGGTCCGGGAGCGGATCGGGGACGACCGGGAATTGATGCTGGACTGTTGGATGGCCTTTGACGTGGAGTATGCGGTGCGGCTGGCCGAACGGCTCCGTCCCTATCGTCTCAAGTGGATGGAGGAATGCCTGCTTTCAGAGGATTTCGATGCACATCTGGCCCTGCGGCAGCGGGTCCCCTGGCAAACCCTGACAACCGGTGAACACTGGTACACCCACGTCCCCTTCCAGTGGGCCGCACGGCATCAGGCCGTGGACATACTGCAGCCGGACATCAACTGGTGCGGCGGCCTGTCCACCTGCCTCAAGATTGCCGCGATCGCTGATGCTGCCGGCCTGCAGGTGATTCTGCACGGGGGCGGGCGCAATCCCTTCGGCCAGCATTTCAGCATAGCCCAAGGCACGGTGCCCTATCTGGAATACTTCATGGGTTCGGATCCCGGCATATCCCTGGAAGATGCCGTCAGCCTGCCGAACCAGGCAGTAGCACAGCAGGGATGGCTGACTCCCGGTCCGGGCGCAGGTTTTGGCCTGGGCATCGAAAAGGCATGGATCACGGATTTCTTCGCCTGAAGGGTTCGTCCGGCCGGTGCCATGGTGCAGGCAACCGGATTCCGGCGCAACGGGCATTGCCAATTGGGCAACAGCCCGCGATCTGTGACAGGCAATTCCATAGGGAAATTGTGAATGTCATGGCCATGCAGGCATTTGGGGACTGCATGCAAAGACCGAAACAAGTTGCAGCAGTCCTACGTGCTACCATAGCTTTCTGTCGGGTCAGCCCTCTGGATCCGTGCATGTCCGTAACAACAAACCACAGGTGCAACAAGTAGCCTTGCAGCCCCGTTGAGAATGGATTTAGTTGAAGTCAGACGCAACTTCTACTACGATCCAGGAACATCTGCCTTCACCATGCGCCCGGTATGGTGGCTCCCTGCATCTTCAGGACGGACTGCACCATGGCTGACATTCGCCTATCCACGGAGGAAATGCGTTTCTTTCGTGACAACGGATTCCTGATCAAGCGCCAGGTACTGAAGCCCAATCTGATCGCCAAGGCCCAGGACGTTTTCTGGGCCAACGCACCGGCTCAGCTCAAACGCGACGACCCGTCAACTTGGATCGGCCCTTTTGCCGAGGAACATCACCTGAACGACGGTACCGATTACCGGGCCAATCATCGCTGGAATCTGCGCCACGTCGGGGATGCCTCCTGGATGATGGACCTGATCCCCCGGGATCCCGATGTCCGGGGTATGGCAGAACAATTGCTGGGCACAGGACAACTGCGTCCGCCCCGCAGGACGCGCGGGATCTACACGACCCTGCCCCGGGCCGATGCGGATTTCGAGCCGGATCACTTGCATGTGGACCAACATGCCTTTCATCTGGGCGTGGTAGGCTATCTGGGCGACGTGGTACCCAACGGTGGCGGCTTTCGGGTCTGGCCCAGCAGTCACCGGTGGTTCTATTATGTCTTCGACTCCCAGTACAAGCCGGGCCGCAACCAGGCCTATGACCAGGTACGATCTTTCTTCGAGACCCAACCTTCCCTGGAATGTACGGGCCAAGCCGGCGATATCGTGTTCTGGCACCACCGGCTGGCGCACATGGCGGGCCGCAATCATTCCCGTTTCCTGCGCCAGGCGGTACTCTACGATTTCACCCGCACAGATCTGGAAGTGGCCCAGGAAGAGCCGCCCCAGGCCAACATGTGGCGGGACTGGCCGGGCATTCATGCCCTGACCGACAGTTGAGCCTGCCGTAGCCCAGGCGGGATCTGCAGCCCTTGGCGTGGTTTGCCCGCAAAGGCTGATCCCGAAATTGCCTGCAGCGTGACAGATCCACGCTGCAGGTGCCACCTTGTCCTCGCTCCCCGGAGGCACCGGAGCTCCATGACCATCCACGTACCTGACTATGTCTGTCACCGCGACCAGTACACGCTGGCCCCGGATGTCGTATATCTGAATCATGGCAGCTTCGGTGCTGTGCCGGTGCAGGTGCAGGAGGCCTTTCACTTCTGGCACCGGCGTATGGAAGCCAATCCGTCCCATTTCATGTCCGAAATACGTACCCGGGCCCTGGCCGATTCCCGCCGGGCCCTGGCCCGGTTTGTGGGTACGCGTGCGGCCAATCTGGGGTTCGTGAACAACGCTACCCATGGTGTCAATATCGTAGCGCATTCGCTGCCCCTGCAAGCCGGTGACGAGGTGCTGGCTACCAGCCAGGAATATGGCGCCACCCAAAAGGCCCTCATGTACCAATGCCAGCAGGCTGGCGCCCATTACCGGATCCAGGAAATCCCCTATCCGGTGCAGGACCGGGCAGACTGGCTGGAAAGCTTTTGGCAAGGGGTGACGCCCTGCACCAAGGTGATTTTCTTCAGCCACATAACTTCCTCCACAGCCCTGACTTTGCCTTTGCCGGACATATGCCGACGCGCCCGCGACGCGGGCATTGTCACGCTGGTGGACGGTGCCCACGCACCGGGACACATCGACCTGCAGCTGGACGCGTGGGACGTGGACTTCTACACGGGCAATTGCCACAAGTGGCTTTCAAGTCCCCGGGGATGCGGTTTCCTTTTTGCCCATCCGCGTCATCAGGCCATGCTTGAGCCCCTGATTGTCAGTCATGGCTGGACTCCCGGGCAGGCGAGCGATACGCCCCTGGCGGATTATCTGGACTGGCAAGGGACCCACGATCCCTGTGCCATCCTGTCTGTACCCAGCGCGATTCAGTATCTGCATGATCTCGCGTGGCCCGCAATGCGTCGCCAGATTCATGATTTGGCTGCGGCCACACGGAGACAGCTGTCCGAACTGTTTGGCCTGGATCCCGTCTGTCCAGACGATCAGGACTGGTACCGCCTGATGTTTACGGCCCGCCTGCCGGATGGCGCTGCGGCCAGACTGGGCAATCGCCTGTGGGCGAAACACCGCATTGTCGTACCCGTCATGCGCTTGCCCGCACACGACGTAATCCGTGTATCGCTCAAGGAGTACAACTCCCTGGAAGACGTCAACACCCTCATCCAGGCCCTGGCGACTGAATTGAAATAGCCAGGGGCACCGGACAGGTAAGGGACAGGAGGGTCTTTTCCCGCTTCTGGGTGCCGCCTCCCGGCCGGCATCCTACAGGGTAATGCGACGACCTTCCCGGGCCGACTGGTAGGCCGCATAGATCACGCGAATCACAGCGAGGCCCAGTTCCCCGTTGCAGGGAGTCGCCCGGTCCTGATAGACCGCATCAATGAAATGCTGGCACATGGCCACGTGCCCGGAACTCCAGTCCTCATCCGGGATGGCCGCATTCCAGCCGGCCGACGTACTGGCTTTCTCGTTGAGATAGGTGTCCTCGAATACCGCCGGGTTGGGTGCGTACAGTTCTGTCAGATCATGCGGACTCAGGTTGCACCGGATACGGCTGTTGGAGAGAAAGATCTCCAGCCAGCTCTGCATGCCGCCCAGGACGGCATCTGACCCCATGGCTACGCCCCGGGTGCCGTCCTCAAACGTGAGGAGCGCCGTAGCCCAGGTTTCGACGTCCTGCCAGCCTGTAGCGATATCCTGCAGATCTGCCTCTGTGTTTCCGGCCACGGCCGTGAGCTCACCCACTTCGGCCGTAACGGCCACGGGCTGAATGCCCCGCCCGTTGCGGTGCATGCCTTCCTGGTGCTTGAGATGCAGCATGGCACCAATGGGATGCGCGCCCAGACGCAACAGGGCACCGCCTCCGGTATAGCGCCAGATCTTGGAATAGGGCGAGTGGGAACCGCTGTGGCACTCGCCGCCCCGCATTTCCAGAATCGCACCCCGGGAGCGTTTCATCAGGCCTTCCGCCCGTTGCATCGGGGGGGCAAAAATCCAGTTCTCGCCATACATGAGCTGGACACTGTGCCGTCGGGCCGCTTCGACCATGGCCGAAGCGTCTTCCGTGGCCAGATCCAGCATGGCCTGGGGATCACGGCCCGCGATTTCGGCATCGGTCGCATCTGGGCCCAGATCCTGGCCCACGTAGGCCGTAAGGGGCTTGGTACAGACGATGTGCTTCCCGTGTGCAGCCGCGGCCACGGCCACTTCCCTGTGCATATGATTGGGAATGCACAGATCCACGATCTGGATCTCGGGGCGCTGCAGCAGTTCCCGGTAGTCGGTATACCACGCATCAAGGCCATGGCGCCGGGCAAAACCCTCTGCACTCTTGCGGGAGCGGGCTGCCACCGCCGTCACAGTGACGTTGAAGCCCGGTACCTGGGCATAACAGCGCATGCGTGTTTCCGCCAGAAAACCGGCGCCAATCAGGCCAATGTTCATTGCCTTGGTCATGGGTGGGCCTCTCACTCCTGAGGGTTCACGGTTGGAATCGCGTCACTGTATCACCTGGAACGTTCTTTACGCCACAATTCACGGGCCCGGAAACAGGGGAAACAGCGACCGCCGACCTGTACGGCACCTGTGTACAGGCAATGCAGCGCAGCCTGATTTTGTGGATCCCGTCCCATCATGCATAATGGCCATGGAGGATTCAGATTGGACTTGGGGAGGTGGTGCTAATGGATTGTAGTAAATCTCCAATGTGCCCAGTGACCTCTCTGACGGATCTCCGGTAAGAAAGTCACTGGCACAGCAAAAGGGCCCTCGCTGCTTGGTGAGGGCTCTTTTGTATAATCTGGCCCTGATGCAAGCAATGCACAGAGGGTACACCGTCAGTACCGGCTGATTTCCATCCCCGTATCGTTGAGGAAAATACGCATGGCCACTTGTGAACATACAGCCTATGCCGGGTGGCAGCAGGCCCACCGCATCGCCAACGCAGCCCTGGAACTGGTGGTGGTGTCTGAAATTGGCCCGCGCATCATGTCCCTGGCCCTCCGGAACAGCCACAATCTGTTCCGTGAAATATCTGGCGAGCTGGGCCAGACAGGAGGCGCTGAATTTCGCCTGTACGGCGGCCAGCGCCTTTGGGCCGCACCGGAGAATCCGGCTACCACCTACTATCCGGACAACCAGCCCTGTGTCTTCCAGCAGCTGGATCCATGCCGCTACCAGGTCACAGCCCCCATAGAAAAGGGCACTCTGCTGCAAAAGGAAATGGAGATCCGGATTCCCGACGACGACGCGGTGGTCACGGTGGTGCATCGCATCACCAATCAGGGTACCGAAACTACCCGCTTGGCCCCTTGGGCCCTTTCGGTCATGAATCTGCACGGTACGGCGATCGTACCCCTCCCGCCTTACGGTGCCCATGCCGAGAACCTGGCCCCCGTCAGCGTGCTGAGCCTCTGGGCCTACACCGATCTCACGGATCCCCGCTGGACACTGGGCGACAAATTTGTCCTGCTGCGCCAGGATGCACTGGCGGGCACACCCCAGAAACTGGGCTTGCAGATCAGCCAGGGCTGGGCAGCCTACGTCCTGGACAGCGTACTCTTTGTCAAGACCTTCGGTTTCAATGCGGGCGCCCAATACCCGGACTACGGCTGCAATACCGAGATTTTCACGGATCACCGTATATTGGAAGTGGAATCCCTGGGTCCCCTGACCGATGTAGCCCCTGGGACATCCGTCACCCAAACGGAAACATGGCATCTGTTTCGTGATGTGCCGACGCCTGCCTCGGACGATGACGTGGAAGCCTTCATCATGCCGCACGTAGCGAGTGTTCTGGGCGCATCCTAGCCAACACGCCTGTATACACTGCAACCGTGTCCAGCCCGCTGGGTGCACGGTTTACCTGACTGCTGTCAGCCGGAGCCTTGTCTGCCTCCCGGCAGTCTCAGAGTCTGTCGACAAACTGAGCAATGCCTGTTGATGGCATTCCGTTCCTGCCATATATTTTCTCAATTGTTCAAACAAATTGCGTTCTTGATACAATCGATCGGGTCCAACACTGTCGTCTGCGCTTAGAGTTTGCAAACAGACCCTTTGGGGTATGTGCATATCGACACGACCGAAAATGTATGGGGAAGGCATTGTCCGATCATCCCCGGCACAATTCCTGACGACCGAGGTGTGGCATACCCATCTGCACTACACCAGTCGGCCACCTGCAGTCTGCGCAGACTGCAGGTGGATCATGAGGCGGCGATTGTCACCCCGGTAGGGAATTCAGGGTCGCTGTGCGCCCGTTCACAGAGCCAACCGGAAGTGGTAGGTTCCTGGCCCCCAAAGAGAACAGTAGGCACATCTTGCCGGGCTGTAACTGGACCATGGCCAAATTGGGGGACACCGGGCACCCGCATACCGCCTCCCTGCGCTCATACGAGGGTGGTTCCGGTGTACTTGCCTTTCGTTACAAGGGCTACCTGGTCCCCAGCAGTTGCTGTAGCGATGGATACAGCCCTGGCGACTCGGATTTGCATATACCGACAAAATGTCCTGTTGATATATCTGTAGTCAGGAAGGTAGATGTAGTCCAACAGTGTCTGTCTGGAATCGTCCGCCTGGTACAGGGTAAAGATCAGGATTGAAATGGAGCCATGAATCACGAGCCGACCGGAGAAACCGCTGTATCTGAGTAATCAGAGCGGGTGTCTTCCCCCAGTGAACAGCATACGCACAACATACCCAACAGTGCCCTGGTAGCCCTGCAGCAGATCATGGAACAAGGTTTCAGGGACCTGAATGCAGGCTTGCAACAGGTCAACGAGAAAGTTGATGTCTTGGATGAGAGAGTTGGGGGCCTGCAGCATGATGTAGAACGCAAGGGCGAGCGGTTTCTGAGCCCCCATGCAGCGTGCCCTGTTCCCGGTGTGCCCGGAACAGGCTTTAATGCCTCACGCCCCTCAGACAGGCCAGCCGGGGGCTGCCGTCAGTTCTCGTCAGTTCTGCCAGTAGTCCGCCAGATCGTCCCGGGCCACAAACCCCAGCACGTCCCGGATTTTGTCGTGCCTGTGCTTGCGATGCGGCATGTCCGCACTCACGTTGAACTCTTCGTAGACACGGGGCAGGGCAGGCACCTCGACCGCACGCCGCAATGCGCGCCCCGAGTCCACCCAGGAACAGGCGAACGGCGGAATCTGGTGCAGGGTTCCGGGCGATACCAGCCGCCAAAATAGCATGACGGCCACTTCCAGATCATGGTACTCCGCAAAGACACGCAGGATTTCCTGGCCCAGATACTTGGTATGATGATACAGGTAGTCCAGGGGCCGGGCAGGAGCGTCCACCGGAATGTCATAGTCCCAGCAGTAGCTGCCGAAGCCCGGATCCATCTGCTGGAAAGGTCCCGTCTGCACGACCCGGCGAATGCCATGGGTAATGGCCCCGATGGCCACGTTGTAGGCACCCACCGTATTGACGTGAAAGGCATCGTGCAGGCGGTGCCGCAGCACGGAACAGTTGATGATGGCGTCCATGCCTGCGCAGGCGTCCACGACCTGCGCCGTATTGCGCATGTCCACCTGCTGGAATTCGTGCGGCCCGTCCAGGACCGGCGGCAACGGGCGTTCGCTGCGTTCCGGCGTCAGGTCCGCCAGGATCTCGGCAATGGGTAGCAAGTCCGTTTGGCGTAGACGGTACGTGTTGATCATTTCCAGCGTGGTCGCGGCACCCATGGGCCCACCGGCACCGAAGATCACGACGTTCCGAATCGGGCGGGATGGCACAGCCTGGCCCTCCGCCACGGCTGTCGTCCAGTGCCCCGCTGGCTGCAGATGCACAGTCTCGTCCTGGACCGGGGCGTGCGCGAAATCATGTTTGGGGTCGTAACAGAAGGGCACCTGGGTACTGATGGAGCGTTCTTCTATGCCCGTCACGTGCCGGATGCGGATCTTGGTGCGTTCGCCCGGTGCGGCAATGTGAAAGACGAACCAGTCAGGCCGGGTTGCATTGCGCATGTCGGCGGTCGGGAAGGTCAAGGCTCTGTCAATGGCATGCAGGGCATCTTCGACATGCACCCAGCGGGGATCGAACGGTGTCCCTGCCACCTCTTCCTCATGCACGATCAGGCCGAAGCGCAGACAGATGCCTGTCATGGTCCCCGTACGCAGGATCTCCCGCAGGGACAGTTCAGCCAGCCAGGGACAGAGATCGGCCAGGGCAGGCATCGGCCGCGGACGCCAGACCTCGTTCACCTGCCAATGTACCGGCAGGCGGTCGAACAGGGACAGGGAACTGCCCAGCACAAAGCGCTGCACGCCAGCCTGTTGGGCGGCAGTAGCCAGGTTGTAAAGGCTACAGGTCGAACGGTACAGGATTTCCCCGGCGTCCATGGTGTCCCGGTTGGGGAAGTCCATGGACTCGAGGTGAATCACGTGTTCCATCCCCTCCAGCAGTGTGGGTATGACCTCTGGATCTCGCATATCTGCCGGGATCCACTCGCATCCCAGGTCGGCGGCGGCCCCGGGCATCGAATCCGTCAGGCGCAGGGAAACATCGCCTCGATCCCGCAGGGCTTGACCGACATCCAGACCCAGCCGACTGTTGGCCCCTGTTATCAGAATATTCACGGTACCTTCACACTTTCCCTATGTTTATGTCAACTCATAGCCGGCAGATATACCCCGCGCCTTCTCAAAAGCGGGTGTAATAGTCTATGCCGCCCTGACGCTTGGACTGGCCGACCGCCGTAGCGTGCTTGTGCAATACCTCTTCGTTCAGTTCAATGCCCAGGCCCGGCCGGTCGGAAGGAATGTGATACCCGTCCTTCCACTCCAGCGGTTCCTGCAAGACCTCGGCGTGGAAGCCGCCCCATGTATCGATGCCTTCCTGGATCAGAAAGTTGGGTGAGCAAGCATCCAGGTGAATTGAAGCCGCAGCTCCCACCGGACCGCCATACAGATGGGGCGCGATCTGTACGTACTGGGCTTCGGCCATACTGGCAATTTTCTTGGCTTCCAGGATGCCACCGGCGATAGTCAGGTCAAACTGCAGGATGGAAGCTGCCTTCTGGGCCAGCAGATCCACAAACTCGAACTTGGAAAACAGGCGTTCCCCGGTCGCCACGGGAATGGAGGTAGCACGCGCTACCCGGGCCATTTCCGAGATGTTTTCAGGGGGTACGGGTTCCTCGAACCACAGGGGATCGTATTCCTCGACCCGCTTGGCGAACCGAATGGCGCTGTGCGTCGTGAATTGGCCATGCGTACCAATCAGGATGTCACAGGTGTCGCCCACGGCTTCCCGTACCTTCCTGACGACGTTCGCCGCATCCCGGAGGCCCTGCAGGCGGTCACTGGTGGCCGGATCGACGGGATCGAACTTAACCGCTGTGAAGCCGCGCTCGACATAGCCCAGTGCCATTTCGGCGGCCCGTTCCGCTGAATCCCCGGCACGCCAGCCGGACAGATAGGAATAGGCCCGCAACGAGTCATGGAACTTGCCACCCAGCAAATTGTAGACGGGTTGTCCCACTGCCTTGCCCACAATGTCCCACAACGCCATTTCAATGGCACTGAGGACAGGTGAGGTTATGGGACCTGTGCGGCGGACGTAGCGCTGCTCGTAGATGGAGCACCAGATACGTTCAATGCGAAAGGGATCCTGGCCCACCAGGTAATGCGTGTACAGTTCGTCGATCAGGGGCAAGGCGGTGTGGTCCATCCTTGTATGGTAGGTGGCTTCACCAGCCCCCGTTATGCCCTGATCGGTCCCGATCTTGACAAACAGCCAGCGCGGTCCCCCGAAGTGCGGTGGCGGATTCTCGACGAGAAATGTTTGGATGGAATCGATTTTCATGTACTCGTTCTCCCTGCATACGGTCTCAGGCCAACGGTCTGCACCACGCAATGCCTGGCCACAAGGCCGGCGCGACGTATCGCGGGCGTCTGTACCCTGGATCTAGACAACACGCTTCCGGGCATGCCCCGTAAGTGCGTCATCAGTGCCCGGCAACCAGGTGAGGACATCTTCTATCCGGCGAGCAAGTTCAATGTCCCTCATCGTAATGCCGTTTACGTCATGCGAGTACAGTTCCACTTGCAGGGAATTGTACTCCAGGATCAGGCGGGGATGGTGCCATCCCACTTCGGCCAGAAAGCCTGCCGTATTGGCCGCGTGCAGGGTCATGGCCCAGCTGCGGGTCCGATACTCGCGCTGCAGCCATGTCCCGGTGTCACTTGTGTGCAAGCACCATTGAGGAAGATGGCGTGCCAATGCCGCTTGGCACTCGGCAGGCGACAACAGGCGGTTCGCAATTTCATTCATGCTTGCTGACTCGACCCATAGGAGACCAAGACCCACGCCCTGCCGCCGGTATGTGCAACAAGGCCTGATTTGGGATGGAATACATACGCAGGCGAGTAAGCGGAGAACCGGCTCGCCTACCCGGTTATATCACAGGCAGGGAGGGGCATGCATACGCAGGACACAGTGTGGTGCTTGTCTGGATGCAGAGGAGTCGCGCGATCTTGGGCAGAGCGAAGCACCAAAGTGCTGCCTTACAGGAAGCCACTGTATTGGGGGGACGGCAAGGTTTGGCATGCAGATGCGGGTGGTGCGCCCTGACCATCACAGAGTCCGGCAATGGCACCTGACCCAAGACAGGGAACAAGATCTATTCCGTATCGGGGCCGGAGTTGTACCGTTGATCCTGCACTACAGCCTGGGTCAGACGGTCAATCACAATCGCCAGAAACACGATCGACAACCCAGCAATGGCACCATTGCCGGGTTCGTTCTTTTGCAGGGCCCGGAGCACAGTATCCCCCAATCCGCCCGCGGCCACCATGCTGGCAATGGTGACCATCGCCAACGCCATCATGGTAGTCTGGTTGATGCCTGCCATGATCGTAGGCAGGGCCATCGGAATCTGGACCTTGGTGAGTATCTGCATGGGGGCCGATCCAAACGCCTGGGCCGCTTCCACAGTCTCCGGTGAGACCTGTCGGATACCCAAATTGGTCAGCCGAATAACCGGGGGTACCGCATAAATGATGGTGGCAAAGATGCCGGCCGGCTTGCCCAGGCCGAAGAACAGGATGCCCGGCAGCAGGTACACGAAACTGGGCATGGTCTGCATCCCGTCCAGAATGGGCCGCATGATGTTGTCCAACAACTGATTGCGGGCGCCCAGTACGCCCAGGGGCAGACCAATCGCCACGGAGATCACGACAGCCACCACCATCAGGGCAATAGTGTCCACCATGTAGTCCCAGAGCCCCATAAACCCGATAAAGAGCAGGGCGAAGACGGTGAAACTCAGAAGTGACCACCGCCCCACCGCAAAGGACACAAGCGCCAGTGCGACAACCAGGGCCGGCCAAGGTATCCACATCAGGGCCCGCTCGATATACACCAGGGCGTAGGTTACGGCCACACTGATATTGTCAAACAGCCAGCTGGCTTCAACCGTGAGCCATGCAACACCACCATCGATCCAGTCTCCCGTCACCTGACGCACAGACTTCTTCAGCGTAATCGTATTGCCGTTGGTGGTAGTGCTTTCGACCTGGGACACTGTTGTGGGATATTCCATCGCCGGACCCCAGCTCAACAGACTCACGACCAGCACCCCCACCACGATCACCATCCCGACCAACCACCAGGACAGAGGCATGCCCCCCGACGGTGCGAGGTGGGCATCCACAGACTCGGTCTCCATCTCCGGGACAGTGGATATTTCGCCGGGATTCTGGGTAGTGGCTGTCATAGCATTTTTCCTTCTTTGTTGTCACGAATACCAAACTGGGGCAACCGGTACCGCAACCGATGCAGTTGGGACAGAGCCTGTGGCTGGCAGCTGGCAGACACAACAGGTTTCATGGTATACCACCAGTCCGCCGTACAGGACCGTCACCGATGTCGCTGTGCCTTTGGCCAAGCATTCCCGGCACCGGGCTGTAATGCCTGTGAGGCAGGCCCACCTTGATGGCTTGGCATGCCTGCGGATCGCAATTTCAGGCATCGGCGGCAACAGCGGATATATCGGCCAGGACAGAAGCCAGTTTGCGGCGCTGCACTTCCCCCATCAGAATATTGCGGTCATCTACCACGGGCAGGGGAAACTCACTGGCCATGGCGATGGGAATGAGGTCGTCAAATGACGTGTCAGGGGATACGGTCGGGTACTTCGGATCAATGAAGTCCCTGGCCTTGTCCAGGCGCGGGATATCTGCCTGCAGGATACGCCGGGCGTTCGCTTTCGTCAACAGTCCCCGGTAGTGTTGTGAACGGTCGACCAGCCAGGCGGGACCCTCGCTCTCCTGGATCAGTGCAGGCAAGGCTTCCCGTGGGGCCTGGTGGTCCAGTACCGTATTACGGGGCTCGCTCATGATCTGGCGTGCCGTCAGAATGCTCGCCATCCGCACGTCTTTGGTGAATTCCATCACATAGGCGTTTTCCGGCCGCAGGACTATGTCCTCCGAAGAGCCGATCTGGGCGATACGGCCGTTGTGCATGATCGCGATCCGATCCCCCAGCTTCAGGGCCTCGTTGAGATCATGGGTGATAAAGACAATGGTCTTGTGCAGTTCCGTCTGCAGACGCAGCAGCTCGTCTTGCAGCTGGCGGCGAATCAGGGGATCCAGACCGCTGAACGGCTCGTCCATCAACAGAATGTCGGTATCCACGGCCAGAGCCCGGGCCAAGCCTACCCGCTGCTGCATGCCTCCGGACAGCTGTCCCGGATAGGCGTGGGCCCAGCCGCCAAGACCGACGAGTTCCAGTACGGGATGGGTACGGGCGTATCGTTCCTGGCGCTGGAGGCCCTGAATTTCCAGCCCCCAGGCCGCGTTGTCCAACACGTTGCGATGTGGCATCAGGCCATAGTGCTGGAAAACCATGGCAACCTTTTGGCGGCGGAAAATCATCAGGTCCTGGTCGGACATGGCGGTGATGTTCTCACCAGCAATATGAATCTCTCCGGCTGTGGGCTCAATGAGCCGAATGAGGCAGCGGACCATGGTGGATTTACCACTGCCGGACAGTCCCATGATGACAAAGGTTTCACCCCGGGTGACGTCAAAGGAGACGTCCTGCAGCCCGATTACCTGGCCCAACTCTTGCCGGAAAAAATCCTTGTCCCGGTCGGCGTACTGCGGATCGATTCCCTTCTGGGGTTCTTCACCGAAAATCTTCCATACGGCTTGGACCTGTATATATGGCTCAGCGTGGTTGGAAAGCATGGGGAGACAACCTCATTGCCAGTCAGGACAGTGTCCGCAACTGTTCGGGCAGGCCGACCAGGTGGGAAGGACAAAAGCCAATAGCGTAATGCAGGGGAGAGCAGGGAATGTCCCTAATCCGTCACACCCGGAATCCAACAGAAGGCTGTAGGTGTCAGCCAGACGGTAGTCCGTCATGTAACTTCTACTGACACGGCACGTCGCCTGTGCGGACCAGATATCTGGCTAAAGTCGCGTTTCAATTACAGTATCACACACCACTCGGAAATGAGCAAACCCGCCCATACATCAGGTGAGCTTATCCTGTGCGTCCCGGCAATGCAGCCCCAAGCTGTATAAACGGCACCCGGCAGATGCGGTTTCGTGGTATAACGACCCGTCCTGAATCCTGCACAGGAGAGAAAGCACATGTCAGAAAATACCAACCGTGTTGTCGTTCAGTGCTTGGCCTTTGGTACCAAGAGTGTCCGGGAAAAATGCCAGCATCTGTCCCAGGCAGAGAGTCTGCAGCCTATAGGGTCCGACCACAATTGCGTGAACTGGACCATAGGCCACATGCTACTCGCAAGGAATTCCCTGCTGACTACGCTGGGGGACGAGTCGTTTGTGTGGTCCGATCAGGACAATGAAGCCTACGGCGAAGCGGATACCGTGGAAGAAGCCGCCCGCAAGGCAGCAGGTGGACGTGACATTGCCCGGTTGCTGGACGATCTGGACACAACGCTCGGCTTGTTGCAGAAGGCCCTGGCCGACAAGGATCTGCGCGACTTCGAGGGCAAGGTTCCTTTCGTCCGCGGTGAGGTCGCGGTCCATGAATTCGCCGGCTTTCTAACTTGGCACGAGGGCACCCACGTTGGCGAAATCAGTGTCATGTGTGAAGTACTCAAGTCTTGATCCCTGGTGGACAGTCCCTGCGCTCCTGTCCGGATCCCAACCCTTGGCAACCCTGGCTGACCAGGTCCGGCAATCAGGTAAGGTCCCGCCCGGTTGGCGGGACAACTGTATGAACTTGGAGGAGAATTTGGCCTGCTCCCGGTGCCGGTCACACACCAGGCACCGGGAGCAGTTTGGAGTTGTGTCAGCTAGGCAGCCAGCTTGTAGGTGCCGTACCGCGCCTGGCCGTTGGCGCGCGACACTGCCAGGAAAGCCTCCTGCGCTGCCTGGTAGTTTTGTGCGTCGCCCAGCCAAGTCTGCAACACCGGCTGTTGCAGGGCGCGGCCGTACGAGAAGCTGAGTTCCCAGGGATGCGATCCCATGGCATTCATGGCATTGAGGTTCAGGGTTGCCTCTTCCGGCGACTGGCCCCCCGACAGAAACACGATACCCGGCACGGCTGCCGGCACGGCACGGTAGTACGTGCGGAGGGAAGCCTCGGCCACTTCCTCCGGTGACGCGGGCGGACCGGACAATTTGCCCGGCAAAACCATGTTGGGCTTGAGCAGGGAGCCTTCCAGGTCCACGCCGTGTTCATACAGGGCATGGTAGGTGTACTGCAGTACGGCTGTGGTCACTTCTTCGCAGCGCTGAATGTCATGGGCCCCGTCCATCAGTACCTCGGGTTCCACGATCGGAACGATATCGGCTTCCTGACAGAGAGCCGCGTAGCGTGCCAGGGCATGGGCATTGGCGTCGATGCAACGCTGGGACGGCAAGCCGTCATCAATGGCGATGACGGCCCGCCACTTGGCGAAACGCGCGCCCAGCTTGCCGTATTCGGCCAAGCGTTCCCGCAGGCCATCCAGGCCTTCCGTCACCGTTTCACCGGGACAGCCCGGCAGATCCTTGGCGCCCGTATCTACCTTGATGCCGGGAATGATATGGCGGGACTGCAGCACCGCACTCAAGGGCGTGCCGTCAGACGCCTGCTGGCGGATCGTTTCATCGTAGAGAATGACGCCACTGATATTGGCCTCAATCCGGGGCGCCGAGAACAGCATTTCCCGGTACGTGCGCCGGTTGTCCGCGGTCGATTCCACCTCAATGCTGTCAAAGCGCTTCTTGATGGTGCCGGCACTCTCGTCCGCAGCCAGGATGCCTTTGCCCGGAGCCACCAGTGCATCAGCGGTCTGTCGCAATATTTGCGTATTCATAGGCCAGTATTTCCTTGTATGCAATCTGTCGCGTGTCAGGCATCGGAATTGGTCGGATGCCAACCCCATCCCAAGTGTTCTGCCCCGGTATTATACCCAAGGCCCAGACAACCATACGGATTCTGATACAGGCGGAAACCGGCCTCTATCCGGGAGTCCGGGCCCGGGTTTGCAGGACACACGCCTGACCGTGCACTGCGCTTGCGGGTTCACGCCATGATAGTGTTGCGGGCATAGACTTCACCTCGGTTCGTAAGGGACAGCCAGACGGCTTCATCCAGCGTCACCAGACCCTGGGCCAGAGCAAGCCGTACAATACGCTGGCCAAAGGCAGTGGGCCAGCCCAGATGTTCATGCAGATGATCCAGCCGGTGTTCCGCGCTCCGGGCCTGCAGTGCCTGGTGCTGCAGGAGATGTACAACCAGCATACGGACAGCAAAATCACGACGGTGACGGCGTCGGCGCAGCATTACGGCCAAGAGACCCTTGCGCGGGGCGACGATGAACACGACACCAAACAGGAACCCCAGTGCCAGGGACATGGCCCCGCCGATGGACGCATCCACCAGCATAGCCGTAACGAAGCCCAGGATGGCGCCCAGGATGCCGATGCCCACACTCAGGCCAATCATCAGACCCAGGGAATCTGCCAGGAGATACGCTGTCACCGGCGGGGCAATCATGAAACCAATGACCAGTATGGAGCCGACCGAATCGAAAGCGCCCACAGCAGTGACGGAGGTCATGGTGATGAGACCGTAGTGAATCAGAACCGGATTGAAGCCCAGGGTCAGCGCCAGGGCCGGATCGAAGGTAGAGAGTTTCAGTTCCTTGTAAAACAGCGCAATCAGCAGGGCGTTCAGGCTGAGAATACCCAGCATTTTCCAGAGCGTCAACGGACCCAGCGCAAAACGGCCGAAAACCTCCAGGCGCTCGAACACCGAGTAGACCAAATCCCCCTGAAACACCGTGTGTTCATCCAGATGTACATTCCGGGCAAAGAGGGATATCAGCAATACGCCCAGACTGAACAGGGCCGGGAAGGTAACGCCGATAGCTGCATCTTCCTTGATCAGCCGGGTCCGCTTCAGGAGCTCGATCAGGAATACGGTAATCACCCCCATGAGCGACGCCCCCGCTACCAGCAAGGGATGCCCGTATTGTTCCACGACGAAGAAGGCCAGGACGATACCCAGCAGTACGGTATGACTGATCGCGTCCGTGAGCATCGACAGACGGCGCAGAACCAGGAAGGTACCGGGCAGGGCACAGGCGGCACTGACCGCGATCGCAGTCAACAGGATTTCACGTTCCAGACTCGACATCAGGGGCCTGCCTCGGGTGACGCGTTCCGTTTCAGCACAGCCTGCATTCCTTTCGCGGTGAGTGTCCAGCCGCCATCCGGCAGCTCTTCGGCGAGGCCCTGGGCACGCAGCACACCCAGCGCCGTGCCAATGTTGCCCGGCGCGGCAATGGCCATGCGGATGACGGCGGGTTGATGCCCATGCGGCTGGCGGCCATGTTCTTCCCACATGTCATACAGCGCCGAGAGCACACTCTCGGTAGTGACCTGCACCCGGTTCCGGCGGGTCCTGATCCAGCGCCACAGCAGACCGCGACGGGCACCCACCAGGAGGGATACGACAACGATGACGGTGAGAGCCAGCACCACGACCGGACCGGTCGGAATATGGGGGCCCAGGGAAGATATAACGGCGCCTGTCATGCCACTGGCCGCCCCGCACAGGCCGGCAATGGCAACCATGGCGCTCATCTGGTTGGTCCATTGCCGGGCCGCCGCCGCCGGTGCGATCAGCACGGCACTCATGAGGATTACCCCCACGGCCTGCAAGCCCATGACAATCGTGACCACGATGAGCCCCAGGACAAGGAGATCCAGACAGCGTACGGGCAAACCGATGGCGGTTGCGTAGTCCGGATCGAAACTCACCAGCTTCAGTTCTTTCCAGAACACCAGCAGGAGCAGCAGAACGGGCAGGCCGGCTGCCAGCAGGGCGATCAGATCGGATTGCACCAGCGCGGCCGCCTGCCCCAATATGAACTTGTCCAGGCCGGCCTTGCGGGCCGTAGGCAAATTCTGCAGCAGGGAAAGCAGAAACAGGCCTGTGCCAAAAAACAGGGCCAGTATCAGCCCCATGGCCCCGTCGCGGTTGATCCGGGTATTGACGTCAATCGCGAAGATGGCCAGTGTGGCCAACAGCCCTGCCGCCGCCGCGCCGGCCATCAGAATGCCGATTTCGCGCTGCTGCCACAACAGAAAAGCCAGAGCCACGCCCGGCAAGGTAGCGTGGCTGATGACGTCCCCCAGCAGACTCTGGCGGCGCAGCAGGGCAATGGTGCCCAGGCTGCCTCCCACCACGCCAATCCAGGCCGTACCCAGCAGGACGTTGCGCAAGGTGTAGTCCTGCCAGAATTGTGCTACCCAATCCGGCATGTCCCTGTATCCCGCACGTTGCAAGGGCTAGAACTGCGACCGCACATCCGCTGCAGGCTCCAAACCGGCGGGCAGGCCGACCGGACCGCCAAAGGTGTCCCGCAAGTTGCGCTCGGTAAAGATCTCATGCACGGGGCCATTGGCCATCATGCGTACGTTGAGAAAGGCTATCCAGTCGAAATACTCCTGCACTGTATTCAGGTCATGGTGTACGGCGACCACGGTCTTGCCCTGGCTCCGGAGGGCCCGCAACACCTCGACAATGGCTTTCTCCGTAGTGGCGTCCACCCCCTGAAAGGGCTCATCCATAAAATAGATCATCGCGTTCTGCACCAGCGCGCGGGCCAGAAAGACCCGTTGCTGCTGCCCTCCGGACAGTTCGCTGATCTGGCGGTGGGCCAAGTCCAGCATGCCCACCTTGTCGAGGGCCACTTCTGCTTCCAACCGGTCCTGCCGGGTAGGTCGCTTGAGCCAGCCTACCTGGCCGTAGCGTCCCATCAACACTACATCGGCCACTTTGGTGGGAAAGTCCCAGTCCACCGAGCTGCGCTGGGGCACGTAGCCTATCCGGCGCATGGTGCGTTTGTTCAGGCGTTCGCCAAAGAGGAGCACCGATCCGGCCGCGGGCTGCAGCAGGCCCAGCACAGCCTTGATCAGGGTGGATTTGCCGGCGCCATTCGGTCCGACGATAGCCATCAGGACACCTGCAGGCACAGCCAGATCGATGTCCCAGAGGACAGGCTTTTCGCTGTAGGCTACGGTCAGGTCGTTGACTTCCAGGGCAGGCGGGTCCGGGGACAAGGAGGATGTATTCATTCCGGGGACTGGGCTCCGGCCCCGGTCAGGGCCTGATAAATGGTCACGGTGTTGTGCTGCAGCATACCCAGATAGGTTTCCCCTTCCGAGCCTGCGGGTCCGAGCGCGTCACTGTAGAGTTCACCCCCCAGGGCCACTTGCCAGCCTTTGGCCTGCACGGCAGCCTGGACCGCGCGTATCGCGTCTTCGGAAACGGACGTTTCGACAAAAAGGGCCGGGATCTGATTGGATACAATGGTGTCGGCAATGGCCTGGATATCGTAGGCACTCACTTCGGTTTCAGTGCTCAGGCCCTGCAAGCCCATGGTCTTCAGTCCCGTGAGATCCGCGTAGTAGCCAAAGGCGTCGTGGGCCGTAACCAGGTACTTGACGGGAATTTCGTCATCCCCAAACATGTCGAGAATAATGTCTTCCGCCTGCTGCAGATAGGCTGTGACCACAGTGGCATTGTGGTGCAGTGCAGGCTGTTCCCTGTCGTACATGGCAGCCAGGGTGTGGGCCATGGCCTCGGTCGCTTCACGCCACAGCGTGGGACTGTTCCAGATGTGGGGATCCACCAATCCAGCCTCGTCATGCAAAAACTGCGATCTGAGCTCTTCCCGGGCATAGAGGGCATCGCCTATCGCCACCACACAGCGGGTCTTGGCCAGTTCCTCCAGGGCATTCAGCATTTGGGCTTCCAGATGCAGTCCGTTGTACAGGATCAGGTCAGCGGAATTCAGCAGTTCGGCATCCTTGAGCGTCGGCAGGTACAGGTGCGGATCAAGGCCCGGTCCCAGCATGACACTGACCTGAATGTCGAGATTGGTGGCCTGAAGGGTCCCCGGCTCTGCGGCACCGGCATCTTCCATGTCGGCCGACCACGACGTACGGGTCTCAAGCGCGGCCCGGGACCAAAGTGCCGGATCAATGGGCTCCAGGCCGGCAATCATCCGTACCGTGTTGCCAATCTGGCCTGTGGTAGCCACGACATGCAGGGTATCCTGATCAGCCAGTCCGGCCTGACAGGGATTCGAATCTGATTCCAGGGTGCGGGCCTGGCCCTGGTTGGCCTGTACAGCACAGGCAGTCAAGATAGGGGCAAGGACCAGTACCAGACAGAGCAGAAGCAAGTGCCGGCAACGACGATTACGAACTGAAACAGGGTGTGCGTTCTTCATAACGGTATCCTGTATAAATCTGGTGGAGGGTACAGCCGGTACCTTTTCAGGCATTCTCCGGATTGGACACGACAATCATGCGTGCGATGTCGTGCCCTATGACCGTTTCCACGCCGTTGATCAACAGGCGCAGGGGACCGTCAAACGGCAGTTTTTCCTGGATTGACACCTTGGCCCGGGGCCGGAGGCCAATACGGCCCAGGTACGAAAGCTTGTCTTCTTCCTGGGTCAGGACCCGGGCTACTACACGTTCTTTCTGCAGGGGCTGCTCAAGCAGCATGGCTGTGGACGTCCGCGGCACGGTGCCGTCCTTGGCGGGAATGGGATCGCCATGCGGATCGATACTGGGGTTGTGGAGATGGACGTCAATCGCATCTTCCAGCACCTCATCCAGAACATGCTCCAGCCTGTCCGCGATGGCGTGCACCAATTCCCACGGCAGGTTGAGGGTTTCCGTCAGAAACAGTTCCAGCAGCCGGTGGTGACGCAGTACTTCAAGCGCAATCAGCTGCCCCCGAGGGGTGAGTTCCAGATCCTGATATTTGTGATAGACCAGCAAGCCAAGGTCTCCGAGACGTTTGGCCATGCCCGAGATCGCGGCCGGGGTCAAGTCCATGGCCGACGCTATCTCCGAATTGGTTACAGGCTTGCCTTCACTCTGGAGCTGGTACGCGATTTTCAGGAAATCCTCCTGTGCCCGGGTCACGTCTGCCTTGTCTGCACTCACCATGCCATCTACCCATCTCAAACATGTTTAACCTGCAGAAGAGTATAAGTTAAGTAAAATTAAAAACCAAAATGGAAATCACAACTTTTTTGTTTGTCAAGGCAAATCAGCTGGTGCGGGATGTCTGCACCGGTATCGGGAACAGACATCAACGCACGGTCTGGCACGAAGATCCTGTACCGGGGACGTGGTCCAGTCCGCGCCGGATAAACCGTGTCGGGGCCATGCGGGCGGAGCAGCAACTGGCGGCCAGGCAGGCCAGAGTTCGGTTCGTACCCTGATGTCAGCAGCTCGGTGCCGGTATTGCCAGCTCGGCTTGAAGTTCTGCCGGTCCTGGTGACACGCAGTCGGCGGTCCTGCGGGCAAAGTGCTGTCTCCCATCCGAGCAATGGTACAATTCGGGTATCTAGACAGATTGTCTGCAGGAGGTTCCGGAATTCGGACATAGCCCGTTTCAAGTCTGGCGCGCGTGGCGATCATGGCCGAAAGGTACTGGCACGCGCGATCTGTCCATGCCTTGCCATGTCTCGTTCACACACTTCACCGATTGGCAGCTTTCCCCCGGAGGGTCTTGCCAACTGCCCCACTCTGGTCACGCATGCTCCACATCTTTCGTACTTCCCGCCTTGTACCGGCTGCCCTGCTCATATGCCTGGTCCTCCTCTCGATTCCGGTTCCGGATGGTACGGCGGCAGCTGACAATCTGGCCGCCCAGTCCCCCCTGACCATACCCGATACACGTGACGCCCCGGCGCCAGTTCCCTACTCCAACCGCCTGATCGTCGAATTCGGCTCACCGGCCCTGGCCGAGATCTACACACGTGACCGGCTGGCGCCGCGCGATGCCGACATGCTGACTACCGCGGACAGTACACTGGCGATCTATGCAGTCCAGCTGGCGAATGAACATCAGATGTTTCAGGAGCTGGTGCAGCAGGATTTCCCCGGGATCAGACCCAGTACGTTGCTGAATGCCGGCGGCGAGTCGTATCCCTTGACTTTCGCCGTGGTCAAGAATGCCATAGTGCTGGAAACCGACAAGGACATACAGCAGGCTGACCGGGCCTACATGGCGTCATTGCCCAATGTCGCGAACGTGTATCTGGACTTTGAAATCTTGCCCCAACTCTATGCCGGTCCCGAGTTGACCAACCTTGTGGATCTGTGGTCCCAGCCCCTGTTCAACCGCCGCCAAAGTGGCCGCGGTATCCGGATCGCTTCCATTGACGCCGGAATTCACAAAGACGCCCCGATGTTCGATGGCACCGGCTTTGCCTGGCCAGCCGGTTATCCCCAGGGCGGATTGGGACACACACAAGCCAACAACGGCAAAATCATCGCTTCGCGCACCTACTTCAGACCCAACAGTCCGCCCATCGCCAGCGACCATTTCGCATGGCCCGGCAGCGGCTCTTCACACGGCGTGCATACGGCCGGCATCGCCGGTGGCAACGTGGTTACCGACGCCACGTTTCGTGGTACACCGCTGCCCGTACTGAGCGGCGTAGCGCCGGGTGCCTGGCTGGGCAACTATCGGGTCTTTTACCAGAGCCAGGGTGGTCGCAGCACGTTTTTCACGGCGGAAGGCGTCGCCGCGCTGGAGGACTCGATTCTGGATGGGATGGACATCGTGATCGGTTCGTGGGGCAGTGGTCCCAGCATCGCCCTGCCACCCTACAACTTCCTGGATTCGGCCTTGGTGAATACGGCGCGCGTCGGCGTGCTGCCCGTCATGGCCGCAGGCAACTACGGTCCTCTGCCTTTCTCGGTCGCGAATCCATCGCCCGATTACCTGACAGCAGGAGCCGTGAGCACGGCAGGCCGCTTCGCCATGGGCTACCTTGAAGCCCACACCATAGCCCAGCCCTCGGCCCTGTTGCTCAGCGACTTGCAGTTTGCCCATGCACAGCTGGGGCCCCGCTTTGCCGTGGGTACGTCTCACAACTTGCCTCTCACCTACGCCCAGACCCTGGATCCGCACAACGCACTGGGCTGTGATCCCTGGTCAGACCAGGCCTTGAATGGCCAGATGCTGCTGGTGCAACGAGGCCTGTGCCCATTCCGCCAGAAGATAGAACAGGCCCAGGCAGCCGGAGCCAGTGCCGTCCTGGTGTTCAATCATGCCGCCGGGGGCACAGCCCTGCTCAACATGACGTCGGACGGCAAAGGCAGCGGCATTCGCATTCCTTCGCTTTTCATAGGTCATCAAGCGGGCATGACCCTGTCCCACTTGCTGGCGATCTATGAGAACAACGTCACGCTCCGTGTCTTCACGACAGCCAACCAGGTGGGCAACCAGCCCTTGGTCATCCCTGAGTACAGCGGCCGCGGACCTACGGTCTTCGGCAGTCTGAAACCCGATCTGGTAGCGCCTGGCGATCACATCATGTCCCAGGGATACGGCCCCACGGCACTGGATACCGGTCGGCATCTGGCTTTCGGCCAAACTTCCGGCACGTCCATGGCAGCACCCTTTGTAGCCGGCGCCGTTGCCCTGCTCAAGGAGAAATACCCTGGCTGGAGCAACGACCGGATTCGGTCAGCACTCATGAACACGGCCCGTTACCACGGGATCGTCAATCCCGACGGCTCTGTGGCGCAGCCCCTTGACATGGGGGCTGGCCTGATTGACATTGAGGCGGCACTGGCGACCCAACTGCAACTTGCACCGACCCAAGTGGATTTTGGACACCTGCGCCATATCCCTGAAGTCGGTGCTGCGCGTACTGTCCGCCTGACCAATCTGGGTACTGCACCGGCCACGTATGAACTTTCTGCCGTGCGTCTGACCCACACGGGGCCGGAACCGCTGCCCGGCATCACTGTAGAGCCGACCGCCATCGATCTGGAAGCAGGGGCCTCGGCCATGGTGACCCTCACGCTGGATCCGACAGGCATTCCTGTACCTTCCTTCCTGCAGGGTCATCTGGTGATCACGGGTGCGGACACCGCCTATCACGCGCCTGTTTTCGCCTGGCTTGATTTGCGCCCTGTGCATCAGCCACTGGTACTGATCGACGCAGATTTCAGCCCGTTGCATCCTGACTACGCCACCTGGTACCGGGAAGCCCTGGACGATCTGAATCTGGACTACATCTATTGGGACACCGCCCGGCATGAACAGAAAATACCCCCCTGGATTCATACCGACAACGGGCCCGCCGTGATCGTGCTGTTCACCGGCGATCATGTTCCGGGCAAGTCGGCGGACCCCATGCCCACGTCTTTCCCAACTACTGATCTAGCGAGGCTGGAACAGTATGTACGCCAGGGAGGTGCCCTGTGGATTCTGGGCAAGAACGCCGATCAGGTACTGGCCGGCTCGGACTTGCTGCAATACATATTGGGACCAGCCACCATCCAGCGGCGGTCCGACGATCGCCTGGGCCTCGTCCGGCCCCAGGTGGCGGCGGTCCCCGGTGCCCCTTCGGCATGGCAGGAAACGGATCTGGACGTGGGTTTCCATGAACAGGCCCTGGGTACCGTCAACCTGATTACCGGGGACGACATCCAGGCCTGGGGCTGGGATGGCCAATATCTGATGGGCATGGCCACATATGCGCTGGACAATCTCCGCCAACACCTGCGTTACGAGATTTACGTTCAGGGCAGCGGTGAGTTCCAGATAGAGAGCGCCCAGTTTCACAGGCAGACAGACCAGGGCACATCCGAGCCGGTACAGGATTTGCTGGGCGATCACGCACCCCTCAGCGTCAATGGCACCTTCCGCTGGAATGGCATCCTGCCGCTGAGTGCAGCGTTGCACCAGTCACGCCTGGCCGGCAATCTGGAATTGCGCCTGGTTCTGGAGGGCGAGCCCCAAGTAACGCTGGCGACCCGTGTGCCCACCCCAGAGATCACCAGTGACAGTGCCGGCGGTGTCTTGCCGCTCCACGGCATTCAGGGGACAGTCGGGGATTCCAGTCTGGTGCCCATACTGGGCATTACGCCTGACCCTGAGCGAGTCCCCTGGGTTGTCGGCGTCAGTCGGTTGCCGGGGACGGATGGGACAGCGGGTCCAATCCTGTTCACTACGTTCGGTCTCGAGCACGTGAACGACGCCCAGGCTGTAACCACCCGGACCATGCTGTTGCACACAGCCCTGACATACCTGTACCCGGATCTGGATATCCCGCAACCCGCCAGCCCTGCCCAGTAGGAACAGGCCCTCCCGGGCAGACAGGGTTCCCATCCTGCAGTCGCCGGTATCTTCCCGTATTCTGTTGTCTGGAGTACAAGCCCTGTCCTGATCGGGGACTGGCCGTCTGCGTCAGCGCTGTACCAGAATGCGTCCGCAACTGGGGCAAGTGAGATAGGCGTCGTTGTTGGGGGGTGCCGTAGCCACACTGATGGGCAAACTCATAAAGCAGGCATCACACGATGAATTGGAGATGGTCGTCACCGCGATGCCATTCTTGCGGCGCAGGAGGTCTTCATAGATCTCGAGGGAGGTGGCATCCATTTGCATGGTATGGTCCCGGCGTTGCCTGTTCAGGTCCTCCATCTCGGTCGCCATTTCCACCTGCAGTTCCCTGAATTCGCTTTTGGCCTGCTCCCATTCGGTGTGCCGGCTCTGCAATTTCGCCTGCAACGGCTGAAACACCTTGTTGTTGTCCTCATATTCCAGGAGGGCGGCCAAGGCCCGTTCTTCCAGGGCGGCCTTGTTGACTTCCAGCTCGTTGATCACGGTCTGCAGGGTAGCGATCTCCCGTGGATCGGTGAGATGGCCATCCGCCAAGGCTTGCTGATTGGCCGCAATCTTTTCCCTGGCAATATTGACCTGGGCATCCGCCGCTTTCTGGTTGGCGCTCAGATGCTCCTGTTCCTGTTGCATCGAGTCCACCTTGGAGCGCAACTCTACCAGATCCTGCGGCTCTTTGGTCTGTTCCAGCAGGTTTTTCACTTGCCGGACAATGCGCAGACGCTGTGCATCAATCAGCTGCAGCGCATACAACTTCTCAATATCGTTCACGCCCAATAGTCCTCGCTTGCTATGTTCTCCCTGATTATAGCACTCAGGTGGCCTGTCCTCTTCACAGCGGTCCGCAGCATTTTGTCATGCTTGGCCCTGCTACCCGGATGCATCCGCAAGGTAAGGCCCCGGTGGGTCATCGTCACTTCACCGTGCATGCCCGAGTCTAGCCTGCCCGCTACTGTCTGCACGGCCCGCTGTGAAACCGTATATAGCCCCCTGTTTATTCGCATTTTTGCGGAAGCCACAGCAGCGTGCCAGGACCAGGCACAAGGACAGCGCGTATCAGTCTCGTGCGATCCGGGTGCGCTGCCGAGCCGGGATGAATCTGTGCTACCGACAGGCAGACCAATATCCCCATTCCTGTCCTCTGCATCAATTCCTGCACCTGAGAATCATATACAATGGGGCTCATCGCTATACCACTTTTCCACATTTGCGCCCGATGTCGAATCTTTCACCACGCCGCTCCATTCAAAGTGTTGTCGAACTGACCCTGATGATCGTGCTGATCGCGATTGTCGCACTTTCCATTCTTCTGATCCTGGGCGATGACGTGCGGGTCTTCGTCAACGACGTACTGTCCGGCTGGTTTCCGGAATAGCCGTGACGTCACGGCCCGCCGTGTCCTGTCCACAGCGGGTTCAAGACAACGCGCCATCCTTGCCTTGCTCCCCCCTGAAACTTCATGCCAATGCATTCCCGACCATCCACCCGCCGGAGCCTTCTCCTGGGCTTGATGCTTGTCCTTTGGACTCTTTGCTGTGTGCTCCTCGTGCTTTTGCGCATCTGGCGGACCAACTCCTACCTCTACCTGTCCCTGCTGTGGAATCTGGCTTTGGCGTGGGTACCCATGATCACGGCCTTCCTCATTTTCTGGATTGAAAGGCAGAAACTGTCATCCCCCGCGGGCCAAGGGCTGATTTTCCTGATCTGGTTTTTCTTCTTTCCCAACGCTCCGTACATCATCACCGACCTGATCCATCTGACACCCCGTTTCGGTATCCCGGTCTGGTATGACCTGATGGTGATAGTCTTTTGTGCCTGGACCGGACTGGCCCTGGCTTTCGGCTCCCTGTACCTGATGCAGCAGGTGTTCAGCCGGCGCTTTGGTCCCCGCTTTGGATGGCTGCTGGTAGCCCTGACGATTCCGGCTGCCAGTTTCGCCATTTACCTGGGCCGCTTCCTGGACTGGAACAGTTGGGATCTCGTCCTCAAGCCCAAGGCCGTATTGACCAATATCATAGCCATTGGGGTCAATCCGCTGGCAGATCCGGCACCCCTGGGTATCAGCCTCCTGCTCAGCGTATTTCTGACCATGCTTTACGGAACTTTCACCATTGCCATGGACCATGGCATCATCCCGGAGCAACTGCCACTCAGGTCCGCTGGCTGATGCCACCTGTTCCCCAGGACATGTTGGCCCCTGGGGTAATGACGCCTGTGCCTGTACAGGGCCGAGCCGGCGTGTATACCACGTGGCCTCATGACTGTCCCGCGTCCTCTTCGTAAAATGGCTTCAGTGTGGCCAGCAAAAGTACCCTGATGTCCGCATTGCGGGCAGGCAGCTGCAATGCCCGCGTGGGCCGGCCAGGAGCACAGTCAGTCTGGACATGTGCAGCAGACAGGACACCAGGCACGGTGAGTTGCGAACCGCGCAACGGCAATCCAAGCTTTTTGCGTGTTGCACTCAAGTGGCCCGATCAGGCTAACCAACTGCGTATGCAGCCACATATCATAGGGAGGGAAGCAAAACTGGCAACCATGTCTCCCGCTTGATCTGCAGACAAAGGCTGGGATTCCGGATGGTCAGGCATGAGTACGAATGCGCTTGCCGTTCAGTATGGTGCCGATCCAGGTATAACGGACTCCCCATGCATAAATGAGCAACAGAATTCCCGACACCACCAGGCAAATCAACAGCACTTTCAGGTGGACATTCAGGGTGAGATTCACCAGCACCATCTGCATGCCAATGACCAGGGAAAGGTGACATAGGTAAGCCAATAGGATGCATCCGACAGGTAGCGCACCCAGTCTCGTTCCTTGGCCGCAACGAGACGGAACAAGCCAATCATCCCGAAGCTCATCAGCCAGGCGTAAGCAGCTTGCAACACTGCCGCCACCATCCTGGTCACGACGGTCTCCTGCCAACCCAGCAGTCCGGGGTAAAGAAACACTACACCTGACAGAAAAACCACGGTTAGGGCAGGTAACAGAAACAGGGCCCACCAACGGTGCATCGTGATCCGTCTCTGGTACAGAAAAGAGCCAAACAAGAAGAAGAGTGCGTAGTACCCGAGCACCTTCGGGTCCGGAAGCATACCCGAGGATCCATCTGCCCCGAACGAGCGTTCTTCCATCCAAAACAACGGCACCGCAACGAGGGGCACCAGGAGCCACCAAACAGCATGGCGAAACTGTGCACCCAGCTTGGCCACTAGCATAAAAAGTCCGGCCAGCAGCAGCAACTGCCACAGAAACCAAAGATGCCCGAGCTCTTCAAGCCAGGCCGTCAGCCAGGTAACGAGGTTTATATCACCCACCCCGAACAGCCAATAGTTGAGAGGAATGATCGTGAATGCGCTCAAGGCCAGCGGTAGTCCCATGCGCTTGAGCCGGTGCTTCAGTAAGTGAAGCAATCCATAGCGTTGCCACAACAAAGCGGTAAAAAGCTACTGAGCATGAAGAAGAGTGGCATGCGAAATCCGTGAATCGCCAATACCCCATATAGGCATAGGGATTGTTTTGGGTCGCCACAGTTTCCATCCATGGATCGTGTACGGGCCAATACTCTACTTCAGGCAAGAGAAAAGCTGCAGCATGAAACAGGATGCCCAACAACATGGCAAAACTGCGTAACGCATCCAAGTCATGCAATCTGTTCACTGTGGAGATATCCTGTGCTGGCGGAGATCATGCTGAGGGATGATTGTACGTGGCCGGGTAACCGGGAAATTCTCGCTGATGTTCTTCGGCAACGTGAAAACTGCCTATGCATGTCGTGTACGTCGACAGATATGCAGATCCGGAAAATGAGCGGTCAAAGCAGTGGCCCTGCCCTCCTGAATTCAGGTACATGGCGCTGGGCATACTGTTTTCCTCACTCCTGGGCAATCCAGGGTATGCGGTGGCTGGAGGGTTCGATCACGACGTCAAAAATGTCGAGTATACTCCTGAGCCGGTGGTACGTCGCACCCCTTGTTGAGCATCAATCCCAAGAGGGAATAGGCTTCCGCAAACGAGTTGAACCACTTGATCGACGTGTCGCGCAGCTTGGTGTGCGATCCAGACGACCATTTACGACATCTCTGCCGTGCCCTGCTCGAAAGCACGCCAGCGCACCCGGATTGCACCATGGTTCCTGGAACGGCTGCTGATGCCGGTACGGCCGCAACGCAGGCGAGCTGCAGGAATCCGGTTCTGGCCCGCACATGGCTCCCGTGACATGACCCGATACGGAAATCCTGACTGACGAGAGGCCGCGGTTCAGCGTTCCATCACCTTCATAGGCACGCTATGCTTGGGGATATAAGCCACAATGGTGTTCAGCTCGATCGACTGCTTCGATACGACCTCAAGGCGCCAGCGTTGTGTGATGCTGACCACAGCATAGAACATCCCCATGCGGGCAAGATGTTCACCCATACAACTGCGATGGCCGGCACCGAAGGGTATGTAGGCATACTTGGGGCGTTCGGGCTGTGCCTGCAGCCACCGTTCGGGCTGAAACTGCTCCGGATTGGGAAAATACCGGGGATCCCGGGGGGACATGTAGGAGCAAAGTTGAACATGGGTTTCGGCAGGAAGCAAATAAGAACCGATCTGGCAATCCTCCTTGGCCGTCCTCCCAAGCACATACGAAGGCGTCGCCAGGCGCAAGGCCTCTTCCACCACCGCACGGGTGTAAGGCAACCGCTCATAATCCGCCAACGTGGCCGGGTTGCCTTGCACTTGGGTGTCGATCTCCTGCTCCAGGCGCTCACGCACGGATGGATTCCGACCGAGATAGTAGAACAACCACATCAGGGCAGTCCCCGATGTACTGTGGGAGGCCGTCATTACTTCCTCCACAACCTCCAGCACATCCAGGTCGGTAAAAGCAGGGTCACCCTGCTCATCGGTAACGCGGACCAGGAACGACACCGGATCGGTGTGTTCCGCAGTTCATGGAAGTAGCACGGTTGTTAAAGAAAGCCCTTTTCAAAGGACGAGCGCTGTTGGACCAATACTTCATCGGTCAATTCAGGGTCGAAGATGACGCAGAACTTGAGATGCAGAATGTTGTACCAGACAATGTCTCCATATGTCCTGTGGAGCCATTGAAAGAGACCGAGTGTATTCCGGATCCGCATAACTGTATTGCGGATATAACGCCCGTGGGGACCAGGCGGTCTCGGTTTGGTTGTGGCGGGGTTTCGATCCATGTGTATCACACCTTGGCCCTAGGGTAGCCCGGCAGTTGGCTTGGCGCCAGGCTCCCGATCAGTCTCCACAATACGAAACTGCCAGCCTTCTGGCCGCTTGGGCCCGGTACGCCCAAGGGTCCGGGCCACATTCCCGGATGTGTCCGGGATGTACCTGTCAGACCGCTCAGGGGCCTTGGCCCGCATTTGTCCTGTCATTAGGGCAACACTCACTTCCCCGGGCATCTATGGACAACAGGCTTTACGCACGGGTCAGGGCTTCGTACGTCAAGCTATACGCTGTATCGTGCCATACCCGGCATTCTGTCCCCAGTGCAAACCGCTCTTTGGTTGTGCCGGCGCGTGAACACCTGGTGCAGGTGGTGCGGAGACATAAAGTTAGTACACACCCATAAAGTCCCGCTTGCACAAGGACCTGCAGCAGGACTCGATACCGTGGGCGTGGACTTCATCGCGCACATACGCTTGGGCCAAGCGGTTCACAGCCTACGGCCTTTTCCCGACTATGGTTTGTGCGCACAGACCCTGTTCTTCCCTCTCGCACTGGCAGTGGGTGTGACGGTTGCAGACCTTGCCCCCAACAAACGTCTCATCAATTGCTACCGGCCTGGTCATCACGGCATCGTGCGTGATCCTGCATACTCGTATGCGGTGGGCCAGGAACCAGGCTGACTTTGGGGCGATACCCAGCCCAGCCTGCCAGCCGGGTAGATGGGATGCCCTTGGGGGACTGCATGGAACGCAGATGGGGAATTGCGGCAAACCCGGATCTCTTGCCCACATTGATTGACGGACAACACCTAAAAGCAAATCGCCTGGATGGCCGCCTGGTACAGGGCCTGGCCCTGCCGGAGCTGCGATATTTCAATGAATTCCCCGACTGTATGCGCCTGGGCAATGTCTCCCGGTCCCCACACCAGGACGTCGGTCATGGCGCTGTAATGGGAGGCTTCCGTACCGTAAGGCACGGTTATGGCCCGATCGTGCCCTGAGATGCGGCACAGCAGGGCTGCGAATTCACTGTCCGGCTGGCCATAGAAATAGGGAATTTCCGTTTTGGTCAGTTCCAGGTCGTGGGCAGCCGCCCGTTTCTCTATGTAAGAGACTGCTTCATCGTACCCGGAATCGGGCATGCTGCGTACCGACAGGCGGACCATCGCGTGATCCGCAGTTACATTGGTGGCACAGTCAAAATCCGTGAAGGTCATGTTGAAGCCATTGGTGGGCGGATCGAATTCATCGTTGCGATACAGCGGATCCTGCATGAACGTCTGTTTCAAGGCAGCCATTTCGGCCAGGAAGGGTGCGATGCGGAAATTCGCGGAATCCCCTTTTTCCGTACTGGAATGCGCCGCCCTGCCCCGGGCATGAACGGCCATGAAAGCACCGCCCTTGTGGGCATAGACAGGCACCATCCGGGTCGGTTCGGTCACAATGCCGTAGCGGATGCCGGACTCCTGCAGCAAGCGGGAATGCGCAATGATGTGTGCAGCGCCCATATGTCCGATTTCTTCGTCGGCCGCAAAGGTGACGTAGACGGGCTGGGACAGATTGTGCCGTTCCACTGCGGCCAGCGCACACATCACCGCGGCGATCGGTCCTTTCATGTCACAACTCCCACGTCCCAGCAGCCGGTCGTTGCATACCTGCCCGGTAAAGGGTTCCCATCCCTCCAGACCCGGCACCGTATCCGTATGCGTGAAGAATCCCAATCCACCCGGTCCTGTACCTGCCCGGGCCACCAGGCAATGCTTCTCGACGCCGGCTGCATCCCGATAGGACAGCCGTTCCGTCTCCAAGTCATGCTGCTGCGCCCAGTCCACACAGAACTCCGTTACATCCCGGTTGGAATTGGATGACACGGAAGGAATGTCGATTAGTGCCTGTGCCAATTGCACAACGTCAGTTTGTCCCATGGGTACTTCCCCGTTTCCTGCGCGAGGCCCCTGCGTCGCCGGCAACGCAGGACCCTTCCCTATTTGCCTGTCAAACCGCCAGGAACAGATGCCTAACGAGTCAAGGCAACAAGCTGTCTCGCCGGCTTGCCATGGCCTGATCCACCCTGAAGCTGCACTGTCCTGCCGCCTCCGGGCAATGGCAATATAGCACAAACGGAACCTGTAACGGTACATTGCCGTGCATACAGGGCACTGGCCCATCAACCGGTGGTAGCCGCCGGTGCTTGTCCTGTTTTTTAGGGAACTATATACGTACTCACACCGTGCAGTGCAGGTAGTCACGGGTAAGCTAAGATAGGGTATGAACATAGAAGAGATTATGGTTTACCGGGGGATTACCCTACGGGTGCGACCGGGGTCCAAAGCGAAACACGACAAGATGATGCGGATCGCAGGGGCTTGTCGCAAGGTGTGGAACGAAGTATTGGAGATATGCGAAAGGCAATATCAGGACTTCAAGGTTGGTAAAGGCGATAAACCTAACGTTACATACTTCGGCCTGAACAATCTGTACGTGGAGGTTTAAGCGGGAATTGCCTTGGTTGGGTGAGTTGCCGTCGACCACTGTCCGCTATACCATGAAACACCCGGCGGAAGCCTATAAGCGGTTCTTGGATGGGGCAGGGCGTCCGGGCTGGAAGCGGAAATTCAAAACTACGCCCAGATTCACTGTGCCACAGGATATTAAGATCAAGGGCAAGAAAATCTACATCCCTAAGGTTGGGTGGGTACGGTTGACGGGTAAGAACCCTTGCGCTGGCTGCAAACCCAAACAGGCTACGTTTAAATATGAGGCGGGTAACTGGTATGTGTCCATTCTGTATGAAGTACCCGATCTGCGCCCGGCTAGACCGGGTAAACCTGTTAATCCCATTGGCATCGACCGGAACGTGGGGCAGGTGGCGCTAAGTACAGGCGACATGTATGAACTGCCAAGTCTGTTGATCCTTGATGCCAAACTGCGCAGGCTGCAAAAGAAGTTGGCCCGACAAGAGTTCAATAGTAACGGTTGGCAACACACGAAACTACGCATACAAAAGGTACACAGGGAGATACATAATGTCATAAAGAACTGGTGTCATCAGACCAGCCGTACCATCGCTGACATGTACGATCTAGTTATCTTTGAAGATCTGAACATTCAGGGTATGACCAAGAGTGCCCGTGGCTCTAAGGAAAAACCCGGCAAGAATGTGGCTCAGAAGAGAGGATTGAATCGTGCTATCTTGCGCAGTGGTTGGGGCCGGCTGGAACGGTATATGAGTTACAAGACGTACACAGAGAAGATAGACCCCAAGTACACGTCACAGCATTGTCATAACTGTGGTGAAGTACGTAAGGCCAACCGTAAATCCCAGTCTGTTTACCATTGCGGTAAATGTGATGTTGAACAGAATGCCGACGTGAATGCGGCGTTGAACATACGGGACAAGTGGTTAGGCAAGAACATGGCGTCCGGGGGCGGCGCAGCTGCAGGTGGAGATTGCAACATTGGTTGGTCTGCGAAGCCTGAACAAGTATATGAGAAAGCATCACGGCCTCCAGGTCTGGTGTGAGTACGTATATAGTCTCCTTTTTTATAATATACTTGTATTCAAAATCGGTCCCGTGGCACCGTCGGTTGCGCCCTTCGCTTACATCGGCTTTGCTTCCCTTTCATCCAGGACAAAGGAACCCAACGCATGCACAAGAACACTGCACTGGCCCGAATGCACGAAGGCAAAGCCGCCTTCGGCCTTTCCCTGGGCATGGGCATACCGGAATCCGGGGAAATCCTGAGCAACAGTGGTGCCGACTTCGTAATGGTGGACCGCCAGCACGGCAGCTGGGATGAACGGGATGTCGGACGCGCCATCAGCGCCATTCTGCTCGGCAGCGCCGTACCCATGGCCCGGGTAGCCTGCAACCACTACACGCTGATTGGGCAGCTGCTGGACAAAGGCATGCTGGGCATTATCGTGCCCATGGTGGATACTCCCCAACAGGCACAGGATGTCGCTGACGCCTGCCTGCTGCCGCCCCAAGGCAAGCGCTCCTGGGGCTGGAATCAGGCGGCCCGCTACGGCAGTGATTATGCCGATCGGATCAATGAGGAGTTGTTCGTAGCCGTGCAGCTCGAAAGTGCCTTGGCCGTACGCAACGCAGAGGCCATTCTGGCCGTCCCCGGCATCTCAGGCTGCTGGTGTGGTCCTTCTGATCTTGCCCTGTCCCTGGGTTTTCATCCCTCAACGATGCATGAACATGAAGAGCATCAGGCAGCCTTGGAAGCTGTGCTGCAGGCATGCCGCAACACCGGCAAGATCCCGGGCATTGCGGGCGGTGGCCTGGAGGACGCCTGCAGGCGGCACGCGCAGGGCTTTCGCTTTATCACAGTAACCAGCGACCTGGGCCTCTTGACAAGCAGCGCGCGTGACACCATTGCCGCCCTGCATGCCCGGTAAGGCCGCCAGGCATCACCCGCCGTGTGAACCCCGCGCCAATTCCGTGGCCAGGGCGGATACGGCTTCCAGGGCATTTTCCTGGCCTGCCGCCCTCACCAGGGCTGAGCCGACAATCACGCCCTCCACCAATTGGGCTACCTGGGTGGCGTGTGTGCCGTTGCTGATGCCGAACCCGATACAGAGCGGGGTAGTAGCATAGGGCCGCAGGCGGGCCACCAGATCGGTCAGGTGCCGGGGCAAGGCCTGCCGGGCGCCGGTCGTGCCCAAAACGCTGACCAGATAGACAAAACCGGTACTGCGCCGGGTCACCAGGCAAATCCGCTCCTCGGAGCTGGAAGGGGCGAGCATGTAGATCAGGGCCATGCCCGCCTCGTGGCACAGGGCTTCCAGATCCGCACCCTCTTCCGGTGGCAGATCCGGCACAATCAGGCCATCGAAACCGGCCGCCACGGCGTCGCGCACGAAATCCGCTTCGCCGTAATTGAAGACGGGATTCACATAGGACATGGCGCAGAAAGGCTGGGTCACACCTGCCGATCGCAGTTCGGCTCCCATCTGCAGACAATCAGCTGTGGTCGTACCCTGGATTAGGGCCTGGTGAGTAGCGGCCTGGATGACCGGGCCATCCGCCAGGGGATCGCTGAAGGGAAATCCAATCTCGAACAGATCGGCACCGGCGGCGGCCATCCGCTTCACCAGCTCGCCTGAAAGTTCCCGTGTCGGATAGCCCACGGGATGGTAGGGCATGAAGGCTGCCTGCCCCGCCCCTGACCAGCGGTTGAAGACCGCCTGAATTCTCTCAATTCCAGTCATGCATTGTGGCTCCTATGACCTGTATATCGCCAGCTTGCCTCAGGTGGACGCATCCAGAGTCTGCATCACTGAATCCAGGTCCTTGTCCCCCCGGCCGCTGAGGTTGACCAGGACAACCTGATCCTTGGCCAGGGCAGGGGCCAGTTCCAGGAGATACCCTATGGCGTGGGCACTCTCCAGGGCCGGGATGATCCCTTCCAGTTCACAAAGCATCTTGAAACCCTCCAGGGCCTGTTCGTCTGTACAGTAGACATACTCGGTACGCTCCTTGTCCCGCAGCAGGGCATGCTCGGGGCCCACACTGGCGTAATCCAGGCCCGCAGAAATACTGTGGGTCAACGCGATTTGACCATCGTCATCCTGCAGTACGTAGCTCTTGGTGCCATGCAGTATGCCCAGTCGGCCCATATTCGGATCGGCGAACCGTGACGCGTGCTGGCCACTCGCGATCCCGTGCCCGCCCGCTTCCACACCGATCATGCGGATCCGGGAATCCATAAGGAAGGGGTAGAAGATGCCAATGGCGTTGCTGCCGCCGCCCACACAGGCTACCAGTACGTCCGGCAGCCGGCCAGGACCGGTTGCCGGATCCAGCATCTGGGCCCTGGATTCATGTCCGATGACAGCCTGGAAGTTGCGCACCATGACCGGGTAGGGATGGGGACCCAGGGCACTCCCCAGCAGATAGTGGGTGGTTTCGACGTTGGTCACCCAGTCCCGAATCGCCTCGTTGATGGCATCCTTCAAGGTTTGGCTGCCGCTGGGTACTTCCCGCACCTCAGCCCCCAGCAGCCGCATCCGAAACACATTGGGGGCTTGGCGGGCCATGTCGACAGATCCCATGTAGATGATGCATTCCATGCCCAGCAGAGCGCAGGCGGTAGCGGTAGCTACCCCATGCTGGCCGGCCCCGGTCTCCGCTACAATCCGCTCCTTGCCCAGCATGCGCTTGACCATCAGGGCCTGACCCAGGGCGTTGTTGATTTTGTGGGCCCCCGTGTGGGCCAGATCTTCCCGCTTGAGATAGATGTCCGCTCCGCCCAGATGCGCGGACAGACTTTCCGCATGGGTAATGGCCGTCGGTCGGCCAACATAGCTCCGCAACAATCCCTGCAGCTCATCCTGAAACGTGGGATCGGTCATCGCCCGGGCATGGATCTGTTCCAGTTCCTGCAGGGCCGGCATCAACGTTTCCGGTACGTACTTCCCGCCATAGGGACCAAACCGGCCGTGCTGGTCAGGATAGATGCGGGCATAATGCTCAAGGGCAAAGGCAAAGGTAGGCGTATTCATGTAGGCTCAATCCCCAAGTGGGTGTGCAAGGCAGACCGCATGGCATGAATGTCCGGAGTCGTAGCGGTCCAGATCTCATAGGACTTGGCTCCCTGGTAAAGCAGCATTTCCAGTCCGCTGATACAGGATGCCCCCTGCGCGCGGGCTGTAGCCAAAAACCGGGTTTCCTGTGGATTGTAAACCAGATCGTAGGCCCACATGCCTGTATGCCAGCCAAAGGCAGCAGGCAGAGGACTGGCCTGATCATGTGGCGTCATGCCGACGGACGTGGTGTTCACCACCAGATTTACCTGATGGCTGGCGGACACAACCTGGGCCGGCTGCTCCAGAACCCGGTACTCCACAGCCGGGGCGTACGGCGCCAGCTCGGTTACCAGATCGTGTGCCCGGGACACAGTACGATTGCAGAGCAGCAGGGACTGGCAGCCAGCCTGCGCCAGACCGTACACCACGGAACGGGCGGAACCGCCGGCCCCCAGGACGAGGACATGACTCCCCGAAGCCTGCCAGCCCCGCGCCTGCAGTTCATGCATGAAGCCGTACACGTCCGTGTTGTCGCCGTGCAGGGAGCCGTCGGGGTGTACCGTAATGGTGTTCACAGCCCCGACCGCCCGGGCCGTCTCGGATATCCGGGACAGCCAGGGCATAACGCTTTGCTTGTGTGGAATGGTCACGTTGGCACCGGTGAAACCAAGTGCCCGGAGCCCTGCCACGGCTTCCCGGATCCGGTCCGGCGGCGTGACGGGCACGGGCAAGGGCAGATAAACCCAATCCATCCGCGCCTGACGAAAGGCGGCATTGTGCATTCGGGGCGAACCGCTGTGTCCCACGGGCCATCCAATCAGGCCCACCTTGCGGGTATGGGCCGAAACGGTGTCAGGCATCGGGATCAACCTCGGCTACGCTGGCACCCAGCTGCTGCAGCCCTTGGGCAAATCCGGGAAAACTGTCCCCTGTAACCTGGGCTTCATGTACGGTCACGTCGTTCCGGGCCAGCAATCCGGCCACGGCCAGCATCATGGCGAGACGATGATCCCCCTGGCTGTGTACCTCAGCCCCCTGCAGGGGCGTCGGTCCGTGGATAACGAAGCCGTCCGGCGTTCCTGCCAGGTTGGCCCCCAAACGGCGCAATTGCTGCACGGTATCATCGATGCGGTCCGACTCCTTGACGCGCAGTTCCTGGGCATCGCGGATAGTGGACGTACCGTGCGCCTGGGTACAGGCCAGGGCCAGCAAGGGCAGTTCATCGATCATGCGGACGATCAGGTCACCCCCGAAATCGACTGCCGTCAAGTCACTGGACTCCACTGTCAGATCGCCCACCGGCTCTCCGCCGGCTTCGCGCACATTCGCCCACTGGAGGGATGCGCCCATCAACTGCAGGGCATCCAGAAAGCCTGTGCGCGTCGGGTTGCAGCCCAGGTTGGGCAGCACGACCCGGCTGTCAGATACCAGGCAGGCCGCCAGAATTATGAAGGCCGCTGAAGAGATGTCACCGGGTATCTGCATGACCAGGGGCTGTAGAACGGCAGGTGCCTCCAGGCGAATGACACCCGCCTCTTCTTCTACCTGCACGCCCATGCCGCGCAGCATGCATTCCGTATGGTTGCGCGTGGGTCCCGGTTCGGTCACGGCAGTCACACCGCGGGCAAACAGGCCCGCCAGCAAAATGCAGCTCTTGACCTGGGCACTGGCCACAGGCAGGGTATAGGCAATGCCCGCCAGGCCCTGGATGGCCGGTACGAAAGTCAGCGGTGCATATTGCCCGTGGGCCCGGCCGTGGATATGCGCCCCCATCTCTTGCAAAGGTTTCACTATCCGGCCCATGGGGCGCCCACAGAGCTGGCGTGTGCCCGTCATCACACTGGTGAACGGCTGGCCCGCCAGAATCCCGGCCAGAAGACGCATGGTGGTCCCGGAGTTGTCACAGTTCAGAACACCCCGGGGTTCCTGCAGGCCTTGCAGGCCCACACCCTGAATGGCAACCTCCACCGGTGACCGAAAATCGATCGCGACCCCCATCGCCTGCATGATGCCGGCCGTGGCATGGCAGTCCCTGCCATCCAGGAAGCCGCTGATGTGTGATGCACCTGTGGCCAGTCCGCCCAGCATGAGCGCTCGGTGACTGATCGACTTGTCGCCCGGCACCTGCATTGTGCCCCGCAGGCAGGAATCCGCACCTATTCGCAACCGGGTCATATGGCCGGCCTCCTCCTTGCTTCATACTGCGCATGCCAGCTGCGCCGGGCACTGCGATTGTGGGACAGGGTTTCCACCAGCCGGTCTTCCTGATCCCCTTCGATCAGGGTGCGCAGGGCCTGGATGTGGGCAATGAACTGATCCAGGCAGATTCCTACATGCTCCTTGTTGGTCATCAAAATGTCCAGGAACATGCTCGCTTCACTGGCCGCCACGCGGGAGGTGTCCCGAAACCCGCCTGCCGCGAGATCCCAGACTTCCGGATCCCGGGCCCCTTGGGCCACGACCGTCTGGACCAGGGCACTGGACACCAGGAAGGGCAGATGGCTGATGGCCGCCACCACCCGGTCATGCTTGAGGGCTTCCATGCGCACGGGATGGGCCCCCACAGCCGTCACCAGCTCCGCAAACAGCACCACGGCCGCCTCGCTGGTGCGCGCCAGGGGGGTCAGGACCCAGGTGGCATTGGCAAAAAGCGCAGGCTCCGCCGCGTCGAAACCACTGGTCTCCTTGCCTGCCATCGGATGGGTAGCCAAGGGCTGGATCCCGGGCGGCAACGCCTCCATCGTTTGCACCACGGCCGCGCTGGTGCTTCCCACATCCACCACGACAGCGTTCTGCTTGAGGCTGGGCCCAATTTCCCGCAACTGGCGCATGGCAATGCGCACGGGTGCCGCCAGCACGACGATATCCGCCCCCTTGACGCCGGTCAGCAGGCTGGTGGTGCCCTGATCCACGACCCCCAGGTCAATGGCTCGGGCGATCGTGGCCGCCGAGCGGCTGATGCCCCGCACCTCGCGACACAATTGGCGGCGCGTGAGATCCATGCACAGGCTGGCACCGATCAGGCCCAGACCCGCTACCGCCACCCGGCACTCTGCAAGCTTGAGCGTCATGATCGGTGCCAGCCTGTGCGGGCAAAGTCAGAAGCCATGGGCAACTCCTAGATCTCGCGCCCAATCGCCCTGGCTACGTCCCGCAGTTCCTGGATCAGGCGGGTGAATTTGTTGATGGTCAGACTTTGGGCCCCGTCGCTCTTGGCATTGGCCGGATCCGGATGCACTTCGATCATGACCCCATCGGCACCGGCGGCCACTGCCGCCTTGGCGATGGGCGGCACCAATTCCCACTGCCCGGTACCATGGGACGGATCGGCAATCACAGGCAGATGCGTCAGTTGCTGGAGAGCCGGAATCGCGTTGACGTCAAAGGTGTTGCGCGTATAGGTCTCGAAGGTGCGGATGCCCCGTTCACACACCATAACGTTCATGTTGCCGCCACTCAGGATGTACTCCGCACTCATCAGTAATTCCTCGAGCGTACCGCTCAGACCACGTTTCAGGAACACAGGCTTCCGGGCCTTGCCCAGCGCCTTGAGCAGGGAGTAGTTCTGGGTGTTGCGCGCGCCCACCTGGAAAATGTCGGTGTAATCTTCCACCAGGCTGACGTCTTCCGGGCTCATGACCTCGGTGATGATGGAGAGCCCCGTTTCCTCGCGGGCTTCCGCCAGATAGCCCAGGCCTTCTTCCCCCAAACCCTGGAAACTGTAGGGCGAGGAGCGTGGCTTGAAGGCGCCGCCGCGCAGGAACTGGGCACCGGCGTCCTTGACCACCCGAGCCGTGTGCAGGATCTGTTCCCGGCTTTCCACGCTGCAGGGGCCGGCAAAGAGCGCAATGCGGTTGCCCCCAATCTCGGCACCGTTCACCTTGATGATGCTGTCCTGTTCCGTGAAATCACGACTGGCGGCCTTGAAAGGTTGCATGATCCGTACGGTCCTTTCCACCTGGGGCATAACGTCGAAGGTATCGGTATTCAGTTTGTGTTCATCGGCACCGATAATGCCGATGATGGTACGGGCTTCCCCCGTACTGATGTGCACGTTGAAGCCCAATTCCTCAATGTGCTGCGCCACCTCGGCCGTGTCGTCTGAGGTAGCACCTTGTCGCATAATCACAATCATAACGTTCTCCTTAACCTTGCAAACTGGAATCCCCAAGCGGGATGAACGGGTGTAAACGGGTAGGCATGTACCCAGTTCCGGGCTGGCTGCCAACACCTAGACAGCGGGATCCCGTTTGGGATCCCGGCTGCGGGGATAGCTGCCCAGCAGCTTGACGAACGCCGCACAGACCAGAAGTTCCTGCAGGGCTTCGCGGACAATGTCTTCGCGGTAATGCCCCAGAAAATCCATGTAGAAGACATAGTTCCATTGCCTGAAGCGCCGCGGAAAACTGCTGATGTTGGTCAGGTTGATGTGGCGTTCGGAAAAAATGCTCAGGGCCTGCACCAGGGCCCCCGGCTGGTCCGGCACCGCAAACAGCACGGACGTCTTGCAGTCAGGGCCCGGTGCCGCTGTTTCATGACCGATAACCAGAAAGCGGGTCAGGTTGTCCGGTTCGTCCTCAATGCCATGCACCGCCACTTCCAGGCCGTAGTGCTCGGCGGCAAACTGGCTGGCGATCGCCGCGAACCGGGGGTCCGGGTTCGCCTGCAGCGCCTTGGCGGCCCCCGCCGTGTCGTACCAGTCCACCGCTGTCAGCTGTCGCTGGCTGAGAAAAGCCCGGCACTGCTCCAGGGCTTGGGGATGGCTGCGGACGTGGGTCACCTGGTCGGCACAGCCGGGCACCGTGATCAGGTTGTGCCGGACCGGATGCAGGATTTCGGCTGAAATGCGCAGATCGTGGTTGAGCAGCAGCGAGTTGACACCTGTCACCGAGCCTCCAATGGAATTCTCGATGGGCAGCATGCCGAAATCCGCTTTCCGGTTTTCCACCTGGGCAAAGAGTTCGGCAAAGCTGCGGCAGGGCAGTGCCTGCAGATCCGGTCCATCCCCAAAATGGTTGTGCAGGGCTTCGTCCGAGTACGCCCCGGGTTCTCCTTGAAACGCCACAATCATGTTGCGACTCCTTGCTTGCGAATCTGGTTCTCAACCCATTGCCGGAGCTGTTGCATGTCCACGGGAGGCAAGTCACTCTTGTCCGGCCGCAACGACACCGCATCCCGGAGGTACACGTGATGGACGTCAGCTGCAGGCACAGTCGTATTCCAATGCAGGAGAATGCGGATGCACCGGGGCAGGGCATCCGGCACGTTCATTTCATGTCCGCATAGCAGGGGCACGTCCAGCCAGCCCAGCTGGCGGGCGGCCGTGGCCGGAAACACGGCATTCAGATCGGGGGTGGTCGTGAAAATCGCCGAAGCTACATCTTCGGGCACAATGTTGTTGACGCGAATCATCAACCCCAGCAATTCCCGGGTCGCAGTCAGGATTTCCTGCCCTTCATTCTGTGTGACCGTGGTTGCACCACGAATGCCTCTGCATTGCATCATGGGGATATCCTTGTGGGTGCCAAGGCAAGTTCAAGCAAGCACAAAAAAAGGCGATCCGACCGGATCGCCCTCACTGTACCTGGTTGTCATCGGCCTATGGTGCGCCTGTGCAACCCTCCCGGCAGTGAAGCGATCCGTCGCAGGTAAAGTAATAAAAATAATAGAAGCCGTCGTCACTCGGGAGACGACGCGTACCCATGGCATGGAAATCTGGCACAACCGGGCTCTTCCCCGTGGAGACCGGGGTTGGATGAGGTAGCGGCAAGCGTGCCGCAACAGGTACGTGAGCGCGAGCGGACATGCAGACAGAATAGCAAGACCCTGGGATCCTGTCAAAAACCCATAGCCCCAACGTCGTCCGGACCGATCGTCAGGCCAGGTTCTGGAACACGGCACGTTCGGCCACCAATTCCTGGCCGGAGGCGTCGATCATGTGACGATCGAATTCATCCAGGTCCAAGCCTGCCACTACCTGGATCTCGCCCGCGGCCACTGTGACCGGGAAACTGAAAAACACACCCTCGGGGGTGTCGTATTGCCCCTGGCTCATAATGCCCATGCTGGTGGTCGCCCCCGGGGCCGTTCCCGTATGCCAGTCCCGGACATGATCGACGATGGCCAAGGCCGCACTGGCGGCGCTGCTCTGTCCCCGGGCTTCGATGATCTCTGCGCCGCGGTTCTGCACCCGGGGAATCAGATCGTTCCGAATCCACTCCTGATCCGCCAGGAGGGGCCAGTCGCGATGGCCATCGATGCGGGCATGGGAAAGACAGGGATATTGGGTGGCGCTGTGGTTGCCCCAGACGGCGACATGGGATACCCGCTGCGGGCTCACCCCGGCCTGGCGGGCCAGCATGCCTACCGTGCGGTTGTGATCCAGGCGGGTGAGGGCCGTAAAGTGCCGTGCCGGAATGTCCGGAGCATGGTGACGCGCAACCAGACAGTTGAGATTGGCGGGATTGCCCACCACGGCGATGCGCACGTCATCCGCAGCATGTGCGTTCAGGGCCTGGCCCTGTTCCACAAAAATCGGGTAGTTGGCTTCAATCAGGTCACTGCGCCTGGCCCCTTGGCCCCGGGGTTTGGCCCCAACCAGCAGCGCATACTGGGCACCGGTGAAACCTGTCCGCGCATCTGCAGTCATGGTAATGGATTCGAGCAGCGGAAAGGCACAGTCTTCCAGTTCCAGAATGACCCCTTCCAGGGCCGGCAACGCCGGCGGTATCTCCAGCAGCGAGAGCGCCACCTCCTGGTCAGGACCGAACATGGCGCCTGACGCAATGTGAAATATCAGGGCATAGCCGACATTGCCGGCGGCACCTGTAACGGTCACACGAATCGGTTTGGCCATGGGCTCGCGAACTCCACAAAATATACGCGTACACAAGCAGCAAGTTGCCCGTGGGTACTCCGGTCTGGCGCAATACAGCCGAAACATAAATGTAAGACAATCCGGTACGGTAGTCAAAACCCGGCTCGTACCTTAATGTCGTGCGCCTGCAAACCACGGCGGGGACAACCCTGTATCCCGCAGAAGATGGTAGGCTAGCATCGTCAGCCATCAGCACGCCTTCACCAGCCGGGCGCCGGTTCGTCGCTCTCGGCCTGCAGGTCCTTCCAGGCGGTCCACCTGTCTTTGCCCAACATTCTTGCGCACGAGGCCCACGCATGATCGAACAAGTCGGACGGGCATTGCTGGCCCCACTGGAAGACCCTCTGGTCCGGGGCATGCAGCGCTTGCACCTGACGCCCAACCGGATTACCTGGCTCGGCCTGCTGCTGTCCGCAGGCACGGCGCTTCTGATCGGCGCAGGCTATCTCCGACTCGGTGGCCTGGCCTTCCTGCTGGTCTCGGCCCTGGATGGCATGGACGGCATGTTGGCCCGCAAGACGGATGCGGTGACCCGGTTTGGCGCTTGCCTGGACAGTTCCCTGGATCGGGTAGCCGAAATCCTGGTGTTGGGCGGCTTGCTGGTATACCTGCAGCACCATGGGCCCCTGCGCCTGGATCTGCACTGGAGCATTCCCCTGGTGTATCTGACGATGGGTGCCTCCGTCAGCGTTTCCTACGTCAAGGCCCGGGCGGAAGGCTTGGGTCTGGACTGCAAGGTGGGCTGGATGCAGCGCAGTGAACGGATCCTGGTGCTGGGCCTGGGCATGATGATCGGTGTTGTGGACCTGGTGCTCATTCCGGTTGCCCTGCTCCTGTGTTTGACCGTGGGGCAGCGTCTCAGCCACGTAGCCCGACAGGACGCCCAAGCCTCCACATTGGGGGAAACCATTTGAATGTACGGGCCAAATAGACTAGACTCTCAAGGTATCCATTTCCGGGTTGTTTCGTCGCTCCCTTACATCGCCCTCTGGACCCGTTGTGAAAGTCAAGATTGATCCTGAGCTCTTGGCACAAGCCAAGGATGGAGATCCCGATGCCTTCAATGAGCTGTTCGATTTGTGCTCGCAGCATATTTTCCGCTATATCCTGGCACGCATCGGTGATCCCCAGCTGGCCGAGGATTTGACGGGCAATGTGTTCCTGAAGGTATACGAGGCGATCAACCGGGGCGATTCCTGGAACTGGACTTTTACCTCCTGGCTGTACTCCATTGCCCACAACCAGGTGGTAGACTGCCAGCGCCGGCAGAATCTGCGGGCGTTCTATCCTATTCATGAACAGGAATGGATCCCTTCCTCACATCCCGATCCCTATTCCCATTCCCTTGACAGCCTGGATGCCGAAGCGTTGCGCGCCGCGATTGCGCGCCTGCCGGATACCCAGGCCCAGGTCATCTGTCTGCGCTTTCTGGAAGGCTACGGTGTCCGCGAAGTCGCCACCCTGCTGGGCAAATCCGAGCTTTCCATTCGCGCCTTGCAATTCAGGGCCATGCGTGAACTCAGGGCCACAATGCGGAAGGAATTGGGGTAAAACAGGAGACCAGATTTAGAGATGGGCAACCGGATTCCTGAATCTTCCGCACCGGATCATGATGCCTTGACTGCCGAGGAACAGCGGCTGGGCGATCTGTTTGAACTGGCCGACCAGTTGGCGGGCGATCGCGTGGCCCAGGACGCTTTCCTGCAATCACTGACCGAAGCGGACCGGCAGGAAATTATGACCATGCTGGTCTATGCCAATGCATTACGGATCATGGGCAATGAAACGCTGCCCGCGCTGCAGGGCCGGGCTCGTCAGCGCCTGCAGGAGGCCCTGCAGCGCGGGCAGCGCCCGCAATCCGCATCCGCGGATTGGTCGGTGGCCGACATGTCATCCATATCTTCCCGGGACCAGCAGTAGGCAAATCATCTGCCGCTGTCCGGACCATGACGGAGCCACGGCCCGGGAACCGAGGCAACTACCTCATTCCGGTCCGGTGACCCGCTTGCCCAAGCCTGCCTTTGGATTGCAAGCCATTTGGGTATTCAACGCCTATCCCGGACCCAGAGCGTTACGGTACCGTGAAGTGGTCTGCCCACCCCATGGGTAGCCTCACAGCCTGGACCTGCATTTTCCCTGGTTTCTTGCTCTTGCCCCCATTCAAACGTACAATGGGACGTGGTTGCAGGGTGCTTCTGCCGATGTACGCTCACACGGACACCGCCCGCCTGACAGCATGAGGTAGCACAGTTTTTGTTCGATTCTCTTTCTGACAAACTACAGGGCATTTTTGACCGGCTGGGCCGCAAGGGCCTGTTGACCGAATCGGACGTCCAGGAAGGTTTGCGCGCCATCCGCCTGGCTTTGCTGGAAGCGGATGTGAACTACAAGGTAGTCAAGTCCTTTACGGGCCAGATCCGTGAACGTGCCTTGGGGGCAGAGGTGCTGCAAAGCCTGACTCCCGGCCAGCAAATCGTCAAGATCGTGCACGAGTCACTGATCGAGCTGCTGGGCACAACAGCCCCCCTGGCATTCAGCGGGAAAGCACCGCATACGGTAGCCCTGGTCGGCCTGCAGGGTGTAGGCAAGACCACGATGGCCGCCAAACTGGCGGTCCACCTGCGCCGCAAGGGACATTCCCCTCTGCTGGTAGCTGCGGACGTGCAGCGTCCGGCCGCCATCACCCAGCTGGAAACGCTGGGTGCCCAGATTGACGTACCCGTATTCAGTCAGCGGAATGGGGCCCGGGCCCCTGCCATCGCCCGCCATGCCGTAGCCCATGCCCAACAGAAGGCCTACACCGTTCTGCTGCTGGATACGGCGGGCCGTCTCCAGATTGACGACGAGCTCATGACCGAGCTGGAGCGAATCCAGGAACAGGTCAACCCCGTGGAAACGCTGCTGGTAGTGGACGCGATGACCGGTCAGGCGGCGGTCAATGTCGCCGAAGGCTTTCATGCCCGCATGCCCATCACCGGCCTCATCATGACCAAGGTCGATGGTGATGCCCGTGGGGGGGCAGCCCTCAGCATCCGCCAGGTCACCGGTGTACCCATCAAGTTCCTGGGCACGAGCGAAAGAATGGACGGCCTGGAAACCTTCCAGCCGGAGGGTATGGCCAATCGCATTCTGGGCATGGGCGACGTAGTCTCTCTTATCGAGAAGGCGGAGCAGTTCGTAGACGAGCAGGAAGCGGAACGCCTGGCCAGCAAACTGGCGACGGACGGCCTGGACTTCGAGGACTTCCTGACCCAGATGCGTTCCATGAAACGCATGGGCAGCCTCATGGACATGATCAAGCTCATTCCCGGAGCCCAGCGCCTGGTGCAGGAAATCGATGAGGAGGAAATGAATCACAAGCTGATGCAGAGCGAAGCCATCATCAGCAGCATGACCCGGCAGGAACGCCGGAATCCGCGCCTGTTGAATGGAAGCCGCAAGCGTCGTATCGCCCAGGGCAGCGGCACGTCCGTGGAGGACGTGAATTCCCTGGTCAAGGAATTTCGTCAATCCCAGAAGATGATGAAACGGATGGGGCTGACCGGCTCGGGCAAAAAACGCAGTGGCCGCACCCAGCAGATGAAAGACATGATGTCCAGGCTCATGGAATCGTAAGGGGATTATGCAGTTGCCTGCCGAAAAGATCTACAATAGGCACGATTTCACGCACACCACGTGGGGTCGGCTGTGGGGACAGGTTCAACCGTCCTTGCGGCCCACGGGTCCAGGGGCTACGACACGGCAGGAAGCGTTCCCTGCAAAAACTTCCATGACCCGCAAACACGATCCACTTGGCCGCCAAACGCGACTGGGCAGCCAGGCAGCTCGTGTCCAATCATAACTGCACGACAGGAGCAGAATACAGTATGGTTCGAATCAGACTGGTACGCATGGGTGCCAAACACAAGCCAACGTATCGCATCATGGTGGCGGATTCCCGCGCGGCCAACAAAGGGCGGTTTATTGACAACATAGGGCATTTCAACCCGCGCACCGAACCTGAGACCGTTGTACTCAAGGCTGATCGCGCCGTTCACTGGCTCGCGCAGGGCGCACAGCCCAGTGCGGCGGTGTTGCGTCTCCTGAAGGCCGAGCACATTGTCGACGCGAACGGCAAATTGCCCCCGGAACCCGCCGCCGAACCGGCGGACAGCGAAGCCGCGGCAGAGGAAACCGCTCCTGCCGGGACAGCCTAGGACGCCTGGCTTCCCATGGACGCTGAAACCCGTATCGGCAAGCTGGTAGAACTGATTGCCACGACGCTGGCCCAGCATCCCGCAAGCGTAAAAGTGGAAACCCGTCTTTACCAGCGGGAAATTGACATCAACCTGGTGGTCGACCAGGAAGACATGGGCCGCATCATTGGCCGCCAGGGCCGTGTGGCGCATGCCATGCGCGATCTGATCAAGGCTTCCCATGCCAACCCGAATCTGCACGTGTCGCTGAACATCGATTGCTGGCAGGAGCTGGAACAGGGCGATTACATGCCCCGGCGGCCCGCAGCGGATGAAGAACCGTCAGCCTGACCGTTGCCGGGAACCCCGGGCCGCCCGGACCTGCGTCCCATCTGTACTCCCATGTCCCGTTCGGCGCTGCCCCCGGACCATTTCGCCGTAGGTGAGATACAGCGCGCGCACGGGATACGGGGTGAGGTCAAGGTCAGAGTCCTGTCGGACAACGAGGCCCGTTTTCAGCCCGCTGGCAAACTGGCTGTCACCTGCCCGCCTTTTGCCCTTACCGTGCAGCACGTACGTACCCACAAGGGTGCCTTGTTGATCCAGTTCGCGGAAATTGCCACGCGGACCGAGGCCGACCTGCTGCGGGGTGCCTGGCTTTCCGTAGCGGAAAGCCAGGTCGCGTCTCCCGATCCGGGTTCCTATTGGATACATGATATAATCGGGTGCCAGGTCAAAACGGAAGAGGGGAGGTCACTGGGACGCATACGACAGGTATTGGCGACAGGAGCCAATGACGTATATGAAGTCAAGCCAGACGCGGCTCTGGAGATTTCGGTACCCATCCTGCTACCCGCGACACCGGATGTGATTCGGGACGTGGACATTGAGCAGCGGCTGATAACCGTACACCTCTTGCCGGGATTGATCGAGGGTCTGGCATAGCCTGAACCACCACTTGCCGTACACCATGCAAGACTGAAACTTTCACTCTCCTCATTGCGCCGCCAAGGTAGAACTACATCGATGCTAGGCGTCATATTGGCTGGCGGCAGTGGCCATCGCTTATGGCCCTTCAGCCGCCAGCGCACTCCAAAACAATTCAACGATCTTTTGCGCAGGGGCGAGTCGTTGCTCCAGGCCACGGCGCGCGCCGTATCGCCGCTCATTGCCCCCGCCAATACCTGGGTAGTGACGACAGATGCTACGCTGCATTTGGCGCGCACACAATTGCCCCAAGTACCGGCTTCCCAGATTGTCGCCGAACCCGCCAGTCGCAATACGGCCCCGGCCATTGCCTGGGGTCTGGCTCGACTGGCTGCACACTCACCGCATCAGGTAGTGGCCGTGCTGCCCTCCGATCACTGGTATGAAGATCCGCTGGTGCTGTGCCGTGCCCTGACCCAGGCCGCCTGTCTGGCCCAGACAGGTCACCTGGTCCTGCTGGGTGCCGAGCCAGATCATCCGCATACGGGCTATGGCTATATCCAGAGTGGGGCACCTGTGAGCGATGTCGGCTCACCCCGTGCCTACGCCGTACAGCACTTCACAGAGAAGCCAACCCTGACCGAAGCCCAGTCCATGCTGGACGAGGGTGCCTACTTGTGGAACTGCGGTATCGTGGTCAGCCAGGCAGGCAAACTGCGTCAGCTTTTTGCCGACCACGCCCCTGACCTGCTGGAAGCGGCCGCGAAACCGGTGCCGACAACCGCGTGGGCACAACTGCCGGCACTCAGTTTTGATCAGGCAGTGCTGGAACGTCTGACGGACGCGGTGGTGGTACCCCTGGCGACGGGCTGGACCGATCTGGGCAGCTGGGATGCCCTGGACCGGATCATGACCAAGGATACAGACGCCAACGTAGTCCTGGGCGATCACGTGGTATCCGTGGACAGCAATCACAATATTGTCTGTGCCAATGGACGTCTGGTCGCCATGATTGGGGTGGAGGACCTGGTCATCGTCGATACCCCGGACGCACTGCTCGTAGGACGCAAAAATCAGATGCAATCGCTGAAATCCATCATTGCTGCTCTGGAAATGGCAGGACACGGAGGAATAACATGATTTCGGATCGTTTCGCGTTGGTACCCAATCAGATTTGGTCTTTCCTGACAAGTTACTACCGGGAATTGTTGTCCGGAGTGCTGGGCCTGAGTTTGGGGCTGTTCTTTGCCTGGCAGGTGTGGCCGGTAAAGTGGGAAGGGGCCCTGCCCGCCGACATATTGGCTGAATACAAGATTCTGATTGCCAACGGCATCGCGGAAGACCAGCAGATACTGAGACAGGAAACCTTGAATCCCGGTGCCGAGAAGATCCTGGGCTATCTCAGTGCGGAAGGCCCCCTGCCCGCCGTGAATGAGACCCTGGCCCTGTTGCGTGACAATGCGGATCTGCAGATGCAATTCCAAGAGGGGGAAAAGGAGCTGATCGAGGCCAATTTGCTCAGCCTGCAATCCCTGCTGATAGAACTGCCCTCGGCCCCTGATCTGGATACGGTGCCCGCCTTCCCCATTCCGCGTGAAACGACCGCAGCGGTCGGCCCCGAGAACCAGATGACCCGTGTCCTTTCCTGGTTCAGCATTCTGGTGCTGGTTGGTGGCTGTATCTGGATTTCCTACCGCATGATTAGGCCGCGCACTGCGCCTGCCGTGGAAACCGTGCGCTTCAACTCCGATATGGAAATCGAGGAGTACGACGAAGAAGAGGAAGCGGCCGAAGAAGTCTCCGGCACTTTCTGGTCCCGCCTGCGCCTCAGACGTATGTCCAATGAGCAAGAGCAAGAGTCCAGAAACGCAGCTCCCTACCCGTAAATGCCTGCTTGCCCCCAAGCACGTTCCCGGTCTTGATAGGGAAATAGGGAAGGCCATGGAACTCAGTCATCCCGGGCGGGTCATCACTGCCGGTCGGTGAGCTGCATCCGGGCACGTTGCGTCCTGCTCTTACGGGGCGGTAGCCGGTGGAACAGCGTCTGGACTCAGCTGCAGTTCACGGACACACTGGAAGAGATAGGGATCGGTCATGCCCGCAATATATTCTCCAATTACCTTTTCCCGGGGTGCGGCCTGCAGCGCCAGGTGCTGGTCTGGAGGCAAGCGGGAGGGGTCTTGGCAGTAGGCTTGAAAGAGCTCTTCGATCATGGCCATGCCCTTGCTCGTTTCCTGTTCGACGTCCGAGTGGAGATAAAATTCGTTCATCAGGAAATCCTTCAGCTCCTGCTTCATCCTGGCCATGGCACAGGAGTAGTCGGCCAGGTTGTCGGGGTGGTGGCGCACATCGGCCAGGCTCTGTATGTTCATGGCCTCCAGATTGGCCAGGGTAGTCCGGATGCAGTCCGTGACCAGTAAATCCACCACTTCCGAGATCAGGTGCTTGCGCTCAACCGATTCCGTCAGATTGGCCTTTTTCAGAACCGCATTGTCCTTGCGGTCCATAACCTGACGCACGATGGCCAGTGATCGGATCGGCACGTTGGCCGAGTGCGGGTAACTGCTACGGAGATAATCATCCAGGTCACTGGAGCTGTAGGCAATCTCGTCGGCCAAGTTGCTGATCTGCGCTTCCAGCGTGGCGCGTTCCTCCGGATGGATAATAGGTGTCTCTAGCTCGCGAAAGCACGGATCATGTTTCTGGATGCCTTCCAGCACCTCATAGGTCAGATTGAGGCCGGGCTGGCCCGGACGGCGCTGTTCCAGCTCAGTGAGCAGACGATAGGACTGGATCTGGTGATCGAACCCACCCACGTTCTTCATCAAGCCGTCCAGGGCCTTTTCGCCGGCGTGGCCAAAGGGGGGATGTCCCAGATCATGGGCCAGGCAGATGGCTTCCACCAGATCCTCATTGCACCCGACAGCCCGGGCGATGGCACGGCCAATCTGGGCTACTTCCAGGCTGTGGGTCAGCCGTGTACGGGCATGGTCGTATTTCTGGTACGGATACACTTGCGTCTTGCGGGCCAAACGCCGGAACGCCTTGGCGTGAATGATGCGATCGCGATCACGCTGATAGGCTGTGCGGAGAGCGTCTTCCGGTTCCTGTTCAACCCGGCCCCGGCTGTCGGCACTGGGCATCGCATAGGGTGCCAGCAGGGATCGCTCCCTGGCTTCGAGCTGCAACCGATCGATCAGGGACATATGCCATCTACCCACTGCGCATGCCAATATTTTCCCCGCCATCGATGAAGAGAATGGATCCCGTCACGTAGGGGGAAGCCACCAGGAACTCGATACCGCGTGTCACGTCCTCGGGTGTACCCCAGCGTTTGAGCAGGGTCTTTTGCTGTACACGCTGATAGGCGTCATCGGAAATCCGGTCCGGAGGCAAAACGGGGCCGGGTACGATGCCGTTTACCCGGATGTCAGGTGCCAGTTCCAGAGCCAGTTGCCGTGTCAGGGCCTCCATGCCTGATTTGCCCACTGCATGGGCGGTGAGGCCAGGCCAGGGATGGCGCACGGTCATGTCCAGGACATTGATGATGGAAGAAGAAGCCGCCTGCCGCAGCAGTGGCAGAAATTCATTGCATACGTACAGGCAGCCGTCAATGGACGTACGGCTGACCTGATGCCAATGGTCGTAGGCCGCAAAAGGCAGTGTCTCGAAAATATACGGACTGGCTGTGTTCACAATGAGCGCCAGGCTTGCTGTACGCTGCTGTATACGGTCCCGCATGCCCTGCACGTCCGGCAGCCGGGCTACGTCACAGCAGTAGGCTTGAGCCAGGCTTCCCTGTTGCCTGAGTGCATGGGCCGTTTGCGCAGCATCCGCTTCGGATGTCCGGTAGGTAAAATGGACATGGGCGCCGGCCCGGGCCAGAAACAGGCAGATCGCGCGTCCCAGCCGGCGGGCGCCGCCCGTAACCAGTACATGCGTATCCCGCAGTTCCACGTCATTCCTCCTGGCTCCCAGTGCCTGGTGCCGTGTTATCGAGGAGGCTGCCATGCATTATGTCACACGGGTCAGATCCAGGCGACATCGTCATGACATGTGTCTGTTCCGGGATCACGCAGGACCAGCAGTAGACAGAGCACACCATACCCGGAGCTGGACAGCCGCAAGAGGCGGCATTCCTACAGCCTATCCGGGTTCAGGCCGTGGCGACCAAAGGCAGATACCCCGCCGCGTGCCGGTAGCCGGACTGCGGCCTGTCGTAAGGGATTGGTGACTGGTGCGGCCTGTGGTATATATTAATCGGCGTCATCTTTCCCGAACTTCGGACCCGGTGTTTGCCAGGGGGTCACAGTCGGCAGCAGGCACAGGAACGGTAGCACGGCGCATAAACGTGGGACGTGCATTGCCGGATGTGGCCCACGCCACACCGTGCAAGCGTTGTGCCCGGGGCCATGTTATGGGATTCTGTCAACTGTCCAGAGCCCGTGAGAGCAATTTTCGGGTGTCCTGCGGCCCAAGGGTTATCCCATCAGGGAAAGGCAGATTTGGCAGGAGAGTACCATTAGCCATTAGAATCCATATTTGAGACCCAAAGAGGCAGACCAGGTGCGCAAAATGGATACACAAGACAAGGCGGCGTCCTCTGCCGTCCCCGGGGAGAGCAAGGTCGTTAGCCCCTCTGCAGATACACCCCCTGCATCCAAAGTCATCAAGCAGAAGAAGACCATTGTCTACCTGCGCAAGGGGGATATGCGCATAGGCGAAGTTGCGAAAGTGCTGGACAAGAAAGGGGCATTTATCGACATCGGTGTAGGCAAGGACGGGTTCCTGCCCAAACACCTGATCAAGCCAAGTTTCCGAAGTCGGCACAAGAACCTGGACGATGTCCAAGCCTCCCGCTTTCTCCAGGTCGGCGATAAAGTACGCGTTTGGATCGACAATCTGGATCGGACCAAAAACGATATTCGTCTGACCATGATCCGGCCCGACTTCAAGCCCATCAAGCAACTCAAGGTGGGCGAAATGCGAAATGCCATTGTCCGGTCCGTCATGGACTATGGTGCATTTGTGGACATCGGCTCGGACAAGGATGCCTTGTTGCCCATCTCCCGGCTGTCACAGGCCACGGTTGCGGACATTCACAGCGAACTCAAGGAAGACGACGAATTTGAAGTTTGGGTGAGTGAAGTCCGAACGCCCAAGGGCGAGAAATGGCAGATCAACGTCACCCGTCTGGCCCCGGGAGTCAAGGTGATCGAAGACTTGCAGATCGGCTCTACCGAGACGGGCACAGTCACGGGCTTCAGTGATCGGGGCGCTCTGCTGGACGTGGGCGTGGGGACAGACGCCCTGCTGCCACTGCGCGAAATCGAGCATTTCAACGTAGTGGATGCGGCGGAGGAACTTGAGCTTGGCCAGGAAGTCGAAGTCCTGATCCTGCGGGTGAGCAACCGCACACGTCATATTGAAGTATCCCGCAAGCGCCTCTTGCCCCCACCGGAAGACGACACCGTCGAGATCCCGCCGGATGAACCTGTCCTGCAGCCTATGAGTGCCATGGAAATGGCCTTCATGAAGGCACGGCAACAGTCTGGCAAGTCACGCAAGAAACGCAAGAAACGGTCCCAAAGCTTCGCCCAGGACGATGTGCTCGCACGCATGTTGGACACCAAGGACAATACATGATGACAGGCCAGTTTCCCATGTAAACCCGGTTTGTGGGGACGGTGTCATGCAGTCCCCTAACGTTCGTCGCAGCTGATATCCCAATGCCCCCCTACATCGCACCTGATGGGAAACTTCCCCTTCTGCTGTATTCATCCCACTCCGATGATGCGCCTGCCACCAGCGGTCTGCAGACGATTGTAGCGCACAGATCCAAGACGGTGGGACAGGGCCATGTAACCTTCTGTGCCGTGCTGGGATTTCCGGGTATTCCGGCGTTATTGCCCGACCAGGAAGCCCACCAATTGGCTCACGTCCTGAGTACCCAGGTCCAGGACACCTATGACAAGGCACCCCAAGGGGGTACGCAGGCACTGGAAGCCGTGCTCCAGACCCTGCATCAATACGTGCAGTTTATCAACCGGGACTATCAAACCCCCATCAAGGGGTATGCCAGCTGTGCCGAGATCCGGGAACACAACCTCAGTATTGCCTGTAGCCGGGGGACCCTCAATGTCGTTCTGCAAAGGGATGTGGCTGACATCTTTCCCCCGATCGATCCGGGTCACGAAATAGGTACGAGCGAGACTCTGAACGTCATAACCTATGAAGCGGTGTTGCCTCATGGGAGTGCCTTCTTTATGGGTTCGGATGCCTGGTGTACCTTCGGCATTCCTTCGCGCCAGGTCAGTGAAGCCAAACAGGAGTTGGCCAATGCCGTAGCAGTGGCCCAGGCTCCCGACGGGCACCGCACCGTGGATTTCTTCCACGCCCGCAATACGGACCACATCAAGCTGGGCCTGCTCGTGGGTATGCCCGTGGAGGTCCGGGATACAAGCCCCCCGGTCAGCACTTTCGTGTCCCCGCCCACACCGGTCGCCAAACCCGAATCCCCTGACCTGCCCCTGGCCAGTGATGCCGAGGTTGACGATACCGATGGGGCCGCTGTCGACGCCCCCGGCGCCAAGGTCATGCACAGCGAAGTGGAAACGGAATCAGTCCCCCCTGCTTCTACCTGGCACGTTTGGGGCCAACGCATTGGCCAACGGCTCATGCGTTGGCTCAGTGAGATTTTTCCCGATCCCCAAGCCAACCGGCCCATGCAGTCGACCTCACAGGCGGCATCCTCTGTCTCCGTTTCCCGTACCCTATCTCCACCCCCCGTGGTCGTACAGGAACCGCCGGCAAAACCACACGAAGAAGAAAAGCCCCCCTTGTCCGTTCCCCCCCGGAAAGCCAGGGTGTCTGAACCCGTACCCCGCGAGGGCAATCGTTCCTGGGTGGCCATGATGCTGTTGGCCTTGTTCATGATTGTGCCCCTGGCGTCCTGGCTGGCGTTCAGCGTCAATGCCGAATCGCCGGTGGCCAGCGATACGTCCGTTGCCGAACAGATGAGCCAATATGTCCGCATAACCAAGCAGCACCTGGCAGCCGAACAGTATGAAAAAGCCCAGGAACAGCTGCAAGCGGCCAGCAACCTGATCCAGGCATCCCAGAGTACCGTGGGCCTGTCCCGGCAACTGCAGACCTGGCAGATGGAAATCCGCCTGCTGTGGGATGACGCTTTCCAGCTGGTGCCCCTGGTAGGCCTCACGGATCCGCTCGTGCATTTCACCGCTGAAATGGCACCGTCCAAGGTGATTGTCCATATCCAGGATGTGTATGTCCTGGATACCCGTTTGCATGCAGTGTACAAGTACCGTCTGGATGAATTGCAGGCGAACGGGTCGCACAGTCCACAGCGCCTGGTCCAGGCAGGCGACATGCTTGACGGCAGGGAAGTGGGACGCATCATGGACATGGCCTTCCAGCCAACCAAGACAGCCTACAGTGACAAGCCCAGTCTGTACCTGATTGACGACAACCGCAATATTCTGCAATACAACAATACCGATCTGCTGTCCGTCGTGGACTTTGGCCAGCGTACTACCTGGGAGCAGCCCAGCCTGATCGATTTTTATTCAAACAGGATGTATGTGGCCGACGCCGGCAGGGGCCAGATATGGCGCTACAACCTGAACAGCTCGGTAGTCAAGCAGGAAGAATGGCTGCAGGAACCCGTCAACCTCGCCCAGGCGATCCGCATGTACGTGGATGACCAGATCTGGATGCTGTTCGACAACAATACCGTGCTGCTGCTTGGCCAGAATGAAGACGAGACCTTGCCGGCCAACGTGCAGAAGCCGTTCGGCGTGGACAAAGCGATCAGCTTCGACAGTCACTTTACCGACCTGGAAATAGGGCCCAATCAGAGCAATTACCTTTTGCTGGTGGATGCGGGACTGTCCAGCATATTGGTGCTGGACAAGGAAAGTGGCGATTATCAGCACCAGATGGTGGCCCCTGAAGGTGCCGAAAAACTTTTGGCCAATTTGACGGATGTTTACATACATCGGGGCAAGATCTACATTCTGACCGATACCGCCTTGTACGAACATGGCTTCAGTCCCTAGCCAGGCACCTGGCTGGCGGCTGTACGTACCCGGCCTTGCCCATACCCTGAAGCCTGTCCGGAGATACCCCGGGTGCCGCGCCACCGGTTGCAACAAGGGCAAGGAATTCTCTGTACTCTGGTCCACTCGATGGTAGAGTCTGGGCATGGTGGGTGGTCCTGCCATGTGACTGCACGGCGAAAGACTGTCTGCCTCCCATACCCATGGGCCCGTGGATCTTTAGCCCTGATCACCCTGAAAACCAATTCCAGGCTTTATCCCATCGTTACTTCTCCGCGTTCATGATCGGGCAAGATTCCTCAGACAACATCGGCCACATTCTGGACAGTACACCCCGCCGATTCTCCCGCCGCAAGCACGTTTGGTGGCTCATAACGACTACAGCCCTTTGCCTTTTGCTGGGCAGTGTCACCTACTTGGCCGGAATCCGGCTGTATGACTGGACGTATGCCATGGGTGGGACAACCATACCCGCGCCACCACAGACCGCGGCACCACCGGCAGTTCTTCCTGGAGATAACGAGACCAGCAACCCATCGCCTCCGGAGGAGACCGTCACGGCAGCCTTCCCTGCACCCGGTCCGGTCGATCCTTCTGCACTGCCTGCCGAGCCCCCTGTTTTCATTCAGCTGGAAGCGGCGGAACGCCTGAACATCCTGGTGCTGGGCGTAGATGCCCGTCCTGACGACACTGCCTTGCCCCGGACGGACACCATTATGGTAGCGAGTGTGGACTGGGACGCCGGAACGGTCGATCTGCTGTCCATTCCCCGTGATCTCTGGGTACCGGTACCCGGCTTCGAGCCCACCAAAATCAATCTGGTCTATTCGATTGGCGAGCGTTATTACGAGGCCGGGGGTGAGGAATTGCTCCGGGACACCATTGCCACCTTGATCAACCAGCCTATTCACAACTACGCCTGGATTGATTTTGACGGTTTCGTACGCATTATCGATCAGATTGGAGGCATCGATCTCTATGTCCCGCAGGCCATCCGGGACGAGAAATACCCTACAGCCGACTACGGTGTGGAAACCTTTGAACTGGAAGCGGGATACCAGCACCTGGACGGCACCACGGCCCTCAAGTACGCTCGGACCCGGTCCCAGGACGGCGACTACACCCGGAGCAGTCGGCAGCAAATTGTGATTGAAGCCATTCTGCAGAAAGTCACGAACCCGGCCCATTCCGGAGACTTGCTCCTGGCGGCACCCGAGATCTTCCGCACCCTGGTGGGCAATTTCCGGTCCGATCTGTCCTTGCCGCAAATGCTACAGCTCGCCAGGGAGGCGCTGGCGCAGCCGCCGACACTGGGATCTACCCTTGTACTGGACAGCCGTCTGGGCACAGAGCGATATTCCGATGAAGGCATGTGGGTGCTGATTCCGGACCGGCAACAAATTCGGGCGGTTCTGGGAGAGTTCTTTCAGGTCACGGAAACCAGGCTCCCGGCCACCGGTTCCTGACTCCATGGCCAACCACAACCGTACGCATATTTCCGGTTCAGTCTCAGGGGTACCCGATGCCTCCTCTCGTGCGGCTTCTCCGCCCTGAACAATGGAGCAAAAGCCTCTTTGTCCTGGTGGCTCCCTTTTTTGACAGAGCCCTGCTGGAGGCGGTATTGGCCCCGGACTTGTGGCTGTTGCTGCTGGGCTTTTCACTGGCAGCCTCCGCCGTATACGCCCTGAACGACGCCACCGACGCAGAACTGGACAAGCTGCATCCGGTAAAACGCTTCCGCCCGGTAGCGGCGGGCGCCATCTCACCACGTACAGCGCAGCAGGTATCCGTCTTGTGTGCGCTGCTGGCACTGCTGGCCAGTTGGGGTGCCAGTGTACAAACCGTGCCGGTGATCGTCGGCTACCTGGTGATCAACTTCATCTACTCCCGCTGGCTGAAACACGTGCCTTACCTGGATGTCCTGACGATCACGTCCGGTTTCCTGTTGCGGGTGGTGGCCGGGGCCCAGCTGACGGCGGTGACCCATTTCAGTCCCTGGCTCTATCTTTGTGTCTTTTTCCTGGCCTTCTTGCTTATCATGGGCAGGCGGCACGGTGAATTGGTTGAGCTGGGTTCCAACGCAGTCCTGCACCGTCCGAGCCTCAGACACTTCTCCCTGTCCTTTACGACATCGGCTATTTGGCTTTGCGGGCTGGTGTTGGGCACCACCTATACAGGGTACGCCCTGATGGCCACGACCCGGCTTGTCGACAGCCTCTGGATGGGGGTCACCGCTTTACCCGTCTGGTGGGGTATCGGGTACTATATGAAGCTGGTTCTGACCCACAACCAGGGAAACGATCCGGCTCGTATGCTCTGGGAATATCCACTGTTGTCCGCCAGCCTCTTGGCCTATGCGGTCGTCACCGGTCTTCTGATTTATATTTTTGTGCCAGGTACATAATGCGCGCACCCAATCTGCTCTTCATTCTGTCTGACCAGCACAACCGGGATGCCATGGGCTGCATGGGGCATCCCCACGTCCAGACTCCGCATCTGGACGCCTTGGCCCGTGAAGGCACGAACTTCACGGCTGCCTATACCCCCTGCCCGATCTGTGTGCCCGCGCGGGCAGCCCTGGCGACGGGCCAATATGTCCACAAGCTGCGGACCTGGGACAACGCTCACCCCTATAGCGGAGAGCAGGCCAGCTGGCATCATCGCCTGCGCCATGCCGGCATCACGGTGGACTCCATTGGCAAACTGCATTTCCGCAGCGACCGGGACGACAACGGTTTTAGCCAGGAAATTGAGCCCTTGCATATCGTGGACGGCCAAGGTGACCTGCTGTCCTGCATCCGGCACGACCCGCCTGTGCGGGACCAGCGGTCAGGCATCCTGAATGCCGGACCCGGCGAATCCACCTATCTGGCCTATGATCGCCGCAATACGGCGAATGCTCTGCGCTGGCTCAAGGCACACCAGGCGGACGACCGGCCCTGGGTGCTGTTTCTGTCCTATGTCTGCCCGCATCCACCCTACATTGCACCGCCCGCGGACTACGAGCGCTATCCTCCCGCGGATCTGGAACTCCCCCCGCAGGCCCTGGGCCATGCACGTCCAGATCATCCTGCCCTAGCGTACTTCCGACGTTTCTTCACCCTGGAAGAAGAACTGGGGGAAAGGGCCATGCGCAACATGATGGCAGCCTACTACGGAGCCTGCACTTTCCTGGATCGGCAGATCGGACAGGTTCTGCAGGCCCTGGAGGACCTGCAGCTGGCTGACTCTACCCGGGTCATCTACACCAGCGACCATGGTGAAAACCGTGGGGCACGAGGTCTGTACGGCAAATTCACCCTCTTTGACGAAGCCTGTGCCGTACCTTTCCTGATGCGGGGCCCGGACATCCCGGTCCAGCACGTGGCCGACACCCCGATTTCCCTGCTGGACTGTTTCCCGACCATTCTGGCCAGCACACAGGTACCGCCAGCTGCAGCCGATGCGGATTTGCCCGGTCAGTCACTGTTGGACCTGCTGCAGGCCCCGCCTGCCCAGCGTTCCGTCTTCAGCGAATATCATGCTGTAGGATCGGAAAACGCCCATTACATGCTGCGCAATCGGCAATACAAGTACATGCACTTTGTCGGGCAGCGCCCCCTGCTGTTTGACCTGCAACAGGATCCACAGGAGTGTCACGACCTCGCCGCAGATCCCGCCATGGACCATGTCGTACAGGGTTTTGCCACAGAACTGCGAGCACTGCTGGATCCGCAACAGATCAACGCAGAAGCCCACAAGGATCAGGCTGCACGGGTTGCCGTCGCCGGTGGCCGCGCTGCCGTGCTGGCCCGGGGCGCTTTTACCAACTCGCCGGTACCCGGTGAAGAACCTGCCTTTCGGGTTTTGACATAGCCGGTCCATTCGGACTGGCCGGATCCGCAACAGGCTGTTGCCGGGGCCCCGGTCCGCACCGGCAGCGGTGGTGTCATCGCCCGCTGTCGGTTACCATTTACAGGCTGGGGACAGCTACGGGCAAGCTCTCTACCGTCTCGGGCAGGGCTGTGAAGGCAGCAGGTATTTCCACAGCCGGTTCCAGTGCCGCGTCAAACACCTCATCCACCGTGTCCACCAGGACAAAGTCCAGTTTGCGGCTGATGGAATCCGGGATCGCATCCAGCTCGGCCTTGTTGCGCCGGGGCAGAATGACTGTGGTCAGCCCCAGTCTTTCGGCTGCCAGCACCTTCTCCTTGATCCCGCCAATGGGCAGTACCTTGCCCCGCAAGGTGATCTCACCCGTCATGCCTACGTGCTGTTTCACAACCCGCTGGGTCAGCAGACTGGCCAGGGAGGCTGCTATCGTTATCCCGGCACTTGGACCATCCTTGGGCATGGAACCCGCCGGGATGTGCACGTGGATGGCATTTTCGGCAAACAGCAACGGATCGATATCCAGTTCCCGGGTGCGGCTGCGCACGAAACTGAGAGCCGCCTGGGCGCTTTCACGCATGACGTCGCCCAGCTGACCGGTAACCGTAAACTTGGGTTCGCCCCGCATGGCGATGGATTCGATGAACAGCACTTCCCCGCCGGCCATGGTCCAGGCCAGGCCGGTGGCCACCCCGGGAATGTCAGTCCGCTGCGATATGTCTTCACTGTGGAACTTGGGGGTCCCCAGATACCGGGACACCCGGTCCTTCCGGATGCGCACACTCTGGAACCGGGACGTGGTGGCGATCTCCATCGCGATCTGGCGGCAGATCTTGGCGATCATGCGCTCCACTTCCCGGACGCCGGCCTCACTGGTATAGCCGCGCACGATGGCCTGCATCACGCCCCGGGTGAAACTTATCTCCTGTTCCCGCAAGCCGTTTTCGCGAATTTGGCGCGGCAGCAGGTACTTGCGGGCGATCGTGACCTTTTCCTCTTCCGTGTAGCTGCTCAGCTGAATGATCTCCATGCGGTCACGCAGCGGACCGGGAATGGCCTCCGCCATGTTGGCGGTCGTGATAAACATGACGTTGCTGAGATCGAACGGCACGTCCAGGTAGTGATCGTTGAATTCCTGATTCTGTTCCGGGTCCAGGACTTCCAGTAGCGCACTGCTGGGATCGCCCCGGAAGTCACTGCCCATCTTGTCCACTTCATCCAGCATAAACACCGGATTGCGCGTGCCACAGCGCCGCATGCTCTGGATAATCCGTCCGGGCATGGCCCCGACATAGGTCCGCCGAAAACCCCGGATCTCGGCTTCATCCCGGATGCCGCCGAGGGCCAGGCGGACAAACTTGCGATTCATGGCCCGGGCAATACTGATGCCCAAACTGGTCTTGCCCACTCCCGGCGGTCCAACAAAGCAAAGCACCACCCCTTCACGCTCGCGCCGGATCTTGTCCCAGAGATGTTCATTCTCCTTCCGATCCATGTCACGCTGTTGGCGCAGCTTGCGTACAGCCAGGTATTCGAGAATGCGCTTCTTGATGTCGTCCAGACCGTAATGGTCTTCATTCAGTACCTTGCGCGCGCGGCGCAGGTTGATGCTGTCCTTGGACGTCGCCACCCAGGGCAGACTGGTCAGTGTTTCGATATAGGACTTGATCACGGAATATTCAGCAGCCTGGATCGGCACCCTGCGCAGGCGTGCCAGTTCCCGCTGCGCTTCCTTGGTAGCCAGTTCGGACATCCGGGCGGCCTCAATGCTTTCTTCCAGTTCCTTGATGTCCAGCAGTTGTTCATCGTCGTCTCCCAGCTCGCGGTTGATGGCTTTCAGCTGTTCCCGCAGATAAAATTCCCGCTGGGTCTTTTCCATTTCCCCCTGCGCTTGGGACTGGATCTCGCGTCCCAGCTCCAGGATCTGGATTTCATGTTCCAGGATTTGCAGAAGCATCTGCATCTTGCGCGCAATCCCGTCCTCTTCCAGCAGGGACTGACCCTGTTCCAGTTCCAGAGGCAGGCTGCCCGCGATCATGTAGGTCAGCTGCAGCCGGGAACTGGTATTGAGCGCAATGTCCACGAGTTCCCGGGGCGTTTGCCGATCCAGTTCGGCGTACTCGCGGTAATGGGTGCGGAGCAGGCGCACCAGGGCCTTGGAATTTTCCGTGTCCTGATCCTCTTCTTCCGGGATCCGGGCGATGTCAGCCCGCAGGTACGGCTCGGTCTGTGTGTATTGCAGGACCTTGCACCGGTCCAGGGCGCGTACCAAGACCCGCAATACACCGTCCGGCGCGCGCATCACCCGGTGGATCATGGCGATGGTGCCTATCTCGTAGATATCCGCAGGCGGGGGCTCGTCGTCCTGGGTCTTGGCTGCAAAAAGGGCGATGTGACGCTGGGTGGGCATGTTCTCCTTGATCAGCTGCAGGCTGCGGGCCTGTCCCATCGTCAGAGGGATCCACATGTAGGGATAGACCACCATATGCCCCAGAGGCACGACGGGCAGATTGTCGTCATAGGCGCTGTCTGCAGATTCAATATCAGGATTTTCCATTTTCTTGAGTTCATCCGATTCAAACAGGATTTCATCCTCGTCAAAGGGATGATCATCGTTGTGCTGCTGGTCCATGAAATGGAATTTTCCTTATGAAAAGAGAACAAATAATCAATTCAAGCGCTCTGTACACACCCAGAACCCGGCCAATTCTAGCATAGGAAACAGGACGCAAACAGCAATTTGGCGCCTCATACAGAACTCAAACAGAGCCGTGGCACAACCCTGGCATTTGCATGGCGCATCTGGCTCTGCACGGATTGCGACAGCGGGCCTATATAATGGGTCGGAAGGGGAATGAGGAGCGTTATGCAACCGATTGCCGAGCAAAAAGTCAACACCTACCTGGATGCCCTGGCATCCAATGCACCGACACCGGGCGGCGGCGGGGCGGCGGCCGTCACAGCCAGCCAAGGGGCCGCTTTGCTGGGCATGGTATTGCGCTTTACCGTGGGCCGCAAGAAGTACATGGCGCATGACACCACGCTGCAGCCCCTGCTGACACGGTCCGACACGTTGCGTTGCCGAGCCTTGGAGCTGGCGGATCGGGATGCCGAGGCCTTTGCTGCCGTGGGGGCCTGCTACAGCATGCCCAGGAAGACAGCGACAGACAAGGAAGCCCGCCGGCAAGCTATGGATCGGGCCCTGTTGGCCGCAGCCCGTGTGCCCCTGCATGTCATGCAGGATATCCGGATCCTGCTCCAGGACGCCATCCAGGTTGGCACTTTGGGCAATCGCAACGTACTCACGGACGTGATGGTCGCGGCCCACCTGTTTCAGGCCGCAGCCATGAGCTGTGAAGTCAATGTCCGGATCAACATGAAGCTGGCCACGCCGTCCCCACACCAGCAAGCCCTACTGACCCAACTCCACGAATTGCAGACCGAGATAGCCAGCCAGGTCGTCCAGGTACTGGATGCCTGCAACCAGAGGCTCAAGCTGACATCATGACTGCCCGGTGGCTGGAAGGCAAGGAGCTGGCCCGGCGGCTTCGGACCGGGATCAAGAGGGAAGTGCAGGCACTGGCCGGCCATACGCTCAGGATTTGTGCTGTCCTGGTTGGACAGGACGAAGGCGCCGAGGGTTATGCCCGGGCCCAGAAACGCACCTGCAGTCGTGTCGGCATTGATTATGAATTATGTCAACTTCCTGCCGCTAGCCCGGCGGAGCAGGTCATCCAGGTGCTGCAGGCTCTGAATGCGGATCCGGCTGTCACCGGGATTATTCTGCTCACCCCGCTGCCACCCCACTTGGCCGCAGCCAATCTGAACTGGCACCTGGACCCGTTGAAGGACATCGATGGCAGCCATCCCGCCAATCTGGGACGGCTCGCGGCCAATGCCGGTACGTTCTTTTGTCCGGCCACACCGGCCGCCGGCATGGCCTTGCTGGGCGACCTGGGCATCGATCTGACAGGCAAGCAGGCCGTGGTCATTGGCCGGAGTGACATAGTAGGCAAACCCCTGGCCCTGAGTCTCCTGCATGAACACTGCACCGTGACGCTGGCGCACAGCCGCACACGGGCGCTGGCCCAGACAGCGGCCCAAGCGGACATTCTGTGTGTGGCTACGGGCCAGCCACGCATGATTACATCAGATCATGTAAAACCTGGGGCTGTCGTCCTTGATTTCGGCACCACGTACGAAGCCGGGGGTGTGACAGGTGACTGTGACGCCGCTTCCGTCAGTCTGGTTGCTGGCTGGCTGACACCGGTACCCGGCGGCATTGGTCCCCTGACCAATACCATGCTGATGCAAAACACGCTCACGGCCTGGCGCATAGCGCATGCCTGAGCCAGGGTCCCTCCCTGTCCTGCCGTATGATCCAGGAAGCCGTCCCGGTCGGGACGGCTTCCTGCTCTATTGACGGCAGCAGTAACGGCTCAGCTGCCGTTGCTGGCCCAAAGTTGCTTGAGCACCTTGTCCGGTGACATGGGTAGTTCATACATGCGGATGCCTACCGCGTCGTAAATGGCATTCGCCAAGGCGGCCGCCGGCGGCACGATAGGTACCTCACCCACGCCCCTGACGCCATAAGGGTGACCCGGGTTGGCCACTTCCAGCATTACGGTCTCGATCATGGGCAGATCCAGCGCCGTGGGCATACGGTAGTCCAGCAGGCTGGCATTGAGCAGATGCCCTTCGGCATCGTAGACATACTCTTCATTCAGCGCCCAGCCAATGCCCTGTACGACACCGCCCTGGATCTGGCCCTCGGCATAACTCGGGTGGATGGCCTTGCCGACATCCTGAATGGCCGTGTAATTCAGGATCTCCACTTTGCCGGTATCCACGTCCACTTCCACATCCACGATGTGCGTGGCGAAGGCCGGTCCCGGCCGGGAAGGACTGACCGACGTACTGGCGACAATGGGTTCCGACGCTCTGGCCAGTTCCCCGGCGGCAGCCACAAAGTCGGCCGACTTGCCATTGTGGGAGAACACGCCGCCGTTCAGGGCAACGCTGCCTTCTTCCACTTCCCAGACCGCAGCCAGTTTGTCGCACATGATACGACCGATTTCCTTGCCCAGCACGTAAGCCGCGTAGCCGGTGGCAAACGTGACACGACTGCCGCCTGTCCCATCGGTGTACCCCACAGAATCGGTATCGACGACCATAGGATTGATCATGTCCGCCTTGACACCGAGGGATTCGGCCAGCTGCATGGCGATGGAAGCCCGGGAGCCGCCGATATCCGTAGAACCTTCCACCAGGTTGATGGTGCCATCCGGATTGACGTTGGCGGACATGCTGGACTTACCGCCGCCATTGAACCAGAAACCGGAAGCCACACCCCGGCCCCGGTGCTTCCCTTCCAGCGGCTGGGCCATGTGGGGATGATCGATCGCGGTTTCGACCGTTTCCCTGTACCCAATCTTGAGGTAGACGGGGCCATCCGGTCGCCGATCGTTTTCTTCGGCCGCGTTCTGGAGCCGGAACTCCAGGGGATCCATGCCCAGCTTTTCGGCCAGTTCATCGATCACGGTTTCAGACGCAAAGGCGGCATTGGTGCCCCCCGGTGCCCGGTAGGCCCCGGTCTTGGGCTTGTTGAGCACCACGTCGTAGGCATCGATCTGTACGTTCCGGTGCTTGTACGGGGCCAGAATCACACCGGCACCGGCTCCTACGGGTGAACCCGGTACGGCCCCGGCCTCATAAATGAGGGTCGCGTGGCTGGCGGTCAGGACACCGTCCCGGGTAGCTCCCATCTTGACATGAATGACCGAACCCGAAGTCGGTCCGGTGGCCATCAGGACATCGGTCCGCGACATGGTGATCTTGACTGGGCGGCCGCCACTCTTGCGGGACAGCACGGCAGCCGGCAAATCCGTATAGCACGTAAACTTGCCCCCAAAGCCGCCGCCAATCTCCGTTGGCGTCACTTTCACCTGGGACACGTCAACCTTGAGCAGGCTGGCCATCTGGTCCCGGATCTGGAATGCACCCTGGGTGGCCGTCCAGACTTCAATGCGGCCGTCCTTGCGCCATATGCACGTCGAAGCGTGGGGTTCAATGTAGCCCTGGTGCACCATGGCGGTCCTGAACGTGCGCTCCACGACAACGTCGGCTTCCTCAAAGCCCTGTTCCAGGTCACCCTGTTGATGCCGGAGGTGCATGGCGACGTTGGTGGGCTTGTCCCCCTGCTCTCCGAATTTCTCGGTGCGCAGTTCCTCCCACAGGATGGACGCATCATCGGCCATGGCCTCTTCCACATCCAGCACAGGCTGCAGGACTTCGTAATCGACTTCGATCAGCTCCAGGGCGTCCAGGGCCGTGCCCTGATCCACAGCGGACACCGCCGCTACGGGATGCCCGTGGAACAGCACCTTGTCCCGGGCCATGATGTTGGCACTCAGATAATCCTGGGCGACTGAATCTTCCCCCATCTCCATGATTTCATGCGACACGATGGGCAAATCCTGGGCCGTCATCACGGCGGTGACACCCGGCAACGCTTCCGCCCGGCTCGTGTCAATGTGCAGAATGCGGGCATGGGCATGGGGACTGCGCTTGATAGCGCCAAAAAGCATGTTGGGCAAACGGGTATCGGCTCCGTACTTGGCCGCACCTGTGACCTTGTCTACACCGTCATGGCGGATGGGACGGGTACCGATGACCTTGTATTCGGCTTGGACTGACATCAATGACTCCTGAAAATCATGGAAACGAGAAACTGCCTTGGCTGCGGGGCGACAAGTCCGTCACGCAGCAGTAGTGAAAGACGCCGTAGCCTGCACGGCGGTATGAATATTGGTCCGATCATTGTCGGTAGGCAAGGTACAGTCCGCCCCCAACATGAAACTCCGGGTTCCGACCTGGGCCAGCACCTCGTGCACGGCTTTCTCAATCTCGGCATGGCTGCCATCCGCGATGACGCCGCGATCGTGCAGGCCCCCGACTACAGGCCGCTGGAATTTTTGCAGGCCTTCCTGCATGCTCCAGTTGTCCTTGGCCGCGGCCCAGTTGATCGCAACCGCCGGATAATCCAGGTAGTGTTCCAACCGGATATCGTCCTTGCAGATATGCAGCAGATTGAATTCGGCCTGCTGGTCGATAGCCTGCAATACGGTCAGGTCGCAGGGTTTGATGTGCGCCAGGAAAGCCTCTTCCGTGAAACGCTCCCGCTCGCCGCCCTGGGCGGAATAGTAGATGCCATCCGTTCCGGCTTCCAGCAAGGCCAGGCTGAACGCCGCCAAGCTGTCGGCAATGGCGGCCAGACCCTGGGCTACACTTTCCGGATCCTCACGGTAGTGCTCGGTGACCAGACCACCGGTAGCGTGATTGCCCTCACCGAACGGCCCGAACACGGTACAGACCGTCAGGCAGTCACCGCCGACCTGATCCACAATCGCCTTGGCTTCATCCAGCATACCCTGAAAGAACGGGGCAGACAGCGGGGCGGGACGTACGGCCTTCCAGTCGGCAGGCTCCTTGATTTCGATATTGGTCTGATAGGGATGTTCGTTGAAGATCTTGAGAAAATCCACATCGGTATCCGCCAAGTACTGCATATGGGCCTGGATGGAGGCCGATCCGCGCTTCACGGTGTCGGGGAAGTGCAACCAGAAACTGGCCGGCACCCGATCGACGGGCTCCCCTGCCAGCGCAGCACGGACACGTTCAACCTTGTTCATGGGCATGAGGCCTGTACCTTCCTCCCTTTCCTGGTTTCGAGTTTGTGGTACGCAAGTTGCGCAACCGGATTCTAGCATTCAGCCGGGGCAACCGGAAAAAGCCGGAGCAGAACAAGCTCCCTCGTTCCCGGCTACTCCTGGGCCTCGTCCCAGCGTCGATCCGCAACGCTGTAGCCGCCATCGACCCCCAGACACTGCCCGGTGATGAAATCGGCGGCCGCTGACGCCAGGAACACGGCCGCCCCTTGGAGATCGTCCGGCGTGCCCAGGCGCCGGGCAGGGGTCTTGGCCTTGATATCGTCCCCGATCCGGGCCAACAGGGGACGGTTCAGATCGGTTACGTGCCAGCCCGGGAGAATCGCGTTCACCTGGATGTTGAATTCCGCCCACTCCACAGCCAGGGCCCGGGTCAACCCCACCATACCTGTCTTGGCAGCCGTATAACTGGCACCGTTGGGCGAACCGAAAACAGAATACATGGAGCCAATGTTGACGATTTTGCCCCCTTGCCCTGTTGCCTGCATATGCCGGGCCGCAGCCCGGGCGCAGTAGAAAGAACCATTCAGATGGGTATCCACCACATCCAGCCAGTTGGCTGTAGGACTGTCCAGGGCAGTGCCACGGCGTGCAATGCCTGCGTTATTGACCAGAACGTCCAGATGACCCAGTTCGGCCACGATGCCGTCAAAAACGGTGTCGACTTCCGTTTCATCGCGCACGTTGAGCGTTATCACGCGGTGTCCATCCCCCAGTTCCGCCGCTACAGCCCTGTTTTTGTCGGGATTGCGGCCTGTAGCCACCACGGTGGCACCGGCTTCCTTGTAGGCCAGGGCAATAGCCCGACCAATGCCGCCATTAGCCCCCGTGACCAATGCAACTTTGCCAGCAAGCGAGAATGGATTGTCCATAGGATTCCTCTTGGAGTAAGGAGACAACACGCAATTCAAGTATAGCGTGAATGCAGGCTGAGGACATATACAAGCTGGTGTCTGCAGTTTTGGGTGACCATGCAGTCAAAGGCCAAGACTGACGGTTGCAGTCGCTGTACAGGTTCAGCCAGCGTTTGCGTAGGGTTCATCTGCCCCAAGGGCTTGATGCAGAGCTGTATTTGGGCCTCAACGCAGACTTGGGTACTGGACAGTGACGGGCCAGTATGGCCCGTGCCGTACCGGTCATGGGCGGGCCTGGCCGAACGCCGGTCGATCTGCGGGGGCGACCGTCATGAACGCGCAGGGTATGGCCGCCTGCCGGCACATGGTTGCCAGGCTTGCCCCGTACCTGGAAGTGCCCCGGCGCCCGGTCTTGCAGGTGGCAGCACATGGCGGCGTTTCCCCAGGCCCAGGCCGTTCAGAATGCCCGAAGGCCGGGTTCCTGCGTGTCCCGGCTGTCCGTTGTGGCCTGCAGTCTGTCGATAATGGCAGCCGTATGGTCATAGACCAGATCGGCAACCTCCAGCCAGTCATCCAGTTCTGCCGCCGGAAACATGGCCGTGACGTATGTGGCACAGGCGTCCGGGCCGGCGTGTCCCGCATGCCCTGCAGGGCGTCCAGGATACCGGCCCGCGTACTGGTGGCCCGCAACAGGCCGGCGCAGGCGTACAGGTCGATGACGTGCCGGATATAGGTGTAGGGGGCCGACTCCCCGGTATCGTCCCGGTGGACCACCGCCGCGTCCAGGGCCAACAGCTTGCCTGCCAGTACGTAGTACGCCGGCACCAGGGGCAGTTCCGCTACCCGGGTCCGGCCATGCCCCGGCAGGACCGGACGTTCACGACCGGCGACGGGACGATATGCCCGTGACCACCGTCGGCGATGATGGCTACATCCAGGCCGGCGGGGGCCAGCAGTTCAGTTCCATCGCCAGCAGTGGTTCTACCTCGGCGAACCCCAGCTGGGCATCACAATGGGGCGCGTAGCCGAACATCATGTGCTGCAGGAACAGATCCTCCGTATCGTACGGCCAAGGTATGGGTATGGGTGAAACCAGGCAGGCCGGCCAGGGCCTGTTCGATATGGGCCTGCAAGTTCCGGGTCACGTCGTCGCGCAGATCGTAAGGCAGCCGTATGTTCGGATTATGACCCGGCACGACGACGTACAGATCCACATCTTCGGAAAAACGGCGCAGGGCATTGCGTCCTGTGGGCATGGTGTGAAACCGTATATAGTCCCCTAAATAAGGCCACCAGGCACAACTCGGCATTTGTCGCTGTGTGGCATTAGCCAGACAGCCTGCAGAAAACAGAGCGCACAGACTCTATATCTACACCTTGCCTTTGAAGTCCATTCAGGATACTGTAAAACAATGTGAGCCAAATACCTGCCCAAACTCCTAAACGTACTGCAAAAAGAAAACCAGGCCAAGTGCCTGAGAAAAGCCATACAAGCCACTCGCGCACAGATACCACATTTTTTAGAGCTTCCGCTTCTTGAAATTGCTGTCTGCGTTTCATGATATTGATACTTAAGAACAAATTTACAATAAATATTGTAATTATAGCAATGGAGTGTTCCCAAATGGGACTATATACGTACCCACACCGCGCAGTGTGGACAGGAGACGACAAGCTAGAATAGGGTATGAACATAGAAGAGGCCATGGTTCACCGCGGTATCACCTTGCGGGTGCGCCCGGGCAGTAGAGCCAAGCACAACAAGATGATGCGCATCTGCGGGGCTTGTCGCAAGGTGTGGAATGAGGGGCTGGAAATCTGCGCAAGGCAGTGGCAAGAATTCAAGGCCGGTAAAGGCGATAAATCTAACGTCACACACTTTGGGTTGAACAATCTGTACGTGCAAATCAAGCGGGAATTGCCCTGGTTGGGGGAGTTGCCGTCACACACCGTGCGCTACACCATGAAACACGTATCGGAAGCCTACAAGCGGTCCTCTGGTGGGGCCGGGCGTCCGGTGTGGAAGCGTAAATTCAAGAACACGCCTAGTTTTACTGTGCCCGGCAATATCAAGATCAAAGGCAAGAAAATCTACATCCCCAAGCTTGGATGGGTGAAGACGACAGGCAAGAACCCATATGCCGGCTACAACCCCAAGCAGGCCACATTCAAGTATGAGGCTGGCAACGGGTATGTGTCCCTCCTGTATGAAGTACCCGACACACGCCCGGCTAGACCTGCCAAGTCTATTAATCCTGTAGGTATAGACCGGAACGTGGGCCAAGTTGCGCTAAGTACAGGTGGTATGTACGAACTGCCGCCGCTGTTACTTCTAGATGCCAAGCTGTGCAGACTGCAGAAGCAGTGGGCCCGGCAAGCGTACAAGAGCAACGGTTGGCAAAACACCAAGCTGCGTATCCAGAAGATATACAGGGCGATGCGCCATGTCATAAAGAACTGGTGTCACCAGACCAGTCGCACCATCGCTGACATACACGATCTAGTCCTCTTGGAGGACCTGAACATGCAGGGTATGACCAAGAGTGCCCGTGGCTCTAAGGACAAACCCGGTAAGAATGTGGCTCAGAAAAGAGGCTTGCATCGTGCTATCTTGCGCAGCGGATGGGGACGGCTGGAACGGTATAGGACTTACAAGACGTATACGGAAAAGATAGACCCCAAGTACACGTCACAACGTTGTCATAACTGTGGTGTTGGACGCAAGGCTAACCGCAAATCCCAGTCTGTTTACCATTGCGGTGAATGTGATGTGGAAAAGAACGCTGACGTGAATGCGGCTTTGAACATCCGGGACAAATGGTTAGGTAAGAATATGGCGTCCGGGGACGGCGCAACTGCGGGTGGAGATTGCAACACTAGTTGGTCTGTGAAGCCTGAAAATGTATACGGTAAAGCATCGCGGCCTACGGGTGCGGTGTGGGTACGTATATAGTCCCCTTCCCCAAGGTGTGTCCGGAAGTTGTGCTCTCCTTCTTTCTTGTGTTTGCCCGGTCTGGAGCGGTGCGAAAATCTGCCTTGTCGCTGTACCGGCAGTACTTTCACAACCAATGGCATACGGCTCTTGTACCCAAACCAACAGGATCGATCATATTTGCCTTTTGCTCCTGCCCGCCTGATGGATAGCATCCTGCAGGCTCGCCTAGCATTCCAAGGACTCTTGAAACCTGAACCCGGGAGGGAACTTGGCCGTCTATTGGACTGATCTGCACCTTCATTCACACTTTTCCTGGGCCACCAGCCGCACTTGCACCCTGCCCCACTATTGGCAAGCGGCACAATGGAAGGGTTTGCAGGTTATCGGTACGGGAGACATTACGCATCCCGCATGGATACAGACCATTCGCTCCAGCCTGCGCCCTGCCCCCAACGGATTATGGGATCTGGATCCGGCTGTTGTCCGTTCCCTGGCTGACACCATTCCCCACCGTTGCCGCAGCCAGGTGCAGTTTCTGCTGTCTGGAGAAGTCAACTGCGTATACCGCCGCGGAAACCGGGCCCGCCGTGTACATCACCTGATCTTTCTGAGCTGCCTGGACCGGGCCCAAACTCTCCAGCAACGACTCGCTGCCTACGGTCGCCTGGAGGCCGACGGACGTCCTACGCTGAAACTGGACAGCCGCGACCTGCTGGCCATCCTGATGGAGGTTGACGATCGTGCAGCGCTGGTACCTGCCCATATCTGGACCCCCTGGTACGCCCTCCTCGGCAGCAAGTCGGGCTTTGCCTCCCTGGCCGAGTGCTTTGGGGATCAGGACGCGGAAATCGGCGCGGTGGAGACCGGCCTGTCGGCCGATCCCGGTATGCTGATGCAGGCGGGCTTTCTGCAGCAACGGGTGTTCATCTCCAATTCGGACGCCCATTCGCCTGCCAAGCTGGGTCGTGAGGCCACGGCCTTGCAGGGTACACCTGCCTATGAGGCCATCTGGCAGATGCTGCGGGGCGACCATACCGTGGGACCGGCGTGTACTATTGAATGGCCACCAGCGCTGGGCAAGTATTATTGGGACGGACACCGCAAGTGCGGCATTGTCCAGGCTCCTGCCGACACTGGCCTTCCGCCCAAGCCGTGTCCCGTATGTTCCCGCCCTGTCACACGCGGTGTGTTGTCGCGCGTGCAGGAACTTTCCGGGCCGAACCTGTCCGTCACGTCACGGTCTCTGCCCCCGGCTCTGCCCACCATACCCCTGCTCGATCTCATCGCACATGTACTGCAACGCAAGACCGTAGCCAAGGCCGTACAAGGCTGTTATCGTGATCTGCTGGAACGTCTTGGTCCCGAACTGGCCATATTGCATCAGGTACCCGAGCCCGACCTGCGCCGGGCTGCCCCCGCAGCGATTGCCCAAGCGGTTATGGCCGGGCGCAAGGGCAACCTGCATATCGCACCCGGCTACGACGGACAATTCGGCCAGTGGACATTCACCACGACCGCTGGTCACAGCCTCTCAGTCTGAGGTTAGGTCATCACTGACCGCGGTCAGCCACTCCAGTTCGTCAGTGGACAGTACCAGTTCCACGGCTTCCATGTTGGCTGTGAGCTGCGCGACCGAATTGGCTCCGGCAATGGGCGATACGACGGCCGGGCGCGACAGCAGCCACGCCAGGGCTACTGCACCGGGCCAGGTTTCCCGCTCTGCGGCTATGTGTGTCACCACATCCAGCACCTGCCAGGCCTCAGCCCGCCCGTACTTGGACTCTACACTGTCGGCCCGTGGTGTATCGGGTGTGACGTCAGGCCGGTACTTGCCCGTAAGGAAGCCGCCAGCCATCGGACTGTAAGGCACGACACCGACGCCAAAGCGGCTGCATACCTGGGCCAGTTCTCTTTCATATTCCATCCGGTGCACCAGATTGTAATGGGGCTGCAGGGATACGAAGCGATGCAGATCGTGCTTGTCACTGCACCACAACGCTTCCATCAGCTGCCAGGCCAGGAAGTTGCTGCAGCCAATGTAGCGCACCTTGCCCTGGCGGATCAGATCATCCAACGCCGCCAGCGTTTCCGCAATGGGCGTCTCGGTATCGGGCCAATGCAGCTGGTAGAGATCCACATAGTCGGTTTGCAGACGTCGCAGCGATTCGTCGATCGCCATCATGATATGACGGCGCGACAGGCCCTGATCCGTGATCCGGTGCGACATGTCACCGCGCACCTTCGTGGCCAGCACCACACGATCCCGGCAGCGTCGACTTTGCAGCCATTGGCCGATGACGCTTTCGCTGGAACCAGCTTTCAGACCGGGGACCCACTTGCTGTAGATGTTGGCGGTATCCAGGAAATTGCCACCCTGATCCAGAAAGGCATCCATGACAGCAAAGGCTTCCTCAACTGTCGTGCGCCATGTCCATTGCATGGTGCCCAGGCCTATGGCTGACATTTTGAGACCGGTAGCACCCAGGTTGCGGTATTGCATAATTCACTCCTGTGAGACAGACAATTGGAAATGAACACGCACGTCGCCCTGGCGGCGCGTCAGCTGCTCTGCGTCCATGTGCTCCAGCAGGGCCTGGACATGCTTGCGGCTGGCCTGCAGGCGATCCCGTACCTGCGCCATGGTTATGGTGCCCTGCGCATCCAGCATGGCCATAACGATGGTATGCATCTGCTGCAGGGCTGTCCGTGTAAACAGGACATCTGACCCCAGCAGAACATATTCGCCGCTGTCCACCAGCGACTCGAGTAGGGATGCCTCATGATTCAGCATGTCCCGGATCTCGTGCAGGGGCGGCGGCTGGAAAGGATGCACGGCCATATATTCCGCCAGGCGCTGGACGGCTGCCTGCTGGTGAGGGGCATACGTGACCTTGTGTCCGGGCAGGGCAACCATATTGTCGATCACCTGCACCAGATCCGCCTCGCGCCACAGGGACAGCAAACAGGTGAACTGGACTGCGGTCAACGTATGCCCCCAATGACGCTGGACGTGAGCGGTCAGAGTGGACTGCAGTTCGCCCCGTTGCTGGCCCCGGCGCAGCGGATAGGCGCAATGACCGGCCTCCAGCGCCTGCAGGACGCAGGCTTGCCAATCCTTGACCTGCCCGACCGTGACGAGATAGTTCTCATCCTGAATCAGGATACGCAGCAAACGCTGTTGGCCAACAGCCTGTTCGATCACGGCCGTCACGTTCACATCCCGGTATTCCGGGTCCTGGCCCGCGTCACGTTCGCGCAGGAAGGGACGGCGCCCAATCTGATGTATCAGCCGTACGCCGGGATCAGGGGAAGACAGTGCCTGGAAATGGGCCCGGGAATCATCGGTAAAGCGCTTCCAGAAGCGGGCGGCGGGAGCATCCAGCACCTGGCCTCCCCCGAGCGTCATGCTGGGCGACGGCAACCGTACGATAAAGCGATCCCCGCGCCCGACCACAGCCGGGGTGGCCAGTACCAGCTGGCCAAAGCCTTGCGCCCCGGGGGCAATCTCCCAGTCTCCGATCGTGCGCACCCGGGCCCTGATTTCGGCCGCCCCGTGGAACATCACCACTTCCATGTCATGACCCAGTGGCAAGCCGGCCTGGGGCAACTGCTGCAGTTTCACATCCAGCAGCCGGGAACCCTGCCATGTACCCGGATGGCAAAGGGTATGACCGCGCTGCACATCGGCATGGGCAATACCGCTGACATTGACGGCGACCCGCATGCCGGCTTCACAGTGCTCTACTGCCTGGTGATACGCCTGGAGCCCGCGAATGCGCCCTTTCTGCCCCGAGGGCAACAACTGGACATCATCGCCCACGGCCAGGCTTCCCGCCACCAGCGTACCGGTTACCACCGTACCGAAACCGCGGCGGGTGAAAACCCGATCAACCGGCAGGCGCGGCGGGATGCCCTGTACCTTGCCTGTCTTGTGGGCCGGCACGGCCCGAATGCGCCGGGCCAGCATGTCCATGCCCTGACCGGTATGCGCACTGACCTGGGTAATGGCCATACCACTGTAGCGTGACGTTTCCAGCAGTTCGGTCAGCTCCATTTCCACCAGCTCAAGCCATTCGGCGTCATCGACAGCGTCTACCTTGGTCAGAACCGGCAGGCATACCGGAATCTGCAACAGATCCAGAATGGCCAAGTGTTCCCGTGTCTGGGGCATTACCCCCTCATCTGCCGCGACCACCAGCAACGAGGCGTCAATGCCCGTGATCCCGGCCAGCATGTTCCGGATGAAATCCAGATGGCCGGGAACGTCAATCAGACCAATGCGTTCACCCGTACCATCTGCCTCCTGGGTCATCCAGGCGAAACCCAGTTCAATGGTCAGGCCCCGCCGTTTCTCTTCCTGCAGCCGATCCGGATCCATGCCGGTCAGGGCCAGGACCAGGGCCGACTTGCCATGATCGACATGCCCCGCTGTACCAATTACACGCATAACGGAATAGCTGCCGCCGACACCTTAGGTAGCTTGCGGCGGATGCGTACCATTGCCCGCCTCTGCGTACAGTTCCAGACTGCGCCGCATTTTGACCCACTCCTCTTCCAGTGCACGCAGTGCCTGATCCCGCTGCCGAATAGAGGTATGGATTTGTTCCACCTGATCCTGGGCCGCCTTGAGGGCCAGGTGCGGATAGACTTCCTGCAGGGACCAAAGCTGTTTGAGCAATTCCTCATGTACCCGCAGATGCTGCTGCAGAGGCGTTATCTGCTCCGCCAGATCTTCGTTGGCCTGTTTCTGTTCCTGCCAGTGGCGGTCCTGCTGCAAACGGAGCTTGCGGCTCGTTTCTTCGGCTGCCCCCTGCATTTCGGCCAGAATCCTTTCCATCTTGGCCTGAAACAGGCGTTCTGATTCCCGTGCCTGTTGCAAGCCCTGATCCAGGCGTTCCCGGACCTGCCGGACCTCTGTCAGCGACTTCTGGGCCGTGCCCTGAAACGGCGTAAAGGCATTTATCTGGCTTTGCACCTTGTCCACCTGAGTCTGGATGTCCTTCAGGACGGGAGGCAGGGCATGCACCTCATGGGACACATCGTAGATCTGGCTCTTGAATTCCTCCCGCACCACTTCCAGGTCCCGGGACGTTTTGTCGCGGGTGCCATACAGTTCCCCCAGTTCCTGCCGGACCTTGCGCTGCTCGATCGCCTGTTGGGCAATATCGTTCTTCAATTCCTCCAGGCGCTTGAAATTGGCCACCTGATCTTCCTGCAGCTGCAGCAGGCGCTTCTGATCCACGCCCTTGTTCTCCAGCAGAAACGGTACGTGCTGCGTTTTTTCTTCCAGTTCGGTAGCAATCTGGTTGATATGGGTCCGGAAGCCCTGCAGTACCTCGTTGAGGCGGGTAATGTCATCCTCGCGCAACAGCACGGCCTGTTCAATCTGGCCGATGCGGCTGAGTTCCCGTTCCAGACTGGCCAGATCCCGCCGGAAAGCGTCCCGGTCGGCCACACGTGTCCGTTCCAGCTCCCGCTGCAGTCGCTGTCGCTGCTCCTCTTCCCGTTCATAGAGCGACATGAACTCCTGGCGCGCACTGTCCAGGGCTGTCTCGAACTGCTGCATGCGCCCCAGGTGGGACTCGATGCGCGTGAAGGAAGACTGCAGTTCCTGTATATGTTTGGTTTGATCCGTCAACTCGGCATTGTGGGCATCCATCAGGTGACCCAGACGCATGATTTCGCTGCGATTCCGCCTTTGCTCCTCATCCATCCAGTTGACAATCTGTTCCAGTTGTGCCAAGTCCATGCTACAACCTCATGTATGATGTATTTCTGCACGGTGGCGGCCCCTGCCCAGCGATACCTGCATCGTCCCGGCGCCTGCCCGTTGCCTATTCTATAATGGCACAGGTCCATCGGTGTACAGACCAAGAGGCAAGAGAACGACATGGCAGACCGCAAGGAGCTACGCTCTGCCCCACCGGTACCCCCCCCAACCGTGCCCGCCCGGCACGAATCCCGTCCGCAACGCAAAGTAGGCATTGACTTTCGCCTCGCCTATCACCGGCAGGCAGGCATTACGCGCTACACCCACAACCTCATGCAGGCCATGCAGGCCTGGCAGCCGGAATTCCGTTTTACGGTGTTTCACCACCGGAAACAGCCCAGTGCCCGGCGCTACCCCCAGGCCTGGTCCCACCGTACCCTCTTCAGTCCGGTACATCATGCCTGGGAGCAGCAGATGCTGCAATGGGAACTGCAGTGGCCACGCCTGGATCTCGTCCACTTTCCCGACTTTATCGGGCCATACCGTACGAGGCTGCCCACCGTCATCACGGTGCACGATCTGGCCTGGCACTACTGGCCCGAAATTCTGGACGATCAGGCACGCGCCTATTACGGCCAGCTGGAGCAGGCCGTCGACCATGCCCGCCAGATTCTGGTGCCCAGCCAACACACCCGGACCGATCTGGAACACCTTTGTCCCGCCGCCGCCGCCAAGACGCGGGTCATCCAGCATGCAGTCGATCCGGCTTTCCTGTGCCAGCCACGCAGCGCGAGCATGGTGGATCGTCCCGGGGAGCAAAACCTGCAGCTGCCGGCACATTATCTCCTGCACGTAGGCACGCTGGAACCACGCAAGAACATACCCGTGCTGCTACAGGTATTTGCGCAGGTACGGCAAAGGAGCAGCATACCGGATCTGAAACTGATGTTGGTGGGAGCCCAGGGCTGGCGCCAGCGTGATCTGCCGGATCTGCTCGCCCAAAGGGACCTGGAGGCACATTGTGTCTTCCCGGGCCAGATCGGGGAAAGGAATCTCGTCCAGGCCTACGCCCAGGCACGCTGTGTCCTGCATCCCGCCTTGTACGAGGGTTTTGGCTTCCCGCTTCTGGAGGGCATGGCAAGCGGAACACCGGTCGTTGCCAGTTCGGCCTCGTGTCTGCCGGAAATTGGCGGTGATGCGGTCCTGTATGCCGATCCGCAGGATGTGGACGGCCTGGCCGATCAGGTGCTGGCCATCCTGCACAACCCCGATCTCGCCCGTACCATGGTGACCCGGGGCTACCGGCGCGTGGCGGAATTCAGCTGGTCACGCACGGCCCGGCAGACGCTGGATGCCTATCGTGCCGCCATGGATACGTAGCATGCGCATCCTGTTTCTGGCTCCCATTGTGCCCTGGCCCCTGACCCAGGGCCGCAATTTGCGCAACTACCATATCCTGGCATACCTGAACCGCCATCACACCGTGGACCTGCTGTGTGGTGCCTACCGGTTCCCGTCGCCCCGGATCCCGCCGGACGTTGCCCGGCTCTGGGACCGGATCCATATCGTTCCCTGGCCCCAGCGTTCCCTGGCCCGCCGCATGCGGGATGTATTCCGCCTGGCACCCGATTTCTGGCTGGCCCACCGCAGCCGGGAACTGGTGGCAAAAGGCCAGGCGATGCACCGTGCCCAGCCCTACGACTGCATCCATGTCGCTGGACTGGAGATGTATGGCATGCTCCGGGACTTGTGCCGCGGTCTGTCTCCATGTCCGTCTGTTGTCCTGGATGAACAGAACATCGAGTTTCTGCTGCAACGTTCGATGGAGAACAGCCAGCGCGGTTCCCGGCTGGACCTGCTGTACGGGATATACAGTCGCCTGCAAACCCGAAAGCTGTACGCCGCGGAAGTCAACGCCTGGCGTGAAGTCCGTCACGTGTTGACCGTGAGTCCGGAAGATCGGCGTGAAGTGCTGCAGGTCTTGCCACCGGCCGCAGTGACACTCATACCCAATGGTATAGATACAGGGGCATGGCCTGCCATCGCGGATGACGAACGCAAGCCCCGCGATCTGGTCTTCATGGGCAAGATGGACTACCGGCCCAACGTGCTGAGCATGCAGTGGTTCTGTGCCCACGTCTTGCCGACACTGAGTCAGCGATACACCGACACGCGTCTTTGGATTGTGGGCCGCGATCCCGCCCCGGATATTGTTGCTCTGGATCGCATACCCGCCGTCACCGTGACGGGCTACGTGGAAGATGTCCAGCCCTTCTTCCGCACAGGTTCCATTTTTGTGCTTCCCATGTTTCACGGCGGCGGCACACGCTTCAAGGTGCTTGAAGCCCTGATGGCTGGCATGCCGTTGGTAACCACCCCGATGGGCATTCAGGGTATTCCCCTGCAGGACCGGATCCATTGCCTCACAGCCGAGGAGCCCGCTGATTTCATCCAAGCCATCGAATTCCTCTGGGACGATCCCTGGGCTGGCCAGGCACTGGCCCAGCGTGGCCGGCGGCTGGTGGAAGAACAGTTCGCCTGGTCCGTCATTACGCCAGCCCTGGACTCAATCTATCCGCCGGACTGAAGGCTGGCGGCCATCCGGTCCCGGCCTGTATCAGGCCGGGGGTGCCGCTGTCGGGTAGGAGGCCGGATCGATGGCAATCTCCACCAGACAAGGCTCCTGTGACGCCATGGCGTCACGGAGTGAGGCATGCAGATCGGTGGCTGAATGGACAGCCACCGCGGGCAACGCGAAAGCCTCGGCCAGCTTCACATGATCCGTGCGCGCGGCATATTCCGTGCCGGTGGGAGGCTTGCCCGCCTTCAATTGGGCCGCACGAATCAGGTCCAGGGCCTGGTCGTGCATGACAATGATTTTGGTATTGCTGCCGAGCTCGCGCAACAGACCCAATTCACCGGCACACATGGCCAAGCCGCCGTCACCGGTCACGCAGATGGTCTGGCGCCGGGGATCCACGATTCCTGCCCCCAGAGCACTGACGAGGCCATATCCCATGCATGACAGCCCATTGGACAACAGGAAACTGCCGGGATAACGGGTGGGCCAGTCCAGACTGAAATAGATTTTGTGGGATCCCACGTCTACCGTGAGTACCGCATCTTCGTCGGCATGCTGGCGCAACGCTTGCAGTACGTGCTGCGGACTGACGGTCCCCAACCGGCACTGTACCGGCGGCTGCGTCGTATGTCGACGCCGGAAGCCCGCCAGATCGTAGTCGCGCCATCCGGAGGCCCGTGTCACGCCCGTTGCCAGGCGGTTCAGCATCGCAGTCAGGCATCCCACCAGTTCTGCCGCGGCTGGCAGGACCGGATCCTGATTGGGCCACGACGCCAGCCAGATCAGGGGATGGGGTATATCCCACGGCTTCACCAGTTCCACCACGTCGAAGCCCACGGCGACCACGGCATCACTCGCCTCCAGCAGGTCATACACAGGATCCGTACGCGTGAGACCAATGACCCCACCAGCCAGCGGATGCGCGTCAGGGATGGCGCCCTTGGCTTTGGGGGTGACAATCACGACGGCGCCCAGGGTTTCGGCCAAGTGCACCATGGCTGCAGCTGCCCGTTCCTCACGGACACCCAAGCCAGCCACGATGACGGGTCGCCTGGCCTGCGCCAATACATCCTGCGCCTCTTGCAGGGCCCGGTCACAGCTGGCCACAGACCTGCCTGTGGCCGGTGCCGGTTCTGCAGCGTAACCGGGTTGGGCTTCTTGTGCGGCCATCTCATTGGATATCTGTACGTGTACGGGGCCTGGCCGACCGTCTTCCAGCAATGAGAGCACATCCGGCAGCTGACCGGCTGTTGCAGGTGTCACGACAAATGATTTCTTGGTGACAGGAGCCATGAGACCCGTCAAATCCAGCACCTGATGTGTATGCATGGGCCCCGCCATCTCGGCTGTGCGTGCCGTGATCACCACGACCGGAGCCCGGTCAAGCCAGAGATGGCCCACACCCGCCATGGCATGGGTGGCACCAGGCCCCAGTGTTGTCAGGCACGCCTGGGGCACGCCCGTCAGGCGCCAGCAGGCGGCCGCCGCGTAGGCGGCACTCGATTCATTCCGGACCAGCCAGAATTCAAGTCCCCGGTTGCGCAGGGCTTCCAGTACATGTATGTTTTCCCCACCGGGCAGACCGAACACGCGTCGCACACCCAAATCCCACAACGCGTTGGCCAGGACTTCCCCACATGTTGGCATACGCAGCGATCCTTAACTCTTCATGGTTGGCCATTGCCCATTCCGGACTCACACGACATGCGGGACTGGGCGCGAGGACCTGATCCCAACCTGTGTGGCAAGACCTCCGGCACAACCCATTATGCCCCATACATACAACAGGAGAGGACTGAGTCCGGCTACAGAGATATAGGCAGTGAAGTCCTGACCGGATAACTCACGGGCCGCAGACCGAACGGACAGTGATCGCCGACTTGCGCCAATACAACAGGGATTGCAGGGACCATGTACAACAGGGATTGCAGGGACCATGCATCCAGCTCACTCCTTGCCTGTGACTGCCCTGGCAAGCGCTCTTGCCTCATTCATTTGGAGACTATATACGTTTTCACACTACGCCCGCAGGCCGCAATGCTGCACCGGATACATTTTTGGTCTGCGCAACGTGCACAGATATACAAGTCTCTACAAAATGGGCAGAGTCATCTGCACACCAGACAGGATGGACGAAAAACCGGAGTTCTTTGCCGCCGGTCAGTGGGAACGTCCTGTACAACTCCTGTAGCTGTGTGAACCGTTGCCTTCAGCTCCACAGGCGATCATGGGCGCGTTCGGTATTCCAGGCATCCGTAGCCATATCGAAATGCATGGGATTGTGATCATCCAGATGATCCTGCACCACGTCCGGATTGAGATGGGTGAAGCCCAGCCCCGGTCCCTGGGGCACCCGGGCGTAGCCGTCTGCCACCAGTGGCTTTTCCATGCCCTCCAGCAGATCTTCCCAATCGGGAATGTCGACCGAATGGTTCTCCAAGGCCAGGAAGTTGGCTGTTGCGGCCGCACAATGCACACTCGCGATGAAGGACACCGGCGAACCCGCTGAATGCAGGGCCATGGCCACGCCATGCTCTTCAGCCAGATCCCCTATCTTCTTGGTCTCCAGAATCCCGCCGGACGTGGCCAGATCGGGGTGGATGATAGCGACGGCGTGACGCTGGACCAGAGGCCTGAAGTGTTCCTTGAGGTAGATGTCCTCGCCGGTGCAGGTCGGGATCTGCACGCTCCGGGTTATCCGGCGCCACTGATCCGTCAACTGCCAGGGGATCATGTCCTCCAGCCAGGCCAAGGCAAAAGGTTCCAGCGCCTGCCCCAGCTGGATGCAGGACTCGACTCCGATATGGCCAAAGTGATCCAGCGCCAGGGGCACCTCGAATCCAATGATGGAACGGACGGTGGCTACATACTCCGCCATGGCTTCCAAGCCCCCGGGAGCCAGACGGATACCGGTGAAAGGATGCATGATCCCGGTCGTGTCCGGCATGCCCGGCGGGTAGGACAGGGTATCGGGCCGGAAACGGCCTTCCGCCCGCAGCATCCCGATCCCCAGATCCATTTTCAGGAATTGGTATCCCTGTGCCATGCGGGCCTTGAGACGTTGCCCCATGACCTCGGGATCCGAGGTGTCCTGGGTGTCCGCGTACAGCAGCACCCGATCCCGGAAAAGGCCTCCCGCCAGCATGTAGGCGGGTACACCGTAGGCTTTGCCTGCCAGATCACACAGCGCCATTTCGACGGCGGATACGCCACCCCCCTGGCGTGCATGCCCGCCAAACTGCTTGATGCTGCGGAACACCGCATTAATGTGGCAGGGATTCTGGCCCAACAGCCGGCTCTTCAGCATCAGCGCATAGGTGGCGCTGGCCCCATCCCGTACTTCGCCATAGCCGGACAGCCCCTGGTTGGTGTCAAGGCGAATCACGGAAGCCCGAAAGGGCAATCCTTTCAGGTTCAGGACGCGCATGTCGGTAATGCGCAACGCCGACGGTCCGGAGGCCGTAGAGAAGTCCGTATGCATGGCGGCACTGGGGGGCTGCGCATCAGGCCGGCAGCTCAGCCTGGACAAACCGTCTCGACAGATTGGGTGACAATCGTGGCAATGCGGTCCAGCTCCGCTTCCGGCGTGACCAGGGGCGGCGACAGCACGATCAGATTGCCCACGGTACGTGTGAGCAAGCCCTGCTTGATACATTCCTCCCGGATCGTCTCGGCTTTGGCCGCGTCCAGTTCCTGGCGGGTTTCCTTGTCCTCCACCAGTTCCACCGCCAGCATCAGGCCCAATCCGCGGACCTCGCCGACATTGTCATGCTCTTCCAGATGGCGCAGGGCACCCAGGAGACGATGGCCCTTGGTCTTGGCCTGGGCCGCATAGTCACCGGCTATAAGCAGATCGAGGTTGGCCAGGGCCACGGCACAGCAGACCGGATGGCCGGAGTAGGTATAGGCATGGAACCAGCGATCTGCCAGGGGCGCACTGTCCATGACTTCCCGGATGTGATCGTGCACCTGGATGCCCCCCAGCGGGACGTAACCGCTGGTGATCGCCTTGGCAAACGACATGATGTCAGGCTGCACGCCCCAGTGCCGCAGGCCAAACCATTCACCGGTACGGCCCCAGCCGGTAATCACTTCATCCGCGATCAGCAAGACTTCATACGCATCGCATATTTCCCGGATGCGCGGAAAGTAGTCATCCGGGGGCACGATAACGCCTCCGGCCCCACTCACCGGTTCGGCAATGAACGCCCCGACCGTATCCGGGCCCTCCTGCTGAATCATTTCCTCCAGTTCCCGGGCGGCGGCCAGGCCAATGGTTTCGCCCGTGCGCACTTCACCGGCGTAGCGGTAGGTATAGGGGGGATTGATATGCCGGAATCCGGGAACGGGGGGGGCGAACAGATGCCAATACGCCGGAATCCCGGTTGCGCTCATGGCCGCCAGGGTGACGCCGTGGTAACCGCGCATCCGCGCAATGATTTTCGTCTTGTGCGGCTTGCCCATCCGCTTCCAGTAGTAGCGCACGGTCTTGAAGGCACTCTCGTTGGATTCAGCACCACCTGACGTGAAGAAAGTGGAATTGAGATCCGGATAGGCGAACCCGGCGAGGCGGTGGGCCAGTTCAATGGTGGGGACCGTAGCCGTGCCTGCATAGTTGGAAGCGTAGGCAACTCCCTGCAACATTTGGCTATGGGCTGCATCAGCCAATTCCTGGCGCCCATGGCCCAGGCTGACGTTCCACAAACCCGACATGCCGTCAATCAGCTGCTGGCCATCCACCGTATGGAGGTAGATGCCTTCGGCCCGTTCAAAGATGATGGCGTCGGCAACAGGCTGCGGGTGATGCAGGGGATGTACCAGGCGCTTGTCTTTTTCACGAATGGAAACAGGTGCATTCATACCGACGGACCTATGCCTTGAGAATATTGAGCAAACCTGGTCAAATCATTATACGGGATCACGGTGATTCCCGGTCTTTTCCGTATCTCAATAGCGCAGAGCCTGAAACTTCCAGTCCGGCTCTACCTTTTGCATTTCAATCTCGTCGTTGCGTTCCTTCAGACCGCATTGCAGAAACTGTTCATGCAGGCGCTGCAGCTCGGCACGATCGATTTCAATGCCCAGTCCCGGACTGTCCGACACCACCAGGGCCCCCTCGTCGAAAGCCAGACGACCCTGCACCAGGACCTCGTCCCGCTGCCAGGGGTAATGGGTGTCACAGGCATAGGTCAGGTTGGGGGTGGCCGCACCCAGGTGAGTCATGGCCGCCAGGGAGATGCCGACGTGGCTGTTGGAATGCATGGACAGACCCCGGCCGAAGGTGCGGCACATGGCAGCCAGGTCCAGGCTGTTGCGCAGTCCGCCCCAGAAATGGTGATCGCTCAGGATGATGTCTTCCGAGCCCAGTTGGACGCTGCCGGGCATGTCGGCAAATGACGTCGTGCACATATTCGTGGCCAGGGGCATGGACAGGGCCTGGCGCACTTGGGCCATGTTCTCCTGGCCCCGTACCGGATCTTCGTAGTATTCCAGGTAGCCTTCCAGGGTACGTCCGGTTGCGATGGCGGTTTCGACGCTCCAAATGCCGTTGGGATCCAGACGCAACGGCGTATCGGCGCCGAAGGCTTCGTGCAGGGCTCGAATCGCCGCCGCTTCGGCGGCCGGCGGGAAAACACCCCCCTTGAGCTTGATGGACCGGAAACCGAATTCCGCGCACATGGCCTGGGCCTGGTGGACAATGCCTTCCGGATCCAGCGCTTCTTCCTGGCGGGCCGCCGCCCAGCCGGTGGCGTCGGGATCCTTGCCAAACCCCCAAGCACCGCCGGCGCCCTGGTACTTGTAGAAAAGATAGGCCGAGTAATCTACCCGATCCCGCACCTTGCCGCCCAGCAATTCATGCACGGGCCTGTCGGTCAGCTTGCCCTGCAAATCCAGCAAAGCCACTTCCACGGCACTGTGGACATGCACGATTTGCCGGCTGTCCCAGGGTTGTTCGCCCCGGCCGCTCTCCGTGTCACCGAGTTTCTCCTCGATCGCCCGCAAAATGTGGTTGAGATGGAAGGGATTCCGGTCCACCACGACATCCTGGACAGCCCGCAAGGCGGCTTCCGTCCGGAAGTGGCCCGGCACTTCCCCGAAGCCGGACACCTGATCGGCACTCACAATTTCGACGATAAGCCGCAAGGCATACGGTGCATGCAGCCCCCCTGCATTCAGCAGGGGCGGGTCCGCGACCGCAATGGGGGTTACGTGCATGGCTGTGATTTTCATGTCGTCCACCTTCACTACCTGTCAGGAATTCAGCCGTATCACGACACCGCTTGCTGCAGCCAGTTCTGATAATCGGCTTCAATGTGGTCTTCCCAGACCCGATCGATCTCGCCGGCGCCGTACACGCCTTCCCCTATCCGGATCTTGCCGAAGCGATCCCGCAATTGGACATCTTCGGCATAGGCTACCGCTGCGGGTGCCAGAGCCGCCGGGACGAAAATGGCCCCGGTAGGCGTGCCCAGTACGACGTCGCCGGGCAGCACCGTGGCGCGTCCGATACGAATGGGGACGTTCACCCCAGCCAGCGTGGCGTCCTGGATCGCGGAGGGATCGATGCCCCGGCACAGGATGGTCAGGTCCTGCATCTGCCGAATTCCCTGGTAATCCCGGATGCCGCCATGGATGACGGCGCCCACGGCCCCGCGCGCCTGCAGGGTGGAGGCGAGATTGTCCCCGACGTACGTACCGTCCAGCACCTTGCCATACATGTCCACCACCAGGACATCGCCCGGCCGCAGCTGATCGATGGGCCAGGAGTTCTGGCCTCCTGTGCGACCCTCCCGATCCCCCTCCGTCTGGACCAGCTCGTGCAGGTCAGGCCGTGCGGGCAGCATCTGCACGGTAACGGCCCGGCCGGCAAACGCACGTTCCGGATTGGTGTTGAACCAGTCACCCGCGAACTGTCGGCCATAGTCATGGCGCCGCAGGTAAGCCCACGCTTCCTCGGTGGTGATACGGGCCATCCGGGCCAGTATCGATTCGTCCACCGCCGGACGACCGTCCGGCAGGCGTGCGCCTTCCCAGCGTGCGGTCAGGTGACGGATGTTGGCTGGCGTGTTGAAAACAGGCATGTACTTGCATGCTCCACAGATGGCAGGTCCGGACTAGGCGGCTTGGGCGGCCTCCATGTGCAGCGGGAACGCTTTCTCCCGGATCGGGAAGTGAATCAGAAAACCAAACAGGCCCAGGGCCACAGCCATGTAGAAGATTAGATCATAGTGGCCGTAGATATCGTAGACACGGCCCGGGATCCAGGCCCCCAGGAAACCACCCAGCTGGTGACTGAAGAACACGATACCATACATGGTGGCCAGATAGCGGGATCCGAAAAAGCGCGCGACGATGCCACTGGTCAGGGGCACCGTAGCCAGCCACAGCAGGCCCATCAGGGAGCTGAAAAGCACCGTGGACATGAAGGTGACGGGCAGGAGGAAAAACAGGGCCAGCAGTATGCCGCGGCCCCCGTAGATCAGGCTCAGGAGGTGACGCCGGGGCCAGCGGTCGCCCAGCCAGCCAAAGGAAAGGGAGCCAATCAGGTTGAAGGCACCAATCAGGGCTAGGGCAACGCCGCGGATATGGCTGAGGCCATGATCGGACAGATACACGGGGAGATGGATGCTGATGAAGGCAACGTGAAAACCACACACGAAGAAGCCGGCAATCAGCAGCAGATAGCTGGGCTGCTTCAGGCCTTCCCAAATATAGGGCAGCATGGGCATTTCCGGAGTCAGCGCCTTGTGAGCGGTCGGTGCTTCCTTTTTTCGAGCCGGCAGGCCCAGTGACAGCCCCACAATGCTCAGAACCAGGACTGCCTGGATGCCGAGCGCCGTCTTCCAGCCCCATTGATCCATCCACAGTTGGCTCAGGGTCGGCATCACCAGAAAACCGGCCGAGCCCATGGCTGTGAGAATGCCAAAGACCCGACTGCGCTGCTCGTCCGGCACCAGGCGGCCCACGGCCCCAATCACGACGACATAGGTCGTGGTCCCCTGGGCAATCCCCTGCAGCAGCCCGAACGAGGTAAGCACGCCCAATTCCGTGACCCAGCGGGTCATCAGGAACAGGCCAGCCCCGTAAATGGCGCCGCCAATGCCCAAGATCCGGCGGGCTCCAAACCGGTCTGTCAGCATGCCCATGACCGGCAAGCCATTGATCAGGGTGCCAATGGCCATGGCCAAGCCAAAGATTTCACGGCCGGATCCCAATTCCCGGGTGATGGGTTCCAGGAAGAGGCCTGACGTCTGGCGCGAGCCGGTGCTCATCATGACGGCCACGGCCGACACTATGATGGCCACGACGACGGAACGGGGCATGGGGCATTACCTCAGGAAAGCGGCTGCGACGGGGCGCTGTACGCCATCATTACCAGAGGCACATGGATTCCAGAAACATACGGGTCAAGTCGCTGCCATCGGCAGGACGGGGCGACAGCTTGGTTACCCGGTGCTGGGGCAGGGTTTTCTCGGCCAGCACTTCGGCGTCCGCCGCTTCGTACCCCACAGCCTCCAGGCCGTTGGGCATCCGGGTCTGCTGCATGATGTCGATCAGGGCTTGGGCCAGCACGTCGCCAGCCTGCCGCAGGGGAATGCCTGTCACGTTCGCCCCCAGCAGCCGGGCCCCTTCCATGTGCTTGGCCGGATTGGCCGACGCAGTAAAGCGGAACACCGCCGGGGCCGTCAGGATCACGGACATACCATGGGGTATGAGTGGATGATCGACCTGGTAGTCGGGGGCGTGGTAATCCCGGACCAGACTGGAAACCGGATACGACATGCCATGGCAGAGGTGGACCCCGGCATTCCCGAACCCCATGCCCCCGTATACGGCCGCCAGCATCATGTTCGCCCGGGCCTCCAGGTTGCCAGGGTTCCGGATGGCTTCCAGCAGGTTGTCTGCAACCAGACTTATGGCTTCACGCGCCCAGATGTCGCTGATGGGCGTCGAGCCCTGGTACGTGGGACGCTGCAGGGAACTCGCAGCCCGTGGCCGTGCCTGAAAATCGATGGTCGTATAGGACTCCAGGGCATGGCAAAGGACGTCCAGTCCCGTACAGGCCGTAATCATCGGCGACAGATCCAGAGTGTTCAGGGGATCCTGGATCCCCATGTTGGGACGCATGAACCGGTGCGAAATACCGGTCTTGGCATTCACTGCCTTGTGGTCGAAAATCGCCACCCCTGTAATCTCGCTGGAGGTGCCCGCCGTCGTCGGAATGCCGATCAGGGGCTTCAGGGGCCCTGGCACCGGCGCACCCTGGCCAATAGGTGCGTTGACGTAGTGAAAAAAATCGGCTGGATAGGTGGCGAAGAGATTGGCTACCTTGGCGGTATCAATGGTGGAACCACCCCCCAGGGCCACAAAACCGTCATACTGGCCGCGGTCGGCGAAAGCCACCGCGTCCCGGAACGAATCCAGGGACGGTTCCGTACGAATGCCGTCAAAGAGGTCCCAGGCAATCCCGACCTGATCCAGGGTACCGGTCAGCCGGTGCAGGGAATCTGACGCGGTCAGGTTGGGATCGCACAGCAACATGGCCTTGGTGACGCCCAATATCTGGAGATCTTCCCCTGTTTCCGCCATGGCGCCCACCCCAAACTTGATGGTGGACGTATCCATGGTGAAAATGGTTTCGTTTGGCATAACAGCAGTCTCGGACACAGACACCCGCACACACCTCTCAGGACAACCGGATAACGGAACAGTGCGGATTGGGTGCTTCCGCCGGCAGCTGAAGCGTCAGCCCCGCTGCCGTGGCCTGGACCGTCAGCCCGTCATCCGTGGTTCCCATCAGGCTCGCCGCGGATACCGGGAGCGCGGGCAGCGTCAGTTTGCCGTTCTCCGGCCAGTGCAGGACCAACACATAGACGGTACCCCCTCTTGTCGTGGTGCGATAGGCTGCCTGTCCTTGCACCGGACCCGGCCGGGACCCCAACAGCGCCTCGCCGTACTGGGCCATCCACTGTCCCATGTCATGCAGGCGCTCCACGCTTGCAGGCGGAATGACGCCTGCGGCCGTGGGGCCGACATTGAGCAGGTAATTGCCCCCCTTGCTCACGATATCCACCAGCTTGTGAATGAGATCGGTGGTGCTCTTCCAGTTGTCGTCGTACGACTTGAAGCCCCACGTATCGTTCATGGTGGCAGGAACTTCCCAGTCGCCTGCCACGGCGCCCTCCGGGATCGTATTGTCATTGGTCGTGGCGTAATCGCCCAGGGTATTGCCCAGGCGACCGCACACAAGGCAGTCCGGCTGGAGTTCGTAACAGAGATCCAGCAACCCCTGGCTCTGATCTTCGGTAATGCCTTTGGGCGTATCAAACCAGATCAGGGCCACCGGACCGTAGCGGGTGAGCAGTTCCGTAACCTGCGGTTTTACGTAGTTCTCGATATAGCCGTTGAAATCCTTCCGGCTCTCGTCATAATCCCAGTCGTTGCCGTCACCGTCCGGCTGGTACCAGTCCTGGGTCTGGGAATAATAAAAGCCCAGGCGCATGTTCTGGCGCTGGCACTCGTCGGCCAGTTCCTTGATGGCGTCACGGCCGAAGGGTGTACCCCGTGTCAGGCAGTAGTCCGTATGCTTGGAATGAAACAGGCAGAAGCCGTCATGGTGCTTGGCGGTAATGACTATGTATTGCTGGCCGGCCGCCTTGGCCAGTGCGACCCATTCCCGGGCATTGAACTGCACAGGGTTGAACTGGTCGGCCAACTGTCGGTATTCCGCTACCGGAATGCGGGCCCGCAACATAATCCATTCACCGATGCCCGGGATCCGCTCCCCCTTCCAGATCCCTGCCGGCAAGGCGTAAAGACCCCAATGTATGAACAGGCCGAATTTGGCGTCCCGCCACCAGGCGAGACGTGCATCATGCTCTGCACCGGGACGCTGTCCGCGATCGATCTGGATGGATTTGTCTTGCATGGGGAATTCTCCTGAAAACGCGGGAAGGGAAATCGGGCATCGCCTCGCCCAGGGGGATCCCGGTCCTGTCAGGCCCGGTTTCAGGACCCGGGATCCAGACAGGAAATTGCCAAGGCTGGCTACCGGTTTTAATGAGATACAGAATACAATAAATACCAAGGCAGAGCCATAACCCCATGCCAGATAGCCACCGTTGCAGGTACATGCACCGGCGTCGGTGGCGGTCGTGGGTAAGCCAACCGTCGTTACGAAACGCCAACGCGCCGCGCGGCCACGCAGGGAGCCTGCAAGCCTTTGCATTCCCGGAGGTATGGCCTATGCCGTCTTGGCCATGGGCAAACGGAAACAGGAGCAGGCAATGGAATACAGACAGTTTGGCAAGACAGGCCTCGACGTCTCGGCTGTAGGGTTTGGCTGCTGGGAATCCAGCGGTGAATACGGCGACTTCAGCGATACGGAGATCGTCAATGCTGTCCAGCGGGCGCTGGACAAGGGCATCAACCTGTTTGACACCGCCGAAGCCTACGGCCTGGGCCGCTCCGAAATCCTGTTGGGCAAGGCGCTGCAATCCCGGCGGGACAAGGCCATCGTGGTGACCAAATGGGGCATCTACAAGGAGGGCGGCAAGTGGGAAGCCGCGCAGTGGTACCGCGATTCGGGTCCGGAAGCCGCCATGGGCTCCATCGAACGCAGTCTCAAGTACCTGCAGACCGATTATGTGGACGTGTACCTGATTCACTGGCCTGATCGTTCCCGGCCTTTTGACGAGTCCTTTGCGGTGATGGAGAAAATCCGCAGTCAGGGCAAGGCCCGCTTCGTCGGCATCAGCAACTACCGGCCCCACCAGATCGAGCAATCTCTGCAGTCCGGCACCATTGACGTGGTCCAGTATGGCTATCACATGTTTGATCGGCGACTGGAACGGTTTGTGTTTCCGACCATTGCCCAACATGGCTGTGGACTAATGACCTACGGTTCCCTGGCGCACGGTCTGCTGGCCGGCGCCTTTACCCATGACACTACCTTTGGGGAAGATGATTGGCGGCACCATGGCAAGGCCTTCAACCTGCCCCTGCTGGGACCTGACGTGTTTGCCCGGAACCTGAACGCCGTGGAAGATCTGAAAGGCATTGCCCGGGATTACGGCTGTTCCCTGCCCCAGCTGGCCCTGCGCTGGGTACTGGCCAACTCTCTCGTCAGCACGGCCCTGGTCGGTTTCCGCAATCCGCGGGAAGTGGATGCCAACCTGGACGGCCTGGATCAAGGACTGGATCAGGCGGGACTGGAGCGGATTGACGCGGTGTTCCGCAACCACGGTATCGATCCGGCTCCGGATCTGTGGATTGAACCCGAAGATTGAGGACGGGGAGCCAACGCGCCGGCCCCGCGCGATTGTCACCCTGCTATACCGGTACCGGACAGATCCGGTGCCCGCGGTTCCGTGACACCTCCGGTACATTTACGGCGGGGCTTGCTTCAGGCTATCCTGTCTACGGTTCGGCGCATGCGCTCCATGGCTTCGGCCAAAATGGGCAAGGGCTGCAAGATGCTCATGCGGATGTATTCGCCCGCAAGCTGGTCCTCTGCCTGATTGCCGGGAAATACGAGTACGCGTCCTTCCTGCAACATCGTCAGGCAAAACTGCGTGGCGGGGATCCTCAGGCGGGATATGTTCGGGAAGATGAAATAGCCGCCCCCGGGAAAGCCATAGGTGAAGCCCAGATCGTCCAGGGCCGACATCACGCATGCACGCCGCTTTTCCAGTTCCCGCTGGATAGGTTCCCACCACGGCGCGCGTGGTTCGGCCAAGGCCGCGAGGGCAGCGTATTGGGCTATGGTATTGGCACTGATGCTCAGGGTGTGCCGCACTTCCAGTACCTGACGCATGAAGGCAGCGGGTCCGGCCATATAACCCAGCCGCCAGCCCGTCATGGCATACGCCTTGGAAAATCCGTTCAGGGTCAGCGTACGCTCGTGCATGCCTGGCAGGGAGGCCGGCGAGAGGTGTTGGGCTCCGTCGAACAGAATGCGGGCGTAAATCTCGTCGCTGATCAGGATCAGATCATGGCGCTGCACCAGTTGGGCCAGAGCCCTGACCGTGGCGGGCGGAGTTACCGCACCGGTGGGGTTGTCCGGTGAAACCAGCACCAGCATACGGGTGCGGGCGGTGATCCGGGTTTCCACATCCTCCACCTGCATCACGAAGTGATCGGCTTCCCGGGTGGGTATGGATACCACGGTACCGTGGCACAGGTTCACGGCCTTGTCGTAGTTGGTGAAGCGCGGACAGCCCATCAGAACCTCGTCCCCCGGATTCAGGAGACTGACCATGCAGGTCATGATGGCTTCTTCCACACCATTGGTGACGATGATCTCCTCGGGGGCATAGCCCAGATTGTGTTCCTGGTGCAACATGGCCGCGATGGCCGCGGTCAGTTCCGGCAGTCCGGCAACGGGCATGTAATGATGCCGGTTTTCCTCCAGCGCCCTGTGGGCCGCGGCCACGATATGGGGCGGCGTGTGAAAATCGGGATCGCCCCGCCCCAGCGCGATGACGTCCGGGATGTCCGCAGCCATATCCAACAGCCTGGTGCGGAAGGTGCGATCACGTGCCTGGATATGGCGGGCCAGGCCCGCCTGTAACGATGCAGATAGCATGGCTGTTGCCTCTGTAGGTGACTACTTGACGTTTCTCGTGCCAGAACCCGGCCTGCCGGGCTGTACATGTTCAATACCATGGGGATCGGGAAGCTCCCGGTATCCCGGGCCTGGCCCAAGCCACCGCTCCTTCCGCGTATGCCCCGGATTTTTGCCGTGGTGCGAGTTTATTTCGCCTATGGTATTATCAGCGCAAGTATTGTTCCCGCCAACAGTCCGTAGAGGTGATACCCCATGAAAAGAATGTTGCGAGTAGGCTTGTTGCTGATAGCCGTGTTGGCTTTGGTGGCCTGTGCACCCGAGGCCGCCCCGGCCACGGAGGCCGGGGCCATGGAAGCGGCTGAACCTTCTGCGGTTCGCCTCGGCATGAATCAGGAACTGGAATTCCTCAATGTCATGTACACCCAGGGCGGCAATTCGCTGCAGGCCTCCAAGACGGCGCAACGCGGCTTGCTGTTCCTGGACGAACAGGGCAACTGGATAGGTGAATTGGCGACGGAAGTGCCCAGCGTGGCGAATGGCCAGGTTTCACCGGACGGCACACAGATCACCTACAACCTGCGGGAAGGCATCACCTTCCACGACGGCACCCCGGTTACAGCCTCGGATGTCAAGGCAACCTGGGAAGCCATCATGAGTCCGGACAACACGCCCATAACCCGGTTGGGGTACGAGCGCATCGCGTCGCTCGACACTCCGGATGACTACACCGTAGTGCTGAACTTCAGCGAACCGTTTGCGTCCTGGAAGATTCTCTTCGATTTCATACTGCCCGAAGAAGTGATCGAAGCCAATTCACCGGGTCTGGACGAATCCCTGGCCATGCGCCAGCCGGTCGGTTTCGGGCCCTTCAAGATTGTAGACTGGAAGCCGGGCGAATTCGTTGAATACGCGGCCTTCGACGACTATTGGCAGGGCCGTCCCAACCTCGACAAGTTCTTCATTGTTTTCTACCCCAGCACCGAAGCCCTGCTGGCTGCCCTGGAAGTCGGCGAGGTGGATATTGCGTGGGGCCTGCGGGCCGCCAATGTGCCGACCCTGCTGGACCTGCAGGACAAGGGCGTGATCGCACTCGTCAATGCGCCGCCCGCAGGTGGTGAGCGGTACGTCATGAATGGCGACAACACCCAGGCATCCATATTTGCCGACCGGAACGTCCGGGTGGCCCTGCAGCATGCGGTCGACAAGCAGCTTCTAATCGACAATATCCTGCATGGACAGGCCGAAGTCAACGTGGGCAGCGAGTGGCACGGCACACCGTGGCAAAACCGGGATCTCGTGCCCTATGCCTATGATCCCGATCTGGCACGCAGCCTGCTGGAAGACAATGGCTGGACAGACGATGACGGGGACGGTATCCGTGAATCCCATGGCGTGGACGGCTACGACGACGGCACTCGGCTGACTTTCACGCACCGGACCACGTCTGGTGTCCTGCAAAGGGAGCAGGTGCAGCTCCTGGTGCAGCAGATGTTCAAGGATATCGGGGCCGAGATGGTCATCGAGAATCGCCGGACGGCGGAATTGTTCGGCACCTGGGACCAGAACGGCACCTGGTCGCACGGCGACTATGAAATGGGTGGCTGGAGTCATGGTCTGCGCGTACCGGATCCGGAAATCTCCAACCGTTTCCTGTGCAACGAAATTGCTTCGCCAGACAATCCGGGCGGCTCGCAATGGCATCGCTACTGCAGCGCCGAAGTGGACGCTTTGCTGCTGGCGGCCCAAACGGAATTTGACGATGACGAGCGCACACGGATGATCATGGAAGCCCAGCGGATCATGCATGAAGACGCCTATGCACTCTATCTGTTCGCCACGGGCCGACATTACGGGGTAAGTACCCGCGTCCAGAATTTCGAACTCCGTCCCTTCACGCTATGGTACGGCAATATTCAAGAGTGGGATGTCAGCGAGTAAGACTTGTCCCTGACTCCCGTATGGCAACGGGTTCCCGGCGAGGTTCCGGGAACCCGTGCCCTTTGGGCCTGCGCCCCGGCCCAAGACAGCAATTACAACAGGGGCTTACATGCCAATGCCCCCCAGGAACCCGTCAGCGTCGGCCCTTGTGCTTGGCCCGCAGAGACCGACATTCCTGCTTCGGCCGGCACACAGGTGGGCCGCGGGTTCAAATCCAAATCCTGTCGTCCCCGCCATATGCATCTCTGCGCGGTGACAGAATGTCCTCGTCCGGCCCCAGCATGGGGTGGTTGTACAAGGCACGACGCAGCAGGAAAACCGTAGACTGCCAAATGTGATCGGCGAATTGGTCTTGACCTTGCGACAGTGCCTCCGGTCTGTTTCCTGAACAGGCCGGCAGTGTCTCCTCTCCCGGGTTCAGGGATGGGGGTGGGGGTGAGGATGATGATGGGGCAAGCGAATGACCTGGGGGTTGGGAGGCTTGGGAATTACGGGAACCTGGGCCGCACCTTCCCCTTCCGGGAACAATTCCAGGCTGTCCATAGGCAATACGTACCCTGCCTTGACAACCTGTAACACGCTCTCCACCGCCCTGATATCCGTAAGCGGGTCGCCCTGCACAACGGTAACGTCAGCGATTTTCCCTGTTTCCAGGGTACCGACCTGATCCAGGATGCCCATGGCTGCCGCCGGGTTGCGGGTTGCCGCCTGCAGTACCTCGTCATTGGGAATTCCCGATTCCGCCATCAGTCGCAACCCCACTGCATAATCCCCGAATTCCGAGATGGCATCAGTGCCCATGAGGAAACGCCGGGCCCCCATTTCATGCAAGGCGCCCGTCACGTACAGCTGTCCTTCCTGCTTCCATTGCAGATAGACCAGAGCTTCCTGTTCGGCTGGACTCAGGGGGCGTTCGTCCTGCAGCGCCAGCATGCGCTCCATTTTTCGAAACCCGGTTTGTATGGTAGGGCTGAGCCAGATGTCATTGGAGATCATCTGCTCGGCAATGGCAGGATCCAGCTTGCGCGCGTAGTTCATTTCGACGAACTCATAATGTTCAATGCAGTCGATCCCGGCCTCAACGGCGCTCGCAATGGACTCGGTCGCAATCGCGTGCACGGTACAGGCCTTGCCATGACGGTGTGCCTCATCGGCAATCGCACGCAGCTCCGGTACCGTGAAGGAAGCCCGCCGGTTGTCAGTGATGTAGGTACCGCCGCCTGATCCCATGATCTTGATGAAGTCGGCACCTTCCTTCACGAGACGGCGGACAGACTTCCGGCACTCGGCTTCGCCATCGGCTTCTTCATGCCCGAAGTGGAAATGTCCTCCCGTGATCGTGATGGCGCGTCCGCACACGTGCAAGGTAGGAAACCCCTTGAACAAATTGGCACTGGCCCCCTCTTTCAAATCGAAGGTAATCCGGTTGCGTGCACCCAGGTCGCGCATGGACGTAACCCCGGCTTTCAGCAGGTGCTGATAGGCATTGCGCACGCTGCGCAACAACATGAGGCCGTCACTGTCCTCTTCATTGACGTGATCGTAGGACCGGGGACCACTCATGCGTTCCCCGGTACCGTACATGAGATGGGTGTGCGAATCGATAAGTCCAGGCAAAATGCATCCTTCCGGGTAGTCGAGGACACGGGCATTCTCCGGTACGGCCGGTGCTTCGTGGCCATATATACCTGTAATCCGATCGCCTTCGATCCAGAGACTGGCACCATGCCGGTGGACAGTGCCGGTGGCGCTGAACAGGCAGGGTGCACGAATGACGGTCACTTCCACGGTCATGATTTTCTCCCTCCATCCGGGACGGGTGGGGTCTGGCCGGCAGCTATGGCCGGTCAGTTGTCCAGCAGGGACGAGGGAATGCCCTGGCCCCAGCTGCTGGAACGATCGATAGTCACCATATAGTCATGGATCAGCTGCACCACGGCCACGATACGGTTTTCCTGCCGGTACGGATGTTCCATGCCAAACTTGCTCATGACGGCCAGGGCATAGGGATGCCTGGGCAGCCAGACAATACCGGCATCGCAACGTACGCGGTCCATGCCGCCCGGCTTGTTGGAAACGGCCACGCCTGGTCCCATGGCCCGCTCAATGGGGCCACGATTGGGTTTCCGGAGGATGGCCAGGCACTGTTCTGCCACGCCCGGGCTGGGCTGTCCTTCGTACAGGGCACGCATCAGGCATACGGCATCGGCTGGCGTGGAAACATTCTCGGCGTTGCGGGCCACCGCTTCCTGGTCCTGCATTTTGCGTCGCAACCGGGTACTGCTCAGGCCCAGCGCGGTCATCAGTTCGTTGGTGGCCTCCATGCCGGCCCAGTCGATACACAGATTGGTCGCCGTATTGTCAGACACCAAAATCATGAGCTGCGCAATATCCAGCACGGACAACGCCAGCGGGCCTTCCAGGTAGGTCAGCACACCACTGCCGGGTGTCATCATGTCAGGCGTGAGGTCAATGCGTTCCTGCAGATCGATCTCACCTTTCTCCGCCCTGGCCAGCAAGGTGACCAGAACCGGGATCTTGATGGTGGAAGCCACCGGAAACCCTTCCTGATCATGCCAGCCCATCGTGTCCCGGGTAGCCAGATCCTGCAGACAGAATCCCGCTACACCCGGGAAAGTGGCCAATTCATCCTGAACCCGATCCTGCAGCTGGGACCACAGCAAGGCATTAGACATCTCACAAAATTCTCCTGTTGTCACATGTTTCACTTGTGTCAGGCGTCCGCCAGACGGCACAGCAGATCGGCGTAGGAACCTGTCAGCTCCACGATCCCGCCTACCTGGCCGTTGCCCTCGACCACGAGAAATTCGTCAGCGCTCGAATGGCCGCTGGCGTACCCCAGTCCGGTGCTGCCCAAGACCTTGAGACCCAGCATCTGGCTGAAATAGCCGGTGGGTCCGCTGGCCCCACGCCGCGGCCAGATCAGGGGATCTACGTTCCAGTCATTCAATACGGCGACAGCTGCCTGGGCCAGATCGTCCTGCAGGTGCAGGCTCTGGGCCCCTACCGACATCAGCACTTCCAGCTGGATGTCAGTGTAGCCCTGGGCATCCAGGTGGGCCCGCAGACATTCCAGGCACGTCTGCGGATCCAGGTCCGGCGGCAGGCGGTGATCAATTGTGCAACGGGCCTCGTGGGGCAAAGTCCACAGGGTTGTACCGGGTCCTGTGAAACCTGCCCGGATACCGTTGATGTTCATGGTGGGCAGGAAGCAATAGCGCCGAAAGACTTCCACGCCCGTCACGTCGTTGACGAAACAGGGCACCTGTTCCGGCTGGCCAATGCCGGGTATGCCGGCTGCCTCATTGTCACCATAGCGGGCCGCCAAATCCGCCACCAGCTGCAGATCGTCCGCTGTGGGCGCGCGCAGGTCATCCATGAACCCGGGCACGGTAATGCTGCCCGTTCGGGGATCGTACATGGTGGACAACGCATGCACCAGGCGCCATACCGGATGGTCGACAACCCCCATGGTGGACGAATGGGTCGGTGCCCCCTGGGGACCGCGGCCCCAGTCGGTACCGCTGCATCGCATCTCGACGTGGAGGCATCCTTTATTGCCCAGAGCCAGATCCACCGCACCGGCCGCGTTCTGGCACGGACCCGGTGACAACAGGCCTGCGGCCCGGGACAGCGGTTCCCGATAGCGTTCGATCAGCCGGGGCACGTGCAGACTGCCTCCAAACTCCTCGCCTTCGCACACGAACATCAGATTGACGGGCAGCGCACCCCGGACTTGCCGGACCGCCTCGATGGCATTGAGAAATGCCATGAAGCCTCCCTTGTTGGCAGCTCCACGCCCGTACAATACCTGGGGAAACAGCGGATGGTCAGTGACCACGGCCGCAAAGGGATCATGGGTCCAGCCCGTACCCACAATGTTGGTGTCGAAATAGCCATACACCGCCAGGGTTTGCTGCGCACCGGCATCCAGGTGAGCCCAAACTGCGGGCAATCCGGGTGTCTCCGCGATCTCTATCTGCTGGCATCCGATTTGGCCGAAGCGGGCAGCCAGCAAGGCCGCACACTCCCTGACCCCCAGATTGCCCTCGCTGACGCTGGGCTGGGCCATGAATGCCCGGATATGGTCCAGATGTCCAGGCAAAGCCTCGCGAATATGGTCATGAATATCGGGATTGTCTGATGGTTGCAGCATAGTGTCGACCTTATTGGAGCGAGTGGGGATCGAAGGCATCGCGTAGGCCATCACCCAGGAAATTCACGCACAATACCGTAATCAGAATCATGATACCGGGGAACAGGGCAATCCAGGGCGCGTTCAGCAGATAGGCCTGGGCCCGATTCAGCATGCTGCCCCAGGTTGCCGTGGGGGGCTGGATACCCAGTCCCAGAAAGCTCAGGGAGGCCTCGAAGATTATGGCCCGCCCCACGTCCAGGGTAGCGGCGACCACGATCGGAGCCAGGGTGTTCGGCACAATATGCCGGCTCAGGATACGACCTGCCTGGCAGCCCAGTGAACGTGCGGCCAGCACGAAATCCCGCTCCTTGAGCGACAGCACGTGGGCACGCACAATCCGGCTGGTACGCATCCAGGACAGCATGCCTATCACCAGAGTGATGAAAGCCACGTTGCCGACGCCTATCCGATCGCCCAGGATACGGGTCAGGGCGATCAGGATAAAGAGGGTGGGAATGCTCAGCAGGGCGTCGGTGATGCGCATGAGGACATTGTCAACCCACCCCGTGTTGTACCCGGCCACGGTACCGACCGTAATGCCGATGACCACGCTGATGCTGGCGGCCAGAATGCCGATGCGCAAGGAAATCTGTCCGCCGAACCACGTACGCAGGAACATATCGCGCCCGACGTCGTCGGTACCGAAGGGATGTTGCCAGGAGGGCGGACTGCGCATGGCCTGGACATCGATGAGGTTTGCCTGATCCTCGGACACAAAAAGGGAAATCCCGAAGCTGGTCAGTATCAGCAGCAGAAGTACCACCAGGCTGGCCATGGCCGGACGATGGCGGACAAAACGGCGCCGAAAGCTGGTCCACATCGTCTCCGGCGGACGCACCAGGGAGCCTGTTATACCCAGGGACGCCTGGCGTGCGGCGGCGCGGGGGTCGACCTTGTTCCCGGTATCCGTCATGAGTAGCTGATCCGCGGATCCACAATCGCGTAGAAGATATCCGCACACAGGTTGAACAGCACAGTCATGATGGCGACAAACAGCATGACCGCCATCAGCACGGGTATGTCAGTGCGTTCGGCAGCGGACCAGAACAGGCGGCCTACCCCGGGCCAGGCGAAGATGGACTCGATGACAATGGTGCCGGACAGAAAGTTGGGCAAGTCCAGGCCCACGAGGGTCACCAGGGGCAGGAGTACGTTTTTGAGGACGTGCCGAAACAGCACTGTATGGTTCCGCAACCCCTTGGCGGTCGCGGTACGGACGTAATCCAGCTGCAGCTGCTCCAGGATGGACGAGCGAATATAGCGGATATAGCGGGCACAGACAACCACAGACAAAGTGATCGAGGGCAAAATCACGTGACGTGTCACTTCCGCCAAGGTCTTGCCCGTACTGAGATCGTACATGCCGCCCACGGGCAGGGAGGGCAAGCCCCAGGCCTTCAGGCGCACGGCGAAGAGATAAATCAGCATCAGGCCCAGCCAAAAACTGGGCGTCGCGATCCCCAGGAAGCTCAGAGCCGTTACGATGTAATCAAAGAGGGTATACTGCCGGACCGCCGTCAGGATGCCCAGGATCAGAGCCACGACCAGAATCATGGCGTAGGACACGGCAAAAAGGATCAGGGTGTTGGGGAGACGCTCCCGGATCATGTCCACCACGTTCTCCCGTGTGAAATAGGAGGTGCCCCAATTGCCGGTGGCCATGTTCTTGAGCCAGTTCAGGTACTGTATGGGCACGGGTTGATCCAGCCCGTACTTGGCTTTGAGGCGGGCGATATCGTCAGCCGTGAGCGACGCATCCACAGTATAGGCCGCCAAGGGGTCACCCGTAGCCTGGATGCTCAAAAAGACGATGAAGGAGATCAGGAGCAGGAGGGGAATGGCCTGCAGCACCCGCTTGAGAATATAGGTTCTCATGGATCCAAAACGTTTGGTGCACTGTCCGGGTGAGAGCGATTCCCGGATATCAAATTCTAATGGTTCTTGGTCCCATTCCCTAACGGTACAAATCGGGCATGCCGTCCAGTCCTGTGTCTATAGCGTTCCCGGGTTCCCGCTGTGTATCACACTGCCGGGGGTACGGGAGCTGTGGCAAGCCAATGCATGACCCGGAAAATTGCGGCAATGGCCTTGGCTGGGCTGTCAACAGACGGTTACGGCAAACCATGCATGAGGAATAGCCGGTCCCGGCTCCAGGCCATTGTTATTGACCCCTATGGGCAGGGAAACTATAATTCAGGAGCATTGCACCCGAGCCAGAGGTGAGCCCATCCCACTGCCTGTTGGGGGCGATTCCGCTTTCTGTCATTCCTTGCAAGGACCAACCATGAAAACCGATCCTGTGCTGTTGACCGATGACCAGATGCGCCATTTCATTGCTCATGGCTATCTGTTGCTGCATACCGATTTTCCGGCTGAGTTCCATGCGGCTATGAATGCCCGGATCGAGGAAGTCATGGACCAGGAAGGGAATCCCGGCAACAATATCCTGCCGCGGGTACCGGAAGTGCAGGCAGTGTTCCGGCATCCCGTTATCCGGGGCGCCGTGAGCAGTGTATTGGGGGCTGACTACATAACGCAGCCCCATCGCCACTGTCACTTCACTGCACCCGGGCGCAAGGTACAATCCTGGCACAAGGACAGTTACTGGGGCTATGCCCGCATTCGCAACCACCACCAGTGGTGGGCGATGATTTTTTACTATCCCCAGGACGTCAATACCGAGATGGGACCATCCGGCATTATTCCCGGTACCCAGTATTACGACAGGCGTCCCGGCGACGATACGGAGCAACCCCTGTTCGTGGAAGGTGCAGCCGGCACCTTTGTACTCATTCACTACGATCTGTGGCACCGCGGCGGTGCCAATCTGTCCACGCGCAACCGGGCTATGCTCAAATTCCAGTTCACGCGCATGTCCCGCCCCCAGAGTCCCGCCTGGCACAATACAGAAACGGCATGGCGCCCGCTGAACGGGGACGGGCCACCCCATACGCACAATTCCCTGTGGGCCGATCACTGGAACTGGCTGTCCGGGCGACCGCACACGCTGGCGGAAGTGGATTTCCAACCGCAGCGGACCACCGCCCAATTGGCTGACATGGTCCAGGGCAACTATGAACCCCATGGTATTGGCGCCGGCTACGAACTGGCCCATCTGGGCACCGAGGGCCTGCCGGTGTTGGCGGAACTCCTCCATACCGGCAACCAGCATACCAGCCGGCGTGCCGCCTATGGCCTGAGTGTCTGCACGGTCGACGCGCTGCCCATTCTGGCTGCAGGCATGCAGCACGCCTCGGACAAGGTTCGGGCGCAGGCCGTCTTTGCCGCAGGTGAACACGGTCCCCGGGCCCAGGGCCTGGCTGACGAGATGATCCGTCTGGTCCAGGACCCGTCCCCCATCGTGCGGCGCACCGCTGTGGAATCTCTCAGCATGATTGAAGATGCCGACACCGCCGTGCCGGCCCTGATTCCCGCGCTGCAAGACATGGACGATCAGGTCCGGTTCAATGCCTGCCTGTCCCTGTCCCGGTACAAGAGCTGTGCCGCGTCCGCCATTGAAGCCCTGGTACCCTGCTTGCAGGATGAAAACCGATATGTGCGCGGCTTCGCGGTCGAAGCCCTGCGCCAGATTGGTACCATGGATGCCCTCAATCGGGTATGCGACCATCTGATTGAAGCGCGCTGGTGCTATTCCACGACGCCTGCTTCCACGTTCTGATCCGCCATGCAGCAGGGAGGACGGCGCGCCGGGGCAGAGCTCCCGGCTGCGCTGTATCCGCTTCTTGTGTCCCACCCAAGTGCCCGGAATACCCTATGACCTACCAGCCTACCTACGAGTCCGTGTCCGCACACCCGGTTCCGACCTGGTTCGACGAGGCCAAACTCGGCATCTTCATTCACTGGGGCCTGTATTCGGTACCTGCCTGGGCCCCCAATTCAGGAGAGCTGGGAGAAGTGATCGCGAGTGGCAACTGGGGCAACTGGTTTGCCCAGAATCCCTATGCGGAATGGTACGCCAATACCTACCGCATTCCCGGCAGCCCTACCCGGCAGCATCACTTCGCGACCTACGGCCACGGGTTCTCGTACACGGATTTCGTGCCCATGTTCAACGAGGCAGTACAGAACTGGGATCCGGGCAGCTGGGCATCCCTGTTCCGGGATGTGGGGGCCCGGTACGTCGTGCTCACTACCAAGCATCACGACGGCTTCCTGCTCTGGCCCAGCCAGACTCCCAATCCTTTCCACACCGGCTATCACAGCCACCGGGACCTGTGCGGTGAACTGGGGCAAGCCGTGCGCGCTGCCGGCATGACCATAGCCTACTATTATTCGGGCGGCGTAGACTGGACTTTCGATCCCCAGATCGTGCAAAGCGTCGCGGATCTCCGGGCGGCTACGCCCCAGAGTCCGGAATACGTAGCCTATGCCAATGCCCACTGGCGTGAACTGATCGACCGCTACGAAACCGCCATCCTCTGGAACGACATCGCCTACCCCAGGCACACCAACACCAACGAACTGTTTGCCTACTACTACAACCGGATGCCGGAGGGTGTGGTCAACAATCGCTTTGGCCAGAACTTCGATACCCTGGGCCACAACCAGCTCACCCGTGTCCATCATGATTTCACGACCCCGGAATACCAGCAGTTCGACACCATTCAAAGTGAAAAATGGGAAAGCTGCCGGGGTATCGGCGCATCGTTCGGCTACAACCAGCAGGAAGGCGTCGATCAATATCTGACAGCCGACGCCCTCATCCATTCCTTCATCGACATCGTCAGCAAGAACGGCAACCTGCTGCTCAACGTTGGCCCCACGGCCGAAGGGGAGATTCCGGCCATGCAGCGCGCAAGGCTGGAGGCTCTGGGCCAGTGGCTGGCCGTGAATGGTGACGCGATCTTCGGTACACGTCCCTGGCACGTCGCCGAGGGCCCAACTGACACGGGCGTGGATATTCGCTATACAACCCGGGGGGATGCCCTGTATGCCATGCTGCTGGGCGACGTGCCTGCTGCCTTTGGCATTCCCCACCTGCAGGGGCCCATGTCGCTGCAGGTCGAGGTGCTGGGACAGGAGGCCGGCATTGAACTGACCGGCAACGATCAGGGCCTGGCTTTCCGGAGCGCTGCCCCCCTGTCAGGGGCTGTCGCGCATACCCTGCGGCTTTCCCCCCTGTCCGCCCTCCGGACCACAGCCTGATCTCCGGGCACACGTAAGGTACAGACCATGAGTTCACCCCAACTGCTCTCGGCCACGGAACTGGGATCCGTGATCCCGGAGGGCGCGCTGGTATCCGTCAGTTCTTCCAGCGGCCTGGGCTGTCCTGACGCCGTACTGGCCGCCTTGGGCCAACATTTCGCACGTACCGGCCACCCCGGCAACCTGACCCTGGTACACCCCATAGCCGCCGGCGACATGTACGGGATCAAGGGTGTGGATCACCTGGCCCAGCCCGGGCAGATTGCCCGGATCATCGCGGGCTCCTATCCCAGCGGACCGTCCAGCGCCACCAGTCCAGACATCTGGCAGATGATCTACGCCAACGAGGTCAAGGCGTACAACCTCCCCAGTGGTGTCCTGTTCCACATGCTGCGTGAGGGCTCGGCCAAACGCCCCGGGGTCATTACCAAGGTAGGACTGGGCACATTCGTGGATCCCCGCCTGCAGGGCGGCCGCATGAATGCATGTACCCGGGACGATTTGGTGGAGGTCATAGAACTGCGCGGGGAAGAGTGGCTGTTCTATCCCTCCCTGGCGCCTGACATATCCATCGTCCGGGCCACGACGGCAGACGAAAAAGGCAACTTGGCCTTTACCCAGGAAGGTGCCTATCTGGGCGCCTACGAACAGGCGCTGGCAGCCCGCAACAACGGCGGCCAGACCATAGCCCAGGTAAAAAACATCGTGCCGTCCGGCACCTTGTCATGTCAGGACATCCGGGTACCGGGCATCCTGGTGGACTATCTGTATCTCGACCCGGCGCAAAGACAAACCACCCAAACTGACTACAACCCGGGTATCAGCGGGGAAGAGAAGGTGGATCCGGCTACTTTCGAAGAGATTCCCTGGAGTCTGGAGAAGGTCATTGCGCGGCGTACGGCCCAGGAACTGGGTCGGGGCCAGATCGTGAACCTGGGCTTCGGGATCTCGGCCCTCGTCCCCTATGTCCTGCATGAGGAAGGCCTGGACGGACAGGTCACGTGGGTAATTGAGCAGGGTCCGGTAGGGGGCATGCCCCTGCTGGGATTCCAGTTCGGCTGTGCCGTGAACGCCCAGGCTTTCGTGCCCTCACCTGATCAGTTCACATTTTTCCAAGGGGCAGGTTTTGATCAGGCACTGCTTTCCTTTCTGGAAATCGACGCGGCTGGCAACGTCAACGTCTCCCGCATCGCGGCCCGGCCCCACATTACGGCCGGGGCCGGTGGCTTCATCGATATCACCACGCATGCCCGCAAGATCGTTTTCAGCGGCACTTTCACGACAGCCGGCCTGCAGGTCGACTTGACCGGACGGCAGTTGACCATCCAGCGTGAAGGCAAGGTACGCAAGTTCGTCGAGCAAGTAGAGCACGTCACTTTCAGTGGCGCTTACGCCCGGCAACGGGGCCAGGACGTCACGGTGGTCACCGAACGATGTGTCCTGACCCTGACCCCCGCGGGCTGGGTCCTAGCCGAAATCGCGCCTGGCGTGGACATACAGCACGACGTGATGGCGCATTGCGGATTTCCCCTGCACGTGTCCCCGCATCTGCGCACGATGGATGCGGCACTCTTCGATCCGGCGCCCTTGCAACTTTCTTTCGCCTGATCCAGTTCTGCCGGACGTTGCCATGCCTACCCCTGCCTCTCCTATTTTCACGCCCAGTCAGCGCAATACGGCCGTCGCCCTGTTTGCCCGTATGTTTCCCGCTGATGACGGCAAGCCCGGCGCTACGGAAATCGGCGTCATTGACTACCTGGAGCAACAGCTGATCGGCTACGAGCGCGACTTGGCCCAGACCTACCGCACAGGTCTGGACAAACTGGACCAGTGTGCCCAGCAACAGTACCACCAGCCTTTCGCCCAGTGTCAACCCGGGCAGCAGGATGCCTTGCTGTCGGCCCTGGAGCAGGGCACCCTGCCCGATTTTGCGTTCCCCGCGCAGGCGGCGTTCATGGACATCCTCGTCAGACACATGCGCGAGGGTCTGTTCGCCGATCCCATCCATGGCGGCAACAGGGACAAGCTGGGATGGCAGACGCTGGGCCATCCGGGTGTCTGGCTGGAGAACTCGGCGGCCGAAATGCTCGCGCAGGAACCCGTCACCAAGGGTGGGGTGATCCAGTCCCTGCAGGACCTGGCGGACATGGACTTTCCCCGTCCTGACGGTGCACCGGCCATTCCTCCCGGTTTCGACCCGGATCGCGGTCTGGTTCCGCCCCAGGGTCCCGCCGATGTAATCCTGCTGGGCATGGGAGCCATGAACAGCGTCATTGCACCGCTGTTGACAGAGGCCGGTCTCCAGGTCGTGGGTCTGGAAGCGGGTCCCTACCGTTCACGACAGGACTTTGTCCCGGATGAACTGGCACAGGCCTACAGCGGTCGGGCCCGCATGGGACCCAAGTTCAACAGCGAAGTGCCGCGTTGGCGCCGGAACGAGGGAGAGCCTACGCAACCACTGACGTTCTCACTGGGACGCATGGTGAACGGTGTAGGGGGCTCCGTGTACCACTACGGTGCCTGGATGCGCCGTTTCCATCCGCATCACTTCCGAGCACGGAGCCGGGTGCGGGAAAATGGCTGGGAGCATATCCTGCCGGCCAACAGCACCCTGGCTGACTGGCCCATTGCGTACGCAGACCTGGAACCCTACTATTCCCGTTTGGAATGGGAGATTGGCATCTCCGGTGTCAACGACCAGCCGCCCATACCGCGCAGCCGCGATCTGCCCATGCCGCCCCTGCTGCCCTTTCACATGGGAGAGGTCTTTCGGGAAACGACTGCCGGCATGGGCCTGCATCCCTATCCCGTGCCCGTAGGCGTGAACAGCGTTCCCTATGGTGGCCGTCCGGCCACTACGTATTCCAGCTGGATCTGCGGCTTCGGTACCTTTGACGACAGCATGTGGCATCCAGCTGCAGTCGGCATTCCCCAAGCCCTGGCCACGGGGAATCTGGATTTGAAGACCCATTGCCGTGTGCTCCGGATCCTCACCGACGAGGCCGGCCATGCCCGGGGTGTGGAATATGCCGACCCTGCGGGCAACGTGCATGTTCAGGAGGGACGCTGCATTATCCTGGGCACCTATACATGGGAGAACATTCGCCTGTTGCTGCTGTCCCGGGATGACCGGCATCCGGGTGGTCTCGGGCACAACCAGGGCCAGGTAGGACGCAACCTCATGTCCAAGATGTTCGCCCACGTACTGGCCAAGTTCCCGGATCGCGTGTTCAATCGCCACTGTGCCTTCGCTTCCCAGTCCCTGATTCTGGATGATTTCCTGCACGAGGACTTCCATGCCGCCGACCATGGCTTTCTGGGAGGTGGCACCATCAGTGCTGAACCCCAATACCTGCCCCTCGGGATCAGCCGCGAGGCCACCCCGCCCCATGTCGGCAAGTGGGGAGCTGCCTACAAGCAGCATATCCTGGAATGGCAGCACCTGGGCGTCCTGCGCATTCAGCCCGACACGCTGTCCTATACCAACAATTTCGTGGATCTGGATCCGCACCATCGTGACCGCAGCGGCCTCGGCCTGCCCCTGATCCGGGTGACCTACGACCTGCGGGAAAACGAACACCGCATGGCAGCCTGGATGGAAGACAAGTGTGAGGAAATCCTGCTGGCCATGGGCGGCCAGGATCCCTGGCGGGGTCCCCGTTTCACCGGTGTCGGCAGCAGCCATGATCTGGGTGGTCTCCGCATGGGGGAAGATGCTGCTTCCTCCGTTGTGGATCCCAACCTGGAAGTGCATGACACACCAGGCCTGTTCATCTTCAGCGGGGCTACCTTCCCCAGCTGTCCGGGCATCAACCCCACGCTGACCATGATGGCGGTGTGTATGCGTGCCTGCGAAGACATCGTCAAACGTCTGCAGCGAAACCAGATTTGACACATAGGGAAGCCGGGAACTGTCCATGACCGATCTGATTCAATTCAGGGTTGACGAGGGCGTAGCACACATCACCCTCAACCGTCCCCAGAAACTCAACGCACTCAATGGCGAAATGCTGGAGGGCCTGACGCAAAGCCTGGCCCTGGTGGAATCCGATTCCGCCATCCGCGTGCTGGTCCTGACCGGCAGCGGTGAACGATCCTTCTGTGTGGGCGCGGATATCCTGGAATGGTCCCAACTGTCGCCTCTGGACATGTGGCGAACCTGGATCCGGACAGGTCACCAGCTCATGGACCGGATCAGCCAATTGGCCATTCCCGTGATCGCATCGCTCAACGGTTTGACGTTGGGCGGGGGCCTGGAACTGGCACTGGCCGCCGACATCCGGATTGCCGCTCACCATGTGCGCCTGGGAGCGCCCGAGGTCAAACTGGGCATCATTCCCGGATGGGGGGGCACCCAGCGCCTGCCCCAGGTCATAGGCCCCAGCCGGGCCAAACAAATGATATTCACAGGTGACCAGATCCCGGCCGATGTAGCGTTGCAATGGGGCCTGATCAACGAGGCTGTACCGGTTGCAGAGCTGGCCGCCCGCACGGCAGACATGGCCCGGTCCATTGCCGTCAACGCACCGGTAGCCGTACAGGCAGCCAAGAGCCTGGTAGACGCGGACGGTTCCGTGACGGATGGCATGCTGCTGGAAGGCATCGCAGGGGCCCTGGTTTCCTATACAGATGACGTGCAGGCCGGGATAGAGGCCTTCAGGAACCGCACGGAGCCTGACTTCCATGGACACTGAAACCTGCGCGCGACCGCAACGACTGCATGCATGCCCCAACACCATGCCATGACCATTTGCACTGATCCCCAAGCGTCCCCGACAGATACCCCCATATTCCTGACGGCAGACTGCCGTTACGGTGCCTTGCTGGTAGCCCGTACATCCAGGGGTGTTTGCGCCATCGAACTGGGAGACGACCAGGCCGACCTGGCTACACATTTCCAACACCGTTTCGCCCAAGCGCAATACAGGCCGGACGATCCTCTCAATATCCGCTGGCTGCAAGCGATCAGGACCTATATGGACGATCCCAACCGGAGTCTGAACATGCCGCTGGACATTCAGGGTACGCCATTTCAGCGGCAAGTCTGGTCGGCGCTCCAGCGTATTCCTGCGGGCACCACGCTGACTTATGCTGAACTGGCGCGCAGGATTGGCCAGCCAACCGCAGTGCGGGCCGTCGCCGGGGCCTGTGCTCGCAACGTTCTGGCCCTGGCGATTCCCTGTCACCGTGCAGTGCGTTCTGACAAGGGACTCGCTGCATTCCGCTGGGGGCGACAGCGCAAGGCCGCCATTCTGCAACATGAATACGAAATGTCGGGCATGTCTGACTCGCTGTTCCAGATCTGAATTCGGAGCGTCCTGTCCGACTTGGCGAAACCAAAACCGAAATTATGGGGGACTATATACGGTTTCACACCAGGCCGTGCAGACAGTAGCGGGCAGGCTAGAATAGGGCATGCACAGTGAAGTGACGATGACCCATCGGGGCCTTACCTTGCGGGTGTGACCGGGGTCCAAAGCCAAGCATGACCCAATGCTGCGGACCGCCGGGGCTGGCCGACGGGTGTGGCATGAAGCCTTGGCAATCTGCAAACAGCAGTACCAAGACTATAAGGACGGCAAGGCCGATAAACCCTCCGTCACGTTCATCTCCTTATGCAAGCTGTACGTGCAAATTAAGCAGGCGTTGCCTTGGTTGGGTGAACTGCATGCCCATACTGTGCGCTCTACCCTGAAGTACTTGGCCACAGCCTACAAGCGTTTCTTGGCGGGCGCGGGCTATCCTGACTGGAAGCGCAAATACAAGGACACACCCCAATTCACTGTGCCCGACAAGATTAAGATCAAGGGCCGGAAAATCTACATCCCCACAAGGTTGGGTGGGTCGGATTGACAGGCAAGAACTCTTGCGCGGGGCACAAACCCAAGCAAGCCACGTGCAAATACGAAGCTGGAAACTGGTATGTGTCCATCCTGTATGCCGTGCCCAACCCACGCCCGGCTCGACCTGCCAACCCTATTCATCAGGGGCCTCGCCCAATGGTAAAATAAGAGGACTATATACGTATCCACACCACGCAGTGTAGACAGGAGAGGGTAAGCTAGAATAGGGCATGAACATAGAAGAGATTAGGGTGCACCGGGGTATCACCTAGCGGGTGCGACCGGGCCGGTGTGAGCTGGGGCGCCAGCCAGGGCTATTCGTGCACCGGGGTATCACCTTGCGGGTGCGACCGGGCAGTAGAGCCAAGCACGACAAGCTGATGCGCATTGCCGGGGCCTGTCGCAAGGTTTGGAATGAGGGTCTGGAAATCTGCGAAAGGCAATAGCAGGACTTCAAGGCTGGTAAAGGCGATAAACCTAACGTTACACACTTCGGCCTGAACAATCTGTACGTACAAATCAAGCAGGAATTGCCCTGGTTGGGTGAGCTGCCATCGAACACTGTGCGCTACACCATGAAACACTTGTCGGAAGCTTATAAGCGGTTCTTTGATGGAGCAGGACGTCCGGTATGGAAGCGCAAATTCAAGGACACGCCTAGATTTACTGTGCCCGGCAATATCAAGATCAAGGGCAAGAAGATCTACATCCCCAAGCTTGGGTGGGCGAAGTTGACAGGCAAGAACCCGTACGCGGGTTACAAACCCAAGCAGGCCACGTTCAAATATGAGGCGGGCAACTGGTATGTGGCCATTCTATATGAAGTACCTGAACAACGCCCTGATAGACCAGACATACCAGTTAACCCCGTCGGTATTGACCGGAACGTGGGGCAAGTGGCGCTAAGTACAGGGGATATGTATGCATTGCCAAGTCTGTTGCTCCTTGACGCCAAACTGCGCAGACTGCACAAGAAGTTGGCACGGCAAGAGTTCAAGCGCAACGGTTGGCAACACACGAAGTTACGCATTCAAAGGGTATACAGGGAGATACGGAATGGCATAAAGCATTGGTGTCACCAGACCAGTCATACCATCGCTGACATACATGATCTAGTCATCTTGGAGGACCTGAACATGCAGGGTATGACCCGGAGTGCCCGTGGCTCCAGGGACAAACCCGGCAAGAATGTGGCGCAAACAAGAGGGCTCAATCGTGCTATCTTGCGCAGCGGGTGGGGGCGCCTGGAACGGTATATGGCTTACAAGACGTATACGGAAAAGATAGATCCCAAGTACGCGTCACAACGTTGTCATAACTGTGGGGTTGTACGTAAAGCTAACCGCAAATCCCCGTCTGTTTACCATTGCAGTAAATGTGATGTGGAAAAGAACGCTGACGTGAATGCGGCTTTAAACATCCGGGACAAATGGTTAGGTAAGAATATGGCGTCCGGGGACGGCACAACTGCGGGTGGAGATTGCAACACTAGTTGGTCTGTGAAGCCTGCAAATGTATACGGTAAAGCATCGCGGCCTGCGGGCGTGGTGTGGGTACGTATATAATCCCCTAAAATAAAGCATGATACAATCACAACAAGGCGGAGGGTACAGGCTCTAGGAGACCAAACATTATGGTGCTGAATAATGTAATTGATGTGCTCACAAAGCTCAAGGATTGTATGAAAGAGCACGGGAAGGACTTTCAGAATAATGAAACCCACACCCGCATGGCTCTGGTTGATCCTTTACTGCAGGCATTGGAATGGGACACCACTAATCCAAAACTTGTACGTCCAGAGCAATCGGTGAAACGCCAGAGGGTTGACTATGCACTCTTAAATACCAACAAAGAGCCAATAGTCTTCCTTGAAGCCAAGGCTTTAGGGAAGACTATTGGCGAAAATGAAATAACTCAGCTGATGAACTATATCATGGAAAGAAATAGGCAGGAGGGAGGTATATTATATGGTGTCTTGACCAATGGTGACAAATGGATAGTTTATGATCCCGTCGTAATGATAGGTCCCAGACCTGATGATGGTTGCATACTGTCAGTGTCTATTGCCAAAGATGCTTTGGTCCCATGTGCCCTAGAGCTATTGTGGTTTTGGAATTGCAATTGGAAGCCCGCTCTGAATTCTGGGCTGCCAGTACGGGCAAAGCAACCTTTTCTTCTTGATCGTAGTAACGATCTCAAGCCCCAGCTAGAGCCAGATCCTGATCGTCACGTTACTGATGAGTCCCAGCCAGAGCTAATTCCTCCTAGTGGTAGCTGGATTCCAATCTCGGAGTTCTCCCCTAAACCCAGAAGTCCAAAGCCAAAGCAGATCAAATTCCCTAATGGAGAAACATATGAACTTGGTTCTTGGAAGAATGTTTTGGTGCAGACTGCAAACTGGTTAATCTCACATAAGCATCTTACAGAAGAAAGTGTTCCTGTAAAATCAAGCTCAAGGCGCTATATTGTCTGTATAAATCCTAAACATCCTAACGTGGAAACTTTGCATCCGAATGAAAAAACTTTTTTCGATCCACGTAAAATCCACGATATATACATCATTGAAACTCATGTGAGTGCAAGGGCTAGCGTACAAAACGCCAAGACCCTTATGGACCGCTGTAATCAGGCTCTGGATCAGACATACTTGCAGCTTGCTCCCTGATGCTTCATGTGAAACGGGCTCGCAATTCTGCTTCCACATCCTCCCAGGCGAGATCGCGCGCGGCCAGCAGCACCAGGCAGTGATACACCAGATCCGCCATCTCGGAGGCCAGTCGTTCCGGTTCTTCCACGACCGCGGCCAAAGCCACCTCCACACCCTCTTCGCCTACCTTCTGCGCAATCGCGGGCACCCCGCGGGTCAACAGTGAAACCGTATAGGAACTAGCTGGCAGGTGTTCCTTGCGATCCTGGATTGTAGTTTCCAGCGTTCTGATCACGTCTCCCACGTCGTTCCCCCTGTTTCACGCAAGCTGTTGAAAAAAACAGGAAACCGCACCCGTATGGCATGCGGGGCCTGTCGGTGCAACGAGCAACAGCAGGGTGTCACCGTCACAGTCAAGGAGAATGTCCCGTACATCCAGATAGTTGCCGCTGGTGGCCCCCTTGTGCCACAGCTCCTGGCGGCTTCGGCTCCAGAACACGGCCTGCCCCCGGGCCAGGGTCTGTTCCAGGGCCTGCCGGTTCATCCAGGCGTGCACCAGCACGGCATGGGTCGTTGCATCCTGGACAATCACGGGCACCAGACCCGCATCGTTGAAGGACACTTGGGACAGAAAAGTTTCCCGATCCTGGCACGTAGCGTCATACATGACGTGTTACTCCATCCATGTGTCGAATACGTCCATGCGTACAGGGATGCCCTGTGCAGCCATATGTTCCTTGACTTCCCGTATGCTCAACTGTCGGAAGTGAAAGAGAGATGCAGCCAGGGCCGCCGCTGCACCCCCACGTGTCACGGCGTCGGCAAAATGGGAGACCTGTCCTGCACCGCCGCTGGCGATCACAGGAATTGACACGGCATCGCTGATCGTCCGGGTGAGCGCAATATCGTATTGTTCCTGTGTGCCGTCTCCATCCATGGAAGTCAGCAGCAGTTCACCTGCCCCGGCTTCTTCGGCCTGCTGGGCCCACGCGCAGGCATCCAGCCCGGTATTGATGCGACCACCGTTGACAAAAACGTCCCAGCCGGGGCCTTTGGCGTCATGTGCCGGGCGCTGCTTGGCGTCAATGGCCACCACAATGCACTGACTGCCGAAACGTTCCGCGCCCTGGTGTATGATCTCCGGCTGCCGGATGGCAGCGCTGTTGATGGACACCTTGTCGGCGCCGGCCAGCAGAATGGAACGCATATCTTCCAGGGTCCGGATGCCGCCCCCGACGGTAAACGGAATGAACACGGCGTCTGCCACCCGCCTGACCATGTTCTCTACAATGTCACGCTGTTCATGGGTTGCCGTTATGTCAAGAAAAACCAGTTCGTCGGCTCCTTCCCGGTCGTAGAAAATAGCCTGTTCCACCGGATCGCCGGCATCCACCAGATTCAGGAACTCTATGCCCTTGACCACACGGCCGGCATGTACGTCCAGGCAGGGAATGATCCGCTTGGCCAGCATCTGTCACGCTCCTTGCGTTTTGCCCTGTACGGCCCGGGCATCCCGGATCAGGGCCAGCGCCGTCTGCAAATCCAGCCGCCCTGTATACAGAGCCTGCCCCGAAATGACGCCTGCTATACGGGGAACCCCCAGATCCAGCAGCGCCTGAATATCCCCAAGACTGGCGACACCGCCACTGGCGATAACCTGCAATCCCGTCTCCTGTGCGAGCTGTACCGTCTCTTCCAGATTGACACCGGTCAACATGGCGTCCCGGCCAATATCGGTATACACCACCAGACTCACACCCATGTCCCGCATGCGCTGTCCTACGGTAATGGCCGAAAGTCCGCTTTGCTCCTGCCAGCCATGGGTAGCTACATTGCCATTGCGCGCATCCAGGCCCACGACGATGCGTTCTGTCCCAAACTGGCGTATGGCTTCTGCCACCAGACTGGGCTTCTGTACCGCGACCGTCCCCAGAATTGTTCGCTCCACACCCAGATCCAGGATGAACCGGACATCGTCCAGAGTCCGGATACCCCCGCCAAATTGCAATGATACCGGGACCGCCTGCCGAATCGCTTGCAGGGCCTGCACATTGACCGGCACCTTGGCGTCTGTACGGATGCCTTCACCCAAAGCACCGTCCAGATTCACAATGTGTAACCAAGCTGCACCCAGCTGCACCCAATGCTGTGCCATCGCGGCGGGATCGTCACCAAATACGGTTTCGGCATCGGGATCCCCCATACGCAGCCGCACGCATTGGCCGCGGCGCAAATCAATTGCGGGAAACAGGATCATGGACCATACACCGGATTTGCAGGATAGACGAGAACGATACGGGTAGAGGGCAGTCCTGCAAGGTCATGGCCACAAGGCCATTTACGGGGCGGACTGTCGCTCTTCCACCATTTGCATGAAGTTGCGGAGGATCCGCAAGCCGGCCCGCTGGCTTTTTTCGGGATGGCACTGAATGCCCCAAATCTTTCCCGTCTGTACAATGCTGACGTACGATACACCGTAGTCCGTACGCGCCAGGACCACGGCCTCGTCTGCAGGCATGCAGCGGTAGGAATGGGCGAAATAAGCATAGGTTCTGTCCGGCAAACCAGCCAGCAGGGGATCCGAGCGCTGCTGGTGCAGCTGATTCCAGCCGATCTGGGGTACCCGCAAATGACGGGTGGGTTCCAGCGGATCAGCCATTTGCTCCGGAAACCGCTTTACCTGGCCCGGAATCAGCTTCAACCCTTCATGCACCCCCATTTCTTCACTTTCGTCAAACAGCATCTGCATGCCTACGCAGATACCGAAGAGAGGTACGCCCGCCGCCACGGCATCCAGGATGGGCTGTTCAAAATCCAGACGGCGCACGTTCGCAATGCTGCTGCCAAAAGCCCCCTGCCCCGGCAGTACGATAGCACTCCAGGACACAAGATCCTGGGCCTGGTCCAGAATCTCCACCTGATAGCCCAGGGGCTGGGCCACGTGGGTAAAGGAGTTGCTGATACTGCGCAGGTTCCCTACGCCATAATCAATAATGGCCACAGACATGAAACTCGTGTCCTGTCAGGACTCCAGCTCGAAGTTCCGCACAATCGCGGGCGGGAAACGGCGTGACATGAATTCGTTGCGCAGGGTACGCAACTGTGCCTGGCATGAATCCGCCTCTTCCGGTGACACAACCCGCTGCTGCAAGGCCTCCTGCAGCTGGGCTTCTCCCGTCACGACAATGTTGCGGGCCTGGCTTACCCCCATCCCCAGATACCGGGTGCAGGTCTGAAACTGCGCATCGTGGGTGCCCAAACCCATGCATACGGGCATGAACCAGCCCACCGGCTCCAGATTGGGCGCGAAATGCTTGTCCACCACCGTGTCATGCTCCTTCAGCCAGAAGCGCACCCGGATCCCGGACAGATGCAACCGGGCACTGGCGTAGCGTGTCTTTTCCATCAGCATGCGGCGGGTGTCAACGCACTGGTAGGTAATGGTGTCCAGCTGTTCCTGTGTCGCCGCCTGGGTCAGGGTAGTTTGCCCAATCGCATCGTACAGGGCAACCAGGCGCTCGAACATATCCAGGGGCACCAGTTCTGTGGACATGAGGGGCTCAGTGCTTTCCGTGTACAGTCCATACCTGACAATTCTCGCCCAGTATAGCATAATGAGATGCAGGTGAACCTGCGGGAACAGCCTGTATTGCCGTCAGTCAGAGATCTGTAATGTGATTGCCCGCTATCTGCACAAAGCCTGGCCGGTACTGCTGTGTGCCACCGTCATTCTGGCCGCCGACCAGTGGACCAAAATTCTGATTCGTGAGCGCCTGGCCCTGTATGAACAGATCATGCCCCTGGACTGGTTGGGAGAAATCTTCTTTCTGCAACACGTTCCCAATTACGGTGCCGCCTTCGGTATTCTGCAAAACGGCGGCCATATCTTCACGGTCACCGCGGTCGTGGTCTCCATCGCCATCCTGATCAGCATTCACTATCTGCGCCCGGCCCAGCGTTTTACGCAGGTTCTGCTCGGCATGGCACTCGGGGGAGCCCTGGGCAACTTTATCGATCGGGTCACGCAAGGCTATGTCACTGACTTCCTGAAGTTTGGCATCCCTGAACGTGCCTACTGGCCCAACTTCAACGTAGCCGACGCCAGCATTGTCGTCAGCGTCATCCTGTTGACCCTGCTAGCCTGGCGGGAGGATGCCAAGTCCACCGCCGACACCCAGCCGGCAGCCGTCCCGGCTACGCCGCCCACCATGCCGGATTCACAGGGCAACAAGAGCCAGGCAGGCAGATAGCGTGCAGCGCGAGTGGTCGTTCACTGTACCTGACGGTCAGGCCAGTGACCGCCTGGACCGCTGGCTGGCCACTCAGATCACCGACTTCAGCCGTACCCGCCTCAAGCATCTGATAGCGACGGGCCAAGTCACCGTCGACGGCCAGCCCGCACGGGCCGCCACACGCCTGCAGGCACGGCAGGTGGTGGTCGTCCTTCTGGAGGAAGAGCCGCAGGACACCCATTTGCAGCCCTATGCCCTGGATCTGCACGTCGTGTACGAAGACGATGTACTGGCCGTGATTGACAAGCCTCCGCATCTGGTGATGCATCCAGCCCCCGGTCATTCCCACCAAACCCTGTCCAACGCCCTGGTGCATCGCTGGCCCGGGATCCGGCACATGGGATTCGAGCATCGCTTTGGCGTGGTGCACCGGCTGGACAAGGACACTTCGGGCCTGGTGCTCATTGCCCGCACACACCAAGTCCTGCATCAGCTGCAGAAGCAGTTCCAGGAACGTACGGTGCACAAAGGATACACAGCGCTGCTGGAAGGCTTTCTGGTTCCGGAAACGGGCCAGGTCAACGTACCGCTGGGACGTCACCCCCGGCACCGGCAACGCCAGGCTGCGTTCCCGGCAGCCCCCCGGCCACTGCCCCGTTCCCTGCGTACCGCGTGTACGGCCTATCGGGTAGACAGGTATTGGCAAAGCCGCCCACCAGGACGTGTGTATCCCTTCACCCAGGTTGCGGTGGAACCGCAAACCGGCCGTACACACCAGATCCGTGTACACATGGCGTACTTGGGCCATCCGGTGGTGGGGGATGCTACCTACGGTTTGCGCAAACCCCGCTTGCAGCTGCCGCGGCAGTTCCTGCATGCCTCACGTCTGGCCTTCGAGCATCCCATACAGGGCAAGCGGATGTGTTTCACTTCGGCACTGCCCGCTGATCTGGCTCAGGTGCTCTCTGTCCTAGGCCCGGTCGTGCAGTAGGGCCAGCACCCAGTCTTATGCATGACCAGCGCGGTGCGGCGGCAAGGCCCTGTACACAGTCGCCTCAGCCCGCACGACATCCCAGCCTGCTGTTGGCACAGGGCAACCTGACCCTCTGCGGACCTTGCTGCTGATCCGGCAAGTCACCGGGCCGGGGTTGCAGGCATGAGGGCAAGCATCATGACAATGATCTGGTGGGCCATAAGGCGCAGTGTCCCGCTGACCGGAGCCTGCTTTACGTTCTGGCTGCTCCTAATTCTGATCCTGCCGGCTGTCCCTGCACCGGCCCACCAGCCCTTTTATCCGGAGACGCTGGACTTGGCCAACCTTGAGCCCTGGCGCTATTCCATTGCCCAATTTGAAGCTGCCGCTGTCCGCGACGTGCTGAGACGCAACCGGTTACCGTTTCAGTCCAGACCGTCCACCCGGGCACAGCAGGCAGCCGTGCGCGCCTACATGGCCAAGTACTATCGCCTGCGGCAAGTGGAACAGGCACTGGTACAGGCTGCAGCCCTGCTGGCCCCCATGGATCTGGCCCGCCTGGCCAACGCGGCTGCGACGCGGCACCAGCTGCAGGCCGAACTGCGCCAGGATCAAGGTACCCTGGAACGCATCGTGCACTGGCAGGTGGCGGACGAACTGGCGCGCACCGGTCTGACCGTCAGAACCCGCACCTTTCCTCCCGTTCTCTTTCGTTTGGTGGAACCCCCCTTGCTGCTGACCGTCAGTCCGCGTGACAAAATCCAGGCCATGGTCTCGGTCTACGTTCGTGCCGACACCCCTGTTGCGGAAATCGAAGCCTATGAAACCTACATGCTGCAGGAGGTCGACCTGAGTGCCTACGTCAGCCGGGTCGGGGGCGTGGCGACCTACCCGACTACTGTAACCACCCGGTTTTTCAACCTGGAGATACTCTTCGACATTGTGGCCCATGAATGGGTGCATACGTATTTCGCCTTTCATCCGCTGGGTCTGCGCTACTTCCGTTCGATCAACTTCCGTACGCTCAACGAAACTGCGGCCACGATCATCGGCCAGGAGATCAGCCAGCGCATTATGCTCCGGTATTACCGTGACCTGTGGCCGGCCACGACGGCACCTGCCGCCGACACTCACACGTCGGATGAGCCCGTATTCGACTTTCGCACTGCCATGCACGAAACCCGCCGGGAAACCGATCGTCTTCTGGCCCTGGGCCAGATCGAAGCCGCGGAAGCCTACATGGAGGAACGACGGCAATGGATCAATGCCGCCGGATACAACCTGCGGAAACTGAACCAGGCGTACTTCGCCTTTCACGGCACCTATGCCACTGCGCCCGGCAGTACCAACCCGATTGGTCCGCTCATGCTTGAATTGCGCGCCCTCACGCCGGAGCTCAAGGATTTTGTGACCATCGTCAGGACATTCAATGAGGAAACCGACCTGCTGGAGGTCTTGACCCGGATGCGCTACCGCCTCACCGATCTGGAAGATCCCTACGCCTGATCAGGCGGACAGGCTTTGGCTTGTTGGTGTCTCACCCCAGCCAGGTCCAGGGTTGTGCTATGATGGCAGGGCCCAAGAAGCATCGGGCTGCAAGAGACAGGGAGGACCGCAGATGTCGCAGGACGATCTGGACTTTGATGGTATGCAGGACGCTATGTACGAACTGTCAGAAGACGAGGAAATGCTGTTCTGGGAATATCATGGAGGACTGGTTCTCATCAATCACGGCCTGGCCGTACTCAACGTCCTGTTGCCGGCCCTGCAGGAAGCAATTGAGGAAGTAATTGAGGCCGACGAGGACCAGAAACTCTACCAGGGCTTGGCGGAAAACGTCAACGAGGAATTCAACAACCTGATAGCCTATATCCGGGATACCGATCCCCAGGACCTGGAGGGGGAGATGATGATCGAGCACACGGACACGCTCCTGCACACCGTACAGCTGGTTGTGGGCATCTGCATACAGGACTGGGCCTGGTTATATCCGGACGAACCCCTGCCGACACCGCCGCTGGTACCCACTCCCTTGCCCCTGGGTGCCGCCTCCGCCTCTCACGACGACAGCTGAATTGCCGGTTACGGCAAATTGTCGATCGGAATCGGGGCGATGTCGTCTGCCGGCTGAAAACCGAACAGCCGGGACAGAAAATAGGTCTCGGCCTGTATGGCAGCCATGATGTTGTGCGCTTGCCGGAATCCGTGTTCTTCGCCCGCAAAGGGCAGATACGCTACCGGGATGCCACGGCCCTTCAAGGCTTCCACCATCATCTCGGCCTGGTTCGGCAGCACAATCTTGTCATTCAGACCCTGCAGAAACAGGACAGGACAGGCAATCCTGTCAGCCGACTTGAGCGGGGAGCGCTGGTCGTACAGGGCGGCTTCAGCCGGATAGGGCCCAATCATTGAATCCAGGTACCTGGATTCAAATTTGTGGGTTTCGCGGGCCAAAGCCCCGAGATCACTAACGCCAAAATGGCTGATGCCCGCATGAAAGACATTGGTGAAGGCCAGACAGGCCAGTGTCGTAAAGCCTCCTGCACTGCCTCCCGTTATGGCCAAACGTTCGGGGTCCACCAGTCCTTCCTGCACCAGATGCCGTGCCGCGTTGGCACAGTCCTGGACATCCACCACGCCCCACATGCCGTTCAGGCGTCGGCGGTACTCCGTACCGTATCCGGTGCTGCCCCCGTAATTGACATCCACCACCGCTATGCCCCGGTTGGTCCAGTACTGAATGCTCAGGCTGAGGGCAGAGCTGGTAGCAGAGGTCGGACCGCCATGACTCATCAGCAGCAGGGGCGGCCGTTCGCCCTCCATGCCCTGATATTCCGCATGTGTCGGCGGGTAGAAATAGGCATGCGCAGTGCGCTGGCCTTCGGTGTCGAATTCAATGGCCCGGGGTACGGAGATCTGGGCCGGATCCAGGGTCAGGGAGTTGGAACGGCGCAGTACCCTTGTCTTGCCGGTTTCCAGATTCAACAGCACCAGGGAAGGGAATTCGGTGGGACTGGCAGCCAGAAAAGCGGCCCACTGGGCATTGGCCTGCACGTAGGCAAAAGACGTATACTTCGTTTCAATCTCGCTCAGGGTACCCGTGTCCGTTTGCAGAATGCCCAGCTTGCCTCCTTCCCGATCTTTCCAGGAACAGAGGATACGCGTATCGTCCACGAAGGCGTAGGTACGCAGTCCAAACACCCACTGGGGCACACCGTATTCGGCTTCATGGGGATACAGCGGAACGGGTTTGTCTTCGTCCAGCCGGTATAGATTCCACCACCCGGAGGCATCCGAAATGCAATGCAGGTTGCCCTGGGGAGACCATACCGGCTGAAACAGGGATACCCCTGGCTCTGACCACAGGCAGCGGCTTTCGATCACCTCGCCCTGGTCATCGAGTTCCGCAACCCACAGCTCTGTCTCATCCCAGGGCATAGCCGGATGATTCCAGGCCAGCCATGCCAGGCGTGTTCCCTGCTGATTGAGGCTGGGGGACGAATAGAAGTCATGCCCCGCGGCCACGACCACTTGGGTCCCTTTCTGGGCCAAGTCAATCATCACCAGGGTATTGACAGGTTCCTGATTCGGTACCGAATGATCTTCCCGGACGGCATAGGCCCGGCGCGCGTTGGGGTTCACGGCAAAATCGGCCAAACGACAATCCTCCGGGGTGAAAAGCCTGGTCACATTTCCCCGGGCCAGGCGGTACAAGCCCTGGTCCGCAAAATTGGTGAACAGCGTTTCATTGGACCAGACCCCATACGGCATGCCCCCGTATTCATGCACCAGCGTACGGGCACTGTAGGGAGCCCGCAGCATTTCGCGTGCGCGGCCCCCCTGGACGGCACTGCGCATAATGACGTAGCGACCCGCTTCGGATGGTCGCATTTCAATCCAGCACACCTGGTTGTCCACCAGTTGGACATCGAAAATCCGAATACTGTCGGATACCAGCATCTCTGGCTGGATTACGGAAGGCCACGAACCATAGGCGGCTTGGGATGTCATGCCATCAACTCCTTGCAAGGGGAATTAGCCTGTCTACGCGCATCAACAGGATGTTCAGTAGAAGGACACCGAGAGGGGCAGAAACTGTCTCTATGCTCTATGCAGACAGTGCCGGGAAGTGCCCTGCCACGCTGTCCCGCAACCAGGAAAAGGCCATTATACCATCAGCCTCAACCACCGGTAGTGACTCTGTGTGCATGTAGACTTGCCCTCTTTGACTATGGGGAGCTGGCGTAATGGCTCCATTTTGTCCTGTGAGACAGACTGGGAGAAGCCGGGCTACGGCCTGAAGCAATGAGGCACAACGGGTAGCACTAGGGTCTGTTGACCAAAACAGGCAACCTTGTCCAATTGGGATTTTACGCCCTGTCAGCCACCATGGGGCAGGCAGGTGTTGGGGCAGGCCCCAACGCAGACAGGAGCCAAGCGAAGATACCCATGATGCTCACCAATGCCCCATGGCACAAGATCAGACACCGGCTGCCCCAGGAACAGGGCTACCGGGGACGACCCTATGCGCAAACACCGCCTTACGATCGAAGCGATCCTCTGGATGGTCTGTACAGGGGCCTAGTGGCGACGTTTACCGGCCGCATATGGCAAGTGGCATACCGTCTACAAGCGCTGTCGGCGCTGGGTGGGGCAGGGGTCCTGGCCGCCATCTGCGCTTCCCTCTATATTCGGCTTCCAGTGGATATCCCCCCGGATTCGTTTTTTGTCCTCCCAAATGGCCTTGAAGTCCGTATCTGTCAGCGCCATGAATACCCCTGATGTGTCAATCCACACGCCCAAACGGGATGTACCGCCCTTTTTCCCGATGTCACGTACTATACCCTGTCCTACGCATCCTGAATCATGACACCTCACCCGTCCATACTGCTGGCGGATGACATCTCTTGGCCGCGTGTCCGCCTGACCTGCCATTTGCCCGAGCCGACCAGCAATCGTGTCTTACTGTTATGAAGACACGGCGGGACCCGCTATCAGCTGGGCAGGGTTATCACGGTACAGGCGAGCTCAAGACCGTCTGGGCCCGGGGTAGCCAAGGGAGGTTCAAACCTGTGCAGGCGGGATCCAAGCTGGAGCGCACGGCCGAACTCATGCGAGCAGGCCATATCCCGGTCAGTGAGATTGCGCACATCATGGGCGTTGCGCGGACGACTCTCTACCACTAACGGCACAAGGCAGCAGGGTTAAACCGAGGGAACGTTACATGACGGTTTGTGGTTGCCGTACCCACCCGCACATCCGCAATGGGTTATACCGGGGAAGGACTTGGTGGCGCCAGAAGGATAGTGGCGAGCATCCTGCTGAGCACTACCCAATCAACTTGGAGCGCTAGGGGGCAGTCTCTGGTGACCGCCTGCCAGCCCGTTTGCTTGCCTTATGTGTACGTCACACCGTCACGGGCAGGGCAGCAGAGGCAGCACCACGGATTCCACGCACTTCTGACATGGCCGCCCGCATAGCGTCCTGGGCGGACAGGTTTTCATCCCAGTCCAGCGCCCGGGCCAGCCAGCTGCCAATGACCTCCAGTTCCTGGGTCCAGGTTGAAGCTGCCTGCAGGGGCACGGAATTCCCTACCGTCACCATCGCTTCCCGCTGCCAATCATATTTGGCGTCGGCCATCAGATCGGCTTCAAACACGTAGGTATACGCCGGTTTGGCCGCTACATCGGCAATACGCCGCTGGTACTCAATGTTTTCCGGTCCCAACCACCAAAAGCCAAATTCAGCGGCTGCCACAGCGTTGGGCGCTCCACGCAACAGGGTCAGGGTATTGGCCCAGAAGGGAGTGCCTGCCTTGCTATCCTCACGATACAGGCGCATGTTGCCGCCAGTCACGGCAGTTCCTTCACCCAAGAACTCCTCCACCAGCGTACCCTGTAAGTCAAGGGAACTCATGATGGCGGTAAGCCCAGACATCCATGCGTCAAAACCGCGCTCCCTGGCCGGCATCAGATCGCTCCACACCATGTCCTGGAGCCACTGGACTGCAAATACTGCCGTTTCGCCGGACCAGTTGACCAGGCCTTCCACCGTATAGGGATCATCTTCCCCACTCCAGATCATAGCCAGCAGATCGCTGAAGGGACTGAGGGCACGGTCATAGGGGATGAGGGAGGTGGCCGACTGGATGGCCAGGGCTGCCGCCTGGATGTCGTCCCAAGTCACGGGGGGAGCTGTAACCCCTGCTTCCGCCAGGGGTGCCGTGAGCCAAGCCAAGGCTATAGAACTCACATTGACGGGTATGCCCTGCATCTGGCCCTGTGCCTGTACCGCTTGCCTGACAGCAGCATAGAGCTCGGACTGTATGCGGTCAGCCCCGGAAATGCTGCTGGTTTCGAAATGGGGATCGACTGGCTGGAGCAGATCCCGGTCCAGCCAGTCGAAGATGTTTACCGGCATGGCAACAGGGAACACGCCATCAAAGGATGACTGCCCTTGTGCTCTGTCCTGCATTACCCGTTCCAGCAAATTGTCCCAGCCTTCTTCATGGAGCGTGAGAGGCCAATAGGGAAACGTCTCGTTCCAGGGATCTGTGAGCAGTGCCAGGTTCAAAAGGAAATTGAATTCTGTGGCCACCAGCAGATTGAGATCGAGGGGTTCAGGAGTCGGTTCCGGCCGCAGGGAAAACCGTCCGCTGCGGCAGGCCGCTACTACGCTCAGGGTCAGGCCCGTACCCGCCGCGCGCAGAAAGTTGCGCCGACTGAGGGATCGTATAGGGAAATGGTGTTGCTTGTCTGGCATGGCGAAGATCTCGACTGGGACAGGGCAATTCATGGCGTACAGACAGACGCTGGCACGTGCGGGGATTATAGCGTTTCGGACAGAAAACTCCGGCCTCGCCGGGTGCGACAGTTATCCATTGGCTGTCACTCTTCCCTGTCCATCCTTTCCCCCCTTATAATGTACAGTACATAGCCCGCTTGCTGCCTGTCTGCTCACCCATGGAATCTCTTCCCTTTCCCCACACCTGCCCTTTATACACAGAGATGGAGACGGCGGTGACTGTGGCCCGTGCCGCAGCTCCCCTGATCATGGCGCACTTTGGCCAGACGGTGGACATAGACTACAAGGCAGGTCATGAGCCCGTGACCATCGCTGACAGATCTTGCAACGAATTCGTGACGGCGCGCCTGCGGGACGTCTTTCCGCAGGATGCGGTGCTGTCCGAAGAAGAGGCCGACGACCTGCGGCGGCTGGACAGTGAGCGGGTCTGGATCGTTGATCCGCTGGACGGCACCCGGGAATTCATTGAAGGCCTGGATCAGTTCGTGATCATGATCGGCCTGGCGATCAACGGACAGCCGCAACTGGGAGTCGTGCTGCAACCCGTGACGGGTCAGCTGTTCATGGGCATCGTCGGTTGGGGGGCTTTCGTATCCCGTGACGGCAGCATCCAGGCGTTGCAGGTAAGCCAGAGTGCCCTGCCGCACCCAATCCGCGCTGCCGTATCCCGGAGTCATCTGACGCCTCTGATGGAAGAGATTCTGAACGTTCTGAATGCCACTGGGCGTGTACGCATCGGGAGTGTGGGCCTCAAGGTCGGTTTGTTGGTTACCCGACAGGTGGAAGGCTATTTCCACGCCTCCCTGGGCATTAAGGAATGGGACCTTTGCGGCCCGGCCGCGATCCTGCTGGCCGCCGGCGGGCAACTGACCGACTGCTGGGGCCGTCCTGTCAGGTTCAATCAGCGTGACTTCCGCATGACGCACGGGCTGATCGCCACCAACGGCGTGCAGCACGACAAGTGGGTGCATCCGATCAGGGTCACGTGCGAAGCCCAAGGCTATACACTCGCCCAGGGCTTCGTTCGTTCCTGACACCTGGCTGTTCACGCACATCTGGCATTGCACACAAACGGTCTGTCACGTCTCCCATGTCATCCAAGTGGCCCAATCTGCTGGGCCTTGTCAATCCCCCTCTCGACAATATGGCCAGCTTGCAGGCGCAATTGGGCAGTCTGCCCGGCTGGGCCATTTTCAGCCGCAGCATGGCCCATGACCGTGTCGTGTTCGGTGGCGACGATTACCGGGCCTATACCCAGGCAGGCATAGGTGCCATCTGTTGCCTGGAATGGAATGCAGAGAGTAGCGAGACCCTGCCTACACCCGATCTTTACCCCAAGTTCGCCGATCAGTGCCGGGAATACGTCAACGCCAGCCACGGGTGTCACGTGTGGATCGTCGGCGATGCCATGAACTGCGCCAGTCAATGGCCATACGCTGACACGCCCCCGGTTGAGTCCAGCCAGCAGGGTGGTCCCTTCGAGGTCGTGGCACCACCCAGTCGCCGCCAGCGCTATACCGTCCTGTTTCCCCAAGAGGCGTCATCCCGGTCCGGGCAGCGCATGCCCATCTATCCCGCTGATTACGCAGACTGTTTGCGCCAGGTGCGCGAAGCTATCCGCAGTATCCCCGGTCACCAGCACGATCTGGTCCTGGTCGGTGCCGTGACCCCGTGGAACAACGATGTCCAGGAACTGGATGTCACCATGCTCAATGGTGACTGGATTCTGTATTTTACGGCGATCGCATCCACCTTGCAGGCAGGTGAGTGTGACGGCTTTGCCATACATACAGCTACGGCGGGCGCCGATCCGGACTTGCTGCTGTCCACCGCCACGCTCGACTTTCCTTTCAACAACCGGCAAGCCGGCTTTCAATGTTACCTGGATTTCATCGCTGCCATTCCGGAACACCACAGCCCGCTGCCCGTATTTCTGACCGACGTGTCCCAGCTGCAGTCATGGAACGACGCCAACGATGGCTGGATCCGGTTGGCCTGCGAGCAGATCCTGGACTATAACCGCACCCATAACGTCTCCCCTGTGCGCTGCCTGGCCCTGTACCAATGGGAAGGCGATGGGGTCTGGTCCATCAGGGACAAGCCGCATCTGCTGGAGGACGTAAAGAGTTCCCTGGCCTTGCTGGAGCGGCAAAGCATCCAGAACACCCTGTTGCCCGTTGTGTGGGAGCATGTAGCACTGCCCCCCCACATCCCGCCCGGTGAAGTGTTCACAGTCCGTTTGCAGTTCACCAACACCGGAGATCAGCCCATGCTGTGCAGCGGTGACGATCCGGTACGGCTCGGATACCGGCTCGTGCCCAGCCCTGCCCATGGTGGCAGCCCGTCTGTACATGGTGAAATGCGTGCCCCGTTGCCGGACAACGTCGGCATCGGCGAATCAGACAGCCTGGAAATACGACTTTGTGCTCCGGACACGGAAGGAACGTACCTGCTGCATCTGGGTTTCGTCAAGTCCCAGTTTGTATGGTCCATGGCCTCCCGGCACATGGCACATCGTCTTGAACTGCAGGTCGTGCAAGCAGTGGCGGAAAGTGTAGAACCGGTCATTCCCGAGATCCCGGCGGCTACAGCCAGCACAGAACCGTCCGGGCAGGAAGTGCCGGCGGCAACAGTTGCCGATCCGGCACAGCAGAACCTGCCCGAGGCGGCATCGGAAGCAGGAGCTGAGGTCCCGGGCGCAGAGGAAACACAACCGACGGATGCGGAGGTTGTGGTTGTCGAGATGCGCGACATCAGCGTATTTCTGCCAGCCAGCCGTGTGGAGCAGCCCATACGCCCCCTGGACACACTGGACCGAATCCTCATCGTGGAAACCGGCATCAGCACGGAACTGCCCCTGGATGTCATGCAGGCCCACTTCGCAGCGTCCGGGGCCAATCAAGTCCCGTTTCACTTCATGATTGACCACGATGGCACCGTCTACCGCCTGCAGAACCCTGAACGTCATCCTGACCCGTACCGTCGTAACATGGGCCACGCCCTGGTAGTGGGTCTGGCAGGGCACGCAGAAGACGAAGACGAAGCCCGCACCAAATTCCGGGAGGCAGCCCGGCCTTGCGCCCATATACTCATGGCCTGCATGGCTGCCGGCATGTCCGGCACCCTGGAAGTCAGTATCGATACTCTGGATCGCCCGCATGATTTCAGCCGGTTCGTGCAGGATGATCTGGAAGATTTCTGTCAGCAGCTCACCGAGCTCTGTGTACAGGCTGTGGCTACAGCCCAGGCTGTGTCTCTGGTCCCTGTGGTCTTGTCCCTGGAAGAAGAAGGGGCCCCGGCACCCTCGCTTGTTACAGCAGAAGCAGACCAGGCTGTCGGTCCGGATGATCCCGCACCCGCTACACTCACTTCCGAGGTGGAAGATCCGGTCCCGAACACCGAGACTGCAGAACCTGAGGTAGCTCCCGTTCCTGCTGAATTGACAGATATTCCCCTGGATCTGATCTCTACTGACGGGGAGAACCTGGGTTATGCCCACCGGGATCGGACCGGTGTCACCCTGTGGGCCACCGGCGAGCCGGGCAACATGCCCTTGCAACAGATTCGCCGTATTCACATGTTGCGCCTGAACGACATTCTGTACCACTATGTCATTGATCCTCAGGGCCACATCTATGCCACCCAACGCAGTGACCGGGACGACCCACATGCCTCCGGGCTGTACGCCGACGCTCTCCACATCGGGCTGCAGGGCAACCTGGAGACCGGTCCTGCCCACTTGCAAACAACGGCCTGTGCGCATCTGCTGGCCCGGTTGGCCAGCAATACCCGGCTCCTGGATCTGGCACACTGCCTTGAGGCCACGGCCCGCACTCCCCTGCGCCTGGGTACGGAAGGCTGGTCAGCCAGTCCTGGCTGGATCCGGTACGTCGTACAAGAGGCACTGGAGCACAAGGCTACCCACCAGCCGGCTGCTGACCCGGATACAGCAGCACAGCCCGTGGAACCCGACCCACCCGCGTCCCCGGTAGTGCCGCAGACCCCGCCCCAGCCGGATGAGGTGCCGCCACCGGCCTCGGCACCCGTAATCCAGAACTCGGCCCGGGTGCCACAGATCGTGAACAAGATCGGCAATCTCGACCAACATCCCCGGCTGCCGTTGCCTGTCCGCGATCTTGCGGCGGTGCGGACGATCTGCATTCATCATGCCAATGCGCCTGCCACGATTGGTCCGGAACAGCTGGCCGAATCCTGGTTACTGGACCAATTGAGCAACGAGACACCACAGCCGATCTGGCCCTATCACTTCTTTGTCCATTCCGACGGCACGATCGATCAATGCAACGACGTGATTCACGTGTGCCAGTCGGTGACGCAGGGCAATGAAAGCATCATCGCGATTTGCCTGGCCGGCAAGTTTACGGCATCCCTGCTGCCCACACCAGAGCAGTTGGAACAGACCGGCGTGTTGACTGCCTGGCTGATGCAGAAGTATTTCGTCTCCATAGACCATGTCGTGGGACACAAGGAGATTGATGTATCCGAAGCCCGGTGTCCAGGCGATGACTGGAACACAGGCCTTAACTGGCGCCAGACGCTGATGTCTTACATCAACCGGCATTTGCACCCCGAAACCGTGCCCTGGTAAACCCGGTTGGATACGATGCCCGGTCTGCCGCCTCTCACCCGGACGGAGGATGCCCTGGGTGCCGCCTTCCCGGTGGCGCAGTCCGTTTTTACGGGGCCTTTGCATCTCCTGCTGAACCTGATCGAATCGCGTGCCCTGGATATCAGCGAGATAAGCCTGATTGCCGTTACCTCCGACTACCTGGAGGCCATCAGGGACATGGAGGATTTGCCGGCCCCGTCGGCGTGCGCCTTCATTGACGTCACGTCGCGTCTGATCGCTCTCAAGGCCCGGCATCTTTGGCCCAATCTGCCGGTGGCCCCGGAAGAGGAAGAGGACACGGTATCCCTGGTCGAACAGCTCGCACGGCTGCAGGCATACGGGAACATCATAGAGGCCCTGCATGTGCGGCAACAGGATCAGACCCGCACCTACCGCCGTCACGTCACCCTGCCCATGGCCCCGGTGCAGGGCAACGGGGCGTTCGAGTCGCCTTCACGCCTTACACGGTCACTGCAGAATTTGCTGCAGTCCCTGCCGCGTATCAAGCCGGACACACTGATCCAATTGCCTCTTTTCTCCCTTGATGACATGATCGACCGGTTGCAGGGAACTTTGCAGACCTGGCGCGATTTGCCCTCGGTACAGCGTCTGTCTTTCTTCTCACTGCTGCGCCCGCGCAGCTCCCGGTCCGAAGTGGTTCTCACCTTCCTGGCCCTGCTGGAAATGGTGCGTACCCGGGAATTGACCGTTTCCCAAGAGCGCCCCTTCGGGGACATCACCATCCACCCGTCCCCGTCTGACGAGACGCATGCACCCTAAAGCGTGGCGTCCCCAACAGCACATTCGGCAGCACAGACAGGACGTTGAGAGGCAAAATCCGGCATGAACTCTGGATTGGACTGGGGTACGTGGGACTGGGACCAGGAACCCGTTGTCCCGGAGACAGACGGGGAATTTGATGCGGGGATGCCGGTGTCACTGCGCACGGAAGTGCCCGGGGAGTTGATCTGGAATGAATCCGGAGCCGTGTACGTGCATGTCCATGCCTATCGCCTGGCCTCCGCACAGCAAGCCTGGTCTTTTACCCACCATCACGCGACCCACCTGGACTGCCTGCAGGATCTGGAGGATACAGAAGGTTGGCTGGCCGATCACACCCTGCACAACTGTATTTTTGTGGATTGCGAAACGACTGGCCTGGGCCACACGTCGGTACCCTTTATGGTAGGTGTAGCCACCTATGAGCATCTGGCGGATGTAGCGCTGCATCAGCCGTTACCCCAACCCGACGGCAGCGTTCTGCTCACGGCCCACACCTTGTCCGGTCTCCGACCGGCAGAGCCGGGACCGCCAACCCATTTTGTCATTCGGCAACTGTTTGCCCCGCACCCACGTGAGGAAGGGGCATTGCTGGAAGTCCTGCAGGAACTGGTGGCGGGGTATCCCATCTGCGTAACGTTCAACGGCCGCGCGTTTGACATGCCCCTTTTGCAGCACCGGTACCAGTATTACCTCGTGCGTTTTCCCGAACTGCCCCTGGCCGATCCGTTCACTCATCAGGATCCGTTTTCCCTGGATTTGCTGCCGTTGGCCCGCAAGTTGTGGCGCCAGCGCATAGGCAGCTGTGCCCTGGCCAATTGTGAAGCGCGGATACTGGGCTTCAAGCGAACGCACGCGGATGTACCCGGGGCCCAAATCCCGGGCATCTACCGGCAATTCCTGGATACCGGGCATACCCGCGACCTCGGCCGCGTGTTCTATCACAACCGGCAGGACATCGTCTCCATGGCTTTCTTACTGGAACGCATGGTGCAAACTGTGAGTCAGGCCGGTCAGACGCCCGGGCCTGCGTTGAGCGGTGAAGACGCTCTCGCGCTGTCCCGGACACTCATGCAGCGGGGACATGTCCAGCGTGCCGTCGCACTGCTGCAACACGCTATCCATCATCTGGCAGGCTATGCCCGACAGGCAGAAGCCTTTCACCTGCTGGCTTTGTGGTACAAGCGCCAGGGCGACTGGGCCAATGCCGTCCGCCTGTGGGAAGAATGGCTCAGCACCACCCGGGAAGATTCACCGCTTCCCTACATTGAGCTGGCCAAGTTTCATGAATGGCGCAACAAGGATCTGGAACAGGCCGAAATCTATACCCGGTGGGCCCTGCACGTCGTCAGCACGACAGTTGGGCCCCAGCGTAATCCCCAGGCCCGGGAGGACGCCTTGCAATACCGGCTGCGGCGTGTGCAAAGGAAAAGAGCTGCCCGGGCAGACCGCAACACAGGCAGCGAATAGGGCCCAGGCACCACGGTCATCCGTGCCACAAGCTGGATTTTGTGCAAAATGGGCCAGGGCAAATCTTGACTGTAACGCTTTTTCGTGTACGATTCCTGTGGAGTGATCCTCGGTAGCTCAACGGCAGAGCGTGCGGCTGTTAACCGCATGGTTGTTGGTTCGAATCCAGCCCGGGGAGTATAAAGTCAAGTCCCGTCCGTGCTGTACGTTGCCCGTTGCCGGGCACAGGGAGCGGATTTCCACTTTAATTCAGTATGTACTATGGCCACGGCATGCGCCCGGCAACCGGCCTTATGGCTTCTTGGTTGCCCAGCATGCAGGGACGGTGTGGACCACACCTGACAGCAGCGGTCAGGACGCTGCTGTTGCCAGATGTCGTCCCGTGTTCTGGCCGCGGGCCAGAGACTCTCTGGCTGCGTTACACTACGAAGTCGCGGAGCTTCTCGCGCGGGCCCTCTTCATTCAGCTTGAGCAAGGCTTGCCTTTCAATTTGCCGGACACGCTCGCGCGTAATCTTGAACCGCTTGCCCAACCGGTCCAGGGTCTGTGGATCCACGTCATACAGGCCGTAGCGATACAGCAGCACGTTGCGCTCCCGCTCTTCCAGATCACACAACACGCCATTCAGCTGTTCCTTCATGATGGCGTGGCTGGCGATCTCGGAGGGCTCGGGTGCCCTTTCATCCTCCAGCAAATCCAGATAAAAAGTGTCTTCGTCATGCTGGATCGGGGAATAGAGGCTGACCGGCTCCGTGTCCAGCCCCAGCATGTATTTGATCTGTTCCACTGCTTTGCTCAGGCTGTGCGCTACCTCTTCGTCCTCCACCAGATGGTAGGCGTCGGTCGCGAGCACGTCGTCCGACACGTGTTCCGCCGTCTTCGGCTCCAGGACCTTCATGGCCAGGGCCAGTTCCAGCATCGAGGGATCACGGCCCAGTTCACTGCGCAGATCCTTGCTCTTGCGCTTCAGCTTCTTGAGGTTTTCCACCACGTGCACGGGCAGCCGGATCGTGCGGGAATAGTCGGCCAGGGCCCGGCGCATGGCCTGGCGAATCCACCAGGTCGCATAGGTGCTGAACTTGAAACCGCGGGTGTGATCGAATTTCTCGACCGCCCGCATCAGCCCCAGGTTGCCTTCCTGAATCAGATCCAGGAACCCCAGCCCCTGGTTGGTGTGCCGTTTGGCCTGGCTCACCACCAGCCGCAGGTTGCAATTGGCCAGCCGCTCCTGGGCATCCCGGCCTGCCATCATGGTTTCCATGAGCTGGTCGGCCTCGTCTTCGTCAAGCACTTGCCCCAGGCGGGCCTCCGCATCCTTGCCCGCACACATCGCGGACGCCAATTCCTTTTCCTGATCGGCGGTGAGCAAGGGATGCTGCCCCACTTCACGCATGTAGACCTGCAGGGGTTCAACGGCAGCGCCGGCATAGGCGCCGTGACCATGGTCACGGGCAGTGAATTCCTGATCTTCTTCCATATAGCCGACAGGTTCATCCAGAGACCGGGCTGAACCTGCGTATGGGTTGTATACAGGGTTACGCGACATTAGTCTTGCCTCAATGTATGGGAGTGACAGTGGGGTAGCCAGACAGCATCATGCATCCGCCCAGGTATGGCGGCGGACATGGAGTTGTTTTTGGGCCTGATCCAAGCGATTGCGCTGCTGATACAGGGTCCGTCGTTGGCCCCTGTCTAGCACGCCGGTGGACGCCTCCGCCTGCATGCGGGCCAAGCCAATGTGCATGTCCACGCTCTCGCGGCGAATTTGAATCAGTGTTTCCAGGGCAGCGTAGCTGATTTCCCGCCGTGTGTTGTCCTGCATGGCCGAGACGGACTTTTCCACATCTGCCAGGTGATGGGCCAACGGCTGGGACAGGGATTCCAGAAAGCGGGTACGATCCCACTTGGTGCCCTGCATGAGGGTTCGTTCCAGGGCCCGGAAAAGTTCCTGGTTGGCCGCATGGTGGAAATCATCCACACACACGCCCGGCACGCCCAGCCGGTCCAGGGTCGAGTTCATACTCGTCCGGATGCTTTCCGGATGCCGGAACAGGACCCCCAGCAAGAGATCCTCGCGCCGTGGGGACGGTGTAGCGGGAATTTGCAGCCGGGCTTCAGGGGCAGGCTGGGTGGCCGCTGGCTGGGCTGCCGGTTCCCGCGGTTCCCGGATGCGAGCATGTCGCCCGTTGACGAGACTCGCGAGGATCGGGGCTGATATGTCCAGCCGTTGGGCTACCTTCTTCGTGTATTCGTCACGGGTTACCACCTGCCCAATCTCGGCCAGCACGTCGGCCAATAATTCCGCAGCTTCCTGCTTGGCTTCCGGTTGTGACAGGTCCTGGTTGCGCAGCACGTAATCCACGTAAAAATCTACCAGGGAAGCCGCTTGCTTCAGCACCCCTGCCCAATCCTTGGCGTTCGTCCGGATCAGTTCGTCCGGATCCTTGCCCTGGGGTAGCGTGACAATGGACAGCTGCAGCTCGCGCTTCCGCGCGTTCCGGTTCCGGGTCGGCTGCAAGTTGCCCTGTGCCAGGGCAGCCCGGGCGCGGGCCAAGCCACGCATGGTCGCTTGCTGGCCGGCGGCATCAGCATCCAGCGCAAACACGATGTGCGGTGTATGGCGGCGCAGAATTTCCAGCTGCTCCGGCGTGACGGCAGTGCCCATACAGGCCACGGTATTGGCAAAACCGTGCTGGTGGGCCGTGATGACGTCCATATAGCCTTCGACCAGCACGACCTGTTCCGCCTTGCGCATCGCATCCAGGGCCTTGTCGATGCCATACAGAACCTGCTTCTTCTGAAACAGGGGCGTAGTGGCCGAGTTGATGTACTTAGGCGCATTGGGCGGAGCCCCGTCCAGGACCCGGGCGCCAAAGCCAATCACGTGGCCACGGTGATTCAGGATCGGGATCATGAGACGAGCCCGAAAGCGATCGACATAGTGGCCGGTGTCCGGATTCCGGTAGAGCAGGCCCAGTTCGACCAGACTGTCGGGATTGACCTGATGCTGCCGCATGAACGCGAACAGGGCCTGGCCCCCGCGGGGGCTGTAGCCCAGTTGAAACCGGTCGGCAATTTCCGGTGTGATACCCCGTTCCGTCACGTACGTGCGGGCGGCCTGCGCCTCGGGACTCTTCAGGAGCTGCTGCCGGTAAAATGTCACGGCCTGGGCCATACGCTGGTACAGGGGCGTATGCGGATGAACCCGCGGGCCTTGCCGTGCAGACTGCAATTCAATGCCTGCCTGGGCCGCCAGTCTTTGCAGGGCCGGGTAGAATTCCAGGTTCTCCATCTTCATCAGGAAGGAAAACACATCACCGCCTTCCCCACACGCCCCGTAGCAGTGCCAGTACTGCTTCTCCGGCGAAACAACGAAGCTGGGCGTCTTTTCCTGGTGAAAGGGACAGCAAGCCTTGAAATTGCTGCCCGCGCGTTCCAGGGACACGTAGCGTCCCACCACGTCCACCAAATCTATGGCCTCCTTGACCCGTTCAATATCGTTCATGATGCGAGTCAGGCGGTGTTCTGCCCCATAGCCGGAGCGGAGGATACCAGGGTGTGGTAAATGGGCTGGGCCGCCGTGATGAGTTCGGCCAGGGGCAAAGCCCGAAAGACGTTGCCTTTGGAACGCATCGTGCCCTGCATGAAGGAGGTCCGCAACGATGCCACGTCCATCATGATGTCGTGAAACAGCGCTGACGACATGATCAATTCCAGATCCACGCGCCCGGGCCGTTCTTCCCAAAACACTTCCCCGGTGCGTCCATCCAGCAAGATCGAGGCCTCCAGGTCATCGAAAACTAGCCGAATCACCAGGTTGGACTCACTGAAGCGGTCCATGGCCTCTGTTGTCTGCACCAGTTCCCGGAACATGGGCTCCAGGATGGAAAACAGTTCATGGGAGGAGGAATATACCATGTCTAAGCTGTCTGTGTCCAAAGCTCTCTCTGCCAACCCGCATGAGGCTGGAGACAAGGATGTGTAAGGGGGGATACCGCGCCATTCGTGCCCTTATGATATGCTCCTTAACCAGACAGAAATCAGACTGGAATCAGACGCTATCCAGGTTTGGCCGGACAGGATTCGGTGCGGTCTGCCCCGTCACACCCTGTTCCCGCTAACCCGTTACTTACGCCTGCAGCGAGCCTACCACGAGGAATCTGCCATGCACAATCCTGTCTGCCGTGGCGTCTGGGCCACCTTGACTGCCTGCCTGTTCACCTGCCTGCTGGCGGCCTGCACCATTCCCCCGCCGGAAGCCCCATCCCCTGCCGCGGACACAGACAGTCCTGCCCGGCCGGCAGCTGCCGGTTCTGCCCTGGCCCCGGCGGAACCGCATACGGTAGACAGCCAGGCCCTGGACGAACGGTTGCCCTTCAGCACCCGGGGCTGGCGCACAGACTTTACCAAGCGCGTGATTGACTATGCGGAAATCCGCTCGGGCGGACCGCCCAAAGACGGGATACCGGCGCTGGATGCCCCCACCTACGAAAGCATCGACGAGGCCGCCACCTGGCTTACGGACACCTCCCCGGTCATCGTATACGAAGTCGACGGCACGGCCCGGGCCTATCCCCTGGCCATTCTCATGTGGCACGAAATCGTCAATGACAACTTGGCTGGCCATCCCGTCACAGTAACGTTCTGTCCTCTGTGCAATGCCAGCATCGTGTTCGATCGCCGTGTCGGTGCGGAAATCCTGGACTTCGGCACCACGGGCAATTTGCGCAACAGCGATCTGGTGATGTACGACCGCCAGACCGAATCGTGGTGGCAGCAATTCACCGGCCAGGCCATCGTCGGCGAATACAGCACCACCCAGCTGAACTTTCTGGCCAGTCAGGTTCTGCCTTTCAGCGAGTTTCAGCGCCTGTTTCCGGCCGGCGACGTTCTGGCCCGCCCGCTTGACCTCTACAGCCGCACCTATGGCACCAATCCCTATGCAAACTACGACACGTACGGAAGCAACTTGAGCCGGGGTGGGAATCTGGTACTGTTTGCCGGCGAACCCGACCCGCGGCTGGAGCCTCTCGACCGCGTCGTCGGCGTTCTGTTTCCGGACAACTCCAGTGTGGCGATACCCTTCGACGCCGTCAGTGAGGCGGGTATTGTCCAGTACACCCGGGACGAAGCGGATCCGGGATTTGTGGTGTTCCACCAGTTTGGCATGTCGTCGGCGCTGTCGGAACAGGATATCGGCCATGCCCGGGACATTGGCAGTGTAGGCGTATTCGAGCGTCGGCTGGCAGATCAGGTACTGGACTTCGAGACCGCGGGCGCGGGCTTGTTCACCGACAGGCAGACGGGCAGCACCTGGAATATCCGCGGACAGGCGGTTGAGGGCCCCCTGGCGGGCCAGGCCCTGACGCCCCGCATCGCGTTCGATCACTTCTGGTTTGCCTGGGCGGCCTTTCTGCCCGATACCGTTCTGTACTATCCGCAATAGTCCGGGCAGCGCTGTCGCCCGGCAGACGCGGGTCTCGGCCGAACTGCGGCCACAGCTGATGCCGGGGACTCTCAGCCCGCAACGATACGGACTTCCACCTGGCAGGATCCTACGAACTCCCCATTCAAATCCATCACCCGCAGGCGCAGGGAATACACGCCCGAGATATGGGGTGAAGTATCAAAATCCAGCAAGTGCCCGCCCCGGACCTGGTTGCTGCCTTGGCCCAGGAGTGTGAAATCATTGTCCTGGGGTGTGGCTCCCGGCGCGATTTCAATGTAGTAGGCCGCAAAGTCGTCATGGGTAGCTATACCCGTCATCACAACCGCACCGGTGATTTCCTGCTGCACGCCGGGTGTGAGGATGGTAGCGTTTTCGTCTTCACAGGCAGGTACGCTGTACAACTCCAGCACGCCTTCCACGGCAACCGCTTCCTCTTCCCCCACTGCCGACAGCGGGGTGGGCGTCGCTAGCCCGCCTGCATTGTCCGGTACGGCTGCGACCACCGGGACACTGCCGTTCGCATCCTGTTCCATTTCCACCGCGCGCGCCATGACGTTGCTGATAAAGTACGTGGCACTCATCAGCAGGATCAGTCCTGTAACCCGGGTGAGTACATGAACCATGGAGCGTGCGGCCCGTTCCCTTTCCAGAGCAAAAATGGCCTGCAGCCGCTCCCGCCGGATGACACGGACCTGATAGAGATAATACAGGGCAATCAGGCCACACAGGCCGTAGATCCATGAGGCCAGACTGGCGATGTAATCAATGATGAAACTCATAGCCCTGTGATTCTACTGATTCTTGGGGTTGCAGGCCATAATCTCGGTTACCATCTCACCCTGCAGTCCTGCCAATCGGATTTTCAATTACCCCTTTCGGATGTCACTTCCGTTATGATGTAGAAAACCGGCAAGGGATTTTCATGGCACTGACCCATCCATTCAATTCGCGCCGCAGCGATGTCCATGCCCGCAACGGCATGGTAGCCACCAGCCAGCCTTTGGCGGTCCAGGCCGGCCTGGAGATATTGCGTCAGGGCGGCAATGCAGCGGATGCGGCGGTAGGCACGGCAGCCGTCCTGAACGTAGTCGAACCCATTTCCACCGGCATTGGCGGTGATTGCTTCGCTCTCTTCTACGATGCCCGGGATGCTGCTGTCAGTGCCCTCAATGGCTCCGGCCGGGCCGCCGGGAAGGCGTCCATTGCCGACTTGCAGGCCCTGGGCTACACGCGCATGCCCCAATGCACCGGCCACTCTGTAAGCATCCCGGGTACCGTGGCCGGCTGGCACGATTTGCTCCAGCGGCATGGCCGCATGACGCTGGCGGATGTGCTGCTGCCCGCCATCCGCTATGCCGAGGAAGGCTATCCGGTTTCCGAATGGATTGCCCTGGGATGGCAGTCCCAGGTGGGCAAACTGCTGCGCAGCGCAGACTGGGAATCCCCGGACCTGGACAAGGGGCCACCACAACCCAGTGGCCACGAACTCTTGATTGAAGGTCGGGCGCCGCGCCCGGGCGAGGTCATACGGTTGCCCGAACTGGGCTGCACGCTGCGTGCTATTGCCGCCGAGGGACCCTCCTATATCTATGCGGGCGTATTCGCCCAGCAACTGGCCGCACACGTACAGCAGTATGGCGGCTGGATTACTCCGGAGGACATGGCCGCGCACACCAGCACCTGGGAATCCAGTCTGCACCGGAACTTCCGCGGATACACCCTGCACGAATGCCCACCCAACGGCCAGGGCCTGGCCGCCTTGATCGCCCTGGGGCTCGCGGCCGGTTTCGACCTGGAAACCATGAACGCAACCGACCGGTTGCATGTTCAGATCGAATGCATGCGTCTGGGGTTTGCCGATGCCCAGCAGTATGTCTGCGATCCGGACTGGGCGGCCTTTCCCGTCCAGGACCTGCTGCAGGACACGTATCTGGATCAGCGGCGGTCTGCCATCGCCATGGACAAGGCGGCACAGGACGTGCCCTACGGTGTACCGGCCAGGGGCTCCGACACGGTATATCTTTCCGTCATTGATGGCGAGGGCAATGCCTGCAGCTTCATCAACAGCCTCTATCAGGGTACCGGATCGGGTCTGGTCGTGCCGGGCACCGGTGTCAGTCTCCAAAATCGGGCCGCCCTGTTTGAACTGGACCCGGCACATCCCAATGCCCTGGCCTCCCACAAGCGGCCTTATCACACCATTATTCCGGCCCTGGTTACGGAAGGTTCCCACCTGCGAGCCAGCCTGGGCGTCATGGGCGGCTTCATGCAACCGCAAGGGCACCTGCAGATGATGGTGCGCATGTATACCGAGCACTTGCCTCCGCAACGTGCCCTGGACGCACCACGCTGGCAGTTGAGTGGCCCGGTCATGGGCCAGGCCAACAGCATGGGGCGCAACGCACCGGGAGGGCTGGTAGCCCTGGAAGAGGGCTACGACGCTTCGGTGATACAGGAACTGACCCGCCGCGGACATCGTGTCACTGTACGTTCCGGGTTGGCCCGTGGCGGTTTTGGCGGTGGCCAGATCATCTGCCGGGATCCGGCGACGGGCACTCTGACGGGCGGCTCGGACCCACGTAAGGACGGTTGTGCCATGGGCTGGTAACCCTCCCCCTTCGTTTCCGCCAACGCTCTGTACTCCTGCACTGATCTCCGCATGGCCTGCAACCTGTCTTCCGATTCCGTACCTGTTGCCGCTTCCACCTTGCCCGGTCTGGCGACCGGCTGTGCCCGTATGCAGTCAGTCCGGCAGCCCTGTGCGGCCATCCGGGCGTTCCGGCATTACTACCGACTTCTTTGCCAAGGGGAATCAGGCCTGATTCCGTCTCGCGATGCCCGGCCGGTGACGCATCTGACCGATTACGCAGAACTGGGGACCTGTGAACGCACCGGGCATGCCCACGCCGGACAGGTTCTGATTCTCAAGCTCAACGGGGGGCTGGGCACCAGTATGGGGCTCAGTCAGTCCAAGAGCCTGATACCGATCCGGGACGGCATGAACTTTCTGGACTTCATCGTCCAGCAGGTCACCTTTCTGCGCCGGCAGCTCGGCAAGCCGATCCCTCTCATGTTCATGAACAGTGTTCACAGCAGGGCCGCCACCCTTGCCGCCTTGGAGACCTACCGCCATCTGCAGAACGGCATGGATCTGGATTTCCAGCAGCACCAGATACCCAAGATCGCGGCGGACACCCTGCTGCCGGTGAATTGGCCGGCCGATCCGGCTAAGGAATGGTGTCCCCCGGGACACGGGGACATTTATTCTTCCCTCTACACTACCGGCCTACTGGACACCCTCATCCAACAGGGATACCGGTATGCATTCATCAGCAACACGGACAATCTCGGGGCCAGCCTGGATATCCGGATTCTGGGCTACATGGCCGAGCGGCAGCTTCCGATGCTCATGGAAGTCACGCACCGTACGGTCTCGGATCGGAAAGGCGGACATCTGGCCCAGGACCGACAAGGACAGTTCCTGATCCGGGAGTATGCCCAATGCCCGGACGATGAATTGCAGCAGTTTCAGGACATCGGGACCTACCAGTTTTTCAACACCAACAACGTCTGGATCCATCTGCCGTACCTGCGGCGGATGCTGCAGCGGCACGAGGGTTTCCTGCCGCTGCCTCCCATTTTCAACCGCAAGCCGGTAGATCCAACCCAACCCGCTTCCCCCGCAGTAATCCAGATGGAGAGCGCCATGGGGGCCGCCATTTCCCTGATGCCCGGGGCATCCGCGCTGCAGGTACCCCGCACGCGTTTCCTGCCCGTCAAGCGTTGCGAAGATCTGCTGGTGATGCAGTCGGACGTGTACCGGCAGACACCCGCCTTCCGGCTGGCCATGAACTCGCAGCGGAGCAGCCCGGCTCTGCGCCAGGCGCCGGCGGTTTCACTGGATCCGGCCTATTACAGCGTACTCACCGATATGCAGAAGCGGTTTCCCCACGGCTCGCCATCCCTGGTGCAGTGCCAGTCACTGTCCATCACGGGAGACGTGCGGTTCGGGCAGGATGTGGTGATCAAGGGTGAAGCCAGTATCTGCAACCGGTCCGGAGCACCCTACCGGATACCCGATGGCACCGTTATACAGGGAGCGCTCCACGTATGATGGTCTCAGCCTGCAACCGCTGGCGCAGGGAGTGCACCAGGCGGGATGCCGGCTGTGCCGGACCCGGCAGACAGTAATAATCCCACGCGCCTACCAGGGGCTGCAGGCGGGCGCCAAATTCCTGCTTGAAGCGCCAGACGCCGTACAGGGTGTCGTTCCTGTCTTGCGGGTCCAGCGGTGCACCCCACCAGTCATATTCGGTGCAGCCCTGTTCCAAAGCCCATTGCATGGCTTCCCACTGCAGCCCGTGATTGGGATAGGCACAGCCCGTGGCCCGGTCCTGCCGGGCCAGATCTTCACGGCTGGCACCGTAGAGATACCAGGCCCAGGACCCCAGGGCCAGCAGGCAAACACCTCCGACCAACCCCAGTTCCGGATGTTCGGCCAAAAGCAGGGCGCTGCGCAGTGCGCTCCCGGCGTCGGGGCCTTCCTCCAGATTGCACAGGGCCAGTACGGTGCGGTAATAGGTGCAGTCACGGACGGCAAAGCCCTTGCGTTGCCCGGTATCCGCGTACAGGCGATGGAACGCCGGCAGATCGGCCAGCGTACCGTGGCGGATGGTCAGCTTGCTGCGCCGGGCCTGTCGCACCTTGTTGCGGCAACGGCTCCGGAAGGACGCCAGCTGTTGATCCGGATCTGCCCGCAGTGCCGAATAGCCTGTGTTCTGAAACTGGGTGGGACGTTCACTGAAGTGCCAGTTGCGCTCGCCCAGACACGTGATGGCTGCCATGCCCGGGGCCAGGTCCCGACGGACATTGGGATCGAGACGCACAAACAGGCAGGCACGCGACTGTGCACAGCGTTCAATGGCAGCCAGTGCAAAGTCCACCAGGCTTGCGTCAGTCCAATCCAGCGCGGGGCCCCGGGGCACATAGGCAACGCACAGGGGCAAGCGGGGATGGACACGGCGATACAGAATCTGGAACTGGCCGACGGCAGTCCGATTGGCAGTCCGAATGCGATACCGCACCGGCTGCCAGCCGGCCTGTGCTTTCACCTCGCCCCATGCCCAGCTTTGCATGAAACTGGCCCGGGGCTGTTGGACCAAGTCCTGGTCCCACCCCTGGCTGTCCCGCACTTCTTCCAAGTACAGCTCTGGTGCCGGAGACGGACGTCGGGCTGTGGATGCAGTGTCCGGTGCCTGGCGCTGCCATTCCCGGGTCCGGTACCTGGCCGTACGGGCCAGTTCCACACCCTGGTCACCCATCAGGTACAGGCGGTAGGCTGCCGGCTGGATCGGCAAGTCCCATGCGCCCACCAGGTGCACAATGCGGCCGCCAAACCCCTGTTTCATACGATAGACGGACCAGAGATCCCGTTTGGGCAACTTCTGCAGATCCACGGGCAACGTGTGGGGCCACGCCTGCCGGGCGTCGCCCAGGCGTATCGAGCGTGCCAGTTCCCCCAGGACGGACGGAATGCCCCACAGGTCGTAATAGGTCGCCTGTCGTTCCCGGGCCCATTGCATAGCCGCGTAATGCAGGCCATAGTTGGGCATGGCCTGGCGCTGACGGGCACTGCTGGCCCCCCACGGATACCAGGCGCCGGACCCTACCGCCGCCACGACTACGGCCGCCACGGCCTCGCCCTGTACTTCGGCCAGCAACAGGCACAGGGTGTCCGGCAGGGCTTCCAGGGCCTGCCGATAATAGGACAAGGAATGATGGGGGAAGTTATGCCGTGCACTGGTCTCGTCCAGAAGAGCCAGAAAGGTGTTCAGGTCATCCACGGTACCGGGCCGAATACAGGTGCTGCTGCGCATGGACTTCCGAATGTTGTACCGCCACTTGCTCTTCATGCGGGACAGCAGGTCCTGCTCCGAGCCCTGCAGATCCACCCGGATGGTACTGCGCGGCTGGATCGTCCGGGTACTGGGCTGGAAACCCAGCTCGCGCAACACGAGGCGCTGTGCGGGTAGATCCTCCAGCTCCGGCTCAATCTTGATGAAGTGCATGCCGCGGGCACGGGCCAGGGCGATCATCCGGTCCCGCATCTCTACCGCCTGGTCCCTGTCATCCCAGTTCAGCAAAGGTCCCCGCGGGACGTAGCCCATGGAAACACCGCGCCGCCGCGTATGCAACAACTGGGCACCTGCCATGATATGCCCGGAGGCGTCCGGGCACACGACGTGATACGCTGTCCAATTGAAGTGGCTCTTGAGCCGACCCCAGCCACTGGTCTGCAGGAAGTGGGCCCCGGGATGGTTTGCCACAAACGTGTCCCACTGGGCTCCCGGGACAGACCACTGTCTGTCGGGGCCGGACCGGAACATGCCTGGGGAGCGGGAGGACGTATACATGGGCGCAGGTACAGGCACACCGCATGCCGGGAGGCGCACGGATTGCGACGAAGTGCCTACAATATACACCATAGATCCCGATTCCGGCGGGACAGGACCGTGTCCGGAATTATGCCCCGGTTCACGTCCTGATGGGCTGCACCACGCCTCTGTGTCGGGCCAAATACTATAATTGTCTCATTGTGCTGCATCACACCGGGTCACACCTTTGTCTGCCATCGCCACGCCACCGCCCAAACGCACACAGCCCGGCCTGCTGACCCAGGCCCAAATCCTTTTTCTGGTGACCCTGGGCATTACGGATCTCGCCTGCCTGGGGGCCGGCCACTATCTGGCTTACTGGATCACGAAATTGGGTCCCAACGTGGTGATGGGGCCATTCCTGGAGTGGCTGGTGCTGCCGGCCACCCACACGCCGGCCTTGCTGGGGGCCTTCATCTGGCTGCACATGTACCAGCGGCGCCGTCCCATCAGCCATCTGGACGAAACCATCAAGATTTTCCTGGTCAATCTGGTACTGGTCTTGCTGGTGCTGGCCCTGCTGGCCATGATCATCCCCGAATTCGACGTGTATCGACGCCAGATCGTGTTTATCTGGTGTTTCACATCGCTCCTGATTGCGGTCGGGCGTATTGTACATACTCAGATCCAGTGGCTGGCCCAGAGTCGGGGCGTAGGCACGGACAAGGTACTGCTCGTCGGCTGCGGACCTACCGCCCTTTTCATCCTGCAGAAGGTGAAGTACACCCCCAAACTGGGCTTCGCCATTGTCGGCGCCGTCACCGATGAAGCCGAACCCACCACGGACAGACTGGATGACGTGCCCATTCTGGGGACCCGCGAGGACATTCCCGACCTTATCCATGCCCATGCCATAGACGAAGTCATCATCGGGATGCCCGAAGCCTCCCACGAGGAAATCGTCGCTATCATCAGCTCCTGTCAGCGGGAGAAAGTCGGCATCCGCGTCATCCCGGATCTGTTTCAGATCATGGCCCGGGAGGTCAGCATCGGTGACCTGGCAGGACTGCCCCTGATCACCATGCGGGACGTTGCCCTGCAAGGCTGGAAGGTGGTTCTGAAACGGGTCATCGACGTCGTGTTCAGTGCCGTGGCCCTGGTCTTCCTGAGTCCCCTGCTGCTGCTGTATGCCCTGCTCATCAAGCTCGAAAGTCCGGGGCCCGTGTTCTATACCCAGGTTCGTATGGGCCTGGACGCGGTGCCCTTCCATATGCTGAAATTCCGCTCCATGCGGGAAGATGCCGAATCAGATGGCCCGGGATGGACCAAACGGGACGATCCGCGCCGGACCCGCATGGGGCGTTTCCTGCGTTCCAAGAGCCTGGATGAACTGCCCAACTTCATCAACGTACTCATGAACGAAATGAGTATTGTGGGCCCGCGGCCGGAACGGCCCGTCTACGTGGAAGCGTTTCGGCGCGAAGTGCCCAATTACATGGAGCGACACAAGGAAAAGGGTGGCATCACCGGCTGGGCACAGATCAACGGCCTGCGCGGCGACAGTTCCATTGAGGAACGCATCAAGTATGACCTGTGGTACATCGAAAACTGGTCCATTGGCCTGGACTTCAAGATCATGGCCATCACGGCCTGGAAGATCCTGTTTCGGACCCATCCCGATGCCTATTGACGGTGGCAAACCCCTGCCGTACAGGGTATCGGTATGGGCCAGGGACCGGCAGTCCCCTCCGTGGGCAAGGCCGGAACACTGATGGCCAGCTGTCCCGGCCGCATAACCTTCTCCTGCATGTCTCCACGGTGCCCGGCACAACCCTGGCCGGGATGGGCTGGAAGCTGACCCCAGCGACTGGGATCCGGGGCCGGCCAGCCGAACCCCTTGTACTGTCATGTCCTGCATGGAGCAAGGGGTACCAGGCAGTCAGACTCACGTGTTTGGGGTACTCTCTGGCCGGAACCGAGCGGCACGCGTTCCCGTACAGCCAGCAGAGCCCTCCTTTCGTTGACGCAGCGCGGATGGCTTTGCTACTATAGACGAACGGTTTTGCCCCTGGCAACCTCTTGTATGATGCAGCAATCTCCTCTTCCCGCCCGTGCAGCCCAGTTTGATCCGGAACGGATCTATCAGGAACTGTCCCCACGCCAGCGGCAGGTACTGCGCATCGTCATCGAGGAATACGTCACGCACGTAAAACCGGTGGGCAGCAAAACGATCACCCGCAACTACAGCCTGGGGGTCAGTGCCGCCACCATCCGCAACGACATGGCCAAACTGGAGCGGCATGGCCTGCTCACCAAGGCCCATACCAGCTCGGGACGCATGCCGTCGCTGGAGGGCTATCGCCTTTATGTCTACTATCTGGTAGGAGAGCAGCAGCTGTCTCCAGCACGGCGCCAAGGCATCCAGGACCAGTTCGATGCCCTGATGCTGGGGTCCCGGGACTGGCTGCAGGACGCTACCCGCCTGCTGTCTTCGGTGTCGCGCAGCCTGGCCCTGGCCACGGAACTGGCCTTCACATCCTACTGCTTCAAGCACGTCGAGCTCATCGCCATCCATGCCAGCCAGGTCTTGATGGTGTTGGTCCTGGATGAGGGTCAGGTGCATCAGCGGGTATTGAACATGCCCCGAATACTCCCCCAGCAGGATCTGAGCAACATCAGCCGCGAGCTGAACAATCTCCTGGCTGGCCTGAATCATCCCGAAATCCAGGAAAAGCTGCCGATGCTCTCGGCCCGTGCCCAGGTGTACGGCAACAGTATCCTGGAAGCCATGCCCACGCTGCAGGACCAGACCCGCATGCCCATCGTACGGCAGGGGCTGGGCCGCATGCTGGAAGCCCCCGAATTTGCCGAGCGTCACCGTTTGCAACGGGTGGTGGAAGCCTTCGATTCATGGCTTCACATGGATGATCTCCTGGTATATTCCAACCAGCCGGGGGACGTCCAGGTCCTCATTGCCGGTGACGGGAAAAAGGAATGGGCGGAGTTCACGGACATGAGCCTGGTACTGTCCAGTTACGGCATTCCGGATCGGGCCACGGGCATAGTGGGCGTAGCGGGTCCCGTGCGCATGGCCTATGGTTACAATATGGGAGCCGTCCGTTTCATGGCGGCCTTGATGAGTGCGTTCGTACGCAACTCCCTGGTGCATACTGCACCGCACATCTGACAGGAAACGAAAGAACTGCGCAATGAGCGAAGCAACCAAAGCAATGACACAGGAAGATTTGCCGGAGGAACCTGGCGAACCGGCAGATTCGGCACCGGAGCCACTGGCAGAGGATACACAAGACCCCTATGCCACCCTGAACGAAGAGGAGCTGCGGGCGACCCTGATCGAGATGACCGCCGCCCATGCGGCCGCGATCCAGGCAACAGAGGATCTCGCCGTGCAGAAAGCCGCTACCGAAGTGGAAATGCAGCGCATGGCCGCCGACTTCCAAAATGCCCGGAAGCGCTTGGACCGTCTGGCCCAGGAGCAGGTGGATCGTGCCACCCAGCGCTTTGCCGCCAAGATCCTGGCAGTCCTGGACGATTTGGAATTGGCGCTGGCCAACAGTCCGGCAGCCATAGCCGACAGCCATCAGTCCTGGCTGCAGGGTATTGAGCAAATCCACGCCAAGATCGGCAAAGTGATGGGGGAAGCAGGCGTCACGCCCATCAAAGCGACAGGGGCTTTCGATCCCGGCCGGCATGAAGCCGTCCAGCAACTGGAGAGTGCAGACCACGAAAGCGGTGAAATCGTGGACACGGTCCGTACCGGCTACATGTTCAAGGAACAGGTCTTGCGCCCGGCCATGGTACGCATCGCGAGCTGAATGCATCTTGACCACACCCAGAGCCAATGATGTCGTCCGTCCCGCTTACCGCCCGGAATCCGGCACCGCAGTCTGGCATTCGGCCCTTTGAAATCACGCGGGACTTGCGCCAGGTAGCGGATCTGGTCAGTGAAGCTTTTGCCGGAGAACTGGATGAAGCCAGCACCTCCGCCTTGCGGGAGCTCCAGATCTTCGGCAACCTGGCACGTATACTGCGCCTCGGCTATCTGAATTCCTTCAGTACCTACAGCCCTTTTGACGGCTTCGTCTGGATAGACATGGCCAAAGTGGTCGGCAATGTTTCCCTGCAGCGCATGGATCCCTACGGTCGACGCTGGCAAATGGCCAACATTGCCGTAGCTCGTTCGCATCAGCGGCAGGGCATCGCCCGCAAACTGCTGGTACACGCCATCGCTTATCTCAAGGAAATGGGTGCCCAGTACGCTGTCCTCCAGGTGCGCAGCAACAACCGGATTGCCCTCGATCTGTACGCCAAACACGGCTTCAGCCGCATGGGCGGCACTACCGAACTGAAAGGCTGTACGCCTTTGGCCCAGATGCCGTCACCGCCGCCAGCGATGGTGACCGGGATTCCCGGCCAAGAGTGGCGCAAGATATACGACTTGGCCCGCAGTCAAGTGGAATACCATACCCAGTGGTGGCATCCCTTGCGGCAGAGCGAGTTTGTCAGCGACTGGCCGCAGCGTATGGGAGAACGCATCGATGCGCTTCTGGGTCGGAGTCGCCGGCACCGGTTCGGCATTCGTACCAGCGCTGGACACTATGCCACGGCCGCCATTGTGCACAGCCATGGCTGGCAGCGCCAGCACGACATATCCTGGTGGACCCGTTCCCAGCGCTACGGCCATTATGAAGAGGTAATGGCGGCGGCCATAGCCCAGGCCATAGGGGAGCAGCCAGGGTTCCGGATCAAGGTCCAGATTGATGCGGATCATGCCGAAGGCATCCAGGCGCTGCAGCGCCTGGGCCTACGGGAAACCATCACGCTGGACACCATGCGCTGTGTGCTGGGCCAGGCAGGCAAAGAGACTGCCACCCGCTTCCGCTAACCCTGCTGTGTACCGTGCAGGGCTCCAACCCGGTACGGTACCCGCCTTCCAGATTTTCTCCACAGGACAGGCTGTATGGAATTTTCCTTTATGCATATCGCGGATACCCACTTGGGCTTCCGCCAGTACGGCCTGAAGGACAGATACAACGATTACGCCCGGGCCCTGATGTGGGCTGTACAGCAGGCCCTGCAGCACAGGGTGGACTTTGTCGTGCTGGCTGGTGATCTCTTCCACGAGCCCTCCCGGGTAGCACCGCACACCCTGACCCAAGTGATACAGATTCTGACACCTCTGCATCAGGCCCGCATCCCCTGCCTGGCGATCGAAGGCAATCACGATAAACCGCAGTACGCCAGCGGGGACATGAGCTGGATCCGGTTTCTGGCAGAAAAGCAGGGCCTGTTGCAACTCCTGAATTTCGTGCCGGACGATGCAGACACAATGCAGCCGGCATCGGCCAGGAACCCGGTAGGGAATTTCAGTGAACCCCTGCCGGGTGTACGAGTATACGGCATGGGTTTCAAGGGCGCAGGTACCAAGGCGGCCCTGGCGGCCTGGACCCAAGTGCTGCAGAATACCCCCCGTGAAGACGTGCAATACAGCATACTCATGCTTCATACAGGCCTGGAAGGCAAGATCGCGCGCAATGTAACCGGGACCCTGACCGTTGGGGATCTGATGCCTCTGCAACCATGCGTGGATTATGTAGCTCTGGGACACTACCACAAGCCTTTTGAGCACGATGGCTGGATCTACAATCCGGGCAGCCTTGAGATCACGGCCTCCGATATCCTGGATGACCGGAATCCGGTTGGCGTCAAGCTGGTGCAAGTGGATACAAACCAACAGCCGGTCCATAGGGTAACCCATTTGCGCTCTCCCATTCGGCCCTGGCTGAAGTTTCGCTTCAACGTAAATCGGGCCCAGACCCCGGAACAGCTGCAGCAGGACCTCCTGACAAGCCTGGGTCGCGGCTACGATCCGGAGTCCGCCGCCAACGGCGAACACCGTGCTCCCCTGGTGCACATCACCCTGTGGGGCAGACTGAATTTCCCCTCGTCACTGTTGGATTTGAACCTGATGAAAGAGCAGGTGTCTGACCTTGTGGAGCCGCTGTACTGCCAGATACACCTGCAGCCCGCGGACAACCCGGAGACAGTGCAGGGTCTATCCAGTCACAGGACTTTGTACGACATCGAGCAGCAGGTTCTGCTTGACACCATACGGGAGCATCCACGATACAAGGCAGACGCTGCCCATTGGCGCTCCGCTGCCCATGATTTGATGATGCAGGTCTTGACAGACGCTTCGCCCAAGGACCTTTATGCGACACTGAGTGCATACGATACCCGCACCACGACTGACAATCATGCAGCTGATTGAATTGGAACTCTCCAATATCAAGTCCTATACGGAAGCGGTGATTTCCTTCACCGAGGGCATCAATGGCATTGCAGGCCCGAATGGTGCCGGCAAGAGTACCATCCGGGAAGCCCTCGGCTTCGCCCTGTTTGACAGTTCGTCCCCCAAAGCTTCCAGCCTGCTGCGCCAGGGCAAACGCGCGGGGTCAATTCGCGTCCGCTTTCTGCATCCGCACGACGGTCACACCTATGAGGTCGTGCGCTATCTGGGCCGCAGACTCGCCTACGTACACAATTGCGATGAAGACTACCGGGTCTGTGAAGGACAGCGGGACGTCCGCATATTCCTGCAGCAGGCCATGGGTGCAAGCTCTCCCGATTTGCGCAAGGAGCTTTTTCAGCATGCCATCGGTGTACCGCAAGGCAATTTTCAGAGTCCGTTTCTGGAAACACCGGCCGTCCGGAAAGCCCACTTTGGCCCTCTCCTGAACGTCAGCAAGTACCGGGACGCATACAAGGGCCTGCTGAGTACCGAAAAATATATTCGGGAAATCGTGCATGAACAAGAGGTGCAACTGGCCCGTCTGGATGTGCAACTTGAGAAGCGGGAAGACAAGGAACAGGAGTTTCAGGACCTGGAACAGACAGCCGCTGCGCTACGACAGCAAATTCAGGACCAGGAAGACCGGTTGCGTGCCCTTGCGGACCAGATTGGCCAATTGGAAGAGGCCCAGGCCAAGCTGCAGGCAACCCAAGGCCAGCACGACCAAACGCAGCTGGAGCTCGGGCGCACGACGCAGGAGCTGCAGGTGGCCACGGCCAATCTGCAAGAGGCCCGGAAGGCCCATGATGCAGTGAAGCACAACCAGCCGGATCACGATCGCTACCTGGCAGCCGAACACGCTCTGAATCAGGTACGGCAGAAACAGGACAAGCACCGCACTCTGCAAACCCGCACAGCTCATATCGCGGCGGAACAGTCAATGTGCCAGGAACGGCATCAGGCTTTGGCAGCGCAAATGGCGGAACTGGAAAGCCTGCGGCAAGAAGCCGTCGGCCTGGCCGATGAAGCGGAACAGTACGGCACAGCAGAACGGGAACTGTACGGTTTGACCGTGACTGCAGACTCCCTGGCCGAGGCCCAGGCGAACCTGGCAGCCGTCAAGACAAGATTGCAACAGAACGCAGCGGAGCACGAGCAGGTTACGACCCAGCTGGCCCAGGGCACCCGGCTCCGCCAACAGGCGGAACGGGAGGACAGCAAGGCGGCACAGGCAGCTGCAAGCTGGAGCACATTGGATCGTGAACGAATTCGCTTGCAGACCCGTCTGGACAGTCTCACGGAACAGGAGCAAACCTTGCACAGCGTCTCGGCACCGGCAGACGACGCGATGCCACAAGCCATTTGTCCCATTTGCCAACAACCACTTTCGCCCGACCAGCAGCACGATCTGCTCGCGCAAAATCATCATGCCACCACGACCGTACAACGGGAGCTGACAGATCTGGAACGCCAGCTGGGAGTCCAGACGCAGGCACAAACTGCATCCTGCCAGGCAGCGGCCGGCTTGCGGGCAGATGCCAGTCAACTGCAAAACGAACGGGATCTGGATGCAGTGGAGGCCAGGCGCCAAATCCTGCTCCAGGAGCAGACACAACGTACCGCGGAATTGGCCGCAACCCAGCAGGACTGGGAACGCAAGCAGCACTTGCAGGCGTTGGCGGACCGGTTGCTGCCCGGTGCGGAGCGGTATCGTGCCATCGAGATGCAGTTGGCCAGCGCTGCAACCATCCCGGCGGAAAGGGAAGAGTGGGCATCCCGGTTGCAGCGCCTGGAGCAGGAATTGCAACAATGCCAATTGCAGGAAGCGGAATTCGCAGGTCTGGAAGAACAGGAAACCCAACTGCGGGCCGGACAGGAGGCCTCCCGTTCAGGCTATGAACTCGTCATTGCCCACACTGAACGAGCGCGCAGTCTGGAGGCACACCGCTTGCAGTTCGAGACACTCCAGGCCAAGCATGCATCCCTGCAGACCAAGATCAAGGAACTGGAGACCTCCCTGGCAGACCGGACCCTGGCCTACGATGCAGCCTGGCACATGCATCTGCGCCAAGAGCAGGAAACACTGCGCACCGAACTGACCCGTGCTGAAACGAGATACGAGGATGTTGAGGAGAACAGGACCAAGCTGCAGGCGGAACTGCAGACCTTGGCAGCCCGGGCGCAGCAACGGGTGGAGGTTCACCAGGAACATACCGTGCGCAAACGCCGGGAAGAACATCTGGTTTACTTGCGCAACCTGCTGAATACTGTACAGCCCCAGATCACGGCTGCCCTGATCGAACAGATCAGCCAGGAAGCCAACCAGTTTTTCTGCCAGCTGATGAATGACCACACCAGGCATCTGTGCTGGACCGAAGATTTCGGCATCCAGCTCCGCGTTGGCGGTGAGAAACTTGATTACCAGCAGCTTTCCGGAGGTGAACAGATGACGGCCGCTCTCGCCGTCATTCTGGCCCTGCTACGCAGTCTCTCAAACGTACAGTTTGCTTTCTTTGATGAACCTACAATTAACCTGGACGAGGAACGCAGAGCTGAGTTGGCCCAACGCATCCGGGAAATCCGGGGATTTCGGCAACTGTTCCTCATCAGCCATGACGATACGTTCGCTGCCAGTCTGGACAACGTGATCCATATCCGCAAAGAGAACAATGTCAGCCGACTCGTGACGAACCCGACCGACTGACGGGTTTAGGGTGTCCGGGGTGAACATGTACAAGCCAGGGCAGGCAACAGTGCCTGCATGAAACGGGCAGTGGTCGGAGGCACCGGACTGTCCTGCAGGACGGAACGCGCAGTCTGCATGTCACGTGCCACCTGGGCGCAAAGGGCTTCCACGTCAGGAAACCGAATTTCGTCGCGCAGGCGCTGGCTGAAGGCCACGGCAATCACCTGTTCATACAGATTGCCGTCCTGCCCGTTACGCGGAAAATCCAGCAAGTGGGTTTCCACCCGAAACTCGGTGCCCTGAAAGGTTGGCCGGTACCCCAGATTGGTCACGCTCGGGTACCCGCCCAGGGGCTGGCCAATCCAGGTCCAGGTGGCATATACCCCGGACAGGGGATAACAGCGGGCGGGATCCACCGCCAGATTGGCAGTCGGGAAACCCAGCAGGCGTGCCTGTTTGCCCCCTGTGACGACACGTCCGGCCACAAAATATGCATGCCCCAGCTGACTATTGGCCCGGGCTACATGGCCTTGCTGCAACAAAGTGCGGATGCCGCCACTGCGCACCATTTCCGTGCCGTTCCGTACTTCCCCTACTGTCGTAACCCGGAAATCATGTACCAGGCCCAATGCACGCAGGTTGTCCACCGTTCCCGTGCGTTGTCGGCCCAGGGTAAAATCCTCACCGGCCACCAGTTCCACCATGTTCACGTGGCGTTTGAGCAGCGCGACGAATTCCTCACTGGTCTTTTGAGCCAAGGCCTGATCAAAACGCAGGCAGACACCAACATCCACGCCCCACTGGTGGGCCAGCCACAGCCGTTCCTGCGGTGTGGTAAGCAGCTTCAATTCCTGATCAGGCCGGAAAAACTGGGCCGGCAGCGGATCGAAGGTAACAGCCACCAGAAGGGTACGGGCACCACCATGCTTGCGCTGTACAGATGCCTTGCGGGCCACTGCCTTCTGCAAGATAGCCTGGTGCCCCACGTGTACACCATCAAACTTGCCAACGACGACAATGGTGGGATCCGCGATCTGCAGATCCCCCAAGTCCCGGACTATCGTCAGATCACTTGTCACCCACGTGTACTCCTGTCATAACGGCCCAACCGGCCTTCCCGCCCCTAAGCGTACCCCATTCAATCGGGGGCCAGCCATTTTCGGGCCTTGAGTTTGACGACGTTCTGGCCGGGCACGGAGTCACAGGTCAGAATCCCCCAGAACACACCCCCCTCATCCAGGGCCAGGGCCAGGGCTGAGGGATCCGGTGTACCTGGCGGCCACGGGTACGCCACCTGTTGGCCGTACCCCAGGCGCGTGCGGACCGCAAGGTCACAGGCAATCCGTGTCCAGGGCAAACCAGTACCGGGTGCCAGCAGGCACTGTATGCCTTCCCCGCCGTGTTGTGCCAAAACATCCGGCGTCAAGGCATCCGCCACCTGCAGGTCGCCCAGCGCCACGCGGCGCAAACGCGCCAGACAGCCGCCGACACCCAGGGCACGCCCCAGATCCCGGGCCAGACTGCGAATGTAGGTCCCGGCAGAACAGGTCACGCGCAGGGTAACCCGATCACCGTGCAGGGGTTGCGTGATGGTCAGGTCATAAATCGTGATCCGGACGGGCGGCAACTGCACGGATTCACCGGCCCGCGCCAATTGGTAGGCCCGCTGGCCCTGCACCTTTTTGGCTGAAAATATCGGGGGCACCTGTTTCTGCGGTCCCTGAAACGCTTGCAAGGTCTCTTCCAGCAAGCCGGAAGTCAGCGCAATGGGATGCACCTCCGCCAGCACATCTCCCGTTACGTCATCCGTGGTTGTTTCCAGTCCCAGCTGAATCTCGGCCACATACGTCTTCGGCAGTTGCTGGTAGTACTCGGCCAGACGGGTGGTTTTGCCAATACACAGCACCAGCAAACCACTGGCAAAGGGATCCAGAGTGCCTGTGTGTCCTACCCGCTTGAGGCCCAGACACCTGCGCACGTGACGCACCATGTCGTGACTGGTCGGCAAGGCTAGATCCCCCTGATGTATGGAGGATACCCGGGCCTCCAGGCCCGGTTTGTCCAGCAGCAGAATGCCTGACGCAGGGTGTGCCATAACCGTCGGGTCCGGTATCAAGCTGTGCCCGTGTAGAGTCCGGCTGCACAGCCGGCAGGACGTGCCTGCAGCGTTGGCATGTGCGCTCGGCGGGATACAGGCAAGTCAGTCATGAGTCAGACCGGCAGGGGCGGCAAGCCCATTGGGCCGGCACCGATCAGGGGGCTGGGGTAGGCCTAGCCGGCGACGACGAACTTGAGCTCGTCCACCACCCGGGGCACCACATCCCAAAGCGTCGAGGCGATGAAACAGCCTGCGGCCATCTTGTGCCCTCCACCGTCATACGACAGGGCCAGGCGGCTGACGTCATAGCCAGGACGGCACCGCATACTGCAGATCACACCCCGTGTCCCGTCCGACAGGGTTTTTTCCATGAACATCACGGCAGCTTTGGCCTCGCGTACTTCCATCAGTTTTTGGATGAGTCCGCGCGTACTGGGCCGTTCGCCGTCTTCCGCCTCCAGCTGTTCTTCCCGGACCGTAAGCCAAATGACTCCATCCTCGAGCTGCATGGTGGGCAGCACCTCAGCCCACAGCTGCAAGGTTTCGTACGACAGGGAACTGAGGGTGCGCGACACAATGTCGTACGGCGAAAAGCTGTCAGGGCCCATCACCGCCAGCACGTCCTCCATGAAAGCCCGGTCGGTGCCATACACCCGAAAGCACAGCGTATCCGTGATCATGCCCGCCATCAGGCACTGCTTGGCCTGGGGCGGCAGCGCGTAGCCCAGGGCCCGGGTCAAGTGCAGAATCATGTTGCAGGTGGACAGCGCTTCAGGCATAACCCAGTTCAGATCTGCCGAGCCGAACTGGAGCGAGGTCGGATGATGATCGATCACCAGCCAGGGCGTATGCTGCACCGAACCGTGTGTGCGGAACTTGCCCATCCGATCGGGCGAGGATGCATCCGCAATGATGATCAGGTCAAATTTGCCATGGATGCCTTGGGGCGGCTTGACCGTCTTGAATCCGGGCAGGAACGTATAGATATCGTCCCGGAAACCGTCGATCCCGACCCGAACATGCTTGCCGGCACCTTCCAGAATCCATTTCAGGCCCAGGATGCTGCCGTAAGCATCCCCATCCGGTTCCACATGACTGAGACAGAGTATGCGCTGCGCTGCGTGAATGGCCTTGAGCAGGGCCTCCGGAATCATGGGGACGTATCCAGGCGCAGCGAGTCCAGGATGGCATGCACACGGGACGCAGTTTTTTCGTCGTCACTGTAGACGAAATGACATTCCGGAATGACGCGCAGGATATGACGGGCGGCCAACTCGCGCCGGCAGTACCCTTGGGCCCGCTGCAACGCGCGCAGGACTTCCTCGGGCGTCACGGCGGCATCATCGTGGGTAACGTGTATGCGTACCGACCTGCGGTCCCGTGAGACCAGGACTGTGTCGACCTTGACGGTATCCAGCGCTGGATCCTGGAGATCGTGTTCAATCAGAATGACCATCTCCTGCCGGACCAGTTCGGATATCCGGGCCTGGTGCATGCTGTTCACGGCGTTCTTGCCTGCTCCTGCTGTTCCAGCACTTCAATCAAATCGCCATCCGCAAAATCATTGACGTCCTGGAGCCGAATGCCACAGTCCTGGCCCATGCGGACCATGTCCACCGGATCCCGGAAGCGCCGCAATTCAATGATGCGGGTCAGCTTTTCGGTGCCCCCCGGCCGTACCAGCCGTACCTGGGCATCCTGCTTCACCACGCCATCGATAACGACACAGCCAGCCACCATGCCGCCCCGTACGGGGAAGCGCTGCCGTATCTCGGCCTGGCCAATCACGACTTCCTCGAAGCGCGGATCCAGCATGCCGGTTATGGCCTGTTCCACGTCCTGAAGCAGTTCGTAAATAATGCTGTACAGCCGAATCTCAATCCCGGACGTGCGGGCCCGCATTTCAGCCGTGCGTTCCACCGCTACGTTGAAGCCCAGAATCACCGTGGGATTGGGACTGGCTTCCGCCAGCAGAACATCCGATTCCGAGATGTCGCCCACTGCCGTCCGCAGAAACTGGATTTTCACGTCTTCCTGCTCCAGATGTTCCAGGGAGCTTTGGATGGGTTCCACACTGCCCTGGACATCAGCCCGTATAATCAGCTGCAGCAACTTTTCACTCTCTTCCTTTTGGAGTGTCGCAAACAGCTCTTCCAGCGACTGCGGCACAGCCGCCTCGGCGGAGCGGCCGGCCTGCTGTTCCCGGGCGGCCGAAGCCATGCGCTGCATGGCCACTTTTTTGGAGGCCACGGTTTCCAGATGATCCCCGGCTGCAGGCGGCGCGGAGATTCCCAGGATTTGCACGGGGGTACTGGGACCGGCTCGCTTGATGCGTCGGCCATCATAGGACCGCATGGCCTTGATGCGCCCCCAGGCTTCGCCCAGCACACCCTGGTTGGCATCGGTTACCGAGCCCCAACCGCCACCAATCACTACGTAGTCGCCCTGGCCCAAAGTCCCGTTCTGCACCAGTACCGTTGTGGTCACGCCGCTTTTGCTGTCAATATGCGACTCCAGCACCGTGCCCATGGTACGGCCCCGGGGATTGGCTTGGGGCGCTATTTCATCGGTCATGAGGGTGATGGTGTCCAGCAATTCGTTGATGTTGTCGCCATGCAGCGCACTGATCGGCACCACATGGGTGTCCCCGCCCCAATCCGAAGGCGTCAGATCGTGATTGGACAACTGGGTCATGACATGGTTGGGATTGGCGTTGGGCCGATCCGTCTTGTTCAGGGCCACCAGGATCGGTACCTTCGCGGCGCGGGCGTGTTCTATGGCTTCTTCGGTCTGGGGCATGATGCCGTCGTCGGCGGCCACGACCAGAATCACCAGATCCGTCACGCTGGCCCCCCGGGCCCGCATCTGCGTGAACGCGTGGTGGCCCGGCGTGTCAATGAACGTGATGGACTGGACATGACCATCCGTTTCATGCTCCACCTGATAGGCACCTATACTCTGGGTAATCCCGCCCGCCTCGGAATCCACCACGTTGGTCTTGCGAATGGTGTCCAGCAAGGTCGTCTTGCCATGATCCACGTGACCCAGCACAGTGACCACCAGCGGCCGGCCTTCCAGCGCTTCCGCATCCACGGTGCGGACGATTGCCTGAATGCGATCCTGCCCCGCCACGTGCGCGTCTTCGTCGTCGGCTGCCGTGTCCGCCTGGGCGATTTCGTTCTCCCGCTCGGACTGGGGCTTGATCACGACGCCCAGTTCTTCACCCACCAGCTGGGCCGTCTCAATGTCGATGAACTGGGTAACCGGCACCATCAAGCCGTACTGCATCAGTATTTTGAGCAGATCGATAGGACTCTTGTTGATTGCCAGAGCCAGATCACGAACCGTAATGTTCGCGCCGGCAATGTACACCACTGGCGGGTGCTGGCTGGTCTTGCCATTCTCCAACATTTCTTCACTCATCAGGTAACCTCACACAAGTACGCCGATCCGCTGCCCGCATGCTCCGGGCAGGCGGCTATTCATTTCCATGATCCGGCAAACGGGAACCAAAGCCGTGATGCCGTGCCCCTGTCACCATACCCAATTCAGTCCCGTGCCCATTCCTCCCTGTCTGCCAAATCCTGCTGGTACGCTGTGAGACACTGCTGCTCGGCCGCCGACAAACGTGTACGCAGGGCCTGCTCCAGCAGGGATTTGCGGCCCCTGCGTGCCAAACCCTGGCGCCAACAATCCGCCTCGGCGTGCAAGTAGGCACCACGCCCGGACAGCTTGCCCCGGGGATCGATAACCACACCTTCGGCCGTACGCACAATCCTCACCAGCAAGATTTTATCCTGAACCTGCCGGCAGGCGATACAGGTGCGGCGCGGGACACGACGCGGGTGGCTTTGTGAACGAGCCATGTCGTCTGATCATTCATCCAGCCAGGCCTTGTCGAACCGGGTGGCATCGGGCGAATCGGTGCGGCGCGGGGTGCGCTGGCTGCCCCGTTTGTTACGCTTCGGATCTTCCTCCGCATCCTCAGCATCTCCCTGCCCGCCCTCTTCAGCATAGCCGGCCAACAGTTCGGCCGGCACTTCAATGTCGTCCAGGTTGAGCGGTCCATCACTGGCTTGCTGGCGCTTGCGTGCCTGCAACATATCCGCGGTAATTACTTCCGGCAGCGGTGCAGCCAGGCCCTGCTCCGCCTCTGCCCCATCACGGTCGTCCGCCTCGGGTTTCTGCAGCCCGGCATCGTGACTTTCCGTGAATTCCTCATAGGACATCTGCTTCAGTGTTTCCTGGGCCGCCAGTCGGAACACGTCATCGGCGTCATCCCGGGATGGCGGTTCCGGGTCCTGCGCCGCTTTCTGGGCCGCCGTCCATGGATCCATAGCTTCTTCCAGGGGCTGCTGGGCTACCGCCTCCTGCAGGGCATCATGCAGAATGCCGTCCTGGACAGCTGCCTGCCGGGACGTATCCTGCTGCTCAATCAGGCGGGCGGCCCGATCCAGCGAATCCCCGACGGCCGTCTGGGTAGCGGCCAAACGACGGCTGGCTACGGCCAGCTGATCGTGGCGTATCATGTTCTGCTGCAGCTCAAAGAGATCGATGCCTTCCGCCTGGGCTTCCGTCTCGCTCTTGATATCAATGCGCCAACCCGTCAGGCGGGCGGCCAAACGGGCATTCTGTCCCGACTTGCCGATAGCCAAACTCAGCTGATCGTCCGCCGCGACCACGGTGGCGGTACGGCTGTTCCCGTCCTCGTGCAGGATGACACCGGTAGCCACGGCCGGACTGATGGCATTGACGATGTAGGTGTGCGGTTCCTCGCTCCATTCCACGATGTCGATCCGTTCGCCAGCCAGTTCGCTGACGATGTTCTTGATCCGGATGCCTTTCATGCCCACGCAGCTGCCCACCGGATCCACGTTTTCCACGGTGGCATGGACAGCGACCTTGCTGCGGGCGCCCGGCTCACGGACGATGTTCTTCACTTCAATGGTCCCTTCCCGCAATTCGGGTATTTCGTGTTCCAGCAGGCGCAGCAGCAGTTTGCGGTGGGTGCGGCTCACCTTGACGTAGGGACCCCGGTTGTCCTTTTCCACCCGTTCCACGTAGAGTTTCACGTAATCGCCCCGCCGCAGGCGGTTGTTGGGGATCTGGTCTTCCCGCTGGAGCACGAACTCGGAGCGGTCGTTCACGGTTACGGTCACGGCGTTGGAGTGCGAATCCACGCTGCGCACCTGGGCCGTTATGATTTCCCCGACCTGATCCTTGAAGGTTTCGTAGATGACATCCCGCTCCGCTTCCCGGATGCGCTGCATGATGCCCTGTTTGGCGCTCTGCAGGGCAATACGGCTGATGTCCTTGGGGGTGAATTCAACGAGTACCAGGTCACCGAGTTGGGCCTCCGGTTCCAGTTCCCGGGCCGCCGCTTCGGAAATCATGGTTCTGTCGTCAAGGACCTCCTCGGCCACCTCTTTCTCCACGTACACGCGGGACTCGCCGGTATAGCGATCCACCCGGGCCACGATGTTGGACAGGATGCCGTTGCGATTTTTGTACGTGGACACCAAAGCGGCCTCGATGGCCTTGAATATGATGTCGGCGTCCAGGCCGCGATCGGCGGCCACAGCCTTGATGCCTGCCACTAGTTCCTTGCTCATACTCCGCTTGCCTCTATTGCAAATCACCTTCGACCGATGGCAAATAAAAAGTGGGGAGGCCCCACTTGCAAAGACACCTAATCAACCTCCTCGTGACCAAGAAGGGGAGACTGTTCCCGTGGGCCATGCCCGCAAGATGGACCGGTCTCCGTCAGCAGAGATTGTAACATGGAAGCAGGCTGGGACAAATGAGATATGCTCCCGTTCCTGACAGCCCGTCCCGCGGCCCTGAAGCCACAGTCACGGGGAAACCGGTCCCCCGCAGGCTTCCCGTCTACCCGCCGGATCAGGGCAGGAACCACAGGGTGGCACCACCCACGGCCACACAGTACACCGCGAACGGATACAGGCTGTGTCTGCGCACGATACGCAGCAGAGTCTTGATGGCCACCGTGCCCGCCAGGACACTGGCGACGAAACCGGCCAGGAGCGGCAGCCCTGCCTGCTCCTGCAACAGCCCGCGCGGGTCTTCCAGGGTGAGGAATTCCAGCAAACCGGCACCAAGCATGATGGGCACACCGAGCAGAAAACTGAAACGCGCCACACCTTCCCGGTCCAGGCCCTGGGCCCGTCCTGCCGCCATCGTGGCCCCACTCCGGCTGATACCGGGCAACAGGGCCAGCGCCTGCCCCACGCCCATGATCACGGCCTGCCCCAAGGTCAGCTCTTCCATGTATCGTTCCTGTTCCCGCCAACGGGCCCACAGCTCGCTGCCCCCCAGCAGCAGGCCGGTACAGCACAGGCCGATGGCGGCCACCCGGGGCTGGCTCAGGGTCGCCGCAATGTAGGGCTGCAGCATGACACCTGCGACACCGGCCGGAATCGAAGCCACCAAGATGAAGATGCCGTCCCGGGCGGCATAGTCAGCCAGGCGCCGCCGGCGTACCGTCTGCCACAGGGAACGCAGTATGTGCAGCATGTCCCGGCTATAGACCAGCACCAGGGCCAGCAGCGTGCCCATGTGAACAGTGACTGCGAACAGCAGGGAAGGCGGTGCCCACGCCAGCAGCGCCGGCACCACCACCAGATGACCGCTGCTGGATATGGGCAAGAACTCCGTCAAGCCCTGGAGCAGCCCCAGCAACAGGGCCTGGACCCATTCGGCAGACATCAGGCGGCGTGGGCAGCCGGATCGCGGGGCTGACGCTGTGTCGCCCGCCAGCGTTGACGCTGCGCATGGCGTACCGCCTGATCGGCCATCCGGTACCGTGTCTTGAAGGCCTGCCGGAAGGCCGCGAAGGACCCGGCACGAATGGCCTGCCGAATGCCCTGCATCAGCTGCTGCATGAATTCCACGTTATGGATGGTACAGAGGCGGAGACCGGAGATTTCCCGGCAGCGTACCAAGTGGTGCAGATAGGCACGGGAGAAATGCTGGCACGTATAGCAGGAGCAGTGGGCATCAATGGCCTCCTCGGCCGTGGCATGTACGGCATTCCGGAGATTCAGGCGACCGTCCGGATGCAGCACGGTACCGTTGCGCGCAATCCGGGTCGGCCACACACTGTCAAACATGTCCACTCCGTGGTGCACGGCGTCTACGATGTCTTCAGGCGCGCCTACGCCCATGAGATAGCGGGGCCGGGAACCGGGGATGGCGGGACAGGTGAAAGCCAGGGTACGATTCATTTCTTCCTTGGTTTCCCCTACGGCCAAGCCGCCAATGCCGTATCCAGGGAAATCCAGTTGTGCCAGAAAGGTGGCGCTCTGTACCCGCAAATCCTCGAAGATACCCCCCTGTACGATCCCGAAGAGCGCCTGGGCCTCCCGGGTATGCGCCTGCCGGCATTCCGCGGCCCACCGGTGGGTTCTGGCCAGCGCGGATTCCAGATAGGCACGGTCGGTAGGGGATGCACATTCATCCAGCACCATGGCAATGTCAGAACCCAGATCAGACTGAATTCTGATCGCCAGCCCGGGCGAATAGAAATGCTGGCTGCCGTCCAGATGGGACTTGAAGGTTATGCCCTGATCGGTGATCCGGCGCTGTTGGGCCAGACTGAAGACCTGAAACCCGCCGGAGTCGGTCAGGATGGGATGAGGCCACTGCATGAACTGGTGCAGCCCGCCCAGGGCAGCTATGCGTTCGTGGCCGGGCCGCAGATACAGATGATACGCATTGGCCAAAACCAGATCACAGCCTGCTGCCTGCAGATCCCGTGGTTCCAGCGTCTTGACTGTGGCCTGGGTGCCCACCGGGGCAAAGACCGGTGTCTGGATCGGGCCATGGGTGGTCTGGAAGGTGGCTGTCCGGGCCTGCCCGTCAACTGCATGGATCTGGAAAGAGAAAAGTTGGGACATGGGAGATGGCCGATCCGATGGGACAGACTTGGCGGCAGGCCGGGCCCGGACACCGCATGACAGAATTCGTTCCGGACAGGTGAGCAGGCTGCATTCAGGACGACTGAAATGTCGCTCAGGCCCGGGAAATACTATAATACGACATTACGTCTTGCGTCCCTGTTCCGAAGGTTGCGTGAAAATGGGAGAAGAAATCCAGCGTCAACGCCGACGTTTCAATCGGGCCTATGAAGTGCTCAACAGTTTGCCTTTTCCGGAAGTAACCTGCGAACGCCTGCAGGATCTGCACTATGACGTCAGCGAATACGACGTTGCTACCATCAAGTTCGTTCAGCAATGGGGTGATCAGCCACCGCATGACTTGACCCCGGACATGGAACTCAGCCAAGCCCTGTCCAATTTCAAGGCCAAGTCGCAGGCCGAAGTGGAGGGTCGCCGCTCGCTTCTGTATTACAAGCGCAAGGTCGACACCCTCATCCAAGACTACAACAAGCTTGCAGCCCTGGTAAAGGATAACATCGTATGAAGGCACGCCCGCCTTATGAGTCTGCTTGCCGGAGCATGGCTGTACAAACAGGGGCACGGAAACATGCCGTTGCATGGTCCATGACAAAGCCGGTCGCCTGCATGAAGGCATAGCACACGGTCGGACCGGCAAATTTGAAGCCCCGGGCCTTCAGGGCCTGGGCCATAGCCACGGATTCCGGCGTGACCGCAGGACAGGATCCATCAATGATCGGCTGATAGTCCACAAACTGCATCAGCCACTGACGGAAGTTGCCTTCCCGTTGCTGCAGGTCAAGAAAGGCCCGGGCGTTGGTGACGGCCGCCCTGATCTTGGCCTGGTTGCGGATGATGCGCGGTTCGGCCACCAGAGCGGCTATTTTCGCATCGTCATAGCGGGCCATACGGACGGGGTCGAAACCGTCGAACAGCTCCAGAAAAGCGTCCCTTTTCTCCAGCACTACCCGCCAGGACAATCCTGCCTGAAAGGTGTCAAGCGTAAGCTTGCTGAACAGGGCCACATCCTCCATGACCGGCACACCCCACTCCTGATCATGGTAGGTGACCATGGCGGAACCTTTGTAGGCCCAGGCACAGCGGGGTCTGCCATCGGCCCCGCGCACGACATCCATCATTGCAGTGCAACCTGGCCACGGGGACGGGAACGCGCCACGTTCACTACTAGGAGCATACCTGCCAACGCAAGTCCCATACCCGTCAGGGTCAGTGGCGCGGGTATTTCACCAAACAGCACCATGCCTGCAATCACTGCTAGCACTACCTCCTGCATGGCAAGCAGGTTTACGGTTGTGGCGCTGGTCAGGCGCAAGGCGGCATTGTACAGCGTATGCCCCACGCCCATGGGCAGTATGCCAGAAGCCACCGCACTCAGGATGGCCTGTCCGGTATATCCTTCCGGGGAGAAACGGAACACAGCCATGGGCAGCACCAACAGAGCAGCCAACAGGAATATGGTGCCGGCATAGGCAAACAGGCCCACGTTCTGGCGCTGATGGCGTCCTCCCAATGTGTAGAAGCCGAAGGTCACGGCACTGCCAAAGGCAAGCAGGTCGCCTATGAGCATGCGTCGGTCCAACACGGGTTCAAAGCCGGTCAAGAGGGCCAACCCCAGACACGCCAGACCTACACCACTCCATTGGTGCCGCGCCAGACTTTCCGCCAGGACAAAATGCGACAGCAACGCGATCACGATGACCGATGCATAGACAATGGTCAGGGTGTGCGCCAACGTTGTAAAGCGCAGGGCGGCGACATAGAAAACAAAGTGCAGGCCCAGCGCCAGGCCCAGCAGGCTATACCCGGGCAACTGCCTGCGGCTGGGAAACCGATCCCGGGTACAGACCGCAATCAGCAAGACCATCACACCGGCAACCCCCAGGCGCACGAATGTGACTTCCGCGGTCGAAAGCGAAACCGATGCCCAACGTGTCAAAACAGGACTGGCAGCGAAACACAGGGCAGCCAGACAGGCATAGAGTACCCCTTGCCATCTCTGGGCACGCATAGGTTTGATCTTGTGGAATCCGTCCGGATTCCATTCAGGGCGAGGACATGAACGCTGCAGCTACACCGCTGATTACCATACTCGCAATAATAAGTGCACTGGCAATCATCATGGCTTTCTGGGCCCAGGTGTATTTGGTGCGTCGCGTAGATCTCTTGGCCATTGACTTGGGTGGTAACTGGAAGCGAAAGTCCGTAACAAGCATAGCATACGGCTGATCAGGTGGCATTTGTGCCGGGATCTGCCGGAGCCAAACTGTACATCTCATTATAAACTCAATGCAGCCCTCTACCTCAGATGTTGTGGGCCCGTGGTGTGCTTGATGCCATGGCCAGTTTGGTTATACCACCTAAACCGCAAACCAGGAACCTGAATGTTGCCCCGTGGCAACACATGCCTCCTTATGGGGCCATTCACCAAACTGCAAGGATATTCACCTGGTACAAGAACAGTACGCGGCACAGGGAGCTGACTTGCCGCATGGAGATGCAGTTGCCGGGTCAGTTCATTACGGAGTCCAACAAGCTGCCAGATCCTGACGTCATGTCTGGATTTACCCGTCAACAGGCCGCATCAGATGATGCCGGCAACCTACAGATCTAGCATAGCCCACCTCAGTGCAGTGTTTAGGACACACCCAAATTCACTGTGCCCCACAAGATTAAAATCAAGGGCCAGAAGATCGACATCCCCAAGATGGGGTGGGTCAGGTTGACAGGCCAGAACCCTTACGCGGGGCACAAATCCAAGCAGGCCACGTGCAAGTACAAAGCTGGGTATGGGCAGGTGTCCATCCTGTACGCCGTGCCGGACCCACGCCCGCCCCGACCTGCCAAGCCTGTGCACCCCGTCGGCCTTGACCGGAACGTGGGGCAGGTCGCGCTCAGCACGGAAGGCATGTATGCACTGCCGGGGCTGCCCAAGCGGGAGGCCAAACTGCATCGGCGGCAACGTAAACTGGCACGGCAACAGTACAAGCGCAAGGGTTGGCAAAGGACCAAGCTACGCATGCCGCAAGTACAAAGGTACATGGTTGATGGCATAAAGAACTGGTGCCGTCAGACCCGTCGCACTATCGCTGATTTGCATGATTTGGTAATCTTGGCAGCGCTGCACATCAAGGGTAGGACCCGGAGCGCCCGTGGCGCTGTGGACAAACCCGGCCCAGTATGTCACCGCAGAAAAGGGGGCTGAACCGTGCCATGCTACGCAGTGGGTGGGGGCGTCGGGAACGGTATATGCGTTACAAGACCTACACAGAGAAGATAGCTCCCAAGTACACGTCACAACGTTGTCATACCTGTGGTGTAGTACGCAAGGCCAACCGGAAGTCACTGTCCGTTTATCATGGCAGCGCGTGTGGTGTGGCCAAGAACGCCGACGTGAACGCGGCGGAGAACATACGGGACCAATGGTTGACTGCAAATACGGCGTTCGGGGACGGCGCGTCTGCGGGTGGAGGTGGCGGCAATAGTCGGCCTGTGAAGCCTGAACACGTATCCGGTGTGGCATCGCGGCCTGCGGGTGTGGTGTGAAACCGTATATAGTCCCCTAAATCCAATAGCACCATCAGCCAATATCAAATGATAGCCCGAAAGCATGTTGTCAGTCCTTGGTAACACACAATATGCTTTGGGGAAACACCAGTGCCTCTTGTTTCTCTACAAAAGATTGGGCTAGGGATTGTGCAGCCCACACCAAACAGGTTTCAAGAGGTGTAGACCCACGATCAGTACCCATATCAGCCGCCAGGGTTCCTGCCAACACCTTCTTGGCTTCTGGTGTAACTTCGGTACAACCTGACTTGGTTGAAAGCATTACCCTGTAATCAACGATTGGTCTAAATGGTTCCATCAGATCATCTGCCAGGCACATATTGTTGTAGGGGGACTATATACGGTTTCACACCGCACCCGCAGGCTGCGATGCCACACCGGATACGTGTTCAGGCTTCACAGGACAGCTCACGCTGCCACCTTTTAGCCTGCCCGCACCTGTCTGCATGGCCCGGTGTGAAACCGTATACAGCCCCCTGATTTTACACCCGCCCAGACCCCCTGGGACTAGCAAGCACTCTGGTCCCCAAAACAAAACCGGCCTGCATTGCACAGACCGGTTAAGTGTCCAATTGGGCGTGGGCCCTTATTCGTCTACAGGCGGTAGTGGTGTTGGGTCATTGCCCGGCGGGTCATCCGGTGGCAGCAGGCATTGGTTTTGGTACACGAAAACGCCCCCGGGAAGCAATGATGCTCCCCGGGGGCGCTGAAGACAGCCGGCTGAACCGATTCAGTCGGCAATTCTGGCGGTGACCGGCGGGTCCGGTGCCCAGCCACTCCCGTTCTCGCCACGTACTACAGCGACGTCGAATTGTCCAGTTCCGGCCGGGAGGCCCGTACCGTCGCCCGGATGATGTTCGGGTTACCCGTCGGCTGGCAATGGAAGCTGTTGCCGTTGTTGCAACTGATGCTGGTGGTCAGCCCGTTGATTTGGACACGAACGTAGTAGTTCACGCCGTTGTCATTGTCGATGCGGTTGAAGCGCACGATCGCCATGTGTTCCCGGCCGCGGGCTGTTACCCCGGTTGGGGCTGCAGTGCGCAGCGGTGCCTCTACTGTCGTGTCGACCCAGTCCGTCTCAGTACCGTCAAGCCCGTAGGCCATCACCTGTACCTGGTACGGGCGCGGGTCGGTTTCACCGAGATTGGCGACCCGCAGTATTATCCGCGACTTGTTGTGCCGACAAGTGGTGTTTGCCGCGCAGTCCACTTCGGTCCACGTCCCGCCGTTGCGTGCGTAGCGAACCTTGTAGTTGTCAGCACCGTCGGACTGCCGCCAGCGTACCGCGAACCCGGTGGCTGTTGCATTGACCGTCACGCCTGTCGGGGCTGCGGGCGGGGAAACCGGTGCCATTGCCGTCACGGGCGTATCGGATACCCACGACCCGGGTGCTCCGTTCGTTGTGGCCCGTACCTGGAACGCGTATTCCATCGCGGTCGAGTTCTGGACGTTGAGGCTGAACGTTGTCCGACCGTCGGCGGTCGCACATGGGGCGAACTGGGTGCAGTTCTGAGTCATCCAGCTCATGCCCATCGTTCGGAAGCGCACGCTGTAGGTCGCATTCCCGGAAACGTTGTTCCAGGAAACGTCGGCGCCCTCGGTCGTGCTGATGGCTTGTACGTCGGTGGGGGTGTCGTTTGCATCGTTAGCCAAACTGACAGCGGACAGAGCCAGGGTGATGAGCAGGGCTAAGAGCGCAGGTGTGTACAAGTACGCCCATCGGGAATGGGGGATACCCAAGGGGGTTCGTGCTGTGTGTTTCATTGTGGCCTCCTAGCTGCAATGACTCCTAATTGGATGGCTACGGCGTGGGCACAAATACAATTTGTTTGTCGGGGCCGTAAGGTTGTTCGCACCAACCCCTGAAAACGCACTTGGGACCCGTTGGTTGGTCCATCTCCATCAGATGATGGCGGGTCGTAGTCGGTGCCTTGTCCACGACCGTCTCCCAGCTGCCCCCGTTGTTGTGTCGGGCTTTGATTGTGTAGTTCTGGCAACTGTAATCCGGGACCCAATCGATCCAGGAAATCGTGGGGGACTATATACGTACTCACACCGCGCAGTGCAGACAGTGACGGGCAGGCTAAAATAGGGCATGAACATAGAAGAGACTATGGTTAACCGGGGCATCACCTTACGGATGCGGCCGGGTAGCAGAGCCAAGCACGACAAGATGATGCGCACTGCCGGAGCTTGCCGCAAGGTGTGGAATGAAGTCTTGGAGATATGTGAAAGACAATATCAAGCCTACAAGTCCGGTAAAGTCCCCAAGCTATCGGTTTCGTTCTACTCCCTGTGCAAGCTGTACGTGCAAATCAAACAGGAACTGCCCTGGTTGCGGCGAGCTGCACGCCCATACTGTGCGCTATACCGTGAAACACTTGGCGGAAGCCTATAAACGGTTCTTTGATTCGGATGCAGGGCATCCGGACTGGAAACGAAAATTCAAGGACACACCCCGATTCACTGTACCCAGCAATATTAAAATCAAGGGCAAGAAAATCTACATTCCCAAGATTGGGTGGGTGCGTTGGACGGGCAAGAACCCCTACGCCGGTTGTAAACCCAAGCAGGCCACGTTCAAGTATAAAGCCGGGAACTGGTATGTATCCATCTTGTACGAAGTGCCTGACCCACGGCCGGTTAGATCTGCCAAACCTATTAACCCCGTTGGCATTGATCGGAATGTAGGGCAAGTGGCGCTTAGCACCGGAACAATGTACGAACTGCCGGAACTGCTAGAGCTGGATACCAAACTGCGGCGTCTGCAAAGGAAGTTGGCCCGGCAAGAGTTCAAGAGCAACAGCTGGAGACGTACCAAGCTACGTATACAAAAGGTGTACAGGGAAATAGCCAATGTCATAAAGAACTGGTGTCACCAGACCAGTCGTATCATCGCTGACATACATGCTTTGTCATCTTTGAGGACCTGAACATTCAGGGTATGACCAAGAGCGCCAGTGGCTCTAAGGAAACTCCCGGTAAGAATGTCGCCCAGAAGAGAGGACTGAATCGTGCTATTTTACGTAGCGGGCGGGGCCGGCTGGAACGGTATATGACTTACAAGACCTACACAGAAAAGATAGCCCCCAAGTACACATCACAAAAGTGTCATAACTGTGGTGAGGTACGCAAAGCCAACCGGAAGTCCCAGTCTGTTTACCACTGCCAAGAGTGCGGTGTGGAAAAGAACGCTGACGTGAATGCGGCTCTAAACATAGGGGACAAGTGGTTGGTAAAGAACATGGCGTCCGGGGACGGCGCAACTGCGGGTGGAGATGGCAGCGTGAGCTGGTCTGTGAAACCTGAAAATGTATCCGGTGTAGCATCGCGTCCTGCGGGTGCGGTGTGAAACCGTATATAATCCCCTATAATAACAAGCGTGCACAGCCCAGCAAACTGCTCTGGTGCTGGTATCGGTATCATTGTTCTCTTTGCTGCAGCCATCTGTTAACCCACCATGTCAAGGTCATCTCTCGTTTCAGGCTTCCTTATGCTGTTGGCTGGTGTGGGGATCTGTACCTATCTGGCATGGGCGATTCCTCCCTATCTTGACAATGGCAAGGACAATATCCAGATGATCCTGGTAATGTTTGTCGGGATCTTTCTGGCTACCGCAGGTACAGGTGTCTTGCTGGCACAAAAAATGCACAAGAGGTGGCCCGTTCTCAAGGGCAAGACCCGTGAAGACGTGAGTTTGCGCCAGGGACTGTTGGCCGGTCTGGGGACCTGCATTCTGGCGTTGCTGGCCCTTTTCGATCTCCTGGACTTTGCCATGGCCATATCCGTGGCATTTCTCATCATTCTGTTGGAGACATTCCTGCAGAATCGCCGTACTGCCTCCTGAGACTGCCTGTCTGCAACTGCCGGCCTATCTGTGTGTCATGTCTCCCGATATTCCTGGCCTGCTTGCGTCACTGGGTCTGAATACAGATACCTACCAGGTGACCCGAGGCTGTACGTTCAGGGATCGGTGGTTTCCCGGCACGGACGTAGCCCTGCCCCTAGTAATCCAGGACATTGACGACACCGCGCTGTCCTGGTTGCAAAACTGTCTGCCCCGGGCCTATCCTCCCCATCATACACTGTATTGGGTCAACCCGGCCCACACCGAAAGCGATCCCCAAACCCGGACCATTGCGGATCTGACAGCCTGCTGCAAGGTACAGCCCGACACCCTCTTGATCGTGCCTCCCCTGGATGCCAGTGGCAGCGTCAATGAGCTGGTCAACATCGTGGCCCGTCTGCGTGCCCCGGGAGGTTGTCCCTGGGATCAGGAGCAGACCCTGGCGTCACTCCGGAGTGACGTACTCAGCGAAGCCTATGAGGCATGTGAAGCCATCGATCTGGGTGATCATGACAACCTACAGGAGGAACTGGGTGACCTGTTGATGGGTATCCTGTTCCTGATCGACATTGCCGCGGACGAGGGCTTGTTTCAGTTGTCTGGCGTCCTGGAGGGCATTTGCCAAAAGATGATCCGCAGGCATCCCCATGTGTATGGCGATCGGGACGCGGAGGACAGTACCACAGTGATGGTGCAGTGGGAGGAAATCAAACAGGCTGAATATGCCGCCAAGGGCAAGACAAGGCAATTGCTGGATGGCATTCCGGCCAGTTTGCCTGCCTTGGAGACCGCCCGCCAGCTGCAGGCGAAGGCCAGCCGTGCAGGTCACGATACCTGGCTGCACGTGGATGCCGACACCGATCCTGCGACAGACCAACTGGCTGAGGACCATCTTGGGCGTCAGTTGTGGGAATTGGTCTCACAGGCCCGTCAGCACGATCTGAATCCGGAAGATGCCTTGCGCAAGTACAACACCCTGTTTCGGGTTCAGGTCAAAGCTGCTGTCTCGCAAGCCAACAGAGCGGCAGAAACCCGGATCCCCAAGCGGGAAAAGGATGGAGAGCCTGCGGTATAACCGCAAGCCATGACTTTGCACCAGCCACGCCATACAGGCGCTGGCGTATGGCCCCCAGGGCTGACTGTCCCGTTGAGAGGCCAGTACTGAATCTGCGCCTGCTGCAGCCGGATACGACCGTCATGCCCGTCGTGGTCTACACGGGACTGGATCCCCAGGACGCAAAACGGGCAGCCGCGGCCGAAGTTGAAACCGTCTACGTGCGCCAGCAAGTGCCATGTCCCGATTCCGCACCCTGTCCTGGACGGCCTGAAACCAGATACGTGCCGCCGGCGGCGGCACGGCCATACCGATCTGCCGGCGTACGCTTTCCCGGCTGCTGGCGAACACCCAGCTGCCGGGAAACGTCTGTAGGCGCGCCCGTAGATGCGGCCCGCTTAGGTTGCATGAACTGCCACGTGGGGAGACCCTACTGCAGCTTGGACGGAGTACCGCGCCGGAGGCACTGCAGAGTGCACCTTTTTTCTTGCACCTACGTACGGGAATGGGCTGTTGCGGTTTTGTGGTACGATGGTGTGGCAGAGCGCCTGTAGCTCAGTGGATTAGAGCACTGGTCTTCGGAACCAGGTGTCGGGGGTTCGAATCCCTCCAGGCGTACCTCATGGTTGGTGATCTGTGCACCACCCTGGCCTGCAGGCGCCAGCACCAACTTCCCGCTCCCTTTCGGCCTGTCTGTGCCCACCCCCACCTGTATTCCGGAGTTGCTGCATGGATTCTGGTACGCCCCGTCTCTTGCTGTTGCACGGTCCGCCCTGCGCCGGGAAATCCCACCTGGCGGATTTCATTTTGCGGGAATTCGCTATCCCGGCCATGTCCAAGGACATCTTCAAGGAAGTGCTGTATGAAACCTTGGGCTGGTCCGACCGGGAGTGGTCCCGTCAGCTCAGCCAAGCGGCCATGGCACTCCTGTATGCCTACGCGCACAGTCTCCTGTCACAGGGGACATCTTGTATGCTGGAAGCCAACTTCATCGCCCATCGGGCTCATGCGGAGCTGACCCGGCTGTCGGCTGCCGTGCCCTGTGAAATCTGCCAGATTTTTGTGTATGCCGAACGGACTGTGCTTGCCCGGCGGTTTCGTGAACGGGCCCAGTCCGGACAGCGCCATCCGGGCAATCTGGACCATATCCTGCAGCATGAATATGCTGCAGATACCATTCCAGCCGCCCAACTGGAACCGATTCCGGTGCCCGGTACCCTGTTGCGGCTGGACACGACCGACATGAATCCGGCCCTGAATGCCCGACAGCAGGTGCAAACGGCAGCCTGGCTGACCCGGCAGGGATTCCAGCCCAAGGCCGGAACCCCCGTGCCTGTCGTCAAACCGTGTAATGCTGGAAGGTAGGCAGGTATTCCCGGTTGACGGTGAACATCTCATTGACCATGCTGCGGATTTCCTGCAGGGACAGTACGGCTGCCGTCAGGGGATCATGCAGAATGGCCTGGTAGATCAGGGTCGGATCACCGGTCAGTATGCCTTCTACCGCCATGGTCTCAATCTGGGCACTCAAGCCTGTCAGCATGGCACAGGCATCCGGAATAGCCCCTACCCGTACGGGTTCCAGGCCTTGGCGGCTGGCCCAGACCGGCACCTCTACACAGCATCCGGCGGGCAGGTTAGTCACGAGACCGTCGTTGTTCACGTTGCCGTTGAACTGGAATGGCTCACCTCCGGCTATCGCCTCCATGATGTAGGCGGCGTACTCGTGGCCGCGCTCCAGGGCAATAGGCGTATCCGCCGCGAACCAGGCTTCCGCTTCCTGTTTCCAGGCTTCTTCCCGTTCCCGGTACCGATTGAGAACATAGGCGTATTCGCCCGGATTCCAGTTGGTGCCGTGAGTGCAGTATTGCTCTATCAGATCGTTGCGCTTCCGAAACCACCAGTTGTATTCGCTGTTGTGGCCGCTGGACTCGGTCACGTAGTATCCGAGTGCCAGATACATTTCATTGCGTACCTGTTCCTGGTTGTAGATTTCCTCGTTTTCCGTAATGGCGGCGTGGATGAGGGGATAGGCATCCTCACCCCTCCAGGTAAATTCCTTGTACCAGGCCATGTGGTTGATGCCGGCACAGGTATAGCGGATATCACGGTAGTCCGCATCGATCCAGTCGGCCAGCATCTTGGCGGTGCCCTGCACGCTGTGGCACAGCCCGGTGAGGGCAATATCGGTCTCCCGTTCCATGGCATGACACAACATGGCCATGGGGTTGGTATAGTTCAGCATCAGTGCGTCCGGACACAGCCGTTCCATGTCCCGGGCAATGTCGAGCATGACGGGCACGGTGCGCATGGCCCGGAAAATACCCGAAGGACCCCGCGTATCACCGATGTTGGTATCCACCCCATACGCCATCGGGATCTCGATGTCGTGGCGAAAGACTGCCGGGCCCCCCACCAGAATGGTCACAACCACAAAATCCGCATCCCGCAACGCTTCTTCCCTGTCCATGGTCGCGGCAATGCGGGCCGGGTACCCACCCAGATCCACAATCTTCTGGACTGCCTTGCGGGAAAACTCCAGCCGCTCGGCGTCAATATCCATGAGATACAGTTCGGCGTCCGCCAAGTGATCGAAGGTCAGTACGTCTCGTACCAGTTTCCGCGTAAAACCGAAACTGCCCGCGCCTATAAAGGCGATCTTCCTGGCCATGTGTCAATGCTCCTTTGCTCTTTCTTGCTTCACGCGAATTGTGGCAGCCACGGCGCTTGCTCTTCCAGCATTTCCTCCACCAGATAGTGCAGCTGGGGCATAGTCCCGACTGCGGCACTGAGCGGGTCCAGCAAAACTGCATGGTGCACCGCCTCCCGGTTGCCGTTCAGGGAAGCCTCCACCGTAAGCTCCTGCACGTTGATGTTGGTCCGGTTCAAGGCAGCCAGCTGGGGAGGATAGTCAGGCACGGGACAAGGCTGGATCCCGGAACTGTCCACCAGGCAGGGAACTTCCACACAGCATCCGGTCGGCAAGCCGGGAAGCAACTGGCGATTGGGTATATTGCCGTTGATTTTGCAGGGTTCGTTGGACTCCATGGCCTCAATAATCTGTACCCCATACTCGTGGCTGCGCACAGTGGGCAGCGGCGCCTCCACAATCTCGTCGAATTCCGACTGGAAAGAATCCAGCCGGTCGATACATTGCCGGAGGTAGCCCCCGGTACGTCCAAAGTCGTACCAGGCCCGACTCTCGTCAGTGAACTTCGGTGCCAGCTGTTTCTCCACCATGTCCCGGTTCTTGCGGAAATAGGGCAGATATTCACTCGCATGCCCACTGGATTCCGTCACAAAGTACCCGAAGTGATTCATCATTTCAATGCGCACCGGTTCGGAGCCGTAGATGGCGGGCTGGAGCACGGCCTCCCGGATCCGGGGATACAGGTCCGTGCGGTATTGCCGAAACTCCAGAAAGAAGGCCTGGTGATTAATCCCGGCACACTGAAAATTCACCTCGTCATACGGTACGTCAATCCACTTGGCCAGCATCTCACTGGTACCCTGCACGCTGTGGCACAGGCCTACGTGCGGTCGGCCCGTGGCCCGATCCATCGCCCAGCAGTTCATGGCCATGGGATTTACGTAGTTCAGGATCAGGGCATCAGGTGCCAGGTTGTCGAGATCCCGGCAGAGATCCAGCAGTACCGGGATGGTACGCAGGGCCCGGAATACGCCTCCGGGGCCCAAGGTGTCCCCGACACATTGTTCAATGCCGTATTTGGCGGGGATTTCAATATCCTGCCGGAAAGCCTCCAGGCCACCCGCCTGGAACGTGGTGATGACATAGTCCGCTCCGGACACGGCTTCCTGTTGCGAAAGCGTGCCCTTGACGGTGGCCTTGGCCCCCATCCGTTCAGCCAGAGTCTGGACAATGGTATGCGACTGGCGCAAGCGCGCGGGATCAATATCCATGAGACGGATTTCACAGTCCGCCAGTCCGGGCGTAAGCAGGAAATCGCTGCACAAGCGCCGGGTAAATACAAGACTGCCGGCACCAATGATGGTGATGGTGGCCATGCCGAATGCTCTCCTTGTGTATGGGATCGGGCGGGGAATTAGGGACTGCCTGTTGCCGTGGGGTCAGGCGGCAGCGTACACGGCTTCCTGCAAGCCGCGAATATAGCCTACGGCATAGAGACGGCCAATCTGGGAATAACCGGGATCCGAATTGTCGTCTCCTTCCATCGTGGGCACGTGGTCCGGACGCAGGACGCCGTCAAAGCCAATTTCCCGGTAGGCCTGCATACAGCGCAGCATATCGGTCTGGCCGTTGTCATGGAACGTCTCGACGAAGCGTGTAGGCGTACCTTCCACGTCCCGAAAATGCACGAAGAAGAGCCGCTCCTGGGTGCCAAACTGCCGGATTACCGCGGGAATGTCATCCGTCATCAGGGCGAAATTGCCCTGACACAGGCAAATGCCGTTCATGGCGCTGGGATGCAGATCAATCAGGCGCTGGAAATTTTCGACACTGCGCATGATGCGGCCAATGCGGGCGATGGGGGAGAGCGGGGGATCGTCCGGATGCATGGCCAGGCGGACGTTGGCGGCCTCAGCCTCGGGCATGACACAATCCAAAAAGTACTTGAGATTGTCCCACAGGGCCTCTTCCGGAACTTCTCCCACTTCGGTGGTCATGTGACGGACATGCTCATAGTCGAAGCCGGTCACCATGGCACCGCCGCGCGCGGGCACGGTGGTGGACGTACGCATCCAGTTGAAATAGGGCATCCACTCATAGCACCAGACCGGGATGCCGAGTTGTCCCATATTGCGGATCAGGTTGATGATCACTGCAATCTCCTCATTCCGGCCAGGCTGGCCCAGCTTGATCTTGTCCATGGGCGGACGGCTCTCGATGACAGCCAAATCAAAGCCCGCCGCTTCATAGGCGGCTTTGGTCCGGGCCAGCGTCATCAAGCCCCAAGGCTGCTCTTCCGGCCTGGCAGCGCCCAGCTGGCGAAAGTCCAGGCATCCCACGGCATGATTGACGCCACACTGCTTGACCATGGACCACAGGGTCGAACGGGGCACGGACAGAAACTCGGCTATCTGGATCATCAGGTGTTTCCTCTCTGGTGCATACCGGGCTGGCTTACGGACACCGGGACTCCGGTCTGGTCCTCACGCATTCACGATCACAAGCCTACTGATACAGGAATCATAGCCAATTCAGAGCCCACAGATAAACTTGCACTCGGCTGTCGGGCTTGCCTTGTGTGCCCGGACCTTGCAACCTGTTCAAGCTGCAACCGCCAGAGGCTGTGTGCGGGACGCCAGCAGGGGTTTGAGAAACCTGCCTGTATGGCTGCGTACGGCTTCGGCTACGGCTTCCGGCGTACCTTCGGTCACCAGGCGTCCTCCCCGATCACCGCCCTCGGGGCCCATATCGATGATCCAGTCACAGTTCTTGATCACGTCCAGGTTGTGCTCAATCACAAGCACCGTGTTGCCCTTGTCGGCCAGGGAATGGAGCACGTGCAGCAACTTGTTGACGTCATCGAAATGCAGGCCCGTCGTGGGTTCGTCCAGGATGTAGAGTGTGTTGCCCGTATCCCGGCGGCTGAGTTCCTTGCTCAGCTTTACCCGCTGGGCTTCCCCGCCAGACAGGGTGGTGGCGGGCTGGCCCAGGCGTATGTATCCCAGGCCCACCGCCAACAGGGTGTCCAGCTTGGCCTTGATACGCGGGATTTTGGCAAACAGTTCACCGGCGTCTTCAATGGTCAGATTGAGCACATCCGAAATCGAAAGGCCCCGAAACCTGATTTCCAGCGTGTCCCGGTTGTATCGCAGGCCACTGCATTCCTCGCAGGGCACATACACGTTGGGCAGAAACTGCATCTCGATTTCCTCGATCCCGGCACCCTTGCAGGCTTCACAGCGACCGCCGGACACGTTGAAACTGAAACGACCGGCCTTGTACCCCCGCGCCTTGGCTTCGGGCAAGGACGCAAAGAGTTCCCGCAATGGCGTAAACAGCCCTACATAGGTAGCCGGATTGCTGCGGGGTGTACGGCCAATGGGACTCTGGTCGATCTCTATCACCTTGTCCAGATAGTCATAGCCCTCGATGTCGTCATGCGCACCGGGTGCGGCCTTAGCCTGATACATGAGCTGGGCCAGGGATTTGTACAGAATTTCGTTCACGAGGGTGCTCTTGCCACTGCCGCTGACACCGGTCACACCGGTAAACGTACCCAGCGGGAAACGCACCGTGATGTGCTGCAGGTTGTTCTCGTCTGCACCCTTGACCAGGAGATAGCGACCATTGCCCGGACGGCGCACCGCCGGCACCGGTATGGTCTTTTCGCCACGCAGGTACCGGGCGGTCAGGCTCCGGGCATTGGTCTGGAAATCAGCCTGCGGTTCGGAGGCCACCACCTGGCCGCCATGTTCGCCGGCGCCGGGCCCCAAATCCACAACCCAGTCAGCCGCGCGGATGGTGTCTTCGTCATGTTCCACCACCACCACGGTGTTACCCAGATCCCGCATGCCCATCAGGGTCTTGAGCAGCCGTTCATTGTCGCGCTGGTGCAAGCCGATGCTGGGTTCGTCCAGTATGTACAGCACCCCCATGAGCTGGCTGCCAATCTGTGTGGCCAGCCGAATGCGCTGGGCCTCGCCTCCCGAAAGGGTGGCAGCCCGCCGTTCCAGCGACAGATATTCCAGGCCTACGTTGACCATGAACGACAGCCGTGCCTCGATCTCCTTCAGGACCTGGTGACCGATGGCCAGCTCCCTGGCAGACAGCCGGTCCGCAGCCGGCTCGGCCCGGTCCGGCAGGGCCACCGGTACCGATGCGGTCATGCGGGAAAGGGAACGGACCCAGTCCAGGGCCTGGGCTACGGTAACGCGGGACACCTCCATGATGTTCCGGCCAGCGATGGTGACTGCCAGAGCTTCCTTGCGCAGACGCTGTCCCTGACAGGTGGGACAGGGACGGAAACTCATATATGCTCCCATCTTTTCCCGCACATACTCACTTTGTGTTTCCCGGTACCGCCTGCGCAAGTCGGGCAGTACACCGTGCCAAGTTGCGTCGTAGGGAAATTCCTGGCCGTCACGCGTATGAATCCGGACCGGTACATTGCGATCCGGGCTGTCCGGACCGTTCACCACCAGATTTTGCTGGCGCGGACTCAATTGGGCAAAGGGCAAATCAAGGGGAATGGCATGCTTGGTACAGACGGACCTGACCACCTGATTGCGCCAGCCTTCCCGCTCAGAGGCAGCTTCGTTCTGGCGCTGGAAAGGAATAATGCAGCCGGCATTGATGGACTTGGTTTTGTCTATCACCAGATTGACGTCAAATTCGTTCTGCATGCCGAGGCCGTCACACGTCGGGCAAGCACCATGGGGGCTGTTGAAACTGAAGGTACGGGGCTCTATCTCCTCCAGGCTGAGACCACACTCGGCACAGGCGAAATTGCGGCTGAAGGTCTCTTCCTGCGGGTCATCGGGCCGGGTTACGTCACTGACCAGCATGACGCCTTCACCCAGGTCCAGCGCCGTTTCCACCGAATCCGTCAGCCGGATCAGATCCGTACCTCCATCCTCTTCGTCTCCGTGACGGATGACGATACGGTCCACGACGGCTTCAATGGTGTGGTTCCGGTAGCGTTCCAGTTCCGGCACTTCACTGACATCCAGGATCTCGCCATTAACCCGGACCCGGACATAGCCTTGCTGGAGCAAGTTCTGCAGTTCCCTGATGTGCTGGCCCTTGCGATTCTTGATGCGGGGTGCCAGGAAGATCAGTCGACTGCCGTCCGGCTTGTTCTGCAGGATATCCACAATCTGTTGCGGGGTCTGCTGGGAAATGGGCGCGCCGCACTGTACACAATGCGGATGCCCTATCCGCGCATACAGCAGCCGCAGGTAGTCGAAAACCTCGGTGACGGTACCCACGGTGGAACGGGGATTGCGGTTGGTGCTCTTCTGGTCAATGGAAATGGCCGGACTCAGGCCTTCGATCTGGTCTACATCCGGCTTTTCCAACAAGCCCAGAAACTGCCGCGCATAGGCGGAAAGGGACTCCACATACCTGCGCTGCCCTTCGGCATACAGGGTATCAAAGGCCAGGCTGCTCTTGCCGCTGCCGCTCAGGCCGGTTATGACCACAAACTGGTCGCGGGGTATGGATACATCAATGTCCTTGAGATTGTGCTCACGTGCACCCATCACCCTGATCTGATCAGATGCCATGGAACGCTTCGGATCTCCTTGGTATAGTTTATGTCAAGTCAAATTTGTGCATGCCGCTACGGCCCAGACAAGTCCCGGCTCCTTGCTACACGCAAGGTCATATCAGGACCCTGTTGCCTCCATGGCCAGGAGGCAACAAGTCTTCACGCCTTATACTACAGCAAATGTTCCAATATCATTATGTTTTGCTGGAACCGTACCTGCGGCGCCAGGGAAAGTCAGGCCTCGGGCACAGTGGCTGTATGGGGTTTCAGCAGGCCGTAATCGCCATATTCACGCCGGTACACCACATTGACGGTGTTCGTGTCACGATTGAGAAATACATGAAAATCGTGGCCGAGCAGTTCCATGACTTCCACTGCCTCTTCCACCTCTATGGGTGACAGCTCGAATTCCTTCTCCCGCACAATGACGGGGCTTTCTTCCTCGGCCACAGCGGCCTCGGTCTCCGGTACAGCCGGGACAGGCACTGCATCCCGGATGCTGCGGCGATCCCGGCGCCGACGTCCCTTGAAACGCTCAATCTGACGTTCCATCTTGTGGACACAGGCATCCAGAACCCCCAGCACGTTGCCCCCCTTGATTTCCGCGCGCAGCGTACGTCCCCGGACATGCATGGTGATTTGTACGCGGAAGGCCCGTTCCGTGTTGGCAAACCCGCGCTTTTCCACTTCACAATGTACGCCCAGAGCCCGGGGCAGCAGGGCTTCCAGCTTCGCTATCTTCTTTTCCGCATAGGCTGTGACAGACACGGCTTCGGTCCTGCCAAATCCATGAAGTCGAATTTCCATTGCTCACTTTCCTTTGACGACCTGGACTGCTTATCCACACTTGAGGACTGACCCACTTGATTAGACAAGGGTACATTCACGTTTCGCAACCTACTCAACGGTGCAGACTCCACGCGCAAAGCCCCCAGTCCCCGAGGCCATATACTTGCTTAAAGCCCCAATCCCCGATGTTCAGCGCAACATTGACATCGGCATTGATTGGTCAGTCCTATTTCTTCATTCTATCCTATGGCAGGATCGCTTCCCGGAATCAGCGACCCCGGAATTACAGAAACCGCTTCTTCTTCGCAACGGGCACGGGCAATTTCATGTCTGACGAGTATCCCATACCTGCTTCCGCCATCCAGCAGGAGCAGGAGATTCGCCGCAGTCGCTTCATCACCACCCTGGACCATGCGCCCGATCCCGCCACCGCGCGGACGTTCATTGCGCGTATGCAAGCCCGGTACGTGGACGCCAGTCACAATTGCTGGGCCTTTGTGGCCGGTGCACCGGGTTCTACGGCCCAAGTCGGCTGCAGCGACGATGGTGAACCCGCCGGCACAGCAGGCCAGCCTATGCTGAAAGTGCTGCTGCATTCCGGCATCGGTGAAATCGTGGGTGTGACCACCCGGTATTTTGGTGGTGTCAAGCTCGGCCGGGGCGGGTTGGTACGCGCCTACACGGGGGGTGTGCAAGGAGCCCTGGAGCAGCTCGCCACGGTCCAGAAGATCGAGCAGACGCGTGTGCGCCTCACCCTGGACTATGCGCTGCTGGTACCCTGCCAGAACCAGCTGGCCCGCTTCGACGCGCATACCGAAACCATTGCGTACAGCGATCGGGTGCAATTGCACCTGGTCCTGCCCTCACGCCGTTACCCGGAGTTCGCGCAGTGGTTCCATGACTTGACCAAGGGTCAGGGCCAGATTGCAATCCTCCATGTGGACTGATCCGGGTCCGGATCAGTCCGCATCGTACCGGGCCTGCTTGCGGGCACGATCCATGTTGCGCTGGGCCTCGCGATGCGCGATCGTATCCCGTTTGTCATACAGATGCTTGCCACGGGCCAGGGCGATTTCCAGCTTGGCCAGGCCTTTCTCGGAAATATAGAGACGTACCGGCACAATGGTCAAGCCCTTGCCTACCACCAAGCCTTCCAGTTTCCGGATCTCCCGCTGTTTCAGCAACAGTTTGCGCGTCCGGGTTTCCTCGTGGTTCTCGCGACTGGCCGCGGCATAGGTGGCCACATGTACGTTGTGCAGCCAGGCTTCCCCATCCTGAATGCTGACGTAGCCATCCCGCAAGTCCACACGTCCTGCCCGAATCGACTTGATCTCGGATCCGGTCAGGCTCAGACCGGCATCGAACTGGTCCAGCAGATGATAGTTGTAGCGCGCGCGCCGGTTGGTGGCTACCGTGCGCCGACCGTTCGGACTCGTCTGGGCTGACTGCTTTTTGCGTTTAGCTCTGGCCATCATGCCTCAGAGTGTTATACAAATAGTCCAAGGCTGCATCCCGCTGCGGATCCAGATCAGCTTCATAGTCCTCCATGCTCATCTCGATCGCCAAGTCCGGTTCCAGTCCCTGCTCGTCAAGGGAATGCCCATCGGGAGTATACCAGCGCGAAACGGTGACTCGCAGTTGGCTTTCATCCGACAGGATCTTGGTGTGCTGCACCGATCCCTTGCCGAAAGTGGCCTCGCCTATCAGGTAACCTCTTGCATAGTCCTGCAATGCCCCCGCCACAATTTCGCTGGCGCTGGCGCTGGAACCATTCACCAGGACTATCACCTCCATGTCCGCCGGCACCAGGGCCCGCTTCCTGGCCCGGTGCTCGGTGATGCGGCCGTCTTCATCATGCTGTTCCGTGATCAGCTGGCGCCCCAGGAACATCCCGGCAATCGCTACAGACTGGTCCAGCAGACCACCGCCATTGTCCCGCAAATCCAGCACCAGGGCCTCAATGTCATCATCCAGCAATTCTTCCAGTGTCTGCTGCACTATTGCGGCACTTTTCGCATTGAAGCTGGTCAGTTTCAGATATCCCACATCCTGGTTCCGGCCTATCAGGTCATGTTCCACGATCTGGATTTCGATCCGTTGGCGTGTGATCGTGACGTCCCATTGCTCTTCACCACGCACGATGCCCAACTCCACATCTGTGCCCAAGGGGCCCCGGACGCGGGCGACGCTCCCGGAAAGACCCAGCTCCTTTACGGCAACTCCATCCACGGTCACAATATGATCACCACGCTGCAGGCCTGCGGCCTGGGCAGGGCTGTCTGCAAACGGTTCCACAATCCGGACGGCTTCCACTTCTTCGTCCCACTCTACATGGGCGCCAATACCACCGAATTCGCCCTCGATATTCTCCTGTTGCATACTGGCCATCTCGGGGTCCAGCAGCATGGTATAAGGATCCCCCAGTGCCTCCAGCACACCCCGAATCGCGGCCCGGTTGAGATCGTCAGGCGGGGGCAGTTCCCCAATAAAGTCGTCCTCCAGAATGGCAATGGCCTCCTGCAGCACATCCAATTGCAGCGCTGGACGTTGCGGGGACGGCCATGGCGACAGAGAGGCGACCAGCCCGGCAAAACCCGGATCAGGGTTGTTTTGCCAGACGACATAGCCTGTACCTACCCCGCCGGCAAACATTACGGCGGAGAGCACCAGGGCCGTAACGAGGAGATTTCGAAAACGTATCTTCACAAGGAATTATCCCGTTATTGACATCCGTGGACCAGCTTGTACCATGCGGCATACAATCTCTGCCGTTAACCATACACCACAAGGTATGCCTGATCGCGTTTAAGCGTAACGTAATTTCTCTGTGTTCTGTGTGATTCTGGCACGGGCAAGGGCGAAGTATATTACGGAGCAACACCGGCAAGGAACAATCAGGTCTTTGCTTCAAACGGTACAGGGACAGAATTATGCACCTTGGTTCATTTTTTCTCTATATGCTTGCTGCATGCCAGCCAGGTTTGCCTTCGCACGTTGCCCAAGACACAGACCGGGTATGGAGAGCAATATCCACCTGTCTGTCATCCCCGAGGATAGAGGCTTCCACCCCCAAGGACATGGCCCCCACGCAGGCCTGAACGATCCTCGCAGTTCCGGGTCAAGACCAGCTCATACCCATGTCCGGATTGCCGTTATACCAACTGTCATCCTGGCATCTTGCATAAAGACAGCCCTTGGTCCACACCAAGATCCGCATGGCCCAAATTCACTATACTTCGACTTGGGGACTATATACGGTTTCACACCGCACCCGCAGGCCGCGATGCCACACCGGATACACTTTCAGGCTTCACAGGCCAACCCTTGTTGCCACCTCCACCTGCAGACGCGCCGTCTCCGAACGCCGTAAATCCAACCAACCACTTGTCCCGGATGTTCAGAGCCGCATTCACATCGGCGTTCTTTGCCACACCGCACGCACTGCCATGATAAACGGATTGGGACTTCCGGTTGGCCTTGCGTACTACACCACAGGTATGACAACGTTGTGACGTGTACTTGGGATCTATCTTCTCTGTGTAGGTCTTGTAACGCATATACCGTTCCCGACGCCCCCACCCACTGCGTAGCATGGCACGGTTCAGACCCCTTTTCTGCGCGACATGCTGGCCGGGTTTTCCTTGGAGCTTTGGGCTCTCTGGGTCATACCCTGAATGTTTAGCGCTTCAAAGATCACCAAATCATGCAAATCAGCGATGGTGCGACGGGTCTGGTGGCACCAGTTCTTTATGCCATTAGCTATTTTCCTGTGCACTTTCTGCATGCGTAGCTTGGTCCTTTGCCAGCCGTTGCTCTTGTACTGTTGCCGCGCCAGCTTGCGTTGCAGCCTATTGCAGTTTGGCGTCCAACTTGGCCAGTCCTGGCAGTTCGTACATGACTTCCGTGCTGAGCGCGACCTGCCCCACGTTCCGGTCAATGCCGACGGGATGCATAGGGTTGGCAGACCTAGCCGGGCGTGGGTCGGGCACTGCGTACAGGATGGACACATACCAGTTTCCAGCTTCGTATTTGAACGTGGCTTGCTTGGGTTTGTAACCGGTGTAAGGGTTCTGCCCCGTCAACCTGGCCCACCCCATCTTGGGGATGTAGATCTTCTGGCCCTTGATTTTAAGCCTGTCGGGCACAGTGAATTGGGGCGTAGTTTTGTATTTCCGCTTCCCGTCGGGGCACCCCGCGCCCACGAAGAACCGCTTGTAGGCTGCAGCCAAGTGCTTCAGGGTAGAGCGCACAGTATGGGCATGCAGTTCACCCAACCAAGGCAATGCCTGCTTGCTTTGCACGTACAGCTTGCACAGGGATGGGAACGTGACGGATGGCTTGTCGGTCTTGCCCTCCTTGTGGTCTTGATACTGCTGTTTGCCGATTGCCAGGGCTTCATTCCATACGCGCCGGCCAGCCCCGGCGGTCCGCAGCATTTGGTCATCTTGGCCCTGCTCCCCGGATGTACCCGCAAGATAAGGCCCTGATGGGTCATGGTCACTTCACTGTGCATGCCCTATTGTAGCCTGTCCGCCACTGTCTGCACGGCCTGGTGTGAAACCGTATATAGTCCCCTTCTACTTCCCTTGGGCAAATGTCTGCAACGGGCAATCCACTGGCGGCCTGGTTCCCTCGGTACCAACAATATTCTGCATCAAGTACAATGACACAGGTTGCATGCCGGTCGTTCCAGTCCGCCTGGACAGAACTCTGTCTTGGGGAACTGTGCAATCTGTGCAACTGTCAGAAACAGTGAAGAGGCAAGAAAAAGCCGTGGCCATTCGTCTTACCGTGGAAGAGATGCGGTTCTTCCAACGTAACGGTTTTGTCATCAAGCGTAAGGTGATTGACGACAAACTGCTGACCAAAGCGCACGAAGTATTTTGGGAAAGGGCACCGTCGCAACTCAAGCGGGATGATCCCGCCAGCTGGCAGGGCCCGTTTCGGGAGGAATTCCATTTCAGTGATGGCACCGACCAGATCGGGGACTACCGTTGGAATCTGCGTTCCATTGGAGGTGATGAGTGGATGATGGACCTGATTCCCCGCAACACCGACCTCATGGGTATCGCAGAACAGCTCCTGGGCCAGGACCGTCTCGAGCCCCCGGACAAGGCGCGAGGCATTTACACAACGCTGCCTCGGGATGACGACGCTGAGCTTGTTGAGTCTCTGCATGTCGATCAGCACGTGTTCCATCTGGGTACAGTGACATACCTTAACAAGGTAGTAACGGGTGGTGGGGGCTTTCGTGTTTGGCCTGCAAGCCATCTCTGGTTTGCCGAAACTTTCAAATCCCGGTATTCAGACCGCGACACCAATCCGTACACAGCGCTCGTGGCTTTCCTTGAAACCCAGCCTTCTCTGGAATGTACAGGGGATGCAGGCGATGTAGTGTTCTGGCATCATCGGCTCGCCCATATGGCAGGTCACAATACCTCCGGTAATTTGCGTATGGCAATCCTGTATGATTTCAAGTTGCGGGAATTCGACTATGCCAGGGAAGAACCACCACAACCAAGTATCTGGCGGGACTGGCCTGGCCTGGAAGCTCTGGACCAGTAGCAGTCAGCTTTGTAGTGACACTATGCGGGGTGTTCGATCTTGATGCAGGCCAAGCCCGGCCGCGGATGGCTTCCCATTCGTACAGGATCGTTGCCCACGGGCCCAGGCGCAACGTTAAAAGATCCGGACCTGTGCCGGGCGCCCCGGACCTACCCGTCTGTGGACCAGATGTGGAATATCATGGCCACTGAACCCGTAGTCCCGTCACAGGGGCAGTGTGCCCCGATCTGGCCTCCATGCTCTTTCTGTACCGTCGGTGCGCGTATGCTGCACTGGGGATGATGGTTCTGACCGTAGGCTGGGGCGTGGAACTGTGTCTGCCGGTTTGCGCTGACCGGACGCGTACTCGTCAGTGCGAGACGTTCCAAGTCCTGCTGATGGAAGGACTGGCCTGGTGTGGCCCCCGGAGCCCACAGGCACTGCCAGGGCTGCTGGCCCTCAAGCCGAACGAGGCCATGTGGACCGGGGCTGGACCCTCCTGCACAACGCTGCGGGAGTTTCTCACTCCACTGTGGCCTGGCTACTGCTGACGCTGGGGGCGAACCCCAACGCCCAAATGCACGGGTATTGAATGCTTCAGTTTAAAACCATGAGTAGATCCATGGGTTTCGGGAGCTCTGCTGGTACAGGTTGCATAGTTCCATCCAGGCTCAATGACATCCGGATATAGTTCAGGCATCAACCAGTAGTGGGGTGTCAATCCGCTTGTGGCGTATACAACGGATACGACTGCCCAAAGCATCATAAAAACTGTCAGGACTGCAAGTAATACTTCATTGAGCCCTGTTTATCCCCTGTTATGACAAAATTCGAACTCATGTGTACTCAGCTATTATAGTCCCTAAAAACATTTATCTGCCGACAAGGCTTTAGCATAAAAAAAATGGCAAAAATTTGTTTCTTTTCGTCGCCATAGTTTGTAAACAGATCCTGAGGCAGACAGGTGAGCAGAACCTTTTCTCCTCCAGGGCGCACGCGAAGCACACTGATGGCGAGCAGCCGCCAACAGCGCTGCTCTCTAATGTCCCGCCATCAGGATAGTCTGGGATACAATGCGGCATCAACAGTCCGATCCGCTCTGGCGGATTTTTCGTTTGGAGGTACTCCCTTGTCAAGTCTGATTCCCGAAAACCAGCTGCTGTCCACGCTGCTTGCCGGCGGACACGCCATTGGTACCATGGTAGGCACCTTCGCCCAGTCATCCATGCCCGTGCTGCTGGCGAATGCCGGCTTTGATTTCTTCATCCTGGATAACGAACACGGTATGTTCGACACGGAAACTACGGAAACTCTGTGCCGTGTGGCCGTGTCCCAAGGTGTTACGCCTATCGTGCGTATCGCGGATCATACCTACACTTGGGTAGCCAAATCGCTGGATGCGGGCGGACAGGCGTTGCTGATCCCGCGGGTCTACGATGTGGCCCAGGTGGAGCAGATCGTGGACATGATGAAATTCCCGCCTGTGGGCAAACGGGGCAATGCCCTGAGCCGAGCGTATGTAGGTTACGGGGCCGCCGACGTATCCACAGTCATGGCAGACGCCAATACGCAAAGCATGCTGATTGTACAGATCGAAACCCGGGAGGCTTTTGCCGTCCGCGACGAAATTGCCGCCCTGCCCCAGGTAGATGCCCTGTTTATAGGTCCCAACGATCTGTCCATCTCTTTGGGATATCCCGGCGATCTCAACCATGCAGCCGTCAAGGAAGCCATCCTGCGGACACGCGATACTTGCGTGCAGTACGGCAAGATCCCCGGCATTCAGATGAACACCCCCGAGTCAGCCTGTTACTGGGCAGCTGAAGGTTTCCGCCTGATGAGCGCCGGCTCCGATGTGGGCCTTGTGCAAAATGCAGGCCGGAGTCTGGTCTCGCAGCTGCAAGCGGTATATCAGGACGACCCATCATAGGCAACCGGACATCCGGGTTGGGTATGGCCATGACGGGAAACAGGTCTGGTACTGGTCTCTCACCTCCATCTCTGGTATCGACAGGATTTTACGAAGGATAGCGTAATGAAGCCACGGGTGTGGACACAGCAGAAACACATCAGTTTTAATCATTGCCGGCTGTGGGACACATTGGTATGGGTGCTTGTCTTGCTTGTAGCCATGGTCGTGGTCGGGTGTACAGACGGCGTCCCAGTGACTTCCGCGGCCACACCTGTGCCTGCGGAGGTATCTGTCCCGGACAGCCAGATCTCGCTGGTGCCAACCTTTACCCCAATGCCTGTGTCGGCGCCCGCGGGAGTGTCTGTCTCAGGCAGCCAGACCTCCGCCACTGCCAGCCTGGACGAACCTTCACCCGCCATGGATGACATCCCCGCCATGGTCAGCGCCGCCAACGCTTTTCTCGCAGCGCTGGCTCCGTCACAGCGCACGTCCGCCCTGCTGCCTTTCGGGGATCCCCGGCGCGCCAACTGGTCGAATTTGCCCGCGGGGGTATTGCGTTTTGAGCGCAATGGTGTTCGCATCGGTGATCTCGACAATACACAAACGGCTGCCATGATGACATTGCTGGCCTTGGGATTAAGTCCTGAAGGCCTGAACACGGTCTTGGAAGTTGTAGGCGCGGAGGGCGTGTTGGCCCAGTCGGCACGGGCCAGCCGCTTGGGATGGAGCGAGGACAATTACTGGCTGGCTTTCTTCGGCCAACCCTCCACCACCGAACCCTGGGGCTGGCAGTTTGGGGGGCACCATCTTGCCGTCAATATGACGATTGATGACGGACGCATTACCATGTCACCCTCCTTCATAGGCATTGAACCTGCATCGTACGTCAAGGATACCTACACTGTAGCGCCCTTCGCGGCGGAAGTAGATGCCGGCCTCGCGCTCATCAACATGCTTGCCGAACCGCTGCAGGCCATGGCACGCATGCCGGGCCGTCCCCGCCAGATCCTGACGGGAGCAGGCCAAGACGGGGTGCTTCCGACGGTAGAGGGGTCACGGGTTGCCGACTGGGATATGGCCCAGCAACAGGCTCTGCTGGCAACGATCGCCCTGTGGGTGACTATGCTCCCCGAACATAGTGCGAGGCTGCGGCTGGCGGAAATCGAGTCCGGCTTGGCGGACACCTATTTCGCCTGGCATGGTCCAATGGATGGATCCGGTGCCATCTATTACCGGATCCAGGGACCTGCACTCATCATTGAATTTTCCACCGAAGGCGACCTCGGTGACGATGGCGGGCATTATCACACCATGTACCGGGACCCCACCAACGAATACGGCCAGCGCTAATCAATTCCGGAGTTGGGGTTTTGTGCCGCCCGCTGTTGACACGTGGCGGGAAAGGGCAACGCTTTCAGGGAAGCGAAAACGCACTGTGCACCGCATTACGTGCGGCAACCGGGGGACAGACTATCCCGGATCAGTGTACCCCCGATCGCCAACACATCTTGCATTGTGCGGCAAACATGTCTGCAGGCCTAGGCGTCTGTAATGCATCCCTCAGAGGCCGACGAGACCGCTTTCCTATATTTGAAGAGCACTCCTGACGTATAGGTGAGCGCCGGCGGTTGCCAGCGGCTGCGGCGCACTTCCAGTTCCGCGTCGCTGACATCCACATCCAGTACATTGTGTGTGGCGTCAATGGTAATGACATCCCCTTCCTGCACCAGAGCCAAGTTGCCCCCGGTATAGGCTTCGGGGGTGATATGCCCCACCACAAAGCCATGAGTGCCGCCGGAGAAGCGGCCATCGGTAATCAGGGCAACCTTGTCCCCCAGACCTGCGCCCATGATGGCTGCGGTAATAGAAAGCATCTCCCGCATGCCGGGACCGCCCTGCGGACCTTCATAGCGAATAACCACCACGTGCCCGGCGGCTACATCACCGCTCTCGATCCCCTGGAGACACTCCTCTTCCGAGTCGTATACCTTGGCCGGCCCCGTGAAGACTTGTCCTTCCTTGCCCGTGATCTTGGCTACGGCCCCTTCGGTCGCCAGGTTGCCGTACAGGATCTGCAGGTGGCCCTGGGGACTGAGTGGCTGGGAAATCAGGCTGATGATCGTCTGGTTGGCCTCCAGATCCGGGACCTCTTCCAGATTTTCGCCCAGCGTACGCCCCGTAACGGTCAGGCAGTTCCCGTCCAGCAGACCTTCAGCGAGCAGCATTTTCTGGACCGCCGGCACACCACCCACCTGATACAGATCCTCCATTACATACTGGCCACTGGGTTTCAGATCCGCCAGCAGGGGCGTGCGATCCGAGATGGTCTGGAAATCGTCGATGGTCAGGGCGACTTCTGCAGCCCGGGCCATGGCAATGAGGTGCAACACGGCATTGGTCGACCCGCCCAGGGCCATAACTATGGTTATGGCGTTCTCGAAGGCCTGGCGGGTCATGATGTCCCGGGGCTTGATATCCTCTTCCAGCAGCCGCCGAATAGCCTGGCCCACATGGCGGGTTTCCTGCTGCTTGCCCTCGGCCGTAGCCGGGAATGAGGAACTGCCCGGCAGGGACATCCCCAGGGTTTCAATCGCAGACGCCATGGTGTTGGCGGTGTACATGCCGCCACAGGCACCCGCACCGGGACAGGCGTGGCGCAGCACGTCCTGCAACTCTTCCTCGGTGATGGCCTGGGCAATCCATTGTCCATAGGCCTCGAAAGCCGAGACGATATCGAGTTTCCGGTCCCCCAGGAAACCGGGACGAATGGTGCCTCCATACACCATCAGGGCCGGCCGATTGATCCGCGCCATGGCCATCAGGCATCCCGGCATATTCTTGTCACAGCCCGGAATCGTGATATTGGCATCGTAATACTGGGCACGCATTACCGTTTCAATCGAATCGGCAATGATGTCACGCGAGATCAGTGAGCACTTCATGCCTTCCGTGCCCATCGATATCCCGTCACTGACACCGATCGTGTGAAAGATCAGCCCCACCAGATCGGCTTCATGCACGCTGTCCTTGACGTTCTGGGCCAGATCGTTCAGATGCATGTTGCAGGGATTGCCTTCCCAGCCCAGACTGGTGATCCCGACTTGGGCCTTGGCCATGTCCTCATCGGTCAGGCCAACGCCGTACAGCATGGCCTGGGAACCAACCTGTGACCGCACCTGGGTCAGGTTGCGGCTGTAACGATTCAGGCTCGCAACCGTCACGGAACCGTTCTGTGTCTGCTGTGACATGGCCGTTATCCTTGTGCTGGGTGGGTAAGAAGAAAGTATTCCAGTGAATCGGTCAGGGCGATCCAGCTGGCTTCGATGATATTGGCGTTCGCACCCACCGTACTCCAGCTGTTCTCGCCATCCGTACTTGTGATCAGCACCCGCGTAGTCGCGGCCGTGGCCGCGTGACTGTCCAGGATACGGACCTTGTAGTCAACCAGGTTGACGCGTTCCACGGCGGGGTAAAACTGCAGCAGAGCCTTGCGCAGGGCCTTGTCCAGGGCATTGACGGGACCGTTCCCGTCGTCCACTTCATGGAATACCTGATCACCGATCCTGACCTTCACAACCGCCTCGGCCAGGAGGCCGCGCCCCTGGCGATGTTCGACCGTGGAGGAAAAATCGATCAGCTCGAAGGGGGGCACGTAGTCGCCGCGCAGACGGCGGAGCAACAGGGCTACGCTGGCTTCAGCCGCTTCAAAGGCGAAGCCCATATTTTCCAGCTCCTTGATCTGCCCCAGTACCGCCTGTTCCTCCTCGCGCCCCAGTCCATCCAGACCAAATTCCCGGCGCTTGGCGGCGATGTTGTCCTTGCCGCTCAGTTCGCTGACCAGCACTCGGGTTTGATTGCCCACCAGGGCGGGATCCACGTGCTGATAGGCATCGGCGGTTTTGGCGACAGCGTTGACGTGGGTACCGCCCTTGTGGGCGAAGGCACTCTTGCCCACATAAGGCTGCTCCGAAGCCGGATTCATATTGGCCAGTTCACTGACGTGGTGACTGACCTCGGTCAGGCGCGCCAGATTGCGGGGAGTGAGCACTTCCAGATCCATTTTGAGCTGCAGGTTGGCCAGAGTGGCCACCAGATCGGCATTGCCACACCGTTCACCGTACCCGTTGATGGTGCCCTGCACGTGCACCGCCCCCTGGCGCACGGCTTCCAGGGTATTGGCCACTCCCATGGCACTGTCGTTGTGGGCATGTATACCGATCCGGAACGGATCCCGCTTGGCAGCTGTTGCCGGGCCCCCGGCAGCAAAACCGAAGTGCCTCTTGATACCCTGGACGGCTGCGGCAATTTCCCAGGGCATGCGCCCGCCGTTCGTGTCGCAGAGCACCACCAGGCGGGCACCGTTCGTCACGGCCGCCTCCAGCGTCGCCAGCGCATACTCGGCATCCGCGAAGTACCCGTCAAAAAAATGTTCTGCGTCATAGATGACCTCGCGGCCGGCGGCCGCTACATAGGCCACCGTGTCCCCTATCATCCGCAGATTCTCGTCCATTTCCGTGCGCAGCACTTCCCGTACCTGCATCTCGGACGATTTGCCGAACAGGGTCACGACCGGTGTCCGGGCTTCCAGCAAGAGCTGGACCTGGGGATCCTGATCCGGTGCCACGTGCTTGCGCCGCGTAGAACCGAACGCCGAAATCCGGGCATGCTGCAGAGTCAGTTCCGTCGCCGCCAACCGGAAGAATTCCATGTCCTTGGGATTGGAGCCGGGCCACCCGCCTTCAATGTAATCCACGCCCAAGGAGTCCAGCAGCTGGGCGATCTGCATTTTGTCACTCACACTCAGTGAGATGCCTTCGCCCTGCGTACCGTCACGCAGGGTAGTGTCGTAGATCTGCATGTAGGGTCCAGGTCTCGTGAAAATCGGCAAGCAATGCATCAGGCCGGGCGACGGCTAGCCGGTACCGGCCAAGCCAGCCGCCAAGCCTTTGACGGAAAGATTCAGGGCACTTTCCAGCTGATCCCTGGCTGCCATATCCAGTTTCTCGCCCTGGGTGCGCAGACGTCGCAACAAAGCGATCTGCATGAAGTTCAGAGGGTCGATATAGGGATTGCGCAGTTGAATCGAACGATACAGCCAACTGTCCTCGTCACCGACATGATCCCGGTTCATAACCAGCAGCACCGCCTGGATCGATCGTTCAAATTCCGCCACGATAGCGTCATATGTCTCTTGGTTGTCTTCCTGCGCAAGGTCGGTGTATTGCCGGGCCATAACGAGATCGGTTTTCCATATCGCCGTCTGCACATTTTCCATCATGATTCGGAAGAATTCCCAATCCCGGTACATTTCCCGCAGGGTTGCGACGCGCTCCGTGTCGGTACCCTGGGCGGTCCAGTGCATAATCGCGGACCCCACGCCAAACCAGTTGGTCAGGTTGACGCGGCTCTGGGCCCAGGCAAACACCCAGGGAATGGCCCGCAGATCCCCCACCCCGGCCGTCTGCCGCCGCTTGGCCGGCCGGGAACCGATATTGAGGCTGGAGATCGTGTCGACAGGCGTCGTTTCCATGAAATAGCGGATCAGGGCCGGCCGGTTCACGAACTCCTGATAGGCCCGATTCGCTATGGTCCCCAATTCCTCCATCACGGGTTGCCACACCTCCGTCAGGGCTGGATGCAGGGACTGGTTGCTGTTCAGCATCACGGCACTGACGAGCTGCTCCATGTGGTGACGCGCGATCGTCCTTTGGGCGTAATTGGTACTGATCACCTCGCCCTGTTCGGTCATCTTGATGCGTCCCCGAATGGTGTTGGGCGGCTGGGTGGCGATCGAGCGGACCAGACTGCCGCCACCCCGGCTCACGGAGCCACCGCGGCCATGGAACAGGGTCACCCTGACGCCGAATTCGTCACAGGTGTCCAGAATCCGGGTTTGGGCCTTGTACAGGGACCAGGTAGCGCTCAGATAACCGCCATCCTTGTTGGAATCGCTGTAGCCAATCATGATGGGCTGATGATTGCCCCGCAAGGCCAAGTGCTGCCGATACGCGGGAACCTGCAATAGGCTCCGCATGGTGGCGGGCGCCTGCAGCAGGTCTTCGATCGATTCAAACAGGGGTACGACGTCGATGCGGCCCCACAGCGAAGCATCCCGGGCCAGCAACAGCACCTCAAGCAACTGACTCACGGACTCGGTCATGCTGACAACATAGGACTCGATAACCCGTTCGCCTAGCAAGTCCTTGGCCTGGCGGATGGTGCGGAATACGCGTACCGTCTCATTCGTGTCATCCCCAAACACCAGATCGGCGGTCAGAGGCCGGTTCGTCGCGAGCTCGGTTTCCAGTATGCGAATCCTGTCCTCTTCCGACAAGTCCTGCCAGTGCATCCCGGCGGGACTCACGTGGCCGAAGATTTCGACCAGGGCCTGTGTATGGCGTTCCGCATGCTGGCGAATGTCGAGCGTCACGAAGTGCAGTCCAAACACCTTGATACAGGCCAGCAGGCGTGACAGGCGGCCGTCCGCCAGCAGGTGGCCCCGGCAGGTACGCAGACTCTCGTCCACAGCTTCCAGATCGGCGGCCAATTCCTCCGCCCGGGTATATACCATGGGGTTCGGGGGTACACCTTCCCAAAGGTGGTGAGCCTGCTCCCGGGTGACCTCCAGTTTGCGGCGAATAATGGTGAACATCTGCCGGTAGGGTTCCATCCGGAGCCGGTTGAGGGGTTCACATTCATGGGGCGGCAAGGGAATGGTAATCGCGTTGAGCCGGTCCAGGAATTCTTCCGTGAATTCCGCATGCCGCAGGGACATACTCAGGTGGGCATACAGGATATTCACTTCGCTGATGTAGAGATCCAGCAATTTCACGTGTTGTTCCACCAGCGTGCGCCGGGTGACTTCATGGGTCACGTAGGGATTGCCGTCCCGATCGCCCCCGATCCAGGATCCGTAGCGGAGAAACATCGGCAATTCCATGTCCGTACCCGGATAAAAGCGCCGCACCTGCTGCTGCAGTTCGCTGTATACCCGGGGCAAGAGTTCGAATACCGCGGTGGACATATAGTAAAGACCATGCCGCACCTCATCCATGACTGTAGGCTGCCGGTCCCGATTTTCATCGGACAGCCACAGGGACAGGATGTTCTCACGGATCAGGCGCATCCGCTCCGCTTCTTCGTCCGGACTGTAGCCCACCAGGTCCAATTCGTTCAGGATGTTGGAGATTTCGCGCAGCTTGAAGAGTACGGTCCGCCGGTTGGCTTCGGTCGGGTGCGCCGTGAAAACCGGCGTAATGGACAGCACCGCCAGCAGTTCTTCCATCTGCCGGGTCGTAAAACCCTCCTGGTACAGCCAATGTACGGCAAAGGCAATGTTTTCCTGCACGGGTACGCGCTGCTGATGCGCCACCCGGGCCCGGCGCCGCAGTACCCGTACACGCTGCTGTGCCTCGGCAATGTTCACAAGCTGGAAATACAGGGTGAAGGCCTTGAGAATGGCCAGCAAACGCGGCATGTCATCCATCAACCCTTCAATGATCCGGTTGATTTCTGCACCAGCCCGGCTGTCGTCCGTACGGCGTGCCTTGGCCAGGAGACGAATCTCCTCCACCACGTCCAGCAAGTCCTCCCCGGCCTGTTCCTTGAGCATGTCCGACAGCAGTCGCACCAGCATGCGGACGTTGTCGCGCAGGGACATGCCCGGTTCCATGCTGTGGTCCAGCCGGGCCTCGCTCCGTTCACTCCGGGCCTGCTGGCGGTCCTGTACCTGCTGGGGCACCGTCCGCGTGCGCCGGAGACGCCGGCGTTCATGGGGAGGCAGAAGCAAGGGCGCTGTGTCTGTCATGGGAGTGGGCCGGACCGCATCCACGGTATGCCGGTCAGCCGCGAATGGCGGCGGCGACCAGGTCACCCATGACCTGTGTGGTCACCACTTCCATACCCGGGCCCGCAATGTCCGGTGTGCGTACGCCTTCCACCAATACGGTATCGACGGCATCTTCGATCAGCTGTGCCTCCTGCCCCAGCCCCAAACTCAGGCGGCAAAGCAGGGCACAGCTCAGAATCGCGGCCAGGGGATTGGCCTTGCTCTGTCCCGTAATGTCCGGGGCACTGCCATGGATGGGTTCATACAGCCCCAGGGGCAGTCCCAGGGCGTTGCGCCGCAGGCCCAGGCTGGCCGAAGGCAACATGCCCATGGAGCCCGCCAGCATGGAGGCTTCATCGGTGAGAATGTCCCCAAACAGGTTGCTGCAGACAATCACGTCGTAGTGGGCAGGGGAACGAATCAGGTGCATGGCCATGGCATCCACCAACACATGCTCCACTTCCAGCTCAGGATAGTCCGCTTCCAGCACACGCGTGGCCACCCGCCGCCACAGCCGGCTGGAGGCCAGAACATTGGCCTTGTCCACACTGGCCAGCCGTCCACTCCGCTGCTGCGCCGTGTCGGCCGCGAGGCGCACGACGCGCTCGATCTCGTCGGCCGTATAGAGCATGGTGTCAAAGGCACGCTGTCCTTCGGGACCGGCTTCTTCCCGCGCCCCAAAATAAATCCCGCCTGTCAGTTCCCGAATGACCAGCAGATCGACCTCGCGGATCACATCCGCCTTGATGGTACTGGATTCCACCAGATGAGACTGGACCTTGACCGGACGCAGGTTGGCGAACAGGGCCATCTGCCGACGCAGTTCCAGAATGCCCCGTTCCGGCCGATCCGCCGCATTGGGATCGTCCCACTGCGGACCGCCCACCGCACCCATAAACACGGCGTCGGCCGCGCGGCAGGCCACCACCGTTGCATCCGGCAAACTGGTACCCAGCGTATCGATGGCGATACCGCCCATGGGATGCTCGGCGAAGGCAAACTCGTGATCCCGACATTCAGCTACGGTACGCAGGATCTTGACGGCTTCGGCAGCCACTTCGGGCCCAATGCCGTCGCCGGGCAATATCACAATCCGGGCTTGCATAGCGATTACCCCTCAGCTGTAGGCCGGTACATGTCCCGTAAGTTCCACCGCCGGGGGCTCGGCGTCCACCCACGTGCCACAAGGTCCGCCTTCTGCGTTGATCCCCATGTCGACGGGTTCCCCATTCATGCACAGCACGGGATGATAATAGCGGCTCACCTGTTCCGCCTCGCCCACGATATAGTGGGCAATCAGGGAACGTCGAAAGCGATGCGCCGTCCGGTTCGGGAAACTGCCATGCACCAGCTGGCCATTGAAGAACAGCACGTCCCCGGCTTGCATGGGCACCGGTACCGGCTGCAGGGACTCCGGCAAGGGGACCGTCACGTCCGTAAAACTGACTGCGGTGTCCGCTTCGACGGGGCAGAGCACCGGGGTGTCATGTGTGCCCGGTACGATTTGCAGGCACCCGTTTTCCTCATCGCAGTCATCCAGGGCCAGCCAGGCTGCCACACAGGTGCCGGGATGCACCTGCAAGTAGTATTGATCCTGGTGCAGGGCCTGGCCCCGTGCCCCCGGCGGCTTGAAATAGAGCATGGTCTGGACCGCATAGGGTTCCCGGGTCAGCAACGCAGTCAGGATCGCGTTGAGTCGCGGATCAACCAGCCAGGCCGCCGAAAGCCGGTCCCAGCGGTGCATCATGCCCATGCGCGGAAATTGCTGCAGCGGATCCCGGGAATTGCGGTCCATCCTTTCCCAGCCCAGGCTTTCCGCACGCTGGGCATGCATGTGCATGTAATGTTCCTGGTAGAAAGCGACTTCCGTCTCACTATACAGAGCCGGTACCATCAGCCAACCCTGTTGGGCAAAAACCTGTGCATCCTGTGCAGTAACCATGCCACTCTTCCTCGTGTCAAGTTGGGGATGGGGGAATCAGGCGCCGGCCTGGGCCAGCTCAAAGGCTTGAATGGCTTCGTCCTGGGCCAACAGGTAGCCCATGTCATCCAGACCCTGCAGCAGACAGCGCTTGCGGAACGGGTCAATGGGAAAACTGTGGCTTTGTCCATCCGGCAGCGTGACGGTCTGCGTTTGCAGATCGACGTGGATCCGCGTTTGCGGCTCTTCTTCGATGACGCTCCAGAGGGTCTCTATCACTTCTTGGGGCAGCACAATCGGCAGGAGACCGTTCTTGAGGGAGTTGTTGTAGAAAATATCGGCGAAACTGGGGGCCAGCACAGCCTTGAAACCATATTGTGCCAAGGCCCACACCGCATGCTCGCGGGAAGAGCCGCTGCCGAAATTGGCCCCCGCCACCAACAGGGTGGCCCCGGCGTAGCGGCTGTCGTTCAGCACAAAGTCCGGATTGGGGCTGCCGTCGGCCTGGTAGCGCCAAGCGGCGAACAGGCCGTCCCCCATGCCTTCCTGGGTCACAGCGGTCAGAAAGCGGGCAGGAATGATCTGGTCGGTATCGACGTTTTCCGCGCGCAGGGGAACGGCCGTCGAGGATACGGTCATGAATGGTTGCATAGGATTTCCTCGGCTTACCTTTGGGTCGTTGGCTAGGCCAACATGGAACGCACATCCACCACATGTCCGTTCACCGCCGCCGCGGCGGCCATGATGGGACTCATGAGCAGACTGCGTGAGCCAGGTCCTTGACGGCCCTGGAAATTGCGATTGCTGGTGCTGGCCACGTACTTGCCGGCACCCGCCTTGTCATCGTTCATGGCCAGGCACATGGAACAGCCGGCGCCCCGCCATTCAAAGCCGGCAGCGGTAAAGATCCGGTCCAGACCTTCGTCTTCGGCCTGCGCCTTGACGGCCTTGGAACCGGGCACGACCAGTGCTTCCACGTGATCCGCCACCCGCTTGCCCTTGACTACGTCCGCGGCCGCCCGCAGATCCTCCAGGCGGCTGTTGGTACAGGAACCAATAAACACAATGTCGACCGACTGGCCTTCCATAGGCTGCCCCGGCTGCAGCCCCATGTAGTCCAGGGCCTGCACCAGGTCACGCCGTTGCTGGGCGCTGGCCATATCTTCCAACCGGGGCACCGCGGCGGTAACGCCTATGCCCATGCCCGGATTGGTGCCATAGGTCACCATCGGCTCCAGCTGTCCGGCATCCAAATCCACCGTACGATCGAATTCCGCATCGTCATCGGTCGCCAGATCGCTCCACTCCCGGATCTTATCCTCCCATTGGGTCGCGGAGGGGGCAAAGGGCCGATCCTGCAGATAGGCGTAGGTCGTCGCGTCGGGTGCAATCAATCCGGCCCGGGCCCCGCCTTCAATACTCATGTTGCAGATGGTCATGCGGTTGGCCATGCTCAGGCTGCGGATCGTGCTGCCCCGGTATTCAAAGACGTGACCGGCCCCGCCGCTCGCACCAATCTTGGCGATGATCGCCAGAATGATGTCCTTGGCCGTCACGCCGACGCCGAGTTCGCCCTCGACGTTGACGGCGAAGGTCTTGGGCTTGTTTTGCAGCAGACACTGACTGGCCAGCACGTGCCCCACTTCACTGGTGCCGATCCCGAAGGCCAGAGCACCAAAGGCGCCATGGGTGCTGGTATGGCTGTCGCCGCACACTATGGTCATACCCGGCTGGGTAACGCCCATTTCGGGAGCCACCACGTGCACGATGCCCTGCACCGTGCCTTCAATGTCCCACAGCGTGATGCCGTAGTCATGGCAGTTTTGCCGCAGGGTGTTGACCTGCATTGCAGCTTCATCTGGCCACAGCGGGATCTCCCGGGTAGGGATGGCGTGATCCATCGTCGCAAACGTGCGCCCCGGGCGCCGGACCGGCAACTGCCGGGCGCGGATTTCGGCGAAGGCCTGCGGTGAGGTCACTTCATGGATCAGGTGGGCGTCTATGTACAGAACACTCGGCGCCCCGAGCTCTTCCACCACCACGTGGCGATCCCAAATCTTCTCGAACAGTGTTTTTCCCATGGCTCGTGCGTGCCTCACATCAATGTCACCCGAGTCACCGGGCATAGTGGCTGGACAGGGCTTCTTCCGTCAGTCTTTCCGAAGGAATCCTGGCTTCCAGCTCCAGCTCCTTGTCCAGCATACGCATACCTTCGTTGCGGGCTTCGATCGCCTGTATCCCATCCTGGGGAGTAATGTGCCAGATAGACTGGCGCTGGACCTGCCAGTCTTCCAGCATCTGGGCGCCGCGGATGGAACCCGTCTTTTCAACGTGTACCTGAATCAGACGCTGGAGGCGACGCTCCGGTTCGCCTCCGGCCAAGCGCCGAATGCGAATGAGTTCCGGATTGTAGCGACGCTGGAAGTTGCTCTTCAGATCATAGACGAAGGCCTCACCCCCCGTCATGCCTGCACCGAAATTGCGTCCCGTCTCACCCAGCACCACGACCGTACCACCCGTCATGTATTCACAGGCATGTTCGCCCGCGCCTTCCACCACGGCCACGGCCCCACTGTTGCGGACGCCGAAGCGTTCCCCGGCCAGTCCCGAGGCAAACAGGCGGCCCCCTGTAGCCCCGTACAGGGCCGTGTTGCCCAGAATGACACTCTGCTGGGGAATGACCTTGGCCTGCTCATGCGGACGAAGTACAATCTCGCCGCCGCTCAGACCCTTGCCCACATAATCGTTCACTTCACCCATGAGGATCAGGTTCAGGCCCTGAATGCCAAAGGCACCGAAGCTCTGGCCCGCACTGCCGATGAAGGTGATGTTGATCTGGTCTTCCCGCAAGCCATCCATGCCGTACCGGGCAGCCAGGCGGCAGGCCAGGCGGGCCCCGACCGTACGATCCGTGTTCTGGATGCTGTGCGTCAGGTAGACAGACGTCTCCGGATTGGCTTCCAGACGGGCGATGACCTGTTCCACCAGGATGTCACCCAGTTCCGTGCTGGCATACATGGTATTGCGCGGACGGGCGTTATGTCGTGTCAGCGTTGTCTCTACTTCAGTCAGGAGGGGCGACATATCCATGAAGCCGGCGTCCCGGTCCCATATATGCTGCTCCAGCAATTCGGGATGCCCAATAACCTGGTTGAGTTCCGTGTAACCCAGTTCCGCCAGAATTTCCCGTACTTCCTCGGCCATGAACAGCAGGAAACGCATGACCATTTCCGGTGTGCCGGGGAATTTGGCGCGCAATTCCGGATTCTGTGTCGCTACGCCTACCGGGCACGTATCCTTGTGGCAGACCCGAGCCATGATGCAGCCTTCCGCGATCATGACGCTGGTGCCGAAACTGAACTCGTCGGCCCCCATCATGGCGGCCACGACCACGTCCCGTCCCGTGGACAATCCCCCATCCGTCCGAATCACAACCCGCTCCCGCAGACCGTTCTCCAGCAGGGTACGGTGCGTTTCGGTGAGTCCCAGTTCCCAGGGCAGCCCGGCATGCTTCATGCTGCTGAGCGGACTGGCCCCGGTGCCACCGCTGGCACCGGCAATGTGCACGACGTCGGCATAGCCCTTGACGACCCCGGCGGCAATGGTGCCCACACCGATTTCCGAGACCAGCTTCACGCTGACTTTCGCCTCCGGATTGGAGGTTTTCAGGTCAAAGATCAGCTGGGCCAGGTCTTCGATGCTGTAAATGTCGTGATGGGGCGGCGGGCTGATCAGGGCCACCCCGGGGGTGGCATAGCGCAACACAGCGATCTTGTCCGTGACCTTGTGTCCCGGCAACTGGCCGCCTTCCCCGGGCTTGGAACCCTGGGCCATCTTGATCTGGAGTTCTTCCGCACTCATCAGGTAGCTGGGCGTAACGCCGAAGCGGCCCGAGGCCACCTGCTTGATCTTGCTCACGCGTTCCGAATCGTAGCGCGTCGGATCCTCTCCGCCCTCGCCGCTGTTGCTCATGCCTCCCAGTCGATTCAGGGCGATGGCCAGCGTCACGTGGGCTTCTTCGCTCAGGGCACCGTGTGACATGGCGGCCGTACTGAAGCGCCTGACGATATTCATGGCCGGCTCCACCTCGTCCACCGGTACGGACGAGCGCACCGGCTTGAACTGCAGCAGGTGACGAGGGGCAATACGCTGGGCGTCCTGCAGCTGCGTCAATTGCCGGAAAGAGTGCCGGGCCGCCTCGTCATCCTCGTTGGTCACGGCATCCTGCAGCAGATGCACCACCTGGGGCGACCACTCGTGGATCTCACCACCCCGGCGGCTCTTGTACAAGCCCCAGGACGGGAGACGCAGCCTGCGGGTCGTGCCAGCTTCCGGGAAGGCATTCCGGTGCCAGATTGCGACATCTTCCGCCAGTGATTCGAAGCCCACGCCCCCCAACAGGCTGGCCGTACCGGGGAAGACCGCGTCAATCAGTTCTTCTCCGATGCCAATGGCTTCAAAGATTTGGGCTCCGCAGTAGCTGTCGATAGTGCTGATGCCCATCTTGCTCATGATTTTGAGCAAGCCCTTTTCGGTGCCCGTCACAAAGTTGGATATGGCCTGGGGCAGGGAAAGTTCCGCGAAATGACGGTCCCTGTCCACCAAATCACCAATGGTCTCATACAGCAGGTAGGGATATATGGCGTTGGCGCCATACCCTATCAGGGCCGCAAAGTGATGCACCTCGCGTGGCTCACCGCTCATGACCACAAGGCTGACCCGCATCCGCTGGCCTGTCCGGATCAGGTGATGATGCACGGCCGCAATGGCCAGCAGGGAAGGTATAGGCAGGGTAGCGTCGTCGACAGCCTCATCGGAGAGGACCAGAAGGCGCGTACCTGCCGTTACGGCCTGGGAGGCCTGCTCACACAGTTCCTGCAACGCTGTCCGCAGCATGGTCCCCTGTGAGCGGGGATTGCGTTCCGCACTGTCCGGCTGCCAGGTCATGGATAGAGAGGACATCCTGAAATCGGCGGTCCCCGTACTCAGGTTTTCCAGGACAGCGAAATGCTCTTGGGTCAGGATCGGCGAAGTCAGTTCCACCAGCCGCGTGGCGGCCGGTGTTTCCGACAGCAGATTGGCCCGGGCCCCCAGCAGCATGCGCAGACTCATGACCATCGATTCCCGCAGGGAATCGATAGGTGGATTGGTGACTTCGGCAAAACGCTGCTTGAAATAATGGAACAGGGGCCGGGGCAAGTGACTGAGAGCTGCCAGCGGGGTATCGTCTCCCATAGCGCCGACCGGTTCTGCCCCATTGGACAGAATCGGCCGCAACACCACTACCATCTCTTCCGATGTAAAGCCAAAGGCAATCTGGCGGCGCACCAGGGACAGGCTGGACTTGGGCCGTTGGGCTTTTTGCGCGTCGTCCTGCACCAGGGAGCCATTCCGGGACCGGGTCTGCAGATTGCGGACTTCCTGTATACGGCGGCTCTTGAGCAGGATCTGTTCCAGGGAAATCAGGTTGTCGGCGATCCACTGGCCGTACGGTTTGCGCTGGGCGACCAGGCTCGTGATCTCCCCGTCATCCATGACGGTACCCTGTTTGGTGTCGACGCAAAAGATCTGGCCCGGTCCCAGGCGCCCCTTGCGAATGACCTGCGCCTCGTCATACTGGACAGCACCCATTTCGCTGCCGCTGATCACCAGTCCGTTCTTGAGCATGACAAAGCGGGCCGGACGCAGACCGTTGCGGTCCATGACCGTACCCACAATGCGACCGTCGGTATACGTGATCGCAGCCGGACCATCCCATGGTTCCAGCAAGGCACTGTGATACTTGTAGAAGGCGCGCCGTTCCGGGGGCACGTCCCCTTCCGGAATACGCTCCCAGGCTTCCGGCACCATCATGAGCAACGCGTGTCGAATATCCCGCCCGCTCCGCACCAGCAGTTCCAGCTGGGTATCAAACTTGGCACTGTCGCTGGTGTCCGGATCCTCGATGATGGGCATCAGGTCCGCCATGCCCTGTGGCCAATAGGGAGAGGCCAGATCCGGCTGCCGGGCCTGCAACCAGTTTTCGTTGCCCTGGACCGTATTGATCTCGCCGTTGTGGCAAATCAGGTGGAAGGGCTGTGCCCGTTCCCACGTGGGCATGGTATTGGTGCTGTACCGCTGATGGAATACGGCCAGGGCCGTGGCGAACAGGGGATCGTGCAGGTCGGGATAAAAGCGCCCCAGTTTGTCAGCCAGCACCAATCCCTTGTACACGATGGTACGGCTGCTCAGGCTGGGGATGTAGAGACGTTCGACCCCGGCTGCGGCGGCTTCACGGAGAATCAGTTTGCGGGCCCGAAAAAGCAGACGTTCAAAGTCGTCGCCCGCCTTGCAGGCCTTGGCGGTCCGCCGGAGAATCACCTGGCCCAGCCAGGGACGCGTCGCCAGGGACCGTTCACCCAACACCGACTCAATGACCGGTACAGAGCGGAAAGTCAGGGTTTCCAGTCGCAATTGCTCCAGGACACGGCGAATGACTACCTGGGCTTTCTCCCGGTCCGCAGGCGAGCGGCTCAGGAACAGCTGACCCACGGCCAGATCGGATACCTGGGGTACAGGCAATCCCAATTGGCCCAGTTCACGGGCATAGAATTCATACGGGATCTGGGTCAAAATGCCTGCGCCATCCCCGGACTTCCGATCGTCAGCCATGGCGCCGCGATGGGCATGATTGCACAGCGCTTCCAGCACCATGGCCAGGACCTCATGTGTGCGTCGGCCTTCCACATGGGCTACGAAGCCGATTCCACATGCGTCTCTTTCGCGGTCAGGCGCATTCTTGAAAAGAGGGGGAAACTGTGGGTTGCTCTGCTTCGCATACATACCTTAAACTCCTCGCACAATGCACCATAAAGCCGCTGTCCCGGAGGCCAAGAAAGCAAAAAATGACCGGTCTGAAGCACTCCCAGCTCCCCAGTCGCGATCTGTGCATTCCTCATTATACAGGTTGTCCAAACAAACTTGAACTCACAGGACTCGTGGAGGAGACCACAGGGAACCCGGAGGCTGCAGGATCAGAGTCCACGCGGGTTTCATGCAATCTGCCCCATATACCCTGGATGCAGAATTGTAAAAACTGCACAATGGCTGTCCACATACAAAAGTAGCCAAGGGGCATGACCCCATCCAGGTCTGACACGCAACGGACGTGGCGACAGTTCTTGTATGTCAGTCCGGGGTGAAACACCTGCGTCTGTGTCAAGTCCTGTACGACGGTATAGAAGTATAGAAACGGCTGCGTCTGGCGGGATCACCCAAAGCGCAGAAGACAAGACAGGGCCAGAGGGATATGCAACGGACGCCGACACTGCCATTCGGCATGACCAGGGCCGGGTGCCTGGCATGAGCCAAGGATGCCAGCATGGACAAGCACGGGAATGCCGGCAAGATCGAGGCAGGCAGCACCAACAGAACTGCCGTGCCCGGTATCCACTCCCTTCTTCCCCAAACTGACCCCTTGCCGCAAGACGACACCGCAGGACATCAACCTGCAGGTATCTGTTCCAGTCTGGTCCGCAGCAGAGACACAGCCGACAAGTCTTTGCCCATGAAATGCGCGGGACAGTTGCCGAGGCAGCAGTGGAGCAGGGTGCGATCACGGTACCCATACCGCGGCTGCCCGGTCAGGAACCCCAGCGCTTGCGGGACTACATTTACCGTGAATGCGGATGCAGCCGATAGCACACGCACGACCGGAGGCCAGACACACCTGGATAGCCAGCGATGATTCATCACCAATTTTCGACTAAAACATATGCACATATACTTTTTTTACGGTGCGTGACATGTTCTGGCATAGATGCTATGATTAGCATCCCACCAACTTGCAAAAGCAAGGAGACGGACAATGAACGGTAATGTACTGTTTTCTCGACGGAAGTTTCTACAGACCGGCGCGGCACTTGCAGGCAGCCTGCTATTGGCAGCCTGTGCAGTAGCACCTGTAGACGGGACAGCATCGGACATGGATACCGGCACCATGGAACCGGCATCTCTCCAAGCCTTGTGGGTAGCCCAGACCGCTCTGGTGGAATACTTTGAGAATTATTCGGCTACAGTCTTCAGTCCCCAGAACGATGGGGCCACCGTGGAATTCACCATAGCGCCCAGCACTGAAATCCCCCAGAAGATGCTGTCAGGCATTGCTGCCGGCAGTCCGCCTGACCTGTTTCGGACAGTCAATGTCGCGTTTTTCACGCAACTGGCGGCCAATCAGGTCATCCTGGCTCTGGATGACCTGATTGGCCGGGATGATTACCAGCCCTACGTGGACACCTTCATCCCCGGGACCGTCGAAGCCTTCAACTTCAATGGGATCCAATACGGCATTCCCTTTGGTGCCCATCCCAGTTCGCAGTATCTTTTTTACAACAAGACGGCCCTGCATGATCAGGGGATTGTGCTGGATGATCCCGGCTGGAGCTGGTCAGACTATGTGGAAGTAGCCAAAGAGGTCACAGACCAGGACAACGATGTATTTGGATCGTGGGTACGCGCCAATTTTGAAGGCTATATGGTTGGCGTTCGTTCCATGGGTGGTGATCTGCTCAATGCAGACGGTACGCAGTCCCTGATCAATTCGGATGAGGCCTGGGCATTCTGGGAACTGTTGTATGCACTGATCAATGAGCACCAGACCACCGTGCAGCCCACCGACATAGGGGACTGGAAACCCCCGTTCGCAGAACAGAAGATCATGATGGCCAATGACAATGGGTACCGCGAGTCGTTCCTGCGCGAGATGGTGCAGGATTTCGAATTTGATACCTTTCTGATCCCCAATATGGGTGATCTGCCTCGTGGCGGGCTTGTGGGCGACATTGCGGCTATCGCGCATGCGTCCAGCCAACATGATCTGGCCTGGGAATGGGTGAAAGGAATCCTGGTGACCGAGGAAGGCATCAAGCGGGTACAGAACGCCCGTTTCATTCCTTTGCCTACGGAGGCGGCCCTGCTGCATCCCGACGCGCTTGTCAGCCACCAGTACGAATTCTACGTGCGGCAATGGATCAATGAACCGCCGCTGGCAGCACCTACGGCCGGCAACGGACGCACCAGTGATGTATTCAGCACGTTGCAGAGGGGTATGGAGGCAGCCTGGCTGGCCACCGAGCCATTGCCCGACGTAGTAAACAACGTGCACAACGAAATTCAGGACATTCTGGACATGCCCCCGGCTTGATCGGGCCTGTCGCCCGTATGTATGCGGAGCTGCGGATCACGGGACCTCTTTTGTGTTGCACGCACCCTGTGTGCAAGAGAGGTCCCGGGTCCCCATGAGCAGCTCGGGGCCTGCCAGGTCTGTCAGGCCTTGTCCCGGGGATGGAAACGTCTCCGCGTCGGCATGCCTGTGGCCATGCAGGCAACAGGAAATTCAGGATCCAGGATGCGCAGCACATCGATACCGGCAAAATACAGAAGACGGCTTGCACGGCCCTTCCGGCTGGGCGTACTGGGTTGGTACGAGGCGCGGTGGGGCCTGTTTTTCATATGCCCCTGGATCCTGGGCTTCCTGCTGTTTCAGTTTGGTCCTATGCTGGCCTCCATCTACTTTTCCTTTACGGACTACAACGTACTGCGTCCCGCCCAATGGATTGGCGGGGAAAACTACCGTTACATGGTCACCACGGATCCCAGGTTCTGGAAAGCCGTGAGCGTCACCCTCTATTACGTGCTGCTACGCGTGCCGCCCACGATCGCAGGCGCTCTGATCTGTGCCATTATTTTGAATCAATCGATTCGCGGCCGGGTGATCTACCGCACCCTGTTCTTCATTCCTTCCATCACGCCGGGCGTGGCCGCCATCTTGGTGTGGACTTGGGTTCTCAATCCACATTTCGGCCTGTTGAACTACCTTCTGGACCAGATTGGGATTGAGGGGCCTTCCTGGCTGGGCGATCCCGACTGGGCAGTGCCTTCGCTCGTACTGCTTGGCATCTGGGGTTCCATTGGCGGGACCAGTGCCATCATTTTCCTGTCTGCCCTGCAGGACATTCCCGTTTCCCTTTATGACGCAGCGCGGGTGGACGGCACCAGCTGGCTGCGGGAGCAACTCCACATCACCATACCCTTGTTGACCCCTGCCATCTTCTTTGTCCTGGTCCTGACTATTATCGGTACGTTTCAGGCCTTTACCGCAGCGTTCGTCAGTACCAAGGGGGGACCTGCCTACGCCACCTATTTCCTGGTGCTGCACCTGTATGAACGAGCCTTTCAGAGTTTCCAGATGGGGTATGCTTCCGCACTCGCCTGGGTCCTTGTGGCATTTCTGCTGGTGTTTACGTATCTCCAGATCCAGGGCTCCAATCGCTGGGTACATTACGGGGGCGATTGAACAGGGTTTTGCCGCATGTCTTCGGTTCTCTCTGCACTCCGTATGACCGTGCGTTCCCTCATCGTCTATGGGGGCTATATCGGGGCATCCATCCTGTTCGTCATCCCTTTTGTGTGGGCCCTGTCCGGCTCCCTGAAGAACCCTTATCAGCTGGAGCTGTTTCCACCCGAATGGCTCCCCCAACCTGTACTGTGGCAGAACTACGCCGAGATCTGGACCATCGTGCCGCTGGCCCGTTTCATGTGGAATACGCTCTTCATTGCGCTCGTATCCCTCGCCGGCCAGCTCTTCACAGCCTCCATGGTGGCGTACGGCTTCGCCAAATTCCGGTTTCCCGGACGCGACATGTTGTTCCTGCTGATGCTCTCCACCCTGATGCTGCCCATCCACGTAAGTCTCATACCACGCTTCGTGCTGTTCTTCAAGCTGGGATGGATCGATACTTTCCTGCCCCTTATTGTGCCGAACTTCCTGGGTGGCAGTGCCTTCGCCATCTTTCTGCTACGCCAGTTCTTCCGCAATATACCCAAGGAAATGGATGATGCGGCCCGCATTGATGGGGCGGGTTACTGGCGTATCTTCGGCCAAATTCTGCTGCCCCTGTCCCGCTCGGCCCTGATTGCCCTGGCCCTTCTCGGCTTCCTGGCTGACTGGGAAGACTTTTTGCAGCCTCTCATCTACCTGCAGTCCACAGAGAAACTCACCGTTTCCATAGGACTCCGTTTTCTGGCCGTCACTGCCAGTTCCGACATCTCGGGTGATCCGACCACCCACCTGCTGATGGCAGCTTCCATCGTCACGTCTCTCCCGCCCATTCTTCTGTATATCATGGCACAGCGACAACTGGTCCAGGGACTGGTGCTTACCGGCTCCAAGGGTTGAGTGCCGATGACCATGCCTGCAACCATTCCACCCAAGGTGCTTTCGGCCCATGTCCCCATCCTGTACTTCCCCTGACATTGTGTTGATCCTCACCGATCAATGGAATCCACGTATGCTGGGATGCAGCGGTGACCCGGTGGTCAAGACTCCCAACCTGGATGATCTGGCCCGCCAGGGCATGCGCTTTGACAACGCCTATACGTCTTCCCCCGTATGCATGCCCGCACGCTGTTCCCTGGCCAGCGGACAGTTTCCGCACCGGCACGGTTTCTGGAACAATTTCACGGGACGCAAGTTTCCGGCCACCCACGTCACCCTGTTTCGGCAGTTGCAACAAGCAGGCTACACGACAGCCAAGATTGGCAAGTACCACCTGTTCAACCTGGACCCGGGCGAAGACCATGCCGCTCACAGGGAGTACTATGATCAGCTGGGCCTGGACTGGGCCCAAGAACTGCCTACACCGTACATGGGGCCCTACCTGCAGAACGAGTACACCCGTTTTCTGCAGTCTCACAGCATGCTCCAGGCCTATATTGACGACATAGCCTATCGCTTCACACACGGCGATCATCATGTCGTGCACCCTTCCCCCCTGCCGCCTGATCAGCATATTGACGGTTACGTCGCCCGGCAGGCGGTGAAATACATCCGCACCTGTACCCGTGAGCGACCCATGTTCCTGTGTGTCAGCTTTCCCGGTCCCCATACGCCCCTGGATGCACCGCAACCCTACAGCGCAATGTACGATCCGGACAGCATAGTTCTGCCCCCAAACGTCCCGGCCCAGACGCGCCAGGGATACGATCACGCCCATATTCGCCGGATGCAGGCGAACTATTACGGCAAGATCACCCACCTGGACGATCGGATAGGTGAATTGCTCCATGCCTTGACCGAGCGGGGCAAGCGAGACAATACCCTGATCCTGTTTGCGGCGGATCACGGTGAGTACCTGGGCAGTCACGGCCGTCTGGGCAAGGGGGACTTCCACGAGGAATCAGCGCGCATTCCCTTGCTTCTCCAGTGGCCGGCACAGGTGCCACCAGGGCAGGTCTGTGCGCGCCTGGTCAGTTGGCTGGATCTCTACGCCACCGTGGTCCAGACAGCCGGCGGGCCTGATGTCCATCCGGGCAGTGGCTGTTCCCTGTTACCCTCAGAAACACAGCCTGCAGGGACTGCGCGGGAAGCCGTGTTCGCCGAGATAGGGTCCCGGCAGGGCTTCCATTACATGGTACGTGCCGGTGACTACAAGTGGTTTGCGGGGGGCAATGGCGCCGAATCACTCTTTCATCTGCCACATGATCCCTATGAACAGCGCAACCTGGCAGGGGAGCCCGGCCAAGAGAACATTTGCCGCGAAATGCGGGAGCGGCTTCTTGCGTTCCTGATGCATGACCAGATGAATCAGGCCGCCGGGTACAGGCCACTGTTCGAGCGCATGGGACTGCAGATGGCCGGACAGACAGATGCCCTGGCCTTCCTGCAAGAAAAGTTCTACCAGGTCCACGGTCTATAGCAGACCGTAGACGGATCCTATGCCTGTCCCTGTCCACTTGAGCGAAACACCATGACCCTGCATACCGTTACCAAGATCCAGTTTGCCGCTCCGAATCGGGTGCGTGTGATCACCGAAACGATGGAGTTTCCCCTGGCCCCCGACGAGATTCTGCTCCGGACCCGATTCAGCCTGGTCAGCACCGGTACGGAGATGGCCAAGTTGACCGGACTGCAGAAGGTCGCCTATCCCTTCGATCCGGGGAATCGGGCATGTGGTGAGGTCATAGCCCGTGGCCGCCACGTTACAGGGGTAGAGGCAGGTGACCGGGTGTTCAGCTACACGCCTCACTGGAGTCATGCCCGGGCCCGGCGCCTGTGGGTGAAGGTACCTGCCGGCATCGACGAGCGATACGCGGCTTTTGCGGGCATGGCGTCTGTAGGCATGACCGCCCTGCGCATCGGCAAGGTCGAAATTGGTGATACGGCAGTCGTTCTGGGCATGGGACTGGTAGGCAATCTGGCTGCCCAGCTCTGCCAGCTGGCCGGAGCCCACGTGGTGGTAGGGGATCTGAGCGATTGCCGTCTGGATCTGGCCCGCACGTGTGGCCTGCACCATACCGTCAAGGTGAACCCGCCGCATGTCCGTGAGCGTGTGTTGGCCGCTGCCGGAGGGCGGGAGCCCAATGTTGTGGTGGAGGCATCCGGCACGCCTGAAGGAGCTCTGCTGGCGGTTCAGCTTACGGGCCAGCAGGGGGCAGGCAATGTGGTTCTGTTGGGGTCTCCCCGCCGCAGCCTGGAAACTGACGTGACACCACTGCTCAATCAGGTGCACCTGTGGCGTAGCGGATCCGTAAATCTGCTGGGTGCCCATGAATGGCGCTACCCGCTGCACCAGGACCGCTTCACCAAGCACTCTATCGAGCGCAACATTGCCGTCATCTTCCGGTTTATGGCCGCGCAGAAGCTCTGTCTGGAACCCCTGCTTTCCCGCATCGCTGTCCCCCAACAGGCGGCTGAGACGTTTGCCGCCATGCGCCAATCACCGGATGCCGTGGTGGGCGTATTGTTCGACTGGACATGAACGCCCCAAATCTTCCAGATAGATCCGGATCGTCACCTGTCATGGCTGTTACAGTCTATGGCAGCTGACTGCTTCACGGCTGGACCCCAAGGGTGCCTGGCCAGGCATTTACAGGGCCTGTACAGGGTACGGCAACCCGTCATCCAGATCTCCCCGGGAGCAGATCAGGCTGTGTCAGCAGAAGTTGGGCAACAAGCCCAGGCCCAGGGCTGTGGCGTATCTCGCATTGTGGAGCGCATTGGTGAACTCTCCTGGTACAGCGGGACAGGCAGAACCTGCCGCTAGCCCTTGACGCCACCGATCAGCAGCCCTTTGACGAAGTAGCGCTGGATGAACGGATACACCACGAGAATGGGCACCGTCGTCACAATAATCATGGCGGATTTCATGGTCTGGGCCGGCGGCATGAACTCGGGCTCGAACATGATGCCGATATCGCCCCGGTAGGAGGCATCACCAAGGTACAGGATAGCGCGCAGGATAACCTGGATCGGATAAAGCGAACGATCCGAATTGAAGACTGCGGCGTAAAACCAGCCATTCCAGTGCCATACGGCGTAGAACAGACCGATGGTGGTCAGGGCGGGCATGGAAAGAGGCAGGTAAATCTTGATGAGCACCGTCAGCGGATTGGCACCGTCCATAAGGGCCGCTTCCTCCAGTTCCACAGGAATGGTCATCAGGAAGTTGCGCATGATCAACAACCACCAGGGATTGACCAGGAAGGGGATTATGAGCAGCCACACGGTATTGGTCAGCCGCAAGCGGTCCACAACGAGATAAAAGGGAATGAGGCCACCGCTGAACACCATGGGAATGAACACCAGGAGCGTCAGGAACGTACGTCCAGGCAGACTGCGGCGTGCCAGCACATAAGCGCCCAGGCCTGTAGTCATCAGACACAGCAAGGTACCCACGATGGTGCGGAAAAAGGTTATCTTGTAGGCATTCAGGATGGTCCGCTGGCTGCCGCCAAACAGAAACCGGTAGGCATCCCAGGTAGGCTGCTCGGGGATCAGGACGAAGTTGCCGCGACGGGCCCATTCAGCCGTGCTGATGAAGGACGTGCTCAATACACTCAGGAAGGGAATCAGAAAGAGGAGACTGACCAGGATCAGAAACAGATAGTTGCTTATGTAAAACAACCGCTCCATCGGTGTGGCTTTGATCTTCATGCTCTGCACTCCCCCTACCAGATCCCCGTATGGCCCAGGCGGTGAGCGAGCTTGTTCGCACCCAACAGCAGGAACAGGGCCAGAATCGATTTGAAGAGTCCCACCGCGGCGGCGAAGGAATAGCGCAGGTCCAGCAAGCCGGCCCGGTAGACATACGTGTCAATGATGTCGGCCACCTCATAGACTGCCGGCGAGTAGAGCAACAGGATCTGCTCGAAGCCGGCGTCCAGCAGATCACCGATCCGGAAAATCAGCAGGATCACAATCACGTGGCTGATGCCCGGCAACGTGATGTGGCGAATCTGCTGGATCTTGCTGGCGCCGTCGATCATGGCTGCCTCGTACGTTTCGGGATTCAGGCCAGCCATGGCCGCCAGATAGAGAATGCTGCCCCAGCCCACGGTTTGCCAGACCGTCGTACCCACGAGAATGGTGCGGAACCAGCGGAGATCGCCTAGGAAATGCTGCGGATCACCGCCGAACAGTTTAACCAGATGGTTTATGAGGCCTCCCTGCACACCAAACACCACGTACACCAGCCCCGCGACGATCACCATGGAAAAGAAATGGGGCAGGTAGGAGATGGTCTGGGTCACCCGCTTGAACATCACGTTGTGCACTTCGTTGATGAGAAGAGCCAGCAGGATAGGGGCGGGGAAAGCCCACACGGTCTTGTACAGGGAAATCATCAGGGTGTTTTCCATCAGGTCCCAGAAAAAGTAGGACTCGAAGAAATTGATGAAGTGCTTGAAGCCGGCGAAAGGGGCCGTAACGATCTCGGCCATGGACATGAAAGGTTTCACATCCTTGAACGCGATGATCACCCCGATCATGGGCACGTACTTGAAAATGATGAAATAAGCGGCTACGGGCAGGAACAGCAGGTAATAGAAGCCGTGTTTCCGCAGTATGCGCACCAATTCTGCCATGGTTACACCACTCGTCACTTCCGGATGTGCATCTGCAGGCTATGCCCTGACCGCGTCCGTCTGCTTCGCTGCACAGTCCGGAAAAACAGAAACAGGGCCGGATGCTGTTTGCACTGTTCCGGCGCAGCCGCAGAGCCAGGCAACGGCTGCCGGTATCGATGTCAGGCCCGCTCCCGACAGGGAGCACAGGACCATCCGCGGGTGGAGCATCCCCGGCAGAATTCCACAAATCCTGCCAGGGATGTCCAGCCGCATAGACGCAGTTACGCTAGATGCCCTTGAAGGTACGGTACTGATCCGTATAGGCATCGATCCAGTCTTGCAGGCCTGCCTTGTACAGGCTGTCGACAAAGTCGTCCCACTCGGACAGATCACGCGCCCCTGTAATGAACTTGATGATCTCTTCGCTGTTCAGGCGATTGATGTCTTCCATGCTGGGCACAGCCTCGGCAATGGCCGCCCCGTCGTAGGGCACATCAAAGTCCTGGGGCATCTTGCCGTTGTTGTAGTCGAACACATACTGCTTGATGTGATCGTAATGGCGTCCCCAAAGCGGATCCTCAGGTGCCGACCAGGTCTCGATGGCCAAACCAGCCCCCTGATAGAACTCGCCTGCGTAAATCGGGTCGCCCGTGGTCACCTGGGACAGGCGTCTTACCTGTTCCTTGGTGTCGTCGACCCATTCCCAATCTACGCCCTGAATGCCGTAGTGCGCCGTTACGGCATTGTCCCGGACGGGATCGTACTGCCAGTTGACGAACTTGATCACTTCTTCCGCGGCCGGTGAATTGCCCGGGATCATGTAGGCGCTGGTCATGGCGGCGTTGTTCGTGCCACACAGGCCGAGCGGTCCGTGCATCTGCAGCGGGAAGACAAAGTCCATACCCGGTATCACGTCTTCCAGGATAATGCGCTGTCCCAGAATGGTCATGCGCGAGTACCACCCGCAATGGATGCCCATGTTGCCGGAACGCAGGACTTCTTCAAAGTCCATGTTGGCGAACACTTCCTTGTGGAACCAGCCGTTGTTCCACCACTCGTTCATCTTGGCTACCCAGTGCGGATACCCGGGCTGGAGATGGTAAGGCTTGATCTGGCCTTCTGTTTCATCGTACCAGCGGGACTTGCCATACTGGGTCCAGCCACCCACCAGACAGCCTTCCAGGCTGCCCAGGTTGTTGGTCACCAGGACGGCCTCGGGATTGTGTTCCTGGAAGGCTGCCATCGTGGATTCCAGCTGCTCGATCGTCATGCTGGCCGCGTCAAAGGGCAAGTCCAGATCGTTGATCCAGTCTTCACGGAACCAGCAGAAATTCCAGGTATGGCCCATCAGGCCCAAGCGGGGAATGCCCCAGATGTCGCCGTTGGCGTCTTTCATGCCGCTCCAGTTGGCTTCCGGGAACGCATTCAGGATGTTTTGTCCATGCTGTTCCAGCAGGTCGGTCATCGGCATGATCAGATCTTTGTACTGAGTCCAGTCACCCGTGAACATGTCCAGGCGTTCGCTGCGTGAACTCAGCATCAGATTCAGGCGCTCGCGTCCTGCCGCACCGGGCGGGGGTACGAAACCGTTGGGCCGGATACCCAGTTCCGAGGTGATATAGTCCTGGACAGCCTGGTATTTCTCCTCGTCGCTACCTTCGGGGCGCACCAGTGCAATCGAGGGCCAGACATAGACGTCCACTATTTCGGCATCTGACATTTCCGCTTCGGCCGCAGGACCAGGCTCCCCACCGGCTGGCGCACAGGCCGCTACAATAATCCCACTCGCGGCCAAACTGGACAGTTGCATGAACTGTCGCCGATTGACGGTGTACTTCAAGGTACGCGTCATGACATCTTCTCCCTGACTTGATGGAAATGAACTGCATGGACGCCAAGATCCTGTCCTGTCGGCCATAATGACATCATACGTGACCGACACTGAGGGGCAGCTTCATGCTACCTGATACTACCATACCCTCATCTTGGAACCAATTGCGATATCACCCGGGTTTGTGCAAGGATGAGCACCTGGACATGTCGGTCCAGGCAGATGTTCCGGCGACACGGTGTTGACCGACATTGCGTGATGCTTGCAAACAGCAGGCTACGGTACAGATGTGGCAACGTCCATAGCTGCACTGCCTGTGGGCGGTGCAACGTATCATCGTATGCAGCCGGAACACCGTTACAGCTGCAGTATCAGAATCCTCAGCCTGGACGTCAGGACTGGTGCTCTTGTGGCAACCCCAAGGAGCGGGATGCAGGCGCAGGTGTGGGGATGGGACTTTGGAGTCGGGACCAAGGACGGGAAGATTGGCAGGTACCAACAGGTGGCGGAGGGCCCGGGATGGCTTCGGCATGTATCTGGAACACAGGCAGAGGGCCTGCACCGGGGATTGGCTATTGTGGCTTCACTGTCTGACGTCCTGCGAAGCATGCCATCTTGACTGCTGTTGCAGGTTTTCCCGGCTTGACCATGTCCCCCCGGCAACTGCCCTGCCGGTGATGCCAGCGTTGGTACCGGATTAGGGTGATGCCGACTGCCTGGAACACGTGCTACCCACTACCCACAGCAACGCGTTGCAGGCCTCCCGTCCTGCGACAACGGGGAGGACATAGCCTGCTGGCAGGTCCTGTCCCCCCGTTGCCTGCGCCTACACAGTTGAGGAAGTGGACGCGCTTGCCGTCTCGCGTTCGCTGGCAATCTGCTTGTTGAGTGCCTGCAAATAGGCCTTGGCACTGGCGACTATGATATCAGTATCGACCCCACGGCCACTGAACAGGCGCCGGCGCCGGCGGCCCTGGGCCGTTTCCGCGAAACCGTTGTCCCCGGGCACTTCGATCCGAATGGTGACGTCACCATTGGCGTCCATGCCTGCGGTCACGGCCTGCACCAAGTACTCCACCAGGGTGTTTTCGACTCCCACTATCCGGTTGATACCCTGATACACGGCATCGACCGGTCCCGTCCCGAAACCTGCTTCCGTCACCTCCTGGCCTGTGACCAGATGACGGAGACCAACCACCGCAGTCGGGATCAGGGTAGTGCCGCATTGCACCTGGATCTTGGTCAGTTCCCAGGCTTCCGCAGGCTGGTACACTTCGTCGGCAACCAGTGCTTCCAGATCCGCGTCGGATACGGTTTTCTTCTTGTCCGCCAAATCCTTGAAGCGTACGAACACTTCGTTCAAGGTGTCCCGATCCAGGCGATAGCCCATCTCTTCCAGCCGGGTACGCAGGGCATGGCGGCCGCTGTGCTTGCCCATGACCAGGCCTTGCTGTTGCTGCTGCAGACCAATGCTGGAAGCATCCATGATTTCATAGGTGCGCTTGTGCTTGAGCACGCCATCCTGATGAATGCCGGCCTCGTGGGCAAAGGCATTGGCCCCGACAATCGCCTTGTTGGGCTGAATCACCATCCCGGTATACCGGCTCACCATGTCGCTGGTGCGATGGATTTCCTGGGTTACGACATTGGAACGGAGATGATAGAAGGAAGGCCGTGTGTACAGGGACATCACGAATTCTTCCAGGCTGGCATTGCCGGCCCGCTCGCCAATCCCGTTGACAGTGACCTCGACCTGCCGGGCACCGGCCTTGACCCCGGCCAGGGTATTGGCCGTAGCCAGGCCCAAGTCATTGTGGGTATGGGTACTGAAGATGACATCCTTGCCGCCGGGCACCTCGTTGATCAGTTCCCGCAGCAGGGCTTCGTATTCCAGGGGCATGGTATAGCCCACCGTATCGGGAATGTTGAGCGTGGTGGCCCCGGCACGGATAGCCACTTCCAGCACTTGCTTCAGGTACTCGATGTCACTCCTGCCGGCATCCTCGGGGCTGAATTCCACGTCCGCACACAGGCTGCAGGCATATTCCACCATCTCGCCGACCGTTTCCAGCACCTCATTGCGGGACAGGCGCAGCTTGTGTTCCAGATGAATGTCACTGGTGGCGATGAACGTGTGAATGCGCGGGCGGAGTGCCGGTTCCACGGCGGTATGCGCCCGTTCAATATCAATCCGGTTGGCGCGTGCCAAGCCGGCAATCACCGGGGGTGGCAGGGGCCGGCCATCACTGTCATACCGCACTTCCCGGCCAACGGTCGCGGCTATCCGGTGGACCGCTGCCCAGTCGCCCGGACTGGCGATGGGAAACCCGGTTTCCATGATGTCTACACCCAGACGGGCCAACTGGCGGGCTATCTCCAGTTTTTCGGTCTCGTCCAGGGTGGCTCCCGGACTCTGTTCGCCATCCCGCAGGGTGGTGTCGAACACCAGCACTGTATTGGAGTGTGCTATCTCCCTGGCATAGGCAGCCATATCCTCGATCACAAACGATTCAGCCGCTACATCAACCTCGGCTGCGATCGGATCACCCGTACCCTTGTCCATTTATCCATACCCCTCAGGTTGCAGGGACAAGCCCTCTTGCCAGCAATTCAGTTCTCACGCTCGATTTCCCGGGCATTCAGGAACGTCATCATGCGGCGCAGATCAAGGCCTACGTCCTCAATCCCGTGGTGCTGTTCCGTTTTGCGGCGCTGCAGGAAGCCCTGCAAGCCACTGTAGTATTCGTCCATCCACTCTTCCGCAAATTGCCCGGACCGGATTTCGGCCAGGATTTGGCGCATGGTCTCCCGCGTTTCTTCGGTCACGATTTTCCGGCCGCTGACGTAATCGCCCCACTCGGCCGTGTCCGACACGCTGTAACGCATGTAGGCCAACCCGCCCTGGTAGAACAGGTCCACGATGAGCTTGAGCTCGTGCAAGCATTCAAAATAGGCGATCTCCGGCTGATAACCGGCTTCGACCAGCACCTCGAAGCCCGCCTTGACCAATTCACTTACACCTCCACACAGTACGGTCTGTTCCCCGAACAGATCGGTTTCCGTTTCTTCGGCAAACGTGGTTTCCAGCAGACCGGCCCGGGTACAGCCCAGACCGCGCCCATAGGCCAAGGCATCGGCCAAGGCATGCCCGGAGGCATCCTGGTGAATGGCGACCAGGCCCGGTACCCCCGAGCCTTCCATGTAGACCTCACGCACCCGGTGGCCCGGGGCCTTGGGGGCCACCATGGAGACATCCACGTCCTCCGGCGGCAGAATCTGGCTGAACCGGATATTGAAACCATGGGCAAACATCAGGGTGTTCCCCTTTTGCAAACCGGGCAGGATTTCCTCCTTGAACACCTTGCCCTGCACCTGGTCCGGAAGCAGCACCATAATAATGTCGGCCGCGGCCGCGGCGTCCGCCGTGCTCATCACGGTCAGGCCGTCGGCTTCTGCCTGGGCCTTGCTGCGGCTCCCTGCATACAGGCCCACAACGACATTCAGGCCGGCATCCTTGAGGTTGAGGGCATGGGCATGCCCCTGGCTGCCGTAGCCCAGAATGGCGATCGTGCGGTCCTCGAGACGACTCAGGTCAGCCTGGTTTTCATAGTAGATGGTTGCCATGGTGATTGTGCCTTTCCTTTGCAGCAATAGATATTAGGGAAGATACCCGGACGACTGCCGTTCAGGGTCCCGTGCCGTTGGGCCGGGACCCGGCCTGCAGGTGCGCCGGGGTTTCGAATGATTCGGAAGGGGCCGTCCTCTTCATGGCGACCGGTCCCGTGCGCACCATTTCCAGGATGTCAAACCCGTGCAGGAGTTCAAGCAGGGCCTCGATCTTGGACTGGTTGCCCACAATCTGCAGCAACAGGCTCGACCGTGATACGTCAACGACCTGGGCACGAAAAATTTCGGCCAGCTGCAGGATCTGGGTGCGCAGGGCTGGCGTCACGGCTACCCGCACCAGGGCCAGCTCCCGCGACACCACCGGCTCGTTCGACAGATTTTCGACCTCGGTTACGTCCACCAGCTTGATGAGCTGGCTCATGACTTGGTCCAGCACGCGATCATCGCCGTCCAACAGGAAGGTCATGCGGCTGATGCCCGGTGTTTCGCTGTGACTCACCTGCAAACTCTCGATGTTGAAATTGCGGCGCCGCAACAGGCCCGATACGCGGTGCAGGACGCCGGGGCGGTCGCGCATCCAGGCGGCAAGGAGGTGTTTCATGGTGTATCCCCCAGGTGTATGATAAGCAGATGGCGTGGGCCGGGCCTCAGAAGGCAGGCACTACACCACCATGGTCCTGCATGACGCGGGGCCGGCGGATCAGTTCGTCCACTGCAGCCCCCGGCGCGACCATGGGATAGACATTGACCTCTTCCTTCACCCGGAAGTCGATCAGGAACGGTCCCGCGGTTTCATTCGCGATGCGTACGGCCTCGTTGACCTGGCCCGGTTCCTCCACCATGAGGGCGGGAATCTCATAGGCTGCCGCCAGCTTCACGTAGTTGGGCGAGAGAATGGGCGTGCCGACGTACCGCTTGTCGTAGAAAATCTGCTGCCATTGCCGGACCATGCCCAGAAAACCATTGTTGATGATGGCGATTTTCACGGGCATGCGCTCCTGCTGAATGGTGGCCAGTTCCTGCAGCGTCATCTGGAAGCCGCCATCGCCCACAATAGCCCACACCAGATGGTCGGGAAAGGCCATCTGGGCACCCAGCGCGGCGGGAACGCCATAGCCCATGGTACCCAGCCCGCCACTGGTCAGCAGCATACCTGCCCGTTCATGGATGTAGTACTGGGATTCCCACATCTGGTGCTGTCCCACGTCGGTGGTGACAATCACTTCGGACACGTCCCGCAGCCGCTCCACTTCTTCCCAGATCTGGCGCATGACGAAAGGCGGGATCAGATCGTCTACCTCGTAGGTCAGGATGTCAGCCGCAGCGCTGGACCGCTTGCGGTCCGCCAGCGAATCCAGCCAGTCCGCATGGGTGTTCGGGGTGATGTGCTTTTCCAATTCGGGCAGTGTCTGCGCCAGATCGCCGACCACGGCCACATCGGGAATGATGTTCTTGCCTACCTCCGCCGGGTCCAGCTCGAAATGTACAATCGCGGCCTGTGACGCAAAGCGATCCAGACGCCCGGTGATGCGATCGTCAAAGCGCATGCCCAGGGCAATCAGGACATCACAGGACTGTACAGCTTCATTGGCATAGGCTTCACCATGCATGCCGCCCATGCCCAGGCTCAGGGGATGGGTCTCGGGTATGTTGCCCGTACCCAGCAAGGTCGTCACGACCGGAATTTCCGCTTTCTCCACGATGCGCTGCAGCACGTCGGCCACACCGGCCAGATGGATGCCGTGGCCCGCCAGAATGAGGGGCGCCTCCGCATTGTTGATCATCTGAGCTGCCCGGTTCAGGTCATCCTGGGGAGCAGTAGGATAGGGATCGTACCCGGGCAGGACGATTTCCATGTCGTACCGGAAATCGCCTGTGGCGATCTGCACGTCTTTGCACACGTCCACCAAGACCACTCCGGGCCGGCCTTCCCGGGCGATGTAGAACGCTTCTTTCATCACGAGCGGCAGATCGGCTATGTCCGTAACCAGGTAATTGTGCTTGCAAACGGGTTGCGTCACCCCTACTATGTCGGATTCCTGAAAGGCGTCGGTGCCGAGCAGATAGGTGGGCACCTGGCCCGTTATGGCCACCACAGGCACGCTGTCCATCTGGGCGGTAGCCAAGCCGGTCACCAGGTTGGTGGCACCCGGTCCGCTGGTGGCCACACAAACCCCTACCTGTCCGGTAGCGCGGGCATAGCCGTCAGCCATATGGGCCGCACATTGTTCATGGCGCACCAGCACATGGTGCAGGAAACCGCTGGCTTCATAGGGTGCCAGCGCGTCATAGGCCGGCAGAATGGCCCCCCCGGGGTGGCCGAAAAGGAGGTGTACGCCCTCCATGACACACGCGTCCCAAATCATCTCCGAACCGGTGATCCGGCGTACAGCCGCAGGATTCCGGAAGCGTTCAGCCGTAAAAGCAGAGGCGGCATTACTCATAAGTCAATTCCTCAAGGACCCTGGGACTGAAACGACAAAAAAAAACCTTCCCGGCTGGGAAGGATTCTGGGTGTCTGCTGGGTGCATACCCTAAGCCTGTGGCTGTCCTCCACCAACGCGGCGCGCTGTCTGACTGTCTACGACAGCCAACAAGAATAGCAACAATACAGGCAACTGGATGATGTGGGATTTCATGCGTCCACGGCGACAGGTGAAAGATCAGGTCACGACTGCATACAGGGTATCGCACGAACCCCTGCCCTGTCAACTTTCCCCGACGGACAATGTACCGTGCACGCCGTGACCAGCCCCCCTGCATGGCTGCCGGCAAGCGCGGCCACCCGACAACCGGTCCCCGGTTGGAGACACTGGCATTATTATGGCTTCCTGAATATACTTATAGCCTGAACCGGTTGCTGTCATTGCGTCCATAGCCGCCATGGGAATGCAAAATCAGGCTCCGTCTCTCTATTGTTCATGACTTGCTCAACCCTACTGGCTCCCAACTCCATGTCAGCCCAAACATTACATGTCTCTGAACAGCTGGCAGCCACAGGCCGCGAGCTGCCGGACAGCTCCGCTACCCTGGCGCCCGTGGTACAGCCTCCCGCCGACGCAGCTCTGATGCCGACGCAGATCGCAGACTACGATATCCAGACGCTCAGTCACAGTCCCGAGGTGTACAACCGGGAGCTCAGCTGGCTCGATTTCAACTGGCGTGTGCTGCAGCATGCTCTGGATCGGGACAATCCCCTGCTGGAACGGCTCAACTTTCTGGGGATTACGGCGTCCAACATGGACGAATTTTTTCGCAAGCGCGTAGGCGGCCTCAAACGGCAGCTGGCGGCGGGTTCCGCCAATCTGCAGCTGGAGGGCTGGTCACCCAGCTACCAGCTGGATCTGATCAGCCAGGCCGTGTCCCACTTCAGCCGCCTGCAGGACGAATGCTTCCAGCAGGACATCCTGCCCCGCCTGGGGACGTACGGCATTCGCCTGCGCAGTTATGCGGATCTGTCTCCGGACCAGATAGCGGATCTGCGTACCTTCTTTCTGCATGACGTGTTTCCGCTGCTGACGCCCCTGGCGTTCGATTCCTCCCATCCGTTTCCCTTCATCAGCAACATGAGCCTCAATCTGGCCGTCTACGTCAGGGATCCGCTCAGTGGTGACACCCGGCTGGCCCGGGTGAAGGTGCCCCCTGACTGTGACCGCTGGATCGCCGTGGGCAATTCCCATGACTTCGTACCTTTGGAACAGGTGATCATTCACAATCTGGACACGCTGTTTCGCGGCATGGAAATAGTCAGCGTGCATCCGTTCCGCATCACCCGCAACGCCGACATGAAGCGCAATGAAGAAGAAGCGGAAGACCTGCTGGCCATGATCAGCGAGGAATTGCACGAACGGCGCTTCGCGCCCGTCGTGCGCCTGGAAGTATCCAGGGACATGACGGACCACACCCTCCGCATACTTCTGCACGAGCTGGAACTGGTACAGCAGGACGTATACCGCATGGAAAGCCCTCTGGGCATGTCCGATTTCATGGCCCTGTACCGGGCCGTCGATCGCCCGGATCTCAAGTTCACGCCCTGGCAACCCCGGGTACCGGCCGCTTTCTCGCACCTGAACGCTTCGTCATCTCCCGCGGAAGTATTCCAGGTACTGAAGCAGGGCGACATTCTGCTGCACCACCCCTATCAGTCATTCACCAACACGACTCAGCTGCTCTTCCTGGCCGCCGCCCGCGATCCCAAGGTCCTGGCCATCAAGCACACGATGTACCGGACCACGGACAATTCCCCCATTGTGGACGCCCTGATCAACGCCGCGGAAAACGGCAAGCAGGTCGCGGTTATGGTCGAAGTCAAGGCCCGCTTCGACGAAGAGCAGAACATCTATCACTCCAAGCGACTGGAAGACGCCGGCTGTCACGTGGCCTACGGTCTGGTGGGCCTCAAGGCCCACACCAAGATTTCCCTCGTTGTCCGGCAGGAAGCCGCCGGCCTGCACTCCTACGTGCACATTGGCACCGGCAACTACAACCCTTCCACGGCCAATCTCTACACCGACCTGGCGGTCCTGACCACGGACAAGGAGATTGTGGCGGACGTCATGGATCTCTTCAATTACCTGACCGGCTACAGCCAGGGTGCCCAGTACAAGCAACTGCTGGTCGCCCCGGTAAACATGCGCCAGCGTTTCATTCAGATGGTACAACGGGAAATCCAGCACGTCCGGGACGGCCAGACCGGTCACATCATTGCCAAGATGAACAGCCTGGACGATGCCCAGATCGTGCAGGAGCTGTACCGGGCCAGCCAAGAGGGCGTTCAGATCGACCTGATCGTCCGCGGCGTGTGCCGCATCCGGCCCGGCATTCCCGGCATCAGTGACAACATCACCGTAACCAGCATTATCGGCCGCTTTCTGGAGCATCACCGCGTCTTCTATTTTCAGAACGTGGATCAGCCCGAGTACTACCTGGGCAGTGCAGACTGGATGCAGCGCAACCTGGATCACCGGGTCGAAGCGGTTGTGCCCATTACCCATCCGGACTTGCAGAGTCAGCTACAGGAGATTTTGGACATCTGCCTGCAGGATCGCTGCACGTCATGGCGCATGCGGATGGATGGCCGGTTCGAGCAAGCCGTCATCCAAACCCCCGACGCAACGGCCAATGGACAGATCACCCCCGCCCATGCCGGTACACATGCCGCCCTGATGTATCGTATGGCCCAGAAATCCCTTTTTGCCTGACAGGCGCACGACACAATATTTAAGGGATACCCGGATCCGGGTATCCCCAGCATGCCTCGCCGCCGGGCTGTCCCTTAGTACGGAGCAGCCAGCCTCAGAACGTACCATCCACCGGCAGCAGGTCCGGGCGCGTGCAGGTGCTCTCGGTATCCAAGTGCCGGGCTTCATCACTGGACACGGCAAACAGATCCATGATCTCCAGCACGTGATAGGCCAGCTGGCCGTGCACCCTGTGCTCCCGTCCCTGGGCCAGGGCAGCGGCCATCTCCGCCAGTCCGATCCCGCGCAGCACGGTATCGCTGTGCGTCAGGGGTATTTCGTTCCAGCTGCGACTGCCCCGGGCCAGATGCAGCACCGGGCCCCGGAAGGTATTGGGATCCGGTACGCTGAGCGTACCCTCTTCTCCGTAGATCTCAATCCGTGGCAGGTTGGACCCGCAGACGTCGAACGTCTGCATGATCGTGCCGATGGCCCCGGAGGTGAACTGCAGGGTACCGGTATAGTGCGTCGGCACCTCCGGCCGGATAACCTTGCCCGCCAGCGGCTCACTGGTTATGGTCCTTTCGGGAAACGAGGTGCGCGTCATGCCGCTGACGCGGCTGACCGGACCCAGCAGATTGACCAGTGCGGTCACATAATAGGGACCCATGTCCAGCATGGGTCCCCCGCCCTTCTGGTAATAGAACTCCGGGCTGGGATGCCAGGTCTCGTGGCCCCGGCTGGTCATGAAGGCACTGGCGGCCACTGGTTCCCCAATGAGGCCTTCGTCGATCAGCTTGCGGCTGGTTTGCCCACCACCCCCCAAAAAGGTGTCCGGAGCACAGCCCACGCGAACCCCCTGCTGCTGTGCGGCCCGGATGACGGCCATGCCCTCGGCCCGCTCCAGGGCCAGAGGTTTCTCGCTGTAGACGTGCTTGCCCGCCCGGATGGCTTGCAGGTCGATGTCCGCGTGGGCTTTGGGTATGGTGAGATTGAGCACAATGTCCACATCGTCCCGTGCCATCAGTTCGTCCACGGTACACGCCGGACAGCCAATTTCCTGTGCCAGCCGGGCCGCTGCCGCGGGCATGATGTCGGCCACGGCGGCAATCCGGACCTGGGCATAGGGTGCCAGCCCCTTGACATAGGCGCGGCTGATGGTGCCACACCCGACCAAGCCTATATTCCAGACTTTCATGGCAAATCGTGCCCTCCTGCTGCGGGAATGAACGTCAAACGGGACTCGGACCCTCGCCAGTTTCCAGCCAGTGCAGGTCGGCAGACGAAAGATCCAGTTCCATGGCCGCCAGGTTGGCTTGCCATTCTGCCGGGGCGCGGCAGCCGATCAGGGCAAAGATGTCGAGGGGGTAATTCAGTACATAGGCTACCGCGATCTGGGGCAGGGACAGGCCTGTTCCGGCGCCCAGCGCCACCGCTCGGTCCAGACGCCGAAAATTCTCTTCCGAGCAGTAGGAACGGACACAGGTCCGGTCAAAGGGATCCGTGAAGGTGTCCAGATTGTCACGCCGGTAGCGTCCGGAAAAGAAGCCCTGGGCCAAGCTGGACCAGGTGAACAGGGGCATGGCCTGTGCCTGGTACCAGGCACGTTCGCCGGCTCCTGCCTGACCACTGATGGTCAGGCAGTCACGGTAGGGGATGACCTGTGGATCGGCCAGGCTGAAATTGGGACTGCTGGCGACAAAGGGAGCACAGTCATGGGCTGCCGCGTAGGCGTTGGCTTCGGCAATGCGGGCGGCGGACCAATTGGACCCGCCATAGGCCAGGATCTTGCCTTCCTGCCGGTGCTGGTTCAGACGTTCGACCAGGGGCCCTACCGGCTGGGTCGGATCATCCCGGTGCAGCAGGTAGAGATCGATGTAGTCGGTACGCAGTCGCACCAGGGAATCATGCAGATCGCTGCTGAGATCATAGGGTGTGACCCGATCCCGGTCCGCGTTGAAATGACACCCCTTGGTGAGGACGAACACCTCGTCCCGTACCTGGCGCGTGTCCATCCACGTCCCCAAGGCCCGCTCCGAGCCACCCCCACCGTAGCCGTGTCCCGAATCGAAAGCGTTGCAACCCTCTGCATACAGGGCATCCAGCAACGAATTGGCATAGGCCATATCGTTGTTGTCCAGCATGATGGTGCCCTGCACAATGCGCCCGATCGGCTTCTCACTGCCTGGGATATGTCCGTACTTCATCTTGCCTTGCTCTCCTTGTATCCACCGGGGCCGTGATCATTCCATGGGGAAACGCAATCCCCACTGCGCCCGGATGGCGTCCATGGTAGCCATGATGGCCAGCGTCTCGTCCAGAGGCATGTCGGGGCTTTCCCGCAGACCTGCCTGCAAACACCGGTTGACTTCCATCACCTCGTGGGCGAAGCCGTTGGTGATCAGGGGGGCCTCAATGCGGCGTGTCGTCTGGCCCCGCTGGGTCAGAAAACAGTGGTTATTCAGCCACCAGGGTCGTGGAATGCGAATTTCGCCTTTGGAACCGGTCAGCAAGGTTTCCTGGGGATTGCTGTCCAGAATAGAGGAATAGCAGATCGCTATCTGGCCTGCCGGGTATCCCAGCAGAATGGCGCTCCGATGATCCACGCCACCGGACAGATGGGCCATGGTCTCGATCCGGGTCGGGGCCATGCCGAACAGGAAAGAGGCCAGTGACACGGGATAGACCCCCAGATCCAGCAAGGCACCGCCCCCCAGGGCCGGATCCGCAATGCGGCCCTCCAGGGGCTCGCTGCCCCCGAAACCAAAATCGGAGACCATCATGGTGAGATCGCCAATGGTCCCGTCCTGGACCATGCGCTTGACCTCACGCAGAATGGGATGATAGCGCACCCACATGGCTTCCATGAGAAACAGGTCACGCTGCCGGGCAACGGCCACAATCTCGGCCGCTTCCCGGACATTGATCGTAAAGGGTTTCTCGCACAATACAGGCTTCCCGGCTTCCAGCGCCAGGATGCTGTGGTCCTTGTGAAAGCTGTGCGGGGTAGCTATGTAAATGACGTCGACGTCCGGATCCTGGACCAGTTCTTCATAGGTCCCGTACTGCCGCGGAATGCTGTAGGTCTCCGCCAGACTCCGGGCGCGTTCCGGTGTCTGTGAGCCCACCGCCAGCAACTCGGCATCTGCCACTTCCTGCAGGCCCTGTCCAAAACGGCGGGCGATACTGCCAGCCCCCAGAAAGCCCCATCGTATCCTGGTCATGATCCTGATCCTCCCTCACCCAGGGCACCACCGGCCCAAAGCAGGCCCCGGCGCACCAGTTCCCGTGCTTCGGGGACATCGAAATCCTGGGCCACATGCCCCAGCGAGCAGTAGAACACCCGACCCTGGCCATACATGCGTTTCCAGACTACAGGCATAACGGTACCGTTGACCCAGGGTGCAATATCCGTCACAAACAGGGTGGTCGCCAACACCTGGTTGCCCGGATCCACGTGCATGTAGTACTGCTCGGAATGCATGTCGAAATCGTCCAGACCGGCGGTGATGGGATCCATGTGATTGGTGATGTGCACCCGGTAGTCGATGATGTTGCCCGGATGCGCCACCCATTGGCCACCGGTCATCCACTGGTATTCGGTACTTTGCCGGAAGGCGTCACACATGCCACCGTGCCAGCCCCCCACATTCACACCGTCGCGCACCGCCTGCAGCAGACCGGCTTCCTGTTCACGGCTGATTGTGCTCATGGTCCAGGTGGGCACCACCAGATCCAGGGACTGCATGTACTCTGCGTCACAATAGCGGTCCAGGTCATGCACAATGTCAACCTCGAAGCCGGCCTCTTCCAGGTACGGGGCAAACAGACGGGTAGTCTGCGCCGGCTCGTGGCCATCCCAGCCTCCCCAGTTCATCAGGGCCTTTTTCTTCATGCGTCCTCCTTTTGTGTGCCTGCGTGATGCGTTCGCGGTCATCTAGCGGGCCAAAGCACCGCCACCGGTTGCCAGCAGGGAGTCGACTTCGGTGCGGGTGGTTACGAGCATGTCACCATGTTGCGTCAGGACCATGGCCGCCAGCAGGGCACCGTAGCGCAGGCCTGCGGCCAAATCACCGTCCAGAAAACCGTGAATGACCCCGGCGGCCATGGCGTCACCGGCACCCAGACGGTCGACGATGGTTACGGGACGGGCAGCCTCATACAGCGTCTGACCCTGCTCCACGGCCCAGATGCCCTGGTCGCTTTGGGACATGACGATCCGGGCACCGGGCGCCAGCTGCCCCAGCGATCCCAGAACCTGCTCCGGCGTACCCGCCAGCGTGAATACGGTCTCGGCATCGCCTTGACTGCAAAACAGGATGTCTACCTCAGCCGCCAGGGGCGCGAGCACTGCGCGGGCTGCCGTCGGCGTCCACATTTTAGCCCGAAAATTGATGTCCAGGCTGCAAGTGACCTGACGGGCCCTGGCCTCCTGCAAGGCCGTCCGGGTGCATTCCAGGCCAGACGGTGACAGTGCCGGCGTGATACCGCTGACATGGAAATGGCGGGTGTCCATGAGACGATCCCATTCGATCTGTGCCGGTGTCAGCCGGGCGGCGCAGGAGTCAGCCCGATCGTATACGACATCCACGTTGCGCGGAGGATCCGCAAACTCCAGGAAGTACAGTCCCGTCCGTCCTTCTGCAAACCATTGGACACAGGAGAGATCGATGCCGGTCATCTGCAAATGACGCGCAATCAGGCGTCCGGTGGCATCGGTGGGCAAGCCACTGCACCAGGCCGTCCGGTGGCCCAGACACGCCAGTGCAGCCAGCACGTTGCCTTCCGCGCCGCCTGGATGCACGTCCAGCGCACGGGCCAGCTCCAGGCGCTCTCCCGCCGGGACGCTCAGACGCAACATGATTTCGCCCATTGCCGTCACGTCAAATCGAGGCATTGCCGTTACACCTGCCAGCTTCTGCCGAACATAGAGTCACCGGGCCATCCGGCAGGCCCAGTGCCCACATCCGTGGATCGTGTGCCTGATGGAGCAGGGCGGTACCACCAGGCTCCCGTGCCCTCCAGACCATCTCACCATAATCATGGCACAATGTAAGGGGAATCTGTGCTTTTGCCCTGTGCTCAGGCTACCATTGTACAGGGTCCAGCCCCGGAGTACCGCTGTCACTCTTGCCCAGCCCCTTTTCATGCAAGCTCTCCAGCTCACGCCTTCGCTTCCTGCCTTCGCGTTCGATATCTTTGCCGACTGGCCGCTGGCGGCGGTTGTCAGTACGCGTCATGGTGGTGTGAGCCCACCCCCCTGGGATACGCTCAATTTCAGTTTGGCCCGCGGCGACAGCCGTGCCGCCGTGAGCACGAACCTGGCCCGTTTTCTGCAGGCCAACGGCTTTCAGCGTGCCGACATCGTCATGGCGGGCCAGATCCGCGCGGATCGTATTGTCCGGGTCACGTCGCGGGACCGTGGCCAGCGCCTACCCGGCGTGGATGGCTTGATCACCGATGAACCCCGTCTGCCCCTGTTGACCCTGTATGCCGATTGTGTACCCGTGGTGATTTATGACTGCGTCCGGCACGTGCTGGGGGTGTGCCACGCCGGCTGGCAGGGCACCACCCGGCGGATTGCCGCCAAACTGCTGCGCGAACTCCAGCGCCGCTTCGGTACCCGGGCCGCCCAATGCCTGTGTGCCCTGGGGCCCAGCATTGGCCCGGCCAGTTACGAAGTGGGGCCCAGCGTGATTCAGGAGGTGCACGCCAGCCAGCGCCAGCCGGAGAAACTTCTGCGCCCCTCCGCTCGCCCCGCACATGCCTATCTGGATCTGTGGGACGCCAACCGCCGGCAGCTGCTGGAAGCGGGTGTGCCCCCGGCCAACGTAGACGTCTGCGGGATCGATACGGCCCAGCGTACGGATCTGTTTTTCTCCCACCGGGCCGAAAAGGGCCAGTGTGGCCTCTTTGGTATGCTGTGTTGGCTGGAGCCCCACGACACCTGAAGCATGTTTCCTACTCCGCACTCCGTACCGGAGCTAACACCCCTTTGTGACATGCAGCAGCGGATTGACGATCTGAGGCTGCGCATCGAGAACAGCGTGGCCAAGTCCGGCCGCCCGGCAGCTGCCGTGCAGTTGGTGGCCGTTGCCAAAACCCAGCCTTGGACCTTCGTACAGGCCGCCTACGCCTGTGGGCTGCGGCACTTCGGTGAAAACCGGCCGGAAGCCCTGGCCCAGCGCATGGCGTCCGCACGGCAGGACACGCCGGATCTGGGCTGGCATCTCATTGGCCCGCTGCAAAGCCGCAAGGTGCGGTTGTTGCCTCCGGAGCTGCAGCTGGTGCACAGCGTGGATCGTCTCAAGACAGGCACCCTGCTCTCTGCCCAGGGTGAACGGCAGGCGCGCCGGATTCCGATCCTGATCCAGGTCAATCCCCTGCAGGAAGCCAGCAAACAGGGTCTCGCGCCGGAGCAGGTCCCGGAATTGGCCGCCGCTCTCTGCCAGCTACCCGGTCTTGACGTCCAGGGACTGATGACCATGGCCCCCTTCGGTGCCCCGGAGCGGGTCCTGCGCCACGTATTTGGCCAGGTACGCGAGCTGTTGCCGCAACTCGCCCAGGCGTTCCCGGCGGGGAATTGGCGGCATCTGTCCATGGGCATGACCGCTGATTTTGAAACGGCTCTGGAAGAAGGTGCTACAATCGTGCGCATTGGTACCGCGATTTTCGGTCCTCGGACCGGGTAACACGATTATGGCTGCAGATTCCATTCTCAGGGGCCAGAACCTGCTGTTCATTGGTGGCGGGGCTATGGGCAGCGCCATTATCCGGGGCCTGCTGGATACCCGGGCCTGTACGGCGGGTCAGATCCTGGTCAGTGAACCGGTAGCCGCGCAGCGCAGTTACCTGCAAAGTGAATTCGGTGTCGCCACCCTGGCGGACACCACACAGGCAATCCCGGCGCGGGATGTAGTGGTGCTCAGCGTGAAGCCCCAGGTGTTTCCCCGGATCGGTGCGGATATCGAATCGATACTTGCCCCCGGTACCCTGCTGATCTCGATCATGGCCGGTGTATCCCTCGAGCGCATGACCGCTTTCACGGGGCATGAACACATCGTGCGGGCCATGCCCAACACACCGGCACAGGTACAGGCGGGCATGACGGTATGGACGGCTACGGCCACGGTATCCGCCCGGCAACAGGAAACCGCCCGCGCGCTGTTCACGGCGATTGGGCAGCAGATCTTTACGCCACACGAAGAGGATCTGGACAAGGCGACGGCCCTCAGCGGCTCAGGGCCCGGCTATGTCTTTCTTTTTTGGGAAGCCTTGATCGATGCCGGTGTACACATTGGCCTGAGTCGCGATCAGGCCGCGGCCCTGGCCCTCCAGACCTTGTGGGGCAGTGCCCAGCTGATGCAGAGCATGCCCGACCGCCACCCGGCTGCATGGCGCAATCTGGTCACGTCCCCGGCTGGTACCACAGCCGCCGGTCTCCAAGTCCTGGAACGCGCCGCCGTACGGGCAGCCCTGGTCGACGCTGTAACTGCGGCCTACCACCGCAGTCGTGAACTGGACGCCTAAATTCTTCGCTTGCCGAGTCCTGCCATGGCCATTCTCTCGGGTTTGATTCAGCTCTACACCCTTTTGATCTTCATCCGGATCATGCTGACCTGGGTGCCCAACCTCGATCCCGACCTGCCCCCCGTGCGCCTGCTCATGCAGATCACGGATCCGGTACTGGATTTCGCCCGGCGCTATATCCCGCCGCTGGGCATGATCGATATCTCCCCCATGGTCGTCATGATCGTGCTCATGTTTCTGCTGCGCATCCTCAACAGCGTCTGAGGCAAACCGGCAGTCTGCCCTATGTTCCGGCTGCTGAAATGGGGTTTTCAGCTCCTGATTCTGTTCATCGTGCTGGGGGCCCTGCAGCAGGGATACCAGTTCCTCGTGCGCGGCCAGGAAGCTGACCTGCCCTTTCCCGATCTGTGGACTTCGCTCACGGCGGACGAACTGCGGTACCGGGGCTTCGACTGGCAGCTCCTGTCCCCGGGCCAGCACGTGGCAGGCACGGACATCGTTTTGCAGGGCATCGAGAACCAGGACGCCATTTTCCTGTTCCCCGATGGCCGTTCACCCCGCCGCATCGGTGACCCCTTGCATTACCGTGGACCGTGGGAGGGCATCCCCCAGACGGACTTCACCCGGACAGGGCGCATCATCCGTCTGACCGCAACGGAGGTCATCCTGGTCTCCTGGTATGCCTTGACCCTCAACGAGGCCGTACCTGTCCCGCAGGCGGTAGCACAGCAGGACGTCCCCTTGTATACGGTAATGCTGCGGGCCGGCAAAGACCAGACGATACCGGGTACTACCCTGCGTTACCGGGGGCGCGACATGAATACCGGGGCCGCCCGGATTGAGGGCCAGACCGGTGACGAGCGGGTCCAATTCCAGGTCACGAGCAGCGTGAATTGGTCAGGACAGTTGCGCGATGACCTGTATGTCCGGTATAATCTCCGTGTCTTGTTCTATACCGATTCGTTTCTGCAGCTAGGAGGTACCGCCGCCCTGATTCACTTGCCCTAAGCCACCAGGCTTCCTGATCTGCATATTTTTCCTGCGAGGCGCCATCATGACCACCATCGACACCGCCCTTGACGCCAGCATCAACGCCAACGAACTCGCTGGGACCCCTGCAGCACCGCTTTCTGACGGTACCGCAGACCTCTCTCCGGCCATAACGGCCGACTACTACAATTTGACCGAATCCGACGGCTGGCCCATTGCCGGCCTTGTCGTGTTGCTGGACCGTCACCACCGGCCGGTACGGGCCGAAGTCCATCTCTATGACAACACCATGGGGCGTCGACAGGATGACGCCCTGAACAATGCCAACAACCTGCTGATCCAGCAGTACCGCAGTTTGACGGAAGAGGCCAGCAAGCTGCCTCTGCGGGTTATGCGCACGCGCCAGGAACTGGATACCCTGTCGGTGCAGCTGGACGTGGATCCGGCTCCGGCTGCCGCCAAGGTGGACACAACGGCCCGGCCGGCCTGGTTCAGTCCCACCACGGGCATTGCCGTCGTCATCATCGCGGCCTTGCTGGTGACGATTGCCATTCTGATCCAGCGGAACACAGGTACCGTAGACAACGTTGCGGCAGTGCCCTCCGTGCCTGCTGTGACCGACTACGAACTGGCATATTACGGGGACGAATTGCTGCTGGCGGGTACCACGAATCCCACGGCCGCCGTGAATCCTCCGGTCCTCGCTGAGGTTGCTGCCGAGACCACAGTCGCGGAAGCGGATATAGTACCGCCCGTTTCGCCGGTCCAGCCGGCGTCGGAGACCGTTGTTACCGACTACACCAACCCGTACCCGCTGCAGACCAATGATCTGCCTGCCAGTACCGTAGCCTATGCCTTTACCCTGCTGGATCAGGCCCGGGTAGCCGTCGGCCATCTGGCTGTCCAGAGCCAGCCCGATCCCGATCCGACACATTCCATCGCCTGGAAAGAACAGGGCAGTACCGTCCAGTTGCTCGGTGGCCCCGTCTGGAAAGCCGGTGACACCAATACGATTGTATGGTGGTATGTGCGGACCGACGACGACAAAGAGGGCTGGATGGCCGCAAACGGCAGCACGGTGCAGTTTTTGTCACCGTTGCCCTAGCCTGTCCGCAATACAGAACACGCACCCGGGCCCTCCCGTTCCGGGCATAGCAATCCGCGTGGGCCGTATGCCTTGCCGCTGCCAGACCTGGCAGGGCATACGGCTAGTGATCCAGGACCAGGATACTGTCCGGCTTCAGGGTCAGGGGCACAATGTTCTCTGTGCCGACGGCAGTGCGCAAGCGGGTGAGCAGCTCCGGCGCAGCGTCTGTCAGGGGCATGTCCAGACGTAACCGTACCGGTGGTGTCTGGCCATCCACGACATCCAGCTCCAGGCCGTACAGGCGTCCCTGAAACGTCATCGTCCTGACACGGGCCGCAATGGCGATCCCGCCCGGACAACCGGACGTCACGAGCAGGGCATCCGGACGGATCAGCAGAAAGCGGGAGCCCGCCGTCCGGCTGGTGGCGATCGCTGACCGCAGCCATGCCGGCAGGTCAGAATCCAGGGGCAGGATATTGTGCATGCGCAGAAAACGGGCAGCGTACACGGATCCCGGCTGCCGGTGAAGACCTTCAGGTGTATCACACCGCAGAATCTGTCCTGCATGCAGAAGCATGATTTGGTCCGCCACCGCAAACGCCTCGTCCTGATCATGGGTGACGTACAGCGCAGTAAGATGCAGGGTATGGAGAATGCGCCGCAATTCTGCGGCCAGTTCATCACGCAGGTTGCGGTCCAGGGATGACAGGGGCTCATCCAGCAACAGCAAGCGCGGCTTGGGGGCCAAACTGCGGGCGAGAGCCACACGCTGCATTTCGCCCCCGCTCAATGTCTGTACCCTGCGTTGCTCATAGCCTGCCAGACGCACCAGTTCCAGCATTTCCGCCACGCGGCGCCGGATTTGGGGACGGGGCCAACGCTGCATCTGCAAGCCGTAGCTGATGTTTTCGCTTACGTTCTTGTGGGGAAACAGCACGTGGTCCTGAAACATGAACCCAAACTGCCGGGCATGTACCGGCACACCACGCAAATCCTTGCCGTTCAGCCGCAGGTCGCCGGCATCGGCCTGTTCCAGACCGGCGATGATGCGGAGCAAGGTGGTCTTGCCGCTGCCGCTGGCACCCAGCAGGCCGACGACGGTCCCTTGCGTCAGGGTGAAATTGAGGCGTGTCAGAATGGGCTGGTGCGTGACGAAGCCCTTGGACAGTTCGCGGACTTCCAGAAAGGCCATGAGGTCAAAATTCCCGAATGGTCAGTGGAATCCTGTCCAAAATCACCATGGCGCCTCCCGCTACAAGCATGAGGATGGTACTCATGGCCAATGCCTTGCCCAGATTCAGCAAGCCGGGCTGTCCCAGAGCCCGGAAGATCACCAGGGGCATGGTGGGGTACTGGGGCCGTGCGACCAGCAGGGAGGCCCCGAACTCGCCCAGACTGGTCGTAAAGGCAAACACACCGGCCACAGCCAGAGCCGGCATGAGCAGGGGCCAGTCTATACCCCACCAGGTATGCCGGGCTGTAGCGCCCAGGACGGCACTGGCCTCGCGCAGTGATTCCTGCAGTCTGCGTACGGACGGCAAGAACACCCGGAAGACGAACGGCATGGCAATGAGGGAATGCGCAATCGGCACCAGCCAGGCTGAGGTGCGCAGGGGCCCCATGGACAGGATAAAGCCCAGGCCCAGCGTGACGGCCGACGTGCCCAGCGGCAGCAGAAAGACGGGATCCAGCCAGCGGCTGAGACGCCGGGGCGCGTACGTTACCGCATAGGCCATACAGATGCCTAAAATCAGGCTGAGCAGCATGGTCAAAAGACCGTACCGCACCGAATTGCCAATGGCAGCCAGTGGCGAAGCCAGGAAGGCATGGTCAATCGCCGGGAAAAACAGTTCCCGGTAATAGCGCAGTGTCCAGCCCCCATCTCCCAGCGTGACGCTCTGGATCAGCAGTGCCAACAGGGGCGACACCAGCAGGCCCGTCACGACGCAAACCGGCACCGTGCACCAGCGAACAAGTGCTGGCCGGGTGCCGGGGTCCCCGTCGTTACCGGAAACCACTTCCATGGTCCGGCTGGCGGCACGCTGGATGCGGGTGTATACGACCATGACGGTGAAGGTGACACCCAGTTGCAGGAGAGACAGCATGGCGGCGGCCGGCAGATTGAAGAAGCTGACGGCCTGCCGGTAGATCTCCACCTCTACGGTCGCAAACTGCAGCCCACCCAGGATGAGCACAATCCCAAAACTGCTGAAGCAGAACAGAAACACCAGTAGGGAGGCTGACAGAATACCAGGCAGAATCAGGGGCAGATCGATGGTGAGCAGACAGGTCAGGGGTGTAGCCCCCAGTGCCCGGGCGGCCATGTGGAAGCGCGGGTCCAGCTGGCTCCAGAAGCCGCCCACAATGCGTACCACCACGCCGGTGTTGTAAAACGTATGGGCCAGCAGGATCAGGGCAAAAGTATGCAGCAGCTTGAGGGGCGGTTCGGTGATGCCCGGCAGCCGCATCAGCAGGTCGTTGACAACGCCTGAAGGACCTGTCAGGGCCGTAAACGCGGAGCCGACCACCACAGCAGGCATCACAAAGGGCAAGGTCAGCAGAATCTGAATCCCGCGACGACCAGGCGCCGCCGGATGCTTGATCCACCAGGCGATGGGCAGACCCAGCACCAGGGTTATCAGGGTAGATGCAGTGGCCTGGCCCAGGGTAAAGCCCAGAACCTGACGCAGGAGGGCCCAGGCAGGCAGGGCCGATCCGGTCGGGCCGAAGGTTGAATCGGCGTACAAGCTGGTGCCCAGAATACGCACCAAGGGAAAGAAATAGAAGCCGGCGAGAAACACCACCGGCAGCAGGGCCCACAGAAGTGCCTTGCGCATGCGGTTTGGGTTCCGTCCGGCCTGTACCGCGTCACCAGGTGAGTGTCAGCGCAGCATCGTGCTGGTCCACGCTTCTATCCACACTTCCCGATTCCGCTCGATGTCCTCCGGTGCCATCGGTGCCGGATCGGCGGGCACTTCGGCAAACGCGGCAAACAGGTCCGGCAGCTGCGCGTCTGTATTGACGGGATAGACAAACATGTTCAGCGGGATATCTTCCTGAAAACTGACGTCCAGCATGAAATCGATGAAAGCTTGTGCCAGAGCTTCCTGCCGGGTGCCCTTGAGAATCCCCACAAACTCGATCTGCCGAAACGTACCGAATGGCAAGTTGACGTTGACGCTGGCCGGTTCCGTACGGCCATCCCCTGCAAAGAGGACGTCGGCCGGCGGACTGGTAGAGTAACTGACGACCAGGGGCCGATTGCCGCTCCCGCCTGATCCGACCGTGAAATGCTCGAAATAGGCTTCGCTCCAGCCACTGGTCACCAGCACGTCGTTGGCCCGCAGGGCTTGCCAGAAGGCAAGATATTCCGGATCGCCAAAATAGCTGACAGTAGCCAGCAGAAACGCCAGGCCCGGGGAGGAAGTGGCCGGATTCTGTACGACCAGCAACCCCTTGTAATCGGGATGCACCAGATCTTCCAGCTGGTCAGGCACTGGAAGGCCACGCTCACTGAACCATTGCCGATCAGCATTCAGGTTGACGAAGCCATAGTCTACCGGCAACAGCCTGTGGGTCGGGTCCAGCTGCAGTTCGACGGGAATCCGGGACAGCAGAGGAGATGAGTAAGCGAGGAAAATATCGGCTGCCAGCACCCGGCTCAGGAAGGCATTGTCCACCCCGAACATAACGTCCGCCAAGGGGGCGTCCTTGCTCAGGATCACCTTGTTGAGGGCGGTTCCCGCATCGCCCAGCGCCAAGTATTCCACCCGGGCATTGTGTACCTGCTCAAACTCGGCCAGCACCGCGGGCGATACCGCAAAGGAATCGTGACTGGCCAGCACCAGTGAAACCGGTTCTGCCGGTTCTGGCATGACCATGCCGCCATCCATTGCACAGCCTGACAACAACAGCAGAACCAGACATACGGCGGGTAGCCACTGGCCTGGACTTGAACGGTAATGCTTGGGCTTGCGTTGCATGTTCTGTCTCCGGCACAAAAAAGGCTTGCCCTGATTAGGCAAGCCTTCCGGAAACATGATGTTGTCCCTCCGCTGGCATTACCCAGATCAGGTCGAAGGGTCAACAGGTCCATTCCCGTTCTCTCAGCCTGCGGTGGCAAGCTCCCCTCTGCAGGAGCCAGTATAACACACAACCGGCCTGAACACACCCGGGATCGCCGCTATCCGGCTTGCTCGTCCAGCATGCCGTCCCGGGCCGCGGTACAGGCAGGGCAACGCAAGGGATTCGACAGTTCCTCCACAGCCTGGCTGCAAAGAGCAAACGTTATCTGCACCCGGCTGGAAAGCCACTGGCGCCGGATGGTGGCTTCCAGTGCCAGGTGATCACATTCCGTATGCCGGAGCGTATCGGGTACCGGGCAGGTACGACACAAGGCCCGACGCCAGGAACCGTTGGCTTCCGGGCTGGCTTCCAGCAGGCGGCACGTTTCGGTTTCACGACCCCGCAGATAGTCTGTGTAGTAATAGGGACAGTCCACACTTGGCATGCAGTCATAATTCTCCCGGATGGATGCAATTTGACTGCATCCATTCCCGCTAGGGCCATACAGGCCGGAATTTATAGCCGTACAATACCTGCCCCTGATCGCCCTCTTCCCGCAGCTTGCGCGTAACCATCTCGACCCGCATGCCGATGCTGACCTCCTCCCACTCTACATCCGTCAGCTGCGCGGTCAGCATGGGCCCTTCATCCAGCTGTACCAGGGCAACGGTATAGGGTGCCTGATCTTCAAACCCGGCCGGGGGATGGTGCAACTGGGTGCAACTGTAGATCTCGCCCGAACCTTTCATGACATGAACGGGACCGGCACTGTGATGGCAATAGGGGCACACATCGCGCGGCGGAAAGATATGCTTGTCACAATGGGGGCACACTTCACCGGCCAAGGCATATCGCTGATATCGCGTTCGCCAATTCTGTACTGTCTGCATGATGTCGTCGTCCACGTGCCAATGTCATTCAAAGCTCTTATCAGCTTACATGCTGCAAACCATCAATACCTGTCAGATTCGGCATGTGATAGGTTTTGAGAGGTGCCAATTACCGGCATACGCAATATTATGTCAAATTAATGGGCAGCGGCAGTGCAGGGCCAGGAGAACTGGCTGACGGTAGATGCCGAGCGTCGCCCGTTGGCCATGGGCAGCGGGCTGGGCCGGATCCACATTTCGTTGCGGTGTAGTCCCACCGGCCACCCGGCAAGGCAAGCTTCAGACACCCAGTATATGGGTCACGACAGAGGCACCACTGCCGCCAATATTCTGGATCATGCCAACCTGTGCCCCGGGTACCTGGTTCGTGCCCCCCAAGCCCTGCACCTGGTTCGCGGCTTCCACTGCCTGATAGACGCCGGTGGCTCCTACCGGATGCCCGCGGCTCTTCAGCCCTCCCTGCGTTGAAATGGGAAAATCCCCTTCGCGATCAATGTAACCATCCATGGCATAGCGCCAGCCGGTACCACGCGCGGCGTAGCCGATGGCTTCCAGACTGAGGGCACTCAGAATGGAAAAGGCGTCATGCACTTCACAGAAATCCAGATCGGCCAGGGTCATGCAGGCTTCATGCAGAGCCTGGTGTGCACCCTGCGCCACGGCCGTGAGGTGCAGGGGATCCTTCCGATCATGCAACGCCAGCGTGTCAGTCGTAATCGCACTCCCCAGGATCCGGACCGGTTCCAAACGGGCAGCACCACCCAAGGTCTGGGCCTGGTCCAGCGGTGCCAGCACCAGGGCGGCGGCACCATCACAGACCGGACTGCTGTCGAGTACGCTCAGGGGGGAAGAGATAACCCGGGCCCGGGCATAGTCTTCCGCAGTGATGGTCTGCTGGAACATCGCGAAGGGATTGTGGACCCCATTCCGGTGAGCATTGAGGCTGAATCCGGCCATACCGTCGTCGGGTACGTCATAGGTCCACATGTAGCGCTGCATCAACAGGGCGTTGAGGGCAGTGAAACTGACGCCCTGAAACGCCTCATACACGGCATCCGCCGCCATGCTCAGCGCGGCAGTTGTATCGGGACCCAGGGAATCGGTCATCTTTTCGACACCGGCCACCACGACAACGTCATGCAGGCCTCCTGCTACCGCCATGTACCCCATCCGCAGACTGGCGCCGCCCGAGGCACAGGCCGATTCGATTTTGACGGCCTCAATGCCCTCCAGGCCACAGAAGTCCACCACACTGGCAGCCAGATTTTCCTGTCCGGACAGGACGCCGCTGGACATGTTGCCCAGGTACAGGGCATCCGGACGTTCAACCCGGGCATCGGCCAGCGCGGCCGCGATTGCCTCAAAAGCCAAGTGCTGTATGGATTTGTCCCAATGTTCACCAATGGGGATCTGACCCTTGCCCACAATGCCGACCTGGCGCATCATCATTCTTCCTGTGGTGTGCAATGACCCTGGTTCGCGTTACGGGGACGATTGAACTGCTTGTCCATGGCACTATTATAGTGTAGGCAACAGCACAGTTGAAGCGGGAACCTCCCGGCATTTCCGATCGCACACAAGGATGGACACCCTTGACCGATACACAACCACATGTAGTCACCCTGGGGGGTGGTACCGGCTTGCCCGTGCTATTGCGTGGCCTGAAGCAATACACCCGCAACATAACGGCAATTGTCACCGTCGCCGATGACGGCGGCAGTTCCGGCGAACTCCGGCGGGCCACTGGCATGCTGCCACCAGGGGACTTTCGGAACAACATTGCAGCGCTGAGCGAGGCGGAGGAGCTCCTCCAGCTGCTTCTGCAATACCGTTTTGGCGAGGAAGAAGGGCTGTGCGGGCATGCCTTCGGCAACCTTCTCATCACAGCCATGGCAGCCATTTTCGGCAGTTTCGAGGCCGGCATCCTCAATACCAGCAAGGTGTTGGCCGTGCGGGGACGCGTGTTGCCCAGCACCCTCGAATCTGTCACCCTCTGTGCCGAGATCACCGATCCGGCAGACCCCACACCGGGAGCCGTCAAGTTCCTGCGGGGTGAAAGCTCCCTGGGACATTCCGGGGGACGGATTCACCGGGTCATGCTGGACCCACCACAGGCCAGGGCCTTTCCCGGTGCCATCCAGGCTATCCTGCGTGCCGATCTCGTCGTCGCCGGTCCCGGCAGCTTTTTTACCAGCACCCTGCCCAACCTGATTGTCACGGGTATCCGGCAGGCACTCCAAGCCACCAAGGCGCCCAAGCTGTACGTGGCCAACATCCTCAATCAGACGGGGGAAACGGATGGCTTTACCCTGCAGGATTACCTGAACGGGCTGGATCAGCACCAATTGGGCATGTTCCACCACATCCTGGTCAACAATCGGATCATGACCGGCGGCAACTGGGCGTCCCTGGAGTGGATTCAGGTGCCAGCCGAAGCGGCCTGTGCGTCCCGGCATGTGCATGCGACAGACCTGCTCGACATGGATATACCCTGGCGTCATGATGCGCACAAGCTGGCTGCAGCCCTGATGGATCCCAAGGCACGGTGGTGGACTCCGGCGGCAGAGGCCAGCCACGATGAACCGACCGTCGGTTCTTCCTCCCAGATCCAGGACGACTGAATTGCGATCGCGCCTTGGCCAGGACACGTTGGCCAACCGGCACTCCCTGCAGCCCAGACCGTTCCTGTCTACGGGACCCACAGCATGCCGCGGGACCGCCCGCTTTACGCTTCTGCAAACCGGTATAACGGCAAGGCAACGGGCGGTTCCATGCCGGACAGGCAATTCGTCTGGGGTTTCCCTGCCCTCGCAGTGTTTCCATCCATTGTTCGCTTTTATTTTATAATGGCGAAGCGATTGCGCAAATCCGCCGGCATTCGTCCGGTGTTGCAAACGAAACGGCAAAGCAAAGAGTATTTGCAGGAGACAACTATGGCTACACGCGTTGCCATCAATGGATTCGGTCGCATTGGCCGTCAAGTTACCAAAGCGATCCTGGACAACTATCCTGACGACCTGCAGGTGGTTGCCATCAATGATTTGGGAGATGCCGAGACCTTCGCCCACCTGTTCAAGTATGATTCCAACTACGGCCGCTATGACGGTACGGTGGAGACCTCCGAGAACAATCTCGTCATTGACGGGCAGTCCATTCAGCTGCACAGTGAGCGCAACCCGGCTGATTTGCCTTGGCAGGCCCTGAATATCGACATCGTGGTGGAAAGTACCGGGGTGTTCACGGATCGCGACAAGGCTGGCCTGCACCTCCAGGCCGGTGCCAAAAAAGTCATCATCAGCGCTCCCGCCAAGGGTGAAGACATTACCCTGTGCATGGGTGTGAACGAAGAAGGCTACGTGCCCGCTGAGCATCATATCGTGAGCAATGCCAGTTGCACCACCAACTGTCTGGCTCCAGCCGCCAAGGTGGTCAATGACAAGTTCGGCATCAAAATGGGCCTGATGACCACAGTCCATGCCTATACCAGCGACCAGCGCATTCTGGATCTGGTGCACTCGGATCTGCGCCGGGCCCGGGCCGCGGCCATGAGCATCATTCCGACCTCGACGGGGGCGGCCAAAGCCGTAGCGCTCGTCATCCCCGAACTGCAGGGCAAATTCGATGGCATGGCCATGCGCGTTCCCACCTCTACAGTCAGCGTGGTGGATTTTGTGGCCGAGGTAGAAAATCCGGGCACCACTGAGGAACTGATCGCGGCCTTCGAGGAAGCGGCGGTCGGTCCCATGCAGGGCATTCTGGCGGTCAACCACGAACCGCTGGTGAGCACCGATTTCAAGGGCGATGACCACAGCAGCACAATTGACGCGCCCTTCACCTCGGCCTACGGCAATCTGGTCAAGGTGGTCACCTGGTACGACAATGAGTGGGCCTACAGCAGACGCGTAGCCGATCTGGCCCAATACATCAACCAGCAGGGCCTGTAAGTTCCACCGGCTGCACGGCCACTCGCATACCCCGGCAGGGCACTGTGGACAAGCGTACACTGCAGCACATGGACTGGGTGGGCCGACGCGCCCTGGTGCGCGTCGATTTCAACGTGCCCATGGACAAGGCGGGCCGGATCACGGACGACTCGCGGATTAGGGCATCCTTGCCTACACTCCGGTACCTGCTGGACCACGGCGCCTCCCTGGTGCTGATGAGCCATTTGGGGCGCCCGGCCTCGGCAGCCGATGCACAGTATTCCCTGCAGCCGGTTGCGGATCGCCTGGCCCAGCTCCTGCAACGGCCGGTTGCGTTCATTACCGAACTCAATCGTCCCCAGGACTACCAGCGACCTGCCGGTCACGTGGCCATGCTGGAAAACACCCGTTTTCACGCGGGTGAAAAAACCAACGATCCTGACCTGGCCCAGGCCTTCAGTCAATATGGGGACGTATTCGTCAACGACGCCTTCGGCAGCGTGCACCGCGCGCATGCCAGTACTGCCGGCGTGGCCGCCTTTCTGCCAGCGTTGGCTGGCTGTCTCGTGGCCAAGGAACTGCAGTACCTCGCTCCCCTCCTGTCAGCACCGCGGTCACCGGCAGTGGCCATTCTCGGTGGTGCCAAGATCAGCGACAAGATCAAGGTCATCCACAACCTGCTGACTACCATGGACGCGCTCCTGATCGGGGGTGGCATGGCCAACACCTTTTCCCGGGCCCTGGGCTACGAAACAGGCGACAGTCTGGTGGAAGAAAGTGCTGTACCCCTAGCCCGGGAACTCCTGCAGGCAGCATCTGCCAAGCTCCACCTGCCTGTTGACTTGCATGCCGCCCGTGCCTTCAGGGCCGATGCGGAGCGACAGATGGTGCCCGCCCACGCGCTGGCTCCAGGCTGGATGGCCCTGGATATAGGGGAAGCCACCATGGCCCACTTTGCCAACCGTCTGGCCGGGGCCGCTACCGTGTTCTGGAATGGCCCCATGGGCGTGACCGAACTGCCTCCCTTTGCCACCGGTACCGTAGCCCTGGCCAACTGCATGGCCGGACTGCCGGATGCCATTACCATTATCGGGGGTGGGGACAGCGCCGCGGCCATCCACAAGGCGGGTATGACACAGGCCTTCAGTCATGTTTCCACCGGGGGCGGAGCCTGCCTCGCCTATCTGGCAGGCCAGACCCTGCCCGGCATTGACGCACTGAATTCACGGGACACCGGGGCGGACGGGCGATGATGAGTTTTTGGAATCGATTGCGCTCCCTATTTGCGGGTGGTGGCTCGACCACCCGGTATCTGGACATCTACATCCTCAATTTTCGGTGCCAGGAACCTCTCGCGTCCCGCATCGATCTCTACAACGATCTCAGTCCTGCCGAAGAGGGCAAGGCGGTTTTCTACGTGCGCAAGGTCCTGACCACTTCCGGGGCAGACCGCTGCTTTTCGGCCAACGAGATCCAGTTGTGGCTGGATCGCAACCGGAAAGTTGTGAATCTGGAAGTTGAAGGCGGGAAATGGCTCACGCGTGAGGAATACGAAGCTGCCCTGGAAACCTTTCAGCAGCGCATCCAATCCATCTAGACACCATCCTGTTCAGCAACAACGGCAAAGACCATGGCACGCACTCCCATAATGGCCGGCAACTGGAAAATGCATTTGGCGCCAGCCGAGGCCGCTACCTTGGCCACGGCGATTCGCGAGCGGACTGAAACCTTCACCCAAGTGGCAAGAATCGTCTGTCCGCCGTTCCCGTCACTCCCTGCCGTGAAAGCCAGTCTGGCTGGCAGCACCCTGCAGATCGGGGGCCAGAACCTGCATGCAGAAGACAGTGGTGCGTACACCGGCGAAGTCAGCGGTCCCATGCTGGCAGGCTTGGTGAGCCACGTCATTCTGGGTCACAGTGAACGCAGAACCTACTGCCACGAGTCGGACCTGGATGTACACCACAAGGTGTTGGCCGCCCTGCGGGCAGGCCTGACGCCGATCCTTTGTGTAGGGGAAAGCGCAGCCGAGAACCAGGCCAACGAGACCCGGGCCGTGATCACACGGCAGGTGACGACAGCGCTCAAGGACGTGGCGGCGACCGATGCCGCCAGTCTGGTCATCGCCTATGAACCGGTTTGGGCCATTGGCACGGGACTGGCCGCTACGCCGGATCTGGCCAACGAGGTATGCGGGGAAGTGATTCGGTTACAGATAGCCGATTTGTATGACGGCCATGTAGCCGAAAGCGTACGTATCCTGTACGGTGGCAGCACCAATCCGGACAACATTGCCGCCTTCATGGCCACACCGGACATTGACGGTGCGCTCATCGGGGGCGCAGCCCTGTCCGTCGACAGCTACAGCAGTATGGTGGTGCAGACTGCACGCAGCGTCACATGACGTGCAGCCAGGCATGCCCGCTACGATTTCGCTCGAAAAAGGCCTCTATTTCCTGTTGCTGTTGGGCTTGTCTCTCACACTGCTTGTGTGGCTGGTCCGGCAGGTCCAACTGAAACTCTATCATTTCCTGTTGCTGTGTACCGGCTCTAGGTCGGTTGCCATGCTGGTCCTCTTCCTGCTGTTCCTGCCGGGCATCGCCCTGCACGAGTGTACACACTGGCTCTGTGCCTGGGCTCTCCGCATGAAACCGCATACCCTGACCCTGTGGCCTGCCCTGAAGGGCCAAAAAATAGAAATGGGCAGCGTACAGATGCAGGAAGCAGGGATATGGCGCGAGACGCTGGTAGGCTTGGCTCCCCTGTTTGTCGGCAGTACCCTTGTCGCCCTGATCGGCGGTCAGGTGTTTCATGCCCAGGATCTGGTGCTTTACTTTCTGCGTATCCAGCCTGTACCCGCGCTGAACCTGTTGCGTTCCACCCTCAATACACCCGACAGTGCCCTGTGGCTCTATCTGATATTCGCCATTGGGAACAGTATGCTGCCCAGTACCAGCGACAGACAGTCCCTGTCCCTGGTCCTCTACTATTTGGGGGTGGGCGTAGTGCTTTTTGTTCTTGCCGACCTGGGCAGTACGGCGGTAACCAGCGACTGGTGGCCATCCTTCCTGATGGCCATCACCCATCCTCTCCAGACACTCAACAGCTTTCTACTCCTGGTGATATTGCTGGATCTGGGCTTTCTCAGCCTGCTGGCCCTGTACGAACTCCTCGTCAACGCCAGACGCCGGAATCTGGCCCGTGCAGGGATGCGCAACTCACACTGAGTGCGCACCCCCGCACGGCTGTCTCTACCGCAGGTCAGTTAAGATGGGTGGACAGCTGAGCCATGAGCGCCTCTTTGGGTTTGAAGCCCACAATACGATCTATCGGCTGGCCATCCTTGAACAGGATCAGGGTGGGAATGCTCAATACACCGTATTCCTGGGCCGTCACCTGATTGACGTCCACGTCCAGCTTGCCTACCGTCAGTTTGCCATCCAGTTCGGTGGCCAGTTCTTCCAGTACCGGGGCGATCATCTTGCAGGGACCACACCAGGTCGCCCAAAAATCCACCAATACCGGCTGCTCCGACTGCAGAACCTGCGATGAAAACCCACTGTCTGTCAATTTGACCGGACTGCCCATGTCACCCTCCTTGGGGTATTGTTGAAAAATCAATTATACACCTCGCCGGGCCGTTTGTTCGTGGGTGAGCAAAATACAAATCTGATTCAAACAGAGCCAGCTTCCTGTACCGAGCCACCCGGTGCCGGCTGGAGGGCCTGCCGGGCCGGTTGTTGCGGCATGGCACCGGCTGCAGACAGCAGGGGCCAGATACAGGCCCCGGAGAATTCACTTTAGTGATATACTGAGGTATGGCAGTGTCTACAGTCAATCTTGTGAATACATCGCCTGAATTCGGTTCCTGCTCGTCGCATTGTTCCCGTGCCATATGGACCTGATACAGCGTCTTCTGCGCCTGGGTCAAGCCATTTGGCTCGACCGCATCGCCACCCCTGAGCAATTGACGGAAGATTTCGTGTCCGGACTGTCGGGCCGGGGTTTCGCCGGGATCGCCGATTGCGCCACCCTTTCCGTCACCTCGATCCGCAACGAGTCACATTACGATCGGGCCATTATCGACATCGTCTCCGCCAATCGGTCCGTAGACGCATCCAGCATTCATGAAATTCTGCTGCTGCAGGACACAGCATGTCTGGCCGATTTCCTGTTGCCCGACTTCACCAACTCCGGTCATACCCGCGGCTTTGTCAGCCTGCCCCTGATCCCCTACCAGTTTGAAGACGCCCACGAAGTCCGCGATTGTGCCCACCGCCTGGTACGGCGCCTGAATCGCGCCAACGTGGTCATCAAGATGCCCGCCATGCCGGTCTACCTGGAGGCCCTGGAAGGATTGCTGGTGGACAATATCAGCGTCTACGTCTCAGGCATGATGGAAAAGACCGTCTTTCTGCAAGTCCACGAGGCTTATTTGGCTGCCCTGGAACACCGTGTGCGCAAGCAGCGTGCTGTGAACAATCTGTGGTGCATGGCCGGGCTGAGCATTGCCGGGATCGACCGGCTGGTGGACTCGTTGCTGGACGAAATCCTGGTCGAAGAGGCCAATCCGGCCCGGCAATTGGAGTTGGAAAGCCTGAAGGGACGCGCCGGTATCGCTACAGCCCGGCTGACGGCTTCAAGTGCAGCCAAGCGGACCCGGGGCCCCAAGTGGAATGCGCTGCAACGCTACCAGGCCAATCCCATAACCCTGATCTGGGAAGATCTGCACGACACCCAGGTATGTTCGCCTGCCGACTATTTCAACAAGCTGATTGGCCCCAACACCATCGCGGTCCTGTCCCAGGATCTGTTGCCTGCAGTGTTCAATGGCCTCACACCTTCCCTTTCCCTGTTCCAGGGCTACTCCCAAGTCAATACCCTGTTTGCCGACATTACCCGTCTGGGCTTTGACTTTGCCCGGGAAGTCGCGGTTCAGAACCGGCACCAGGCCGCACAGACCCACGATCACTACCTGGGACTGCTGGAAGTCATAGCCGAAAAACGGGTGACGACTACCCTGCAGGCCTAGAGGTCGGTTCCCGACAGGCTTTATGTACGCGCGGACGTGCCGCGTGCAGCCCGAAAGGCCGCGAATTCGCTGGCGCGCAAGCCCTGGACAGGCTCTTCTGCGACCGGGTCCGTTGCGGCATGTCCCACCAGTGGATGCTCTGCACCACGCAACAGGTGCAACAGCGCTGGCACGACGGGATACAAGGCCGTCAGATAGCTGGTCACCAAGTGCTCATCGGCTGGCAGATTGAGGACAAAGGTCACACCCCGAATACCGGTGGTACTGGCGTCCAGCAGGGCTTGGGGCCAATCGCCGACAGCGTGCGCCCGCATCGCTTCGGCCATGCCCGGCAAGCTCCGTTCCAGGATCTGGGCCGTGGCCAAAGGCATGATTTCCTCACCGCTGGGACCGGGCGCCGGCCAAGTCCCGCCCAGCGTGATGAGCCAATCGGCTTCCTCCCGATCACAGAACTGGCGCATTCTTTCTTCCACGACATGCCGGGCCCCCTGGCACGGGACTTCGTCCAGCATCAGCATGCGCAGAGGCCAGGTCCGTATTGTCTGATGCAGGCACTGGCTGAGTGCCTCATGCCATACGGGATAATGCAAAATGGCTGTACGTACAGCCAGCATGGGACAGACTCGCGCAGGGTAGGAAGACTACAGGTCCTGTCTGCAGGGGGACAGTAGACAGGGCCCCCTGCTGCGTCTAGCGTTTGGTGTACTGGGGAGCCTTGCGGGCCCGCTTCAGGCCAGGCTTCTTGCGTTCCTTCTGGCGTGAATCACGCGTGAGCAAGCCATGTTCCTTGAGCGTACTTTGCAAGGCCTGATATTGTTCAGAGCCCTCGTCAGCCTGCCGCACCAGAGCGCGGGCAATGCCATGACTGGTAGCCGCTGCCTGTCCCGCTTCACCACCGCCCTTGACGAGAACGCTGATATTGGCGGAATCCAGCATGCCCGTCACCCTGAGGGGAGCCAGGACGCGGGCCCGACTGGCCTCACGTCCAAAATACTCCTCCATGGGCTTGTCATTGACGATGATTTCTCCGGTACCCTGGTAAAGCCGCACACGGGCTGACGCGGTCTTGCGCCGTCCGTTGGCCTCTACATACTGTGCCATAATCTCCTGATTCCCCTAGACTGTCTGTGGCTGTGGATTTTGCGCCTGGTGGGGATGCTGGCCCCCGGCGTAGACTTTGAGCTTGAGCAGCTGGGCCCGCCCCAGTTTGGTCTTGGGCAGCATCCCCTTGACGGCCGCGCGGATGACGCGCTCCGGATATTGCGCCAACTGCTCCCGCAACACCGTACTGGTCAAACCACCCGGATACCCCGAATGGCGGTGATAGTACTTGGCGTCAAGCTTGTTGCCTGTAACCTGAATCTTTTCACAATTGATGACGACCACATAGTCCCCGTTGTCGACGTGCGGCGTGAATGATGCTTTGTGCTTGCCGCGCAGAATGCCGGCAATGCGTGTCGCCAGGCGGCCGAGGGTTTGGCCTTCCGCGTCAATCAGCACCCATTCACGCTGGGCATGGGCCCTTTCGGCACTCAAACTGAATGTATTCATGTGCAATTTTTCTCCCACATTTCCGAAAGCGGTTGGGCATAGGCAACCTGGCAGAGCACCAGGCCGCAGGCAGGTGCCGGAGGCGGGCTGGCCGCGGTATCCCGTGTCGCCATAATACGCCGCATATCCTCCAGACCCCATGCATGCAAACCAACCCGTACGAGTGTTGCCGTCAAGCGCCGTACCATGCGGTACAGAAACGCGTTGGCCGTGATGGTAAAGGTCAAGGCACGCAAGCCGGCCGCATGCCAATCGTCCCTCACCGGTCCCTCGTCATGCCAGCGTGCAGCCAGCAGCGTCCGCACCCGATGCCCACCATCCGGAGCCCGGCCAAAACTGCCAAAGTCATGCGTACCCAGCAATGCGGCACTGGCCTGATTCATGCGATCCACATCCAGATAGCCGGGCACGTACCAGCTGGTGCCGGCCGACAGGGGCCAGCCGAGGAGTTTGTGTCCTGATGTCTGGGTCAGTACGTGGTACTGGTAGGTACGGGACAGGGCATGGTAACGGGGATGGAAATGGGCAGGTACGCGGTGCAGCTCACGGACCACGATCGAGTCGGCCAGGCATGCATTCCAGGCCCGCCACAAGGCCCGCAGTCCGTGCTTCCAATACACCTGGGCCTTGACCACCTGTCCTGACGCATGGACCCCGCTATCTGTACGGCCAGCCCCCACGATACGGGTGGGTTGTCCGGTACAGTTCGCCAGGGCCAGTTCCAGGGCACCTTGTACAGTCGGTGCGGCTTCCTGCCACTGAAAGCCCCGGTAGGGTCCGCCGTCATACGCCACGAGTCCGGCTACCGTCATGGAGAAGCCAGACATCAGTCACGCCCCCGGCGCCGTCGGAACGAATTCCGGGCAAGCACCGACTGCCGGCGCAAAGAACCGGAGCACTCCGCACGGGGCCGTTGTACGTGTCCGTGGGCAGGCCGCAACCCGTGCGGCCCGGCTTCAGGGCCGGATGGTACCGGATCAGTTATGGACAACCGTCCCTCCCGGTGCCCACGGGCACAGCGTGCTGTGACGGGGCTAGACCGTCACCCGGGTCGGTTACGTTGCACGACAGACTGTGCATACCCCCGGCTCTCCTGTCTAGGAGGCGTCGTCCGGGACAAGCCCGCTGTCCACAAATTCCACCAGGGCCATCGGTGCGGAATCTACCTTGCGGGGCCCCAGCTTGATCATCCGCGTATAGCCTCCCTCCCGTGTCTGGTACCGGGGGGCCAACCGGGAGAACAGGAGCTCGACGGCCCGCCGGTTCTGGCCCAGCCGCGCCATCAACAGACGGTAGGCGTGGACCCGCTTCCCGTTCGCCGTCAAACCGCGCTTGGCCTTGGTCACCATCTTTTCCGCAACCGGTCGCATGGCGCGTGCCTTGGCCTCTGTAGTTATGATGCGTTCGTGTGTGATCAGTTCGCAGACCAGGCTGCGCATGATGGCCTTGCTGTGGTCTGAACCGCGGCCCAGATTCCGGTGCCGGACCCTGTGTCGGGTGCTCATTTACGCTCCTTGCCGTGTCATCCTGTGGTTTCGGGATTGGCTGTCACTTCAGCCGGTTCTGGCAGTTCGGCCTCCAGGGCCAACTCCGTGTCATCCTCTTGTGCCAGGTATTCGGACAGGTCCACCCCGGGCAGATGCAACAGATCTTTCTTGCGCAGCTGCGTCACCAGTTCATCCAGCGACTTCTCCCCGAAATTGCGGATGGCCAGCATCTCGCCCCGTCCTTTTTCCATCAATTTCACCAGTTCGCCCAGGGTCGCAATGCCTACCCGCTTGAGACAGTTGTACGTGCGTACGTTCAGCTCCAGCTCCTCAATGGAAGCATCGAAGAGCGTATTGGGTATGTCCTCTTCTTCCTCTTCCTCGATGATTTCAATCTCTTCTTCCGAGTCCTGCGTAACTACCCGCAGGTGATTGATGAGGATCAGGGCGGCTTCTTTCATGGCCTCGGACGGATTCACGGAACCGTCAGTCCAGATTTCCAGGGTCACCTGATCCAGATCCGTCTGCTGGCCAACCCGATGATCCTCAACGTGAAAGGCGGTCCGCACAATCGGGCTGAAGATGGTGTCGATAGGCAGGTAGTTCGGTGGGGCACTGTCCACCCGCTCCTCGGGTGGCGAGTACCCATGCCCCTGTTCCACAATGAACTCGATTTCGAGATCGGTGTCCTCATCTGACGTCAGCAGGTACAGTTCCGGATTCAGGATTTCCACATCCGCGTTTTCCTGGATGTCACCTGCCGTATAGATCCCTGCGTTCTGCACGTGCAGCGTCAGGGTCACCGGCCGCGGGGCATGCGACCGCAATTCGATTTCCCGCACGTTCAGGATGAGCTGGGTGGTATCCTCGCGCAACCGCGGAATAGGCGAGAAGTCATGATAAATGTCCTGGATGCGCAGAGCGGTAATGGCCGATCCCTTGAGGCTGGACAACAGAACACGTCGCAGCGACACGCCCAGTGTGGTGCCATACCCCCGCATCAGAGGTCTCATCTGAAACTTGCCGTACTTGCGGGTTTCATTCACAACATACAGCTTAGGCAGAACTGGATTTTGCAAGTGATTTCCTCCTGCTGGCGCAACTGAAGACTGTGACGAATCAGCGTGCGCTGTAGTATTCCACAATCAGCTGGACATTCAACTCGACCGGGATCTCCTCCGGATTGGGCTCCTGCAAAACCCGGCCTTCCATGGCCTCGGCGTCGTAGGCCAGCCAGGAAGGCAGCACATCCCTGGGCTGGGCATCCTCCGAGGTGAAGTAGCCATTGTTCCGGCTGTTGGTCCGCACGGTTATGACGTCGTCCACCGAGACCGCAAAAGAGGGGATATTGGTACGGCGGCCATTCACGTTGAAGTGGCCGTGGGTCACCAGCTGGCGGGCCTGGGCCCGACTGGTCGCCAAACCCATGCGATACACGACATTGTCCAGGCGGCTTTCCAGCAACCGGACCAGCACGTTGCCGGTCTGGCCCGGCGAACGCGTAGCCTCGCGGAAGTAGCGGCGGAACTGTTTCTCATAGATGCCGTAAATGCGCCGGGCTTTCTGCTTAGCCCGCAGCTGCAGGCTGTAGTCCGATTCGCGCCGCCGCCGGCCCGTCTGGCGAGGACCATGCAGGCCCGGGGCATAGCGTTTGTTTTCAATGGCGCACTTGGGCCCCAGACAACGGGCCCCCTTGAGAAACAGTTTTTCACCTTCACGGCGACAAAGCCGGCAAACCGGATCCGTATATCGAGCCATGGAACCTCTTCCTGGGATGCGCCGTGATCACACGGCCTGGTATGTCAGGTAAAACAGATACGCCTTACACGCGGCGCTTCTTGGGTGCACGACAGCCGTTGTGGGGCAATGGCGTGACATCGGTGATGGACTTGATCTGCAGCTTGGCGGAAACCAGGGCCGACAGGGCATTCTCACGCCCGGGACCGGGACCTTTCACAAACACCCGGACTTCACGTACCCCGAAATCGTTGTACGCCCGGGTACCGGCCTGCTGACCGGCCAGTGCAGCGGCATACGGTGTGCTCTTGCGACTGCCGCTGAAACCGACACAGCCGCTGCTGCTCCAGCACAGCACGGCACCGGAGGCATCCGTCACCGTTACAATCGTATTGTTGAAGGTAGCCCTGATATGGACCTGTCCCGAAGGCACCTGCCGTCGATCACGGCGTGCCGATCTGGTTGCGCGAGCCATTGATCTCTCGTTCTCCTGTCTGCTGTCAAAGCGGGATTAATGGCCGGCCCGCCGCCGACCGGCTACGGTCTGGCGTCGGCCGCGCCGGGTACGGGCATTGGTGCGTGTACGCTGCCCCCGTGAAGGCAGATTGCGCCGGTGGCGCAAGCCGCGGTAGGAACCGATTTCAACCTGGCGCTTGAGATTCATCTGGATCTCGCGGCGCAGATCCCCTTCCACCACCAGATTCGTGTCGATATAGTCCCGGATCCGGGACACGTCGCTTTCGCTCAGGTCCTTGACGCGGACTGCCGGATCGACCTGGGCCTGTTCGCAGACAGTCGTACTGACCGTGCGGCCTATACCATAAATATAGGTCAGTGAAAACAATACCGGCTTGTCCCGGGGAACATCCACTCCTGCAATGCGTGCCATAAAATCTCCTGTCGTATGCGCGGCCTGACTGTAAACGGCTCTGTGGAATCCCTAACCCTGGCGCTGTTTGTGCTTGGGATTCGTACAGATGACAAAAAGCGTGCCGCGCCGCCGTACCATCCGGCAACGGTCACACATCTTCTTGACAGAGGGTCTAACCTTCATGCTGTCTCCGTGATATCCCCGCAAAATAGCAAATTGCACAAGTCAAATATCTTAATGGCTGGCTACAGCTTTGTCAATATCTGGGGACCTTCCCGGGTGATCGCGATGGTGTGCTCGAAATGGGCCGTCAGGCTGCGATCCTGGCTGATCACCGTCCAGTCGTCCCGCAGTGTCCGCGTACGCCACGTGCCCATCAGAACCATGGGTTCCAGGGCGAACACCAAACCGGCCGGCATTTTCTGATAGGCCTCGGCATGCTCCATCTCGAAGTTCAGGACCTGGGGCGGTTCATGCATGTCACGCCCTACGCCATGGCCGGTGAACTCACGTGCCACGTGGAAGTGGTGGCGCTCGACGTACTGCTGGACCGCCCGGGACACGTCATTGATGAGGTTGCCTTCCTGAGCCACGGCAATGCCGGCATACAGACTTTCTTCCGTCACCTGCATCAGGCGCGCGGCCTCGTCACTGATCTTGCCTACCCCATAGGTCCAGGCACTGTCCCCAATGTACCCCTGGTACCTGACGCCCACGTCAATGCTGATAATGTCACCGGCTTTCAGCCGACGCTGTTTCCGGGGTATGCCATGTACCAGCTCCTCGTTGATGCTGGCACAGATGTGGGCCGGAAAACCGCCATAGCCGAGAAACGCACTGGTCGCACCGTGCCGGGCAATGACGTCGGCAGCCAATACATCCAGATCCCAGGTGCTCACGCCGGGCGCGATGGTCTGGGCCAGTTCCGCATGCACCTCGGCTACAATACGGCCCGCCTCGCGCATGACACCGATCTCCTGATCGGTCTTGAGGCGCATGGGTTCAGGAGGCTGATCCGCCCGCCTGGCCCGATTCCGTCTGTTCTGTCTGGCGCCAGCCCAGCGACCTGCGCTCCGCTTGACGCGCGTGCCCAAGGCAGCCCTGCCCAGTTTGGGCGTGAAGGAACGACGCTTGCTCATCCGGCAACACCAACCATCTTAGTCCTGCCACCACCTCTGTAAACGGGCAGCCACGGCGTCCGGCGTCCCGTCTGCGTCTATGGTATGCAGGGCATCCTGGGCGTAGTAGTAGCCCAGCAGAGGAGCGGTTTCCTTGTAGTACGCTAGAATGCGCTTTTGTACGGTAGCCACGGTATCGTCTTCCCGCTGGTACAGGTCACCGCCACAGGCATCACACCGGTCCGGTATCCGGGGCGGCTGGTACTGGATATGATACACCGCGCCACATTCCCGGCACTGGCGACGACCGGTAATCCGGGTGAGACATGCGCTGTCGTCCAGGTCCAGGAATACCGCCCGGCAGCAGGCCTGGCCCGCACGTGCCATCTGATCCATGGCGGATGCCTGCACCAGGTTGCGGGGAAACCCGTCCAGTAAGGCGCCGGCAGCACAGTCCGCTGCAGCCAGCCGTTCCCGTGCCATGTTGACGGTCACTTCATCCGGCACCAGGTCGCCCCTGTTCATGTAGGACTGGGCCAACTGTCCCAGTTCCGTTTGCTGGCGCAGATGGGCACGGAACAGATCACCGGTTGAGACATGCGGCAAGCCCGTGGTCGTGGCCAAGTGCTTGACCTGCGTGCCTTTGCCCGCGCCGGGCACCCCGAGGAAAATGGCGAATTGAGGACCGGACATGGACATACCGTGAACTGCGGCCGCCTGGGAGTGCTCCTAGCGGAGGAACCCCTCGTAATTCCGCATCATCAGCTGGGACTCGATCTGGCGCATCGTATCCAGGACGACACCCACCACAATCAGCAGGCCAGCACTGCTGATGAGCAGTGTACTGTAACCGCCGCTGACCGCGCCGCCACCAAAGATCAAGCCGACCAGATAGGGGAGGATGGCGATGAAACCCAGAAAGATGGCCCCGAAGAAAGTTATCCGGGAGAGAACGCCCTGCAGGTACTCCGCGGTCCGGGGGCCCGGGCGCAGCCCCATGATGAACCCGCCCTGGCGCCGCAGGGTATCCGGCAAGTCCTGCTGCCGGAACATGACGTCGGCGTAGAAGTACGTGAAAGCCACGACCAGCAGGAAATAGGCGAGCCAATAGACCCAGTTCGCCGGTGACAGGGCTTCCGCCATGACAGCGGCCGCGCCGCCTACCCACCCTGTGGAGGTCGTAAAGAAGGATGCCAGGGTACTGGGGAAAATCAGGAGGCTCTGGGCGAAAATCAGCGGGATCATGCCGGTGCTGTTGATTTTCATGGGAATGTAGGTGGAGCGACCACCGACCATGACCTGCCGGTTGCCCCGCGTGGCGCGCACCCGCCTGCCGTATTGCACCGGAATCCGACGCTGTCCCTCGTTGACCCAGACGATCAGGGCCATGGTCAGAATGGTGATGATGGTGAAGATGATCAGCAGGTCCCACCGCTCGGAAACGATGATCTGCCGCACTTGCTGGGGCAGACTGGACACGATGCCGGCAAAGATGATCAGGGATACGCCATTGCCGATGCCCTGCTGGGTCAGCAACTGGCCCAGCCAGACGGCAAACATGGTACCGGCCGCCATGCCGACGACGATGGTCAGGGAAGAGAGCAGGTTGGGTCCCGTGAAGCCCCAGCTGGTGAACACCGCCACGCCCCCTCCGAACGACGAATTGAGCAGGGTAGCCTGACCAATGGCGTAGATTACGGCCAGAGGAATGGTCAGGTAATAGGTGTACTTATTGATCTGGGCGCGCCCCCTTTCCCCTTCCTTGCTCAACTCCTGCAGCTGCGGCACCATGGGCACGAGCAACTGCATGATGATGGAGGCAGTGATGTAGGGATACACGCCGAGGGCCATGACTCCCATCTGGGACAAGGCACCGCCACTGAAGAAATTGAGCATGTTCAGCAGGATGTTGGGATCCTGGGTGAATAGGCGGTCCAGGGCCGAGGCATCCACGCCCGGCAGCGGAATGTGGGCACAAAGGCGATAGATGACCAGAATACCAATGGTGATCAGAAGCTTGTTCCGGAGATCCGGCAGCATAAAGGCTCTGCCGACAGCGGTGAGCATCAGGTTTTGTCCTTACAGGGCGTGGATTTCCACCGAGCCGCCGCGGGCTTCGATGGCAACACGGGCCGACTGGCTGATCCGGTGGCTGTGAACAGTCATGGTCTTGTGCAGTTCACCGCGGCCCAGCACCACTACCGGTTCCCGGGTATCGTCCAGAAAACCGCGTTCCACCAAGGCTTCCAGGGTCACCGTAGCCCCATCCGCAAAACATTCCTCCAAATCTTCCAGATTTACAGGCGTGTAGTGGATCTTGTGCGGACGCTTGAAGCCCCGCAGTTTGGGCAGGCGCTTGACCAGAGGCAGCTGGCCGCCTTCAAAGGTCAGGGCCACCTTGCCGCCGGACCGTGAATTCTGCCCTTTGGTACCCCGGCCTGCTGTCTTGCCCTTGCCGGAGCCCGTACCCCGGCCTACCCGTTTGCGTTTCCGTGTATTGCGCTGTTCCGGCTTGATTTCATGCAACTTCATGATGGTTCTGTCGCCTGTTGCGGTTCACTGGAACCGGAATTGATATTCTCTACCTTGACCAGGTGGGCCACTTTGGCAATCATGCCCCGGATGGCCGGATTGTCCTCCTGCTCCACCGTTTGGTGCATACGCCTCAGACCCAGGGCCCGTAACGTGTCCTTCTGGCGCTGGCTGTAGCCAATGCCACTCTTCACCAGCTTCACCCTGAGTACAGTCGCCATCAGAGGGTCTCCCGCGTCCAGAAGGGTGCCAGCGATTCCGCGGGCACGCCCCGGGCCTCGGCTTCGGCCCGGTAGTCCTGGAGTTCCTGCAGGGCCTGAAAGGTAGCCCGTGTAACGTTGAGCTGGTTGTTGGTGCCCAGGGACTTGGTGAGAATGTCCGAGATGCCCGACACGTCCAGCACGGCCCGTACGCCACCGCCGGCGATCACGCCCGTACCGGGACTGGCGGGCCGCAGCATGACGCGGGCCGCACCGCACCGGGTTTCAATGGCGTGCGGGATGGTGGTGCCGACAATGGGCACCTCGATCATGTTGCTCTTGGCCCGTTCCTTGGCCTTGCGAATCGCTTCCGGCACCTCCCGGGCCTTGCCCATGCCAATGCCGACGCGGCCGTTGCGATCGCCCACCGCGATCATGACACGGAAGGAAAAGGTCCGGCCTCCCTTCACCACCTTGGCGGTCCGGGTCACCTGAATCACGCGATCTTCAAGTTCATCGCCCTGATTCTGTTCGTTCTGTCGTACCACGCTGGATTGCTCCTTACTGTATCGCCTGGGTGCCTGTCTAGAACTTGAGGCCTTTGGCCCGGCTGCCGTCAGCCAGGGCCTTGACACGGCCATGGAACTGGAAGCCCCCCCGGTCGAAGATGACATTGGTGACGCCCTGGGCCAAGGCCCGGTCCGCCAGCAATTCCCCTACTTTCCGGGCTCTGGCTACCGGTTTCTCCTGTGCCAGCTGGTCCCGCAGGTCCTTCTCGTTCGACGAAGCGGCCACCAGTGTGTGACCCTGCTGATCGTCAATGACCTGGGCATAGATGTGATCCGCACTGCGGAACACGTTCAGCCGCGGGCGCTGTGCAGTGCCGGACACCTTGTTGCGCACACGCTGGTGGCGCCGGTGCCGGGCATGGGATCGATGGGTATTGCGACTCATTATCCGCCTTTGCTCCTATCCTGCCGTCCGTCCGGCCTTGCCGGCCTTCATGCGTACCCATTCGCCCCGGTAACGGATGCCTGAGCCCCCGTAGGGTTCCGGCGGCCGCTCAGCCCGGATCACGGCGGCCAGCTGGCCCACGACAGCCTTGCTGATGCCACGCAAGGTAATCACGCGACCGCTCTGGTCCACGTCCAGGGACACCGCGTCACTGGACGCATATTCCACCGGATGGCTCTTGCCCACCTGCAGCACCAGGGTCGAACCTTTCATGGAAGCACGGTAGAAGGCCCCGTGCACTTCCAGCACGCGGGTATACCCTTGGGTGACGCCCGTGACCATGTTGTTGATCAGGGCCCGGGCCAGGCCGTGCTGGGCCTTCAGCGCCTGGTCGTTGCCCCGGCGCGTGACAACAATCTGGCTGTCCTGCGTCGCAACCGCCAGACGGGGCGAAATCTTTTCGTCCAACGTGCCCTTGGGGCCCTTGACCGTGACCACTTGCCCCGGTGTGACTTCGACCGAAACCCCCGGGGGCAAGGGAATGGGTTGGCGACCAATCCGCGACATGGGCGTACGCTCCTTGAGCTCGCTACCAGACTTCACAGAGAACTTCACCACCGAGCTTGGCCTGGCGTGCGGCCTGGCCTGTCATCAGCCCTTGGGGGGTGGTGAGAATACGCAATCCCAACCCGCTGCGCACCCAGCGAATGTCCCGCCAGCCCACATAGACCCGGCGGCCCCGCTTGCTGATGCGCTTGAGTCCGGAAATCACGGACTTGCCGTGCCGATCGTACTTGAGCGCGATCTGCAGGTCCGTACGATGGCCCTCCTGCTTGATCACCTCAAAACCCTGGATAAACCCCGCGTCCTGCAGAATGCGGGCCATGTCCACCTTGATGCGGGAACTGGGCATGACGACTTGGGCATGCTGCATCTGCGCGCCATTGCGGATGCGCGTGAGAAAATCAGCGATAGGATCTACATTCATGAACCGATGGCTCCCCTTGTCCGGCCAGAACCGGCCGTGCTCTTACCAACTCGACTTGACGACGCCGGGAATCCGGCCTTCCAGGGCTTCCTGGCGGAAGCAGATGCGACACATGCCAAAACGCCGCATATAGGCACGGGGCCGACCGCACAGGCTACAGCGATTGCGCACCCGGTGCGGGTACTTGCGTTTGGTATCACGAACAATCATGGATTTCTTGGCCACGGGTGTCAGTCCTTGCTGCAATGAGCTCGTATTTGCGTCGCGCCTGCCCAGCTCACGTGGAGCGGATGAAGGGCATGTCCAGCATGCGCAACAGAGAACGCCCTTCTTCATCGGTATGGGCCGAGGTCACGATCGTCACCATCAGCCCCCGGATGGAGTCGATGTCGTCGTAGCTGATTTCCGGAAAAATCAGCTGCTCGGTCAGGCCGATGCTGTAGTTGCCACGGCCATCGAAGGCATCCGGCGACAGGCCCCGGAAATCCCGCTGGTGCGGCAGGGCAATGTTGATCAGCCGATCCAGAAAATACCATTGGCGCCGGCCCCGCAAGGTGACCTTGAGCCCGATGGGCATGCCTTCGCGCAGTTTGAAGGTGGCAATGGACCTCTTGGCCCGGGTCACCAGCGGCTTTTGGCCTGTGATCTGGGTCAGGTCCCGGCTGGCAGCTTCAATGGCCCGGCCATTGGTCAGGGCTTCGCCCAACCCGATGTTGACCGCCACCTTGGTGACCGTCGGTACCTGCAGAGGGCTGGAATAGCCAAACTCCTCCATCAGGGCCGGCACAATTTCCTCCCGATGGCGCACCAGCAGGCGCGGCAAAGGCGAGGCGTAGGCGGGAGTCTGTGTTTCTGCGTTCATATCGGTTCTGTCTGTCGCTCGCTGGTACTGGCGTCATCCGCTAGGAGGGTTTGGGTACAACCGCGCCGGAGCGCCGGTCGAAGCGTACCTTGTCTTCGTTCTCGAAACGCATGCCCAGGCGCGTAGGTCGGTCATCGGTGCCCAGGACCATGACGTTGCTGACGTGGATGGGTGCTTCAAATTCAATGATGCCCCGCTGCGTCTGGGGGCCGCCGGTTGGACGCTGATGCCGGAAATGCACGTTTACGCCTTCCACCACCACGTAGACCCGGTTGGGATCGAGTTTGCCATCCCGGCGCCGGCGGCGAATGATATCACGGATTTTGCCCTGTGCCCCTTTATGGGCACCGGCCATCACCCGTACCTGGTCTCCGACGACAATCTTGCGACTCATGATCTTCTGTCCTTGGTTCCGCTGTATCCCGGTCTACAACACTTCGGGGGCCAGCGAGATGATGCGCATGAAGCCCAGTTCGCGCAGCTCTCGGGCCACGGGACCGAATATGCGCGTACCCCGCGGGAAACGGGCATCATCCACGATCACCGCGGCATTCTCATTGAAGCGGATATAGCTGCCATCGGCCCGGCGCACGGGGGTCCGGGTGCGTACAATCACGGCCTTGACCACTTCACCCTTGCGCACGGTACCCGCAGGCGCAGCCGACTTGACAGAAGCGGTAATAATGTCCCCGATCTTGCCGTGACGCCGCACACTGCCGCCCGTCACGCGGATCGTGAGAAGCTCCTTGGCTCCTGAATTGTCAGCCACCTTGAGGCGGCTTTCCTGCTGGATCATGCTGTTTCCCTTTTGTATGGTCCTGGCAGCCGATGCGCGGATTCCCGGTTATTCCCGGGTCGCGGCACGGGCAACAATGGATTCCAGATAGAAATGTTTGGACTTGGACACAGGCCGACACTGGCGGATGCGTACGGTATCCCCCAGGCGTGCGTCGTTCGCGGCATCATGCACCTGATAGCGCTTGTAGGTTTTGATGATCTTGCCGTACAGGCGATGCCGCTTGACGCGTTCCACGCGTACCGCTACCGTCTTGTCCATGCTGTCCTGCACCACCGTACCGGACAGCATCTTGCGCCGCTCACGCATGGCTTATTGCTCCTCTCATGTGAATGCCTGCAGTTCCCGAGCCCGCTGGACCGTCTTGATACGGGCCATTTCCTTGCGCACTTCCCGGGACCGGGCCAGGTTCTGCTGCTTGCCTGTGGTCAACTGGTGCCGCAGGTTGTACAGTTCCCGCTGACAGTTGAGAATCATCTCATCCAGTTCCGCATCGGTCTTGTCCACCAAATCGCGGGCTTTCAAACGTGCCATGGTGTCCCTGCCTTATTCCTGTACGTCCTGACGGGATATGAACTGGGTGCGCATCGGCAGCTTGTGCTGCGCCAGGCGCAGCGCTTCCCGCGCCTGCGCCTCGGTCACGCCCGTCATCTCGAAAATGACCCGACCGGGCTTGACGACGGCCACGTAGTACTCCACGTTGCCCTTCCCCGAACCCATACGCGTTTCGGCCGCCCGCTGGGTGACCGGCTTGTCCGGAAACACCCGGATCCAGAGCTTGCCGCCCCGCCGGACATAGCGCACAATCGCCCGGCGGGCCGCCTCAATCTGGCGGCTCGTGATCCAGTGCGGTTCCGTAGCCTGCAGGGCATAGGTGCCGAAATCAATCGAGTTGCCCCGATGGGCCATACCGCGCATACGTCCCCGATGGGCTTTGCGGTGCTTGAGTCGCCTGGGCATCAACATTGTGCAAAACTCCCGTTCCGCCACGATGGTGCGGAGCTGTAGGCCATCATGTCCTAGTTCATTTCCCGGTGCCGGGCGTGGTATTCCTGCCCGGGCAGGATTTCCCCGTGATAGATCCACACCTTGATGCCAATGGCCCCGTAGGCGGTAGCCGCCACGCCGGTGCCATAATCTATATTGGCCCGCAGGGTATGGCGGGGAATCTGGCCTTCGCGAAACGTATCCTTGCGTCCCATATCACTGCCGCCCAGACGGCCGGACACCGTGACCATGAAGCCCTGGGCGCCCTGGCGCATGGCGCGCTGTCCGGCCGAGCGCATGGCGCGCCGCCAGTTGACCCGGTTCACCAATTGCTCACCGATGTTGCGGGCCACCAAAACAGCGCTCATGTCGGGACGGCTGAGTTCCTTGACGTCAATGCGGACACTGGCCCCTTGCGCCAATTTCATCAGCTGTGAGCGCAGCTCGTTGACCGTGGCACCCTTGCGGCCAATGATGACCCCGGGCCGGGCCGTTTCGATGATGACCTCGACCTGGTTGGACTGGCGCTCGATTTCGATATTGCTCACACCGGCCCCATCCCGCGGCAGATGGTCCATGATGGTGGTCCGAATGAGCCTGTCTGCATTCAGCAGTTCCACGTACTCGCGCCCCTCGGCGAACCAGCGGCTGCGATGTTCCTTGACCAGTCCCAGCCGAAAGCCCATGGGATGTACTTTGCGTCCCATCATTCACCTCTCATGGCCGCATGCCGTGCATGCATGTCGTTGTCCATTTCATCCAGAATTACCGTAATGTGTGACGATGGTCGCTTCCACGGCTTGAAGCGGCCACGACCGGCGAAACGACGCCACCGGCGATGGGGCGCCTTGTCGGCATAAATGGTCTTGATGTACATGTCGTCCTGTTCCAGACCGAAGTTTTCGCTGGCGTTGTGCAAGGCACTCCGGATGGTCCGGGCCAGCACGCCGGCGGTAGACTGCGGCATCAGGTCAAGTACCTGTACGGCCTCCAGGGCATGCATGCCCCGCACTTCATCCAATACCAGCCGCGCCTTGCGGGCGCTGATCCCGGTATACCGGGCCTTGGCCGAAACTTCCATTCCCCTGGCTCCCGTTATACGTTGTCCTACCGCACCGAAGTACTGCGCTCAGCCCGCATATGGCCCCGGAAATAGCGGGTGGGTGCGAACTCACCCAGCTTGTGGCCTACCATGTTTTCCGTGATGAGCACCGGGACATGGCGACGGCCGTCATGTACGGCAATCGTATGCCCGACAAACTGCGGAAAAATCGTGGAGGCACGGGCATAGGTACGCACGACGCGGCGTTCACCCGCCTGATTCATGGCTTCTATGCGCTTCAGCAACTTGAGGTCCACGTAGGGGCCTTTCTTCAGGGATCGAGACATGAGTCACTCCTGCATCCTTAGCGGCGCACCGTGCGTCGCCGTACGATGTTGGCATCGGTGCGCGGATTGCGCCGTGTGCGTTTGCCCAGGGCGGGCTGGCCCCAGGGCGTCTTGGGCGAAGGCATCCCTATCGGGGAACGTCCCTCGCCGCCGCCATGGGGATGTGAGGCCGGGTCCATGGCAACACCGCGTACCGAAGGACGGCGGCCCCGCCGGCGGTTGCGGCCTGCACTGCCCTGGGACATGTTGGCATGCTCGGCATTGGACACCTGCCCTATCGAGGCTTGGCAGTCCATGTGAATAAAGCGTACTTCGCCGCTGGGCAACCGTACATGAGCCAGATTGCCTTCCTTGGCCGCCAACCGGGCTGCGGTACCGGCACTGCGGGCCAGCTGGCCGCCCCGCCCCGGATACAGTTCAATATTGTGAATCTGGGTACCCAGCGGTATGTTGCGCAGCGGCAGGGCGTTGCCCGGCATGATTTCGGCGTTCGGCCCGGACATGATTTCATGCCCGATAAACAGCCCTTCCGGTGCCAGAATATAGCGTTTCTCGCCATCCGTATACTGCAGCAGGGCGATGCGCGCGCTGCGGTTGGGGTCGTATTCCACCGAAACTACCCGGGCCACGACGTCATGCTTGTCGCGGCGAAAGTCAATCCGCCGGTAACGCCGCTTGTGGCCGCCACCGCGGTGACGTACGGTAATGACGCCCCGGTTGTTGCGGCCCCCCTTGCGCTTCAGGGGTGCCAGCAGCGAGCGTTCGGGCCGGTTGCGCGTGATCTCCTCGAAGGAAGACCCGCTCATGTTGCGGCGGCCAGGTGAAGTGGGTTGGTAAATCTTAACGGGCATGGCGGCAGTCCTTTTCAGTCACCCTCATACAGGTTGATGGACTCACCCTCGGGCAGGGTGACTATCGCCTTTTTCCACTTGGGCCGGCGAATGAAGACCCGATTGCCGAAGGTTCGGGTCTTGGCCGGAACCAGCAGAATGCGAACATGGTCCACAGTCACGTCATAGATTTGCTGTACCGCTTCCCGTACCTGATGCTTGTTGGCCTTCAGATCCACCTTGAATATGTACTGGCGATCCATTTCGGCCTGCATGGATTTTTCGGACAGGATGGGACTCTTGATCACGTCGTAGACGTTCATACCGCCTCCTCGCCCAACCAGGCTTCCAGGCCTGCCAAGGCATCCTGGCTCACCAGCATCACGTCACACTGCAGCACATCCCGGACGTTGGCGTACATGTAATGCAGGAGGGTGACCTGGGGCAGGTTGCGGACAGCCCGCATGGCTTCCTCGTTCCGGGTGGCATAGACAATCAAAACCCTCTGCTCCTGGATTCCCAAGGCCGCCAGCAAGTCGCGGGCAGCCCGGGTTTTGGGCTGGGGCAAGGCAAATTCTTCCAGAACGCGCACAGCGCCCGCCGCGGCTTGCGCGGAGAGGGCACTGCGCACGGCAGCGCGGCGCATGCGCTTGGGCATCGCCTGTACGTAGGAACGGGGCGTCGGTCCGAAGACCGTACCCCCGCCGACCCAGTTCGGGGCCCGAATGGTGCCCTGCCGGGCCCGGCCTGTCCCCTTCTGGCGCCAAGGCTTGCGGCCACCGCCCCGGACTTCGGACCGGGTCTTGACCTTGTGGGTACCCAGCCGGGCATTGGCCAACTGGCGCAACAGAGCCTGGTGCATCAGACCGCGATTGATATCCGCTTCAAAGACCGCGCTGGCCAGTTCCAGCTCCCCAACGACTTGGCCGGTCGCATTCACCACGTTGGTTTTCATAGTGTTCCTCGTCGGTGCCTGCTACGCTGAAGCGCCTTTCTTGACAGCGGCCCGAATCAGGACCAAGCCGTCCCGCGGTCCCGGTACGGCACCGCGAATGGCCAGCAAATCCCGGTCCACGTCCACCAGGGCCACCTTCTGATTCAGCACCGTCACCTTTTCGTGCCCCATGTGCCCGGGGCCGCGCGAGCCCTTGAAGGTGCGTCCCGGGGTCGTGCCGGCGCCACGGGCACCGGGGGCCCGGTGCCGATCGCTCTGGCCATGGGTCTTGGGACCGCCGGCAAAGCCATAGCGTTTTACGGCCCCCGCGAAACCCTTGCCCTTGCTCACGCCCGTAACATCCACGTATTCGCCTTCCACAAACAGGTCTACCCTCACCCGGCTGCCGGGGGTCAGGGTCGCCGGCTGCTGCAGGCGCACTTCATGCAAGTGCCGCAACAGCATGTCGCCCGCCTGCCGGAGGTGACCACGCTGCCCCTTCGTCAGTTTGCGTGCCGGCACTTCCTCAAAGCCCAGCTGCACCGCGTCGTAGCCGTTTGCCTGCTGAGTCCGAATGGCGGTCACCCAGCAGGGACCGGCCTTGATCACGGTCACCGGCACAGCCTGTCCGCTTTCCTCATCGAAGATTTGTGTCATGCCGACCTTGCGGCCCATCAATTCTTTCATCGCCGGGCCACTCCCTACAGTTTGATCTCCACGTCCACCCCCGCAGGCAGCGTGAGCTTGGTCAAGCTTTCACTGGTGCGCGGGACGGGATCCAGGACATCGATCAGACGCTTGTGCGTCCGGATCTCAAACTGTTCGCGGCTGTCCTTGTCCTTGAAGGGCGAGCGAATCACCGTGAACTTTTCGATGCGGGTGGGCAGGGGCACCGGCCCAATGACCTGGGCACCGGAACGCTCGGCCGCTTCCACAATCTGGCTGGCCGACGCGTCAAGCAGCCTGTGATCGAACGCTTTCAGCTTGATGCGAATAGTGGCTCGGGGGGGCATACGAATCCTCTCGGCAAAAATTTAAGGGAGCGGAATATTCCGCTCCCTGCCTGTATCTGTCTAGTCCAGAATCTCGGTGATGGAACCGGCCCCGACCGTACGGCCACCTTCACGAATAGCGAAGCGGGATCCGGTCTCCAGTGCCACGGGGGATATCAGTTCCACTTCCATCTCCACGTTGTCGCCGGGCATGACCATATCCACCCCCTCGGGCAAGTTGATCACACCGGTTACGTCCAGGGTCCGGATATAGAACTGGGGCCTGTACCCCGGGAAGAAGGGCTTGTGACGTCCTCCCTCGTCCGTGCGCAGCACGTAGACGGCAGCCCTGTATTTCCGGTGCGGGGTGATGCTGCCCGGAATGGCCAGCACCTGGCCCCGTTCCACTTCGGTGCGATCCACGCCCCGCAGCAGACAGCCCACGTTGTCGCCGGCCTGGCCTTCGTCCAGCAGTTTCCGGAACATCTCCACGCCCGTGACCGTGGTCTTGTGGGTCGCTTTGATGCCTACAATCTCCACTTCCTCCATGGGATGGATGACACCCCGCTCGATCCGTCCGGTCACCACCGTACCGCGGCCCTTGATGGAGAACACGTCTTCGATGGGCATCAGGAAATTTTGGTCCACATCGCGCAACGGCTGGGGAATGTATTCATCCACGGCCCGGATCAGTTCCCAGATGCATTCGTATTCGGGCGCATCCGGATCCGTACTCTCGGATTCCAGGGCGGCCAGGGCAGACCCGCGGATCACCGGTGTGTCGTCCCCGGGAAATTCGTATTCATCCAACTGCTCGCGCAGTTCCATTTCCACCAGTTCCAGCAGCTCCTCGTCGTCCATCATGTCGACCTTGTTCATGAAGACGACCATGGCCGGCACTTCCACCTGGCGGGCCAGCAGGATGTGCTCACGGGTCTGGGGCATGGCGCCATCCGGTGCGGAAACCACAAGAATGGCTCCATCCATCTGGGCAGCCCCGGTGATCATGTTCTTGATATAGTCAGCATGTCCCGGACAGTCAACGTGGGCATAGTGGCGTGCATCCGATTCATATTCCACGTGGGAGATGGCGATCGTGATGCCACGGTCGCGCTCTTCGGGCGCATTGTCAATCTGGTCAAAGGCCTCAAACTCCGCCAGCCCTTTCAAGGCCAAGACCTTGGTGATCGCGGCGGTCAAGGTGGTTTTGCCATGATCCACGTGCCCAATCGTTCCCACGTTCACGTGAGGTTTGGTTCGCTCAAAAACTGCCTTTGCCATGACCTATTCTCGGGTCCCTCCACATACTCGGTGTTTGTAGCTTTACACGCCTCAATTTCCCGGATCCGGAGCCCTGCACATGACCTGTTCAAGGTGCTTCCATGCACGCAGGAGCCTAGGATCACAAGCATCCAGTATATCCAAATACCCGGTTGATTTGCAAAAAAATGCAGGGGCAAGTTTCCGGATGCCGTCTCAGTCCGCGACACGTCCATCAGCCGCGTGTTTCCTGGACCGGCGCATAGCAATCGAACTGCATGGAAAAATTTCCCCGCCCGCTGGTCATGGAACGCAGGCTGGTCGCGTAGCCAAACATGTTTTTCAGCGGCACGTGGGCCTGGATCTGGTTCAGGCCCTGGGAATGGGGCAGCACGTCGGCGATACGGCCCTGCCGGCTGGTCAGGTTGCCCATCACGTCTCCGGTATACACTTCGGGCACCACCACCTCCAGCCGCATGACCGGTTCCAGCACAATGGGTGCGGCTTTGGTCATGCCTTCCCGGAAACCCATGCTCGCGGCAATGTGAAAGGCTCGTTCATTCGAATCCACCGGATGAAAGGAACCGTCCACCAGGGTGGCCTTGACGTCGACCACGGGATAACCGTGCAGCACGCCACTGGACATGGCTTCCGTGATGCCCCGCTCTACGGCCGGAACGAACGGGAGCGGCACTACACCGCCCACGATCTTCGATTCGAAGGTGAAACCCGCTCCTTCCGGCGCCGGTTCCAGTTCCAGCACCACATGCCCGAACATGCCCCGGCCACCGGTCTGGCGCACAAAACGCCCCTCGGCGCGCACGGCCCGGGTGATGGTTTCACAATAGGCCACCTGGGGCTCGCCGACGTTGCAGTGCACATGGAATTCCCGCTGCATCCTGTCCACAATGATGTCCAGATGCAACTCCCCCATGCCGCTGATCAGGGTCTGCCCGGTACTGTCGTCGTAGCCGACCTGAAAGGTTGGATCCTCTTCAGCCAGTTTGCCCAAGGCCAAACTCATCTTGTCCTGATCGCCGGCAGTCTTCGGCTCCACCGCAATCCGCACCACGGGTTCCGGGAATTCAATGGCCTCCAGGAGCACCGGCCGTTCACGGGCATGCAGCGTTTCGCCCGTGAAGCTGTGCTTGAGGCCGACAATCGCAGCAATGTCCCCGGCGGCACACTGCTGGATTTCCTCCCGCTTGTCCGCGTACATCTGTATCAGCCGGCCAATGCGTTCCTGCTTGCCCTGATTCATGTTGTGCACGGTGTTGCCCACGACCAGGGAACCGCCATACACGCGAATGTAGGAAAGGCGGCCGACGTAGGGATCCGTCACCACCTTGAACACCAGGGCCGCGAACGGATCGGCCGGATCGGCCGCAATCTCGACGGTGGCCCCGGAATCGGGCTGGGTAGCCACCACCGCTTGTACGTCCAGGGGGCTGGGCAGGTAACTGACGATAGCGTCCAGCAGCGGCTGGATGCCCTTGTTGCGCAGGGCTGTCCCGCACAGGACCGGCACCAGCTGGTTGCGCAGAATGGCTTCCCGCAAGGCCCGCTCCAAGTCAGCGGCGGCAATTTCCTCATCTTCCAGGAACACCTGCATCAGATCGTCGTTGGTCTCGACGATTTGTTCCACCATCGCCTCGCGTGCAGCCAGCACCGTGGGCAGCAGGTCGTCGGGCACCGGCCCGGTCTGGGGCTGTGCCCCCAGTTCGTCGGTGAAGAGATGGGCCTGCAGGGTAAGCAGATCCACCACGCCCCGGAAGGATTCTTCCATGCCGATAGGCCACTGCACCGCCACCGGCCGGGCATCCAGGTTTTCTTCCATCATGCGCATCGTACGTTCCAGATCCGCCCCCACCCGATCCATCTTGTTGACGAAGCAGATGCGGGGCACACCGTAACTGTCAGCCTGGCGCCAGACCGTTTCGGTCTGCGGTTCCACCCCGGCGACAGCGTCAAACACCACCACACCGCCATCCAGGACCCGCAGGCAACGCTGCACCTCGGCCGTGAAATCAATGTGTCCGGGCGTGTCGATGATGTTGATCTGGCATTCTGCCCCCGTCTGGGTGTGGCGCCACAGGGTCGAGATGGCGGCAGCCGTAATCGTGATGCCCCGCTCCCGTTCCTGGGCCATCCAGTCCGTTACGGCCGTGCCTTCGTGGACTTCGCCCATGCGATGGGTCCGGCCGGAATAGAAAAGAATGCGTTCGGTGGTCGTGGTCTTGCCGGCATCGATATGGGCAATGATGCCGATGTTGCGAATGCGTTGGAGAGGATAGTCGATACTCATGGCGATCTGGCTCGCTTTACTGCATGCGGTCGCAAGCACAAACAAGGTGCGCGCCAACCGTAGCCTGTACGGATGACGCGCACCTTGGGGAATGCACTGAATTGCAGAAGAGGGGTAAAAGGGAAACGAACCGCGTAGCGTGCTTTACCTGTAATGGGCAAACGCCCGGTTGGCCTCGGCCATGCGGTGTGTATCGTCACGCCGTTTGGTGGTCGTACTGTCGTTGTTGGCCGTCTCGATCAGCTCGGACGCCAAGCGATTGGCCATGTCCTTGCCGCCACGCCGCCGGGCGTGGGTAATCAGCCAGCGCATGCCCAGCGCCTGCTTGCGCTCGAAGCGTACTTCAATGGGCACCTGGTACGTGGCCCCCCCGACGCGGCGCGGCCGAACTTCCACCTGGGGCATGGCCCGTTCCATGGCAGTTTCAAAAACTTCGATGCCCGGTCGGCCCTGTCGCCGCTCGATGATGTCCAGGGCGTCATACACGATACGCGTAGCCACGGACTTCTTTCCGTGCAGCATGAGATTGTTGATGAACTTGGCCAGCACCACCGATCCATGTCGCGGATCCGGTGCGATCTCCCGCTTGGGCGGTCTGTTACGTCTTGGCATGGTGTGCTTCCTGTATCCTGAACCTGACCATCACTGCTCAGCTGCCTTTCTTGGCGCCATACCGGCTGCGGCCACGCTTGCGGTTGTCTACGCCGGTCGCGTCCAGCGCGCCACGTACGATTTGATACCGTACTCCCGGCAAGTCCCGCACGCCGCCGCCGCGTATCAGGACCACGCTGTGCTCCTGCAGGTTGTGCCCCTCCCCAGGAATGTAGGCCGTAACCTCCATACCGTTGGTCAGGCGCACACGCGCGACCTTGCGCAGTGCGGAATTGGGCTTGCGGGGCGTAGTGGTACGCACCAGCGTGCAAACACCCCGTTTTTGCGGATTGCCCGTCTTGCTCGAACGGGTGCGTCCGGTCAGGGTATTATGGGAAACCCGCAGGGCAGGCGCTGTCATCTTCTTGGGTTTGGGCTTGCGCCCTTTGCGCACAAGCTGGTTGATAGTGGGCAAGGCAACCTCCGTGATCCACATGACGGGAACCGCGCAACGATGCACGCGCGCGGTTCCGCAGACAGTCCAACAGTATGGGGCAATTCCCCGCTGCCGGTCAAATTACACGCCGGCTATACCAGGCCGCCGGCTTCGTTAACCTCGACCTCCTCGTCGTCACTCCCCATTTCCGCGGCGTCCTCGTCGTCCGGATCATCCGGATCCAGACCCACCTTTTGCAGGGAGTCCAGTTCCCCGATATGCATGGTAGCGAACAGATCGGTTTCCGTCAGCTCCTGCAATAGTTTCTGGTCCAGGGCCAGTTCACCCTGGTTGTCGGCGAGGTGCAGTTCAGCGCGGCCGTCACCCTCCTTCGCCTCGGTTTCCAGGCGCCGGTTGAAGCCTGTGCCGACCGGGATCAGTTTCCCCAGAATGACGTTTTCCTTGAGACCGCGCAAGCGATCTTCCTGGCCCCTGATGGCGGCGTCCGTCAGCACCCGGGTGGTTTCCTGGAAACTGGCGGCCGCTAGGAAACTGTCCGTCATGAGCGCGGCGCGCGTCATGCCCAAAATCACCAGCGTGCCCTGTGCCGGTTTCTTGTTGTTCTCCAGAGCCAGGTTGTTGACGTCCTCGAACCGGTACCGATCCACATATTCGCCGAGCAGAAAGTCCGTGTCGCCTGTAGCCTTGACCTGTACCCGCCGCAGCAGCTGGCGCAGGATCACCTCAATGTGCTTGTCATGGATCTGGACGCCCTGGTCGTTGTAGACCTTCTGCACCTCATCCAGGATGTACAGCTGGCAGGCCTCCCGCCCCTGGATTTCCAGAATGCGGCTGGGCGACAGCGCTCCGGCTGTCAGCTGCTGGCCGGAATGCACGTGTTCCCCATCCGGCACCAGCGGATTGGTGTGCGCCGGGATTTCGGATTCCCACTCCTGTACTTCCTCACGGCGAATCGTCAGGGTCAGGGTGTCTGCCCCCGACTCCGATGCCGGCCGGATGACCGTGCCTTCCATACCTGCCCGCATGACCTGGTCCGCGGCCGGTTCCGCTCCTTCCGGTACGTCGTGCCGGACAGCCACTGCCGTATCCGCCTGTACCGCGTCGCCCTGTTCCACACAGACCCGCCACTCCGCCAGCGGAACGCGCACGTCACGGGTGATTTCGTCTATGCGGAGCACCTGCAGCATGCGCACTTCGCCCTCCCAGTAGGTGGACACGATGCCGCCGATCTCGCTGATCACCGCTTCCCCTTTGGGTTTGCGCGCCTCGAACAGTTCCTCGACGCGGGGCAACCCCCGGGTAATGTCATCCGAAGAAGCCACACCCCCGGAATGGAACGTCCGCAAGGTCAGCTGCGTACCCGGCTCACCAATGGACTGGGCCGCCACGATGCCTACGGCTTCGCCCATCTCCACCATGCGGGCCGAAGCCAGATTGGCACCGTAACACAGACGACACAGGCCAAACCGGGATTCGCAGGTCAGGGGTGTCCGGATCTCGATTTGGGCAACGCCTTGCGCCAGCATCAGGCGCGCTTCGGGTTCTTCAATCAGATCGTTGCGGGCAAACAGCATTGCGCCCGTGGCCGGATCATGCACGTCCTGGGCCAGGCAACGGCCGGCTACCCGCGCGAGGTAGCGATCCTCCGGCAGCTGCTGGATATCCACCAGAATGCCGTTGGGCGTACCGCAGTCTTCATGGGCAATGATGACGTCCTGGGCCACGTCCACCAGTCGGCGCGTCAGGTAGCCGGCGTCGGCCGTACGCAGGGCGGTATCGGCCAAGCCCTTGCGGGAACCATGGGTGCTGATGAAGTACTCCATGGTCGTCAGACCGTCGCGGAAGCTGGAACGAATGGGCATGGGAATGATCCGCCCGTTGGGATCGTACATGAGCCCCCGCATGCCGGACAGCTGGTTGATGGTGTTGTAGCCCCCCTTGGCGGCGCCGGAAATGGACATGGCCCCTACGTTGTTCAGGGGGGTGAGTGAATCCCGGATGTGGTTCGTGACCACCGTGGTGGCATTCGTCCAAGCCTCGATCCGCTTGTTCTCCCATTCCAGGCTGGTCAGCAGACCCCGCTGGTGCTGGGCTTCCAGGCGTGCTTCCCGCTCCTGGGTTTCCACGATGACCGCCTGTTTGGCATCGGGCACTTCCAGATCGGAGACAGCCATGGTGATGCCGGACACGGTAGCGTAGTGAAAGCCGAGCGTCTTGATCTGATCCGCCACTTCCGCTGTGACTTCCATGCCCATCAAAACATAGCAGCGATGAATGACCTCGTTCACGCCATTCTTGTCCAGGCAGCCGTTGACGTAGCCCACCTGGGGCGGCAGGGACTGGTTGAAGATGATGCGGCCCGCGGTGGTGCGCGTAAAGCTGATGGCCTCCATGGGTTCCTCATCCAGATTCACCGTGGCCAGGGCCGCCAGGCATTCCTGCATGGCTACGGGACCAAAATCCTTCACCTCGAGAATGAAGGCTTCCGGATTGTCACCGATGGCCTTGTGCACCTGTTCCGCGCTTTCCAGGCCATGGGCATGCAGGGCCCGGATCCAGCGCGGGTTCAGATCCAGGGTTTCCAGCGGGGTTTCCGCAACGTAGGGCCGGATCCGGACCAGAATGGGCTCGCGCAGGTCAATGTGGCCCATTTCGTGGGCGTACAGGGCCTGCTTCCGGTTGGGATAGCGCTTCAGCTCCGCGTCCGGGCGCGTCTCGTCCTCCATCAGGGTCAGGTAGAACACCCCCAGCACCATGTCCTTGGTCGGGCTGATGATGGGTTCCCCACTGCTGGGCTTGAGCAGGTTGCGGGTCGAGAGCATCAGCTCGCGGGCTTCCTTGACCGCATGATCACTCAGGGGCACATGCACGGCCATCTGGTCGCCGTCGAAATCGGCGTTGAAGGCCGTACAGACCAGGGGATGCAGCTGGATGGCACTGCCTTCGATGAGCTTGACCTCAAAGGCCTGGATGCCCAGCCGGTGCAGTGTAGGAGCCCGGTTCAGGAGTACGGGACGCTCGTCGCAGATTTTCTCCAGCACGTCCCAGACATCGTCTTCAGCACTCTCGATCATGGACTTGGCCTGGCGCACGTTGGCAGCCATACTGCTGTTGACCAGGCGGGCGATGACAAAGGGCTTGAACAGCTCCAGGGCCATGCGCTTGGGAATACCAGCCTGGTGCAGCTTCAGGTCCGGTCCCACCACAATCACGGAACGTCCGGAGTAGTCCACCCGCTTGCCTAGCAGGTTGCGCCGGAAACGTCCCTGCTTGCCCTTGAGCATGTCCGTCAGGCTCTTCAGCGGGTGTTTCTGGTTCCGGTTGGCCGTCGTGCGGTTGCGCTTGCGGTTGTCGATGAGGCTGTCGACGGCCTCCTGCAGCATGCGTTTTTCGTTGCGCACAATGACCATCGGGGCGTTGAGGTCCAGCAGGCGCTTGAGCCGGTTGTTCCGGTTGATGACCCGCCGATACAGATCGTTCAGGTCACTGGTGGCGAACCGGCCGCCGTCCAGCTGTACCATGGGCCGCAGTTCAGGGGGGATCACCGGCAGGCGGGTCATAATCATCCACTCGGGCCGGTTGCCGCTCTTGCGCAGGTCTTCCACGACCCGCAGCCGCTTGGCAGCCTTGGTCCGCTTCTGCTCGCTCTTGGAGGTGCGAATGATATCGCGCATTTCCCGGGCGAGCTCGTCCAGATCGATCTGTTTCAGCAGCTCCAGGATGGCTTCCGCCCCCATGTCGGCCTCAAACGTATTGCCGTACAGGCGCACCATGGTGCGGTATTCCTGGTCGGACTTCAAGTCGCGCGGCTGAATGTTCTTCAGGGGTTCCAGCGCCTCTTCCATGTTGGCGATGTACCGCTCGCGTTCGGTTTTCTCCTTGCCGTTCAGGGTTGCGATCCTTTCCTCCAGGGCCTGGTTCTGGGCCGCGATGGCGGCTTCGGCCTGCTGCAGGATTTCTTCTGTGCGCCGGCCTGATTCCTGGGCCAGGGATTCGACAAAGACCTGTACATGCTCGTTGACGACGGTTTCCAGCGCGGGATCGATCCGGTCGCCTTCCGCAATGACAGCAGCCTCGATCCAGGACAGGCTGCGGGCGTCGGCAGCCCGGGTGCCCGCCCGGTTCTCAATCCACTGGATCAGGGCCTGTGCCTCGCGAATCGCCTCCCCGGAGCGGGTGGCGATGTCTTCCTCCAGGACATTGAGTTCCTGGTCCCGGGCCGCCGTGATTTCCTGCAGCCGCTCGCCATGCAGCCGTTCGGTCTCTTCAATGAGGAAGGCCGTGTTGGCCTGCAGCTTGGTCAGGTTGAGGGCCAGTTCCTTTTCCCGCCGCACGATATAGCGCTTGCGGGCGTCTTCGTTGACCCGGGTCACGATGTACATCGCGTAATAGAGAACCTTTTCCAGGTCCCGGGCGCTGATGGACAGGAGCAGGCCCAGGCGGCAGGGACTCCCTTTGGCGTACCAGGAGTGGCTGACCGGGGAGGCCAGCTCGATGTGTCCCATGCGTTCACGGCGCACGCGGTTGCTGGCCACTTCCACGCCGCACTTGTCACAAACAATGCCCTTGTAGCGTTCCCGCTTGTATTTGCCGCAGCTGCATTCCCAGTCTTTTTCGGGGCCGAAGATGCGTTCGCTGAACAGACCGTCCCGTTCCGGTTTCAGGGTCCGGTAATTGATGGTTTCCGGCTTGATGACCTCACCGTAACTCCATTCCAGGATCTGTTCCGGTGAAGACAGGGAAACGCGAATCAGGTCAAAGTTGCCCAAATCCATTGGATGCTCCTTGCGAATGAAGTCGAATTTGCCCAAATTCATTTGTATGCTCCTTGTCATGCCCGCTGTCCGGACATGCGCCTGTAGCTCTTGCCATTACTCGCTGGCTGTTGCCTAGCCTCCGAACATCTTGGTAGGCATCAGCCCGTTGCCCAGGTTGGGCAGCTTGACCGCGGCATCGTCGCGGCCGAACCGCAGTTTCTCCTTCTTGCTGGTGGTGACCTCCAGGGACAGGCCCAGGCTCTGCAGTTCCTTGACTAGGACCCGAAAACTTTCCGGTATGCCCGGGCTCTGGATTTCCTCGCCCTTGACGATGGACTGGTAGGTGTTCACGCGCCCGCTGGTGTCGTCCGACTTGATGGTCAGCATTTCCTGCAGGGTGTAGGCTGCGCCATAGGCCAGCAAGGCCCAAACTTCCATCTCGCCAAAGCGCTGGCCGCCATTCTGGGCCTTGCCACCCAGCGGCTGCTGGGTAACCAGGCTGTAGGGCCCGGTGCTGCGGGCATGGACCTTGTCTTCCACCAGATGCAGCAGCTTGAGCATATAGGAAACGCCCACGGTCACCGGCTGGATGTACGGTTCCCCCGTCTTGCCGTCATACAGGATTTGCTTGCCGGTCGTGGGCAAGGGCACACCCAAGGCCTGGGAGCGCGCTGTGGCCCGGTCCTGCAGCGCAGCGCCTGACAGATCGGTGCTCTCGCCGTCGTGCAGGCGGAGCCATTCCCGATAGGCCACGTCCACGGCCAGCCGGTCGTCCTCGGCTGAGGTGTGCTGGTGCGTGTAGTCCTGGGGCAGGATGGTTTCCGGATCGTAGCCCTCTTCCTTGAGCCACTCGCGCACGGTGGCCCGGCGGGCAAAGGCGTAGTCGGCAAACACCCGATCCATGTCATAGGCTGTCTCGGGCAGCCAGTGGGCGAGATAAATGAAGTGCACGTCCGCCTGGTCTTCCAGCTCGGCCTCGGCGAGATCCAGTTCGGCAAGCCAGGCCCAGGCTCTCTCGTCGACTACCTGCCACGCGCGATCGGTGAGCCAGGCCCGGGCCAGTTCAGCTTCAATCTGTTCCTGCCGGGCCCCGTCGAAGACAGGGGTGGAAACCTTGAAGCCGATGCGGTCCGCGGCCCAGCCCAGATGGTTCTCCAGAATCTGGCCCAGATTGATGCGGCCCTGCACACTGATGGGATTGAGAACGATGTCGACCGGGGTCCCGTCCTCCAGATGGGGCATGTCCTCCATGGGAATCACCTTGGAAATCACGCCCTTGTTGCCATGCCGGCCGGACATCTTGTCCCCTTCGGTCAACTTGCGGCGCTGGGCCACGTTGACATGGACTGCCTTTTCCGTGCCTGCCGGCAAGTCGTGGTGATCCTTGCGGTCAAACACCTTGACGTCCACGACCTTGCCGCGCTGGCCATTGGGCAGGCGCTTGGAGGTGTCCTTCACCTCGCGCACCTTGTCGCCGAAAATGGCCCGGAGCAGTTTCTCCTCCGGTGTCAGGACCGTTTCCCCCTTGGGCGAAATCTTGCCTACCAGGATGTCGCCGCCGGTCACTTTGGCACCGATGCGGACAATGCCTTCTTCATCCAGATTGCGTCGCGCCTCCGGGCCCACGTTGGGAATGTCGTCCGTGATTTCCTCCAGGCCCAGCTTGGTCTCCCGCGCCGTCACCTCGTGGCGCTCGATATGAATGGACGTGAACTGGTCTTTCTGGATCAGGCGTTCACTGACCAGAATGGCGTCCTCGTAATTGCCGCCTTCCCAGCTCATGTAGGCCACCAGCACGTTGTGTCCCAGAGCCAGTTCACCGCCTTCGGTGCTGGCACTGTCGGCAATGACCTGACCCGCCACGACCCGCTGTCCCCGGTGGACCACAGGCCATTGATCGATGCAGGTGCTCTGGTTGCTGCGCTGGTACTTGCGCAGCGGGTACACTGCTTCTTCCCCTTCATCCGTCAGCACCCGGATCTCCCGGCTGCCGGCACCCATGACCGTTCCCGACTGGTCGGCCACGACGACCTGACCTGAATCCACCGCGGCCTGGTATTCCACGCCGGTCCCCACCAGCGGTGCTTCGGCCCGAATGAGCGGCACCGCCTGGCGCTGCATGTTGGAGCCCATCAGGGCCCGGTTGGCATCGTCATGTTCCAGGAAGGGAATCAGGGAAGCGCTGATGCCGACAATCTGCTGCGGCGACACGTCAATGAATTCCACCTGATCCACAGGCGTATGGGGAAACTGGTCGGCCTTGCGCGTCGAGGGGTACTCGTTCTGCAATTCACCGCGCTCGTTCAGCCGCGTCGAGGCCTGGGCGATCGCCACGCGCTCGTCTTCGTCGGCTGACATGTAAACGATGGAGTCCCCGACGAACGGCTGCACCTTGACCGGTCGTCCCTGGCGGGATGTGGTAATCCGGCGGGCAATCTCCTCATCTATCAGGGTACCGGCGGCCGCGATCAGTTCGCCGCTGCCGCTGACGACGTCTTCGCGCAGCGTGTGGCCCGTCAGGTCCCGGATGCGGCCGGGCAGGGTGTTGTGCACGGGCCGATAGGGTGTCTCGATGAACCCCAGCTCGTTGATCTGGGCATAGGAGCCCAGATAGCCGATCAAGCCGATATTGGGCCCTTCCGGGGTTTCAATCGGGCAGATGCGTCCATAGTGGCTGAAGTGCACGTCCCGGACGTCCACGCCGGCGCGTTCCCGCTTCAGGCCACCCGGGCCGAGGGCACTCAGCCGGCGCTTGTGCGTCAGTTCCGACAGGGGATTGGTCTGGTCCATGAACTGGCTCAGCTGACTGCCGCCCATGAACTCCTTGACGGCGCCGAGGACCAGCTTGGCGTTCATGAGCTGGGTGGGCACCATCTGGTCTGCATCCTTGACCGACATGCGATCCCGCACCCCTTTTTCCATGCGGGCCAGGCCGAGCCGCACCTGGTTCTGGAGCAATTCGCCGACCGTGTTCACCCGGCGGTTGCCCAGATGATCCATCACGTCGGTGCTGGCCACGCCATTGTTGATCTGGATGATCCGCTTGACGATCGCAATCAGGTCGTCGCGGATCAGGGTCCGTTCCGTGACAGGTGTTTCCCGCTCCAGTCGCTGGTTGAGCTTGTAGCGCCCCACCCGCCCCAGGTCATAGCGCCGCGATTCAAAGAAGGTCTCTTCCAGGAAGCGGCGCGCCGCTTCGGGCTTGGCCGGATCGCTGGGCCGCTGGTTGGAGAAAAAGCGCATCTGGGCATCCCGGACACCCTCTTCGCCATTCACAACCGGGGCAATGGGATCCTTGTCCAGGGTCGATTCAATGAAACTGTGTTCCGGATCGGTATCGACGTCCGCGAACAGGTCCCGGATTTCATCATCGGTGCCATAGCCCAGGGCCCGGATCAGGATGGTCACGGACTGCTTGCGCTTGCGGTCTACCTTCAGGGTGATTTCATTGCGCTTGGAAGTCTCGAATTCTAGCCAGGCCCCGCGGTTGGGCACGACTTTCGCCGTGGCCAGGGACCGGCCCGAGGACCGGTCGATCACCTTGGAGAAATACACGCCCGGTGAACGCAGCAGCTGACTCACCACGACCCGTTCCGCACCGTTCATGATGAAGGTGCCGGCTTCGGACATCATGGGGAAATCCCCCAGATACACTTCCTGTTCCGTGATTTCCCCGGTACTGTTGTTGAGCAGGCTGACCTCAACCTTGAGGGGCGCCGCATAGGTCTTGTCCTTGAGACGGCACTCTTCGACCGTGTATTCCGGTTTCTCGAAGCGATACGCGCCCAGCCGCAGTTCATACTGTTTGCCGTAGCTCTGGATAGGCGGGAATTCCTCAAAGACTTCCTTCAGGCCTGTTTCCAGAAACCAGGCGAAACTGCGACGCTGGACTTCGATCAGATTGGGAAGGTGCATAGCCACCGGGATACGGGCATAGGACTTGCGCTGGCCGGTTCCCTGGCTGCGGGCTGTGGCGTGGGTCATTCCTGTATATCTCCTTTGCGGTCGGCTGTCGCACATTGATGGCAGGCGCGGATCGTGCCAGGAACCACGTTGGCCCCGGCTACGCGCCAAAGCATCAATACAATGCGGTTATTAGGGATAAAGTAATGGATGAACGAAACGCATAGGGCGCTTCGTTCAGCAGGGGAAATTCGGGGAAGAAAGATGATCCGGGATCCCGGGATGCAATAAGTCTGGCCCGCTGTCATTGCGTTGCTTTCTGCCTGTAGTAACTGCTGACAAGAGATTGCGTAGCATGGGGCTCCCCTATGAACAGATTGTCAGGGCACGCAAGCTGAATGGACACATACAATCGCGTATGCGTGCCGAGAGCATAGACGAACCATAATAGCACAGACTGCGCTGAAGATCAAGCATTGCCCACCTTGTTGGCAGGAATTGGCCGGACAAGCGCCTTGCCGCCTGATGGGGACAAGGTCCGGCCACGACAGTCTGCAGGCCCGCCTGGCCATCCTATCACCCCTGGATATTCTGCTCCGATCACAACGAACCGAGAAACCGAGTCGGCCCACATCTTGATTTATGGTGCAAGTGCGGTGATGCCTGAGACAGCTCGGGCGATCTGGTGCTCATCGTACAGGAAGCGTAGGAAAGGGCACGATGGCCTCTCGCAGGTCATCGCCAATTGCGTGCCAGTCATCTGCCAATGCTTCCTGATCATGCCGACAGCGTGTTGGATGAGGCCTCGGATAGATATCGAGAATGTTGCTGATACCTTGGGCAAAAGCCTGGATTGGGGATCGCGGCCGGCGTCTTTGGGCACTCTCCACCAAGTCAGGTACACGACTGTTTGGAGTCATGTCCGGGTAGCGCGCATAGATCGCGATGAGAAGACTGCGGAACGGACTGGACGTGCACCTACCGCGCACATTGGGTCAAGCCTGTCATGACAGCGGAACTCTACTCACCCAGGGATTTTCGACCGTAGCGTTCACCGCCAGGGGTGAGTGCGTAAAAAGGAACTGTACCTTCCCGATCCACGGCAACCAATGACCGCGAGGCCAACCGTGCCAGCACGTCATACACTTTGGGGTCAAAGGGTCCGTAATGGCAAGGCTGGAAATTGAAGTGAGGTCCACCCACAAGTTCCGCTGTCCTGTTGCCCCATGCCACTTTCAGCCTTGGCGGCGTGTCGAGGGACAACCGGGTCCGGGATCTATGCCAGAGCTCAGGTTCTGTACCCTCCGGCCTGGCGACAGCACCCATTGCCCACCAGCCTGCCCAAGGCAACCGCAGTCTGATTGTCGGCAATCAGGAATTGCCGGTACATGGTGTATAATGCAGAGCCGTACCAGCATGCGCTGGTGGTCAACATCTTGTGTGATTCCGCCACATCGCTACTTTCATGGAGTTCCGGCGGGAGGATTGGTTGTCATCCCCCAGTACTGCAATAGCCCTGGACAGGGCCTATACGCTGTTCCGCATACCCGATCGGGGTAGGGGACTGCGCTCCGTTCCCGCAGCGCATACGATGCAAGCCCGGTGCAGGGCAGCGTTCCATGAGCCGGTTCTGCTTGACGAAATAGCCGCGCGCTTCAGCCTGCCGGACCATTCCCGGCTGCTGGACTGTACCGTTGGGGATGGCGGTCATACGATCCGGTTTCTCCAGGCCACGGGCGCCCGTGGCCGCGTGCTGGCCCTGGACAGGGATCGCAATGCACTCCGGCGTACCCGACAGCGCCTCCAGGCCCTGCAGTTGGCGGCACAGGTGACGCTGGTCCACGCGGCATTCGGCCAGGTGCAGCAGATAGCCCATGCCCACAGCTTCGCGCCGGTGGACAACATCCTGCTGGATCTCGGCTACAGTTCCTGCCAGATCGATACGGCGGACCGCGGGTTTTCCCTGCAGCGCGATGGACCGCTTGACATGCGCATGGATCAGTCCCAGCCATTCACAGCCGGTGATATCGTCAATACCTGGCCCGAAGCGGATTTGTCTTCGCTTCTCGCGACCCTGGGCGAGGAGCGGCATGCCCGCCGTGTGGCCCAGGCCATCGCGCAGTCCCGGCCGCTGGCCACGACAACCCAACTGGCCGCGGTGGTACAGCGTGCCATCCCCCGGCATGGCCATGCCCGCATCCATCCTGCTACCCGCACGTTTCAGGCCCTGCGGCTGGCCGTGAACGACGAATTGGCGCAGTTGCGCCAAGTCCTGCCCCAGACCCTGGATCTGCTGGCGCCCGGCGGACGCCTGTTTGTGATTTCCTTCCAAAGCCTGGAAGACCGGCTGGTCAAGCACTTCCTGCGGGATCACAGCCAACGCACGGCAGTCAACAAATACGGCACCGCCTCCCGCCAGACAATGCCCAGACCGCCGTTGGATCTGCTTTCCCGCCGCGTGATCAAGCCGACCGTCACGGAAATCGCAGCCAACCCGCGCAGTCGTTCCGCCCGCCTCCGGGTCGCGGCGAAGGCGGGCGGACAGCCCCGGAGTCCCGCATGATGCGTGTTTTCCTGCAGGCCGCCGGCTTGCCCTTGCAGCGACTGCGCAAACCTGCCACCCAGCTGCGTACCCGCCGCCCACTGACCTTGGCCTTCAACCTGCCCCTGGTGGGATGGTGGGCCGTCTTTCTGGGCATCATCGCGTTTGGATGCCTGCTCAACGTCTACAAGACCTACCGCATTGCCGAAACCCGCCTGCAGCTCGCCCGCATCGAAGTGGAATACACCCGGCAACAGCAGATCAACACCGAACTGCTGTATCGCATCGGGGAGGAGGGTGATCTGGCACAGGTGTATGTCTGGGCCCGCCAGCACAACTTCGTCCCCCAGCCGCAAACCGTCTGGCTCAATCCGGCCCCTGTCCCGATGGTTTCCAGCCATACCGTGACCCCGGACGGGAAGCCGGGGACTGACATACCCACTCCCGGTGAACGCATCCAGACGATGAGCGAATACGTCGAAATCCTGGGCCTGAGTCTGCAGGAACGGTTGCTGGAATGGTCACTAGCCCTGGATTCCTTCACCCTCATGCCCCCCGACATCCTTGAGCCCCTGCCCGCCGTTGCTCAGGAAGACGAATCCCGTTCCTGGTGGGAGCGTCTTCTGGATTCGGCCAATGCCGGGATCCCGGATCCGCCAGCCGCACCATGAGGGGTCTCCAGAATCCCGCCGCTCCCCGCTATGCGTGGGGGAACTTGATACCCGCGCGGGCCATGCGGATGGGCCTGGTTTTTCTGCCTGCCGGTCTCCTGGCCCTGCTGGTCGTGGCCCGTCTGGTGCATTTTCAGCTGATCCTGCACAACACCCAGAACACCGACAGTTTCGTGGAGCGCCACCTGTACACCATTCCCACCCGCGGCGTGATTACCGATGCACGCGGCGAGCTGCTGGCGGGCGACGTTTGGACCTACCAGGTCGTGCTCCCCGCTTTGGGTGACATGCCCGCACACTACCGGGGGGCCGTCGCGAATCTGGTGGCGGGGGTGACCGACTCCAGCCAGGAACGGCTGGATGCCAAGCTGCAAGCCGAATTGCAGGCCTTCAGGCAGCGCCAGCGCGCGGCCCAGGAGCAGGCAACGACAACGGGCGAACCGCAGCCTGTCTTGTCCTATGTGGTGCTGGCTGAATCCCTGCATCTGGCCGCCGGGCAGTATCTGGACCAGCTGCAGCGTGAGGGCGAATTTGCCGCCCAATTGTGGGATCTGTACCGGCGGGGCGACGACGCTGCCCAGGGACAGCTGGCCAATCTGCTCGCGCCCCCGGCAGTTACAGACTCAGCAGTCCTTTCCGGTGTCCCGGAACCCAACCTGCTGCAGGTCATGCAGGAACTGGGTCTGCGCACGGATCTGGAGGCAGATACCGCGGACTTTGCCTTTTTTCGCCATTTCCGCCTGGAACGGGAACCGATCCGGTATTACACCCAGGGTTCCCTGGGCAGTCACGTCCTGGGTCTGGTCAATGTGGATCGGGAAGGCGTGAACGGCATCGAAAGCTACTATCAGAAATTTCTGCGCGGCGAAGTGAATCTGCTCCCGTCGTCCGAACCAATCTCCGTCCTGTCGTCGGAAATGCGCCGCTACGTCCCTACCCACATGGGCGGCGATCTCATCCTCACCATTGACCGCACCATTCAGCACATTGTGGAAGAGGAACTGAAGGACGCTGTCGTGCGCTTCAAGGTGCGGCAAGGCGGCTCGGTCGTGGTGATGGAGCCCAAGACCGGGGCTATCCTGGCCATGGCCAATTATCCGGACTTCACGCCGGGCGCCCTGGATCAAATCGATCCGGAGACGACCAATCTGGTCAATCTGGCCGTCACCAGCGTGTACGAACCGGGCTCGGTGTTCAAGGTGCTGACTGTCGCCGCCGCTATCGATCTGGGGGTGCTTGCCCCCGATGACCTGTTTATCGACACCGGCGAATACCTGATTGGGACCCAGGTGGTGATCCGGAACAGCGAAGAGCGGACCGAGGGCCGGGTCACTGCCACCGAGGCCCTGGCGAAATCGCTCAACACCATCATCGCCGAGATCGCCCTGGAGCGGATTGGCACCGAGGAATACTACGACTACCTGTTTGACTTCGGCCTGGGCGAAGTGACGGGTATCGATCTGGCGCATGAATTCAACGGCAGCCTGAAAGACAAGTTCCCGGGCACGGCCAACTGGAACATTACGGATCTGGGGACCAACAGTTTTGGTCAGGGCATCAACTGCACGCCGATACAAATGGCCAACGCCCTCAACGTAATCGCCAATGGCGGGAACCTCATGCAACCCTACGTTGTGCAGCACCGGATCCACGGCACCGACATTACGACCTTTCATCCGACACCCCTGCGCCAGACCGTGATCAGTCCCGAAACGGCGCATACCGTGACCGAGATGATGGTACGCGTGGTAGAGGATGAGGTATACCAGGCCCAGGTGCCCGGTTACCGGGTAGCGGGCAAGAGCGGCACCGCCCAGGTCCCGGATCCGGAGCGCATCGGCACGTACGCCGAGGACGTGGTCATTGCCAGCTTCGCCGGCTTTGCACCTGCGGACGATCCCCGCATCCTGGTGCTGATCATCCTCAACGACCCGGATCCGGAGCACAATGTGGCCGTGTGGGGAGCCCAGAATGCAGCCCCTACCTTCAGCCGCATCACCCAGCGCATTCTGCAGTACATGAACGTACCGCCCACCTGCCATCCTCTGGCCTCTGCCAACAACCGGGGAGCCTGGACACCCACGTCACCGGAGGGGGCCCAACCCTCCTCGTTTTCCTGCCTGAATCCCTGAAGGGTGCTTGTGACCGCAGCCATTCCAACCCATATCACCCATCATACCCTCTGGCAAGCCCTGACCGGACAGGCACCACCCCGGGAATTGCTGCCCATTCCCATAGCCAGTGCCGTTGCGGACAGCCGGCAAGTCGTACCCGGTGCCCTCTTCGCCGCGCTTCCAGGCGAACGGACCCATGGCAATCGGCACACGGGCGAAGCCATTGCCAAGGGCGCCAGTGCCATCATCTGTGAAGAAGAGGGGCTGGACCAGGTGCCGATCCCGGACGTGCCCGTGGTGCACTGTCACACCCACCAGCTGGAATGGTCCTCCGGCCTGGACGCTCTCCGCACCGAACACTGTGTCTGCTACGTGGTGGAATCCTCCATGGCCGCCATCCAGCAGGTGGGCCTCTTCCAGCGCCTGCACCGCACCCGGGCCAGCCTGCGCGTGGTAGGCGTAACGGGCAGCGTGGGCAAGAGCAGTACGAAGGAACTGGTGTATTCCGTACTCCGCCAGCATTTTCAGACGTACCGTTCCCCCGGCAACCAGAACGGTGAGCATGCCCTGCCGCTGGTCGTGATGGGGCTCACCCCCGTACATGAACGCTTTGTCACGGAATTGGGCATGTACCGCCGGGGTGAGATCGCAGACATGTGTCGGCTCACCCTGCCGGAAACGGGTATCGTGACCAACGTGGGTCCCAGCCACCTGGAACGCCTGGGCACCATGGAGCACATTTTCGAGGCCAAGTCGGAACTGGTCCGGGCGCTGCCCAGCGCCGAGGCCGGAGGCGTGGCCATTCTGAACTGGGACGATGCACGGGTACGCGCCATGGCCGACCTGACGTCAGCCCGCATTCTCCGTGTGGGACTGACGCCGGACTGCGATCTTTGGGCCGATGACATCCAGAGTGCGGGCTTCAAGGGGATGCAGTTTCGGGTGCACCTGTCCGATTCCCTGAACCCCCCCCGCCAGGCGCTGCACGTACATATTCCCCTGCTGGGACGCCACAGCGTGCACAACGCCCTGCTGGCCATGGCAGCCGGCATCAGCGAAGGCCTGCCCCTGCAGAAAATTTTGGCCGGCCTGCGGGATCCGCGCAATCAAATCCGACTGGTCCTGACGCTGGGTGTGAACGAAAGCACCCTGCTCGATGACACCTACAACGCCAGTGCAGACAGCTGCATCGCCGCGCTGAACCTCCTGGCCGATCTGGAGCCCAAGCGCGAGGGCCAGCGCATCACCATTCTCGGTGACATGCTGGAACTGGGTTCATTCACCACCACCAGTCACATCAAGGTGGGGCGCCGTGCCGCACGGGTGGCCGACCGCCTGATTACCGTGGGTCCGCTGGGGCGCCTGATCGGCGAGTCCGCGCTGGCCGCCGGCATGCCGGCGGATACGGTCCACATACTGGGCGCAGTCGAGAGTGCCCTGCCGGTCCTGAAGGAAATCGTAGGCCGGGACGATCTGGTCCTGATCAAGGGCAGCCGGGCCATCGGCATGGAATCCATCGTCGCCAATTTGAGTGCCCCCAGGCAGTAGCCCATGGCCATTCCCCTCATGCTGGGCACCCTGAGTTTCTTCATAGCCGTGATCTGGGGACGGCCTCTCATCGCCCTGCTCAGACACTACCGCATCGGCAAGAAAATCCGCATTGACGGCCCGGATCGGCATCAGGACAAAATGGGTACGCCGACCATGGGTGGATGGCTCTTCGTCCTGCCCATCCTGCTTATCACCGGCACCCTGAACATTGCGAACTTCATCGGCTTCAACATCATCGGCGCGAGTACGCTGCTGCTGTTTTTCTGTCTGGGCGCTTTCGCTCTGCTGGGCAGCTTCGACGACTGGCGCAGCCTGATCACCAATGCACCGGATCGGAACGGCATCACCGCCCGCGTCAAGAGCATCGTGCAGTTCGTGCTGGCTTCCATCGTGGTGCTGGTCCTTTATTTCGGCCCGCCGCAACTGCGGGCCGTGGGGGTGCCCTGGATTCCCCAGCTGGTGGAAGTCGGCTGGGTCATCATTCCCATCGCCATATTTCTCATTATCGGGTTCAGCAATGCCGTGAATCTGGCGGATGGCCTGGACAGCCTGGCCGGCAGCACCGCTTCGGTATCCTTTGCGGCCTACGGCATCATCGCGTACCTGCAGGGCTATGAATACATCGCCATCTTCTGCTTCATCGTGGTGGGTTCCCTGTTTGCCTTCCTCTGGTACAACGCACACCCGGCCCAGCTGTTCATGGGGGATACCGGCAGTCTGGCCCTGGGCGCTACCCTAGCCCTGGTGGCTCTGATGACCCAACAGTGGCTGATTCTGCCCGTGATCGGCCTGATTTTCGTCGCGGTGGCGGCCAGTGTCGTCATCCAGGTCATCAGTGCCAAGCTCAGCCGCCGTTTCCTGGGCCGCGATCTGCGACCGTTCAAAATGAGTCCCCTGCATCATCATTTCGAACTCCTGGGCTGGAGCGAAATGCAGGTGAAGGAACGCTTCTGGCTCGTAAGCGTGCTGAGCGGCATGCTGGGCGTGGCCCTGGCCCTGGTGTGAGCATGTCCCGGGCAGACCTGTCACCGTCACCCACGTGCATCCCTGCACTCCCGGATTCCCTGGCAGGCTTGCATGTTCTGGTACTCGGTCTGGCGCGGCAGGGCCGGGAACTGGTGCGCTTCCTGGTCACCCAGGGCGCCTGCGTGACCGCGAGTGACCGGCGGGCCATCCGGATGGATTTCCTGCCCGATCTGCCCGCCAATGCCCGGGTACGGTTTGTGCTGGGCCCACAGACGCCCGCCCTGCTGGCCCAATGTGATCTGCTGTGCCTTTCGGGAGGCGTGGATCCGGGCCTCCCGCTGGTACAGACAGCCCTCCACCGGGGCATTCCGGTGGTCAACGACACACTGCTCACGTTTGCCCGCACCCCCTGCCCCATCATCCTGATCACCGGCAGCAGCGGCAAAACCACGACGACAGCCCTGACGGGTGCCATCCTGGCCCGAGGCGCGGCCGCCGCGCAGCAGGTACACGTGGGCGGGAATATCGGACGCCCTCTGCTGCAGCAGGCAGCACAGTTCCAAGCCCGGGATCTGCTGCTGTGGGAAGGCAGCAGTTTTCAGCTGGAATTGCTGGATCCGGCCTTCAGGCATACGGCCCGGCCGGAAGTGCAGCTGGATACCGTGGCCCTGCTGAACGTAACCCCGAACCATTTGGACCGGCATCCGGGCATGGCCACCTATCTGCAGGCCAAGTTGTGGGCCCTGTACGCTCTCCGGCCAGGGGGTACAGCTGTCCTGAATGCCGACGACCCGGTGTGCCAGCACCTGCTTCCGGTCGGTGGCGCAGCAGACCTGCCGTCCCTGGATATGCCCATGGCGGCCCGGTGTGCAGACCTGCTCCAGACAGCCCGCACGCACCTGCGCGAGGCCGACGTCCGTGTACTGCCCTATTCCCTGCAGTGCAGCCTGCCCGGAGGCCTCCACTATGGCCATGAGGCCATATGGCTTGGCCAGGAGCGCCTGGCATCACTGCAGAATTTCCGTTTGCGCGGGCGCCACAATATCGGCAACGCCCTGGCGGCCTGTGCCGTGGCCCACGTCCATGGCCGTCCGCGATCGGTCATGGAGGCATCCCTGGCACACTTCACAGGCGTACCCCACCGCCTGGAGGAGGTAGCACGCCGGGCGGGCACACTCTGGATCAACGACAGCATCGCTACGGCACCGGAACGGGCCATAGCGGGCATCGACAGTGTATGCCGTGAAACCGATCGCCTCATTCTGCTGGCAGGCGGCCAGGACAAGGATTTGCCCTGGCATCGGTTTGCCCGCAAGGTGGTGCAGCGTGTGCACACGCTGATCGCCTTCGGTGCCAGCGGCTCCCGCATTGCAGAAGAGGTGGTCCAGGTGCGGGACACGGCCGGGGCGGCCAACGTTCTGCAGATCCACGTGGTCGACAGCCTGGACTGTGCGGTAGACACCGCCCGTGCGACCGCACGGCCCGGTTCCATTGTCCTGCTGTCCCCCGGGGCAGCCAGTTTCGATGCGTTCGTCGACTATGAAGCCCGGGGCGAACATTTCCGGCAATTGGTACTGGAAACCAGGAAAAGGACACCGGCATGACACAACAGGTTTCCACCATCTCTGCAGCCTGGCATCGCCGCCTGCTGCAGGAACGCTTGATGCAGTATGACTGGGTTCTGCTGGGCTCGGTGTTTTCCCTGGTGATCACGGGCATCGTCATGGTGTTCAGCGCCAGCTACTCGGAAGGCCTGCTGCGCGTCAACCCGGACGGGCTGTATTTCGTGAAGCGCCACCTGTTTGCCCTCACCGTCGGTATGATGATGCTGGTATTCCTGGCCGTTGCGCCCTATACGGTATGGGCGGACTGGAGCGGCCTCCTCTTTTCGATCTCTATCCTTGCCCTGTGCGCCGTGCTCATCCTGGGCGTCCAGGCGTTCGGCTCCCAGCGGCTGCTGTTTCGGAACAGCATTCAGCCGAGCGAAGTCGCCAAGCTGACCGTGATCCTGTTCGGCAGTCACTGGCTGTCCAGCAAGGGCACACGCATTCTCGCTCGCAACAGCGGGCTGTATCCCTATGGCCTGCTCATCGGGTTCGTGACCTTGCTGATCGCGATTCAGCCCGACTTCACCATGGCCATCCTGATTTTTCTGACTGCCTTCGTCCTTTTCTACCTGGCCAGCGGGAACCTGAAAGAGGTGCTGGTGGTCGGCGTGATCGCACTCGCCTCCATGAGTCTTTTCCTGCTGGTGTTTCCCTATCTGGGCGATCGGATCGAAAACTTCATCACGGCGCTCAGCGATCCGGTGAACAGCCCGGGCTGGCAGGAACGCAATACCGTACGGGCGACCATCCGAGGCGGTCTCTGGGGTTCAGGCATTGGCCAGGGCGAAATGAAGACCCTGTGGCTGGTCCTGCCGTGGACCGACGCCATCTTTGCCGTCGTCAGTGAAGAAACCGGTTTTGTCGGCACCATGCTGATCATCCTGCTGTTTGGCCTGATCGTCTACCGTGGCATCTGCATCGCCTACGCCGCTGTGGACGATTTCGGCTTTCTGGTGGCCGTAGGCATCACCTTCCTGCTTGTGACCCAGGCCCTGCTGCACATCAGCGTCGTGCTGAACCTGTTGCCGGTCACCGGCATCACCCTGCCCTTCATCAGTTATGGGGGATCTTCACTTTTTGTCTGGCTGAGCGCCATGGGCATTCTGGCCAACATCGATCACACCGCCCGGATACAGCAATCCGCATGAAGATCCTGTGTACGGGTGGCGGGACAGGCGGACACATTTACCCGGCGCTCAGTATTCTGGACGAGATACGCGGGCTGTGCCAGGCCCGGAATCACGCGCTGGACATCCTCTGGATCGGACGCCGCCAGGTCCTGACGCAGCAGCTGGTAACCCAAGTCGGCATTCCCTACCGTACGGTCACCAGTGGCCAACTCCGGGCTGTCAATCCCCTGATCCAGGGCCTGAGCGTGGTGCGCCTGGGGCTGGGTGTGGTGCAGGCGCTGTGGATCGTCCGTCGCTACCGACCGGACGTCTGTCTGGCCACAGGCGGCAACGCAGCCGCCCCCAGTGCCCTGGCCTGTGTCCTGCTCCGCATCCCCCTGCTGGTCTTTCTGCCTGATGCCGAACCCGGCCTGACCGCCCGCTGGCTGGGACGTCTAGCCCGGCAGGTCCTGATTACCACGGAGGCCGCTGTACCCCATTTCCCGGGCAACACCGTACTGACGGGCTACCCGGTCAGATCCGATCTCCTGAACGCGTCCCACCAACAGTCCGCAGCCCGCGCCCGCATACAGGCCTGTATGAACCTGCATCCGGGCACAGACGAGCCGCTGCTCCTGCTGCTGGTGATGGGCGGCAGTCAGGGTGCGCAGGCCATCAACCGTCAGGTCCAGGCGCTGCTGTCGGATCTGCTGGCCCAGTGCATGGTTCTCCACGTTACGGGCGAAAAGGACTTTGCCACCTGCCAGGGCCGCTGGCAAGCCATGAACCTGTCCCCTGTGCTGGCCGCCCGGTATGCCCTAGTCCCCTATCTGCACAAGGAACTGGCTGATGCCTTCATTGCCGCAGACGTCGCGGTGCTGCGGGCCGGAGCCAGTGTCCTGGGTGAGGTGCCTGCCTCCGCAACACCGTCCATTCTCGTGCCCCTGCCCGGTTCCGGCGGTCATCAGTGGGCCAATGCCCAAGCACTGGCCGACCACCAGGCTTGCCGCGTGGTAGCAGAAGAGCGCTTGGCTACCGATCTGTGGCCTGCCCTGACCGAACTGCTGCTCCAGCCAGACATCCGCCAGCAGATGCGGGCACGCTTGCGCGGCCTGGTCCGTCCCCAGGCCGCAGACCAGGCCGCGCGGCACATTCTGGCGCTGGCCGGTCATGACCGGTAACACCATGCTCGAGACAGCTACGGCCATCCTGGTCTATTTTGGCTTTTTTGCCGTTGGCGGCTACCGGCGCGGCCTGAAGCAGGAACTCTTGACAGGCTGCGTGTCCCTCCTGGTTCTGGTTTGCCTGATCTGGTACCTCGGCAGTGCCCAGCGCTTGCCGTCCACCTTGGCCGAATTGGCGGCAGGCCTGGACATCTCACAGGCCAGCCTGATGGCCGTGTCACAGTCATGGTCAGCCATGACGGCCTGGATTCTGGCTTGTCTGGGCACCTACTGGCTGGGCTCACGCCTGTCCCGGGCACCGGGTCCGGTATCCATGCAGCTGGCCGGCGCGGTGGTGGCCATGGGCAACGGTCTGGTGTACTGGCTGCTGCTGATCCCGTGGCTGACCACCCATATCAGGCTGGAACCGGCGATCCGCCCGCCTGTCCTGCCCGCAGCTACGCTGCCCATTGCGCTCCCCCTAGCCGAAACCATGAGTCAGGCCCAGAGCTGGCTGACGGCCACAAGCCAATACGGACCCACAATACTCGTGGTTCTCGGCATCGGCATTCTGCTCTACTTCATGAGTCGCCGGCGCAGAACCAGAGTACCCGATCGCATGCGCTAGGCCTGCAGCAAGCCCATGATGTCCCGGATGTCGAATCCCGCCACAGCCCGCTGGTCCCGCATGCTCAGGGACCGCGATCCGTCCCTCCACGTGTACCTGATGGGCATCGGCGGGGCAGGTCTGTCAGCCCTGGCCTGCGTCCTGCACGAGCAGGGCTTTCGGGTGTCCGGCAGTGACATGCAGGCCAGTGCCGTGACAGCCCGGCTGGAGCAACAGGGCATTCCGGTCGTTCAGGGTCAGACCGAAGAGCATCTGGCCCGGCTGGTCCCGACACAGCGTCCGCACGTCGTGGTGTATTCCAGTGCGATCCCGGACAGCAATCGGGAATGGCGGCAGGCCATGGCCATGGGTCTGCCCCTGGTGAATCGCGCCACCTTTCTCCCCGCCCTGCTGGCGGAGCGCCAGGTCGTTGCGGTAGCCGGTACCCATGGCAAGAGTACAACTACGGCCATGATCGTGCAGATGCTGCTGCACGCCCGCCGGGACCCGGGCTACATCATTGGTTCCGCCCATGCCCGGCTCCCGTCCGGTCATGCCGGCTCCGAACCGCTTTTCGTCATTGAGGCGGACGAGTACGCCGGCATGTTTCTGGGCCTGCACCCGCACCTGGCGGTGGTCACCGCGATGGACTGGGATCATCCCGACTGCTACCCGACACCGGCAGCCATGCAGGCTGCGTATGCCCAATTCCTGGCGCAGGTGGCAGAGCAGGGCACCATCGTGTACAACCGGGACGACCCCAACCTGCAAGCCTGGGCGGCCGCCCAGGATCCGGGTGACCGAAGGCTGTCTTCTTTTGGGCAGGAGGCACAGGCAGACTGGCGCGTGCAGCCTGTACCCGGCCAGCCGACGGCATTCCGGCTGGGCTGTGCCGAGGGACAGCATCATGTCGTCCGGCTGCCCATACCCGGTCTCTACAACCAGTACAACGCTGCCGCGGCCTGGCTGGCGGTACGGGCCGCGGGTTTGTCACCCGGCCAGGCGACGGCGGGCCTGGAGACCTATACCCCTCTCCACCGCCGTTTCCAGATCCGGGGCGAATTCGCCCGGATCACGATTGTGGACGACTACGCCCATCATCCCCGGGCGGTAACGGCCGTGCTGGGGGCAGCCCGTCGGCACAAACCGGCTGCCCGCCTGTGGGCGGTCTTCCAGCCCCACACCTTCAGCCGTACCCAAGCCCTGCTCGCCGAGTTTGCGGTGGCCTTTGCCGCTGCGGATCGGGTGATCGTCATGCAGGCGTACGCGGCCCGTGAACAGCCCGACGCCGGGTTGGGCGGCGACGCGCTGGCCCAGGCGATCCGGCACCCCCACGTGACCTATTGTCATACCCATGCCGCAGCGCTGGCTTGCGTGACGCAGGAGGCCGCCGCCGGGGATCTGGTCATGGTCATGGGTGCCGGTGACTGTTGGCGCTTGTCTGATATGCTGATCGCACATTACACGGATGCAGACCCGCAGGACCGGTGATGCATGACAACTCTTGATGCCCCGGCGCGCCGGTTTCTCACAACGACCCTGAACCTGCCCTGCCAGACCCAGGCGTGCCTGGCGCCCTATTCCTCCCTGCGGGCCGGTGGACCGGCCCAATATCTGGTACGGGTGGAAGACAGCCAAGTGCTGGCCCAGCTGCTCACGTGGGCCCACCGGGAACGCTATCCCTTTTTCATGCTGGGCGGTGGCAGCAATACACTGGTGGCCGACCAGGGCATCGACGGCATTACCATTCTCAACCGCTGCCGTTCCCACCGTGTCCCGGACCCTTGCGTGCTGGAGGGCGACAGCGGCCTGCTCCTGGCCCAGCTGGCCCGTATCAGCATCGCCCACAACCTGACTGGGCTGGAATGGGCGGTCAGCGTACCTGGCACAGTGGGCGGGGCGATTGTGGGCAACGCCGGCGCCCATGGTTCCGACATGTCTGCCGTTCTGCTGGAAGCGGAACTCATTGACGGGGCAACCGCTGCGGGGTGGCGGCCCGCGGCTGCGCTGCAGCTGGGCTATCGCCGCAGCCGGCTGAAAGCACCGGCCATTCTGCAGGCCGGCTTTCCGGCCGTTGTGACCCGCGCCCGCCTGCGCTTGACCCCGGGGGTACCGGACACGATCCGGCAGCAGGCCCAGTCCTGCCTGACGCACAGACGGCAGACCCAGCCCAGCGAACCCAGCCTGGGCAGCATGTTTCGCAACCCACCCGGCCAGTATGCCGGTGCCCTGATCGAGCAGGCCGGGGCCAAGGGCTTGTGCCGGGGCGTGTTTGAAGTCAGTACCCGGCATGCCAACTTCATCGTCAACAAGGCGCCGTCCGGGCCCTCTTCCACCCGGGATGTCCTGGAGTTGATGCGTCTGGTGTACAGGCGTGTCCTGGACCATTGTGGCATTGCCCTGCAACCCGAAATCTGTTTCGCCGGGCAGTGGACACGGGAGGAGATTCAGTTCTGATGCAGGTACAGGCACCATGGCCAGCAGGAGTAGATGAATGCGTGTAGCACTGGTTTTTGGAGGCCGCAGCAGTGAGCACGAGGTATCGCTGCGCAGCGCGGACAGCGTACGGGCTGCCCTGCTGCAAAGCAATCACGAGGTCGTAGACATCGGCATCACGCCGGCCGGCCGGTGGCTGGTCGGGGAAGGGGCCCAGCTGATGCTTGAATCAGACGGGGTGGATCGCATCCGTTCCGGATTACCCCAGTTGCCCGATCGGCCCAGCCGGGCGGCCCTGGGGCAAGTGGACGTGGTCTTCCCTGTGCTCCATGGCCCCAATGGCGAAGACGGTTCCCTGCAGGGCCTGCTGGAACTGGCGAATGTGCCCTACGTGGGCTGCGGCGTGCTCGGCAGTGCCCTGGCCATGGACAAGGTCATAACCAAGCAGTTGTTGGGCCATGCCGGTATACCCCAGACCCCTTACCTGGCCGTGGCCGTGCATGATCTGCACCGGGCACGATCCGAAGTCGAGGCCCGGATCGAAGCGACCCTGACCTATCCCCTGTTCGTGAAACCCGCCAATCTGGGCAGCAGCGTGGGCATCAGCCGGGTCGAGGATCGGACAGAGCTGGCCCCGGCGCTGGACCTGGCGGCCGCGTACGACCTGACCCTGCTGGTCGAGACGGCTGTGCCCCACGCCCGGGAACTGGAAGTGAGCGTCCTCGGCCACCACAATCCGGAAGCCAGCGTACCGGGGGAGATTGTGCCCAGCAACCAGTTCTATGACTATAGGGCCAAATACCATAATCCCGACACCCGGTTGCTGATCCCGGCGCCGGTGCCGGCGGCCATGGCTGCGTGCCTGCAGACCATGGCCATCCAGGCCTTTCGGTTGCTGCGCGGATGCGGCATGGCCCGTGTGGATTTCCTGGTAGCCGGCGATAGCCATACAATCTATCTCAATGAGCTGAACACGATTCCGGGCTTCACCGCCGTCAGCATGTATCCCAAGTTGTGGGAAGCGTCCGGAGTCAGTTACGCTCAATTGATAGACCGCCTGCTGGCCATCGCCCTGGACCGGCATACCCGCAAGCAGGCCCTCAAGACCTCGATCTGATCTCATCGCGCCAACGGTCACCATGCCTCCCTCCCGCACGGCTCCCATCACCGCAACCGCCAGCCAGCGCGCCCGCTTCGCCAGGGCCAGGAACCAGTTCCAGCGCATCTGGGCCCTGAACGTCCAGCCGCTCATACACTCCCTGCGGGACCTGCTCCTGGCCCTCCTGAGTCTTTTCACCGTAGAATTCTTCCGCGGTACCGTTTGGTATCCCAGCAAGTACGCCAGCTTGCTGGTGGTGCTGGTGATCGGTTTCGTCCTGGCCCAGCTGGGACTGGATTCACAGTTCTACGTGGGGCCGGACAATGTGCACCTCTTCATTCAAAGTCCCTACGAAATGACCAGTTTCGATTCCCGGCTGGTGGATGAGGATATCTGGGGTTTCGAGCATGTGCTGGGCCGCCATATCCTCTGGCAGAATCCCGTGGCCATCCAGGAGGGCATCAGGGCCAATCCCTTCGTCGCCGAGACCAAGGTCACGTTGCTGCTGCCTGCCACGCTCATTGTTACCGTGCAGGAAGTGGCCCCGGCCCTGTTCTGGGTAACCAGTGAAAGCCATTACGCCGTAACCCATGAAGGACAGGCCTGGCGCGTGCGCGAGCCCAGCGCCCAGATTCCGCTGTCGCACCCGACCCTGTATGACTGGAACGCCCGGGCCGCGCTCAACCGCCCTCTCCTGCACGCTGCCGTTTCCCATCAGCTGGACCCGGATCTCGTACACACCATGCTGACCATACAGGAACGGTATCAGCAGCACTCCTTCTGGCGCACACCCCCGCACCACTTCCATTTCACCCACCAGCATGGCCTGCAGTTCACCCTGCCCGCATCCGGCACCCGCATCTATTGGGGGGACAGCCTGAACACAGAACGCAAGCTGGCGAATCTGGCCGGCATCGAGGCCTATCTGGCCGAGCAGAAGCTGGAGGCGGAACGGATTGACCTGCGGCCGATTTCCCGGCCCTATTTCCGCTGATGGCCATGTCCGCTGCGCCGACCCTGTCCGCTATCGATATCGGCACCGCCAAAGTCTGCGCCCTGATCGCAGTGTCTGACGAGCAGTCGGGCGAGCTGGTGGTTACGGGCTGGGGCGAGGCCCACAGCCACGGGCTGTTCCAGGGCACCATCATGGATATGCAGGCTGTCCGTGCCGATGTGGCCAATGCCGTGCAGCAGGCGGAAAACATGGCTGGCCAGGCCGTCACCAGCGCCTGTGTCAGCCTGGCCGGGGCCCACGTCCACACCATGCTCAGCCAGACGGAAATCGAACTCAACCGGACGCAAGCCATCACCCGGTCCGACATGCAGCGGGCCCTGCAGCAGACGCGCCGGATTCACCTGAAAGAAAACCATCAGATCATCCATACCCTGGCGGGCCTCTGGACCGTAGATGACCAGACGCATATCCGGAACCCGGCCGGTATGCATGGATCGGTGCTGGGGGTGGAAGCCCGTGTCATAACCGGCAGCTCCACCGCCATCGGTGCACTGACGCAGACCGTCACCGCCCAGGGTATAGATCTGGCGGAACTGGTTCTGTCCCCCCTGGCCAGTGCCGAGATGGCCCTGACCCCGGAGGAAAAGCAGATGGGCGTGGCCCTGGTGGATATCGGTGCGGGCACGGCGGACCTGGTTGTCGTGCAGGAAGCCCACGTGCAATTTGCCGGTTCCATTCCCATGGGCGGCAATGACTTCACCCAGGATTTGGCCCTGCTCCTGCACTGCCCCCGGGACGTGGCCGAGGATCTCAAGTATGACAGCGGGACGGCTGTGCCCGCGGCTGCCAACGCCCGCCAAGACGTCACCGCCACGGTTTTCGGGGATCAGAAGCAGGTGACCTTCTCCGCGCGTTTCCTGCACCAGATCCTCGCTGCCCGGGCCCAACAGCTGTGGGAGCAGCTGGACGCGCTGTTGTGCCATTCCGGTTTCCGGCACACGCTGCCCGCAGGCCTGGTGCTCACGGGCGGCGCTGCCCGGTTAAAGCGGCTCAAGGAAAGTTGCCGCGCCCACTTCAAGTTGCCGGTGCGCACCGCTTCCGTAGCCTACACCCTGCCCATCCGGGATCTGGCCACCGAAATCCGGTCACCTGCCTACGCCACCCTGGCCGGCCTGTTGTTGTGGAATGCCCAAAATCACGATCACCTGCTGCCTGCACCCACCGGGCCGCGCACGGATACGCAACCTGTATGGCGCAGCACAGTGCGCAACATTCTGGCCAGCTTTCTGCCTGGATGAAGTTATGGTGGCACCTGGCATACAAGCGTATTTTGCGCTTGGCGGGCTTTGTATGTAGAATTCAGCCTAAGCAGCATTTTCGCTGTGCCCGGTTGTAGTGCATTATTATCGTTGACACCGCAGCTATCTTTCAGCGAGATAGAACATCGACAGGAACTCCATCCCATGAGTGCACAATCTCCCTTCAGTGAAAACTTCGCAACAATCAAAGTCATTGGCGTGGGCGGAGGTGGCCAAAACGCTGTTGAGAGAATGATCGAGGAAGGCGTGCAGGGCGTTGAATTCATCGCCGTCAACACGGATGCACAAGCGCTGTTGAAATCCAGCGCTCCCCAGCGGGTCCGCATCGGTGAGAAGCTCACCAAGGGCCTCGGTGCCGGTGCCCAGGCGGAAATCGGCCAGAAGGCCGCGGAAGAAAACCTGAGCGACATCGAATCCATCGTAGCTGACGCTGATTTGGTGTTCATCACGGCCGGACTGGGTGGTGGCACAGGATCAGGGGCAGCTGCCATCGTGGCTGAAACAGCGGCCAATGCCGGTGCCCTGACGGTGGGTGTGGTCACCATGCCCTTTTCGACCGAAGGCCAAGTACGCAAGAGTGTCGCGGAACGGGCCCTCCAGCGTCTGCAGGAACACGTCAACGCCCTGATTGTGATTGAAAACGATCGGCTGCTGGACATCTTGGACAAGAAAGCCACGGTCGTAGAGGCCTTCCGCACCGCCGACGAGATCCTCAAGCAGGGCGTGCAGGGCCTCAGTGACATGATCACGATCGAGGGCGAAATCAATCTGGACTTTGCGGACATCAGGACCGTGCTGCAGAAGGGTGGCCGAGCCTTCATGGCCATCGGCAAGGGCGTAGGGGACAACCGGGCCGCGGAAGCCGCGGATCAGGTCATCTCCAGTACGTTGCTGAACGCCACGATTGCGGGCGCCACGGGCGTTGCCTACAACATCAAGGCACAGTCGGCACCCCAGCTGCAGGAATTCGCGGAAATTGGCGAGGCGATCAAGAGTGAAGTCACGCCCAATGCCGAAATCTTTCAGGGTTGGGCCATGGATCCCGATTTGGGCGATGAGATACATGTCACCTTGCTCGCGACGGGTATCCCCTTCGACCGGTTCAACAACAATGCGGGTACCCTGGGCGAAATCATTGGCACCGGTGGTTCGCAGCAGACCCAAAGGCGGTCGACTGTCTCGCGTGTAACGGACACGCGGAACGTAGAGCGTGTGCCACTCAACCAGGGGCAAAGGCACCGTTCCGGTTTGCCCAATTTCATCAGTCCATCCTGAATTGCAGCCGGGATTTCAGGGGCACATGTTGTGGGATGTGCTACAATATTGACGCTTCCCTCTGTGGGTAGCCGACAGCTTTTTCGGGGCGTAGCGCAGCTAGGTAGCGCGCAGTGTTCGGGACGCTGAAGTCGGAGGTTCAAATCCTCTCGCCCCGACTTCCATAATCCCTGGCTCAATGCAGTTCAGGCTCACGGGTTCTCCCTGTTCCGTCTATTGCCCCGCGCAGCTCTGCGCGGGGCAATTTGCATTGTGTGAACTAGTCGGGAGCGTATCACCTCTCCGGCCAACGGCTCCTGCAGGGAGACACTTCACGTGCCATCAGCCTATCAGGTACGCACCTGAAACAGTTGGGATGCGCAAGACTCCCGCTGGCACACCCCTCTGCCTGACGTGCTTCGTTGCAAGAGGTGAACAGAGGCCACTTCATCTTCGCCAACAGCGCAACACCGCCGTCAGACGGTGCAAACCGGGCCCCAGACTGGATTATCGGATTTGCAGGCAAGCAAGCCGTGCTGCCCTGTCTATCGGTGCGTTGGCGTTCATGTTCCTTCCCGGTCCGGTCATGCCCTTGGATGCATGGCCTCGCCTTGACCATACGGCCCCGGGGATCCCCGGGGCCGTATCACAAAGCCGGTTCTGTTCTGCAAGGGGTTTCTGTAGCCAACCGTGCCCGGATCGCAGCAATACCAGCGTTCCCGAATCCTCGGCCAGGGGATACCCTGATACCCTCATTCAGTCTCTGTATCTTCAGAAGCTGGTGCCTGCAGGACGACTTGATTGCGGCCGGCGTCGGTCGCTGTGTGGATCAGAGAAATCATCTCGTCGTTCTTGCGGCACCGAGCCGTGACCGTCCAGTCAATCCCACTGTCCGGCAAGTCGGTGATTTCGGTATCGATGGTTACCTCCGTCAACAGGTTGTACTGACGCCACTTACCTGTGACATCATCTGGTGCTGTCAGCTCGATGACCTGCCGGAACGCTTCGGTACAGCCGTCCAGGATGGGCATGTTGACCAAATGCGCCAAGCCCGGTGCCAGATTGGACACTACCTCATTCCCTGTGGCCTGCAAAACCCGCTTTTCCAAGGTCGCAGAGGTCAGTGTTCGATCAGGGATCCGGAGGGTGTCTACATCACAGAAGGAGGCCACAATATCTACAAACGTCACAATTATGTATACATCCCAGATGCCGTCGGTATTGTCCGGCGGATCCGGGAACTGCAAATTGTCACTGTTGAAGTCGTATGAGATGGTGCCAGAAGTAAAGGGCACCGTCTGGCAACTAGCGGCTTCGTTAACGGTTACGACAGACAGCGCACTGGTCCCTGACTCGTGGTCCGAGGTGTCCATGGGCAACACCGGGTCTTCTGCAGAGGAGACATGCAGCTCAGTAGCCTGGTCAGATTGTGGGGCAAGAGAGGATGGTGGAGCAGCCGGCTGCCAGCGGGCCTCCAAGGTAATGGTGTCAATTCCCTGCATGAGATACCATGTGTCCGCGCTGGCACCCGTATACTCATACATCCATAGCGGCCGATTGATTTCCAATTCTACGTTTATGGCGGTGTTCCCCTCAACAACACTAATACTGGACAACGCAGTGGAACCTGTAGGTTGGGGGGACGGCGCACCGTTCCCATCGTCACCCGGGTTGTCACCACCCGGATTGCCCCCATCACCGTTCGGATTGGTGGCGTCCGGGTCCCTATTGCCGCCAGTGTTATCGTCGCCTGCCTCTCCACATCGTTTCCGGCTTTCGATCCATGAGGATCCAGGTGGGCAGAAGTTTTCCAGGATACGACGACAGGAGCCATTGACCATCTCCCAACCGGCAGGACAGGAGGCTTCGTCCCGGGTCTGGCAACTGCCGTCGCGCCAGACCTCTCCGGCCTCACAGGCTTTATTGTGTCTCTGGCACCGCCCTCCAAAGAGTATGTAGCGACTGTTACCACAGATGTTGGATTGATCCGGAACACATCCCCGGTACATCGAATAAACGAATCCGGATGGGCACGTGCGGTCCACTTCAGAGGTACAGCGGTTACCTAGCCAGACATGACCGCTGGGACAAGAGGCACGGGCATCCTCATCCACACACCGGTTCCGGTTGCTGCTCCACTTGTATCCCACGGGACAGACAGGATCGACAATATCGCGACAGAAGCCGTTGATGTGCTCCTGGCCGGCAGGGCAGGAGGTTTCGTCCCGGGTCTGGCAACTGCCATCGCGCCAAGCCTCACCGGCTGTACAGGCCTGATGTTCCAGCTGACAGCGACCGCCCATCATGACATAGCTGCTGGCACCGCATATGCCCTGGTGTGCCAGGACACAGCCCTGGTCCTGCACATAAATGAATCCGGCAAAGCAGGTGCGATCGGCTTCCGAAGTGCAGCTGTTGCCAGACCAAACCTGTCCCAGGGGACAAGGTTCGTCGACTGCCCAGACAGAGGAGGGTGTGAACAGGAAGAAGCCCAAGGCTAATGCCAGGACACAGAACAAAAGGCAAATTGGCAATCGAACAGTATTGCGGAATAACAGAATTGGCCTAGGCAACGATATATGCACCACAATCTCCCTAGCGATGTAAGCCATGCAATGATGAGCAGGATTATGCAGCCTTGCTCAAGGCCGCTATTCCATTGTCTACTTATATAAGACGCTTGAAAGAGCCTTTTGTTGCGGCGTTGACAGGTGTAGTATGCCTGCAAACGCTTGATGCATAACGGATGACCCGGTCAATCTCAACTACTTTTGTTTGACCGGATATCCCTGCCGTTACCGCTACAGGTCAGGCACATGTATCCGGGCTTGCTCCCCCATGCCCCTCCTGGCCAGCACTTGGCTACCGTCCCAAATACACCATGCGGCCCAGGTCTGGCCGACCGGAAGCACACTGACACCAGCTAACCAGTGGGAAAACTGCTTGGTGGCTGTGCAAAGTCTGCACGCGTCGGCAGCGGCGTGCAGACCCCATGCACCACTCACTGTGTCACGGCCTCCGGGGCCAACGTGGGCATGTGGTACCATAGGAACGCATGTTGCCCTGTTGCAGAGGACAGAAATACCGGTGACACCCCCTTTGGCTTTGCCCATAGCACCTGCTGAGGCCGTGCGGGCACCGGAAGCTCCGGTAGTGCATACATGACTGCAGTGCTGAGCGCGACCTGCCCCACGTTCCGGTCAAGGCCGACGGGGTGCACAGGCTTGGCAGGTCGGGGCGGGCGTGGGTCCGGCACGGCGTACAAGATGGACACCTACCCATGCCCAGCTTTGTACTTGCACGTGGCCTGCTTGGGTTTGTAACCGGCGTAAGGGTTCTGGCCTGTCAACCGTACCCACCCATCTTGGGGATGTAGATCTTCTTGCCCTTAACCTTAACCCTGTCGGGCACAGTGAATTGGGGCGTGTCCTTGTACTTGCGTTTTCAGTCAGGTTGCCCTGCCCTGTGTAGGCTTCGGCCTAGTGCTTCAGGGTAGAGCGTACAGTGTAGTGTCCGCGGGCAACTCACGCAACCAGGGCAATTTCCGTTTGAGCTGCATGTACAGCTTGCACAGGGCTATGAACGTGACCGAGGGCTTGTCGGCTTTGCCGTCCTTAATAGTCTCGATACTGTTGTTGGCAGATGGCCAAGGCTGCATGCCACACCCGTCGGCCAGCCCCGACGGTCCGCCGCATTTGGTCATGCTTGGCTTTGGACCCCGGTCGCACCCGCAAGGTAAGGCCCCGATGGGTCATCGTCACTTCCCTGTGCATGCCCTAGTCTAGCCTGCCCGCTACTGTCTGCACGGCCCGGTGTGAAACCGTATATAGTCCCCCATTTTTTCGTTGTCGTCTCCCTAGTGATATTCGCGCAGGTGTGGAAAGGGTATGACTTCACGGATGGTGCTTTTGTCTGTCAACAGCATTACCAGCCTGTCAATCCCCATGCCACAACCACCGGTAGGCGGCATGCCCCATTCCAGGCTCTCCACGAAATCCTCATCCATCTGCTGCGCCTCGTCATCACCCTGGCTCTCGCGAAACACTTCACCCAGAAAACGTTCATACTGGTCTTGGGGATCATTGATTTCGGTAAAGGCATTGGCCAACTCCATGCCGGCCACAAACAGTTCAAAGCGTTCCACCAGATGGTCACTGCCCGGTACACCTTTGGCAAAGGGCGAGATTTCCCGGGGGTACTCCATGAGAAAAAGCGGATCACGTACCTTGGGTTCCACGTACCGGGACAACAATGAATCCACCAGTTTGCCCCATAAGGCATCCGGATCGGCCGCAATGCCTACACGCCGCATGGCGTCGCGCAAACCATCCGCAGTTCGATGTTCTTCAATGTCCACTTCCGTGGCCATGCCAATGGCATCGCGCAGGGTCATGCGCTTCCAGGGCGTAGCGAATGAGACTTCGGCATCCTGGTACCGAATGGTGGTGCTGCCACAGACGGCTTCCACCACTCCTGCAAGCATCTCTTCCATGCGGTCCATGATCCGGGCATAGTCCGCGTAGGCTTCATAGAACTCGATCTGGGTGAACTCCGGATTGTGCTTGAAGCTCACGCCCTCATTCCGGAAGTCACGCCCAATTTCATACACCTTGTCATAGCCCCCCACGATCAGTCGCTTCAGATACAATTCAAAGCTGATGCGCAGGTACAGGTCCTGGTGCAACTGGTTGTGATGGGTGACGAAAGGCTTGGCGGCCGCCCCACCGTAGATGGGCTGCAGTATAGGCGTCTCCACTTCCAGGAACCCGGCCTCGTCCAGATACGCCCGGAGCTGGCGCAGTATCTGCGCTCGTACACGGAATATGTCCCGCACGTCCGGATTGGCTATGAGATCCACGTACCGCCGCCGGTAGCGTACCTCGGGGTCCTGGACGCCATGCCACTTGTCAGGCAAGGGTTGCAGCGATTTGCTGGCAATCTGAATTCTCTGGGCATCTACCGTCAGTTCCCCTGTCCGGGTCCGCGTCAAAGTGCCCTGCACAGCCAGAAAATCACCCAGATCGACAAGCCGGTTCCAGAAATCCCGATACCATTCTTTCCCTACATGCTGGCTGCGCACCATAATCTGGATGGTCGCGGTACCGTCATCCAGGGCGGCAAACGAGAGGCGTCCCAGATTGCGCAGACGGACAATGCGCCCGGCAATGGCCAGTACCGGAGCCTCCGTCCCTTCCGCTGTCGGTTCCATGTCATGCAAGGCCGCCACAGTATGGGAACGCTGCACGCGGGGCGGGTAGGGATCAATACCCTGTTCCCGCAAGGTACGCACTTTGGCCAGACGCGCCCGTTCCTGATCATTGCGCCGGGCCAGGTCCGTGAAACGCGTCCTGTCATGGCCAGCGGCTTGCGGTGCCGGGTGGGTCATGCGTCTTCGATCCTGACGACGCGGAAGGCAATTTCGCCGGCAGGCGTTTGAATGGTTACGGTGTCCCCCGCTTTTTTGTCCAGCAAGGCCTGTCCCATCGGACTTTCATTGCTGATGCGCCCCAGGGTCGGATCGGTCTCTGTGGTGCCCACAATGACATAGGTTTCCTCAAAGTCCGTACCTTCTTCCCGGATCACAAACTGGCGGCCCAGCGTGATCCTGTCCGTCCGGAACGGCACGTCTTCGATCAAGACGCTGTTGGCCAGACTTTCCGTTACTTCCTGGATGCGTATTTCCAGGAGAGCCTGCGCGTGTTTGGCTTCTTCATAGCCGGCGTTTTCCCTGAGATCGCCATGGGAGATGGCTTCCTTCAGCCGGGCCGCGATTTCCCTGCGTCGTACGGTCGTAAGTTCCTCCAATTCCCGTTCCAGCTTTCGCTTGCCTTCACGGGTCATCAGGACTGCTTCTTGGTGGTTCATGACGGGACTCTTTTGGACTGCAGGCCACAAGGGCGGCCTGGTGGCTGCAGGGATCATGTCACCTGCGCCTGGGGGTTGCCACCGCCAAGTCCGTGACGCACACGGGCCTGACTCAATTTGGTGCAAACTGCCATTATAGCCATGATACACTCCGGGATTCAAGTTGTGTACAGAGAATGTTCGGTCCAAGCCCAAGCATAGCCCAACAGGATATCGGATGACCATGGACTGGAATGTGGCAGCTGCACCTCACGCCTACCACCGGGAACTGATCGCCAACCTGCAGATCATCGCCCCCTTTTACGATGCGGATTACCGCAACTTTCACGAAGACCTGCCGCTCATCATCCAGATCGCCCAAGACTGCCAGGGCTCCGTGCTGGAGCTGGGCTGTGGTACCGGCCGGGTGCTCGCGGCCTTGTGCCAACAGGGCATTCCCTGTACCGGCCTCGATCTGTCGCCTGCGATGCTGGCCCGGGCGCAACACCGCTTGCGTGACCTGTCGGCGGCGGTCAAACCCCGGCTGTTTTGCCAGGACATGAGGGAATTCGAGCTCCAGCCCCAGGATTTCAGCCTGGCGATTGTGGCGACCAACACCCTGATGCACTTGGTGCAGCCCGCTTGGCAACAGGCTGCGCTGACCGCCGTCCATCGTCATCTGGGACCGCAGGGCTGCCTCGTGCTTGATCTTTTCAATCCGCCCGTGCGCGATCTGGTGTTGCAGGAGGGCAGCTGGCAATCTGTGGATGCCTGGGCCGGTCACCAAGGTGCCTGGATCACCAAGTGGATGTACAGGGCCGTGGACTGGACTCGTCAGATCCAGTACACACGCCTCATGTTTGAAACGCTGCATGCCGACGACAGCCTGGAGCAGGCTGAATGCCGCTTTGCCCTCCGCTTTCTTTGGCCGCATGAAGTGGAACTGCTGCTGGAACAGTGCGGATTCCGGCTCCTCCATGTATGGGGCTCCTACACCTGCACCCCACTGGATGACCATTCTGAAACCATGCTGTTTGTGGCCGAAAAACGGTGAACCAGTCACTGGCAAGTCCTCAGGTTCTGTCTTGCCTTCTGCCTCTCCCCGGTTTCCCTGCTCCGCCTTGGCTGTCCCCTGACCAGGTCTTCATCGCGGCCCCGGGCAGTGTTCGATCTGCAAAAACTGCTCAACGGGGTTTGCTCCTGCACCATACTAATGCTAGAATTCTCCCAGGATATTGCAACTGGTACGGGTTCCTCACGCAGACAGCCCCGTGTTCGGTTTGCAGGACGGCCTTTCCCGTTTTTCAATCATGTCAAGGAGCAATCTGATGAAACGAGTAAGCGTACTCGCCCGTCGAGTTATGGCCATTGTGCTGGTCTTGGGTATGTTGACCATGGCAACGCCTGCAATGGCGATGGAAGCAGATCTCTGCGGAATGTTGCATATGTCTGCTGATGAAGTCGCTATGATGGCTGCATCCAGCCTGATGATGGTGCAGGCCATGTCGCCGGAAGAGGTAGCAGGTCTGGTTTCCATGGGTTTGGACATGGCAGCGATGATATCGCCGGAGCAATTGGTGGCCATGGTCGGAGCTGACTTGGTGACCGGCACGATCATGGACGTGTCTGGCCTGTTGATGGGGCTTTCGCCTGACTTGATGGCAGACATGATCCTGATGGGTCTGGCCACAGCTGGGCTGGACGCCTCAATGTTGATGATGTCGGTTGACGACTTGGCTGCGATGGCCTCCATGAGCCTGGCCATGGCCCAGGCCATGTCACCCGAGGAACTCGCCGCTATGGCACTTTCCAGCCTGGACATGGTGCGCGCAATGTCTTCCGACCAGATAGCCGGCGTGGCAGCGATGGGTATGAGCATGTTGGAGGGGATACCCCAGGATCAGATTCTGGCCATGATCAGCATGGGTCTGGGTATGGTCTGTCACTCTGACATGTAAGCCTTGTGCTGTGAAGGCATGAAGTACAAGCGGTTCCTCTGAAGAATCGGCTTGTCAAACGGCCAGGCCCCGTCAATCGGCGTGAATTGACGGGGCCTGTCTGATTCTGGATCCTCCTTGCAACTGCTTGACAGCCATAGCGGGAGAACCCCGGTGTCACCCGTTTGGTACCGGACCGGATTCGGTCTGCATCCTTGTCCACTTTTGCAGCAAGACGGGACAGGGATGATAGACTGTCGGCTTGCCTGAGCTTTCTGCGCACGTCGACGGAGCGTGTGCCACCCCGAAGAAAGGAGCCTGCCAACGTGTCGAGCGAATTCCAGATCTACGAACTGGTCTACATCCTTGTCCCCGAACTGCGAGATCTCGATCTGGAGAGTGCCAACCAGAGAGTGGCCCAGATCGTTGACCGCAACGACGGCAATATCGTTTTCGAGAATCACTGGGGCATGCGCAAGCTGGCCTATCCCATGCAAAAGAAGATGGAAGGCTACTACGTCATGCTGCATTTTGAAATCGCGCCGGCCAACGTAGCGGCGATTGAGCGTATGCTCAATCTGGATGAAAACGTCATGCGCTATTTGATCACACGGGATCCGGTGTACTAGTCACCAGACGTTGCCTGCGTACCGATTACCCGCCCTTAGCCGCATGGACAGACGCCCGCGTGACTGATTTCAGCGCACCGTCCTGTCTGTTGCTCCCGAGCGCCGTGTCTCCTGTCCCACCGTACGGCAACACCGGTACCGCGCAGATCTGCTGGCCCGGGTCAATTCCATTTTCCAGATTCGCTCCCGAGATATCATGAACGACACCGAACGTACACCTGAAACCACGGATACAGAAACCATTGCCCCGCAACCGACTACGGCCGAGATGGCCGCTGGCCAAGACCTGGAAGCGGCTCCGCCGTCGGCAGACGCCGATACACCCGCCAGTGAGGATACTGCGGTTGCCGAGGAGCCAGCCGTAGCCACATCCCAAGCGGACTCTGCCCCGGCCACCGAGCCCGCAGCCGCGGCCCCTGTAACCCCAACCCCGGAAACAGAGGAACCGGCCGCCAGCCAAGCTGTGGAAGCAGCCTCCCCACCGGCAGACACCGCTACGCCCGCCAGTGAGGACACCACGACTGCTGAGGAGCCGACCGCAGCCACATCCCAAGCGGACTCTGCCCCGGCCACCGAGCCTGCAGCCGCAACCACAGCAGCAGAGGCTACAGAGACAGCAGCCGCGACGGCATCGCCCCAACCCGACACCCCCCAAGCGCCTGTGTCAGCCCCGGCGTCCCGCCGGGCCCCGGACCGTCCGGGCTCATACGCTCCGGCAGACGCGGAACGCATGGACCCGCGCCTGCGCAAACCTGCCCTGTACAAGCCGCGCATGGATCCGGGTCAGACCCGCTTCCGGCCCCGGCAGTCCATGTCTGACATTTCCCTGCCCGACATTCACTACAAGAATGTAGAAGTGCTTATCCGCTTCATTGACGGTCAGGGGCGCATTCTGCCCCGGCGCAAGACGCGCATCAGCGCCAAGATGCAGCGCCGAGTCAAGACAGCTATCAAGCAGGCACGCCACCTGGCCCTGTTGCCCTACACACCGGGACATATTCGCAGCGTGCGCAGACGCTGAGCCGGTCGTCCTGACCATTGCCCGATCGCCATACCTTGTCGGGTGCAGGTAAAATCAGGTTGTTTTATGGCCAAACGGAAACGGAATAACCAAGAGCAAGAACGTGTCCAGACGCTCAAGGAGCAGCGGCTGGCCGCACAACAACGGAAACGCGACAACCGTTTTCTGCTGTTCGGTGGCATTGCCGGCGGGGCAGCGGCGCTTTTCGTCCTCGTTGGACTCTTCCTCAACTTCATCTATTTGCCTTCCACGACCGTAGTCTCCGTAAACGGGCAGAAGATCACGACGGAGGACTTCCGCAAGCGCTATCGTTTCGAGCGCCAGTCTACTCTCGATCAACTGGCCTATTACCAGCTGCTCCAGCAGCAGTTTGGGGGACAGCTGAATCTGCAGGGCCAAATCCAGAGTCTGCACAGTTTTCTGAGTGACGCCTTCAGCATGGGTGTACGGGTCAAAACCCTCATGATCGAGGAAAGCCTGATTACCCAGGCGGCCCGCCAGGCAGACGTGACCGTAAACGAGGCGGAGATCGAGGCCTATCTGGCCGAGGAGATTGCCCAGCGCTACGAGAAACTCACGCCGGCCCAGGCCACGGCCACCATCACCGCACGCCGGGAACAGGAGGAAATCCAAGCCACAGCCACGGCTGTGGCAGAACTGACACCGACGCCGGAGCCAGAACCTGACGCCACGCCCACGGCTCTGCCCCCGCACACAGCGACGCCTGTGCCCATCGAGATCCTGACGGACAGCGATATGACCCAAGGGCGTGACGGCCTCGCCAATGACTTGCGTAACGCCTACAACATGACGGTGGAGGAATACGAGGACGTGATTCGGGCCCGCCTCCTGCGCGAATTGATGCTGGAGCAGGTTGGAGCGCCCGCAGCGGCCACTACCGAGCAGCAAGTTTGGGCGCGTCACATTCTCCTGACGTTCAACGATCAGGCCCCGACCAACGACACCGAAGAATCGGCGGCAGACGCCGCTGTCCTGGAGGGACGTACCGAAGAAGAGACGTGGGCGCTGGCGTTGGCGCTCCGGGAGCGACTGGACCGCGGCGAGAGTTTCGCGTACCTGGTGGATCTCTACAGCGACGATCCGAGCAAGGTAGCCAATGGCGGCGATCTGGGGTGGTTCGGTCCGGGCCGCATGGTACCGGAATTTGAAGCCGCGGCTTTCGCCCAAGAACCCAACACCTACAGTGAGCCCGTCAAGTCCGACTTTGGCTACCACATCATTGAGGTACTGGCTTCCAATCCCGACGTTCCCCGCGACCCGGCCGACATCGAGGCCGACACGCAGGCAGCCTTTACGGAATGGCTGGATCAGCTGATGCGCGATGCCACCATTGAGGAAAGGGGGAACCTCACCTCACAATTGCCCCCCGGCGCGGAACGGGAAGTCCAGGAATTTCTGACAGGGCAGTGATCTGTCCCCTGTGTCTGACCGGCGCAGCCGGTCTCAAGACAACTGACCGGCGTTCCGGGCTGTCCACAGCCCGTGGGCGTGTTCATTGCGGTGCTGGGCCATTTGCAACAGGAAGGCCACGAGGGTTCCCCTTTCGTCCCAGCCGTAACTTCCCGTACCGGTCAGTGCTTCCTCCGAGCACGCATCAATGAATTGCAACGTACGTCGCCGGTAGGTATACAAATCGCCCATCAGGTCGATCAGGTCCAGGTGGCTACGGGCATGGACCATATCCCGGTTCGCCTGGTCCATGTCGTCGTAGGCCCAGGGCTGGAGGCTCCGGGGAGCCGGCGAGGGCCACTGATGCAGAATCTCCCAGCCAAATTCCTCCCAGCTCAGGACGTGGGCCAGGATGTCCCGGGCTGTCCAGGTGCCGGCGACAACCTGCTCACACAGGGCTTCTTCCGGCAGTCCGCCCACACTGTCCAGCAACAGATCGAACTGTTCGGCCACAAAGGCGCGCAAGGCTGTACGCCCCCAGCGTGCCAGGGAATACCAGTAAGCGGCCACCTGGCTTTGGGCAGACGCTACCTGCGCCGTGAGCTGCCGGCAGGCATCATGCAGGTGCACCGGCAAGCGGGCGTTTGCCACCGCGGCCAGCCTGTCCTGAAAATACAACAGATTCCGGTAGCAGTCTTCCTGAAAATCTGCAGTCAAAGACGGCAGGGGAGGTGGGCTGACCTGTTTTTCTTGGCCATAGGCCTGCACTTCATGCACAATGGACTGGTGTTGGTGGCACAGAGTCTCCATCAGTTGCACCGGGGTTTGCCCCGTGGGCGGCAGTTCCGTCTGGTATTCGCTCTCTTCCAGCCATATCAGGGTCTTGTGGAGACGCTCGTGTTGCCGGAACAATTCATCCAGCACCGATTGCCAAGGAGGCAGACTTGCCATAGTACGTGACCTCGCCGTGTCGCGTCAAAAGCAGCAGATGCAGCCCCCATTATACGGATGCCAAGAGTGTTCCCTTTATATCTACGGCAACGACAAACAGCATACACACAGGAAAACACATGGAATACAGATTGTTGGGCCGTACCGGCGTGAAGGTATCCCCTATTTGCCTCGGCGCCTGGATGTTTGGCCTCCGCACCGAGGCCGCAGACGCCTGGCGCATGGTCGACACGGCCCTGGACGCAGGCATCAATTTCGTGGATACCGCGAACGTGTACTCACGCGGTACCAGTGAAGAAATTACGGGCGAAGCCCTGAAACGCAGCGGCAAGCGGGACCGCATCATTCTGGCCACCAAGGTGCACGGCACCATGGCCGACGACGATCCCAACATGCAGGGCACTTCGCGGCGGCACGTCATTGAACAGTGTCATGCCAGTCTCAGGCGTTTGCAGACCGACTACATCGACCTGTACCAGCTGCATCGTCCCCGTACCGATCTGCCCATTGACGAGACGCTGCGCGCGCTGGACGATCTGATCCGGGACGGCAAGGTACGGTACATCGGCACCAGCACCTACGCTGCCTGGCAAGTAATGGAGTCGCTGTGGGTGGCCAAGGAATACGGTCTGAACCGCTTCATCTCGGAACAGCCGCCCTACCACATCCTGGACCGGCGGATCGAACGCGAACTGGTTCCCATGTCCCGGGCGTACGGTTTGGGCCTCCTGCCCTGGAGTCCGCTGGCCGGCGGTTTGCTCACCGGCAAATACCGGCGCAACGAGGAACCGCCGCCCGGCAGTCGCTACGCCACGCGTGCGGATCGCAATACCCGGATGGTGGAAGACGTGTACCGGGTTACGGAAAGCCTGGCGGAGCATGTGCAGCAAAAGGGGTGTACCATGGCCCAGTTCGCGCTAGCCTGGGTCATGCAGCAGCAAGGCATCACCAGCGCCATCATCGGTCCGCGCACCCACAGCCAGCTGGAAGACAATCTGGGGGCCCTGGACGTAGACATCACCCCGGCCGACTGCCAGCTGGTGGACACCCTGGTACCGCCCGGCACCATGGTTTCCCCGTTCTATGAGGCCAACTTCGGTCCCAGCGCATTCCGCTGGTAGCTCGTCTGCACTTCATCCCGAGGAACGTCATGATCCATACCCAACCCTTCGGTCGGACACAGCACAACAGTACAGCCATCATCTTCGGCGCTTTCGCCGTCAACCGGTGCGATCAGGCCACGGCAGACCGGATTCTGGATCTGCTGCTGCAGCATGGCATCAATCATATCGACACGGCCGCCTCCTACGGCGACTCCGAACTGCGGATCGCCCCCTGGATGCCCCAATACCGGGACCACTTCTTCCTGGCCACCAAGACCGGCCACCGCCAGTACGCGGCCGCCCGCGATCAGATCGACGAATCGCTCCGGCGCCTGCAGGTGGATTGCATTGACCTGATTCAACTCCACAATCTGGTGGATCCGGACGAATGGGCCACAGCCATGGGCGCGCAGGGTGCGCTGAAGGCGGCGCAGGAAGCCAGGGAACAGGGCAAGGTACGCTATATCGGCGTGACGGGTCACGGCCTGACCGTAGCGCAGATGCACCTGCAAAGCCTGGCGGAATTCCCTTTCGACTCGGTCCTTTTGCCCTGGAACTACGTGCTGTATCAGAATGAAACCTACCGGCAGGATTTCCAGTGCCTGCAGCAGGAATGCCAGCGGCAGAACGTAGCCATACAGACGATCAAGGGGCTCACGCGACGGCCCTGGGGCGGCAGGCCCAGTACACGCAACACCTGGTACGAACCCTTTGAAGATCCGGACGACATCGACAAGGCCGTGCACTGGATTCTGGGCCAGCCGGGACTGTATCTGAACACGGCAGGCGATCCTGACCTGCTCCCTCTGATCTTGCAGGCCGGTGAGCGTTTTCAGGGCCAACCGGACACGGCCACAATGGAAACGCTGGTTACCGCAAGTGCCATGGCGCCTCTGTTTCACGCCTGACGGGCGTACCATAGGGGAATTAGCTCACACCGCAAGGCAAGGGCAGAGTGTGACCGATGAGCACAGGTAACAGCACCAAGCAAGAGCAAGCGTAAAGACATACAGGGGTGTGACGTTCCGGTTGCGTCCCGGTTCCAAGGCCAGAGCTATCAAGCTGTACCGGATCGCGGGGGCCTGCCGTTGGGTATGAACTGTTCCCGCGCCCAGAACAAGGCGGACTATGCAGCGCACCAGGCGGCAAGGGGGAAAGCCCCGATGTGCCGCCATGCGTTGTTTGGGATTTTTACGATTTCGTATTTGAACGTGGCCTGCTTGGGTTTGTAACTGGTGTAAGGGTTCTTGCCCGTCAATCTGACCCAGCCAATCTTGGGGATGTAGATCTTCTTGCCCTTAACCTTAATCCTGTCGGGCACAGTGAATTTGGGTGTGTCTTTGAACTTGCGTTTCCAGTCAGGTTGCCCCGCCCCGTCAAAGTGTCGCTTGTAGGCTTCGGCCAAATATTTCATGCTATAGCGCACAGTATGGGCATGCAGTTCACGCAACCAGGGCAATGCCTGTTTGATTGGCATGTACAGATTGTTCAGGGCTATGTCCGAGACGGATGGTTTGTCGGTCTTGCCGTCCTTAATAGTCTTGATACTGCTGTTTACACAGATTGCCAAGGCTTCATTCCACACCCGTCGGCAGGCCCCGGCGGTGCGCATCTTATCATGTTTGACTTTGGACCCCGGTCGCACCCGCAAGGTAACGCCCCGGTAGGCCATGGTCTCTTCTGTGTTCATGCCCTATTCTAACCTGCCCGCCCCTGTCTGCACTACCAGGTGTGGAACCGTATATAGCCCCAATACAAAACCCCCGCACGCAGCAGGGGTCTCATGGGGGAGTGTATACGGTTTCATATCGCGGCCAAGGGAGTGCCACGCCGAATACACTTGTTCAGGCTTCACAGACCAGCCCGTGTTGCGATCTCCACCCGCTGTTGCGCCGTCCCCGAGCGCCATCTCTATTCTACCCTACCCGGTGTGAAACCGTATATAGTCCCCATTACATGCGTGTTCAACCGGCGGTTAGCAGTGACGTAGACATGAACGAAGTCCACAAGGGCCTTGGGGCCCATATATCTTGGCACTGAACCGTTTTGGGCAGGCCCGGCAGTCATCGGGCATGGTGGGATACACACAGCGCTGTGCGGAACCCAGGCTTCGGCCGACGTGTCGTCCGGGAAGCGTGCAGAGGGGCCCCCATGCCAGTTCTTTGTGCATAAGCCTCAGCCTTGTGCTGGCCAAGGGTTTACCCTCGGGCCGGGCCACAGCAACCGCTCGGTACTGGTCTGTGTAGACTCCGGTAAGCCAAGTCCATCCCCGTGCCAGTCGGTTACACGTCGGCCCGGCCTGCTACGGGTGTGAAGTCGTATAGCATCCCCTATGCCTGCCTCGTGCCTGTACAGGCGGGGTGTGACCGGTAAGGTGCATGCCCTATATGCACGCCCCCTAGTGCCTTCTGTTCGCTGTATCCGGTAAGGGTTTGCCCGGTTGGGTGGTTGTCGGCTGGGTGGCAGGGTCAGGCCAGGCAAAGTTGGCGGCCGCGATAGCTTGCGGTGTCAGGTTGTAGCGGTGCAGATCGAACAAGGCCTGCACAGTACACAGGGCATGTCCGGGTTGGGGCTCCAGGGCGGCCTCTTGTCCCGGACCCCACAATACCTGCGCCATTTCCATCATTGCACCTAGACGGCCCTCCGCATGACCTTCCGCACACTCTTCCGCCAGATTGTGTTCCAGGGCCTCCACCAACGAATCAAACATCTCCTCGCCTCCCAGTCCTGCCAACGTTGTACCCAGACGGTCCGCATACGCCGCGAAGCCCGTCATCAGCCAGACCTGCAACAAGGCCTGCAGGACGGGATTGTCTGAATTTAGGGCCTCTGGTGCGGCGGCGTCTGCACGTTGAGGCTACACCGTCAGGTGGTCTGCAATGCATGAACATGTATGCAGTATGAAGTTGTATATAAGCCCCTGCTATAGCTCTCTGCCAGACACAACGGCCCACCCAGATCCAGAGGTGTTTGGCCTCCGGCAATGAGGGATGTACAAACTTGCCGACTGCCAGGTTATGTCAATGACAGCCTGTGGATTCAGGGCCTGACGCTCAATCCAGCAGGGATGGCAGTTGTTGCATGGCAACCAGCACCCTGGATACCTCAGCCACAATCAGATCCAGCATTTGTACGCCCTGTTCCCGGGTAGCGACGTACGGTTCATCGGAATAACCGCCCTGGGATACCCAGGCCCCGTTGGACTGCAGTGCCACATGGGGCAACCGGGCGGGCGGTTCACGCTGTACATTGAAGCGCTGGACCACCTGCAGGCCCTCAGCGGAAACCAAATCGGCCTGTACGGCATAGATGAGAGCCGTCTCAAATTCGCCGGCATGACCAGGAATGCGGTCATCGTCAATAAGGCCAGCCGCCACTACAGCCGCCCGGCCGATATCCCAGTAGTCTGCAGCCGCAATATGCACCAAGTGTCCCAGCCGATGCACGCAGTCCTGGGCAATGATGGTATTGGGTGCCGTGTTGCCACCATGACCATTCAGAATCAGGATACGCTCAAAGCCTGACGCAATCAGCCCTTCTACAATGTCCGTCACAGCCGCGATGTACTGCGTACTGGTCAGGGACAACACCCCGGCAAAGGGATAATGATGGTGTGAGTTGCCCCAGACAAAGGTGGGCGCAAGCCAGATCGTGCGTTCACCACACTGTTGGAGGGCCTGCCCCACGGCACGTCGGGCCACTGTCGTACACAACAGGGTATCCACGACGACAGGCAAGTGGGGACCGTGCTGTTCAATGGAAGCCGTTGGCAGAACTACGGTCGCCTCGGGAGCCCAGTCGTCAATCTGCTTACGATTCAATTCTTCAAGGCGCATAACTCACAGCCTCCCGGCAGATAGCCAAAACCGATGCTGCAGGACAGGTTCCCGCCGGCCGGGTATATATCCGGTCGGCGCGGGTTGCCCGATCCGTCAGCCTGTAGGGAAAAGTTCCTGTTCCGGAGCCCGCGTTCGGTATCCGCGCAACAACAAGTTGGGACGACCGAAACTCTGTCCCGCGATCTGGGTGTTCTGGGGATCCCGGTAGCCAATGCGCACCAGGCGCCGGGGCCGGTTGGTTTGGTTGATGTAGGAGCCATGCACGGTCCACAGATGGAAAGCCACGACATCGCCTTGCCGGGCAGGCACCGCGATCGTTTCGTCCAGCCGGTATTCCTCGGGCGGCAGGTAATAGTAGATGCCTTCCGACGTTAGATGCTCCAGGGCTCCCTGCTTGTGCGAACCGGCCAGAAAACGGATTTCCCCGTTTTCATGGCTCGTGTCGTCCAGGTGCACCAGTACGTCCACAAATCCTTTCTCCTGGTGCGGGTAGAAGGGACTGTCCTGGTGCATGGGGAAGGGGTGTCCGCTCTGGGGAGGCTTGATGTGCAGGGTGGAATGATGGAGTTCCACGTTGGGACCAATGAGGGCACTGACCGCATCGACCAGGCGCGGATGGGAAATGCCCCGAAACCAGACTTCCGAGTAGAACTGCAGATCGTGCATGGCCGTCAGCTTGGACTGCCGGGCCACTTCAGGGTCCATGTAGATTTCCCGCCAGTTGCCTTCCCAGCCCGGGCTGGTCAGAGCCCATTCGGCCACCAGGCGGTCCAGTTCGTTGGACAGGGCCTGGGTTTCCTCAGCTGTGAACACTTCCGGAATGTGCAGAAATCCGTTTGTATCGAAGAAATCAACGTCAGTCTGACTCAGCATCGCTCTTGCTTCCTCACTTTTGAATCTGTGTTTGTACAGTCCGTTGCCCCGGTCCATCTTGCCGGAGGCTGGTGAACCATTTGCCGTATGTCCTGTCTAGCGGGCATACGGCAGATAACCTGTCCGGTGCGTCTTGGCCCACAGCAGATCGCCGTCAATGGACGTAACATAGAGCTCATCCAGACGCTCGCCCCCGAAGGTGCAGTTGGTGGGCCGCTTACAGGGCAGTGGATGGGTTTCCAGGACACGACCGTTGGGTGCAAACACATAGATCATGCCACCGGGTCCGCCGAGTTCCCAGCCTGCCGTCGCCACAATATTGCCTTCACTGTCCAGACACATCCCGTCAATACCCCGGTGCGGATAGAAGTTGTGTAGGATAGCGGGTTCCCCCAAAGTACCGTCAGCCCGAATTGGATAGGCGCGCAGTTCGCGTTTCTCGCCCGTGCCGTACTTGCTTTCCGCTACATACAACACGGTCTCGTCCGGTGCAAGCAGCAGGCCGTTGGGCGCCGTCGTATCCAACGTCATGCGGACACAGTCCCAGGAGCCCTCCGTACGGGGGGTCAAACGATAAACGGACTCGTGGTCCAGCTCCATGTCGCTGCGGTCGTCACCATAGCGGGGATCGGTAAACCAGACGCGGCCCTGGCGATCCACCGCGAGGTCATTGGGGCTGTTGAGACGGTGCGGACCATAGTGGGAACACAGGGATTCTCGGCTGCCGTCAGCCTGGTAGCGCACCAGGCGCCGTCCGCCGCCTTCGCAGGCATAGAGACGGCCTGACGCATCCAGCATCAGGCCATTGCTCTCGTTCGTATCCGTATATTGTTCCTGAATCCGGCGTGTCGCCGGATCCCAGCGCAAAATCAGGTTGTTGGGAATGTTGGTGAACAACAGGCTGTCGCCGGTCCATACCGGACCTTCCGTAAGGCCCTGGAATTGGGCGAGCACTTCAAAGGACCAGTCCATGCCTCTTTCCTTGCGCTGCATCAAGTTCAATCAGGCTCGACCACCACAACCTCACTGGCACCGTAGCCGAAAGTCTCGGGCGCGTAGATCTCGGCTGCCCGGGGCGGCGGCACCTGGAATGTACCGGCTGTCGTGGCTTCCGCGACAACGCCGTACTGGTATACGCCCGCGGGCAACCAGGTCGTCACGGCCTGTGCCCGCTCATCCAGCAATTGCTGGTGGTCAAACCAGTACCAATAATACCAAGAGCTTCTGTTGGGATCCGAAAAGGACCGGGATCCTTCCAGTGCCGTATTCACAAGCTCGAGACCCGCAGGCAGGGGGCTGGCCAGCAGGACATGGTGCCGGGTGCCCGGTGCTACCAGGGTGACGTCAATGCGAACCCGTGCACCCAGCCTGACGTGCCAGGTGCCGTCCGGGTCCTGCCATACATCGGCGGGATCGTCGACGCCGGTATAGGTGCGCAGCACGGTAAAGCCGCGCTCACGGGGCGCCAGCTGCAGATCCGCCGGCACATAGTCAAGCCCCAGGCGGTAATACAGCCGACCCTGTCCGTCACGCTGGATCCGGATGCGTTCCGGCTCTTCGGCAAACAGCCAGGGCATCGGCAGGGATATGTGGCGGATCGCGGTTTCCCGCTCCTGGAAGGGGGCGTTCAGCACGAGAGTCTCATCCAGCCAGGCGCGCGCCGTGAAATCGGGCACGACCGCTTCATACTGCCGGAAGTACCGGTTCAGGGCCTGCAGCACGAAAATATTGCCCTGGCTACTTCCCCAGTGTCCATACCGGTCACGCGCCGCCAGGAGTCCGTTCACGACCTTGATCACCAGATCCGACTCGGGCTGGATCGCCATCAGGGCCTGCAACAGCAGGGCATCGCTCCGGTGTGCCGAGTGCAGTATCAGGTAACCGTCTTGTTCGACGGCTTCCCGCGTGAACGAAGCCTTGCCGGTCGTTTCATTGACCCGGTTGAGGATAAACTCCATCCATTCCGCCACCCGGTCCTGGGCGGTGGCGTCCCGGTGCATTACGAGCAGGCACCAGGCCACTACTTCCAGGGACAGGGAATCCCGCGGGACACTGCCGAGCAGGCGTTCCGCTGCCTGCAGATCCACATCGCCCAGCAAGGAGCGCACATACAGCGCATAGGCGGTAATGTACCGGCGGGTCGCCGGCTGGAAATAGTCGGGGTAATGCCGTTCAATCGTGGCCAGATACAGAAGCCCCGCCTGCATCGCTTCTGCGGATACCGCATACCCGTTATGACGCGCGACAGCGAGCGCATGCATACTGTGCACGCTGACGAAGGGCCAGGCCGGATCCCGGACGTCCCAGAGGGGAAATCCACCATTCGGTCGCTGCAACCGGACGAGCGCATCCACATCCGCCTGGATATGGCGATCCAGTGCTGCCGGTACCGGCAGCTCCGGCTGATTGAAGGCATACAGGACGTCACGCAGGGCGATATTGGCCAGCAGCCGTGACGCCAGTCGTTCCGGATAATCCCAGCCACGGGTATCGACCAGCACCTGATAGCTGTCAAGCAGGGACTGCAGCACGGTGGACGAGGTGGATATGGTCAATTGCCCGAAGTTCCGGTGCACGTCGGCAGGCAGCTGGAAACCCTGGACTGCGATTGTGTCTTCCACAATGCCGTAAGCCGCGAAGCCTTCCTGGGAGGCAGGCACATAGATGGGGAAAGATCCCAGCGCGGCATCCTGTACCTGTTCATTGAAGACACTCACGAGCAACTGGTTTTCCCCGGTGTCTCGGGCGGTCGCCGGGATGAGGATCTGCTGGCGGCTTTGTGCCGGCAGGGTGAAGGTCAGGGCATCCAGGGCACGATCAGCCGCCTGGTAGGCCAGGTCCAGGCCATCGCTCTGGACCACGAGTGTCAATGCCTGCTCCTCACGCGTCTGATTCTCCACCAGCACGGACATAGCGGCGACGTCGCCGAAGTTCAGGAAACGTGGCCACTGGGGTCGTATCTGGACCGGCAGCCGGGTCGTATAGGAAGTTTCGGTGAGGCCATAAAGGTGCGGGCCGGATGTGGACAGCGCTATCACCCGGTAGCGTCCCACCGTGTCCGGAAGATTCCAGGTGCCCCGGAACATGCCGTCCTGATCGGTAGTGCCTGCAGGTTCAAAGAACGCCAGGGGGTTGAAATCCGTACGCACAGCAAAGTCCCGGCCAGCACTCTCCGCAGAGTCATCGGCAACCATATCGGCCATAGCCATAGATTCACCCTCCGTAGCCATAGCAGCCATGGGAGCCATAGCACCCTCTTCCATTTCCATGGCTGCACTTTCAGCCCGCAAAAGCCCGCCACCTCGGCCTACCCCTTGCAGGTCAACGGCAGCCGACTGCATGTAATGACGCAGATGATACGTGTACAGCTCAAGAAAGCGGTCAGGGTAGAAACTGTCCAGAGGATGGACGAACTGATAGCCGGTCAAGGCCAGTATGGCTTCATCCACAGCCAACAGGACCACTTCGGCGTCAGGGACCGGAAGGCCCGCATGATCCGTCACCTGCACCGTGACGGCCGCTTCACCGCCAGGCTGCAGATCGGCGTCTGCCATGTGCAGATCCAGATGCAGTTCCCGCACATACGGGGGTATACGCAGATTGAGATCACCCCGCGCCATGGCCGGAACCAGGATTTCGCCCAGGACCGGATCGGGCGCCTGTCCTGCCAGCAGCACCGACACATGCAGGTTGGGGATATGACTTTCCTCAATAGGCAGGGACAGCACGTACTGCGCCTGGGCAATTTCGACGGGCGTGTGGGTAACCATGCCCGCGCGATTCGTGATCACGGTGCCGTAGGCGGGCAAGAAGGGAGGCTGGATCAGGATCTCCGCCACATCGCCCGGCTGGTATTCATCCCGGTCCGGGGTCATCTCCACCAGACCGGACGACGTACCGGGCACGATGGTCACCCCGTCGTCCAGTACCCAGCGGGTAAGGCGGGTGAGATTCGCGCGGCCCTGGGCATCCAGCACCGATATGTCGATCCACCAGTGGCCTGACTCCGGGAACACCAAATCGCAGGTGACGGAAGTAACTGCCGACTGCAACAGACACTCCGGATTGGGAATATCCTGTTCCTGTGCCAGGGAGACTGTGGGCATGCCGATATCGGGATCCGGGTATGCCTGGATCCGGACCTCCCGGGAGGGTATCGGGGTGCCGTCCACATCCGTGACGATGATTTCCACAGGGTACAGCTTGGCCGCTTCCGCCAGGTAGGAGTCGGTTCGGCCACCGACGTACAGGCTGGAGGGATGGACCATGAGCAGCGCGGAACCGGTAAAAGTTTGCTGGGACAGATCCTGTACCGTCGCTTCCACCTGCAGGGTATGCGGGGCAGGCAGCAGGGACGCGGAAGCCGTGACGGCCAGGCTGTGTCTGCCGCGTGCATCCAGCTGTGAGGACAGGCTCGCCTGGCTGCCCACTCCCGGCTCCTCCTCCCAGGGTACCCAGCGCCAGGGTGTCACGGGTATAAGACCAAAATGAAAACGATCCCAGCCCGGCGGGGCGTAGTCAGCCGTCCGTCCCATAACCTCCCAGGTGACGTCGGTACCCTGGAGGGGACCACCCCCGTAATACTGGGCCTGCGCACTCACCGTCAGCTCTTCATCCAGAAACCGGTGATCGGGATCCGTGGTGACGGCGACTTCAAATTCAGACCGTCGAAACTCCTCGATGCGAAAATCCAGTTCATGGTACTGGCCCGGGCTCCAGCCTGACAGGCCCGACAACTCGAACTGTACATAGGCCGATCCGGAATTGGCGTTTGCGGGTACGGTAAAAGTGAAATTCAGGGCACCGTTGGCATTGAGCTGCACCGTGCCCTGCTCCAGCTCGACGCCTCTCTGGTCATAAATTCGGTAGCTGATCCGCGCCTGGCGTGATCGGGGCCAGGTTACATCCCCGTCCGGCGCAAATTCCACTTGGCGCACCCAGCCCTTGATCTGCACCTCTTCTCCCGGCTGGTACAGATTCCGGTCCGTGAACACATGCCATTGATGATGGATCCGGTCACGTGGCCAGGCCCAGTGGGCTTCTTCATCCATGTAAAAGGCCTGGGGCAGAAAAGCCCTGTCCTGGCCATGCCGGGCGGCAACCAGGAGTGGATCGTTCCCCACTTGGCCTCCGGGCAATGCGAAGACAGCATGACCACTGGCATCCGTCGTCGCCGTGCTCTGCTGGGGCAGCAGTTGCAGGTCTACATTGGCCAGGGGCTCGCCGGTGGCCAATGAGGTTGCATGCACCACCAGGGATTCCTGATCGGCATAGGCATCCAGACCCAGAGCCGTAGCCTGGATCCAGGTGAGAGCATGGTCCCGGTGCCGCCGAAACAGGGTTTCTATCAGGGAGCGGGGCGGCACCAGTACAAGTATGAGATGCCCCTGGCCGTCCTGCAGATAGGGATTCAAATCCAGCACCGTGCGCGTCATCCCGGTGGCGGAAGCCTCCAGGGCCAGGGATGTATCCAGGACGGGAGCACGATCCAGATATCGGGCCGGATCCCGTTCCTCATACATGTTGTACAGGGCGAGAAACTGCTTCCAGTCCTCGGGTTCGACTTGGTAGAGAATGACCCGCAGGCGTGACAAATTGCGGGAGTACAGGGTATACAGACCCTCGTTCCGGGCATCCAGGATTTGCATAGGGGGTGGATAGTGGAGCGAGGGCGTCTGTTCCCGCACATGGAACAGGACCTCCTGCGGATCACGGAAGGTCTGCCCGAACTCGTCCCGCAATCCTGGCTGCAGCCACAACCTGTATACCGTGTTGGGTGCCGTGTCACCTTCAATCATCATACTCCCCCAGGGGAATACGGTTACGGTGCCCTCCGGCAGGGGCGGATCGATACTCACCATCGCGGCCGTGAGGGAATCCGGGTCCAGATCGTGATTGAATTCAATAAAGAACCCTTCACCAGGTTCACAGGCTTCCTGCCGGTTCCGGCAACTGGCATAGCGGATCTGCAAGGGGCCAAAGGTACGCAGGGACATGGACTGTGTTGCCTGCGTCGGCAGAGGACCTTCAGCGGAAGGGGCCCCCGGGGCCACATCCACACGCAGGGTGGTGTTGGGTGCCAGATCTTCCAGGGGCTGCAGGACAAGTGTGCGTGCGGGGACTGTACGGGTCAGAAACGCCTGCAAAGCGGTCGGCAGGGCATGCAGATCTGGCTTGAGCACAGCATAGGGAATCTCCCGGCCGGAGGCATGGAGCGAGATGTAAGACTCCAGGGCAAGCGGATCGATGGCTTGATTGAATTCCAGCGCTACATGGGGTCGCACCGGCTGCGGGACGTCGGGCGGCCAGGTCTGGGCCAGCGCCAGCCGCTCGGTTTCGAATTCCCAGCTGACACCCGTCTCCAGGGTCGATCCGGCAACCGCTTGCAGGCCGGGGGGGATTTCCACCCGGTACCGGGTAGCACCCGGCAGGCGGCCTTCCGGCTGGAATACAACGGTGCGGGTTCCCATCCAGTACCATTCGCCCGGTGGGGTCGGGGACAGCGCAACCGGAAAATCTGTCTCGGCGAGCACCGCATGGCTCGTCAGTGCCACCATGGGCTGGGAAAACGTGACACTGACATTGGGCACTACGGCGGTGTCCTCCGAAGGTGAATAGCGCAGAACCTGCAGCGCGGCCAGCGGATCGGCAGGCACATCCGGATCAGGGGCCGTCACCACCGGCGGAAAGGGCAGGATTTCCTGTGTCCCGGCCGGTGGCGGATTCAGTCTCGCCGTCGGCAGCAGGGGAGCTGCGGGAGCTTCCCGGCCTTGCAGGGCCGGTACCCGGTCCAGCAGCACGAGAGCTTCTGTTTCCGGCAAGCGTGTCACCTCCGCCGGGGTGAAGGCCGTCCCAGTGGCAGATCCCTGGCCCTCCGCCACGGCCAGGGACAGTCCGGTGTCAAGAGGTTCAAATTCGCTCCAGGTATCCCGATAGGCAATTACGCGCAAGGTGCCGGTGTCTTCGTCTGCCGGCACCGGCGACATCGTCTGGAGAGGCTGAGATTCATCCGGCTCCTGGGCCGCAAACCGTGGCACGGTACAGCCGGCCAGTACCAGAGCCGTCAGAACCGACAGCGTGAACAACCAGGACAAGCTCTTCATGTTTCTCTCCTGTACGGGCTAGACGACTACCGTTCCGTTGCGCGTGGCTTGCCGGCTGCCTGGAAGCGTCATTCCCCCGTAGTAATCGTGATGGAATTGATCATCGCGTCTGCTTCGCCATGCAGGAGCGACAAGAGTTCCTGTCCGGCGGTCTGCACGCCTATGACGTCGATACGTTCAAGCACGGCCGCCTCCCATGCGCCCCGGGTGATGTACAGGACGCCACCCAGTACCTTGTTGGGATCGTTCCAGTCAGGCACGTAGACCAGCAGACCAGGACCCGTATTTTCGCCCTGATAGCCACTTTCGGCAACCAGGGAATACCCGACCAGGCCCTCGGCGGTCCCGTCCAGCAGGCCAAAGAAGGACACCCGGTTGTTCCCGTCATTCACGAACGGCACGCCGTCAAAAAAGCCCAGCTTGGCCAGAACCACAAAATTGTTGACGCCCAGCGGTGCAACGTCCGGCAACAGGGTGAACACCAGGTCGCCCTGATCCGTGCTGAAAGTGGCCGTGTACGTCCCGGCCGGATCGATGACCATGTCCGGGGGTGTATTGAACAGGCCCACCCGATCCGCCGGGACCTGTGTCACCAGCGGTCTGTCTGTGCCTGCCCGGTCCATCTCGTGCGGTGCGTAGGGTGTCGGCGTAGGGGTGGGTACCGGGGTCGGTTCCGGAGCCGGCAAAATGCTGCTGTCACTTACGTAAATCGACACCTTGCGCAGGCTATCACCGGGACTAGAGGCACGGCCCGGATCGCGCAACGAGATGGCGTTGAGGGCATCCATGCCCTGGATCACTTCCCCCAGGATGGTATGCCGCTGATCCAGATGGGGTGTCGGTGCGAACGTCAGGAAAAACTGACTGCCGTTGGTGTTGGGCCCGGAATTGGCCATGGCCAGCAACCCGGCACGGTCGAAAATCAGATTGGTGACGAATTCGTCCTCAAACCGGTAGCCGGGTCCCCCCCGGCCGGTACCGGTGGGATCGCCACCCTGGGCCATAAAGCCCTCGATGACCCGATGAAAGTCAGTCCCGTCGTAGTACCCGGTCAGGGCCAGATAGACAAAGTTGTTGACGGTCAGGGGCACCCGATCGGCAAACAGCTGCACAACGATGGTCCCTGAATCCACGTCCAGTACGGCGTAATAGATGCGATCCGGGTCAATGACCATGGCAGGCGGCGCATCGAACATGCCGTCACGGTCGGCTGGCTCCGCCGGCATGTCTATGGCGATGGCCTCTACCGGCTGGCCCAAGTCAAGCGCGGAAGCCACATCAGCGGCTGCCGACGTGGCCGCGGCGGCGGACTCCGGTGCAGATGCGGTTTCCTCACCGGGGGAACAGGCTGCCAGCAGGATCAGGCTCATCAACAGCCAGAGGGGAACATGGCGTACTTTGCCAAACACAGAGCCGTGCATAGTAAGGATTGTGCCTCTTTTTTATGGGCTGCAGGCATCCACTCGCTGCCCGCAGCATTCCGAGTATAGACAGCCGAGTGGTGCCGTTGCGGGAGAATTTCCCTATTATCAGCCAGATGTATCCGCCTGCGGTTGGGCAAAGATGGCGATTTCCCGGATCAGATCCCCGGGCTGACGATCACGCTGGGGGTCACGAACACGAATGCGGTTGACCACATCCATGCCCGCTACCACTTCACCAAAAATGGTGTGCTTCTGATTGAGCCAGGCTGTCGGCACAAAGGTAATGAAGAATTGGCTGCCGTTGGTGCCCGGTCCGGCATTGGCCATCGCCAGCAAGCCGGGACGATCGAAAACTACGGCAGGATCGAATTCGTCCTGGAACTGGTACCCCGGTCCACCGGTGCCGGTGCCCGAAGGATCGCCACCCTGCGCCATGAAGTCGGCAATCACACGGTGAAACATGGTACCCGCGTAAAAGCCGGTCAGGGACAGATACACAAAATTGTTGACTGTAACCGGAGCTGCCTCGGCCAAAAGCCGAATGGTGATATCCCCTTTTTCGGTATGCATGACCGCGTGGTATACGGTGTCGGCATCAATGACGCTGGACGGGGATTGCCTGAACATGCGATTCCGTGTGTGCGGTGTCTCCGGCATGTCAATGGTAATGGGAGCGAGCTGTTGGCCAAGGGGGGAAGGGGAATCCATACAAAATCTCCTGACTGATGCAAGCCTGGCCAGGTGCCAGACTCCCGCACTATAGACCAATTCGTTATTCATCCCTGAAACTTGCCGTACCGTACGCATCGCCCTCCAGGCACTGCGGGCCATACAGACCTGATCCTTTGCCCGGCAATCTCAACACGGGCCGGACAGATAGCCAAATCCGTAGCAGAATGTATTCTCACGGTTTGCAGAGACCTGACTCTTGCCCATTGGGGCAGAGTCAGTGCCTGTCCAAAGCAGAATGGACGTCAGGACTGTCACCGTATACGCAACGGAGTCCACTGGGCCAGCACATCTGTATGAACCAGGCTACTGGGGCTACGGTAGAGGAACATTCTGATCAAGCCTGTCGCTACGCACAGGACCAACACATGTAGGCCGGGTCAGTCTCTCAGGCGATAATAACCACAGACGGGGCCGCAGGGGATGCCCGAAAACAACCGGACACCTTGCAGAGCAGGACATTTGGCAGGAGGATACAGACATGCGCATCAGGGAAGCCAGGCTGGCAGACGCCGGTGCCATAGCGCGCGTCCACATCGACACGTGGCGCACGGCTTATGCCGGAATTATTCCCGCTTCGTTCCTGGCTGGCATGTCGTATCAGGCCAGGGAAGAACGCTGGATTGACATCCTCGCAGTCCAACGACCCGCAATGAGCAATTTTGTGGCTGAAGTGGACAGAGGCACTGTCGCCGGTTTTGCCGGCGGCGGGCCGGAGCGTGATGGGACTCCAACGTATCAGGGCGAGCTCTATGCCGCCTATCTGCTTCCACAGTACCAGCGCAGGGGATTGGGTCGCAGTCTTGTCACAGCCGTAGCCCAGCATCTGTTGCAGCATGACTTCATATCCATGCTGGTGTGGGTACTTGCGGACAACCATCCGGCCCATCGGTTTTACGAGTCGCTGGGCGGAGTCGAAGTCAGCCAGAAGACGATCACCATCGGAGATGTTACTCTGCCAGAGGTCTCATACGGCTGGCGGGATATCTCCGACCTGGCTGCTGGACCTGCCCGCTGACAGCATCCATACCCTGAGCAATTATCTGTGGACTTGTAAATGAAGGGAATTTATATATATATATCCGAGTACCGGGCAGTTGCCTGCAGTTCTGCTCGTGCGTACGGGCAGAGACGGGTCTGCCCCGTTTCACGCATCGGCTCGATCCGCGCAGGCTGACCATGTGCTGGACCATTGGCATACCACGAAATAGCAATCACGTATAGGCTGAACTGTATCTTTTCGCTGTACACGATACGTGGGGGGTACTTTGCCTACTACCTGGCAATGCCCAAGAGATTTACTTCCATCCCATCATCGTGGCCATTTTACCATTTGGCAGGGCAACATGTAGCTGGTCTGTGCTCAGGTATATCATCCTCTTATTTAGTAATCCCTTCGTCCTGCATGGACTTGAGGAAAGGTGAAAAGGCAGTCAGCGTGCATAACAGCAAGTGCCGTTTGGCCCGGGACATCGCTACATGTAAGAGGGAACATTCCCGACGCCGACAAAGCTCCCTGTCAGTGTCATCTGCCGCCTGTGTCAGAGCCTTGGCCAAGGGGTAATGTTCAGGATCGGCATCCAGGATCACGACCGCCGAAAATTCCAGTCCCTTCACCCTGTGCGCTGTGGCCAGATGGACAGCATCCCGGATACCAACATCAGTGGCCCGACCCTCTATGCAATGGACAGGCATACCCCGATGGTTCAAGGACCCTGCCCACTCATCCCGCAATCTGCGCGTACGGGCCACGAAACAGAAGTCGTCATACTGGTAATTCCACTCTTGCCTGACCTGTTCCACCCATGCAGTCAGGTCCTGCAGAGCGTTCGCAAACGAAGCAAATTGCCGCTGTTCCGGGGCAGGGCCACCAAATAAACTCCGGTAACCGGCCAGGGTATCCGTACCCCCATCCAGATCGTCTACCGGCATGCCCTCCAGGACGGAGAGTGCTGTCTGCAGGATAGGTTCCGAAGTCCGGTAGTTGATGCGCAACCGAAAGCTGCGGCCCCTGATCTGAATGCCACAACGGCTCAGCACCACTTGCCGATCATAGATCCGCTGGTGGGCATCACCCACCAGAAAGAGGCGATTGGCTTTGTCGGGATAGGACGAACCATGACCATGGGCCAAGGTATGAATGAGACGAAACGCTTCATAACCAAAATCCTGGGCTTCATCTACTACTACAGCCACGTAAGGCAGGGGTACAGCCCCGGTTTCGATCATGTTCCGTACCGTGTGATAGGCCTCATCTTGCTCAATCAGGCCAGCCAGGCGCAGTTGTGCCCGGTACGCCTCAAAGACGGGCCAGATGCGTGCCCGCTGGATACGTGACAGCCGCGTACCGCGGCCGGTGCGCCGGGCACGCAGGTATTCCTCACGCGTAAACAGCCCCTGGGCCAGTACAACCTTGCACCATTCATCCCGGTAGAAGCGGGGCGCAAGACCCAGTGCTTCGTCCCGGATTTGCAGAGCTTGGGTCCAGGGTTCCTCCAATCTTTCGTCCGCACTGTTGTATACGATCGTCTGCGGGAAATCATGCTGGCGCATAAAACGGTATACCCAGCTGTCCAGATGTACTACCTCCAGACGTTGCAGGCACTCGTTGTCGGTAATCAGTTCCTGCAGGTTGCGCTTGAGATCAGCGGCCAGATTGGCTGTAAAGGTCAGAAAAAGCACACGGTCTTTGGAGCCTTGGGCCTGGTGTGTAGCCAGCCAGCGGGCCCGGTGCATGGCCACCACGGTCTTGCCAGTACCGGCACCGCCCAGCACCCGAACCGGACCATTCCAGATCCGATCCACCAGCTGCCGTTGGGAAGGATGCAGAAAAACACGCCACTTTTCCTGGGGCGCGTTCAGCATGCGCTTCAATTCTTCCTCATCTTCCACCACCCAGAAGTGAGCCCGGGAGCCAGGACGCTCCAGCGCCGTTGTGATATCGTTCGGATCGATGTCATCCTCCTGCCGGGCAGGCATGAGTTCATCCAGCGCATCTTCATACGAGTACCCGGACAGCAACATCCACATGGCATCCTGGGCCTCTGCAGGAAACTGTTGCTTGATGTCATCAAAATCCGCCTCACCGGTTACGGTGCGGGCCAGGGGGATGAGCGGTTCCGGCAGTCCCAGCCGCAGCAGCTGCCGATCCCGAAATGTAGCCAGGACCCCGACCGGTTCCGGGATCTCAGGGCCCGGATCGGGTCCGGTAACAGGCTGGGGCTCAAACACCTGCAAAATGCCTGAGCCCGCGTTGACCTCAAAACGGTGTCGCTTGGCCCAGTCGTAGGCATCATCATGGTTATCCACATGCAGAAGAACGATAGTCCCTGCGTCTTGGGCCAGAACGCCCCGGTAGCTCTGGTCAATGCGCACGGAATACAGATTGCGCGTACCCCGTATGCGCTCCCGGTTCATGCCTGGAGAATTGGGGTGTTGCTGGAAACGGGTAATAAATGATTTCACCTTGGGCCGGATTTTGTGGGGCAATTTCCATAGGATGTCAAACAGATCGTTGGAAATGGCTACCCTGGGCTGTGATTGACTCATGCTTCACTCTCCCTGTGCAAAACCGTTATCAAATCGGCGGCATCCGTTTCCCCCTTGTCCACCTGCACGAGTGTCCAGCCATCCTGTACCAGCTGCTGGTGGAGGGCATCGGGTACAGCCTCCAGCAGGACACCTACCCGCAGATCCGGCCATGCCAGTTCCACTTCGGCTACCACTCTGCCTGCCTGCATCAGCTCCCAGCCTACCTCGGGGACCGGGACCCCGGCCGCACGCAGATCCATGGCCAGGCCGCGTACCTTGGCATCCAGATACTGCATCGACTCTTCCCAGCCGTCCGGATCAGACACGGCCGGTACCCACATACGCGGGAAAGGGGGATCCGTTTCCGTGGAACAGAGCCAATAGGTTCGCGGCAGGAACTGGAGAATATTGTACAGGTGCAAGGCCCCCGCCCACTGGCAGTAACGCTGCTCTGTGTCCTCCGGATCCACATCCAGGTACAGAAACGTATGCAGTCCACTTTCGTTCATAGTAGGGGACAAATCTGACTGGGCGATGCCAATCGCCAGAAAGGTAGCCTGGCATCGGGTCAGACCAAAGTGGGAACGCAGGGGCATATCATTGGCATAGTCACTGGCCACAGCATGGGTCTCGTCCATGCACTCCAGCCATTCCTCACTTTGCATACGATGCTGAACCAGCACCTGCAAAGACAGCAGGCCGGCCACGGCCGTCCAGATCCGCGCTGTCGGTGCCCGTAAATAGTGCAGCAGGAGCTTGGCCGAACCATGTCTCTGCACGTCAGGCAACAAGGTGCGAGCATCTTCATGCCGGAAGGGCAGCCCGTCCGTCTTCAGGGCTGACAGGGGATTCCATCCCGTTTGAGCAGAGGCAGGCTCATCCTTCAGATCATTCCAGGTCAAAGACCAGATCCAGAACTTTCCTGAATCACGGATGGCCATGCGCTGCCTGATATCCAGGGCAATGCGATCCTGATGGTAAGCCCAGCCATCCGTGAACACCGCAATGGGACGGGACAGCTGGCTGCCCCCCTTGATCTGGCGGAACACAAAATCTGCCCGTGACGGAACCACCACACTGTCCCCGGAGCCCAGACTCACCTGGGGCTCGATTTCCCAAATGACGCCAGCCATTCGGATCACGTAGCCGTTCTTGCCGGGTCTGACAGGAGCAGACCGGAACTGGCCACCGGCCACCTGCACCTCGCGCTGGAGCCAGGCCACGAAGCGCAACTCCAGTTCACTTTCCTCTACCTGGGCAGCATCCACCTGTTCCAGACTGGAAGCAGCCTCCAGGCTGGACCAGTGCCCCAGGATTTCCCGCAGCATCCGGATGGCTGTATCCCGCGAGATCACAGGCATGCGCGTCCGGTGCCGGTACCCCAGCAGGCACCGGTAGCAGCCGTCCCTGTGCAGTTCCGCGTCCTCGTCCTGATCCTGATTGCAGGTGCACTCCTGCATTGTCTGCAGGGCACGCTGCAGGACCTCATGGAAGACGTCCGGCCGGACCAGCTGTTCCAGGTATCCGGTACCGCCGGGCACGGAATCATACAGAAACAGCCAATGCACCTTCGTGCTGCCCTGATCCAGGCTCAGCATGAACGACTGCAGATGTTCCACCTGTCCCCTGAAAGCCAGACGCAGGCCCAGATGCAGAGCCGCCGTGAACGAGGCGATCTGGATTTCGTCCGCGTTGCGGATGGGCAGACGTATGCGGACAGCTTCCGACCGGAAGGCATGGTAAAGAAATGTCTCAATGCGGTAACTTGCATCAGTAGTCGCCCGCCGTACGGGGCAATGATGGGCGTGTTCCTCCTTCCAGGCCGCCTGGTCAGTCTGCCCTGTGGACCACAACGGGCCCTGTCCGGATGCCTTGGGGGCAGACAGGGCGTGGCCGCACTGCTCACAAAGCAGAAAGCTTTCGGCCAGGACGCCCCGCCCAGCCGCTTTCAGCAGAATTTCTTCTCCCCGGCGCCCGAAATTCACGTCCTGGAATTCGACACGGGGCAGAAACTCAAAGCCAAAGGGCTGGGGCAAGACCCGCATCAGATGCGCGTCCCGGGCCTCCTGGGCATCAAAGGCCGGGTATATTTCCCGGGTGTACCGGACCAGGGTGCGTCGCTCCTGGTCGTCTGCAATCCGCGACTGCCGGGCCGTGGATTCCGCGTGCACCTGCTTCAGGCGTACCATCTTGTGCAACTGGCCCTGGTCCCGCCAGTAACGTGAACCACACCGGGGACAGGCAAGGGCCGGGCTGCCGGATTCCCGTGCCATATAGGGACAGTCCGGGCAGAAACGCCATGCTTCCGGCTCTGAAATACGCAGATCTACTGCGTTAACGGGAACCCGGTGCCCTTCGGCGTAAAAGTTGGCCCCGGGTACCAGCTCCGTGAGTCCCGCCGAAGCTGACCGTACATAGTCATAGCGCTTGAGATGCCATTGCCCCTTTGCATCCTGGGTGGAAATCACGGAACGTAGCCTGACACCCTCTTCCGGGAAGGCGTAATTGGGCAGAATTCCGCCATCTGTCAGCAGCTCCAGGACATCCTGCCGGTTCATGTCGCGGCTAATCGCGCCGTAGACGCGCCGATCCCGTTCCAGTCTTCTGACCTGCTTGTCCCAATCCGCCGGGCGGGGCTGGGTATCGCGCAGCCGCCGAATCTCCCTGGCCAGCTTCCGGATCCGGTTCTGCCACAGCTTGTGATGCGTTTCTGCGCTGTGCAGTTCATCCAGCACGGCTGTCCGGAATGCTGCTTCGGTGTTCACAAAATCTGCCAGCCGCTTCTTCAGTTCCTGTTGGTCAGACAGGGCAAAGACCGCCTGAAAGTCCCGGAGCAAAGCTGCACCCTGCTGTTCCACAAACCTGATCCAGTTGAGGGGAAACAGATCGTCGTCCTTGCGCGCCACGGCAGTCAGGGCATTCTTGACCGTGCCGAAACGGGCGCTTTGCCCCGTATCCGTTATGAGACGTTCCAGGGTATAGGCACAAAACTGCCGGCGCAGGATAGCGTGGGCCTGCAGATAGAGGCCCGGCGTGGTCACGGCACCCTGGATCATCTCAAGGGGATCCGTCCAGAAGAACAGATCATGGGGCTGTGCATTGACAATCGTCAGGCCCAATGCATTGCCTTCACGCCGGCCGGCCCGGCCGAGACGCTGTACATAGTTGGCTTGGGCAGGCGGGACAGCGTACAGCAAGACCGAGGACAAATCCCCGATATCTACCCCCAATTCCAGCGTAGGTGTGGTGGAAAGCAGATTCGGGTACCAGGAATGCCGGCCTGCCATGAACTGCTGCTCTATGCGTCGCCGGCGCTCCGTCTCCAGCAAGCTGGTGTGATCCCGGGCATTGACGCGACGCAAACGGCCATGCAGCAGATGATCCCTGAGGATAGATGCGCTTGCGTCTGCCGGATCTACCTCCAGGCGACCGGAGGGACAACCGGGATTGAGACATTGCATACCTTGCCAGAGATCCACATGGTTAGGCCGGACGTGCGTACGCCGCTGGCAGTGGCTGCAGGTGAGACGTACCGAAGCGGCACTGACGGTGACCCTGTTCGCAGGTATGACCCACACGGCAGCCTGTTTCTGTCCTTCCACGCTTTCGGCCAAGCCGTGCTTCGTCAGAAGCGCAAACGTCAAGGCATAGAAATCCGTGAGCAAATCCCGGCGGAGGGTCTCACCACCCGACAAACTCTTCCGGGCCCAGACGGGATACCAGCGCGCAGAGGAACCGGCATCGGTCAATCCCGCAAAACCCTCTTTGGCTTGCAGGCTGGGTAACAGGGGTTTGCGCGCCTGACGACCGTAACGGGGGTAGTCAGACGCACCCTGCCGGGAACGAATCACGGCAAACCAGTTGGCGCGCTCCCGGGCCAAGGTGCCGACAGGGTCAATGTCACGGGGATCGATGCGTACCGCGCCGTCGTGCAACATGCGGTACAACACACCCAGCAGAAAGTGCAGGAACTCTTCTGTCGTGGGTGTGGCAAAGAGCGTACCCAGACGCTCGCCTGCTTCCGCTTTCATGTCCCGGGCCACGTGCCAGAGCACAGCCTTGTCCAGGGCCAAGGTCAGGCAACCCGTGTTTTCCAGGGTGCGGCCAAATTGGGATCTGAACGTCAGCTCACTGAAGGTTTCCCATTCCAGCCTACGGTTCACAGCCTGTAAATCACTTGGGTGTAGGTCCGGGATCTGGCTTGCCGCCATATCTGCTGGCAGTGCATCCTGGTCGCTTTCCCCCTCGAACAGGTCCCTGAGGTTCGCCCTCCACATCAGATCCACATGGGTCATGGCCCCGGCGAATTCAGCCGCATTGGCATAGGTCTGCCGGATATCGGCAGCCAGCTGTGCATGGAGATAGTCCAGGGACACCGCGCCGGGCTGACCCGAGATCCAATGCGCCACCGTCTGACGCAGCAAAGTACGGTAACTGCGCGCCTCGATGAAGCCGGCCTTATGGGCTACTTCCTGGACCGAATCCCCGAAAGCCAGCAGCTTCGGATCCCCATTGGCTTTCGAGGCAAAGAGCAGACTGACAAGCGCACTGGCCAATGACGTGCCGGACACGCCAAAAATGCCTGTACCTGTGCTCGATCCACAGTAGGCACACCGGGCACTGCGTTGCATCTGCCGTCCTGTTCCGGTTACTGTCCATTGGGGCTGACTGTGCCACATCCGGGTTACTTCCGGGCTGCCACAGGCCTGGCACTGGGCGGGCGGATCCGGCTGGGTATGCCAGCGCAGACACTGTCGGCATATATACCCCTGGGCATACCGCTCACGCGCCATGACGCCTGGGGCCGGCGGTTGGGACAGCAGGTAATACAGGCGGGACGAAGCCTGGAAAGTGAAATATGCTGTATAGATGGCGTCCAGATCGGGATCGAAACCATCCCCCTGGGCAGTTTCCTGGGTGATCCAGACCACACCGCCACACTCCCGGCAATGCACCACAGGCAGGACGGCTTCCGGATGCTCTGCCGCTAATTCCTGCGAATGCCACAGGCGTGCCGGCAGATTGGACGCGTCCTGGGTACTGGCTGGCTTGCCGGCATGGTCACTTACTGGCAACGACACCACCATACGGTTCAGTTCCCGGATCCAGAAATGGATGCGCACCGTCAGGTAGGGCAGGTAATCCTGGTTGCCCACAGGACGCCGGGCAAAGGCAATCAGGGTAACGAAACCTTCCAGCAAATTGGTGATGTAATGCAGTGGCTCTTGTGTTCCCATCAGGTGTTGCATGCGCCGAGCCAATGCCGCCAGCGACTGCACACGGCCATCCAGCGCCACCAGCAGATGAGCCAGAAACGTATGATGACTGATCCGGTGGCCCAGTTGGGCCCGTCCGGCATTCCCTGTTAGATCGCCCGGTGGGCTCTCGCCAAACCAGGCACGGTACCATGCCTGCACCAGGTCACCGGGTTCCAGGGTATGGGCCCGGGCCGCCAGCCTGGCCGCCGTTTCCGCAGACGGGCAAGCATCACTGAGCTCCTCATCGCTCTGCACCTGCTTCAGAAAGTCGGCCATACTGATGCGTTCTTCGGTCACCACCGCATCCGGGGAGAATTCTTCATCAAACAGGTCCCGGGCATACGACAGCAGGGACCCAGCGGTACTGTCTGTGCCCAAGGTCGCAGACGTACCCACACAGCAGAGAGACTGTGCCGGCACCTGGAGATAGGCCTTGAGGCGCCGGATCAGATAGGCCAGATCCGTACCTTGGGCACCATCAAACGTATGCAGTTCATCTACCACCAGATAACGTAGTGTTTCCGGTTGGTTCTGGGCCCACAGCTGTTTGCGATCCGGACGGATCAGCAGATTGTCCAGCATCTTGTAGTTGGTCAGCAGGATATCCGGCGGCTGGCTGTGCATGACGCTACGGGAGCGGATGAGATCATCCGGCTGCATGCCGGTTGTCGGGTTCGGGGGTTCCTGATCCGCGTACATGCCGGCTCGCACCCTGCCCCGAAGCCGTGGGTTAGCCCAGATCCGGGCGGCCAGACGCTTGGCCTGATCTTCCGCCAGGGCATTCATGGGGTAGATGACAATAGCCTTGATTCCCGGCTCCCCGGCATGCTGTCGGCACCAGTCCAGAATGGGCAGGAGAAAGCATTCGGTCTTGCCGGAACCCGTGCCGGTCGCTACCAGCGTGGACTGGCGCTCGCTTCCCTGCAACCGTATAAAGGCTCTCTGCTGATGACTGTAGGGTATGTACCCAAGCGGTACGTCAGGAAAAATTTCCGTGTTGTCGGAGTCAGGGACAAAGGGCAGATCCAGGCCCAGATACGGGCCCCGGAACAGATTGTCCGAATCCTTGGTGAAGTTGGTGATGAGGTTTTCCAGACCGGGTGTAGAGGGTCTGAACGAGGTATGCAGAAACTCCTGGATACCGTCCCGGATTTCCCGGGCCAGCACCAACGGCAGGATTCCTCTATAGGTCTGGGAAGTGTCCGACATGACAGGAAGATCTGTGCTCCCGGGTGGTCCTGGCGCCTGATCAGCGATGTTGTGTGAAATAGGCCCAGGCCTGGCGATAGTCCTGTTCGCGGTCGGGCCGGAAGAAAGGCGCGGCATATTCAATGGTGCGTGTCCGGGGACCGCCGGGCATGGTGTTGTCCGTGCTCTCGGCGGCAAGCACGCCGCGGGGCATGTCCCGGTGGTGTTCCCATGCCCGGCGTGTCATCGGCATGCCCTGGCCCGTACGCTTGGACCATACCATGCGTCCGTGCCGGTCGTACCAGGTGTTTTCCTCGTAGCTGCGCATGACAGGGAAAACCAGACGGTAGATCTGGATCAGTTCATCCAGTGAGAGCTCCAGGGCCATAGCCACCATGACATCAATTTCCAATAAGGCTTGACGCCTGGCAAAGTCGGTGCGCAAGGCGCACCGACTTTGCCAGGTGGACGTGGCATTACGCGGCCCTTCCCGCTCCAAACTGGGATGGGTGCCGGACCAATCCAGGGGTGTATATTGCCTGGCCAACTGGTTCCACAGGGGAGCCAGGTGGGTGGTCAGGCAATTCAACTGCAAGGTGCGATGCAAAGCGGTGTCGGGCAGTTCCACCAAGGGCAAGCGGGAAGTAAACGAATCAAAGATATTGGCTATCTGAAACGACTTGGTCAAGAAGTCATAGGGTAATGCTTGCCATTGGGTACAGACCTGTAGCAATTGGGCTGGATCCGCGAAGGCGAGGGATTCGCACACGTGAACGTGTGCGAATCCCTCGCCAATCAGTGCGCCCTGCAAGGTACGTTCGGTGGCTGCTCCAACATAGCGCCGTACCATCAAGCGTGGCAACTCCAGGTGCTTGGTCTCTGCATCCCAAGGCACGGTACGCACCTGATTGCGATATTCCAGCCAAGGCAAGACAGGCGTATAGTTCACACGGGGCAGATAGTCATCGGGAATTGCCGTCAGGTCAATCCCCTCATAGTCCTGGTTACTCTTGCATTGCGGGCGGGGACACTTGGCCAGCGGATTGGCCAAACCAAAGATGGGACCGGAGAGGATCATGTCGCGCGGATCCGGGTAAAAATCCGTGGCCCGGCGAAACACCGGCTTGGGCGGTTTGCGATCGCTGGTCTCATTCCACATGGCATCCTGCAGATAGCGTCCCTTGTGATCACCCAGCCGAACCGGGACCGCAGCTATCTTGAGCAACGCCTGGGCCAGCTCCCGGGAATGCGGTAAGGGCAAACGTACTTCCTCAGGTGGCGCTGTTGCATCCAATACACTGCCCAGACTGGACAGCATTGGGACATCCACGTCTATGATGCGGCTGCGATGGCCCTGCAACTGCCATTGGCCCTTGTCATCCTTGATGCCCGGTACAGGACCGGCACCGTCATGGGTGAGACATGCGGCTACTGTCTCAGGGGCAAACAGGTTGGCAATCACTTGAAAATCGGGGTTCCGGGATCTGCCTGTATAGATGCCAACTGCAAAGGTTGTATTATTGTGAATATCCGAAAACATGAAATGCTTGCGTTCGTTGGCGAACTGAAACAGCCATGCCAGCCGCCGATAGCAGGCACGGCGGAGTGCCATACCCTTCGGATCCTGCAGATGATCCACCGGATGCAAAAAGCCGATGACACCGGAAGGGGCCGCAAGCTGAAAAGCGCGGGCCAGGAACATCTTGTATTTGTTAGGCTGAATACCGGCGAGAACAGGATAATTCCCCGGATACCGGCCGTAGGCGGCGGCTCCCGTGGCTTGACGGTAGCGCGCCAGAAATGCGGAGCGCTTTGCCGGTGTATCCAGAATATCCGGTTTGCGCCGGGCAATCCGATCCGCACTCAGCTTGCGCAGGATGATCTGTGGATCATACGCGGCCAAGGCACTTTTCTCGGACCAGTTCAGCTTCACCCACGGCGGGTTACCCACAATGCAATGGAAACCGCCCGCGGTCAGGAAGATGTCCGCGAATGCCAGCGGCCAGTGAAAGAAGTGTTCCCGCTCTGTCACAGCCTGCAGGATATGATAGCGTGCCGGTAGCGCTGTTTCCAGATCGGCAAGGACCATGTGCGCCCCCGGACGATCCAGCAGGGTCCGACAGGTGCGGCTCTGGACGTCTGCCAGCTCAGCCTGCCGGATCCAGTCCACAGTCTCCGTCAGATCCACCCGGTGCCCGGTGAGCATCAGGCCCATCTCGGCCAGAAACTGCTCCCGGGTGGGCAGTGCCGCCAGCTTGTCCAGCGGCCAGAACCACAGACTGCACCAATAGTTCATGGCGTACTGCAGCCGCTCGTACGCTTCACAGTGCCATGGCTGGGGTGATAGCGGCCTATCTTGTATTGCAGACTGGCCATAAACCCGAGGCAGGCTTGCCTCGTATTGTTGTCGCCAATGACCGCGTTCCTCTGCCACCTGCAGCCAGAGCTCGTCGATCGCTGCGGACAGGCTGCGCAGAATCTGGTATTCGGCCATGCTGTACGGCCGCGCGATATCCCGTCCCCAGTTCCGGATCCGGGCCGCCGCTTCCGGTACCAGGGATTGCATGTCCTGGGCCTTGAGCCCCACCATCTCACGGGCCAGCAGCAGGAAATGGTAGATCTCGTTGTCTTGACGCGCATCCTGCCCGAGTGCACGGATGGCCGGGATGTCCGGGCGCATACGGGATTTGTCCTTGCGACAGGGAATAACGTCCCGACGCGCCCCAATGAGCGAGTTGCCCACATGCAGCGTACGCCCCCCATGCAGCGTACGCTGGAAATCCGGTCGTCGCCCTTCCGGCTCCATGCAATTCAGCCACAGGGAGATTGCGCCCAGTTCCAGGGCTCCCGGGTTGATGTCCACACCGAAGGCGTTGCGGGCCGTGATGTAGGTCCGGACACGCTGCCGCTCCCGGATCAGATCCTCTGCGGCAATGGATTGTCCCAGCTCCTGCTGTTTCCTTTGCAGATAGGCATCCGCCAGCTGATTGACGGCCTCGATCAGGAATGCGGCCGAGCCCATGGCCGGCTCACACAGGCGCAAAGCCAGGATTTCGTCAGCCGGACAGTCCTGCAGCAGCGTGGGCAGAGCGTATTTGACCGTGCACCGGGTCAGGGCTTCGGGCGTGTAGAAGGAAGCACTCTCTTCCCGGCCATACCCTGTCAAGCGATAAATGAAGGTGCCTTTGGCAAACGTGCGCGGTTCATTGCCGTCGTACACGATCTCCTCAGCCGTATACCTGTCGATCCGGGAACGGGGTTCCAGCCAGGCCCGATCCAGTACGTCCGGGGGAGCAGCCTGGGCACGCTTGACTTCAATCAAGTCTTCCCGGGCAAAGAAACCCGTATAGGAAAGCAAGGCCTCATAGACCGCGCCCAGCTGATTCACGCCCAGCTGGGCGTAGGAAATACGCCCCCGGCCCTGTTTGCGCGGCCTTGACAGCGACAGCAGCTCAATGATCCGCCGCCATACGCGGTCGGGAATGCGCACGGCATCCAGCAACGGATTCTGGCCCGTAGCAAAGAGATCCGCATCTATTGGCTCGAGCCGGAAGTCATGTTTCAGGACGCCGTCAGGCCCTTGCAGGATCGCCGTTTCATGGAAAGGCGTGCCTGCCCGGAAAAACCCGAAGAGCGTTTGCAGGGACTCGTGCAGAAACCATGTGTCCGCCTCGGCACCCAACGGCCGGATTTCTGTATTTCTGAGGTTCTCCAGGCTATAGCCCTGCTGGTACACGGGGGCACGCAGCGCACTGTGGCCCAATTGGGGCTGGGCTTCGACAAACAGCAGAAACAGAAGCCGGTACATGTACCGCAGGCATTCCCGGGTCAACGCGGCTTCATCTATGCCGGCAGGACCTGTCCATATGGCCCGCCGCTCTTGGCGGCGCTGCGTGATCAGCTGCTCCACCGCGGCATTGCCCAGCAGTTCCACAGCCTCACGCAAAGCGTATTTCAAGTCTGCCGATACACTCTGGGCATGACGACGGGACTCCTCGTCAAACCGCTCCATGCCGCGCACTGCCCCCGCGGGGACCAGCGATTGGCGATGCAGCAGGGCCCGCAGGGCATGCCAGGCGGAGACTTCGGATTGTGCAAACACGGCCTCCAAATCGAAACGCAGCCGCCGCTCCTCGGCCCACTTGTACCGATCCAGGAGGACGATGTGGGCCAGGGACATGACCAGGAGCCAGCGGGGGGGCTGCGGCTGGCTGTAGATCCCGGCCTCGATAACCGCGCGGAGCGACAGGCCGGCATGGGGCAGGGCCACGTCCTGGGCAGCATACAGCGCCGGTTCGTAGGCCAAAGCCAGCGGATCCTGCCCCCAGCCCTGTGCACCGCCCGGTTCACGCACCTCCAGAATCCACAGGGCGTCAGCGGCGGCGGGGCCTGCCATGCGCGTCAGCACCGGGATCCCGACCGTCTGGCCATGCAGCGTCAGCACCCGCGTGTCACGCTGGCGTTCATAGCCCAGGCCTGCCAGCAGGGCATACTGGAAAGCCCCGGCCGCTTGGGGCAAGACCGGCTCCCGCTGCACCTGTGCCTGTGCATGCCGACACTGGTGAAACATGCGTTGCAGCTGCCGCCAGGCAGGGGCACTGGCCGCATCGAGGTCGGCCTGGCGTTCCCATTCCCGCCGGTGCCCCGCAAACAGCGTGGCCAGATAGTGGTCGGAGAAAAAACTGTTCTCGTTCGTGATGCCGGGAAATGCCCAGGCCATGATCTTCACTCCCTGCCCTACACACTCAACTGCCCTGCAACACCACTATCAAACGGCATTGTGGTTCCAGGTTGGCATCTGTCTGGCGCATGCGTTCGTACCAGTCCCAGAACTCGTTCCGCCAACGCTCCACTTGGTCCAATTCCTTCTGCCGCTCAGCCGCAAGGACACGTGCAATGCCCTGCCGTTGCGCATACTTGCGTTCAATCCGGTCGTAATGGCGCTTGCACAGCGCATCCAGTTTTTCGCTTTCCTCCAGCGCTTGGGTGTCAATCTCATCCCGCAATGCCTTGACCTGATCATGAAACCGGGCCTGGGCCTTCTCCATAGCCGCCGGGACCAGTCGCTGCAGGTGATCTACCGGATCGTCACCCGCATTCACATGACGATCCGGCTGAAGTCCGGCAACCGTCAGTACTTTTTCTATATCCATATAGCCGGTAAAGATCCCTGCCTGAAAGCACACACCGATCCACGTATCCAGTAGCGTTGAACCTGCCTGGTTGGGAATACGTCCCAAGCAAAGAAAGATGGCCTCATTGGCTCCGAGCGTTCCCTGCAATGTGGCCACGGGTATCTCCCGGCGTGGAAACAAGCGGTTCATCTGGTCCCCGATCCACTCGGCAAAAGGATGCACCTCCCACAGAAACTGGGTATCCGGCCACCGGTTCTCGGTGGCCAATGCCCGATCCAGGGCAGCCTTGACAAGCTCCTGCTGGTCCGTCAGCTTGATTCGGTTCCTGACCAAGGCTTCCCGGGGCATCCAGCGGGGTTCCAAGGATACGGGATCTTTCAGGGCTGCCGGCGACTCCATTTCGATAATGCGGTCAGCTGCATGCACCTGCAGGCCTACCTTTTGTCTGGCGTCTACCTGTCTCAGAGCTTCAACCGCATAGTCGAAGAAAGAGCGGAATATGGTGCGGGTCTCTGGAGCGTCCGGGACATTTGCACCTGCCGGAATCTGCGGCTCGGTTTCTCCGGATACGCTCGCACTCAGGAGATAGTCCAGAGCGTCATAGCTGCTGTCTACTACCGACTGGTCGCTATTGGTATCCAGTTCCTCCTCCCAGAGAGCACTGTCCTGTTTCTGCCGAATGCGGGTAGCCACGATTTCTTCCTGTTCATCGGGATCGTTCGTACCCAGCAGAATGCCCGTATCCCCTATGTTGCGCCGGATCTGTTCTTCCTTTTCACTCAACAGTTGCACGATACGCAAGTCGTTGTGAATGCGGGTTTCCCGGCACATGGCGTAGAGGTACACCACAAGGGGTTGGCGGGTCTGACCATACCGGTCAATGCGTCCATTGCGCTGCTGGAAGGTCATCAGGGACCAGGGCAAGTCGAAGTGGACCAGCCGGAAGCACTGAAAGTGCAGATTGAGGCCTTCGGCCGCAATGTCGCTGGCAATGAGCAGGCGCACTGGTGAGGAACCCTGCCCGAAGTTTTCCTTGGCCTCGTTGAGTTCCACATCGCTCATGTCACCGGACATGGTGACCACCTGCTCTGCTTGCAGGTTCAGATCCTGCATCATCTGTGCCTGCAGCCATCGCAGGGTAGGAATGCGCTCCGTGAACACAACCAGCCGATCCTGGCTGTCATGGCCGGACCAGCCTTCTGACCGCAGGTGATCAAGCAACAATTGGTAACGTGAAAATTCTTGCGGCTCTATAGCGGCGACCGCCACACGGAGTTCCTCCAGCATGGCGAGATCATGGGCGGCGACCGCCGGGTTTTCCTGCTTCTCAATCTGCCGCCGGTGTCGTTGCATGCGGCGCTCAAGAGTCTCCAGACATGCCGTAGGGCTGGAGAACAGGGCCTTTTCCAGAACCACCCGAAACAGCCGGGTGGATTTGCGGACGTTTTGATCTGACTGCAGGTCCAGTTCTGCCAGGATCCGGAAAGCTTCTTCCTCCCTGTCCGAAGCCTGAGTAGGCAGCCGCCTTGTCTGGCGCTCCGGAATCACGGTCTGGATATCTTTCTGTACCTCCGGGTAATGCCGGAAGCGCCGTACGAAAAGGCCTTTGATATCTTCCGGTCCATACTGATCCTGATCGGCAATAGCCAGGGGCGACAGCATGCGCATCAGGCTGGCGAAGCTCCGGTAGCTGCCATCGTGCGGGGTTGCGGACAACAGCAGCAGGGCATCTGAACGATTCGTCAGGGTCTGGGCCAGCCGGGCCCGTTGGCTGATGCCGGACCCATGACGCCTTTCCGCTACATTCTGGGCTTCGTCAATGACGATAATGTCCCAGTCGGCGTTCTCGATCGCTGCCCCGAACCGCTGGTTGTTCTTCAGTGTGTCAATGGATATGATCGCGCGGTCAAAGTAGTGAAACGGGTTGTGACGTTCCGGAATCCGTTCCTTGATCCGCTCCAGCACGACACTGTCCAGACGTGTAAGTCCAATGGCAAAACGCACCCAGAACTCTTTCTGGAACTGTGTGAGCATGGCCTTGGAGGTGACCACCAGAATGCGTTTGCCACGCCCCCGGGCAATCAGTTCACTTACCAGGATACCGGCTTCGATCGTTTTTCCCAGGCCGACATCATCCGCAATCAGGATACGGGGCCGGGAAGCCTGCAGTGCCATCCGGGCGGGTTCAAGCTGATACGCCATCACATCAATCGCCGCACGCGATCCAATAGCCAGGCCAGATCCCCGCGGGGCTGCGGTCCGGAGCAGACTTTCCATGTACAGCAGGGTCTGGATATAGCGCGGTGAGGGATCCGGAACCAGGGTTACATCCGCCGGATCCAGAACTTTGACAGTGCCTTCCTTCTCGTATTGCAGGATGAAGGACATCTCCTGATCGCGCACGATGTCTGAAAGGCCAATGGCCTCGATCAGGTGCAGCTTCATCCCGGTGGTCTGCGTACGCTTCACCATCCACTCGACACTGCGCAATTCAATGCGCATGCCAGGGACAATGGACAGCGGGCTATCTGTGGTCATGACGTGTTAGCACCCTACAAACGTGCAGTGTAATGGCTCACCGAGACAGGAGATGCGATATGTATTCGCAGTCAACCTCCATTATCAGGTTTGTAGCAGCAATCAGGAAAAATCGGTCATCATGCCCATCAATGTGCAACCTCCAAGGCAGAGCACAACAGACAGGACACTCTGCGGGCGTAGTGTTCTACAATCAGTTCCATCCTGTCACCTGCACACTACCGGTTCCATTTCGGCTGAGATACTCTATAAGAGACATGACTGGGGACAGTAGCTGGGTCCCAGCCAAGCTCTATCAGTGCTGGTGTATGCTGGGCCCACAGATGTGGGAAGCCCCTAGTTTCCCGTATCTAGCTGTTTTTAACGACAGACGGAGAAGCCAATATCACAATATAGAAGTCTACTGTTGCCTGATCTCTGATGCAGTGATCAAGCACCCCACATTCTGATCCGGCAATAAGTGAAAACCGGATCTTCCCCGTAATATAGGCCGGGATAAGGCTACTGGCAGAGCACGCTATCAAACATAGTAATCTGATACTTGTACATAATATCAGTACAAGCTCGGGACGTACTGCCAAAAATCTGGCACTTGACATAGGGCGATTCACTGTCCAGTGCCTCAATTGACTTCTCCATGCCTACCAGTGTACGGCTCCAGTTGTGATTGTTGGTAAAGCATCTGATCGGCCACAGGGGTTCGATTTGGACATTCTCTTCATGATGTAGATGGAAGGCATGCAACGCCATCAACAGTTCCAGGTGGTCGAAAGCAGCCCTATAGCGTTCACCGTCCAGGCCCAGTCTCTGCCCGCCTGGCTGTAGTGCCTCATAGATAAAATCGCTGAAAGGTGTCTGACTGTCTGTTGGATTGTCTTGCAGTGTCTCCCAAGCATGCGAGTGATAATTGCTCACAATCGCCATGAACGCACTTTGGAAGCCGCCGTAAGTATGCCTTTGCGTCGTGTTGGCTCTCAATAAGGCATTGAGACCCCATAGACGTTGGGCCTCAACGATCCCCAAGCCCAGGCTATATAGTAGCAAGGTACCCGGCAATCGGTGCAGATTCATCAACGCTCCGTGGTAATGCGAGGGGATAGGTCTTGTCAGCAGACGGTCCAAGGCTTGTCGCCATAAGGCCAGATGGTCTTCCTCTAGCCAGTAACCACCAATAGAGGCTATCTCCAAGAGCAGGTCACTGGCTGTTTTGTATGCGTGCGTACGGTGAGTCCACATCTTTGCATCTAGCTGCACGAGACCAGTGTCCTGCATGATACGGGTGTCGAACATGTCACCCGTGGTTTGGTCCAGCATGGTATCTACCGTATTCTTGATCATATCGGCCAGCCGGATGCGGTATTTGGCTTCCACCAGATAGCGCTTCATGCGATCTACTGCTACATCTACAGTAAGCGGGTGGACAACGGCAAATTCCGTAATGGCTATCACGTGGTCTTTGAGATCGCGCAGGAAGGTATTCGCATCCCTAATCCGAATGCATTCCGCCTGGCGCTGCTGGATCAGTTGATGAGCCTCGTTCTCTAGCTCACCGTGTACTGCCCACCAAGTCGTGAAGCGCCGGGATGGGCAACGGCATATCGCCTCGCGTAAGGCTGTATCCCATACGGCCGACCAACCGCAGACCACTAAACCATACTCGTCGAAAATACGGTCCAGCAATTGGTTGATGGCACCCGGGTACTTGGCAAGTTCCTTTTGGGTGTTGCGCATGGAGGAATAGTCTTGGTAGTCACCGTTCACCTTGAAAATACAGCAGTCCATATGTGTGAGGGGGATAGCTCCTCTGACCTGCGACTCCGCACTTAGGACCGTGGGCTTAATGCCGACCTGTTGCAGGGCATCCTCCAGCAGGCGATCAAAGTTTGTAGTGATGATGACCTTGACGAATCCGCGCGGGACCAGCTTTGCAAGGGCACAGTGAGCGGCAGTAGGTTGCTTGCGACCCTCTTCACGTTCCTTGGCCGTAGTAGCTTCCCAATACGAATGCAGCAGTCGCTGCCGGTCGACCGGTGTCTTAGCCAACGCCTCCAGTAGCCCTGTATAGGATGGTTCTTGACCTGTTTGTGTGCAATACCATGACACAAGTTTATCCGATGCCAGCGACTGGCCTTGCAGACAGGCTAGCTTGCCCAGCAAATCCAGTACGACCTCCCCACCGGTAGGAATCTCTTGAGATGCCCGCCCCCAAGAGCACAGGGTATGCCCCCGGTTGGGACCGCATGGTGAAGGCCAGCGACTGGATGGGATCAATCATGCTGTTTTCACGGCTTTGGATGATCTAGGCTTTGGATGATCTAGTTGTTCTTGTTGACAATCGTATGGCCTGGGACACAAGATGCGAGCAAGAAGTTCCAAGTAACTTCAGTCTCCGGATATCTGCACATAGTTCCTGTGCATCCAACCTCTGTATCAGCTCGGATACCATGATGATTTATCCACATCTTGGTCCAGGGCATACCATGATCCTTCCAGTTTGCTCTGACCACAACACCAAGCACTACTCATGGTCCTTGCGTAAGATGTCTGCCAACAATGGCGCGATCGCCTCTGCCAGTACGTTTCCTATCTCCTTGGATGCCCTCTTGTGTACCCTGCCACCTAATAAACGCTTCCTGCTAAAAATATTGATTGTGGACAAAGCTCTTTCAGAAGTTCCTATATTTATTTGGAGATTATATACAACTTCACACCGCCCACCGGACTGATGCCAAGGTGTGTCATGCACCAGTGTTGGCGGTGCAATTACTTTGACTGTTCGGCGGAGTGGGCGCCGGATCATCAGCTACAATGGCCCTGCGCTGATTACTTGAACCGTTTAGGCGGTGGGCAATTAGGCCCGTATTTGTGATCTTGGTTACACCAGCAAATAGGCATACATCCATGAAAACAGGCAGTCAGGATCGTGTAGGTGTTGCAACTGTAGAAACAGCTTTTACCGAGCTAGGCTTTATATTCCGGGAGCAAACAAGTTCGCGATAAGGGCATTGATGCTCAGGCGGAATTGTGTGAAAACGATAAAGCCAGCGGCAAGTTGTTAGCTTTGCAAATCAAATCTGGCTCTAGCTGTATAGCAAGGCTACGAGGCAATAGTTATGAGATTCCCATCAAACCTGATCATGTGAATTATTGGCTCCAACATACCTTATACAGGTTCTAATGTGCGTATGTGATACAAAGATAAAACAAGTGTATTGGCAAGCAGTCACTCCTGCCACAGTTGTATGCACTGGCAAGAATTACAAGATTGCAGTGCCACAGGCCCAAAAAGTCGATCAGGGTTCACTTGTGGGAGCCTGAAGCGCACAGAGCGGAATTCGCTCAACCGCGCCAAGATTCGCTTCCGTGGCCAAGCGCTGACGATTCTGACAGCACGTTGCAATCACGAAGGAAATCTGGCGGGCGCACTGCAGAAAGATTCACACTGACAGACAGCGTATCGGGGTTTTGCACTCTGTTACACAAGCAAGATCAGGGCAGGGAACCCTGATATCGGCCGTACACACGGGCTATCCCATCATCCTAAAACCGCGTTCAGGTAACATGCACTGCATCCAGCTGTGCCAGAGCCAGCAGAGCTGTTGCGCGCTGGCTCGGGAACTGGACCTTGTTGCCTTTGTCATACAGCAGAACCAGATACCGCCGGGCCCGGGTCACCGCTACATACAGCAGGCGCAGTCTTTCGTCAATGGTGGCACAGCGGGCCCGGTAGGAGGCCTGTCCCTCCTGGTAGGTAGCCAAGGTACCGACAGCCATCCGGGTTACCTGTTCCTCGGCCTCGGCACTGAGGTCCAGCGCCACATCCTTGTACGGCTCCCGGGCGTTGCGGACATAGGATCCAGCACCCTTGACATACACCTGTTCCGTATCAGCAGGAATAACGAAATCGTTGATCCCCACCAGATACACCCGATCCCACTCCAGACCCTTCGCGGAGTGCATAGTTGAAACTGTGACCTGGCCGGGACGGGCCTGGTATGCCATTTCGGCACTGAGAACCCCGCGGCCCTGCGTTTTCCCCTCGATCAAGTCTTCCAGTTCCCGGCTGCAATGGGTCAGGACCTCGTTGGGATGGCTCCGGGCCACGTCGTGCAGATAGAGCGAGAGACGATAGGCAAGGGCCATGTCTTCAGGGGCGGCAAACAGATCCGAGCCGATTTGCAGCACGATCTCATCCACCGGCAGCAGGACGGACTCGGTCCAGCGGGCCAGAGTAGTGCGGAAATCATCAATAATGGCTCTTTCGGGCTGGGCCAAACTCCGGGCCGCTACACTTTCGGCCTGCATCCAGGTCTCGATATAGGCGCCTGCCTGACGCCAATCCTCGTCCATGGCATGCTGGATGCGGTCGAGTGGTGTCTCGTCATGTTCGTCAGCATCTTCTTCCGTCACTGGGTCCAGATCCGCACATTTCAGTACTTTCCAGTCTTCTTTCCAGATCCGCTTGACCATAGGCAAGGTAGGGTTACGCAGAAAATCCAGCCCCCGCTTGATCCTGTTCGCCTGGCGCGCAGCTTGACTGGTGGAACGCAGCAATGTCTCGTCTACGGCCAGACCCTGGTCTTGTAGCGCGCGTGCCAGTTGCTGGGCGCGCGCGTTACTGAAGGCAAGGACTGCGACGGTCTGCTCCTTCGCTTCCGGGCTGGCTTGCCATCGCTTGATGCTCCCGGCAACAGCCCAGTCCGCTTTCGCTTCCTCGTATAGCCAGTCATGGAACACGACGGAGGGCCCCTCGGACACGGGATTGGGCTGAGGATCATCAGAACCGGTCGGTTCTATCCGGGGATAGGCGAGGCCCTGAATGTCCTCGTGCCGTGCGTATTGGCGACGCGACCAGTCAATGAGGCCATTGGCACAGGCCATAATTTGGGCGGTGGAGCGGCCTGACTGCTCCAGGGGAAGGCTGGCGGTACCGGGATCACGCAGAAAATCGTGCAGGAGACGGGGGTCCGCACCGGTGAAGGTCGTGTTGATGGCCTGATTCGGATCCCCCACCCGTACCCAATTGTGATGTTCTGCGGTAATCAGCCGGAGCAGTTTTTCCTGCAAGGGGTTGCTGTCCTGGGCTTCGTCCTCCAGGACAAAAGGCCACTGCTGCCCCAGGCGGGTGCGCATCTGCGGATGCTCTTCCACAATGTTGACCGCCTGGTGCAGCAGGTCGGTGTAGTCCAGGGCATTCAGCCCGCCCAGCGCTTCCTGATAGCGTTCATACACCCGCAAGCCAAACGTCAGCAGCGGGAAGTCGCCTTCCTGTCCGGACCAGCGTTGCTGAAAGGCAAACGGATCGAGCTGTTTCAGCTTGGCAGTCTCTATCAGCTTGCCTGCCCAGTTGTCCGCTTCCTGAGAGAAGTTCTGGAGGGGTCCCGTGTACTCAGGATTGCGAAAGCCGTCCAGCAGATACGGCTCGTCCTCCAGAACCTGCTGCGTGATGCGCTCCCGCAGCTCGCGGGTATGTTTTTCATCCAGGACGACAAAATCTTCGGCCAGCATCGCGAAAGCCGGTCGGGCCTGGACGATCTCCAGGGCCAATGAGTGCAGGGTCCGTACGCTGTACCCGGTCCCGGGCAGCCCCCCGTACGACTGGTCCGCGATGAATGCATGAATCCGGGAACGAAAACTGTATACCGCTGCGTTGGAGAAGGTGACGATCAGGACTTCCTGCTGATCCAGGCGGTTTTCCCGCGCCAGTTTCTGAATCAGATTCACCGCCAGCAGGCTGAGGGTGAAAGTCTTGCCGCTTCCGGGCACCGCACTGATGCCCAGGTACCCACCTTCGTACCGGAGAATTTCCTGCTGGCGTGCGCGCAGCTTGACGTCACTTCCCGCCGCAACCGCTGGCCCTGTCGTCATGGGTCGGCACGGGTGTTGCGGGTTAGGCCGCGGCCTCGCCTTCCAGGACCTGGCCGCCGCGGGTGAAATCGCCCACTACACGCAGGACGCCTACCAGATTGCCTTCCATGTCCATGCTGGAATGCTGGAACACCACGTTGGCTTCCCGTCCATCCTCCAGCTTCAGGACCAGCGTGCGCGTACGCTGCATCTCGGTCAGGGTCTTGCCTGTATTGAGCTTCTTCGTACTGTAGCTGACCCGGATGGGATCGACCTCGTAGGTCTTGAACACCGTGGTCCGGGTTTCATCCAGCTGTGCTACGGCTTCATCGTCCAGGAACAGAATCCCTTTCATGGTCTCCTCACAAGTGTGCAACGGCATGGTATGCCGGATAGATCTGCGTACTGCCTCACGGCCAAACCGGTAGGGCGTGCCCCCGCTACCAGGGGATTCTAGCAGAGGATGACGGGGTAACTATATAGAAAGATCCCCAAGGGATCGGGGCAATACAGGTTCGGGCTTCATCAGCCAGCCATGGCTGCCACCTTCACCCGCAGTTGCGCCGTCACCGAACGCCATAATTGCAGACAACCCGCGTTCCAATATATTCATATTCAAAGGGGATTATATATGTACTCACACCGGTGGTTTCTAGCGGTGAGCGGGAGATCCTGGCTGCCATCTTCGTCACGCTGCAAGAAACCTGGGACCTAGAGGTGCTCATGGTCGACGGCACCTATATCCAAGTGCACCCGAGCAGCACCGGGGCACACAAATAAGGCCGCACCCCGGCGCCATCCCGCAACGCGCAGGCCATCGGACGCAGTCGCGGGGACCTGACTACCAAGCTGTTGGCGCTCATGGACAAGCACGGGCGCTGCGTACGCTTCCGGCGGGCGTGCAGCACAGGCGCGGGTCTGCCTTTACCATTGGTCAACAGACCCTGGTCAGTTTGGGGATTTTTCTATATAGGTCCCGAACATGGCATCAGGCAGTTTCCGTGCGCAGACGTGTCAAGTCCCCCAGGGCAGATCCCAGGTCCCGGATCGCGGCCATAAGCGCCAGACGCTGGGCCCGCAGGACCGGATCGGCCGCCAGTACCATCACCGAGTCGAAGAAGCACGAGATCAAGGGTGCCAGGGTCTTCATCTCATCCGCGAATGCTCTGGCCGTCAGATCCTGGCCATCCAGTCGCGTCGCTGCCGCTTCCACGGCTGTCCGGAGTTCCTGTTCAATGGCCTGCTCGTGGACAGGCGGTTCCAGAGCCTCGGGCACGTGATCTCGACCCAGAATACGGACACAGCGGACATAGGCTTCCAAACCGGTCTTCCATTCCGGATCTGCGGCCAGGGCCGCCAGTTCCTGCGCGAGGGCCATGCGCTGGACGGGGTCCTGGGCCGGACAGGCTTCCACGGCATCCACCACGTCGTGGGGCAGATCCCGGTTCAGCATCAGGATGCGGACCCGGCGCAAGACAAACTCCCCTGCCTCGGCCTGCATCTCATCCGTTATGTCAACAGAATGCTGCCGGGCGGCTACCTGAATCCCGGCCTGCAAGTCAAACCGGGACTGGCTTTGCAGCAGGGCATGAACTAGCCCCAAGGCCAGGCGCCGGAGGCCAAAAGGATCGGCACTGCCACGGGGTCTGACCCCGGCCGCCATCAGACCCACCAGTGAATCCAGGCGATCCGCCAGACTGAGCGCCAGACCGGGCCGGGTAGCCGGGATGGTGTCGTCGGCCGCCCGGGGCAGATAATGTTCCCGGATGGCCTGGCAGACGGCTGCCTCTTCACCCACCTCCCGGGCATACAGCTCCCCCATAATGCCCTGCAGGCTGGTCATCTCGACCACCATATGCGAGACGAGATCGTTCTTGCACAGTTCGGCAGCCCGCTGCGCTGCCCGCAGATCCCGCTCTTCCAGTCCCAGTTGCGCCCCGATGGCCGGTGCCAGTGCCACCAGACGCTTTACCTTGTCGCCCATGGAACCCAGCCGAGCGTGAAACACCAGGGTATCCAGCTGGGGCGCAGACTCGGCCAAAGCCGTTTCCTTGTCCCGGGCCAGGAAAAAGGCGGCATCCGCCAGACGGGCATTGACCACGTGCTCGTTCCCCGTGCGAATCACGTCCGGGTCCTTGAGTTCCGTACCGTTGACGATGGTGATGAAATAAGGCAGGAGTGCGGTCGCATCCTCCGCCCGGTACACGGGAAAATACCGCTGATGCTTGCGCATGACCGTAATCAGGACCGGAACCGGCAGTTCCAGGTAGCGGTCCGGAATGGCGCCGGTCAGGGCCAGCGGCGCTTCCACCAGATCGGTGACTTCATCCAGCAGGTCCGGATCGTCCCCCAGCACACCGCCCACGGTGGCGGCCGCCGCCGTAGCCTGCTCCAGAATGGTATGGCGGCGGGCTGTCCGGTTCAACACAATACCCTGCGCTTCGAGCCAGGCAGCATAGCCCTGGTGCGAGTCGATGGATACCAGATCCGGCACCATCCGGTCGGTATGGTGCACGGCTTCCGTGTAGCGGGGCGCGCGGGTCGCCGGTCGTGCCTGGACGTCACCCCAGGTCAAGGGCACGGGGTTGTCTCCCAAAAGTGCCAGCAGCCACCGCACGGGGCGTGGAAACGCCTTGCCGGAAGCGTTCCAGCGCATGGTTTTGGACCAGGCCAGGCTATCCAGCAAGTCGGTCAGGATCGAGGGCATCAGTTCCTGTGCAGACAAGCCCTGCTCATGGATCACGGCAAAGACATAGTTGTCTTTCTGTACCAGTCTGTCCACTGTGACGCCCTGCCCCCGGGCAAAGCCCTCGGCGGCCCGGGAGGGCGTACCGTCAGCGTGGAAGGCTACCCGCAGCGAAGGGCCACGGCGTTCCACCCGTTGGTCCGGCTGCATACGGGCCACGTCCTGCACCTCAACGACAAGACGCCGGGGTGTGCCTGACACCTTTACAAGACCATGAGCGAGGCGCTGTTCCGTCAACAGGCGGGGCATCAATTCCTGCAGCTGGGTGATGCCGCTGGCTACTTCATGGGCCGGCAATTCCTCTACACCAATCTCAAAAAGCAACGCAGCCGTGTCATCGGAGTCGGCGGCAGGCACAGGGGCCGGGGAGCCGATGGTCGCTTCTACGGGGCCTGTGGGGGCACTGTCGACGGGCAGGAAAGGATATTCGAGCTGCTGGCGTTCCTGCAGATACAGCTCGGCTACGGCCCGGGCCTGTTTCCGCATTGAGGCGAAATACTGCGCCCGTTCCGTCACCCCTATGGCGCCTCGGGTGTCCAGCAGATTGAAGTGGTGACTCTGGCGCAGCAGGTAATCGTACGCGGGCTGGATCAGGCCTTCTTCCAAGCACTGGGCGGCTTCCTCCTGATAGAGGCGGTGCAGTTGCTGCAGGCGTTCCACGGAGGAAGCGTCGAAGTTGTAGCGGCTGTGTTCCACCTCGTGGGAACGGTAGAGTTCGGCATAGGTGTGTCGGCCATCCACATTGATGGCCCATACTTCGTCCAGGCCCTGCAGGAACATCGCGATGCGTTCCAGCCCATAGGTGATTTCCACACTGACCGGCTCGAGTACCTGGCCCCCCGCCTGCTGAAAGTAAGTGAACTGGGTGATCTCCTGACCGTCCAGCCAGACTTCCCAGCCCAGACCCCACGCTCCCAGCGCCGGGGATTCCCAGTTGTCTTCCACAAACCGAATGTCGTGGACCGCCCGCTCCAGGCCCAGGGCCGACAGGCTGGCCAGATACAGTTCCTGTGGATGGCCCGGGTCCGGCTTCAGAATCACCTGGTACTGCGTATGCATCTGCATGCGGTTCGGGTTTTCCGCATACCGCCCGTCATCGGCGCGAAAGGAGGGTTCCATGTAGCCCACACTCCAGGGCTCGGGCCCCAGCACGCGCAGGAAAGTGGCCGGATTCATGGTACCGGCCCCGACTTTTTCGCTGTGGGGATGCCAGATGGTACATCCCTGTTCTGACCAGAATCCATGCAGACGCTGGACAATCTCCTGCAAGGTAGCTGCCTGACTCACGGCTGGTGTTTCCTGTTCCAATCTGAAGCGAAGCGTGCAACAGCCCATACGGGCTGCTGTTTAATAGAAAAACGTGCGGAAAGGCACGGGCACGAAGGTCAGCACGAAAACGACCAGCATGCCATACCCAATCCAGCGGCGTACCGGATCCAGTTCGGTCACCATGTCCAGCGTGGCGGAATGGGAGGGCCCGAGTGTCAAGAGAATGAACCACAGCCAGACCAGCCACCCGACATAGCCGATATGTTCCAGGGGGGGCCAGAGCTGCTGCAGCGGCGCCAGGCCCGCCACCCCCAGCACCGCCAGCAGGAAGAGGCCCGCGCGATAGATGGTGCGTGCGCGCACGCCAAAGAGGGCGAAGACCACGTGGCCGCCATCCAGCGACCCGATGGGCAACAGGTTGAGACCGGTCGCCAGCAGGCCAATCCAGGCCGCAAACGTCACCTGGTTCATGATTATGTCCGCACCGGTCTGGAAATCGGGCAGCCAGTCCCCGAAAGTGAAGTACTTGGCCAGCAGGTACACCAGGCTGTTGCCTTCCAGATCGACCCGGCCTGACCAGGTAGTCAGCTCCGCGGTCTGCAGGCCGATGATCAACAGGGGCACCGCGACCACCAGACCGGCCAGGGGCCCGGCCACGCCCACGTCGAACAGCTTGCGGCGATCCCATATCGGGGCCCGCAGGCGAATGAAGGCTCCCAGCGTGCCGAAGGAAATGGGCACGGGAATGAAATAGGGCAGGCTGACCGGGATGCGGTGGTACCGGGCCGCCACGAAATGCCCCATTTCGTGCATGCCCAGAATCAGGAGCAGCGTGCCGGCGAAGGGCCATCCCTGCAGCAAGTCGACCGGATCCAGCAGTTGCCGGAGGGAATAGGGTGTAGGTCGGCTGAACCAGGACCCCACGAACAGAGTACTGAAACAGGTGGCCAAAAAGAGGGCCAAATTCAGCCAGGGACTGGCCCGGCGCGGCGGTTTGGGCGCGTTGCGCAAGGTAAGGTCCACCCGGTCCGGATCCCCGCTGGCCGCTTCCCGGGCCGGAAAGAGAAAAGGCACCAGGCCCAGCTGCGCAAACTTGCCCACCCAATTGCCGAAAACCTCATGGCTGGGTTTCAGCAGACGCCCGTGAATGTCGATGCCGGTCTGCTGGTTGCGGGGCATGGAAATGGAAAAGATGTCCATGTCCCCCTGAAGAATGGCACGGGCCTGCTCTGCCTGCTGCTCCTCTTGGGACTGGTCAAAGTCCTCGAATTCGGCCGCGGTAGAGTAGGACCGCACCCGGGATTCGGATTCGTGGTCGTTCACGGCAGATCAGGAGGCGACGAACGCATAGTCAGGGCAACAGGCATCTCGGCGGGGAGCCGGCAATCCTCACGACATCTGCCGCGCCAAACGGGTTTCGGCCTGCAAACGGGCCAGTTCCGCCAGAATTTGCAGCAGGTGTGTCCGCCAGCTCTCCCCCTCGGCGAGAGTCAAGTATATGCCATCCCGGCCGATGCGGTACGGTTTTCTGACCGTATGGGAAGCGGGCAGGTCAGGGCCGATCACCCGGCCCAGCATGGCCGCGATCCGGTAACTGAACAGGTCCAGGCGCCAGCGGGGCTTGAGCAGCAGTTCCGGTTCCCGATGGGAAATCGCTTCCACGTCCGCGGCCTCGGCGGCCCGCTTCACCTGGATTTGGTACAGCAGGTTGTCGATCTCCTCGGGAATGGCGTCCACCCGTTGACTGACCGAGCCGAAACGGTCGATCAGTTCCTGCCGGAAGTCGGCACATTCCTCTTCATTGCTGAGACCGGCAATCCGGTGATAGAAGCGATAACGGGTAGCGCCGTCCTGGATATACCATTCGGGAATACGCGCATCCAGCGGCAGGACCAGGGTCACGGCGGGCGTGAAGGGATCCTGCAGGGCCGGGGTTGACGTCGGCGGTGCCGCGGGCAACGGTGCTGCGGTGTCCTGTCGGCTGCGTACGTCCTCCACGGCGTTGACCAGCAGGCGGGTGTAGAGATCCAGGCCAATGGTGCCCATGCTGCCGCTCTGGCGTGCTCCCAGGATCTCACCGGCGCCACGCAGCTGCAGATCGCTCATGGCAATCCGGAAGCCGGCACCCAGTTCATCGCTGGATTCCACAATGTTCTGCAGGCGCGCCTGGGCGGTGTACGACAGGGTATGGCCCTCGGCGTACAGCAGATAGCAGTGCCCCCGCTTGAAGGAACGGCCCACCCGGCCGCGCAGCTGGTACAGCTGGGCCATGCCGAACCGGTCGGCGTTGTTCACGATCATCGTGTTGGCGTTGGGAATGTCCAGACCGTTCTCGATGATGGTGGTGCACACCAGCACGTCGGTCTCGCCCTGGGCGAAACCCAGCATGGCATCTTCCAGTTCTTCGCCTTTCATCCGGCCATGAGCGATGTCGATGGTCGCACCGGGCACCAGGCGGGCCATCTCATCCGCCAGACCCACAATGCCGCGCACCTTGTCGGTAACCACAAAGGCCTGGCCTTGGCGGTTCAGTTCGCGTTCCAGGGCCTTGCGCACCAGCGTGCGGTCAAACGGGGCCATAACCGTATGCACCGGCAGCCGTTCTTCCGGTGCCGTGGTGATGTAGCTGATGTCACGGATGCCGCTCAGGCCCATGTTCATGGTGCGAGGAATGGGGGTGGCCGACATGGTCAGTACGTTGACCGTGGGTTTGAGACGCTTGATGCGCTCTTTCTGCTTGACCCCGAAACGTTGCTCTTCGTCAATGATCAGCAAGCCCAGATCCCGGAAGGCCACGTCCTTGGCGAGCAGGGCATGCGTGCCGATCACGATATCGACCTGGCCCCGGGCCAGTGCCGCCTTGACGTCACGGCGCTGGGTGGCTGAACGCAGACGGCTCAGGACTTCCAGACGTACCGGCATGTCCTGCATGCGTTCCTGGAACGTAGCGTAATGCTGGTGCGCCAGGACTGTGGTGGGCACCAGGACGGCGACCTGGCGGTTGTCCAGCACCATCTTGAAGGCGGCGCGGATCGCCACTTCCGTCTTGCCGAAGCCGACGTCACCCACGATCAGCCGATCCATGTGGCGCGCCGTTTCCAGATCGGTTTTCACCTCGTCGATAGCCTGGATCTGGTCCCGCGTCTCGGCATAGGGGAAACGCATTTCCAGGGCGTTCTGCAAGGCGTCGTCCGGCCCCACTGGCTGCCCGGTGGCCGCTTCGCGCTGGGCGTAAATGCGCAGCAGATCGCCCGCGATGTCCTGGACTTCCTTCTTGACCTTTTCCTTGGCCGTGGCCCAGCGACTGGAGCCCAGCCGGCTGAGCGCCGGATCTTCGGCCCCCACGTAGCGGCTGACGCGGTCCGCGTGGTGGACCGGCACCAGCACCTTGTCACCGCCCTGGAAGTCCACCTGGATGTATTCGGTCTCCACGCCTTTGAGGTTGCGCTTGGCGAGGCCGGCGTAGAGACCAATGCCGAAATCGACGTGTACCACATTGTCGTCGACGGCCACTTCCGCGAAGAACTGCTCGGGCGTGATGCTGCGCTGCGAGGTATGGTGCCGCCGCCGGTACACCTTGCTGACGTCAAAAAGCTCGACGTCCGAAATGACCTGCAGCCAAGGGACGTCGGCTGTCTCCGCCGCTGCAGACATGAGGCTGAAGCCGCCCTGCACCCCACCCTCCAGCAGCAGGATGGAACCGGGAGCTGGCTCCGGGGACAGATGCTCCCGGCGTTCCGGCCACAGATCCGCTGCCTGCAGCATGTCCTCCACTTTCGGCCCCATCTGGGACACGATCAGGATTTCCGCCCCGGCCGCCGCGATCTGGCCTATGCGTTCCGGCCGTGCTTCCTGGGGATTCTGCTGCAGATCCAGGGCCTTGCAGGTACGGCCCAAGCCTGCTGCATGGCCAATGCGCTGTCCCTGCAAGTCCCCGTGTCCCAGCACCAGCGGCGCCTGCCTTTCCAGCCGTTCCAGCATCTCGTCGTAGGAAAAATGGCTGGAAGCGAAGCGGGCGGGCACCTCACCGCTCTGTATCAGTTCCGTCTGCAATTCCGTATGCTGCCGCTCCAGGGACTTGATGGCCTGCTCGACGCTGGCGCCGTCGTCCAGTACCAGCAAGCCGCGGGGGCCCAGATAGTCCAGCAGGCAACTGCGGTCTGCGTACAGGTAGGGCAGATACCACTCGATGGCGTGAAAATTTTCCTGGCGGTACAGTTTCTGTACTTCCGCGGCGATATCCTCCTGGAGAAACAGGGAAAGACCAGGATCCTGCAGGGGTCCCCGCAGTGCAGGATTTTGGGCGACCAGGTCCGGGGCGTTCAGGTTGCCGTCGGGCAAGCCGACACGCTGCAACAGTTCAGGGCCCAGGCGGGCCAGGGCTTCGCTGGCGGGCCCCACCGCTATCTCGGTCAGGTGGCCCGTACTGCGCTGGGTCTGGGGATCGAACATGCGCAGGGAATCGAGGTCATCCCCGAAAAAGTCCAGACGCACGGGATACAGCAGATTGGCCGGCCAGATATCCAGCAGGTTCCCCCGGTGCGCAAACGTGCCGGCACTCTCGACCAGGGAGGTGGCTGCATAGCCGGCGTCGACCCAGTCACGGGCCAGGTCGCTCACCCGGTACCGGCTGCCCCGCCGGTAGGTGTGCAGCGAAACCGCCAGTTCGTCCGGTGGCAGCGTCACCTGCATAAGGGCTTCCACGCTGCAGATCACCAGACATCCTGTCGAGGGCGGATCCAGCAAGGCGGCCAGGGCCGTGAGCCGGCTTTGGCGGGTCTGCCCGGTCCAGGGAATGCGTTCGTAGGGACGGGCGTCCGGCTTGGCGAAGTAATAGATCGAACCGTCCTGTCCGGACGGGTCCCCGGCCCACAGCCGGATCTCCTGCATCAGCAGATCGGCCCGGTTGGCGTCCTCGGTGACCACCAGCAGGGGTCGATCCAGTTCCTGCCACAGGGCTGCCAGCAGGTAAGCCCGGGCTACGGCAGGGACTCCCTGCGGGGTATGGGGCTGTGTCCAGGGTTGTGTGGGATCGGCAGGCAACACGTCGGCCAGGCCTGGCCATCTTGTAGTCCGTACGTCCGGCAGGGACGTGGTCATGTGTTGCGGTTATACCTGTTCATTGTGGCGTCAAGACCGTACTCTATCCAGTATACAAGTGCATCGGCCACCAGGCACTTTATTGGCGCCACCACATCCCGTTCTTCCGACCCGGTGAACCGGCGCAGCACATAGGCGGCCGGGTCCATCCGCCCGGGCGGCCGCCCGATACCCACGGCAATCCGGGGGAAGGCCTGGGTGCCCAGCTGCTGAATCACCGATTTCATCCCGTTGTTGCCCCCGGAGCCCCCTTGGGGTCGAATGCGAATGCGGCCCAGCGGCAAATCCAGGTGATCGTGGACGATCATCAGGTGGGGCAGGGCGATATGGAGGGCCTGGCACAGCCGCTGCACACTGTGACCGTTCAGATTCATATAGGCGGCGGGGCGGGCCAGGGTCACGCTATGGCGAACCGGCTGTCCCCCGTCTCCCTCAGCCGGCGGGGTCGTGATGAGCGTCCTGTTCCATACGGCTCCGTGTGAACGCCGGGTCAAGGCGACAGACAGCTTGTCTGCCAGTTGGGTCACGCAGTCACCCCCGATGTTGTGACGGGTGCGGGCATAGCGGTTCCCCGGATTGCCCAGTCCCACAATCAGGTGGTGTGTTGTCGAGTCAGCCATGGGCCCTGCGCCAGAACTGTGCCCTTCACCGCTGCCACAGTCTGCGTATCACGTAGAGCAGCAGGGCTTTCAGGCCCAAATAGACCAGTACCGCCATGGCTATCGTGCCGCTCCAGCGCATGCCCCGCCACAGGTAGGCGCCCAGGGCCGCAGGATGGGCCCGCAGGACCAGATCGTCCACTGCCTGCCTCAGGGCCGTATCCTGCGGCGACGCGGGATCGGGGGCAACCGGGGCGGGCTCCTCTTCATCCGCGGCTGGTACGGCCTCCCCCTCCGGGACCAGGGTTACCACTACGGTGGCCTGTACCACTTGCTGGTTGTCCAGGACGGCCTGCAGCCGGATCTCGTAGTCGCCGGGCGCCAGGCCCTCGGTAGACCACCGGCCCAGGACTCCCGCTTCAATCTGAATCTGATCCCCGTCGAAGTAAATGTACCCCTGTCCATTGCCGGTGGGCCGGTAATGCAGCTCGTACCGCTGCAAGCCGGTACCCCGGACGGTTCCCACCAGTTCCACATTCCCCTGTACCTGGGCGCCGGGCTGGGGCGACTCCAGGTTTACGATCACGTCAGACTGCGTGTATACAGGCATGGACAGGACAAGCAGGAGCAACAGTATACCCAATCCCCCTGCAGCCAGCCGGCGGCTTGGGTGCCCGGGTATCGTGCCCATCGTCACCTTATCCCCACCTTGAGGTAAGCAACGATGGCCTGCAGTTCCGAGTCCGTCAGCATGGCATTGCCGAAAGGTGGCATCGTGCCGCCCAGCTGGTTGAGAGGATCGTCTGGTGTTATCCCTTTGCGAATCAGGGCGGCCAATTCAGCAGGGGTAAACCCCTGCACGGCAGCCGATGTTTGCAACGAAGGCGTCAGGGTCGGAATACCCGCTCCGTCCGGACCGTGACAGACCGCACAGTTCTCGCCGAACAGACGCTGGCCGGCCAGCTGGGATCCTGCTTCAGCGGCGGGCTCTGCCAAGGTGGGCATCGTGCTGACGGTCGGGATAGATTCGGGCACCGCTGCCTCCACCGACGCTGTTGTGCGGAGCACCAGCCAAACCACCAGTCCGGTCACCAACAGGAGGGCCACGGCGCCTGTCGCCCGCATGTTCAGGGCCAGCGGTACAGGGCCGTCACTCCCTCCCACACCATTGAGATACAGCACCATGCACAGGGAAATCAGCATGAACGCCAGCATGGCGAGCATGGGAATGGTGATCACGCCATACCAGTCGATATAGGTGAGGCCGCAGGACACACCGGTCGTGCCGCAGACCGTGGCTGACGTCAGCCACGTCGTTTTCTGTATCAGATAGTGGTAGGTGGACACGCCCTGGCCTGCGACCGCCATCACCAGTACCAGGTACGCCAGACGGGGCGTCTGGCTGGCCAGGGCGAAGGCAAGCAGGGGCACCAGGGGATACATCAGAATCCGCTGGTACCAGCACAGCAGACAGGGCGTGAAATGCCGGATTTCGCTGAAGTACAGGCTCCCCAGGAAAGCGGCATACGCCACTGTCAAGGCACCCAGCAGTGGCCAGGACCACTGCACTCGCCGTTTGGTCATTGCAGCGCAGAATCAGGCATCACTGCTGTAACGCAGCGTTCAGTGCCGTCCTGATGGCATCGTAGTCCGTGGCGTTGCCCCTGAAATGCTCCCCGTTGATGATAAGCGCCGGCGTACCGGTAACGCCCGCCGCGATGCCCGCCGCCAGCGACTCGTTGATGGCTTCCTGCGTCGCTATCGACCCTATGCACTCGACAAATTCATTTTCCCGAATGCCCAGGGAACGGGCGAGGTTGGTGAGGTTTTCCATGGCATAGCGGGAGGCGCCGCGCTCACCGAAGAAGAGGGTGTCGTGATACACCCAGAACTGATCCGACAGGGTCGCCACACACTGCCCGGCCCGGGCGGCTGCAAAAGAATTCGGGGCGAAGATTTCCAGCGGGAAGAACCGGTACACGAACAGGACGTCACCCGACATCACAAAATCCTCTACCAGTTTGTCTTTGGCCGCCCGGTTGAATTCCCCGCAATGGGGACACAGAAAGTCTTCGTAGGCTTCCAGTTTCACCGGTGCCTCGGGATTGCCCAGCTCTGTACCGTTGATCCAGTCAGCCGGAATGTCGGCATAGTCTTCTGCCACGGTGGCTACGTCAGTCCGGCTGGTCAAAACGATCAGCAAGATGATCGCTGCCGTGATGACCACGGCCCCGCCGATAATCCAGAGCCCGATGCGGTTGCGTCCCGTTTTTGCTGTTGCTGTCATAAATCCTCGTGCAAGCATGCAGAGCCATAGTACTGTCTGTGGGACAGGCTCTCCCGTCCCTGGATTGCAGCGCAATCCTCTTCATGCATATCTTATCAGAGCCCACCCGCCACAGGCTTCGGATAATGCCTGTATAGAGACAAGCGTGGACACCGGTCAGCCGCTGTCGGCAGGGATGAATCCGTTCCCCTTACACCCTGTACGCAGTCCAGGTGGTACGATCAGGCATAGATGGAAAACCAGCGCAGGCTGTGACAAGGAGGCAGGGTATGCACGAAATGGCGGGTGCAGTGGCCGTCATCACGGGGGCCAGCCGGGGTATTGGCAAGGCGACCGCTCACGCCTTGGCCGGCATCGGCTGTCACATTGTCCTGGCGGCCCGGAGTGCAGAGGTGCTGGAGACCCTGGCAGCCGAGATCCGGGAAACCCATGGCGTGACAGCGCTGGCGGTGCCGACGGACGTAACGGACACGGCGCAGATCGACCACCTGATGCAAACGGCAGCCGACCGGCTGGGCGGCATCGACATCCTGATCAACAACGCCGGCCTGGGTGCCTACAATCCCGTCGAAGCCCTTCAGGATGACGATCTGCAGTATCTTTTCGACGTCAATGTGTTTGGGCCCGTGAAAGCCATGCGGGCGGCGATTCCCTACTTGCGCCAGCGGGGCGGCGGCCATATCGTCAATGTCGGCAGTATCGTGAGCTATCTGGCGCTGCCGCAATACCGCCTGACGGGCGTGTCGGCCTCCTATTGCGCAACCAAGTTTGCCCTGCGGGCCTTTTCCACGTCCGCGCGCGCCGAACTCCACGCGGACAACATCAATGTATCGCTGGCCATAGTGGGGGCGACGGACACCGACTTCTTTGTCATCCCCGGGCACAGCGCAACGGATGCGACAGAGGAGAACGGCGACCAGTTTGAACGTCCTGCCCTGATGAGCCATATCCTGGTTTCGCCCCGGAAAGTGGCGGACTGTATCGTGCGTGCCCTGCAGCACGGCCGCCGTGAATTCTATGTCAGCTGGTGGGATTACCTGCTGGTCCGCTTCGCTGAATGGGCGCCGGATACCTTCGTCCTGTTGGCCCGGGCCCTGTTTTTGGCCCTCGGGCGGCCTGACCAATCCAAGTCCCTGTCCCGGCCCTTCTGGTCAGGGATCCAGCCCCGGGAATATCTGCCTGTCGTGAGCGGGCTGATTCTGGGTCGCTGGTTTTGGCGGCGTCTTTTCCGCCGGCGGTCCCGGACACAGCAGACCGAGTGAGTCTTCATGCCTCCCGCTGCCGTCAGTCTCCGGTGTCGTGCATAAACTTGCCGCCCTGGACATACAGATCCCGTAGCAGGCGGGCGAGGAAGCGTTGGCCCTCTTCGCTTTCCACCTGGGGCGCCCCCATGGTTACAGGGGGCATGGCGGGCGCAGTCTCGGGATGATGCAAGAGGGTGTAGGAACGGAGAGCCCGGGCATTGCCCCAGAAGTGATCGGAGCGCAGCTGTTCTTCCCCGGCGACAGCCATATCGTGCGCGGACGCCAAGGGATTGGCTGACTGACCGTGCGGGTCAGAATGAGCTTTCTCTTGTGCCTGTTGCCGCCACCTGTGCTGTAAGGCTTGTGGGGACAGGCCACGCATACGCAGCAACAGCAAGGGATCCAGTTCCAGCAGCCAGCCGGTTTCCAGCAGGGCGGTCAGCGTACAGGGGCAGGGTGTCAAGCCCGTCGCGGGTGCTGTCACAACATTCACTCCCTGCATACCCCGGGGCCACAGCGCCAGCCCCATCCGGTCCAGGGTGTCGAAAAACGTCCCCAGGGGCTGGTCCAGCCAGGCCCAGATGTCCTGGCCCTGCTGCAAGGCCAGTTGCGCCATTTGGGCCAGGCAGAGATCCAGGGAAAGATGGGGCAGGGTGAGCGTAACCTGTACTTGGCGTCGGGAGGGTGGCTGGAGCGCAACCATCACCTTGCCCTGCTCTTCCCGGATAGCCAAAACCTTGTGGCTGGACACGCTGTTGCGCGCAAAGGCATGGAGATGGTGGTTGTCGCCAAAGAGGGCGGTCTCCCAGGTTTGGCGCCAGCCCGCAGGCAACTCTTGGCGGTGCATGTCTCTCATGGCCCGGCCACCTCCAGCGCCGCGTCGTGGCCAGCGGCGGCCGGGGGCTGGTGCAAGGTCAGCAATTCCTGCAGCTGCTCATTGGTGAGCCGGGTCAGCCATTCTTCGCCGCTGCCCAGCACGTCTTGGGCCAACTGGGCCTTGGTCCGCAGCAGATTGTCCACGTGCTCCTCCACAGTACCTGACATGATGTACTTGAAAACCTGTACGCGGCGGGTCTGGCCAATGCGGTGTGCCCGATCGGTAGCCTGGTTTTCCACTGCGGGATTCCACCAGCGATCGTAGTGATACACCTGATTGGCGGCCGTGAGATTGAGACCGACGCCCCCTGTCCGTACACTGAGCAGCAGGATGGGTATGTCCTGCCCCCCTTCCTGGAAGCGATCCACCATCTGCTGGCGGTCCCGCATGGACACCCCTCCGTGCAGAAAATCCGGCTCATACTGCCAGGTCTGCCGAATCTGCTGCTGCAGGATTTCCCCCATGCGTATGAAGGTCGTAAAGACCAGGGCCTTGTTGTGATTGGCCCGGGCCTCGGACAGCATTTCCATAAAACGGTCCAGCTTGCCGCTGCGGCCCTCCAAATCCTGAAAATCCTCCTCCAGCATCGCCGGATGGTTGACGATCTTCCGGAGCCGGGTAAGCAAAGCCAGAATGGACCCGCGGCGCTGGAACCCTTCCAAATCCTGCAGGTGCGGCAGGGCTCTTTCCACAGCCTGGGCGTACAGGTGGGTTTGCTCGGGGGTCAGATCGCAGAAAACGGAAATCTCCTGCTTGGCCGGCAGATCGCGAATCACGTCCGGATCGGACTTGAGACGGCGCAGGATAAACGGCTGCACCAGCTGCTTCAGATGCTGCAGGTGTTGCTGGCTGTTCCCCCCTTCGATGGGCCGCAGGAAACGGCGCTGGAACAGGGCCCGGGAACCGAGGTAGTCGGTGTTCAGGAAATCCAGGATACTCCATAACTCGATCAAGCTGTTTTCCAGGGGTGTACCCGTCAGGGCCAGACGATGCTGGCCCGGAAAAGAGCGGATGGCCTGCGACTGCTTGGCTCCCGGATTCTTGATGTTCTGCGCCTCGTCGACGACCAGGGAATGCCAGACAATCTGGCGCAGGTGTTCCTGATCGACCCGCGCTGTACCAAAACTGGTGATGACCACGTCCACGTGATCGAGATGCCGCGCCAGGTCCGGGCCCGGCAGACGGTGGCTGCCATGGTGAATGTAGGTACGCAGGGACGGCGCAAAACGGGCCAGTTCCCTTTGCCAGTTGCGCATCACGCTGGTAGGGCAGATCAACAGCCGGGTCCAGCGCTCGGCAGCCGGGCGTATACGCTCCTGCTCCAGGAACAGGGCAATGGTCTGGACGGTTTTGCCCAGCCCCATGTCATCCGCCAGACAGGCTCCCAGCCCAATCTCGTGCAGATACCAGAGCCAGGCCAGACCCCGTTTCTGGTAGGGACGCAGTTTGCCGACAAAACCCCCGGGTTCGTCCCGGTGGGCATCGCGGGTCGTATCCTGCAACCGGCGCCAGACATCCCGTATCCGCCCCTGCAGGGATACCTGCTGCACGGGCATGGTTGATGCAGACTCGGTCCCGGCTTCCGCGTACCGGGACAAAAGCCCGTCTTGCCCGGCCGGTCTCTCCTGTTCCTGCAGCAGGTTCAGGGCCTGGATCAGGCTGATGCGCTGCGGCTGTTCACGGTACGTGAGTATTTGCCGGGCGGCCCTGATCTGGTCCTCGTTCAGGCGCAGCCACCGGTCATTCATGAAGATCAGCGGGGAAGCGGCAGTCGCGATCCGGTTCAGGTCCGGGACACTCAATTCCTGATCCTGCCACACCATGGTCCAATCCAGATCGACATGTCGGCCATGCACATCCGGTACCGTGCGGTCATCTGGTGTCAACGCGGATGTGTCCCGGAGCGACATCTGCAGCTGCAGGCTTCCGTCCTGCGGCTCGTCCCACCAGGCCGGCAACGACACGTGAAATCCCGCCTGCTCCAGGGCCTGGCTGTCCCGAGCCAGGAATTGATACGCTTCGTCACGGTTCAGTTCCACCGCTACGGGATTGGGCTGGTGCAGAACCCGGGTCAGTGGCGGGCACAGCCGGCTGGCCACCCGCAATCCGGCCAGGAGACGGGCGCCGGGATGCGTACCGTGCCAGCTCTCATGCCACGCCTGTTCTTGCACCAGAACGTCCCACAGCTCTTCCGCCTTGAGTATCCGGTCGGGATATTCCAGGAAACGAAGGCCGAATTCCAGGTGCCAGGGCGTGCCCTTTTCCGCTCCTGCCGGTGGCGTTGGTTCCCGGAGTGAAAACACAATCCGGACCTTGCCCTGGGACAGATCTATGGCTTGGGACAGCCACTGCTGCCACTGGTGCATAAACTTGCGGCTGGCATCGCCCACGGTTGCATCAGGTATGGCTTCACCCAGCAAGAGGCGATACCACAGGATCGTGGTGTCGGCCTGGTCCACGGCGTCTTCCTGTCCGGTGCCCAGAGCGTAGACGGCATTGTTCTGCAGCATGGTGGCAGCATCGATCATGCGGGCGTGCACCACGGCATTCAGGAAATCCAGCAGCAGTTCGGCGGCTGCCACGGGCTGCTGCTGGTTGGGACCGTACGCGAGACAAACGCCGGGCATCAACGACGCCAGTTCGTCCAAATTGATCGCGAAGTGGGACCAGCCATTCCAGGTCTCCCAGCGTACCTGCAAATGGCCACGCCAGGCGTACAGGGCGGGAATCACGCAGCCGGCCCGCATCAGGGACTGCGCATAGCGGGCGGCTATACACCAATAGCGTATATCGGTGCCCAAAATGTACTGGCGGATAAAGTCCGGTGCCGCATTCGCTGTACCCGCGGAACTGGCCATCCTGTCAGGCATGTGCGCCTGCAGTACCTGCAGCAGGCACAAGGCCTGTGGTGCCGGCAACGCCACCCCGGCTATCCGTTGTTCCTGCCATGTCCGGGCTGAACTGGCAACAGGATTGTCGTCCGGCAGGTATATGGTCAGGCGCTGCAACGACAGCACGCCGGGCACACGATCCGCCAGCAGTACCTTTAGGCGGTGGCGCAGAATGGCAGGGGAAACGAGACCGGTTTGCAGGGATGCACTCCGGACGGCCAACCCACCCTGTCTCCGGGAAGATACAGCTTGCTCTCCTCCCGGATCAATGCCGCCCGACTCCTCGCCCCAAAGAAACAGGCGACCGCTCTCGTCGGGAGCGTTTCCCACAATCCAGGAGGCATGCAGAATCGTGGGCATCGGCGGGCACCTGCTTCCGTACCATACTTGTGGATCCGAACTTGCCCCGTGACCTGGGAAGGCGTATGGTCTTTCCCGGCTGTCACTGAGGCAAACCGCAAGTATACCACTTGCCTCCGCCTTGGGGAAGAGATTTGTGCTGTGAAGTACTGTGCACGGCTGCGCCAGACAACCTGCCACGATCAGACAGGAGGGTGACAGCGTCCGTGCCTCCCGTTTACACTGCGGTCGGCTTGGCATACCCACCAATACCACCCTGTCCAAACCGGCCCATGCCGCATCCCTGTCCCGGATACCCGCGGCCTCCGATCACTGGGGCCTTTGGCAGTTGTTGCGTAGGACTCCTGCACCCCGTGTACGTTGGTCGGATAGGCAGCGTGTAAGACGCTCCGGGATCTTTCCATATAGGCCCCCGACGTTGCAGCGTCCACGTCCAGTTGCGCCTTCTTCAGACACCAACACCATTCCAGGGGCTGCCTGAAAACTCAAAAGAGTTGGACTTAACCCACTATGCCAAGAACATATATAATCAATTATCGTCGTGTTATACAGTGGTGTGTACTGATATGTAGGCCCTTTTTTTAGGGAGCTATATACGTACTCACACCACGCCCGCAGGCTGTGATGCTTTACCGGATACATTTTCAGGTTTCACAGACCAACCAATGTTGCAATCTCTACCTGCAGTTGCGCTGTCCCCGGACGCCATACTCTTATCCAACCACTTGTCCCTTATGTTTAAAGCCGCGTTCACGTCGGCATTCTTTTCCACATCACACTTTCCGCCATGGTAAACAGACTGGGACTTGCGATTGGCCTTGCGTATCTCCCCACAGTTATGACACTTTTGTGACGTGTACTTGGGGTCTATCTTCTCTGTATACGTCTTATAACTCATATACCGTTCCAGCCGTCCCCACCCGCTGCGCAAGATAGCACGATTCAACCCTCTCTTCTGAGCCACATTCTTACCGGGTTTGTCCTTGGAGCCTCTGGTGCTCTTGGTCATACCCTGAATGTTCAGGGCTTCAAAGATAACTAAATCGTGTATATCAGCGATGGTGCGACTGGTTTGGTGACACCAGTTCTTTATGACATGACGCATCTCCCTGTATACCCTTGGTATACGCAACTTAGTGTGTTGCCAACCGTTGCTCTTGAACTCTTGACGCACCAACTTCTTTTGTAGTCTGCGCAGTTTGGCATCAAGGATCAACAGACTTGGCAATTCATACATATCCCCTGTACTTAGCGCAACTTGCCCCACGTTCCGGTCTATGCCTACAGGAGTAACAGGCTTGACAGGTTTATCCGGGTGCGGGTCCGGTACTTCGTACAGAATGGACACATACCAGTTACCCGCCTCATACTTGAACGTGGCCTGCTTGGGCTTACAATCGGCGTACGGATTCTTACCTGTCAACTTCACCCATCCAAGCTTGGGGATATAGATCTTCTTGCCCTTGATCTTGATATTGGCGGGCACAGTAAAACCAGGCGTGTTCTTGAATTTACGCTTCCACACCGGACGCCCTGCCCCACCAAAGAACCGCTTATAAGCTTCCGACAAGTGTTTCATGGTGTAGCGCACCGTGTTCGACGGCAACTCACCCAACCAGGGCAATTCCCGCTTGATTTGCACGTACAGATTGTGCAGCCCGCAGTGTGTAACGTTAGGTTTATCGCCTTGGCCAGCCTTGAAGTCCTGCTATTGCCTTGCGCAGATTTCCAGTCCCTCATTCCAAACCTTGCGGCAAGCCCCAGCAATCCGCATCATCTTGTTGTGCTTGGCTCTACTGCCCGGTCGCACCCGCAGCGTAACACCCCGGTGCACCCTAATCTCTTCTATGTTCATGACCTATTCTATCTTGCCGGTGACTGTCTGCACTGCGCGGTGTGGGTACGTATATAGTTCCTTTTTTTACAACAGCAGAGGAACCTTACTATAATGCCAGGCTTGTATCGTTCAGGCTGTCAAAAGCGTTGGTGCATCATGTTGAAATCTCATACCTGTGGCGAACTGCGTCTGTCCCATTGTGGACAAGAGGTGAATGTGGCAGGGTGGGTGAATGTCCGGCGTGACCATGGCGGCCTGATCTTCATTGACCTGCGGGATCGCTTCGGGATTGTCCAGGTCACTGTCGACTCCACCACGGCACCGGACGCCCATGCGGTGGCCAGTGAGGCACGCAGCGAGTATGTGCTGCATGTGCGCGGCACTGTGCAGCAACGACCGGCCGGCTTTGAAAACGCGGCCATTGCAACCGGGGACGTCGAGCTGCTGGCCGCGGAAGTGGCCATCCTGGGCCCTTCCCGGACACCGCCCTTCTACATACGGGAGGAGTCTGACGATACCGACGAGACCCTCCGCCTGCAATACCGGTACCTGGATCTCAGGCGTCCCAACATGACCCGGAACCTCATTCTGCGGCACGCGATGTTCCGTGATATCCGCAACTACCTGAGCACACGGGACTTCATTGAGGTGGAAACTCCCCATCTGCTCAAGAGTACACCGGAAGGTGCCCGGGACTTCGTCGTGCCCAGCCGCCTGCAACCGGGCCTCTTTTATGCCCTGCCCCAAAGTCCGCAACAGCTGAAACAGCTGTTGATGATCGCGGGTCTGGAGCGTTATTTTCAGATCGCCCGGTGTTTTCGGGATGAGGATCTGCGTGCGGATCGGCAACCGGAATTCACTCAGCTCGATCTGGAAATGAGTTTCGGCGAACCCAGGGACATCCAGCTCCTGATCGAAACCATGCTGATCCAGCTGACCGCCACCCACACGGACAAGCGCATCAAGCAAGTGCCCTTCCCTGTCCTGACCTACCAGGAATGCATGGAACGCTACGGCATCGATCGTCCGGACCTCCGCTTCGATCTGGAATTGTTCGAGGTCACGGACGCGCTGCGACAATGCGAGTTCCGGGTCTTTGCCGGAGCCATCCAGCAGGGCGGACAGGTCAAAGGGGTGGTGTATCCCGGCGGTGCCAGCCTGACCCGCAAGGAAATCGACGGTCTGACCGATTTCATCAAACCCATGGGGGCCAAAGGCTTGGCCTGGATCGGAGTCCAGCAGGCCATCGCCTCCCCGGCCGATATCACAGATGGTACCCTGCGGGCGCAGATTGCCCGTTTCCTGTCCCCCGCGGAACTCTACGCCATCATCGCTGCCAGCGGCGCCCAGCCCGGAGACATGATCCTGCTGGTGGCGGATCAGCCAGCCGTCACAGCGGCCAGCCTCAGTCTCCTGCGCTCGGAAATTGCCCGGCGGGCCGGCCTGATCGACCCGGATTTGTTCGCTTACTGCTGGGTTGTGGACTTTCCCCTGCTGGAACAGGATGAAACGACGGGCAAGTGGTCAGCCGTGCATCATCCCTTTACATCTGCCCGGGAAGAGGACTGGGACAAGTTGGAATCCCATCCAGGCCAGGTTCTGGCCCGGGCCTATGACGTCGTCCTCAACGGCTGGGAGGTTGGAGGTGGCAGTATCCGGATCCACCAGCAGGATCGGCAGCATCGCCTGTTTGCCCTCCTGGGCCTGTCGGAAGAAGAAATCGAGACCCAGTTTGGCCACATGTTACGGGCATTCCAGTTTGGAGCGCCTCCCCATGGTGGCATCGCGATGGGTCTGGATCGTCTGGTGGCCCTGTTTGCCGGTTCGGACAACATCCGTGACGTCATGGCCTTCCCCAAGACCACAACGGGTTCCGATCTGATGGTAGAGGCCCCTTCCCCTCTGGATGACGACCAGTTGCTGGATCTGGGGATCGAGGTAGCCGTCCTGATCTAGATCTGTTTACAAAGGGGATGACATACGAGTAGACACCGCCGGCAGGGCTGAGGCCGGGAAACTGTGCGGGGACGTTGTGCACGGTCCCTGTCACCCCCTCTGGGTAAGCACGGCATTAGGTTAGACGCTTGCCGATGACCCTCTGCACCAGGAGCCGCAAGGGCGCTTGCGTGTCCCGTGGGCGTACGTTGTGGCACCCCGTAAATCCGTTGACGTAGCGGTGCACATGCTTGGGACGCCTGGGGTGATACACGCCCATGCAGCCCCACTTGCGCAGGGCCCCGAACGGTGCCAGGCCGTTGCTGTGCGCCTGTCCCCTGACATATGCCCTCACGCTGTGCGGCACCACGGCTCGCATCCGCTGCAAGTGACCGTAGGCCGACTGTGCACGCATGTACGAACCGGTTCCGCGTCGGGCCATCCGTGTGGACCGCCACCGCCGCGTCTACCCGGTGGGTCGGTCCTTGACACCGACCACCGCCGTCTTGCCTACGGGGCCCCGTCCGGCCCGTAGCCTGCGGGCGCCGTGCTTGTTTTGCGCTTGCCCGCCCACGTAGATCGCAGCAGCTGCCACCGGGCCACCGCACCGGCCCGTAGCGTTGTGCCCGGCTTCCCGCAGGGTAATTCTTGGGGAACTATATACGTACCCACACCGCACCCGTAGGCTGTGATGCTTCACCGCATACATTTTCAGGTTTCATAGACCAGCTAACGTTGCAATCTCCACCTGCAGCTGCGCCGTCCCCGGACGCCATATTTCTATCCAACCATTTATCCCGTATGTTTAAAGCCGCGTTTATATCAGCGTTCTTTTCAACCTCACATTCACCACAATGATAAACAGTCTGGGACTTGCGATTGGCTTTACGTATTACCCCACAGTTGTGACAATGTTGTGATGTGTACTTGGGGTCTATCTTTTCCGTATACGTCTTGTAAGTCATATACCGTTCCAGCTGTCCCCATCCACTACGCAAAATAGCACGATGCAAGCCTCTCTTCTGAGCCACATTCTTGCCGGGTTTGTCCCTAGAGCCACGGGCACTCTTGGTCATACCCTGCATGTTCAGGTCCTCAAAGATAACCAGATCGTGTATGGCAGCGATGGTACGGCTAGTCTGGTGGCACCAGTGCTTTATGACATTCCGCATCTCCCTGTATATCTTCTGAATACGTAGCTTGGTGTCTTGCCAACCGTTGCTCTTGTACTCTTGCCGGGCCAACTTCTTCTGCAGTCTGCACAGTTTGGCGTCCAGGAGTAGCAGCGGGGGCAATTCATGCATGCTCCCTGTACTCAATGCCACTTGCCCTCCGTTCCTCCGGTCTATACCTACGGGATTAATAGGCTTGGCAGGTCTTTCAGGGTGTGTTTCAGGCACTTCATACAGGAGGGATACATACCAATTGCCGGCCTCATACTTGAATGTGGCCGGCTTGGGTTTGTAACCCGCGTATGGGTTCTTGCCTGTCGTCTTCACCCACCCAAGCTTGGGAATGTAGATTTTCTTGCCCTTGATCCTGATATTGCCAGGCACCGTGAATTTGGGCGTATCCTTACACTGCCGCTTCCATACTGGACGCCCCGCACCATCCCAGAACCGTTTATAGGCTTCTGCTAGGTGTTTCACGGTCTAGCGCACCCTGTGCGATGGCAACTCTCCTAACCAGGGCAATTCCTGTTTGACTTGTACGTACAGCTTGCACAGAGAGAAGAAGGTAACGGATGGTTTATCGCCTTTACCGGCCTTGAACTCTTGCCACTGCTTTGCGCATATCGCCAAGACTTCATGCCAGACCTTGCGACAGGCTCCGGCAATCCGTATCATCTGGTCGTGTTTGGCCGTACTGCCCGGCCGCACCCGCAGGTAACGCCCCGGTAAACCATGTTCTCTTCTATGTTCATGGCCTATGCTATCTTGCCCTTAACTGTCTGCACTGCGTGGTGTGGGTACGTATATAGTCCCCAATTCTTGCTTGATTTGTACGTACAGCTTGCACAAAGTGAAGAACGTAACCGATGGTTTATCGGCTTCACCGGCCTTGTAGTCGCTTGCAGATTTCCAGGGCTTCATTCCACACCTTGCGGCAGGCCCCGGTAATCCGCATCATTTTGTCGTGTTTGGCTCTACTGCCCGGGCGTACCCGCAAAGTGATACCCCGGTGAACCATAATCTCTTCTATCTTCATACTCTATTTTAGCCTGTCCGCAATTACCTGCACGGCTGGTGTGAAATCGTATATAGTCTCCCTAAGAAGCCTTGCCTGCATCCGGGAAGGCTTCCGGAACCAGCCGGGTCCAAAGGCGCAGATACGGCACCGTTACCTGCTTGAAGTGTTCCCAGCTGCCAGGCTGGGGGCACGCTTCCACCGTACCTTCCTCGCCTATGCCCTGCAGGACAAAGCCGTTGGCCGTGAGGGCTTTGATCAGGGTACTGAACGTATGCACCCAGGATCGCGGGTGATCCACAGACTGGGACGTGCCGTCTTCCCTTTTTACAACCCATTGATCAGTCCCGAACGCAGTTGTTAAATCCACTTCACCATCCCGATAGGGGTAGTTCAGGCCATAGCCCAGCCCGTCGCGGTACGTATCGTTGTCCACGAGCTGGGTAAAGGGATTGTGAACGTCCACCCGGTATTGGCCATGCCGTCGCAATACGCGGGCCACTTCGTGAAACACGGGGGCAGTTGCGGGCACGAAGTTGATGGAATGGGGATGATAGACCATGTCAAACGCATCGGCAGCGAAGCGGGACAGATCCCGCATATCTCCCTGTTGGACACGGATGTCATAACCATGGACTGCGGCGGCCTCGCGGTCCCGTGCCAGCTGTTCGTCGGACAGATCCAGAACCGTCACCCGGGCTCCCAGCAAGGCAAAACACGCCGTCTGCTGACCACCGCCCCCAGCCAGAACCAGGACCTCCTTGCCCTCCGGATTGTCCAGCAGGTTGTCTTCATCCAGCAGGTTCCGGGCTGCATGCGGCGTGAGGTCCATATAGGGACGGCTGTATTCCACACCTGCCCGAGACAGCTGGTTCCAGCGCTGGCGGTTGGTGGCGGCGATTTTCCGGTCGTGATCTGAGAGCATGTCGTAGTTGGAGGCAATTTTATGAGGGTCGACAGTCAGGTTCCGGGACAACATCCGTGCCATGTTCCCGACACTGAGCAGAATACCTGAACAGACATCTTGCCTATTGTAGCATCCAGACAGGAGGCAACTGCCAATTTCCGTATCCCGGGATGTGGCTAGGGGCAGCTGGAACGGTATCTGGCGTACAAGACCCATGTGGTCAAGACCGATCCGAAAGTACATATCACAAATATGCAGTCGGTGTGGCGCAGTCACGAGAGAGAACCGGAAATCCCAGGCGGCATACCTTGGCCGTGCTTGTAGCTTGCACGTCAACACCACATTGAACATACGGGACTGGGGCTTGACCAAGATGATGGCGGCAGGGACTCGCACAACTGCCGGGGGGCTGCACCGTGGGGTGGCATGTGCAGCGGGGAACATGTATGCCTGGGCATAGAACCCTTGAAAAAGGGAGTCCCAATGCAGTATATTTACACATAACCCTACTTTGTACGTGATAGGTTGGGATTTGTTCAACCAACGGCAAGCAAAGTGGAACAGTGTGATGCGACGTGAATGTGATAGCCTTGGGCAAGACTGCAGCGTCCAGCAAGTTCCCACCTGTCACAGCAGGTTTGAACAACCTGACCACACGGCATATGTAGGGTATTGACAGTTCGAGCCCCCGCCGGTACCCGGCTGGCAGGGGCTCTTGGGTTTCACCTGTCGTCTTTTTTGCAATGAGTATTTTGTCCGCGAACGATGGCCATTACCCGGATCCGAGTCGCCGATGAGACATGGGCCTTTACGAGTGAGCTGTATGCACGCGTCAATGCCGGCCTGGTCGTAACGCGCAGTGGCGGGGTCCTGATCGATACCCTGCCCTTTCCCTCCGAGACACGCCAGTTGAAAACCTTCGTAAAGAAGCTCTGTGCCCCCGGCGTAAAATACGTGGTCAATACCCAGTCCGCCGCGGATCACACCTACGGTTCCTACTTGTTTCCGGATGCCGAATTGCTGGCCCATGAAAAGGCCCGCCAATGGCAAGCACGGTATGGCGCCCGCAACCTGCGCAAGGCCAAGCGGGACACGCCGGAACTCCGGGACGTGAAACTGTGCCTGCCCCGCATCGTGTTCAACGACAGCATGGTGATCCGCATCGGCAACAAGACGGTGCACCTGATCCACTCCCCCGGCCCAGCCCCAGACACTTCGGTGGCGTACGTACCGGAAGAGAAGGTCCTGTTTGCCAGTGATCTCATCATGCACATACCCATGATCTGCCATGATCACAGTAACATCGAGGCCTACAAGACTTCGCTCTACAAGCTGTACGACTTCAACCTGGAAGTGATTGTACAGGGGCATGGCGACATCCTGCTCCGGGGTGAGGTCACCAGCAGCATCGACCGCGCCTACAACTATCTGGTGCATATTGAAGAACTGGTCCAGGAAACCTGTGTCATGGGGGGCACGCTGGAGGACATGCTGTCACGTGACTTGAGTGAATTCGACATCTCCACGATCCCCATGGGCGACATGATCCGGGCCATTCACCGGGCCAACCTGGCGTATCTGTGGAAGACCACGGTGCTGGACAGCCAGAAGCGCCTGCGCAATCGGCGCCGGTGAACCGACCTGCCGTCCTGAAGTTCCGTGCCGCGTGACGGACGCATGGATTCTGCCCAGCCCACCACACCCTTCATTTTCAGCCAATCGAGTCTGGAGGTCTTCAGGAAATGCGAGCGCCAGTTCTACTTGCAGTATCTGGCCCGCCGCCACTTTCCCCCGCGCCCCAACGTGCCCTCCCCGGAACAGGAGGCGCAGCTGGCCCAGGGCAACCTGATGCACAAATATATGGAACGCGTCTTCCGGGGTATGGACAGAGCCCTTCTGGCCGCCTGTGCCCCTACGCCCATCCGTGAATGGCTGGAAGACGCCTGTGACTTCGCCGACCAGCTGGCGCCGGGGTCCCGGCTGCCCGAACTGACACTGTCGATTCCCTTTGGCACCGCCCGCCTGACGGCCCGTTATGACCTGGTTGTGCTCGGACCGGATGGGCAGGTCACGATCGTAGACTGGAAAACGTCCTCGGAGCCGCCGTCGGCCTTCCTCCTGCAACAGCGCATGCAGCACGTCATGTTTCCCTACGTACTCACGGAATCGTCCCTGTTGGGCACGCCCAGGGCCACCGATCCGTCCCGGGTGGAAATGATTTACTGGTTCACTGCCGATCCCCTGGAACCGGTTCGCTTCCCGTACTCCGCGGCCGCACACGAACAGAACCGGCGCAAACTGCAGGACATGGTCCGGACCATCATGACACGCAGGGCAGAAACGGACTTCCCCAAAGTAGCGGATTCCCCGGCCAACCGGCGCCGTCTGTGCGCCTACTGTTCCTATATACACTACTGTGAGCGGAGTGCGACCCCGGCCACCCGGATCGATCTGGACGACATCTTTGCGGAATCCCCTGCCATCCATCTGCAGGACCTGCTGGATGACGGCCAGGAACTGGATTTCTGATCCCGCGCCGTCATCACGGCTGTGTCCAGCCTTTTGTCCACTTGTCACCCATGTCCCCCATGTCCCCCATGTCCCCCATGTCGCATTCCCCCAGCTGGTCGGTTCTCCCGCAGGCGCAGGTTTCACCGGAATTGATCGCCGTCTGCCACGAGCACACGGTATTGGCGGAACTGCTGGCGCAGCGCGGGATCACGAATCCGGACCAGGCCCGGGCCTTTCTGCATCCCGAGCACCATACCCCTGCCCCTGCCACCGCCATGCCCGGCGTGAAGAAAGCCGTAACCTTGCTGAGCCGGGCTCTCAACACACGCCAGCGCATCCTGGTCTGGGGCGATTTCGATGCGGACGGGCAGACCAGTACCGCCCTGCTGACCCAAGGCCTGCAACAGCTGGCACGCAGTCCGGATCAGATCCGCTGGCATGTCCCGCACCGCTTGCAGGACAACCACGGCATTTTGCCGGACCGTTTGCAGACGTTCCTGACCGATCCGGACTGGCAGCCCGATGTACTCCTGACCTGTGATACAGGCATTGACGAGGTGGAAGGCCTGGCCCGGGCCCGGGCCGCCAATCTCACTGTTATCGTCACGGATCATCATGACCTGCCCCCGGCACTCCGCAACCTGGCAGCGGACGAGGATCCGGTCCTGCCCCGGACGCTTTTTGACGAAGCGCCGCGCCGTGGCCGCGATGTGGGTATCCGATCCCTGGCCGACGCCATCGTCAATCCCAAGTTGCTGCCCCGGTCTCACCCGCAGTACAGCCTGCCCGGTGTCGGGATCGCCTTTCTCCTGATCCAGCATCTGTACGCCACGCGTAACAGGGCCGACGACGCCCTGTCCCTGCTGGATCTGGTGGCCCTGGGTATTGTCGCCGATGCGGCTCGGCTGGTGGGCGATACCCGCTATTGGCTACAGCAGGGACTGGCCCGGCTGCAGCGTACGCACCGCATCGGTCTGCGTGCGCTGCTGGAGATCATGAGCAAGGAGCCAGGTGGTCTGACCGCCGAGGATATCGCTTTCAACATTGCCCCGCGCATGAACGCTGCCGGCCGTCTGGGTGACGCTTCCCTGTCAATCCGGCTGCTGCTGACGGCGAACAGGTCCGAGGCCCTGAAATTGGCCCGGGAGATAGACCATCTCAATCAGCAGCGACGTGTGCTGAGTGAGCGGCAGGCCCAGCAGGCCGCGGAACTGCTGGCCTTGCGTCCCGATCTACTGGGTGAACACGCCATCGTCCTGGCCCGCAAGAACTGGCATCGGGGGGTCCTGGGGATTACCGCCAACCGCGTGGCCGAGCAGTACCACCGTCCCACCGTGCTGCTGGACATAGGGCAGGACGGCATGGCCCGGGGCAGTGCCCGCAGCGTGGATGGCGTGGACATCGGGGCGGCTATCGCCTCCCGGAAATCATTGCTGGCCAGCTACGGGGGGCATGCCCAGGCTGCCGGCGTCACCCTGAACGTGAAAGACGTCAACGAATTCCGGCTGGGACTGGACCATGTAATACCCGAGTTCCGTGAGGACGAAGGGCCGGCTGGCCTCCGTGTGGATCGCGTCCTGACCCTGAACGAGATCAACTCGGCCTTCTATCGCGCACTGCAGTTCCTGGAACCTACGGGCGAAGGCAATCCGGTACCCTTGTTCCTCTCCCGCAAACTGACCCCGTCCAGCGTGAAACCACTGAAGGACGGTGCCCATCTGCGCTTTCGCGTGCGCCAGGAGGGCCACCCGTATGCCGTGAACGCCATCTGGTTCCGGACACCCGTCACGCGCTTTCCGTCCGGGGAAATCGATCTGGTGTACAACCTGCAACTCAACCAGTTTCGGGGCCGCACTACCATCGAGATGCGGGTCCGGGGCTGGCAGCCAAGCCGGCCCCCGGAGGACAATCTGCAGCCATCACCGGAACCCGCGGCAGATGCACACGCCAGGCCAGTGCCTCCCTTTGCGATCCGGGATTGTCGGCATACAGCCCCGCGGCCTGCACTCCTGGACATCGTGGGCGATGCGGTCTGGTACGCCGAAGGGCAGGAGTTGACCCAGGATGCAATGAGTCCCCGGGACAAGCTGAAAGGATCCCTCGTCTCGGATCACCTGATCATCTGGACGGTACCACCCACGGCCCGTGTCTTGCATACCCTCATCCAGGCACGCCCCTGGCGCACCGTTTCGGTTTGGGCAGCCAACAAGGCTGAATTCGACGAACAGACACTCCTGCAGGCTGTATGGCGCATGTGCCGCTACGCACTGAAACAGCGGGATGGCCACATTGACATCCCCCGCATGGCCTGCCGGCTTGGCCTGTCCCCGGAGGCGGTCCAGCTCAGTCTGTCGCAGCTCGTGCACCTGGGCTGGATCCGGCAACAGGGACAGCACATTGCGCTTTTGCCCGGAGCTGCAGCCAGCCAGGCCGGCCCCGTGGATATGGATCGGCTCTCCGAGGCGGATTTGGTCCTGCTGACCCATTGCCTCAAGGAAATGCGCAGCTGGCAGCACTATTTTTGTCATGACGATCTGGCACTGCTGCTCTGCCCGTCTGCATAAAGTACGGATGCGGCACCACCGACCATAACGCAGTCGCGCCTTGGCCTGCACGAGCAGCTCATCCTGCTGCTGGACAACCATTTTGTCAGGGCTATCCGGGGCATGGGACAGTAGCTGTCCCTTGTTGATTGTTGACAGAGCCGCGACCGGCTTTGCCGTCGGCACGTGAGCCGTGGTATGCAGGCTGCCACAGTTATGGGGCATCCCTGTGTCCCCGGGCAGATCTCTGAGGGTCTTATTCCGGACTGCTATACTTACGGCCAATTGTCTGTGCCGCAGGTGCAGGCCGAGACAGAATTGGGCAGAGCCAAAGTTATATGGCAGCTTGTGGCTCTGCAAAGGAGGAAACTCATGCTGAAGTCAGGCAGATCGGTTCTTGTGTTTTCATTGCTCCTGGTCGTATTGCTCGTTGCGGGCTGTGCGGTGCCAACCCCGGCCACCGAATCCATGGATACAGAGCCGACGGCGCCGGAATTCAAGGTAGGCCTTGTGACCGATGTGGGGCGGGTCAATGACCGGAGCTTCAATCAGTCAGCCTGGGAAGGCGTGATATCCGGCGCCACGGCGCTGGGTCTGACGGAAGGGGAAGACTTCAAGTACATCGAGACCCAGGATCCCAAGGACTATGCCGACAATATGGCCCAGTTCATTGACGCCGGCTACGACGTGATCGTGACCGTGGGCTTTGCCCTGGGCGATGCGACGCTCACGGCCGCCCGCGAGAACCCTGACGTCTACTTTATCGGGGTGGATCAGTTCCAGGGCGAAACGCTGCCCAACGTGGCTGGCCTGATATTCAAGGAAGACCAGGCCGGTTACCTGGCAGGTGTCCTGGCGGCCCACCTGTCGCAGACGGGCATTATCGCCGCCGTGCTGGGCACGGATCTGATACCGCCCGTCGTGGCCTTCAATGAAGGGTATGTCTTTGGCGCCCAATCGGTCAATCCCGACATCAACGTGATTTCCACCTATCATCCCGGTGATCTGTCGGTCGCCTTTGTGGATCCGGAATGGGGCGCGGCTACAGCCCGGCAAGCCATGGATCAGGGGGCGGACGTGATCTTCGGCGGCGGGGGCCTGACCGGCAATGGCGCCATTCAGGAAGCGGCCACCGTTGCCGGGGCCGGATCCAGCGTGTTCTGTATTGGCGTTGACACGGACCAGTGGTACACCGTACCGGCCGCGCAGCCCTGTCTGGTTTCCAGTGCCATGAAACTGATCACGCCCAGTGTGCATGATCTGATTGTCCGGGCATCGGAAAACGATTTTCCCGGCGGCAATTACTTCGGTGGCACGGGCCTGGCTCCTTTCCATGACCACGATGGGGCCGTGCCCCAGGAAGTCAAGGATCTGCTGACAGAGGTCAAGGCCCAGTTTGATGCCGGCACCCTGGAAACGGGATACGGCCAGTAAGCAGTTGTACAAACCGGGAGCCGGGAAGCCTGAGCATGCCACCGATTACCGTGCGTGGACTTTGCTACAGGCTTCCCGGCACAGGTGCAGGCTCAAGGCAGCACCTGTCGGTCCCACGCCCCGGCAGCCGGGGCTCCAGCCTGCTGCGTACAGCGGTTCCCGACAGCAGCTGGTCCTGCTCTCCTGTCGCCCGGGGCAGGGACAAGGGTACGCATGAACACAGTCTGCACTGGCCAGGCCTGCCAGCCTGGATGAGGTCGGCCACCGGCTGCCGGTGGTCACGCGTCGGCAGCCGGGTGGGGCGGGAAAGCCACCATGGTATTTGATCTGCAGTCCAGGTCCTTGCAGCAGGCCCTGCTCATATCTTTCTTTTCCCTGGGGGCCGCGCTGTTGCTGGGTGCGGTCCTGATGCTGGCTGTGGGGCACAGCCCGGTGGAAGCCTATCAGGGCCTGTTGCAGGGCTCCTTAGGCCAGGCCAAGGGCTGGGCCACCACCATCCGCAAGATGACGCCTTTCATCCTGACGGGGCTGTCGGTGGCCGTAGCCTTCCGGGCCGGCCTGTTCAATATCGGTGCCGCCGGCCAATATCTGATGGGCACCATCGCGGCCGTATGGGTGGGGGTCCATGGCAGCCATCTGCCTGCCGCCCTGCACTTGCCACTCGCCATGGCCGCGGGCATGGCCGGCGGTTTTGCCTGGGGGCTCATTCCCGGCCTGCTCAAGGTGACGACAGGGGCGCATGAGGTGATTACGACCATCATGCTGAACTACATTGCGGCCCTGTTCACCGGCTGGACGGTGTATGCCGGCAGTACACAGCGCAATGCGTTGCCGGGGCCCCTGTGGGATCCGGCGGCCGGAGCCATATCCGAGTCCCGCGATATTCTGGCCAGTGCCCAGATTCCCTGGCTCTTCGGTCCCCCCTACCGCATACACTACGGCATTCTGGTTGCCCTGCTGGCAGCCCTCGCGATCTGGTGGCTGCTGGAAAAGTCCGTTGCGGGTTTCGAGATCAAGACGGTGGGCCAGAATCCCGGCGCCGCCCGCTATGCCGGCATGCGCGTACGCGGGACCCTGGTGCTGGCGATGGGTCTGGCCGGTCTGCTGGCGGGCCTGGCCGGCACCATAGAGACCCTCGGTCTCAATCACAAGTTCGCCCCCGAGTTCGGGGGCAGCGTGGGCTTTGACGGCATCACCATTGCGCTGCTGGGCCAGACCAATCCTCTGGGCATTGTCCTGGCCTCTTTCCTGTTCGGCCTCCTGGATGCCGGTGCTGCCAAAATGCAATTCGAGTCCGGGGTGTCGGTCGACATCATCCAGATCATTCAGGGCCTCATCCTCATCTTTGTCGCCGCACCTGCCCTGATGACGCAGTTTTGGCGTTTCAGTTCCCGGCAGGTCCGGTCGACTCGCCTGGACAGTTGAGCCGCACAGACATGTCGTCCCTCACGCGCTCTACGGCCCGCTTCGCCCTGGGGCTGTCCCTGCTGCTCCTGGGCTGTGCCCTGCTGGTGCAGTTCACCCGTCTGGGCGAACAGCAGTGGATGCGCATCCTGTTCGGCTACAGTGCACTCAATTTCGCCCTGCGTGCTGCCGTGCCCCTCATCCTGGGCGCCTTGGGGGGCATCCTGTGTGAACGCTCCGGCATCGTGAACATCGGCATCGAAGGCATGATGCTGGCCGGGGCCTTCGCGGCCTTCGTGGCCAAGACCGCCACCAATCATTGGGCCCTGCCGGCCAGCCTGCTGTTCAGTACGGCCGTGACTCTGCTGGTGGGCGGTCTCATGGGCTGGCTGCACGCGACCTTCTCGATCCGCTTTCGCATGGACCAGATCATATCCGGTACGGCCATCATTGTGCTGGCCCAGGGCCTGACTGCCTACTTCTTCGACCGGGACGCCATTGCCGAAGGGAAATTCGGGGCCCTGCCCATTCCGGTGCTGGCCGACGTGCCGGTGGTCGGCCCGCTCCTGTTCGACAAGCCCCCTCTTACCTATGTCGCACTGGTCCTGGTCTTTCTCATGGCCTTTGCCCTGGCGCGCACCCGCTGGGGCCTGCGTACACGGGCGGTGGGTGAGCATCCACGGGCCGCCGACACCATGGGCATTCCCGTGCACCGCCTTCGTTATGTCAACACAGCGCTGGGTGGTGCCCTGGCCGGCCTCGGCGGAGGCTTTCTGGTTCTGGAAGCTGTCGGGCAGTTCCAGGAAGGCATGACGGCAGGACGCGGTTTCATCTCCCTGGCCGCGGTGATCTTCGGGAACTGGCATCCTGTAGGCGCTCTGGGCGCGGCCATTCTTTTCGGGTACACCCAGGCCATCCAGAATGAACTGCTGCTGGCCCAGGTTTCCGCCCTGCCCCGCCAATTCGTCAGCATGCTGCCCTATCTGGTCACCATCGTGGCCGTGTCCGGTTTCGTTGGTCGTGTGCGGCCACCGGCAGCCGTCGGCCAGCCCTACGCGACAGAGGAAAGTTCCTGATCCGGAGACCCGCTCCCATGTCGGCCGCTACCCCCGTGCTTGAAGTCCGCCACATCTCCAAGGCGTTTCCCGGCGTCATGGCGAACCGGGATATCACCCTGTCGCTGGGGCAGGGGGAAATCCTGGCCGTGCTGGGCGAAAACGGTGCCGGCAAGTCCACCCTGATGAACATCATCTATGGCCTCTACCAGCCCACGGCCGGGGAAATCCGTCTCCAGGGCCAGCCCTGGACGGCCCGTTCGCCGCGGGATGCCATTGCCAGCGGCATCGGCATGGTGCACCAGCACTTCCAGCTGGTACCCAACATGACAGTATGGGAAAACATCGTTCTGGGGCAGGAAACGATCCGGCACGGCCAGCTGGACATGCGCCAGGCCATCCGGGATCTCGTCCAGCTCTCGCGGCAGTACAAGCTGGACATCGATCCCGGGCAGACGGTGGAAAATCTGCCTGTGGGCCTGCGCCAGCGGGTGGAGATTGTCAAGGCCCTGTATCGGCAGGCCCGCATCCTGATCCTCGACGAACCCACCTCCGTGCTGACCCCCCAGGAAATCGAGAGCCTCTTTGCCATCATGCGCCTGCTCCGGGATCAGGGCACCAGCATTATCTTCATCACCCACAAGCTCAAGGAAGTCATGGCCATCGCGGACCGCATCGTCGTCCTGCGTCAGGGCCAGGTGGCGGGTGAGACAACCCCCCGGGCCTGTACCGAATCCGACCTGGCCGCGATGATGGTGGGCCGTACCGTCATGCTGGCTACCCCCAAGGATGACCGCACGCCGGGGCCGCCCGTCCTTGCCGTGCAGAATCTGCGTGTCACGCGGGATACGGGCGGGACCGCGGTGCAGGACGTGTCCTTCGACCTGCACGCGGGAGAAATTTTGGGCATAGCGGGAGTACAGGGCAACGGCCAGACCGAACTGATCGAGGCCTTGACCGGGCTCCGGTCCCTGCAGGCGGGACGCATAAGCCTGCAGGGGCGGGACATCACGCATGCCTCTCCCCGTTTCCTCAACCAGAAGGGCGCGGCTTGCCACGTGCCGGAAGACCGGCACGCCTATGGCATGGTGGACGGCTTCACCGTAGCCCAGAACCTGATTCTGAATCGCTACCATGCAGCCCCCTTCGCGCGCTACGGCATGCTGCAACGGCGGGCCATCCAGGCCCATGCCCAGGACCTGGCCGCCCGCTTCGACATCAGGCTGGCCGACGTCGGGCAAAGGGCCGGCAGCCTCTCCGGCGGCAATCAGCAGAAAATGGTGGTGGCCCGGGAATTTCGTGCCGGTCTGGCCCTGCTGATCGTGGCCCAGCCGACCCGGGGCATCGACGTGGGTTCGATTGAATTCATTCACCGGCAGATAGTACAGCAGCGGGACGCCGGGGTGGCCGTGCTGCTGGCCAGCTACGAACTGGACGAGATCATGACGCTGTCCGACCGTATTGCCGTCATGTTTGAAGGGCGCATCATGGGCATAGTCCAAGGCAAGCGCACAGACCGCAATCAACTGGGTCTGCTCATGGCCGGGGTGCCGGCCTGAGACCGGCCCGGTCTCCCTCTTCAGGAGGTTGCGGCCCGGCACTGCCGCTGGAGCTCCTCCTGCAGAAACGTCATGTCCATTTCCGCCACCAGGGCGCCCAGGCTGATGAAAAAAAGGTGGCCGCTGCAGTATTCTTGCCGGGCCACCGCGCTGTCATGGTACAGCTGCAGGGCCCGCACCAGACGATCCGATACGTCGGCATAGGTTGGATCGTAGGCGTACACCTGCTGCAGCGTCCCGATGACCAGCTCCCAGTCCACACCCCAGAAGGACAGGCTTTCGGTCATCCGGTGGGCGGCCGCGATTTCATCCTCTACACGTTCCGACTGCCGCAGGGCCAGTGCCACCTGCAGCTGCATCAGGGCTTCTTCATGCCGGTTCTGGGCGATCAGATCCCGGGCCCAGTATATGTGCGCTTCTTCCAGCAAGGTCAGGTAGCCGACCGTCACGTATTGCTCGTCGACTGCCCGCAGGGCGGTCAGATTCTGGATAGTCTGCTCCCACGCCCCGGCCTGGAATGCCGTCTGGGCCTCGATCCAGAGTTCATGCTGGTTGGACGGAGTGGGCGGCACGGCGGTCGGGGTCGGGATTGCAACGGCAGTGGGCGCTGGCTGCTGCCGCTCCCGTATCTGCTGCATTTGTGCCTGTCTTGCCGGGCTCAACCGGTCCAGGGCTTCCAGCTGCTCACCGGCCCAAAGCGCGAGCTCCAGGTGGCCGGACTTGATGCCCTGATCCATCTGGTCGCGGAGCTCCTGCACGAATTGTTCCTGCTGCTGCAGGGACGTGCTGCGCCCCTGCTGGAAACCGTACACGCCTGTCGCCGTCAGAATCAGCAACAGCAGCAAGCCCAAAATGCCGGCAACCAGTTTGGTCCAGCTCGGCACTCCCAAACGCGGCAACATAGGACAGATCACGGATCCCCAGCACACAGTGTGCTGTTGCTATAGCAGAAAGTGCCGGGGACGAAGCCGAGCCATTTCACCGCGCGGGGCATATACCAGGGGATCAAGGGCAGGTTCCTTCATTCCGCTGCCGCGAGACGGGTTTCCAGGACAGCCACCATGGCGGCACGGGCACCGCCCAGAGCCGCGACCGGATCGGCACCTTCGGCAAAGATGGCATATTGTGCCTGGCCCCAGATGCGCCAGATCTCATCCATTTCCGGGATGTTGGGCACCGCCGTGCCCTGTGACGCCAGATAGGCGAAGGCCTGGTGGTCGGGATTGTCGATACGGGGCACAGCGGGCAGGAAGGCCGGCGGTGAAGCGGGATGGGCTGCATAGAGCCGCAACATGGCGTCTTCGGTCAGTACCAGGTAGGCGAGAAAAAGCCAGGCCAGGAATGGATCACGGGCATAGGCATTGATCATGTACCCCCGGACATTGACGAAACTGCGGCCGCCTGACGGCAGGGCTGCGATGGCATGGGGAGCCGGTCCTTTCTCCAGCAGGGGCAAGCCCCAGGGTCCCGTGATCATCATCGGCAGCCGCCGTGTCTGAAAGAGCCGGTACATCTCCTGCCCGGATCGGGCGAAATCTACCAGGCCCTGACGTTCCATTGCCTGCAGCCAGGCGACAGCTTGCAGGGACGCGGCGGAATCGATCGCAACGGCAGCCAGGTCAAAACCGGATGCCGGGTGGTACGCAAACAGATCGCCGGTGAACCCTGTGAGCACCGGATAGAAGTCAAAGGGACTCAGCGCGTTGATGGCCAAACCCAAATCCACGGTGCCGGCATCTGCCAGTTCAGCGGCCTGCTGCTGCAGTTCCTGCCAGGTAGCCGGGGGCTCCGGCAACAGATCAGGATTGTACACCAGCACCAGATTGTCGGCTGCGACCGGTACGCCGTAGTACAGCCCCTCATACGACATGGCCTTCAGGACAGGTGGCGCGAACTGGTCCGCAAAGGTTTCCAGATCCATGGGCCTGATGATGTCATTGGCGGCAAGCAGGGGAATCCAGTCGTGCCCTCCTATAAAAATGTCGGGCATAGCCTGCTGCTGGCCCAACGCCGTACGCAATTCACCCAGAATGGCGGAAAGCTCCTTGACTTCGACCACCACTTCCACGCCATAGGCTTCCGCAAAGGCCGCGCCCAGTTCTGCCACTACGGGCGCCCGGCCCGGATCTGACCAGAACACCAGGGTCAGGGCATCGTCCAGCGGCACCTCAGGCTGGGCTGCCGTGTCCGGTCGGTCTGCCGATGCCCGAGTCGCTGTCGGCAACAACGGGATCGTGGCCGTGGCACCGGTCTCCGGCTCTGGACCCTGGCCTGCACCACAGCCAGCCAGCCCCAAGACCAGGCAAGGCCCCAGCCACAACCAAACCAGACAAGTCCTGAGAGATGCACGCATGCTACGCGTTGTCTTGGCTGTCAGGGTGAATGCAGGCACCGCCAGTCTGCCGCCACGGCACAGGACGAGAGAGGGTGTCGACCTGTCCTGACCACCGGTCAATCGGCTTCCGTGCGGGTGAAATCCAGAAAGCGGTACCCTTGTCCCCGATTGGTGAAGATATACCGGGGATTGGCCGGGTCAGCTTCGATCTTCTTGCGGAGATAAGTGATGTAAAGCCGCAGCAAGTGGTTGTCGTCCCGGTACTCGTAGCCCCACACCTTGGTCAAAAGTGCCTCGTGCGACATGGCCCAGCCTGCATTCTCGATCAGGGCCTTCAGGAGTCGATACTCGGTAGGACGCAGGCTGATGCGCTCACCCTCGACGATCACGTCGCGCCGCTGTTGATCGAACTGCAGGCGCTCGTCAATGGTGACGATCAGATCCTCCGGCCGTTCAGGGGGTTCAAAGCGCCGCAGGACGGCTTTCACCCGCAGGTTCAGTTCCTCGCGGTTGAAAGGCTTGGTCAGATAGTCGTCGGCCCCCAATTCCAGACCCTGGATTTTGTCCGCAACCTCAGCGCGTACGGTCAGCATGATGACCGGAATATCGCTGGCCAGCCGGAGGCGACGGAGGGTTTCAAATCCATCCAGCTGCGGCATCTCTACATCCAGGAGGATCAGGTCCGGCGGGTTGGTACGCACAGTGTCCAGGGCCTGCATGCCATTGTGGGCTTCCAGCGTCTGGTAGCCTTCCAGCAGGAGATTGCGTACCAGGATCTTGGCGATGTTGGGATCGTCATCCACGACGAGAATGGTCTGGGGCGGTGTGTTGGCCATGAAAATTCCGGTCGGACGCAACGAAACTGTACGGCTGCAGGGCAACGAGACAACGGCGGGATTATAGCACAGGGACCGTTATCGTCATCTGGCACAGGTTGGCTGTGGCCGGCTCGGGCAGAACGTCCACATCCGTCAACGGAGCAACCCCCGGGCTGCAACCTCCCATGTCTCTTCCACCGTGTCACCGCGGGCACCGTATACCTGATTATGCAAATTCACGGTTACACATACATGGTTGGGTATCACCCAGAGCCGGGAGCCAATCTTCGGGGGCTCAGGGCACCGTGACAAATCCAGATAGCCATGTTCCTCATTGGTCTTGTAGATTTCAACCCCGGGGAAGTTGACTACCAGTCCCCGGGGCAGGTCACCGTCGGCTGAGAAAGTCTTGGTACCGCCGTCGATGATCCCGCGCTCAGGCACCGGATGGCTGACCATGGTGGTCACCACCCGCAAGGCACAGGTGTCAACCTGGGCAAAGCCCTTGTTGATGCACATCTTGTCGTGGAAGATATAGGTGCCTGCCCGGTGTTCTGTGATCCCCGGTACCTGATGGGCCTCCCCTGCCGTCGGCGAACCGCCGCCGCTGACGATGTCGGTACAGAGGCCGCATGCCTGAAAACCCGCTACCGCCTCGGCTATGAGATCCCTGTTTTCGAGACCTGACGGATAGGTGGCAAAACCTGTGAGCACGAGATGCGGGCTGCGATCCATGTATTGTGCCAGCTGGACAAGCTCAGTCACGGTGCGTACACCGGTACGGTGGTTGAAACTGCCCAGTTCTGCCAATACACGCAGTCGCACGTTGTGACGCGCCGCGGCATCGGCCATCGCCGCGGCCACGAACCGGGAATCTACGGTAGTTGTCAAGGTACACGTTTGTGACAGACGGCACAAGCGATCCAGTTTCTGTTGTCCAACAATGTTGAAATACAGGAGGATATCCTCAATCCCGGCTTGTGCCATCACTTCCACTTCATCCAGCTTCTGGCAGGTAATGCCCAAGGCGCCTGCCGCGAGCTGCTGATGTGCCAGGGCCGGGATCTTGTGTGTCTTGATGTGGGGCCTGAATCCAATCCCGTGCCTGTCAAAGTATGCCTGGCAGGTCCGGATATTGGCTTCCATGATATCCAGATCTATGACCAGGCTAGGGGTGTCAAGGTCATGAATATTCATTATTTGGGTTCCGTAATCTTCAGCACGGCCATGACCAGGATGCAATCAGACCGCTCACAGACGTATTACACCGGAGCATCACTGTTTGGAGCATAGGTGGGGCTACAGGGGAAACGGGAGGTTCTTCGTCTGACGGGTAAAGACAAGAGGCACAAAAGCCATTATCTTGTTGCGGTGCGTCTTGAGGATGTCTTCCAAAAGCTTGCAGACGGCCATACTATAACCATATGATGACATGCACATCTTGTGCAAGCAATGTGACCGGCTCCCGTGCGGTACAGAGGTGTGAAAGGCGGCCAGGAATGTTCTCTGCCTTGCCGGGTGGGCAAATGCAAGCCACAACTTGCTGTTGACGGGCACTTGCCTGAACGTCTTGGGGATACTACTCTCTCAGAACCTCTCCGGCAGTTCCTGTACTGACTGACAACGGAACACTTGCACCGCCTTAAGCCAAAGGCAGGGTATACGGGCTGACCCGATTTCCATTTCTCCGGAACACAACTCTCTGTGGACGACTACAGTCGCTACTTCCATCCACACTAGCTGCACTTCCAGACAGAGATTGTTGTGTGTAGCTGCATGGTGCCGGTTGTGCATTGTGCCTGAACCAGGGAAATTGGTTCTCTCAGCTACGGCAAGCCACACAAGACTACAGTTGATCTGCCTGTGTCATGTTGATCTGGCGTCATGCTGATCCAAAATGCATTAGAATATTTATTGGGCCTTCGGTTGTCAGAAGGTGTTTGGATGAAGGTTGGTTATTCTTTCTCTCGTGTTTTCTGCACTGTGGACTAACAGGCGCAACCGCGTCTTGCTGATCGGTATCCCGATCTTGATTTTGATCATACTGGGTTCGGTTTGGGCTTGGAGAGCCAGTCAGAGTCCAGCTACCTCTCCCGTACCTGGTGAAGTCCAAGTGACTGCCACCACAGAGCCTTCCGCTACAACTGAGATCCCCGACGAGCAGGAGCCTACTACAGAGTCTTCTCCTACAACCGAAGCTCCTGACGACCAGGAACCCGACACGGCTACTTCTCCTACAACCGAAGCTCCTGACGACCAGGAACCCGACACGGCTACAGAAGTCACACCCACAACCGAAGCTCCTGACGACCAGGAACCCGACACGGCTACAGAAGTCACACCCACAACCGAAGCTCCTGACGACCAGGAACCCGACACGGCTACAGAAGTCACACCCACAACCGAAGCTCCTGACGACCAGGAACCCGACACGGCTACAGAAGTCACACCCACAACCGAAGCTCCTGACGACCAGGAACCCGACACGGCTACACAGGTTGATGAGGATGCTGTGGTCCCTACCGATACGCCCACGTCCACAACGGAAGCCCCTGGCGACCAAGAACCCGACACAGCCGGACAGCAAACGCAGGCTGATGAGGATGCCGAGGCTCTGACGGACACGCCAACCGATACACCGACGGACACGCCAACCGATACACCAACGGACACGCCAACCGATACACCAACGGATACGATGCCGAGGCTCTGACGGACACGCCAACCGATACACCGACGGACACGCCAACCGATACACCAACGGACACGCCAACCGATACACCAACGGACACGCCAACCGATACACCAACGGACACGCCAACCGATACACCAACGGACACGCCAACCGATACACCAACGGACACGCCAACCGATACACCAACGGACACGCCAACCGATACACCAACGGACACGCCAACCGATACACCAACGGACACGCCAACCGATACACCAACACTGCAACCTATTCAGGGACGTATCACTATTGAACGTGTGGAAACTGTCTTGGTAGCGGATACAAGTGGCTTGGAAATCCCTTCAGGATCGGAAGGCAACGAGGATGCAATCCGCCTCCAGTGGCAGCGACGATTGGATGAGTCTGCACCTTGGCAAGACATTGGGAACACCAATTCTTCCCGTTATAACCTGCCGCGCGGCGTTGTGACCGGTACGTCCTTCAAAGTGGTGGCAACCCATATTGACAGTTGGGACCGGACATCCCGCCTGGATTCGGAAATCCATGTTTTGAGCAATTTCGTACCTGCCCTGGACGATGTTGCTTTCTCAATACCTGAGGATACCGGACCGAATGCGTCGCTGGGCCAGTTAGCGGCTGACGACTATAACGACGAACCCCTTGCTTACTCGATTGAAGCAGGTAATGAGGAACAGCTTTTTGATCTGGATGCCGAAACCGGAGAGCTGTCTCTGGTTCGGACCGGTCTGGATTTCGAATCCATCAACGCTTATTTCCTCACAGTACGCGTAACAGACGGTGTCGATGGCACTTTGGCATCGGTCCGTATTGATATTACAGATATCAATGAAGCACCCCTTGCCCATGCCGGCACCGACCAGACAGTCGCTGAAGGCGTGACCGTCACCCTGGATGCCCGCAGCAGTACCGACCCGGATCACCGCGACAGTCTGACCTGGCAATGGACGGCTCCCGAGGGCATCACCCTCCAGCAGGCCGACAACGCGACCCCCACCTTCGACACAGCCGTGGACTTGGTACAGGACCAGGATATCCATACGCTTGACTTCAGTCTGCAGGTGACGGATACCGCCGGTCTCACCGCGACCGATACTGTCACCGTCACGGTGCAGCGCACCGACAACGGGCCCGCTACCGGTTCCCTGCACATTGCGCGTGAGGAGCTTCAGCTCTCCCTCCAGGTGACAGACCTCAACGATCTCGATGGCCTGGGCCAACAACCCGACAGCATTGCCTACCAGTGGCAGCACCGGCAGAACGCCGACAGTCCCTGGACCGACATCTCCGACGCCCATGCCCTTCAATACGGTTGGCTTTGCGTACAAGACCACAGTTATGGCCCCTGGACCGACATCCCCGACGCCCATGCCCTTCAATACCTCATACCGCCCGGCACCGGACGGACGGCGCAGTTCCAGGCGGTGGTTACCCTCACCGATCAGCAGGGCTACGTCTCCACCCTGATCTCACCCTGCCCGGTCACCATGGGCAACGTGCCCCCCCGCTTCCAGCAAGCCGGGTATGCTTTCGCCCTACCGGAGAATTCATCTGCCCTGACCCCGGTCGGCACGGTCTCGGCCCTCGACTTCAACCACGACACCTTGCGCTATGCCATCACCTCCGGCAATGTGGATCAGGCCTTCGCCATTGAGCCACAGACAGGCGTTCTGTCCGTGAATCGGGAAATCCTGAACCATGAAGAGCTGGACCGCTATCAGCTTGTGGTGGAAGTCACAGACGACATGGCTGCTGATTCCATTCCCGTTACGGTCACCGTCACCAACGTCAACGAACCCCCACAGGCGGTAGTCAGCCTCTCCCAAGCCGTGCAGGAAGGTGACATCGTCACCCTGGACGGGGCTGCCAGTGCCGACGTGGACGTTGACGACACGCTGGCCTGGCAATGGATGGCCCCCGCGGGCATCATCCTCCCGCAGGCCGACACCGCCCAGCTGGTTTTTACGGTCCCCACAGACCTGGTCACGACCGGTGACACCCGGAACCTGCCCTTCACCCTGCAGGTCATTGATGCCCAGGGCCTGACCGCGACCGACACGGTCACCCTCACCGTGCACAAAATCAACAACGGCGACACCACCGGCGACGTCACCGTTCAGCGGGACAACACCCGGCTGACTCTGAAAGTTGCCGCTCTGACGGACCCCGATGGTACAGGCACTGCGGACAGCAACACCACCTACCAGTGGCAACACCGGCCAGACACCGACAGTCCCTGGACCGACATCCCCGACGCCCAAACCCTCCAATACCTCATACCGGCCGGCACCGCCCGTTCGGTACAGTTCCAGGCGGTGGTTACCCATACCGATCAGCAGGGCTACACCTCCACCCTGGTTTCCGCCTACCCGGTCACCATGGGCAATGTGCCTCCCCGCTTCCAGCAGGACAGCTACAGTTTCACCCTGCCGGAGAATTCACCTGCCCTGACCCCTGTCGGCACGGTGGCAGCGGATGACTTCAATCTCGACACCTTGCAGTACACCATCACGGACGGCAATCCCGACCGGATATGGCATATCGACCCCCAGACCGGTGTGGTGGCAGTCGAGCAAGCACTCTTGGACCATGAGGAACTTGGGCAATACCATCTGACCGTAGAGGTTTCCGACGATGCCGCCACGGTTGCCATACCCGTAGCCATCACCGTCACCAACGTCAACGAATCCCCGCAGGCGGTGGCCGGTCTCCCTCAAGCCGTGCAGGAAGGTGACACCGTCACCCTGGACGGGACCGCCAGTTCCGATGTAGACATTGACGACACACTGACCTGGCAGTGGACAGCACCCGAGGGCATCACGCTCCAACAGGCCGACACCGTCCAGCCGCTCTTCACGGCCCCCACGGACCTGGTCACGGCCGGTGAAACCCGGGACCTGCTCTTCACCCTGCAGGTCGCTGACGCCCAAGGCCTGACCGCAACCGACACCGTCACCCTCACTGTACACAAAATCGACAACGGCGACACCACCGGCGACATCACCGTTCAGCGGGACAACACCCGGCTGGACCTGGACGTCTCGGGACTGGCCGACCCCGATGGCCTGGGACAACAACCCGACAGCACTGCCTACCAGTGGCAGCACCGGCCAGACAGCGACAGTCCCTGGACCGACATCCCCGACGCCCAAACCCTCCAATACCTCATACCGGCCGGCACCGCCCGTTCGGTACAGTTCCAGGCGGTGGTCACCCATACCGATCAGCAGGGCTACATCTCCACCCTCATCGCCTCCCGTCCCGTCACCATGGGCAACGTGACCCCACGCTTCCAGCAGGACAGCTACAGTTTCGCCCTGCCGGAGAATTCACCTGCCCTGACTCCGGTCGGCATGGTCTCAGCCCGTGACTTCAACCACGACACATTGCGCTATGCCATCGCCTCCGGCAATAGGGACCAGGCCTTCACTATAGAGCCACAGACGGGCGTTCTGTCCGTGAATCGGGAAATCCTGGACCATGAAGGACTGGACCGCTATCAGCTGGCGGTGGAAGTCACGGACGACATGGCTTCCGCTTCCATTCCCGTTACGGTCACCGTCACCAACGTCAACGAACCCCCGCAGGCGGTAGCCGGCCTTCCCCAAACCGTGCAGGAAGGCGATACCGTCACCCTGGACGGGACCGCCAGCGCCGATGTGGACGCCGACGATACGCTGGCCTGGCAATGGACGGCCCCCGAGGGCATCACGCTCCAGCAAGTCGATACACCCGAGCCGGTCTTGGCTATCCCTCTTGACTTGGTCACGACCGACGAAACCCGAGAGCTGTCCTTCACCCTGGAGGTGACCGACGCCCAGGGCCTGGCCGCGACCGACACCGTCACTCTCACCGTACGCAAAATCGACAACGGCAACACCACCGGCGACGTCACCGTTCAGCGGGATGACACCCAGCTGACTCTGAATATTTCCGGGTTGGCCGATCCCGACGGCCTGGGACAACAACCCGACAGCACTGCCTACCAGTGGCAGCACCGGCCAGACACCGACAGTCCCTGGGCTGATATCCCCGATGCCCACTCGCTCCAATACCTCATACCGGCCGGCACTGCCCGTGCAGTGCAGTTCCAGGCGGTAGTCACCCACACCGATCAGCAGGGCTACGCCTCCACCCTGGTCTCACCCCGCCCGGTCACCATGGGCAACGTGCCCCCCTACTTCCAGCAAGCCCGGTACTCTTTCGCCCTACCGGAGAATTCACCTGCCCTGACCCCGGTCGGCACGATCGCAGCCCTTGACTTCAACCACGACACCTTGCGCTATGCCATCGCCTCCGGCAATGGGGACCAGATCTTTGCCATCGAGCCACAGACGGGCGTCCTGTCCGTAAAGCGGGCGGTCCTGAACCATGAAGAGCTGGACCAATATCAGCTTGCGGTGGAAGTCACGGACGATATGGCTTCCGATTCCATCCCCGTTACAGTCACAGTCACCAACGTCAACGAACCCCCGCAGGCGGTAGCCGGTATCTCCCAAACCGTACAGGAGGGCGACACCGTTACCCTGGACGGGACCGCCAGTACTGACGTGGATATCGACGACACGCTGGCCTGGCAATGGACGGCTCCCGAGGGCATCACCCTCCCACAGGCCGACACCGCCCAGCCGGTCTTCACAGTCCCCACAGACCTGGTCACGACCGGTGAAACCCGGGACCTGTCCTTCACCCTGCAGGTGACCGACACCCAGGGCCTGACCGCGACCGACATGGTCACCCTCACCGTGGGCAAAATCGACAACGGCGACACCACCGGTGACCTCACGATTCATCGCGACAGCACGCAGCTGACTCTGGCCGTTGCTGCCCTGACGGACCCCGACGGTGCAGGCACTGCGGACAGCAGCACCTACCAGTGGCAACGTCGGCAGGACATCGACAGTCCCTGGACCGACGTCCCCGACGCCCATGCCCTCCAATACCTAATACCGGCCGGCACTGCCCGTTCAGTACAGTTCCAGGCGGTGGTCACCCACACCGATCGGCAGGGCTACGCCTCCACCCTGGTCTCACCCCGCCCGGTCACCATGGGCAACGTGCCCCCCTACTTCCAGCACGCCCGGTATGCTTTCACCCTGCCGGAGAATTCACCTGCCCTGACCCCGGTCGGCACGGTCTCGGCTCTTGACTTCAACCACGACACCCTGCGCTATGCCATCGCCTCCGGCAATGGGGACCAGGCCTTCACCATTGAGCCACAGACAGGCGTTCTGTCCGTGAATCGGGAAATCCTGAACCATGAAGAGCTGGACCAATATCAGCTTGCGGTGGAAGTCACGGACGACATGACTGTCGATGCCATTCCCGTTACGGTCACCATCACCAACGTCAATGAGCCCCCACAGGCGGTAGCCGGTCTTCCCCAAACCGTGCAGGAGGGTGACACCGTCACCCTGGACGGGACCACCAGTTCCGATGTGGACGTCGACGACACGCTGGCCTGGCAATGGACGGCTCCCGAGGGCATCACTCTCCCGCAGACCGACACCGCCCAGCCGGTCTTCACGGTACCCACCGACCTGGTCACGACCGGTGACACCCAAGAGCTGTCCTTCACCTTGAAGGTGACCGATGCCCAAGGCCTGACCGCGACCGACACGGTCACCCTCACCGTGCACAAAATCGACAACGGCAACACCACCGGTGACGTTGTCATCCATCGTGACGGGATAGAGCTCACCCTGGAAGTTTCCGGGCTGGACGACCCTGATGAGATCAGTACCGATCCCAAGAACACTGCCTATCGCTGGCGGTGCCGCCATGATGCAGATGGCCCTTGGACCGACATCCACGGTGCCACGGACACCCGGCTCACCATCCCCGCCGGCACTGCCGGATCCGTGCAATTCCAGGCCTTGGTTTTGCACACTGACGACCAGGGTTATATCTCCGCCCTTGTATCCACCAATATCATCATTATGGGCAACGTGCCCCCACGCTTCCTGCAAGACCGCTACGTCTTGGCAGTACCCGAAAATTCTGTTGTCGGGGCACCGGTGGGATCGATCGAGGCCTCAGACTTCAATCTGGATGAACTGGCCTACCGCATTGCGGCCGGCAATGACCAAGACATTTTCCATCTGGAAGCCAGCACCGGGAACCTGTCAGTCAACCGAGCGCGCCTGGACCATGAGGAGCTTGCGCAGCATCATCTGACCGTAGAGGTTTCCGACGGTGTCGCCACGGTTGCCATGCCTGTGGCCATCACCGTCACCAACGTCAACGAACCCCCGCAGGCGGTGGCCGGTCACCCCCAAACCGTACAGGAAGGCGATACCGTTACCCTGGACGGGACCGCCAGCACCGACGTGGACATTGACGACACACTGGCCTGGCAATGGACGGCCCCCGCGGACATCACCCTCCCGCAGGCCGACACCGCCCAGCCGGTCTTCACGGTCCCCGTCAACCTGGTCACGACCGGTGAAACCCGGGAGCTGCCCTTCACCCTGCAGGTCACCGACGCCCAGGGCCTGACCGCAACCGACACCGTCACCCTCACCGTGCACAAAATCGACAACGGCAACACCACCGGCAACGTCACCGTTCACCGTGACAACACCCGGCTGGACCTGGAGGTCTCGGGGCTGGACGACCCCGACGGCCTGGGGCAACAAGCCGACAGCACCACCTCCCAATGGCAGCGCCGGCAGGACGCCGACAGTCCCTGGACCGATATCCCCGACGCCCATACCCTCCAATACCTCATACCAGCCGGCACCGCCCGTTCCGTGCGGTTCCAGGCGGTGGTCACCCACATCGATCAGCAGGGCTACATCTCTACTCTCGTCTCCCCCCGCCCGGTCACCATGGGCAACGTACCCCCGCGCGTCCAGCAAGCCTCCTACACCCTTGCCATTCCCGAGAACACGCCACCCCAAACCCTCGTGGTCGTGGTTGAGGTGTCCGACTTCAACGGAGATCCTCTCGCATACCGCATTGCCCGGGGCAATTTCAACCAAGCCTTTGCCATTGACCCCGACACCGGCGCCCTCCGCATCGCTCGCGACAGCCTCGATTATGAAGCCCGCTACCAGTATCGCCTGACCATTGAGGTCACCGACGGCCTGGTTGTCCAGACCATCCCGGTCCTCATCCGTCTCCTGGATATCAATGAAGCGCCTCTTGCCCATGCTGGCACCGACCAGACAGTCGCCGAAGGCGTGACCGTCACCCTGGATGCCCGCAGCAGTACCGACCCGGATCACCGCGACAGCCTGACCTGGCAATGGACGGCTCCCGCGGACATCACCCTCCGGCAGGCTGACACCGCGACCCCCACCTTCAATACGGCCGTGGACCTGGTACAGGACCAGGATATCCATACGCTTGACTTCAGTCTGCAGGTGACGGATACCGCCGGTCTCACCGCGACCGATACCGTCACCGTCACGGTGCAGCGCACCGACAACGGGCCCGCTACCGGTTCCCTGCACATTGCGCACGAGCAGCTTCAGCTCTCCCTCCAGCTGACAGATCTCGACGACCCCGATGGCTTGGGCCAACAACCCGACAGCACTGCCTACCAGTGGCAATTGAAGTCCGACGCCATCAGCAACTGGCGCAACCTCTACCAGGCCAATGACACCCAATACGAAATTCCCTTGGTGGTAGAACCCGGAAGTTTGTACCGGGCCATAGTCACCCATACGGATCAGCAAGGCTTTACCAGCAGCCTGTTCTCCAACGTCATTGATCTGGCTGCCAGCATAGCCGCCACCACTTCTACTCATCCATCCCTCCATGCGGTTCCCCCGCAGGAAGCCTGTGTGATACCCGTCTTTGACCTCGGTACCCTACGCGTCACGGACAACCTGTACATTGTCACGTCAGGGGAAACTGGTGTGGGTCACAATATCCCGAACCTGGAATTGGCTCTGTATGACCGTGAGACCAGCATTGCTGTCAATTTCAAGGATTTCTTCCTGTCTACGGGAGGATTGTCTCGCTGGGGCTATCCCACGTCTGAAGTGGTTGTGCTGGAACACAATGTCCTGACCCAGTATTACGAGCAGGGTGTGGTGAGTTTCCGTTTCACAGGGAAATCCGAGTGGCTGCAACGGAACCTCCTTTGGGACTATCTGGGCGCAGGCCTTTGGGGCTTGGCCGATCAGGCCTCGGAACCCCATGTACTCAATCCGCACGCAGGCGAGAAGACAGGGCCTTGGTCCCACAAGGTTTCCAACTACGCGGTCGATGGTACCTGGACAGGTTTTGCCGATTTCTTCGCCCGGCATGGTGGCGTACGTTCCTTTGGCTATCCCCGGACCGACGCCCGTCCGGATACGGACGATCCGGATATGGTGTCGGGAGCTCTGGTGGGACTTCCTTCCATACCTGGCGTCATCCGTCAGTATTTCCAGGCAGCCATCCTGGAATATGATCCTGCAACGAACACCATTCGCATTCCGGCATTGGGCAATACGGTCCGGGATCTGCTGGTACCGCATCATGCCTCGCTGGCACCCTTTGTGCATGCACCATCCTTGCACGTATCCCAAGACTACTTCCCGTTTCTCATTCTGAGCTGTACTGCCCAGGAGTAACACATCCGGGAAACACCGGAGGCGCGTAATTACGACCGGTGAATGCTTGGCTTCCTACCCTGGCTGCTGTCATAGTCATTGAAGACAGTCCTGCCGGATACGTTCAGGCAGATCCGGCCTTCCGGGCGTATTATGGGCAATCCCCGCATGTGGCGATCAGCTCCAGTCACATCACAGCGGACACAGTTTGCCAACCGGCTCCAAGGCCTTGAGACACCGGGGCCTATATAGAAAGATCCCCAACGCGGCTACACACTGCTTTGCCCAATTATCGGACCTGTGACAGGTTGTAGCGAATGGATACTGTGGGCGAAAAGATGCCAAGGTTGTAGTACAGACCGCCATCCCGCTTGGGTTTGATTTGGGGACTATATACGGTTTCACACCGGGCCGTGCAGACAGTGGCGGGCAGGCTACAATAGGGCATGCACAGTGCAGTGACCATGACCCATCGGGGCATCACCTTGCGAGTGCATCCGGGTAGCAGGGCCAAGCATGACAAAATGCTGCGGATCGCCGGGGCTTGCCGGCGCGTATGGAATGAAGCCTTGGCAATCTGCAAACAGCAGTATCAAGACCATCGGGGTTATGACACCCATGCTGCTCACCGATGTCCCATGGCACAAGATCAAACACCGGCTACCCCGGGCACGGGGCTACCGTGCCCGACCCTACGCCCAAAGCCACCACCTTACCCTTGAGGAGATCCTCGGGATTGCCTGCACGGGGCCCAGTGGCGCCGTTTGCCTCCCCGCCTACGGCAAGTGGAACCATCTACAAGCGTTTCCGGCGCTGGGTGGACCAGGGGATCCTGGCCACCATCTCCACTTCGCGGCAAGAGACCTGGGACCCGGAGGTGCGCATGGTGGACGGCTCCTACCTCCCGGCACACCCGAGTAGCACCGGGGCACGCAAACAGGGTCGCACCCCGGCGCCATCCCACGTCGTGCAGGCCAGCGGCCGCCGTGGCGGGGGCCTGACCACCAAGCTGTGGGCACACGGCCTCTGCGTACGCTTCCGGCTATGGCCCGGGAACGCCGCCGAGGTCACGGCCTTGGCGGCGCTCCTTGCAGGTGTCCCCACCGCCGCGACGCAGAGGCTGCCGTAATCATTGAGGATCTTTCTATATATAGGGCCCGACACCATCTTCTGCATGCCCGGGCACCATGGTGGTTCAGGAACATCCCGTTCCACCTCCCTACTGAGTGCATGCCAAGGTCCCCGGACCTGGCTGGCGATCGCCTCGCGGAGCACAGTGGGCCTGACGGGAGCGCCGTGCTGGCCACCGACTGAGGTCTGGACTGGCACATGGGGTGGGCATCCAGCTGCACATACGTGGTATCTCTTGGCCCTGGCACGATCCCCAACATCACAGCTTTCCTGATGGCCATCTGCCGACCAACGGCAATTTTCTGCGCCGCCCTGCAAGTCTTTCTCCCCACAGTGCCTAACATCCCGCCACCGGATTGACACCATACAGACCAAGGCCTGCGATCTCGATTCGCTATTCAAGAATATTTTTGCGCAATAATTAAGAAAATAGGCTGCGGAACCCGAGGCAATCCAGACGAACCGGAATACCCTCAACAGGCATTGCCAGTTTATCCACAGCCCCCAATCATCTCGGATTTGCTGTGTACCGCCGGCGGTGTTACCGTCAGTCACTTCAAATCAGATACAGAATCCCGACGGCACCCCGACAAACAATAAGGTGCACATTTGCCCTGATGCTGCCATGACCCGCGCGACAAAGGAAGTTAGGCTCAGTGCACAGCTGTGTATAGCACACTGGACTTGGCCCGGAGCGTGCCGGATCCGGTTATGTCACGGATATCACCAGATCAAGCCCGGTGTCTGCAATCGGGCAACATAGTCTGTCAGGCCGGATATCACCGGCGTGCCACATGAGTCTGCAACACATCCCCGTTCCCTGTCAGGGCACACAAGCCATATCAGTTTGCCCCTTCAATCATGCACAAACACCAGGGTACCGGCACCGGGAACAGCACTGAGTATCCATCCGGCTTCGGCCTCAAATCCCTGCATACTGTTATTGGGTGATGTCCAGTTGTACAGCCACTTGGCATCGGTTTCGCTGAGCAGGATATTGCCCGTGCTGCTGGGCTGTCCAGGTGACAGTGTCCAATAGGCACCGTGGATGGCGAAGTCACGATAGAAATACTGCACCCACGGCACATTGCTGACATAGTCCAGATCATAGTCGTCCGCAGACCGCTCACTCAAACTCATGTCCTGTGTAGCCGTCTTGGCCCAAATCCGGAAAAACCCGGTCACCGTAGGCGTGTCTTCCTGGCCAGACGTGATTTCCATCGTCCGGATCGGGGTCATCCCTTCAAAGGCGGTGGCCGTCTGCTCGTCCAGGTCAATATCCACCCACCGTTCTTTCAGCCGGATCAACTGCCCCAGCAGGCCGGCCAGAGGGAGGGAATCCATCTGAACTACACCGGGCAGTTCCCGCGGCGGGATGTTGAGTGCAGTGCCCGGCGCAGGCATGTCCGTGGGCATCAGCGCGTTGAAGGTGCGCAATGTTTCTTCCGTCACTCCGAATTGCTGGGCAATCGAGGCCGGCGTTTCCTGTGCCTGCACAATATGCTGGGGAAACTGCCGCATATAGCCCTGATCCAGCAAGTGCGCCCAGGTGTCTATGCTGGGAACACGGACTTCCTTGCCCACGTACACTACGTCATTGGGCGACATCCGGTTCATATGAGCCAGTTCCACAGGATGCAGTCCATACTGCACGGCGATGGAATGCAACGTCTCACCTTTGGCTACGCGATGCAGGCTGTTGGCTCCCGCCAAGGGAGCCCCCTCCGTGACGGCAGGCGGCATCAGCAAAGGCTGCCCGGTCCACACGGTCTGGTCCGCTTCGATACCGTTGAGCTGGCGCAGGGCTATCTCGTCAAAACTGTGGGACTCGGCAATGGACGCCAAATTCTCGCCACTCTGGACAATGTGCAAACGACCGGCAATCGTCGAGTCGGCGGGACTCAGGGCCAGTGCTTGCTGGATGACCAAAAATGCCAGCAAGCTGCCGCCTAACAAAAACAGAATACGGACTGGCAAACGCCGACGTGCTGATTTGGCTGTCATAGTAGTACCTGGCAGTGAAGTCCCATGGCATGGGCTACGATGAATCGACCACTCCGCAGAGGGTCTTTAAAGTACACTTTTTATTATACCCGAATACATGGAAGCCGGCAGATGCAGGACAGGTACACCCCGAGCTTGCCCATACGGCATCAGGGCGCAGGCCAGCATACACGGCCTCTGCCATATATAAGACGAATACCGGCGTGGTTTGTTGCGTTTCCTGTGCCGCTTGCCACGGTATCTAGCGCCACGTCCGGGCACGGGACTGAAATTGCAGAGCATGCAGATGGGAATAAAGTCCCTGTTGACGAAGCAATTCCTCGTGCATGCCCTGCTCCACCACCCGGCCCTGATCCAGGACCAGAATGGTGTCGGCGTTGCGTACCGTGGACAGACGATGGGCTATCACCAGACTGGTACAGCGCTGGAAGAGCGGTTTCAGGGCTTCCTGGATCCGGGATTCACTTTGCGAATCCAGATGGGACGTCGCTTCATCGAGAATCAGAATGACGGGATCCTTCAGCAGAACGCGGGCAATCGACACCCGTTGTTTCTCGCCACCGCTCAGGCGATAGCCCCGTTCACCCACGACGGTATCGTAGCCTTGAGGCAAAGACTGGATGAAATCGTGGATCTGGGCCGCGGTACAAGCCTGCTCCAGTTCGGCCTGGGAAGCATCGGGCCGGGCATACAGCAGATTGGCCCTGAGCGTATCGTGAAACAGGTAGGCATCCTGCGTCACCATGCCCATGCAGGCCGCCACTGTCGCCAGCTGCAGGGAACGCAGATCCTGGCCATCCAGCAGGATACGGCCCTGCGTTGGATCGTACAGCCGCATCACCAGATTGATCAGGGTGGATTTGCCGGCGCCACTGAGACCCACCAGGGCCACCATCTGCCCCGGCTGTACTGTAAAGGCTATGTCCTGTACGGCCCACAAGGGCGCTTCTTGCGCTTGCCGGCCATCGTCCGCAGTCCGGGTTTCTTCCGGCAAACCGTAGTGAAAGGACACGTTGTCGAATTGCAGATGTCCGGTGGGATGAGTCAGTGCCACGGCATCCTCGGCATCGCCGATTTCAATGGGCACGTCCATATACTCGAAGACACGCTCGAAACTCACGATGCCCTGAATGAGATCCGTCTGTACATGGCTGAGCGCGGAAATAGGCTGGTAAATGCGGGGCAGGTACGCCACGAAAGCGACGATGGTGCCCATCGTCATTTCACCCTGCAGGACCAGCCAGCCACCTAGCCCATAGAACAGGGCCGTGCCCAGTCCGGACAGAATCCCCATACCGGACGTCAGCCAGTAGGACATGATGGACCACCGTATCCGGAACTGCTTGACCAGTTCCGACAGCGTCTGGAAACGCGCACTCGCGTTGTCTTCCTGACCAAAAAGCTTCATGAGTACGGCGCCATTGACGCTCAGGGTTTCATTGACCATGCTGCTCAGTCGGGCATGGTATTCCCGGCCCTGATGGTGGGTTCGGCGCAGGATTTTGGCCAGCCAGAAGGCAAAGGGCCACAGGAGGGGAAAGAGCAGTACGCCGGGCACGGTCAGGCGCCACTCCAGCACCGTCATGACGGTCAGGGTGGATACCAGGGTGATCAGTGCGGTCAGGATCGTAGGCAAGGATCCCGTCACCATGCGCCGGGCATCTTCCACATCTCCGGTAAACCGAGCCACAATCTCTCCGGCCCGGGTATCGGTAAAGAAACGCAGGGAGAGACGCTGCACGTGGTCGTACATGGCTTGCCGCAGCTCATGGACCAGCGTTTCGCCCAGGCGTGTGGCAAACGTCTGCTGCACCAAACCAATGCCAACCGCCAGCAGAGGCAGGACCAGTAGCATACCGGTCAGCAACAACAGTCGTCTTGCATCTCCTGTTTCCAGTACGGTATCGATAAAGTAACGATACAGGAGTGGCGGTACAGCGCCCAGCAAAGCCTGGACCAGAACGGCTGCCACCACCAGCACGAGCTGGCCCTTGTGCGGGCTGACGTACGACCAGATACGGACCAGCACCTGACGGTCGACCTGGCGGAGGTTGACGGAAGCCGAACTCCGAATGAAGGAGCGCCAGCCCCTGCGGTATTCCATAGCCTACGTATGCTGGATCATGTCTGGCTGGCCATCCTGGCTTGGCCTTCTGCCGGGTGCAGATCCCGGAGCCTGTCGCCCGGGAAGCTCCAGTTTACAGCATATTGTCCTGTCCTGTTCGACAGCCGCATACCGGACTCCCCCAAACCTGCCTCTGGCCACACAGGCAGACACCACAGATCAGGTGCAGCTGTCAGATTGATTGGGGGACTATGTACGGTTTCACACCGCACCCGCAGGTCGCGATGCTACACCGGATACATTTTCGGCTTCACAGGCCAGCTCACGCTGCCACCTCCACCCGCAGTTGCGCCGTCCCCGAATGCACCCGCAAGGTGATGCCCCGATAGGTCATGGTCACTTCTGTGTGCATGCCCTATTGTAGCCTGCCCGCCACTGCCTGCACGGCCCGGTGTGAAACCGTATATAGTCCCCAAATCCTGCACCCACCGCAACACACAGTCCGGTCGGGACCAGGGGACATGGTTTCTGGCAGGGGCCACGTGCAGCGTAGCGCGTACAGTATAAGGATGTAGTTGTACCTGCATATATGAGGGGTAAGACCATGCGTATACGAACATGGTTGCTTACACCCTTGCTCGGGGGTCTTGTGCCTTGTAACCATATCGGCAACCGCGCTGGCGGCCGCCGGTGATGTCGTCATCCCGGCTTCCCTGTATCCGGCCAACGACCCTGGGGGCTACGGCGAGGGCTGCGATTGGGGTTGGGAACTGGAAGTGGAGTACAAGGCCCCGGGCTCGGGCTGGATCCACACCAACTTCATGTACATTAGCCCCTGGCCGGCGAGCCTTACGCTCACGACCAACGCTCACGGTACCCAGCCCGGCGTGACCTAACCAGCTCAAAGTCAACAAACAGTGTTTTACGGACTGGATCTGTTACAACGGGGGCTGTGCCTCCTATCCGCTCGGGAGTTGCGGCGACCAGCACAGCGTGACGGCAGAAGGGTCAGCCGGGCCCCCCACCGGCAGACCCTTGGGATGTCGACACGGACACAGCGGGCCAGCTCACAGTCAGCACGACCAGGCAGGCGTTGGCCAACCATCCGGGTTGCCTGTTCGACGACTGCTTTGACATCCAGATGCGGGAACGTGGGTCCCATAGCTGGTCGGACCACGCCATATTCTTGGCAGAGGGCGAGAGCAGTGGCCGCACCGTGATTGCCAACTTGTCCTCGCACGTTGAACACATTCTGCGCAGGTATTGCTACACCGCCAACGCCCAAGAGCACTTCTATGTGGGGCGGGGGAGATTGTTACGGTAGGGTAGGCACCCAGCGGGGACTAGAGACCGTCTCACCGCGGGTAGGGTAGAAAGAATAGGTACGGCGCTCGGGGAGGGCGCTACGGCAGGTGCCGATGGCAACCTCGCTGGGTCTGTGAAGCCTGCACAAGTGTATCCGGTGTCGCATCGCGGTCCCGGGACCGGGTGTGCAACCGGATACAGTCCCCAACCCAGAAGCTGTGTCAGGTATAATCTGACATCCTGCATATTTGTGCCCACGCCGTAGCCATCCAATTAGGAGTCATTGCAGAAAGGAGGCCACATGAAACACACAGCATGAACCCCCTTGGGTATCCCCCGTTCCCGATGGGCGTACTTGTATACACCTGCGCTCTTGGCCCTGCTCATCAGCCTGGTTCTGTCCGCTGTCAGTTGGGCTGACGATACAAACAATACAGCTACACTGACGATTACGGACCTGCAAATAGAACCGGGCTGTGAAGCTGAGGGTGCCGGGGCCATCCGGCACAAGATACGTATCCGCAGGCCCGGGCATGAAGCGTCAACACAGAGCCAAGCGTATGACCCGGATGTCAGCAGTGTGACTGTCAACAACTTGCGTCCGGCTACAACCTATATCGTGCGCAACCAGATGATCTGTCGTGTGAACGGCAAGCGCATTTCAGCGCCAGCGGCAGGCGTCTTTCGCAGATTTGGCGACTGTTGCCGGTTCTGCTTCCAGCTACGTTTGGGACAGTGTTGCGAAGGGTGTGGAACACATTATCCAGGGCTTTTGTGTGACAGCCGAGGGTAACAAGCGGATTGGCAAGGCGCTGATTACAGTACCCCTGCCTGTAAACGACGAGCCGCCCCCGGACAATGAACCTACCCCGCTGCCACCTGACGATCCGCCTCCGGGCAATGACCCAACGCCACTACCACCTGTAGACGAATAAGGGCCTACTCGTCCAACTGGTCACTTAACCGGTCTGTGTAATGCAGGCCGGTTTTGTTTTGGGGTACAACACCAGAGTGCTTGCTGGTCCCAGGGGGTCTGGGCGAGTGTAAAATCAGGGGGCTGTATACGGTTTCACACCGGGCCGTGCCGACAGGTGCGGGCAGGCTAAAACAGGGCATGCACAGTGAAGTGCCTATGACCCACCGGGGCATCGCCTTGCGGGTGCGACCGGGGTCCAAAGCCAAGCATGACAAAATGTTGCGGACCGCCGGGGCTTGCCGACGGGTATGGAACGAAGCCTTGGCCATCTGTAAACAGCAGTACCAAGACTATAAGGATGGCAAGGCCGACAAACCCTCCGTCACGTTCATCTCCCTGTGCCAGCTGTACGTACAAATCAAGCAGGCATTGCCCTGGTTATGTGGATTGCCTGCGAATGTCGTGCGCTATCGCATGTAACACTTGGCCGAAGCCTACAAGCGGTTCTTGGACGGGGTTGGCAAGCCTGACTGGAAACGCAAGTACAAGGACACACCCCAATTCACTGCGCCCGACAAGATCAAGGTTAAGGGCAAGAAGATCTACATTCCCAAGATGGGGTGGGTACGGTTGACAGGCCAGAACCCTTACGCGGGGCACAAACCCAAGCAAGCCACGTGCAAGTACGAGGCAGGTGACGGGTATGTATCCATCCTGTACGCCGTGCCCGACCCACGCCCGGCTCGACCTGCCACCCCTATGCATCCCGTCGGCCTTGACCGGAACGTGGGGGCAAGTGGCACTAAGTACCAAGACAATGTACGAACTGCCGGCACTGGCCAAGCGGGATGCCAAACTGCGGCGTCTGCAAAGGAAGTGGGCTCGGCAACAGTATGCAAGCAGCGGCTGGGAACGCACCAAACTACGCATTCAAAAGATATAACAGGGAAATACGCCATGTCATAAAGAACTGGTGCCACCAGACCAGTCGCACCATCGCTGACATACACGATGTAGTCATCTTGGAAGCGTGAACAGGGTATGACCCAGAGCGCCCGAGGCTCCAAGGACAAACCCGGTACGCATGTCGCGCAGAAAAGAGGGCTGAACCGTGCCATGCTACGCAGCGGCTGGGGACGGCTGGAACGGTATATGCGTTACAAGACCTACACAGAGAAGATAGACCCTAAGTACACGTCATAGCGTTGTCACAACTGTGGTGTGATACGCAAGGCCCACCGGAAGTCTCGATCCGTCTATCATGGCAGTGCATGCGGTGTGGCAAAGAACGCCGATGTGCATGCTGCCCTGAACATCCGGGACAAGTGGTTGGTTGAAAATACGGCGTTCGGGGACGGCGCGTCTGCGGGTGGAGGTGGCAGCGTGAGCTGGCCTGTGAAGCCTGAAAGTGTATCCGGTGTAGCATCGCGGCCTGCGGGTGCGGTGTGAAACCGTATATAGTCCCCATTGATTGCCTGCGACCTTCTGCCGCACAATCCACACCACAAGGACCGATTCCCCCGCAACTTTCCCCGTTCCGGTATACTGCTAGTCAGCGAATGCCGTGAAACCCGTTCCTGCAGCCATGACCACGTCCACACTCCCTTCTGTCATCCTTGAGCGACCGGACAGCGTACAAGCCGGCATCACGATGCTGCTGGCTGAGCTGGAAGATTGGCTCTGTACCGTCCAGGATCGCCATCGGGCACAAGAGTGGCAGGGTATTCACGACGAAGGCACCTTCCTGACGGCCTGGGCGGGCTATTATGCCTATACCCGGGATGAAAGAGTACTGCACCTGGCCCTGGATCTGTTCGCCAAATGGTGGACATGGGCCCCGGACCACCTTGTGCATGGCTATCACCCCCAACAGGAAGTGCATCACGGCACCGAGCACTTCATCATTTTTCTGGACTGGCTACTGCAGATTGCGCCCGACCATGACGAAGTCCGAGACGCCGTAGTGGATGCAGCCCACCATGCCGGCAACTGGGCACCGGATGCCCCGGCGTGGTTTGACTGGGATCAGGGCCGTTACCTGAGTTACAGCCTCGGTACGGTAAAGGTAGGCACCGAAGGGTTCAACTTCGTGGATCACATGCGCATGCTCCATCTGGCCCGGGCGGGTCAGGCTGCAGATCCGGAACCCCATTATCGGGAGTTGTGCACGACCTACGGCCTGGTCTGGGCCGAAGCGCTGGTCCATGAGGAAGCGCCGCCTCTTTATCTGGATGCGGATCAACACAGCCGCACCGAGTTCGAGACGGTACTCAAGTCGTTTCTCAAAGCCGCGCCCCAGAACATATCAGCGCATTCCCGTCTGGAGAACCACATTGCCAGCGGCACCCCCAAAATCATGCTGGAGCTGTGGGATCTGACGAGCCAGCCGGTGTTCCGGGATGCCGCCCAACGTTTGGGCCGGGGCTGTGCCCGGTACGTGACCCATCCGATTGCCAATCCGGCCGGCCATGTTCTGAGCCAACTGCTCCTGGCCGGCGTCGATCCCATGGATCTGGATCTGGCTCCGGAAACGTTCACCGAGCTGGCACCTTGGCCACAGCTGGATCGGCAGACACTTGCCATCGACACCCGGTCGGCTCCGGACGCCGCGCAGTGCATCGGCTTCCGGAGCGACATGCCAACCCATTACCTGGTGTCTCCCTCTGACGAGTACCAGACCCTGCAGGTGCCTGCGCCCGCCAATCTGATGCTGGCCTGGACCCTGACCGGCAATGAGGAATTTGCCCTGGATGCCTGTTGCCTGGCCCTGGGCAAACTCAGGCTGGCCCGGCAGGTGTACCGGGATGGCCGGCACCACGGCTGTACAGCCCAGAGCGTCGCGGCCACCGTACGGGGTCATGGCCGCTGCTGGGGGATTGGCGACGTCGCCGGCGTATTGGCTCATATCGGGGCCCAGCGCGTGCATGCGCATGCCCAGGGCCAGACCCTGGCGTTGCCGGGCCTGGTGACCAACTGACACTGGCGTCCTGGCAGCCGCCGTGCGGGACAAAGTCTCCATGTTCCTCTCACGATCCTTGTCCTGTATGGCAGTGCCCAGGACTCGGGTGACCCTGCCGCTTTGGCCCAGCCCCGACGCCCCTGCACCATGACCATCCCCCTGGTTGCACACGTGACGCATGAGGCTGCCATGAAGATTGGCGGCATTGGCGCAGTACTGGAGGGCTTGCTGTGCACCGACACCTACAACCAGCAGGTGAACCGTACGGTTCTGGCGGGTCCGTTTCCGGTCTGGGATGACAGCCAGATGGCCCGTATTCTGTCTCCGCGCTCCCGCCTCCAGGTACGATACGCCAGCCGCTACGGCATTTATGGTCTGGTGGAATCTGCCCTGGGTCGCCGCCTGCTGCAGGCCGAGCAGGAACTGAACGTAAGCCTGTTGTACGCGCACACCGCGTTTGGCGCCTACCGCCATGAAATCCTGCTGGTGGATCCCACACACCTGGATCCCGGGATCCGCCAGGCCTATACCGCCGCCCTGCAGGCCGAATTCGGTATTGATGCGGACAGGTACAGCCATGACCCGGAATGGCGGCTGTTCATCGATCTGGCCGTGCCTCTGCTACGGATGCTGGAAGCCCTGACGGCGGATGTAGCTTCCGATCCGGCCCAACGGTTCCTGATTGCCCATGACTGGATGGGAATGCCGGCGGTCTTGGCCGCCCAGCTGACCCGGCCCGGAACCTGGAGCACCCTGTTCTATGCCCATGAAGTGGCCCCTGTCCGCCGTCTGGTAGAAGAACATGAAGGCCACGACACCCGCTTCTACAATGTCATGCGCCAGGGTCATGCCTGGGACATGTACCTGGACAACCTGTTTGGGGACCAGCAGGATCTCTACAAGGTACCGCTGCTGCACCAGGCGAGCCGGTGCGATGCCGTGCTGGCAGTCAGCGATCTGGTGATGGATGAGCTCCGGTTCCTGGGCTCTGCCTTCCGGCACAAGCCCCTGGATCTGGTGTACAACGGTGTTCCGGACCAGACTGCCACCCTGGCCATGAAGCAGGAATCCCGCGCGCGCCTGCAGGCGTACTGTGCCAATCTGCTGGGCTTCATCCCGAATTATGTCATGTCACACGTCACGCGCATGGTGCTGTCCAAAGGCTTGTGGCGGGACGGCAAGGTTCTCTCGCACCTGGCCCATCTGCTGGCGCAGGACAACCGGCAAAGTGCCGTGCTGTTTGTCCTGAGCACGGCACTGGTCACGGGACGCCACCCCCACCAGATTCGGGAGTGGGAACAGGCGTATGGCTGGCCGGTGCAGCACCGGACAGACAATGGGGAACTGACCGGAGCGGAAATCCCTTTTTTCTACGATGTCGTGGAGCCTTTCAACCGCGATCACGGCAACGTCAAGATCATATTCGTGAACCAGTTCGGCTGGGATCAGGAGCACTGCGGCGTACGCATGCCAGCCGACATGGACTTTGCCGATCTCCGCACCGGCACCGATCTGGAATTTGGCCAAAGCATCTACGAACCCTTCGGCATCGCCCAGCTGGAGCCGCTGGCGCAGGGCGCCCTTTGCTGCACCAGTTCGGTATGTGGATGCCGGGGCTTTGTCCAGCAGCTCAGGACCCGGGACATCGAGGTGCCGCTGTACCTGGAAGCCGATTACGTCTCCCTGCCCCCTTCCTGGTGGAATGCATCTCCCTTCAATGCCCTGGACATTGGCCACACGATTCGCAATCAGGTGGAAGATACGAACAGTTTCCGGGTCGCCCAACAGATCCATGCCCTGCTGCCCCGTACAGACCGGACCCGGGCCCAATACCTGGAAACAGGCCAGGCCGCCAGCCAGGCCATGAGCTGGGACGTGGTGGCCCGCAACTATTTCATCCCGGCCCTGACACGTCTCCAGTCCCGCCTGCCATGACGATGGCAATGCCGCAGTCCCGTGTGCACACGGCAGATGTAGAAGCCATCGTCACCGGCACCCACGGCGCGCCCGCCCAGGTGTTGGGGTATCACTCGTACCATGATGATCAGGCGCGCGTCGTGCATGCCGTCCGCACATTCCGGCCCCAGGAACAGGCGGTCTGGATCCTGGATCTGGCCACGGGGCAGCGACATCCGGCCCGCTGCATACACGAGGCAGGTTTCTTCGAGTGTCTGTGGCATGGTCCGGCACCACGCCCGGCACCGCCCTATCGGCTGTTGCTGCAGGGCAAGGACGGGCAGGATTACGAGATCGAGGATCCCTACCGGTTCGCCCCTTATTTCACGGCCTACGATCACTTTCTCCTGGGTGAGGGCAAGCTGGTGCAAAGCTGGCGCAAACTGGGCGCACACCCCCGTCACGTGGATGGTGTACAGGGAGTCCACTTTGCCCTGTGGGCCCCCAACGCCCGCCGGGTCAGTGTAATCGGTCCCTTCAACGGCTGGGATGAGCGGGTGCATCCCATGCACATGTATCAGGGCGGGGTGTGGGAAGTGTTCATACCCAATCTGCCTGCGGGGGACCAGTACAAGTACGCCCTCCTCTCAAGGCAGGACAACTACCGGATCGACAAAATGGATCCCTACGGTTTCCATGCCGAACGCCGTCCCGGCACGTCGTCCCGTATCTGGCAGCTGGACACCTATGACTGGCAGGATGCGGCTTGGCTGGCCGCCCGCAGCCGACAACAGGTTCAGTCAGCGCCCCTCAGTATCTACGAAGTGCATCTGGGCAGCTGGAAACGCAGTCCCGACGACAGTTCCATGCTGTCCTACCGTGAACTGGCGCCCCAACTGGTGGCCTACTGCCAGCAGATGGGGTATACCCATGTCGAGTTGATGCCCGTTATGGAACATCCGCTGGACAAGTCCTGGGGGTATCAGGTGACGGGCTACTTTGCCCCCACCAGCCGCTTTGGCTCCCCGGATGACTTCCGCTTCCTTGTAGACACCTGTCACCAGGGCGGTATTGGCGTGCTCCTGGATTGGGTGCCGGCCCATTTCCCCAAAGACGGTCACGGTCTCGCTTTCTTTGACGGTACCTACCTGTACGAGCACGCAGACCCGCGGCTGGGCGAGCACCAGGTATGGGGCACCCGCATTTTCAATTTCGGCCGCAACGAGGTACGCAACTTTCTCATCAGCAACGCCCTGTTCTGGCTGGAGGAGTATCACATTGACGGCTTCCGCGTGGATGCGGTCGCGTCCATGCTCTATCTGGACTATGACCGGCAGGCAGGTGAATGGCTGCCCAATGCCTATGGAGGCCGTGAGAATATCGCGGCGATTGAATTTCTGCGGGAGTTCAACCGGATCGTGCATACGGAGCATCCGGGCGTCATTACGATCGCCGAGGAGAGCACGTCCTGGCCCCTGGTCACCTATCCGGATTATGTAGGCGGCCTCGGTTTTGACTTCAAGTGGAACATGGGCTGGATGCATGACACCCTGGCGTACTTTGCCCTGGATCCTATATTCCGCAAGGGCCACCAGAACCTGATCACCTTCGGGATGATGTATGCGCACGCCGAGAATTACGTCCTGGCCTTCAGTCACGACGAAGTGGTGCATCTGAAAAAATCCCAGTTGCGCAAGATGCCGGGCGACACTTGGCAGCAACTGGCCAATCTGCGCCTGCTGGCCACCTACCAGTACGGGCATCCCGGCAAGCTGCTGAACTTTATGGGCAATGAATTTGCCCACATCGCCGAATGGACCGAAGCGCAAAGCCTGGACTGGCACTTGCTGGCCAAGCGCGAGCACCGGCAATTCCAGACCTTCATGCGCGAACTGGGTCAACTGTACCTGCAGCTGCCTGCCCTGTGGCTCAAGGACAATGAAGCGGATGGCTTCAGCTGGATCGACTTCCGGGACGTCGACAACACCACCGTGTCCTTTGCCCGGTACGGCACCTATCCGGAAGATACCGTGGTAGTCGTCCTGAACATGACCCCGGTGCCGCGGCCCGGATACCGGATCGGGGTGCCCGGGGCCGGCACCTGGCAGGAAATCCTGAACACCGATCAGCGGCGCTACGGGGGCAGCGGTGTCGTCCATGCCCATCCCCTCCACACCGAAAAGGGGCACATGCACGGCTTCGATCACGTGCTGACCCTGAATTTGCCCCCGCTGGGGGCTATAATGCTTTGTCGCCAGGCTCCCCAGGCTGGCAAGCCATCTGTCCCGGATCCGAACGATGCCTGAACACCCCCTCATCCCCATCGCTGCCATTCGGGGCGGCTCCCTGTATGGCACCATGCCTGACCTGACACAGGTCGTGACGGACAGTCTGTATCTGGAAGGGGCGCGGATTGCCGGCACGGGAAGCCGCCTGGCCGGGATGGCCGGCCAGGGTGCCGTACTGCAGGCCGAGGGTCTGCACGTCCTGCCCGGATTCCTGGATCTCCATGTTCACGGTGGTGACGGCTTCGATACCATGGACGCCGATCCGGATGCCATACAGGGCATAGGCCAGTTTCATGTCCGGCATGGCACAACCGGTTTCATGCCCACCACCACGACCGTTGCCAAGAGGCGGATTGGAGACGCCGTAGCCGCCGTGGCCACGGCGGCCCGGCGCAGTATTGCCGGTGCTCGGATTCTGGGGGTGCACGTCGAAGGGCCTTTCCTCAGTCCCGACTATCCGGGTGCCCAAAATCCCGACTACATCGTGCCGCCGGACTTGGCTTTCGTGGATGAACTGGTGGTCCGTGGTCCCGTCCGGCTCATGACGATAGCTCCGGAAATTCCCGGGGGGCAGGAACTGGTCCATACGCTGAGCCGCTACGGCATCGTACCCGTTATGGGTCATACGGCCTGCACCTGGCGCGAGGCCCGTGCCGGCAGCATCTGGGGTATCCGCCAAGCCACCCATACCTACAACGCCATGCGCGGCCTGCATCACCGCGAACCCGGAGCCCTGGGCTGGATCCTGCAGGATCCCAAGATCTACGCCCAGTTGATTGCCGACAACATTCACGTCCATCCCGGTGCCATGCGGATTCTGGCCCTGTGCAAGTCCTTCGCGGGTATTCTGCTGATCACAGACGCCCTCCGTGCTGCGGGCCTGTCCGACGGCACCTACGACCTGGGTTCCCTGCCGGTTACGGTCCGCAACGGGATAGGTCGCCTGTCCAACGGCACCCTGGCTGGCAGCCTCCTGACCATGGAGCGTGCCCTGAGTCACCTAATCACTGCCACCCGGTCGGATCTGGCCCACGCCTGGCCGGCATCCAGCCTGACAGCCGCCCGGTCCTGCGGACTGGACAGCCATCTGGGACGGCTGCAGGCAGGTTACTGGGCTGATCTCGTCCTGCTCACTGACACCCTGGACGTGGCGGCCACGATCGTCAATGGTACGCTGCAATACCTGCACCCTGACTGTCAGGCCAGGCTGCAAGCCTGAGCAGCCGACGGGCACCGGGATTCCCTGATCCGGGTGCCCTTTGTCTACCAATCCTCCGCGCGTACACCTGATCCGGGTCAGGGCGCTGTGACCGCAACCAGCAGACTGTGGAGAGTGTCAAGCTCCGGTGATTCGGGGTCGGCATGCCGCCAATTTTGTGCGACCTGCTGCAACAGGCTCTGCGCGGATACGGGAGCCCCCGTATCCGCTTTCAACCGTGCCAGCCAGAAACTGTCTCGTACGGACGACCGCCGGTCCAGACGCTCCTGCAGCATGCTTTCCGCCTGCTCGTGCTGCCGGGCACGCAGGTAGGCTTCCAGCAGCGTATCCTCAAACACTTCACGCTGGGCATGGCTGCCGCCGATGCGCGCCAACTGCGGCATGAGGGGCTCAAGATATGCCACAGCATTGTCGTAGGCTTCGGCAGCGAAAGCGGTGATGCCCTTGACCAGGGGCAACGTAATTTCCTGTGCCAGCGGATTGCCTTGGGCGGCGAGAGCTTCCAGCCGCTGCCGGAGGCGCTCCAGGCACTCTCCATCATCGGTGGCCGCAAAGGCCAGGGCTGCATGCCCATCGCGGAATGCTGGCCCGGCACTTTCAGTTGCCGGCAGGGCCTGATCACGTATCTCCACGGCCGGGCAAAGAGACGGCCCCCGGCTATACAGATGCATGCGCCACATGAGTGAAGCACTATCGGCCAGGGACGCCGCGTTTTTCCGGACCACTGACGGCCGGATGGCTTCCTCGTACAGGGCAGCAGCCCGGATGTAGTGTCCCTGCGCCAATTCAAACAGGGCCTGATGCCAGGACAGGTGAACGTTGAAGGGAGCCCGGCGATCAAAGTCCTGCAGCCACGTCCTGAGGAAGGCACTGCCATCCACCGCGTTGCCTTGCTCGAAGTACACGTGGGCGACTGAATGCGCCGCGTGGGCGCTGGTCGGTCGTCCCTGCAGCGAGCGTTGGGCCAAGGCAAGCGACTCGTCGAAGAAACCCATCTCATGGTGGGCAAAGGCATCCTGGCCCAGGAACACCCAGTCGTCACCATAGCTCGGTTCCAGCCGCCGCATCAGGCCATACAGTTCTTGCGGGTAGTTCCGAATACCGGCGCCACTGCAGCCCAGGGTATAGAGCCGATTGGCCAGGCGCATCAACAGAGCGTCCCGCGGGAATTCATCCAGATGGTCGAGAATCAGTGGCAGGGCCCGGGGTCCCTGACCATGGATGAACAGGGAAACGGCCGCGACATGCTGCTGTTCCCGGCGCGTTATGTTTGGGGCAAGCTCGGTGGCGCGGGCTACGCTGACCTTGTCATCGCCGTTTTCGCGGATCATCCACACCAGCCCCAGGGCGGCATGCGCCAGGGCAAAATCAGCATCGGCCTCTATGGCCTGCAGAAAACACTCCTCTGGCCCGTAGCACTGCTCCAGCAGGCGATCAATACCTTCCACATAGTGCTCAGCGGCCACGGCAGAGTCCGTGGTTAACACTAATCCATAACGATCACGGATAGAGGTGGTTTTCATGGTTCGCTTCTCATGCCAAGTTCCAGACGGGCAGGTGCCAGTTGTAGGAACCCCTGGAGAGAGTTTGCCGGGAGTTCCAGGGTACTCCGCTCCAGAGGGTGACCTTATGCAGTTCTTGGCAACTGTTAGCCTTGCCATCCCGCCAGGATGATCCGGTTCTCTCGCATAATCCCCAAGTCAGATGTGCATACTGACAGGACCGGCCATAAACTGCACCTTGGCTTATGATCTGTCTGGAAACCTGCTCCCGTTACATTTTACTCTTGCAGAGGGTGAGGGAACAACAATATTTGTACGTTCAGCCTGAATGCAACAATCACTTGGACCAGTCAGACCCAATCCGGTCAAATGGCCTGCGGAGCAGTTATACAGTGCCTGGCCCCGGCTCCCGACACTTGCCGGAATTCATGGGCTACACGCGACCGGGACAGCTCGGGCAGACTGTCATTCCGGCGCAGGACACTTGTCCAGTACCGGATCCCCCGGGCCGCAATACCCTATCTTGGGACAGACACCCTGCCGGTTCAGCCAGATGGCCCGCAAGTCAGTGGCCACCTGCAGCCAGGGGCAATTGATAAACAGCCTGGGCCCCGGCTGCCAACAAAGCGTGCCGCACAGGCTCAATCGCGGCCGCTCCGGCCAGCACCAGTACCTGCCCGCCCATTCCTGCACCAGTCAGTTTCGCGGCAAGTGCCCCTTCAGCCATGGCCGCCTGAATGAGATGTTCTATCACCGGTGCACTGACACCCAAGTCCCTGAGCAGCTCCTGGTTGCGATTCATGCCAGACGCCAGTTTTGCGGCATCCCCCTCACACAATGCCGCGCAAACATCCAGGCTGATGGCCCCTATCTCGGCCATCCTTGCTTCTACGCCTGCCGTGTCCGCCTGGCGACGCACGGACACCGCGTGTACTACCGCGGATGTCGGGACCGCTACCCCCGTGTCAGCAATCAGCAGGGACAGATGCAGCGTAGGCGTCAAGAAGCGCGGAGCTTGGCCCTGCCGAAACAGGAGAGGTTTCTCATGCGCTATCACAGCATTGTCGATACCACTGGGCGTACCGTGAAAATACTGTTCACAGCCGAATACAATGTCACTGACGAGGGCGTTGTCCACGGACCATTGCTGGGCCTGGGCTACGGCCCGGACCAGCGAACAGGTCACTGCAGCTCCGCTACCCAGCCCACGTCCCACCGGAATCTGGCTGCGCACCTGGATGATCCAATCCGGTTCACCCTGCGTCTGGGCCTGTTCCAGCGTTGCCTGCACCGCCAGGATCAGAGGCTGCAAAGTCGGGTCGCCATCAACAAGCCGGGTGGCACGACCCAGATCCCGTGCCACAAGCACAGTACCGTAGCCGGGAGAAGCCAAGGCAATCCAGGAACGTGAGATCAGATTCGGGACGGGCACCGCTACAGCGGCATGTCCATAGACTACAGCATGCTCTCCGGCCAGAATGACCTTGGCGGGAGCCTGGCCTACCGCCAAGGGATAGGGAATCGTTCTCTCGGCTCCAAGAGGCATGAGATCCACCAAAGCAATGCGAAATCCCGGGACTGGCAAAGCGGGATGCCAAGCCACATTGTGGATCTTGCTATATAAGGCCCCACAGTTTCAATACTGACAGTCTACATAGGGGGACTATATACGTACTCACACCACGCCCGCAGGCCGCGATGCTTTACCGTATACATTTTCAGGTCTCACAGACCAACTGACGTTGCAATCTCCACCTGCAGTTGCGCCGTCCCCGAACGCCATATTCTTACCTAACCATTTATCCCGGATGTTCAAAGCCGCGTTTACATCAGCGTTCTTTTCCACACCGCACTTTTGGCAGTGATAAACAGACTGGGACTTGCGGTTAGCTTTACGTACTACCCCACAGTTGTGACAACGTTGTGACGTGTACTTGGGATCTATCTTTTCCGTATAAGTCTTGTAAGCCATATACCGTTCCAGGCGCCCCCACCCGCTGCGCAAGATAGCACGCTTCAAGCCTTTCTTCTGAGCTACATTCTTACCGGGTTTGTCCTTGGAGCCACGGGCACTCTTGGCCATACCCTGAATGTTCAGGTCTTCAAAGATAACTAGATCGTGTATGTCAGCGATGAGGCGACTGGTCTGGTGACACCAGTTCTTGATGACATTCCGTATCGCCCTGTATATCTTCGGGATACGTAGCTGGGTATGTTACCAGCCGTTGCGCTTGTACTGTTGGCGGGCCCACTGCTTCTGCAGTCTGCGCAGTTTGGCATCCCGCTCTAGCAGCGCCGGCAGTTCATACCTAACGCCAGTACTTAATGCTACCTGCCCCACGTTCCGGTCAATGCCCAGGGGAGTAATAGGTTTACCCGGTCTGACCGGCCGCTGATCAGATACTTCATACAAAATAGAGACATACCAGTTGCCCGCTTCGTACCTGAACGTAGCCTGCTTGGGCTTGCAACCAGTCAGTGTAGGGGTTCTTACCTGTCAACTTCACCCACCCAAGCTTGGGGATGTAGATCTTCTTGCCCTTAACCTTGATATTGTCGGGCACAGTAAACCTTGGCGTGTCCTTGAATTTACGCTTCCACACCGGCCGCCCAGCACCACCAAAGAACCGCTTGTAAGCTTCCGACAAGTGTTTCATGGTGTAGCGCACCGTACCTGCGGGCAACTCCGCCAACCAGGGCAATGCCTGCTTGACTTGTACGTACAACTTACACAGAGAGAAGAACGTGACGGATGGCTTATCACCTTCACCGGCCTTGTAGTCTTGCCACTGCTTCTCACAGATTGCCAAGACCTCGTTCCCTGCCTTGCGACAAGCCCCGCCGATCCGCATCATCTTGTCGTGCTTGGCCTTACTGCCCGGGCGCACCCGCAAGGTAACACCCCGGTAAACCATTGTCTCTTCTATATTCATACCCTGTGCTAGCCTGCCCCTCGCCTGTCTGCACTGCGTGGTGTGGGTACGTATATAGCCCCCATTTTATTCTGTAAATTTTCCAATCTTGTTTCTGCCTGACAACTGCATTGAAGCCCGCAATCAGGTTTTGTTGACAGCATTTATCCCTGCTTGCCTCCAGAGTCCGCACAGAATACAGGTTCTTTGGGACCTCAAGCAGGCAATACCGTTACCCTGTCAGGGCTAGCGCAGTTCCAGCAATTCAATCATGACCCCGTGGGCAGACTTGGGATGGATAAAGAGGACAGGCCCCCAGACGCCCTCAACCGCCTGGTCATGAACCAGTTGTACTTTCCCCCGTGCCTGGAGCTGTGTCCGCACCCGCTCCAGGTTCTGCACCGTATAGCAGATGTGGTGCAGGCCCGGTCCTCGCTTCGCCAGAAAACGGCCTACGGCAGCCTCTGCAGCCGTGGGCACCAGAATTTCCAGCCAATCGGATCCCTTGCGCAGCAGGGCAACATGCACCTGCTGGGAAGGAAAATCCAGTTCCTCATGCAACTGAAACCCCAGCAGATCGCAGTACAGGGCACAGGCAGATGGCATATCGCGGGCCGCTATGCCTACGTGATGCATCGGGCCCATCTCCTGGGCCCACGTGACGGGGGCAGAGTCATTCATGCTACGAGGCTTCATTACAACCAGGTATCGGCCCGGTACTCACCCCAGACCTGCCGCAGGCAGTCACAGATTTCACCTACCGTTGCATAACACCTCACAGCGTCCACCAGCAGCGGCATGAGATGACCGTCCGGTGTGCGGGCAGCATTTTCCAGACGCACCAGACTTTCCCGGGTCTGGGCGTTGTCCCGTTGTTGACGCAGTTTCCGCACTTGGGCAATTTGGGCTGCCTGCACAGCTTCATCCACTTGCAGAAGATTGGCGGCAGGCTCCGCCTCCTCATCGGCAAAGCAGTTGACACCCACCAGCGCTTGGGTGCCCGCTTCCAGCGCGCACTGGGTGCGATATGCCGCTTCCTGGATGGCCTGCTGGATGAAACCGGTCTCTATGGCAGCCAAGGTACCACCCACTGTTTCGATTTCATCCAGATAGGTCCGGGCCAGTTCCTCAAGTTGATCCGTCAGGTGTTCAATGTAATACGAGCCACCCAGTGGATCCACGGTGTCTGCTACACCACTCTCGTGGGCCAGGATCTGCTGCGTCCGCAAAGCTACCTGCGCACTGTCTTCGGTGGGCAGCGCCAGGGCCTCGTCCAAGGCATTGGTATGGAGGCTCTGGGTGCCACCCAGGATTGCGGCCAGGGCCTGTACCGTGACGCGCACGACGTTGTTGACCGGCTGCTGGGCTGTCAGGGTGCTGCCCCCCGTCTGGGTATGAAAGCGCAAGCGGCAGTTGCGGGGATCGGCAACCTTGAACTCACAGCGCATGATGCGGGCCCACAAACGCCGGGCAGCCCGGAACTTCGCCACCTCTTCCAGCAGATTGTTGTGGGCGTTGAAGAAGAAACTCAGGCGGCCGGCAAAGGAATCCACGGGCATGCCCGCCGCCAGGGCAGCCTGGACGTACGCCTTGGCGTTGGCGAACGTAAAGGCTATTTCCTGGGCCGCGGTACAGCCCGCCTCCCGCATGTGATACCCACTGATGGAAATGGGATTCCAGCGCGGCACGTTTTCCCGGCAATAGCGAATGACGTCGGTCACCAGACGCAGGGAAGGCTGCGGTGGAAAAATGTAGGTGCCCCGTGCAATGTATTCCTTGAGGATGTCGTTCTGCACGGTCCCTGACAGCTGCGCCAGATCGATGCCCCGGTGCTGGGCGGTACCAATCACCATGGCCAGCAGAATGGCCGCCGGGGCATTGATGGTCATGCTCAGGCTTACCTGATCCAGAGGCAGATCCTGCAACAGGATCTGCATGTCCTGCAGGGAACAGATGGACACGCCGGCCTTGCCCACTTCGCCCAAGGCCCATTCACTGTCGGCGTCATATCCCATCTGGGTTGGCAGATCGAACGCCACGGACAGCCCGGACTGGCCGCGTGCCAGCAGGTACCGGAAACGTTCGTTGCTCTCGCGGGCCGAACCATAACCGGCATACTGCCGCATGGTCCAGAGGCGACCGCGGTACATGTTGGGCTGAATGCCCCGCGTAAAGGGAAAGCGGCCGGGTTCTCCCTGCTGGTCAGCCAGGCGAGTCGGATCCCGGCTCTCCGATGTGGCCGCATACAGCTCATCTACGGCCATTTCATCCGAAGTGGCAAAACGTTCCCGCCGTTCCGGCCGTCTGGCGTTCGCTCCGGATTGCCGGTGCGTCATGATACGAGGACGATATACATGCGGGGCTGTCCGTCTGCAGTACCGGCGTTACGCCTACAGGGGTCTGCGTCCTTCCATGGCATATCGAAACGTCATGTCATCGGCAAACTCAATGTCGCTGCCGGACGACAGTCCGCGTGCCAACAGCGTGACCGTCACGTTGCCTGGCTTGAGCGTGCGGGCGATCCATTCCGCCGTGGCCTGTCCCGGCAGGGAGGGGCTGGCGGCCACAATGACTTCCCTGACGCCGGGGTCGGTGGCGCAGTTCACACGTCGTACCAGTTCCCGCAGACGGATGTCATCGGGGCCTATGCCGTCCATGGGGGAAATGGCACCGTGCAGGACATGGTACAGACCACGGTATTCCCCGATACGTTCAATCACGGGCACGTGATGCGGTTCCTCGACTACACAGATCTGGGTATGATCGCGCGTCTCGGACTGGCAGATGGCACAGGGCTGGCCTTCACTGAAATTGAAACAGTTCTGGCACAGCACGGTATCCGCGTGGAGACGATGCAGGGCTTCGCCCAGAGACAGGGCGAGGGCCTCTGGCTTGCGCAACAGATAATAGGTGAGGCGCTGGGCGCTCTTGGGCCCAATGCCTGGCAACTGGGACAGCGCGTGGATCACGTCACCAAGCGACTTGGGCAGGGCATCCATCATACTTGTTCCTGACTTCGTTGTTCATCCAAGCAATCCCGGAGGCAAATTCAGGCCCCGGGTCAGTTCGTCCATCTGGCTCTCCTGGCCTTCCTGCACCTGGGTCAGGAAATCGTTCACGGCCGCCATGATCATGTCCTGCACCATCTCGACATCGTCTGGATCCAGGATTTCCGGGTTGATTTCCACATGCGTCAGCAGGCCCTGACCAGTCCCGCCTATCTTGACCATGCCACCGCCTGCGGAGGCCTCGTATTCCTTGGTACTGGCTTCTTCAGCCATCTGGCTCTGCATCTGCTGCATCTGTTCCATCTGTTTCATCAGAGCTTGCTGATTGCCGAGCCCGGTGGTGGGCATACCGGGCAAGCCGGCACCGGTACCGGCACCGCGGCGCACGTTCTTCTTTCTGCGGGTTTTACGGGGCATTCCGTCACTCCTGCGGGTGTGAATGAGATTGCATTTGGGCCCATACAGCGTCCAATTCCTGCGGTGGCAACCGTTTGGCCCCCTTTTCCTGGGTGAGAAATTTCTCTACTTCTTCCACTGTGCTCAGCGTATCAGCAACTTGCGTGTCCACTTCCTGTTCCACCTGCAAGCGCAACTGCACCGGCATATCCAGATAGCCCTCGAAGCGTTCTGTGATCCGCTCCGTCTGGGGTCTGAGCTGGCTCACGGCCTGCCGGTCGCGGAGAAAGATATATACGCTCTGATCGACAATCCGCAAACCGGTCATACCCCCGCGGCCCGTCAGCAGATCAGCGGTGGCCTTGCTCGCTTGCCGATGGATGAGACCCAGCAAATCCTTCCAGTTGGCACGCAGCTCGCTCAGCTGTGCTTCCTCAGTAGCCAACTTCGGCACTTGGTCCGCCGGGACTCTTAGCGATCTCTGCGCGTGTTGGCCCACGGGCTGTTCCGGCTGTATTCTCCGTGTAGCTGGGGGGAATACAGGAGCTGCAGCCTGTGCCCCGGCAGGGCCAGCTGGTGGCAGTTCCACTTCCTGTTCCACCTGCAAGCGCAACTGCACCGGCATGCCCAGACAGTTTTTGAAACGTTCCGTGATCTGATCCGCCTGGGGCCCGAGTTGGCTCACGGCTTGCTGGTCACGAAGAAAGATATAGACGATTTGATCGACAATCCGCAAACCGGTCATACCCCCGCGGCCCGTCAGCAGATCAGCAGTGTCCTTGCTCGCTTGCTGCTGGATGAGATCCCGCAACTCCTTCCAGTTGCCACGCAGCTTTTTCAGCTGTGCTTCTTCCGTGGCTAACTTCGGCACCTGGTCCGCCGGCACTCGCGGCGGTTGCCGGCCATTCCAGTCTGCTGGCTCCCCGGTCAGGGACTGGTCCGGCTGTAGCTCCGGTACAGCCGAAGGGAGCTTGGCGGCTGTAGCCTGTACCTTGGGAGGAGGCTTGGGTACCGACTGGCTGCGGGGCGGTGCCGCCACCTGCGGCACTGCCGGCGCTATGGGTCCATCCATGGCCTGGATCAGGGCCAGTTCGATCAGGACATGAGGATGCTGGGCCTGACTCAGGTCACGCAGCGTATCCATACATACAGACAGGGCGTACAGAAGCCGGATCTCGTCCCATGCCTGGACCCAGGCGGCGATATGCTTTTTCTGTTCAGGCGATACATCACCCACTGCGTCCTCATCCCCCGAGACCTTGTAACGAAATACATACCGCAACTGGTATGTGACCTGCTGCAGGAATTCCGTCAGGCTGCCCCCCTGATCCGCCACAGTCTGGAGCACACGGAGCCCCTCCGCCTTGTTCCGGGTCGTCAGGCAGTCCATCAGATCGTTGACCGAACGGATATCCGACAGGCCCAGTATGGACTGTACCTGGTTCAGGGAAACCCGGTCACGGCCGTAACTCACCACCTGATCCAGCAGGCTGATGGCGTCGCGCATGCATCCCTGGGCACTTTCCGCGATCATGGTCAGGGCCGTGGGCTCAATGTCGCAGTGTTCCTCTTGGGCAATATGCGCCAGGTGGGCCTTGATGTCCCGGGCGCGGATGCGACGGAAGTCAAACCGCTGGCAACGACTGATCACGGTTGCAGGAATACGATGGATTTCCGTGGTCGCCAGAATGAAGTACACGTGGTCCGGCGGTTCTTCAAGCGTCTTGAGCAGGGCATTGAAGGCACTGGTGCTCAGCATGTGTACCTCGTCGACAATGTACACCTTGCAACGGCCCTCGGTGGGACTGAAGTTGACCGCCGAACGCAGCTCCCGGATATCGTCGACCCCGTTGTTGCTGGCCGCGTCGATCTCGATCAGGTCCAGATACCGCCCCTCCTCGATGGCGGTACAGGCCGTGCATTCTCCGCATGGCACCCTGCCCTCTGCACCGGTACAGTTCAGGGCCTTGGCCAGCAGGCGGGCGGAACTCGTTTTGCCGGTTCCCCGCGGACCGTTGAACAAGTAGGCATGGGCCAGCCGATTCGTCCGCAAGGCATTCTCCAGGGTCTGCACCACGTGTGGCTGCCCTACCAGCTCGCTGAAGGTGCGGCTGCGCCACTTGCGATATAATGCTTGTGTCATGATGTCAGATCACGCAGGTACACAGGTACTTCTGCTCTCTTCTGCACTGATACATTCAAATTCCCGTCTGCGGCCACTGGTGTACAGCCAACCTGCGGAACGGGCCTAACTGCCTTGCATGGAACATCCGCAATGACGATCTCCCGCAAACAGCTTGTCGTACTGATCTTCGGTGGCCTGGCCTTGCTGGCTGTACTGAGCCTGATGGTGATCACCCAGAATACGATCCCGGTGCAAGCCGCAGGACAGGAACAGGAAGCTCCGGGGGCAGATACGACAAGTCCCGACTCGCTTTCGGGCGGCAACGACTGTTACTGTACCTATCCCAATACCCCACCGACACCTGCTCCCGAACCCTAGGGTCACGGACAGGGCCCATCCTGAGGGCGCATGTGCGATGTCTGGATCTTACCATGGGTCCGGAACCCGCATTAGCCATAAACGCTCACCTGGTCGGTATCGCCGGTAGGCCCGGCCGCCAAGGCCTCGGCGATGCCCTGCAGGGCCGTATCCACATCCGCGGCCGACACGTCATTGTGCAGGACAGCGCGCATGGAGGCATGGTCAATGGGATTCATCAGGATCTGCCGTTCCTGGAGAGCGGCAGCCAACTGCAGGGGGGACATGGTGTCTGACACCACGCGGAAATAGACAATGTTGGTGGTAATGGCCTCTGCATCAATGGCAATGTCCGGCATTGACGCCAGGCCTGCGGCCAGGCGGCGGGCCTGGACGTGATCGTCGGCCAGGCGCTCGATCATGTCGGTCAGGCTGACAACGCCCGCGGCAGCGATGATCCCGGCCTGCCGCATACTCCCGCCCAGTACCTTGCGCATGCGCCGGACCCGGTGGATGAAAGCCTCGGAACCGGCCACGACTGACCCTACCGGCGCAGCCAGTCCCTTGCTGAGACAGCAGCTGACACTGTCGGCCCGGGCCACCAAGTCCGCGGGCGCCCGGTTGAGCGCCACCGCCGCGTTCCACAGGCGGGCTCCATCCACGTGCAGGGCCAGACCGTGTTCCGCGGCCAGGTCGGCGACCGCCTCTACGTAAGCGGGCGGCAGCGGTGCACCGCCACAGCGATTGTGGGTATTCTCCAGGCAAATCAGCCGGGTGACAGGGAAATGGGGATCGTCACCGCGGATGGCCAGTCGCACCTGGTCCAGATCCAGAGTGCCGTCGGGCCGGTTGGGCAAGGGATGGGGCTGGACGCCACCTAGTCCGGCAGCACCTCCCTGCTCATACAGAAAGATGTGAGCCAGGTCACCGACAATCAGTTCGTCACCCCGTCCGCAATGCGCCATGACGCTGGCCAGATTGCCCATGGTGCCGCTGGACACCAGCACGGCGGCTTCCTTGCCGAGAATCTCCGCAGCCATGGCCTCCAGGCGATTGACCGTCGGATCCTCGCCATAGACGTCGTCCCCCAGAGGCGCTTCCGCCATGGCAGTACGCATGGCGGGCGTCGGCAGAGTTACGGTATCCGAACGCAAATCAATGGTATGTGTCATGTCAATTCCTCATACTGGCGAGAGCAAGCTCCCGGATTATTGGCTCAGGGTCCCCTTGGTGCTGGGAATGCCGAGGCGCCGCGGGTCCCGCCGGGTCGCGCTGTCCAGGGCACGGGCCAGCGCCTTGAAAAGCGCTTCAGCCTTGTGATGATCGTTATGGCCATACAGGACTTCCGCATGCAGGTTCATGGCGGCATGGAAAGCCAGCGATTCCAGCAGGTGACCGATCAGATCTGTACCCAACTGGCCCAGGCGGTCCGTGCGGAAATCGGCCTTGCAGACACAGTAGGGACGTCCTGACAGATCCACTACCACGCGTGCCAGGGTTTCGTCCATGGGTACATAGCAGTGGGCAGTACGCACAATCCCCTCCTTGGTACCCAGACTCCGGGCCAGGGCCTGCCCCAGGCAGATCATGACGTCTTCGGCCGAATGGTGTTCATCCACTTCCAGATCGCCCTGGCAGGTCACTTCCAGATTGAAAAGACCGTGATGGGCCCACAGCACAAGCATATGATCCAGAAATCCGATGCCGGTCTGGACGTGCGCCGTGCCCTGGCCATCCACCTCCAGCGTGACCTGGACACTGGTCTCACGGGTTGTGCGCTGTACCGTGGCCCGACGTTCGGCTTGCGTAGCGGTCATGCTTCGTCATCCATTTGGTGCAATACATCCATCAGCTGCTGCAGCTGTTCCTCACGTCCGACCGAAATCCGGATGCAGTCCTCAAGCCCCGGCTTCTGATAAAAGCGGACCAGGATGCCCTGGGCCCGCAGATCCGACCATACCCTGTGGGCATCCCGTCCGGTCACGCGGCAAAGCAGGAAATTGCCGGCTGACGGATAGGGCTGCAGGAACGAGATGGGGCCGAGAGCCTGGTACAGGGCATCCCGACTGTGCCGAATGCGTGCGGTCACCTGGGCCACGTCAGCGCTGTGCTGAAAACTGGCCAGGCCAGCGACCATGGCCGCCACGTTGACGTTGTACGGCTGCTTGAATTTCCAGAACACGGGCATCAGCCAGGCAGGCAACACACCATAGCCCAGGCGCAGACCGGCGATGCCCAGGGCCTTGCTGAACGTTCGCAGCACAATCAGGTTGTCGTGTGCCAGTACCCGGTCCATACGGGATGCCTGATGGGCAAAATCGACGTAGGCTTCATCCAGGACCACGATGACCGGCAAGGCCAGCAGGCGTTCCAGTTCCGGATCGGACAGCCACGTTCCGGTCGGATTGTTGGGTGAAGTGGCGAACACCATCTTGATCCGGGGCCCGTCGGTCTGTGATGCCAGCACCGCCTGTTCCACGGCATCCACGTCCACGGTGAAGTCCTCACGCCGCCAGACAGGGCATACGGCAGCGCCTGTCAACTGGGCGTCGAAACTGTACATCCCGAAGGTAGGCGGCAAATCGACGATGGCATCGGCTGCCGTCAGAAACATCCGGCAAAGATAATCCAGCAGTTCGTCGGCACCGCTGCCCACCACAATGTTGTCCACGGGCACCTGGCTGGCCTGGCTGATGGCTGCGCGCAGGTCCGTCTGCTGCGGATCAGGATAGATGTGATAGTACGGATACTCGGCCAGGGCATCCAGAACCACCGGCAGGGGACCGTAAGGATTTTCATTGGCGTCCAGTTTCACGATCTGCCCGGGGGTGCGGCCCAGACTCCGGGTCAGCACCTCGAAAGGCTGGATCGGCACGTACTCTTCCAGATCCGTGATCAGGGGATTGAGCAGGGAAGCAGGGTGTTGCGCGGTCATGATGGCTGCCAGCGTGGGGTTGCGGTCTGCATGTACGTGTCCTCCGGTTCTGTCACGCCAGAGGGCTGTCCAGCCGGCGGATCACAGCCTGCGCGTGTCCGTCCAGGCCCTCGGCCTGGGCTATGCGCACGGCGGCCGGGCCAATGTTGTCCAGCACGTCCCGGTGCAGGCCAAACAGGCTCACGATGCGCACGAAGTCCAGCACATTGAGCGCGCTGTTGAAACGGGCGGTGCCATTGGTCGGCATGACATGACTGGGACCAGCCACGTAATCCCCCAGCACCTCGAAACTGTCATGCCCCAGAAACACACCGCCGGCGTTGCGGATGCGGCCCACCCAGGCCCAGGGATCCGACACCATCAGGCAAAGATGTTCGGGAGCGTACCGGTTGGCCAGGCTCACCGCTTCGGCCAGGGAGGCGGTGACCACAATCCCGCTGCCCCGTTCCAGGGAGCCGGCAACGATCTCGCTCCGGGGCAGGGCGGGCAGGTACCGGACGACGGCCTGCTGCACCTGTTCCGCCAACCGCTGGCTGGGCGTAAGCAAAATGGCACTGGCCAGAACGTCATGTTCCGCCTGGGCCAGCAAGTCGTGGGCAACCGCGTCCGGGTCGGCCGCGTCATCAGCCAGAATCATGGTTTCGGTCGGTCCGGGCAAACCATCTATGCCCACGTGGCCAAACAGCTGTTTTTTGGCCAACGTCGTGAACAGCCCCCCCGGACCACAGATCTTGTCCACGGCCGGGATGGACTCGGTGCCGTACGCCAGGGCGGCAATGGCCTGGGCCCCACCCGCTACGTACACAGTCTCCAAACCCGCTACGTAGGCGGCCGCCAGGGTGATTGCGTGGGGCATTCCGGTCGCCTGCTGCGGTGGGGTGATCAGCGCGATGGATGGTACCCTCGCCACCTGGGCCGGGATCACGGTCATGAGCAGCGTACTGGGCAGGGGCGCCGTCCCCCCGGGACAGTAGATGCCCACCCGGTCCACGGGCTGTACCAGCTGTCCCAGAAAGCCCTCGGGCGATGAATCAAGCCAACTGACCTGGGGCTGTCGTTCATGGAAACGGCGGATGCGCTGGGCCGCCGTTTGCAGGGCACCCGCCAAAGCCGGTGCCAGCTGCTCATAGGCACGGGTCAGATGGTCGGCATCCAGCACGAGCGCCGCCGGACAGCAGTGATCCAGGCGCTCACTCCAGTCCGCCAAAGCCTGATCGCCCCGCTGCTGCACGTCCCGGAGAATTTCCCGGGTAGCGTCTTCGGCGGACAGCGGTCTCCCGAAAATTTCCTGCAGACGGGACAGCAACGCGGCCGGCGGTTCAATGTCCGCAAAGGGCTTGCGCAACAGAATCGATGCCTGTGCCTCGCCTTGATTCAGAATGCGCATCCAACCAAAACCTCAAAACCCCAACCGGTACGAGCCCGAAACGGGATTATACGGTGCTCCCGGTCACTTGACCTGAAAACAGACTTCCGTACATGACCGCTGGCAACTCTCGCCGGTTCCGGTCCTATCCGTCTTCGCAGCCCGGGGTCATCCTTCCATACCCGGACTGCACAGGGGGCCCGCAGAGCTGGAACGGGTGAAACACAACCTCGTGCGACTGCAGTTTCCCGTCACTGTAGGTGAACTTGCCCGAGAAAAAGCGCCCCTGATCGATCCACGGCAGAAAGGTGCGATCCCCTTCCCACAGATTCAGGTCCAGTACCACCGCATCCTCTATCCACTGCAACTGGCCTTCCGGCGAGTCAATGAGCGTACCCCCGAATTCGTGGACGGTATAGACGAAGACAAACCAGTCATCGACTTCGTCGAAGCTGGGGAACGTCAGAATTCCGTGCAGGATCGGATTGCGGATCGCCAGGCCACTTTCTTCACGCACTTCGCGTACCACACACTCTTCGGGCGACTCGCCCAATTCCACCTTGCCCCCCAGGCCGTTCCACTTCCCTTCGTGGAAGTCATTGTCCTTCTTGATGCGGTGCAGCATCAGGGTACGCCCCGCCTGCCGCACGTAACAAAGAGTTCCCAGCTGCATGGTCCGTTTCCACAAATCCCGTTGTGATATCCACTCAGTAGGCCAGCAGTTCCCGGGCCGCCTGCAGAATTTGGGCGGCGCCGGGCCGGTAGGCATCTTCCAGCGGCGGACTGAAGGGCACGGGCACGTCCAGGCCGCCCAGACGCTGTACGGGAGCATCCAGGTACTCAAAGGCCTGTTCGGCGATCAGGGCCGCCACTTCGGCCCCGACCCCCATCAGCCGATTGGCCGAATGCACGACGAGGACCTTCCCTGTACGCCGGGCCGTAGCCAGAATGCGGTCCGTGTCCAGCGGCTTGACGGTGCGCAGATCCAGCACGTCGACCGTGACTCCTTCCGCCTCCAGCCGGGTGACGGCCTGCAGGGTTTCCCGCAGCTGGGCGCCATAGGTAATCACAGAGATGTCATCACCGGTCCGCACCCGGTTGGCTTCCCCTATGGGGATCTGGTATGCGGATGCGGGCACATGGCCTCTGAGGGACCGGTACAGGGTTTTGTTCTCGAAGAAGACTACAGGATTGTTGTCCCGTATGGCAGAGATCAACAGGCCCTTGGCGTCTGCCGGGGTTCCGGGGCAAATGACTTTGAGCCCCGGGACATGGGCGAACCAGGCTTCCGGATTCTGGCTGTGAAAGGGCCCCGAGTTGGTGCCGCCATCGGCCGGGGCCCGGATGGTCCAGGGCACCGCTGCCTGCCAGATGTAGTGCGTGGACGCCGCGTATTGCACGATGGCGTCGAAAGCTGTGGAAATAAAGTCGGCAAACTGCATTTCAATGACCGGCCGCAGGCCCATCAGGGCCATGCCCGTCGCCATGCCCGTAAAGCCCAGTTCACACATGGGCGTGTTCATGACCCGGTAGTCACCGTACTTGGCTGCCAGGCCCTTGGTCACGTTGAAGGCCCCGCCGAACTCGCCGCCGATATCCTCACCCAGAATGAACACGTCCTCATCCCGTGCCATCTCCTGGTCCAGGGCTTCGGTAATGGCCTGGAGATAGGTCAGGGATCGGCTGTCGGTCGCGTCCTGGCCGGGATTCTGTACTTGGGTTGGCGTTGCCGTATTCACCCTGTGCTTCCGTTAGTCTGCGTAGATTCCGTCCTGTACCGTCGCCGGATTCGGCAAGGGACTCTGTTCGGCTTCCTCGAAGGCTTCCAGGATTTCTGTATCCACGGCGACTTCCAGCGCTGCCAGCTGCTCCGTATCCACCGTTGCCTGCCCGAGCAGTCGCTCACGCAAGGCACGCACGGGGTCGCGCGCTTCCCATTCCGCCAGCAGCGCCGCGGGCACATAGTCAGCCCCGTCATGGATGGCATGGCCCAGCATGCGCATGGTCCGGGCTTCAATCAGGCCGGGTCCCCCGCCTTGCCGTGCCTGGTCCAGCATGCGGCAGGTGGCGTCGTACACGCTGGCCACGTCGTTGCCGTCCACCACCACCGCCGGAATGGCATAGGACCGGGCCTTGTCCACCAGGTCCGGTACGGCCGTATGTGCGTGGACCGGGGTGGAATAGGCATACTGGTTGTTTTCCAGGATGATCACCAGAGGTGCTTGGTACAAGGATGCCATGTTCAGGCATTCGTGGAAAACCCCTGCCGTCGAGCCCCCGTCGCCGCACACGGTCAGGGCTGCCTGGGGCAGCTTGCGGTACCTGAAACTCATGGCTGCGCCCAGCGCCGGGGGCAGCGACTGGGGGATATGGCTGATGAAGCCAATGAGATTGAGGTTCATGTCCCCGTTGCCGTGCAGATTGGCATCCCGGCCCCGGGTCGTGCCGCTGGCACGGCCCAGCAGATTGGCGTAGATCTGCCGGGGCGGCAGTCCCCGCAGCAAGTACATGCCTACGTTGCGATGCATTGGTGCGACGGCGTCTTCCGCCTGCAGGGCAAAGCCGGCACCAATACTCACAGCCTCATGGCCCCGTGCACTGAAACAGGTGCCCAGGCCCCGGCCCTGCTTCCACATGGAAACCATGGTTTCGTCAAAGCGGCGGGTCAGGTACATCCACCGATAGATCTCGATTTTCTGTGCACAGGACAGGCGTGCGAAAGGGGTATTCATGGAGCAGGACTGCGCTTGGCCAAACGCGACAGGATGGTGGCCACAGTTTCCTCAAGCGTGAGATCGGTTGTATCTATGATATCAGCATGGGCGGCAGGTACGGCGGGCGCCACCGCACGGGTTGTGTCCCTGTGATCCCGGTTTTGTATGTCTTCCCGTATCGTGGCCAAGGGTGCAGATCGGCCCTGTTCCGCCAGTTCCCGGTATCGGCGCCGGGCGCGGGTCTCGAGATCTGCATCCAGGAAGAACTTGTAGCCGGCATCCGGAAACACAACGGTGCCGATGTCCCGGCCAATAACGACCACGCCGCCATTGGGTTGCGTCCTTGCCAAATGCTCCCGGCCAATCTCCCGCATCCGCTCCGTCAACACGCGGCGGACCCCCGGGTCTGCCGACACGTCGGGCAACAGTTGATCCACGGCAGGACGCCGCAGATCCCACGTGACGTCCTGTCCAGCCATCCGGATGGTGGTCGTGCGCCCATCTGCGGCTTCACGCGCAGTCGGGGGGCACAATTGCACGCTCAGGGTTTGGGCAGCGGCAACCATGCGGGTGCCTGCAAACGGTGGCGGGTCGGGCAAGAGTGACCAGCATACGGCCCGGAACAGGTTACCCGTGTCAAAGAACAGGTAACCCAGCGTCCGGGCCACCTGAAAACCTGCGGAGGACTTGCCGGAAGCCGGAGATCCGTCAATGGCAATACAGCGGGAGTACATCACAACGCCGTGCGCACCGTGCCCTCAATCAATCCAACAAGCAAGACAACACAGAATGCAGCGACGGACAGGGGCCTGCAACGAGCAGGTACCGTACCACGGCACATCCCCGGGACCGATCCCAATCCTCGCCTGTTCCGGGAACTCCAGATACAGCAGAGGGGTCAACGCCGTATGCCAGCCCTTGCCCGCCCCCAGGAACAGACATGTCTGTGTACACCGCAATATTAACCCCTTCTGACCGACGACCGCTTTCATTGTACCTTAACAGCCATACACAGGTCCGGTCCCATATGCCGCCGGCATAATCCTGCCACCAGTCCCGGTGCACCAAGCTCCCTGGCCCATACTTGTGCCTCGCTTTAGGGCTGCAGCAGGATCTTGAGCCTGCCGGGTTGACGTGCTGTGGCCAAGGCCTCCACACCGGCCGCCAGTGGCATTACGTTGTCAATCAGGTCCGCTGCCGGAAACCGCCCGTCACGGCTGCCGGCTTCCAGCCAGGACAGGGCCCGGGCAAAAGGACCACAACGGCTACCCACTACCCGAATCTCGTTGACTACCAGCGTGTTCAGATCCAGTTGGCCTGCCTGTTCCGCCTTCGTACTTTTGAGTACCAGGGTGCCCATGGGCCTGACCATGGTCTGGGCCATGACGTAGGCGCTCGCGGATCCCGCACACTCCACCACGACGTCAAAAGCATGGCGCTCACGGGCCGCCACCTGCAGCTCCCTGTCCACCACATTCTCCGTCCGGATCCCGCTGGCAGCCAGCAGTGCGAGTTTGCGTTCGTGCCGTCCGAACACCTCCAGGGCACAGCCTGTGTCTTGCAGGGTCAAGGCTATAAGCAGGCCGAGCTTGCCATCCCCGATCACAGCCACCCGTTGGGCAGGTTCCAGCGCCAGCTGTTCCTGAATGCGCAGTGCGGCTGCCACGGGCTCGGTGAACACGGCCACCCGCTCGTCCATGCCAGCAGGCACTTCGTGCAGATTCACAACCGGAAGCGACACATACTCGGCAAAGGCGCCGTCATGGGCCAGAATGCCCAGGCAGGTCCGTTGCGCACAATGATTGAAGAAATGCCGCCGGCAGTCCGGGCATTGGCCACAGCCGACGTTGATCTCCCCCACCACACGCCGGCCTGTCCAATCCGGTTGGGAGGGACACGCTTCCACTGTTCCCGTGAATTCATGCCCCAGAATCAGGTCACCGGCGCGCATATACCCCGCCAGCAACTGCAAATCCGTATTGCATATGCCTGCCAGACTGACCCGAATGAGGGCATCGGCCGGGCCGGGCCCCGGTACCGGACAGTCCCGCCGCAACACCAAACCCTGCGCTGTCAGCTGCAGGGCCTGCATGTGGGCACGGGTAGGCATGCTGCCCCCGGCAAGCTACGTGGACGCGGCTGCAACCCGGGACGGCACCCTGGAGCCCAGGAATTGGCGTTCATGCCAGGCCACCAGCAGCGGGGTTGCGTTGCAGAGTGAACTGTAGGTTCCCGAAACCAGGCCCACGATCAGGATTGCCATGAACTGCTGCAGCGTGGCGCCACCCAGAAACAGGATGGACACCAGTACCAGCAGGGCCGTAACCTGGGTCGCAATAGACCGCTGCAGGGTTTCCGCCACACTGCGATTGGCGATCGTGGCGAAACGCTCGCCCTGGTAGCGGCGCTGATTCTCGCGAATGCGATCGAACACCACAATCGTGTCATTCACGCTGAAGCCGATAACGGTCAGGACCGCCGTGAGGAAGAGGGCATCCACCTCCCAGGAAGCGATGAGACTCATCAGGGACAGGAACGACAGGGTGACCAGGACGTCATGGAGCAGGGCGACGATGGCACAGGCTCCGTAGCGCAAGGGATGACTGACGTGCCGGAACGCGGCCGTAATGTACAAGAGAATGGCGATAGCCGCCACCACGATGGCTATAAAGGCCGCCCGGCTCACTTCCGCCCCGATCGAAGGACCGATGTTGCGGTAGAACAGCTCGTCAAAGGGCCCGACCTGGGTCGCAATCAAACCCTCCAGTTTCTCCTTGACGTTGTTGTCGATGTTCTTGAGCTTGAGCTGTACCGTCCGGTCGTCCTGCACCAGAAACGCCGTAGTGTCGGTCAGGCCTTCGTTCAGCATGACCTCCCGCACGGCTTCGGGCTGTACCGGTGTTTCAAAGCGGATTTCCCACTGTACGCCCCCGGTGTAGTCAATGCTGAGGGGCAGCAGGCCCTGTCCGGAAACACCCCGGATGACCATAAACAGCAATCCCGGCAAAATGACGATCAGGGAGAGGGTGAACCAGAGGGTCCGCTTCTCGACAATGTTGATCCAGGCAGAGTGTCCATTCATGGCAAACAGGGCAGGTTACGGGCGAAATACGTGCAGAGGACCTAGTAGCCCACCAGCGCCTTGCTGGTCTTGGCGTCGATCGCGGTCGGTGCGGCGAGGAAGGAGCGCATGAAGGTACGCGTGATCAACACCGCGGTCAGCATGGACAGCGCCACCCCGATGGCCAGGGTCAGCGCAAATCCCTTGACCACGCTGGCGCCGAAACTGCTGCCGAACCAGAAAAGCACGGCACAGCTGATCAGGGTAGAAATATTGCCGTCGCGGATGGCCGGCCAAGCCCGCTGGAAGCCGGTGCGCACGGCAGCCCGCATGGAGCGGCCCGCACGCAATTCTTCCCGGAGACGTTCAAAAATCAGGATATTGGCATCCACGGCCATGCCGATGGACAGCAGGAAACCGGCGATCCCGGGCAGGGTCAGGGTGACCGGCACCAGCTTGAACACCATGACATTCAGGGCCACGTAAATCACCAGGGCCATGCAGGCCAGCAGCCCCGGCAAGCGATACAGCACCAGCATGAAGATCAGGACCATCGCCAGTCCCACCTGGCCCGCCAGCAGACTGCGGGTCACCGATTCCTGCCCCAGCGTCGCGCCAATGGTGCGGACATCCACCACCTGCAGCGGTACGGGCAAGGCACCGTACTTCATCTGGATCGCCAGGCTGCGGGCCTCTTCTTCCGTGAAGCTGCCTGAAATCACGCCTACGTCACGAATGGCGTTGTTGATCACGGGTGTGGACAGCACCTTGCCATCCAGCACAATGGGCATGATTTCCCCGATGTTGGCCAGGGTATAGGCGTAAAACTCGTCGGACCCCGCACCGGTAAGCTCGAAGCTGATTTGCCAGGCTCCCGTCGTACTGTCCAGGCTGGGCACCGCGTCCCGGAGGACGGTGCCGGTCATGACCGTTTCAAACAGCTGCTCCGGGTAGGGCAAGGGCACCGGATCGCTCAGTCCGGCCTCCATGGCCGCCAGGGTATCGGCTACTGCATCGGGCCGGTTGGTGGTGTTGATGACAGCACCGTCAAACAGCTGGGCCCCCTCCGTGCGCACGAATTCCAGCTGACCTGTAGAACGCAGGGTCTCTATGGCCTTTTCCGGGTTGTCGATGCCCGGCAGTTCCACGATGATCCGGTTGGTGCCCTGGCTCTGCACCGAAGGTTCAGTCACCCCCAGGCTGTTGACCCGGTTCTCCACGATGATGCGGGCTGTAGCCATCGACCCTTCCAGCAGTTCCACTGCAGGCGGCAGATCGGCCTCCAGCAAAATCTGGGTGCCGCCCTGCAGATCCAGGCCCCGCGACAGGTTGGCCAGATCCCGGGGCTCCTCGGCCGTACCGGCTCCTTCTTCTAGCCAAGCGGCATGTTCAATGGGCAAGGCTACGTACAGCGCCGCTGCAGCCAGCAGGACAATGAACAGCAGAGAGACTACGTTGTTGCGCATACAGCGGGAATTGGGGGTTCAGCTTGCCACGTGGGCCATGGGAAGTTCAGCCATTGCCAGAGGGAAGTATAGAGTACACCAATTCCACCATCAAAAATGGCACTGCACATGAAATGTATTTCCAGTACCCGGAATCGCCGCATTCAGCACGCGCTCAAGTTGCGTCAAGGCACCCATCGGCGCCAGCAGGGACATACGCTGATTGAAGGAGAACAGGAAATCGCCCGCGCCTTGTACGCCCGGCTGCCCTTCCACGCCATCTATCTCTGTTCGGAGCTGGCTGAGAACAACCTGGACCCGGAGCTGACTGCGGACTTGCACAGGTATGCCCGGGAGACAGCCGTGCCCCTCTTTCATATTTCGCGCCACGTTCATGATCGTCTGGCCATGCGCGGCAGTACCGGCGGCATCGTGGTGGAAGCCAGCTGTCCTCCGGCCGCGCTCCGGTCCTTGCCGCAGGCACCGCACGCGCGCTACGTGGTCCTGGAAGATGCCGACCGGCCCGGCAACATTGGTGCGGTGCTGCGTACGGCCGCCGCGACCGCCATCACGGGCCTGATACTGGCCCAGCACCAGGGGACCGGTACCGACCTGGGCAACCCCAACGTCATTCGCGCCAGTCTGGGCACCGTATTCGACGTCCCGGCCGCCCAGGCCAGCAGCACGGCCGTGCTCGCTTGGCTGCGCGCGCAGCAATGCGCGCTCATTGTCTGTGCGCCCACGGGGCGCAGCCTGTATGCCCCGGTCGCCATCCCTGGTCCGGCCGCCTTTGTCTTCGGCAGCGAGGCGCAGGGCCTGTCGCCGTTGTGGCACGAGGCAGCGCACGCGCAGCTGGCCATCCCCATGGCGGATACCGTCGACAGCCTGAATCTCTCGGTCAGTGTAGCGGTGGTCCTATACGAATTCCTGCGCCGTGCTCAGGCTGCGGACCCGGCAACGGTACCCGCACAGTGAAACCGTTTTTCGGCCCGCACCAAGGTTTACCATCACATGGACAGGCCCATCCCTATGCTATAGTCAGGAGCAGCCTGTTGTAGAATGGCTTGCGGTGCTTCAACTATTTTTGTACAGGACCGACTGTCCCCTTGAAAAGAGTAATCGAACTTTCCCCGCGCAAACTCATGATCATCGGCGGTGCGGTGTTGCTCGCGGCCGTGATCGCGTTCCTGCTCGTGCGGCAATACAACAATACGGAATATGCCTCGCTGGACATGATTGTCAAGGCAGCCCAGGCGGGGGATATCAAGGAATTGCTCGTCAGGTATGACCGGGTGGAGGTGCTCCTGCAGGACAACACCACCATCACCGCCCTGAAAGAGACCGGGATCAGTTTCCTGTCCACCTTGCACAGTCTGGGCATAACCCAGCTGGACACTATCGAGATGCGGATCGCCCCGCCCGGGGCCTGGCAGCGCATGAGCCCTGTGCTCTTTGCCCTGCTGCCCCTGGTGCTGATTGGCGTATTCTTCCTGTTTATTTTCCGGCAAGCCCAGAGCATGGGCAACCAGACCTTCAGTTTTGGCCGCAGTCGCGCCCGCAAAACCGACAGCGCGGACGTGGACGTGACCTTTGCCGATGTCGCCGGGAACGAGGAAACCAAACTGGAACTGGAAGAGGTGGTCGAGTTTCTCAAGACGCCCGAGCGCTTTCTCATGCTGGGCGCCCGCATTCCCAAGGGCGTTTTGCTTGTCGGGCCCCCGGGTACCGGCAAGACTCTGATGGCCAAGGCCGTGGCCGGTGAGGCTGGGGTTCCCTTCTTCACCATTTCCGGCTCCGAGTTTGTCGAAATGTTCGTCGGTGTGGGCGCGCGGCGTGTGCGGGACTTGTTCAATCAGGCGGCCGACAATTCGCCCTGTATCGTGTTCATCGACGAAATCGACGCCGTGGGCCGCCGCCGGGGGGCCGGCATGGGCGGCTCCCACGATGAGCGGGAACAAACCCTGAACCAAATCCTGGTGGAAATGGACGGCTTTGAAACGGGGACCGACATCATTGTCATGGCGGCCACCAACCGGCCTGACATTCTGGATCCGGCCCTGCTCCGGCCGGGACGCTTTGATCGGCGGGTGACCATGGATGCCCCGGACGCCGCCGGGCGCCGGGCCATTCTGGACGTCCATGTCAAGGGCAAACCCCTGGCGCCGGAGGTGAATCTGGACACGGTGGCTAAACGGACCGTGGGCTTTGTCGGTGCCGACATTGAAAATCTGGTCAATGAGGCAGCGCTTTTCGCCGCCCGCAACAGCCGCTCGCAGATCACGGTGGACGATTTCGAGGAAGCCATCGAGCGCGTGCGGGTGGGGCCGGAACGCAAGTCCCGCCAGGTGAACGCGCGGGAACGCGAAATCCTGGCCTACCACCATGCCGGCCATGCCCTGGTCATGCACTATCTGCCGGAGCACGATCCCGTCCACAAGATCACAATCGTGCCCCGGGGCACGAAGGGCGGTTATTCACGCAGCTTGCCCGAGGTGGAAACCCATCTCTATACCGTGGAGAAACTGCAGGCCCTGCTCGCCGCCAATCTGGGCGGCCGCCTTGCCGAGCTGCAGCACTTTGGCGAGGTCACTACCGAATCCACGGACGATCTGGACATGGTCACCAAACTGGCCCGCACGATGATCACCCAGTGGGGCATGAGCACAGAACTGGGTCCTATCCAGTACGGACACCGGGAAGAACTGGTTTTTCTGGGTTCGGAGATTACCGAATACCGGAACTATGGCGAGAAAACGGCGGAAAGCATAGACAGCGAAGTCCAGCTTCTCGTCACCAACGCCCAGGCCCGGGCCCAGGCCATTCTGGAAGAACATGGTGACGAACTGGATCGGGTGGCCGCCTATCTGCTGGAATACGAAACCCTGGAAGCGGATGAATTTGTCTCCCTGCTGCAAGGTAAACTCGCACCGGACGCGGACACGCCCCCGCAGGTACAGCCGGATTCGTCTGCCGAAACCACCACTGCCGTGCAACCCGATACCACTCCGGAATCAAAGAAAGCCACCGACAGGGTAGATCTTGGAGGCAGCACAGTCCCCGCCCCCGTTTGAGCTCTGCCGTGCGATCCAACCCTGCCTCTAGCCGGTCCCTTGCCATACCGTAGGGTCCATGTACCACGTTTTGTACGCGTGCCGGCGGCATTACCTGGGCTCCTTCAACCTGTTCTACGCCCTGTTGAGCCTGGGGGGACTGGGCGCGGTTCTGATCGGCCTGGGCGTCACGCCCTGGCCTTCGAGTCTGGGCATTCCGGTGGCATTGCTGCCCCTGCTGGTGCTGGTGCTGGATTTCCGTGCCCGTCGCCAGCACTACGTGCATTTCACCGCCGACGGCCCCCAGGCAGCCCCCGCGCCCCTGGCCCCCGGACGCAAACTCCGTATGCGGGCTACCGGCTGGTTTGAGGTAGAAGACAAGCACCAGATCCACGTCTGGCTGGAGGGGTATTACCGTACCTTCCCTACACGGGAACATGCCGTGATTGCGCTTTGTGCGCCGACATCGCTGTGGGGCTGGGGCCGCAGCCGCAGCCAGGACGATGGCATGTGGTACATGTTCATCCGGCCGGCGGACGTCCTGGAGGTGCAAACCGGCAATCTCCGGTTTGGCCAGGAACAGATGGCCGGCGTACAGCTCGTTCACCGTGCCCTGGTACCCGGCAAAATACGGCCGCAACGCCTCCGGCAACAGAACAGCGTGACCCTGCTGGGCTTTCCCTCCTCCGCAGATGCCTTGTTGGCGGCGGGGGATCTGTTGTACGATATTCCCCGCCATTCGCTCACCAACGCCACACCACCGACTGCCAACGGGTCCAAATAGCTGCTATGTCTGCTCCGCGCCCCTCTTGGGACCAGTACTTTATGGAAGTCGCCCGCGTGGTTGCAACCCGCAGCACCTGTGACCGGGCTGCCGTCGGATGTGTCATCGTGCGGGAACGCCGCATACTGGCCACAGGGTACAACGGCGCCCCGAAGGGCCAGCCGCATTGCGACGATGTTGGTCACCTGATGGAGAACGGTCATTGCATCCGCACCTTGCATGCCGAGCAGAACGCCCTGATCCAGGCCGCGCTGCATGGCGTAAGCACCAACGGGGCCACCCTCTACGTAACCCACCAGCCCTGTTTCACCTGTGCCAAGATGATCGTCAATGCCGGTATCGTCAAGGTCATTCACGGCGAGGGCTACGCAGCACCACGCAGCCTGGAGCTATTTGACGCTGCGGGCATACAGCATGAAGCCATGCACGAAGTGCGTACGGTATAACCACCGCCCCATTCTTTTTTCTTTCCGGGCAGGCCCCGGGATTGGCAGTGGCTACATCCAACATGGCGGACCGGGTGGTGGCGGAAGCCGGAGCTGCGGACCATAGTGTGTTATAATTGGAAATAGTCAGGCCATATTCTGCGGCACGTGCCGCGTCTGACTTTCCTTTGTTCTCCCAAAGTTATCATTGCCCTGTGACATTGTTTGCCCCCACACGAACACAGGCTCTTCTGCGCAGGCTGTCTTTGGATCGCCTGTCGTGGGTTGACGTCATCCTCGGCTTGCTGCGCATCGGGATTCTGGCTGCTGTGGTCGTCGGCTCGATTGGTACGTTCGCGTCCGGCAAATACACACTGACCCAATGGGGCAGCCTGGTGGCGGCCGGCGTCGCCCAAGGAAGCATCTACGCCCTCATCGCACTGGGCTACACCCTGGTGTACGGCATTCTGCGGATGATCAACTTCGCCCATGGCGAAGTCTTCATGTTCGGAGCCTACGTCACGGTTTATTTCGCCTTGTGGACAGCACGCCAGGACTTGCTGGCACGATCCCCTTACCTGATCATTCTGTCGTGGATCATCCTGGCCGCCCTCGTGTCTACAGGCGTGGCCATTCTGGTCGAGCGTGTAGCCTATAAGCCCTTGCGGGGCCAGCCCCGCCTGGTCACGCTGATTTCGGCTATTGGCGTGTCCTTCTTCCTGCAGTACACGGCACGCAGCTTTTTCGGTTCAGGGTTCGTTTCCTATCCGGACACACCCATCTTGCGGGGCAAGATTGAGTTCGGGCCCTTCTCTTTCCCTTCCGTACAGCTGGGTGTACTGGTGATGGCCCTGGTCCTCATGGCCATTTTGTACTGGCTGGTAGAGAGAACCCGCATGGGGCGCGCCATGCGGGCTGTATCCGAAGACATGGAAGTGGCCCGTCTGATGGGGGTGGACACCGAAAAGGTGATTCTGTTCACCTTCGCTCTGGGGGGTGCCCTGGCCGGCGCTGCCGGGGTTTTCAACGGTCTTTACAAACCCCAGGGCGTGAATTTCTTCATGGGTTTCTTTCCGGGCATCAAGGCCTTCACCGCGGCCGTGCTGGGCGGCATTGGCAATGTACCGGGCGCGCTGCTGGGGGGATTGGCCCTGGGCATCATCGAGTCCGTAGGCCCCAACCTGGTCCTGGATGGACTGGGCATCCCCGCCGCCAACCAGCTCAAGGACGCCATCGCCTATCTCATGCTGGTGTTCATTCTGATTTTCAGGCCCCAGGGCATCCTGGGGGAAAAGATAGAGGAAGAGAAGGCCTAATTCCATGCAGGACATGGCGCCCCACCGTCGCTGGCTGGTCGCCAGCGGTCTGGCCTCGATCGCCGTCGTTTACCTCATGCTGACGGGCATGATCGAGACATTCGGCGAACGGCAGATCATCCTGGGCCTGGTCAGCCTGGGTCAGATCGTGCTGTATTTGCCGGCCCTGGTGCCGGGTTTCCTGCTGCGCCAGGACGACCAGCCGGTTGCGGCCCGCGTGTTGTATGGCGCCCTGATTGGCCTGGCGACGTTTGTAGTGCCGGCCCTGTTGCTGATCTTGATGGACAGTATCCCCATGCGGGACATGTTCCAGAACGCCTCACCCGCCCTGATTGCGATCATGACCTTCGATCAGGCGTCGCTCCCGGCAGGTCTGGCTCTGCTCGGCCTGGCTGGAATCGTCTCCGGCGGGATCGGGGCCGCCTTGGCCCTGTTGTCGCCATCCGTGCGGAAGGCTCTGGTCACTGGTTTTGCCGTGGTGATCCTCGTAGCCATGCTGAGCGATCTCGTAGGGCAGGTACTGCGCCAAATGCTGGGCGGGCGACCGGAACGGGTGCTGTTCAGCGGGAATGCCCTGCGCCCCGGCGTAGGAACTTGGCTCTTTGTGCTGACGGGAGCCCTGGCATACCTGAAAGCCCGGTTCGGCCCCCAGCTGCAAGACCGTTTTCCGGCCCTCAGCCGGGTACGCTCACGCCGTGGCCAACTCGCGACCAATGGGCTCGGGGTTGTTCTGCTGCTGATTTTGCCCTGGATGTTGGGCAGCTATCTCAGTGAAGTGCTGGTCAACGTCGGCCTCTTCATGCTGATGGCGCTGGGCCTGAACATCGCGGTCGGCCTGGCCGGCTTGCTGGACCTGGGCTACGTTACGAATTTTGCCGTAGGAGCCTATCTGGTAGGCGTGCTTACGTCAACGGGTCCCCAGGGCGTGGGGCAATTCAATTTCTGGCTCATCCTGCCGATCAGCATTGTGGCTGCGATGTTCACCGGTTTCCTCCTCGCCCTGCCGGTTATCCGCATGCGCGGGGATTACCTGGCGATCGCCACGCTGGGCTTTGGCGAAATGATTCGGCTTCTCGCCCTGTCCGACTGGTTCGCGCCCCTGATTGGCGGTGCCCAGGGTGTTCTCTTCATTCCCAAACCCCACATCCTGACCCTGAGTTTCCAGACCCCCCAGCAACTGTATTACATCATCCTGGCCGCCTGCCTGCTGGTGCTGCTGGTCAGTTACCGGCTGGATCTCTCGCGTACAGGACGCCGCTGGATGGCGATCCGGGAAGACGAAACCGTAGCCAACGCCATCGGGATCGACACGACCTGGGTCAAGACCCTGGCTTTCACCCTGAGTGCGGCCAGCGGCGGTCTGTCCGGTGCGATCTTCGCGGCCAAACTGGGCACCATTTTCCCCCACTCGTTTCAGCTGCTCATTTCCATCAATGCCCTGTGCATCATTCTCGTAGGCGGCATGGCCAGCATTCCCGGCATTGCGCTGGGTTCTATCGTGCTGATCGGCATGCCCGAGCTGCTGCGGGAATTCTCGGAATACCGGTATCTCTTCTATGGCATCCTCCTGGTCCTGATGACCCTTTTCCGGCCCCGGGGTCTCATCCCCACCGCAGTGCGCCACTATACAGCGTCGGAGGCGGATGCCGGGCGTGCACCCCCGTCTGCACCGGAAGATGCAGCCCTCCAAAAAGCCTGAAGCTGCATGATGTCGCATCCTGTACTTGAAATCGCGCGGGTTTCCAAGGCATTCGGTGGCTTACAGGCAGTCCAGGAGGTGGACTGCGTGATTGAGGCCGGGACGATTATGTCCATTATCGGCCCCAACGGCGCGGGCAAGACCACCCTGTTCAACTGCATCAGTGGCTTGTATGTGCCCACCGCCGGGGAAATCCTGTTTCAGGGACGCTCCATCAATGGCCTGCCACCGGATCGTATTGCGCACCTCGGCATCGCGCGCACGTACCAGAACATACGCCTCTTCCGCCAGATGTCCGTGCTGGAAAACCTGATGCTGGGCCAGGAACGTCTGCTGCGCACCTCGTGGCTCGGGTCCATTGTGGGTACGCCCGCCTCCCGGCGGGAGATAGCCGAAGTCGTAGAGCGGGCCCATGAAACCCTGAACTACGTCGGTCTGACGGGCCAGGAATCACGCCTGGCCGGGGAACTGGCCTATGGGGATCAACGACGTCTGGAGATTGGCCGGGCGTTGGCCAGCCAGCCGTCGTTGCTGTTGTTGGACGAACCCACAGCCGGTATGAATCCCCGTGAAAGCGCCGAAGCACGCTCTTTTTTCCTGCGTCTGCGCGACGAGAAGGCCATTACCCTGTTGCTGATCGAGCACGACATGCGGGTCGTCATGGACATCTCGGATCAGATCACCGTGCTCAACTACGGAGCCAAGATCGCCGAAGGCACACCGGCCGCGGTGCGGGCCAATCCCCTGGTCATCGAGGCCTATCTGGGGGCTGAAATGAGTGAAGACGAGCCCCCGGTCCCCAGCTCAGCCCCTACGTAAAGGGACAGGTTAACCATGGCCCTGCTTGAAGTTCACGGCATTCATTCCTATTACGGCAATCTGGAGGCGCTGCACGGGATTTCGCTCAAAGTGGAGAAAGGCGAAATCGTGTCGCTCATCGGAGCCAACGGGGCGGGCAAAACCACCACGCTGCGTTCCCTGTGCAACCTGATTCGGCCCCGCCAGGGTTCCGTGATCTATGACGGCCAGAACATTCGGAACACGCCGGTCCATGCGCTGGTTGGGCTGGGGCTGGTCATGGTGCCGGAAGGTCGTGGCATCTTCAGCAAACTGACCGTACGCGAAAACCTGCAGATGGGGGCCTTCCAGAACCGGGACGCCACGGCGGTACAGGAAACCCAGGCCTATATCGAAGAAATTTTTCCCCGGCTGCGTGAGCGTTTGTCCCAGCTGGCAGGCACCCTGAGCGGCGGGGAACAGCAGATGCTGGCGATTGCCCGTGCCCTGATGGCCCGTCCTCAAATGCTGCTGCTGGATGAACCTTCCATGGGCCTGGCCCCGCTGCTGGTGCGCCAGATCTTCGACACCCTGATGGAAATCAATGCCCGGGGCACCACCATTTTGCTGGTGGAACAGAACGCCAAGCGGGCGCTGGAATTGGCCCATCGCGGCTACGTACTGGAAACAGGCACCATCGCCCTGGAAGGTACAGCCAATGAGCTGATCACGAATCCCAAGGTTATCGAGGCTTATCTCGGAGGGTAGTCCCCGGCCCTGCCGACTGGCAACCGCCGTTCCACCACATCCAGGGAAAAGCAGCCGGGACATCCCGTCTGGAGCCCATGCATGTGTTCTTTGGTTCTGCCCTGTCCGTGCATTACAATCAAGCAGTTGAGAGCAAGGTGGCTGGCTTTCACACCATGTCTTTCTCCTGCCCCCGTTATGTCCGGCAAGTCGTTTCGCATCTTCACCGGCAGTGCCCACCCCCAGTTGGCCCACGACATATGTGGCATCCTGGATACCGATCCCGGGCAGTGTACCCTGACCGTACACTCCGATTCGGAAACGCACGTCATGATCGAGGAAACGGTGCGGGGCCAAGACATTTTCCTGGTGCAGCCCTGTTGCCCGCCGGTCAATGAAAAACTCATGGAAGCCCTGCTCCTGATCGACGCCCTGCGTCGTGCGAGCGCGCAAACCGTCAGTGTGGTCATGCCCTATTTCCCCTACGCCCGCCAGGAACGGATGGCCCATGGCCGGGAAGCGGTGAGTGCGCGGGTAGTGGCCAACATGCTGGAAACCGCGGGGGCGGACCGTGTCATATTCATTGACATCCACGCGCTGGCCATCCAGGGCTTTTTCAATATTCCGGTCGAATCGCTCACTGCCATACCCCTGCTGTGTGAGCACTTGCAGGGTCCCCACTTTGACCAATGTGCCATCGTCAGTCCCGATGTCGGTCGCGCCAGCATGGCCGGACGCTACGCCTCCATTCTGGGTTTGCCCCTGGTGGTCATGCACAAGCGGCGCCTCGATCACACCCAGACCGAAACGACCCACATCGTGGGCACGATCGCCCACCGCAGCCCGATTGTGATCGACGACATCATCGCGGGCGGCAGTGTCTTGCGCCAGCTGGACGCGCTCTTCGCACAGGGCGCCGTGACACCAGCCTACTTCGTGGTCACGCATGCCCTGTTGCTGCCCAGCGCCCTGCAGCAACTGGCCTGCGACGAGCGCATCGTCAAGCTGATCACGACAGACACGGTACCCATGCCTGCGGCTGTCCGGCAGCAGTCCGCCCTGGCCCCCAAAATCGCGGTGGTTTCGGTGGCGCCTCTGCTGGCCGAGGTGATTTTGCGGGTCTTCAACAACGTCAGTATCTCCAATCGGGTCGACTATCAGTAGGGCCTGGCTCCCTGCCCCTGACTGCCCATGTGGAAATCGGTTGTCGCCTGGCTCAAACGGGAACCCGACAATATGCCGGACCAGACGGACGCGGCTGACGTTGTGCTGGGTTCGACCACGTATTTCACGGGCGTCTTGCAATGCAACAGCACCGTAATCCTGGAAGGCCGGGTCGAAAATGCCCGAATCGCTACAGCTGCCAATATAATCATTACTGAATCCGCCCATGTAACCTGTGACATCTCGGCGCGCATCGTATCGATTCGCGGCCACTATACGGGCATCCTGGAGGCTGATCGGACCGAAATCCTGGAAGGCGCACAGGTCAACGGACAGGTTCACGTCAATACCATTTACATTGATGACAACGCGGTCATGAATGCGGAAATGTATCTGTTGGGCGCTGCCACCAGGGAAGCGGCGTCCCAAACCGAAATCACAACCGACGTCATCACCCGCACGACGGACGGCACACTCCGTCCCCCGCCGGAAATAGGCGCCTGAGCAGTCAGGTGCTGCGCGATCCTTCATTCCATCATCAAGGAAACAGACTATGAGTTATCGAACCGTTACCTTCGTGCAGGATACGAAATTGCATCTGGAAGGCACACCCATTGCGGTGGGTGACGAGGCCCGTGAAGTGACGCTGTCCGCTTCGCTCGCCGACGCGTACGACCTGTTGGGCGACAGTGCCGGCAAGATCCGGCTGGTGAGTGTGGTGCCCAGCGTCGACACCGGTGTCTGTGATGCCCAGACACGGCGTTTCAATGAGGAAGCCGCGTCCCTGGGCATAGACGTCATCGTCCTGACGGTGAGTGCCGATCTGCCGACGGCCCAGGAACGGTGGTGTGGGGCTGCCGGCGTAGATCGGGTCAAAATGCTGTCGGATCACAAGGATATGGCCTTTGCCAAGGCCTATGGCACCCATGTTCAGGAACTCCGTCTCAACCACCGGGCCGTGTTTGTCATCGACAAGAAAGACAAGGTGGTGTACGTGCAATATCTGGACGAGCTGACGGACGCCCCGGACTTCGACAGCGCCATAGCTGCAGTCAAGAACCTGCAGTAATCAGCCACGGCTGCAACCGCATTCAGGCAACAGCAGCATGGCCCCAGCCATCTGGCTTCTCACCGGAGTCATGTTTGGTTATATCATGGGGGCCATTCCCGTAGGGTATGTCGTCTGTCGTCTCTATGGTGTGGATATCCGCACCGTAGGCAGCGGCCGGACGGGTACGACCAATGCCTGGCGAGCCGCGGGCCTAAAGGCAGCGTTGCCCACCCTGCTGGGTGATGCACTCAAAGGTGCAGTGGCCATTTGGGTATTGCAGTGGCTCCTGGTGCAGTGGGCGGAGTGGGAGATACTTCCGCCACCTGGTGCATATGACGGACCAGAAGGGTGGACACCTTGGCAGTGGGCGGTAGACAGCCAGGATCCTCTGCGGATCCTGGTACTGTCGCTGGCTGGTGGCATGGCCGTCATTGGCCATAACTGGTCGGTATTTCTTGGCTTCAAGGGAGGTGCAGGAGGGATTACAGCTGCCGTTGCGTGCATGGCATTGCATCCCGGGGCGGGCCTGATCGTCTGGGTTGTCGGTGCGACAATGATGTACTGGTCCCGCATCGCCGCCATTGGCACTTTCTCGGTCGCTGTATCCTCAGCCGCCGCCTTTCTGTCTATGGCTATTATGCAGGTTGTGCCATGGACCTATCTGGCTTTTGCCGTCCTGGTGGTAACGGGCATTGCCATTGCCTTGCGTTCCAACCGGGCCAGATTGAAAGCAGGTGACGCACGGGTTGTCACCCTGTGGTAGTTGCAGCCCGATGTTCCAAGAGGGAGACACAGACATATGCAATTAATGAGGATCAAGGCTCTGGTAGCCGAATTCATAGGTACGTTCGCCCTGATTTTGCTGGGTGCGGGTGCAGGTACGCTGGTAGGTCTGGGCATAGGCGGCTCCCTGGTCACGATTGCCCTTGCCCATGGTCTCACGATCATGCTGTTCGCCTATGCGTTTGGTGACGTAAGCGGCAGCGTCATCAATCCTGCGGCAACCCTGGGCCTGTATGTGGCAGGCGCCATGGATGGCAGGCGTGTAGTCCCCTTCATGGTAGTCCAAATTCTGGGCGCCATCGCTGCGGGCTTTGTGTTGCGCCTTGTGTTTGGTCAAGCGGGTGTCGACATCGGTTTGGGTGCCACCGTGGTCAACAAGGGTGCCGGGATTTCCCTGGGCGCGGCCTTCCTGCTGGAAGCCATTGGCACGTTCTTCCTGGTCAATTCCATCATTAATGCGGCCGTGAAGGAGAAAGCCGGCAACATGGCGCCCGTCGCCATCGGCATGACGGTAACGGCCTGTATCCTCATGTTCGGGCCCTTGACCGGAGCTTCCCTGAATCCGGCCCGCACCCTGGGACCCGCCGTGGCCGCGGGGGTGTACGACGACATCTGGCTGTTCCTGGTGGCCACCTGTGTGGGGGCCGCCCTGGCCGGTGCGTTCAACCGCTACTTCCTGCGTGCCGGCGAGTAACGCCACGCGGTTGGACCGGCTTCACTTGTCCGGCAAGTCGTCCCGTCATGGTCAACCCCTAGCGCGGTGACATCTTGCTGTCTGGAGGAACCCTGTGAGCGCCCAGTACATTGGTGCCCTGGATGCAGGTACTACCAGTACCCGCTTCATTGTCTTCGATCATGAGGCGCGTATTGTCATCCAGGCGCAACGGGACCATGCCCAGATCTTCCCACGTCAGGGCTGGGTAGAACATGATCCCATGGAAATCTGGTCCAATGCCTGCCTGGTGATGCAGCAGGCACTGGACCGCGCGCAGCTGCGTCCCGAGGCTTTGGCGGCCATCGGCATCACCAACCAGCGTGAGACCACCGTCATCTGGGACCGGCACACGGGACAACCGGTGTACAACGCCATCGTATGGCAGGACCTCCGTACCGAAGCCCTGTGTACGGCCTGGACCGAACAGGGTTTGTCACCGGATCTCGCCCGTATTACCGGACTGCCCGTTTCGCCCTATTTCGCGGCATCCAAGATCCGCTGGATTCTGGAACATACCGAGAATGGCGGACAGCGCGCGGCCCGGGGAGAACTCTGTTTCGGCACCATAGACACTTGGTTGCTGTGGCAGTTGACACGGGATCACCGGCACGTGACTGACGTCACGAATGCCAGTCGCACTCTGTTCATGGATCTGGCCCGGCGGGAGTGGCACGAGGGCCTGCTGGACAGGTTGGGGATTCCGGGCGAGATCCTGCCCGCCATTTGGCCCAGCAGTCATGCAGACGGCTTTGGCACCACCGATCCCCAGGGTCCTTTGGGACAAGCCGTGCCGGTCACCGCCGTCCTGGGGGACCAGCAGGCAGCCACCGTTGGCCAGACCTGTTTCCAACCGGGCGAGGCCAAGAACACCTACGGCACCGGATGCTTCCTGCTGCTCAACACGGGCCCGGACATCATCCAGAGCCAGCACGGTCTTATCTCCACGGTAGCCTACCAGTTCGGGACAGCCCCGGCTGTGTACGCCCTAGAAGGATCCATTGCCATGGGCGGGGCCACCGTGCAGTGGTTGCGCGACGAAATGGAGCTGATTACCGCTGCCGCGGACACGGAAGCCCTGGCCGCCAGCGTGGCCGACAATGGCGGCTGCTATTTTGTACCGGCCTTCAGTGGCCTGTTTGCGCCGCACTGGCGTGCCGATGCCCGGGGCGTGATTGTGGGCCTGACCCGCTACGTCACCAAGGCGCATCTGGCGCGGGCAACCCTGGAAGCCATTTGCTACCAATCCCGGGAAGTGCTGGACGCCATGCAGGAAGACAGCGGTGTGCAACTGGATGTCCTGCACGTGGATGGGGGCGCCACCGCCAACCATTTCCTGATGCAGTTGCAGGCCGACATTCTGGGCACACCGGTAGCCAAGCCGGTCGTGGCCGAAACGACCAGCCTGGGCGCTGCCTACGCTGCAGGTTTGGCCACGGGATTTTGGACTTCACCGGCAGAGCTGAAAGCCAATTTCCGGATTGCTGAACGCTGGATACCCAACTCTACCCCGACTGAACGCAGGACCGGGCTGGCCCAATGGCACAAGGCTGTACAGCGCTCCCTGAACTGGGCTGAATGACACAGCAGGCAGTTGCCTGCAGGCCGACACTTTGGAACTCTCTGGTTTGCGTGACCGGGACGCTGTGGAGGAAAGCAAAGGAGCCTATATATCTATATATATATCTTGATGCCGAATGGTTAGATGCGGTCTAGCCCGTGCGTACCGGGCCGTCAGGGTTTAGGCACCGGTCAGGACCGCATTTAGGTCAAACGGATACCAGCCATACGCTGGACTGATCATAGTTTGCTATGGAGACTATATACGGTTTCACACCGCACCCGCAGGCCGCGATGCCACACCGGATACACTTGCAGGCTTCACAGGCCAACCCTTGTTGCTACCTCCACCCGCAGTTGCGCCGTCCCCGAACGCCGCAAATTACCAACCATTTGTCCCGGATATTCATGGCCGCATTCACATCGGCGTTCTTTTCCATACCGCATTCACTGCCATGATAAACGGATTGGGACTTCCGGTTGGCCTTGCGTATCACACCACAGGTATGACAACACTGTGACGTGTACTTGAGGTCTATCTTTTCTGTATAGGTCTTCTATGTCCATACCCTATCTTAGCTTGCCCGTGACTACCTACACTGCGCGGTGTGAGTACGTATATAGCCCCCGTATCAATCTGCCTTGATCCCGGTGAGCGTCAATTCATGGGCAAAGTGACAGGCAGCGTGATGGCCTGGCGCTACCTCTTGCCAAGGCGGCGGTTCGGCACGGCAGATATCCTGCACGTAATGGCAACGCGGGTGGAAATAGCAGCCTGTGGGCAAGGCTGCCGGGTTGGCCGTCTCTCCGTGCAGGACTATGCGTTCCTTGTGCTCGTCCGGTTCGGACTTGGGCACGGCGGACAGCAAGGCTTCCGTGTAGGGATGATGGGGAAAGCTGAAAAGCTGCTCGGTCCGTGCGGTTTCCACCAGGCGTCCCACGTACATGACCGCTACCCGGTCCGAAACGTGTTCCACCACGCTGAGGTCATGGGCGATAAACAGGAAAGTCAGGCCAAATTCCTCTTGCAGCCGGGGTAGCAGATTGAGGATTTGGGCCTGAATCGACACGTCCAGTGCGGATACCGGTTCGTCCGCCACGATCAGCTTGGGCCGTGTCGCCAAGGCCCGGGCGATACCGATACGCTGGCGCTGCCCCCCGGAAAAGGCATGGGGATAGCGGCGCAGGTGCTCGATGTTTAGTCCCACGTGGGCCGCCAGTTCCTTGACCTGGGTTTCCAGGGCCCGGCCCTGGGCCAGCCGGTGCGTCCGCAAGGGCTCGGCAATAATGTCGAAGACCGGCATGCGCGGGTCCAGGGAAGAGTAGGGATCCTGGAAAATCATCTGCACATAGGGTCGCAGGGGCTGCAGTTCTTTGGCATCCAGGTCCGCCAGATTCCAGCGCTGGTCGTCGTGGTGGAACCAGACCTCGCCACTGGTCGGGTCCACGGCCCGCACCATGCAACGTCCCACCGTGGTCTTGCCGCTGCCCGATTCCCCCACCAGGCCCAGGGTTTCGCCTGGGTACAGCTGGAAACTGACGTCGTCCACGGCCTTGACATAGCCGCCGATGCGGCGGAACAGCCCTTTGTCAATGGGATAATATTTCTTGAGTTGCTTGACCTCAACCAGAGGCGTCAAATCAGGGGGCATGATGGCCTCACGGTGCAGGCGTCACACGGTGGACAAAGAGGCAGGGACTTCCAGTTCAATCTCGTCACTGTGCAGGAAACAGCGCACGTAGTGGCCTTCGCCCACCTCGGTCAAGGCGGGAATTTGCCTGTCACACTGGCCATGCATGGCCTCTTCACACCGAGCGTAAAAGCCGCAGAAGTGCGGCAGATTCAGCGGACTGGGTACGGTACCCCGGATCGCCGCCAAGGGTTCTCCACGCTGGGAACGGCCCAGTTTGGGAATGGAACGCAGCAACCGGATAGTATAGGGGTGCTGGGGCCGGTAGAAGATGTCGCGCACCGTACCGTACTCCACCACGCGCCCCAGGTACATCACGGCCACCCGATCGCATACTTCGGCAATGACGCCCAGATCATGCGTTATGTAAAGAACCGCCATATGGAACTCTTCCTGGAGTTCCTTGATCAGTTCCAGAATCTGGGCCTGTACCGTCACGTCCAGGGCGGTGGTCGGTTCATCCGCGATCAGAAGCCGGGGCTGGCACGCGAGGGCAATGGCGATCATGACCCGTTGCCGCATGCCGCCCGAAAGCTGATGGGGAAACTCCCGGATCCGCTGCTCCGGATTGGCGATGCCGACACGGGACAACATGTCCAGGGCAATGGCCGTGGCTTCCTGCCGGTCCCGGGTCCGGTGCAGATACAGGGTTTCGCGGATTTGGTTGCCAATCGAATGCACGGGAGACAGACTGGTCATGGGCTCCTGGAAGACCATGGAGACAGATTTGCCCCGAATATCCCGCATCGTGGCCCGGGAGAAGTCCGGATCGGCTACGTCCACTACCTGATCCCCCAGATTCATGCGGATTTCACCGCCCACGATGCGTCCGGGCTTGGGGACGATGCCCATGATGGAATGGGCAGTAACGCTCTTGCCACAACCGCTTTCGCCAATCAGGCCCAGCGTTTCCCGCGGTGCCATGGCGAAAGAAACGCCATCAACAGCCTTGACCACGCCTTCCGTGACAAAGAACTGGGTTCTGAGATCGTTCACTTCCAGCAGGAAAGACATCGGCTTGCTCTTACTTGTACGGATCGGCCGCGTCGCGCAGGCCGTCCCCCAGGAAGTTGAACGCGAGCACCGTAAACACGACGAAAATAACCGGTGACACCACCCAGGGGTACAGCTGGATAGCATTCAGATTACCGGAACGCTGGAGCAATACGCCCCAGCTCACGGCGGGGGCGCGCATGCCCAGACCCAGAAAACTCAGGGCGGTCTCGCCCAGGATCATGCCCGGTATGGCCAGCGTCAGGGCCACGATGAGATAGCTGAGGAAATTGGGCAGCATATGCACCCGGATGTTGGTCATGGCACTCACCCCCATGACCCGGGCTGCAGTCACGTAGTCCTGTTCCCGGAGTTCCAGCAGCTTGCCGCGCACCACCCGGGCCAGGCCGCCCCAGCTCACCAGGGAAAGAATGCAGACAATGGCGAAATAAGTCTGGACCACCCCCCAGTCCGATGGCAACGCCGCGCTCAGGACAATCCAGAGGGGAATGGAGGGAATGGATATCAGAAATTCAATCAGGCGCTGAATGATGGTGTCCACGACGCCCCCGAAGTAGCCTGAAATCCCGCCCAGTACAATACCAAGCAGAAACGATACGGAAATCCCCACCAGGCCGATGGTCAGGGACACCCGTGAGCCATATATGATTTGCGTGAGCAGATCCCGGCCAATATTGTCGGTCCCCAGCAGAAACAGACGCCCCGGTGCCGCCACACCCAGCAGGTGGATGTTGGTTTCCCACAGGCCCCAGAGCTTGTAGGGATCGCCCTGGTGCCACAGTTGCAGGGGATAGCGCACGGACTCGTCGACGGCGAAGATTTTTTCCAGGGTGTAGGCGTCACGGGACGGTGTGGTGGCGTACACGAAAGGACGCCGCACCCCACCGTCCTCTATCCACCGAATCCGTACAGGAGGATGATATTCCAGATCCTCGAACCGGGTCTTGACTTCATAGGGAGCCAGAAATTCAGCGAAAAGCGCCAGCGTATAGAAGAAAGCCAGGATCGCGATCCCCAGCATGGCGAGCCGGTGGCGGCGAAACCGCTGGCGAATCAATTGCCACTGGGACGCCAGGTAATACTGCTCTTGGGCCGCGTCAATCCGGGATTCCTGTATCTCCGCATGGGGGGTGGGCGTGGCCATCGGACGGTCAGTTCAGGCGAATGCGTGGATCCAGGGAATAGAGCAGCAGATCCGAGACGAACGTCCCGATCACGGTCAGGGAAGTCAGGAACAGCAGCAAACTGCTGGCGATGAACATGTCCTCCGCGACCAGCGCACTGAACAGCATCGGCCCCACGGTAGGCAAACCCAGGACCATGTCCGTCACGACGGTCCCCGATACAATGGCGGGCAATTCCCAGCCGATGGTGCTGGTGATGGGATTCAGGGCGAGCCGTATGGGGTACTTCAGCAGCAGGCGGAACTCGGACACCCCTTTGGAACGGGCCGTGATCACATACTGCTTTTCCAGTTCGTCCAGCAACGTGGCCCGCATCACGCGCGCCACCCCCGCCGTACCGGCCGTACCCACGATGATCATGGGCAGGGGAATATGCTTGAGCAGGTCAACGAATTTGTTCCAGCTCCATGGTTCATCCAGATATTCTGTGGAAAACAGGCCCCCCACGGTCCCGCCCGCATTGAATATGATGACCATCAGGATCAGGGCCAGGAGAAAATTGGGCGAAGCCAGGCCCACAAAACCAATCATGGTAAAGAAATAGTCGATAAAGGAATATTGGAACACGGCTGAAATGACGCCGATCAGAATCCCGACAGTGTAGGCGAACAGCAGCGACAGCAAAGAGATGAGGGCCGTAATGCCCACCCGCTCGGCAATGATGTCGGACACGGGTTGGGCCTGCTGGAAGGACCAGCCCAGTTCGCCCCGCAGGACATTGGAGAACCATTTGTAGTACTGGACCCATACCGGCTGGTCGAGTCCGAACTGGATGCGCAGGTTGTCCAGGACCTGCTGTTCCACTTCCTGGCCGGTAGCGGCATACCGCACGGCCAGTGTCGTGATGTAATCTCCTGCCGGCAGCTGGATGAGTACGAAAGAGACCATGCTCGTGATCACGACGAGCAGGATCATGTACAGGAAGCGGCGGGCAAGGTAGGTGTACATGACAGGCAAGCCCCCGGCAGCGGCGTCGCTGCCGGGGGCGAGTCAGACCGGAGTCGTCTGGCAGTTCCTAGTTCACAATGAAGACGACATCGTTGGGATAAGCCCCGGGGGCTGCCCCGACGAAGCTTTCATCTTCCGGCACGTTCTGGATGCGGTTGTTCACGGCCGAAACGCTCGGTGGCGCACTGACCGTACCCCACAGGTACAGATTTTCCACGTTCAGCGTGATCAGTTCGTTGATGGTGGACTCGTACTCGGCCGTGCCCGGTTCTGTCTGCAGCCAGGCGAAGCCCAAATCGAACAGTTGCTTGATCTCGTCCGGAGGCTCGATGCCTTCCTCCCCTTTGGTGTCATACCACTGCCGCCATACATAGGAGGACATGGCACAACAGGACTGCCAGTGCCAGGGTGGCATCAGGCGCATGGGATAGGCCCGGTAGGCAATCAGCTCGGAACCGCCGTCGGTGTTCCAGATGCCTACATCATGCTCATTGGCCACGTAGCGCGACATCAGGGTATCTTCCGGGACAAACTTGGGCTGCCAGTGAATGCCGATCTGCTTCCAGTCATCCACCAGCAGTTCCATCATCTCATCGTGGTAGCCCAGCCATTCGGTGGCGTATTCGCCCAGGATGCTGATGGTTTCGCCTGTATCCGGATTCACGCGGTATTCACCGTTCTCGTCCCAGGGCAGGCCCATTTCATCCAGCAGGGCATTGGCACGGTCCACATCATGCTCCGCAAAATAGGTGCCCATCCAGTCTTCGTATCCTGTCCAGATGGAAGAAACGGGTGCGGTGAAGGGCTTCGTCGTGCCCAGGAAAATCGTCTCGCTCAGATCGTCGCGATCCACCGCCAGGGCATGGGCTTGACGGAAGCGAATGTCATTGAACAGCCGGCTCTTGAAAGGATCGGCCGTGGAGTAATTGAAGGCGACACCCAGGGCGCTGGATGTGGTCTTGTTCTCGGTAATCACAATGCGGTAGTTGCCTTCCACCTCGTTGCGGCGCAGAATGGGCAGATCCGCAATGCTGATCTGGCTGGGCCCGTAGTCAAACTCCTGGTTCATGAACTTGAGCTTGAGGACCTCAGGGTCCCCGCCCTGCTGCACGATCGAAACGAGAATGGAGTCGATATAGGGCAACTGGTTCCCCATGGTGTCGACGCGCCAGTAATAGGGATTGCGTTCCCAGGTGACGAAGGCGCTTTCCACATCTTTCAGAATAAACGGATTGAGCTGAGGTCGTTCCGCGCGGGCTGCATAGTTCTTGCGCATATTCTTGTCGGTAAAAGCACCCACCCAGTCGTCAAAGCCGGCCTCCTGGGCGTTGGCATCGGCATTTTCATCGTAATCCGGGTGAAACTGTCCCAGAAAATGTACCGGTGCCAAGGGGATGGCGGTAGCCCAGGCCACGACGACCTTGCTGTAGGGCACACTGAAATCGTAGCGTACGGTATAGTCGTCCACGACGGTCAGGGCAATCCACTCCTCGTTGAGTTTGTAGTTGTTGTCACTACCGAAAAACAGCCGCGAGTCCTGCAGAATGGCATGCCACCAAAAGTCGAAATCGGCGGCATCCACCGGGTCACCGTCAGACCATTTCATGCCCTGGCGCAGATTCAGGGTGAGCGACATGGCGTCATCGCTCAGCGCATGGGACTCCACGAGGTTGGCAAAATACTGGTTTGGATCCGGTCCCGCCTCGGGATTGGCAGCAAACAGCTGCTGCTGCATACTTTCCGTAAAGCCCGTAAACCAGGATCCGGCCTCCGGAAACCCTACCAGCTGCAGTTCACCGCCATATTGTCCGATATACCGCGGCGGCCGAATCACATAGGGACTGGCCGGCATGCGCTCGGCCAGCGGGGGCAGGGAACCGGCATCCACCATGGCAGCCAGCATGGGTGCTTCGCTATAACTGTCAATGGTTTTGCCTGTCTGCTCGGTATAGACAGCCGGTGAACTGAAGTGGTAGTCCACCCAGGGCTCGCCGTCGACCGGCATCATGTCCACCATCATGGCGGCTTCTTCGTCGACCGTCTCTGCCTCTGTGGCCGGCGCCGGTTGTTCGGGGTCTGCTGCCTCCGGACCACCGCCAGCACAGGCTGCAGTGACCAGCGCTGTCAGCAACACTGCTATCAAAATCCATGTTCTGTGTTTCACTTGGCCTTCCTCCTTCAAATTTCGTCAGAGAGCTGGGCGTATCCGGGGATACGCAAGTCACTTTGACCAGCATTGCCGGATCGTTGCCGATACGCACAATGCAACTCAATTTCACCTGCTGTCGGATGTGTTTATTCTAAAACCTGCCTGGCAATAACGGGGAATTTGACCTGTCCTGTGTATTGGTGTCAAGGTCCAGGCGCACCCGCATGCAACAGGGCGGACATCCGGAAATGCCTGTTTTCAGCATACAATACAGGCAGATAATCAACATAACCCGTTGCAAGCGAGGCACCATGAGCGAATTGCAGGATTTTCTGTTGGACGATGCCCAGATGCGCGCCTTTATTGGCCAAGGATACCTGAAGTTCCACTTGCCCCTGGGGACTGCCTTTCATCAACAGGTCTATGACGATACCGAGCAGGTGTTCGCTGCGGGCGGCAATCCGGGCGACGACATTTACGATGCCGTGCCGCTCCTGCATGAAGTGTTCGATCATCCCCTGGTCCGTGGCGCCCTGACCAGTATCCTGGGGGAAGACTATTTCATGTACCCCCATCGCCACTGCCATTTGACACCTCCTCAACGCCAAGCGCAACACGATCACAAAGACAGCATTCCCAGCGACCACTTCGTGCGTCACCATCGTGTACGGTGGGCCATGGCGTTTTACTATCCCCAGGCAACGCCCCTGGCCTTCGGGCCGACCGGTGTGCGTCCCGGCACCCAGTACTACATCCAGCCGGACACCGCCCTGCAGCACGACGAAATTCCCATGGTAGGACAAGCTGGTGACGTAGTCATCGTCCATTACGACCTGTGGCACCGGGGGCTGACCAATTTCCTCAACCGCAACCGGTATATGAACAAGTTCCTCTTCTGCCGTGCCAGTGAACCGACGGCACCCAGCTGGAATCATGCCAACGATGCCTGGTGGCCCCCTGCTTCCTGGGGCTACAACTACAATGCCCAGCCCATCTGGGAGTCCATATGGCGTTGGCATCTGGGCCAGCATGACACCCAGGAGGAGGCTGATACGGAGACCGACATTGAGCGGATGGCATCAGACATGGCCGGTGACGATGAACATGTGGCCATGAATGCGGCCTACAGCTTGGCCAAGGCGGGCGAGGAAGGTCATGAGGCCCTGTTCCGGTACTGGTCCCAGGAAGCCGTTACCCGGCTGGAACCCAATCTGAGTGGACGCTATCGCAATCCCTGCGAGCTTTTGTCCTCCCATGGCCTGACAGCCGCCAACGGGATGTCCGTGCCCCGTCTGGAGTCCGCGCTCAAGGATGACAGCTGGTGGATTCGGGCCGGCGCCGCCGATCGGCTGGGGGATATAGGGGTACCGGCACGGGATACCATCCCGGCCCTGATGGAGGCCCTGCACGACACATCGGAGTGGGTGCGCCGCAATGCGGCCTTTTCACTGGGCGTTCTGGATGACGCAGGGACCAGTGCCAGTTTGCTGGGAGCGTGCCTGACAGATCCGGCACCGCGTGTCGCGCAAAATGCCTCCCTGGCCCTGTGCAAGATGGCAGGCCAGGCCCAGGACGCCGCGGAAGCCTTGGACCAAGCCCAGTCATCCCAAGTCAAATATGTGCGCACCAATTCCCGGTTGGCCCTGAACTTGATGAATGCCTAGTTTGCGGGCAGGGTCCGGGGCTCCAGCCACGTCTGTCATGCCTCCCTTTGGCCAGGGTCCTGTCCCGGTCTCTGGTCGGTTGCCAACAGGACAGGGCCCTGCCGGCCTGGTCTGCAAGTACATCGTGTAGCCAGGGAGCTAGCACCCGTTATTGCCGGGCAGTCCGGGTACCCCGAGTGACAGCCCATCGCCTGCCCCTTCACCCGATAGCCTTTTTCACCCGTATCTGCTTATCCATACCGGTTCTTGTATGAATGCCTCCTTTTTTCTTCGTTCCCGGATGCCTGCCGTCACCTGGCGCCTGCGTGTCTGCCGCTTTGTAGTTGCCTGCTGCCTGCTGACAGGCCTTTGGCTGGGGACAGCAAGTCCTGTTCCCGTTGATGCCATGCAGATGTTGCCCTGCAATGACCTTTTGGGCTGTATTGAAATTCCCGCGGGCCAGCCTGTCGTAGTGGGCGGACTGTTTGCACGTACAGGACCCGACGCGGCCCAGGGGGTAGATCAGGCCAGAGCGGCCGCCTTGGCCATCGCGGACTTCGATACTGTTCTGGGACACGAGATCGAGCTGCAGGAGCAAGACCTGTCAGATATGTCCTGCGGGGTATCCGCTACACATTTGGCGTCCCTGACATCCATATCCACGCTGGTCGGCCTGGTTGGTCCCAGCTGCAATGGCGCGGTACGGGATGTGCTGCACGACAACCTGCACCAGGATCTGCCTCTGGTTTCACCCGCCGCTACCGACAGTGCCCTGTTCGTAGCCAATCGCAGCCAGGGTGGGGTGTGGCAACCCGGTTTCTATTCCGTAGCCCCCAGCGACCTGCATCAGGGCATCCTGCTGGCGCGTTACGCCGTGCAGACTCTGGGTGTGCATCGTTTGCTGGTGGTCGACGACGCCCAGCCCGAGCGCGACGCGCTGCGTTCGGCGCTGGAAACCGCGTTCCAGATTTACGGTGGCCAGATCGTCAGCCGGGAAGCGCTGACACCGGGTACCGGTCCGGTCATACCCTTGCTGGAACGGGCTGCGCTCCTGGAACCGGATGCCCTGTATCTGCCGACGGATCACCAGGATGCCTTGCGTTTGGTCCAGGCAATCAGCAGCATGCCCGCGCTCCGGGACGTCCTCTTGCTGGTTAGTGCCAACTGGCTGACAGCGGACATCGCCCGCCTCGCACAGGCAACTGATCTGGCGATATACGCGGCAGGTCCCTACGTTACCCCCCAGCAGGTCCAGGCTTTTGACCAGCGCTGGCAGGACGTTTATCCCCAGCCTCCCGCTACCCTTATGGCTCCTCACGCGTACGATGGGACCAGCCTGCTGTTGCAGGCCGTGCGCCTGACAGCCATACAGGATGTGCACGGCAATCTGTCCCTCGGTCGTCTGGCCTTGCGCCAGACCCTTGAGCGCATGACCGGTTTCCCCGGTTACACGGGAGTGCTTACATGCACCTCTTCGGGACCATGTGGCGTGAACGAGTCCTGGGGGCTTTACCGTCTGCCCGCCAAGTCCGATGCAGAATCCTGGCCCCCGGTGCTGCTCCAGGCCCCGCAGCTGCTGGCAAGCAGCCGTCCCCAATACCAGGGGCGTATCATGGTGGAGGCGCCTGTACGCAGCGGACCGTACAGCCAACTTCCAATCCTGCGGACACTGGCCCAGCATGCCACAGTCCCGATCATCGGCGTTACCCCGGATCGGGCCTGGATCCAAATGCCAACCGGTGGCTGGCTGTCAGCCAGTCACGTGGAGCTGTACCCGCTGGGATTACCTGTTGTCAGCACCCCGCTGTCGTCTGTAATGCCCACCCCCCCTGCCTTACACGTAGGAGACCCGCATTGGCCGGTACCCCAAGCCCAGCGTTTCCGTGCTCCTGATGGTATGGCTGTCCGGGTGACAGCCCTGTTGCGGCAAGGGGATCCGGGCTATGTGTCTACCGCACCCCCCTACACGACCAACAATTCCCAATGCCCGCTCTGCGGCCACGTGGCTATACGCGTGGGGCTGACGAATCTCTCCGGGGAACGTGATCACTACGTATACCTCCAGGATTTCTCGCTGCATCTTGTGCAGGACCATGAAGGTTTTCCGGCCCACCTTGAAGCCACTGCACTCCGCTGCAACCGGCGCATCTTCGCTTTGGACCGTGTCATGATCCGGAGCGGTGTTGGTGAGGTGACCCGGGACCTGTGCTTTGCTGTTACGGACATCACACGGGTAAGCTGGCTGTACAATCTGGTGTACGAATCGGCCAGCGAACCCCAGGAACCGCATGACACGGCACAGCCCGAGTTTGCGGTGCACTTCAGTTTGCGCTGACGTGGCTGTATCCGCACCCTGATCCCGGATCCGCACGCACGGCATGCAGCGTCAGCACGCTTTGGAAGCCTTGCACCGCAAGCCGGAGGTGTCGGTGCTGATCGTGGGGGCCGGTATCAACGGGGCCGGGGTCTTTCATGATTTGGCCTGCCAGGGTGTAGATGCCCTGCTGGTGGATCAGGGCGATTTCGGCTCCGGAACCAGTGCTGCCTCATCCCACCTTATCCACGGTGGACTGCGCTACCTGGAGTATGGCGATTTCCGCCTGGTCCGGGAAGCGGTCCAAGAGCGCAACCGCCTGCTGGTCAACGCCGCGCACTACGTCCAGCCATTGCCTACCTGCATCCCCCTCTTTTCGCGCGTTTCCGGCATGTTGAACGCGCCGCTGCGCTTCCTGGGTCTGCGCCAGAGCACAGCGGCGCGGGGATCCTGGATCGTCCGGCTCGGCCTTGCCCTCTACGACGGCTTTTCCCGCTCCATCCACGACAATCTCCCTGCATCCCGGCTGGTGCAGCGCCAGGCCAGCCTCAAGTTCTTTCCGGCCCTGAATCCACGCATCAGGGCTACCGCGCGGTACCACGATGCATTGATTCAGCATCCTGAACGCCTGCTGCTGGAACTCATTCAGGCGGGCCTGCACGCGCAGGCCGATTGCCTGGCGCTCAACTATATGTCCGTAGTGGCCCGGGAGCAGCAGGACGTTCTGCTTCGCGACCACACGACCGACACCGACGTCCGCATACGGCCCCGGGTGATCGTGAATGCCGCGGGGCCCTGGATCGATCAGGTGAACCGGGCCCTGGACCGGCCCTCGGCCTTCATCGGTGGCACGAAAGGATCCCATCTGGTCGTGGCCCACGAGGCCCTGTACAAGGCCCTGCAGGGACACATGATCTTTTTTGAGCACGCCGATGGCCGTGTAGTCCTGATCTGTCCTTTCCATGACAAGGTATTGCTGGGGACCACCGATATCCGGGTCGACGATCCCGACGATACCTTCTGCACACCGGAGGAGGAGGCATACCTGCTGGCCATGGTAGCCCAGGTCTTCCCGCGGATTGTCCTGGCGCCGACCGACATTGTCTTTCGCTTTTGTGGCGTGCGGCCCTTGGGGGCCTCAGACAAATCGGCAGCCGCCATCAGCCGGGATCACCAGTTGCGACATCTGCCCGCCACGACCATGCAGGCACCGGTCTACTCGCTGGTAGGGGGGAAATGGACTACGTTCCGGGCCTTCGCCGAGCAGACGGTGGACGCCGTGCTGGCCGAGCTGGCCCAGCCACGCCGCGTTTCCACACAAGATCTGGCTATTGGCGGTGGCAAGTCCTATCCAGGCACACCGGAGACGGCAGACGCTTATGTGGCCCACCTGGCAGCGCAGTACCATCTGCATCCGGCGACCTGCCGCGAGCTGCTGGCCCGGTATGGCACGGGCGCTGCAAGTGTGGCCTCTTTCTGCGCCGGACAGGCACAGCCGGAGGAACGCATTCCCAATTCCCGTTACCTGAAGGCCGAACTGGCATATCTGTGCCATCATGAAATGGTCATTCACCTGGACGATCTTTTGCTGCGCCGTACCCTCCTGGCCATGCTGGGCCAATTGTCGCCCGCAGGGCTTGAAGCCGCAGCCACCGTAATGGCCGCAGTACAGGGATGGACAGAGGCTCAAAAAGAAGCAGAACTGCAAAGGGTACGTGCCAAGCTGCAAGCCAGCCATGGGGTCGTTTTCTGAGCCAGGGGCAACATCGTGGCCAGTACAGAAGTCCACCGTTTCCCGTATTCCCCCATACGGCAGGCAGAGAGGCGACAGTTCGTCAAAGGTCCGGTCTGCCGGTGGTTGGCCGGATCCACTCACAGCCTGTTGTGCTTGTCCGGGAGATATGCTGGCACCGCGGCTTATGAGCCCAGGTTGCCCCACAGCTGCAGTGTCCCCATCTCAACCAGATATATGAGGATCAGGATGAAAACACTGAAAATGCTGTATTCCAGCCACGGCGTGCGCCGGGCCTGTTGCTGAATACGGTTCTGGCTGATATTGACCGTCAGGAAAAAAGTCCAGATCAGCAGGACACCGTGCGTCAGCTCGGAGAGCCTTGACAAGGTCAGCAACATGCCCGCCAGGCTGATGATCAGGGTTACCGCCAAGGCATAGCGAAGCAGCCGGATCCGATCCGTCGTGGAGTTGCGCAGCAGTTCGATAGTCAGCAGGAACGAGGTGCCCGTGATCATGGGGATGGCAATCAGCAGACGTCCTTTGGTCAGGTACACCAGCAGAAAAAGCAGAAAGGCTATGACGTAGGCCATGCCGTGCAAAAGGAAAATCAGCTGGTCGGCATGCGGATGCGCGGGATCCTGGGATTCATACAACAGAAACTGGATGAAGATGTACGCCGCAATGGCCGCTATCATGGCCAGGACCGACACCGCCGGCAGGATCGAAAGGGGCTGGGCTACGACCACCACCAGCGCCAGGGCCGCGGGCAGACAGTACAGCGGCCAATAGTCGACTGCACGTTGGTACACGTTCAGGAGCTGCAGGTGTGGATGGATCTGGATTATGCTGTCCGTAACCACCAGCGACGTAAGCAGAGCCAGCACGCCTTCAATCACGTTGGGGGTAATCTTGACCGTTACTTGTGTGCCGATGACAAGGGGGGACGTCCACGTGATCTCGGGTAACCGCCATATCAGTGTCAGGGTCATGACCATGGCCATAACCCAGCCTGCGGCACTGGTGCGTTGGCGAAAATCGGTCAACATTCACTCACATCCCCTGTTCCCTCGCGGCGTCGGCTGAGCCGTCATGCACGCTGGACCTGTGTCACTGCAGTCAGCCCGTACCACGGTGCCGGGCTGGCGTGCAGTGTGGTCATTGCTTCTGCTCTGGATCCTGGTGTGGATTCTACCGGATATGGTGTCCGTTTTCGTCCAGTCCCCTACCCTGAAACCGATTCGGGGGCAGTTTGTCGCGCCGGATCAGGCAACAGCCACAGTGGCCCTTGATTGTACCCGGATTCGTTCCCTGACTGCACTGGCACAGTGCGCCGGGCCCGCTACAAGCCAGGCGGGTTCCCGGATTTTCGTGCCTGTGTCGTGGCCTGAGATCGAAACACAACCCGGACAATGGGACTGGACCTTGACGGACAGTGCGGTCGCCTGGCTGCAACACCGGGACCTGATCCCTGTGCTGGTTCTGTACGGTACCCCGGATTGGGTAAGACAGCGGGGACCTGTCCGGGACCGCGACGATCCGGAGCTGCCATCTTCCCATTCCCACGCCTTCGCAACCTTCGCAGCCAAGACGGCACAACGCTACCAGGGACAAGTGCGCCATTTTCAATTGGATATTGCAGCCAATATAGCCAGGCCACCCTTTCCGTTCGCGGTCAGTCCGGTGCGTTACGGCCAAATGGTGGCTCTGGCCGCTGACCAGATGGCACACATCGCCCCCGATCCGGTCCTCCTGTCAGCCCCCCTACTACCTGTAGACACCGCCTCCCTGCATGCCATCCCACCGACTCAATGGCTGACCCGCTTCCAGGAGTCCCAGGGGCAGGACCATCTGGATATTGTACAGTGGCGGCCCCGTGTCGTATCGGGATCCCCGGCAGGAGGGAAACCTGTCGATGCACCGATACTGCTCACACACAATCCATTCCCCCTCCTGCACCCTGACCACACCCGGTGGGTGTACTGGTGGTTCACGGATCCGCTGTACTCGGCATCTCCGTTCCATGAGGAGTCCTACACCACAGACCTCGGAACCGTTTATCCCGGCCACTGGCTCACCGTCGCACCCGAGACTGCACCGCCAGCCAGCCAGGAGAGCACACGCAGATTCGGGTTTCCGGACTTCCCCTGGACACATGGAGCAGGACTGGCCTTGGTGCTGCTGATAGCGGCCAGTGTCTGGATACAGGCGACGGCTGCTTTCCGGTGGCTGGCATACACCGTACAACGGCAGGTGCAGACGTTGTCTCCCCTTCTGGCAGATGCCCTCTTCCTTGCCGTTGCCCTCGGCGTCTTGGGAGTGGTCCTCATTTCTCCCTGGTGGTTCTTGACAAGCCTGGTATTGGTCCTGTTGTTGGGATTGGCCTTGCTCAGACCGGATCTGGTATGGCTCATGCTTTTGGCCGCACTGCCATTCGACTTCATCCATGCCAACGTCATGACACCACTGCAGCTGCATACCCTGGCCCTGTCTCCGGCGCAGATTCTGGCTCTGATCCTGTGCCCTGTAGCCTGCATGTCTGCGGTGCAGCCATTGCTCTCCCGGCCTCTGCCGCGCATCCACCGTCCCGTGGCCTGGGCTGTGGTCGGTACGGGTGCTGCCTGGTTGCTGCTGGTGGTGCTGTGTCACAGCTACCGTCCTTCAGCCACGAGATGGGTCCAGGTACTGGAGCTGGAGATATTCCCCCTGTACGTCGCCGGTCTTTCCTGGTGGCTCTGGTCACGCGTACGCACCCGCTGGCTGCCCTTGACGGCTCTGACTGCGGGCATTGCCCTGTTTGCAGCTCTGGCCCTGCTGGCCTGGATCGTCAGTCCATGGACCCCGGGACCTCTGGAACAGCGCCTGAGTGGTTTGACCTTCTCGCCCAATCATGCCGCCATGATTCTGCTGCGGGGGTTCTGGCTGGCCCTGGGCCTGGCGTCGTTTCCCTTCGCTCTGAGACATCTGGGGCGCTTGCATCTAGCCTTGGCAGCTATCACCGGCTGGGCCCTGCTGCTCACCTTTAGCCGTGGCGCACTGGTGCTGGGTATGCCTGCCAGTCTGCTGGTGTGGCTTTGGTGGCAGTACCGTGCAGGACATACCCGCTTCCCGCAGCATCGCTTCCTGGTCCCGGGTATTCTCAGCGGTGTAGCCGGAATTCTGATCGGTATGGCTGCCACACGGTTCAATCTGTGGACACGGCTGCTGGATCCGGCGCCCATCACCGCGCGGTGGGTGATTTGGCAGCATACATGGAGCCTCTGGCTGCAGCATCCCTGGCTGGGACAAGGCAGCGACGGTTTCTATTGGGGTGCCGCAGCAAACTTTCCCTTTTCCTTCTGGCTCAATCCTGAAATCCTGCATCCCCACAATGTTTGGCTGGAGATTCTGGTACGCTCGGGAAGTGTTGGCCTGTCAGGCATGCTGTTGCTCTGTGTACTGCTCTTCCGGGCCCTGTGTACCACGCCACGGCATTCCCGGGTTTTCTGGCTTGTGGGTGCAGCCGGCACGGCATTGTGCGGAGGGCTGGCCCATGGCCAAGTGGACGCATTCTGGTCTTTGCCCGATATTGCGGCCATGAATCTCCTTCTGGTCCTGGTGATCCTGCAATGGACACAAAAAAACAGGCCGGGAGCATATGCTCCCGGCCTGGTGCGCGGTAATGGCAAGCCCGCGACATGACTGGCGTACGGTTTATCCCATGCGCAATACGATTTGGGTATCTGCGCCTACGATATGAGGCACAAGGATATGCTTGACGAACTCTATCAAGGCGGGATTGTCCATCGCGTCATTGCCCAACAGGGCCGGCACCAGATCCAGCAGGGCATGCATGGCCGCTATATCATAGGCAAGAGCCAGCGCCGGCTCACCATCCAAATGGATTTCCAGCTGGTTGGGACTCGTTTTGAGAGTGAGTTCATTGACTCCTGCCAGCATGTCCAGCACATCCGCAGGCAGGGTAATGTCCTCCATCCCCAGGGCGGCCACGTCCATTTCCCCGATGGCTGTGACACGATTCCCTTCCAGTTGTACGGGCACCCACAGCGTTGGGGGTGGACCATCAAGCGCAGGCGGATCAGCAAAGGCAATGTTCGCCAGCGGGTTGGGTGCGACATCACTGCCCGGCAACTGCAGGTCGACCGGCAAAGGTCCGGCCGTCGTCATCGTTTCCAGCAGGGTCAATACGCCGGGAACCATGCCGGACCCTCCCGTCAGGCTATCCACCAGCGCAACGCCCGGATCGTGCAGTGTGATCAAAGGCAACAACTGGTTGTTGATGGCCACGGCCACGTTGTCACTACCCAGATGCAGGTGCAGGCGGGTGATGTTGGCTTGCTGCAGCAGATCCATGACATCAGCGGGCAACAGATCTGCTCCCAGAGGAAGATCAAAAGCGGATGCCACACCTGCCTCATCCACCTGAATGACCAAGGGAGACAGAGAGGTACTGCCCACCGGCGTGCCGGTGAAAGAAACCTGGAGAGTAACGTCCAGCTCAGGCAACCGGGGCAGGAATGTGTTTACCAGTTCCAATGTGTCCGGGTCATCCGCAAGCAAGGCCTGGGCCAGTTCCAGGCCTGCGGCAAGACTTGCTGCATCGTAGGCCAAACCTGGCAACGGTCGGCCGTCCAGAGCAATGTCCAGGGTATTGGGCGTTATGTCAACACGCAGGGTTTCGGCCCCCAGACTTGCCAGTTGCTGCAATGTACCTGCATCCACTACAGGCGGAACACCCAGTACATCCAGCCCCACTCCGTTGACCGAAAGAGCACCTGTACTGTCGATGGCTATGCCGGACAGATCCAGTACGGCCAGGGGTTCTATGCCTTCCGACGGCGTGTAGCTGGTTTCGCCGGACCATCTCTCTACAGACCTGCCATCTGCCAACTGGATGCGGACACCGATACCTACCTTGCGCAACCAGGACAAAGACTGTTCCAGATCTACGGGTACATGAACACCCATCTGGGATATGACCCCTGCCAGGGCCACAACCGAATCCTCATCCCAATAGATGTAGGGCAGTTCGCTGCCGTTGTTGTAGATGTGAATACCGTTGTACCCGATCCGGACCTCCAGCTCCTGGGTACCAGCCGCAGCCAACTGATCCATGGTGCTTTTGATGCCTGTAGCACTGAGGGAACTCACAGGTAAGCCGAAGGCCCGCAAGGTATCGCCATCATCGGCCACTTTCAGGGTGACTGAAGGCAGGTTGAACCAGGTGGAGCCTGTACTGCCACCTCCTGTACACGAGCCCAGCAATAACGCTGCCAGGGACAGCAAAAGAATAAACTTAACGCGAAAAAGGCTTCGAGCACGCACCTGCACGATCTCCTTGTATTGCTGTTGATCCCGGACCTGAGGAGAGCACCTGTCGATTCTCGTGTGATGCGGAACTGTAGTTCCGGATCCCTAAACCCGGCCATGGGCAAGCCACTTGGCCGGGTGGCCTCACCAATATAGTATGAGAGTATAGCAGAGAATCAGATCTTTTCTCATATCGCAATTTGACTGAATTCTGCAGTACCGTCAGGTCTGGCGATCTTCTTCCAAAGCAGCCCTTTGCACAGCATTCTCGTTACCCGGGGCAATTGCCTTTTGACCAACCTCACAGCATAATCTCCACTTGGCTTGCCCAAGGGCAAAAGACAATTCATTCACGACTTGCAGGCATGCTACCAAAGCAGGGAAGACAACTGCCCACGGGCACCGAGCTGTTCCTGCTGTAGAGCTCTAGCCCCATGGCCAACGCACAGGCAGGACGCGGGACCAACGAGGCCATCAACTATTTTGACATGTTTGAACGGTACAGCGTACGATTGTGCCAGCACTTATCCAGTTCTGTTCAAGTGCTGGATCTGCCCTCCACCGCGGTGGAGGTTTTTTTATGCTCCACTTCTCAGATCTGTATACTTCCCATCCGATAGTCAAGACTACGCAATTGGATAACCGGTTTGCCGCAGATGCTTAATCTGCAAAACCGCGGCGAATAACCTGCTCAAGGGTGCTCAACCCGTGAACAGGGTTTGGATGGAGGACTATATACGTACTCACACCGGGCCCGCAGGCTGCGATGCTATTCCATATACATTTTCAGGTTTCACAGACCAACTGATGTTGCAATCTCCACCTGCAGACGCGCCGTCCCCGGACGCCATACTCTTATCCAACCATTTGCCCCGTATGTTTAAGGCCGCATTCACGTCGGCATTCTTTTCTACATCACATTTACCGCAATGATAAACAGACTGGGACTTCCGGTTGGCCTTACGTACTTCGCCACAGTTATGACAACGTTGTGACGTGTACTTCGGGTCTATTTTCTCTGTATAAGTCTTGTAACTCATATACCGTTCCAGCTGTCCCCACCCACTACGTAAAATAGCACGATTCAATCCTCTTCTAACTTACCCGCTACTGTTCACACTGCGCGGTGTGAGTACGTATATAGTCCCCCAACAATTCCAGGGCTTGGGGATTATGCTCTGCTTGTGGGGCTTCGCTACCCACCCTTGGACAATAAGGCGCTGCATTGTGGTACATCTGGGCCTTCAGACACTGCGGGTGGGCAATTGGTAAACGTAATCATCTTCGGGTACGGTACAGCCCAAGCGCTTGTACAAGGCATTGGTCATCGCCCGTTGATCACTCCAGTCGTATTCCGTTTCGCCAAAACACATGCTGCGTTCGTGGCCCTTGCCAAAGGCCGCCACGATATCCCCGGCTTTGGCGAGACTGACAGCATGCTCTAGGGCAGCAGCACGATCCGGCACGACTTCCCAAGGTGTGGCCGTACCGGTGCTCTGGATCCCCTGCACAATGGCGGCACAGATCTCGTCCAGGCATTCGGTGCGCGGATCTTCAGCCGTGACAATGACGTAGTCGCTCTGCCGCGCACTGACAGCGCCCATAAGCTGCCGTTTGGCCTGATCCCGCAGGCCGGCACAGCCAAAGACGCAGATCAGCCGACCTGGAGTTCGGGCCCCTGACGGCAGGCAGGCGCGCAAGGTAATCAGGGCAGATTCCAGACTCCCGGGTGAATGGGCAAAATCCACAACCGCCAGAAAGTCCTGTCCGAGATCAATGCGTTGCATGCGTCCCTCAACACCTGCAAAGCCTTGTACACCACGCTGGATCTGGGCGGGAGACAGGCCCAGGACATGTCCCATAGCCAACGCCAAAAGGATGTTGGAGACATTGAATTGGCCCAAAAGGGGGGACTGGAGATGCCAGATGTCCTGTCGGGGACCGATAACCTGCAGCTGCATGCCCCGGGACGTAAGCCTGACGTGAGAGGCCCGGTAGCAACTGGACGTGTCAGGCAAAACTGCCTGCTGGCTATAACGGTATACCTGCACTGGGGTCCGGCGTGCCGGGGCCAGAGTCGCAAGATGGGACTGCAGGGCGGCCGTAGCCCGTGCATCGTCTCCATTGAGAATGGCTGCCGGGCCCCAATCCGAATCCGGGGTATCGGCCAGCAGATCCAGAATACTGCACTTGGCCTGGAGGTAACACTCGAACGTACCGTGATAGTCCAGGTGTTCATGCGTTATGCTGGTCACACCTACGACGTCCATTGCCGTCTCGTCCACCCTGTGCTGGGCCAGCCCGTGGCTGGTACATTCCAGTACTGCGTAGCGACACCCCTCCTCCACCATATGGCGGAGCTGTTGCTGCACCACCCAGGCATCCGGGGTTGTGACGTGAAAGCCCGAGTCCTGGACATGGTTGGGCCGTGTGATGCCGAGCGTGGAAATCGCCCCTGTGGCCTGGCCGGATTCGGCCAGGAGCCGGGTCAGCAGAGCCGTAGACGTCGTCTTGCCATCTGTACCGGTGATGCCCGCAGTCAGCAACTGATGTGCAGGAAAACCGAAAAAGAGGGCGGCTGCCTGGGCGTAAGCAGGCTGACTGTCCTGCACCTGCAGATAGGGTGGCGGGGTTACCCCTGCCCGCTGGCACCGCATCCGGAATCGGTTCGCCGTTTCTGTCCCCAAGATGCCGTGGGCTCCCGCCGCAATGGCTTGGGGTATGAAATCATGGCCGTCGACGATCAGGCCGCGCTTGGCCAAGAACAGACTGCCGGACCGTACTGCCTTGTGGTCCCAGGTCACATGGGTGATGGGCAGATCAGGTCGATGGAGCGGTTGGGCGACAGCCAGATTGTCCCTGGCCTGCAACAGGGTGCGCAGATCGTCCAGGTTTGGCATACACCCTCACGCGCCCAGGGCAGGGATTTACTCGTCGTCGTCCCGGCGTACGAAGACGGATATCAGACCTACCACGATTACGACAATCAGAATCACCGCTACAGCGAACACCAAAGGCGAGAACGTGCCCAGGTACGGGATTTCGACGTCAGGCATGTTGAGATCGATGGGTATATTCAGGTTCGACAGGAAGCCTTCGGGGGCAGGCGGCGGCGTGGGTGTCGGTTCTACCACCGGTGCGGAGCTCTCATCCACTACCGGCGGAACAGGCGTAGCCGTGGGCTGTGGTGCCTGGTCTGCTGCCGGGATGGGAGTCGGCGTGGGCTCTGTCGGCACCGCTTCTGTCTGCTCTTCCCCCGCGGGGGGTTCGGCTGTGGGCTCTACCCTGCGCAAGATCGGCGGAGCCAAGGGCTGGGCGGCCAACGCGTCATAATTGCCCAGTGACTGGAAGGAATAGCCCTGATCCGGTGAACGAAACACCCACTCTGCAGCAGTTCCGGCGTACACATACCCCTGCAAGCCTTCCAGGGCCCAGATCTGCTCACTTTGCGTTTGATCATTCAATCGGGACTTCGTCCACTGTTCACCGTTACCCACCCAAAGGCCACGGCCCGTCCCCGTGACCAACAGGGCAGATTCCGGAAACATGGCGAAAACAGAAGCGTCTGTCGGAAAGCCGGGAGCCCGTATCCAGTCGACACCGTCGGCAGACCGCCAGAGGCCGTCTTGGACCGGCCCCGCGTACAGGAAATCCCGGTACACGGCAAAACTGCGTACCAGCGTGCCCTCTTCAAAGTTCCCTACCCGGTTCCAGGAATCGGATCCGGCCTCCTGGACAAAGATACCGTCGTGTGTACCAATGTAGAGTGCGCCCTGAAACTCCGTGATGGCCCGCACGCGCCGTGCACTCTGGGCCAAGTTGTCACTCAAGGGCAGACCAATGGCATTGATGACCCAGGATTCTCCGTTGTCATAGCTGGTAAGCAATCCATCCCGGCGGGTACCGGCATGGAGAACGGAAAACCCATCGACATTCTGGGAGTAAAGAACGCCCACACCGTTGCCATCACTCAACCAGCTCAAAAATACGGGCAGCTCCTCAAAGGTGCGTCCGCCATCCAGACTGCGAAAGAGAAATCCGGTGATCCCGTCACCGGCATAGACAATAGCCGGACTGATGACGTCATGGTCCAGGGCGGCAATGCTGAGTCCGGATGGGATACCGGTGGCTCTGGCCCACGAAACACCCCCGTCGGCACTGTAGTAAACCCCCCCATCATCCGGCGCATTGAGTGTGCCTGCAACGACCCGGGCAGGATCGTTGGGAGCAACCGACAGGGAAATGACAGGGTTATCTGTTGGTGGTGCGTTCTGGGCCCAGCTGGGTGGGGGATTCTGTGCCCCCAGCACCAGACACAGGGCAAGAACCGACAGACACCATACCCAGTTGTGGACGCGAGCTGCGACGAAGTGCTTCATTGAGTTATCTCCCGCATTTCCCATCGGGCATCGTTGCCGGCCAAGCCTATCAGACGCGGATGGTGTCAATCCCGAATAGTCTGACATGCACAAGGCCCGGTAGTTACATATGGAATTATAGTTAATATCTGCGCTAGAGGGCAAGGCAAAGCACTCTCATATGCGCAGGCGGCAGGATCTATGGGCCTCAAGGCTTGCACTGAGGTGTGTTTTCCACCCTCGACCAAGATCGTGCCAGGCAGCCTGTACACAGGCAACGTACCTGAACATCCAGGGTAAGGCATAGAGCTGGGGGGATGCACATAGCACCGGACACCAAGGCTGTCGCTGTGCGCAGCGGCATCGGTCGGGAAACGCACCCAGCGTGCAGCCCGTGCAAGATCCGGCAGCCTGGCTGTTGCCGCTGCCCTGTTTTACCCTTAGGATAGGGTGGCAGACAACCTCGTGGTACTTGGCTCCGCCATTACGGCCGGGAGCACCGGCGCACCGTACAGAATGCGCACCTCTCCGCAGGACATCGGAGCCAGGCTGCGGGATGCGCCGCGCGGACCCGTCCAGGCAGACCGGCAGGCCAAGCCGAGCCGAAGGACACGGTTTGCCGACGGGCCCCGGGCCACCACCACAGCCTGGTTCCCGGTTTGGACATGTAGAAGAAACATTGGGGACACCGTCAAGGAGCTCCGCGAAGGCTGTGACCTCAGCGGTGTTGCCGGGCAACAGCAGGAAGCGGACGAAGCGTCCGTGCTTGTCCCCGAGTAGCCAACAGCTTGGTGGTCAGTCCCCCGCGACTGCAGCCGATGGCCTGCACCTTGCGGGATGGCGCCGGGGTGTGAGATTCCTTACCTGCCGGTGTGTCATCCACAGGCAGAGTGCAAATTGTGCCAATGTGCCAGAGTTTTATCTGTTGTTCTATACAAGGGCATGCCAGCTCCCCCGCAAGGTGCAGTCAGGCACGCCGTGGGAGGTAGCGTGGATCTGGACAGAAAACAGAAGTGCAGTTCAGAAACCAGCTACCCTAAAAACCAAAACCCAACAGCTGTTCGGAGGCAGTGGTGGCCCACTCCAGCAAGGGCGTGGGAAACAGACCAATCCAGAAAACGATTAGGGTACACAATACGAGTACAGCCCCCATGCCGACCGGAATCGGGATGGGCGAGGTGTCGGCAGGCCGACTCCCAAAATACATGGCTCGGATCACGTTGATGTAGTAGAACGCGGCAATGCCGGCATTGATGACGCCGGCACCCGCCAGCCAGAAATACTGCCGCTGCACGGCGGCCCCGAACACAAAGAACTTGCCCCAAAAACCAGCCGTGGCCGGGATGCCCGCCAAGCTGAGCAGAAAGACGGTCAGCATGAGGGCCAGGGCCGGGGAACGGGCAAAGAGGCCTTCGTAGGCGGACAGGTGGGTGCTGCCCTGTTTCTCTTCCAGCACCATCACGACCAGGAAGGCCCCAACGTTGGTGAACATATAGGCAAACAGATAAATCAGGATGCCGTTGATCCCGTCCATGAAACTCTCGGTGCCGGCGGCCAGTGCAGCGATGCCTATCAGCATATAGCCGGCATGCGCCACTGAACTGTAGGCCAGCATGCGCTTGACGTCCCTTTGCCGCAAGGCCATGAGATTCCCCATGGTCATGGTCAGGATGCAAAGGCCCGCCAGAATGGGCACCCAGTTCACCAGCAGGTCGTTGAGGGCTACGACAAAGACTCGTGCGGTCACTGCCAGCCCTACAGCCTTGGAAGCTGTGGACAGGTATACCGTAACCGGTGTGGGAGCTCCGTCGTAGGTATCGGGAGCCCACTGGAAGAACGGGGCCAGGGTGGCCTTGAAACCAAGTCCCGCCATCACAAGCATGGTGGCGGGCATCAAACCCATCACCAGGGCGTCCGTATCACCTGCCTTGAGCAGTTCCGAAATCTGGTGCAGGTTGAGGGTTCCCGTCGCTCCGTACACAAAGCTGATCCCATACAGCATGGCGGCCGAGGCGATGGCACCGTACAGGAAATACTTGAGACCGGCTTCGGTACTGCGCCGGTTGTCACGCAGGAAACCGGCCAGCAGGTAGCTGGTGATCGACAGAAATTCAATGGCCACGTACAGCAAAAGCAGATTGTTCGCGCTCAGGGCCACACACAGGGCCAGGGACACAAACACGAAAAAACTCCAGAATTCCCCGCGCCGGGCCGTCCGCTGATTCATGTAGTTGCCGCCGGCCAGGCCTATCAGAATCATGACCAGCAGCAGGGGCGTTTTCAGGAAGGCCGCAAACAGGTCCATTTCCATCAGGTGCAGCGCAATGCGGGGCTGCTGACCGACTTCCAGCTCGAAATAGGCGAAGGTCTGGAACAGGGACGCGACAAAGGCGCCACCCAGGCTGAACAGGGCCAAAGCCGTATAACCGCGTCCGCCATCCGTGTGGCCCCGCACGGCCACATCGATCAGGAATATGACTAGCCCTCCGACAAGCAGGATGATTTCAGGGGCTATCAGGCTGAACTGCTCCACAGGCCACCGCTCCAATGCATGGGATAAAGAGTAAGGATCAGGTCAGGTTAACGATGAAATCGATAAGCTGCAGCGCTGAGGTATTGAAGAAGGAAAGCAACCAGGTAGGATAGATCCCGATGACCACCATGCCGATGACCAGGGGCCACAGCGTGATTTTTTCAAACAGGGCCATGTCCGTGGGGCCGCTCGCATGCTCGCCATCCACCGTGGTCCAATGCTCCAGGCGCGACGCGTCGTATTCACCCAGGAACACGTTCTGGAGGATGCGCCACAGGATGTAAACCGCGGTCATGACAATGCCGATCGTGCCAAAGGCCGCCCAGACCGGCACGATGGCGAAGGCGCCGCGGAAGGTGAAGAACTCGGCCCAGAAGCCCGCCAGGCCCGGCAGGCCCAGACTGGCGAACGCGGTCACCATCATGATCCCGTAGAAATAGGGGGTCTTGGCACTCAGACCGCCAAACTTGGCCAGGTCACGGGTATGCGCCCGCTCGTAAATGACCCCGACCAGCAGGAAGAGTGCACCCGTAATGATGCCGTGGTTGAACATCTGGAGAGTTGCGCCGTTGAGCGCCATCACCGCACTGTCGTAGACATTGGCCGCCGGCGTGGTACCGCCCATTTTCTCCGTGACCTGCTGCAGGCCTTCCGGCGTCAGCACCAGGGAGGCCGCACCTATGCCCAGCATGACGTACCCCATGTGGCTCACGGAGCTGTAGGCAATGAGCCGTTTCAGATCCCGCTGGGCCACACACACGAAGGCGCCATAGACGATGGCAATGGCACCGACAGCAATGACCACGGGAGCCCAGAACTGGCTGGCCTCCGGATAGGTCGGCAGAATGATGCGCAGAAAGCCGTAGGCGCCCAGCTTGAGCAGGACCCCGGCCAGAATCACGCTGCCGGCCGTGGGCGCTTCGGTATGGGCATCCGGCAGCCAGGTGTGGAAGGGGAAACTCGGCACCTTGAAAGAGAAGCCCAGGAAGAAACCCCAGAACGCCAGACTGCCCAGCAGGATACGGGTATCGTAGTCCAGCTGCACGAAAGGCTGGGCCTGGGCGGCATTCAGGATATCGAACGTACCCGTTGCCAGGTACGTGAGCAGGATGGCCAGCAGCATGGCCACGGATCCCACCAAAGTGTAGATGAAGAACTTGATGGAGGCGTAGCTGCGGTTTTCCCCGCCCCAGATGCCGATGAGGAGATACATGGGGACCAGGCTCACTTCCCAGAAGAGATAGAAGAGCACATAGTCCAGGGCCATGAAGACGCCCAACATGCTCAGTTCCAGCAGGTGGAACATTACGAAGTATTCCCGTACCCGGGTCCGGATCGTGCGGGCACTGTAGTAGATGCTCAGGGTGGAGAGCAGGGTGGTCAGGAATATCAGTGGCAGGCTCAGGCCGTCGGCACCCAGCCGGAAACTCGAGTTGAGCATCGGAATCCAGGGCGCCGTGATTTCAAACTGCATGCCCCCCAGTTCCCGATCGTAGTTGAAGAGCAGGACGACGCTGAGGATCAGGGGCACCAGACTCGCCAGGATCGAAACCCGGCGGATGGCCTGATCGCTGCGGCAGAACAACAGAACCCAGATCCCGGCCACGAGGGGGAAAAACAGGGTTGCAAACAATGCCACCTGGCTCGAATTGGCCATGGGCCCGGACCTCCTACCTAACCTCGACTCGATTCAAAAAACTGCCTATACCAGCGTCAATACGATGGGCATACCGATCAGAACGATCCAGATGGACAGGATCGTGAGAGCAATCACCAGATACGCCTGCACCTTGCCATCCTGCAGACGGGTCAGCACACCGCCGCTCCAATGCATCAACTTGCCGATCAGATTGACGATACCATCTACCAGCAGAGTGTCCGCGGCGGCAGCCAGGGCTGCGATCCAGACCCCCATCCGACCAATCCAGTTCACCAGCGGATCGATGATCCAGGTGGCGTCCACGTCGGCACAGAAGGCAGCCGTATTGCGGCACCAGCGCACTACCGTAGCATCGTACAGTTCATCCACAAAATACTTGCGATGCCAGATGTGCCAGAGCGCCCCGAACCTGTCCACCAGGGGATCCGTCTTGCCGACCGGCAGGCCCTGGCCATACACGACCCAGCCCAGACCCAGACCGCCCAAGGCAACCAGCACCGACACCAGCAGCGGCACGATGTTGAATTCAGGATGCAGGACGTGAATATGGATGACCTCCATAAACGGTTCCAGGTAATGGGCCAGCCAGTTGGGCACCAGGTTGCCCAGTACGGGGAACGTACTGGGAATGCCGATCCAGCCCAGGGTGATGGCGAAAAAGCTGATCAGGATCAGCGGTATCGTCATGCTGCGGGTGCTCTCCGAAGCATGTTCGGCCATGGCGGTGCGGGGTTGGCCGTAGAAGGTGAGAGCTATCTGGCGCATGGTGTAGAAGGCAGTACAGAAAGCCGCCAGGGCCAGGACACCGAACACCAGGCCGTGTCCCGCGAAAGCCGAGGCCAGAATTTCGTCCTTGGACCAGAAACCGGCGGTCACCAGCGGGAACCCGCTCAGGGCCAGGCCACCGATGATGAAGGTGTAACCGGTAATGGGCATGTGCTTCAGCAGCCCCCCCATGTTGCGCATGTCCTGGGGATCGTTCGGATCCAGAACACCGTCCTTGCGCTGCACCAGTTGCGTGTCGTGGCCGTCGTGATGGTCCTCTTCTGCGTCATGGCCGTGCACATGCTCGTGGCCATGTTCCATACCGTGGATGACACTGCCGGAACCGAGGAACAGCAGGGCCTTGAAGAAGGCGTGCGTGAGCAGGTGGAACAGGGCTGCCACGTAGGCCCCGATGCCCAGGGCCGCCACCATATAGCCGAGCTGGCTTATGGTGGAATAGGCCAGCACACGCTTGATGTCCCATTGGGTCAGGGCGATCGTGGCGGCGAAGAGCGCGGTGAAGGCCCCGACGGCAGCCATCACCATCATGGTCGTGGAGGTTATGGTCAGCGCCCGGTCATAAAGGGGATACAGCCGCACCAGCAGGAACACGCCTGCCGACACCATGGTGGCTGCGTGAATCATGGCTGATACGGGCGTGGGGCCCTCCATGGCGTCGGGCAGCCAGATGTGGAGCGGGAACTGGGCGCTCTTGCCGATGGTGCCGCAGAAAATCAGGAAGGTGACGATGGACAGCCAGGTGAATTCCCGAAAGCCCACATGCACGTAGGTGTTGCTGAGCTCCAGCAGATTGTTCTGGCTGAACAGGGTAGTGAAGTCGAGCGAGCTGGGATGGCTTTGGACGTAAAGCAGAATCAGGCCCGCGAACATCAGGGCATCCCCGATGCGGGTGGTGATGAACGCCTTGAAGGCAGCCCGTTTGGCACTTTCCTTCTCGAACCAGAAACCGATCAGCAGGTAGCTGCACAGGCCCATGATTTCCCAGAACACAAAGAACGTGATCAGGTTGTTGGACGTCACCAGCCCCAGCATGCCGGTAGCGAACAGGGAAATGTAGGCAAAGAACCGGCTGTAGCGGGGATCCTTGTGTTCCCGGTGGGCTTCCGGATACGCTGCCGCCTGCAGGTGCGGCGGGAAGGTCATGTAACCCCGGGAATAGATGAAGATCATGACCAGAAGAAACGTCACCATGAACAGCATGAGAGCGTTGGCCGGGTCCAGTGCCCAGCCAATGTGAATCGAAGAAGCGCCCGTCGGTATCCGGAACAGAGTTTCGTTCAGGGGATGCTCGGTCAGGTGGTGATCGAAGAAGGCCGTGAAGGCTACGCCCCAGCCCAGAATCAGGCTGATCGCCACCCCACCAATGGCGATGGACGCACTAAGGACCTTGCTGTGATGGGTGAACAGGATGATCAGGACAAACGCCAGCGCAGGGGGCACGGCGATGAACCAGGTCAGGTCATAGAGTGCGGTCATGTTGCGGCATCAGTAGAAATATTGCGTGGGCGGGACAGCCCCGCAGAAGACTTGAAAGAGAAGGCACCGGTGGCCTGGCGCAGGCCGGTATAGCCAAGGTAGCCGCTGACCAGTCCCAGTGCGCCGGCGCCGATCAGCAGCAGGTCATGGGTCACGCCGGCCATGCGGGCCCCGACGGCAGCCAGCACACCGGCCCCCAGGCCCACGAGGATCAAGCGGCGCTGTTCCCGCTTGCGGGCCTTCAGCTGGACCAGCAGGACAGGTACGTCCCGGTATTCAGGACGGTATTTGGCGACTTCCCGGAGGGCGTACAAAGCGCCGGTGTAATTGCCGTCCTCCATCTTGGACAGCGCCAGATCGTAAAGAAAGGCACACTGCTCTTCCAGGGTCCCTTCCAGCAATTGCTTGGCCATGACCCGACTTAGCCCCGCAGCATGTCGATTTCATCCAGGTTCACGGTTTGGCGTGACCTGTAGATGGCAATGATCAGGGCCAGGCCCACCGCGACCTCGGCAGCCGCTACCGCAATGACGAAGACGGCAAAAGTCTGGCCGGCCAGATCGGCCCGGTTGGGCCCGTAACGCCAGAAAGCCACCAGATTGATGTTGACGGCATTCAGCATCAGTTCAATCGCCATCAGCATCGCGATGGCGTTGCGCCGCACCAGCGCACCGTAAAAGCCGCAGCAGAACAGAAAGGCGGCCAGTACCAGGTAAGCCTGCAGAGGAACCATGAACGGAACTCGTCCTCCCTTTGCCCTATTCGTCATCCCTGGCCAGCATGACTGCGCCCACCAGGGCAATCAGCAGGAGCAGGCCAATCAATTCCAGTGCCACGCCGTAGGTCGAGACAAAGTTCCAGCCCAGATCGGCGATCATGGTCTCGTCGGCTTCCAGGGCCGGATCGCCCATACTCCAGGGCACTCTGTCCACGACACCGGCCAGTATGAGGAAAAGCAGAAGGGAAATGGAGATGACGGCAAACAGATGCCGGTTGTTGGTCGCCGTGGCCCCAAACATAATGCCCTTCGTCAACATGATGGCGAAGGTGATAAGGGTCGCGATGGCCCCCACATACACCAGGATCTGGGCCACGGCCAGGAATTCGGCCTCAAGCAACACGTAGATGCCGGCTACGCCAAAGAGGGTTGCCACCAGGGCCAAGGCCGCGTAAAACAGATTGCGGCTGGTCACGACCAGGAGGCCGGCCACGGCCGTCATCAGGGCGACAGCACCGAAAATCGCCTGCTGTACGGTAGGAATGGGGATCTCAACGGGCAAAGGGGGCATAACGGCAGATGGGAGGCAGCGAGGGCAAGTCAGTTCTCAACCGCAGGCTTCATGGTGCCAATCAGCGAGTCAGGTGTAAAGGCCCGCTTGGGACGCACCGTTTCCTGCTGCAGATGCTGCCCGATAGCCCGGAGCGCAATGCCAATCACCACGATGTTGCCCACCAGAATGGCCAAGTGGATGAAGGCCGTGTCCCATGGCAGGACCTGTACGATCATCTGCCACGACAGCAAGCCCACGGTAAGGGGTACCAGTATTTTCCAGCAGAAGGACATCATCTGATCCACCCGGAGCCGGGGGAAGGTACCGCGTACCCAAATCTGCAGCAGGTACACCAGGAAGGTCTTGCCTATGAAGTAGGCGGCCCCCAGCCAGGGACCAATGCCGGGCAAGGTCACGCCGGGACCGTTCCAGCCACCCAGGAACAGGATTGCCGTCACGGCTGCCAGGACAAAACCGTTCAGGAACTGGGCCAGGAAGAACATGGCGAAGCGCATGCCGGAGTATTCGATGTGAAAGCCGGCAATCAGCTCCGACTCGGCTTCCAGCAGATCGAAGGGAGTCTGCTCCGACTCGGCCAGCGAACAGATAAAGAAGATGAGGGCGGCGCCAGGCATGATAAAGAGATACCAGCCCAAGCCCAGGAAGTGACTCTGGGCTGCGGCGAGCGAACTCAGCTTCATGGTACCGGCTACCAGCACCACGGTCAGCATGCTCAGAACCAGGGGAATTTCATAACTGAGCAACTGGGCCACCACCCGGAAACCGGACAGCAGGGCATACTTGTTGTTGCTGCCCCAGCCGGCCATGAGGGCGGCCATGATGCCTATGGAGCCCAGAGCGACGATATACAGAACGCCCACGTTCAGATCGGCGCCGACCAGACCGGGCGAGATTGGGATGACCGCAAACAGCAGAATGATGCCGAAGACCGACAGCACCGGTGCCAGGTTGTAGGCAATGAAATCGGCGTTGCTGGGAGTGATGGTTTCCTTGGAAACCAGTTTGAGGGCGTCGGCCAGGGTCTGCAGCAGGCCGAAAGGTCCGACCCGATTGGGGCCGATGCGATCCTGGATACGGCTGATCACCTTGCGCAAAAGCCAGATCAGGACCAGGGCGATAAGCGGTGCCACCAGCCCAATGACCGTGGCTCCAATCACCAGTGCCACTGCCGAGGCAATACCTTCCGGCAGGCCTGCTTCCGTCAGCAAGGCCGTAAGTTCAAAGTACCACGCAGCCAAGATTACAGTCCCCAGATAATGTTCTGTATCAGCCTACTGCCATTCCAGTCCGCCCTTGCGCCAATCGTAGATCAGGCCCACGATCAGCAGGAGCATGAAGAACAGCGTAACCAATGCAGCCGCCAGACCGAACTCGGGACGGCCGTAAGCCATGGCAATGGGAAAGAGAAATACGACTTCCAGATCAAAGACCAGAAAGACCAGACCTATGAGATAGAACTGCGCCTTGAACTGTATCCACGTATCACCAATGGTGTTGAGGCCGCTTTCGTAAATGTCGTTCTTGACGGGATCGGGTTTGCGCGGCCCCAGGATCCAGCCGGCGACGATGGAGATCAAGGGCAGGACGATCCCAAAACCACTCAGAATCAGGATGAATGCGTAGTTGACCAGCATGGGCTTCCAACCCTATTCCTGAAACCCGTGACCTGTCATGTCAAAACCAAATGCCGCTGTCCCCAGAATCGCAATACATCCCTCCAGCCGGAGGGACAGGCGCAGTGGACACAACACTGTGCAGTGTAGCACACAGCATAGCCTGACCCAAGAAATATGAGCAGGGCAATCGCAATGTCCGAGCTTGTGGACGCCAAGGTCTGAATCAGGCATGGGGGCTTGGCGGCAATGCGTGTGGGAGCAGGGTACAGAGTACAGAAGCATCCGACTTCTTCAGGTGTCATGATTTATGGTTCACGTTCGGAAGGCCCTGACGACCAGGACGTTTGCGATAGCGCGACATCTGTCACGGTCGCACGATTGTGCCCTGCAAATCATAACCGAAATACTTGCGAGACCTGGCGCACAAACAGCTGTTGTCGAAGTTCAAATGCCCTGCGGCCAGGATCATCCGGCAGGTTGATGTGTCAGAATTCCATAAATGACGGATTCAGTGCATGGTCTTGCGGGCCCACGCTTGCGAACACGAGAAAACATGCGATGAGCTGGATTGAGCAGCCCTCTGGCTGCTGCCATGGCGAAGTTAAGGCCGGCAATTTTATGGGACTTGTATACCTGTGCGCGTGGAGCCTGGTAAGGGTTTTCTCCGAATCAGGATTCACGGTATACCCTTGCATACAGTAGAATTCGTTGGTATTGGCATTGTTCCGCGTCAATCTTTTCACACCATGGAACAGACCCCGAATACTCCAGCTGATTTTCTGCCCCTGCTAATCATGGTGCTGGTTTCACTGGCCATAGCCGGGGTTGTGATTCTGGTGCCCATTCTCTTCGGTCCCAAGAATCTGACCCGGACCAAGGGCGAGGCCTACGAGTCGGGCATCATTCCCTTCCACAATACCCGGCGCCGGTTTCCGGTGCAGTATTATCTGATAGCCGTGCTGTTCATTATCTTCGACATCGAGGTGGTGTTTCTCTATCCATGGGTGGCCGTGCTGCACGACGCGGCCATAAAATACGTCGCCCTGGGGGCCATGGCCCTGTTTCTGGCCATTATCGTGATTGGATTTGTCTATGAATGGCGCAAGGGCGCACTGGACTGGGAATAACTAGGGGCACGGAGCACTATGGGTTTGGAACAATTGCTGCCGGCTGACAGTTTTGTCACGGCGCGCCTGGAAGACCTGGTCAACTGGGGCCGCAAGAATAGTACGTGGCCTCTGCTGTTCGGTCTGGCTTGCTGTGCCATGGAAATGATCGCAGCCGGCACGGCCCGCCACGACATTGCCCGTTATGGCTCGGAGCTGTTTCGGGCGACACCGCGCCAGGCCGATCTGATCATCGTGTCCGGGCGTGTCAGCAACAAGATGGCCCCGGTCATCCGGCGCCTCTATGACCAGATGCTGGAACCCAAGTGGGTCATTGCCATGGGCATTTGCGCCAGTGCCGGGGGCCCCTTCAACAACTACGCCATCATACAAGGCGTGGACAAAGTCATTCCGGTGGACGTGTACGTACCTGGATGTCCGCCCCGGCCCGAGGCCCTGCTTTATGGCCTGGACTTGCTGCGTCTGAAGCAGACCGGCGAGCATTTCAGCAAGTACGACTTCACGGCTTCCCGGCCGACGGACACCCAGAGCAGTACCGGTCTGGCCGTGCGCGGCTGATCGTTCCCCATACTTCTCCCGTACCTCTTCCGGACGACCAACCTCCATGTCTCTGCTCAACGTTTCGCCCGTGCAGCGTCCCTACGAGACGCTGCCCAATCTGAACGACATCGCCATTCCGGCACGGGCACCTGCCCTGGGCGCGGATACCGAGGACACCCAAGCCATACGCGAGCAGTTTGGGGATGCCATACTGGATGCCGGCCTACAATTCGGATTGCCCTTTGTCATGGTGCAGCCTGCCGCGTTGACGGACCTGGCTACCTGGCTGCGGGACGGCGCGTTGGCCTACCACACGCTGGTCGACATCACCGCGGTGGATCTCTCCCAACTGCCTGGCACCACCAGCGACAACCAGTTTCAGACCGTCTACCAGTTCCGCGCCTATGACCGTCACCGACATCTGGCAGTGGTGTGTCCCCTGGCGGGCGGACGCAGTCCCGTGTGCCCCAGCCTGGCGTCCGTTTTTCCGGCCGCCATTTGGCCTGAGCGGGAAGTCATCGACCTGATGGGCATCACCTTCACGGGACACCCGGATCCGCGCCGGATCCTGATGCCGGCCAACTGGCCGAATCATCCCCTGCGCAAGGAGGTGCCTTTGGGGGGCGAGGACGTGCCCTTCACCCTCACCTGGGATCATCCGGAATTCGAGACGCTGGGGGAACAGGTACTGGAAGCAGTCAGTCTGCCCCCCGAATTGCCGCCGGGCATGAATCGCAAGAACATGATCCTCAACATGGGACCGCACCATCCCAGCACCCATGGCGTGCTGCGTCTGGTGGTCGAACTGGATGGGGAACGGGTGGTGAACGTCGACCCGGATCTCGGGTACCTGCACAGCGGCTTTGAAAAGACGGGCGAGAACAAGCGCTACAAGGACTTCGTGTACTACACGGACCGCATGGACTATCTGTCCGCGATGAACAACAACCTGGGATACGTGCTGGCTGTGGAAGGCATGCTGGACCTGGAAGTGCCCGCGCGCGGCCAGGTCATCCGGGTCATCATGGGTGAACTGCAGCGTATCGCTTCGCACCTGTTTTGGCTTTCCACCCACGTGCTGGACGTTTCGGGCACGGGCATGAGCCTGCTGATGTACGCAACCCGGGAACGCGAACGCATCCTGGACATGTTCGAAATGGCTTGCGGGGCACGCCTGACGACCAGCTACATCCGTATTGGCGGCGTATGGAAGGATCTGCCCGAGGCCTTTATCGGTGCCGTGCGCGAATTCTGTGACCTGATGCCCGGCCGCATCGACGAATACGCCACCATGATGGATGAAAGCCCCATCTGGCATACCCGTCTGGATGGCATTGGTCTCGTCACACGTGAGGAAGCGCTGGCCAAGGGCCTGACAGGTCCCATGCTGCGGGGCAGCGGCATAGACTGGGACTTACGCCGGGATCGCCCCTACAGCGGATACGAAAATTACGACTTCGACGTTCCGGTCAGCCACCGGTGTGATGGCTACGGCCGGTACGAGGTGCGCATGGAAGAGATGCGCCAAAGCATACGCATCATCCGCCAGGCGCTGGATCGCCTGCCCGGCGGTCCCTACCGGGCGGAAGACCGCAAGGTGAATCCGCCCCAGCGGGCGGAGCTCGACGTCAGCATGGAGTCCCTGATTCACCACTTCAAGCTTTATACCGAGGGTTTCAAGGTGCCGCCCGGCATGTACTATCATGGCATTGAAGCCAGCAAGGGCGAACTGGGCTTTTTCGTTTACAGCGACGGGTCAGGCAAGCCCTATCGCCTGCACGTCCGGGGCCCCAGTTTCAACAATCTCTTCGCCATCAGTGACATGAGCAAGGGCTTGCTGTTGTCCGACATCATCACCAATATCGGCTCCATCGATATTGTGCTGGGCGAAGTAGACCGCTAACCGCAGGATCGTCATTTCCATGGACCAACCCGTTCTCTCTTCCGCCCTGCGCACCGAAATCCAGGAACTCATTGCGCTTTACCCGCCGGGCCGGGGACGTTCCGCCATCCTGCCGGCCCTGTACGCCATTCAGCGCGTGCATGGCCATGCCTCGCTGGAAGCCCAGAACGAACTGGCCGGGATACTCGGGCTGGAACCGGCGGAAGTAGGGGCCGTGGTCTCCTTCTATCACATGATCCATGACCGGCCGAAGGGTGACCACTTGCTGCAGGTTTGCACCAACGTACCCTGTATGATGCGGGGCGCCAACCAGTGCCTGCATACGCTGGAAGCGAAACTGGGCATCACGCACGGCGAGACGACCGACGACGGGAAGTTCACGCTGGAACACATGGAGTGTCTGGGCTCCTGCGCGACTGCACCGATGGTCGCCGTGACGAACAAGGCTTCGGGCCAAATCCGCTACTTCGAGGAACTGGACAGCGAAGAGGACATCGATACGTTCCTGTCTCTCATCGAGGCGGGCCAGGCCTTCGACACGCTGGAACGCTGGACGCCCGACCGGGATCCGGAGCGTACCGGACAGGGTGCCGGCCCGTATACGGTGGGGGGCCTGGACGAGCCCTACCTGACCCGGCGCATTCACCGCCCCGCTTCCCATACCCTCGCCGATTACGAAGCGGATGGCGGGTATGAGACGGCGCGCCGGATCCTGACGCAGGCAACCCCCACACCGGACGAGATGGTGGATCTGGTCAAGGCCAGTGGCCTCAAGGGCCGGGGCGGCGCGGGTTTCCCCACAGGCGTGAAATGGGGCTTCCTGCCCCCCGGCCTGTTTCCGCGCTACCTGGTCATCAATGCGGACGAATCCGAGCCCGGTACCTTCAAGGACCGGTGCATCATGGAATACGATCCCCACCAGCTGATCGAATCCATCATTATCACGGCCTACGCGATCCAGTCGGAGGAAGCCTACATCTACATTCGCGGGGAGTACTATTTCGCGGCCCGGCGGTTGGAGCAGGCCATTGCCGAAGCCACCGCCAAGGGTTACCTGGGTACCCGCCTGTTCAACACGGACCGCAAGCTGACCATTGTCGTGCACCGGGGGGCGGGCGCGTACATATGCGGAGAAGAATCCGCCCTGCTGAGCAGCCTGGAAGGTTACCGCGGCTTTCCCCGTTCCCGACCGCCCTTTCCGGCCGTGGCCGGCCTGTACGCCAAACCCACCATCATCAACAACGTCGAGTCGGTGTGCAACGTCCTGCATATCAGCCGCCTGGGCTCGGATCGCTACCGGGAATTCGGGACCGAAGCCAGTCCCGGTTTCCGCATTTTCTGCCTCAGCGGCAACGTCAAGCGTCCCGGGCTGTACGAACTGCCGCACGGTACGCCTCTCAGTACCCTGATCGACGAGTACGGCGGCGGGCCGCAACACTCGGACACAGCACTGCGGGCCGTCATCCCGGGCGGTCTGTCCATGCAGCTGTTTTCGCCGGACCAGTTCGACACAGGCCTGGATCCCGAGAGCATCTCGGCAGCAGGCTCCAATCTGGGGTCGGCCGGCATCATCGCCATGGATGAAAACGCCTCCATGCTGGACGTGGGTTTGCGTACAGTGGCCTTTTTCCGGGAAGAAAGCTGCGGCAAGTGCACACCCTGCCGTGAAGGTACCGGGTGGATGGAGTCCATCCTCGAGCGCATCAAGCGCGGGGAGGGTCGCGAACAGGATCTGGCCCTGCTGGACTACATTGCCGACAACATCGCGGGCAAGTCCTTTTGCCCCTTCGGCTTTGCTGCGGTATGGGGCCTCCAGAGCAACATGGCCAAGTTCAAGGACGAATGGCTGGATTTCATTCACCAGTCCAATCCGCAGGGCCAAGCGCCCGAACTGCCTGTGCGTCCTATTTACCGTCCCGATACCGAAGCCGCCAGCGGGCTATTCAACATTGCGCTGGAACCCAGCGGCGAGTCGCCGCTGGTGCGCGATTCAGTGATCACCCTGGACGGCTAGCCGCCAGTCCCCTTGCAGACTCCTTTTTCCTCAGGTTCCCCTGGCATGTCCGAGATTGAGCAAGTCACCCTAACCATCAACGAGCAGGAACTGACGGCCCCCAAAGGGACCCTTCTGATCGACGTGGCCACACGCCACGGGATTGAAATCCCCGTGTTCTGCAGCCACCCCAAACTGGATCCGGTGGCCTGCTGCCGGCAGTGCCTGGTAGAAATGGACGGCCCACGCGGTACCATGCTGAACACGGCCTGCAATACGCCGGTGATGGAGGGCATGGTGGTGCGTACCGACACCCCCGCTGCCCGAGAGGCCCAGGAAGCCAATCTGGCGTTCATCCTGCTGCACCATCCCCTGGACTGCCCCATTTGCGACAAGGGTGGCGAATGTCCCCTGCAGGACATGACACTGCGCTTCGGGCCCGGTGTCAGCCAACTTGTGGAACCCAAGCGGCACGCGCGCAAGAACTACGCCATTTCCGACACCATCGTGCTGGACCAGGAGCGGTGCGTCGTCTGTTGGCGGTGCGTCCGCTACCTGGAAGAATGGGAGGAAAAGCCCCAGCTGGGTCTCTTCGAGCGTGGCGGTGACACCGTCATTGACGTACAGCCCGGCCAGTGTGTAGACGCCAAGACCAGCGGCAACATCATCGACATCTGTCCCGTCGGCGCCCTGACCAACCATTCCGCCCGCTTCCAGTACCGCCCGTGGCAGATCGAGCGGACCGGCACGATCAGCCTGCACGATCCGATGGGCAACAACATCAGCGTAGACACACGTAACGGCACGGAAGTGCGGCGTATCCAGGGCCGGGAAAATATGGCAGTCAACGACCAGTTCATCACGGACAAGGATCGCTTCTGCCACCATTGGGCCAACCATCCGGATCGGCTGACGCGTCCCCTGCTGCGGCGCAACGGGGTCCTGCAGGAAGCGTCCTGGGAGGACACCCTCGCGTTCGTCGGGGACAGGTTGGCGGCCATCCGGGACACGGCAGGCAGCCAGGCCCTGGGCGTCATTGGCGGCAGCAAGCTCAGCAACGAGAGCAACTATCTGCTCCAGCGCCTGGCACGCCAAGCGCTGGGAACCAACAATATCGATCACCGGCAGGGCGGTGACGTCAAGGCAGGGACCAGCGGTGTACCGGCTCTGGCCCATCTTATGCAGATCCAGTACGGTCCCAAGCCTCAGGCGGACGTGGTATGGCTGCTGGGGGTGGATCCCAGTGAAGAGATTCCCATGCTGGACGTCCACCTCAAACGTGCGGCCAGTCGCGGGGGCACCCGTCTCTTCGTCGCCCATCCCCGGCGCACGGAGAGTGCAGCCAGAGCCGAAGTCCACCTGCAATATGCACCCGGACTGGAGACTGCCCTGGTACAGGCCCTCATTCGCCGCGTTTTGGCCCAGCCGGATGCCGGACCGGAGCAGTCCGCATGGCAGACGTGGGCAGACACCCCGGAAATCGATGCCGGCGTGGCCGTACAGGACCTGGATCGACTGGCGACCGCCCTGCTCGAAAGCCAAAATGCAGTCCTGATCTGCGGCCCCGACAGCAGTCACCAGCAGGAGGGCCAGGCCCTGCATACCGCCCTGGAAGCGCTGGCCACCCTGACCGGGCACCGGGAACGCCTGGCCTTCATCGGGCTGGATGCCAACAGCCAGGGTTGCCGGGACATGGGCCTGGTACCCCATCAGTTGCCCGGTGGTTACGCGGTAGACGGTGCGGCAGCACGTCACCGTCTGGAGGAACTCTGGGGCAGTGCGCTTCCCGCACAGCCAGGCCTTACCTACACCGAGATGCTGGACCGGGCCGGTGACGCCATTCAGGGACTGTATCTCATGGGCGCGGATCCGGCCGCGGAAAACCCGCGGTGGGCGGCCAATCTGGCCAACGCCCAGCTTGTGGTCGTGCAGGAGCTTTTCCGAACGGCAACCGCAGAGCTGGCCGACGTGGTTTTGCCCGCGGTCAGCTGGCTCGAAACCGACGGTACCTTCACCAACATGGAATGCCGCGTACAGCGAAGTCCCCAGGCCATCACGAATCCAGACTCCGACGCGGCACCCGACTGGCTGATTCTGGATCATGTCGCTGCCCGGCTGGGGCATGACTGGTCCTACAAGTCCGCCCGGGAGATTACGACGGAACTGGGACAGGCCATTCCGGCCTATGCGGGCCTGGACTGGGACAGCTTGGGGGATCAAGGCCGGCAGCGACTGCCGGACGCCGTGGACGTCACCACTCTGGCAGGACCGGTGGCAACCCCTGTTCCGGCACCGCCTGCACCTGATGCCCTGCGCCTTTTCCGCGGGCGTCTTTTTTACGATGCGGGACGCCTGACAAGTCTCACACCCGAGATAGTCCCGAGCATTCCCGCGCCCTTCCTGGCCGTACATCCCGCCGACGTGCAGAGCCGCGGCCTGCAGGCAGGGAGCGAAGTTACCGTGACCAGCGCCTATGGGACGCTGTCCACAACTCTGCGGGCCGATGCCCGCGTAGCCCCGGGCAGTGCCTGGATGCCGGACAGTCTCGGCGACAAGCCGGTAGGCACCCTGCTGAACGGCAATTACTGGGAATGGGCTACCTTGCACAAGACAGCCGCAGGGGCCTGAGATTCTGTCATGAATGAAGTGCTCCTGGCCATTGGCCGTGCCGCCTTGCTGTCCTTCGTGGTCATTACCGGCTTCGCCTACCTGACCTGGGTGGAACGCAAGTTGCTGGCACGTCTGCAGGTACGCATCGGCCCCAATCGTGCCGGACCCTTCGGACTGCTGCAGCCCGCTGCGGATGCGGTCAAGGCCATCTTCAAGGAAGAATACATCCCCCGGCACGTAGACAAGGTGGTCTACGTGCTGGCACCAGCCCTGGCCCTGGCACCGGCCCTGATCATTTGGGCCGTCATTCCCATAGCCAAGGACACGCCGGCCATTGCCGACGTGAACATCGGTTTCCTGTGGATTCTGGCCATTGCCGGCATCGAGAGTTTCGGGGTGATCCTGGCCGGCTGGAGCAGCAACAACAACTACTCGCTGCTGGGTGCCCTGCGCTCTGCCGCCCAAATCATCAGCTATGAAATTCCCCTGGGGCTCTTTCTGGTCAGCATCGCCATGCTGGGTGGAACCTTCAGTCTGGTCCAGCTGGTGGAGAGTCCCCGGGCCCTCTGGGAGTGGATTTGGGTGCTGGTGGCCTTCCCTTTCTTCTTCATCTCCATTCTGGCGGAAACCAACCGGGCGCCTTTCGACCTGCCGGAAACCGAGAACGAACTGGTGGCCGGCTTCTTTACGGAATATGGTGGCATGAAGTTCTCCATGTTCATGATGGCCGAGTACATCAACATGATCACGACCAGTTCCGTGATGGTTACCCTCTTCTTTGGCGGCTGGCGCGGCCCCCTGGCGGATCAGTTCATCTGGCTGGGTCCCGTGTACCTGGCCGCCAAAGTGCTGGTGCTCCTGTTCCTGTTTATCTGGATCCGGGGCAGTATCAGCCGGCCGCGCTTCGATCAGGTCATGCGCTTCAACTGGAAGGTCATGATTCCGCTGGGACTGGTCTACCTGTGCATCACCGCGGTGCTGACCGTATTCTTGAAGTAAGGGAGCGTCATGTGGGCATCAACGGCTACATCAAGGGGGCCATGGAACTGGCCAAGGCCATGGGCATCACGTTCAAGAACCTGACCCGGGGCCCCATCACCGTCGAGTATCCCAAGGAAGCGATTCCGGTCTATCCCCGTTTTCGGGGGAAGCACGAGCTGCGCCGGTACGAAAACGGTATGGAACGGTGCATCGGCTGCATGTTGTGCGAAGCCGCCTGTCCCACCAACGCCATTTACGTGGATGCAGACGAAAACGATCCGGACAACCCCGTTTCACCTGGCGAGCGCTATGCCAAGGTCTATGAAGTCAACCTGCTGCGGTGTGTCTTCTGTGGCGACTGTGAAGAAGCCTGTCCGACCGAAGCCATTGTCCTGGGCCACGAGTTCGCCATGGCCAACTATGACCGTCAGGACTTTGTCCTGACCAAGGAACAATTGCTGAATCCGGATGAACCCAACGTGATCATTCGGCCGGAAGCCTGAGCCCGGATCCTGCGTCTCCGCCTGTCATGCATACCCTGTTCTTCCTCCTGATCGCCTTCATCAGCCTAGCGGCGGCGCTGGGTGTCGTCCTGAGCCGCAAGCCAGTCCACGGCGCTCTGTTTCTCATGGCCAATTTCGCGTCGCTGGCCATTCTCTACGTGCTGCTGGATGCCCAGTTCCTGGCTGCGGCCCAAGTCATCATTTACGCCGGTGGCATCGTCATCCTCATTCTGTTCGTGATCATGCTGATCGGGTATGAAACCGAAAGCTCTGCCGACCGCCGCCGTTGGGGATCAGCGGGTTACGTCAGTCTCGCGCTGGCCGCCATCATGGCCCTGACCCTGGGTACCCAGCTGGCTGGCAGGTGGTCCCGGCCCGTAGCCGGCATCGCGTCGGGAGGGACTCCGGCCGACATTGGCACGGAACTGTTCACCCGCTACATTCTGCCCTTCGAGTTTGTGGCCATCCTGTTGCTGGTCGCCCTGATTGGCGCCCTGGTCATGGGCCGCCAGCTCAAGTCCCCCGTGGTGGAGGATACCGCCGATGATTGACACGAGCTGGTACCTGCTGCTGAGCGCCGTCATCTTCGTCATCGGGGCTGTCGGTGTACTCACGCGGCGAAGTGCGCTGATCATCTTCATGTGCGTGGAAATGATGCTGAACAGCGTCAACCTGACCCTGGTTGCGCTCAGCCGCCAGTGGGGCAATCTGGAAGGCCAGATATTCGTCTTCGTCATCATGGCCGTCGCGGCGGCCGAAGTGGCTATCGGCCTGGCTATTCTGATCGCGCACACGCATCACAGCCAGACGATCCGTATCGACAAGATCAACCTGCTCAAGTGGTAGACGTCTCCCGCCCCTCTTGCATCCCGATGGTCTTTCATGATTGACAATTCCTGGCTGCTGCTGGTGCTGCCCCTGGCAGGTCTGCTCGTAAACCTGATACTGGGACGCTTCCTGGGGCCAAGAGCCATCGGTGCGATCGCCAGCGGCGTGATAGGCCTGGCTTTCCTGTGGGCCCTGACCCTGGCCCCGGCCGTGTTCGATCACCACAACGAGCACGGACACACGGTCCATCTCTGGTCCTGGATCACCATAGGGGAATTCCGGATACCCATGGCCCTGCTGATCGATCAGCTGAGCCTGACCATGGTGCTGGTCGTGACCGGCGTGGGGTTCCTGATTCACGTGTATGCCATTGGCTACATGGCCGGTGACGAACGCTTCCGGCGCTTTTTCCTGTACCTGAACTTCTTCGTACTGGCCATGCTGCTGCTGGTGCTGGGCGACGGTTTCGTCACACTCTTCATTGGCTGGGAAGGTGTGGGGCTGGCTTCCTATCTGCTTATCGGTTTCTGGTTCGACCGCAAGGACGAGCTTTATGGTTCCTATGCCGACTGCGGCAAGAAAGCCTTCATCGTCAACCGTATCGGTGACGTGGGCCTGATTTTGGCCATGTGCCTGATCTGGACTTCAGTGGGCACTCTGACCTTCACTGACGTCTTTGCCGCCCTGAACACAGACCCGGCCTTGCCCGTTACCCTGATCTGCCTTTTGCTCCTCTTGGCCGTGGCGGGCAAGAGCGCCCAGTTCCCCCTGTATGTCTGGTTGCCCGACGCCATGGCGGGCCCGACCCCCGTATCCGCCTTGATCCATGCCGCCACCATGGTGACGGCCGGGATCTACCTGATGGCCCGTACCCACGCCCTGTGGGAACTGTCACCGGCGGCGGGCAATACCGCCGCCTGGATTGGCGTACTCACGGCCTTCATCGCCGGTTTTATGGCTCTGGTGCAGAACGATTTGAAAAAGGTTCTCGCCTATTCCACGATCAGCCAGCTGGGATACATGGTACTGGGGGCCGGTGTAGGGGCATTTGCCATGGCGCTGTTCCATCTGGTCACGCACGCCTTTTTCAAGGCCCTGCTGTTTCTCAGCGCCGGCAGTGTCCAGCATGCCACCCATGAGCTGGACATGCGCCAGCTGGGAGGGCTGCACACCAAGATGCGGAGCACGTCGCGCAACTTCCTGATGGGAGCCATGGCACTGGCCGGCATTCCCCTGTTCTCCGGTTTCTTTTCCAAGGACGGTATCCTGCTGTTCGTCTACGAACACAACCTGGCCCTGTACGTCATAGGTTTGGTCACCGCCCTCACCACGGCCGTGTATGCCTTCCGCGCCTATTTTCTGACGTTTCGCGGCAGTCCCCGCAACCGGGAGATTCACCGCCACGCCCATGAAAGCGGCCCCCTGCTGCTCATTCCCCTGTGGATATTGACTGTCCTCACGGTACTGGGCGGTGCGCTGAACTTGCCGTTCCTGCTCACGCTGGAACATGCCCTGGAACCTGTGCTGGGACACATTACGCCACCGGCTGCACAGCTGGAAATTGCCCTCCTGGCCGTCAGCGGGATCATTGCCGTCCTGGGCCTGTGGCTGACCTGGAAGACCTACCAGAAGAAGGCCAGCTGGGCCGATTCCTTCAAGGCCACCCTGAAACCGATAGCCAAATTGGCACGGCAGCGCTGGTATATCGACGACGTCTACGACAATAGCCTGTTGCGCGGCATGCATGGCCTGAGCCAATGGCTGGCCACGGCCATGGACCAGCGGGTCGTGGATCATCTGGTCAACTGGAGCGGCAGCCTGGTCTTCACATGCAGTCGTTTCATGCGCCGCCTCAACAACGGCCTGATTCCCACCTACGCCCTCATGCTCTTTTTGGGGGCCACCTTCATTGTGGTCTATTTCCTGCTGCTCGTCTAAGCCCGGACGGCACCGGTTTCGATCAGGTCAAACGCGATGGATCTCCTCACCCTCCTCACTTTCCTGCCCCTGGCGGGGGCCGTTATCCTCTTTTTGGTGCCCGCCGGCAGCGGCCAGAAAGGAACTGCCCTGCTGACCACGCTGGCCACCTTCGGGATCAGCCTGATGCTGCTGGTCCAGTGGGATACGGCCGCCGCGGGTGGCATGGTCCTTGAGGTACAGCATGACTGGTTCCCGGCCCTGGGCCTTTCCTATCACCTGGGTGTGGACGGCATCAGCCTGTGGCTGGTGTTGCTGACCACCTTCATCATGCCCATCGCCGTGGCCTTCAGCAATCGCTTCGTCACCGAACGGCTGGGCCAGCACCTGGCGTTGCTGCTGCTGATGGAAAGTGCCATGATCGGTGTTTTCCTGGCTCTCGATCTGGTTCTGTTCTACGTCTTTTTCGAGTTCACCCTGATCCCGATGTATTTCCTCATCGGCCAGTGGGGCAGCGAGAATCGCGAGTATGCGGCCATCAAGTTCGTGATGTACACGCTCGTGGGTTCCGCCCTGATGCTGGTGGCCATCGTCGCCGTATACTGGCAGGTGGGCTCTTTCGATATCCTGGTCATTGCCGATACCCTGCCGGGCATGGCCAGCACTACATTCCAGACGCTGGGTTTCCTGGCTTTCGCCCTGGCTTTCGCGGTGAAAATTCCGCTGTTCCCCTTTCACACATGGCTGCCTGACGCCCACGTACAGGCACCCACGTCCGGGAGCATCATACTGGCCGGCGTTCTGCTCAAGATGGGAACCTACGGTCTCTTGCGCCTGGCCCTGCCGTTTTATCCGGACGCGGCCCGGCAATTCCTGCCCCTGATGGTGCTGCTGGCCCTGATCGGCATCATTTATGGTGCCCTGGTGGCCCTGAAACAGCAGGATGTCAAGAGTCTGGTCGCCTACAGCTCGGTGGCCCACATGGGCTTCATTGTACTGGGCCTGTTCGTGTTCAATTCCCAGGGTACCAGTGGTGCCGTTTTGCAGATGGTGAATCACGGCCTGAGCACGGGCGCCCTCTTCCTCATGGTCGGCCTGCTGTACGAACGGCGTCATACGCGCCAGTTCGCCGACTTCGGCGGCTTGTGGAAAAGCATACCCGTGTACTGTGGCCTGTTTCTGGTGGTGGCCATGAGCAGCGCCGGCTTGCCCGGCCTGAACGGGTTCATCGGTGAATTCACCATTCTGGTGGGGACCTGGGCATTCAATCCCCTGTACGCCGTGGTCGCCAGCATAGGGGTCGTACTGGCTGCCTGGTATCTGTTGTCCGCCTTCCGCCGGCTGGCGCAGGGCGAGATCGTACACCAGGAGAATCAGGCCGGAGTCCTGGCTGACCTGAACGGGTACGAACTGCTGATGATTTTGCCGCTCGTGGTGATGTTCTTCGTCATCGGCCTGTTCCCCAACCTGCTGCTGGACACTATCGTTCCCTCGGTGGACCTGTGGCTCCCGTAAGGCATTTGGCTGGCCCACAGCAATAGGACAGAAGAAGCATGTTGGATCTGACCTACAGTGCGATACTGCCGGAAATCATCATGATGGGCGGTGCGATCCTGGTCTTGCTCGTGGATGCGCTGCGACGCACGACAGACGACCGGGAGGCTCGGAATCCGGACGGTCTGTGCTGGCTCAGCCTGGCCATCGTGGGTTGCGCACTGGTGGCTGCCTTCAGCGTCCGGGACAGCGGGACGGGACTGTGGTTCCAGACCTCGGCCCTGTCGGACAGCCTGAGTTTCGGTATTCGCCTCATTGTCCTGACCACAGCAGCCCTCATACTGCTGATAGGTACCCGGTACGTAGCTTCCTTCACGCACCAGAGCGGTGAGTACTATACCCTGATTCTGCTGAGCGCCGGGGCCATGATGGCTATGGGTGTGGCCGCCGACCTGCTGGTGCTGTTCATTGCCCTGGAAACCTTCTCGCTCAGCCTGATCATCCTGGCCGGGATGTTCCGGGAAAACCCGCACAGCACGGAAGCCAGCATAAAGTATTTTCTGCTGGGAGCCTTCGCCTCGGCTTTCTTCGTGTATGGCGGGGCCCTGATCTACGGGGCTACCGGTACCGTCAGCCTCATGCAGATGCCCGACGCGCTTGGCCTGGCCATGGCCGATCCCCAGGGCCAAATCATGCTTTGGGCTGGACTCGCCCTGCTGCTGGCAGGGTTTGGTTTCAAGCTCAGCCTGGTACCCTTCCACATGTGGACGCCTGACGTGTATCAGGGCGCGCCCACGACCGTGACCGCGTTCATGAGCGTCGGGACCAAGACCGCCATGTTTGGAGCCCTCATCCGCTTTGTCCTGATCGCCTTGCCGACCAGCTGGGAGGGCGCGACAGCCATCCTCGCCCTGCTGGCCATTCTGACCATGACGGTCGGCAACCTGACCGCCATCAGCCAGACCAGTCTGAAACGCATTCTGGGCTACTCCAGCATTGCGCATGCCGGCTATGTGCTGGCAGGCCTGGTGCCCGGTACGTCAGCATCCATCAACGCCGCCCTTTTCTACCTGTTGGCCTACGCCTTCATGAATGTGGGCGCCTTCGTGATCATCGTCGCCATCGAAAAGACCAGTGAAACGGATATCGAGCGCAGTCAATTGCGGGGCATCGGAGGCCAGTGGCCCGTGCTGTCCGGTTTTATGGCCCTGTTTCTTTTCAGCCTCAGCGGTATCCCGCCCCTGGCCGGCTTCTTTGGCAAGTTCCTGATTTTCCATGCCCTGGTCGAGGGTGGTTTTGCCTGGCTGGCAGTTGTGGTGGTACTTAACAGTGCGGTGAGCGCCTATTACTACCTGCGCGTGGTCGTGACCATGTTCTTTCGCAAAACAGAACAGGAAGTATCCTTGCCGCAACGGGCCCTGGGACTGCAGATCGGTATGGTCGCAGCCGGTCTGATGGTAGTGGTGATGGGTTTCTTCCCTGGCTTCTGGATGCAACTGCTGACCGTAGCAGGCTCCTGAGATACAGCCCCGGCCACAACCGCGGCTGTACGAAGCCAACCCGATACCGAGACCAACCCGGCCAGGATCTGGGCCTGCATGCCGGCCCAGCAATATCTGCCCGGCACCGGCGCCTGCAACAAACTGTCTTGCCTTGGGCCCAAATCAGCAGCCGGGACAGGCAGATGTCAGGCAACGGCAAAACAACCGCTGACTACAGCGGCAAAGGCCTCAGCCCGCGCAGACAACCGGGTGCCAACCGGGTGCCTGTAGTATAAAGTATGACTTTGTGGTACCGAACCGCAGACCCGGCCATCAGCTCCAAATCTGCGGCATACCTGCCCGATCCGGGTGAAGCAACCGGGACCGGGCAGACTCAATCTGTTGGGAATTAGGCAGCGTCAGGCCGGAGCCGCCACGGACTGGGGAACCAGACCTGTGTGTTCGGCAAACAACCGCACCAGTTCACCGTCTTCCGCATGCCTGCCAGTGGAGGCCTTGGAGTAAATCAGATTGCCATCCACTTCCACTTCAAATAGTCCTCCCCCAGCTGCAATCAGTTGCATGGAGGCGACATCACCCTTGAACTCCGAAAAAATTTCTTCTGCCGCACGGGCAGCCTTGGGTGCATAGTTTCACTGCATGCAGAATTCAATCGAAACCTTGATGCTCCGCTCACTCATGGCAGATCTCCTTGTCACAGGTGCATGATACGAGAAACATATCATGAAAGCCCTGCATATACAAATGGGCCTCATGCCTGCAGGCCGACTGTCCCTCTCTAATACCAAGGGCAGTCAGGGGTTTGCATACTGCCTGGCCATCCCGATCCTCCCCGCCGGTGGGTGCAACACCTGTTTTCTTACCCGACGGCAGAGCATACAGGAGCCCTGATCTCACAGGGTCTGGTAGGCTACCACGCTGCGACGCAGATTCACGCTTTGGGTCAGCCCCAGGGCAAACATCATGGACACGAGGCTGCTGCCCCCTGAGCTGACGAGCGGCAGGGTCATGCCGGTTACGGGCATGAGCTGCAGATTCATGCCTACGTTGACGAACGTCTGAAATAGAAACAGGGCCCCTACGCCCGCGACGAGCAAGCGCCCGAATTCGTCTTCGGCCAAATCCATGGTGCGGGCCAGACGCCAGAGCACGAAACCCAGCAGCAGCAGCAGAGCGACGCTGCCCACAAAACCGAATTCTTCCGCCACAACGCTGAAAATGAAATCCGTATGGCGCACACGCAGAAAAAAGAGCTGGTTTTGGGTTCCTTCGGTCCAGCCTTTGCCGAACCAGCCGCCATTCCCGACACTGATCAGAGCCTGCTCGACATTGAATGCGTCCTCCCGATTCGCAGCGGGATTGAAAAACATGTTCAGTCTGCCCACCATATACGGTCTCAGGGTAGCGTACACCATGGGCAACACCGCTACGACCAGGCCCCCCAGCAGCAGAAACTGGGTCAAGGGAATACCGCTGATCAGAACCATGGCCCCGATGATGAAGAGCATGGTAATCACCATGCCCAGATCCGGCTGGCGGTAGATCAGGAACAGGGGCCCTGCCAGGACCAACAGACCCATAACCAGGACCAACAGTCGTTTGCGCTCCGTGTAGAAACGGCTCAGGAACCAGGCCACGGTGACGATCAACAGAAATTTGCCCGCTTCGGTCGGCTGCACCAGGATATCGCCCAGCGCGAGCCAGCGCGTCGCAAAGTTTTGCGTGGCCCCAAACAGCTCTACCAATATCAGCGTGGTGGTCATCACCAGAAAACTGGGCAGGCCCAAGATCTGCAACAGGTGGTAATCCAGCAAAGCACCGAGAAAGAAGGCGACAATACCCAGCACCAGGAACAGTATCTGGTCGCTCCATCGATCCTGCAGCACCGGATCCACTACCCCGCTCGTAGCGCTGTATATCATGCCAATCCCGAATACCGCCAGCACCAATACGGTACCCAGCAGGAGCCAGTCAAGATTCACGAAGTGCAGACGGCGGCGGGCAAGACTGTAGTGCATGGGCAGTTTCCGGGCAACTTGTCTCGTCAGTTGAGGTCCTCTGAACGGAGCGCATCACCCTTGAGACTGAAATAGGTGTCCAGGATGTGCGTGGCCACGGGCACAGCGGCTTCGGATCCTTCACCACCGTTGTAGACAAATACCATCACGGCAATCTCGGGCTGGTTGAAGGGGGCGAACGCCACATAGGAGGCATGCGTAGGCAGATGGCCTTCCTCGTCGCGTACGCAGTCCTGCAGTTCCGGATCGTATTCGCAATACTCCGCGGTGCCGGTTTTGCCGGCGACCACAATGCCCTCAATAGCGCCCTGGGTAGCGGTGCCCATAGGGGAATGCACCGCGTCGCGCATGCCCAGGCGAATAGTCTCCAGGGTGAGCGGGTCGACATCCAGGACGCGATTGACGTAGGGTGTGAAGTCCTGGATACGACCGGTCGTGGTTTCGGTAATCTGCAACACCAACTGCGGTTGGTACAGGGTGCCGCCATTGGCAACGGGAATTACGCTCTGCAGCACCTGGAGCGGCGTAGCCAGCATGTAGCCCTGCCCAATGGCCATGTTGTAGCTGTCCCCCGTGACCCAGCTGCTGAACCATTGGGTGCGCTTCCAATGATCGTCAGGGACGGGAAAACTCACCTCCCCCGGCAAGTCAATCCCGGACTGTTCACCATACCCGTAGCGTTTGGCCCAGGCAGCCAGTTCTTTCTGTTCCAGACCAATGAACTCCCGGGGATAGCCTCCGCCCACGAAATAGAAGAAAATGTCGTTGGAAACAGCGATGGCCTCGCGCAGGGTGAGCGGACCGTGTACAAAGCCCTTGGCGTGATTCCAGCTCACGAATTCCTGGGCCTGCGTGGGATCGTCAGGGAAAAATTTGTTGGACAGAAAAATGGGTCCCGCATCCACGATGACGGATCGGTTGGAAATCACGCCTTCTTCCATCCCGGCCGTAGAGGTCACAATCTTGAACGTGGAGCCCGGGGGATACAGCCCGGCAATGGCGAAGTTGAACAGGGAACGGCGTTCATCCTGAAGCAGGCGGAAATAGGATTCACCCAGGCCTTCCGCAAAAATATTGTTGTCGAACGTCGGCAAACTGACCAGACCCAGCACCTGGCCATTACGGGGATCGATGGCGATAGCGGCCGCGCTGTCCGCTTCCTTTTCGGTAGCGGTGGCCAGCAGGGCATTGTACATTGCGCGCTGCAGATCGATGTCCAGGGTCAGCAGTATGTCCTGTCCCGGCACGGGATCCTGCGTCTCGCCGATCGTGCGCCGCTCCTGACCGAAAATATCTACCTCGACGGTGCGGACACCCGGTTTGCCGCGCAGGTTGTCCTGATAGGAAGCCTCAATCCCCGACAGCCCTACCTGTTCGTCCGGCATGTATCCGGCTGCGGTATATTCCTGGGACCGTTTTTCGGGAATGGGGCCCAGAAAACCCAGAATATGGCTGACCAGCTCGCCGTATACATATTCGCGCACGGTACCTTCCAGGACCTGGATACCGGGTAGGCTATAGCTTTGTTCTGATATGACGAAGACTACATCCGGAGCCACGTTGAACAGGATGGGAATGGGGTTTGACGCATTGCCTTGTCGTTGCAACTGCACCTGTTCCTGGATCAGTCTGGCCAAGCCTTCAATGGGAAGAGGCCGTCCAATATCGGGCAACACCAGCGTATCGGTTTCCGGGACGGCTTCCTGTACCAGGGTTTCCTGCTCCGTGGTATCCTCAGGATCGATAGGAACCTCGATCAGAGAGACCGGGATGTCCGCCTTGTTCAGGACACTCAGGTAATCGCGGTAGCCCAGCGCCCGGAACATGGTACGCTGAATTTCCAGAATCTGGTCCCGTTGTTCATGCACCCCGGCAACCAGCAGGATGTCCATAATGGCCTCGAATTCTTCATCCACCTCCTCGGTGTCGGCATCGTTATCGGGCAAGTCTACGGGCACGATGCCCAAATGGTAACTGGAGCGATTGCGGGCCAAAAGGACGCCATTGCGATCGAAGATGAGACCCCGTGGGGCCGGAATTTCCACCGCACTCAAGCGGTTGGCGTCGGCAAGGCTGGCATACACCGTATGCTGCCGTACCTGCAGCGTGAACAGTCTGTAGACCAAGACCGCCAGCAGGCCCAACAGCACCACGCGGACCCCGATTTTGTTCGCGAGTGAGTGTGTGTCCCTAGCCTGCATAGTTCAGTTGGGCTTCAGGGATACTCCGCTGCTGCAGCAACCGGCGCAGGAAAGGCACCAGCAAGAGCATCAGCGCCGTCTGGAAAAGGATCTGGGCCCACAGCCCGCTGACCAGTTCCGCCAGCCAGATCCCGTCAGCCTGGATCAGGGCCAGCATCAGGTGAAAGACGGTCGTAAACACCAGAGTTCCCAGCACAGCGACCCATGCCAGGACCAGAATGTGGGTGGTCAGCACCTGATGCCGTCCCAGTCCCGCGAGAAAGGACGCCGCTACCAGGGCCAGGCTGGACAGCCCCAGGACGGACAGGCCCAGCAGATCCAGCCAGATCCCGCCCAGAAAACCGATGAACATGCCTTCGCGGCGACCCCGGATCAGGGTCCAGGCCAGGACCAGCAACAGGATGAGGTTGGGCTTGACCTGAAACAGGGCCAGATGGGGACCGATCACAGCCTGCACGACAGCCAACAGCGCCAGGATCGGCAGCATGAGCACAATCAGGACCACGTTGGTTCGGGTATGAAGCATCGGATACACCTCACTCTCAGTTCCCGGTATCCGGTGACACCTGCAGAGGCGGCGCATCGGGCACGTCAATGAAGTCCAGAATCACCATCACTGACTCCATACGCAGCAGATCCACTGCGGGCTCGATGATGGCCTGAATGGTGGACGCCCCCGGCTGCTCCTCGATGTCTGTGACCGTACCGATGACAATACCCTGGGGCATGGTGCCTCCCAGCCGGGAAGTCACCAGGGTTTCACCTACCGCGATCGGATCGTTGGCACTCAGAAACCGCATTGCCAGCCTGCCGTCCTGTGTACCCACCACCTGTCCGTTAACCCGGCTGTTCTGCAGGAGACCACTGACGGAACTGGATACATCTGTGATCAACCGCACGCGGGCGGCAGTCGCCGTCGTTTCCGCGATACGGCCCACCAGTCCTGCCGGGGTAATCACGGACATACCCACCTCAATGCCCTGGTCCCTGCCCGCATCAATGACAATGTAGTCCAGAAAACTGTGGGGATCATGCCCCAGCACCTGACCTGTCACATGGGCGCCTTGAAAGGTGAAGCGGGGATTGGCCGTGGCATAGCCCAACTGGTCCCGCAGACGCACGTTTTCGGCCAGCGTCTCCTGCAACAGGGCGTTTTCGGTGGCCAACTGCTGATTGAGCGTGCGCAGTTGCTGCAAGTCTGTCCGCAGCACGCGGTTCTGGGCTACCCGTTCAAAGGAACGTGTGACGCGATTGGTCTCCAGGAAGAGCCGCAACTGGATGGGGGAAGTGATCTGGGTCAGGGCCCGGCGCAACGCATCCAGCTGGCCTGACTGGTACATGGCGAGCACCAGAACGGAAGCCAAGACCAAGATCAGCAGGCGAATGCCCAGTTCACTGTATGGTCGGCCGCGCGTCTCATTTTGCATGATCAGAACAATCAATATCAGGAAAGCGCAAGGAATCTCGCACAAACAGAATGGCCAGTTTCCCGGCTATCCGCTTGTACCTGTTGACGTTTCGCAGGCCGGGCTGCTGCCCATCTCTCCACGTCCTGACGGGCCTGACTCTGACCCCGTCCCGCAAGCGGGCACCCCGCGATCCAGAATGTTGATCGCGGCATTCGTATCGGCATGCATACGCAAACCGCACACAGCGCAGACATAGAGCGCCCGCGTTTGCCGGTTGTCTGCATGCACACGTCCACACCGGGAACACGTCGGCGACATGTACACCGGATCGACCAACTCCACATGGGTCTTGTACGCCAGGTATGACACCCGCTGGCCCCCGTGGCTGCGCCGGAGCGACCTGTTCAGTCCCCGTTTCTGCTTGCCATTCGTGCCGGGCTTGGCCTGTGAGCTCCGGGTCATGCCCTGCATGTTCAGCTTTGTCGCGACGATCAAGTCGTGCGCAGCCGCTAGATCCTTACTGATCTTAGGGCACCATGTCTGATTGATCATGCGTATCTGGCGCCACGTGCGCTGGATACGCAGCTGGGTTCGGGCTCGCCTTTGGCTCTTGTGTTGCAGGCGGTCCCGCTTGCGGTACAGCTTTTCTACGTCGGGCACCTCGTGCAACGTGCCGTCGTGCAGGGCTATCTGCCTTACGTTCCGGTCCAGCCCCGCCGGCTTGTCCGGTACGTCCTTGCGGGCGGGCCGTGTAGCCGGCACCTGGTACAGGATGGCGGCATGCCCTTGCCCGGTATCCCGGTATACGGTTACGCTGAGGGGTTGCAGGTGGGTATACCGGTTCTGGCCCGTCAGCCGGTACCAGCCCAGCCCGGGTATGCGCAGGTGGCTGTCCTGCACCAGGGATTTCCGATCCTTGAGACACTCGATACGGAACGAATCCTTGTCGCGGGCTTGGGCACACCAGCGGGGGAACCCGCCCCTTTGGGAAAAGCCCTGATAGGCCCGTGCCAGCTGCGCCAGCTTGGTGGCTTGGGCTATACTGCCGGGGCGTACCCGGACGGTTACGGCGCGGTGTACGAGCATGACCTGTTTTATCATATAATTGGACAATCAGTTATGTCCCGACTCCCAAGCAACAGGAATATAAAGTGTCGGCCCTAGCGGATGCCCCTGCGGCGCACACTGGTCAGTGTATCACGATAGTATTCCGGCCTTTCCAGGATCATGCCCGTCCCCATGACCACCGAAGTCAGGGGATTGTCCGCCACATACACGTTGATCCGCGTCTCGTCCTGGATACGCTGTCCCAAGCCCTGCAGCAGGGCGCCGCCACCTGCCAGCATGATGCCGAACTCCATCAGATCCGCCATCAGCTCTGGCGGCGTCTCGTCCAGTGTACCCCGGACCGCTTCGACGATGACTTCCAGCGAACCCGACAGCGCATCCCGAATCTCGATGGAACTCACCTCGGTAGCTTCGGGCAAGCCTGTGAGCAGGTTGCGCCCGCGCAGAAACATGGTGCGTTCTTCCTCCAGGGGATAGGCGGAACCAATCTCGATTTTGCACATCTCGGCCATGCGTTCACCGATCAGCAGATTGTATTTCTGACGGGCGAAATTGATGATGTCCTCGTTCATTTCATCCCCGGCCACGCGGATCGAGCGGGAGACGACAATGCCCCCCAGGGACAACACCGCGACTTCCGTGGTACCTCCGCCAATATCCACAATCATGGAACCGAGCGCTTCCGCCACGGGCAATCCGGTACCGATGGCGGCCACCAGCGGTTCTTCCACGAGCTGTGCCTCCCGGGCCCCGGCACTGAGCACGGCTTCGCGGACCGCCCGGGTTTCCACTTCCGTGACCCCGGACGGAATGCCTATCACAACCCGGGGCCGCGCCCCACCCAGGATGCGGCTGCCGTGCACCTTGCCAATGAAGTGGTGGATCATCTTTTCGGTTACGTCAAAGTCGGAAATCACCCCATCCTGCAAGGGACGCACCGCGACAATGTGAGCGGGTGTACGGCCCACCATTTCCTTGGCGTCCTTGCCGATGGCGCGGACACGGTTGCGGCGCGGGCCAGAGCGATCGATCGCTACCACGGAGGGTTCGTCAATGACGATGCCTTCACGTATTACGTGAACCAGTGTGTTGGCGGTACCGAGATCGATTCCTATGTCAAATGAGAACAGACCCAAGAACCAGTCAATCGGGTTAAACACCCGGGCAGTCTCCCTTAGATGCGATACAGGACTTCGATGATTTGTGCCTTCAGGAGAATCAATACTCAGGACTTGGTCCTGAGATTACTACCTTGAGTCAGGCCCTGCGGAGGTACCTGGAGATATACGAGTATACCATGCACGCCGGATATTCTGGCAGACTCTTCGGGCCTGTAGAACCGTGGCCAAGGGTACCGGAACAGGTTCCTGGACATCCATGGCGCAGGCTCCCCCTGTGTGTCCAGTCTCCCCGTTGTCTGGCTGCCGTGTCTGCATGAGACTGTCCGCTGCCAGGCTACGACACAGGGTACCTGTCAGCACCGCCAAGTCAAAACGATACTGGTTCGATGGTCCCCATAAGACACTGCCCCGGGGCAGGACCGGAGGCCCCATCTGTCGAGAGCCAGTAGACAGCCCGGACCACGGCACAGGCTGTCAATGCGCTGTTCTTCCGGATTCATGCCATAATCGGGGGGATTTTCTCTCTGGACAGCCTGGTCATACCTGTGGCTTGCCCATCCGGATTAGGATTGTCCGGGTTTTCCCTGTGCGCAGCCCCCGGGTCACGTCAGCGCCAGGCTATCTGCCCTGTCCGTATTGCATTGCCCCATGACCGATTTCGCCGATCTGGCCCAACGGCTGCATACCCTGCAGCAGGCAGTCCGTCAGCGCCTGGTCCAGGCCAGTAGTCCCGGTATACCACCCTTGGTGTTGATCAGTGCCAGCGGTGGCGCCGACAGCACCTTCCTGCTCCATCTCTTCCATGCGCTGGCTGATTCTTTTGCCCTGCGTCTGCACGTTATGCATATCGACCATGGACAGCGTGCCGCCAGCCACCGGGATGCACAATTTGTGGAAGCCATGTGCCAGGATCTGGCACTGCCGTTTCATCTGTATGCCCTGGCCGCCGATGAGCTTGCGACTGTAGCCGTCAACAACCGGCAGGCGGCCATGAGGCACATCCGGTATGCCCAATTGTCGGCCAAGGCCCTGTCATTGGCAGGGGAGGGTCAGATCCCGATTGTGGCTACCGGCCACCATGCCCGTGATCTGGCGGAGACACTGATCATGAATCTGGTGCGGGGCGCCGGTATGCCTGGGCTGCGCGGCATACCGGAATGGCAGATCTGGGCGCATGCAAGTGCCCGGGACGCCCGCCGCACCGGACAGGAGATTTATCTCTACCGTCCCCTCCTGGACTGGGATCGACCGGCTATTGAAAAAGCCTTGCGCCATTGGCATGTGACTTGGCGAGAAGATCCAACCAACCGGGATACACGTTATGTCCGCAACCGCATCCGCCGCGAGGTAATTCCTGTTCTTGAATCCCTGAATCCCCGGTTCGTCTCCAATCTGGCCCGGCGCAGCCAGGACTGGACAGCTGTCATTGACGGCGTCCAGCAACTGCACGAGGACAACCTGCAACGTATTGGGGCCGGTCGCCCGACAGTCCCGGGTCAGCCCACCGCCATCGTTTGGGACCAGGATCAGTTCCAGGCACTGTCCGCCTGGCAACAGACAGGCCTCCTGTATACCGCCGGCAAAAGTCTGAACCCTGCACTGACAGGGATCTCAGCCGCACGTTTGGACAATCTGGCAAGGGCCCTGATACAGGTAGACCATTCCGGCGGGCCCTGGCCCTGGTTCCAGAATCTGGTCTGGTCGAGCTGGCATCAGCCCGATCCCAACCTGTTTGGACTGGCACCCTCCCGTTGTTGCCTGCTAAGCCTGCACCGGCAAGATGCCCGGCCCTTTGTGCTAGATCACCCCCGGCTCTCTGCTACGGATCCGGGACCGCACACCATCCGGCTCCGGGATGCGGCCGGATGCAGTCTCCTGCCTGCTGCATGTCATGTGGGAACCTGGACACTGGCACTGCGCGCGCTGGCATCTCCCCTGGCACCGGATGATTTGCCCCCGCGTACCCAGCCCTGGCGCACGATTTTGGATCTGGACCGCCTGGAAGCAGCCGGCACGTTTCTGCGCTTGGCGCCGCCAGCCCCACAGGCCTATATACAGCCTCTGGGCATGACTGCAGGACGCAAACGGCTCAGCCACCTGTTGCGTGACCGCAAAATCCATTCTTCCCTGCACACAGTGTGGCCAGTCCTGTATGATGCGCAGGATCGGCCCGTCTGGGTATGTGGGCTGCATCTGGACCGGCATTTTGCCATGCACACGGCAACGCGCCGTCTGGTGGAAATCCGATGGCACCCATAATCCCGTTGCGTTTTATAGCAGAACAGAATTAGGCAGGTAAACGCTATGACCAACACCGCCCACGCCATGCGGGATTCTCTTTGGGACCCAGTGGTCTGGACCAACCTGGAATCGGCGGCCGCCATGCTGGAGCGGGACGCACTGTACGGCCCGGATGCCTATGCCGAATGTGTCGGGGCCATTGGGATGCCACCGTGTGTGCAGCGGCAGCGAGTCCATAGCGAGCCCGGTTGCCAGAGGACCCGCTTGCCACCGCGTGACTGCAAGCGGGCACAGGATATGCCTGTACGTCAACTCCCACATCCGGAATCCGGATTTTGGTTGTATCATGAGCTGTCCCGGTTGGCCATCACGCCGCCAATGCACTGCAACGGGGATGAACAGGGATGCGGAGTGCCGCATTACCGGTCATGACACAGGCCATTGGCATTGCTGACCCTGTTCCCATGCAACCTCGTACTGCAGCTGGCTTCCCCAAGACGTTGCCTTGCAGTCTTGGGTATTGATAGGACCACTGCAACCACATTGTCTGTTTCACCAGACCCGACACATAATGAACCTCTCTCATCTGGCCCACAGGCTGGCACGGCACATGCAGGACTCCTTGCCAGGTCCCCAAGCCCAGCAGGTCATGTCGCCACAACCTCGCCGCAACAATCCCCAGGCCGACGACCGTGCCTTGCGCCAGGCTGGAGTCCTGCTATTGCTGTACCTGCAGCAGGCCCGGCTGCACATACCCCTGATTGTACGGCCAGACTATGATGGTCCGCACAGCGGCCAGATAGCTCTGCCCGGCGGACGTCGGGAACACGGGGATCCGGATCTGTGGCATACCGCCCTGCGCGAAACGGAAGAAGAGATCGGCTTGCCTGCCCGGTCCGTCGCACCCATTGGCCAGTTGACTCCCCTGTACATTCCCAACAGTCATTACATGGTGACACCCTTTCTGGCTTGGCAGACACAGCCCCATGCCTTCACCCCTGATCCGCAGGAAGTACGGCAGATACTGGAAATTCCCGTACAACAACTCCAGGATCCGTCACGGTTACGGCGGGAAATCTGGCATATCCGGGGCCGTGAGGTGGACGTGCCCTACTACGCTATCCAGAACTTACCGGTCTGGGGTGCCACAGCCATGATACTTGCCGAATTCCTGACCCTCCTGGCCTCCACACCCGGCAGGGAGACAGCCCGCTAATGTTCCCATCGGGCCCATTTTCTGGTACCCTAGTCACAGCGGCAGGACACATGGTGTTGGCCATGTACCGTCCATGCACTCGCACACTGTCTTTTCTGCTTGCACTCATCCAGCATCTTGGACATTCAGCACGACCATACGTTGCTCACGCAACTTGCCGTTCTGTTCCCGTCAGACGTGATTCAGGCCAGAGTCCGGGAGCTGGCCGGTGAGGTTTCCCGGGCTTACCAGGACAAGGACCTGGTCCTGGTACCTGTATTGCGCGGCAGCGTGATCTTTGCCGTCGACCTGATGCGGTACCTGACCATATACCCTGCAGTGGAATTCATCAGTGCCAGCAGCTATGGCGACGCCATGGTCTCGTCCGGCCGTGTCAACATTCACTTGCATGAACACTTGGACCTGTACAACAAGGATGTCCTGATTGTGGAAGACATCGTGGACACGGGACGTACCCTGAAGCACATCGCCGAAACGGTGCAGGCGTTCCATCCGGCTTCGTTGCGCTACATTTCCATGCTCTACAAGGATTTGCCCAATGAAGAGGGATGGCCTGTAGACTGGTTTGGGTTTCGCATACCCGATACTTTCGTAGTGGGATATGGCCTTGACTACCAGCAACGTTTACGTAACCTGCCCTATATCGCAGAACTCAAAACCTGATCCGTCTGTGGCCATCCAGCCCGGTCTTGCCACTCCCGTTTCCCCGGCGGCCGGAAACTCGTGGAGCAGGGAAACCGGGTGGGGACGCTATGGTCTTTTCTGGCTGACGGGTTGCGGTCTGGGCTTGGTGCTTTGGCTGTATCTGACTGCGACGGTATCCGCACAACAGTCACCGCCGACCGAACATCACACACTGGTTTCCGGACAATACCTTTCACTGGCTGAACTGGCACAGCTGTATGAGGCAGATCCTCAACGTGCAGCGCGGATGAACGTGCTGTCACCCGACGCGACCGTGCGCCCGGAACAGATGGTCCTCATGCCCGTACCCATTGAGACCGCCATCGCCATGGGTCTGGTGCCCATGCATCACATCCATGCGTTGCCGGGACAGTCCCTGGACATGGTGGCCTGGCAGCAGGGGGTGCCGGAGCCTTGGCTGTCTGTCGTCAACGGGGTCAGGCCGGGCACCCGTCTTTTTCCGGGACAACCCCTGCTGGTTCCTGATTTTGCCTGGCCCGACAAGAACTACCACATCGGACAGGTGACAGTCGAATACCTGTCACCCATACTGGCACAAGGTTCCACAGGCTTTGTGACGCTTGCCGTGCCCGAGGGCATCACACCGGAACTCACGTGGCAGGACAGGCCCCTGCAGCTGTCACCCCTGACCACAGCCCAGGTTGCAGACGAGTCCCGCCAGTTCTTTGCCCACATTCCGGTACACCCACTGCAGGCGCCCGGCACCTGGCCCCTTGAAATTGCCTATCCTGGGGAAGAGGGTGGTGTGATTGCGGCTTCCCTGTCCATTCTGATCTACGATCCGGGTCACTTTAGCCGCAGACTGATTGTCATTCCGGATGACGTAGCCGCAACCCTGACCCTCGAGAACGTTACCGGCGAAATCGTGGCCTTGCAGGTGAAGTGGGATCGATTCAGTGAAAGCCGGTGGAGCACTGAAGCATGGCGGTCCCCGCTGGCCGCACCCTATCCAACCACATCTCCGTTCGGCCAGCGGCGGACGTACCAATGGGATGTACCCGCACCCTATCCGGTCACTTTCCATTCAGGCCATGATTTCGCGGCGCCGACAGGGACTGAAGTCCAGGCGCCGGGCGCCGGTACGGTTGTACTGGCCGAAGAACTGTTGACCAAAGGCAAGGCCGTAATACTGGACCACGGGCGCGGCGTGCTGACAGGTTACTGGCACCTGCATGATCTCGCTGTCGCGGAGGGCGACGAGGTGGCCGCAGGCCAAGTGCTGGGCCGGGTAGGCAACACGGGCATCAGTTTGGGCTCCCATCTGCACTGGGAGCTGCGTATTCAGGGTGTTCCGGTCAATCCCCTGCAGTTTCTCATGACAACGCTGGAACCGCCAGTCGTGTCCCGGGAATAGCACACGGCACCGGTTAGCAGGAGAGCTGGCGTTTACCACGCCTGGCGGAGCAACACCGGCACAGGATGCGTATGGCGACGTTCCTGGCTTCTGCAGAAGCGTCCCTCTGAATGAAATGGGGACTATATACGTACCCACACCGGTGACAGCGGGAATAGCGAGGCCGGAGTGTAGCGAAGTTGCACGGGGGTAGACTTGGAACATCACCAAGAAACAGGAATCCCCCGCATGGAAATCAGGAATTCCGGCCCCGGCAAGTCGTTCCGCAAAGGTTTGAGCCTGGTGCAGGCGGTACGCAAATTCAGTGATGAGTGCAGAGCCGAAGCGTGGTTCGTGGCCCGGCGGTGGCCCCACGGTATACACTGCCCGTACTGTGATAGCCGCAACATAGCGGCCCGGCCCCTGGAATGCAAGACGCAGATATACCGCTGTAATGCCTGCAAGCGCGATTTCACCGTCAAGACCGGCACCGTTATGCATTGTTCCAAGCTGGCTCTGTCCAAGTGGGCCATTGCATTGGGGGCTATATACGTACCCACACCACACAGTGCAGACAGGCGAGGGGCAGGCTAGCACAGGGTATGAACATAGAAGAGACAATGGTTTACCGGGGTGTTACCTTGCGGGTGCGCCCGGGCAGTAAGGCCAAGCACGACAAGATGATGCGGATCGGCGGGGCTTGTCGCAAGGCAGGGAACGAGGTATTGGCAATCTGTGAAATGCAGTGGCAAGACTACAAGGCCGGTGAAGGTGATAAGCCATCCGTCACGTTCTTCTCTCTGTGTAAGTTGTACGTACAAATCAAGCAGGAATTGCCCTGGTTGGCGGAGTTGCCCGCAGGTACGGTGCGCTACACCATGAAACACTTGTCGGAAGCTTACAAGCGGTTCTTTGGTGGTGCTGGGCGGCCGGTGTGGAAGCGTAAATTCAAGGACACGCCAAGGTTTACTGTGCCCGACAATATCAAGGTTAAGGGCAAGAAAACCTACATCCCCAAGCTTGGGTGGGTGAAGTTGACAGGTAAGAACCCATACGCTGGTTGCAAACCCAAGCAGGCCACGTTCAAGTATGAGGTGGGTAACTGGTATGTGTCCATCCTGTACGAAGTGCCAGACCCGCGCCCGGATAAACCTGCCCAGCCGGTCAATCCTGTTGGCATAGACCGGAACGTAGGGCAGGGGGCCCTAAATACTGGGGTTATGTATGAACTGCCGGTGCTGTTAGAGCGGGATGCCAAGCTACGGCGTCTGCAGAAGCAGTGGGCCCGGCAAGAGTACAAGCGCAACGGCTGGCAACATACCCAGCTACGTATCCCGAAGATATACAGGGCGATACGGAATGTCATCAAGAACTGGTGTCACCAGACCAGTCGCATCATCGCTGACATACACGATCTAGTTATCTTCTTGGCCGGCGTGACCTCGGCCTGGACACTGCCCAGTCGCATCATCGCTGACATACACGATCTAGTTATCTTGGAGGACCTGAACATTCAGGGTATGACCAAGAGTGCCCGTGGCTCCAAGGAAAAACCCGGTAAGAATGTGGCTCAAAAAAGAGGGCTCAATCGTGCTATCTTGCGCAGCGGGTGGGGGCGCCTGGAACGGTATATGACTTACAAGACTTATACGGAAAAGATAGATCCCAAGTACACGTCACAACGTTGTCACAACTGTGGGGTAGTACGTAAGGCCAACCGGAAGTCCCAATCTGTTTATCATTGCCAAGAGTGCGGCGTAGAGAAGAACGCCGACGTGAATGCGGCTTTAAATATACGGGACAAGTGGTTAGGTAAGAACATGGCGTCCGGGGACGGCGCAGCTGCAGGTGGAGGTGGCAGCATTGGCTGGCCTGTGAAACCTGAAAATGTATACGGTAAAGCATCGCGGCCTGCGGGCGTGGTGTGAGTACGTATATAGTCCCCAATGAAATTCTTGACTGACCCCCTTGAGGTTCACCCCAACCCCTTGGCAATCATGCAGGACATCTTGCACACGGTGTATCCAGTCTGAGCTTTCGGTAGCCGAGTCCAGTAGAGGGCGTCGGACGCTTCTGGCTTGGATCGGGGCGTAGCCGGTCCATCCCGGCAGGACTACCGGATCGTGTCCGCGCGGGAAACCGCCTTCAAGGGTCGGACCCGTCCTATACGGTCAACGTGGTGGATCTGAATGCCTTGAGCCCAGAGTTCAAACGTATTGTGGAGGGACAGATGTGTCGTTTGCGTTGGCGAACAAGCCAAACCCTGCGTCTTTTGGTGATTGTGCCCAACTTGTCCGTGACACAATTTCACCTTCCAGTACGGGCGACGCTGCTTATATTGATCTTGAGCATATCGAAGAAGGCACTTTGTCACTATTGGGACAAAGCAGTGCAACAGCCTCTAGGCATTGCCGTCACCGGCCATGTCGGCAACACCGTCGGCATCGCCCGCCGCCAGCGCGTCTTCGTCTGCGCCCAGTTCATCGCCAGCAACCTCATCTTCGTCCTCAACCCGACTCCGGGACAGACTGAACACAACCTCATCGGGTTCGTGCAGGAACACAACCTCGTCAATCGGGTCAAGATCGGCCACCATGAAGTTGTGATCATTGGACATTTTGCCCAGATCCACCCGAATGGCGTCCGGAATGCGGTTGGGATAGGTCTCGATGGTGATGGTGTCCATGTTCTGAATCAGGGTCATCTCACCCGAGATCGAGGAGGAAAGCTCACCTTCGGTCACGATGGGAATCTGCAGTACCTGCGTCTCGTCCATTTGCAGAGCATAGGCGTCCACGTGCAACAGGGTGTGGCGTACCGGATGCCTCTGGATTTCCCGAAACAGCACCAGAGTAACTTCATCACCCATTCTGACTTCGGTCAGCTGGGATCTGCCACTCTGCTGCACCACGCGCTCCAGGGACCGTGTATCTGCCTGCAGGGACCGGGGTTCTGTCGTTTTGCCGTACAGCACCAGCGGTGTCAGCCCCTGGCTGCGCAACTGATTCAGACCACGCCCTACAACGGTACGTGCTTCCACATGCAGAATCGGAGTGTCCACCGATGTTCTCCCTCATTCAACTACAGACAAGAGGGAAAGTATACCGGAAGAGAGGCACCGCATTCAATTATTGGCGCTTGCAGTTACCGGCATGGGCCCCGGCGTGACCACAACAGCGGGATCGGCCAACTGCCATGGGCAAGATGGCGTGACGATCTCCAGAGCTTTCAAGTCCAGGTAAAAGCTGTCGCCAGTTCCCGGGTACGATCTTGCCACAGGTAATGATAGATGTCCGGCGCTTCCCGGTACTCTGCCTTGCGGGTTAACAGAGAAGCCACCTCCAGTTCGCCATCTGCCACCAGATCGAAGAAAAATTCGGTGTGCCTCTCCCGGGTCCAGGGATTGTCGGGAGTGGCCACAGGCGGGTGGGAACCGCCGTGAGTACCGATGATCGTATAGCTGGGGGAGTTGCAGAGATCGTGAAAATCGAAATCGACCTTGCCCCGGGGACTGCTGAGCAGAACAAAGCGGCCCTGTTTACGCACCAGGGCCATGGCTGCCGGAATGGTCTGGGGCAATCCGGTGACCTCAAACCCGCAGTCCACCATGCGGCCCCGGGTTTGGTCAAGGATGGCCGCCTGTACGGCGTCCATACCCCTACTGGCATTCAATGCCTGAATGCCAGGGTCACCCTGCGGCAACCTGGCCAGACGGTTGTCAGACAGATCGATGGCAAAAACAGGCCGGGCCCCCGCCAGACGGCAAAAACGTATCGCCAGCTGTCCCAGAATACCCATGCCGAATACCGCTACCGTCTCACCCCAGCCTACTTGGGAGCGGCGTACCCCATTCATTACCGTTTGGGCCAATGTAAAGAACACAGCTTCTTCACTGGCAAGATCTGTCGGTACACGTGCTGTCTCGGTGACAGGCAAAACATTCAGAGTCGCATGTCGTCCCCGGGTGGCTACCCGGGCTCCTATCCAGTCAGGATCCACACCGGCACCCACATCCTGGACCAGGCCAATGTTCGCATACCCCACGGTGATGGGGTAGCGGGCCATGCGTGACCAAACGGAATCGGCCGGAAAGTCGCCTGCGTAGAGGGTCAATTCCGTACCGGTTGAGACAAGCGAGAGTTGGCTCCGGACCAGCACGTGGCCGGGCTGGGGCCATTCCAGATCACGCTCTTGCACAATACACTGGCGGGGTCCGGTGAAGCAGACAGCCGAACTGGTGACGGACATGGTTTTCGTTCCCTGGGGATGCACGGGTCATGTTCAGGACAAAGCATGGCAGCGTAATCCTACCAGTTTCCAAACACTCCCGAAACCGACAGGACACTGGACCATGACAAGATTACGCATGGAGACTGCCATGGAAGCCGCATATCGTTGCTGCAGGGCGACCCCATGGTTGGCGTAAGGATTCTTACCTGTCAACCTGACCCACCCCATCTTAGGAATGTAGAGTTTCGTGCCCTTGATCTTAATCTTGTCGGGCACAGTGAACTTGGGTGTGTCCTTAAACCTCCGTTGCCAGTCGGGGAACCCTGCACTATCAAAGAACCGCTTGTAGGCTTCGGCCAAGTGTTGCATGGTAGAGCGCACCGTAGCCGCGGGCAGCTCACCCCACCAGGGCCATTCCCGCTTACTCTGCACGTACAGACTGTTCAGGCCGAAGTATGTAACGTTAGGTTTATCGCTTTTACCCGCCTTGTAGTCCTGATATTGCCTTTCGCATATCTCCAAGACTTCATTCCACACCTTGCGGCAGGCCCCGGCAACCCGCATCATCTTGTCGTGCTTGGCTTTGGACCCCGGATGCACCCGCAAGGTGATGCCCCGGTGAACCATCATTTCTGCTATATGCATGCCCTATTTTAGCTTGTCCTCTACGGCCTGCACTGCGCGGTGTGAGTACGTATATAGTCCCCGGAACGAACAGGTCTGTTCTTCCTGTGCAGGGTCTGGCGGACTTTCTGCGGCTGGCGTCATGCAGTAGCCGGAAAAGCATCCATGTATGCCCAAATGGCCGCGACATTGTACACCACAAAGACAGCTACAATGAGCCTGGGCATAAGGCGGCTTATGCCCGGCAGCCGGCTGCCCAGATACTGCAGCCCCCCGACCAGTCCCCCCACCGTAATCACGATCGCCGGGAAGGTATACCGGATGTCCGAAAGGTGCAGGTTGTCCATCCACATGAACTTGACAATCCACAGATCCGCACCGATCCAGATCAGGAGCTGACAGGCGCCCAGAAATCCATACACGACCATCGGGTTCCTTACGGCCGGTGAGGGTGTATGCCCCAGAATCAGATCCCGAAAACGCCATCCGCAACCTGCCAGGGCCAGAGCCGCCCACAGCAGCGTAACGGGGCCCCACAAGGGGCCCGGCAGATTCACGCCTCCCCACGCCAGGCGGTTGAACATGTTGAGAATCATGAATCGGGGCTGTTCCACCCATAACACACGGCCCGACCACTGCACATCCAGCAGGCGATGCAGGATGGAGGTGGGATTCCATTCGGCCCACGCCTCCATCGCCTTGTCAATTTCCGGGAGCAGGTTGGGCCAGGGCACTTCGCCCGAAGGGTTGCGCGCCAGGTTGGGCGCTTCCCGCTCGCCCCAGCGTACGTAGCGCGGATTGTCATCTACATAGACAGGGACCTGTGTGGTATCCACAGTCCCTTCCACGAGGACAATGCCATCGTAGTACACGTGATTGGCCGTGTCCTGCTGCACCAGGGTGTAGGGCCACAGAAATATGTACAGGATCGCCGCTTCTTTCGGTACCCAGAACTGTTGCGATACAAATTGCGGGTCCTGGGTGATGGTCAGGGGTTCCTCCTCGTTTTCCAGGACGCGGGTGTACATGAAGTGGGCATCCCGGACGACAAAGGCAAAACCCAATACAGGGATCTCGACCGGTTCATCCGACCATACCCAGGCTCCGAAATTCAGGAGGTGTTCGGGATGGGCCTGGACCCAGTTGCTGGGCAGCCGCTGGTACAGAGTTTCATAATTGACCCGGACCGGGATGACGTATTCACCATGCACTGCCTGCTCGTGCTTGATACGTCCCTGCGATTCAGGCAGCCAGCGGGTAGTCCAGAAGGCGGCACTGTTCATGCGCAGCGTGAGTATGCTCCCGGTGACTGCAATACCCGCTATGCCCAGCCACAGCCAGCGCCAGCGCCAGCCGCGCTGCTGCCAAAAGCCCAACACCAGCACCAGGGGGGCGAGCGGGGCTGCGAATACCACAGCCTGCTTGGCCACCACGGTAAAGACCATGGTCCCGAGAATCCAGATCCCGTGCCACCAGGTCAGACGACGCGTCAGGGCGTGCAGGCTCCCCCACAGGAACAGGGTGAAGCCGGCGATGGCCGCTGCATCGTTGTTCACAGCCGTGAGGATATCGACCAGGGGCGCCACCAGCGCCAGACAGACCGGTACCAGCCAGCGCAAAACGTGGCCACGCGGAGTCAGGCAATGCATACAGCCAAAGGCACACCAAACGACGATCAGCAGGAAAAGGGCAGTAACCGCCCGACTGCCCAAAAGCTGCGTCGTAACGTCCGTGAAACGCAGGCTGTGCATGGGCCAATAGAGAATGTCGTAGTACAGGGGCAATTCCACGCTTTGGCTGAGCCCCAGGGTATCCAGGCCATAGGTACGCAGATAGTTGGGTGTGGGCAGCGCGGCATAGAAGCCATGCTCCACCATGGAGCCCAGAGTTTCCCGAATCATGGAGGGATCGAGAGGCGTGAAGAACTCTTCCCCTGTCTGGGGCGGCAGGTGTACCCGCGACCAGGCGAAGCGGAAATGGGCCGGTTCGTCGTAGTGCTGCCACGGCGGGACGATCACCATGAAGATGATGGCCTGCATGACAGCCAACAGGGTAACAAGCCACAGTTGCAGGTATTCCCGATCCAAACGGGACACCCAGGCCGTGAAGGAAGAATTCAGTCGCGCCAACATGCCTTCGAATCTTGCTTGTGCCCCTCGCGTCGGTCTGCCGGTGAACTTGCCGGGATGGTCAGGAAGCCCGTCTCCGGGCAGCAGCCAGAGGCAGGTGTGCTACGCCGCGAGATATTGTGCCACGTTGCGCACGGTATCCGTCCAGAGAACCTCTTGCTGTGTGGCCACAAACGCCAGCAGTTGCTCCAAGGCGGATCGCGTTACCGCGAGATGGCCCTGATCAACGCCGTGAAACGTCAGGATGCCCCAGCGTTGCCGGGTCATGCACTCGTGGACCAGGTCAATGAGCTCCGCCCCGGATTTGTGCTCACAGGGAAACGATCCCAGATGGAACAGATCGCAGTACGTCGGATCGTTCATGCGTTCACCCCGTGTGCGTCCCGCTACACAGTGATGCAGGACTACGGGTACATAGCTCTGGTGTGTGGCCCCCTTGCCGACGAAAGTCTGGTAGCAGGGATAGGCGAAGGACACCGGTCCCTGTTCCGGAAACATGGCGTCCAGGCGGGTTTGGGCCAGGGCAATGTCCTGGTCCATATCCGCCAGGGTCAACTCTTCCAGGGGTCTCCGTCCTTCTGCCCGGGCGAAGCCAAACATGCCGGAACAGGGGTGGGTAACCGTGTGATTGCCCAGTTCATGGCCCTGCGCTACGGCCTCCCGCCAGAGCGCCAGCTGTGTTTCGTAGTCGGACCGTGGATTCACGTAGAAGGTACCGACCAAACCATACTGATCCAGCAGCGGCAGGGCTGTGTCCAGCTGGGAGGTCATGCCGTCGTCAAAGGTCAGGGACAAGGCGGCGCGCTGGCCTTGCGGCCACTGTACTGTAGGCGTAGACATCAATACTTCATCTCCCTGTGTACGGCTGGACACTGCTGTCGTTGTAGACAGATCCCTGTTGTCTGTATGGTACTCGTCCTATTGATGAGACCAGAAAGCCAGATCGCCATACAGGACGAATTCCGGCTCTGCATGCGCCGCCACTTCCTGCACATAGATTGCATGGCGACCGCCGGGCACCTGCGTCGCGAAGACAATGTACCGGGAATCCGGGGACCACAGCCGGTGGCTCAGGGCATATTGATCCGCGAAGGGCAAATACCGTTGCAGGAATGCCAGCGGTGGCCGGATCGTACCTAGGTCCAGCACGGTTTCCGGCGTCCATACCCGCAGGCGGATGGTCGGCACAGTGGCCGCGCGATCGGCCTCGTAGAACAGAAGCCGGTGGCCATCCGGGGACCAGAATACGGCGATTACGGGTTCTGTCGTTACCGTCTGCACGGTTTGGCGTTGCAGATCGTACAGGAACAGGGGCCCCAGCGCATTGAGAGACCACTGATCCGGCGTTTCAGTGACGGCCAGGAGATTCCCGCCCGGATTCAGAAACAAACCCAGATGCTTGCCCTGAAAATAGCTGAGCACCTGTTCCCGGTCAGATTCCAGAAAATCCTGCACCAGAACACCCACCTCATCCCGGGTGTCGCCATACAGCACGAATTGGCCTGCGGGAGACCATTGCGGTGCGCCGAACCGGGCTGCTGTGCCCGTAAGGCCGGTGACCTGCTCCCCCTGCTGGAGCAAGACCTGGGTCAGGGAATGATGCACCAGCATGCCCTCACCCTGCGGTGCCCAGGCAAAATAGAAGGGCTGCCCCGTACCTGTCAGCTGCAAATCCCAGGTGTCTGCGGCCGCGTCAAGGGACAACACGTTCAGACCCAGTGTCCAGCGCTCGTCCATAACCCAATTGCTCAGCAGGGCCAGCTGTGTACTGTCAGCGTTCCAGTACAGGTAAAAAGGGGGAAAGGGCATCTTGGCCTGCAGCCAGACTTGCCCTGTAGGCTGGGCCACGACCAGGGTTGCCGGCAAGGAGGACGCAGACAGATCGGCCCGTACCCAGGCGATCCATTGCCCTGTCGTGGACCACGTGGGCTGGGTGTACCGTACTCTGCCCGAAGCATCGGTGGTGAGGGCTTGCCGTCGGCTGCCGTGCGGATCCAGGATCAGCAGATTGCCGGATTCCTCACGGACCAGCAGGAAGCCGCTGCCTGTCCCGGGCCAGGGAGCCGGCGGGACTACAGGCATAGCGGGAAAGGGAGGCACGTCGGCAGGCAGGACCAAGCTGTCACAGCCGCACAGCATCCAGGCCATGAGTCCCAGCATGCCCAGATACAGACGAGCTCTAAAATATAAGGACATAGAGGCAGTGTCTCTTTGCCTTCACCCCTGATCAGCGGCTAGGGGCAGCAAGGTGCGAAAATCCCGTTCCCGGCAGAACACAATCCGATTGGCATCGTGGTAGTTGCGGGCTCCGCGCCAGGCGGTTCGCACCAGATAAATCAGATCGGGACCGTCAAACTGCCAGTCCACGTATTGAAAGCCGGTCAGGCGCCTCGAGTCGGCAGGCGACAGTCCGGAACTGTCTGTCAGCAAGGTCTTGACCACGTGACACGCCTGCAGGTCACGCGACACGGACAGGCACAGCCGATTGCGCTGGCGGTTCCAATCCGGACGGGTACTCGTGTTGACCAGCGCCAGGAACCAGCCGCTAACCGGATCGCGCCGGATGGTGAACTTGGTATGGCCCCCCGGAAAATCCAGAAACCCGGCAGCCGGATCAAAAGCGATCCGTGTTCCTGCACTTTCAATGCGGAGACGGGCGGCAGTATTGGCCCGGGCCTCGGCCTGACAGCGCAGTATGTTCCACAATTGGCCTTCCGGATCCGCAACGACGTTACCTTCCAGCCAGCCCGCGGGGTCGGGGTTCGTCCAGGATGACGGCAGCCACGCGGGATCCAGGGGCAAGCGGTTGCTCATCCGCCAATGGCTTGCCTGCAACAAGTCGGCATCCTGCAGTGCCGACAGCACCAGCGCCTGAAAGCCGGAACCCCAGACATTGGGAGTGCAGTCTTCAAAAGCCTTGTAGATGCGTCCCTGGTGGGCCAGGACCGGTACCGGGGCACAGTGATAGTTGGGCGGTGTGCGGTGGGGACCGCCTGGCGCCAGCAGGCCGGTATGCTCGTCGGTGGGCTGCGTCCAGGTATACCCGCCATCCGTACTGCGCCGAATGACGATGGAACCGTATTGCTGGCTCACCCCCAGCAGATAGAGCTGGCCCCCGGCGACAAACAGGGAACTCCAGTAACAGTTCATGCTATGAGTCACGTTCTGCCAGGCAACCCCGCCGTCGACCGAACGATACACACTGGTCAGCGCTTCTTCCTGTTCGTGGTTGCGCGGGCAATCCGGCCCAAAGTAGTCATGGGTGGCCACCAGGCCGCCATCCGGAGCCTGGACCAGACTGGGGCTGCCCAGATAGGTACGGGTACCTTCCGGCTGAAAGCGCAGCTCGCTGTACATACCTTGCATGCCTGGCGGACCGCCTACCCGTCGTGATCGTTGATCCCGGGCGTGTGTTGGTGGAAAATGCCCTGCCGATGGAGACGCTGGTGCAAGCGATTGTAGGCCTGCTCCAGGATCAGCCGCATCGCCCGGTAGCGTTCCTCATCCGGTCGCGGAGCCAGCGTGTCCACATAGGCCTGGGCCCCCTCGATCTGGGCCAGAATGGATACAGCGTCCTCTTCCCGGAAATGGGGCTTGCCTGCAACATCAAGCATGACGGCACTGGAATGAGCCGCAATCTGACCGTCATAGTCACCCCAACTGCCCCGTACCCGAACAGCCACCCAAGTCGACTCCATAACGCTGAGCGTGCAGGAGCCTGTGACAGACATCTCACCCTGCCAGTCCGTACGCTGGATCACCGTCCCGCCCTGGACTACCTCCACCTGCCGCACGGGTACGCGCAGGGATTCGACAGTCCACGTCACATCCACTGTACCTCCCGTCACGGGCAGCTCAATGCGTCCTCCCGGCGACACACCTTCGACATTTATGTCAACCAAAGGGCCAACCGTCACAAACGTGTGTCCGTCCTTCACGGCCTGCATCCACCTTGCATAGGTGAATTCGTCCGGGCCCAGACAGGCATAGGTACGGATACCACCCAGCAGGGAACTGGCACTCATTTTGTCGGAGCCGCCCACAACCGGCAGATGATACCCCAGATTGAGAAAGCGATACCAGTCAGCCAGACCGTAGGGCTTGATTTGCGCCGTATAAGGGTTGAAGGTCATCATTTCAATCCCGTGCACAAGCCCCAGCACAATGTCGGCCGCCCGTTCACACTGGGGATCGGGGGCATGCGGGGAAATCACCAGTCCGCCCTGGGCAATGCAGCGCTGGGCCCATTGGGCCATGGACAATTCCTGGGGATCGCCGAGAGCGGATTCATTCGGTCCCCCCGTACAGAGGGGATGAATCATCTGCCCTGAATAGCCCAACAGGGATATGTGTCCCAACACGTGCATGCGATTCTCGGTCCCCACCCGGACCAGGAATTCACCGTCTCCGCCAAACTCGCGAGCGCCCAGTACGGTGCGGCCATCGAAGTCCGTCACGTTGCTGAACATTTCGCCCCACTGGCTGGCCAGCAGGTTGACGACGTTGACCCCTTCCGCCGCGCCTTCCAGGTGGGCCGTGGTTGGACTCAGAAAATGCACGTGCGTGTCGGCCGAGACCCAGCCCCGGGCCCGCCAATCCAGCTTCCGCTCCAGCTCAATGGTGACTTCCCGGGTTTCCGGCTCTATGTTCAGAACCGTACGTACCGGTTCAATCTCCAGGCCACATACGGCTTCCAGAAAGACCTGCCCCAGGGGCAAGTCCGCCACACACGTACCGGCGACATATGCATACTGATTGTGGCCATTCACAAACTCGCCGTAATTGTCCTCGAACCAATTGGGGTTTACCCGCCGGTGCGCCCCTTTGGGAGGCAGGTATTCTCCGTGCATCCCGTGCAGGTGCAAGCGTACCGACACCGGCTGACCGTTCCCTTTCTCGACAAACCGCAGGGTGACCGGCCGGTTGCTTTCGGGAACCTGGCAAGCCGGGGACAGGCTGGCTGCGGCCAGATCGCAAATGACCTCGGGTCCGGCGGCACGGAGAGCGTACAGGCGCGCGGCAGCATGGCCGGTATATTCCACAATCGCTTCGTCAGGGACCAGAGTGGGCTGGACATCCGGTTGCTCCCGATGCCATTGCTGTGCGGGGTAGGCCGTCACCAGGCGGGCCGAGATGACCTTGCCCAGATCCATGCCCAGCCCCCGGACATCCTGCAGGCGGGTCACTTCCAGATCCGGCGGCACCGGGATACGGAGCTTGCGGCGTGGCAGCCAGTGCAGGGGATGCGGCACCAGCCGGGTAAGAGAAAGACCGTATACGGTGGATATTTCCTGCAGCGGAGCCAAACCGAGGGCCACAATGGCCTTGTCCGGCTGTGGATTGGGCATCGCGTAGAGCCACAGGTTTTCCATCTGGCGTCCTGAATCGTGACGCACTTCGCCATGGCCATAGCCCTTGGCCGGCAGACTGTCCCGGGCCAGCGCTTCCATCACCGTATCGTATACCGCCGGCTTGCGATGGGGTACCGCTTCAAAGGCACTGGCCCCCCAGCCGATACGGGGCTGCTGAATGGCGAAGCGGCGGCGTATCAGCGTGGTTGCGGACGTACCGTCCGCATAATGCAAGCTGTACTCGGCAACCGGTGTGCCCAGCCAGTTGCCATCCGCATGATTATCGGCAAAATCTGCCAGATAGGGTGTGGTAACATCTTCGACGCAGTGCAGGAACACGACCCACGCCGCCTTGGCCTGAGCCAACGGAACGTGAATGGCGGACTGGGCGAGCTGAATGACATTCGGTGTCCCTTCGGTCTCCGGGCCGAGATCGAAGGGAATACCGCCAAACCCCTGCAAGCCGGATCCCGGATCCACCTGCGGACTCAGCTGCAGATTGGGGGCCAGAGCCGACCGTGCAACATTGTATGCATCATGCAGGACGACAGGGGTGAAATGGGGCGAAAGAGGCTCGGACATGGGTATGGTTCCTGAAGCAGAAGGACGGGCAGGGCCAGCCTTCCGGGCTCTACCCTGTCCGCAGCGTATTTTGTGTCAAGTGCCGGTCATGGAAGAATCATACTCCATAACCGTTCATCCCGGAACCGTGAATGGATCCGGTTGGGTACAGTTGGTGGATGCTCTTTCTGCCTCCAGATAGCCTGCCGGGCATCGGGTGACAGAGTCATCTGCGGCCGGAAGTGATCACGGCTCCCTGGTGCCGGACGCAACAGCCGGAGCACCTGCCTGCTCCCGGGATCAGAATCCGGGATTGGCCCGGCAATTCGCATATGATAAAAGCCTATTGCGGGCACTGTGCGTGGTGTCTTTTGTTGCATTCCAACAGGTGATCTTTCTTATGGATGTCGTTTCCCCGGATCAGGTAGGCCTTTCCTCCGCGCAGTTGTCCCGCTTGCATGCGTGTATGCAGACTTGGGTGGATAACGGCAAGCTGGCGGGTATCCAGACCCTGCTCCTGCGTCACGATCAGGTTTGTTATTTTGAATCACACGGCTGGCAGAATCTGGCCCGGCAACAGCCCCTGGCCGCTGATACCGTGTTCCGCATCTACTCCATGACCAAACCGATCGTCAGCGTAGCAGTGATGCAGCTGTACGAAGCGGGCTTGCTGCAATTGACCGATCCGGTCAGCCGATTTCTGCCGGGTTTTGCCGACCTGCAGGTCTACGTGGACGAGCATACCCGGGCCGCCCTGCAGCGCCCCGTGCAGATCCACGATCTCCTGACCCATACCGCAGGCTTGTCCTACGGGTTTATGGACAGCCATCCCGTGGATGCGCTGTACAGAGCCCGGAACCTCAACATGCGTGATGTCACCAATGACGAATATCTGGATATCCTGTGTGATCTGCCTCTTGCCAGCCAGCCTGGCAGTCAATGGCTTTACAGTGTCGCCACTGACGTCCTCGGCATCCTGGTCGCCGAGATAACCGGCCAGTCGCTCGGGGAAGCCCTGACCCAAATGATTTTTGAACCCCTGAGCATGCCCGATACAGGTTTCCAGGTACCCTCGGCCTCCCTGTCCCGCTTTGCCACCTGCTACCAGATGAACGAGGACGGCGTCCTGGAAGCCAACATGGAACCGGGTACGGACCAGTTTTCCCAGGGCACCGCTTTCCAGTCAGGCGGTGGTGGCCTTGTCAGTACAACCGCGGATTACCTGCGTTTCTGTCGCATGCTGCTCCTCAGGGGGACCTTGGAAGGAACCCGCATTCTGGGGCGCAAGACCGTGGAGTTCATGACGGCGAACCATTTGCCCCCGGCCCTGCTGTCCCTGGATATCGGCACCAACAGCTATCAGGGCTATGGCTTTGGTCTGGGTTTCCGGGTCCTGCTGGAACCGCCCATGCTCCGAAGCCTTTCCGGTCAGAGCGAATATGGCTGGGCTGGTGCCGCCAATACCTATTTCTTCATTGACCCACAGGAAGACATGCTGGGTATCTTCATGTCCCAGCTGATACCGTCCGGTCCCCATCACGCAGCCGAGATGTTCCGCACCCTGGCGTATGCGGCCCTGCAGGATTGACCCTAGGGTGCCAAGGACAGATCCATGCGCGAAAGCCACACAGCCGTCATTGAGCGCAACGTCTTGCTGGAAGGTCCCTTTGCCACTGAACCCTACGAAGCGGCCTGGGCCAGCGAAGCCATCTTTTTCCTGCGGGTACTGGATTCAGCGGAAGTGCCGATGCCGGCACAAACCCATCTCCGCTACACTGTCGAGATTTCGCCTGACGGCATTCGCTGGTGTCCCATTCCGGAGTTGTGTGCGCTGACCACGACAATTTCGCCGGCCCAGGAAATACAGGCCATCCGGGTCAGCCACTTTGGCGGCTGGCTGCGTCTGTCCGGAACGGTGAGTCCCGGAGCCAAATTCATGATCTACCTGGCCCTGAAGGAATGAGTTGCACCCCTATGCCACGTCTTGTTACCCAACCCGCCCTGGAGATCTTCGATCCCTTGGAGCGCATCCTGATTCATGACGACTTCGATCGGGGCCTGCAGGGCTGGACCGGCCTGATCGGCAATTACGAAGGGTCGCTGGACAGTATGCTGCCCGACTACAGGGACATGCGCAACCCCATGCTCAGCAACCTGACGGTATGGGACACGGGCACTGACGGTTCCCTGAACGGCACCTATGCCCTGAAGATCGCCACCTCACCGCGTCCCGGGGCTCTGGCGGTCGCCATCAAGCGCGCTACGTATCGCCATCTGGGCCCTCTCCGCTGGGAAACCCTGCTCACGTTCAAGCCCGAAGCGGCAGATCTGACCCTCTCCAGCACCGATGTCAGAGCCTTAGGTCTGCTGTTGGACCTGCAGGACGTGGACACCAAGACACCTGACCCCCACCGGGTTATGCCGCATATCCGCTACCTGAATGCCGATGGTGACACGCGGCATGAAAAATGGCAGTTCAAGCGTCAGCCCCGGGCCTTGCACCCCATTGGGGATTCCGGCGAAACCCGGTCCCACTTTCACCTTGGTCCCGATCACTGGGAAGATCTGCCGCAGGGCCGGCAGCGGCTGTGCTACAACGAAATTGCCACCAAGCACAACTGGTACTACATGCGCCTGGACTTCGATCTGGCGACGATGCGCTTCCTGGAATTCCAGTGCAACGACCGGATTTATGACTGTACAGATGTGGAACCGCTTGTCATTCCCGCCATGCCCAATCTCTGGTGCATGCTGAATCTGGCCTACTTCGTGGAAACGAACAATGCCAAGCGCGCGTTCCTGTATGTTGACTCAACGCTGCTGTCCACAGCCTGAACTCCGCGTGGAGAGTGCACCGGCCTGCACAGCCAAGCTCTTTCCCAACGGTCCTGCGACAACAGAACCATTGGGAAAGAGAGAAAGAATTGCTGTGAGTCGCGCCACGGCGCGTGGATTTACTGCGTAGGCCAGCCAGCGGGGACTGTGCCCGCCTCCAACGCAGCCTGGATCGAGGCTGCGGCTTCTTCGGTCACCCACTGCGACCAGACATCTGAATGGCTGTTCAGCCACCACAGGGCCGCATCACTTTCACTGACGCCATCCTGCTCGTGCATCCAGCGCGCCAGGGTCTTATAGACCTCGATGTTGAAATCCCAGGCTGCCAGCAGCTCTACCACGTCCGGTGCCCTCTCCTCAAGCCCGGGCTCGATGGCAATCAGGATGGTGGCATCCTGATAGGCACAGGCCTTGTCGGCCGCCCAGCATTCATCACTGTACGCCGGCTCGGCCAGCCGGACCAAGTCCAGCACCAGGGCCGGATCGTTGGTGCCCCACTGGTAACCCAGCCACGGTTCCTCTTTGGCCACGGCCGCATACAGTTCGGCATTGGCGGACGCACCGTCACCCGGATTCACGATGTGAACGTGATCCGTCAACCCGTAGCTGGCAATCTGCTGGGCATTCACTTCCTCACAGGCCCAGCCAATGACGCAGGACACCAGTCGGGCCTTGCCCCCTGTTTCCGGCGTGGCAAACAATTGCTTGAATTTCTCTTCCTTGAGATCCTCGATGCTGTCCAAATCCGGATACTGCTCCTGCAGGTAAAGCGGAATCACAAAGGTGGACTGCCAGTCCTTGCCCAGACTTTCCCCTACGGAAACCACCTCGCCCGCGGCTTCGGCATCCGTCCAGTTTTCCATCTGGTTAGGCAGCCAAATTTCCATATTCACGTGGATGTCACCACGGCGCAAACCCTGGAACAGGGGCAACGTCGCACCGAACGTTACATCAGTGGGATAGCCATATCCCTCTTCCACCAAGTATTGCGCAATACGGTTTTGCAGCTGTGCGCTGCTCCAATTCAGGTCGGCAAATACGATGACCTCTTTCTCCGGCTCTGCCATCTCAGCGGCCGGCTCGGTACTGCCGGTCGAACTTGGGACGGGCTCAACACAGCCCACCAGCAACAGTGCGCTGCCGAGAACCAGAAGCAATGTCCAGATTACTGATCTCTTATGCATGTTGAATATCGACACTATGGCAACCTCCTGTCCATCAAACGAATTCTCCTGAACAAGATAACATACTTGGTCTTTCTGGTCAATTCCGATAGTGTCCGGCTCGGAAATATAAAACCCTGTAGGTACGTAAAATCCAAACCGGATCGATGTCTAGAGCTTATGCAGAATTGCTAGTTTGCCTCTCGGATTCAGAAGTGGCAAGTCTACATTCAAGTTGCACCGCCAAGGCCTGTTGGCAAACTGTTGCAGTGAAAAGAAAAAAGTTTTTTTACTGTATTTCTATTGTTTAAAATAATGTATTTAGGAAACTGTCTTTATTCACATTCGGAAGTGATCATGGAGTGCGTCGCAGGTTGGCCAGCCGACCATGGCCGTGGCTTGTGCCCCTTTGGTCCAGTGTACGTGGACATAATGGATGACCGTATGCACAAAGTCATCGTACTCCCCCATTGGAAGCAAACACAGGATCGCGCATAGCGGTGCCCCGGGGCGTGCTTGGCTGGTCCGTTGGGCCCGTGGGGTACTGCATACCCGCGCAGCCAGTCAGAACCCTCAGCCGCCGGCACTGGCTGCAGGCACAGGTGCCGGCACTGTCCAGCGGTGATCCAGAACCGCAAACAGCAGGATCAGACACACGCCCAACGCAGGCAGGAAAGGCAGCACGGTCAAGGCGTCGTGTATGCCCCACTGGTCCGCCATCCGGCCCGTCAGCCAGGCCCCAATGCCGGACGGTGTCCAGCCTATACCCATAACCAGGGCTGCCACCAGGCTGCTGCGCTCAGGCATCACCTGGCGTCCCATGAGCATGGGCACCGCAATGGTGGCGCCCTGGGCCAGCCCCAAGAGCGACAGCAGGGGCCACAGGGCCCAGACGGGAGCAGCAAACAGGCCACCCAAAGCTGCGGCCATCAACAGGAGCGATACGGCCAGTACACGCCAGCCAGACCATCGATCGGCAGCGAGGCCCCCGACAAAGTTGCCTGCAGCCGCCATGAGGGCGAAAGTGGCCAGCAGTTCCCCGCCCAACGTGGTAGAGCCCCAAGTCTCCAGCGCCCAGACAGGCAGGTAGGTGCTCAGGGCACCGTGTACCCAGGAACGGGTCATGGTCGCCATCACCAGCAGCCCCAACAACACCAGGGCCGACTTCGCCGGCGGCCCGGTCTGTCTGTAGCGTGTATGCGACACGGGGCCGTGGCCGGTTTCCGCCCGGGGTATCAGGCGGCCAAATCCTCTGTGGATCATGAACGCCAAGCCTATGCCCAGAGGCGCGTAGAGCAGCGTAACCCTGAGTCCCAGATCGCCGATCAGGTAATTGATCAGGAGTGGCGACAGGGCGACTCCCAGCGTACCCCCGAGGGAGAATATGGCAAACATGGTTCCGGGCCGCGGTCCGGCGAAGCGCATCGTCATGGCGGCCGCAGCCGGGTGATAGGCAGCCGAACCCAATCCGGCACCGACAATCACGACACTGAGCAGCAGGTAAGAGGGCACGATCCCGGTCAGGGACATGCACAGGCCAACCCACAGTATGCTGAGCGGAACGATCCATGCAGGCCGCCATCTGTCCGCGAGCCAGCCAAACAGAGGCTGTGCGCCGGCCGTCACGCCGAGCCCCAGCAAGGCCAAGGTGCCGATCTGGGTATAGTCCACGTTCAGGGCCGTGATCAGCAGCGGTACGGCGACCGGCAGAAAATGGTGACAGCCTTCCAGGCTCAGGTGCGAGGCACACATCAGGCCCACCATGCCCCGCGCCGCTGAGAGACGAAAACGCGCAGGCATGGACCACCGCCAGGCAAACCCGGAGCACAGGCAAGGATAAGGCTGAATCAGGCTAGAGGCTAAGCCAGATGGCAATACCGCTAGCGGTGCTTACCCCTGTCCCGGCTTGCCATGCGTTGCAGGGTTGCCAGCAACGTCTCTACCTGCACCTGGCAATGGGCCAAGGTTTGCCCGGGCTGCATTTCGTCAATGTCCTGGATGTCCCAATAGGCTACCCGATGCGCCAGATCGGGGAAGCGATGCAGCACCATAGGTTCATGTTCCCGGCGGTACATGGCAATGACGTGGCTGGCACGCGCGATATCCTGTGCGGTAACCTGGATCGGATTGCGGCGATCGGCCCTGCGCACCGGCACACCCCGAGCACGCAGAGCATCCTGTGCATGGTGGGACAGGCCACGCAGACCGTGCAGCCCCGTCATCAGGCCACGGGAATCGGCCTGCCAACCGGTATCGCTGCCAACCAGAAAATTGAAATACAGATGAGCGAAACGACTCCGGAAATAATTCGCCGTGCACAGAAACAGTACACTGGGTTCAGAACCTGAACGGTCATTCATGTCACACTCTCCGACCGGCTATGGTGTCCTGCCCTGTCAGGCAGGCAGTTTATCGTTGTCTTCCAGATCGTCGAAGATGTCCCCCAGTTCATCTTCCCATACGCTTTCGTACGGCAGATAGGAACGTTCCTCAAATTCCGTTTCCAAATGCTGGAAATAGTCACGCAGCTTGTCGTGTCCCAGGCGATCGCACAGTTTGTCAACCTGTTCGTCCAGGGAGTCGGTCAGTCTCTGGCTCCGGTCTTCCAGTTCCGACAGGTCGATCTGCAGGTTGAACATGACGTTCAGGCGGCGCATGAGTTCATACCAGGCCCGGAAATCATAATCTACCCGCATGCCCTGTTCGGTCATGTCGAATTGGGACAGATCGTACGCGGGCACCATCGAGTAGAAATTGCAGTACTCCATGTCCATTTCCGCGGCCTGTACCGACAGATACGAACCCAGCGAGGCACCGCCGTGATAGTTGGAAAAGGTCACGGCGTAATCCATCATTTCCTGCTGCATCTCGGGCAGACTGTAAACACAGGAAACCTGCCGGTCCTTGCGGTAGGGCATGGCCCCGAAGACACCGCCCAGGCCTACGGTGCGCCTGACCTCCAATTGCCGCATGGCCCCGAAAAAGCTGGCGGCGTACCGGTCCACGTCGATATGTGGTTCACTGCCCGCAAAGATGACCAGGCCCTTGTCACCGCGGCCTGCGTAATAGATGTCGTTGCTGTAACGCTGGACCTTGCGGCACTGCCCGTCCTTGAACTCGATTTCCGGACGCATCAGGTCATGGGTAGCCGGCAGCTGGAAAAGATAGAAGCCATGGCTCTGGAGACAGCCAATCCGCCGGGCCCCGAGATGCTCGATGAGGTATTCGGGCAGATCGGACGATACGGACCCGGCGTTGGCCCACTGATCCCAGCCCGCAATCGCATACATCTCTTTGGCTTTGGGCACATCCCAAATATCAACTATATCTGCCATTTCAACCCCAGCGTGTCTCGAATTTTTCGCCTTGCGGCATCAAGCTCCCAACTTGTGCGGACAAAGCCGCCGCCAAGAAGATGCCTGGAAGCCGGCACGATGCCGTTCTGGTTCTCCGTACTGCAGAGGCGATGCTGCATGCCTGGCTCTATCCGGCAAATAAGTATAGCCTATTCAGCGACAGCATCTGCCCTGATCTTGTCCGATAACCAGCCGGGTCCCCATGATGCAGATCCCGACCGGATACAGTGGTTGGTTGAATTTATGGCGTCCGGGGACGGCGCATCCGCAGGTGAAGATTGCAACACTAGTTGGTCGGTGAAACCTGAAAATGTATCCGGTGGAGCATCGTGTCCTGTGGGCCCGGTGTGAGTACGTATATAGTCCCCAAACCGAACCCAAGCAGGACAGTAGGCCCTATTGTCACAGACACGGTGCCCTATTAAGCCCAGCAAGGCCACCCACTGGCTACAGCCTGTCACAGGTCCGACAATTGGGCAAGGCAGTGGGCAGCCGCGTTGAGGATCTTTCTATACAGGTCCCTCTACACTCATGGTGGACCCTGTTCCCGCTGCGGTCTAGGTGTTCTCCAGCAGTTCGATCACCAGGCTGGTCCAGCCGGTCTGGTGACTGGCCCCCAGTCCCACCCCTGTGTCACCATGGAAGTATTCGTGAAACAGCAGATGCTTGTGCCACGCCGGATCGGCCCGGAAGGCGGCCTGGCCGCCCAGACAAGGCCGGCACCCCGCCTGATCCTGGCGGAACAGGCCGATCAGACGCCGGGCCACTTCCCGGGCCACTTCCCGGAGGTTCATGTATTGTCCGGAACCGGTAGGGCATTCCACCGTGAATTCGGTGCCCAGAAAATCATGGTAACGCTGCAGGGCCTCGATCAGGAGGTAGTTGAGCGGAAACCAGACGGGGCCGCGCCAGTTGGAGTTGCCGCCAAACAGCTGTGAACGGGATTCACCCGGTTCATAGCCGATACCAAACACATGGCCTTCCAGCATCAGCGTGTAGGGGTTGTGCCTGTGCACGCGGGACAGGGACCGGATGCCATAAGGAGACAGAAACTCCTCTTCGTCCAGCATAAAGTGCAGGACCCGCCGGAGCCGGTCAGGTGTTACGAGGGATATCAGGTTGTGCTCGCCATGCCCCTCGATGTCGATGGTGCTGATGGTGCCAGCCAGGAGCGGCCGGTGTTCGTTGAACCAGCGTACACGCCGGGCGAAAGCGGGATGCCGGTCAAACAGTTCATGATCCAGGGATTCGGCCGCCAGCAGGGGGATCAGGCCGACCAGGGAGCGGATGCGCAGGGACTGCACCCTGGCATCGGGCAGATGCAGTACATCATAATAGAAACCGTCCTCTTCATCCCACAGATTGAGGCCGGTCTCGTTATAGCCGTTGATGGCCGCGCTGATGCGCAGGAAATGTTCATAGAACTTGGTCGCCAGATCCAGATACACCGCATCGTCCTGGGCCAGGCGCAGGGCGATCTTCATCATTTCCAGAGCATAAAACGCCATCCAGGCGGTGCCATCCGCCTGGTCCAGATGGCCATCACCGGGCAGTTCGCGGCTCCGGTCAAACAGGCTGATATTGTCCAGACCCAGGAAGCCACCCTGGAACACATTGTTGCCGTCCGTGTCCTTGCGATTCACCCACCAGGTGAAATTAAGCAGCAGTTTATGGAAGATCCCCTTGAGAAAATCCACGTCGGCTTTGCCCTGCAGCCGCTCGTCGGTACGGAACACGCGCCAGGCGGCCCAGGCGTGGACGGGCGGATTGACATCGGAAAAACTCCATTCGTACGCCGGCAACTGGCCGTTCGGGTGGATGTACCACTCGCGGGTGATGAGCTGCAGCTGGCGCTTGGCGAAATCTGCGTCGATACGGGTAAAGGGGATACAGTGAAACGCCAGATCCCAGACCGCATACCAGGGGTATTCCCACTTGTCCGGCACGGAAATGAGATCGAAGTTGTGCAGATGGCGCCAGTCCCGATTGCGGCCATATCGGCGCGCAGTCGGTGGGGGCGGACCAGCGGGATCACCCTCCATCCATTGCCCTACATCAAAATAGTACAGCTGCTTGGACCACAACAGACCGGCATAGGCCTGACGCTGCACCTCCTGTGCCTCCTCGTCCAGATCAGGTGGCTGCAGGGCCGCATAGAACTCCTTGGCTTCCTGTTTCCGTGTGCCGTACAAGCGCTTGAGGTTGCGAAAAGGAACGGCTTTCGGCTGCTTGGTGAGGCGGAACGTAAGCGTCTTGGTTTGCCCCGGTACGACGGACAGGGCATAGACGGCGGCGGCCTTGGTACCCTCCCCCGCCGTATTGACTGCATCCAGTTCTCCCTCCACGATATAACGGTGAAAGGCATCCTTGACCCAGGGTGAGGTGTTGGGCGCATCGTACAGGTGCCGGAAATTGGTTTCGTTCTCGGTGAACAGCAGATCGTCGGCATCGGCGGCATAGAAGAAATAGTCCCCCAGCACGTCATGCTTCACCTGCAGCGCCACCGTATTGGCCGGAGGATCCGGCAGGCGTTGCAGGCGTGGTTTCCGGCTCACCCGGCCCATGGGACCATCGGCATAGCCCCAAGACCAGGTATTGCGAAACCACACCTGGGGCAAGACGGTACAGGGAGCTGTTTCAGGGCCCCGATTCACGATGTCGATACGGCCAAAGAAATCGTCCTCGGCTACCTTGCAATAGGTCACGTATACGTCAAAGTACCGGTCCTCTGCAAAGAGCCCGGTATCCCACAGCTCATATTCGTCGTCGTACACCGTCCGGTGCGCGTTTTCCGTCACCAGTTGGGTGTAGGGAAAAGCCCGTTGCGGATATTTGTACAGCATGTGCATGTAACTGTGCGTGGGCGTGCCCTGCAGGTAGTAGTAATACTCCTTGACATCCTCGCCATGATTGCCCTCAGGTCCCGACAGGCCAAACAGGCGCTCCTTGAGAATCGGATCGGCATGGTTCCAAAGCGCAATCGAGAGGCAGAGAAACTGGTTCCGATCACAGAATCCGCCCAGCCCGTCTTCATTCCAGCGATACACGCGACTCCGGGCCGCATCATGGGGAAAAGAGGCCCAGGCATTGCCATCCGCACTGTAGTCCTCCCGTACCGTACCCCAAGCCCGTTCACTGAGATAGGGTCCCCACAGTTTCCAGTTGTTCTTGCGGTGCCGGTACCAGAGCAGGCGTTTGTACTCCCGTGTGTTTTGCAGGCTTTGCCTGCTGCTGCCACTGGCCATCTTCGCGTCCTTGTCTTGCCTGTACCTGGAACCCAACAAACAGCAGTATAGACCAGATCATGGCCTTACAGGCTGGATCCGGTGACCGGCCAATCGTCAGGGTTCTGCCATGCTGACAGCAAGGTGCAGGACCGCCTGCCCGACAAGGGAATGGTTCCGGGGCCGGGATCCTTGCCGGGCAGGTTTCCGGAATCTGTCCGGCTGTAGCATAGAATCCGGGTTACGCGCAAGGCTGCATACCCAATCCGGGCAAGTGTTCCGCCGGTTGTGCGCAACTCACAACAGAGCAGACTGTGGCTGCCATGTTCGCCGCACCTGCACAGGGTTCAGCCTTGCCCCCTACTCCATTTATGTCGAATTCATTGTCGCGCCCCCGGCTCCTGCCGCTACGCGGGGACAACGTAACCCTGCTGACCCTCATCAGCTTTCTCGTCTACATCAGTTTTGGCACCACGGGGCCAACGATGACGATTTACCTGCAGGAGCTGGGGGCCAACTTCAGCCAGATTTCCCTGATTCTGACTACCAGTGGTCTGGCCGGCCTGGCTGGACACTACGTCTGGGGCCGCATCGCCGATCGTCTGGGCCGCCGCAAACCCATCATTACCGTCAGCCTGCTGGCAGTGAGTGGTTCCCTGTCGCTGTTAATCCTGGCCCAGTCCTACCAGTTCGTATGGATCCTGCGGATTGCCGACTGGATCATGCTGGCTGCCTATTCCACCGTCAGTCTGGCCCTGATCGGCGATGAACTGGCGGATGAACAGCGCAGCGGTCGCCGGATGGGCCTCTACCGCGGCATAGGCTCCTTCGCCTTTGCCCTGGGTGCCGTGATTTCGGGGTTCATTGTCAACCGCCTGGGTTTCGTGCCCTCATACCTGTTTGCCGCGGCCAGTTATCTGCTGGCCGGCCTCTGCAGCCTGGGGCTGCGGGAACAGCCGCCAGCGCCGGCAACTGCAGCCCCCGTGGCCACCGAGCCCAAGGACCACTTCCGACTGGGCGATCCGGTAACCCTGGCCTTTCTGGCCGGCGTCATTCTCTGGTCCGCGGCCCATTCGGCCCAGGCCTCCATGTTTCCCAATTTTGTGGCACACCTGGGACTGCCTGCCGGATCGGCCAATTGGCTGTGGGGCATTGCCGCCCTGGCGGAAGGCCTGCTCATGCCCGGTATCGGCTTCCTGACTGAATCATGGGGCAATCTGGTGCTGATTCTTTCCAGTGGCGTGAGTCTGGCCCTGGTCATGGCAGGCTATGTTGCCGCACGCAGCTGGCCGGCGCTTTCCACCCTGATTGGGGCCCAGCCCATACGCGGCTGGGGTTATGCTTCCTTTACCGTGACTTCCATGCTGCATGTTTCCCTGCAGGGCACGCGCCAGACCCGGGCCGGCAATGTAGGCATGTATGGCGCGGCCATGAGTGCCGGGAACATCATTGGGCTGGCGGTAGGAGGGCAATTGGTCGAATGGCGCGGTTTCACCTTTCTCTTCCTTTGTGCGGCAGGGGGCTACCTGGGCAGCAGCGTACTGTTTTGGATCATGCATCGTATCCACATAGCCCGGGACCATCCTGCGCCGGCAGCGGCATGATCCCGCCCGATTCCGGTCACTGCAGACGGCCCGCACACGCCTGCCCAGTGCCAGGGATTCGTCGCCACATCTTCACCGGGTGCAGGCTCCAGGACAGTGTACATGCAGACGGCAACCAAGACTCCATATTCCCCTGGCGGGCCCGTGGGCAATATAATAACAATGGCACATCCAATAAACACAGGCTTGGCTGGGTGACATGGTGCATCGACACAGTCCCGGCACGGGACCGGCGTCACCCTGACACGAGGCTGTACAGACAAACGGACCATAACCCATGACGGAATCATTGCGAGTAGGCGTGTTGGGCATGACACACGATCATGTCTGGGGCAATCTGCATGATCTGAAGAACTCGGACCTGGGACACCTGGTGGCAGCGGCCGATCCACACGAGGCCCTGCGCCAGAAAGTCCAGGCGGATATTGGCTGTGAACGGGTATATGCGGATCCCGAAGAGATGCTGGACCGGGAAGAGCTGGATGCCGTGTACGTCTTCGGCGACAACCGGGGCGGGGCGGCCCAAGCCTGTGCGGCCCTGGTCCGCGGCATTCCTGCCCTGGTGGAAAAACCCATGGCGTCCACGCTGGCAGGGGCGGACGCCATGCTGGCCGCGTCCCGCACCCATGATGCGTCCCTGATGATCAATTGGCCTTTCGCCTGGTGGCCGCAACTGCAGCATGCCTTCCACATGGCCGCAGCCGGTGACATCGGGCGTGTTTTCAGCACCAAATACCGTTCGGCCCATAACGGACCCTGGGAACTGGGCTGCTCGGAATTCTTTTGTGACTGGCTGTACGATTCGGAACGGAACGGGGCCGGAGCCCTGATGGACTACTGCTGCTACGGCGCGGCCCTGGCCCGCTACATGCTGGGTTCGCCCTCCCGGGTCACCGGGGTCACCAATCGCCTGGTCAAGGACTTTGTGGCGCAGGAGGACAATGCGATTCTCGTGCTCACCTATCCGGACGCCATGGCCGTGACTGAGGCTTCCTGGTCCCAGATTGGGCATCTGACTTCGTACACGGGTGTGTTCTACGGCACCGCAGGCACACTGGTCATCCACAGTACCGGACGCTTGCAGTTGGCCAACGCGCAACATGACGACGGGATAGATGTGGAAGTGCCTCCCGTCCCGGCCCACCTGGCATCGGCCACGGCCTGCTTCCTGAGCCACGTGGCCAACGGTACCCCCATCATGCCCCTCTGTGATGCCCGGGTGGGACGTGACGCCCAGGAAATCCTGGAAGCCGGTCTCCTGAGCGGCATCAGTGGCCAGCAGGTCTCACTGCCGCTGCCTTTGCAGCAATAGGCTTGGCACTGTTTGCAGAACTTCAATCACTTCTGATCTACCTGACACAAGGACGGACAATGATACGCATCGGCATCGTTGGCTGTGGCCGCATTCTCAATGCCCACCTGCAAGGTCTGCTGAAACTCAGGGATGCAGGTATCGACAGCTTCCGGGTCACGGCCCTGGTGGCCCGCCGGGAGGAAGACGCCTTTATGTTTCGCCGCCGGGGTGAAGGGCCGGAGCCCCGCCCGGCTGTGCTGGATCCCGCGACCGGGGATCCCTTGGCCGCGCCCCATACCTACATCAGCGATCTCCATACCGACGTGGACGTGGCCACCTATACAGACTACCGGGAGATGATCGCCGCCGGGCAGGTAGATGCAGTACTGGACACCAGTCCCCTGCACCTGCATCACCAGGTAGCGGCGGCGGCCTTTGCAGCTGGTCTGCACGTGCATACCCAAAAGCCGCTGGCCATCTCCGTGCGGGCCGCTCGGCAAATGGTCCAGGCCGCCCGGGATCAGGGCTGTGTCCTCGGCACCTTCGAGAACGTACGGCAAGGGATATCAGCCCGGGCCGCAGCCTGGGCCGTCGCCTCGGGCCGGATTGGCGTTCCGCAAATGGCGGTGTCCGGTTCTCTCGGCGGCCTGTGGTCGCCCACCCGGGTGGTGGCCGAAACACCCTGGCGGCATGCCAAGTTGCTGGGTGGCGGTGGTGGCACCATTGACATCGGGGTCCACCAGTTCCATCTCTTGCGTTACGTGTTTGGCGAGATAGCCTGGGTCTCCGCGGTTACACCTACCCTGGAACCCCGGCGTTTCATGCCGGACGATACGGAGCAGGAGCAGCCTGTGGCCGTGTCCGTCGACGACACCCACCTGGCTGCCATGGGCTTTGACAACGGGGCCCTGGGCCAGCTGCTCTGGTCCTGGGGACTGCACGGGCCCCCGACAGAACTCAGTGGCGCACCTGTGTTCTACGGGACCGAAGGCGCTATCTATGGGGGATGTCTCCACGCGCCATCCGGCACGCAGGAAAATCTGGTTGCCCTCTTTGAACGTGAGCTGACAGATACGGAACGGGAAGGCCTGTTTCCCCTGGGCCTGACAGATGCCTTTGCCATCCAGGCCTGGGATTTCCTGAACGCCATTGCAACGCAATCCGAAATGGAGACATCCGGCACGGAAGGCCTGCACGATCTGGCCTGTGCCTTTGCGATGATCGAGTCGTCGCACCTGAAACGGCACGTGACCCTGTCCGAAATGCTCGCGCACGAAGCCGACGTCTACCAGCGTGAGATTGACGAACACTACGGCCTCCTCTAGTCACATTTTTTCTCCCGGCCATACAGGAACAGGACAGCAATCATGCGAACCAATACCGTACTCGAGACCATGAAACAGGGCGGAACCATCGTCAATGGCTGGTGCTCGCTCGGCAATTCCTACGCTGCCGAGCTGATGGCACACTGCGGCTGGGACAGCCTGACCATCGACATGCAACACGGGCCGGTGGACTATCTGCAGGCCGTGCCCATGATGCAGGCGATCTCCACCACCGCCACGATCCCGCTGGCCCGGGTACCCTGGAACGAGTCGGGCATTATCATGAAACTGCTGGACGCCGGCTGTTACGGTATTATTTGCCCGATGATCAATACGCAGGCCGAATGCGAACAGTTCGTGGGCTCCTGCCTCTATCCCCCCATAGGTTTCCGCAGCCATGGCCCCAACCGGGCCCGGCTCTATGGGGGTGATGATTATCCCTCCCGGGCCAATCACGAAATCCTGGTCATGGCCATGATTGAAACCAAACAGGCGGTCGACAACCTGGACGCCATTCTGAGTGTGGAGGGTCTGAATTCCATTTACGTGGGGCCTGCCGATCTGGCCCAGAGCTATGGCTTGCCTCCCGCTGCGGACCACCGGGAAGGCATTGCCCATGACGCCGTACAGAAGATTGCGGAACGATGCCAGCACCATGGCGTTTATGCCGGCATTCACGTATCGTCCGCCAGCTATGCCCTGTATGCCTATGAGATGGGGTATCAGTTTGCCACACTGCTGTCCGACGGCGCGTTGTTGGGCACCGCTGCCCGGGATATTGTCACCCGCGTCAAGGAAGGTCAGACCGACGCAGGTGGGGCAGGCAATTTGTATTGACGGATAGTAGCCTCGTGAAAATGGATTGGCCAGTTTCTCAGCCGTCAACTTGCACCTGTTGACGCTTCGCAGGCCTGAACGTTGCCCGTGCCTCCACGTCCTGTCGGGCCTGCTACAGACCCTGTCCCGCAAGTAGGAACCCCGCGCAGCAGGATATTGATGGCGGCATTTACGTCGGCGTTGATACGCCGACCACAACCGGCACAGACGTACAGGGTCTGCGGCTTGCGGTTCGGTTGCCGTATCCTCCCGCAGCGACGGCACGGCTGCGAGGTATACGCGGGACCGACCCATTCGACATGGGTCTTGTAGGCCAAGTACTGTGCGCGCAGCGGCGTCCACCTGGTCAGTACACTGCTTTGAACCCGGCTGCCGCCGAGGCGGCAGCCGGGAAACGCGCCCAGCGTTCAGCCAGCGCAAGATCCGACCGTCTTGCTGTTGCCGATGTCCTGTTTTATCCTATGGGCAGGTTACAGGCAACCACGCGGTACTTGGTTCCGCAATTACTGCCTGGATCACCGGTGCATCGTACAGAGTGCGCACCTCCGCCAGGTATCGGGATGCGCCGCGCGGGCCCGCCCGAGAAGACCGACATGCCAGGCCAAGCTGAAGGACACCGCCTGCCGACGGGCCCCGGCCCGCTATTAGAGCTTGGAGCCCAGTTTGTATATATAGTGGAAACATATGATAGCATAGGGGAGACTATCCAGCTCCGGGACACGCACAGCCATGACGCGGCACCAACACGACGAAAGCTTCAAAATGAGCTACAGCCACCTGCCCGTGATCCAGGATCATGTCGCCGCGTTCCACCCGGACCTGCCTGGGCCCCACAACATAGAACTACTACCGGGAGAGTGGATCCAGGATTACACCCCCCAAGCGCTGCGCAAGACCGTGTCCGATCTGGTGGTGTTGCTACAGGATACCGCGGGCAGCCCCTACGCCTGTCTGGTTATCGAATACCAAGCCCACAAGATGACCATGACCGGACGCATGGCCGACTACATGGAGGCCGTCACGGTGTCCCTGCACCGCCGCGGCCTGCACACCGCCACGGGGGAGCCCGTACCCGTGATGCCCATCGTCATCTTTGTCGCCAGCGTACGTGCGGACTACACCTGGTACACTTTCCAGTGGGCCAAGGGGTCCGGGTACCACCGGAAGCCGGGACCCACAGTCGACATCCAGGACACAGCCCTAGATCTGGAACAGGCGGCCTGGCAGGACAACTTGGCCGTCTGTTTTCTGGCCCTGAAGCAACTGCAGCACCGGTCGGCGAACCCTAACGGCCAAGACATCCGGGCGCTGGAGCATCTGTTGCTGGCGCGCCTGCGGCCACGACTGGCGCCCATCACGAAGGCCTGGCAGGTGGACTACTTGCGGGGCCTGTGGCAGGAATTGCAGGCAGTACATGACCGGTTCCAGGGGGCTTTCCCGGAACTGGCGTTTTGGCAACGCACGGAGGCAATCATGCTGACACTCAAGGATACCCATCGGATCGGCCTGCAGGAAGGTCGACAGGAAGGTCGACAGGAAGGCCTGCAGGAAGGCCTGCAGAAAGGTCGACAGGAAGGCCATAGGGATACGCTGATGGAAATGGCACAAGCATTGTGGGGGCCGGAGCAAGAGGCAGCCTTGGCACAATGGCTGGATACTCCTGACCCAGACCTGCCCTGCACCGCGCAGGCCTTGGTAGATCTGCACCGCCACAACCTGACTCCCCAAGATATCGCCGCTGACAATTTTGCCTGGCCGGACACCGCCGCCCAACCGGAAGAGCCCGCCCCGTATACGGCGAACCGCAGGCACTAGGGAGTCGTGCGTACAGGGCATGTGCCCTTGCCGGTTACACCCCACACACACAGGTCAGCCATAACGTGTCGGTAGCCGATCCTGTATTGCGCCGGGAGTAACGCACGGCAGCAACCATGCTGGTACGCAAGGATATACAGGCAGTCGGCCAGGAAGGTCCTATGGGTGCGCTGTGGGCAAGGGCACAGGGGCCCTACATATCCAAGTGGAGCGGCTGCCTGCAGCCCTGCAGTGCGTAAGGCAGAGCCCAGCCAGCGAGCTTGGCGACGGGTGTCCTGGCCCCCGCGGCCCGGCTTGTGCAACAACCCGTCTGGCCAGGACTGGGGCCAGGTGTGCAGAACGGTCCAGGCCATGTTCTCCGGAGTGACCGGGATGCAGAGCGGTGCGTCCCGGTCAGGGGACTGGGGTGCCTTGGCCCGTGTAGGTCCGGTCTTGGTGCTCGGGCCCTGCCAGGTGAGGACCGAGACCGGGTCACCAGGGTTGACACATCGGCCAGGACCGCGTACGTCCAGCGTAGGTCGGACCTGCGCTGGACCATACCCAACATACTGCCAGGTGATGCCCAAGCAGCGCACCAGTCGGGTGGACGAGAACCCCTGGGACTGGTGACTGAGCTGCAACAGGGTGATGAACTGGTGTCGACCCAGTTGGAGCCCTGCATGACAGAGTGAGTCTTGGTGCGGAACCGCTGGTGACAAGCCCGGCAGGCATAAAGTATGGTGGGATGTACACAGCGACGGACGTCAGGACTGTCACCGTGTGCGCAGCGGCATGTGCCTGGCCAGCACACTTTTATGAACCAAGCTACAGCCGAAGCGTCGTCGGGGAAGCACGCCAGGGGTTCAGCCAGCGCAAGATCCTTGTCCCTAACGGGTGAGGAAGTGGACTTCGTCATTGAGATAGCAGACCGCCTGTTACCAATTGAGGTCAAGTCAACCAGCCGGCCACGCCTCCGCGACATCAAACATTTGCGCACTTTTCGTCGTGAATACGGGAACAAGGCCAGAGCGGGTCTCTTGCTTCATACCGGCGACAAACTCGAATGGCTTGCACCCGATGTGCTCGCAGTCCCTTGGTGGCGAGTACTGTGAAAGCTTTGCCGACAGGAGCTGCTGAGGCAGGCTTCTGTAGTTGACCTGCCAGGAGCTTGAAGACTACACCCCAGGCATCCGGTTGCTGTTTGCCAGGTGGAGCGAGCAACAGGATATTCGCCTACGGGTGCCGCAGGCCTTGGTCCACAAGGGAGAATATGGCCCGGATCGCTTCTTGTACCAATTGGACAAGATCACCCGGGAATGATGCTATCAAAGACAGCGACGACTTGCTGGACCCACTGTTCAAGATCCTGTTTTCACAGACGGGACTTGCCCAACCTGACGGCGAGGAAGTCATCCTGTGAACTGGCCCAATTCGTCCCCGACCAGGCAATACAGAGCAAGTTCAAGGCCAGCGTACAGGTCGCAACAGAGGCTGTGGTCCCGCATAGTCCTGCTACAGTCGTAGCATGGCAAGGTTGCAGTTCCGACGGCCCTCAGCCCAGCAACCGGTACCCCAACCCCTTGAATGCCAGGAATCCCACCAGCATTCCACCCAGGATTTCCGCCAGCCCCACGCTGAGGCGCATCATGTCGACGTACTGTTGATGTGCGCCATACCCTATCCCCGCATGCACCAGATGAGCCAACCCGGCAAGCAGAAGAGGGAACATGAACATGCGCAGGAAGCGGATCAACTGCGTGTAGGTATTGGGGGCTCCGCGCAAGTAGTGCTCCGCAGCTACCAGAAACACCAGACAGCCAACACCCAGCAGGATGATGGAAGCCATGATCACGTTGACGTGAATCGTGTAGCGATGCAGATCCAGGTTGATCAGGGCAAACCGGTAGGTATCCCGCAAGACAAACGCGCAGAACAGAGCCATGGCCCCCGCCACGAATACATACAGGTAAGTGAGAATGTAATGGTGTACGGGTACCGGTTTCAGATCCGGGGGCATGGCACGCCGTGCTCTCACGCCTCCAGGGTAACAGGTGCCATCGTAATGCCGTCAAGCTCCAGCTCAGATGCAAAATGACAGGCGGCAAAATGCCGGTCGCTGATACTCACGGCAGGCGGTGCCTCGGTGCGGCAGATGTCCTGGACATGTTGACAACGGGCCTGGAAGACGCATCCGGGTGGCAGATTTGCCGGATCCGGTGGCTCACCCGCCGTGATCAGGCGTTGGCCCCGGGCCCCCTTGGCCGTGCGCGGCACCGCGGCCAGCAGCATGGCGGAATAGGGATGCCGGGGGCGTTCCAGCAGATCCTCTTTGGGCCCCAGCTCCACCAGCTGGCCGGCATACATGACCGCAATCCGATCACAAATGTAGCGGATCACGCTCATGTCATGGGAAACGAACAGATAGGTGAGGTCAAACTCCACCTGGAGTTCCTGCAGCAGATTCAGGATCTGGGCCTGAATGGAAACGTCAAGGGCCGATACCGGTTCGTCCGCCACCACCAGACGCGGATTTACGACCAGGGCCCGGGCGATCCCGATGCGCTGGCGCTGCCCGCCACTGAAGCTGTGCGGATAGCGACGCAGGTGTTCCACGCGCAAACCGACCTGCTGAATGATACGGGCCACGCGTTCTTCCAGCTCGGACCCCGTAGCCACGCCATTGACCCGCAACGGCTCCCCAACCGTTTCGAGGATGTTCATACGGGGATTCAGGGAGGCAAAGGGATCCTGGAAGATCATCTGGGCCCGGCGCCGGAACAGTTTCTTCTCGTCGGCGGCAAGATTTTCCACTTCCAGCGTACGGTCATCCAGATAGAAACGAATGGCCCCCGCCGTTGGATCGTAGAGACGCAGAATGGTGCGGCCGAGCGTCGTCTTGCCACAGCCGGACTCGCCTACGATACCCAGGGTTTCGCCTGCCGCCACCTGGAAGGATACATCGTCTACAGCCTTGGTATACCCCACGACACGACGGAAAAAACCCTGTTTGATAGGGAAGTACTTGCACAAGCCGTTGATTTCGAGCAGGTTACCGTTTTCAGGCATGAGCCGACTCCAGAGCGCCGTCCGCGGAAACGTCCATAGCAGGTGTATGATCGTCGGTATAGAGAAAACAGCGCACCGTATGGCCCGGGTTCACTTCGACTGCAGGTGGTATGTGTGCATCACATACATCGGGAATGCGCTCCGTACAACGGGCAAAGAAAGGGCAGCCCCGATGGACAGCGAAGGGACTGGGAATGTTGCCCGCGATCGGCACCAGGGGTTCCAAAGGTCCGTCAATCTTGGGAATGGATTGCCAAAGGGCTTTGGTGTAAGGATGCAGGGGCTCATCGAAAATGGCTTCCGCGTCGGCATGTTCCATGACCCGACCCAGGTACATCACCATAACTTCATCCGCCAAACCGCCGACTACCGCCAGATCATGGCTGATGTAGATGATAGCCATGTTCAGTTCGGCCTGCAGGGTCTGAATCAGCTCCAGGATCTGGGCTTCGATCGTAACGTCCAGGGCCGTGGTGGGTTCATCCGCAATCAGGAGCAAGGGATCACAGGACAGCGCCATGGCGATCATGGCCCGCTGGCGCATCCCGCCTGACAGCTCATGGGGATAGGCGTCCACGGCCCGGTCCGGGCGCGGGATACCGACCCTGCGCAACAGATCTTCGGTGCGTTCCTGGGCCGAGGCCGGTGTCGCGCCCGGGATGTGCAACAGGATGGCTTCCCCAATCTGTTGCCCTATGGTGTGCAGAGGGCTGAAGGAAGTCATGGGCTCCTGGAATATCATGCCGATATCCCCGCCACGGATCCGGCGGTACGCGGAGCCCCGGGGATCGAGCTGGGCCAGATCGATCAGATCCTCGATATCGGCGGCCTTTTGCTCGTGCAGGATGATTTCACCCCCCAGCATCCGGGCCGGCGGGCTGGGTACGATGCCCATTACGGACTGGGCGGAGACGGATTTGCCCGATCCGCTTTCCCCGATAATCCCCAGCGTACGCCCCTGGTAGACGTCGAAGGACACGTCGTTGACCGCCTGGACGATCCCTTCGTACAGGAAAAAATGCACTTGAAGGTTCTTGACCTCCAACAGCAGGTCATCGGTATGAGACTGGGCCATGACAACCGTGATTCTGTCTAGTGATCGGAATAGGGATCGGCTGCATCACGCAAACCGTCCCCCACAAAATTGAAGAGCAGTACCGCCGCCATAACCCATGCCGCCGGAATCAGCTGATGGGGATGTTGGGCGATAGCCACAATGTCCTGGGCATCCTGCAGCAGGGTACCCCAGCTTACGGCTGGCGGCTGAATGCCCAGACCGATAAAGCTCAGGGAGGTTTCCGCCAGTATCATGCCCGGCACCTGCAGGGTGACGGTGACGATGAGGTGGCTGGTGAACCCGGGCAGCAGGTGCTTGAAAATGATACGGGATTCGCTCGTGCCGGCTGCCTTGGCCGCCATGGCATAGTCCTCTTCGCGCAGGGCCAGCAGCTTGCCGCGTACCACGCGGGCCAAACCCGTCCAGCCCAGGATGGAGAGAATAATCGTGATCGCGAAGTAGGTGCGCAGCACGGGCCAGTCACGGGGCAAGGCCGCCGACAGGGCCATCCACAGCGGCAGCGCCGGAATGGAAATCAGGAAATCGATGAGGCGCTGGATGATCTCATCCGTCACACCCCCGAAATAGCCTGAAATCCCGCCCAGCACCACGCCCAGAATGAGGCTGAGCGCTACCCCGATAAGACCGATGGACAACGATATGCGGGCACCGTACAGGGTACGGGTAAAAAGATCCCGGCCCAGTCGATCGGCACCGAACAGCATGAGAGGGGGCGCGTCTGGTACCGAACCGAAGAAATGGAGCGTTGCCGTGATGTCGTGGAAAACCGTGTACTCCTGCCCTGACACAAAAAGCCGTACGGGATAACGGACATCGGTGATGGGGTGAAACTCGTACTTGAAGGTGGCCTGGTTCAGGGTTTTTTCAAATCCGTAGAAGAACGGTCCCGTAAAGGTACGCTGGCCATTTTCATCCCTGTAGGACCAGTGGATACGCACCGGCGGTGCTTCCTGGTACTTTTCAAAACGTGTGGCAGGCAAGTAGGGGCTGAAAAAACCGGGCAGGATCGCCAGGACATACATCATGATCAGCAACAGCGTACAGGCGATGGCGACACGGTGGCGGCGAAAGCGCCACCAGATCAACTCCCACTGGCTGGCATAATAAAAACTTTCGTCCTGTTCGGCGACGCCCGGGATCAGGACTTCCTCGGCAGTATCGACAGATACGGTCATGGCTCGGTTCCGTACTCCTGCATCTGGTTAGCGGGCGGCCGCCCCTTCATAGCGAATACGCGGATCCAGCGCTGCCAGCAGGATGTCTGACAGCAGGGTGCCAATCACCGTGAGGACACTGAGGATCATCACGATGCTGCCGGCCAGAAACATGTCCTGGGCCAACACGGCCCGCAGGAGCAGGGGCCCTGTGGTCTGGAGTCCCAGAATGAGGGACACCAGCACCTCGCCGGAAAAAATGCCGGGCAGGATCCAGCCGATGGTGCTGATCACGGGATTCATGGACATGCGGACCGGGTACTTGAACAGGATCTGCATTTCCGCAACCCCTTTCGCCCGAGCCGTAATGACATACTGCTTTTTCAATTCATCCAGCAGGTTGCCCCGCATCACGCGGATGAGGGCTCCGGTTCCGTTCAGGCCAATGATGACCAAGGGCAGAATCAAGTGTTTCAGCATATCCACGAACTTGGCCCGGGACATGGGTTCATCCATGTATTCGATGGAATACAGGCCCAAAGGCGAAAATTCGGTGTACTTGAAGATATTCCAGGCCAGCACCATAGCCAGCAGAAAGGGTGGTGTGGCCAATCCCAGGAATCCGAAGAAGGTGAAAAAGTAATCCAGTACGGAGTACTGGTGGGTAGCCGAAAAGATGCCGATGGGAATCGCGATCAGCCAAGAGAAGATCAGAGCCATAAGCGAAATCAGCAAGGTCAGCGGCAGACGCTCGGACAGGAGTTCGTTGACCGTCTTGCCCCACTGGAAAGACCAGCCGAAATTGAACTTGAAGACAATGCCGCGCATCCATTTGACGTATCTTTGCCAGGCAGGTTCGTCAAACCCGTACATGGCGATCAGACGATCGGCTTCCTCTTCGTTCAGCTGGACCCCGGAGGCCCGCAGGTTTTCGATGTGGTAGGTAACCCAGTCACCGGGCGGAAGTTCAATGATGACAAACGACACCACTGAAATCAGGATCAGGATTGGCACCAGCATAACTGTACGGCGAACTATGTAGGCAATCATCGAATTTCACTCTACTGGCGGTTGCGCGGCGGGCAGCGTTCCCCGTACTTGTCGAACCGCCGGGCGCGGGAGATGGGGCACAAGGCCCGAGTCCCGCGCCCGGCACTATACGATCGCTCTACTGGTGATCCTCGGGGTTGGTGTAAAACAGCTGTTCCATGGCGAAGTTCTGCGCAATGGCAAAGCCACCGGTCGCCACGTTGTCCATGCCCAAGGACACGATCAGCGGGTACTTCACGTTTTCCACCACCGTAATCTCAGGCAGGTTGGCCCGGTGCCAGGCATTGCCGTCTTCCTTGTACTGATTGTACTCGTCGCCACCGGATACAGAACCCCAGCGGGCCACATCCAGGTCGAAGGAATCAACTACCCACTGGGGCGGCTCCATACCCATGTCGTTGTCCGGCTGGGTCATGTAGATCCACCAGGCGTAACCGGCCCGCTGAATGGTGTCACTGGTCCAGTTGTTGTCCCAGCCCTGGTCATGTGCCCAGAAGACGGTAGCCTGCAGTTCGTTGTTGTTGCGCCGCTGGGCCCACAGGGACGGGTCCAGTTTCTTGACTGTGGTATTGATGCCCACTGCCTTCAGGTATTCGCCCACGAGTTCCGAAGCCGGTTCGAGATCAGGTGCATGGGCACCATGTTCGATCAACATGGTGAAGGGCTCACCATCGGGATACAGGCGGAAACCGTCCGCATCGCGCTGATCCAGGCCCACCGCGTCCAGCAGGGCATTGGCCTGATCCAGATCCTGTACGGACAGCTCTTCCCCTACCGTGTCCATGGGCAGCGTAGCGTAGCCAAAGTACAGGGATTCGATCATTTCACCCCGATCCAGGGACAGGCTGACCGCTTGGCGGAAACGTACATCGGAGACCACGTCACGCCAGGCTGCCGCCTGGGGATCGTCTTCGGCGTTGTAGGTCTGGTTGATCCAGACGGAACTGGAGTCCACGTGCATGTCCAGCAGCTGGTGGCGATAGCCACCCTTGGGGCCGTTTTCGACATACAGCGGAATCTTGACCAGGCCTGTGCTTTCGCGCATGAAGTCAGCTTCACCGGTCAGAATACCCGTGTTGACCATCTCCACATCTTCCACCAGCTTGGAAACCAGCTTGTCGATGTAGGGCAGCTGCTTGCCTTCCGTATCCACCTTGTGGTAGTAGGGATTGCGCTCAAACACCAGGAGACCGGGTTCGGACGCTTCCACACGCTGCCACGGGGTCAGGACGGGTGAAACGATGCACTTTTCCTGATTTACGTGCCAGCTGAGACAATCGTTGGCGGTAAACACCTGGTTCCACTCGTCCGTCAGGTTCATTTCATCCAGCAGATCCCGCAGATCTTCCAGATCCACGTAGCCGGTGTGGAACTGCTTGAGGTGATGAGCCGGGCGCACCAGCTCGGTCCAGCCATTCCAGGTCTCAATGGTCAGATTGCGGAGAAAACCGCCGTAGGAAGCATCGAAATCCACCTGGAAGGTGAAATCGTCAATGACGGACAGAGTCATCGGGGTGCCGGTAGGATTGTTCCGTGTCCGGAAACGCTTGGGATAGTTGGGCGTCAGCTCCTCGTTGCCATAGATGTCTTCCGCCACGAAGCGCACGTCTTCCGTCGTGACCGGGGTGCCGTCTGACCACTTCAGGCCTTCACGCATGTGAAAAACGAAGGTCTGGTTGTTGTTGGACACTTCAAAGTCACGCAGAATGTTGCCGCGAATGCCCTGTACACCCAAACCCGGGGCCGAGAGCAGGGGCTCGTTCATGCCCACAAAGATATCCGGATTCCAGTCGGGGCGGAAGTGCAACGTGCGGAGGGTGCCGCCGTATACGCCGGGCTTCCACTCCACATGGTCTTCGGGCAACAGGACTCCCGGGCCCACCACGAAGGGTTCGTTGGGCAGGCGATCTTCCAGGGGTGGCAGTTCACCGGCAGCTACACGATCCCACAAGACGGGCGATTCCAGCGGATTGCCCCCCATAGCTTCCTCAGCCATGGTTTCTTCGGCTTCAGCTTCGGCAGCCGGCATGGCCTCTTCAGCTGCCGGGGCAGCACCACCGCAGGCGGCCACCAGTACACCCAGCATCAACACCAGGATACCTACACCCAATCTATTCAAGAACTTCATACCTTCACCTCTCGCAAATAGCCAATGAAACAACAAGGTCAACGCACAACCCATCCGGGGAGCATGGGCTTCCGGCCAGACGTTGCAATGCCAAGCACGCTGTGGAAGCAGGGAGCAGTGTGAGGGAAGTGGTTCCGGACTATTCTAGCGCAATATGGTGCCCAACAGACAAAAGTCTGCATGGTCATTGATCCAGGAGCACAGGGAAGTACAGGAGGTGACAAGGGGTAGCCCCTTCAGGCCAAGCGTGCAGAGGCCAGGGTGACAGCCTGCAGCGCCGGGCGCTGTACCTGTACGCCCAGGCCTGCGGCCTGCGGTACCGTCATGGTGGAATCGGCGTTCAGGCAGAAATCGGGTTCGGCAATGTCACGGTGGAAGTACCGATCCGAGGCGGAAATGTCGCCGGGCAACGAAAAATTGGGCAGGCTGGCCAAGGCCACGTTGGCCGCCCGTCCCACGTTGGTCTCCAGCATACCCCCACACCAGACAGGAATCCCGGCTGTCTGACACAAGTCATGGACGGCTCGGGCTGCGGTCAGCCCCCCCACGCGTCCTACCTTGATGTTGATATTCCGGCAGGCCTCAATCTTGAGGGCCCAACGGGCATGATGCAGGGAGTGAATGCTTTCATCCAGGCAGACCGGGGTAGTGAGCGTCCGCTGGAGTTCCGCATGTTCCACCATGTCTTCATGGTGAAAAGGCTGTTCGATGAGAAGCAGGTCAAAGTGATCCAGTTCCTGCAAGCGCTCCCGGTCCGCCAGCGTATAGGCTGAATTGGCATCCACCTGCAACGCCAGATCCGGCCAGCGGTCACGTATGTGCGCCACGACCTGGACATCCCAGCCCGGCTTGATCTTGAGCTTGACGCGCCGGTAGCCCAGAGCGACGAATTCCTCCACCTTCGCGGTGAGTTCGGCCAAGGTAGCTTCAATGCCCACACTGACTCCCACCGGCACCGTGGTGCGGGTCCCGCCCAGCAGGTCTTGCAGGGACATGTCCAGTATCTGGCCCTGCAGATCCCACAGGGCGTTTTCCAGGGCAGCCTTGGCCATGGCATGGCCCCGTACCGGTTCAAACAGCGCGGCCACATCCGCGGGCTGGTACAGATCGCGGTGCAGGAGTACAGGAATCAGGTAGTCCTCCATGACATGCCGGGCGGTACCGATGGTTTCATAGGAATACCAGGGACCGGAGCCGGCCACACATTCGCCCCAGCCGGATACGCCGTCAGCCTGCACGCATACCAGAATGGATTCCCGGTGGGTCTCCCGGGCGAAACTCGTCTCAAAAGGATGTACGTAGGGCATGCGGATATGGTGCAGTTCCACGGCCTCAACCCGCATGCGGTTTCGGGGCTGCTCGGTCATGCAGCGATCTCCTCGGGTGTCAGTGCAAAATCGTCCCATGGCAAGTTTTTTGACAGGTACAGCCACGGATACCTGCCCCGGTCATGGTGCCTCTGTCATCAGGCAGACAGCCATACCCCGCAACCAGCGGGTGGCCTGAACCGGGATGCCTTGATCCTAACCTCTTTTGGCCTCCTGGCCACTATCCGCCAGACATGTGCTGCGGAGTGCACTGTACTTCGGCACCTGACGCCCCAACAGTACAGGGCCGCAAGCGCTTGGGCCGTGCCCGTCAAATTCACCATGCCGCATACCGGCTTTTGCCTTCCTTGTCTCAGCGGCCGCCCAAGAAGGCACGACGTACATCGGGGTTGTCCAGCAAGGCCTGGGCGGGACCTGTATAGGCGTTGCGGCCCAATTCCAGTACATAGCCCCCGGTGGCTGACTTCCAGACCCTGACGGGCATTTTGTTCGATCATCAACACGGTCAACCCGATTTCACGATTGAGGTATTGGATGTTGTCGAAGATCATGCGGGTGATCAACGGGGAAAGCCCGGCACGCGGTTCGTCCATCATTACGATCTTGGGTTCCAGCATCAGCGCACGACCGATCTCCAGCATGCGCTGTTCACCACCGGACATGGTGCCAGCCATCTGTCCGCGCCGTTCCGCCAGGCGTGGAAACAGTTCCAGGATGTACTGCATGCGTTGGTGAATGCGCGCCTGATCGTTTTCCAGATACATGCCCATTTCAAGATTTTCGCCAACCGTCATCTGCGGAAAGACGCTGCGCAACTGGGGGTACAATCGCGACCCCGGCCCGCAGCAGGTCCTGGGGCCGGGCATTGGTGATCTCCTTGCCGTCAAACTGCACTGTGCCCTGACGCACAGGGATCAAGCCATAGATGGCCTTGAAGACAGTGGCTTTGCCGGCGCCGTTGGGGCCAATAACACAGACGATCTCACCCGTTGCCACTTCGAGATCGACACCCTGGAGGATGTCGAAATCCTGATACCCGGCATAGAGGTCGTGAACGGCAAGCAGGGATGCAGACATGGTGGGAACGGGTGGCATCACGAGCCGAAATAAGCATCGATCACGGTTTCATTCTGCAAAATCTCCTGTGGTGTGCCTTCGGCGAGATTTTCGCCGTGATTGAGCACGTAAACCCGGCTGCAGAGATCGGCAATGAAGTTGATGTTGTGTTCGATGAGGAGAAAGGTCTTGCCTTGGGCGTTGAGCATCCGAATACGGTCCTTGATGGTTTCGATCAGGGTGGGATTGACGCCCGACGTGGCTTCAGCGAAGAGCAGGATGTCAGGATCGGGCATAAGAGCCATGCCGATCTCCAGCAAACGGCGCTGGCCCCCCGAGAGGTTGCCCGCATTCTCATGGGTGAGATGCCCTATCTGCAGAAATTCCAGCAGTTCACGGGCATGGCGGACAGTAGGCCTGACTGCGTCGAAGCATGCGCAGGATGGATGCATCACGCCATTGGTGACTGATCAGCATATTGTCCAGAACCGTCATTTTGCGGTAGACGCGCACCGCCTGGAAGGTCCTCGTCAAGCCCATCCTGGCGATTTGAAACGGGTGCACACGGGTCACATCCCGCCCCTTGAAAAATATCTGGCCGCTGTCAATCTTCTGCAAACGGCTCAGGCAATCAAAGAGGGTCGTTTTGCCGCTCTCGTTGGGGCCAATCAGGCCGACAATTTCGCCGGGATAGATCGCGAAATCCACGTTGTGGACAGCATGCAGGCCACCAAAGGACTTGGATACGGCATGTCCTGCCAGCAGGGGGTCAGACATGAGCCATACAGTCAGCAGGCAGTGGACAAGACAGGGCGGACAGCGACAGGCGGCAGGGGCAACGATGCATGGGTCACAACACTGCCTAGCCTTGCTTGCGTTGGGTAACACGACTCAGAAGCCGGCCCAGCGACGTGCCGCTGCGATCACCCAGCGTGCCCAGGACGCCCTCTGGCAGGAACAGCACCAGCAAAACCAGCAGTATCCCCAGAGCCAGCAGATAAAATCCGAACAGATGTCCCCAGACGAGATTCTCCAGGAAGTAGATGACGACGGCCCCCAGGGGTGGTCCCCATACCGTACCCAGACCCCCCAGCATGGACATCATCACCATTTCGACGGTACGGGCTTCGATGAAGACCACATCCGGATCGATAAACGTATTCTGCCAGGGCCAAAAGCCGCCAACGATGCCTGTGAAAAAAGCGGCGATCATAAAGGCAACAATTTTATGGAGAGTCGTATTGATGCCACGCATCTCTGCCCCAATTTCGTCTTCGCGGATGGCGATGAGACTTTGGCCGAACTCGCTGTGCCGGATCCACCAGATCATCGACACCACCAGTCCCATGATCCCCAGCATCAGATAGTAATCCCCCAGACGATTGAGAACCGGCGGCAGATTCAGCCCGACGCTGCCACCGGTAAGCGGGCGCAATACACGCACGATCTCGCGCATCGCGACAAAAGTACCCAGCATGGCGATGGAGAAGTAGGGCCCCTTGAGACGCAGGGTAGGCAGTCCAATCAGGAGGGCAAAGAGGGCGGCCATAACGCCACTGAGCGGCAGTGCCTGCCAGAAACTCCACTCGGGGGAAATCAGGAGCGGCGAACGGGTGACCAGAATACCCATGACATAGGCGCCAATGCCGAAAAAGACGGCATGGCCAAAGTCGACGTAGCCGGTCATACCGCCTATGAGATGCCAGTTGGAGGCCAGGGTCACCAGCACAAAGAGTTGGCTGCCTGCGAAAAGAGCGAGGCTGGAGACGCCAAGGTACGGATACAAGGCAAGCAGAAGCAACAACAGCAGCCAGAGCAGCAACCCGGTCCCGCCCTGTCCCCACCGGTGCAGGCGCTGCTGCCACTGGGCATAATGTGATAGCGGCGTGGATTGCGATCGTGTGGCCGTGCCCGTTTTGGCCTTTTGTGCCGGCTTGCCGGCGTTGGCCCCACCTTGTGTGCGCATCACGCGGTCTCCGCATCGTACGGGCGCAAACCACCCAACAGCCCCTGTGGACGCAATATGAGGATAATGACCAGGAGCACAAAACTGGTGGCCACGCCCAGGTTGGTACCGATAGCGGGTACATACGTGGAAATGAATATCTCGGTAACGCCGAGAACGATGCCGCCCATCAGTGCACCGGGGATGCGTCCCAAACCGCCCAGTGCGGTAATGGTGACCGCCTGCAGGGTGAAGGGAGGCCCCATGAACGGAAAGATAGCCTGGACAGGGCTGAGCATGGCGCCCGCCGCCGCGGTCAGCGCAATGCAGAGCCCCGCGGTGACCGCGTAAACACGGTTGATGTCGATGCCTACGATCCGGGCCGCATTCTTGTTCTGGGCTGCAGCCCGGATTGACTTGCCCAGGCGACTGCGCTGCAGAAAAAGATGCAGGCCGAGCATCATGCACAGGGCCAGGCCGAATATGATGGTCTTGGCAATGGGCAAGGTGATCCCGGCCAGTTCCACCGCGCCACTATAGGCTACCGTCACATTGCGGGGATCCGCGGTGAACAGGATCTTGCCGAGGTTGGCCAGGGCGATAGAGATGCCAAAGGTCACGGGCAGGGACATCAGGTGGGGGCGCTCTACGATGCGGTTGATCAGAACGATCTGCATGAGATAGCCCACCAGAAACATGAGCGGCAGAATCAGGACAAGCGAGAGGAACGGATCCCAGGTGAAGAAGCGGTACAGTCCCCAAGCCATGTAGGCCCCAAGCATCAGGTATTCCCCGTGGGCCAGGTTGATCACACCCATTACTCCCCAGATCACGGAGAAGCCCAAGACCATGAGGGCATAGAAGCCCCCCAGCAACAGCCCGCTGACAAGGGCTTGCAGAAACTGTTCCATAGGTGACAAGCCCAAGCGGACAGGCGCGCCTGCGATGCGCGCCTGTCGTCATGTCCTGCCTGTCTCTTCCGGACGTTACCGATCAGACCAAGCCGGGGCAGGGTAGCGCAGCTCGGCCCCGGACGCCTCGGCAGGCGCCACAACGAGAATTTCACTGTCCTGGATCTGAATCGCGCCCATGGGCTTGCGGGCGTTCCGACCCTTGGCATCAAATTGGATGGGACCGTAGACAGTCACTACGTCCAGGTTGCGCAGGGCTTCGCGCACCGTGTCGGTATCCAGAGCCCCCGCCGCCTCAATGGCCAAGTGCAGGGCCAGCGCGGTGGCTGTCGATTCCGCAGCCTGGTAGGTTGGGGGCTCGTTCCACATGGTTTCATAGCGCATCGCATACTCGGCAGCGGTACCGAAGTAGTCGTCGGCATAGCTCATGGATGCTTCCCATTGGGTAGGTCCAATGACATATTCGGCATCCGCGCCCAGCTCCTGGACCAGTTTCGGGTTGCTTGGACTGACCGTGATCACCATCGCTTTGGGGTTGAAGTCCATCTCCTTGGCCGCCCGAATGAAGAGAACGGCATCGTTGAAATACCCGCCTCCTATAAAGACATCCGGTTCCAGCTCCTTGAATTTGGCCATAATGCCGCTGACGTCCGCGATGTTCAGGGGGTAGGTTTCAATACCGAGCACCTCAAAACCGTACTCTGCGGCCCAATACTGGGCCCCATCGGCTACGCTGGTCGGAAAGGCCGTGTCCTCGTAGGCAATGACAACGGTTTGGGTCCCCTCGGCTGCCAGCAGCTGCAACGCCGTTTTGGTATAGTCCAGCGCCGGCGTCAATACAGCGAACAGGTTCTGAAAACCTCGCTCGAAGAGGGTCTCAGCCGATCCATTACCCTCAGATCATGATTTTGTTGTGTTTTTCGGCAATGGCACTGGTGCTCTGGGTCAGGGACGAGCTGTAGGGTCCCAGGAGGAAATCCACCTGATCCTCGGTAATCAGCTTTTCCACCAGCCGAGCCGCGGTATCCGGATCGCCTTCATCGTCGTACATGATGGGTTCCACCCGGTAGCGCTCATCACCCACCTGGATACCTCCGTACTCATTGTTGACCCAATCCAGCCAGACACCGTAGCCTTGGCGCGTATCCCTGCCCTCACGGGCGTATTTGCCGGTTTCACTGACCGCTGCCCCGAGGTAGATAACCTTCTCATCCTCCGTCATTGGCCAATCACAAACCGGATTTTAGTGTACTATGCCACATTGCATCGCGATCGGCTAACTGAGCGGCGGGGCATCCGGATGCCCTGCGATACAGATATCATCCGCGTGTTCTGGCAACGGCATGGCTCGTGAGCATCCATCTGGTGGGAGGGTGGGACAGGGTGTAGACATAGGCTGGTCCTCACCGGCAAACATACTGGGTCTTGCCAGGTACGCAACAGGGCGTAGCGACAGAATTTGGTCTCCTGCAGTTCTGGCACCTGACCTTTACCCCGTACTGTGCAATCCATATGCCGCGGCACACGCCCTCATGCGCTTGCAACACAGAGAAGACCTGTTTTCGCCGGATATTTTTTGCGGGTGCAATCTCTTGGGGTACGGCTGTACTGGCTGACGAGGGAAGATATGAAGGAATAGGGATGCCTTACAGGGCCGGGGCATGTCTTGGGCAGCCAAGACACATCGGCATGCGTTGGCCAAGCTGTCTAGCGTGCAAGGAGATAATAGACGCAATCCGTTTCCCGGCAGAGATCCACGACCCGGTATCCCTGTTGCAGCAGTGTGGACAGCAAGGCCCGTGACTTCAGTCTGAGGGCCAGCGCCCTGTCCCGATCCTGCTCCAGAAGCATTTCGTAGGCAGGCGGCACTTCAAGCGTGATCAGCGGCCCTGCCTGTTGCAGCACGGTATCCAGGGGCAGGGACAGATACATGGCCATGGAGACATGATAGACACTGCGCTCAGGGCTTGCGGCATGGGCCTGCAGTACCCGGGCACGCCAGGCATCGATGGTCCGGGCAGTCGATCCCACATGCCACTCCACCTCAAACCGGTCCGACGGTATGCCCCCGCCAATGTCACTCCCATACCAGTTCGCATGGTAGCGGCGGCAGACAACACCCAGTTTGTGGAAGTTGAGATGATTGTTGCGCGTCAGCAGGGGATCGACCGTCCAGGTAATGAGGGACAGGCCCTGTGCCTGGACAAAACGGGACTGCCACTGTTTCAGCTGCTGTCCGATACCCCTGTTCCGATACTCTGCCCGTACCGCCATCATATGGGAACAATGCTTCCATTGCCCCTCTTCCGTACGCCCCGGAAACCCGAACAGGAAACCCACCAGACAGGGCGCATCCGCACAGGCATGCTCGAATGCGCCCAGTACCAGCCCGCCATTGTGCTGGGCGGTCAGCATCACGTGCAGAGGCGTGACGAACAGGTCAGTGGTTTGCCAGACATCCCGCTGCAGCACCTCGGCCGCCTCGTAGTCCGCAATGGTTTCGAGGTTGCGCAGCTGAATCGGGTTAGTCTTCGCTGTCGGGGTTGTCACCTTGCCTCCTCGGATCTGTCAGCCTGGGGATCATGGAGCCAGCACCATGTCGTCTGGCCTGTGGGTGCGGGCAGAGGTGGGGGTGGCTGTTGGCACAGTTCCCACGTGCGGTCGCACCGGGACTGGAAACGGCAGCCGTCAGGCAGGTCCCGCAGGTCCGGCGGGGCACCGGGAATGAACTCGGGCAGAACCCCGTCCTGCAAGCGCGGAATACTGGCCAGTAGCTTGCGGGCATAGGGATGGGCCGGCGCCTGCAGCACCTGCTCGGCGGCCCCGATCTCGGCCAGCTGGCCGGCGTACACCACAGCCAGCTGATCACAGATGTCACTGGCCAGTGCAATGTCATGCGTAATGAAAATAAGGGACAGACCCTCCGCCACCAGATCCTTCAGCAGATTCATGATCTGGGCCTGGACGCTTACATCCAGGGCCGACGTGGGTTCGTCCATGATCAGGAGACTGGGCTCGTAGATGAGAGCAGCAGCGATCATGACACGCTGCTTCATACCGCCACTCAGCTCGTGCGGATACAGCGTATAGACGCTGGCGGGCAGTCCTACCTGTTCCAGCAGGGCTTCCGCCTTGCCCCGCAGCTCCGCCCGCGTGCGTTGGCCGGACACCAGATAGGGTTCGATGATCTGGGCCCCGATGCGCATGACCGGATTCAGGCTGTTCATCGCGCCCTGCGGTACCAGGGCTATGCGTTTCCACTTCACCTCCCGGTGAAAACGCTGGGCGTCATAGGCCGAGATCAGATCGCCCGCCAGGCTCACGTTTCCTTCAAAACGGGCCGTGTTGCCGGGCAGATGCCGCATCAGGGCATTGGCGGTACTGGACTTGCCACATCCCGATTCCCCGACAATCCCCAAGGCAGTGCCCGGCGTGGCAATGTCGAAAGAGATACCGTCCACAGCCCGCACGGTACCCTGCGGATCCGCATAGTGCAGAATGAGGTTCCTCACTTCCAGCAGCTTGGCCATGGAGATGTCTGTCTACCGGCGGGTGTGTTGCAGGCGTGGATTGACCACAGGCTCGATGGCCAGGGAAATCAGCATGAAGGTCAGGGCCACCAGGACAATCAGCAGGCCCGGGGGAATGATCCACCACCAATATCCTACATAAACACCCCCGGTGCGGAAACCCGCTTCCAGAATTTGGCCCCATGTCGGTATCGAGGGATCCCCCAGCCCCAGGAAACTGAGACCGGCTTCGGCCAGGATGGCGGAGGGCGCCGTGAAAATGATCTGGGCCAGAAAATAGGGCATGATCTGAGGCAGGATATGCCGGAACATGATACGGGCCCGCGACGATCCCAGACTCTGAATGGCCTCGATCAACTGGCTGGAACGCATATGGAGAACCATCACGCGGATCTGGATGGCCAGACCCGGCCAGCTGAAAGCGATCAGGATGCCCATGATCACACTCAGGTTGGGACCTATGATAAACAGCAGGAAAATGAGCAGCGGCAGCACCGGGATGTTGGCCACAATGTCCGACAGGCGCTGTATCACCGTATCGACCGTGCCGCCCATGTAACCGCTGGTGATGCCCAGGGCCGTGCCGATGGCGGTCGACAGCAAGGAAACCACAACGCCAATCAGCAGGGCTACGGGCAGGCCATACAACAGGCCCTGGCCCAGATCCCGGCCTATACTGTCGGTGCCCATGGAGCCGAAGGCATTGCCGCCGACAACCAGCTTCAGGGAACCGACGCGATCGCTGGCGTCCCGTGTGGCCGTCTGCAGAAGAAACTCATACGTCCCGGTCAGGGGTACGAATTCCGGTCCCTCGCCCTGCGGTGTCCCGAACAGGATAGCCAGCACCTGGCTCCGGATTTCAGCCTCACCCAGCTGCAGGCCATAGGTGTCGGCCAGGAATTCCTGGAGTGAAGACAGAACCCCTTCTTCCGCATTGACCTGTATGCGCAGGGGATCGGTCACGTGCCGGGTATAGGGACCTTCCTCACCGTCACGGGGCCCCTTCACGGCGTGTCGCAGGAGGCTGATGCGGCTGTCGTCCGGCCGAATGAGGGTCAGACCCAGAATAGGGGCCCGCTCTGCAAAGTGGACATCGGCTACGGCCAGGGAAAGGAATGCGGGCACGCCCTGTGTCTCGTAGGTATAGGGTATGCGGTAATCGGCAATCAGGTTCCGGCCGACTTCCTCTACACTGTCCGGCATCGTCCGTTCTGCTACCCAATGGGTTACGCCGGCACTGCCTCGCAGACGATGAATCCAGGCCGGGGGACTGGCCTTGGGATTGTCGACCCAATGCACAGGGTTGCTCCAGTACCGCTCCCCGAACTCAGCCGGAAAGGTAAAGATTACGTACAGGGCCAGCACCACCTGCAGGCTCAGCAGGAGGAGCCCCAGAATTCCCATGACACTGGACCGCAGGGCGGTCCCAATCTGTGAGAGGCGCATCAGCTCGAATAACTGACCCGGGGATCCAGGAACAGATACAGAATTTCCAGCAGAAGGCGAATGCCGACGTACATCAGGGTGAACATGAAGGTCAAGGCGACAATCACGCCTTCGTCCGGCGTACCGGCCAGGGCATCGTAATACAGGCGGCCCATGCCCTGCCAGTTGAATACCGTCTCAATGAGAATGGAGCCGGAAAGGGATCCGGCCAGGCCGAAAATCAGCCCGGTCACAATGGGGGGCGCCGCCACCCGCAGGATATGGATATTGCGTACACGGCGTTCCGGCAGGCCCTTGGTGCGGGCCATCGCCACGAAGTCTTCCTGGGCGATGTTGAGTGTAATGGTCCGGATACCGTAAATATAGGGCCCGACACTGACCAGCACCATGGAAAGTACGGGCAGAATGGCATGCTGGGCCATATCCAGGAACCGTGGCCAGCCACCCTCGGGGGGTGGCGTACTGTACATACCCCCCGAAGGCAGTAGGCGCCACTGCACGGAAACAACCAGAATCAGCAGAATCCCGATCCACCAGGTAGGGATGGCGTAGGTGATGGCTGCAAAGCCGGAGATTGCCCGATCGATCCAGGTGCCGGGACGGGTGGCCACAAAAAGCCCCATGCCCAGCCCGGTCAGCGCCACGATGACCAGGGATGTGGTCATCAGGATCATGGTGTTGGGCAAGCGTTCCAGCACAATGTCGATGATCTTGCTGGAGCCGTCAAAGCTGCGCAGGGTCCGTGCCTCCCCCAGATCCAGACGCAGGACCCGGAACACGGTGCCGGGCAAACGGGTGTACCAGGGAGTGTCCAGACCGTAAAAGGCCTCCAGCTCCCCCTTTCTGGCCGCCAGTACCTTCTCCAGTTCCTCCGGATCCCGAATCGTCTCGGCCAGAGCCGTACGTTCGGTCCGTATCTGTTCACCCACCACGGCGGCCAGAATGCGATCCGAGAAACCCGTCAAGCCCAGCGTCAGCACCAAGAGCAGCAGCACAACGAAAAACACGCCCAGGAGCGTTACGGCTCTGAGGGCCAGGGGAACCAATTGGCGCACGATGTCACACTACACAGACTTGTCTCGGTCAGGAGTACGGTCTCATTCTACTGTCAATTGCGCAGGTCCCGCGTGCAGAACCCCCCGCTGTCGGCAACAGTCCAGGGTCCGTGGAGCACCTGGTGGAACCTGTATAGCCAGCCGGAAGCCGACACAGAGACAGACTTGGAGTCTCGGTCCCGGTACAGGAGTCCGCCCGGCATGGGGATCTCCGGTGGCCACAGGCTGCCTGCCGCCACCGGAGGGTCATGCCTTCGGTAGCGGCAGCAGGAATGAACAGGGCGGGTCAGTCTATATCCAGTGCCGCGCGACCACGGTCCTGGCCCGCAACAAGCCTGTCTTCGTCACTCAGCCAAATCCGATATCCGCCTCAATCTCTACCTGGCGCTCGGTTACCCGCACCAGTTCATCACTGTAGGCGGCCAAAAAGAGTTCAAAGAGATCTGCGTCCAGTGCTGCGGTGGCATCCTCTGTCATCACCACGGCAAATTCGTTGTTGGCACGGGCCTCTGCCTGACCGTTGAGCAGGACTTGCCCGCTGGCAGCGTCTTTCAGGATGTACAACACTGCCAGTTCACCGGGTCCTTCCAGCTGGATGGTCACTTCATACTCTTCACCCAGCAACAAGTCACCGGCGTCGATCTGTGTAAACGTAATGAATTCGGGCTCACCTACATACAGGTCACCGGGCGTAAAGGGATAGTCGGCGTGCCGGTAGGCCTTGAGTTCGGCATACTGGGCGCCCGGATCATAGCGCTCCAGGGTAAAGGGACCATTGCCAATCACCAGATGACCCTTGGCCGTGAACCAGTCCAGCAGGGCATCGTAGCGTGCCGCTGCGTCGGCGGCCGTCACCAGCGGTGCGGTCTGTCCCGGCAGCGTAAAGACGGCTGCGGGAAACTGCTCCTGGCGTTTCAGATCCAGCACGACACGCCGTACCAGCCGGGCATCCCGATCCAGGACCAGGCTAATCCACGGCAGCTTGAAACGGGCAGCCGCCGTGTCGCTGTAGGCGCCGCGCCGCTGGCTGAAGACCAGTTCATCCATGGCATACAGCAACTCCCAGGGTGACGAGACTCCGGAGGGCACACCATAGGCGGCGATATAGTCTTCTTCAAAGTGCCAGAAATCGACATAGGCCTCAATGCGGTTGGCGTCCAGCACCCGGTACCCCTTGATCGTCTCCAGAAAGGGTCGGGCGGTCACGGCCAGCACGGTCTCAATCAGGGCCTTTTCGGGATTCAGGGAAATATCCATGCCCTGGGCCAGACTGTACAACACGTCCGCCATGGAAATCGCGGGACCGTGATGGAACGGTGCCTGGAAGTACTTGCTGTAATCGTAGGTGATCTTGCTGACGGCCGTCGTACCTTCAGCCACCGGCTGCCAGCTGCCACTGGCGGCATCCCACATCATGGTATCGGCCGGCACGTCCAGTGAGGCCCCGGCACCCGCCGTCGTCACTTCGTAGTCCAGCCGGAAAGGCTGGGGTTTGCCGGAGAAGGGATGGTTCCACATGGCCGGATCCTGCAGCTGGCGGTAGATGTCCGACGTGTACACGTCCCCAATGCCCCCGATCGGATTCCAGGTCGACCGTTCCGTCCACACCCAGAGATGTCCCACTGTCAGTTCAGGGCTATCTGCCTTGTACGCCGCGCGCAGGGACCAAAGGCCCCGTGGGCCCGCTGCCACATCCTGGGTAATGCCCGTGACGTCAGGCTGTATCGGATACGTATTGAGAATGGTGGCTATCCAGACGCGCACGCTTTCGTCCAGGCCCAGAGCCGTCATTTGGCGGTACAGTTCATCCCGCTCCGTCCGGTTAGTGAAGTTGCCCTGAAACAGGCGGCGGCCCAGTGTATCCAGTTCTTCGTTCTCGTACTGCCAGAAGCCGACTTCGCGCCAACCCGGCATGTTGCCCAGCCACGGCGCGTAATAGGCGTTGATGCCGCTGTAGTCATAGCGTTGGGGTGCCCCGCGGCCCCAGCCTTCCGTGTACAGATGCCACTGGAAGTCGGTAGGATTGGAGGTATAGACCGTCTGGATCGCCGGCGCGAACGGCTGGTAGGTAGCCGCGACCCGGAAACCTGCCTGGGTCAGGGCGGTTTGGATCAGATTGCCCACTTCCCGGCGCTCATCCTCGACGCGGATGATGAACTTCAGCGTTACCGGTCTGTCCCGGTAATGCCACACCTCATCCTGCAGCACGGCGCCGGCCTCCGTCATGGCAGCCGCAATCTCGGCCCGGGCCAATTCCGGATCGTAGTCCAGGCCTGCCTCATGCACCTGGTTGAAGATCGTCAGGTAATCGTAGTCGGTCGGGCTGATGTTGGTCAGCATGGGCACCGCCTGGCCCTGATAGATTTCCCGCGACACGAATTCCCGATCCACCAGGTGCTGGATGGCTTGCCGGACTGCCGGCAGGGCAAAGGGATTCAGGTTGCCTTCCGGTGCGGGCGCGGGATTGAGCAGCAGGGAAATGGTCGTGGCGGGAGCCTCGAAGAGCTGGATGTCTTCCGCCTGCAATTCCCGGGCAGCACTGATTTTCAGGTTGTAGTAGTAGAGATCCATTTCCCCGGCCTGCAGGTCCAGGGGCGCCCGATCCACGTCAAAGGCCCGGAAAACAAGGGTGTCCACAGCGGGGCCGGTGTGATCATGTGGCGCTTCATACCCGGCCTCTGTCTCCTCTTCGGCACCCAGGGCGGGCGCCGGAAACAGGAACAGGGCCAGCAGTACGCCCAGCAACAGACAGCCTGTTGCATACGACCGTGTGCGAAGATGAAGGAATAGCATAGGATTTGTCCTTGTGGGTCTGGACGGTGAGACTGCTGCCCCTGTCAGGCAGAGGCAGCAGCGTTGTGCAGCAGGGCCCGGCACCGCGTTTTACTCGAGCTGGCGCAGAATCTCGGCCAACTGCTCAGACAGATTGCGTATGTTGTCGAAGCCAAAGTCCATGTAGAAGGAGGTGGAAGCGAAGTTGCCCGAACCATCCACCAGGGTGACCGCGTGGGCGCCCTCACCTGAGACCGGGACAAAGATGTTGGCGGTCATGCGACCCAGATCGTCGGTCCGGCCCGCAGCCACTTCCGTACCCCCTACCAGCAAGTAGTAGTTGATCAGGGGCTGGAAGCCATGGCCCTGCACGGTAATGCGTTCGCCGGCCGGACCGGCATTGGGACTGATGAAGATTTCCGGCGCCGGAATGGTCCGCTGGCGGGTGAAACCGATCTTCTGGTTAAAGCCGCCGTACTCGCCCAGGCGGGTGTCCGCCCAGACCAGGTACGCTTCATCCTCGACCGCAGCGATGGAGAAGTAGTCGCCCAGGAACAGGCCGTTGGGGAAGCCCTTGTTGGCGTTGGAGGGGAAATCCGTGACGCGGGTATCGCCAACCTTCAGATTGAGTTCGGGCAGGTCGAAGCCCCAGGTGTCACCCTGATCCTCGGAACGGGTGTAATAGATGTGATAGCGCACTTCCACCGGATCGTCCCGCATGTCACCCCACATGACGTGAATCACCCCGTCCGGCCCGACGTCCATGGCCGGGAAGAACTGGAGTGCCGTCCCCGTGTCCTGATTCAGCTGTTTGGGCTGTGACCAGCGGCGGCCGCCATTGGTGGAGCGGATAAAGAACACATCCCCTTCATCGGTTTCGTTGTCGGGCGGAATGGCCGTGTACACGATGTAGATCTCGTCGTCGGGGCCTATGGCCATCTTGGGAAAGGCCGAGGCCCAATAGCGGAAATAGGCGTTCCGGGGCCGGAAGCCCGGTTCCAGGAAACTCGCGATCCGGACCGGATCCGAGAAACTCTCGCCGCCATCCTCGGACTTGGACAGATAGAATTCCGCCAAGCCTTTTTGGCTTTCGTCATCCGTACTGTCAATCCAGGCAACGTAGAGGTGGCCCTGGGAGTCCACGGCAGGGACAGGGCCCTGCACGACACGCTTGGTGCCGATCGTGTTGGCCTGTCCTTCCGTGTCACTCACTTCACCGTAGGTGCGGCGGACGGTGGGGCCCGCGGCTACCGGCTCGGACCAGGTCTGGCCTTCATCCATCGAGTACACGAGCATGGGTGTCGTATCCACCCGGGGTGAACCCAGGGTGGGCAGCTCACCGATGTACAGGATGTCGTACGAGGTATTGAATTCCACGTAGGTCACATAGATGACCTCAACGCCCTCAATCGTGGGATGCGGGCCTACCGTCATCCAGGGCTTGTCCAGGAATCCCAGCGTAATGGTACCGCGCATGCGGCCGGTCAGGTCGCTCTCGACTTCACTGTCCACGACGCTGCGGGCACTGGAGACAGGCTCCAGCCAAGTGTAGCCACCGTCCTCGGACTTGGCCACGGCGATGCTGGACACCAGGGCAAAACCGACTGCATTGCCCACTGTGTATTCCTTGACCCCTATCGAAATGGAGCCCATGTAGACATTGCCCTGGCTGTCGAATTCCACGACCGGATCGCCGCCGGAAACACGGTCCTTGCGCAGGTACTTCACCTGGCGCGGGCCATCCCAGGTCACGCCGCCGTCAATGGAGACGTAGGAGGTGTTGTTGGGGAAGTTGTAGTCGATCGTACCCAGCACGATATGATCCGGATCCAGGGGATTCACCGCGATGTCCGGCTCGGTCTGGAGGGGAGAATTGCTGAAGTCCCGGGTAATCAGCAGGTCACGACTGAAAGCCGGTGCCGGATCGCGATAGGGGACCAGGACGCCGGCACCCGCAGCCTGGAGGGCATTGGCATCCATGGAGTTGAGCGCATTGACGACGGAATTGACATCCTGACGGGTCATGATATTCCAGCCGGGCCTGTCCATCCAGGCCCGCGTGTCCATACCATGGGCCATTAGCCAGGCAGGTCCGGATATGACGTCGGCAATGGGGGCGGACAGGTTCTGGATCTGCGTGGGATCCTTGGATACCTTGCCGCGTGAGGGCAACGGGGGGGCAGTGTCCTGGGCCAGGACCGGCTGGACACTGACGGCCAGCAGCAGTGCCAGGATCGCAACCCGCAGAATCTTCAACGTTAACGGTTTCATATGATCCATCCTTGTCGGAATACAACAGCAAGATTTGGCCGATAGCAAGCAGGCAATACCTGCCATCCGTGATGGCTTTCCGGTCTCCGGTGACGGCGCCCGGGGCTGACACGTGACACACCAGGCTGACAGCCGGGAGTGGTACCTGCAACAGTCACAGCGTATGCATTATAGAAGCAATGCCTCCGGACAAACCGTCCCAAATGGCCAGGCAAGAATCCAGATTGCATTAAAAGACAGGTCTCCGTCCCCCTTGAGAGGGTAACAGGACGGTCTGCCCCATCCACATCACGGGTAGAGATGGCAGGCGACCCAGTGATCCGGTTCAATTTCCTGCAGCTGGATGTCCTGTTCGCGGCAGGTTCCGGCCAGGGCCGCCGGACAACGGGGATGAAAGGCACAGCCGGACGGCACGTCCATGGGGCTGGGTGGTTCTCCTTCGAGCGTCGGCCGGTGGGCCAGCCGATTCGCCGGATTGGGTTCGGGGACCGCCGCAATCAGGGCCTGGGCATAGGGATGCAGCGGATTGTCCACCACGCGGCGGGCGGGTCCCACCTCCACCACACGCCCCAGATACATCACGACAATACGCTGGGCACTGTGTACGGCCGTGGCGATATCATGCGTGATGTACAGTATCGCCACCTGGTGCTGGTCCTGCAATTCACGGAGCAGGTACAGGATTTCGGCACGGCTGGACGCATCGACCATGGAAACCGGCTCATCGGCAAACAGAAATTCCGGCTGCATGATCAGGGCCCGGGCAATACCCAGGCGCTGCCGCTGCCCTCCCGAGATCATGTGCGGATAGGCCGCCGCCATTTCCCGTACCGGTGTAAGACGCACGTCCTGCAATGCCTGGTAAATGCGCTCCTGCCGGAGCCTGGGGGTGTCGATCCGATGGATCTCCAGGGGTTCGCTCAGGCTTTCATACAAAGTCATGTAAGGATCCAGGCTGGAGAAGGGGTCCTGAAAGATCGCCTGTGCCCGGCGCTGAAACTGTTTGCGTTCCTTGCCCCGGAGCCGGGCCAGGTCTTGGCCATCAAACAGCACACGGCCTGCTGTGGGCCGGGCCTGGCCAATCGTGACGCGGCCCAGGGTGGTCTTGCCACTGCCCGATTCCCCGACGACGGCCACCGTTTCACCATGCCGCAGCTGGAGTGACACACCGCGCACCGCCTCCACCCGACGGAAGCGCAGCAATCCGGCCCGCACTTCAAAATGGACGTGTACGTCCTGCAGGTCCAGCAAGGGCGCGGTCTGCACGACAGAAGAAGGAACGGAGGGGGGTGCCAACGATACAGCCATAGGCCAAATCCACGCTTTAACGCAGTATTAATGGGAAATGCGGTGGTGCCGTCATCCGGTCGTGATCAGAACCAGTCCACAGGATCCGGAATTATAATAATATAGTGGCACTGACAGGTTGGTAACAGACCCCCATTGCCTTCATCCGGCAAGTCCATGGACAAGGATACATGCATGCGTACTCGATATGATACTCCCACGGCCACACCCCGCCTCCGCACAGCGTATGGGATCCTCCTGTTGCTGGCCGCGCTTCTCCTGGCGGCATGCACCGGTATCGTGATTCCGCCGGCTCCGGATGCCCAGCCCGCGGCCGCCGAACCCGGACCCTCCGCTGCTGTCGCGGCGGCGCAGGCCAGAGACTTGACCAACGAGGGCTTGCACCTCTTTGGCCAAAGCCGGTTTGCAGAGGCAGAAGAGGCGTACCTGGCAGCTCTGGCCGCTGATCCGGCTTTTGTGCCCGCCCTGATCAATCTGGCGGACCTGTACAGCTACCAGCCCCACAAGTGGCAGCAGGCGCTGGCGTTCGCGGAAGAGGCCTACGCCCTGGCTCCCGACGACAGCACGATACTGGCCCACCTGGCCTGGGCCCAGCAATTGGCGCACCGCTTTGACGATGCCTGGCACAGCGCTGAACAGGCCGTGGCAGCCGATCCCGGCAACTACCTGGCCCAGGCCGCGTACGCCGACATTCTGCTGAGTGTGTATGAAACGGATCAGGCCCTGGTTCACGCCGAGCAGGCCGTCGAACTGGCACCGGACACAGCGTTGACCTGGGTCGTTCTGAGTCATGTACAGGAGGCCATGCACGATTGGGCCGCGGCGGAAGAATCCATTCTCAGGGCCGTAGAACTGGAACCGGAATTCCTGCTCTGGAACCTGGTGCAAGGCAGGCTGGACTTTGACCTGCGCGGGGATACGGAACTGACGCGTGAGCTGGCAGCCAACGTCACCCGGGGCATGCCCGATCATCCCTATGTCATTGGCCTGGAGGTGGATCTCGCCATTGAGGACAACGACTGGGAAACCGCTACCGCCGGCTGCGAGCGCCTGGTCACGTTCCACACCGCCGACACGCCATACCCGGATGGATATACCTGTCTCGCCACCGTGGCGCTGCTCCAGGAAGACGCGGACGCGTCCGCAGACTACCAGAGCCAGGCCGAGGCTATCGCCTGGGCGGATCGTTTCGACGTTTCCCTGGTACGCATGCGCCTGCTCAATGATGCCGATCAATGCGCGGAAAGTCGGGACTTGGCCCAGAAGTGGCTGAACGCCCGCCCCTACAGCATTGCTGCCCACCGCATGATGGGGGCCGGCTTCCTGTGTTCCGAGGACTTTGACCAGGCCATTGAATACCTGTCCATCGCCGTAGACAAGATGCCCTATTCCGTAGCCGATGCACGCCTGCTGGCCATTGCGTATGCCCGCAACGAGATGAAATCCGAAGCCACCAGCACCCTGGCCAAGGTACGGGATCTCGCCTTTGACGATCCCCTGTATTACCAGGCGCAGTACGAACTGAACTTTATTCTGGGTGACCTGGAATCCGCCATCGAGAATGCCCAGCGCTGGGCCGTGTTCCGTCCCGGCAGCACGGACGCGCTGGAGTCCATCGCATTTGCCCAGATATACAACGGAGACGCGGAAGCGGCGTTCCGCTCCGCCCAAAACGCCTACGATCGCGGTTCGACCACCTCTACGACCCTGGGCATTATGGGTTATGTCAATTTGCTCCTGGGGGAATTCGAGATGGCCGAGGATTTTCTCCTGCGTTCGGTCAAAAAGGACGATGACTTCTACCTGACCCGCTACTCCCTGACCCAGATGTACCAGTTCAGTGACCGCTGCGAGGACAGTGAACCGCACGTGGACTGGCTGAAGTCCAAGGCTGATTCGACCGACGAAATCACACAGTTCAATGCCAGCTTGACGGCCTGTTATGCGCGGCGCACCAGCCAGGAAAGCCGGGAAGCGAACCTGGTGACACTGCAGCAGGTGGAAGAGCAAGTCACGGCGAAACTGGCAGAAAACGATATGGCTCTGCACTTCTTCCAGGTGCTGGAACGAGCCGGCCAACGGGCCCTGGTGGCCTCCTACGTCAGTCAGCGCGATCCGGCCAGCATGGAATACCGGCGCGAGGAAATCGGTGTGGGACTCCTCATCGCCTCCCTGTTGCCATACCTGGAAAGCAGTCCTGATTCCCTGATTCTGGTATCGGGTACGGACGAAGCGCGCATCGCCATGGTGATCGTCGACAGCGTGAATGCCGCCTTATGGCTCAGCAATCAAATAGAGGACGAACAGTTTGTGTCAACCTGGCGGCGGGAAGACGCCGCCAATATGCCCGCCGACATATTGGCCGACAGCGAATAGCGTCAACGGGCAGGAACGTGTACCCCCAGCGACGGCGCCCACTCACGCGGCTGTCAGATCGATGGGGGTACCTTGCTCTGCACTGGCCAGAAGGCCCTCCATCATGCGCTGCACCTGCAGGCCATGCCGCAGCGGTGCAGCGCAAGGAATCTGATCCAGAATGCTGCTGACGAAGTGGTCCGCGACATTGCGCCATGCCTGTTCCGGTTCGCGTTCCAGCTGCACCGCAACGTTCTGATGCTGGCCGGCCACCTTCCGGTACAGCGTCAACGGATACAGGGTAGCCCCCGCTTCGGTACCAAACAGTTCAATCTGCTGGTCCGGTTCCTGGTGGCTGGCCCAGAAACTTTCGATAATGAGGCCGGCCCCGTTGGCAAAGCGAATGAGGCCGCCGCCGTAGTCATCGGCGGCAAACCGGGACCAGTAGGACTCGGGAACCGGGTGGTCGGGTCCGAAATAGCCTTGGCCACGCGGACCGAACTTGGCTCCGGCTACGCCCAGCACGGACACAGGTTCAGGCAAGCCCATAATCCACCAGGCGGAGTCGAGGTAGTGTACGCCCATGTCCCGAAAAGCGCCGCCCCCGCTCTGGATAAAGCCCAAACTCCAGTTGGGAATGCCGTCGCGGCGTACACTGCGCGCCCGGGCATAGTAGATTTCGCCGAACTCTCCGTCCCGGGCCAATTGCCCCAGATACTGTACCGGGGGCGCAAACCGGGTGGAGAGTGACATCATGTTCACGACACCGGCGGCTTCGGCCGCCGCCACCAGGTCTGCGGCAGGCCCCACGGCATCGGCCAGGGGCTTGGTCACCATCACATGTTTGTCGTGCCGCACGGCCTCTTGCGCCACCGGCACATGCCACTGATTGGGCGTACCCACAAAGACGGCATCGATCTCCGCACTGGCACACATCTGCGCATGGTCGGTAAAGAACAGGTCAGGCTTCTCGGGCAGCAAGCCTGCTACATGGTCCATGCGCTCCGGCAAGAGATCACAGAGAGCTACCACCCGGCACCGGGGATTGGCCGCCAGGGCCAGGGCATTGACCTGGCCGATGCCCATACCCACAATTCCAACTCTGACTTCATCCATGGCAATATCCTGGCAATGACGTGACAGATGCGGTGATTCTGCACTAGAATCAGGCAATGGTCACAAGCAACAGGAAACGGTTGCTCTTTTTGGTCTGGCTCCTGCCTGTCCGTTTTGCCTTTCGCCTCATGTACGAACATCCCCTGCGCATTCATATGTGGTCCGGGCCGCGCAACATCTCCACAGCCACCATGTACGCCTTTCGGCAGCGACCGGACACCCATGTCATCGATGAACCCCTGTATGCACACTACCTGTCACAGGTCGATGCCGGACACCCGGGTACAGCGGAAGTGCTGGCGCACATGGAACAGAATGGCGAGACGGTGATACGCAACCAGATTCTGGGACCGTGTCCCCGGCCCGTACTGTTCATCAAGCACATGACTCATCATCTGGTGAATATCCGCTGGGACTTCATGGCCGAGGGACGGCATTTTCTCCTGATCCGTGATCCGCGCGAGATGCTGCCTTCTCTCGCCCGCATCCTGGATCAGCCCACGCTGGCCGATACCGGGCTTCCCCTGCATCTCACGCTGTATCGTTACCTGCAGTCCATCGGCCAGGATCCTATGGTCGTGGATGCCCGTGAACTGCTCCTGGCCCCCGCTGCCGTCCTCAAGTCCCTGTGTAGCGGCCTGGACCTGCCCTTCACAGCAGCCATGCTGCACTGGCCGGCCGGACCCAAACCGGAAGACGGTGTCTGGGCCAAACACTGGTACGCTTCCGCCCACACGACAACGGGCTTCCATCCCTGGCGTGCACCCGATCATCCCCTGCCAGCGCATTGTACAGCCCTGTATGATGCATGCAAGCCCTATTACGATGAACTGTTCCAGCACGCCATCAAGGCACCCGATCCGGAGACCGCATGAACCACACGTCACCCGCTCTGCCTGATCCCCGGAACGCCGATATCCTGATTCACGTAGGGGGCCAGCTTTTGCCACGCAGCCAGGCCAAGGTATCCGTGTTCGACAGCACCGTACAGGGAGGCGATGCCGTTTGGGAAGGCCTGCGGGTGTACAACGGCCGGATCTTCGAACTGGATGCCCACCTGGACCGGCTCGTGCGTTCCGCCAAGGCGATGGCCTTCGCCGACATTCCGCCGCTGGACACCGTCAAGTCCGCCGTGTTCGATACACTGCGGGCCAATGGCATGCGGGATGGCGTACACATTCGCCTGACGCTGTCCCGGGGCATGAAAGTCACATCGGGCATGGACATCCGCCTCAACCAGTACGGCAGCTGCCTGATTGTCCTGCCGGAGTGGAAACCCCCCGTGTACAAGCGGGACGGGATCCGGCTCGTCACTTCGTCCTGGCGGCGGAATTCGCCGCAGTGCGTTGACTCCCGTATCCATCACAACAATCTCATCAACAACATTCTGGCCAAGATTGAGGCCAATGTAGCCGGTGTGGATGATGCGATCATGCTGGATCTGGACGGTTTTCTGGCGGAGACCAACGCCACCAACCTGTTTCTGGTACGCCAGGGTGTCTTGTTCACCCCCTATGCCCACAGCTGTCTGCCCGGCATTACGCGCGGAGTCGTCATGTGTCTCGCAACGGACTTGGCGCTGCCCTGCCAGGAAGCCAATCTGACCCTGGCCGATGTCTACGGCGCCGATGAGTGTTTTACAACGGGTACCATGGGCGAGCTGGCGCCTGTACTGGAGGCAGATGGCCGTGTTATAGGTGACGGTACGGCAGGTCCCGTCACCCGGCGCTTACAGAATGCCTATGCTGAGGTGACGGCCCAAATGGGCGAACCCCTGCCTGTCTGGGACTGATCACCTGATCCCAACCCAACGTGGATAGTGTCGACACCCTGCATATGGGAGGGTAGTGAGAGGCTGTATCTGACGCGACCCAAGGGGGTACGCGATACTTGTGGCGGATCTCCACGGGAAGCTTCTGGCCTGTGGACAGATCACGGCAGATATGGGGACAAAACCTTCGGTCTTTGGCTTACCCATGGCGAAGCCAAATCTGGCGAAAGTCCACCAGCTCACTGTAGGACACAGGAACGGGACAGGGAGGCAACCATGGGCGCAGATTCCTCCGCGCCGTGCCCGATGGACAACCGGTGCCGATTGCGCCAACGTCCTGATATCGGCCTGGGTGGACTCCTCATCCGGCCTACCCAGGGTCCGCCGTGGATAACTGTACACAAGCCAGGGCAGGCATAGGCCATCGGCTGAGGGGACAGGAAGAGTGGGCCCTGCCCCCTGTCCCAAGCACAGTCAGGGCCCGCAGGTTGTGTATGCCGCTAGGGTACGGTCAGGTGCATGAGTCCGATACCGTACTTTTGGCCGCCCCGTCCAGTCACACAGTAGCCCCGGAACACATAGTGGGTGCCGTATGGTGGCGTTCGCGATCGTCACCACACGGTTTTCATCCATCACACGCTTCAGCATGCGGAAACCCCCTTGGCCCTTGATCCGATACCGGATCTGATAGCCACGCGAGCAACCCCATTCGACCCAAGTGACATGAACATCGTTGCCGTCCATCTCCGCCACGAAGGGGACTATATACGTATCCACACCGGGCCCACAGGCCGCGATGCTTCATCGTATACATTTTCAGGTTTCACAGACCAACCAATGTTGCAATCTCCACCTGCAGATGCGCCGTCCCCGAACGCCGTATCTCTATACAACCATTTATTCCGGATGTTCAGAGCCGCATTCACATCAGCGTTCTTTTCAACATCACATTTACTGCAATGGTAAACAGACTGGGACTTCCGGTTGGCTTTGCGTACTTCGCCACAGTTGTGACAACGTTGTGACGTGTACTTGGGATCTATCTTTTCTGTATAAGTCTTGTAACTCATATACCTTTCCAACCGCCCCCACCCGCTGCGCAAGATAGCACGATTCAATCCTCTTTTCTGAGCCACATTCTTACCCGGGTTTCCCCTAGAGCCACGGGCACTCTTGGTCATACCCTGAATGTTCAAGTCTTCAAAGATAACTAGATCGTGTATGTCAGCGATGATGCGGCTGGTCTGGTGGCACCAGTTCTTGATGACATTCCGTATCGCCCTGTATATCTTCGGGATACGTAGCTGGGTATGTTGCCAGCCGTTGCGCTTGTACTGTTGTCGGGCCCACTGCTTCTGCAGTCTGCGCAGTTTGGCATCCCGCTCTAGCAGCGCCGGCAGTTCATACCTAACGCCAGTACTTAATGCTACCTGCCCCACGTTCCGGTCGATGCCCAGGGGAGTAATAGGTTTACCCGGTCTGACCGGGCGATGATCCGGTACTTCATACAGGATGGACACATACCAATTCCCCGCCTCATACTTGAACGTGGCCTGCTTGGGCTTGCAACCAGCGTATGGGTTCTTGCCGGTCAACTTCACCCACCCAAGCTTGGGGATGTAGATCTTCTTACCCTTGATCTTGATATTGTCGGGCACAGTAAACCTTGGCGTGTCCTTGAATTTCTGCTTCCAGACCGGTCGCCCTGCGCCATCCAAGAACCGCTTAGAGGCTTCGGCCAGATGCTTTACGGTAGAGTGCACAGTGTGCGATGGCAACGCGCCCAACCAGGGCAATTCCTGCTTGACTTGTACATACAACTTACACAGAGAGAAGAACGTGACGGATGGCTTATCACCTTCACCGGCCTTGAAGTCCTGATACTGCCTTTCGCAGATCTCCAGTCCCTCATTCCACACCTTGCGGCAGGCCCCGGCGATGCGCATCATCTTGTTGTGCTTGGTTCTACTGCCCGGGCGCACCCGCAAGGTGATACCACGGTGCACCATGTTCTCTTCTATGTTCATACCCTATGCTAGCTTGCCCGCGCCTGTCTGCACTGCGTGGTGTGGGTACGTATATAGTCCCCGCCACGAACATGTCGGTGGAGGGCGTGCTGCCGCTGGAGGTCAGGGTACCGTGATTCTTGGAGGTACTGACCGTATAGCGGCCAGACCCATAGCCAATCGAGCAGCTGGCCGTGGAACGTACCTTGTAGGACGTACCCGGGCGCAACTTATCGAGTGTAAATTGGGTGGGCACCCTGGTGATCTGTGAAACAGTTTGCAGGTGCAAAGCCTGCCAATTCTATTTGTCACCTCCCCAAGTCAGGATGTCGTGGCAACCTTGCAGAGGATCTGTGCAAGCCCTACAGGCAAGGAATGGGCCATAGTCACCCGCAACCAGTCAACATAGCCGGTCGCCAAGTCCCTTGGCAAAGGGATGATGCCCGTCCCGTCATAGCTTAACCTTCCAGGAACCAGCGGTTCTTGTCTACCACGTTGTGCAAGGGTTGAGCCGTCCGGTAGCGGAGGATGTTGTCCGCCAGCACATCCAGATGCCGGGCCCGTACACGCGGACTGGCCGCAGCACTGTGCGGCGTAATGATGACATTGGGCATCTCCCACAGGGGATGCGTGGCCGGCAGGGGTTCCACTTCAAACACATCCAGCCCGGCACCGGCAATCTGGCCCGCCTGCAGGGCTGCGGTCAGATCCTGCAGATTGACCACCACACCGCGACAGATATTGATCAGATAGGACGACTTGGGCATGATCGCCAGTTCGCGTTTCGTGATCAAGCCCACGGTATCGGGAGTATGGGGTACGCACAGCACCAGAAAATCGGAGCGCGCCAATATTTCATCCATGTGTGCCGGCAGAAACAGCTCGTCCACACCGGCGGGAGGATCCATTTGGCGGACTTCCATCCCCAGCACCTGCAGACCCAGTGCCTTGCCCTTGCGGGCCACTTCCGCACCAATGCCACCCAGCCCCAGAACCCCCAAAGTGCAATCGGCCAGATGCCTGACCGGCACGTTCTTTTGCCAGGCGTGATCCATCTGGTGATAGCGGTACAGGTGAAAGCCCCGGGCAAACATCAGAAGATAGGTCAGGGCATGATCGGCAATGATGTCGCTGTAGATCCCGGCCATATTGGTCAGGACCACATCGCTGGCGGCCAGTTCCGGGAAAATGTAATGTTCAAGGCCCGCCAGCGGTGCCTGCACCCACGTGAGACGCATACCCCGGGCCAAAAGCTCCGGTGTCAAGTCTCCATAGAAAGCGTCCACTTGCGCGATCCGGGCCAACGCTTCAGCGTGCGAGGAGGCGTTTACAATTTCCACATCCCCGGCCTTGGCTTGGACATGGGCCAATTCGCTCGCGGGCAGGGCGGGATAAAAGAGCATTTTCATATGATGATTCAGGTCCTGCTTGACGAAGTCGTGTCAGGAAGCCGCCGGCTGTGGCGGAACCCGCATCCGACTGGCATTCATCCAGTCCTGCAGGCCGATGCGCCGGCCACCCTGGGCATGGGAGACATTGGCCGCCAACACGCTGGCCAGGCTGTGCATGGAGTCACCGAAAGGCGAACGGACAAGGGTTGGATCCTGTTCGCCGATGGCCCGTACAAACGCGCGCGCCAAGGGATAGGTACCCTCTTCCCGGGGCCCTGCCCACAACACCTGCGCCACCTGGTCCGGATGTGGTACGGTGGCCGGGGGATACGTCCCTGCGTAGTGATAGGACCAGACCCGGTCCGGCTCAATCGCCACCTGGCTCTCGGTGCAGAACACCCGGTGCTCCGTCATGACGTTGTACACACGCCGCAACCGGGACAGGACCAGATTGCCGATGGCGCCCTGCTCAAAGCCGAACTGCACGCTGTAGGCGTAGGGATTGTCGGCCTGATCCACAATGTCCTCTGCGGCCCGGGGTACATACGCGGCCTGCACCCAGGCCACTTCGCCCAACCAGGACCGCCACAGATCCAGCAGGTGAATGCCGGCTTCCACCACCGTAGTGCCGGACCAGGCCTGGCTGGCGGCCCACACCCGATTGGCCGGTCCACCCAGGCGTCGGGTGTCCGTATGTTTGGCGTCGTGCCGTTCCAGAGGCGCGTGGAAGGCATAGGTAGCCATGACCGCGCGGCGCTCCCGCACGTAGGCCTGCACCGCCTCGTGCCGGGGATCATACCGCTGTTGGAACCCGCAACAGACCACAACCCCGGCCTGCGCGATCGCACTCTCCATCTGCAGGGCCTGGCCCATATCCAGACTCATGGGTTTTTCGACCATGAGATGCAGTCCCGCAGTGGCCGCCGACACTACCTCGTCCTTGTGCAGGTTAGGCGGTATGGCCAGAAACAGGGCCTGACAGGCATCCAGCTCCAGCAAGTCCGTGAACTGTTCCGTGCGATGTACCGCATCTGTGTCCAGGTCCGGTACAAAGGACTGCAGCTTCGCCGTTTCCAGATTGGCCGGCAACGCGTCACAAAGGGCCGTAACCCGGACCAGACCTTCAGCCTGCAAGCGCACCAGGGCAGCCAAGTGCTGCAGACCGCGCTGTCCCAAGCCTGCTACGCCGACCTTGACAGGAAAGCTCATCGGGCACGTCTCCTATGCCCAGGCCCCTTTGGCCATCATGCCACCATCCACGTTGACCCAGCTGCCGGTCATGAAGGAGGCACGCGAGGTAGCCAGGAACGTGACGACGCTGGCGATCTCGGGCGGCTGGGCGATACGGCCAACAGGATGGCATTCGGCCCAGGTCGCGCGCAGTTCCTCTACCGTCGTGGCGTCTTCCCGCACCGACGCGTCAGCGGCTTCCGCTACCAGTGGGGTATCCACGGTACCGGGATTCACCGCCATCACCCGGATGTTGTCCACGGCATAGTCCAGGCAAAGATTTTGCGTCAGGGAAAGGATACCGCCTTTGCTGGCCGCATAGGCCGGCACCCGGTTCGCCGACATCAAGCCCTGCACGCTGGCCGTATTGATAATGACGCCGCCTCCCGCCTCCTGCATATGGGGAATGGTGTACTTGGACATGAGAAAGGCACTCTTGAGGTTGACGTCCAGGATACGGTCCCACAGCTCCTCGGGCATTTCGTGGGCCCGTAGGTAAGAATGGGTGGGCTGGATGCCAACATTGTTGCAGAGGACATCGATCTTGCCCCACCGCTCTATCGTGTCCTGAACCAATTGGGCACACTCGGCAGCCCTGGCTACATCGTGATGGCAATACTGTACGGTGCCCGCCAGATCCGCCGCCAACATGTCCATTTCCGTGCCCGCTGTGTCATCTACGTCAGCGCAGGCCACGTGGGCGCCTTCCTGGGCAAAGGCCAGGGAAATAGCCCGCCCGATACCCTTGGCCCCACCGGTTACAATGACGACCTTGTCCTTGTTTTCACTCACAGTCAACTCCTTCCTGAATAGCGACAACGGCCAGATCGCCTGGCCAGCCAGGATAAATCCCTCAGTCAAGCCTGAATTCCGTGATCGACTCGCACTTGCTCTTGTCCAGTGCCATGCCCAGGCCGGGCCCCGTCGGCACTGTGACGTGTCCATTTACCGGTTTGACCGGATGCAAGAGAAAGAACTGGTGAACTTCGTTCCACTTGATGAGGTATTCCAGCAGGGGGCATGTAACCACGGGCCAGGCCGCGATGAGATGGATCGAGGCCGGGGTGGAGTGTCCATGCGGTATCACAGGCAGATCATAGGCGGAAGCCAGGGCGCAGATCTTCATCATTTCTGAAATGCCGCCGGCCCAGTAGATATCCGGCTGCAGTACGTCACAGGCACCGACATCCATCAGCTGCTTCAATCCCCAGCGCGTATATTCATGCTCACCGCCGGAGACAGGAATATCCACGGCCCGGCGGATGGCGACGTATTGGTCAATCTTGTCGGGCAGCACCGGTTCTTCCAGCCATCTGGGATCATAGTCAGCTAGGCGCCGGGCCATCTTGATGGTATAGGGTACATCCCAGCTCATCCAGCAGTCCAGCATGATGTCCACTTCAGGCCCCACCGCCTCGCGCAGGGTACGTACCAGACGTTCATTGCGCGCCATGCCCGCTTTTCCGTCCGTGGGGCCGTCACGAAAAAACCACTTGGTAGCCCCATAGCCTGCCGCCACCATCTGGCGAGCCCGTTCCTGGACCCTGTCGGGTTCCAGGGAATAGCCCAGGGCACTGGCATAGGCGGGCACTTCGGTACGCACCGGCCCACCCAGCAGGGAACACACCGGGGCATGGAAATGGTTGCCTTTCAGATCCCAGAGTGCGCAATCCACGGCACTCAGGGCCATCATCTCCACGCCCTTGCGGCCGTGCACGGCATGACGATACAGCTGATCCCAGATCCGTTCGACAGCCAGCGGATCCTGGTCCAGCAACAGGGGCCGGAAAGACCGCTGGATGAAATACCCCTGCTCTTCCGGAAAGGGCCCACCGATCCCGATCACGCCGGAATCCGCTTCGATCTCCAGGAAAAAGGCGGTAATGCGGACTTCCCGCTCCGACAGGGATATCATCCCGTCCCGTCCTGCATGCCGATGTTCCGGATAGATATCGATGGGCCGGATCAGGCGCTCTTCCCAAAAGGGCCCGTCATGCGCCATCACGCCTTCCAGCCTGAGTACTCGTACATCCGCAATCTTCATGGGAGGATCCTGGGGTGTGAGGGGGCAAGTCCGCGGCTGGACGCCATGGGCGTCTTCCCGTATCTGCCTGCCATTATATTATGACAATATCGGCTCACGGTCATGATGGCCCCGGGACCGGACCGGCAGCCACGTACAGGCTCCGCAGTAGGCAGGCAGACAGTTATGACTACAGCAGGCTGGTATCCAGCGTGTATGCCCTCTATCCCGTGCCCGGAGGCAGACGCGAAATGAGGCCTCTGTAGTATCCTGCACTGCATCAAACCGCTGAGCTTGGGGTAAGATTCACTCGCTATGACTGAAGGTGCACAGCACAAGGAGAATGCCATGTTGCGACGCTTGATCTATGGCCTGGCCATGTTCCTCATGGCAGCCTGTGTGATGCCGGAGGCACCCACTTCTGCCGGGGCAGGCGAAGCAGGCTCCCTGCCCGATATGGGCGCCGCCCCCGAACTGGTCAATGAGGTATGGATCAATGTCGACAGTCCGCTGCGCCTGGCCGATTTGCGGGGCAAGGTGGTACTGCTTGACATGTGGACTTTCAGCTGAATAAACTGCAAGCGCACGATTCCCTCGTTGAGGGAATGGAACCGGAAATACAGCGAGCAGGGCCTCGTCATTATCGGCAACCACTACCCGGAATTCCGGTATGAGCGGGAACTGGACAACCTGACCCAGGCCATTCAGGATCTGGAGATTACGTATGCCGTAGCCCAGGACAATGAGGGGGAGACCTGGCGGGCTTACAACAACCGCTACTGGCCTACCAAATACCTGATTGACAAACAGGGCCGCATTCGTTACCGCCATATTGGCGAAGGCCGCTACGAGGCGACCGAAGCCGCCATCCAGATGCTCCTGGCAGAGGAATACCCCGCACCCTGAACGCGGTCCCACCGATCTTTTCAGTCTCCCGTCGACAGCAAGGACTTCACCGGCAAATGAGCAGTTCAGCCCCTTTCAAAGTGGTATATGTGGACCCGTACGGCGGTGCGGATCATGACATGTCGATCGAGCAATCCTATTGGGAAGGACTGGATTGCGAGCTGATCCGTATTGACCCGCCCTGCCAGACCGAAGCCGACATCGTGGCGGCTGCCCACGATGCGGACGTCGTCCTCTTTACAGGGCAATACACCCCTTTCAACGAGAAGACCTATGCGGGTCTGACCCGCTGCCTCCTGGTCCAGCGGTACGGCATTGGCATGGACAGTGTGGATGCGGAAGCAGCCACCCGCCACAACATCATCACCGGCAACCTGGCCCTGTTCTGCGTACAGGAGGTAGCCGATCACACGGCAGCGCTGATTTATGGTCTGGCACGCCAGATCGGCATCTGCGACCGGAGCCTGCATGCGGGCACTCCGTGGGGCGAGATCCGGCCCCGCATGCAACCCGTGCGCCGCATGAACAAGCTGACGCTGGGGATTGTCGGCTTTGGCCAGATCGGCCGTGCCGTGGCCTATCGCATGCGCCCGGCCTTTGGACGGGTGGTGGCGTACGATCCCTATCCCGATCAGGATCAGGCCATGGAACTGGACGTGGAATTGTGGGATCTGCCCAGCCTGCTGCAGACTGCCGACTTCATTACCATCCATACCCCGCTGATGGCCAGCACCCACAACCTGATTGGCTGGAACGAATTGATCAAGATGAAACGCACAGCCTATCTCGTCAATACCAGCCGGGGTGGGGTACTGCATGAAGAAAGTCTGATCGCCGTACTGCAGCAGGAACGGATTGCCGGCGCCGGTCTGGATGTTTTCACAGAGGAACCATTGCCCGCTGACCACGTCCTGCGGCAAATGGACAACGTGTTGATGACGCCCCATACGGCTGGCGGATCCATGCATTCCTTTTTGGAAGGTCGTCATACGGTCGGGAAAGCCGTGGCCAATGTACTGCAGGGATACTGGCCTCCGCATGTATTCAACCCCGGTGTTACCCCCCGCCGTCCCCTGCAGCCTGCACCGGAGTGGTCATCCCCTGTTTAGCCGGCACGTATGCCCGACACCTGCATCTTGTCCGCTCGCGGGGCCTGTATGCTGATGCGGCGCCGATGGCGTCAGGTGGCCGGATGCACCCTGGCGGTCCTGCTCCTGCTGGCCGGGTGTGGATCCCGGCGCTCGGCGGTAGCACCCGTCCCGGCAGTACCCACGGCTACGCTCCCGCCTGTCGCCTACGAAGCCACGGCTACTCCCACGCCGTACCCGGTACTGGCACTGGCCTCTTTTCCCCCTCTCGCGTCCTATCAGGCCGGACTGCGTCCTGACCAGGCGGCACATCTGGAGCACCTGTCCCATCTACCCCGCTATGAAATCGAGGTGGAGTTGCTACCCTCCCTGCGTACACTGTGGGGGCATGCTTCCGTAGCCGTGCTGAATTCCAGTCCTGACAACTGGTCCAGGCTGGTGTTCCGTCTGCCCGCCAACCTGCCACGGCTGGAAGCCGTGATGCAAGTGAGCGCTGTTCACGTCAACGGTCAGGCCGTTACGCCCGCTGCTTCCGATTCCGCCACCGTACTGATCATTCCCCTGGATACCCCGCTGCAACCGGGACACTGGATACAGGTCGATCTGGAATGGCAGCTCCAGTACGCCCACGGGAATGACGATCTGGCTTCCTATATCCTGATGGGCAGCAATCAGGACATGATTTCCCTGCCCCATTTCTATCCGGAACTGGCTGTGTATGCACCGGGGAACCAAGGCACCACGGCAGGCTGGTGGACGGTCGACATTCCGGAATACGCTGACATCCGGTTTCACCCGGCTACCCTGATGCGCGTCTCGGTTACCGCCCCCCGGGATCTGGTGGTCGTAGCCAACGGTGTCCCGATCGCAGAGGTCCCCGTCGCCGATAGCCGCGTCCGCCATACGTGGATCACGGGACCTGTCCGCGGGTTTGTCCTGCAGGCAAGTCCCCTGTACGTTACATCCGCCATTGAGGTGAACGGCGTTACGCTGCGCTCCTATTACCATGCTACCGATGCGGCCACCGCCCAGAACGCCCTGGCGCAGGCGGGGACGGCCCTGCAGGCTTTTGAACGCCATTTCGGACCCTATCCCTACCCCCATTTGGTCATTGCCACAGCGCCCCTGAGCGACCGGGGCATGGAATATTCGACCCTGATTCAGATAGGTGCCTTGCGGTACCGGTATCATCCTGACAACACGGCCTGGCTCATAGTCCATGAGGTATCCCACCAGTGGTGGTACCTGCAGGTCCACAACGATCCGGTCCATGCTGCCGCGATCGACGAAGGCCTGGCAGAATTGGCCTATCTTTTCTGGCTGGAAGAGGTGCTGGGTGAATATGACAGACAGAACATGGTTACGTACTGGCACGCGAGCGTACGCGAATTCCATGCCGCCTATGGAGGACAGGATGCCTGGTGGCAACCGGATATGTACCAAGGCTGGACACATTATACCCACGCCAACTACTCCCGACCTGCGGCCTTCCTGGCGGAGGCCTGGGCCATAGCCGGTGACACCGCCTTCCGTGAGGCCCTGCGCAACTTTCTGGCAGACAACCGTTATCGAATTGTGACCTTTCAGGAACTGGCAACGGCCCTCCGCACCGTCACGGATGACGAGCGGATGGATCGTCTGCTGGAAGCCTGGCAGAGCCAGACGCATCCCTTGCCCTAGAGGCATGTGGGCCAACCCTGTCCTCGCTGCCTGCTACCTACCCTTTGTGGATGGGATAACATAGGGGACTATATACGGTTTCACACCGGGCAGTGCCGACAGTGGCGGGCAGGCTAGAATAGGGCATGCACAGGGAAGTGACCATGACCCATCGGGGCATCACCTTGCGGGTGCATCCGGGGAGCAGGGCCAAGCATGACCAAATGCTGCGGACTGCCGGGGCTGGCCGGCGCGTATGGAATGAAGCCTTGGCAATCGGCAAACAGCAGTATCAAGACCACAAGGAGGGCAAGGCCGACAAGCCATCCGTCACGTTCATATCCCTGTGCAAGCTGTACGTGCAGCTCAAGCAGGCATTGCCCTGGTTGGGTGAACTGCATGCCCATACCGTGTGCTCTACCCTGAAGCACTTGGCGGAAGCCTACAAGCAGTTCTTCGCGGGTGCCCGGTTCCCCGACGGGAAGCGGAAATACAAGGACACGCCCAAATTCACTGTGCCACAGGATATTAAGATCAAGGGCCAGAAAATCTACATCCCCAAGGTTGGGTGGGCCAGGTTGACGGGGCAGAACCCTTACGCCGGTTACAAACCCAAGCAGGCCACGTTCACGTAGGAAGCCGGGGATTGGTATGTGTCCATCCTGTACGCCGTGACCGACCCGCGCCCTGCTCGACCTGCTAACCCTATTCATCCTGTCGGCCTTGACCGCAACGTGGGGCAGGTCGCGCTCAGCACTGAAGTCATGTACGAAATACCGGGGCTGGCCAAGCGGGATGCCAAATTGCGCAGACTGCAACGTCTATAGACGGTAATAGCCGCTTGATGTCCCGACCCCAGTGCTGACACGCGGCACTGTCCTGTCCTCACAGGTATCACCACCCAAGTGGCAATACGGTCTAGTAACGGGCTACAGTCAAACGCTGGAACAAGTCCTCATCCCACTCAGCGCCCCAGCCCGGCCCGGCAGGGGGTGCAATACACCCATCCTGAATAAGCGGGGCGTTGGTCAAGCCCCAGTCCTGACCCTGCTGGCGCAGGGCATCCGCCGTGGATCCGAAAAACTCGTAGTAGCTCGTGTTTTCCAGGCAACAGCCCACGTGGGCATGGACCAGGCCAAAGAGGCCGCCGGGACCGTTGAGTTCCACCCGGGCTCCCTGCAGTTCGGCAAAATGGGCCAGTTTCAAAACCTGGGTCGTACCATGGGTAGCCCGTGCTCGCAGGTAGTCTGTCGCTCCCTGCAACAACCATTGCGCGGTCAGATCCATGTCATGCATGAGGGTTTCTGTCGCCATGACCGGAATTTCCAGGCTGCGGCACAATTCCTGGTAGAGATTCATTTTCTGTTCGTGCATGGGTTCCTCAAGCCACAGAAAACCCAGTTCCTCCATTACGCGCCCGACTGCCAGGGCTTCGCGCAGCGAGTAGGAACAGACGGGGTCGTTGATCAGGGCATATTCATCCCCCACCACACGGCGCACTTCCCGCAGTATGGGAATATCCGCCTCACCTCCCTTGTAAGAATGAAATTTGTAGGCCTGAATGCCCATGGCCTGCCCACCTTCAATGGCGGCCAAGTATTCCTGTACGGTACCGTCGCCCCCGGTCAAGTACACAGGCAACTGTGCGCGTACGCGTCCCAGGAGAGCCCAGACAGGCAGGCCGGACGCCTGGCCCGCGATGTCCCACAGGCAATTGTCAAAGGCCCCGAACCAGCCTGGAGGCTGATACACCCAGCGGGTACCCTTGTGGAACATCTGAAACAGGTGTTCCCGGTGCAAGGCATTGGTCCCCAGCACGTGATGCCGCAGAATATCGACCTGGGCTGGTGACAGGGAACAGTCACAGCGGGACAGAAGCCCGGTGGAGGTGCGCACTTCCAGAAACGCCTGGGTCTGGGTGCGGGACAGGGGCCGTGGCCTGTGGGTGTACTGGATCCGGGGCACACCCGCAACCTGCACCAGACCATGTCCCGTGGCTTTTACGCCAGGCAGTTCCAGAACCGACAGTGAAACATCCGTGATTTCCATAAGCAACGGTTCCTCCCTACTTGGTACCGACGATCAGTCCGCTGTGCGCTCGCCAAGTACCGGGCCACCGCATGTTTGGCGGTAGCGGTCTGGTCAGAAGTGGAGTGTTGCCGCCGGGGTGTGCATCCCCTACATCCTCAGATCTTCAGCCCTGACAGCACCACGCCGGAAATGAAATAGCGCTGGGCCCCGATGAAGAGCACGATCATGGGTATGGTCATGATGGCAGCGGCAGCCATCAGCAGATGATCGCGGGGATCGGTGGTCTCCAGGGGAATGAACTGAAAGGTGCGCAGACCCACGGCCGCGGTGAACAGATTGGACTTGTTCAGATAAATGAAGGGACCGAAGAAGTCATTCCAGTCACCCAGGAAAGTCAGGATGGCCACGGTGGTCAGGGCAGGTTTCATCAGGGGGGTGATGATACTGAACAAAATGCGCGGGGGTGAGGCACCATCCATAAGCGCTGCCTCGTCCAGATCCCGCGGAATACTCATGATGAACTGGCGCAGCAGGAAGATCATGAATGCACCGCCGCCCAGCCAGGCCCCTATTGTGAGGGGAATGTACGTGTTGATCAGCCCTATCTGGAAAAAAAGCAGGTATTGTGGAATGAAGGTGACTACACGCGGGATCATCATGGTCGACAGCATCAGGACGAACCACAGGTCCTTGCCATAGAAATCAAACCGGGCAAAGGCATAGGCCGTCAGCGTGGCGGTCAGGACGGTACCCGGAATGGTGATCACCACAATCAGAAAACTGTTGGCGAGCCAGCGGGCATAGGGCACAGCCGCAAACACATCGCTGTAGTTGTGCCACTGGGGGACGGATGGCAGCAGGTGAGGCTCAAAGGAGCGTAGTTCCTGCCAGGTCTGCAGCGAACTGGAAACGGTCCAGAAGAGCGGGAAGGAAAACATGAGGCCTGCGCTCACCAGAAACAGGTAACGCACGGCGTGCCAGAAACGCCGCTGCCGTGCGCGCCGGGCCAGCTCGGCCTGCAAGGGAAGGGCTTGTGCTTGTGCCGTGGTGGCCATATATTATGCTCCGTAATAAAACACCCAGCGGTCAGAGGTCCGAATCTGCAATATGGTCAGCGCCACGATGATGACGGCAAAGAACCAGGCCAGAGCCGCCCCGTACCCCATGTTCCAGTAATCGAAGGCATGTTTCCAGATGTGCAGGCCATAGAACCAGGTCGCAAAGCCCGGGCCCCCTTCTGTCGCGACAAAGGCCGCGTCGAAAATCTGCAGGGCCCCGATTACGCCCAGCACCGTATTGAAGAAAATGGTCGGGGTCAGCAGCGGCAGGGTTACGTGGCGCAGACGATGCCAGGTGTTGGCACCGTCGATCGAGGCCGCTTCATAGAGAGATTCAGGAATACCCTGCAAGCCGGCCAGGAAAATAATCATCCGCACACCGCCCATGGACTGCCACAGATTCATGGAAATGAGCGAAGGAATGGCCCAGCGCCGATCGCCGAACCACGCGGGCGGATCCATGCCCAGGGCGCGCAAGCCCTGATTGACGATGCCAAAGTCACCGTTGAGCAACCACTTCCACAGGATGACCGACGCAATGAGAGGCACCAGGGACGGCACAAAGAACAGGGTCCGGAACAGGGCAATGCCCCGTAAGGCTGCATTCAGCAGGACAGCCAGGAGCAGGGAGCCCAACACCCCCATGGGCACAGAGATCAGGGCATAGTAGAAGGTACGTCCCAGTGAGGGCCAAAACAGGTCGTCGTCCGTGAACATGCGGACGTAGTTGCCGAACCCGGTGAAATCAGGGGGACTCAATACGTCGTATTCCGTCAGGCTCAGAAACAAGGAGACCAGACCGGGGCCCAGGAACAACCCGAAAAATCCCAGCAGCCAGGGGGTCAGGAACAGATAGCCATACAGGTTCTGGTGCAGGACACGGCGGGGAATACGCCGTTTCGGTGGCATCGGAGTGGAGGTCTGCGTTGAGACTGACATAAGTTTTCTCCCATCGTGTCTGGCTACAGGGTATGCCAGGCACCGGTGTCTATACGCTGCCCCCACCGGGACCGGATCCAGGGTTGCCCGGATCCGGTCCCGGGGCAGGAGCTTGCGGAACCTGCATCAAACAGGTCCGGACGCTCCGCAGACAGAGACAGGCAAATCAGGCCGGATCCTGATCCAGCACTTTCTGGATGTTGTCGTGCAAGTTCTGCAAACCTTCTTCAAAGGCCACAGGCTGATGGCGATCCAGCAGCAGGCCCGTCCACTGCGCTACCGCGTCTGTGTACTCGCGACCACGGGAATTCGCAGGGGCGTGAGCCGGAATGCCGTTTTCCAGATTGGGTACGAACCATTGATGGACGGGATTGTCCGCAATCAGCTGGTCAAGGACGTCCGGACGTACCAGCGCACCGTTGCCGGCCACGACGTTGAAACTGTAACTGCCTTCGGTGCTCGTGATATGCATCAGGAACTTGAAAGCTTCAGCCGGATGCGGCGTATCGCCCAGGATGTTCCAGGTACCCCCGCGTATCTGACTGGGGAAGCGACCGTCTTCCCGGGTGGGAAGCAGAATCTGGGACGCTACTGCCACCTCCGGGTCTTCGATGTCCCGGTCAAAATTGCGTACACACAGGGATCCGCACCAGTTCATGGTCAGCTTGCCGGCCAACAGCGCAGCACCGAAACTGCCGCCGATGTCATCCGGTGACGGCAATACCTGATCTTCGACCGCCAGCTGGTAGGCCCAGCGCAAGGCTTCCCGGGATTCGGCACTGTCCATCAGCATGCACTGGGTCCCCTCTTCATTGATGAGATGGCCCCCGAAAGCACGGCACAAAACCACTACGTTGGCTTCGTTGTGCGAGATGGCCAGACCGAATTGTCCCTGATCTTCATTGCGGAAGTGGTGTGCCCATTCGGCAATCGTGTCCATGGAGGTATCGTGGCTCACCGGATCCGGCAGTTCGACGCCCCCCTGCTCAAAGTGCAGGGCGTTGGTAACCAGTGTGTCAAAACCGCCCCAGCCCCAACTGGGCAGACCATACAACTGGCCGTTGTGATACTGGAGACGCATGAAGGTGTCAAACCATTCCCCCAGATCCAGACCTTCGGCGGCGACGTATTCGTCAATGGGACCGATGATTCCCTTGTCGATGGCACGCCAGAAATGGTAATGCGAAGGATCGAAGGCGCAGAGGTCACCCAAGTCGCCGGCAGCGAACAGGGCATACATTTTGCCGTAATTGTCCTGCTGGCTGGATCCCGTCAGGGGCCGAAACTCAATGCTGACATTGGGATGCATTTCGCCGAAGGTTTCAATGCGTTCCTCATTCCAGCCCGTACCCGTACCTCTGAAGGTATCCCAGATCAGGTTGATCTGCTCCATGGCCGGTTCACCTTCGGTCTCGCTGGCCGCGGGGGCCGCGGGGGGAGCACAGGCTGCCAGTGCAGCCCCGGCCACCGTCATCCCCGACAATACCAGAAATTGGCGGCGTGCAAGATGCTTCTTCATAGCTATGTCCTCGTAAAGTTTGGTAAAGAAAGACAGACAAGGCAAACCCTCATCACACAAAAGCGTGCAGGTACAGGGTTTAGACTAAATCCAAGTCTGGCCGTGTTTCATTCTAGGAGAATTGCCGGTATACGTCAAATGGCTTGGCGGAAACGCCTGCAGAGCCGGGAATGCCCGAACATGGTCCAGACCGGTCGCCCATGCCTTTCGTTACCATCAGCCATTCCGATCACGGGATGCTGCACCATGCATGCCATGCCTCCTGAACACCTGCTTTCCCGGGTTAAGGCAAGGAACCTGCGGGCAGATCGTCCTGGCACAGGTCAGAGAGGCATCCGGTATCCCCTAACCGGATCGCTGGCGTACCGGCTCCGGGGGGAGCCAGCACGTAATCGTCGGGACTTACAAAGGATTTTGCATGGCCATCCCGGCACGGGGCCAGCCATGGTTCTGTGCGGTCCGGACCGGCTTTAGCCTTTGACGCCGGTAAAACTGATGCCCTCGATAAATGTGCGCTGTGCAAAGAAGAACACGAGCACCATGGGCAGAGTAAACATCGTGGCCGCGGCCATCAGCAGGCCCCATTCGGCCCCGTGCTGGGTGAAATACAGGCGCAAGCCCACGGAAAGGGTGAATTTGTCCGGATCCCGCAGGAATACCAGGGGATTGATGTAATCGTGCCAGCCCCACATGAAATCGAATATCGCAATGGTGATGATGGCCGGCTTGGACAGGGGCGCTACAATGCGCCAGAAGATCCGCAGCTCATTGGCACCATCTACCCGGGCCGCGTCATCCAGATCCTTGGGAAAGGTCAGCATGAACTGGCGCACCAGGAAAATGAAGAAGGCGTTGCCGAAGAACCCGGGCACAATCAGGGGGGCAAAGGTTTCCAGCCAGCCCCAGTTGCTGTACAGAATGAAGAGCGGAATGAAGCGTACCTGGGACGGCAGCATCATCGTGGCAATCACGATGATGAAGACTAGGTCCCGGCCCGGCCATTCGACACGCGCGAAGCCGTAGCCAATGAAGACGTTGGAGAGCACAGCCCCTATCGTCAGTCCGATGGCATAGATAAAGGTGTTCCCCAGATAACGCAGAAAACGGATGGCCGTGATGGCTTCCGGATAATTCGTAAAGACCACGCGTTCCGGAATAATCCGGACCGGTACGCTGAAGATATCCGCGTTGGGCTTCAGCGAAGAACTGATCATCCACACGAAAGGCAATATGAAGATGATGCCGAAAAACACCAGCGTACCGTGCGCCGCCAGCCGTTGCCACACCCAGTTCCAATCCCGGGATGCGCGCGGTGCCGGGGTAGCCGCCAAGGAAGATCGAGTCATCACAGGCTCCCGGCCCCGCGGTCAACGCTCATAATGGACAAACCGGCGTGAGCCGTAAAACATGAAGATGGTCAGCACCAGAATGATGAGAAACAGGATCCAGGCCATGGCGGAAGCAAAGCCCATTTTCAGGCGCTCAAACGCCACCCGGTACAGCTGCAGCCCATACAGGAGGGTAGACCGATTGGGACCGCCGCCGGTCATGATCTCCGGGGCCGCAATGGACTGGAAGGAGAAAATCGTCATCGTAATCACATTGAACAGCATCTGGGGCGTCAGCAGCGGCAGTGTGATGGCCCACATCTTGCGCCAGGGATTGGCACCGTCAATCGAGGCAGCCTCGTACAGGTGCTGCGGAATCTCCTTCAGGCCCGCCAGATAGATGAGCACAGCGCGCCCACTGCCCCAGACCGCGACGACCACCAGCGAGAAAAGAGCCGTCCTTTCGGACGCCAGCCAGGCCGGACCGTGGATGCCCACGCGATCCAGCATGCCGTTCACCAGACCATAGCTGGGGTTCAGAATCCAGACCCAGGTCAGGCTGGCGGCGACTACGGGCACCATGACCGGCAGGTAGAACACCGTACGGTAAAGGGACAGCCCCCGTACGTTCATGTTCAACAGCATGGCGATGACGATGTCAAAAACCGTAGCCAGACCTACCAGCATGGCTACGTACCTGAACGTGACGTTCAGGGATCGCCAGAAATCTTCGCGTCCCTGAATCAAGTCCGCGTAGTTGGCCCATCCCACCAGATCAGGGGAACGGTTGATGATGTTGTAATTGGTGAAGCTGTAGAACAGCGAGGCAAAAACCGGATACGCCGTGAATGCAAAGAAGCCGATGAGCCAAGGCGAAATAAAGAAGAGGCCCCACAACAGGCGGCGGCGCACGACCGGACTCATATCCCGGAAGGTGGCACGCCGCCGGGGCATGCCCTGGTTCAATTGCGGTATCGCGGACATGGTTCAGGCAAACATACAAACGAGGGTGCAGCACAACGGGCTGCACCCTCACACGTATTCGTCCCGGTGTGGGTCAGGCCGCAGCCAGCTTGTCGTCGACTTCCTGCTGCACACGCTCCTGGATACCCGCCAAGGCATCGGCAGGGCTCATGCCCTCATAGGCCATGATATCCACCGCTTCCGCAAACTGGCGGCCCATGTAACCCACGCCCGGCATGGAGGGTACAGGCCAGGCAAAGGGCAGGATTTCATCGCGGGCAAAGGGCATCCAAGACGCGGATGCCGCTTCGATCTCGGGATCCATCGCATTGCTGATCCGGGACGGCGTGACCGAATCGGGAACCGCCTTGTTCAGGGCCACCCATTTGGAGCTGCTCATGAAACTGCAAAAGGCATACCCTCCTTCCACGTTGTTGGCTCCGGTGGGCACGAAATACAGGTTGGCCTGCAGTTTGCCCGGTTTGCCTTGCGTGGCGGTAGATGGCACAGGCACCTTGGTCACATCGAAATTCAGGTCCGGACCGTATTCACCGACGTCGTTGTACAGCCAGCTGCCAATCTGCCAAGTGGCGATCTGGCCTGTGTAGTACAGGCCTTCCGGTGAATTCCGGCCGAAAGCGTTGCCGCCAAAGGCGGTGCGGAAAGCCGCTATGTTCTCAATACCGTATTCCGTGCTGTACCCGTTGTACCATTCGAGCAGAGCCAGGGCATCCGGATTGTCGAGAGTCACAATCGCGGTCTCTTCATCCCATACATCCACGCCGAACGCGCCCAGCCAGTTGTGGGGATCCAGGCTGGGAATATGTGGAATGAAACCAATGCGCTCCAGCTCCCCTGTTTCCCCCACTTCATTCATGGCGCGCCCGATCTCTTCCCAGCCTTCCAGATCAGCGGGTACGACTTCCGGATCGAAACCGGCTTCGGCCATGCGATCCTTGTTGTAGAACCACAACTGCACAATCGTGGAAATGCTCATGGCGTAGAAGCGACCCCGATACTGCATCTGTTTCCAGGTGGCAGGCCAGTAGTCGTCTTCCGGGACACCTTCGGCATCAACATAGTCGGTCAGATCGGTGAGGGCACCGATGGGTGCATCCTCAGCCACAATCCAGGCCCAGCCCCGATAGGAATCCGGCGGTGTACCGCCGGCCGTATTGGTGATGACGTTGTTATGAATTTCACCCCAGGGCACAATGACATGCTCAGCCTCGTATTCAGGATTCTCTTCCACGAACCGATCGATGGCGCCTGCCATGGCATCCGCCATGCGCCCTTGCCCGAATCCGGTCCAGATCACCACCTGGCTGGTTTCCATCATGGCGTCCCCGTCGCCCTCTGCCGCCGGTTGGGCGGGGGCAGCCGGCGCACACGCGGCCAAGGCCAAGCCGGCTGTAGTCCAACCGGCAACCTGCAAGAATCCGCGTCGTGAAAGCGTCTTGGCATATTGTCCTGACATGGTAGTCTCCTGACAGATTTGTTAGTTAGAGGCGTGAACTGCCAGCAAGCCCTGCCCGGACTCCTCATCAGTTCAACACGACAGCAAGACATTTAGCAAGCGAAATGCCTGTGTAACTATAGTACAGACAGGTGCAATCGACAAGATGCCTCAGCTCCTGCTATTGTTATACTAATTGGAATTGTCTCCCCAACCCGGACGATAACGACGGAACAAAAATTTTCAGGCAAGGAGTAGTCCATGACTTATGAAGTCACGCCGGCCCAAAGGGCCCAGTACGAAACTGACGGGTATTACATTGCCCGGTGCCTGCTGGAACCGGAGAAAGTCCAGATCCTCAAACACGAGATCACAACAGTCCTGCACCATGGCAAGGAAGGTTTGAACTTCGACAACCAGCGCATGGATGGCAAGTCCATTCAGGGTACGGGCATGTACCGCAAACTGGCGCTTTTGGGCCGACGCAATCCGCTGGTATGGCAAACCTACTATGCACATCCCCATGTGCTTGACATCAACCGGGCCTTTCTGGGAGACGAGGTCTTGCTCTGGTTCGACTCCATCTTCACCAAACCGGCACGCATTGGCGAGGCTACGCCCTGGCACCAGGACATTGGTCTGTGGACCAACAATCCTGCGCAGCGATCCCGCATCCCCCATTACAACCGTGCCCTCACGATCTGGATGGCCATTGACAAGGCTGATCGCAGCAATGGCTGCCTGCAGGTAGTACCCGGCTCGCACAAGGGTCCGGTAGTCCCGCACATCACCTATGACGACAGCATCCATCCGGAATTGCCCCGGGACCAAGTGCAGAACCTGCCGGTCCACCACATCGAACTGGAAGCCGGCGACGCCATCGTGTGGCATGCCCACCTCTGGCACTACAGTCCCATCAACCCGAGTGAGCGCAACCGTCTGGGCATCGCCCAAGTCACCTTGAGCTGGGCGGATGCCCTGGCGGCCGAGATCAACCACCTGCCTCCCTTGCTCAAGCATGGAGAAGGACAGGGTGCGCCCGTAAAGGAAGCCGAGATGGCCCCCTGACCGTCGTGCCAGGCAGGGATGTACCTGGGCAATGCGGCGCTGGGCCTACCGCCGCAACCCCAGCTCAGCCCTCGGCCGGGCTGGCTATGGGCATGACCCGGCTGTCGCCCGAATAGACGTTGAACCGATCGTTCCGCAGGAAGCCAATTACCGTCATCCCAAAGGTTTGGGCTACCGCTACCGCCAGATGACTGGGTGCAGAAATGGCACATACGGTGGGAATATGTGCCATGAGCGCTTTCTGCATGATCTCGAAACTGGCGCGACCACTGACCAGCAGAATCCGCTGTTCCGGTGCGGGCAGCCGGGCCTTGAGCATCCAGCCCGCAATTTTGTCCACCGCGTTGTGCCGACCCACATCTTCCCGGAGCACCAGCAGATTGCCCTGCAAGTCAAAGAGGCCAGCCGCGTGGAGGCCCCCGGTCTGCTGAAAAAGCCCCTGGGCGTCGGCCATCAAGCGGGGCAGCTGCAGCAGAATGGCCGGATCCAGGACCGGGACCGCACTCGGGGCAAACTGCACACATCCCTGCAGGGACAGCGCATCCAGACTGGCTTTGCCACAGACACCACAGGCGCTGGTGGTGAAGAAGCTGCGTTCCAGGCGGTCCAGATCGGGCAGGCTGCGCCGGTTAAGGGTTACGCTGACCACGTTGTAGAGCTGGTCGGGGTCCAGATCCGGATCGGTGCAATAGGCGATCCGTGCCAGGTTGTCCAAGCCGGAGATGACGTTTTCGCTGTGCAGAAACCCCAAAGCCAGCTCGAAGTCATGTCCCGGCGTCCGCATGGTGACTGCCACGCTGCGCTGCTGTTCCCCCGCCAGCAGGCGGATTTCCATGGGTTCCTCCGCTACCAGCACGTCGGTCTTGCGCTGCATGCGGGCGTCCTGGACAGCCAGAATCCGGGCTTTGACCCTGGCCCCTACCCGGTTCACGGTCCCTGCTGTCTTAACCTGCATGCGGAGCAGCAGCTCCTTTCTGGATACGGACGGGGCATACCTTGAGTTCAGCGGTATGCGTGACCGGATCGTAGCCGGACCCCGTCAGGACATTGATGGGAATTTCACTGAAACTGAAGCTGGAGAACACGGTGCCGCGCGGTGAGCGTTCCGTACCGGCTACCTGGATGGCCACACGGCCCCGGCGGCTGGACAGCCAAACCCACTCCCCTTCGGTCAGTCCCCAGTCTGCGAGATCGGCCGGATTGACTTCCAGGGTTTCCGCAGCCAGCAAGTAGTCCATGCCGGCCGCGCGCCCTGTTTGGGTACGTGTATGATACGAAGCGAGCCGGCGGCCCGTAGTGAGCCAGACGGGGTACTCGTCATCGATCGTTTCGGCCGGATCCCGATATTCGATCAAGCTGATCTTGCCGCGCCCGTTCTCGAAGCCGTCTTCATGCAGCCGCGGTGTACCCGGATGTCCCTTGTAGGGAATGGGCCACTGGTATTGCCCGCTGGCAGCCAGATCCCAGTCAATGCCTGCGTAAATGGGAGACAGCGCACACAGTTCATTGAAGACTGCCGCGGCGTCTGCAAAGTCGAAGTTGTCCAGCCCCATGTGCTGGGCCAGGCGCGCTATGATCCACCAGTCCGGCTTGGCCACGCCGGGAGGGGACACGGCGCGCCGGACACGCTGGATGCGCCGTTCCGTGTTGGCGAAGTAGCCTTCGGTCTCGGCCCAGGCCGTAGCCGGCAACACGACGTCCGCCAGTTCGGCGGTTTCGGTCAGGAAAATGTCAATGACCACCAGATGTTCCAGGGCTTCCAGGGCATGCCGGGTGTGTTCGCGATCCGGATCCGACACCAGCGTGTTTTCGCCGTCAATCAGCATGGCGAATATGCTGCGGCCGGCTTCTTCCAGGGCCGTGACCTTGGTGATGCCACAGGCCAGGTCCATGGGGCGGCCGTAGGCTGCACTGAACTTGGCCTGGTACACAGGATCCTCAACGGACTGGAAGCCGCAGTAGTTGTTGGGCAGAGCCCCGCTGTCCCCCGCACCCTGAATGTTGTTCTGGCCGCGCATGGGGTTGATCCCCGTGCCTTCCCGTCCCAGGTGTCCTGTGATTAGGGCCAGATTGCAGAGAGACTGCACATTGTCCACCCCGCAAATGTGTTCCGTGATGCCGAGCGTGTAATAGATTGCGGCCTTGTCGGCCTGGGCATACAGGCGGGCGGCCCGCCTGATGTCCGCTGCCGGCACCCCGCAGATGGATTCGGCCCATGCCGGGGTGAAACGCTGTACGTGCTGTACAAACGCCTCGATGCCTTCGGTGCGGGCAAACACAAAGTCCGCATCTATCAATTCTTCCTGCACAATGACATGGGCCATGCCCAGCAACAGCGGCACGTCACTGCCTACGCGCAGGGGCAGGTACAGGTCCGCCATCTCGGCCAGACGGATGCGGCGGGGATCGGCGACGATCAGCTTGGCGCCGCGGCTCACTGCTTTTTTCAGGCGTGTAGCGGCCACGGGATGACATTCCGTCATATTGGTGCCGATGCAGAAAATGACATCGGGCTTTTCCATGTCGGCCAAGGGATTGGACATGGCCCCTCGGCCTATTGCAGCCGCCAGACCGGCGACAGTGGGAGCGTGTCAGGCCCGGCTGCAGTTGTCGATGAAGTGGGTACCGAAGCCGGCACGGATGAAGCGCTGCATCATGTAATCGGCTTCGGTCGGCGTACGGCCCGACGCAATGCCGTACACGGCATGGCGTCCATGGCGGGCCACGACATCCCGAAAGCCGCCGGCGGCCCGGTCCAGGGCTTCGTCCCATGAAGCCTCGACGAAGCGTCCGGCAGCATTCCGAATCAGGGGATGGGTGAGTCGGTCCGGATGATGCACATAGTCAAAGGCGAACTGGCCCTTGACACAGAGAGCACCCTGATTGGCCGGTCCGTCCATGGCGGGCTGAATACCCACAATGCGATCGTTCCGGGTCAGGACATCCAGGGCGCATCCTACCCCGCAATAGCCGCAAATGGTCCGTGTTTTCTGAAAGCTCGCCTGCATGGTCATTACCTCTTGATCTTTTCCTGTTCCCGGGGTTCTTCCGTAAAACGCAGGGCCTTGCGGTCCGCCAATGCACCTGTAGGACAGGTCTGTACACATTGGCCACAGAATGTACACTGGGACTCGGCCAGCCAGCCCTCGAATTCTACGGTAATCCGGGTCGCAAACCCCCGGTTCATCACGGAAATGGCGTAATCCCCTTCCTGTTCGGCGCATACCCGCACACAGCGGTAACAGGAGATGCAGAGATCGTAGTCGCGCAGAATAAACGGATTGGGATCGTCAGGCCGGGACTGGCCTGAACGCTGGCCCGGGAAGCGATTCAGATCCCCCTCTCCAGCAGTTGCCAGGACCTGGAGTTCCTGCGCGGCATAGCCCCGCAAGGGATCGACTGCCAGATTCTCCACCCCGTTCTCGGACATGACCATGGCCAGCAGAATCTGCCGCATCGCATCCAGTTCCGGGTTGTGGACGGTGATCTGCATGCCGTCGACAGCCGGCAGGGTACAGGCGGCGGGAAACCCCCGGCCTCCCGTCACCTGGACTGCACACAACCGACACCCTCCGAACGCCTCCAGGCGGTCATCGTAGCAGAGTGAGGGAATGTCAATACCATGGCGGCGGGCCGCTTCCATCACCGACTCTCCTGACTGGAAAGCAATGATGTGACCGTCAATTTCCAGGCTTGGCTGTGTCGACTCCATGGCAAACCTTGTATTGTGCAACTCGGTTTCTTGCAGGTACCATCCGCCAACTCCCGGACACCCTACGGATATCAGGAAACCTGCGGCAGGCGGGGCAACGTCCTACAAGGATGCAAATACAGAATTATACACACTATCCCCGTGCAGTAATGCCAGGCTATATCCCGTGCAGTAATGCCAGACTATATATTGTATATGTCCGGCAACAGGGCCGATGCATGCTGCCGGGCGTGAAAACACAGAGTCGCCTGGCAAAGCACACGCCTACCCGGTATCCGACGCCATCGTCCTGGCAGACGCGTCAGCTCCATACCCTATCGCCATCACCATATGGTGCCGGGCTCTTGACGGCGGCAAACAGCCTACCGCCTGTCCCGTGCCTGCCACTGATACAGGGTACCCGTATGGCCGTGAGCATACGGAACCCAAGGCGTCATGCAATCATCCATAGACTACAGGCCATGATTGATGTCACCAGGACGGCACCTGCTGTCTGTGTCCATCCGCCAGCAGATGCAGACCGGATCCGCGGCAACATGACATATCCCAATAATGTCAGATCCGGCCTGGCTTCACCTGTACTATGGTACACGCATCAATCCCAGGCCGGTCTGGCAGCGTGGCACCCCAGGCCTTAACCCGTTCTGCCCACCAATGCCCAAGCGAACGGGGAACCACCAGGATCTCTTCAGCGCGATACCGGCTACAGCAGAGCATTTGGCCCTGTCTTTTCTGCTATGCTATCATTACTATGAGCTGGACTGGACAGTCACGGTTTGCGTGCATGCGCATCCTTGCCATAATCTGTCTCTTTGACTGATGCAGAGATTGGTTGCGGTCCCGCATATGAGCCATGCCTGCCACTGTCCGAGGCGTGATGTTCTCCCAGGGTCTTGTTGGCAACGTCAGCCATAGCCATTCCACAAAACTGTGATTGTGCCTGCGGCAAACCGTACCAGTTCTGACGTAGCAGACGCCACCAATGAATTGTTCTCTTCAACCGCAACCGTGCATCCAGATGCCATTGGAGACAGATACATGAAGGTAGACACAGAACAGGTCTCCGGAGCCACTATAGCCAAGGCCACAGGACGCATTGACAGCACCAATGCGCGCGTGTTCGACGATGCGCTGGAGGCGATCATCGATGCGAGTTCCGAGGCTTTGATCGTGGATTTGGCAACTCTGTCCTATATCAGCAGCGCAGGTCTCCGTGTCATTCTCCTGACGGCCAAAACGCTGCAGAAACACGGCAGGGATTTCATGCTCTGTTCGCTCTCCGACTCGATCAAAGAGCTTTTTGAGGTGAGTGGATTTGATAAAATTATCGAGATCCATACCTCACGTGACGAGGCTCTCGCTGCACTCAAGGGCTAGTGGATGCCCTACCATGACCCCCTAATCCCGGGTCATGACCTGCCCGCAACCACCGCGTGGTGCCCGTGCCGGCAGGCATGATGGGTCATGTCCCCCGTATGTGTACCAGGTTGCCGTATCACGGCAGTGTCATTTGGTGCTTGTCAGTTTGTACTGAATTCAGATTGATGTCCGTTGACCAAGAGGTCTAGCGTGTATCCGGGCTCCCATCATGGTGTCAGGTTTTCGTTGCACGATCCGCAGTCCGTTCATGGTGGCTGGACGACAGTGCCTTGCCAGGCCGTATGGAGCGCACGGCTCAAAGCCGGGACAGGCGGATGAGCCTATGGGCCCAGGACCATCATCCGGTGCAGAGAGCAACCAAAACCATCAGCCAGACCTTGGGGTGCGGGCAGGTCAATGCGCCAGACGGGAGCCAAGCCCCATGGGTTGTTGCATACGTCCTGCACCTGGCAATTTGGCCGTATGGCATTTTGCCTCCGGCCTGTCCCAGACGGGGATCATGCAGTGAAGACCACACAGCTGCCCGCTCGGGTGCCCGACGGCCACGTGTGGCCGTTACAGCAGAAATTGAACGACAAGTGTGATGCAGGAGCTCCAGCAGTATGACAGCCCCCCAAGACAAAGAAAGATATAAAATTTTGGTGGTGGATGATGAGCCTGACCTGCAGCCTCTCATCCTGCAACGCATGCGGCGTCCGATCCGGCGGGGACGCTACCAGTTCGTCTTTGCCGGCAACGGCCTGGAAGCCCTGGACCAGTTACGGGAGGCTGAGGACATCGATATGGTGATCTCGGACATCAACATGCCCCAGATGGATGGACTTACGCTGCTGGAGCAGATCCCCGACGTCGATCCGGACATCCGGGCCGTGATCGTATCGGCGTACGGTGATATGGACAACATCCGCACCGCGATGAATCGGGGCGCCTTCGACTTCGTGACCAAGCCCATCGATTTCAAGGATTTGCAGGTCACCATCGACAGAACCCTGAAACATCTGGAAGAATGGCGTGAAGTCCTCAAGTCGCGGGACCGGCTGGTTGCCCTCGAAAATGAACTTTCCATCGCCAGCAAAATACAGCAATCCATTCTGCCTACCGAGTTTCCGCAGGATGCCGCGTACGATATCTTTGCCAGCATGGAACCGGCCCGCAATGTAGGCGGTGATTTCTATGACATTGTGAAGCTGGCCCAGGGACACATCGGTCTTGCGATCGCCGACGTTTCGGATAAAGGGGTCCCGGCTGCCCTGTTCATGATGTCCAGTCGCACACTGCTGAAAGGCTCCGCCATCAGCTTTGCCGATCCCGGTGACGTGCTGACCGAGGTCAATAACCTGTTGCAGGAAGACAATGAAGCCGCCATGTTCGTTACGCTCCTGTACGCAGTGTTCAATCCTGCTACAGGGCGTTTCGCCTACGCCAACGGCGGCCACAACCCGCCCTTGCTAATCCATACCGACGGCAGCACCTCCCTGCTGCCCTTGACGGGCGGGATTGCCCTGGGTGTAGCCCCGGACATCCCGTACGATGCCCACCCCATAACCCTTGAACCGGGTGAAACCGTGATCATGTATACCGACGGCATTCCCGAAGCCATCAATGCCAAAGGCGAAGAGTTTGGCGTTCCCCGTTTGCAGGAAGTATGTGCCGGCCTCGTCGGTCAGGACGCGCAGACAGCCAATCTGGCCATTTTGCAGGCTGTGAAAGAGTTTACCGGGAAGGTGCCCCAGTTCGACGACATCACCTGCTTCGTTTTGCGCTACCTGGGATAAGGTGCATGAGTACAACAGTTTCTGTGCAGATTACCCCGGGTCCGGAAGAGCTGCAGCGCGTGGCGGGCATGATTGAAGACCTGGGACAACGGGAACAATGGTCCGCGCAGCTCGTTTTTCAGGTTCAGCTCGTCCTGGACGAGATTGGTGACAATATCATGGAACACGGACACATCTCCGACGTGCACACCATGGACATCACCCTCATTTCGGCCCAGGATGCGGTCACTATCGAGATAGCGGACGATGGCTCGCCTTTCGATCCCCTCACCGAGGCACCGCCACCCGATCTGACGTCCGATCTGGCAGACCGGCCGGTGGGGGGGCTGGGTTTGCACTTTGTGCGCACTATCATGGATGACATACACTATCGTTGGGATCAGGGCCGAAACCATTTGACCATGACCAAACGCAGGGATTGATGAAGCAGGGATTGTGTCTGCCTGTGGCCTTGCGGCCACAAATCATCCTAACAGGTATTAGCCTGCTGACATGGGTGGTGGGGCTGGCCGGTTGCGCAGCCTTCCGCCAGGAGGATCCCACTCCCGCCGTTGTCACTGTGGTCGCTCCCCAATCCTCATCTGTCCGATTCGTGACGGTCGCTGATTCGGCATCTGGGACCGAGCCCGGCATTGAGGCGGAGCGTATTCTCTTCGGCCAGTCGGCAGCCCTCAGTGGACCGGCCCAGGAACTGGGACGCAGCATGAAACTGGGCATCGAGGCCGCCTTTTACGAAGTGAACCGGCAGGGTGGTGTGCATGGCCGCCAACTGGAGTTGGTTTCCCTTGATGACACCTACGAACCGGAAGCAGCCATGGCCAACACACGCCAGCTGGTGGAAGAGGAAGGCGTTTTTGCCCTGATTGGGGCCGTAGGCACACCTACCTCACGCTCGGCCGTACCCGTCGCCGCGGCCGCGGGGGTACCTTATGTAGCGCCCCTCAGCGGGGCGGCTTTCCTGCGCGATCCGGCTTGGAACAACGTGATCAACCTGCGGGCCTCGTACAACCAGGAAACGGAGGAAATGGTGGCCCGCCTGACGGAGGATCTGGGCGTGCGCCGCATTGCGGTCCTGTATCAGGACGATTCCTTTGGCCTGGCCGGTTATCAGGGTACCCTCAGCGCCCTGGCCCGCCGCGACATGCAACCCGTTGCTGTCGGCTTGTATCCGCGCAACACCACATCCGTCAAGACCGCCGTGATCGACGTACGCCGCGGCAACCCGGAAGCCGTTATCCTCGTAGGGGCCTACGAACCCGTCGCTCAGGTGATCGCCTGGTCCCGGCACATTGGCCTGGAGGCAGTCTTCATCACGCTCTCCTTCGTCGGCAGCAATGCCCTGGCCCAGGAACTGGGGCATGAAGGCGCAGGTGTGCTGGTCACACAGGTGGTGCCCTTCCCGCTGGATGAATCGCTGTCCGTCATCCGGATCTACCAGCAGGCTTTGGGGTCCTATGTTGCAGCCGACGCCACGCCCGGTTTTGTATCGCTTGAAGGCTATCTGGCGGGGCGGCTGGCGATCGCGGCGCTGGAACGCTGCGGCCCCGAGGTCACCCGGTCCTGTTTTCTGCAGGGCCTGTATGAGGCCGAAAACCTTGACATCGAGGGCTTTCCGCTGCACTTCGGGGCTGACGACAATCAGGGCTCCGATGCCGTATTCCTGACCATGATTGGTCCGGATGGCGAGTATCACGCCGTTGACACACTCCAGGTCCCGGCACCGTGACTGCATTCCTGCAACGTCTGCGCCAAAGTCCCCATCGCCTGGGCGTACAGCTTTATCTGAGCATTGGGGGGGCGGTCGCCCTCACCATGATCGCGAGCTGGGTCGGCTGGTTTTCCTTCAATCGCGTCGGTGATGTGCAGAGTCTGGTCAACGAGCAGAGCATTCCGGAAATGGGGGCCGCCTTCCGGGTGGCTCAACAAAGCGGTACGCTGATTGCCGCCGCCCCTCGTCTCGTATCCGCTACGGCCGAGAACATGGCCCAAATCTCCGCCGAAATCACCCAGGAGCGAATAGAGTTTGAAGAGCAGCTGAACCTCCTGATGGAACAGGCACCGGATCGTGAAATAACCTATATTCAGGTCCGGGACAACGCTGTGGCCCTGATCTGGAACATCGAAGCCATCGAGCATGACGTGAAGGTCCTTATTGATCTGCACGAGCAGACCGACCGAACCTACGAGGAACTGGTGAATCTGCAGAACCAGCTGGAAAGCGGTCTGCTGGCGGTGATTGACGATCAGTTTTTTTATATGCTTACCGGTTATCAGTCCCTGGATCAGCCTCCCGCACCCTTCACGCAACACTTCACCGAGGATGAAATTGTCCGCTACCGGCATTTGGCCGAGCTGCAGGCAAACACGATTCGGGCTACCCAGCTGCTGGCCAACGCCTTCACCGTATCGGATGCACTCTCGCTGGAGCCCCTGCGTGAACGTTTTGAAGCGACTGTCGGGAGCATAGAGCGCAGCCTGGCCGCACTGGGCCCGGACGATCCCTGGCGCATCGAAGTCACGCCGCTCTTTGAACGCCTGTTTGCGATAGGGCTCGGTGAACAGAACGGCTTCGACCTGCTGGCCCAGGAACTCGAGATTGCCGAACGCCAGCAGATATCGCTGGCACACAATCGGGAATTGGGTATTGCCCTTGTGGCCGATGTGGAAAGTATGGTCAGCGACGCCCAGCAAAACGCGCAGACCGCTGCCTATACGTCCTCCGGGGCCATCCGCACCGGGCGCAGCTGGCTGCTGGTGCTGAACCTGGTCAGCATCAGCGGCGCGTTGCTGATCTCCTGGCTTTTCTTGGGACGTGTCCTGTTGCGCCGTCTCGACCAGCTGTCCGGAAGTATGCGGCGCATGGCGGACGGTGATCTGGAAGCCACGGTACATATTGAGGGCCGGGACGAGATCGCGGACATGGCCGCGGCCCTGGAAGTATTCCGGCGGCATGCGATGGAAGTCCAGCGGCTCAATCTGGTGGAGACCCTGGCCGAAGAACTGAAGGGCAAAAACAACCAGCTGGAAACTGTCCTGGCCGATTTGCACCGGGCCCAGGACCAGATTGTGATGCGGGAAAAACTGGCGGCGCTGGGTCAACTGACTGCCGGGGTAGCCCATGAAATCCGCAACCCGTTGAATTTCGTCAAGAATTTTGCGGAAGTGTCGGAGGAGCTCCTGGAGGAATTGCAGGAAGAAGTGCAGGAGGTATTCAGCGACAACGAAGTTGAGATGGATGCGGAACAGCAATCATATTTTCAGGAAATCAACAGTGATTTGAGCGACAACCTCCAGCGCATTGGAGAACACTGCGAACGGGCCAATCGGATCGTACATGGTATGCTCGCGATGGGCCGTGGCACAGGCGAATGGCAAAAGACCGATCTCAATGCCCTGCTGGACGAGCATGCACGCCTGGCCTACCACAGTGCCCGCGCCGCCGATCCCGATTTCCAGCTTACGGTCGAGCTGGATCTTGACCCGCATGCCGGCCTGGTTGAGGTAATCCCCCAGGATCTGGGACGTGTTTTCCTGAACATGGTAGGCAACTCCTGCCACGCGGTGGATGAGCGCCGGCGCAAGGTGGAGGCCGAGAAGCCCCCGGACCAGGGCACTGTTATGGACATGTATATGCCAACCCTGCGGCTTACGACACGACGCCAGGCAGAAGACTGTTTTGTCATTCACATCCGGGACAACGGGTTGGGCATTCCACCCGACATTGTGGATGAAATCTTCAATCCCTTTTTCACGACCAAACCCACGGATAAGGGCACAGGTCTGGGCCTAGCCATGTCCAATGACATCATCCGTGAGCATGGAGGCGCCATTGAGGTCAAATCAGAACCCGGCGAGTTTACGGAAATGATCATTGAACTGCCGCTCACATCGGTCAACACAATGGCCAATTCAGCATAGTCCAACCGCGGCATCACGGACCGGCAACGTGCACAGCACAGCCATACCGGTCTGTTGCCCTTGCCTGTTCCAGGATTGTGGTGGCGTGCGTGCCTGTGTTGCCGGTGTGGCGTATGTGCCTTGTCCGCTGGCTGTCTAAAATTCCGATCCGAGAACGCAGGGAGGTTAGCAACATGAAGAGCTTGGCAGGAATCCTGAAGTGTGCCCATCGTGGTACGGCCGGTGCCGTACTGTTGGGGGCTGCCGGCCTGTGGCTGCTCTGTACCACCATCGTGCAGGCAGCGCCGGATGACGAAACGGTTTTCGTGCTCAACACCTTCGCCTTTCTGATTTGGGGTGCCCTGATCATGTGGATGTCGGCCGGCTTCACCATGCTTGAGGCAGGCTCCGTGCGTACCAAGAACGCCTCCATGATTTGTTTGAAGAATATTGGCCTCTACTCCATTGCCAGTCTTGCCTATTACCTGATTGGCTACAACCTCATGTATGTGGATGTCCAGTCGGTTATAGGCAAATTTGCGTTCCTGTATGGACCTGCGAGCAGCGATCTAGCCGTGATGGCAGGCCAGGAAGCCGCCAGCGCTGTGACGGGAAATGGGTATGCCACCATGGCGGACTGGTTCTTCCAGATGGTTTTTGTAGCCACGGCCGCCTCCATCGTATCCGGCACCCTGGCCGAACGGGTCAATATGTGGGCGTTCTTTCTCTTCACCCTCGTGCTGACCGCTTTCATTTATCCCGTCATCGGCGCATGGACTTGGGGTGGCGGCTGGCTGGCGGCCTTGGGCTTCCAGGATTTCGCGGGTTCCACCATCGTCCATAGTACCGGCGGCTGGGCCGCCCTGGCCGGTGCCCTCGTAGTGGGGCCCCGTCTCGGCAAATTTCGCCGTGACGGTACCGTTAAACCCACACCACCTTCCAATATCCTGCTGGTGACGCTGGGTGTCTTTATCCTGTGGTTCGGCTGGTTGGGCTTCAACGGCGGGTCCCAGCTGGCTTTGGGCAGTGCCGCCGATGCCATCGCGATGTCCCAAGTCATAGTCAACACCAACCTGGCCGCCGCGTCAGGTGTCATTGCGGCCATTCTGGTTTCGCGTCCCATTCTGGGCCGGATAGATCTGTTTGCCGGCCTGAACGGTGCCATTGCCGGCCTGGTGTCAATCACCGCCGGTCCGGACATTGCAGAACCCTACTGGGCGATCGTGATCGGAATTGTCGGCGCTGTCCTGTGCACGGCGATCATCAAACTGATGGAAAACATCAAGATAGACGATGTCGTCGGCGCCGTGCCCGCGCATCTGGGTGCCGGTATCTGGGGTACCCTGGCCACCAGCATCGCAGCGGGAGCCAACCTGGGGGTGCAACTGGTGGGCGTTCTGGCTGTCGGGGTATTCGTCTTTGTGCTCTCGTGGCTGCTGTGGAAGTTGCTGGATCGGATTATGGGTGTCAGGGTATCACGCCAGGTAGAGCGGTTGGGACAGGATGCCGGGGAATTGGGCATTGAAGCCTACCCTGAGTTCATCCTGATGCCCGAAGAAGAGGAGGACGAATAAGCAGGTGCTGTTATAGCGGTGGCAACCTGTCTGCACAGCTATCCAGGCAGGTCCCGTAAAGCCAATATGTACCCAGGGGATACGCAGGGGGTTGTTGTGCCGCCAGGCCGTGGCAGGCAAGTCTGTACTATGTCCGGGGTGGCGGCTCCAGTTGCCGGGCAACCTGATCTGGGAAGTGCCTGACCAGCGAATCACTCACATAGGCCGCTGCCACACCCAGCCCGCAGGCGCTCAGGTTCCGCATTACGGTACCCAGATCCCGTACTTCTGCCTGCCACTGGTCTGCAGGCACCAAATCCCGCGCGGCGGGAAACGCCAGACGTTCTGTCAGCCGCTGGGTGCCAATACGGCAGGGAAAGCACTTGCCGCAGGATTCATGCGTGAAAAACGCCAGCGCATTATGGGCGACATCAATCATGTCACGGCTGTCGTCGAGCACAATGATCCCACCCGCGCCCAGCATGGAGCCTCGGCTCCGCAACGAGGGCTCATCCAGAGTCACGTCCAGATCGTCCGCCCCGAGAAAACCGCCCGACAAGCCGGCCATGGTCACGGCCTGTACATGCCGGCCGGGGGCTGGTCCCCCTGCCCAGTCATGAATGAGTTCGGCCAGAGGGAACCCCAGGGGGATTTCATAATTGCCCGGACGCTCCACGTCACCGGAGAGGCTGATCACCTTGGTACCCGCCTGCTCGCCGCGGCCCAGGGCCTGATACCAGTCTGCCCCGTGCACCAGAATGTGGGGCACTGACGCCAGGGTCTCCACGTTGTTGACGACGGTCGGTTTCTGCAGGTACCCGTGCGTCACGGGATAGGGCGGCCGGTTGCGCGGAAAGGGATGCTGGCCTTCCAGGCTATTGAGCAGGGAGCCTTCTTCCCCGCATACATACGCGCCGCCACCCCGGCGCAGGTGGATATCAAAGCCCTGTTCCGCGCCGATATAGCCTGCCGTGCGGGCCTCGGCCAGGCATTGTTCCAGTATGTCCCGAATCTCCGGGTATTCATAGCGCAAGTAAAGGAAACCCAGGCAGGCACCGGTAGCCCTGGCGGCCAGGATCATGCCCTCAATCACGGCATAGGGATCATGCTCCAACAGGGCACGGTCCTTGAAACAGCCCGGTTCTCCTTCGTCCGCATTGCAGACGATAGTCTTGGGCTGGCCCTCGGCTTCACGCACGGATTGCCACTTCAGGCCCGTCGGGAAGCCCGCCCCGCCCCGCCCCGTCAAGCCGGCTGCGGTCAGCGTCTGGATGATGAACTCCGGCTCCCGGGTCAATGCCAGTTGCAGGGCCTGAAAACCGCCATGGGCCCTGTACCCGTCAAGGGTCGCGTGGTCCGGCTGCCGAATATGCTCAAATACGCATTCGGGCATGCCCCCCGGGTTGGGCACGGGTACCGGCGACGCAGGTGCCGACCTGAGTCCCGCGTCATCCAGATGGCGGGTATGATCGCCTTCCAGTACAGGAATGGGAACGTCACAACGTCCGGCACAGGGCATGGCCCGGGCGTTCGGCAAGGTCGTCAGGATTTCCTCGGCCCCGTGCAGCCGGCATACGGGGCCGGTACACACACGGGGCCAGGAGCGTCTGTCCCCGTCCCGTGCCAGATGATGGTAGAAAGTCACGGTACCGAACAGATCGGCCAGTGGTATACCCAAACCCTCGGCGATCGCACGCAGCACGGCGGGGGTGATGACGTCGTCGCGGCGGTGAAACGTATCCAGCAGCAACAGCAGGGGCGCCGGCTGATCCTTCTGGCTCTCGATGAGCGCGCGATCACTGGTCATGTAGCTTGCCCGTAGGGAAGAACGCACGTCTGCATGGCCCTCACCTGCAAGGGGGGCAGCTCAGCCCTTCAGGGCACCAAAGGTAAGCCCGCTGGTGATGTATTTTTCCAGGGCCATGCCCGCTGCGATCACCGGAATGACGCTGACCAGGGAAATAGCGCTCATGTTCCACCACTCGGTATAGCCGGTCTGGCTGACCTGCATCTGCATAAACAGGGGAATGGTAATGGACTTGCGGAAGGTCAGGGTCAGGGCTACGATATATTCGTTCCAGGCCCCGATCAGGGACAGCACGAAGACAGCCACCAGGCCCGGCGCCGCCAGGGGCATGGCGATGCGGAAAATGACGACCAGGCGATTGGCGCCATCAATCAGGGCGCTCTCCTCAATCTCGACCGGCAGGCCTTCAAAGAAATCCCGCATCACCCACACAATGAAGGGAATAGCACCGGCGGCGTACACGATGACCAGGGCCGTTCGTGTGTCCAGCAGCCGCAGTTCCCGGAACATCACCAGAAAGGCCAGCATGAACAGGGCACCGGGAAACATGCGCTGGGCCATAAAGCCCAACACAATGGAATTGTTCCGGCCATCGAAATTGAAACGGGCCAGGGCATAGCCGGCCATGGAGCCGATGATCAGGGCAATGCCGGAGGACACAAACGCCACGATGATACTGGTGGTGTAAGGCTGGAGGAACCAGGTCAGGCGCTCCACGAACAGGTAGCGCCACGCGTGGAGTCCCGGCTGGAAATCCACGAACGGCAGGTAGGTGGCCTTCACCGACATGTCGACCGGATTCTTGAAGGAGGTAATCACCACCCAGTACATCGGGAACAGCAGTATCAGGGACCAGAGAACGAGAATGCCGTAGGAGACCGAGGCGATGAATCTGCGCTGCCGGGAAATGCCCATAGGGTCTGTACTCCTGTCAGGGTCAATCGGTCTGGGTCATGGCACGGCGGGAGAGTACCAGGAAGGCACCGCCGAATATCACCATGACCAGCAGCAGGAAATAGGACTGGCTGCTGCCAAAGGCCAGATCCCCCCCTTTCACGCCTGCGCGATAGATGGCCAGCGTAACCGATTCGGTGGCCTGGCCCGGTCCGCCACCCGTCAGCACCATGATGATGTCCACCACCTTGAAGGCATCGATGATGCGAATCAGAAGCGCCGTGGCGGCAATCGGCATGACGAGGGGCAGGGTGATGCGGAAGAAGGTCTGCCAGAACGAAGCCCCGTCAATGGAGGCAGCCTCCCGCAGATCGTAGGGTACACTCTGCAAGCCCGCCATCAGCATCAGGATCATGAAGGAACTCCATTGCCAGACATCGATGACCATGATGGTCACCATGGCCCAGGTGGGATCCGTCAGCCAGGCCACCCCTTCAAAGCCGAGCCAGCGCAGGAACGAATTGATCGGTCCGATATCCTCCTGGAACAGCATGCGGCCCACCACGAACGATACGACGACCGGGCTCACCATAAGGGGCATCAGGAACCAGGTGCGAAACAGTTTCAGGCCCCGCGTCACGTTGTCCAGGCACAGCGCCAGGGTCATGCCAATGAGAAACTGGGCGGGCACCACACCCAGCATGAACACCACCGTGTTCTTGACGGTGCGCCAGAAGGAGGTATTGGTCAGCAGCTTCTGGAAGTTGGCCAAGCCTACCCACTGCGTCTCCACCCCCACGCGAAACAGGTGCATGTCGGTGAAAGCCGCATACAGCGTCCAGGCGACCGGTGCAATAAACAGCACGGTCGTCATCAGGAGCGAGGGCAGCAGCAACAGCCACTTCCAGATATTGTCGTGCAGCGAGAACTGCAACACCGCGCGGGGAGGGCGCGAGCTCTGGACAGTACTGGACATACAAAAACTGGAATGTCAGGAAGTTGGCGGGTGACAGCCGAATCCGGTCCACACCCGGCCCGGGTACATCATTGGGTGGGAGGGCGTAGCCGCTCCCACCCAATGCAACGACAACGGCTCAGGCTATGCCCAGAGTCAAACGGTACAGTTCCGCCTGCCGGTCCTTGCCGCCCATGCGATCACTGATCTCATCAAAGGCAGCCGCGACTTCGTCCAGCGCCGTTTGCGGATCGGCCTCATTGGCCAAGGCTTTGGACACCCCCAGTTCAAGTGCGTCCCGATACTGCACCCAGCCCCCAAAGGCCTGGTCTGTAACGGCATTGGGATGGTCCAGCGTGGCTCGGGCTGCATTCAGGTAATCCGTGGCCACTTCCTCACCCAGCTGCAGGGGCCCGTTGGCGAATTCATCCACAGCTTCCAGCTGGCTGAAGCGGTAGGGACTGGCGCCGGTCAGGTTGGTGACGAACCATAGGCCCGACTCCGGCTTGGTCAATTCGATGGTCATGTCCCAGACATGCTCAATCACGGCATCGTCTGTCAGAGCGGACACGGCGATGACCCAGCCTCCAAAGGCGTGGAAAGGCGCGGCACTGGGTTCCTCGAAGGATTCCCAGCCACCCTCCTTGCTGTTGTACACCTCATAGGAACCCGGCAAGGTGTTGTAGCCCTGCAGGCCCTGAATGACCGAGAATTCTCCGGCACCCGCAGTGGTCACGGCATCCCAGTTATAGGTCTGCACCACGCGTCCCCCATTCATGGCGTTCAGGGAATCGCCGTAGGTGAAGCCGGTACCGCCGGGCGGCGCCCAGTTCTGGTTCTCTTCAACCCATTCGGTGAGCGCGCGGACGAAGCCGGGATTGTTCACACGGGCTTCGCCGGTGTCAATGTCAATGAAATAGGAAGGATCGTCCGGATGCTTGGCATAAGCCGTGGCCCGGGAGTGGAAACCCCACCACAGAGTGTCGCCCCGCTTGTTCATGCAGGCAATGCCGTAATCATCCTCTTCCCCGTTGCCATTCCAGTCGGTACCGGTGAAGTATTCGGCAATGGCGCGCCATTCGTCCCAGGTGACAGCACCTGTTTCCGGATTCAGGGCAAAACCCATTTCCGTCTCGAACGCCTCGCTCACAGCCGGGTCACTGAACAGATCCTTGCGGAACGAGTAATAGTGAACATCCCCGTCATAGGGCAAAGCATAGACCTGGCCACCCCAGGACAAGGTGTTCACGATACTGGGCAACACGTCGTCAAATTCGATCGCATCCAGAACATGATCCGGAATGGGATACAGAGCCTGGGCATTGATCACGTCCGCCCGGGCGTTGGACGGGAACTGGAAGACATCAGCCAGGTAGGTATTGGTAGCTACGGACTGCATGATCTTGTCCGTCAGTTCCTGCTGGCCAAACGAACCGCGTTCCCAGCCATAGCCGTTTTCCTCGATCCAGGGAGCCAGGAAACGTTCCACACCGGCACCCATGCCCTCCAGGCCCGCATAGCGAATGACCACGGGTTCGGTGCTGGGGGCTTCGGCAGCCATCCCGTCACCTGCCGGTTCGGGAGCGGCACACGCAGCCAGCAGGGCCATACCGGTGGTACCACCTGCCAAGCGCAAGAAACCTCTGCGAGTCAGGGTATTGTCCATAGCATATTCTCCTTAATGTCAAGGCATGGTTTACGGTGCACGCGGCGTGCACCGTAAACAGGATAAGCGAGTCACCTGTCTGTGGAACTATAACACCGGATACAGTCCTGGCCCAAAACAACTCGCAAGGCCTGCTGTTTGCTGATCCATAGCTACAGACTGCCGACCGGCGTGACAGCCGGAATCCATCCCCCGACGGGTTGCCACGGGCCAAAACCGACAAGGATCCCGGGACTCCTGGCCAAACCCAAGGTCAGCCGATAGAGTTTGGCCTGTCGTTCTCTGCCCACCAAGGCTGCCACAGTGGTGGGGACCGCAACGATCAGGCATCGCTCCATGCCACCCTTCCCGACTATCCGAATCCGATCCGGTCCCCAGCGTACCAGACCGCTTTGTTTAGGTGACTATATACGATTTCACACCACACCCGTAGCGTCGGATGTCAAACCGGATACTTTTTCAGGCTTCACAGGCCAGCTCACGCTGCCACCTCCACCCGCCGTTGCGCCGTCCCCGAACGCCGTATTTTCAACCAACCACTTTCCCGGATGTTCAGGACCGCATTCACATCGGCGTTCTTTGCCACACCGCATTCACTGCCATGATAGACGGATTGGGACTTCCGGTTGGCCTTGCGTATCACACCACAGGTATGACAACGTTGTGACGTGTACTTGGGGTCTATCTTTTTTGTTACAGGTCTTGTAACGCATATACCGTTCCAGTCGGCCCCAGCCGCTGCGCAAAACAGCACGGTTCAGCCCTCTTTTTTGCGCGACATGCGTGCCGGGGTTTGTCCTTGGAGCCACGGGCGCTCTTGGTCATACCCTGGATGTTCAGCGCTTCAAAGATGACTACATCGTGTATGTCAGCGATGGTGCGGCTGGTCTGGTGGCACCAGTTCTTTATGACATGCGCTATTTTCCTTTGTACTTTCGGCATGTGCAGCTTGGTCCTTTGCCAGCCGTTGCTCTTGTACTGTTGCCGCGCCAGTTTGCGTTGCAGTCTGTGCAGTTTGGCATCCAGCTTAGCCAGCCCCGGTAGTGCATACATGACTTCAGTGCTGAGCGCGCCCTGCCCCACGTTCCAGTCAAGGCCGACGGGATGAATAGGGTTGGCAGGCCTGGCAGGGCGTAGGTCGGGCACTTCGTACAGGATGGACACATACCAATGCCCAGCTTTGTATTTGAACGTAGCCTGCTTGGGTCTGTAACCGGCGTAAGGGTTCTGGCCTGTCAACCGTACCCACCCCATTTTGGGGATGTAGATCTTCTGGCCCTTAACCTTAATCTTGTCGGGCACAGTGAATTTGGGCGTGTCCTTGTACTTGCGTTTCCAGTCAGGCTTGCCAACCTCGTCCAAGAACCGCTTGTAGGCTTCGGCCAAGTGTTTCATGCGATAGCGCACGACATTCGCAGGCAATCCACATAACCAGGGCAATTCCTGTTTGATTTAATTTACATGTACAGGTTGCACAAGGAAATGAACGTAATCGATGATTTCGGCCCTTGGCCGGCCTTATAGTCTTGATACTGCTGCTTGCAGATTGCCAGGGCTTCATTCCATACGCGCCGGCCAGCCCCGGCGGTCCGCAGCATTGGGTCATGCTTGGCCCTGCTACCCGGACACACCCGCAAGGTGATGCCCCGGTAGGTCATAGTCACTTCTTGTTTCATGCCCTATTTTATCCTGTCCGCACCTGTCTGCACTGCCCGGTGTGAAATCGTATATAGTCCCCTTTGTTTTCCCCCGTTGTGTGTGAGACAATAACGGAATCACCACACCGGAATCCGCAGGTAGGCGGGAGGTATAACACCATGGCTGGACTGACTGCGTGTCAACTGCAGCACTTTGAAGAGTATGGGTTTGTCAAAGTCAAGAAACTCATGCCCCAATCTGTCCTGGATGACTTGATTGAGGAATACGGTGGTGTCCTGGACTCGCTGGCTGAGGAGCTCTATGCTGAAGGCTCGATTTCTTCTACCTACGAGGAATTGCCCTTCGGGGAACGCCTGACGGCGGTCTATCAGGACAGTGGCAAAGTTCATTCCCAATATTTTGACTTTCACCTGCCCGGTGCCGCTACGGAAGAGGACACCCCTTTCTGGACCGGACCGGCCGTGTTCCATGCCCTGACCCAACCTGATCTGCTGGATGTGGTAGAGAGCCTGATTGGTCCTGAAATCTATTCCAATCCCGTGCAGCACGTGCGCATCAAGCCCCCGGAACGCCTGTCACCCACGGCGGATGGCTTCAACGCCCTGATCCAGGCCACACCCTGGCACCAGGACAACGGTGTGGTCATGCCCGAAGCGGATGAAACCAACATGCTGACCGTTTGGTTTCCGCTGCTGGATGCGCCCATTGAAAGTGGCTGTCTCCAGGTAATTCCACGCAGCCATCGTCGTGAACTGCTGATGCACTGCATGGGACAGCAGGGGGTTCATGTACCCGCTCAGGTACTGGAACTGGAGAGTGCCATACCTCTGCCCATGGAAGCGGGGGATGTACTGTTCATGCACCGCCATACCTGTCATGGCTCCCTGTCCAACGTCAGTGACAGCATTCGGTGGAGTTTCGATATCCGTTACAACCCTTCGGACCAGCCCACCGGACGCGGTTTCCTGCCGGGCTTCGTGGCGCGCAGTCGCCACGACCCCTCTTCCGAATTGCGGGATGCGGCCACTTGGCACCAGATGTGGCTCGATACGCGCTCGACGCTGGCCGCCAAGGATGTGGATGACGTGCATATCTACCGCTGGGATGGTGAAGCGGCCGTTTGCGCGTGATGCAGTCCCGCCAGCCAAGGGCTAGGCGGATGAGGTGACAGGGTGGATCCCGGTTCAGTTCTCGCACCGGGAATAGTTAAGGGATCCACCAGCCGTCCAGCCGGTTCCAGCGCATCTACCGGCCAGCTCACGCTGCCGCCTCCATCTGCAGATGCGCCGTCCCCGAACGCCGTATTTTCAACCAACCACTTGTCCCGGATGTTCAGGGCCGCATTCACATCGGCGTTCTTTGCCCCACCGCATGCACTGCCATGATAGACGGATTGGGACTTCCGGTTGGCCTTGCGTATCACACCACAGGTATGACAACACTGTGACGTGTACTTGGGGTCTATCTTTGCTGTGTAGGTCTTGTAATCCATATACCGTTTCAAGCGCCCCCACCCGCTGCGCAAAATAGCACGGTTCAGGCCCCTTGTTCTGCGCGACATGCTGGCCAGGGTTTTCCTTGGAGCCTCGGGCGCTCTGGGTCATACCCTGCATGTTCAGCGCTGCCAAGATGACTACATCGTGTATGTCAGCGATGGTGCGACGGGTCTGGTGGCACCAGTCCTTTATGACATTAACTATTTTCCTTTGTACTTTCGGCATGCGTAGCTTGGTCCTTTGCCAGCCGTTGCTTTTGTACTGTTGCCGTGCCAGCTTGCGTTGCCGCCTATGCAGTTTGGCATCCCGCTTGGCCAGCCCCGGTAGTGCATACATGACTTCCGTGCTGAGCGCGACCTGCCCCACGTTCCGGTCAATGCCGACGGGATGCATAGGGTTGGCAGGCCTAGCAGGGCGTGGGTCAGGCACTGCGTACAGGATGGACACATACCCATCCCTAGCTTCATACTTGAACATGGCCTGCTTGGGCTGGCAGTCGGCGTAAGGATTCTGGCCCGTCAACCTGGCCCACCCAATCTTGGGGATGTAGATTTTCTGGCCCTTGATCTTAATATCCTGTGGCACAGTGAATTGGGGCGTGTCCTTGTATTTCCGCTTCCCGTCGGGGAACCCTGCCCCCGCAAAGTACCGCTTGTAGGCTTCCGCCAAGTGCTTCATGGTATAGCGGCACAGTACCCGCATGCAGTTCACCCAACCAGGGCAATTCCTGCTTGAGCTACACGAGGGATACGCACGTGACGGCTGGCTTGTCGGCCTTGCCGTCCTTATGGTCTTGATACTGCTGTTTGCCGATTACCAGGGCTTCATGCCATACGCGCCGGCCAGCCCCGGCGGTCCGCAGCATTTGGTCATGCTTGGCCTTGCTACCCGGATGCATCCGCAAGGTAATGCCCCGATGGGTCATGGTCACTTCACTGTTCATGCCCTATTGTAGCCTGCCCGCCACTGTCTGCACTGCCCGGTATGAAACCGTATATAGTCCCCACTGCAAGCCAAATCCCGTACCTGCAGCCTGTCTGGCTACAACCTGTAGGACAAGATACCAGCCGTCCACCTGACCCCACAGTTTCCCTTAATACACGGGACATAGCCCTTTTCCTGCCTGCGGCATGCAACAGAGAGATTCAAATCCCTTTGGATGCTCTGAGACGCCATGAACTCCACCGTCGATTACCCGCTTTCTTCAGAATCGTCTTGCCTGTTACCATGAATCAGGGTCGTGTGGCTCCAACGCAGGTGAACCTGCTACCTTGTGAGGTATCTTGTTTTCTTTCTGGACAAGGGTGAACCGGGTATGAACATTATCGTCATCATTGCGGATACATACCGTTATGACAATATTTTTCCCTTGGGCGCCAATACCCTTGGCGGACCCCATCTGGAAGCATTCGCGCAACAAGGGGTCAGCCTCTCCAATTTCTTTGTCGGCAGTTTCCCCACAATCCCCCAGCGTACCGATTTCACCACCGGACGGGTGGGGTGGCCGTGGTACCCTTGGCAGCCGCTGCCGCGCAGTGGCCGCAACCACCTGCCCCTTCTGCTCCGGGATCACGGCTATGTATCGCAGTTGCTGGGTGACTGTCCCCACCTCGTCAAGGCTCAGTTTGACTTGGGCTTCGACGGGTTCTACCACTTGTACGGCCAGGAAGGCAACACCTTCTTTCTGCGCATGAACCGGGAAATCCGGGAAACCATGCCCGCGGCCAAGACCCGCAGCGGCAGCCATTTCCTTGAGCGCAACCTGCCGGATCTGCACCGCTGGACCAACCAGTATTTCGAGCGCGAAGCGGAAACGTTTGCTTTTCGTACGTCCATGCTCGCCACGGAATGGCTGGAAGAAAACTATCGGCACGCACCCTTCTTTCTGTGGGTCGACTTCTTCGATCCCCACGAACCCTGGGATCCGCCGGAATATCTGGTGCGCAAATACGACGACAGCGGATATGCCGGTCCTCCCATGCTGCATCCCAACTATGGCCGGTCCAGCGATCTGACCGCGTCAGAACTGCGCAACCTGCGGGCCCACTACCTGGCGGAAGCCTTTGTCGTGGACAGGAGCATCGGCCGCATTCTGGAGAAAATCGAGGATCTGGATCTGTTCCGCAATTCCATCGTGGTGTTTATGTCCGACCATGGCATGAGCATTGGCGAACACGAACGCACCGGGAAGTCCAACATCAACCCGGGCGATTCACGCTACTGGCCTATCTATCCGGAAGTGGCGCACTGTCCCTTCATTGTGCGTGCGCCCGGTCTGGATGCCGGTCGGGTCGTGTCGTCCTATATCCAGCCGGCCGATATTATGTCTACCCTGACTGATTTGGCCGGGCTGCAACTGGATGCCCCGGATCCTCTGCATGGCATATCCTTCGCACCCCAGCTGCGGGGCCGGGAAGCGGTGACCGAGCGCGATTTTGCCGTGTCCTCGACCTTCCTGCGGGCGCCGGACGGGACCATTGCATCCACAGCCGTGACGCCTGTGGTCTACAGCGACCAGTGGATCTATGCACCGATCAACGCTGACGGCCAGACAGGGTTGTTCGACCGCCGGGCAGATCCCATGGCCGAGACGAATGTGGCGGCCGATCATGAAACCGTCGTCCGTGAAATGCAGGCCATGCTGCACGACTATATGGACCGGCTGGGGGCACCGCCGGAGGCCATGACCGCCGTACAGCCTCTGTCTGCCTGATGTCCGGAACAGGAGCTGCGCCGGCACCCATAACCGGCCCCTGAACGGCGAGATCTCCCTCACCAGTCAATAGCGCTACCGTCATCGGGATGAAAGGGAGCCGGATTGCGCCAGGTGTGACCCAGCTTGGAGGCCAGTGCTTCTTCATCCAGCTCGATCCCCAGACCGGGTGCTGTCGGCAGATCCACATAGCCGTCCCTGACCTGGAATGGCTGCTTCAGATACCCTTCACCCAGCGAAACATGCTCCTGGATCAGGAAATTCGGAATGCTGGCGTCCAGCTGGAGTGAAGCGGCAAAGGCAATGGGGCCCAACGGACAGTGCGGCGCCAGGGCCGCGTAGGAGGCTTCGGCCATGCCGGCTATCAGGCGGCATTCGAATATGCCACCCGCATGGCTGAGGTCGGGCTGCAGGATGGAAGCCGCCCGCTTTTCCAGAATCTCCCGAAACCCCCACTTGGTGAAGATGCGTTCCCCGGTGGCGATGGGCAGATGGGTCTTGCGCGCCAGATCCGCCAGGATATCCACGTTCTGGCACTGGACCGGTTCCTCGACAAAGAAAGGCTGCAGGGGTTCCAGTTCCCTGATCAGCAGGGCCGCCGTCTGCGGACTGACCGCCCCGTGGAAATCGATCGCCACATCAATGTCCGGGCCTACAGCTTCCCGGAGAACCCCAAACCGGCGTACGACCTCGTCAACAAAGCTGGGGGTCTCGACGATCCGTGCCGGCCGGCCTCCAACGGGGCCTGTCTTCATGGCGCGGAAACCTGCATCCAGCAGGGATTGTGCACCGGCCCGGATCTCTTCGTCTGTGCCTTGGCTGCCAACGCCCCTGTATACCTTGATGCGATCCCGCAAGGGGCCTCCCAGCAGACGGTACACGGGTAAACCGACAGCCTTGCCCGCAAGATCCCAAAGGGCTTGCTCAATACCGGAAAGAGCGCTGGTCAAGATCGGGCCGCCACGGTAGAAGGCATGTTTGTACAGTGCCTGCCAGTGGTGCACTACTCGGGTGGGATCCTGGCCCAGGAGCGCCGGCTCCATTTCCCTGACCGCCTGGGCTACGGTTCGCGCGCGTCCTTCCAGGATGGGTTCGCCCAGTCCAATCAGCCCTTCGTCCGTGTGTATCTTGAGGAACAGCCAGCGCGGCTGGACCAGCATGGTTTCCATCTTGACGATCTTCATTGACGTGTCTCCCTGTTGCATATACTTGCCGACATGACTGTAGCAGCCATCCACATCCAGTGCCTGGCTGCGGGTCCATTTACAATAGCAGAAGGAACACGCCAGGAAATCGGAAACGACAACCAGAGACCACCATGTCCAATCCAGTTCCGTCGTCGGACAATCCGGCCCTGGCAGCGCTCGGGTATCGCCCTACGGATCGCCTGGTCATCTTCCATGCCGACGATCTGGGCATGACCGAAGGTAGCCTGCACGCCTTTTGGGATCTGCAGGAAGCCGGGATCGTGCGGTCCGGCTCTATCATGGTGCCTTGTGCCTGGGCTGCGGACATGCTGGCCTACGGTGCTCTGTACCCGGAACTGGATCTCGGCATACATCTTACCGGCGTCTGCGAATGGCCAGCGGAGCGCTGGGGGCCCATTCTGGATCGCTGGTACGTCCCCGACCTGTGCATGGCAGACGGTGCCTTCTGGCCGGATCAACCTACAGCCTGCCAACAGGTGCAAAACCGGTCCCTGCAGCGGGAATCGATAGCCCAGCTCCTGTACGCCCGGGACCGGGGGCTGAATTTCACCCATATCGATGCGCATGCCGTGGGGGGCGTGTTCCGTGACCTGACCCTGTTCTATGTCGCGCTGGGATTCCATTTTCAGGTACCCGTACTCTTTCCGCGTCAAATGAGTCCTTTCCTGCGTGCCCACGTGCCAACCCCCGGCATGCCCCAGCTGTGGACCACCATTACACGCATCATCGAGGCGGCGGGCATGCCGTTGGTGGACAATCTGCGCACGACCCTTTTCCGGCCCGACCAGCCCGGCTGGTGTCCCCCGGATCTGGCTGCAGCCTACGAACAGGACATAGCCTGTATTCCGCCAGGCATTACCTACTATGCCTTGCATCCCAACACGCCGGAACACACAGGCCGGATCCGGCCCGACGCGCTGGTGTTCCGCACCTTTGAACACGCCTATTTTCAGTCTGCCCGGGCCCGCGAGTTTCTGGACGCCCAAGGTATAGTCCCGATTGGAATGCGCGAACTTCATGCTATCATGAAGCACAAGGTGAATGAGTCAACCAACAGGAAATCCTTATTGTCAGACCGGCTTTTCCGACGGCAGGAAAGGCGACACAAGTAAGTCCGGGTCCCGATACGGGATCCCTGTTTCTCCCGCCTCCCATTGCAGTCCCGGGCGGGTCGGCCTTCTGTATTTCCTGTCCCCCGTTTCCTGTAAAGACCGTGTATCCTGCACCGCCACGCATGTCCCCTGACCTGTCCATCGACAGACTGCCGTACCCTGTCCCCAAGGAACTCCCATGCGCATTCTCTATATAGACATCGACTCCCTGCGTCCCGATCATCTTGCCTGTTATGGCTACCATCGACAGACCTCGCCCCACATTGACGCGCTCGCCCGGGAAGGCGTCCGTTTCACCAACTACTATGCCAGTGACACGCCCTGCCTGCCCAGCCGTACCGCGCTTTTCACCGGCCAGCTGGGCATCCGCACCGGTGTCGTGAATCACGGCGGCCTGTTCGCAGACGTGGCGCCCCAGGGAGCGGATCGCGCCTTCCGCAGCCAGCTGGCCCAGGAAACGCTGGGCAGCGTCCTGCGGCAGGCCGGCTATCACACTGCCAGCATCAGCCCTTTCCCCAATCGCCACTCGGCCTATCAGGTCTGGTACGGTTTCACGGAAACCTACGACACCGGCCAGGGCGGTCTCGAAAACGCCGACGAAATGTATCCACCGGCCCAGCGTTGGCTGCAGGCCAACGGCCAGCGGGACAACTGGTTCCTGCACGTCAATTTCTGGGATCCGCATACGCCCTACGATCACCCGGCAGAATTCGGCAACCCCTTCGCGGATGACCCGATCGCCGACTGGATCTCACAGGACCTGATTGACGCCCAGAACCGGTCTTTCGGTCCCCACAGCTGTACCGAAGTGCCGGGGGAAACGGATCAGCTGCCAGCGCGCTGGCGCATGGGCGTGGGCCATATCCGTAATCTGGACGACGCCAAAACACACCTGGACGGCTATGACACCGGGATCCGGTATGCCGATCACTATGTCGGCAAGCTCATCCAGGATCTCAAGGATTTGGGCATTTACGAGGACACCGCAATCATCATCAGTGCCGATCATGGTGAAAACCAGGGGGAACTGAACGTCTGGGGTGACCACCAGCTGGCCGACTACATTACGAATCGTGTTCCCCTCATTGTCAAGTGGCCCGGGGTCACGGAAGGGCAGGCAGGCCAGGTGTGCGCTGAATTCTTCTACAACATTGACTTGGCCACGACCCTGACCGACTTGCTGGGACATGAGGCTTCGCCCCTGTGGCAGGGCCAGAGCATGGTACCGGCACTCCGGGCACCGGCAACAGCCAGTGGCCGTCCGTATCTGGTACTGAGCAATGGGGCCTGGAGCTGCCAGCGCAGTGTACGTTGGGACAACTGGATCTTCCTGCGCACATATCACACGGGCATGAAGGATCTGCCGGCTTACATGCTCTTCAACGTAGCGGAGGATCCGCACGAAACCTGCAATCTGGCCGCAGTGAGTCCCGATCTGCTGGGTCACGGCCTGCTGCTGCTGGATCAGTGGATGGGCGAGCAGATGGGCCAATCCCAGCGGGGCGATCCCTTCTGGGGCGTCATGCAGGAAGGGGGTCCCCTGCATGCCCGAACGGGGGGAACGTCCTGGCAGGCCTACCTGGATCGCCTGCGGGCCACGGGGCGCGTCCACCATGCGGAGCAGTTGGCGGTCAGAGGCGGCCTGCCCCTGCGTTCCGGCCTCGAAGCCTGAATCCTGTTGCAATCGCAGACCGCAAGTGATGGTCCCTATGGCTCTCTCAGACCTGAAGTCCGTGTGGGTAGAAACCCAGATATGCAGCAATGCCCTGGATGCATTGCCGGATCATGTACATATTCGGATGCTGGATCCCGAGGATCCAGATCCCATTGCCCAAGCCACGCCGGCCCAGGCCGTTTTGGCCAGTTCAGGCATAACGTACGACCACAAGGTGTTCACCCGTCTGCCCGCATTGCGCATCCTGGTCCGGACCGGCATCGGGGTGGACAACGTCAATGTCGCGGACGCTACGGCTCACGGCATCCTTTTCTGCAACACCCCGGCGGGCCCCACCGAGTCCACGGCAGAGCACACCATCGCCCTGATGATGGCGGCGGCCAAGCAGATACCCGCGGGCCAGGCCCAGTTGGCGCGCGGCGAATTTGCTCCCCGCGGGGTGCCGCTGGGCAACGAACTGCAGGGCAAGACCCTGGGTCTGGTGGGCTTTGGCCGGATTGGGCGTCGGGTGGCGGAGATCGCCGCCCTGGGCCTGCGCATGACTGTCATAACCCATGATCCCTTCCTGCAGGCCGACATGGTGCACGCCATGGGCCTCGGCGTACAGCTCGTGGATCTGGCAACACTCTGGCGGGAAGCCGATTTCATCAGCTTGCACGCACCCTCCATACCTTCCACGTACCATATCGTCAACCGCGATACCATCGCCCAGATGAAAGACGGGGCCTACCTGTTCAACTTGGCCCGCGGTCCGCTGTTGGATGGCGAAGCATTGCTGGAAGCCCTGGACAGCGGCAAGCTGGCGGGAGCGGGCCTGGACGTCTTCGATCCGGAACCGCCCGTCGTCAACTCGCGTCTGCGTACCCATCCACGCATTGTGGCCACACCCCACTCGGCCACCACCACGGTGGAGGCACGACAACGGATTGAGGAAATGGCGGTAGAGGAGATTCTCCGCTTCTTCCAGGGCTTGCCTCCCAATAGTCCTCTGAATCCGGAAGTGGCACAACACGCGTAATGCCCTGGACAGAGGCCCAAGCTGCAGGATGACAGCCCACCGTGCGCCACGCACCGGCCACATATCGGCAGTACCCGCTGCATGCCCCTATGGATATGACAGAAGCGCAAAGCACAAGCGGCACCAAGGGCTGTGATAGGCGCAGCACGCACGTGGTGTCGTATGCCGCAGACGCAGGCATCCTGCTGAACTCCTGTCCGTGACACCCGCCAAGACAGTGCCTGTTACAGCTCGCACATCCTCTATCCGAATATTTCAAGGAGAATTTCCAGCATCTTGAATCCTTTCAATCTGATTTCGTTGCTGCGGGAACTGCAAACAGATATCCGCAACCTCACAGCCGAAATGAAGAAGCTGCGGCTGGAATTGCAACGGCAGCGAGCGGAACCCGGTGCCACCAAACCGCGCACAGCAACCCGCACGGCTTCCCGCACAGTTTCCCGTGCCACACCGGCAGCACGCCCCCGGCCCCGACCGCGGCGGCGTCCCGTACCGGAAAGCAGTGTTCCGGTGAGTGGTGCAGCCCAGAAGGCGGCTGATTACCTGCACCAGCAGGGATTCGTCATCCGGAAATACCAGGAACTGGAAGCCGGTACCACGGAAGAGCGTATCCTCTCCAAGTTCCTGGGGGATCGCCACGAGAGCTCCGTGGAGTCGCTTTATTCCCTGCTCCGTGACGTTGAGGTGAGCACCCCTTTCAGCCTGGATCTCTCTGAGGCTACACCGCGCGAGATCGCGGATTCGGTACAGCTATGCCAATTTCTCAGCAACATCAAATACCTGGATGACTACATGTATGCCCGGGGAAAACGCTTGCTTACGGGTTCCCTGACAGCCGCGGGGGATCAATACATCCGCGGCCAATGGCTGGAGCAATACATCCGGCGCCAGCTGGTCTCCGGTTTTGGCCGTGCCCAGATGGGCTATTCGCTGCTGATGAATCCCAATCTGACGTTCCAGGATGGCCAGGAATGTGAACTGGACCTGTTTGCCGTGGAACGGGACATGCCTTTGTGGATCGAGTGCACAACGGCCCGGGATCCTCGGGAAAGACTGGCCAAAATGCGGGCGTTGCGCCGCAAGCTCGAGATTCCTGCTGGACGCGCCTTGCTCGTTGTGGCCGGCATGTCCTCCCGGCGCATTCAGGATCTGTCCCGGAACACGCGCGTCACCATCGCCAACGTGAGTGATTTCCCTGACATTCTGGACCGGAATCTGGAATAACCCGCCCAGGCCCGACAGGGTCAGGGCGGCTGGTCCATGAGCTCCTGATACACCGGTGCATCCGCTTCCCGCAGAAGAAAAAGGCCCATGGCCAGGGCCGGCATGACTTCAATCAGACATTGTTGTTGATGCCGGTAGTCGAAGGGAGTCTGGCACAGGGTCTGCCAGGTGCGGCGGGCCCGGGCCATGTCCAGGCAGTCGACTACCTGCCCATTCTGCTGCAACCGTGCCAGGACTGCTGTGACTCCGGGTTCCAGTGCCTGCAGGCGCTGAAACAGATCGGAGGACTGCCGGCCACGGGCCAGCGTACCCGTCACTTCCCGGGGCAGGCGGTTCTGCATGGCCTGGCGAATCAGCCGGCGATCGGTACCCCGGGGACCTGACCAGACCGTATCGGGAATGGACAGGCACAGCTCGATCAGCGCCTTGCTGGCTGTGGGATCGCGCAGGCGCACCTTGTGGTGCTGCCCCCGTTCCGCCCAGCGCGTGCCCACCCGTGACGTACCGGGTTCAATTGCCTGCAAGCGGTAATGGCGCGGATCGGGGTGAAAATTCTGGAACCAAAAGCCAAAGGCCGTTTCCGCCACATATTCCCTGAGATGCACGCGCTGTGCCAGGCCAGGCTGAATCAGGGTTTTCCGCAGCCACGGCTCCGGGCTGCCCACACAGCGATTGTAGAGCGTGACGAACCCGTGGCGCAGAAGGGGCCGTATGACCTTGTGCCGCAAGGCCACAAGCACGGAACGATGCTGTGCCAGTTCCCGGAAGGAGCGGGACCAGGGACGTCCATACCAGGAAATCGTGCCGTTGCCCTGTTGGCCGGTCAGCAACAGATCATGTCCGTTCATGGCTGCCATGTGCAGGAGATCGGCAATCCAGTACATGTTGCCGGCGCCAACACTGGGTTCTCCATTCACTTGCAGCATATAGGCAATGCCTTGCAGGGGATCGAGGGTATCGGCCCGCACGGGGTGGAGCGTGGGAATCCCGGTATGCTCCGCAGTCAACCGGGCCAGGGCCCATTCATTGGCGACGGCACCTGCCGGCCAGTGGCGCTGTGTGTCATGGATCGGCACAGCGCAATAGGCGGTGAGGACCAGGGGCTCGGGTACAAGGGCAGCTATGGCCCCCGAGTCCAAACCTCCACTCAGAGTCAAGCTCGGATGCTGTGCCCGGGTCACTGCCGGTGACACGGCGTCCTGGATGCCTGCCACCAGGGCTTCGGCATAGGTTTCCTCTTTCTGGTCCAGCCACAGCGGTGTATCTTCCGGATACCAATAACGGCGGGTACGCAGGGTTCCCTGACGCCATTGCATCCAGTGTGCAGGGGGCAGGCAGGCAATGTCGCGGAACAGGGTGCGCTGTCCCGGCGGATTGAGATGCACCAAGGTACACGCCATCGCCAGCTCATCCAGTTCGCGGGTGACAAACGGCAGCGCCTGCAATGCCTGGCGTGCAGAACTGAAGGCCAGACAACGGGGGGTCTGCACGCTAAAGAGGGCACTGTTGCCATGATGATCCCGGACCAGTGTCAGGCAGTGGGCCGCGGCATCCCAGACCCCCAGTACCCAATCGCCCAGGAGATGGTCCACACACTGCAGCTGCCATTGCTGCCAAGCCCGGCAGACCAGGAGGTCATCCGGGCATGAGGCATCCGGGGCGGACGGTCCCGACCATTGGGCCAGCAGTTCATCCCGGTTGTCCAGCACGGCGTCCGCTACGGCGATACACCTGTCCGCCGTCAGCACCTGTACTCCGCAGCTTGCCAGCAGGGGCGAGGTCGTGTCAGATCTGGCTACAGCCAATACTCCGCCCGGAACGGCCAGCTGGTGCCAGGCGCCTTGGGCCGGAGCCCCCAAGGCCACCTGCATGGTGTACAGATGCCCGGTCAATTCCTCCAGGGATGCGTCACCCACGACGCCCAGAATGTGGCTCATGCACCGGTCCCCATATCACCCACCTGGCTCAGGTCCAGTCCTGAGCCAGGACGTCATAGGGGAAGCAGGAGCGGAACATCAGCCGGTCGGTTCAGAGCAGCCTACGCTGATCCGACAAATCCTTTGCCCCCACCGTCTGGACAGTAGTGGCGCCCAGATATTCCCGGATCTCGAGATCCGCCAGGCCGTTGACCACCTGGTATTGGGTGGGCATATCCTCCCACCGGGCATGGTGGAAGGTGAGTGTCCCCTGTCCGGTCCAGGTACCCGTCACTTGCCGATGGGGTGTAGCGGCCGGTGTCAGGACAGCATACGCGGCATCCGCGGTGCCCCAGTCTCCCGTACGGGGCATGTACTTGTAATGCAGGGTACCGTCATTACGCACCGGAGAGGGCGCTGCCGCTGCGGGCTCGCAGGCCGTCATACCGGTCAGGGACATGTCCAGGAACCTGAAGCCCAGCCAGCTGGCGTGACAGGTCACGTCACTGCCCATAACGCGCGGCTCCGGCAATTCACAGTAGATCTTGGCAAACCCCAGTTCCTCGCGTTCCGTCAGAATGGGATCGGTGAGGTTTTCCCACAGCACTGTCAGGAACTGGCCCTCGGCATAGTCCCGGTCGCCCTGGAACACTACGGGGAAACTGGCTCCCAGGGTGTTGTATCCGCGCCCGGCCAGCCATTCGATCTCCGTCATGTAGGTAGCGGTGACCGTCACGACCGGTGCATGGCCCAGGGTGAATCCAGGCGGGCACAGCGCCTGCAGCTGCTCCGGACTGGTGCGAAACTGAATGGTGTGAGACACGGATTTGGGACTGTCGATGTTGGGGAACACCCGGCCATCGGGTCCGCGCCGTGGCCCGGTGGCCAAGCCAAAGCAGGTAGGCATGCGCAACATGTCGGGAGCTGTTTCCGGATGGGCCATGGAGAGCGCCTCCAGTGAATGCAGGATCGTCCGCCTGCAAGCAGCAGTGTACAGGCAGACATATGGCCATGAGGATGCCGGTCTGCCGCATGGGCATACCGGGCACCAGGCTGTAGCCAGAGTCTACCTGATCCATTGGCTGCATGGGATAATGAGGTGGGATCGCTCTGGCCGGTGCCTGTGGCACCATCCGCTGGCGTAGCGCCACGGGCCCCCTGCCCCTTCAGTTTCCACTATCCCCGTTCCTCTTGCCGCACGCTTTCATGCAAACTCATCTGGCCCCGGGGGTGCAACGCTGGCACGTCATCCTTTTTTCCTGCGCCGTGGTTTGCTACTGGATTGCGCTTTATCTCTATGTACCGACACTTCCGCTTTATGTAAAACAGTTCAGTTCGGACCTGCGCACGGTAGGCATCGTGCTGTCCATGTATGGCCTGTGGCAGGCGATTACACGCTTTCCGGTGGGCCTGGCTGCCGACTGGTGGGGGCAAGCGCGTCCTTTTTTGCTGATTGGTTTCTTCTTTACCGCTTTGGGCCCCTGGGTCCTGGGCATAGCACCCAATATTGTCTGGCTCGGTGTCGGCCGCGCCATCACCGGGCTGGCAGCCACGACCTGGGTCCCGATCGTGGTGGCGTTCGCCCGCTTCTTCCCTCCGTCCCAAACCATTCGCGCCCTGGCTCTGCTGACCATGGCTGGCTCGGGAGGGCGCATTCTGGCCACCGGTGTCACCGGCTTGCTCAACGATCGGGGAGGCTATGTACTGGCCTTCAACGGGGCTGCCCTCATGGCCGGCGTGGCCATCCTGCTGATCCTGTTTGTCCCGGAGCGCAGACGCGATTCCCGCAAGATGGAGCTGGAGCCCATTCTGGCGCTGATCCGCCGTCCCCATGTACTTTATCCCGCCCTGCTGAATGCCATAGCGCAGATCGTGAACTTTGGCCTGACCTTCGGTTTCATGCCCATCCTCGCCCAAAACCTGGGGGCTGACGACATTCAGGTCAGTCTGCTGATTACCCTCAACATGCTGCTCAACATGCTGGGCAATGCCACGACGGCTACCCTGGTGCACACCCTGGGACCACGCAACCTGGTTCGCATGGAGTTCCTGTTGCTGGCGCTTGGCTGCCTGCTGGCGGGCCTGGCGCCACATCTCTGGTGGCTGTATCTGGCCCAGGCCTTCATCGGTTTGGCTACCGGCATAGGGTATCCAACCCTGCTTGGCCTCAGCATCCGAGAGGTGTCAGATCATGAACGCACGGGGGCCATGGGCCTGCACCAGGGCGTCTATGGCTTCGGCATGTTCAGCGGGCCTTTCATATGCGGCTTCCTGGCAGACTGGCTTGGTATCCAGATTACCTTTGTCCTTTTGGCCGGTGTGTGCCTGATTCTGCTGTTGCCCCGACTGCCAGGATACCTGTTGCGCGTCGCCACCGAAGATGCCTGAAACAGTCTGCCAGCCAATGGCAAGAGCCTTGGCGTACGGGATACTCTGCCTCCCGTGCAAGGCAGGAACCCGGCAGCCGTACAGTTTTGCCGGACCCGGTTCGTGTTTGTCCGCCACATCTTCACGTGGACGTTGCCGGATCCCCTCAGAAGGCAAGCGGCAGACTCCGGTCCACGACCAGCGCCAGAAAAATCAGGGCCAGATAGAGCATGGAGTATTTGTACAGGGACAGGGCGTCAGGGCGTGACACTTCCTGGCCGGCATCCGGCTGGCGGTACAGATGCAGCATCCTGAAGATCAAGGGTACGTTGAGCAGGATCACAATCCCGAAATAGAGCCATCCGGCCTCATGCAGGACAAAGGGCATCAGGGAGGCCAGCACCGTCAAGGCCGTATACAGCGACATCTGCTCCAGTGTGCCCTGCGTACCCAGCACTGCCGGGGCCATGGGAACCCCCACCGCTGCATACTGATCCTTGACCAGAAAGGCCAGGGCCCAGAAATGCACGGGCGTCCACACGAATATCAGGACAAACAGCAGCCCTGCCATCCAATCCAGGCTGTTGGTCACGGCCGCCCAGCCCAGCAGGGGCAGAACCGCCCCCGCGGCACCGCCAATCACGATGTTCTGCCACGTACTGCGCTTGAGCCATGCCGTGTACACCAGTACATAGAACACCAATCCGGTCCACCCCAACAGGGCCGTCAACAGATTGGCTGTCCACCACAGAATCAGGAACGAGCCAAGGCTCAGCGCGAGGCCGAACAGGGCCGCCTGGCGAACGGTTATGATCCCGGTCACAAGAGGCCGGCGCGCCGTGCGGCGCATGCGGCTGTCTATGTCCCTGTCCAGGATCATGTTGAAAACCCCGGCTCCCCCGGTGGACATGTACCCCCCCACGAGTACGCCGAGCAGGGGTAACCAGTGCGGCAGGCCCCGCTCCGCAATGAACATGGCACCCACCGCCGTGAAGAGCAACAGGGAAACCACCTTGGGCTTGGTCAGAACCAGATAATCCCGCCAGGTAGCGGCAGGCACACTATGTGTTACATGATTCATGTCTTCCCGACCTCCTTGGCTTGCCAGGGCATAGGGAAAACGACGGTACGGGTCCGGGGCATGCTGAGGGTCAGCCAGGCCACCACCGTCCACAGGACAAAAGCCCCAATCGCCAGTACAAGATGCAGCAGCTGGAGTGCAATGGGTCCCAGCAAGGCCAGATTGGCTGCCCCTACCAGCAGCTGCAGGCCATAGATCCAGAGCAGCCAGTCCCGGTAACGCTTGACTTGGGCTACGGGCTTGAGCCAGCCGACTGCCGCATGGCTCAACCACAGGTACACTCCCACCCCAATGGCCAGGAAAGGATGCAAAATCCGCAGGCGAATGAGCGGATGTGAGCTTGCACTGAAGTCTTCCGCCAGACCTGCCTGCAGCGATTCGGGGGGAAACATGGTATTGCCCATCGCCGCGATGCCGCCTGAGAACATGAGCACCATCATGCCTAGCAGTCCCACACCCATGAGGATTTTCAATCCGGTCTGTCCTGCCCACACAGGGGGCCAGGGATGTCCCGGATAAGCATAGACCGTAGTGAGGGCCAGAGCCCCCATCAGAAGCAGGGAGTTGAGCAAATGGAAGGCAACCAACAGTCCGCGCGCAACAGAAACGTTGTCTCCGGTAAGCCCCGTCAGGACGGTGCCCGCTCCGATCAGGGCTTCAATGGTCAGGAACGACATGGCAGCTACAGCGCACGGCATAAATCCGGGCAAATCATGCCGCAGACGAATGGCCCGGGCAAGCAGCCAGACTCCCATCAGCAGGGCCACACCCGACAAGGCCCGGTGTGAATACTCGATCCAGGTAGCCATCCCATGCTCCAGGGGCAGGAATTCCCCCTGGCAGCGTGGCCAGTCGCGACCACACCCCGCCCCTGAACCGGTGGCCCGCACGATCGCGCCCTGCAATATCACAATGGTGTTGACAACGAGGGTAGACCAAGCCAAAACGGATGCTTTCATGCTGACGTACGGGCCCTGTTTCTCTGCCACGGATCCGGGAACCATGCCTGTTCCACTCCATCATGCCACAGGTTTGACTACAGACAGGATACCTTCCCCACAGGTATACCCCGCTGCAGAGGCAGGCGTGGTTTATCGGCATGAGAGGAACCCCTAATACCACGACCGGTTCAAGATCCAGGTTGGTGATCGCAGCAGTGGATCCGGGTCAGGGAAAAACGTGCCAAAACCAGTGCAAGCCAAGGTCAACGGGATAAGGTTCAACTCCACACTTGCCGGCAGTGCCCGGATGACTTGGCTACAGGATCGTCCTGATCAGGCCTGTACGGTGTTGGGCACGTCAAGCCCTGTCCCGGACACAGACAGGATCACCGCTCGTCAGATGTAACCCGGTCCATGGCAGATCAAGGTGGCCATACCCCTATAATGACAGACACCGGTCAGACAATTCCAGGTATCAAGTGCCCCTTTCCTTATGAACGTTTCTATCACCTACGGCCGCTCAGGTCTCGACATCACGGTACCGGATGACACGGACATCATTCAGGCCGCACAGCTGCCAGGTCTGTCCGACGAAGCGGATGCCCTGTGCCATGCTCTGCGACATCCCATCCAAAGCCTGCCCTTGGCGGAAAAGGTGAATTCCTCATCCCGCATTGTGATTGTCCACACCGACATTACCCGTGCCACACCCAACGACCGCATCCTGCCCGTGCTGCTCCGGGAGTTGCTGGACGCAGGTGTACCCCGCAATCAGATCACCCTGGTCAATGCTCTCGGTACCCACCGTCCCCAAACGGAGGCTGAACTGCGAGCCATGCTGGGAGACTGGGTGTATTCCCGTTTCCGCTGCCTGCAACATGATGCCTTCGACGCCTCCCTGCTCGTGGATTTGGGCACCACCTCTCTGGGGCACCCCGTACGGGTACATCATCTGCTGGTGGAATCGGATCTGCGCATCCTGACCGGCTTTATCGAGCCTCACTTCTTTGCCGGGTTCAGTGGAGGGCCCAAGGGTGTACTGCCTTCCCTGGCTGGCTTTGAAAGTGTCTTGTCCAACCACAGTCGTGACATGATCGCACACCCCCGGGCTACCTGGGGAAATCTGGAAGGCAATCCCGTCTGGCAGGAGATGCGGGAAGTAGCCCTGAAACTGGCCGACACTTTCCTGCTCAACGTGACCATGAACGAGCACAAGGAAATCACCGGTGTTTTTGCCGGTGATCTCATAGCTGCGCATGCAGCCGGCTGCCGCTTTGTGCGCGACCATTCCATGGTGGCCGTCAATGAGCCCTATGACGTGGTCATTGCCTGCAACAGCGGCTATCCGCTCGACCAGAATCTCTACCAATCAGTCAAGGGCATGAGTGCTGCCAGCCAGATTGTACGCCCGGGCGGAACCATTGTCATGGCGGCCGAATGTGCGGACGGGATTCCTGATCACGGGAAATATGCCGAACTGCTGCAGCGCGGAGGCTCGCCGCAAGGCATTCTGGCCATGTTGAACCAGGATGGTTTTGAGGAACACGATCAGTGGCAGGTCCAGATCCAGGCCCAAATCCAGCTGCAGGCAGACGTGCATTTCTACAGCCATCTGCTCTCGACAACACAGATCCGGGACGCTTTGCTGCATCCTTGTCGGGATGTATCCGCCCTGGTGTCTGCTCTTGGTCGTGATCATCGGGGTCCCAACCCCTTGCGCGTCTGTGTGATGCCGGACGGTCCCATGACCATTGCCTATCTGCAAAATGGACAATCCCGGGTTTGACGATAAAACAGCCTTAATTCATCGTCCGACAGGGTGTCCATACGCGGCCGCAGAATAATCCCCGTACCGGCGCATACACTCTGACCGGAAAATGCTGGAACAGCCAGGCTCCCGGTGGTTTGCCGGGGTCTGGCTGTGAATGGACGCAAGCGCTGGTTCCCGTTGCCGTCAGTTGTCCAGCGTCAAGATGAACTCATCGGTGACTGATGCGCCAACGTCATCCGTAGCGGTGATGGCGATGGTCAGCGTCTGCGACGGCGCATGGCCGGCGGTGAGCGTCAGCAGGCTGCCATTCCACGCGCCGGTCACCTTGTTGCGGGCAATCTCGTTCAGCGCGCCTATATGCTGTTGTCCCGTGCGCTGGTGGGTGGTAGTGACCTCCACGGTGTAGGTGAGGTCGGCGCCGCTGAAGTGGTGCACCATACCCAGCACCAGGGTAGCCTCGTGGTGAAGGCTGGCGTCAGCGAACGGAGTGCTCAGCGACGGCAACGCGGGTGTTGGCGTTGGTGTTGGCACAGGGATGGCATTGACCGTATCGGACCAAGGGCCGTCGGTGGCGGCCTTGACCCGACAGCCCAATAGATCAGGCATCTCACGCCACGGCACGTCGGTACGCGCAATCCGAAGCATGCCCTCCAGAGTCGTGCGATGATCCTGTACCCAGGGATGTCCATGCCGCAAAATAAAAACGGTCTGCCTTTTGTAGACCCCGGGTACCCACTAGCCGGTAGCCGGGTGCGGAGCTGTACGCAGTTCCTGCCATTGTTGATCCAGGGCGGGAATCTGTGCACAGGCCGCGTCCCAGAAAGCCGCATCACGCATGTGGTCAATGTAGGCAGGCTCCACACCCAATTGGGTCCACATGGTTTTTTTCATCGCATGAAGACGTTCATGCTGTCCCCGATCGTGCAGGGACAGTACATCGACTTCACATTCCAGATGCAGGATAGCTTCATGCCATGCTCGCAGGTCATCCCGATGGGGTTCACGGCCCAATTCTGCGGCCAGGGCCTGACTGACTGACACATAGCGATCGTAGTTGTCCGTGGCGACTGTTGCTACTGTATGCGCGGCGGTGAAACCGAGATGTTTCGCCACGCGTATCGCCCCCAGCAGATTGCAGACGCCGCTGGGTCCAAACCGGCCCTGCAGCATACGGGCATCCTCCTCACACATGCCCGTCACGTCCATCATCAGGTCCAGGGGCGTACGCAGCAGTTCCATGCCGTGCAGGGTGCGGGCACCCGGTACGCGTACGACCAGATCGGTAGCGAAGACGTTATGAATAAGGGTGACCATCTGATCCCCAATACCCTCAATCACGTGCTGGCCCCCGCTGCCGTCAAAGAGGGTACTGCATTCCTTTGGCTCCACCGCAGCCACCACTATATCCGGCCATAGCGTGCGGAGCGCATCTCCGGCTGCCAGCGTACCGGCACTGCCGGGGGCGGATACAAAGGCATCTGCCTGTGGCAAGCCCAGTTCGGCTATGCCATCCTGAACAGCCTTGCCGGTTACATGATGGTGGAACCGGTAATTCGCCATGTCCTCGAACTGTCCCAGGACCACACAGTCACCGCGGCCCGCGTAGCGTTCCCGCGTGTGCTCCAGCGTACGCAATACATCGGATTCAGTACCGGGTGTCAGGTCAGTCGTGCCTCCATGGGCCCGGATGAGCTCATAGCGTTCCCGGCTCATGCCTTCCGGCATGACGATACACGCTTCGTACCCCTTGAGCCGGCTGACATAGGCAGTACCAATGCCAAAATTGCCGGTCGAGGGACCAATAATCCGGGCTTGTCCCGGACGCAGTCCATCCCTGATCTCCTTTTCCATCAGCATGGCATAGGCGGGCCCTACCTTCATGCTGCCGGAAGGAAAGCGTCCCCCATCCAACACCACAATGTTGGCCTCAACTCCCGTGATGGCCGGCGGGATCACCAGCGGTCTTGTCCACCCTGTGCGGTCATGCCAGTGAATGTTGTAGAGATTCAGAACATGGTGCGGGTCCGCTACCTGCATGGCGGCGGCCCGGTTCCGCAATGCAGTATCCAGCAACGCCGGCGACCGCATCTCGGCATACGTTGGTCCATACAGCAAACCTGATGTCATATCTCTGCTGCCCTGTCCCGCAAGAAGTGATGGGACATATATCAGTCCCGGGCATTTTAGCATCCACCTGGTGGCGTGTAGCGGAATGGCCCAGTGCCCGCCGGTCATGGACCAGCCGAATCTGTCGCATCGGTATGCTGGCCAAGGGCAGTTTCCCCGGGTGCTTCGGGCGTGGCATACTGTCCAGACAGGGTTCTGGAGGTGCCTCCGCGTACGTTGCAATGGCAGGGTCTTGGCTGTGACACAGCCCTGTTGACTTTGATCGTGTCTGCTGATCGCGCAACGCCATCCCGAGCCGGGATCCGGGACTGATTTCGCGGTATGTCCGGCCAGACCACACAACACAAACAGCCCGGATCCACGGGTGACAGGCTGGGCAAGGCAACAGCCAGCGCTCTGCAGCCTCTCCCGGTCTCTGTGCTGACTTGCCTATGCAACAGGAACAGGTGTGCCCCATGGTCGAATACACATACCCCCACCTTGATGGCTTGGGTGCAGATTATGAACGGGACGGCTATGCCATTGTGCGCAAGGTCCTGGATGCCGACCTGGTGGCCGAGGCCAACCGGCATGTCGAATGGCTGATCGCCCGCCATCCGGATTTGCCACCGGAAAGACTGGGGTATTGGCTGGTGCCCGGCGATCCTTTTTGGCTGCGGCTGGTCGGTGATTCTCGTCTCGTGGACATTGCCGAAGCTGTCCTGGGTCCCAATATTGCCTTGTTCGCTGCCGATTACATTGCCAAACCACCCCGTACCGGACAGAAAGTGGCATGGCACCAGGACGCCAGCTACTGGCCCCTGGAGCCGATGCAGGTCATCACCCTGTGGGTAGCCTACACGGTCTCGCATCCCGGCAATGGTTGTGTCCGCGTCATTCCCGGTACCCAGCATCTCGATTTGCAGCCACGCAATCCGGAGCACAAGGATTTGGCCGGGGAAATGCTGCGCGGGATGGATCAGAGTCTGGCCGACGAAGCCCGTGCGGTGGAATTCGTGCTGGAACCGGGGGATGTTTCGGTACATCATCCCCTTATCATCCATGGTTCCAACGCCAATACCAGCAACATCTGGCGCCGCGGCGGCACCTACCAGTACATTCCCACTACTACGCATGTAACCAGGGAAGGTTGGCCTGTATTCCTGTTCCGCGGGGAGGACAAGTCCAATACCAACCACTATACACCCCTGCCCCGGTATGTGGAGGGGCAACATATGCCCTTTCGCGGCTGTGAGGAGTGGATGTGAACAGCCAGGCACGCATCCCGGCAGATGCCAAAGGCTGTCATCCGGACTGACAGGTATCCGGATTGTCCCGGCCAACGGTTGGCTGGAACCCGGTTAGTGTGCATACCAAACTGACCGGCAACACGGCCAACTTGCTCAGTTGCAGCATGTAACGGGTGCCTTGCCAGCCGGTGAACGGCTGACGCCAACACTGTGTTCAGCAGCGCCTCCCCGCATGCCTGTATCATGCGGTGCAAGTGCGGGCGAGCGGTTATCACGGCAAGAGCTTGGCTAGGACGGGCGCAGGCATACGCTTCTGCATTCCGGGCAACACGCTGCATTCAACCCTTGGCGTGCAACGGTGTTGCAACATTCGCCACGTCGATATGGATAGGCAAGGGCACCGGCTGCAAGCTGTTTGATGTTCAACCGGACCGTGACTTGCCCCCATTTGAAGAATGCGCCCCACCGGGTTGGCCTTGCACTACCCTGCTTTTCGCGCCAGCGTGCCAACGCGGAGACGAGCAGCGCCGGGGATGCGGGCAACAACGATCACGGGCACCTGCCTGTCTGTAGTGCTCTCCTGTGCGCCAACGCAAGGGGTTCACTGGCAGTGCTGTCATAAATCAAGTGACAGCGTACGCCCACTTGATTGACTCATGGTACGTCCCGGCATCCTCCAGGGATCGCTATGGTCAACCTGGACAGCTGTCGGACAGGTTTTCATTTTACAGCCCCAAGTATATACTTCTCCTTGTTACCCATCCCCGTGTCCATGGTTCATGCATGACTGCCAGCACGTTGTCTTCACAATCCACCGATGTGCAGAAGAAGCGTCCGGGTCGGCGAATCCGGATGTCTCCCTTGGCGCGACGCGAAGAGCTTGTAGGCTACCTCATGGCGGCACCCTGGCTCCTGGGCATGCTGTGGCTTATATTCGGTCCCTTCGGTGCAGCCGCCTGGCTCTCCTTTACCGACTACGATATCCTCACCAACCCGGAGTGGATCGGCTTCGGCAATTTCGACGTTATGCTCACGGAGGATCCGTTGTTCTGGAAGTCCATGAGCGTAACCACCATCTACGCGGTGGTCTCGATCCCGCTGCAGATTGCCCTCGGGTTGTTCCTCGCCATTCTGCTGAACACCAGCATCCGGGGTCTGGCCTGGCTGCGCACGGTGTACTATTTGCCGGCCGTGCTTTCGGGTGTGGCGGTCGCCTTTCTCTGGATATGGGTGTTTTCCGCTGACTGGGGCATATTGAATTTCCTCCTTTCCCTCATCAACGTTCAAGGCCCCAACTGGCTCACCAGCGAGGACTGGGCCCTGACCGCGCTGATCATCATGAGCCTGTGGGGAGTAGGCTCCGGTCTCGTGATTTATCTGGCCGGTTTGCAGGGTGTGCCGACGGAGTTGTACGAGGCCGCCGAAATTGATGGCGCCGGCCGCCTGCGCTCCTTCTACAACATCACCTTGCCCATGGTCTCGCCCGTCATCCTGTTCCAGCTGATCATGGGTATCATCAGCGCCTTGCAGGTGTTTACCCAGGGCTACGTTATGACGCAGGGCGGGCCCAACAACGCAACTCTGTTCTTCATCCTCTATCTGTATCGCAACGCGTTTCGTTTCCTGCGCATGGGCTATGCCAGTGCTCTGGCCTGGGCCCTTTTCCTGTACATCCTGATTCTCACCCTGCTGGTCCTGCGTTCTTCCCGGGCCTGGGTCTTCTATTCCGGTGAAATTCGGGGGCGTGTATGAGCTCCATGTCCAATGCCACAACCCCAGTTCGCCCCAAACCGCTACACCCCCTGCTGTCAGGGCCGCGCGTCATCAGGTTCCTGGAAAAGGCTCTGATCTACTTTGCCCTGCTCGGCGGTGCCGTGATCATCATGATTCCCCTGTGGTGGATGATCACTACTTCCATCAAGCACCCCAAGGAAGTCTTTGACTTTCCGCCCAGCCTGTGGCCGGAGGCTGTGCAATGGCGCAACTACGTCGATATTTTCGACAAGGCGCCCTTCGGTCTCTATATCTTCAATACGTCCTACGTGGTCCTCATGGACCTGATCGGCACCGTGCTGACCGCCAGCATGGTGGGGTACGCGTTCGCCCGTCTGCGCTGGCGGGGACGGGACATTTTCTTCCTCATTACCCTGGCCACGATGATGCTGCCCGGTGCCGTGACCATGATTCCCCGATACCTGATCTTCAACGAGATGGGCTGGGTGGACACATTTCGGCCCCTGTGGGTGCCGGCTTTCTTCGGGTATCCCTTTTTCATTTTCCTGATGCGCCAGTTCTACGCCACCATTCCCCACGAACTGGATTTCGCCGCGCGCATAGATGGCTGCAGTGAATTCGGGGTCTGGTGGCGTATCCTGGCCCCACTGACCAAACCGGCCCTGGCCGCCTGTGGCATATTCACCTTCAACGCTACCTGGAACGACTTTCTGGGCCCTCTCATCTATCTGTCCTCAGCCTCCAAGAAGACACTGGCGCTGGGACTCTGGATATTTCGCGGCCCCCATCGCACGGACTGGCACTACCTCATGGCTTCCTCCATGGTCGCCATGTTGCCCGTGGTCCTGATTTTCTTCTTCGCCCAGAAGTATTTCATTCAGGGTGTCACCTTTACCGGCCTCAAGGGCTAGGTACACGAACACCCGGGATGCACCGTTCATCATGCACATTACCGGCATCGAATGCCACGTCCTGCTCATTCCCGACTACAGTGAGGACGCCTGTTCCTCGGCCCAGGACAATCTTGTCGTCGAAATTCACACCGACGTTGGCCTTACCGGCGTAGGTGAGACCGACACCAATCCCTGGGTCGCCAAAGCCTGTATTGAGGCCCCGGGTACCCACGTCATGGGCCAGGGGTTGGCAACCATGCTGCTAGGCCGGGATCCCATGGAGCCGGAAGCGATCTGGTCTGACCTGTACGCCGGCTCCAAGATGACCGGGCGGCGCGGTGCACTTGTATGCGCCATGGGTGCCATTGACATGGCGCTGTGGGATCTCAAGGGCAAGGCACTGGGCTTGCCCGTACACCAGCTGTTGGGGGGTGCGGTCAAGGACGCGATCACGCCCTACGCCTCTCTCTTGCCGGAAGGGCGTACACTGACCGCGTATGCCGATTCGCTGGTCGCCAAGGTGACACAGGCCCAGGCGCTGGGCTATACCGCCGCCAAGCTGGAAATCTGTATCAACGGTCCCTACAGCCACAACGGCCTGCAGGAGAGCGATGTGCACGTCGTCAGGATCCTGGAACGATGCCGCCGGGCCGTAGGTGACGACTTCACGCTCATGGTGGACGTGGCCTATGCCTGGCCGGATGCCGACACGGCGCTGGCGGTGATGGCGCAGCTGGTGCCCTACGATCTCTATTTTCTGGAAACACCCATCGACATCGACGATTTGGCCGGCTACGCCCGTCTGCATGAGGAAGCGACCATTCCCGTTGCGGCAGGCGAGTGGCAGAACACCCACTTCGAGTTCGAGGATCTCGCCCGCCGGGGCAAGCTGGACGTCCTGCAGCCGGATATCGGCCGCGTGGGCGGGTTTACCGAGGCCCTGAAGGTCGCCCGCATCGCCGAGGAACTGGATCGCATCATCGTGCCTCACTGCTGGAAAACCGGTATCGGCATCGCGGCCAGCGCACACTTCGCGGCTGTGACGACTACCTGTCCATATATTGAATTCCTGCCCGCCAGTCTTTCGGAATCGGTATTGCGCCAGGAATTGACGCATGACGAAATCGGTTTGCACCAAGGGGTTATTCCACTGCCGCAGCGTCCGGGCCTGGGCTTTGAACTCAATCGCGCCGCCCTCCAGCGCTACTGTGTTGAATCGAGCCTTTCCCGCTGAAGGAGGTTGCCATGCACACACCGGAAGAAAAACGCTTCTTTCTGGAACACGGCTATCTGCATGTCCGTTCGGTGCTGGATGCAGACCGGCTGGCCTATTACCGTGACGAATTCGATCACGTGTGGGCCAGGGAACACCCCAAGGTGAACCAGCACAAGCTGCTCAAGTACCCCTCTTTCATTGACCTGATCGAGCATCCGCCCATTCTGTCCCGCCAGCAGGCGATTTTCGGGAACCAGACCCAGTTGCTGCAGTATGACCTGCTGCAGCAGGGTCCCCACGACCCGAGACCGGCACGCAGCTGGCATCGGGACTTCATCTTTCCCGGGGATCGGCCCCTGAGCATCAACACCATCGTGTACATGGACGACATGACGCTGGAGCGGGGCCCCACCTGTGTGGTCCCGGGCACACATCGGGGCGAGACGTATCCGCCTGCCGACCGGCTGCATGCATCCCTGGCGGACGAGGTGGAAGTGACGGCCCAAGCCGGGGATGCGGTATTCATCAACGGCGCCATCTGGCATTCCGGCGGGGCCAACCGCTCCGCCGGTTTGCGGCGCGGGATCTTTCTCTATTTCGGCTACTGGTGGATGAAGCGGTACGAGGCGGAAACCGAACTGCCGTGGCAGGTCGCCGCCAATGCCAGTACCCGCCGCCTGCAGCTGCTGGGCATCAAGATGCCGGATCGGGACATCCACCAATACAATCCACAGGCCCGCCTGGAGGGAGACGCATAATGGCCAAGCCCCTGATGTCACTGGATGCAGTTGAGCTGCTGGCGGCAGATCTGGATCATCCCGAAGGCGTTGCCTGGGGCGCCGACGGCTACCTTTACGCCGGGGGCGAAGCCGGCCAGGTGTACCGTATCGATGTCCAAACCGGTGCCTGCCAGGAGATAGCCAACACCGGCGGCTTTGTCCTGGGCCTCTGCCTGGATGCCGCGCACAACATATACGCCTGTGACGAACATCACGCGGCGGTGATGCGCATCACGCCGGCAGGCGAGGTGTCCCGGTACGCGGATGGCCTGCCGGTCCGCCGGATGCAGACCCCCAACTACCCGGTATTCGATGCCCGGGGCAATCTCTACGTCTCTGATTCAGGTGGCTGGCAGGAAGACAACGGGACCCTGTACCGCATCAGCCCTGATGGCGCGGTTGAAGTGAGTGCCCGGCAGGATCTGGCCTTCACCAATGGCATGGCGCTGCATCCGGACGGCAACACACTGTACGTCATTCTTTCCCTGCTGCCCGGCGTAGCCACCATGCAGTTGGGACCGGGAGGCAAACTCACAGACCTTGACGTCGTGCTTGATTTGCCGCTCACGGTGCCGGACGGTCTGGCCTTCGATCAGGCAGGCCAGCTTTACATTTCCTGCTATGCCCCCGACCGAATCTACCGGTTTGACCCGGCCACAGGGACGCTGGACACGCTCCTGGAAGATTGGCAGCACACGGTCCTGTGTTCTCCCACCAACATCACCTTCGCAGGTCCGGACCTGTCTCATCTGGTCATGGCCAGTCTGGGCGGGCGCAATCTGGTCCAGGCCCGCATGCCCGTACCGGGTTGTCTCCTCCACTACCCCAGTCTGGCCTGAACGGCCTTGCCACGCCGCTCAGCTTCTGTTCTCTTTGTCCTTGTCCACTGCACGGATCCTGCCTCATGACTCGCACAATCAATCCCGCCATTCCCGCTCCCGACGATCTGGACGCCCAATGCAGCTTCTTCCGTACCCACAGTTTCGTGGTGCTGCCTGACTTGCTGTCGGCCACGGAAGTCGTGTCCCTGAACACCGCCATGGATCGGGACATGCAGCAAAATCCCTTCATGTGGTGGACCCACGGGGCCCGGGACTACAACTGCAATCTGCTGCTCAATGAACCGGTTTTTGAAGTCGCCATCCGCCCACCCCGCCTGCTGGCCCTGCTGGATCAGCTGATGGGCGGTCCCTACTGTTTTGAGGAGCTGGCCGTGCGGCACCGGGTGGGCGAAGCCCAGGCCCGTACCACTGACTGGCACCGGGATCGCGGGTATTGGAAAGATCATCCCCTGCATCTGGACTACCCCCAGATCATTTACTACCTGACGGACGTGGATGCCACCACGCACTGCTTTTCCATCAGCCCCGAACCCGCCGATGGTGAAATCCTGGATTCGGACGCTCATCTGGAAAGGGGCGGTATTTACCATTTCCACGGCCGGGCCGGTACCGGGATCCTGTTCAACGCCGCCACCCTGCACGGTGTGACCCTGCGGCAGACGAACAAGGTGCGACGTACCATTCAGGTTTATTACGGTCACCAGCACCGGGCATCCCTCAGTGAAGTCACCCTGATGCCACCACGCCTGTGGCGGGATCACCCGGACGCCGAAATTCGGCGTTTCTACGGCAAGTTCAATCGTTACACAGACATCGTGCTGAACGGCCTGGGAATACCCACCACCCCGAAAACCTGATTTTTAATTATCCCTTTTGCTGGTAGAGTCAGGTATGGAGCGGTGTCGGCTTTGGCCCGTCCCTAATCCGGTTTCAATTGTAGTCGGGAGAGTACACTATGTCGCAGACAGGATTTCATGGTCGTTTGAGTCGTCGTTCCTTTCTTGGTCTTGCTGCCGGTTCGGCAGCAACCCTGGCCCTGGCCGCGTGCGTTGCGCCCACCGCGTCCGGAACGGATACGGGCGACGCTGACATGGCCCCCATCGAATTCGGGTTCGCCTGGTGGACAGGCGGTGAACAGGCCAATGCCCTTTTCGAAACCTCAATCGATCGGTTCGAGGCTGCCTTTCCCCAGTACCACGTAGTCCGGGATTCCGTTCCCTACGGCGAGTTTCACGCCAAGATTTTGACCGGCTACGCCGGCGGCAACGCCCCCGACGCACATGGCGTGCCCTGGGGCACCGTCTGGTCCATGGCCCACAAAGGGGTACTGCTGGACCTGAACGGTCTGGTTGAAGGGGATCCGGATATCGACTGGGAAGGCATGTGGCCGGCCGTTACGGACGGGTGCCACTATCCCGCCGGCACCATCATCGCCTTGCCCCGGGAGTCGTTCGGTCTGCGGATTTACGCCTACAACAAGACCCTGTTCGCAGAAGCTGGCGTAGATACGCCCGACGTGGCGATGGATGCCGGTGAATGGACTTGGGACGTCTGGCGGGAAACAGCCCGGCAACTTACCCAATTCGACGAAAATGGCCGCCGCCAGGTCATGGGCGCCAACCAGGGCGCGGACTACTGGAACCTCATCACGGTCATGCCGTCATACGGGGTTTCCATGTTCAATGAGGACGTGACCCATTTCAACATCGACGATCCCGAGATCGTGGGCTGGCTGGAAATGCTGCCGGTCATGATCAACGAGGAGCGTTCGCTGGGCAAGCCGGACGAGACAGCGGAGTTCGACTGGGGTTCCAGTGGCAAACAGGCCATATCCACGACTTCCACCTGGAGCGTGCCCAACATGCGCAAGAGCTGGGAAGACATCGATTGGGATTTCGTGCCGCCGCCCAAGGGTGACGCGGATCATTCCAATTTTGTGGGTTGCGACTATCACTCCATCAATGGCAGCGAGGGAACCAACGTCGATGCCGCGTGGGAACTGCTGAAATTCCTCAACAGTCCCGCCGAAGATCTCTGGTGGTCACAGAACTTCTTTGGCGCCCCCTTCCGCAAAACCAACGTGGATACCTGGGCCAACAGCCTGAACGACATCCTGCCGCGCAATGGCTGGAAATACATCCTGGACATGACCAACACGGCCACACCCTGGACGCCCATTGCCTTCCAGGAAGAGTTGAACGTGATTCACGCCAACGAGATTAGCCAGGCCGTATTGGGTGAACGGCCCGTGCAGGAGGTCGTGGACAGCATTGCCAGCAAGGTCGCGGCGATGATCGCCGACTTCGAGTGAGCGACCACATGTCTGGCTGATGGCTGCCCATAGCCATGCCGTCGCACTCTCCCCGTGTCTGGGCCCGGGGAGAGTGCCATGTGCGACAAAGACCGTAGCGCGACCGGCGAATCTGCCGGACAGGTTCGTCTGTGTTCTGTGACCTGCCGATGTACCCTGCAGGCATCCTACCCCCATACCTTGGCGTACGCACGAAGCGTTGCCGGGTTCGGTTATTGAGCCCGCCGTTTGCTGACAGCCCCCGGATCCGGACAGCTCCGGGATCAAGCCCCGGTTGCCACCCTGAATCGAGTCTGTAGCGTGCAGGGGCACTCCCTTGGCGTCACGGACCGCGGGCAGCTGCCCCCCAAACAGAATCCGGGCTTGCCAGCCATCTTGTGCGACACTGTCGGACAGTTCTGGCTCCCGGTCAATCCTGCCTTGTGGATGGCCGGGATCGGCTTCTTCCCGTCTGTGAACGAAAGGACCGTTCCATGTTTTCTTCTGCCTTGACCCATCTGGAGTGCAGCATCACCGGCGAACGCTACGATGCGGATCAGGTCATGAACCTGAGTCCGGCCAGTGACCGTCCTCTGCTGGCCCGCTATGATCTGCAGGCAGCCGCCCAAACCCTGACCCGGGAAAGTCTGGCTACCAGACCTCCCGGCCTGTGGCGGTACCGTGAAGTGCTGCCCGTGCGCTCTGACGAGTTCATCATCGCTCTGGGCGAAGGATCCACGCCTCTGGTCTGGGCCCAACGCCTGGGCCGGGAACTGGGATGTGAACGAACGTACATCAAGGACGAAGCCCTGAATCCCACAGGCAGTTTCAAGGCCCGCGGGCTGGGCATGGCGGTGAGCCGTGCCTGGGAATTGGGCGTGACCGCAATGGCGATACCGAGTGCAGGCAATGCGGCCGGTGCGATGTGCGCCTATGCGGCGGCGGCCGGCATCGCGGCCCACGTATTCATGCCGGTTGACGTGCCCGAAGCCTTCAGGAGCGAATGCCTGAACTACGGGGCAGAGGTGACGCTGGTGGACGGCCTGATTACAGATTGCGGCGTCAAGGTCCAGGAAGGCGTCAGAGAGCACGGCTGGTTTGACGTCAGCACCCTGAAAGAACCCTATCGCCTGGAAGGCAAGAAGACCATGGGCTATGAAGTGGCCGAGCAGCTGGCCTGGAACCTGCCCGACGTCATCATCTACCCCACGGGCGGCGGTACGGGCCTGGTCGGCATGTGGAAAGCTTTTGCCGAAATGGAGCAGATGGGGCTCATCGGCTCCCGGCGTCCCCGGATGGTCAGCGTACAGACGGCAGGCTGTGCGCCCATTACCCGGGCTTTCAGGGAAAAGGAACGGTTTGCCACGGAGTGGCAGAATGCGGCTACCATCGCCGATGGCCTGCGGGTGCCCAAGGCGGTGGGTGATTTTCTGATCCTGGATGCCCTGCGGGAGAGCCAGGGCACCGCATGCATGGTCCACGATAACGAAATCCGGGAAGCCATTCCCTTCATGGCCTCCCGGACAGGCATCTTTCCAGCTCCGGAAGCCGCCGCCTGCCTGGTTGCTCAAAGGCAATTGCTGGATGCAGGCTGGATCCGGGACTCGGAATCGGTGATACTTTTCAACACCGGCACCAGCCTCAAGTACATTCACCTCTTTGGAGCGGACCAGGGCTAGGCCCGGACCATCCACTTGGTGCCAGCCAGGAGCAGTTGCGGCCATGCAGGTTCTCATCACAGGCATCACCGGTCGTGTGGGCTCACACCTGGCCTATTTGCTGCTGGCACAGGACATACCGGTCCGCGGTCTGGTCATGCCTGCCGATCCCCTGCGCAGCCAGCTGCCGCCGGCGGTGGACGTCGTGACCGGCGATCTGAACGACCGGGCCGCGGTTGCGGCCGCCGTAGCGGGCGTCACGCACATAGTCCATCTGGCCGCCGTCATTCTCTATCACCCGCATGAAGACGCACAGATCTGGCGTGTCAACGTGGACGGCACCCGAACGCTGCTGCATGCTGTACAGCACCGTCAACAAGCGCCCCTGCATCTGGTCTTCGCCTCCAGCGATCAGGTATATCCCGGTCCTGCTCCGGTCTATGTACCTACGGATGAGGACCATCCCTTGCGCCCTACCACCACCTACGGGCTGAGCAAGCTGCTGGGCGAAGAAATGGTACGGTTCACGGCACGCACGGTGCCGGCCTGTACGTTCACCATCGTGCGGTTCTGTCACAACCAGACGTGGGAGGAAATCACCTCGCCACAGGGTCCTTTTGCCAGTCGGCAATTTTTTGTCAAGGGGCGCCGTGACTACCTGCAGGCCAGTGGACGTACGGATCCCGGTACCCTGCAGACTTTGGCCATCCTGGATCAAATCGACGTGCGTGACGAGCCGCTCCTGCTGCCCCTGGACGAAAAGGGGGTGCCGCACACCCTGGACATGCTGGAAACGCGGGACATCGCCCACAACTTGCTGCCCGTGCTCTTCAAGCCTGCGGCGTGCAATGAAGTCTTCAACTTTGCCCCTCTGTCCGTGATCAGCTATGCCCAGGTCATTCCCTATATGGCCCAGGCCACGGGGCGCCGCTGGGTAACCGTCAGGCTGCCGGGACCGACACCACGATCACACCTGTGTGGCTACAAGGCACGCAGGATACTAGGTATGGAGCAACGCTACTCCATCCGGGACATGATTGACAACGCCACGCGGGCGACGCCCGTCTGAGCCAGGACCAGCGGGCTATTGCCGGACCATGACCGCAGCCTGGCCGACTTGGCAGTGGCAGGCAGGAACGTACCCCGCTATGGTCTCCTCAGGGTGCGGCCTGCAGGTTCAGCACCGCATCCCATTCCGCCAGCGACAGGGAAGCTACGTAGCCGCTGTGGAATTCTTCCATAAACACCTGATCCCACTCCGGCACCACCGTCCGAATCTCCGCCGGACAGCGCTGGATCATTTCAGCGTAGGCATGTTCCAGAATGCGGTAGCCCGAGGTCGGTGACTCCACAAACGGGTCATGGGCGGCAATCAAGCCCTGTTGTACCAGTTCGGCATCGATAACGTCGGCCACCCGGTGCATCAATTCCAGTTTCCGCTCCCAGGACGTACCGAGAGCCACCGCTTCATCAACCAGGTGTCCCATGTGCGGATACAGGTTGGGCAAATCGGCAAAGGCGTGCATGATCCACTTGTCATAGGGATAGTAGACGCGTTCCAGCATAAAGGCCAGCTGTACGCCCCAGCGCACACAGCGGCTGAAGGCTATCTGGGCATAATAGGCGTTGTCGCGCAACAGGGCGCGCCGCAAGGCATACACACCCATCCCGGAAAAATACCGGCACCAGTGGGCAAGCCGGCGGATGCGCACCGGTTCGGGGTAGTAGTCCGCAAACACCTGCCGCAGGCGGGTGAATTCGCCCCGATCGTCGCGCCACACCTCGCCGTTGATTATGTGGAGAATGTCCTCTTCCGGTATGGCCAGCCAGTCCGTCCAGGCAGCAGGGGCCGCGGTCAAGCCGATCGTCCGGCGCATAAAGGCCTCAAGGCTGTCACAGGCCAGTCCCGTGCCGGCCAGATGGCCTTCCCGCAGTGAATAGCCCATGAAGCGATCAGGCAGTTCCCGGGCTACCGTCTGCATCATGGCTGCACCGTGTTCCTGCAACAGGGCATCAGGCATGAGCGCGTCAATCCGGAGACCGAAATGATGGTCACGGGAATATTCGTCGTCCAGTCCCATGGCTTCCGATCCGTACCCGAAAATGCCGATAGCGGTCTGGGCCAAGGGGCCCGGAAACTGGCGGACGAGGATGGGTTCTACGACCTCGTGATAAAACCTGCGGCTGATGGCAATGATGGATTCAGGCATGGTGCATCTCGATCTCCTTGCTGGCTGGCGTGTGCTGACATGCGGTAGCGCCCCGTTTTGCGGCTCTCCCCATCCTCTGGCCTGCAGGGCCCTGGAGCCTGTACGGGGCAAGCAATGCCAGCATGCCCTGTACAATGCCAGATTTGCCGTGAATCCTGAAATGGACCGGGAAACGGATGACGTGTCTGTTCCTTTGTGCGATCATGCAGGAGGCAGGCTGCGCTGGCGCCACCTTCCGAGCGCTCGTGCAGCGGCTGTGGACCCACAACCAGGCCGCCAGACTGATACCGGCAACCGCATCCAAGCAACACGGAGACTCTAACTGATTCCATGCCTGACGTACTGATCAACGGATGGTTCTGGGCACGGTCCGAAACCGGCTCGGGACAATACCTGACGGCCCTGTTGCAACAATTCGCCCGGCAGGCTCCAGACTACCGGTTTCATCTGCTGGTGCCCGCGCACACTGCCCACGTCTGCAGTGACGGGGACAACGTGACCGTGCATGCTGTGGCGCTGCCCCCGGGGCCTGTCCAGCTGGCCAAGGTATGGTGGGAACAATGGACCGTGCCCCGGTGGAGCCGCAAGGTAAACGCAGCCCTGTTGTGGAATCCCTACTGGACCGCTTCCCTCTGGCAGCCTGTCCCCGTTCTGGTCACGGTGCATGACATCATTCCCGCGGTGCTGCCGGAGTACCGCAGGCACTTCCGGCAGCGGCTGTACCTGCGCCTGACCCGGTTCACCACACGTCGGGCCCGGCATCTCCTTACCGTAAGCCAGGCAGCCAAACAGGACATGATGGCCCATCTGGCCCTGACGGATGACAGAATATCAGTAGTCCACAACGGGGTAGCCCAACCCCCATCCACCGCCACCAGTGACGTGGAGCCGGAGGTCGCACAGGCTTTGAGCTTGCCCCACCGCTACTTTCTGTATCTGGGTGGCTATGAGCGGCGCAAGAATGTGGAAACCACCCTGCGAGCCTTCAGACGTTTCCGGGAACTGGGCGGTGATCCCGCGATCAAGCTGGTGCTGGCCGGCACCCTGCCCGCCGCCGACACGGCCGTGCTCCAGCATCCGGGCCCCATCATAGAAGCCCTGGGGCTGCAAGGGGATGTGTTGTTGCTGGGCCATGTGTCCGAACAGCAAAAGGCACTTCTGTACCGGCAGGCCCTGGCTTTCGTGTTTCCCGGGCTGTACGAGGGCTTCGGCCTCATGATCGTAGAGGCCATGCAGGCTGGCGTACCGGTGATTACCAGTCACCGCTGAACCCTCCCGGGATCTCATCCTCAGGTTGCCGCATCCGGGATGAAACAGAGGGTCGTGTCACTCTGGGCCGGATGATCCACACCGAAGATATCGGTAATTTGCCAGGTAGCCGGTTCCGCCTGGATCAGGGGCAGTACGATCTGGCAGGCATAGACCGGATCTGCATTGGCAGCATAGGCCTGACGCCATTCTCCGGCTATCGCGACAAAGGACGACTCCGCCAGTTCCTGGCCCAGTTGCGCGTGCACCTGTATGGCCGCACGCATGTCACCGGCCAACGCGTGGGCCTGCACCAGTCGAAAGTAGGTCAAGCCGCGCAACAGGGCCAGTTCCCGCTCTGCCGTGATGTTGCCCAGTCCACAGGCCGTGAGTGTGGGATTCGCCAAAATGTCCTGGTAGTGCTGCAGAGCGGCACTGTACCCGAAAACCGGGGCGGCTTCCATCAGGGCTTGGGCTTCCACGAGATTCAGGCCCAGACAGCGACTGTCCGGATTGGCGGGATCGTAGTCCAGCCAGACCCGCCGGTACGGCTCTCCCTCAATGCTTTCCCACAGCTCCACGCGGCTGACCTGGGGCCCCGCGGCAATCAGGCTGCTAATGCCGCCTTCCAGTATGATTTGTTGCCCTTGTCCGGGATTGGTTTCAGGGACAGGCGCCAGCCATACCTTGCCGTTGGTGATGGTGGCGTCACTGCGAATGAAACTGTTGACGTGATCGCCTTCCCAGCTCAGGACATCCACGGTAGACAGGCAGACCATGTTGCAGACTTCGTCAAACCAGGCCAGATCCGTCTTGCCGTCGGCATTGATGTCTTCCATGGCCAGCAAGTGGGGCAGGCCCAGGGTGGCGGGTTCAAAGATCAGGTGGAAGTCCTTGGCGAAGCCGCCATAAAACACCATCAGGCGGCCGCCCATCCCGTCGGGCCCGAATCCCTGTTCATGGGGCAGGCCCACGATGGCCACCACATCCGGGAAACCATCGTCGTTCAGATCCCCCATCCGGATAGCACCCATGTCATCCGTCATGACTTCGCACAGGCGCATCCAGGTTTCCACCAGCAACAGATCACCCTGCAGGCCGTTCAGCAGACTCTGGATCATATTGGGATAACCGTCCAGTGTGGGGGGACACGGCGGCAGTTCATCGGAATCGCTGAACGTATCCGGATCCATCTGGCGGAGCTGGTCGGCGGAGGGAAACAGGGGCAAGGGCGCCGGCCGGGACAGCACGTTCTGTTCGCCATCGGCCAAGTCCACAGCGCCATCCGCGAACAGCGGGTTCAGTACAGGACACACCTCAATAGGGGCAAGTCCGGGATTGGCATACCCGAAGGCCGTGAAAGGTCTCCAGGTCGCAGGATTGGCTTCGGCATAGGCCAAGGCCGCCGTACACGCTACTACCGGATCCTGCAGTCCTTCATACACCTCCAGCCAGGCGCGGCCCAGATAGGCGAATACCGATGAAGCGTACGCACTGTCCAAAACGCCTATGATTTCCCGGGCAATCCCGGGTGCGTCCTGGTACGAGGCAATAATGGCCAGGCGAAAAAGACTGAAGGCCCGCAGGTAGTCCTGTTCCGAGGCATTGACCCAGAGGGCCAGGTCGTTGTCCGCCAAGGCTTGCCGGTACAAAACCTGGGCCGTGTGCAGATCCTGGAGCGGGGACTGCAGCGTCTTTTCATGTGCTTCCCACACTACATGATACAGATAGCGGGCCGGTGCATGCTCCCGCGCCATCATCCGAAAGGGCTGTCCCTCTTGGCTGGCCCAGATTTCCGTGCGGGTCCGTTGCGGACCCGCGTCCGCACCGGTATGTTCTCCGCCCTGGATTTGCACGGCCAAGCCATGTCCCAGATCGGCAGCATCCACAAGCCGGACATCTGCGTTGACCATGGCAATCGGCAACTCGGTCCAGGCTTGCCAGGTCCGGGTCTCGGCCTCCCAGCTCTCGATGTGAACGCGGGTATAGCACAGCGCGGTGCCGCACGTCTTGTCGGTCCAGACAATATCCTTCCGCTCATCCCGATTGATATCGCCTACGGCCAACAGGGCGACCTCGCCTGCCGCCTTGGCCTGCAGGGACAAGTCCATGCCCTCGCCTGCCCAGAGAAACAGGGCCAGGTCCATACGTGTCGACGTCTGGTTCGGGTCAGGTCTGTAGGTCAGAAGCAGATCCATGAAGCCGTCACCATTGATGTCCCGGTCGCTGATCAGGGTGTCGACGATCAGGCCACAATTCTCGGCACTGCGCACCAGGCCCTGGGCAAGGTAATGCCAGTAGACCAAGGCCTCGGTCATGAACTGCATGCGTTGGCTGTGATGCTGGGGGCAGGCAGGGGCGGGCAAGTCGGCACGCGGCACCAGTTCCGGCATCTGGGCTGCCGCCTCGGTTTCCGTTGCGGTCTCCAGCGGAATGCGGTAGGCAGGGGGTACGATCACGTCTGAGGGAAAGGGGGTCGGCGCAGGTGCAATCACGGTACCGGCCGGTGCCGTGACAGGTACCAGGAGGCGTACACCCACGGTCAGGAAAGGCGGCGCATCCGGGTTGGCCGCTTCCAGCAAGTGCACGGTAACGGCGTATGCGGCTGCGATGGATGACCAGGTATCGCCGGCGGCCACTTCATGGTACCTGGGCCCTGTGTGTGTATAGTCGGCGGGAATCAGCAGTTTGTCTTCCTTGTACAGGAGATCGTAGGCCCTTACGGCCTGCGGATTCATGGCCTGCAGGGTTTGCACCGCATAGCCGGTCGCCTGCCCAATGGAAAACCAGGTGTCCCCGGGCTGCACGTGATAGTAATAGCCGTCGGTCGTGGTTTGTGCGTCGACACGGCTGGCTCCCAGGACCACCAGCCACAGGATCAAGAGCAGGCAGAGCAAATTTTTCATGAAATCACGTGCAATAACCGAAAGGGCAGAGAACGCCAGTGCCCGGAATTCCTGGCTGTTATGCCGGTCAACAGGCCAACGGCTGCCGGCAACCAGGGCCAGAGCATTCAACGCCAACACGACTGGATAGCGGGCCGTGCACAGCAGGACCGGACTGACATGTCCCAAGCATAGCGTAACACACCCTGGACCCCGCGGCTCTGCCTTCAGGCTGGCAAACCGGACTGGCGACCACCGTCCATCCGTGTCTTACCGGTTTCGGTCCCTGCACCCAAATCATGTATATTTTGCGCAAGGCCCTGCGTCTCATGCGAAGATACCTTAATTGGCTTTCGCCCAGTGCTGGCCGCCTCTGCGGATCTGCCGTCAAGATACCCGACCCGTGTTTCCTTTGCCGTTTTTTGCCATGTCTTCTGCACACGATCCCCTTGCGGCCGACCGCGAATCCCCGCTTGACGGACGCGATCTGATTCAGTTGCTGCTGGCGGGACATACCCCCCTGGCGCTCTGGACCTGTCATCTTTGTCTGCTGATACAGCCCATGGTCAGGGTCTTGGGCGGGGACCGGCTCAATGACGGCCTGAACCGGATCTTGCAGCATCCGGCTTTCCACGGTCCTGTACACAGCAACGCCCGGCAGCAAAACCATGTGGACCCGTCCCAGTGAAATGAATCTGGCCTGGCGCAGGGCATACGTTGAAGCTGCCGAGTCCGGGCATACACTGCTGTTGCATTTTGAGAATATCCATGCCGGCGGGGAATTTCTGCCCCTGCAGCATGCTCTGCTGCAAGGTTATGCCACCCAGTTTCCCGCTGCCCATTGTACCTTGAGCATCGGCAGTGAGGCGACTACCTGGCTGCTCACCCAGCTGGCCACGCACACACTCCCGCTGCGCCAGCCCGAGGGGGAACGCCAGGCGCACGTCATCCATTGGATCGGCCCCATTGCAGGCATGCAGACTTGCGTCCTCAACACCTTGGTGTCCCGGGCTGTCGTGAATGGGATAGAGCAAGGTATATACGGGGATGACCCGCATGTCCAGCGTATCCTGTCTCCCATTATGTCGCTGGACCGCGCCAGTGCCTTGCCCCACCGGTTTATGCCTGTAGTCGCCAGCCACCCCGCCCCGGAGGCACCCGGCCTGGTGGTTGCCCGGGTGGAGCGGCCACTGCCGCCAACGGACGCCTTGGCCAGTTGGCTGGGCTTTCTGGCTGCTCTGGTCATATTCCTGTTCGGCTTCACACAATTTTTCCTCCGGTTTCTGTAATCCCGGCCTGTCTCCTGCATGCACACTCACCAACCCTTATGGTTGCGGTCGCTGAATTGGATGGTGATTTTGCTCACCATTGTCTGGGTCGTCCAGGATCGCGTCGGGGCCAAGCCCTTGTGGATTTCAGCAGCTCCGCTGTACACATGGCTGCTGGTGCTGGCGGCGCTGGCCCTGTGCGCCGGGCTCATCCATATTGTGCGTTTCCACTTTCTGCGCATATGGCGTGCCCAGCGGGCGTGGGGCTACAGCCTGGTGTGCCTGATCACCTGTACCGCTGTGATCACCTTCAGCCTCAGCGCTGGACAGGAAAGCGGACGGGACTGGATCTACACCCATGTCATTGTCCCGGGGGAAGCCGCCTTGATGGCCACTACCCTGTTCCTGCTCATCGGAGCCTTCATGATCCTGCTGCGTACCCGCCGCCGCGGGACAGGCTGGCTGACGACGGGCCTGCTGACCGTACTGGTGTTGCAGATGCCCTGGGTCCACAGCCGCCTGCCGGGTGAAGTAGCGCCCACGCTGAACAACCTGATGCACCTGATCGTCACCCCCGTATCGCGCGGTCTCCTGTTGGGGTCCGGCATTCTCATCACGGCCGTTGTCATCCAATTCCTGCTGGGTGACGAAGAATACCGCACCACCACGAGCTGAATCCCATACCTTTCTGCCGCTCTTGCCCCTACCCAGGTGGATTATGCCTGGCCTAATCTGTTCACACTGCGGCGAACGCAACGCCGCGGACGAGCACTATTGCCAGAACTGTGGTGCGCTGCTGCCATCCCCTGAGGATGCCGAGCCCGGTCCTGCATCCTCCACCGCGGCCGGGCCGGAACCTGCTGCCTTCCCTGCGGTCCCCTTGGCGCATACGGAACCGGACGACAACAGCGGACCCGAGCCTGCGGTAGGGATTGGCCAACTGGCCGGCCTGATACCGGAAAGGGAAGCTGTGCAGAGTTTCCTTTACCAGGAAACCGCCAGTCCACCCCGCACGCACCAGGACAGGGACGCATTGCCGCTCCTGTCCCTGGAAGCCACTGCGCCCGGGCGCAGGCTCACGGGCAGCGTGGCGGGCATGACGCTGCGGCGTCACTACATGCTGTTTTGGCTTTTGGGCCTGGCGGCCCTGATCCCATTCTGGCTACCTACGGCCAGCAGCCCCCCCGCGGCCCAGACATGGGAGGGCGTGGAGGAAGCCCGGCTACTCCTGGAAGCCCTGGAACCGGGCAGCCAGATACTGGTCTACTGGCAGAATGAGCCGGGGGTCGCGGGTGAACTGGATCTGGCTGCGATTCCCGTTCTCCAGCAGGTGCTGTTGGCCGGTGTCGAACTGCACGTTCTTTCCCAGCATCCCCTGGGCCTGCCGCAGTTCAGTGCCCTCCTGCGCACGATCCAAGCCGACTTGCAGGCCGCCAACATGCTGCATACTGATTTGGACAAGCCCGAGACTGTGGTCCATAGACTGGGCTTCTGGCCAGGCGGCTACGTAGTGTTGCCCCATATCGGGCCTTGGCTGCAGTCCACCCGGCCTGACTTGCAGCTCATTGTGACGCCGCACCCGGTCGATGTTCTGCACTGGCTGGAACTGGTCGCGCCATTCACCGACGCGCCCGCCGTGATCGTCACCAGTGCCGGCACGGGCCAAGTGATCAGGCCCTATCTCGACACCGGCCAGGTGGCTGGGCTGATCAGCGGCTACGACGGGGCCTTCCAGTACACGAGTGGTAGTGAGACGCCCGTGGTACCGGCTGCGTACGGGTCCCGGATGGCACGTCATTTCGCCGCCCAAAACTGGATCCCGGCCTGTCTGATCCTGGTCATTCTGATCACAATCCTCTTTCGTGATCAACCGGCATTGCCTTGGACATCACCACGCGTTTGACCCCCGAGCTTGTGCAGGCGGCGAGTGTCTGGGTTGGCCTGGTCATATCCCTGGGCCTGTTCAGCCTGATCGGAGGCGATCAATGGCTGTCACGCCTGATGCAGCACGTACTGATTGGGGCATCCACCGGCTGGATCCTGGTTCTGGTCTGGCAGGAGCTCCTGCAGCCACGCCTGCTCACGCCCTGGCTCCAGGGCCAGGTGACGCCGGACAATACCGTTCCCGTCATTCTCGCCCTGATCCTGATCCTGGGTGCCTTTGCCCCGCGTCCCCGCGCCACGGGAACGCACTTCCTGGATCGCAGCCTGAAGGGCATGGCGTCGCTGGTGAGTTCGTTTCTGGTGGCCGCCGCCTTGGCCACAGGCCTGGTAGGCATTTGGCAGGGCACCATGTTGCCGCAGATGCTGACTGGAGTCACAGCAGCCTATTGGTTGCCGGTAGCCCTGCTCCTGACCTTGATCGTTCTGCTCCACCAGACGTCCCGGCCTCGTGCCCTCAAGCACCTGCCGCCCCGCGTTACGTTAATACTGCGGTTCGCCCTCCGTCTGGGCCATCCCCTCCTCATGCTGGCCAGCGGCATGGTATTGGCCCGGCTCATTGCATCGCGCATTGCCCTGTTGACGGCCTTTCTGGAAAGCACTCTGCACAGGTTGCAAGCCAGCGGTCTGCTGGAGTGGCTGCAGACGTGGACACCATGAAGGTACATCGTTATGGCTGACGCTCTTTTGTGTGTGGGCATTGATCACAGGTACGTCAAGGCCTGTCTCTGTGACCAGGTAGCCGGACAGTGGCGTCTGGTGGCTTGGCTGAACGAACAGGCCCCTGCCCCGTCGACGAGCGATTTGCAGATCGACGTGGAACCCACCCTGGTCACTTCCCGGGTACACTGGGCCGCATCTACGCTGGGCCGGTTTCTGGATCACGATCTCCTGCAGGCCCTGAGCCCCGCATCCAGGGACCGGTCCCCGGCCGTCTATGCTGTCGAGCAGGTACTGTTGACGGTCAGTCCACTGCCACCACGACGCGTCTGGGTCATGGCCCTTACCCCCCTGTGGCTGTCTGTACTGGAAGATTTGATCCAATCCCTGGAGGCCCATCTGGTGGGCGTTACCCTCTGTGATCACCGGCTGAACGCGCTTGTGTGCAGCCGGGATCTAGCCTTGGCGGCCCCGGATCTGGTGATCGTCTGCGGTGGTTACGACATCAGCGCGACAGTACGCCAGACGCTGGATTGGGCAGCCCAAGTCCTGGCCGACAGCCTGAACGAGTCCGGGCCTGTGCCTGTTATCTATGCCGGCAGCCGGCAGGCGTCAGCATCTTTCGCCCAGATCCTGCAGACACAGGTGACTGGCGTGGAGTTGACGGTAGTAGACAACGTCGTACCCCGGCCGGAGTACATCCAGGGTGACCCGCTGCACGCGGCACTGCATGAATTCTGTATCCGCACGGCCCACAGCGCAATCAGTGACGAAGATGTGCAAACCTGGCTGGCCCCAAGTACAGGATGGGGCAGCCACAGCATGAATTTCATTCGTGTTCTACAACTGTGGCAGTCTTGCTCCCGGCCCGGACAGCGGGTCCATGGGGTATACCATGCGGGAGGCAACCGGCTCCATGTATTGCTGGATGACACAGGTGCCGGTTCCATACAGACCGCGCACGCGAGCGGTGCCCACCAGCCCGATGCGGTCAACCAGTGGCCAGCACCTGTGATCGTAAGCGGCCGGCTTGGTTTCCATATCACCCTCCATGCCGACTGTGTTTATGATCCCCGTGGCTTCATGCCGCTGCTTGCACCCATGCATGACCTTGTCCCCGAAGCGATCGAGCCGATTCTGGACCAAGACTTGCTCGTGCCCGCCACTGTTGTTTAGGTATATATATATCCGATTTCACACTGTGAACCCGGATACCTGTTCAGGCTTCACAGGCCAGCTACTGCCGCCACCTTCACCCGCAGACGCGCCCACCTCGGAGGCCATAAGAGGACGCCATAAGAGGACGCCATAAGATTAGTCAAGCCCCTGTCCAAGATGTTCAAGTCAGCATTAATAAGGGGACTATATACGTACTCACACCGGGCCCATAGGTCGCGATGCTCTTCCATATACATTTTCAGGCTTCACAGACCAACCAACGTTGCAATCTCCACCCGCAGCTGCGCCGTCCCCGGACGCCATGTTCTTACCCAACCACTTGTCCCGTATGTTTAAGGCCGCACCGACTGCGCTTATGACCGCGCAAGCCCGTGCGTAGCGTTCATTGTCTGGGGCTGGCAACGGGACACCAGGATCTCCGCAAAATCGAGCATCCCATTCATCTATGGCAAGAAAATTATGTCAAAGCGAAATCATAGGGTATGGGACCATCACCATCTATGTCAGCCAGTATGCGTGACCAATTCGCATGTTTCTGCATGCCGAAATCGTCAATCGCAGGTCTTTCAATTTCACGGCGTTTCTTGCGTCGGCGAGTTGTATGCTCTTGAGTCATGACTACAATCCCCATGTATGGTTATTTGTAAGGGAGTTTCACACCGGTACAGAGCCCCGCTTTGCTTGGCCGCCATGAGGCATGTACAGCTGCCCTCTGGCCTCGCCATTTCGGCAGAATTGCGGGATTTCACAGGAATTGGCTATAATGATCCTGTTGACCCGATTCAGACTTTCTCTTGACTTATGGCCACAGAAACAGCTGCAACGGATTCGGCATCTGCGATGCCGACAGAAGCTACCACACCGGCAATCCGGTTTCCTGGCTTCCAGCGCAACATGGTGGCGGCTGTGGGCCTGCTCCTGGGGGGCGGGCTGGCTTTTACCATGAACCTAACCAACACGTTTTTTGCCGAGGCCATTGCTTGGGTTTTCTTTGCCTGGGGCGTTCTGTTGCTGTACACCAATCTGCTGGAAGCCAACGAGTTGCTGATTGTACGCGCTGATGCCTTGGTGATCCGCAATCCTTTCCGGCTGTGGGCCATGACCAAGGTCTGGGAATGGTCCCGCATCCAGCGCATGGACATTTGGGTGGGGCGTTTCGACCCTACCTATGAAAATGTATATCTGCAGATTTATCACAACGCCGAAGACGAACTGGACCCTGGTACCCTGCAACGGGAAGACACTTCCTTCCGTCCCGAATTGGCCCGGCTGATTATTGAACGGGCCGGTCTCAAGGCGGATGGGCACAGCCTGTCGGAACTGGACCAGCTCCCGCCCGCTCAACCCGCCCGCTACAAGTGGAGCTGACATCCCAAAACCTCTGAGCCTATATGCTTGTGATCGGGCAGATTGCGGCTGGCGTACCAGCACTGTCCCAAGCACAAATGGCTTCATGACAGGGACGTTGCCCCTACTCTGTTTGCTGTCTGCATCCGCTTCAAGGGCGGAGACCAAGACGTGACTTGCCTGTCGGCAGACAGTAAATCCCCGGAGCTCTGCCCAATTGCTGCTGGAGATGATTCATGAAAGTCAGCACTATACCTTGATCACATAGATCTGGGTACCATGGCCCTGCCTGAGTTCCAGCGGGGATATGTCTGGAACCGGCAACAGGTGCGTGACCTGTTGCACTCCATGTATCACCAGCATCCTGTTGGCAGCTTGCTGGTATGGGTCACAGCAACGGGTAACCACCCTGTACGGCATCATCCGGGGCCAACCGCCAGCCTTTTTTGAAGGCACACCGGAAACGATCTCAAACCTCTACTTCAACATCGAGACAGAGACTTTCGAGTTTTACGGTCCGATCAAAATGCAGGACGATCCCTTGTGGATCAGCGTCACGGATTTGATGCAACAGGGCATTGAAGCATTTGTTTCGATCCTGACTAAATATCCTGAAAATACCGGAATATATTTACGTCGACTGTCGGATGTCATCAAGATCCACGACAGGGAACTGCATGTAGAAGAAATAACCGGTGCCGACAAGGACATTAATGTCATAGTTGACATTTTCAACAAGGTCAACAGTAGCGGCACACGCCTCTCCAAAGGTGATCTGGCCTTGGCAAAAGTATGTGCACAATGGCCCAAAGCCAGGCAGGAGCTACAAAAACGCATTGCCAAATGGGACAAGGCCCATTTTCAGTTCCAAATGGATTGGTTATTGCGCTGTATAAATACGCTCACCACAGGTGAAGCCCAGTTTGAGACCTTGGAAAACGTAAACACCTCACAATTCCGGGAAGGGCTGGAAAAAGCCGAGCGATACATTGACTATCTGCTCAACCTGATTTCCTCACATTTGGGACTTGACCACGAGCGCGTTCTGGGTAGCAAGTATGCATTCCCCCTGATGGTTCGTTACCTGGATCAATGCGGCGGCTATATAGCCGATCCCCAAATGCGTGACCGGCTGCTCTATTGATATATCCATACCTTGCTTTGGGGCAGGTACTCTGGTGCCACGGAGTCGACTCTGAACCGAGACTTGGAAGCCATGGAAAATCATGGTTCAGATCTGGATATTTTGATCTACAACCTCAGACAGAATCGTGATGAACTGCAGTTGTCCGCACCTGATTTCGAGGACTGGAGTATAGGCGCCCGTTTTTATCCCATGCTCTATATGCTCACCCGTGTTCAGCACGCTCAGGATTGGGAGACTGGCATTGAGTTGACGGAATACACCCTTGGACAAGGAACCAGCCTTGAGCTTCACCACATATTTCCCAAATCCCTGTTGTATGCACATGGGTATGAAAGAAGGCAAGTGAACCAGATTGCCAACTTCACCTTTCTGACCCAAGACACCAACCGGAAAATCTCGAACCACGACCCGGCCAGCTACCTCAGCCACTATGCCCGCAAAACACCGGATGTACTGGCATCACACTGGATCCCCGCCGATCCCGCGTTGTGGCAGTTGGATCGTTATCTGGATTTCCTGCAGGCACGCCGTCAACTGCTGGCAGACGCAGCCAATCAATTCCTCCATTCTTTGTTCTCTGGCCTGTTTGCATCCATGCCTGTCGATGTCCCGTCGCAAGCGTATACGCCTCCGCCCATGGGGGGCATTGTCAGTTCGGAAGAGGAAACGCTGCTGCGTGTGAATGTTTGGGTGGACCGTCAGGGCCTGCCGCAAGGCGTGTTGAGCCATGAATTGGTCGATCAGAGAACGGGGCAACTCAACGTTGTTCTGGATTTGGCCTGGCCGGAAGGCTTACAGGCAGGCTACAGCCAACCCGTCGCCCTGCTCATTGACGAAGACCAGGCTGTGGAGAAAGCTGTCAACCAGGCCGATTACAGATTCTTCACCACGCCCGAGGATTTGAAATCCTATGTGCGGCAGGAGATTTTGGCCGTCCCCTAAAACCTGCCTGTCGCTGGGCATTTTGCCCTACACACTTTGCTCTTTCCCTCATTGATCAGAGGCTGACACTACACAGCGATGTATAGTCGCTGAGGCTTCATGCTCCTTCACGGCTCAGGGCCCAGGAATCCGCCCAGCTGTCCGGGATCGGGAAATTGCAGGCGTAGATCAGATTGCTCAGTTGCCCATGGTGATGGGCTTCATGCTCCACCAGGCGATAGTAGCCCATCAGGGGCGTAGTCCCATTGGCCAGCACCTTGAGCCAGTCCACTGTCTCGCATACCGCCTGCAACTGGACATCGGCCCGGATCATGGCTGCGCGTACCCGTTCCAGGGACATCACTTCCCCGGGGGCAACCGGTTGCAGGCTGCAGTTCCATCCGGTCATGCGTCCCTCCTGCAAGACCGGTGGCCAACTCTCTTGTGTACCTAGCATGCAATAAAACTGGTACAGGACGTCCTGGGACTCCGGAAACGGCAACCGGGCACTCAAATCAGAGTCGGACAGGATGTCCATCAGATCGTACGTACGATCGCGCAGGTCTTGCCCATGCAGCTGCACACTTTCCAAAACTGTTTGCATACTTGTCTTCTCTCCCGTTGGTCAGAAACACTGTTGACTGGTCCGGTACACCAGGGACATACCGGGGTTGGTCAGGTCAGACGTCCGTAGGGCCCTGCAGTCCCAAGCCCCCGGCGGCCAGGAATCCCGCGCTGGTCCCCCTTGCGGACACACTGACCCAGAAGGCATACAGTTTGCCCTGGCGCAGGTGAAACCGGAACTGTACGGGCCGGCCGACCAGTTGCGACAAGTCACACGCTCCGTGCCACTCCACCCGTACCCGTGTAGTGTCCGTGGCCACAACCCGGCAATTACTCCGTGTAAAGGGCGCAATGACGGTGCCCCGTTCATCCACCACTTCGACCTGCAAAGCTCCCTCGGCGTTGTCTATATTGACGAACAGATACCGTCCCTGGAAAGTTACCAGGCGCGTGGCCAGCACACCACCCCGGGGCCCTGCTTCCATGGAGGCAAATCCGTCACGCCTGAGAGTGGCCAAGCCTGTATGCCCTCCGGCGTACATGGCGTTGTCCTGCGGAAACGCCTGTCCTGTCTCACCCGGCTTCAGGATCGAACCCTGTCCCGAGAAGGCACCGAAGTAGAACCAGAGCTCGTCGTCCATCACCAGGCAAATGCCCCCGGCCGCATGGATGTAGCCGTAATTCCAGTCACCCCATTGGCGACTGGCAGCAATGAAGGGTGCACGACACGGACGATGCCAGTGGAACCCGTCCCGGCTGTAGGCCAGCTGCAGATCATTGATCTTGGGTCGGCTGAGGTGAGCCGCATCCGGGTTTTCCGGACCCTGGAAGATGGCCCAGGCACCCAGCATAAGGCTTTCATAGGCCACGGCGTTCAGATCGTAGAGCTGGGGCCGCATACCCAGAAAGGAATCGGGCCGGTCCAGGCGATCCACCCGGGCCCAGGGTACCTGGGCACCGTCGTCCCAGCGGGCGGCTTGCACAAAGTCTGCATGTTCGTAATAGGACCGGGCCCGCCGGTCCCAGCTCTCACGGATGCTGAACACAAACCGGCGGCGAAAGGGATTGTAGAAGAAACTGGAATTATCCCCGCATGCAGACGTGGTGCCGGCATCGTGCCAGTGAATGCCGTCCGCCGAAGTATAGATGTGCCCGGCCTGACCCTGATTCCAGCGCCAGTACACAAACATCTTGAACCTTGCTGCCGCGGGGGCGTAGGGATCTCGCCAGACCAGGGCGCCATCCCGCCTGTGGCCTGGTGGATGAGCGATCACGGCATTGGTGCCCGGAACCACATCAAGCTCCGGCCGCTGCCAGTGCAGGCCATCCGTACTGACCGCCAGCGCTGTGCCATCAAACCAGCCCGCGTGATACCAGAGCTTGAACGTCCCGTCGGCCGGGTCATACCAGACGCCACCGTTGAAGGGTGCAGCCACCGGGCAGTGGTGCCGGTTCAGTTCCAGCTCCGTCTCGGGCCATAACACGGGTGATGCGGAGTGGATCTGCGCGGCGTGGTACACACGCTTCAGGGTCGTATGCTCTATCAGAAAGTCGTCCACGAAAAGCTGGCGCCCGACGTCAATGGGTATTACCCGGGGCGGATGGGCCAGCCAGGGTACAGGCAGGGGATCACCACCAGCCTCTATGTAGTTGGGTGGCCACGAAGCCGGAGAGGAGATGCCGTTGTACGGAGACGATGACATTGTGGAGGGTTCCCGAGCCATGATGCAAGTCGTGCGCGAATTCACTTCCGGGCCAACCCGGGACCATTACCCGTACCGAAAGCTCTCACGACCCATCAGGTGTGGGAGCTACCTGTGAGTCCACCCGCCTATGCCGATTGCACGGTCAGGAGCGGGGAGTAAGACCGGCGTAGCCCCATGCCAGGGCCAGCACTATGGTTCCGTACACGACCTGCTGGATATCCTGGCCTACATTGAGAAACGTCAGCATGGAGTTGAGCACGCTGAGGATCAGGGCCCCCAGGATCGTGCCCGTATATCCGCCCACTCCGCCAAAGATGGAGGTGCCACCGATCACGGCCGCGGCCACGGAAGGCAACAGAAAGGCATTGGCCAGCTGCAGGTCCACGGCGCCCGTGCGTCCGGCCAGCAGAATGCCACTGACGGAACCCAGCACGCCGGCCACGATGTATGCCGAGATGCGTACCTGCCAGCTGCGTACCCCCGCCAGGCGCACGGCAACTTCATTGTCGCCAATGGCGTACAGGAGACGCCCCCAGCCTGTCTGTTTGAGCAGCCAGATCAGGGTCAGGGCAATCACCGCCCACACCACCACACTGTAGGGGAAGCGGTTGCCCAGAAAGGAACCTGCACCCAGGACCTTGATGAAAGGAGCGACCTGTGTGGACCCGCGCAGCACGGTTTGGGTCCAGGCCGTAAAGAGCCCCAGCAGAATGCCGGACATGGCCAGGGTCATGATCAGGGGATTGACCCGGAACAGGGCCACGCCAACGCCGTTGGCACTGCCTACAATGAGGCCAACGGCCACACCCAGCAGGATGGCGATCGCGGCTCCATGAGAAGACTGGTTGGCCGCTACATAGGCTGAACCGGTGGCGATCATCGTTACGGACAGATCAATGCCCCCGGTCAACATCAGGATGGTCTGGGCACCCGCCAGGATGCCCAGGGGTGCGGCTTGCAGGAGGGAACTGCGCGCGCCGTTGAGCGACAGGTAAGCGGGTTCGATCAGGCCCGTAAACAGAACCAGCAGAACGAGCACACCGCCCAGGATCAGGGTAGGGTGTTCGGCCACAACGGCCCTGGTTCTGTCGGTCCAGGCGGACGCAGCCAGGCTTGTCTGCCTAGACATGGGGTGCCTCGCACAGAGGAAGCCAGGACCGGATCATACGGCTCTCTCCCGCAGTACCGTAACCAGGCCCCCGACCATCATCACCGTGGCGATCAGGACTCCCTGCAGGATCTGGGCATTGTTGGGATTGATCCCCATGGCACTCAGGATGGGGTTGAGCATGATGAGGATGATGCCGGCCGCCACCACTCCCAACACCAGCCCCGTACCTCCGGTCAAGGCCACGCCCCCCAGCACAACGGCAGCGATGCTGTTCAGTGTGGCATTGGCTCCGATACTGAAGCGCGGGTCTCCAGTGCCCGTAATGGCTACGGTGGCCAGACCGGCCAGGCCCGCCATGGCGCCGCCTATGGCATAGGACACTATTTTCGCCCGGGTCACGTCAAGCCCGGCCAGGCGGGCTACCGTGCTGTCACTCCCAATCGCGTACAGGGAAAGCCCCAGACGGGTGCGCTGCGACAGATACAGCACGACCAGTGCAGGGATCGTCATCATGAGGACCGGCATTATGTAGGTGCCGCCGATGCCGGACGGGGAACCGGTAAACAGCCAGCGGAATTCCGGGGTAGTACCGCCGCCGGGTGACGGCAGAATCCAGAGCGCCAGTCCCGACCAGATATAGCTGGTGGCCAGGGTGACCACAATGTCCGGCACGCCCGAGCGGCTGATGAGCAACCCGGTCAGGGCGTTGAGCAGGCTGAGCACGGCGATCAGGCCCAAGGCGATACAGAGCACGATGACGAACGGCTGATCCTCCATGAAACGAGCGGCCAGCACGTTGCCCAACAACAGCAGGGCCCCGAGGGAGAGATCGATACCGCCCGCGATGACGATAATGGCTTGCCCAATCGCCAGATAGACGAGTGGCAGGCTGTTTTTGCTGATGGAGGTGACCTGGAACTCGCCGAAGCGGGGAATCAGGGCTGCATACCAGAACAGCAGCGTACAGAGCAGCAGCCAGACTCCCAGTACCCAGCCATGGCGTAGCCGCCACGGTTGCCAGCCCTCCCGGCGCATCACCGACACCAAACGCGCCATGCCCTTACCTCTGGATGCAAGTTGTGCGCAACACGGGTTCAGATCTGCAGCCGGGGATGGTGCAGGCGACCGTCCGGCTATTACAGCAAACCATGCGCGGCCGTCAGCAGAGAGGCTTCCGTGGCCAGCACTGCCTCCTGTTCGTCCACGATACGGCCGTCGTGCATCACCAGCACACGGTCACACACAAGCGGAATCTCGGACAGCTCACTCGTATAAAGCAGGATCGCGGCCCCGTTGGCGGCCAACTCGCGCAGCAGGACATAGATTTCCCGTTTGGTCCTGATGTCGATGCCCCGGGTAGGATCGAAGCAGAGCAGCGTCTGAAAGCCCGCCACCAGCCAGCGCCCGATCGCGACCTTCTGCTGATTGCCCCCGGAGAGTCGCCGTACCTGCGCCGCGGCCCGGGTATCGATCGCAAGCCTGTCAATAGCTTTCTGCGCCCGCTGCGGTTCATCCCGGGGTATACGCAGCCATTGGCGGATGCGGTTGAACAGGGGAACGACCAGATTCTGGCGCACCGACAGGTTGGGCAAGAGTGCCAGCAAGCGATTGCCCGGAATCAGGACGACACCCCGTTGGACGGCGTCATATGGTGAGAGGAATCGGCACGGGGTACCCCGAACCCGGATAGCGCCTGCCGTGGGCTTCCGCTCCCCGGACAGGAGGGCGAACATGCGCTCCTGGCCCTGTCCTTCCAGAGCCACGAGCCCCAGGATTTCACCGCGATGGACAGCAAACGAGACATCGCGCACTATATCGCCGGAACCCAGATCCTGCACGGCGAATACCGCTTCCGCGTCAGGGACAGCCACTGCCTCGTCACTATCGCGCCGGGATTCATGGCTCGCGGTCTGGTGCGAGGTTCCAAGCATGGCCTCCACCAGATGGCTCTCATTGATCCTGGCCGTTTCAAGCAGGGCCACGTCACGGCCATCACGCAGGATGGTCGCGCGATCACAGATGCGCATGACTTCCGCCAGTCTGTGCGTGATCAGGACGGCCGAGCGCCCCTGCGCCTTCCATTCCGTCAGCAGCGCAAATACCTGGTCCGCCTGGTCCGCGGTCAGGGCCGCTGTGATCTCGTCAAGCAGCAAGACTTGGGGGTCCCGCGCCAGGGCCCGGGCCAAATCAACCATACGCAGCGTTTCCAGAGGCAGTTCGCGCACCAGGGCACCCAAATCAAGCTGGCCCAGTTCAAACCCGTCCAGCCAGCGCCGGAACGCTGCGTGATCGAGGTCGCTCAGGCGCAGGTTCTGGCTCAGTGTGAGATCGGGAATGAGAGCCGGATCCTGGAATACCGTGGCAATGCCGGCGCGCATGGCATCTACCGGTGCCCGGAACTGCATCGGCTGGCCAGCCAGCTGTATGGTGCCCTGATCGGCCGCATGCACCCCGGACAGGATCTTGACCAGGGTGCTTTTGCCGGCCCCGTTGGCGCCGAGCAGCGCATGGATTTCACCCGGGCGCACCGCCATAGCGACAGCCCGCAAGGCCACGACGGGGCCATAGGACTTGGCGATACCCGTCGTCGCGAGCAACGAGGCCGGCACATTCATGATGGTCAGGTCATGCAGGCAGGAGGGGTTTTACTCTCCCGGTGCCTGGCAGGCAGACACATCCGCACTGCCGTTGTAGTGGGTATAGGGTGCAATGTCCACAAAAGTACTCCATCCCACCTGTTCATCCGGGGCGTACATGGCCTCCAGTCCCTCCACATTGTCAGTGGCGAACACTTGGGGGGTAAGGATGGTTTCGTGGGGCGGGTTGTTCCCGGTCAGGGCATCGATGGCAATGGACATGCCCACAGCCCCGATGGCCGGCGGATTGGTCACGGCAGCGCCTACCAGTCCGGCATCCCGGAGATTGAGCAGCTGTTCCACAAAGCCGTTGTTGTCGGCACCCACAATCGGTACATAGGCAATATCCGCGACCTGGAACTGTTCCACGACCGGGTAATCGATGCCGGATGTCCAGATGCCATCAATCTCCTGGGTGGTGATCAGGTCCAAAGCCTGCTGGGCGCCTGTCGAGGGATCCCAGCCCGTGAAGGTTTCGGCCACGACTTCGATATCCGGATACTTTTCCAGGGCCGCCAGGAAACCGTTATGGCGATCCGTGTCCGCCGGTACCCCGTCGATGCCGCGCATTTCCACGACCCGGCCAGCGCCTCCCAGCTGCTCAAACAGCCATTCGGCGCCGAGTTGGGCGTAGGCAGTCTGATCGTTGGTGGCCACATAGGCGCCTTCGGCTGTAACCGCCTGGTCTACGGCCACCACCACGATCCCTTGGGCAATGGCGGACTCAATCACGGCGTTGAGGCCCTCGCGGTCTGTCGGGTTGAGGATGATGGCATCCACACCCTGGGAGATGAGACCTTCCAGATCTGCAATCTGTTCGGTGGGTCCACCATTGCGGTTGACCACAATCACCTTGTCGACCATACCGCTGGCAGTCGCTTCCGCCTTGATCGCACAAATCATTTGTTCCCGCCAGCCGTTGCCTACGAGCGTGTTGCTCACGCCAATGACGAAACTGCCTTCCGCCATGCCCGCATCGGCGTCATCGTCACCGGCCATGGCATCCATATCGCCACCCGCCGGTGGCGCAACGCAGGCCGCCATGGCCAATACCAGCAACAGCAATGCCCCAAAAACACGATACAATTTTGTCGCATGGATCATATTGTCTTCCTCCATCCAGGTTGTCATTACGAAATCACAAGCAAAAACGTCTCTCAATGCAAGAGAAACAGGAAAAAAGAGAAGGCGTTTGATTTAAAAAAACAATCCCCATCTCGGGGATGGCATACCTTGCCAGTGTACCGTATTCTGTTGCGAATCACAACTTCAGGCCAGTGAGCCCGCAAGACACCGCAGACAGAAGCGCGAAGTCCGTGTACCGCCTGCATCCGCACGCCCCACAGGTACGCCGGACGGCGACAGGGTCAAACTCCCTGCAAACCTGTCAGTACCACGCCTTCCACGAAATAGCGCTGGCAGAACAGGAACAGAATCAGGGCAGGAATGGTGACCGTGGTGGCTGCGGCCATCAGCAGTTCCCAGTGCGTCGAATACAGGCCCAGAAACGTGGCCAGGCCAAGGGCGATAGTCTTCTTGGCATCGGATTGCAGATAAAGCAGGGGACCGATGAAATCATTCCAGTTGGCCAGGAAGGTAAAGATGGCGACGGTAGCCAGCACGGGCCGTGAGAGCGGCAAGACGATCCGCCAATAGATATACAGCTCGCCACAGCCATCCATGCGTGCGGCATCGGAGAGTTCATTGGGAATCGTACGGAAGAATTGCCGGAAGAGAAAGACGTTGAACGGCCCACCTCCCAGCATAGGGGGGATGATTAGCGGTTTCAGCGTATTCACCCAGCCCAGATGGGTAAACATGACAAACACGGGAATCATGGTCACAATCGCCGGCAGCATGAGTACACTGAGAAACACCATGAACAGGGCATCCCGTCCCGGAAACTGCATACGTGCGAAGCCGTAGCCGCACATGGATGCGGTCACCAGGGTACCCAGCAGCACCGGCACCGTGATTTTCATGGTGTTGAGGGTGTAGATATGGAACGGCAGGCCACTCAGGGCTTCCACATAGTTGTGCCATTGGACAGGCTCGGGGATCCAGACCGGGGGAAACACCCAGACCTGGCTCTGGGTCTTGAGCGAGGAGCTGATCATCCACAGGAACGGCAACACCATCAGGCACCCGCCACCGCAGAGCAGCAGCCAGATCACGCTCTTGGCTGCCAGGCGTTCCACGGTACGTCTGGACGGTATGCGGGGGGCGGGAACCGATGCGGTCATGGGTGTCCTGCAGGGGCAAGGCAACGGGATCGTCGCCCTCTGTCAATCCGCCGCGTAATGGACCGCACGCCCCAGCGAGCGGAAAATAAACAGGGTCATGACCATGATGATGGCAAAGAGCACCCAGGAGAGAGAGGCCGCATACCCCATTTTCAGCCATTCAAAGGCATTGCGGTAGGTATACAGCACATAGAACAGGGTCGCGTTCTTCGGCCCACCGGCCGTGAGCAGATAGCCGGCAGTAAAAACCTGAAAGGTATTGATCAGGCCAATCACCAGATTGAAGAGAATAACCGGGGACAGCTGGGGCAAGGTCACGGCCCAAAGCTTGCGCCAGGCATTCGCCCCATCCACCTCAGCCGCTTCATACAGGGTACGGGGCACTCCGTGCAAACCGGCCAGGAATATGATCATCATGGGGCCTATGCTCCAGAGCGCCATAATCCAGAAGGAATACATGACCACATCGGCGGCAATCAGCCATTCCACTTTGGGCAGCCCCACCAGATCCAGCAGGAAATTCAGCAGACCGAATTCCGAATTGAAGATCCAGCGCCACAGCACTACGGAGGCGACGGCGGGCGTCATGGCCGGCAAATAGTAGACAGCCCGGAACCAGGCGATGCCCTTCATCTTGACATCCAGCAGCAAGGCCACGGCCAGGGCCGCCACCAGGGTGAGCGGTACGGCTACTAGGGTGTACCGCAACGTGACGTACAGGGATATCCAGAACAGCCTGTCATCCAGAAAAGCGGTGCGGAAGTTCTCCAGACCGACGAAAGACGGGGCCGAAATGATGTCCCATTCGGTCAGACTCAGCCACAGGGAATAGATGAGAGGACCAACCAGGAACAGGGCGAGTCCCAGCAATCCCGGCGAGATGAAGAAATAGCCGGTCAGTATCCGCTGGACGCGTCGCCGCCGCGCCGGATCAGTGCGGTATGCCGCGAGCAGCGCCATCGGCCCCGTGCCAACCCGCATTCATGCCTTGGCGCGGCTCCATGTCAACGGGACATAGCGATCGTCATCCAGGGGATCGCCCGCTTGCAGATCGGTGTAGTACTCCACAGGCAGGGTGTCACAGTTGCCATTGTACGTCAGGCCATCCGGGAAAAAGGCCACGGTCATGGCCCGCCGTGGCGCGGCGGTCATGTTGGGTCCGGCGGCATGGGCAATCATGGCGTTGTGGACAACGAGTCCGCCTGCGGGGACAGGAGCCGCCTGTGCCTCCAGGCGCGTCCACTCGGGATAGGCCTGGAAGATATCCCGCATGCTCTCCCCGATCGGCACCAGATCGTAGGTGGCCAGGCGATGGGTGCCCGGCAGATACCACAGACAGCCGTTGGCCTGGGTAGCGTCATCCAGGGGAATCCACATGCTTACAGAACGCCGGGTATGAAAGGCCCAGTAGGGACAGTCCATATGCCAGGTGGTCTGGTTGCCGTAGGGGGGCTTGAACAGGGCCTGATCATGCCAGATGCGTACCCCGTCCACGTCGGCCAGACGCGCCGCGAGTTCGCCCAGACGCGGATCACGCACCAGCCTGGCCGTTCCCGCATGGGTATCGGCCAGGCGCAGGCACTGCGTAAACACACTGGCATAAAAGGTCTGGGGATCGTCCTGGTTCTGCAGTTTCAGTTCCGCGGGACCATAGAGGGCGTTGAAGGTTTGCTGCAGTTCCGGTTCCAGAGACAACCGTTCATGCACAGCCTCTGCAATGAGGGCACGCCATTCGGCCAACTCCCCGGCGTCCAGGAACTCCTCCAGGACCAGGAAGCCTTCGGCACGGAATTGCGCGATTTGGTCAGGGGACAGATCCGTTTTCACGCCACACACCTCCCGGTGCGCACTTGTCCTCCGGTCATGGACTGCATCAGGACGGTTTCCAGTTCGGGTTCTCTGCCAGGAAGGCATTGATTTCGGGCAATACCGCATCCAGCGCTTCCTGTGCCGTCGTCTCCCCCGTGTACACCGGCCCCAGTGCGGGCCCCAGCAAGCGGCCTTCCACCTCGCTGTGGCCGAGCCGCAGGGGCATGCGGCGGGCATTGTAGACCGAAGGCAAACAGGCGGCGGTGATGTGTTCCGGTGTATGTACGCCTTCTGTCATCCATTTCGCGCGGCCTTCATCGGTCGTGAGCAAATCCACGCGCTGGGGCTGCCACAGACCGGTACGGCTCAACGCCAGGCTGCCTTCCCCGAACACCACCCACTTGTACAGGGTCCAGGCGGCATCGAAATCGGCGGTCTGCTCGCTCACGCCAATCGCCTCGGAAGGTGCCCACACCACATAATCGGGCCCCATGACAGGGACTACCGCTTCCCCATAGTCCACGTCGGCATGGGAGAGGGCCTCCAGACTCCAGTTGCCGGTCAGGAACATGGCCAGACGGTCGTTTTCCATCAGCTGGATGGAACTCATGCCTACCTGACCCTGGAATTCGGGTGACGCCGCCACCTTGTGCCTGACATACGTGTCGGCCGTTTGCTGCAACACGTCGGCCGCAATCTCCGGGTCGGGGAAAAAGGTGTTTTCGTCCTCGGAATACACCTCGGATCCGTTTTGCCACAGCCCCGGGGAATAGACACGCCAGGAGCCGCCCCAGCGCGGCAGATCCACGCCAAAGGTCTGGATGTTGTCAGGATCGAAGCCCGGGTCGGCTGCCGTGTTGCCGTTCTGGTCGATTGTGAGCTGTTTGGCGATTTCAATGAAATCGTCCCACGCCCAGGCTTCCTCTACGGTAGCGGGCGGGTAGGCTATGCCGCGTTCATCGAAAATCTTGCGGTTGTAGAACATCATGTAGGGTTCGGTAGCGGCCCCCGTGCCGTATATCCGCTGACCGATTTTGAAACGATTCACCTCGACAATTTGTTCGATGTCACCTTCAGGATCCGTGGTATGCCTGTCCGTCAGATCCTTGATGACGGCTTTCTGGGCCCATGCCACCATAAAGGGGGTACTGAGATAGAACACATCCGGCAATGTACCGGCGGCAGCCCGCGCCTGCATGTTGTTCATATAGTCGCCAAAGGGCAGATGATGCTTCTCGGTAGGGATGCCGGTCGCTTCCGTAAAGGCATCCAGCATGTTGACGACCGTATCTTTCTCAAAGGGGCTGCCCCACCACGCGAACGTCATCACGCTGGCTGCGGCATCCGCTGCTGACTCCGCATCGGTAGGTTCCGGTGCAGCCATGACACAGGCCGACAAGGCGAGACCGGCAACCAGAAGACCGCTGGTACGGAGAAATTCACGTCGACTGACGATTGCTTCCTGCATGGCAATATCCTCCCTGTCCGGAGACAACTATGGTCAAGGCAAAATGCGGTCTTGTAACTGTACATCATGGCTACATGCAGGACAAACAGGATTCACGCAGACTCTCTGCCCAAATCCTGTCCGCAACGCTCTGTCACACAGTCCGGGCACACCGGCGGCCCCGGGTGCATGTTCCGGATCCTGTTCCCGTGGCCCGTGACAGATCCGCGTATATTGCTGTCCGTCGCGATGGATCTCTGCGCTACCCTGAACTGCCTGGTGGTTCTGCCCCGGTGCCTGCAGGGTCAGTCCTGTGCCCGGCGTACCGATCCGGGCATGCGGGGACATCTGCGGCCTGTATGCACACAGGCCGCCCTGGATATTCTGCTTCAGGGACGTGTGTCCAATACCGCGGTTGGATCGTAGACCTACACGGAGCGTGGTCGCGCAAACCGGCGAGCTGCCTTGCGCCACATACTGCGGGCCGCGCCAGCCCTGTACGCCGCGCCCTGGCGTGCACCTTCCCACCAGTGCTGGGATACATCCTCCGGGGAAACGGTCCAATTGACGGCACAGGCGCCCCAGCTCAGGCCGCCTCCAAAGCCCACCAGGACGAGATTGTGTCCCCGTTGCAGACGTCCCTGGTCCAGGGCTTCGCACAGGGCGATGGGAATGGTCGCGGTACTGGTGTTGCCATATTCGGCAATGTTGACAAATACCTTTTCTTCCGGCAGCCGCAGTTGCCGGATCACGCTGTTGTGGATAATGCGCTGGTTGGCCTGATGCGGTATCACCAGATCCACGTCGTCCAGGGTCCAGCCCTGCTTTGCCGTGACCCGCCGCGTCACATCCGCCATGATACGCGTGGCGAAGCGGAACACCGCCGGACCATCCATGCGGATGAAATGTTCGCCGCCACTGACCGTCTGCATGGATGCCGGACGCGCACTGCCCCCGGCCGGCAACGAAAGCAAGTCGGCCCCGGAGCCGTCACTGCCCAGTTCGCAGGCACCGATGCCGCCTTCCACGTCACTGGCGGCTACCAGCACGGCCCCGGCACCGTCACCAAACAGAATACAGGTCCCGCGATCGGTCCAGTCCACGAAGCGACTCATGACTTCCGAGCCCACAACCAGCACGTATTCCGCATCGCCGGCCACGATGGCGGACCGGGCCAGGCTCAGGGCATACACGAAGCCGGAACAGGCACAGCTGAGATCGAAAGCCCCGGCGTGGGCCGCGCCGATCGCATCCTGGATCAGGCTGGCCGTGGAAGGAAAGAAATGGGTAGGTGTGCTGGTGGCACAGATAATGAGATCGACCTTTTGGGGCGGCACGTTGGCCAGGTTCAAGGCATTGCGGGCGGCTTCCACCCCCAGGGTGGCCGAGGTCTCCTGATCGTCGACCACGACGTGCCGGTGCACGATGCCCGTATTGTTGCGGATCCACTCGTCCGAGGTCTCCACAATCTTTTCCAGATCGAAATTGGTCACGATCTTTTCGGGCACCACGTACCCCCACCCGACAATTTGGGCGTAGGTCGTGGCACGTGTGCCGGCGGCAGCGTGACGCGGCTCCGGGGCAGCCGGGGTGCGGGTCTTCCGGCCGCGGGTCGCAGCGACGCCCCGTGCGTTGCCATATGGATGAGAAGCGGCGATGTCGGTACCGGCAGGGACCACGGGGGCCGTTGCGGGTACCGTGCCATTCTTGGCGAGGGTCATGATCTCATCTCCTGACAGAAGTGCAGACTTCTGGGTAACGGTAAAACAGGTCCGAATTCAGTCCAGCTTGCTGAAAATCATGCTGGAATTGTTGCCTCCCATGCCAATGCTGTTGTTCATGGCCGCCCGTATGGGCTTGGATGCCGCCACATTGGGCGTGTAATCCAGGTCGCAGTCCGGATCCGGATCATGCAAATTGATCGTGGGCGGAATGCTGTCTTCCTGCAAGGCCTTGATGGCGGCGATGGATTCGACCGCGCCTGCGGCGCCCATCAGATGGCCCATCATGCTCTTGGTGGAGCTGATGTTCAGGTCATAGGCGTGTTCGCCAAAGACCTCCTTGATGGCCCGTGTCTCCACCCGATCGTTCATCGCGGTGGCGGAACCGTGCGGATTGATGTACCCCACGTCGGCGACCTCGATCCCCAGCACCTCCCGCGCATGGGCCAGGGCCATGCGCATGGCGTTCTGAATGCCGATGCCGTTTTCGTCCATGGAAACCATGTCGCTGCCGTCATTGCTCATGCCGGCACCGGCGATTTCCGCGTAGATGCGGGCCCCGCGATCCAGGGCATGCTGCAGGGTTTCCATAATCAGGATGCCGCTGCCCTCGCCGATCACGAAGCCGTCACGATTGGCGTCAAAGGGCTTGGCCGCCTGGCCCGGGGTGTCATTCTGTTTGCTCAGTACGCCCATGGCATCGAAACCGGCCACCATGGGGTGCACGATCGCCGCTTCGCTGCTGCCGCAGATCGCCATGTCCACCGACCCGAACTTGATGAGATCGTAGGCCTGGCACAGCGCCGTCAGGCCCGTGGAACAGGCCGTGGTGACACCCATGGTGGGGCCCTGGATGCCGTAGCGTACGGCAATGCGCGAGGCCAAACTGTCGACCAGCATCTTGGACACCATGAACGGGGAAACCCGGGTCAGGCCTTTTTTCACCAGACTCATCACGGTGTTGGTGTAATCCTCGATACCCCCCACGCAGCTGCTTATGATGATGCCCACCCGCTGGCGGTCTTCCTTCCGGAACTTGATCTGGGCATCCTTGATGGCTTCCATGACGGTCGCGACACCGAACTTGGAGTAGGTGTCCATGCTGCGCGCTTCCTTGCGGGACATGAAATTGAGAGGATCGAATCCCTTGAGTTCACCCGCCAGCTGCGACTTGAGGCCGCTGGGATCGAAGCGCGTCAGTTTGCCAATGCCGGAATTGCCCGCCAGCAAATTTTGCCATGACTCCTTGACCGAAAGACCTACGGGCGTCAGGGCCCCCAGGCCCGTCACCACAACGCGGCGGGTAACGCTGCTGTACTCTGCCTGGTTCATGTTGTTTTGCCGCTCTCCTTGGGCTTTATCCCCGACAAGGACCATGTACGTCTATCTTCAAATTTTACACTGTTTCACCGGCCATTGTCGCAAGACCGTTCCCTACGCCTGCATATCACCCTGTCCGGTGCAGCACGCCAAGGGGCAGAACGCCGCTTCTAGGCTGCCTGCTGCAGGGCGCGCCAGACGGCTTCGGGCGTCAGGGGCAGTTCCGTGATCCATACGCCTGTCGCATCATGCACAGCGGCCACAATGGCCGCGGCGATGGGCACCAGGCCCATTTCCGCCATACCCTTGACATGCAGGGGATGGTGGGGTTCCCCGCCCTCGACCAGTACGGGCACAATCTCGGTCGGCACATCGCCGACACCCGGTATCAGGTAGGTGCTGAAACTGGGATTCCGGATCAGGCCTTCCTCCTGGACCAGGCGTTCATACAGCGTCCAGCCGATGCCCTGGGCCACGCCCCCCTCTACCTGACCCTCTATCAGCTGGGGATTGACCGCCCGGCCCACGTCATGCGCACTGACCACCCGCAGCACATGGACATGGCCGGTATCCAGATCTACTTCGACCTCCACGCTTTGGGCACAGTAGCCCAGCAGCACAACGGGTGTACCTGCCCCTGTGACCGGATCGTGCGGGGTGGTTTGCGTTGTCGTGAAGACGGCCTCGCCCCGGGCGGGCCGTTCCTCGTTCGCCCATTCGGCCCGGGCCGCCTGCGCGGCGGCATGGAGCGCTGCACCCGTATAGTAGGTCAGCCGTGAAGCCGAGGCACTGCCACTGGACTGCGCATCGTCCGTAGTCGCCGCCTGCAGCTGCACCAGTGCCAGGGGCACGTCCAGGACATCCGCTGCCATCTGCCGGAACACGGTGTGGGCGCCCTGGCCCGTATCCGCCCCGACGGTACCCACCTGCACCTCTTCAATTTCACTCTGGCCATGCAGTTCAATCCAGGCGTGACAGGAATCAGGGACGCCTTGCCCAAAACCGACGTTCTTGGCGCCGATGGCCAAGCCCCGGCCGCGGACCTTGCGCTGGCCTGTATGGAAGAGGGCCCCTGCGACCCGGGGCGGAGCGGGACGGTCGGTACCTGCCGCCGGTTCCGCCGCCTGTACCGCGGCCAGCACTTCCCGGGCCATGCAGCCCGGCGGCACCGGCGTCCGGGTACACAGCATGGCCCCATCCTGCCATGCATTGCGGCGGCGCAGTTCGGCGGCACTTATGTCCAGTTCCAGGGCCAGCCGATTCAGCTGGGTTTCGATCATGAAGGCGCCCTGCGGACTGCCGAAGCCCCGGAACGCGCCGGACACCGCATTGTTGGTCAATACGGTGCGGGCGTCGATATGTACGTGGGGGATCGCGTAGCAGCCGGCAGCGGAGAGGAGAGCGTTGCCCAGCACTTTGGTGCTGGTGCTGGCATACGCCCCGGCATCACTGACGATATCTACCCGCAGCGCGGTCAACCAGCCATCCCGCCGGGCACCCAACTGGCTTCGGAACTGAAAGGGATGCCGTTTGTGATGGCCCCGGATACTTTCCTCCCGGGACCATACGCATTTGACCGGATAGCCGGTCTTCCAGGCGGCCAGGGCCAGGAGGATCTGCAAGTGTATGTCTTCTTTCCCGCCAAAAGCGCCGCCAATGGCCGCATAGGAGATCCGAATCCGGTCTTCCGGCAGCTGCAGGGCAGCCGCGATCTGGTGACGCTCGTCATGCATCCACTGGCCACCGGTGCAGATCTCCAGCCGGCCCTCGTCCGTCCGCCACGCCAAACCCGCTTCAGGCTCCAGATAAGCGTGTTCCTGGGCGTGTGTGGCATAGGTGTCGGCCACCACCACGTCAGCCGCCTCCAACCCGCGCTGGATATCTCCATACCGGACATGCATCGCCTGTAGCAAGTTGGAGTCCCGGCGCTTGCCGGCCAGCGGATACCCGTCGTAGTCATGGATCAGCGGCGCATCCGGGGCGAGGGCCGCTACCGGATCCGTGACCGTCGGCAACAGATCGAATTCGGCACGTACCTGGTCGGCGGCAGCCTCTGCCGCGGCGGGCGTCTCCGCGACGATGGCGCACAGTTTGTCACCGTACCACCGGACGGTCCGGGCCGCGGCGGTGGATTGACAGCCACACAGCACAGGCTGATCCGGCAACACCAGGCCGTAGCGGTTCGCAGGCACGTCGGCATCTGTCAGCACCGCCACGACCCCCGGCATGCGCCGGGCCCTGCTCACGTCCAGTTTGCGTATCCGGGCGTGGGGCACACCGGCCCACACGACCTTCATCCACTTTTGGCCTGGCCGATCCATGTCGCCGGCATACACCGCCCGGCCGGTGACTTTCGCCGGCGCGTCCAAGCGTGGCACGCTGCTCCCTATGGCCCGCATCCCGGCCTGCTCCTCACCGGCCCTGTCCGGCTGTTACGACCGCATCCAGAATCTTGGTGTATCCGGTGCAGCGGCAGAGATTGCCCATGAACGCTTCCTGTACCTGTGCCCTGTCCGGCACCGGTACTTCCTCCAGGAGCTTGGCCCCGCTCATGACGAAACCCGGAATACAATATCCGCACTGCACGCTGCCACAATCCACAAAAGCCTGCTGCAGGTCCCGCCACCGGGGATTGTCGCTCAGGCCCGCGGCGGTCACTACCTGGCTGCCCCGGGCCCGTTCAGCGGGAACCAGGCAAGACAGGACTGCCATGCCGTCCAGGAATACCGTGCAGGAGCCGCATTCGCCTTCCGCACACCCCTTCTTGACCTCATGCCGGCCAGCCGCGCGCAGGCCATCAAGCAGTGTGCAGTGTGCGGCCAGTGACAGGCTTTCACCATTGACCTGCGCTGCTACCCGGTTCTGGCCCGCCCCGGACGCCACCGGCCACTGGCCCGCCGTATCGCCCCACAGCATCACCGGCTGTGTCTGCCAGCCCGTTCGTTCCCGGGCTGTGGCCAGAGCCTGCAGGGCACGCTGCACCAGCACGGTCACCATGGCCGTGCGATAGGCGGCACTGCCCCGCACGTCGTCGATGGGCTCTGCCGTCCGGGCGGCCAGGCGGGCACAGGCTGCAATCGTCTCCGCGTCCAGTGGCCGTCCGCGTGCAAACTCCTCGGCTGCAGGTGCCCGCACGATGACGGGGGCCACTGCACCCAGAGCGATACGCAGGTCGGTGACGGCAGAGGTGCGGTGCGCCGTGGCATGCTGTACGATCACCGCCACACTCACCACCGAAATGGCCTGGGCGCTGCGCAAGCCCAGTTTCAGGAAGATGCCATGCGTCCGCGGGGGCAAGCCGGCAAACGACAGCCCGGTCACCAATTCGTCAGGGGCCAGCGCCGTAGTCCGAAAGCCGGTGAGGAAAGAAGCCAAGGGCAGGGTCCGGGTACCGCGGGCGGTACTGGTCACCTGCACTTCCGTATCCAGCAGGCTCAGGGGCACCAGGGTGTCGTTGGCCGGACTCGCGGTCACCACGTTACCCACTACCGTAGCCCGATTGCGCAAGGCCGGAGCCCCTACTTCCCAACAGGCCCGTACCAGGGGCCAAGCGGACTGCACCAGACGCGGGTCGGCGATGCACTGGTTATGGGTAACCAGGGGCCCCAGGCGGAACCGGCCATCTGCCTGGTGGTGCACGTCCGCCAGGCCCGGGATTTGGGTGAGATCCAGCAGGGTATGGAGTCCGGGCCGGGCATCGGGTTCTGCCCGGGCCAGCTCCAGCAGCAAGTCCGTGCCCCCGGCACACACCCGGGCCCGGTTGCCCAGCCTGTGCTTCAGATCCAGGGCTTCCGTCAGGGTCTTGGGGGCAGCATAGGTCTGGTACATGGACACATCCCAAGGCGGGGCCGGATGCGCAGACAGCTATCCTTGCCCGTTGCCGGATTCCACGTGAATCCTGCCCTGCTGCATGGCGGACACCCGGGCCAGCGATATGACCGGGATCCCATAGTCCATCAGGGTCTGGCGGCCGGCCTGAAACGTCTTTTCGATCACGCAGCCAATCCCGATAATGGCGGCGCCGGACTGGCTCACCAGTTCGTGCAGGGCGACCAGGGTTTCGCCCGAAGCCAGAAAATCATCCACCAGCACCACCCTGTCGTGGGCATGGATGTATTCCGGATTGAGCACCAGTTCCACCGCCTGGCCCTTGGTGGGACTCACCACGGTCTTCCGGTAGGCGTTCGCCGGCATGGTTACGGGCCGCACCTTGCGGGCGAAAATCACAGGTACGTTCAGGGCAAGGCCTGTCTGCAGGGCAAAGGCGATCCCGCTCACTTCGGCGGTGACTACCTTGGTCGGTGCGGACACCCCGGCTGCCTGCAGGCTCCGGGCCATTTCCTGGCCAATCTGCAACGTCAATTGGGGATCCAGCTGGTGGTTGATGAAGCCATCCACCTTGAGAATGTTGTGACCCAGATCTACGCCCTGCTTCTGAATCCTGTATACCAGTTCCTGCATGCCTAATCCTTTGTCCTGCAGTTAGCCCATAGGGGACCGGACCCTCCGGTCACGTAGCGGAGATGCCCCAGTCACGGCGGTTCATGGGACGGTACCGCACACCGGTGTCCAAAGCATAGCAGGCCACGGTGTGAAAATCGTCCATTTCCTCTTGCCCGGTCAGATAGCGGGTGCCGCAGCGCAGCCAGGCATGGGCTTCCGCCTGGGTCTTTCCGGTCGCCATGCCCAGATACAGTGTACTGCCCAAGCCCCGCCGTTGCAGCATGTTCTGGGCTGTCAGGGCCTGTACCAGGCAGGTACTCGCACGCGGTGTGTGATCCGCCATGCGCCGGACCGCCCAGCCGATGGCCTCGGCCTGAGCTTGGGCTGAGGCCGGCAGCGCATGGTCCAGGGTTTCGGCCATGTACCAGCCCATGCGCGGGGCCAGGAACCAGAACGGCGTCGCGAAGACGAGGCCACGGTACAGGCACAGCAGGGCATAGGCCTCCAGCACCAGACGGCGGCGTTCACCGGACCATGAACGCAGCGTGCGCATGCGCATGCGCCAAATGCGCGGTGACAGGAAAGAGGGCACAGCCATGGGGGCCTAGGCGTCAGGGGGAACATACGGCTGCCAGGGGACGATTTGAATGAGATCGTCCGCCAGCATTTCCGTCAGGAACTCGATTACCTGTTTGTGGCACTCGGCCTCGCTGACATCCTCGTAGTCCCGGAGCAGCTCTGCACACAAATCGTCCACCCGAATGGGTTCCGCGATCCGGTCCCAAATGTCCTTGGCCACCTCCTGCAGGGAATAGTAATGCGCTGTTTCCTGACTGAACATCATTACCCCTTCATCCATGGGCGCGGCGATCGGGGTGTCCGCCTGCTTGACCCGGGTCTCGAGAGTTATGTGTGCTTTGGTCACCCTGCCTCCTTACGACGTGATGAATTCCGCTTCAATGTGATCCGCCAGTGCCTGCAGGTGAAATCCCTGGCGGGGACGCCGAATGACGTAGATGTCGGTGGCGTTGCCCACGGCCGTCACCTGCTGAAAATGATCGGCCCGGCGGTGCATCCCATCCAGAAAAGACTGATTGAACGTGTATTCCAGCAAGGTATGGAATTTCTCCATGCCGGCCAGGCGGCGCGTGTCCACCCGGCTCACCTCATCCGGTTCCAGCTGGATGATCGCCCGCAACGGTGAGGGCGTCTGGCGGAAAGCCACGTGCTTCAGCACACTCAGTTTCTGTTCCTTGGGCCGCACCCGGGAGATCCCCTGCAGATCCTGCTGCAGGTGCGCCGCCGCTTCCAGGGAAAGTTTCAGTTGGGGAAAACCGGGCACCACCACGGGCTGCGCGCCTGCCATGTGGATGGGCGTGATGTCGTCGGCCTGCATCAGGTAGCCGCGCCGGACCAGCTCCGCCGCCAGCGTCGATTTGCCTGCCCCTGAGCGACCGACAAAAAGCAGCGAGCCCCGGGATGTATGAATGGCACTGGCGTGCATCGGCAACAGGCCACGCTGCAACAGCAGGGCGGACATGACAATCGTGAGAAAGGTATACCGGACCTCGTCGTCATGTACAAACGGCATACGTTGCAGCAAGACCTGGGAATCATGCTGCACCAGGGCACGGACCACACCGGTCTTGTTGTACAGAAACTGTCCGTCCACGAACTGGATCTGGTTGTACGTGCCGTTGTAGACCGGCAGGGAAATGGCCGGTACCGGCGCGTAGCGCACCACCACGTCGGGCGTCCCCCCGGCTGCCGGCAGCAATTCCGGGCACGGAAACGGCGTGGCGAAGATCAGGCCGAAGGCTGCATACAGGTGTCGTGCGGCAACCTGTTGCGTCGGCAGATAGTCACTGCGCCGGGGATCGAACAGGGCCAAAAAATCACGGGCGGCCGGCGTACCGTCACGTGGCATGTCCCTGCCCCACGCTGAAACGGCCGGAATACGTACCGCCGCTGGACCGGATAGCCAGGTGTATCCAGGGGTACAGGGATGCTCCCAGGCGCGACGGGGCAGCTGCATGCCGATTGCCATATCTGTTATCTTGCCGCCACCTGCAGGTGGCGGCCGGAGACGCGGGACCCGCTGGCATCACGGTTGCAGCATGGCTCCATCCGGGCACCGGCTGCCTGTCACTGCGGAAGCGCAGACTCATCGGCCGCTACGCCCTCGGCGTCCGCCTCCTCCACTTCGTCAGCGGGCAACGGATGTTCGGAAGATTCGGCAATGACACCATCCCGCAAATAGAGGATTTCATCCACATACTCGTCCGCCAGGCCGTCATGGGTCACCATCAGCAACGTGACGTTCTCTTCCCGCACAATGGTCTGGAAGAGGGACAGAATTTCCCGTGCGGTCTGGGAATCCAGTTCGCCCGTCGGTTCGTCCGCCAGAATGAGGCGGGGTGAATTGGCCAGGGAACGGGCAATGGCCACCCGCTGCTGCTGGCCGCCGGACAGTTCGAAGGGACGATGGTGCATCCACTTGGTCAGTCCCACCAGGTCCAGGCAATGTACGGCATGGCGGCGGCGTTCCCGTCCCCGGACTCCCGCCATGCGCAGCATGAGTTCCACGTTCTCGTACGCCGAAAGGGACGGCATCAGGCCAAAGGACTGGAACACGAACCCCACGGTCTGGCGGCGCCACATGGTCAGCTTCCGCTCGCTCCAATCCTCGATGAGTTCACCGAAAATGGAAATCGCGCCCGAGGTAGGCCGGTCCAAACCGCCGATACAGTTCAGCAATGTGGTCTTGCCACTGCCGGAACGGCCCTTGAGCGCCATGAACCGGCCCGCCGGCACATGCATGTTCACCCCCCGCAAGGCCGGGATGTCCTGTCCGCCCATGCGATAGGTACGGGTCAGATCGGCCACCTGGATGGCCACGGGGCCCTGGCCGGCGCCATTGGCCGCCGGGGCGGACCCGGCGTCAGTCAGCCTGCTCGTCGTCATGTTCCGCTTTTCTCCTCTGGCGGCGCCGGAACCACCGACGCCGGCGCGGTCCTTCTTCCGCTTCCTGCAGGAAACGGGCCTCTTCCTGTTCGTGGGCTTCCAGTTCCGGCGCGTCGATGCGCTCCCGGTCGACGGGCTTGATCAGGATGCCCTCGTCCGAGATCTCGATCGTGGCCCGGCCCTTGATGGCATATTGTTCCAGCAGGTCCTTGGGCAGCTGCAGGCGCCCCACCGAATCCAGGATCACCAGTTCGTCAAAGCTCATGTTGGCGGCGGCCGGGTCTTCCTCTTCCGCGCCATTCAGGTAGCGGCGTCGCGTTTCGCTCGCCAGCATGCCGTCCCGGATAGACACCACGCGGTTGACATGCCGGGCGATATCCGGATCGTGGCTCACGATCATGGTGGTGAGATTGAATTCCTCGTTCAGGAGCGCAATGGTGTCGTAAATGCGCTGGGCCGTGGCCGAGTCCACTTCCCCGGTGGGTTCATCCGCCAGCAGCAGGACCGGGCTGTTGGCCAGCGCCACGGCAATGGCTACACGCTGCTGCTCACCACCCGACAGTTCCCGCAGATGGTGCTTCATGCGGTCCCCCAGCCCCACCATTTCCAGCAGGTACTGGGCTCGTTCCCGCTTGAGCCGTCCCGGCGTCCCGGCCAGCGTCATGGGTAGCATGACGTTGTCCCGGGCATTGAGATAGGGCACCAGATTGCGGGCGCTTTGTTGCCAGACGAACCCGACCTGCTCCCGCCGGTACCGGTTCAGGCCCCGGTCCGAGAGCTTGAGCAAATCGAATTCACCGACCCGGACCTGTCCGGCCGTAGGTCGATCCAGACCGCCCAGGATGCTCATGAGTGTAGACTTGCCGCTGCCGCTGACACCCACAATGCCCATCAGCTCCCCTTCCCCTACCGTCAGGTTGAGACCTTGCAGGGCGACCACCTCGAGATCGGCCATCTTGTAGATCTTGACCAGGCTGTCGCAGAGAATGTAGGGAGCGTCGTACTGTGCCATGGGATCCTCCGCTATACCGTTTCACCCAACTTGATCGCCTGGAAGATACGCATGCGCAGCAGCGAAATGACCAGGGCCCCCAGCGCCGAAACGAACAGCAGGCCAAACAGCATGTACACACGGGTGATGGCGTCCCAGTGGATGGCCACGTTGTACGGGGGCGTGACGTCTTCCGGCGAAGCCCCGACCTGCAGGTAGGGAATGAAGGCCATGCTCATGGACGTGCCCAGCAGGGTGCCGACCCCGATACCCACCCCAATCAGGAATATGAGCTCCCAGGCCAGGAACAGCGTCATTTGGCCCGAAGACAGGCCAATGGCGCGCAGCGTCCCCAGTTCGATGAAGCGCCGCCGGAAGGAAAACAGGGAATAGAGCAGGAAACCCAGAATGGTCAGGACGGCCGAGGCCACGAAGCCCACCGACAGGACGCCAAACAGGCCCTGCCGCTGGGGCAGCGCCTGTTCCCGGGCAATGGTCTGGCGCGCCGAATAATAGCTCAGGACGTTGATGTCGTACTGGTAGAGTTCCCGCTGCACGGCTTCAAAGTCGGTGCCGCTGGCGGTGATGGCCAGCACGTCGTACGGGAACTGGCCGCCAATCGTCTGGAATACGTAGTCCAGATTGCCCACCACCAGGGGGCCGTCCTCGGGATACCAGCCCGGGAAGTATTCGATTTCGCCCACGACCTGCATGTTCGCTTCGCCACGCAGGCCATAGCGAATGAAACGCATCTGGACCGTGTCCCCGACCCGGATGGTGTTCTGGCGCATGAACTCGCCGTTCATCAGGATCCCTGCGTTGTCCACGGCCAGGGAGTTCATGAGCGCGCCGAGGGAAGCGGGCGCGAAGTCGGCGCGCCACCATGACACCTGGGGAAAGTCCAGGCGATCGATACCCCGAAACTGGATGGTGCGCCAGTCACCCTGGAGCTGGATGCTGGCCTCAAATTCCGCCAGGCGGGTAGCGCCCTGAATCTGCGGGACCCGCAGGTGCTCCGATACAGGCACGAAGGTCCAGGACGGGGTGACCGTGGCGTCACCCGACGCAGGGGCCGGCGGGCCCCCGCTACCCGGGCCCCCGCCTTCATCCGGGAAGTAGCCCAGTTCCACGAACCGGCTGTCCGCGCCAATCTTGTAGTAGATCTTGCTGACCAGATGATGGTCCAGGGTGCGGGCCAGGGTCGTCGTGAAGGTGGACAGGCTCAGGGTCAGCACCAGCAGCACCATGGGCGCGGTGTACAGGCTCCGGTTCCGGGCCAGGTGCCGCGTGGCCAGCAGCATGCCCACACCGCGGGTCCGGGCCACAATCCAGGCCAGCAATTCCATGAAGTAGGGCAGGAAACGCAAGGTCACCAGGGTCAGGGCAAAGAGGCCCAGGGCCGGCACCAGAAACAGCAGGGGATTTTCGAAGAGGGTGTCGCCGGTCACGGCACCGGGTGCCGTGATACTGCCCTGCTGCTGCAGGAGATAAATGCCGTAGCCGGCCGGCAGCAGCAGCAGGACGTCGAGAAAGGAACGCTGCCACCAGGGCGGGCGCAGGGAGCGGGCCTGCTCCTGTTTGTAGGTCACGATCGTAAAACGGGCTGCGCCGATGGTGGGCAAGAGCTGGGCCACCAGCGTTACGGCCACGGCGATAACGCCCACCTGCCAGGTATTGGCGTTGAACACCAGACGCAGGTCCGTGTTGTTGGCGAAGTTGAGGAAGGTCTGGGTCGACCCGATAATCTCGGCCACCCACTGACTGCCATATACGGCCGCGGCCAGGGCGATGCCCGCCAGCACGACGGATTCCAGGAAGGAGATGCCGATCACCTGCATGGAGGTGGCGCCCCGGCTTCGGAGCACCGCCACTTCATTGCGCTGCCGGGCTACGGACAGGCCTACCACCAGGCCAATGAAAGCCAGCAACAGCCCCATGATGGGTACGCTGAAGGCATACAGCAACACTGTCAGCAGTTGTGACTCCGCCCGGTACCGGCGCAGCGCGTCGGTAGGCGATACGCCCAGGCGAGTGTTGGACAGGAGACTTGACGACTGCTGTTCCACGTCGCGGGTATGAGCCAGCAGCGGCCTTACGTTCTGGGTCGTGACGCCGGAGCCATCCATGATCATGTACCACAGGGCCAGGTACACGTCGTTGTTGTAGGTGGGTGCAATCCGGCTGACGTACGTTTGCTCCGGCACCAGCATGACCGTCTCGAACGTGTTCGGGTTGTAGAACCAGAATTCCGAAGAGCCGTCCAGCGGTTCCCAGATACCCGTTATGATAACGGGGATCTGGATGGTACGCGTGCCCTCGTCGGTCCGGGCCCGCCGGAAGGTCATGAAGTTCTCACCGCTGCGGAGGCCGATTTCGTTGGCCATGGCGGCCGACACCAGGATCTCGACCGGCGTATCCGGATTGCCCGACACTTCAGCGGTCGGGAAACGGCCCTCCACGATCCGGATTTCCTGTTCGATGTCAGTGACGAACCCGAAGCTGACCCACTCCAGCGGATCCGTGATGTCGGAATAGACCACATCATCGGCAGGGAACAGGCGTACGTTGTCGGTCTTGAAATGGCGGACCGTACGCACGTGGGGCAGGCCCAGCTGGACCGCGGCCGGACCACTCAGGTACTGGTCGACCGGGTTGACCTCTTCCCATTCCTTGGCACCGTAGGTGGAGCCCACATAGCGGAACATGTAGGAAAAGGGCGGGCGGCGCAGGTTGCCGGCTCCCTCGGGCGACTGCAGTTCATCCTGCAGGATCTGGTAGTAGACGGCATCCGCATACAGCGGAATGCTCATGATCAGGGAGATCGATACCACCAGCCCCAGGACGATGGCCAAGGCCAGCCCTGCCTGGGCCAGCAGGCGCTTCAGCGCCACTACGATAATGGCTGTATAACGACGGATGAGTTTCACGACACTGCCGCCAGGCGGACTTGTCTCACGGGCCAATCACGACATCATTGACTGCCAGGCCGTCAACAATCTCAACCCTGTCTATGGTCTGGATACCCACTTTGACGTCGACGCGTGTTTCCACATCATTGTCCACCCGCACCACGAAGCGGCGCCCGTCGAAGACGCGTATGGCCTGGGGCGGCAGCCACTTCACATCCTCCTTGCGCTCCAGTTCGGCCGAAATTCGCACCAAATCCCCGAGGCGCATGCCCGCCTCGGCCGCCGGTATGCCCAGGGCGATGCGGGTCGACTTGTCCAGCTCATCCACCGTGGCGCCACCGCCGCCGCTGCCATACGGGTAAGGCAAGCGTCGAATGTGGCCTGTCACGGGATCGCCGGGGCGGCCCATCAGCTGCACCTGCACCGGCATTTCCTCGGCCAGATCCTGCAGCTGGTTGCTGATGAGGTCAGCCGACACCTCCAGGTTGACCGGATCGGCCAGCACCACCACGGGCCGGAATTCCTCCACCCCGCGGCCCACGGAGAGGGACATGGAAAGAATCAGGCCATCGAAAGGCGCCACGATCTGGGTGTTGGCGACCCGGTCGTTGATCTGGTCCAGTGCCAGCTGTGCCCTTTGCACGTTGTTCTGCAGAATAGGGTCAATGGTGCGTTCAATGTTGTCCAGTTCCAGCTGCGTCCGCTCCACGTTTTTGCGCTGAATGGCGATCTGGACGGAACCTTCCGGCTCGGTGCGGATGGTTTCAATCAGGGCCAGTTCCGCGATGTCCAGGTCAATCTGGGCCCTGTCGACCTGGTACGCGATGGCCTTTTCCGCTTCGGCCAACCGGGCCTGGGTGCGGGCCAGTTCCAGCTCGGCCGCTTGCCGGGCCTGCTCCAGGCCTTCGATTTCCAGTTCGGCGATGACGTCACCTGCCTGCACCAGGTCGTTGCGCTGGAAGTACACGGCCTGGAGGCGGCCGCTGGTGCGGAAAAACAGGCCTTCTTCCCTGACCGGAGCGATACGTCCGTTGAAGACCAGATCCTTGACAATTTCCCCCTGCATGACCGTATAGGTGGGTTTCAGGGGCACAATGCGGGTCGGAATGGGTGTAGGTGTCGGTTCATTGGCGGCAATCTGCGAGGATTGCCCCGCGGGCAGCAGCGAGAATTGGCAGGCGGTCAAGACCAGCAAGGCCACCAGCAAGACTGTGCCCGGGAACAACCACGACCGGACAGGGGAAACAGGACGCATACGCATGGATACAACAATCTCCTGCGGGGAATACCGCTTGGCCGCCTACTGGATTACGGACTTGGGTGTGGCCACCAGCTTCTTGACGTCGATGCCTTGCGTGCGATCCAGCATCTCATCGGCCAAGGGCTTGAGTTCATTGAGCCAAATTCCGTCTTCATACACAGCCTTGTACAGCTGGGCTCTTTCTTCTTCGCTTTCGAAGCGGCGGATCCAGATGTAGAGATCCTCCTCTTCCTCTCCCATAAAACTGCCTACCACGACCATGCCCCGGGAAATCTGGAAGGGAATGATGCGCTCATCCATCACCTTGGCCCACTGGTCGAGCATGCCAGGCTTGGTTCGATAGGTCCGCAATTCAAAAAACATGCAGTGCTTGCCCTTTGTGTGTGCTTTCAGGATGCCGGAGCCGCAGCCCTGGGGGTTGCGGCGGCTGCGAGATGTTTGGCTATGAGGGGGGCAAAACGCAATTCGCTGTTGTCCTGGGGCTGGTAGTCCAGCAGGCGGCGTGCATTCGCAATACTCCAGAATGCATGCGTATTGGCGCTGATGCCATAAAAGATCTGGAAGGGGACACCGAACTCGTCCCGGATATCCGGGCATTCCAAGCTCTTGACAAACAGCTGCTGCAGGTCACGGTCACTGATGTAAACCGCCAGCGCCCGGCGTACGCGCCGCATGTCACCGGGCGGTATGTGCGCCAGGTCGTCCTCTCTGGGGCCTCCAATTCGAATCTGGACATTCTCCAGCGGAGTGCCGTTCATGGTACCGCAAGCAAACACGAAACCCAAATGTTCGTAAGCCTCTTTGGCCCAGCCGTAATAGTTGTCGGACAGGGCGCGATCACGCGGATTCACATAGTCCCAGGCACCATCCAGAATCAGGGGTTCAAAGTAGTCTGCGGCATGGTTGGAACTGGCCATCACCACCCGGCCCACACCTTCTTCCCAGGCGGTCTGCATCACGTTGTAGGCCATTTGCACGTTGGCCTGCTCCGCCCAGTAACGGGCGTCGGGCCCCGTGTCGTCGACGGGACGCACGAAGCCGAAATGCACGACCCGGTCAGCTCCCTTGAACAGGTGCCGGTACCGATCCCGATCCCTGTGCGTCAGATCGGCCAAATGCACGTCGGGCATCGTTTCCCCGGCCCGGTTGGTGTCCCGGACGTCAATCAACACCAGTTCATGGCGATTGCGCAGGGCAGGCAATACCTGTCCTGCGATTTTGCCGGCCGCACCGGTTACCACCACACGCATGCAACTGTCCTCGTCTGCAAGCAAAATCCGCAAGCTTCATGCCAGGCCGGAGGACAGCCACATGCGTCTCTCCGTACCCCAGGCTGTCCCAAGCGCTATAGAAGAGGTTTGACCCGCTGCACCAACTGAAACGGCGTATTGAAGGGATCGCGCAGGAACATCAGCTCGTCACCGGTAGGCGCCGTACTGGTCATCACAATTTCGGCACCTGCCGCCTTGAGGCGCTCACCTTCGGCCACAATGTCATCTGTGTTGAAGGCGAAATGAATACTGCGCGGATCGATAGCACCCCAATCCGGCACCTCGACATCTTCCATGGTATAGATCTCCATCATCGCCCCATCGGCATCCGCCAGGAAGTGCATATAGGGAGGCTGGTCGTTGGCCACCACGATGCGCAAACCCAGATGCTCGCTCCACCAGGCTGCCACTGCCTGGGCATCCTTGACGTTAACGGCTGAATGTTCCAGTTTCATAACCCAACCTCCGAAAATCCCCGGAAACCCAATGCGCTTGGCTGCGCGCAGACCCGATCACAGTCGTCCCGCGTACCTGTGCCCGACAGGGCCAACAGGATCTTGCAGCCTGCCCAAACCAAGTTGACATTCTATCTTGTGCACTACAGGATTGCAACGCATTCGGTACTTTTTGCAGCTGATCGCTCCACAGCTTTGATGCAACAGGCAGCAGGCAAGCACTGCCTGGAGCAGCTTGTTTGCCTTCCTGGCCCGGGTGCAGCGGGTGCAGACAGGTGCCATAGCACCGTGAACCGGAATTGCTACTTGCCCCTGGATCAGATCTGACCATTACAAGGTAAATAGACATGTGGAACTATCCGCTCGCCCTGGTCCAGCGAGTCGCGGTGGTCATTCCGACACTACGGAAAGCTGTCCGGCACGCTTGGATAGCCTACATCCAGGGTGGGGGCCAGCCCATCCTCCGGGGACACGTCTGTACAGCAGGCATCTATACAGCAGGCATCCATAAGGTAACCCAAGACGGATTGCACAGTAGTGAAATCCACCCTGTAGCACAGGGAGCGCCCATTGCGACAGCATGTCAGAACACCGCCCTGTTTGAGTTCCTTGAGGTGAAAGGAACAAGTTGAGGCCGGAACGTGCAACTGCCGGGCAATGGCACTGGCGGCCAGACCATTGTGTCCGGCCCGCACGAGCAACCTGAAGATATCCAGGCGGGTTTCCTGAGCCAGTGCAGACAGTACGGCCAGGGTCGTGTTCCGGTTCATGCAGGCACGCCGTTGTGCGGTTTGGTCGCGCGCACGAAAGCGGACACGAACTTGCCCGCAGCGGCCTGGGCGATGTCAGCCGCCTGCTCGCCCAGACTGGCGAGCAGGGTATGGACGTCGTCCAGTTCATAGATACGGGTCGGCTCGATCGCAATTTGGCTGAAGCCGGCAGCCGCCAGGTAACGGCAGTACTGTTCTTCTTCCAGGGCGCCGGCGATACAGCCGATCCACAGCTTGACGCTCGCGCGCACACGCGCGTCCACCGAGCCCCGGATCACGATGTCGGATACGGCCAACCGTCCGCCCGGCTTGAGCACCCGAAACGCCTCGGCCAGTACCTGCGGCTTGTCCACCGAGAGATTGATCACACAGTTGGAGATGATGACGTCAATGCTGTTGTCCGGCAGCGGGATATGCTCGATCTCGCCTTTCAGAAACTCGACGTTGGTCACACCGGCCTTGGCCTGGTTTTCCCGGGCCAGTGCCAGCATCTCGTCGGTCATATCGAGTCCATAGGCCTTCCCGGTCGGTCCGACACGCTGGGCCGAAAGCAACACGTCGATGCCACCGCCCGAGCCGAGATCCAGTACCACTTCACCCTCCGCCAGTGACGCCAGCGCTGTAGGATTCCCGCAACCCTGTGATGCCAGCATGGCCGCCTCGGGCAGGCAGGATGCATCATGGTCAGAGTAGAGATTTCCGGTAACCGGATCAACCGTCGAGACTGCAGGACCGCATCCACAACCACAAGCGGATGTGTCTTCGACGGGAGCACAGCAGCTATCCTGTACACCGGCGCTGGCTTGCTGTGCGACTTTACCATATTTTTCACGGACGACGGCCCGCAGACTCGCGGCCGCGTTCTCATCGCCGTTCAGTAGTGCACTCGATGTCGTTCGTGCCATTTCGTTCGCCTCTCAATCCGGAGCAAGCATGCTGCTACCCAATATAGTTCTATATTTCCAATAATATAGAATTAAATGGAAGAAGTCAAATCCGGTTTCACACATACCTGAGGGGGGCCTGTCCTACCTGCTTGTGACCATCACAACAGCATGTCCAGGCCATACGGAGATAGCCTGCCACAGCAAGTTGCACCCTCTCCGCATCACCCTGCTGGGCTCCAGGCCAACGGTCTTGTGGTATCCCCGACAGTACCCTTATGTTGATCACAGGGCACAAGCCATATAAAAATAGACAGGCAATCTTCTGCCCTCTGCGTGCAAACCGGGTACGACTTTTCCGGGGCACGGGACTGGATTTGCCTCCCTGATTGCTGACTGAATCAGAGACATACCGCATGCGCATCATTGTATTGCTGTTGGGACTTGGCCTGTTGACTGTCATACTCCCTGGACCGGTGCCGTCCTGGGCCACCGCCAACCCTGCTGCCATGGCGTGTGACAGTGAGGTGCTGTATATCATGGCAGGAGAGAATGCCCTCCACGCCAGGCCCTCACTGTTCGCTCCGACCAGTGATCTGGACCCCGGTACCCAGGTTTGTGCAGAAGAGACACGCAGGAGAATTTTTACTGTATGGTACCGCGTGCGCACCGAGCATGGAGAGGAAGGCTGGATCCGTGCCGCGCAATTGGGTACGCAAGGGGAATATCTTGCGTCACTCCCCACCGCTACGCCTCAACCCACCGCCACACCGGCACAGGTCCCGAGTACCCCGACACAGTCCACGGCGCCGACCGTGGAAGCAGAGAGTTCGGATCCCGAGACGGCAGCCAGCTGTACCGATGCCTGGGGCACAAGCTCTGTGGGATATCGCATACGTTCCGGTCCCGGCACCGACTTTGCCCCGACCGGCCAGCATGTGCGTCTGGACGAGCAAATCTGTATTCTTGAGGAAACGGGCGATTGGGTCCACCTGCGCAAGAGCGATGGGGCTACAGGCTACACGCACAAGGACGGCATCACCTACCAGGCACCGACCGATCGCGTTCCGGCGTCCCCTGCAGCCGGATCGGAACCGCCCGCTTCGACATCTCCAGCCGTCACTTACTCTGTGCAACTGGCGGCATTGACGGTAGCCCCGCATACACATCTCTTCACCTACGACAGGGATGATTGGGGCAGCGGCTGGAGCGATGCGGATCGGGATTGCCAGAATACACGCCACGAGGTTCTGCAATGGGAGAGTCAGAGCTCGGTCGCCTTCACCAATTCCCGGCGATGCTCCGTGTCTACAGGCTTTTGGATGGGCCCCTGGAGTGGTGAAACTTTCACCAAGGCTTCCGAGCTGGACATAGACCACCATGTACCCCTGAAGAATGCCCATATCTCCGGTGGTGCTGTCTGGTCACCGGCACAGAAGCGGGCCTATTACAACGATATGGAACTGGAGGGAGCCCTGCAAGCCACGAAAAGGAGCTTGAACCGCGCCAAGGGCGCCAGTGGTCCGGAAGCGTGGAAACCGCCCTTACAGCATACCTGGTGTCAGTATGCTCGTGACTGGATCGACGTCAAGACGAAATACATCCTGTCGATCACGCAGGCAGAGAAATCGGCTTTGGGCTCCATGCTGGACACTTGTGAAGATACCGCAACCTTACCCACCGACACCGGTGCACCAGCTGCTCCGCCCCCTTTGCCTTCAACACCGCTGCCGACAGCAACGCCCATTCCGGTACCGGTAGTCGTGTCCGGGGGCGGGATAACGCTGACATCCTGTGATGCACGTGCCGAAATCGTAACCTTCACGAATTCCGGCACGCAGGCCATCGATCTCACGGGTTACGTCATACACGACGAGGGGATCAAATTCACGCATGTTTTTCCTGCCGGTTTCGTCGTGGCCCCGGGTGAGACCTGGACATTGATTAGTGGTTCGGATGCTGTTGCGGACACAAGCCGGAATATCCTGCTTTTTAAAACCAGGAACATCTGGAACAACGACGGGGATACCGCATACCTGAAACAAGGGAATTCATTGATTGACAGCCTGGCCTGCCAATAGGCGAGATGCTTTCGTGCCCCAGGGACGTGGAGATATTGTCTGCCCGGAATCCGGGATGAATCATGATGGGCCGAAGCGTGAATGGCAGAGTGATCCCCCCTGCATAATCCGTCGTCAAGGGTACAATCTTCTACTGGCTTCACTTTGCAACACAGGGACTACACCATGGCAGCACAGATCAGACTTGGCATCGTGGGCGCGGGCAGTATTTCGGTACGCGGCATCATGCCCCACCTCAGCATTCCAGACGTACATGATCGGGTACGCATGACAGCCGTCTGTGATCCTGAACCGGGCCGCGCCCAGGCTGCTTCAGAACGGTTCGACATCCCCCATCATTATGAAACCTACGAAGAACTCCTTGACTCGGGGACGGTGGATGCCGTCACCATCGCTTCCCCCATTGGCCTGCATTTTGCCCAAGGCATGCAGGCTGTGGCCAAGGGGATCCATCTCCACTTCAACAAGACCATGACCACCACCCGTGCCGAAGCGGATCAACTGATTGACGCCGCCAACGCCAAGGGTGTGAAGATCGTCGCCAGTCCCGGGGAAATGCTGCGCCCGGTCCACCAGGAGATCCGTGAGATGATCGCCCGCGGTGATCTAGGCACTCTTACCTGGGCGGTGTGTGGGTCGGCTTTCAGCACGTACCACGAGCGGGAGCGTGTCCGTCACGGCAACGATCCCCTCTCCAACATCAATCCCGCCTGGTATTTTCGCAAACCGGGAGGCGGGCCCCTTTATGACATGACGGTGTATGGTCTCCATGCCACTACAGGCATCCTGGGCCCCGTCAAGCGTGTCACGGCCTTTTCCGGGGTCCGCATCAAGGAAAGAGAATTCCGGGGCCAGATCCTGCCTACAGATATGGACGACAACACCCTGATGGTGGTGGACTTCGGTGAGAACCTGCTGGGTTTCGTGTTCGGAGTCGCCGCGGGTTCCATTCCGTCCCGGGGACGCATCATGATCTTCGGCACAGGCGGCACCGTGGACGGACATACCTTCAATGGTGCACCCATTGATTATCCGGGCCGGGAACGGGACCAGCGGGAGCATTACGACCTCAACGGTTCCCTGCCGCATGTGGTCGGTGAACACCGGGGCATGGAGGAGGCTCATGTATATGAAGACATCATGCAACTGGTGGATCTCCTGCTGTTCGACAAGCCGACCGTATCGACCCCCGAGCATGCCCGACATGTCATCGAGGTGTTTGACAAGGCGTACCAATCCGCGGAGACCGGCCAAGCCCAGGAAGTGACTTCGACCTTCTAGGCAGGTCTCTGGACTGCAGCCAATTCTTAAAAGACACACACTGCGAACTATGCTCAGACGCTTGCAGCTGACACCCTATACATTCCGTATATTCGGAGCCTACTACATGACCTTTATCGGTCTGGGCCTGGTATCCGGGTCTCTGGGGACCGCCATGCCGTTTCTGGCGGAAATGGTCCGGGTCGATTTGGACGTTGCCAGCAATATTGTGGTAGCCAAGTCTCTGGGTTTTCTGGTGGGATCCTTTTTTATCGGCCGTCTGTATGATCGTGCCCGGGCCCATGGCCTGGTACAGATTGCACTGCTGGGCTCGTCTCTCACGATCATGGCCGTTCCGCGGCGCCCAGCTTCTGGGTGCTGGTGATCATTCTGTTCTGGGCAGGTGTTTTCGTAGGCAGCGCCGACGTGGGTGGCAATATCCTGATTGTGTGGGCCTTCCGGTCCAAAGTGGGCCCCTGGCTCACCGGTCTGCATTGCATCTGGGGTGTGGGCGCTCTCATCAGTCCCCTGCTCATCGTCCATTTTCAGCAACTGACCGGCAGCCTGGTCATACCATGTCTCATCCTGGGCGCCGCGGTAGGCATCTGTGCACTTTTCTATATCGGCCTGCCCAGCCCGGGCACGGTGCACACCGGCAGTACCACGCGTCTGCCCATTGCACCCATGCCCATGGCCACCATGGTTTTCCTGCTTTTTCTGGCCGGCACCATTGAAGTCACCATTGCCGTCTGGGTGTTTTCCTATATCCGGGAACTGCAGATGGCATCGACCCAGGTTGCAGGCTGGATCAACTCGAGCTTTTTTGCAGCCATTACCCTCAGTCGCCTGTTAACGGCTCTGATCCTGGTGCGAGTCTCCAACGAAACGGTGCTGTATGCAGCCATGGGAGTACTCCTGGTCGCGTTCACTGGCATTATCCTGTTCCCCACCTCGGTAGCCCTGTTGTGGATCGGGGTGGCCGCGGCCGGTGCCGGTGTCGCCACCCTCTTCCCGGGCGTATTGACGCTGGCTCCGCAGTACTTGCCCGCCGAGGGCAGGGTGACCAGCTGGATGTTCGCCGGGGCATCGCTGGGCTTTCTGGCGATCCCGTGGTTTACCGGGCAACTGTTCACGCGTATCGGTCCGCACGTGATCTGGTACTTTGCGATCTCGGGCACCGTGCTGGCGGCAGGTTGTCTGGTCATACTGCACTTTCTGCCCCGTTTGGAACCCGTTCCGGCCGGTTCTGCAGCGTGATGGCAATGGCAGCGTCCCGTACCCGTGCCTCCTGGCTGATCCCGGTCTCTGAATGCCGACAGCTCTGGTGCCAAGCCGCGTATACCACCACAATACAGACAACATCTGTTCATCTTGCAAGAACGAATCGGAGATAGCCATGCAGAAAGTAGCCGTCCTGGGAACAGGCCTGATTGGCATGTTCTACACCCAATCTCTCAATGGACAACGCAACAGGGACAATGTGGTCATCGTCTATTCGCGCACAGAGGAAAGGGCGCGGCAGGCAGCCGCCGACTGGGGTGTCCCTGCCTACACTACCGATATGAATGAAGCCATCAATCATCCAGACGTAACGGCTGTAGTCATTGGGTTGCCCAATCATCTTCACCTTGAGTCCATCCGCAAGGCAGCCGCAGCTGGCAAGGCAGTGCTATGCACCAAACCTCTGGCCCGCAACGGAACTGAAGCCAAAGCGATCCTGGACATTGTCGAAGAGGCCGGCGTCTTTGCCGGGTACCTGGAAGATCTCGTGTATGCGCCCAAAGCACTGAAGGCCATTCAGGCCGTGCAGAATGGTGCCATTGGTGACGTTTTGGTAGCCCGTTCCCGGGAAACCCATCCGGGGCCTCATAGTGCCTGGTTCTTTGATGCCGAGAAAGCAGGCGGGGGTGCCATCATCGATCTGGGATGCCACTGCATTGAGATCATCCGCAGCTATGTTGGCAAAAACAATCGGCCGCTGGAAGTGATGTGCTGGAGTGACACGATGGTGCACCCTATCAAGGCCGAGGATACAGCCTTGGTTTGGATTCGCTTCGAGAGTGGTGCCATTGGCCAATTTGAAGTCAGCTGGACCTTCCGGGGCGGGATGGACTTGCGCGACGAAATCTCGGGAACCGAGGGCACTATCTGGCTCAATCACTTTTTGCGCACCGGCTTCGAGATGTTTACCTCCGGTGAAGGACAGGGATACGTAGCGGAGAAATCCGAAGTGGAGAGTGGCTGGCTGTTCCCCGTTGGAGACGAGATCGTGGAACTGGGTTACACCGACATGTTCACTGACATGTTCGACTGCTTGGAAGCAGGCAAAGCACCCACCGAAACGTTCTATGACGGTTATGTGGTCAACTGCATCATGGATGCCTGCTATCGTGCTGCTGAGACACGGAGCTGGACGCCGGTCGAACTGGACTGGCGTGGAGGTACAGCAGCACCAATTTCCCGCCATGTCGCGGAGTATAATGATATGAACATTGTCAAGCAAGAGACCATGCCGGATGGTCGGATCAAAATGATCCTGATGGAAAAGGAGACTGGTCGTATCGTCGATACTATCGTGTGAACCATGGCAAGTCCCTCTGCTAAAGGATTGCCTATCAGTCGCTATTGTTTTTGGAGTGATCCGGGCATGTTGCTATACTAACCGCTGGTTCGTCCATAGATGTAGCCTGTATGCCCCCATGGTCTAGAGGTTAGGACGCGGGCCTTTCAAGCCCGAAACAGGGGTTCGAGTCCCCTTGGGGGTATTTCTTATCAATAAATTGTCCAGTTCAGATTATTTGGTCTGAGCCGGGATTTCTTTGTACTACGCCTTACCTTATGCCTTGGAATAGCAATGGGGCCATGGCTTTGTTGCCATGGAGACTACCCCCAAGGAAAAATGAACTCTTGTCTTCAGCTTGCTACAATGGAGCCGCAACTTTGCAACTATGGACCAACTAAATGTGATATCAATATACCATATTTGCTAGTTCCAATGCCAATTTGTCCATGACTGAGATTACCTTGTGCCATTTGCAATCAGGAGGCTCTACATATCTAGGGCCTGTTGACTAAAACAGGCAACCTGGCCAAATTGGGATTTTGCGCCCTGTCTGCGTTGGGGCAGGCAGGTGTTTGGGCCTGCTCTAACCCACCCCAGGAGCCAGGCTAGGATACCCATGCTACTCACCGATGACCAAGGGCACAAGATCGAACACCTACTGCCCCGGGCACGAGGCTACCAGGGGCGACCCTATGCCCAAAGCCACCGTCTCACCCTTGAGGCGATCCTCTGGATGGCCTGCACGGGGCCCAGTGGCGGCGTTTACCGGCCGAATATGGCCAGTGGAATACCGTCTACAAGCGCTTCCGGTGCGGGGTGGAACAAGGGAGCCTGGCCGCTATCTGCGCTTCGCGGCAGGAGACCTGGGACCGGGAGATGCTCATGGTCGACGGCACCTATATCCAGGCGCACCAGAGCAGTACCGGGGCACGCAAACGAGGCCGTACTCCGGCACAATCCCGCGTCACGCAGGCCATCGGCCGCCGTCGCGGGGGACTGACCCCCAAGCTGTGGGCGCTCGGGGACAAGCAGGGACGCTTCGTCCGCTTCCTGCTGTGGCCCGGCCACACCGCTGAGGTCACGGCCTTCGCGGCGCTGCTGGCGGCCTTGGGCCTTATCGCGGTGATCCCGCCCCGTGTCCACCGCAAGGACCGGGACACGATCCCCTGCAACCGCGAGGCGTACAAGGCGCGGCACCTGCTTGCGAATGCCTTTGCGGATCGCAAGCATTTTCGGGGTATCGCCCACCGGACCTGCAAGCTGGCGGCGACCTTCACCGGGCTGCGGGACCTGGTCTCCTGGTTCCTCGGCATCCGCCGGACCGCACAACGGCCCGCATGCTAGCGCCGTCGCCGACCGTGTGGGCCCCGCCGGACCCCGTGTTGAGCAGGCCGAACTGAGGATGGGCTCTGGGCCCCCACTGGGGGTAAGGGGGCTGGCCTGGCCGCGGGCACCAGGGGCCGTCATACCCCTGCCGGGCGACCGTCAAGGCGGCCCCGAGCCCGGGGAACGTCCGCAATCTCGCGCGGGGCGGCCCACACGCACACACAGGACCGCCGGTGGATGCAGCGCCACTGTGTTCTGTAATATGGTGGGTGGGCAGCACGGGCGCGGGTCTGCTTTACATTTGGTCAACAGGGCCTAGGGCCTGTCTGCAAATTCGCAAGGAGGGGTCGCAACCGAATTATACCCGAACACGGTTGTGGCACAGTGGCAAAAACTGCAGCCATGCGTTTTTTATTGACGGGCCTGTAGCCACCGCCACGGACCCGGTGGGAGGCAGGGGTGTCACGGGTACAATTGCCGTGCGGACGGTCTGCAGAATGGCCCATGGGCACCCTCCTGCGGGCCAGCCTGCACCCTGACACACGTGGATTCGACCGTACGATCCGATATAAAGGCCGGGCCTGTGGGCCCGACGTCCCGCGGACCGCTACACCGGACAGGCAGCGCGTGTACCCAGGAACCACGCCATCAGGTTCAGAAAACTCACGAAGATCCACACCCGCTTGCAGTAACGGGTAGCCAGTCCTCGGTAATGCTTGAGCCGGGCAAAGACGTTCGCTACCACATGCCGGGCCTGGTAGGACACGGTATCGTTGGGCGGGGGATTCTGGCGTGAAGCCCGCGAGGGGATCGTGGCCACAAGGCCACAGGCGGCCAGGAGCGCGCGCAGGGCCTGGCTGTCGTAGCCCTTGGCGGCCAGGCACGCTTCCACCTCCAGGGTCGGGATGTCTTCCCGCAGCGTCGGCAGCGCCGACACCTCGGCCGCGTTCCCGCACAGAAGCCGGAAGCGTACCCAGCGCCCCGCCCGGTCTGTGACCATCAGCAGCTTGCGGGTCAGTCCGCCCCGACTGCGGCCGATGGCCTGGGCCGCCTGGGAGACCTGCGGCGCGAGGCCCTGCGTACGGGCGCCCATACTTGAGCATGGCCCAGAACGACTCCAGACCATTGATGTGAGCCTGTCCCTTGACGTATTCACCCACGCTATGCTGCACCGCGCCCGTTGTCATCGGCCGTAGGCCGTGGCATTGTCTATGTACATCGTGGCCTCCTGCGCTGTACGCGCATGTACGAACCAGCTCACTTCCGGAGATTGGTCCTTCTACACGGGCCTGCCTGCGCTGTACGCGCATGTACGAACCAGCTCCGCGTCGGGCCGACCCACTGGGTAGACACCGCAGTGGGTCGGCCAGTCCTTGACCCCGGCCACCGCCGTCTTGCCCACGGTGCCCTGTCTGGCCCGCCGCTTGCGGGCGCCGTGCTTGTTCTTTGCTTTCCGGCCCACGTAGCATCGGCATCCACAGGGCCACCGCACAGGCACGTGGCGTTGTGCCAGGCTTCCCAGATGTGGTACGCCAGATGCCAGGCGGTCTTCGGCGTCACGCCCAAATCCCGGTGCAGTTTCAGGCTGGACACACCTTTCAGGTTGGTGCTCAAGATGTAGAACGTGAGGGCTCACTGCGACAGGGACAGCTTGGAGTTGGGCATGACGGTGTCGGTCTTGACGGTAAAATTCCGCTGGCAGGGATGGCAGCGGTACAACGAATGGGCCGGGCCGATACGTTACTGCCATCGCCGTGGGGGGCAGCGCCGGGCGACAAACCACGCTTCAACCTCGCGTTTGTCGCCGAACTTGTGTACCGCCTACACCAGGCTTATGCCCTTGCGGCATGCCTTGCCGGGACCGGAGCGTTTGGTTGTCATGATGGGGATTCCTTGTCGGGGTGAGGACCTGATCGTACCCCTATGCCAGTCCGTCCACACGCCACCGCCCCTACCAGTGTATACTCGTATGTAATCCCCAATCGGATATTGGCTGAGGCAGGAATTGAAATGCAAGTGTAGTAGCTAATATTGAGTCTTGACGGCTCAACTGGACTCCTCGTCCTCCTCGGGGGCCAGGTCCCAGTCCAGATCGGTCTGCTTGATGGACAGCCCCATGCGCCGCCGCTCCGTGTCCAGCCGTATGATCTTCACTTCGTATTCCTCGCCCACCGTCACCGCATCCGCTGCATTGGCCACGTGCTCCCGGCTCATCTCGCTGATGTGGATCAACCCCTCCACCGGCTCGTTCGCCAGCCGCGCAAAGGCCCCGAATTCCTTGATCCGCGTGATCGTCGCCCGCACCAGGTCGCCCACACTGTAGCGATCCGCCAGCGTGTCCCACGGCCGCGGCTGCAGCTGCCGCAGGCTCAAGCCGATCCGCTTGCGCTCCTTGTCCACCGAGATGATCTTGACCGTCACCTGCTCCCCCATCGTCAACACTTCCGAGGGATGGTTCACCATCGACCAGCTCAGCTCGCTCACGTGGATCAAGCCGTCCGCACCCCCGATGTTCACGAAGGCCCCGAACTCGGCCAAGCTGGAGACCACGCCGTCCCGCGTCTCCCCCACTTCCAGCTCTTCCAGAATCGCTTCCTTGCGCTGGTTGCTCAGCTCTCGCATCGCTTCCTTTTCCGACAGGATCAGCCGATTGCCGGTGTATCCCCGCACTACACGGCCTCCAACCAGATAGACTGCCAGGGTTTGCCGGTATCCCCCGGCCTGATCGACGCCCATGTCCACATCGAGAGCAGCCTGTGCAGTCCCCAGCAATTCGGTGCCACGGTGCTGCAACGGGGCGTCACCACCGTAATGGCCGATCCCCACGAGATCGCCAACGTGTCCGGGGTTGCGGGCATCCGTTACATGCACGCCTGCAGCCAGGTCACCCCACTTGACGTCAAGCTGATGGCCCCCTCCTGTGTGCCAGCCTCACACCTGGAAACCAGCGGCGGCGCCCAATTCGGCGCCGCCGATCTCGCGCAGCTCCATGCCGAAGGCCTCGTGCATGGCCTAGCGGAGATGATGAATTACCCGGGCGTGGTGTATGAGGATGACAAGTGCCTGGCCATTCTGCAAGCCTATCAGAACCTCACCATTGATGGACACGCTCCCCAACTCTCCGGGCAGGACCTGAACGCCTACCTGTCCACCGGTATCGGCAGTGACCATGAATGCACTACAGCGGAGGAAGCGGCCGAGAAACTGGCCAAGGGCATGTATATCCTGGTCCGGGAAGGCACCATTACCCGGGATCTGGCAGCGCTCCTGCCCCTGGTTACATCCCGCAACATGCGCCGCTTCTGTTTCTGTACCGACGATCGCATTCCTGCGGATCTGCTGTCCGAAGGCAGTGTGGATTTTCTGGTGCGCACCGCCATTGCCAGAGGGATGGATCCGGCCGATGCCGTCTGTATGGCGACGCTCAATCCGGCCGAGTGGTTTCAGCTGCCGGATCGGGGTGCAATCGCGCCCGGACGGCGGGCAGACCTGGTTGTGTGGACGGATCTTGAAGCCCTGACACCCGTCTGGGTGCTGGCGGCCGGGCAGCCGGTAGTGGCCCAGGGTGAATTCAGGCCGTCGCAGTCTGACACCCCGGTACCCGTCCCCCCCGTGGTGGCAGATACCATGCAGGTGGACTGGGATCACGTCAGCTTCGCAGTGCCGGCACCAGGTCACGAGGCTACAGTACGCGTCATCGGTTCCATTGAAGAGCAGATTGTCACAGATGCCCATCAGGCAACCCTGCCCGTTCGACAGGGCCAAATCCAGGCCGATCCGGACGCCGATATTCTGAAGATCGCGGTGATCGAGCGCCACGGGCGATCGGGCACCATGGCTACGGGCTTCATCCGGGGCTTCGGTCTGCAGCGGGGTGCGCTGGCCGGCACCATCGCCCATGATCATCACAATCTGGTGGTCATTGGCGCTACTGATGAAGCGATGCACCAGGCCGCCCGCGCGGTCACCGCCATGGGCGGTGGCATTGCCGTCACCACGGCGGATGCTGTCATGGCCCAGCTGCCGCTGCCCCTGTCCGGCCTGATGACCGACGCGCCCATCACTGAAGTGCGGGATCAGTACCGCCAGCTGCAGGACGCTTCCAGGGAACTGGGAGGAGAGATGTATGATCCCTTCATGGCGATGAGTTTCATGGGCCTGGAAGTGGTGCCCCACCTCAAGATCACCGATCGGGGACTGGTCGACGTGGACCGGTTCGATCTGGTACCGTTGCTTGTTTGAGCCGAAAAGCGTGCAAGGACCGTAATGTTTGAAAAGATACCCGCTGCCCCACCCGATCCCATTTACGGACTGACTACCGCATGCAACCGCGATGCCAATCCCCACAAGCTGAATCTGGGCGTGGGGGTCTACAAGGACTATGCAGGCAACATTCCGGTACTGGCATCGGTGAAGGCAGCCGAAAAGACCCTCTGGGAAGAAGAAACCTCCAAGAACTATCTGCCTATTGACGGAGCCCCGGATTTTGGATGGCGGGTGCGGGAGCTGCTGCTGGGCCAGGAACATCCCCTGGTCCATGCCCCGGCCAGCATTACGGTACAGACACCCGGGGGTACCGGGGCCCTGCGCCTGGCGTGTGAACTGATCGCCCGGAACACGCCCGGGGCCCGCATGTGGATTACCGATCCTTCCTGGAGCAACCACGCGCAAATCTGCCAGCATGCGGCGCTGGGCGTGCATGCGTTTCCCTATTACGATGCCACGAGCCGCAGCCTGGCGGTACAGGATCTCTTCCGTGAGGTGCGACAAGTACCCTCCTCCGATGTACTGATGCTGCACGGCTGTTGCCACAATCCCACGGGCGTGGATCTGGCATTGGAACATTGGGCAAAGCTGGCCCAGCTGGCCGCGCGTGGCAAGTTCCTGATCCTGGTGGATTTTGCCTACCAGGGTTTCGGCCGTGGCCTGGATGCAGATGCCGCAGGCCTGCGGCATCTGGCAGAGGCCGGACTGCCCCTCCTGATCTGCAGTTCCTTTTCCAAGAATTTCGGCCTCTACAACGAGCGTATCGGGGCCCTGACCGTGCTGAACCTGGACGAGGCGGTGGCGACCCGGATTCTGAGCCAGCTGAAGGTGTATGCCCGTACCCTGTGGTCTTCACCGCCTGCCCACGGCGCCCGCATGGTGGAAACCGTGCTGGGTTCCCCGCAGCTGCGCACCCAGTGGACACAGGAACTGGCCACGATGCGGGACCGCATCAACGAAACGCGCAGCCTGCTGGCCGAGACCATGCAGGAGCTCGGTGCCAAAACCGACTTTTCCTTCCTTGCCCGGCAGTATGGCCTGTTTTCGCTCACGGGCATCGCCCCGGAGATCGTGCAGGCCATGCAGGATCGTCACAGCATTTATTTCATGGCCAACGGACGCATCAACGTGGCCGGTCTGACGCCCAGTACCATTCCCTATTTCTGTCGTTCCTACCTGGAGGCTTCCGCCTGAAAGGGGTTCATAAACCATGCTCTCGCTCTCCCGCTTGCTCACCCGGATGCCGCCCTCGCCGACCGCGGCCATGATGCAGAAAGGCCGCGAAATGGCACGCGCCGGACTGGACGTCGTCAACCTGGCCGGGGGTGAACCGGACTTCGATACCCCCAGGCACATTCAGGAAGCCGCCTTTGCCGCCATTCGCAGCGGGGACACCCATTACCCCACCAGTCACGGGAGTCCGGACCTGCTGGAAGCCATTGCCGCCAAACTGCACAGGGAAAACGGTGTCGAAACCTCGCCCGACAACATCATCGTCACGCCCGGGGCCAAGTGGGCTCTGTACGTCATCCTGATGTCCGTACTGAATCCGGGGGACGAAGTGATCGTTCTGGATCCGGCCTGGGTCAGCTACAAGCCCATGGTCGAGCTGGTCGGCGGTACGCCCGTGCACCTGCCTTTGCAACCCGGTGAGCAGTTTGCGCTCTCTCGAGAGGCACTGGATGCCTGCATTACGCCGCGCACCCGCCTGATCATGGCCAATTCGCCCAACAACCCCACCGGCTATGTCTTTTCACAGGCCGATCTGGAAGTCATCGCCAGCGCCGTGCTTGAACATGACCTCTATCTGCTGAGTGACGAGATCTACGAACATATCCTGTTCGACGATCACGTTCACATCTCACCAGCCACTTTCCCGGGCATGCAGGAGCGCACCTTCATCGTGAACGGCTTCAGCAAGGCCTACGCCATGACCGGCTGGCGCCTGGGCTGGCTGATGGGCCCCGCCGCGGCGGTCAGGGCCGGACGCAGTTTCATGACCAATTCCGTCACTTCGGCCGCCAGTTTCACCATGACGGCCGGGGTAGCCGCCCTGAATGGTCCCCAGGACTGTGTCGCCGAGATGACCCAAGCCTACACCCGGCGCCGTACCTTTCTCCTGGATGCCCTGGACGAAATCGAGGGCATCGAATGTGTAGTGCCCCAAGGGGCCTTCTATCTGTTCATGCACTTTCCCCACACGCCACGGTCCAGTCTGGAACTGGCTGATTTCCTGCTGGAGGAAGTGCATATCGCCACTACACCCGGCTCCGCTTTTGGCGCCTGCGGCGAATCTCATCTGCGCATCAGTTTCGCCACCCACGACACGGATCTGGAGAAAATGGTGGATCGGCTGGCCCGGCTGGCACCCGGCTTCTGACCTGGCACGGCGCCCGCCCGCCGGCATTGGCACCACGAGACCGTAACGGCATGGACGACCTGACCCTGGTCAATGCAGGCTTGGCCATCGCGGCCGGCGTTCTGGCCGGGATTATCAATACGCTCGCCGGCTCCGGTTCGACCATTACCCTGCCCATGCTGGTGTTCCTCGGCGTTCCGGCCCACGAGGCCAACGCGACCAACCGCATTGGCGTAGCCCTCCAGAACATTGCCGCTGTCATCACCCTGCAACGGTCCAAGACGCTGGCCCCGACAGCGGCCGACATCTGGTACACCGGTGCCATGATGGCCGGCGCCGTCGGCGGTGCGGCCATTGCGGCGGAAATCGACGAACGCGTCACCAACTACGCCATTACCGTCATGCTGGTCCTCGTGCTGGCCACAATCCTGCTGAAGCCGGAGCAGTGGCTGCGCGACCAGACCGAACCCCCTGCCCCCGGCATGCCCCCCTGGTCACGCCTGCTTCTCTTTCTGGTCATAGGGGCCTACGGCGGTTTCATTCAGGCGGGTGTAGGTCTCTTCATTCTGTCGGGCCTGATTCTGGGGGCCAACTATACCCTGGTCCATGCCAATACGATCAAGCTCGTGGCCGTGCTGTGTTTTACCCTGGTGGCTCTGGCGGTATTCCTGGCGCTGGGCACCCGCCTGTGGTGGGGCGTTGGCCTGTTGATGGCCGTGGGGCAAAGTGTGGGCGCCTGGCTGGCCGCCCGGTTCATGGCCGACTTCGAGAATGCCCGCTACTGGATGCGGTGGCTGCTGATCGTCGTCATCGTGTACTCCATTGTGCAGTTCAGCGGCCTGCAGACATGGCTGGGAAGTTACTGGTAACCGGGAGTCCCCGAACTGCCTCTTGGCTCCAGGATCTGCCGCCCCCGGGATGGCGTGCACGCCACAGCGCCAAGCCATGCTTTCACTAATCCGTTAAACCCATACGGCAACTTGCCGTGCAGTTACGGTTGTGGAGCGCCAAGCGTGAAACCCGCACCACCGGACCGTTGCGCCGGCAACACTCCAAGAGGCAAATCACCCGTGGGCAAGGGCCACGGCACAGGCCGCGGCCACCTGCGCATTGCGGTGCAACAGGGCAAGATTGGCATCCAGGCTGCGCTCGCCGGTCAGATCACGGATACGCTGCAGCAGAAAGGGCGTCACAGCCGCCGAGCGTAAAGACCGGGCTGCAGCGTCCTGCAAAGCCTGCTCCACCGCGGACTCGATTTCCGCCCGGTCCATGGCCGCCTCCTCCGGAATGGGGACCGTCACCAGCATCCCCGTGGCGTTCGGCAGGCTGCACTGCACACGCCACAAATGTGCCACTTCCTCCGGGGTGTCGCAGCGCACGTCCACGGGCAAGCCGGTGGCACGATAGTAGAAACCGGGAAATTCATCCGTCCCGTAACCCACGACAGGCACACCCCAGGTTTCCAGAAATTCCAGGGTGGCGGGCAGATCCAGGATAGCCTTGGCACCGGCACACACCACGAGCACCGGGGTACGGGCGAGCTCTGTCAGATCTGCACTGATGTCCATGGCACCGCCATGGTGTACACCGCCAATGCCCCCGGTAGCAAAGACGTGGTAGCCCAGCGCATGCGACATCAGGACACTGCTCGCGACCGTAGTGGCCCCGTCCCAGCCATACGCCTGTGCCAGTCCCAGATTGCGACGGGAGATTTTGTGTACGTTGGGTGCGGTACCCAGATATTGGATCTGATCCCGGCTGAGTCCGTTCACCCATTGTCCCCCGATGAGGCCCAGGGTCTTGGGCTCGGCGCCGGCCTGCCGCACGATGTCCTCCATGGCCCAGGCCAGTTCGCAATTGGCGGGATACGGCAGACCGTGGGCTATGACCACAGACTCCAGGGTCACTACGTTGGGGATAGAAACAGAATCACACGGCGGCATGGGCTTCCCGGTTATGGCACATGACTGACAGAAGGGGTGACTTGCACAGAGGAATACAGGCGTGAGGCAAGGGACCTCCATTATGCCGGGCCAGGTTGACGGCTCCGTTGCCGACGCAGGTGGAATACAGGCGTGAGGCAAGGGACCTCCATTATGCCAGTACCATCACATTGTCGTGCACTGTCCACGTATCACATGCAGCCCCTATACACCATCACCTGTCCGCGCATGGCGTTGGCATGTGTTATCCATATTCCCCTCTCCGGAACTCCGGTGGCGGGGGCAGATTGCACAGGATCCCTTGACCTCCAGGCGTGAAGTGTGCCCGGATTGACACGACCGATCCTGGCCCGGACTGCCTGCATCAGGACAGCATGGCAGCAGACATTTACGTCCATCCGCCACCCCCATTTTTTGATTCAATGGACATTTGATGCCATATTATGCCGTCTCATCCGAGACATGCGAGTACAGTCTGTCTGGAGGACAAGACACCGAAATCTATGGAGAAAACAATGAAAATTCGGCAATTCAATCAGTCCCCGGAGGATTTCCAGGCCATAACGGATCTGGAAAATTCGGCTTGGCCGGATATGCCTACAACCGTGGAAAGCATGCGCCACAATCATGCCACGCGTCCACAAGACATCTATTGGAAGGAATACGTAGCGGAACTCGACACCAAAATCGTGGGCTTCGTGGCCTGCGGCGAAACCTTCTGGTCCCGCAAACCGGGCAAGTTCAACATCTATGTTGTGGTGGATCCCCAACACCAGCGCCAGGGCCTTGGCCGCCAACTGTACGACTTCGGCGTCGCCCTGCTCCAGGCGGAGTGTACCCTCAAGGTGCTCACCGCCGGTACCCGGGAAGACAAAACCGACGCGTTGCGTTTTCTGGCCAACCGTGGCTTCGTGCAGACCATTCGCGAACCCATGTCGGAACTGGACGTGTCCTCTTTCGATGCGGCACCCTTCGGGGCCAAGCAAGACCAGGTACGTGCCCATGGCATCTCCATCCATTCCCTGCAGGAACTGGCAGAGGAATGCGCCGACTGGCAGGAGCGTTACTGGAAACTGGACCTGGCCATCAGCCCGGACGTGCCCTCGCCCGAGCCCTTCACGCCGCGGCCGCTGGACGAATGGATCAAGTCCCGTTGCGAGTCCCCCGATTTCGACACCGCCACCCGGTGGATTGCCCGCCAGGGCGAAGAATGGGTGGGGATTTCCGAACTCTGGATTACAGAGGCATCGACGGACAAGGCATTCACGGGTCTTACCGGCGTCACGCGCCAGGCCCGGCGCAAGGGCGTGGCCACGGCGCTCAAGCTTCAGGCCATCCAGTATGCACGGGACCACGGTTTCCGGACCATCGTGACCGACAATGAAGAGAACAATCCCATGTACCAGATCAATATGGCCCTGGGTTTTACCCCCTTGCCAGCCTGGCTGGGATTTCGCAAGGATTTTACAGCGAACAGCTAGGCGGGACCGTCGGCCTTCCCCCTGACGCCGCGGTTCAGCCCCATACCCGGAGGCAAGCACGTTGATATTGAGACCGTACCGCGATACAGCGGCAGAAAACCGGGCTGTCACCCGTCTGGAAAACCTGACGTGGCCTGATCAGCCAACTACCGAAGAAGCCCAGCAGCATCGCCGCGACTCCTGCCCCAGCGAGGCCTGGGTGGAAGAATGGTGTATGGAGCACGAGGGGCAGGTCGTGGCCTACGGGTATGTGATAGAAGGATTCTGGTTGACGCAGCCGAAGCTGTTCGAGATTTGGGTGACTGTCGATCCCGCCTGTCAGCGTCAGGGGCTGGGTGGTCGTCTGTACGACCACTGTCTGCACCGCTTGCAACAGGCCCACCGGGTGGATTACCTCATCACCACCACACGCGAGGACAAAACGGACGCCATGTGCTTTCTGGAACACCGCGGCTTTGTGCTGCAGCTGCGCGAACCAGAATCCGAACTGGACGTGTCAGCGTTCGACTTTGCTCCCTTTACCGTCAGGGAACAGCAGGTCAAGGCCAACGGCATCACGCTGCAGTCCCTGGCAGCCCTTGCCGCCGACTGTCCGGATTGGCAGGAACGATGGTGGCATCTGGTGAACGCCATCCTGCAGGATGTACCGAGCCAGGATCCCTACAAGCCGCCTTCCCTGGAGCAGTTCATCCAGCGCCGCATCAAGGGCCCCGACTTCGACGCAGCCACCAAGTGGATCGCCGTCCATGACGGTCAATGGGTGGGGAGCACCGAACTCTGGAACACCCCGGCCTCCACGGAACGGGCTTTCACCGGACTGACGGGCGTGATCCGGGGCTACCGGCGACAGGGCATTGCCACAGCCCTGAAACTGCAGGCGATCCGGTACGCCCGTGACCATGGCTTCCTTGCGATCGTCACGGACAACGAAGAGAACAATCCCATGTTCCAGATCAATCTGGCGCTGGGTTTTCAGGCCCTTCCGGCCTGGCTGTCGTATCGCAAGGATTGCCGCTGTTCCTGACGCACGGGTCAGCAGACGGGGCATGCCTCCCGGTCCCGGCACGGTACATCGTGTCCATCCGGGCAAGCTCTGGTGAGTCGTTTCAGGTTGGGGCCAACATGGCGCCGGGCAAGGCGGTTTTCACACACTGCGGTCCCGGCCATGGCGGGGGACAGGCATGCCGGGAGCCGGTCGACCGGGTTCTGCATGCGGGATCATGGCGCAACACCAATTCCGCCCGCGGTTCGTGCCATGATTTAGAATAAGGGAGCAACGCCTGCCGCGTGCAGCAGACGTTGCTCATCTTGCGGACACGCCTTATATCCCTGACATGTCAATGACCATTCAGACCGTTACAGTTCTCGGTGCCGGCACCATGGGGGCCGCCATTGCCGGTGTGCTGGCCGATGCCGGGCTCCACGTACATCTGCTGGATTTGCCGGCACCCCCGGATGAAGAGACCTTCCTGGCACCGCCAGGGGTAACACCAGCCCAGGTGGCACGCAACGGTCCGGCCTGGAGCGGTCTGGAGCGCATGCGCACGTTGCGCCCGCCCAACCTGTACCACGAGCAGTCCTTGGCCCGCATCCAGCCCGGCAATCTGGAAGACGATCTGGAGGCGGCGCTGGGGGCCAGCGACTGGATCATCGAGGCTGTAGTGGAGGACCTGCAGATCAAACAGGAACTTCTGGCCCGGGTGGCTGAACATACCCCAGCCCATGCCATCGTTTCCTCGAATACCTCGGGGCTGCCCATCCATCTCCTGTGCCAGGACCTGCCATCCGGCTGGTCACAGCGTTTCCTGGGCACCCATTTTTTCAACCCGCCCCGCTACCTGCCGCTCCTGGAATTGATTCCCCATGCCGGAACCGATCCGGACACAGTGCACCGACTGCAGGATTTCGCGACCCGGCGTCTGGGCCGCGAAACCGTCGTCTGCCGGGACAGCCCCTATTTTATCGGGAATCGCGTCTTTGCCTTCATGCACCAAATCACCCTGAACACGGCGGTGGATCTGGGCCTGACCGTCCATGAAGTGGATCAGCTGACAGGCACTCTCGTAGGCCGGCCCCGGGCCGCCACGTTCCGGCTCTGCGACATTATTGGCCTGGACGTCATGCAGCTGGTGTGTGACAACCTCTATGACCTGATCCCCGACGATCCCTTTCGCCAGGTCTACCGCCACGCGGGCAGCCTGCGCATTCTGGACTGCATGCTGCAGTCCCAACTTTTGGGCAACAAGACCCGGCAGGGCTTTTATCAGGTGCAGCAGGACACCCAAGGCCAGAAAACCTTTCTCGGCCTGGATCTGGCGGCTGCCCAAGAGGGCCATGTCCAGTATCTGGCACCGCAGACGTTGCAGGAGCCTCGTCTCGCCGCCCTGGCTACATTGCCCCTGCCCGAGCGCTTCCGGCAGCTTATGGCCCTGGATTCGGTCTACGGCCAGTTTCTGTGGGAAATCTACGGACGGTCCTTCACCTATCTTTCCCACATCGCCGGCGAAATTGCACCGGATGCCTATGCCGTGGATCGGGCCCTGCATTGGGGCTTTCACTGGCAAATGGGACTGTTTGAACTCTGGGACGCCCTGGGCCTGGAAACCACCCGACAGCGGCTGGCGCGTTCCGGCTTCACGCTGGGGCCCTGGATCCCGGATACGGAACAGGGATTTCACCAGAGCACCGGGACCCGGCGCACGGCCTACGGCTTTGACGGCATTCCGGTCCCCGTAGCCGCCAGCGAGAGCTATCACGGTTTCCAGGACATCCAGCAACGAAGCCAGGCCCTGGACACCAACGAGGCGGCGACTTTGTGCCGGGGCCAGGACGACATTCTGTATCTTGAAATCCATTCGCCGCAGGGCATCATAGACAGGGATCTGCTGGACCTGTGCCAGGAAGCGGTGCATCACCTGCATGGCCAGGCACAGGGCCTGATCATAACCCGCAACGACGAGACGTTTTCAGCCGGAGCCAATCTCAAGCAGGTCCGCGCTCTGCTGGATGAGGGCGACTGGTCTACCCTGGAGACTATGGCCCGCTACGGCCAGGACACTTTCATGGCACTGCGGCTGGCCCCCAACCCCGTGGCCGTGGCCATGCGCGGTCTGGCGCTGGGAGGTGGCCTGGAACTGATGCTGGCGGCCGACTGCGTCGTACCCTACCGGGAAGCCCAGCTGGGCCTGGTGGAAACGGCGGTGGGGATCGTTCCGGGCTGGGGTGGCTGCAAGGAACTGGTGCGGCGCTGGCTGCAGCCCCGGTTCATCCAGCTGCAGGAGGATCCCGGGACGGCATTGTCTCACTTGCTGCAGCAGATTGGCCTGGCCAAGGTGTCACGGCATGCCGCAGAAGCCCGGGACTTCGGCTATCTGGCTCCGGACACCCCCATCATCGGCCGTCCCAGCCAAATGCTGGCCTGGGCGGAACGGGAAATTCGGCGCCAGCACGATCTGGGCTATCAACCCCCGACAGCGGACGGCACCGTGTACGCCGCGGGCGCTGACGGCAAGGCCAATCTGGCCATGGCCAATTACCTGTGGCACGAAGGCGGCTATATGAGTGATCACGACCTTCTGGTCACCTCCAAACTGGTCCACGTCCTGTGTGGCGGGGATTTGGATCGCGGGACCTGGATGGACGAACAATACTTTCTGGATCTGGAACGGGAAGCCGTGCTGAGCCTGTTGGGGGAAGCCAAAACCCGGGACCGGATCGAACACATGCTGGCCACAGGCAAGCCGCTGCGCAACTAGCCAGCGCCCGGCACCAAGGAGCAACTGCCATGAAGGAAGCTGTAATCGTCTCTGCCGCCCGCACGGCGGTAGGTAAAGCCCCGCGGGGCGCACTCAAATCCGTGCGGCCCGAAGACATGCTGGCCACTACCTTGCAAGCTGTAGTGGACCGGGCCGGGATCCCGGCCGACCGCATCGACGACGTCGCCATCGGCTGCGCGTTTCCGGAAGCTGAACAAGGCCTCAACGTGGGCCGCATCGCTACCCTGCGCGCCGGTTTCCCTGAATCGGTCAGTGCCCAGACGGTCAACCGGCAGTGTGCCAGCGGCCTGCAAACGATTGCCATGGCGGCCCAGCAAATCATGGCCGGCATGGGGGACGTGATCGTGGCCGGCGGTGTCGAAAGCCTGTCCCGGGTACCCATGACCAGCCAGCGGGTCATGGCCAATCCGGGGCTGATGGCAGAATATCCGGGCACCTACCTCAACATGGGCTTGACTGCCGAGAACCTGGCCCAGCGCTATGAGATTCCCCGGGACGATCAGGACCGGTTCGCCCTGCGCAGCCACCGGCGCGCTGCCCAAGCCACGGACGAAGGCCGCTTCGCGCAACAGATCGTACCCCTCGACGTGCACGTCCGTACCGGCACCGGCAGTGTAGTCACGGAACAGAAATACCAATTCCGGCAGGACGAGGGCATTCGCCGTGACACCACCCTGGAACGACTGTCCACCCTCAAGCCGGTCTTCCATGCCCGGGGCACCGTCACCGCCGGCAACAGCAGCCAGACCAGCGATGGTGCCGCGGCAGTCCTGCTCATGAACGGCGATCTCGCCCGGGCGGAAGGGCTGGCCCCGCTGGCCCGTTTTCGCAGTTTCGCCGTGGGCGGCGTACATCCCGAGATCATGGGTATCGGCCCCGTAGCCGCAGTCCCCAAGGCACTGCAATACGCCGGCATGGCGCTGGATGACGTCGATCTGGTGGAACTGAACGAAGCCTTTGCCGCCCAGGCTCTGGCCGTGATCCAGGAATTGGGCCTGGACGAGGATATCACCAACGTCAACGGCGGCGCGGTTGCCCTGGGCCATCCCCTGGGTGCCACCGGCGCCAAACTGACCGTGCAAATGATCTATGAACTGGCGGCCCGCGACAAGACCATGGGGCTGGTCACGATGTGTGTAGGCGGCGGCATGGGCGCTGCCGGGATTTTTGAGCGGCTGCACTGACACGATTTCACGGCCGGTGCCGTTGTCCTGCAGCTCCCCGTTGCGTTGCATCGGCTATCTGTGAGGCGTTTGCACAGGGCTTGCGCGCAAGGGCAGACACACGGCAGGCAGGGTACCGGCTGCATTGGCTGGCAACGAGATCCGGACCGCGGTCCCAACCGCCTTCGGAATCCCGGCAGAGGCAGGCAATGGAGCTCGGCTCTATTGCGCCAACACCCTCTGCATCCAGGACAGCGGGGATTTCCTTCTATACTGAATAGACCACACCTGCATACAGGCCGGGCCCTTGGCACCTGCTCTTTGTCCATACAGGAGAAACTACATGGAAAACACCTTTGTCCTGGTCCCCGGCCAGAATCAGGTACAGCTGGCTACGGAGACGATTGATCCTGCGGCCCTGGGCGAAGACCAGATCCTGATCGACACGGACTGGACTTTCATCAGTGCCGGTACCGAACTGGCCAATTACACGGGGGTAGAGCCCCAGGTATGGCAGGCAGGAACCTGGTGCCATTATCCATGGCGTTCAGGGTATGCGAACGTAGGCACCGTGGTGGACAAGGGATCCGGCGTAACCCGGGCCCAGATTGGCGACCGGGTTTTCACCTATGCCCGCCATGAAAAATATGCCCTTTATACGCAAAGCCAGCTGGTCTGCCCCGTCCCGGCCGATCTCCCCCTGGACATCGTGGCCGCTTCACGCATGGCCGGGGTAGCGGCTACCGCCATTCTGGTCACCACCCTGCACGGCACGCCGACGGTAGCCGTGTTCGGGCTGGGCATTGTGGGCAATCTGGCCGCCCAGATGTTCCGGGCCCGGGGCTGTCGTGTAATCGGTGTGGATCCGATCCGGCACCGGCGCGACCTGGCCGCCCGTACAGGCACCAGCATTACGCTAGGCGGGAGTCCCGAAGAAGTGCAGGCGCAAATCATGGACCTGACGGACGGGCAGGGTGCCCCCATTGCCATGGATGCCGTGGGCCACAGCGCCGTATGCCTGCAGGCCCTGGCTGCAACCAGCAGGTTTGGCCAGCTCGTCATTCTGGGCACACCCCGGGCGCCTGTGGCAGGGAACCTGACCGATTTTCTGGGTGACGTACACTACCGCTCCATCCGCGTCCTGGGCGCACTCGAATGGCAGTACCCCATGTACCCGGCCATCAACGCCGATATCTCGCAATACGAAAAGCAACACATGATCTTCGACTGGATCCGTGAGGGCCGTATTCAGCTGGAGCCCCTGATCTCCCACCGCATGCAGCCCCGCGAGATTGAGCAAGCCTATCTGGGCTTGCTCAACGCCAAGGACACCTATACCGGGGTCGCCCTGCAATGGCAATGACAGCCGCCCGGAGCGACCGCGGGGCGACACCCTGCCAGTGATACAGCCCTGCGACCATGAAGGCAGAACGCTTCCTTGCTCTTCTCACATCCATGAACATCTGGCGCCGGGGACAGGAACGGGCACCGCACAAACCCCTGTTGCTGCTCCTGGCCCTGGGAGATCTGGGCCAGGGGCATGCACGCCTGCGTCCCTATACGGAAATTGCCGCGGAATTGCAGGATCTCCTGAAGCGCTTTGGACCACCCCGCCGCTCCTATCATCCGGAACACCCATTTCTGCGTCTGACCAAGGACGGACTGTGGGAAATTCAGGGCTTGCCCCCTTCCCATTTGGACCGATCTGGGCAATTGCATCCGGCCATGCTGCGGCACAGCCAGATCAAGGGCGGCTTGCCGGCCGAGGTGTACCAGCTGCTGCACGGGAATCCCGCATTGCGCAAGCAGGCCGTCGAGTATTTGCTGAGCAGTCATTTTCCCGAGGGCTTGCACCAGGAATTGCTGGAAGCGGTCAACCTGCACGAGATCCTGAATCCCCTGGCCGCAACCGACAAGATACTCAGGCCACGCGATCCCAGGTTTCGCAACAACGTACTCCGGGCGTATGAGTACCGGTGTGCCATTTGCGGTTATGACATTCGCCTGGACGACCGTCTGATGGGTCTGGAAGCAGCCCATATCCAGTGGCATGCCAGTGGGGGACCAGACGCGGTACCCAATGGGCTGGCACTGTGTGTCGTGCACCACAGGGCCTTTGATAGGGGTGGCATTGGCCTGGAAGACACGCTGGAGCTCCTGGTCTCTGACGAATTGCACGGTCAGAATGAAGCATGGCACTTCTGGTTCCTGCAATATGCAGGACAGCCCATTCGGCGGCCCCGGCAATCCAAACATGAACCCGAACCCAAGTATCTGGCCTGGCACCGCCGGCAGGTTTTCCGTGACCTGCCGTAGATTCGGTTCCATCTGCCTGGCAGTTGCCGTTGTTCCCCACCGATCCACGTCCGGCCCGCGGGGTCTGACCTTGCGGTTGCCCGGCAGATGCCGACTTGATTCAGCGCATGCATATTGTGTGTCAGGGCGCGCAAAACATTAGACTTGAAACATCCCGCTCATGCTTGGCTCTAGCATGAGTGTCGCTTGCCCTGCCTGAGGAGAGACGGAACCCATGACCTCTGTACACAGCCCCTGTCTATACGAGTCCCACACGCACACCGAACTGTGCAAACACGCAACAGGCACACCGGACGACTATGCAGCTGTGGCTGTGGAACGGGGACTGAAAGGCATGACCGTCACCTGTCATTGTCCCCTGCCCGACGGCATCAATGCGAACGTACGCATGCGTCCGGAGCAAATGGCGGAGTATGTCGATCTCGTAACGTCCACGGCAGTCCGCTGGCAGGACCGCCTGGATGTGCGGCTGGGGCTTGAAAGTGACTTTGTGCCCGATTTCGTGCCCTGGCTGGAAGAATTGCACGCCGCCCAGGAGTTTTCCTACATTCTGGGCTCCGTGCATGCGCAAGCTGACTATTACAGGCAGGCGTTTCGGCAGGACGACATTACGGAATTCCGGCGCGGCTACTACCGGCATCTGGCGGAGGCAGCCGAATCAGGACTCTTCGACTGCCTCTCCCATCCTGACCTGATCAAGAACGTCAAGCACCGGGAATGGAATTTTCAGGCTATTGCCGCGGATGTGGCCCGCAGCCTGGATCGGATCGCCCGCACGGACGTGGCCATGGAACTCAATACCTCGGGGCTTTACAAGAGCATCAAGGAGTTCAGTCCGGGCCGCGACCAGCTGACCATGATGTACGAGCGGGACATTCCCGTGGTGCTGGGTGCGGACGCCCACGTGGCCTCACGGGTAGGAGACCAGTTCCCCGAGGCCCTGGACCTGCTGCAGGAGATAGGGTATACCCAAGTTTCCTTTTACCTGGATCGGCAACGCCAGGACCTCGACATCCAGACGGCCAAGGACTCGCTGCTGGCAGTGCCGGCTCCCGTTTGACCCGCTTCCCGATCCCCGGCCTGCATCGTGATCCTGCAAGAACAAACAGTGGCCACCCATTTGGGGGACATGTCCCTGCTGGCCTCCGGCCCCGAGAACAGCACAGGTACACCGCTGGTCCTGTTGCACGGGATGCTGGCGACCAAGGAATTCTGGACACACCTGATTCCCCATTTGCCCACCCACTGGCGCATTCTGGCCCCGGATCTCTGGTCTGTGGCCCGTCGCACCGATGCGGGGCTGGAACTGGATTTCCAGCATCTGGCCGAAATGCTGGAAGCGTTTCGGCTGGCCCTGGCCCTCCCGCGCATTCATCTCATGGCCCAGGATCTGGGCTGTCTGGTCCAGCTGCGCTTTGTGCATGCCTATCCCCACAGCGTACAGCGGACGATCTGGCTGAGTCCATCCCTGTACCCGGATCTGAAATTGCCCGGCGGTCTCCGGTGGTGGCGTCGTCCCCTCGTCAGCAGCCTCATGTCCGGCCCGCTGCTCCAGGCCAGCCTGAATCGCTACTATGTACAGGGCACGACACAGAAACACCACGCCCGGGCCATCGGGCACCAGGCCTGTGGCGTCTTCCGAGCCAAGACGGCCCAGCCCGGTTTCCAGTGCTGGCTGCACTGGGGACAGCCTGACAGCCTGTTCTGGGATCATCCCCAGATGATACGGCATGTCCGGAGCCCTGCTCTGGTCTTCTACGGGGACGCCAATCCCTATGTACACTACAGCCAGGCCGAGCGTCTGGGCCGCCATCTGGCGGAAGCCCGGGTCATCATCCTGCCGGACTGTGGCCATTTCCCAACCCTCGACCAACAACAGCGTGTGATCCGGGAAGTGCCCTATTTCCTGGACGCCGATTGAGTATCCACCCTCTGCCCCGCCTGCAAGGACATGCCGCATGACCGCTTCCGCTACCCTGAAACAGCAGGCAGCCCAGTATGCCCTGCAATTCATTGCGTCCGGCATGACCGTGGGCCTGGGGGGCGGCAGCACAGCGGAACTGTTCATTGTGGCCCTGGGTCGTGCCTTGCAGCAGGGTGCCCTGCGTGACGTCGTCGGTGTTCCCAGTGCCGAAGCCGTGGCCCGGATTGCCCGCCAGCAGGGTGTTCCGCTCACGGATTTCGATCGCCATCCCCGCCTTGACGTTTGTGTGGATGGCGCTGACGAGGTCGATCCGCAACTGGATCTCATCAAGGGCGGCGGCGGTTTCCTGACCCGGGAAAAGATCGTGGCCCAGGCCAGTGACCGCCTCGTCATTGTGGTGGACGAAAGCAAGCTGTCCGCTTGCCTGGGTACGCTCTGGGCGCTGCCCATAGAAGTACTGCCCTTTGGTCTGGCAACACAGCACCGGTTTCTGCGGGTGCAGGGCGCCCGCAAGGTACAGGTCCGGCGGGCTGCCGATGGGGATCCCTACCGGACCGATCAGGGCAACCTGATTCTGGACGCGGACTTCGGGCCCTTGGCCCATCCCGCCCGCCTGGCCCAAACCCTCGAGGCGCGCGCGGGTATCGTGGAACACGGTCTCTTTCTGCACATGGCCACCGATCTGGTTACGGCCCACGCGTCCCGCGGGGTGGTGCACCAGGTACGGTGACCCGGAGTATCAGGGTAACGGCGCGGTTCCGGTCGGGTGTCCGGAGTGGAGGCTTTGCCGTCCCTGATAGATATACCGCGTCACCCGCAACCTGACAATCCCTGTCTACCATGCACACAGCCTGGGGATGTCGCAGGCTGCAGGCTTGTAATTTTGGTCGAATTTAGGTGTCCAGTCCCATTGAGGGTGCAGTACCCGGGGTGTGTTGACCAACTGTAAAGGCAGACCAGTGCAGGAGCTGCACATCCTGGGAATATACAATTTTTATAGATATAAACAGGAGAGGTTTCCATCACTGCATCTTGAGTACCACCCGGGCAGCTTTCCAGAACTCTTCCAGACCGTAGTGGGCGCGACTTTCGGATGTGAAGAGATGGAGAACTACGTCGCCGTAGTCCAGCAGATGCCAGCCACTGCCATCAGCGGGTCGGCCCTCAATGCCCTGCGGACGCACTTTCTGCTCCCGTCGGAAATCGCGCAGGATATCCTCCTCAATGGCCCGGGCATGACGGTCGTTCACCACCGTACCAATCAGGAAATAGTCGGCAATACTGGAATTTTCGCGGATATCCAGCAAGACGATGTCAGCCACCTGTTTCGCTTCCAGCCAATTCACCAGGCTGTGGGACAAATCCAGACTGTTCATACGCTTGGGGTCCGTGCTTCACTCCCAGATCCAGGGCTCAAGGGGATTGTCCCATTCCACCAGACTTGTACCAAACCATAATGCGATTTCCGCCGCCGCGGTGTCCGGACCATCGCTGGCATGGATCAGATTGCGGCCTATGTCGACCCCAAAGTCCGCCCGAATGCTGCCCGGAGCCGCCTCTGCCGGATTGGTTGCTCCTACCATGGACCGCACCAGCTGGATGGTGTTGCGTCCTTCCAGAATCAGGGCCACGACGGGGGCACTGGTAATGTACGTGATCAGATCCGCGAAAAAGGGTCGCTCCTTGTGCACGGCATAGTGTTCCCGCGCCAATTCCTCGCTCACGTGCAGCATGCGCAACTGCACCAGTTTCAGGCCACGCCGCTCGAAGCGGGCCAGAATTTCGCCTGTCAGTCCCCGCTGTACGGCGTCCGGCTTGAGAATCACAAAGGTTCTTTCCTTCATTCCCCGACTACTCCTGCAAATACAGACAGCGCATCAGCAGTTCATTGGATGCTGGCGCCTCCACCTGCGGGACACTGCTTCCCGCAGGTACAAATTCAAAGCCCAGCATTTGCCGGGTGTGGGCACCATCCGGATCCAGCATGGTGATATAGGTCTGGGCAATGGCCTGATCCGCCTGATCCCCCACGACAGACAGTATATGCCAGCAAGCCAGCAGATACCGATTGCGATCCACCAAAGATCGCGCCATTGTCCATGCTTCTTCCCGCTGATATCCCCGCCACAGGGCAATCAGCCGGGCCAAACGCCATTCCTCCCGCTCGGGAAACCGGGCACTGAGTTCCCCGAACAGGGCGGCAGCCTCCAGCCAGTGTCGGCCGTACATGCGGAGAAAACCCAGGGCGGGCAGATCCAGCTCCAGGCTCCCGTTCACCGCCAGCCAATGCTGGCGGACTTCCGGGTCCAGCGGTTTCAGATGCCAGACCCTTTGCCAAAACCGGGCGGTCTTTTCGCTGCGGGGACCCGTCTGCCTGGCCGCGATCAAGGCCAGCATGGTGTAGGCAGTCCAATTGAGGGGATCCGCGCTGAGCAGGCGCCAGGCCATCGACTCGCACTCACGGAAACTGCCCAGCTGCCAGGTCACAGACAGGGCTCGCTCATACGCCGGCAGATGCAGCGGGCGTTGGGCCAGCAACCCGCGCAGTACAATAGACGCCGCTTCCAGGCGCCCGGACGCCAAATGCCGATCCAGAATCGCCATCCACGCCGTCAGCGGCAGCTGTCGGGATGCTTCGTCTTCGACCGGGGCATCCGGTCCTGCATCGGCCCACTCCGTCATGGCACCGTTGCAGCCTACGTCAGGCCCCATTGCCGGGCCAAGCGCAGAAGCCAGGCAGTGACGTCGGTTTCCCGGGTGCCGGAGGAGCCGAAGGGATCCAGAAATTCCTCCTGGTGCAGCAAAATCTGTACCGCATTGTGTACGCTGTGGGCCAACACTTCCAGTTGGTAACCGCCTTCCAGCACCAGCACCAGCTTGCCCTCACAGAATTGTTCGCTCCATTGCCTGAGCGTCTGCACGATCCAGGCATAACCGGCCAGGGACAGCTGCATATTGGCCAGTGGATCTTGCCAGTGTCCGTCAAAACCGGCTGACACGAGGATCAGCTGCGGCGCGAAGTCCGTGACCAAAGGCAAGACAATGCGCTCCATGGCCTGCCGGTAGCCTACATCCCCCGTACCCGCCGGCAGCGGCAGGTTGCAGGTTGTCCCCACCCCCGGTCCGTTGCCGGTTTCCTGTTCGTAGCCTGTCATGGGGTACAGGGGACTCTGGTGGAGACTGACAAAGAGCACACCGGGATCGGCATAAAAGACATCCTGGGTGCCATTGCCGTGATGCACGTCAAAATCGAACACCAGAATCCGATCTGCCCCGGCACAGGTCCGGGCCCAGCGGGCGGCTACGGCGATATGGTTCAGGAGGCAGAACCCCATCGCCCGATCCGGGGTGGCATGATGACCGGGCGGCCGGACCAGGGCCAGACCATTCACGGCCTCTCCGTACCATACCGCAGCCGTCACCTGGAGCACGCCGCCGGACGCGATCCGGGCCGCCTCAAAACTGTGCGCATTGATATACGTGTCCCGGTCTAGCCAGGCTGTCGTACCCGGGGCGGGGGACTGGGCCAGGCGGTCCAGCAGGACCGGGGAATGCACTCGGGCCAGATCCGCTGCCAGGGCCTGGCGTGACGGCACGTGATGCAGGCGCTCCCATAACCCGGTGGTTTGCAGAAGCCGGACTGTGGTACGCAATCGGCCCTCGTGTTCCGGATGCCCGGACAGGGAATGCAGCAGATTACTCTCGTCATAGGCCAGATACGTTGATTGGCTATGCATGCTCGCTGTGTATTCGCCTCCTGGATTGCTTGCGGCCCGACTTGCCACCGGCCTGTTCCAGCCGGGGACCCGCAGGGGGGTGCGGTCATGCCTGACAGCAGGACGTTCCGGCCAGCCCATGGAATTGCCGGCCTTGCCGGTATCCCAGGAGCCATACATCGGGAAGATGCGTTCTGCCCGGCAGCACATGGCCGGTAGTCTACCTGCCTGTTGTCACGCTTTCATTATAGGGGGACTATATACGTACCCACACCGCACCCGTAGGCCGCGATGCTTTGCCGTATACATTTTCAGATTTCACAGACCAACTCACGTTGCAATCTCCACCCGCAGTTGCGCCGTCCCCGGACGCCATATTCCTACCTAACCACTTATCCCGGATGTTCAAGGCCGCATTTATATCAGCGTTCTTTTCAACCTCACATTCACCACAATGGTAAACAGATTGGGATTTACGGTTGGCTTTGCGTACAACACCACAGTTGTGACACTTTTGTGATGTGTACTTGGGGTCTATCTTTTCTGTATAGGTTTTGTAACTCATATACCGTTCCAGCCGTCCCCAACCGCTGCGTAAAATAGCACGATTCAAGCCTCTTTTCTGGGCTACATTCTTGCCGGGTTTGTCCTTGGAGCCACGGGCACTCCGGGTCATCCCCTGCATGTTCAGGTCTTCAAAGATAACTAGATCGTGTATGTCAGCGATGCTGCGACTGGTCTGGTGACACCAATTCTTTATGACATGACGCATCTCCCTGTATACCCTTTGAATGCGTAACTTAGTGTTTTGCCAACCGTTGCTTTTGTACTCTTGCCGTGCCAATTTCTTCTGCAGCCTACGCAGCTTGGCATCCAGGAGCAACAGTGGCGGCAGTTCATACATAGCCCCTGTGCTTAGCGCAACTTGCCCTACGTTGCGCTCAATTCCTACAGGATTAATAGGCTTGTCTGGTCCAGCCGGGCGTTGTTCAGGCACTTCATACAGGATAGATACATACCAATTATCTGCTTCATACTTGAACGTGGCCTGCTTGGGCTTATACCCCGCGTACGGGTTCTTTCCTGTTAGCTTGACCCACCCGAGCTTGGGGATGTAAATTTTCTTGCCCTTGATTTTTACTCTGTCGGGGACAGTAAACTTTGGTGCGTCCTTGAATTTACGCTTCCACACCGGACGGCCCGCACCATCAAAGAACCGCTTGTAGGCTTCCGACAAGTGTTTCATGGTGTGGCGCACAGTGTCTGATGGCAACTCACCCAACCAAGTCAATTCCTGTTTGACTTGCAAGTACACCTTAGCACAGGGTGAAGAACGTTACGGATGGCTTATCGCCTTTACCGGCCTTGAAGTCCTGATACTGCCTTTCGCAGATTTCCAAGACTTCGTTCCAGACCTTGCGACAAGCCCCGCCGATGCGCATCATCTTGTCGTGCTTGACCTTACTGCCCGGCCGCACCCACAAGGTAACGCCCCGGTAAACCATGTTCTCTTCTATATTCATGGCCTATTCTAACTTGTCGTCTCCTGTCCACACTGCGCGGTGTGGGTACGTATATAGTCCCCCATTATAGCGTGACCTGATCCGGGTCCGGAGTTGCAGAAGGCCATCACTGGAATATGCTTGCCTGTTCCCCTGTCGCCCCGGCCCCAAGTGTTCCCGGTCCCTGTCTGATCAGCGATAATGTCCTGTACCTGGCATAAAACACAGCACCGTCGGCAGCTTGCGCATGAATCTCCAGACCCTCTTTTCCATTCCCCTGCAACAGCATCCTGACAAGCCGGCACTTGTAGTGGAAACCGGACAGCAAACTCTTGTCTGGACCTGCGCGGAGCTTGACAGCCAGGCAGCTGCCATGGCGGGGCATCTGTATGGCTTGGGTGTCCGGCCCGGCGACAGGGTCGCCCTTTACGCCGGCAATTCCGGCTCTTTCGTGGTGGCCTATCTGGCCCTGCTGCGCCTGGGTGCCATTATGGTCCCCATCAACTTGCGCTACCGCCAGCGGGAGCTGGAGCACATCCTGTCCGACTGCACTCCCCGTCTGGTTTTGACCGACCGTGACAACGCCGTTCATCTGCGCAATCCATCCCTTCACTGCATGCAGGCAATCGCGTGCCACCTGCTGGAGGATCTGTCTGGAACGCCGGCAAAGCGGGCCCCGGCCCTGTCTATAGGCAGTGACGATACGACCCTGATCATGTACACCTCGGGCACCACCGGGCACAGCAAGGGCGCCATACTGTCACACAACAATATCGTGGCCACCGTCACCGGGTTGCTCAGTGCCTGGGCCTGGCAGCCGGATGACGTGCTGCTGTTGACTCTGCCCCTGTTTCACGTACATGGCCTGATAGTGGGATTGACCTGTGCCCTGGCCCGTGGCGCCACGGTGCACCTGCATCCATCCTTCCAGGTCCAGGCCACCCTGGATTGCCTGACCAGTGGCATACCGACACTGTTCTTCGCCGTACCCACCATCTACTTTCGCCTGATTCAGGCCCTGGAGGAGAACCGGGAGCGAGATTTGCGCCACATGCGGCTCTTTTGTTCCGGCAGTGCACCCCTGGCCGCGGAGGATCACAGGCGTTTCCAGCGTCTGACCGGTCACGTCATTCTGGAACGCTACGGCATGACCGAAACCGGCATGAATTTCAGCAACCCCTACGCCGGTGCCCGGCTGCCGGGTACCGTCGGTCTGCCCCTGCCCGGCGTTTCAGCCCGCATTGTGGATCAGGAATTCCAGGACGTGCCCGCCGGCACTACGGGCCAGCTGCTGGTCAGGGGCAGCAATGTCTTCAGTGCCTATTGGGAAGACGCGGAGGCCACAGCCGCCGGTTTTGTGCATGATCACCTGCAGCAGCGCTGGTTCTGTACCGGTGATCTGGGCTACCTCGATCCCGAAACGGGCTATTTGACTCTGCTCGGACGCAGCCGGGAACTCATCCTCTGCGGCGGTTTCAACGTTTATCCCCGGGAAATCGAGGAAGCGCTGGTCCTGTATCCGGGGATTCAGGAAGCGGCCGTCGTCAGCAGGCCTGATCCGGAATGGGGTCAGGTGCCCGTAGCGTACATGGTGGTGAATGAGCACTTTCAGACCGGTGGTCTGGAAACGTACTGCCGTCAGCAACTGGCCAGTTTCAAGTGCCCCCGCGCCTTTCACATTGTGGAGGAGATGCCCCGCAACGCCATGGGGAAACTGCAGAAATTCCTGCTGCCACCGCGCTGAAGCCAGGACCCGCTTTATGCTGCTGACTCACAATCGGGGGACTGGACCTGCAGACTTGCCGCTCACTGCAGGCAGCTGTCCGCAGCATACGCACGGCTTGCCTTGTGCACTGCAGTGAGATGTGGGTTGGCCCCGGATATCGGGCCCAATAAGCCAGGGATGGATTATTGCCCCTTTGGCCCATTGGGGACAGAATGGACATTACGCAACCCTGTGATGCTGCGGAACAGCCGCTTCAGGTAACCGGCCAGGATCTGTCAAGGCCATGTATTCAGGATGATCGCCATATGTATGACTCGTCGCCTCTGATCACGGCCACCACCGCCTATGCCCTGTGGCAAAATGATCCGGATCAAGTGCGTTTTGTGGATTGTCGTTTTGCCCTGCAGGATCCGGACTACGGTTCCCGCGCATTCGCCCGGAGCCACCTGCCGACAGCCGTATTCGCCCATCTGGATCACGATCTGTCGAGTCCCATCATCCCGGGCCGTACAGGCCGGCACCCGCTGCCGGAGGTGGCCACTTTTGAAGCCAAACTGCAGACGTGGGGGATCCACGACAACACGCGCGTGATTGCCTATGACGACACCAGCGGTGTCTTCGCCAGTCGTCTGTGGTGGATGCTGCGCTGGCTGGGCCATACCCGGGTCAGCGTGCTGGATGGTGGCCTTGCCGCGTGGACCCAACAGGGATATCCCCTGACCGTGGAGACAGCCACGCCACTGCCCGGCACCTGTCAGGCCGCAGTCGATCCCTCTCTGGTGGTCGAGGCTGACGCTATTCTGAACGCGCTGGACAAAACCGGTGGTAGTGGATGCCCGGGATCCGGAGCGCTATGCGGGAGCGCAGGAACCTATCGACGCCCGGGGCGGACACATTCCGGGTGCGCTCAACCATCCCTACCAGGACAATCTCGACGACGACGGCACCTTCCTGCCGCCTGATGCGTTGGCAGCTGTGCTGCGCAGCGTTTGGGGTACACCCGCCATGACCGAAACGGTCATCTATTGCGGCTCAGGCGTCAGTGCCTGTCATACCGTACTGGCGGCTGTGCATGCCGGACTGGGTATGCCCAGGCTGTATCCCGGTTCCTGGAGCGAGTGGATTACGGATCCGGAGCGCCCGGTTGCCTTGGGCCCTGCGCCCTGAATTGCCCGGTGCTACTTGCCCTTGCGTATGGTACGCCGGGCAATCATATCAACCACGCCGGGCCAAATCTGCTTGGTGAACACCGCGGCATTGCCGCGCAGAGACAGGATGGTACCGCGTCGGCGGCGGGCGATGGCATTCAGCGCGAGCTCGGCACAGCGCGGAGCCGTCATCATCCGGTATTCCTGGGCCGGACTGTAGCCAAGGGGCTTGTTGTCGGGGCCGCGGGAGTGACTGCGGATGTCCGTCGCCACAAAATCCGGGAAGACAACGGTAACACTGACTCCCGTCCCGTGCAGCTCGACACGCAGTGATTCATGAAAGCGGGTCATGGCGATCTTGCTGGCGGCATAACCGGCCCGGGTGGGCACAGGCACCCGGCCCGTCAGACTGGCAATGACACCAATGCGTCCGGCACTCTGTTTCAGGTGGGGCAACGCATAGTAGGTACAGTAGGCACTACCCAGGTAATTGACGGCCATGATGGTGCGCAGCAGGTCCAGATCCTGCATCTCGTCCACACGGGACCACATGGACAGTCCGGCGTTGTTGACGAGCACGTCCAGGCGACCGTACCGGGCCATGGCCTGCGCCACCAGGTTCTGGCAGTCCGCCTCCACGGTCACATCCGTGACCACCGCCTGGGCCTTGCCCCCTTTATGGTCGCAGGCTTCCACCATGGCTTGCAGGGCAGTCTCGTTGCGTGCCGCCATGACCAGATATGCACCGGCTTCCGCCAGTTGCAGACACATCGCACGGCCAATACCGGAGGTAGCACCTGTCAGTACGACTACCTTGTCCCTGTACACATCCCGATGTCGCATCAAGGCTGCCTCCTCTCCGGTACATGTCGCTGGCACCTAATGCTAGCACGGTACACCGTACCGGAGCACAACCCATCGGATCGGCACAGTGTTCCGGGGCTGAATCGCACGGCCCGGGCAGCAGGTGGTAGAATGGGATTCAGAGTGTCATGGGCCCGGCACGGTCCCAACATTGTTGCCCCACATCGCAGCCTCAACCACGCATGGAGCCTACTCTCCCTTTTCTGGATCCGCGCATACTGACCGCCGCATCCACCACGCGCAGCGACGACGTACCCGTCATCCTCCTGTTTGCGGATACGGATGGCCTGACGTCGTTCCATACCCGGAACACCCGCAACACACCCAATCTCCATATCCAGCATCAGGGTAGCCAAATGCCCTACACAGCCGGTCAGCTGCGCAAGGCAGACGTAGAGGATCTGACCCGGGATACGCGGATTCGGGCCATCTGGTACGATGCCATGTGTTCCACCTGCCTGGACCACTCAGGTGCACATACAGGTTTGCATCGCGCCTGGGCAGATTTTGGGCTCTCGGGCCAGAACTCCCTGATTGGCATCGCGGATACGGGTCTGGACGATACACATCCGGATTTTGCCGGGCGTGTGGAAGGCAGCCAAGATTTCACAGGGCTGGTTGCGTCCTCCAGCAAGGATCTGGATGGCCATGGTACGCACGTAGCGTCCATCGCCTGTGGTTCCGGAGCCGCCAGCCAGGGCCGCTTTGCCGGGGCCGCCCCCGGGGCACACGTGCTGGCCGCCCGTGTGATGGGCAAGGGCGGCACAGGCCGCATGAGTCAAGTCATGGCAGGTCTGGAATGGCTCAGCGTCAACGGGGCTCACATCATCAACCTGTCCGTGGGCACCAGTGCGACAAGTCTGGGGGACGATCCGCTTAGCCAGATGTGCGCGTTGCTAGTGTCCAAGGGCACCATTGTGGTAGTGGCGGCAGGGAACACCGGTCCCCAGCCGCGGACCATTGGCAGTCCCGGATCCTCCGCTCACGTCATCACCGTAGGGGCGGTGGACCAAGCGGATCGTGTGGTGGCATACAGCAGTCGCGGCCCTACCGCCCGGGGCTTGCTCAAACCGGATCTCGTGGCGCCGGGACACGAGATCGTGGCCGCGCGAGCCACCGGGACCAGCCTGGGGGAAGTGGTAGACGCCTACTATACCCGCATGAGCGGCACCAGCATGGCCACGCCCCTGATCGCAGGCCTGTGTGCCCTGATGCGTGAACTGCAACCTGACCTCACGCCGGTGGAAGTCAAGGATATCCTGCAACTGCACTGCCTGGCCCTGAACCAGCCGGCCGTTGTGCAAGGCACCGGCCGTGTGGATGCCTGGACAGTTCTGCAATCCCTGGCACCCGCACCGGCCCCGCAACCGACAGAACCGGCGGAAGACAACGTGGATGATGTACCTGAGACCCCCGACGCAGCACAGCCGACGCCCGTACCCGCCTCCGGGTGCCTGGGCCATCGCGTCAGCCGCTTTCTCCAGCGCATCCGGCCTCTTCCCACCTGAAGCCCTCCGGCTGCGACATCATCCAGCCGGGAACTGTAGCTGACTTGCGCAAGGAAGCAAGGAGCAGGTACCCAAATAATGGGTACTGTTCAGCCTGTCCGGCGCTCCTCTGCCTTCCCGGTATGCAGATGGTCCAAGCAGACATCCCGGGCTTCAGTGGCCGGGACAAAAGGCACAGGCGGTCAGGGCATACACGCGTGCGACACGGGCCAGTTCCGCAACCGGTACTTCCTCGTGTACAGTATGGGCACCCCGGGCGGCTGGCCCGTGGGTTATGGCCGGAATACCCGCCCAGGCAGCGTACAGATTACCGTCGTCAATGAAAGGTTTGGCCCCAAAAGGCAAGACCATACCAGCCTCGGCCTTGTGGGCTGTCTGAAAGGCCTGGACAAACGCGCTGTCTTCTGCCAGCCGCAAGGCATCGCCCTGCAGTTCCCAGTTCAGCCTGGCGTGTACGCCATGATCCTGTGCACACTGTGTCACGATCTGTTGCAGGACCTGGCGTGCAGCCTCCCCGGCACCGGGTTCGGTCCAGCGTCGCGTGCCTTCCACCAGACAGGTCTGCGGGGACTGGTTGTACATTTCACCCGCCCGTACCTGGCCAATGAACAGCGAATCTACACCCGCCACCGCAGGCAGAGCCGGCTGCAGACACGTACCGAGAGCCTGCAGCCGGCTCACAAGATCTACCCCTGCCGCGATCACGTCAGGACAGTCCGGGAGGCGGTGGATTTCGTGCAGCGGCGGCTGGTCCCGCTCCAGCGTCACCTGGAAAATGGCCATGCCCTTGCCCGCCGAAGGAAGCCACTGGCAAAAATACTCGGGCAACAGAACAGCGTCCCCGCAAATGCCCTGGCGAATCAGGGCCCGCACCTGGCGCTTGTCTCCCCAAGGACCTTCGTGGTGGTCGTGGGCCGTCAGCAAGACAGCGCCTGCTGCCAGGACATCTGTATCCCGCAATACGCGCAGGGCTTCCACGGCAGCGGCCGTACCCCCTTTCATGTCGGCAGCGCCCGAACCGTACAGTACACCGTCTTCTACACGGGGCGGCACGAAAGGCAGGTGCACCGTGTCCAGATGGCAGTCGAACTGGAGGGTACGTCCTGGCTGGCCCGTTGCAAAACGGGCAACTACGGCAGGGGCGGATGGCCAATCCGCATCCCTGCGTTCAACCCTGAACCCTTCCTGCTCCAGGATGGATGCCAAGACATCCAAAGCCTGGCCAGCATCGCAGGTGGGACTGGGTGTGCGGATCAGGTGCAGGGCTGTATCAAGGAGACGGTCGGGCTGGATTCCCTGCTGAATGGCAGCAACGACAGTGGACGAAAGAGTCATGGATTCACACATGAAGAGGATGACTACAAGGAAAGGGGACTATATACATAATACATAGGGGACTATATACGTACCCACACCACGCCCGCAGGCCGCGATGCTTTACCGTATACATTTTCCGGTTTCACAGGCCAGCTCACGCTGCCACCTCCACCTGCAGCTGCGCCGTCCCCGGACGCCATATTTCTAGCCAACCATTTATCCCGGATGTTCAAAGCCGCGTTTACATCAGCGTTCTTTTCCACCTCACATTCACCACAATGATAAACAGATTGGGACTTCTGGTTGGCCTTGCGTACTACCCCCACAGTTATGACAACGTTGTGACGTGTACTTGGGATCTATCTTTTCCGTATACGTCTTGTAAGCCATATACCGTTCCAGTCGTCCCCACCCGCTGCGCAAGATAGCACGATTCAATCCTCTTTTCTGAGCCACATTCTTGCCGGGTTCTTCCCTGGAGCCACGGGCACTCTTGGCCATACCCTGAATGTTCAGGTCTTCCAAGATAACTAGATCGTGTATGTCAGCGATGATGCGACTGGTCTGGTGACACCAGTTCTTGATGACATTCCGTATCGCCCTGTATATCTTCGGGATACGTAGCTGGGTATGTTGCCAGCCGTTGCGCTTGTACTGTTGGCGGGCCCACTGCTTCTGCAGTCTGCGCAGTTTGGCATCCCGCTCTAGCAGCGCCGGCAGTTCATACCTAACGCCAGTACTTAATGCTACCTGCCCCACGTTCCGGTCGATGCCCAGGGGAGTAATAGGTTTACCCGGTCTGACCGGCCGCTGATCAGATACTTCATACAAAATAGAGACATACCAGTTGCCCGCTTCGTACTTGAACGTGGCCTGCTTGGGCTTGCAACCAGTGTAGGGGTTCTTGCCTGTCAACTTCACCCACCCAAGCTTGGGGATGTAGATCTTCTTGCCCTTAACCTTGATATTGTCGGGCACGGTAAATCTAGGCGTGTCCTTGAATTTACGCTTCCACGCCGGCCGCCCAGCACCACCAAAGAACCACTTGTAGGCTTCCGACAAGTGTTTCATGGTGTAGCGCACCGTACCTGCGGGCAACTCCGCCAACCAGGGCAATGCCTGCTTGACTTGTACGTACAACTTATACAGAGAGAAGAACGTGACGGATGGCTTATCACCTTCACCGGCCTTGTAGTCTTGCCACTGCTTCTCACAGATTGCCAAGACCTCGTTCCCTGCCTTGCGACAAGCCCCGCCGATCCGCATCATCTTGTCGTGCTTGGCCTTACTGCCCGGGCGCACCCGCAAGGTAACACCCCGGTAAACCATTGTCTCTTCTAGGTTCATACCCTGTGCTAGCCTGCCCCTCGCCTGGCTGCACTGCGTGGTGTGGGTACGTATATAGCCCCCAATACATACGTACTCACACCACGCCCGCAGGCCGCCATGTTGCACCGGATACATTTTCCGGTTTCACAGGCCAGCTAATGCTGCCACCTCCACCCGCAGTTGCGCCATCCCCGAACGCCGTATGCTTACCCAACCCTTTGTCCCGTATGTTCAGCGCCGCATGTACGTCGGCATTCTTTTCCACACCACATTCCTTGCAGTGATAGACAGACGGGGACTTGCGGTTGGCTTTGCGTACTTGGCCACAAGTATGACAACGCTGTGACGTGTACCTAGGGTCTATCTTTTCTGTATACGTCTTGTAATCCATATACCGTGCCAATTGTCCCCAACCGCGGCGCCAGACAGCACGATGCAGTCCTCTTTTCTGCGCTACCTTCTTGCCGGGCTTGTCCACAGAGCCTTGGGCGCTCTGGGTCATACCCTGCATGTTCAGCTCCTCCAAGATGACTCGATCGTGTATGTCAGCGATGAGGCGACTGGTGTGGTGGCACCAGTTCTTTATGACATGACGTATCGCCCTGTACACCCTGTGTATACGTAGCTTGGTTCCAGGCCAGCCGTTACTCTTGTCCTGTTGCTTTGCCAGCTTGCGTTGCCGTCTACGTAGCTGGGCATCCAACTGCAACAGACTTGGCAATTCATACATGACCTCTGGGCTTAGTGCCACCTGTCCCACGTTCCGGTCAATGCCGACGGGATGAATAGGGTTGGCGGGTCCAGCCGGGCGTGGGTCAGGCACTGCGTACAAGATGGATACATACCCATTACCTGCCTCGTACTTGAACGTGGCCTGCTTGGGTGTGTAACCAGCGTAAGGGTTCTTACCCGTCATTCGTACCCACCCCATCTGGGGGATGTAGATCTTCTGGCCCTTGATCTTAATCCTGTCGGGCACAGTGAATTGAGGCGTGTCTTTGAATTTGCGCTTCCAGGCCGGATGCCCTGCCCCCGCCAAGAACCGCTTATAAGCTGCGGCCAAGTGCTTCAGGGTATAGCGGCCAGGATTTGATAGTAACTCTCCCCACCAAGGCAATTCCCGCTTAAGCTGCACGTACAGCTTGTTCAGCCCGCAGTGTGTAACGTTAGGTTTATCGCCTTTACCAACCTTGTAGTCCTGCTATTGCCTTGCGCAGATTGCCAAGGCTTCATGCCACACCTTGCGGCAGGCCCCGGTGAGCCGCATCATCTTGTCGTGCTTGGCTTTGGTCCCCGGTCGTACACGCAAGGTAATACCCCGGTGAACTCTAGTCTCTTCTGTGTTCATGGCCTATGCTGACTTGCCCGTGACTAGCTGCACTGCCCGGTGTGAGTACGTATATAGTCCCCAAATGTTGGTAGCCGCAGGCAGGACGTTGAGCATGAAAATGGTAAAATGCGAATTGTTTCTTTTCACCATGACAGTTTGTAAACAGACCTTGGCCTGTCCCTGACGGGTTATGAGCGGGAGCAAGCCCATGCAGACCACACGTCCCCCTTTCCAAAGCAAAGGCTATCTGGTATCGACTGATCACTATCTGGCCACCATGGCGGGACTGCACATCCTGGCACAGGGAGGCAATGCAGCCGACGCCGGCGTTGCGGCTGGCCTTTGTCTCAATGTAGTGGTGCCCGAATCCGCGCATTTTGGTGGCGTCGCCCCTATCATATTCGGTCCTGCCACCGGTGGCCCGGTCGAGACCATCAGCGGTCTGGGCCGCTGGCCCCAAGCCGCCAGTATCGAGTACTTCCAGCAACAGTTCGGGGGCGACATGCCCGCCGGGATTCCACGCACGGTTACACCGGCCGCTCCCGACGCCTGGCTGAGTGCATTGGCCCGGTGGGGTACGATGCCCTTCGAGGAAGTCGTCCAGCCTGCATTGGAACTGGCCCGGGATGGCCGTCCGGTGGATGCAAGATTCCATCTGGCCCTGCAGGATCCCGGAGTTCAGGCTTATGCAACCACGGCGGCCACATTTCTACCACAAGGAACACCAACCCCGGTAGGCCATCTCTTTCGACAGCCGGATCTGGCCAACACCTTCCAGCGCATGATTGCGGCGGAGCGCCATAGCGAGGGCAGTCGACGCCAAGGCATTCGGGCTGCCCGCGACCTGATCTACCGGGGTGATATCGCACGGGAAATCGCTGAATTCCATGCCCGTGCCAACAGTCTGTTGACCTATGAGGATCTGTGCACCTTTACGGTATTGGCAGAAGCCCCGGAAACCATTCGCTACCGCAACCTGGACGTGTTCAGCTGCGGTCCCTGGTGTCAGGGTCCTGCTCTGCTGATGGCCCTGCAGATTCTGGAACACCTGGATCTCAGGGCAATGGGACACAATTCAGCCAATTATCTGCATGCACTGCTGGAAACACTGAAATTGGTGTTCGCTGACCGGGAGGCCTATTTTGGGGATCCGGGTCTGGTGCGGGTACCAATGCAGGGCCTGCTGCACCCATCGTATGCAGACACGCGGCGCCGTGCCATTGATCCCGCCCAGGCCGCACCGGATATGCCCGCATATGGCCAGCCGTGGGGCTTTGACCCTCACAGCCAGGACCAAGAAATGCAGCCAGCCACCACCGGCAAGCCCGCGGCAACGCAGCAGGGGATTTGGGACAGTGACACCAGTTACCTGTGTGTCGTAGACGCGGCAGGGAATGCGTTCTCGGCCACACCCTCGGACGGGATCGGTGACGCAGCCGTGATACCGGGTTTGGGCTTTCCCCTTTCCCACCGGGGTACCCAAAGCTGGCTGGATCCGGCCCATGCTTCGGCTCTCCAACCCGGAAAACGGCCCCGCCTGACGCCCAATCCAGCCCTGGTCATGCGGAACGGCCATCCGTACATGCCCTTTGGTTGCCCTGGCGGTGATGCACAGGTGCAGGGCATGCTGCAGGTTTTCCTGAACGTGGTGGAATTCGGCATGGATGCCCAGTCCGCCATTGAGGCCCCCCGCGTCATAACACACAGTTTCCCCAATTCATTTTGGCCTCACGTCAGCCGACCGGGCGCAGCGACTGTAGAAACGCGTATTGCAGACCACGTCAGGTCAATCCTGCAAGCAAAGGGCCACGTACTGGAGGAAGATGGCGATTGGAGCCTGTTCACAAGCCGGGTATGTGCCATTACCGTGGATGCCGAAACAGGCGTACGCACGGGAGGCGCCGATCCCCGCACCACTGCGTATGCGGCAGGCTGGTAATGGTTGCCAGGAAGCTGCGCTACTTGTAGTCAGGGAAAGGTAGTTCTGCGGCAGTGCGTATCTCTTGTTGGTGCCGGGCAGGCCATGACTATCCTTGTCCGTATGCCCTCGGATATAGGCAGCACCTGCGGCCAAACAGGTATACCGGCCAACCCGTACCGGCAACCAGCACCCAACCTTGCTTCCGGCTACCCTCACACCTTTCACGACTTGGTAGTGCCGACAGCGCAAAACCGTGAGACCGGGTATTGCCCGGGAGAGTTATAGTGGCTATACCCGGAGCGTAACTTTCGCTTTGTGTGCGCTGCATGGGCCCGGTACCAAGGCTGCCTACCCATAGGCAAGATCTTCCTTGCCTGCTGCCGGCCGATTAAACCGGCTTGCGCGGGTCCAGAAAGTCCCGCAAGGCATCCCCCAAAAAATTCACGGAAATGACTGTTAGAAAAATCATGATGCCCGGAAAAGCCACGAGCCAGAGGTGCCCTTTCAACATTTCTTCCTGGCCGTTGGTCAGCAGATTGCCCCAGGTGGGGGTCGGGGGCTGCACCCCAAATCCCAGAAAACTCAGACCTGATTCGGCCATAATGGCACCCGCCACACGCAGTGAGGCCGCTACGATGACCGGCGTCAGGGCGTTGGGCAGCAGATGCCGGCATACAATCGTTACCTGGCGCAAACCCAGTCCCCGGGCCGCCAGAATATATTCCTGCTCCTTGAGCACCAGCAGCTGACTGCGTACCTGCCGGGCTACCCCCATCCAGGACAGCAGCGCCAACACCACGATGATGCCTGGCACACCCCCACCGGCCCTGGCCCAATCCGCATCCAGGCTGCGCAGGAACACCGTCATCAGAATGAGTACAAAAATGCGCGGCAGGGCAAGGAACACGTCCGTCAGCCGCATGACACCATTGTCTACCCAGCCCCCCTGCAAACCGGCCAGGGCCCCCAGCAGTGTACCCAGACCTACCCCTGTGAGCGTAGCCATCAGGCCAACGGTGAGGGATATCCGGCCCCCGTGCAACACACGCGTCAGCAGATCCCGACCCAGATCGTCCGTGCCCATGGGATGTGTCCATGACGGCGACTGGTATCTTTCGCGGATGTGGGATTTCTCACTGTCGTAGGGCGACAGCCAAGGCCCGGTCCAGCAGGCCAGGACAATCAGCAGCAGAACACCCACGCCGATCAGGGCGGGTATATGCCGGCCCAGGGCCGGTCCGGAAAACCGGGCCGTACGTGACAGCGGGAGCCGATCAGGCTTGGCGCTCGGGATCATTGCCTATTGGGGACTATATACGTACTCACACCACGCCCGCAGGCTGCGATGCGCTTCCCTATACATTTTCAGGCTTCACAGGCCAGCTCACGCTGCCACCTTCACCTGCAGCTGCGCCGTCCCCGGACGCCATGTTCTTACCCAACCATTTGTCCCTTATGTTTAAAGCTGCCTTTACGTCAGCGTTCTTTTCAACATCACATTTGCCGCAATGGTAGACAGACTGGGACTTGCGATTAGCTTTACGTATCTCCCCACAGTTGTGACATCGCTGTGATGTGTACTTGGGGTCTATTTTCTCTATGTAGGTCTTGTAACCCATATACCGTTCCAGCCGTCCCCACCCACTACGTAAAATAGCACGATTCAGTCCTCTCTTCTGAGCGACATGCTTACCGGGTTTTTCCACAGAGCCACGGGCGCTCTTGGTCATACCCTGAATGTTCAAGTCCTCTTTGAGGACTTGAACGTGTATGTCAGCGATGGTACGGCTAGTCTGGTGACACCAGTTCTTTATGACATTATGTATCTCCCTGTGTACCTTTTGTATGCGTAGCTTGGTATGTTGCCAACCATTGCTCTTGAACTGTTGGCGTGCCAACTTCTTTTGTAGTCTACGCAGTTTGGCATCCAGCTCTAACAACATTGGCAATTCATACATAACCCCTGTACTTAGCGCGACCTGCCCTATGTTACGGTCAATACCAACGGGCTTAATAGGGTTGGCAGGTCTGTTCGGGCGTGTTTCGGGCACTTCGTACAGGATAGATACATACCAATTGCCCGCCTCATACTTGAACGTGGCGTGCTTGGGTTTGTAATCAGCGTACGGGTTCTTGCCTGTCAACCTTACCCACCCAATCTTGGGGATGTGGATCTTCTTACCCTTGATCTTAATCCTGCTAGGAGCAGTGAACCGGGGCGTGTCTTTGAATTTCCGCTTCCAGCCCGGCCGCCCCGCACCAGCAAAGAATTGCTTATAGGCTTCCGCCAAGTGTTTTACGGTGTAGCGTACAGTGTCTGATGGCAACTCACCTAACCAGGGCAATTCCTGCTTGACTTGTACGTACAACTTACACAGAGAGAAGAACGTGACGGATGGTTTACCGGTTTCACCAGCCTTGTATTCTTGATATTGCCTTTCGCATATCTCCAAGACTTCATTCCACACCTTGCGACAGGCCCCGGTGACCCGCATCATCTTGTCGTGTTTGGTTTTTGAACCTGGATGCACACGCAAGGTAATACCCCGGTGCACCATGATTTCTTCTATGTTCATACCCTATTCTAGCTTGCCCTTAACTGTCCGCACTGCGCGGTGTGAGTACGTATATAGTCCCCTTGCTATTCGTAGCGGATCCGTGGATCCAGATAGGCGTAAACCACATCGGCTACGAGGTTGAACAGAATGATGAGCACGGCGTTGATGAGTACAATGCCCATCAGCAGGGGAAAATCCACGCGCTGCGCCGAGCGGTAAAAGAGACGTCCCATACCGGGCCACGAGAAGAGCGTTTCCGTAAACAGGGCGCCTCCAAACAGGCCCGGCAGATCCAGCGCCAGGACCGTGATGACCGGCAGCAAGGCATTCTTGACTATGTGGGGAACCAGGACACGGCGACGGCGCAATCCCTTGGCCCGGGCGGTCAGGATGAAATCACGGCCCAGCACTTCCAGTACCTGGCCACGCATGTAGCGGAGATAGGTCCCGACGCTGAAGACCGTCAGCATAAAGACAGGCAGGATGAGATGCCGGACCCGTGCACCCCACAGGATTCCGCTTTCCCCATAGGGCTGCATCCCCCCGCCGGGCAAAAGGGGCGGGCAATCCGGACAGGCCCAGAAATGGGTCAGGGCAAAACCGGCGGAGGGGCTGACGGGAAAGTTGAGCCAGACGTTGAACAGGATGATCAGGATGAGGCCAAACCAGAAAATGGGAATGGCCTGGCCTGTGAACGCGCCCAGGCTGACCAGATGATCCAGCCACGAGTATTGGCGCAACGCCGCCACGATCCCCAGCGGCAGGGCCAGCATCAGGGCCAGCACCAGGGACGTTCCCATCAGGAGCAGCGTGCGGGGCAAGCGTTCCCCTATTTCCACCATGACAGGCCGCCGCGTGACCATGCTGAAACCCCAGTCCCCCACCAGGAGACGGGCAACCCACTGGACATACCGTTCCCACATGGGCTGGTGCAGGCCCAGCTCCGCCTCCAGGCGGGCCAGATCCTCGGGTGTCAGCTCCGGATTCTCTTCGTAGGCCGCCAGCGGACCGCCGGGTGCCGCCTCGATCAGGGCAAAGGTGAACAGACTGACGAGAAACAGCAGAGGCACCGCCTGCAACAGTCGCCGCACAAGGTAGGCACTCATAGCGGCGCCGTGCCCCGGGACACGGCGCCGGCTCCCGTCAGCCCGGCCATGTCTATTCGATCAGGTGCCAATCCTCAGCGTTCCAGGTCTCGTTGGTCCAGGGATTGACCGCAAAGCCGCCCACCTTGGTCTGGGCCAGATGCAGATCGCTCCGGTCATACAGATAGATGTGGGGGAGATCGGTATCGATCAGTTCACAAACACGCTGGTAGGCCTGGGCCCGTACGTCCGTATCCGGCGTCGCACCCGCCACCTCCAGTTGCTGATCGGCTTCCAGATTGATCCAGCGGCTGTAATTGTTGCCCACCCCCTGGTTGTCGGCGGTCGGCATGCGCGCACTGTGAAAATAGGCTTCCATATGGGAATGCGGATCGATCGAATCGGTGGTGGTATACATCAGAATGTCGAAGTTGCCGTGCTTGCGGAACGCGCCATTGGCCCAGCTGCCGAAGAGCTGGGCACTGGGAACGTTCTCGATGTACATATCCACCCCGATTTCAGCCATCATTTCAATCAGCAGGACCTGGACGTCCTCCCGCAGCTGATTGCCGGAAGTCGTCTGGATCTTGAGGCGCAACGGATCCCCCGCATCAGCGAACAGGCAGTCCTGGCACTCGCGGACACCATCCCCGTCCGTGTCCACAAAGCCCGCCGCGGCCAGCAGGGCCCGCGCTGCTTCCGGATTGTAGGCCGAAGGCAAAATGTCACAGGCCGCCCAGCCCATGCCAATCTCGCTCGTAGCGACGTTGGTGGCCCCAAACAGCAGGTCGTCCACCAGGCCCTGCTTGTTGATGCCCAGGTTCAGGGCTTGCCGCACACGCCGGTCACCCAACAGGGGATGCGGATGGTTCAGCGGATCCGGGGTCGCGTCCAGCTCAGGATCCGCCAGGTTGAGCAGCAGGCGTTCCGTCCGCGGGCTCGGCCGCCCATACACCCGGACATCCTCATGCCCCTGGAAATCCGGTGTGTCGGCCTCGGTCAGATCCCGCAGAATGTGGATTTCACCGGACAACACCAGGGCTTTCCCCACTTCACGGCTGGGGACGATGCGTACCACAATCTGATCCACCAGGGGCTTGTCGGGATATTCACGGTAATGGGGATTGGCTTCCAGCACGATGTGGTCACCCGACACCCACTCGGTCTGCCGAAAGGGTCCGGTACCCATCAGGTGCCAGTTGTAGATCCAGCGGGTCATGTCTGCCGGATTGCCGGTTGCGTGGCGGGGCATGATCGCGTAGAAGAGCCCCAGGAACGGCGCGTAGAACTCGGCAAACTGGATCGTGACATGATAGTCGTCTTCACACGTGACGGAGGCAATGCGATCCCAGCCGGTACGCCGCACGGCGCCACTGTCGGGGTGCGTGACGGCTTCGTAGGTAAACAGAACGTCGTCGCACGTGAAGGGAGTGCCGTCAGACCACAGCACGTCGTCCCGCAGTACATAGCGCAGCGTCAGGCCATCCGGTGTCACGCCCTCGTTTTCCACTGTGGGTACCGTGGCGGCCAACTCGGGCAGGCTGTTCCCGTCCGGATCCAGTCCCAGCAGGCCTTCCACCACCAGGGAGCGTACTTCACTGGCCACCGTTTGGGAAGCGAGGTAGGGATTCAGAATGGCCGGTTCCTGGTACAGACCGTACACAATCCGGCTCTTGGCCACTGTGACCGGTACCTGGATCTCCACCTCGCGCACGACTTCCACTTCCCGGGTGACTTCCACTTCGACAATCTCCGGTTCCGGCGCCGGTGTCCCGGTGGTGCAGGCGGCAAGACCCAGCGTGAGACAGACAAGAAACAGGCCCAGACCGATCAGGCGTGGCTTGCGCTTCATGGACATGAGATTTCCCCTGGCAATAGTACTGATGGAAACAACGGTTTGCCTGGCCTCTATTGCCAGGTAAAGCGACGCACGTCACTGCTGAGGCTGACGGACTGCAGCTCACGCGGCGCCCCGGGAATGCTGGGGGCCGCCACACGGACAACGGTTACCTGCCACAGATATTCCTGGCTGGAGCCTTCCGGCGGGGCAAAGGTGGTGTCCAGGCGGTACGCAGTGGCCTTGGTCCAAACCGGAGGCGGTTCCTCGTCTTCGGGATTGGCGGTCCATATGCGCAGGACATACCACTCGTTGGGCGCCAGGATATCCACACTCAGCCAGCGGAACAGCACCTGGTCCCGGCGTGACACCAGGGCCAGATTGGCCGGTCCCAGCACACGGGGGCTGGCATAAATCGCGTTGGTGGTCCTGGGGGCCAGATCACTGGAGGCCAGGACTTCCTCGGACAGGCTCGGAATCGGGATCACAAGCAAGTCGCCCTTGTGCAGGATCGAGGCGCTGTCCAGGCCATTGGCGGCAAAGATCTCTGGCGGCTCCGTGCCGAAGCGATAGGCAATGCTGATGATGCTGTCCCCCGCCTGCACGTTGTAGACGAAATCTGTGGTCCAGGTCGGCGCGTCAGACGTGGAGGGGGAGGGTGTGACCACCTCCCGGGTTCGCCCTGGAACGAGCAATTCTATACCCGGATGAATGACGGTGGTTACCAGGTCGTTCGCACGCATCAGTTCATCCTCTTCCACATTGTACCGATTGGCGATAGCCAATATGGTTTCGCCGGCTTCCACAACATGGATCAGAGGTTCCGGCGTCACGGCAACAGGGGTAGGTGTACTCGGGATCGGCGTGGCGGTGGGCACCGGCGTGGGTGTGGGAGCCGGCAACGTGGGCGGCAAGACAATCGCTGTGGGGACTGCTGCAACTTCGGTCCCGTCACGACGCAGCTGAAACTGCCAAATCAGCAGTCCTGTCAGAAGCACGATCACCACCAGCGCGAGATCCGGACGCCAACGCAGACGGAAGGGCGCCTTCCCGACCGTCAGTTTCTGCCCGCACATGAAGCAGGTCGTGGCCTGCTGGGCTACACGTGCCCCGCAATGGGGACACCTTCTCGGCTCCAGAAGCGACACATCCGGCCGCGGGGACGACATGATTACAATTGATGGTGAAACAGACCCGGCAAGAGTCCGTATCTATTGCCCGTTACAATCAACCCCGTCTGCCCCCCTGCTCTTCACGCCCGCATGCCCCGTCGTGCGCTCACTGTGGTCAGGAGGAGGTTCAACGTACAGAAGAGCCCTGGCTGCTCCGCAGCATCATCCCTGTCATTCAACTTCAACCGTCTGTGACAGCAAGAGTGCCAGGATATGACCGACATCCTCTGTACTCAACTTGTCGGCAAAGTCCTCCGGCATCACGCCCCCGTCGAAGCGTCTCACGATATAGGCATTGGGCGCCATGATACTGTTGTACAAATAGAGTGCCGGCCCTTGTTCATCGTGACGGCCTACGGCTGTATTGCCAATGTCGTACCAGCTCGGTCCCGACAGGATTTCGTCCTCCGCCATACTGTGGCATCCGGCACAGCCCTGCAGTTCCGAGATCTCCATGCCCTCCACCGGATCGCCCGCGTCAATGGCGGCGATAACGTCCTCCGGCAACCCTGCCATTATGTCTTCCCGGGTCAACGCGGACAGCTTGGGAATTTCCCGGACCACCATTACAATCCCTTCTTCCGTACGGGCTACCATGGCGGGCGAAATCAGCTGGGCCGTAGGGTTGGGGGCACAGGCAGCGAGCAGGGCAGCCATAAGGACTCCCCACAGACAGCGGAAAAAGAGCCGGAAGTTGCGGTGTGTCACTTTTTCTGACTTCCTGACAGGACAATCGAGTCTCCGAACGTGCCCAAAGTGTAGCATAAAACAGGGCGCGCCCGTGCTTGATCACCCCTTGGGATTCGACGTTGGAGGCGCAGATCCGGCTTGGCCATCCTGTTCCGCAGCCCTGATGCACACTTGGCTGTACCCCGGAACCATCCCTGTAGCCCAAGCCGCCGGTTGCGGATCTCAGGCGGCGGACAGGCGCACGATCTCCTGGCCCTGCGTGGTATCCCGCACGTCCCAACCCCCTTCACGAATACGGTTGCGCAGGGCATCGGCCAACTCCCAGTCCTTTACCGCGCGCGCTTCTGCGCGCTGTTGCAGCCATGCCTGGATTTCCGCCGAGGGCTGTGCGACCGCCTGCTGCCGACTTTCCCATTCTGCCATGCGGGTCACGGTCTGGTGCCACAGGTCAGCATCCAGGTCGCCAGGCCCATGAGGAATTTGCCAGTCGCCCAGGCAGCGCAAGTCGAAGGATGCCCCGGAAGCCAACTGGAGGGTGTGGTCTGTCCGCATGATCGTGATGCCCCCCTGTCCAATCACTTCGCCCTGCCCCGTGGCCGGTGACAGAATGACCGCCGTGTTCTCGTCGATGCCCAATACCGTGGTGTGCTCCCGGTCGGGCATCAGATCCAGCAGGCGCTGAAAGCGCTCGACTCCCATGTAACAGCGCCGGGTATCCAGCGCGGCTCCGCCCGACTGGTTGTTCCAGTGGGGCACCGCCGTCATCTGCAGGCCAAAACTGGCGAAGAGATCCAGCCCCGGCTGCCAATGCAGGTCCAAACCCACCTTGTAGATTTCATAGACGGGCAGGGTCACCCGCCCCACAGCTACTGTAGCCGCACTGGACAGAAACAGGGTTCGTCCCAACCGCTGGCAAATGCGCATGAGCTGCCAGCACAGACTGTGCCGGAGATGCCGGACCGCATAGGTAGGGCTGCCGGGTCCGGTCAGAATGACGTTGGCGGTATACAGAGGTGCCAGCAAGGCAGGATTGTTGGTACTCAGGTCGCCGGTGGCGCGCCGCGCCGGGATCGTGGACACGTGAGGATGGTAATTCTGGAGATGCTTGTGCAGGTACCGGCCAATCTCCTGCGCCACGTGCTCCGAATTCGGTTCAAAACCCGCGGGCGTTTCCAGGATGGCAACACGGGGCCCCGCATCCAGATCGGCAAATACACGATGGTACACCTTCTGAATCGAAGGCGCTGTCTCACCGGATCCCAGCAATACGATGGGACCCGGCGCAGTCTGGTTCATGGCTGACACCAGAGACCCTCCCGGGCTGCGTGGAGCAATACTTGGGCCAGGCGCGCGGGACGCTGGACATGAATGTCATGATCTGTATCGTCAAACCAGATTACAGCCGTCTGCGGAATGCGGGCTGTGGCCGCAGCCACCTGGGCGCGCTTGCGGACGGCCCCGGCAGGATCGGCAGTCGACAGGGCGGGACAGATCAGGACAGGTGCACGTACCCTGTCATAATACGGGCCGGGACGCATGTCCCACAATGCCCGCAGGATCTGCATGTGGTGGTCCAGATGCAAATGGGGCGTGATGAGCCCCTGCGCATCCACCGCGAAGTTGCCCAGGGTATTGTCTATCCCTTCCGCCGTCCAGTCAGGATGGAACTCCTGCAGGCGGGCCCGCATTTCGTCTATGTGGCGACCGGCCAAAACGGGCGGTGTCAGTCTGGCTCGCGTCGCAGCCCAATCGGCGTCAGGAGCGGCCTGCAAATCCAGAAAACCGCCATCGATGAATCCCAGTCCACCCAGCAGCTCCGGGTGTGTGGCCCCCAGATGCAGGCCGACATTGCCGCCCCAGCTTTGACCCACGAAGATGGGAGCCTCCAGTGCCAGCGCCTGAATCAGGGCTAGCATATCCGCTGTTATATCCGGGAAGTCATACCCTGTTGTCGGTTTCTGTGATTGGCCGTGTCCGCGCTGGTCCACAGTCACTACCTGATGGCCCGCCGCGTGCAAGAGCCTGGCGACCGGTTCCCACGTCAGGCAGTTGCTGCTCAGGCCATGGGAAAAGAGAAAGGCCGGCGCCGCACCGGGCGCTGCACGGACATGCAGCACAACGTCACGGTGAGGCAGAGCAAGATACCGATCGCAGAGCATACTGTTCCGGGCTCACTGGCCGCTGGACCTGGCCTTCCATCCCGTTGCCCCGACCGTGTCGGCAACAGGTCCCGACCATGCCTCACCATGACGCGGCGAAGCAGTCGTGACTGTCTGTTGGGCTGGCATCATGGCGGGCGACATCCTGACAAACCCGAAGTCGGGACCGCAAAGCAGTATGCCAACTTCCTGGCCCCACACTTGCAAGCACCCGGCTCCTGTTCTTAAGTCTACTCTATATGGCCCGTTACATGGCTGACAGTAACCCACACAGTGCACGTTGACGGCAATGCCCCGGTTTCCTGCGGCACCAGTGGGCCCCACACAGGCATGACCGGATGGCCGGGAGCAGCACACACGGTGTCGGCGCAGGGATATGGAGGAGACAGGTCACAGCATGCCGGTTGGCAAGACGCCCACCTACAGAGTCTGGACTCTGCCGGTGGCCAGACCTGCTTGACCAGCCTGGTCAACCGGAACCTGGCTGCGGGCTATTCTGTGCGGGTCAGGGCAAGCAGCACGTCAGCCTCCGGGCCATGGATGTGACTCATGTGACCATCGGGCCATCGTACATCCAGCCGGTGCAGTTCCGCGCCTTCCGGAAAACCGAAGTGCAGGCGGGCCGGCTCGCCCGTCAGATATCCGCTGTTGGACCGCACTTCGCGTACCAGCAACCCCACATCCGTCCAGAGCGTTACCTCGGCACCCAAGGCCCGTGTATTGCCACTGCCCGGCCAAAACAGATCCACCTCCAGCGCCTGTCCGCCACAAAGCTGGTTTTCGTACACCACCGCGGGATCCATCAGGTTGTTGACCACTACGTCCAGATCTCCATCCAGATCCAGATCGGCCAAGCCCATGCTGCGCCCGCCGTCCGTGGCGTTGAGGCCCCAGTCTTCCATCCATACAAACCCGTTTGCTCCGTCATTCCGGAACACCAGATTCTCTTCCACCAGTTCCGCATCGGGCAGATGGGAAAACATTTCTTCCGAATGCATGCCATTGACGACATAGAGATCCAGTAGGCCGTCATTGTCCAGATCGCCAAACTGGGCCGACCAGGTCCAGCCGGTACTGGTCAGGGCGAAGGCATCCGCCTTGTCTTCAAACCCTCCGGTGGCAGCCTGGACCTGCAGTACGTTGTGCATGACCTGGCCACCCGTCACCTCAAAATCCATCTTCTCCATCAGGGGCATCCACGCGGCCATGGTCTCCGCATCGTCCTTGAAGGGCTTCATGTCTGCCGCAAAGAGTTCCATGGTGCCGTCGTTGTTCAGATCCCCGGGCGCAAAACTCATGGTGTTGCGCGTCACCGCGGGGAAGACAACCGTTTCCTGCCAACCCTGGGGCGACTGGACAAAGGTCTGGTCCGGCAACTCGAAGTCATGGCCTATCAGAATGTCCAGCCGGTCATCTGCATTGAAGTCAGCCAGCAGCACGGCCAGGGCCTGGGATCCTATAGCCAGCTGTTCGCGGGTGAATTCCCCCGACAAGCCGATTTGGGACATGACAAACGTCCCGCCGCCGGACACGAAGACATGCCCCGCTTCCATGGCAGGCTCGGCGTCGTACGTCGCCAACACCGCATCCAGGTCGCCATCCTGATCCAGATCAGCCCAAGCCATGCTGTAGGACAGGTTGGCGAAAAGGGACAGCACCTGACGTTCAAATGTGCGGCCGCCGTCAGGTCCGGGCACGTTGTAGTGCGCTACCGGTATGAAGCGGCGGAGGGTGAAGACCAAGTCCAGCCAGCCATCCCCGTCAATGTCGACAATGCTGACCGTACGGGTTCCTTTCGCAGCCAATTCCGTTTTCCGGAACTGCAGTCCGCCTTCGTTCCAGAACACCGCATTCTGGCCATCCAGATTGCCGAACACGAGATCCAGATGGCCGTCCTGGTCGAGATCGTTAATGCCCAGCCCTGAACCATTGCTGCCGAACATCCTTACCGGCCACTCCTGTACTTCTGTCATGAAATCCAGGGGATGGGCCACAAACTGTCCCGAACAGGGCCCATCCTGCAGCGGCATGGACTCTACGGCCGGGGTTACGGTCGGGACCGCCGCCGGGGGTACGGCACAGCCGGCGAGCAGCAGTGACAGCAACACGACCGGAATACACCCTTGTACCAGGCCTTGGCGTATCCGCCTCCAGCCGACAGCAAACAAGGTCTTCATAACACTCTGGCTCCCTAATATAGTGAAAGACATCAGGTCCATTGAATCACGGCTCCCGTGAGTTCGGGCAAATTCTTGCTGTCAATGGCCTGGAACAAATGCGGGGACTCGGCTGCAGCCACCGTGTGACTGATGGTCTTGCCCCACGGCAACGCCCCCGACGCGATATTGCGCAGCACGGCATCCCGGCAGGGCTTCAGGCCATCATTGCACGGGAAAAAGGTGGTCAGCTGCTTGACATGGGGAACCATGAAATCGAAGGTTACAGGTGCACTGCCCAAATTGCCCAAGTACACGAACTTGCCAAAGGTGCGACACAGCCGGAACGCAGCGTCCAGATTGCGGGGCATACCCGTAGCCTCAAAGACAACATCGCCGCCTGCCGCCTGGATTTCCTGCAGGGCCTCCACCGGATCCCCGGCGCGACCGTCAATGATGTGGTCAATGTCCAGCTCCCGGGCCAAGTGCATGCGAACCGGATCCAGTTCAATCCCCACCACTACGGCACCGCGCAAGCGGGCGGCCAGCATGGCCCCGGTGCCAATCAGGCCCAGCCCCTGCATGACTACCAGATCATTCATCCGGACACCGGCCATGTTGACGGCATTGTAGCCTACTGCCGGCATGACGAACATGCTGCCCACCGCCGGGGACACGCCGGCGGGCAGCAGTTCAATTTCCTGGTCCTGGGGCACGACGGCCATGCTGGCGTGCGTGCCCGAGCAGGAATTGACAGCCTGGCCGTTCCAGGTGAACGAAATGAAATTGCGGCGGTAATACACCACATCGCCTACCTGAAAGCGATCCACGGCAGCACCGATTTCAACCACCTGGCCTGTGGCCTGGTAGCCTGTGCACACCGGAAACGGCCCCCAGTCCAGGTATCCCTGGAAGACCATGAATTCGGTGCCGACACTAACTCCGGAAAAGAGAGTCCGGATCCGAACTTCGTCCGGGGCCAGATCCGGGGCGGGGAAGGACTCCAGCATAAACTGGCGATCGCGGGTGGCAATCAGGGCTTGAACAGTCATGGCACAGACCTGGGCAGTGACAGGAAAAAGCAGATATAAATACGGACGGGTCAGCCTTTCAGCCCGGTCAGGGTAATCCCTTCGATGAAATAACCCTGCGCAAAGAAGAAAACAATGAGGATGGGCAGAAGTGCGACCGTAGCACCCACCATCAGCAGGTTCCAGTACACCGTATACTGTCCCAGAAAGTAGGCCAGACCCAGCGGCAGGGTCTTCATTTCCAGCGAGTTGACGATCAGCAGCGGCCACAGGAAATTGTTCCAGCTCCACATGAAGACGAAAATGCCCAGGGTGGCCAGGGCCGGTTTCGACAGGGGCATCATGATATTCCAGTAGATGCGCCAGTAGCTGCAGCCGTCGATCTTGGCGGCATCCTCCAGTTCCGTGGGGATCGACTTGAAGAACTGCCGGAGCAGAAATGTGCCGTAGGGACTGAAGATCAGGGGAATGGTCAGTCCCATGTACGAATCGATCCACCCCAGTTCACTGACCAGCACAAAGAGCGGAATCATAATGACCTGGAACGGGATCATCAGCGTGGCGAGATAGAGCACGAACAGCTTTTCGCGGGCCGGGAAACGGAGCCGGGCAAAGGCATACGCGCCCAGCGAACAGGTCAACAGCTGGCTGACGGTCAAGACAATCGACACCAGACCGCTGTTGAAGAAGAAGAGGTCGAAAGGCAACGCCTGCAGGGTCGTGGCGTAATTGCTCCAGGCCACCGGGTTGGGGATCCAGATCGGCGGGAACCTGTAAGCCTGCATGTCGTCTTTCAGGGATGTGGAAAGCATCCACAGGAAAGGAACGATCATGCCCACCGCACCCAGACTCAGCAACAGGTAGGCGGTCAGCTGCCGCCACAGGAGGCGGCTGGATATGCGCCGGGTCGGGGCCGCCGTCTCCGGAAGGGACGAGACCTCCGGCGGATGAACCAGAACGCTGTCACTCATAGAACACCCACCGGTCCTGCAGGCGCCACTGTACCAGGGTCACGACCAGAATCAGCGCAAACAGCGCCCAGGCCACGGACGAGGCATACCCCATCTTGTGCCATTGGAACCCGTTTTCGTAGATGTAGTAGACTGTCGTCACCGTGGAGCGCACCGGTCCACCCTGCGTCATGATGTAGGCCTGCTCGAAGACCTGGAACGAGCCGATGATCGACATGATGAGTACAAAAAACGTGGTGGGCGTCAACAGTGGCAGCGTAATGCGCCAGAACTGGCGCTGGCTGGAGGCGCCATCAATTTCGGCTGCCTCGTACAAGTGCCGCGGAATACCCTGCAGTCCCGCCAGAAACAGCACCATGTTGTAGCCCATGCCTTTCCATACACTCATGAAAATTATGGCCGGCATGGCCCAAACCGGGCTCTGTAGCCAATCCGGTGCCACAAGCGGCAAACGCAGAGCCCGGAAGACCTGATTCAGCATGAAATTCAGGACGCCGGAATTCGGATTGTACATCCAGCGCCACATCAGGGCCACCGCCACCATGGAAGACACCACAGGGATGAAGTAAACGGTCCGGAAAAAGCGGATGCCCCTGATGGGCTGGTTGAGGGCCAGGGCCAAAGCCAGGGACAGCACAATCCCCAAAGGCACACTGCCCCCCAGGTAATAGAACGTGGCTTTCAGGCTCCGCCAGAACTCGGCATCCTGCAGCAAGGCGGCGTAATTGCCCAGGCCCTTGAATTCCGGCGGGGTCAGCAGATTCCACTTCAGCAGCGAGAAGCCCAGCGAAGAAAGCAGGGGCCCTATCATGAAGACCAGGAAGCCGATAACGTTGGGCAACAGGAACAGAAACGCGGCCCGCATTTCCCGGCGGCGGGCCGGATTGGCGTATTCGGATCCAATCAGATTCAGGGGAAAACGGGAAGCAGACGTTGAAGTGGCCATGGTCGAAGCCGTGGTGCCCTACAGCTAATGTGCAGGACCCTGCCGGCGGCCCCAGCCACCGCATGGCCCTGCACAGATCGGGGTCAGGCTGTTTCCACCAGAATGGGATCGATCTCCTGGACCGCCAACGCCAATTGCGCGGACGCCGGCTCATTGTTGATCATGATTTCGTCCATGTACTTGCTCAGCACGGCCGTCACCTGCCCGTAGGCGGGAATGAACGTCGCGATCGCGTAATCCAGCACGTCCAGGAAATACTGCTGGTGTTCCGGATTCTCATCGGTTATCAGCGCCTGGGCAATGGACGCCCGGCCCGGGATGCCACGACTGGGCTTGGCCACCATTTCTTCCAAGATTTCCGCACTCGTGTAGAACTTGACGAATTCCCAGGCTGCATCCGGATAGGGTGTACTGGAGCCAATGGCGAAACTGCCGCCCTGGACGGAATTGCCGGGCTGTATGTTCATGGGGAACATGGCCACATCCCACAGGAAATTCGCATTGTCCCGGGGTGGTCCCACCCGTGACTTCAATACCTGCACGAATTCCGGATTGCCCCAGGTCATCCCCGCCCGTCCTGTTTCAAAGAGCGGTACGTCGCCCTGCTGGGCAATGGTGGGCGACACCCCATGCACGTGGCGCAGATCCGCGAGCCATTGAATGGTCTCGATAGCTTCAGGCGTGTCCAGCAGGCACTTCAGACCATCCTCGCTGATGAAGCGGGCCCCGTTGGTGGACAGCGGAATGTCAATGGTCCAGCCCGCCAGATTGGGCATCAGCCAGCCCCACTGATCCAGCGTCCCGTCCCCGTTGGTGTCCTGGGTCAGGGCCACGCACACTTCCTGGAATTCGTCCCAGGACCAGTCCCCGACAGGCAGTCCCAGGCCATTGTCCGCAAACATGGTCTTGTTGTAGATAGGGAGCACCGTGGACAGGTCATAGGGAAATGCGTAGATCTCGTCCTGCCATGTATAGGCCACCATGTTGGCAGGCCAGAAATCGGCTACGTTCACCTCCGGCTCCGCGTCGATGTACGACTGGAAAGACAGCAGTGTCCCCTGCCGGATGTATTGCTGGGAGAACATGGACACCATGCCCACTACATCCGGGACGGTGCCCGCCACAGCTTCGGTCTGCAGTTTGGTCCAGTACTCGCCCCACGGGGTGTTTTCCCACTTGATCTGGATATGGGGCGACGTATCGTGCCACTGTTCCAGGCCCCAGTTCCAGGTGGGCATGTCGGCCAAGTCACCCCAGAACGTCAGACGCAGTTCGACAGTTTCGGGCATGGGGGCAGCCCCTTCGGTCGTGGCTGCCGGGGCTGCCGGGGCACAGGCAGCCACAACGCCGGCCACGGTTACGCCCGCACCCAGCGTCAGGAAACGGCGCCGCGTCAAGGTATTCGCTCTTCCCTCCATCTCAAAAACTCCTGTTGGTTTGACCTAGGACAAAACGAAGACGTCAGATGGTGCGGCGCCGGGGTGTGAAGCCGATTTCAGCCGCGATGCGCCGGATGTCGTACACGGCATCCCGCGCGTGGCCCGGCCGGGTGTAATGGGACAGATCCAGCTGATCGGCATCGGTGCCCCACCAGGCACGCAGGATATCCGGCACCGAATCGGCCGCACAGGCGGTTGCCGCCACGGCATTCAGGATGCGCACACCCGGTTTGGGCGGTGCCTCCACCGCGTGGACAAAACAGGCTACCGCATCACTCAGATACATGCGGGACAGTCCGGCCAGGGCCCAGGGCCCCAACGGGTCCGTGGCCTTGACCGGCTGCGGACAAGCGTCCTCCGCCATAATGGCAGCCAGCCGGATATTGATGATGTCCAGATCCGGATTCTGGCGGCTGAAGTACCGTGTCACTTCTTCCATCAGGTATTTGGACCAGCCGTAACCGTCCCGATCCAGACAGGGATGTTCGTCCGGCACAGGTACCTGCAGCGGCCGGAAGTGGACGCTCTGGACACCGATCAGGGCAATGGAGCTGGCCATGACGAATTTCCGGCAACCGCGGTCCACCAGATACCGGATCAGGCCATGGGTGCCCTGCACGTTGACGCGCAGGCCATCCTCTTCGGAACAGCCGCCCGTCACGGCCGCCAGATGCACTACCGCATCAAACGAGCAGTCGTCCAGCTGTGCCAGTACAGCCCGCTCCGTGAAATCGCCCTGGAACGCAGTGACACCCGCCACCTGGGTTTCCCGGCGGGACAGACAGACGACGGCATGTCGGGCCTTGAGACTTTCAGCCAGGGCCTGGCCAATAAAGCCACTGGTACCTGTAATGAGAATGGTCGCCATACAGCAAACCTGCAAGGCTATGGCAGTGATGATCCGGACAGTCCGGATCGTACCACAATCGCTTTATCTCCGGTAGCCCCGAAATTGCTGGCACGGGTTACCACGGGTGCGCCTATCCGGCCCAACAACACCTGTCCTGTCACTGCTTCCAGATGTACCGGCGTGATCCGGTTGGTCAGACACACTGCGTCCGGGACAACTGTCTCGGTGCGGAGGTAATTGTCCGTATAACCCTGCCACAGACAGCCAGCACCATCGTCCAGTTCCTGTCCTTCGCCTTCCCACAGCACGGGACGCACAGATCCCAGGAATCCGGTCCGTTCCTGCTGGCCGGTTGCCTCAACCAGAGCCTGTACCCTGCGTACACGTTCTTTCTTTTCCCGTTTGGATACCTGGTCCGGATACGTAGCCGCTATGGTTCCGGGACGGGCACTGTAGGGAAAGACGTGCGCATGGGCGAACCGCATCTCCCGGATAAAGGCCAGGCTGTCCTGAAAATCCTGCTCCGTTTCCCCTGGAAAACCCACGATGACGTCCGTGGTGATCACAAGACCCGGAATCGCCTGGCGTGCCCGCACCACCAGATCCCGGAAGCTGGCTACCGTACAGCGGCGCGCCATGCGGCGCAGGATGTGATCGGTGCCTGCCTGCAGGGGCAAGTGCAGGTGAGGACACAGCCGTCCGGGCCATTCCTGCCACGGCCGAAAGAAGCCGTCGCCAATATCCCATGGTTCCAGACTGCTGAGACGCAACCGCGGTATGTCCGTTTCGGCCAGGATCCTGTGGACCAGCGCAGACAGGTCGCAACGCTGCGAGCCTGTGAGATCACGGCCATAACTGCCCAGATGCACACCGGTCAAAACCGCTTCCTGGTATCCCGCCGCGCACAAATCCCGGATCTGGTTCACCACCTGCACGGGATCTACGCTGCGCCCGTGCCCTCGTGCCAGCGTCACCACGCAGAATGTACACTTGTTGTTGCACCCGTCCTGTACCTTGATGAAAGCTCGGGTCCGGCCCTGGTCGTCCGGTGCAATCGGCACCCCGTCCGGCTGTACCATCTCCAGCGTGTGGGCATCGGGCAGTTCACTGCTCCAGGTTTCCAGCAGTCCGGCCAGCAGATCCTTGTCCTGATTGGACGCGACTTTCCAAACGCCGGGCAGCGTCTCCGCCGTTTCAGGTTCCAGCGTGGCATAGCAGCCGGTGGCCACGATCCGGGTCGCTGGATTGTGCTTGTGCTGCAGACGGATCAATTGCCGGGACTTGCGACTGGCCATTGTCGTAACCGCACAGGTATTGACCACGACCACATGGGCCTCCCTGGCCGAATCCACCAGCCTGTGACCAGCCATGCGCAACTGCCGCGCCAGCAGATGGTTCTCGCCGTAGTTCAGGCGACAACCCAGTTGTTCCAGAAAAACGTTCATGGGCAGAGCAGTCCTCTTGCATCCAGTCGCATACGCCATTGTGCCTGCAGGCAGGGGAAAAATCGAAAAGCCCAAGGACAAACCGTCCCTCGGGCAAACCAAGCCCGGGTCACCCGTGCCTGCAACTCAGCCGTGCCAGCCCTATCCGGGCTGGCTGTCCTTGGCGCATGCCGGATATGGGCACAGAAAAAAGGGGGCAGGTCAGAGCTTGCGGTATATGGATAAGGTTCAGGTGTGGAGAGGTGAGGCTTTACGTCCCGGCCAGATCGTCTTCCGCCTCAACGACGGGCAAGGCCACGAAGAACGTTGTGCCCTGCCCCAGAGTACTGCTGGCCCACAATTCCCCGTCATGCGCGTCGACGATGGCCTTGGCCAAAAACAGCCCCAGGCCAGTGCCCGAGGTACGCCGTTGCGAGCCCCGATCTACCCGGTAGAAACTCTGGTAGATGTTGTCCAGTTCGCTTTCCGGAATGCCAATGCCCCTGTCAGCCACATACGTCACGACACGAGGAATTTCGTCACGTTCCGGGTCCCGTACCTCCTGCCAGCACCCCACCCGGATGTCGCCCCCTTCAGGGGCGTACTTGATCGCATTGCCTACCAGGTTGGCGAAAACCTGCCGCAGCTTGTCTTCGTCCGCCAGCAGCACAGGCAGGGGATCCGGCGGAAAATCAAGGATGAAGGTATGGCTTCCAGTCTGCAGCTGGGCGCCCTGCACCACCGACGCCAGCAGGGGGACCAGCTCCACCGGAAAGCGCTCCAGCCGCAGGGCGCCGGCCGCGACCCGGCTGACGTCCAGCAGATCGTTGATCATGCCTTCCAGACGATCCGCCTCGTCCGAGATGACCTGGAGCATGTCCAGGGATTCGTCCTGCTTCCAGGCCGTATTCGGCCGGGTCAGCAGATCCACGTTGCCCTTGATCACGGTTACCGGGGTCTTGAGATCATGGCTGATCGCCGAAACGAACGTGGTCTTGAGTTCCTCTTCTTCCCGGAACCGGGTGATGTCAATGGCATTGACGATTACGTTCAGCAGCTGTCCCTGGTGATCCCGCAAGGGGGTATAGGTCACGGATACCGTGCGCTTCTTGGCGCCCGGACGGACAATTTCCCCTTCGCAGGCAATGGATTCGGCATCCGGCAGATCGATAGCCGCCGTATCCTGGCAGAAATCGAAGCCAACGACGTTATGCAGATCCAGCACCTCACTGCACCGTCGCTGCAGGGCATCGTCCGGATCGATACCCACCAGATCCGCCAGGGTCTGATTGATGCTGATGACGTACCGATCCTGATCCAGGATCATGATGCCTTCGGCACTGTTCTCAATCACAGCCTCCAGCCGACTCTGCTGCTGTTCCAGTTCGCTGTACAGACGGGCATTGCGCACGGCGATGGAAGCCTGATGAATGAAGCCGTTCAGCACCTGCCGATCCAGCGGGGTGAAGGCATTGCGCTGCCGGAACAGGAACAATACGCCCAGGAGCGCATCCCGGACACTGAGGGGTGCCCACAGCACTTCAGGGCTCAGGCGGAACCCGTCGACGCGTTCAGCCAGCCGTTGCTGGACTTGCTGCAGACGCCGCAGGATGTCACGTTCATCCCAGGACACGGTGAATTCGGTTTCCGGATCGGTCAGGCCATAGGGATCCTGGCGGCGGGCCAGCTGCAGGGGCAGTACTTCCGTAAGCGGAGTGAAGAGAGTCAGATCATCCGGGATACCCATACCCGCCGTCAGGGAACTGTGCTGTCGGCGCCGCTGCGCCTCGGCCGAGGGCCAGATGGTGATCAGACCTTCGGAACAATCCAGCAATTCCACCGCACTGTGCAGGATCAGTTCCACCAGGCTGTCCAGTTCCAGCCGTGACGTCATGGCCCGACTGATGCGCAACAGGTATTCCCGTTGCCGCAACTGGTATTCACTGGCAAAAAAGTTGGGTACAGAATGTATCGACATGGGGAAATGAAATCCTGCAAGGCAGGGGCTTTGGCGGACCGCAACAGCAGGATCGGGCATGTGAGTCCGTCAAGCCGGGCATCGGGTTGTCTTCCTCAACGCCCGGGATAGCCAGGACAAATGGGTGTCGGGGCCATTATACGCGGTGCAACTGCCACAGACACAGGGAAAGCCTGCTTGCCTGTCGGAGTCAACCAGCGGCAGGGACACAAAGCCAAGCCCGGTCAACCGACGCCGCGGCAACCAAGACATACAGCAGCGAATCCGATCTTTCACTGCCAGTCTCCAGACGGGTCCGCAAGCAGGGCCGGAAATCGCGTTTGACACCATGAAGTGATTGGATACAATGACACTTGAGGCTTCCCTTCTGTCCAGCAGTGAACTCTGCTGACTGAACACCCATGGCCAAGGCATAGCTATGTGGGCAGAAGTCGCGTATGCATCCCATGCATGTCCGAGGAAGCACATTCCATACCGGTTGCCAAACCCCAGCGGGTTGTTTCGTTACCTATCCGGGAGGATTGACCATGAACATCAGACGTATTTCGCGACGCTACTTTCTGCAACTGGGAGGACTGGGTGTCGGCACCTTGGCTTTGGCTGCCTGTGTACCGGCTGCGCCCGGTGCCAGTACCGCAGGTGACGACACTGCGGCCATGGAGCCTGTAGTGGTTCGCTTCCACGGCCGCACGGGTGTCCAGGGAGACCATTTCATTGAACGGGCACGTGCTTTTGAAGACGAAAACCCCGGGATTCAGATCAAGGAAGAGCTGTTTCCCCATGCCGAATATCACCAAAAGATGGAAGTGCTGCTCGCCGGACAAACCATCGGTGATACCTTCTGGACCGTGCTGTTGTCCGGCCTCTATCACCGCTATGCCAACCAGGGCGTACTCCTGGCCCTGGACGATTTGGTAGCGGCCGACGATTATGACACATCGGTGTTTTTCCCGGAATCCCTGGTCGCCGCCAGCCATGAGGGTTCCCTGTACAGCCTGCCGTGGATCTGTCATCCGGGCAGGGTAGGCTGCTACTACAACAAGCAACTGTTTGCCGACAACAATCTGGAAGAGCCGCCGGTTGACGGAGACTGGACTTTCGCGGATCTCCTGAACGCAGCCCAAGTACTGACGCAGGATACGGACGGGGACGGTCAAATCGACCAGTTCGGCATGCAGCCGGGCCGGGATCCATTCAGCCTGCTGGTCTGGGTCCGGGGTTCCGGTGGCGAGCTGTACGACGAAGAAGGCAAAATTTCGCTGCTGGATTCAGAGGAGAGCATGTCCGCCATACGTTTCGTGTATGACCTCATGCATACCCACAACGTCGCCCCGACACCGGAACAACAGACGTCAGACATGTTCGTCTCCGGGCGCATTGGCATGGCCCAAAGTGGTTATTGGGGCCAGAGCTGGAAAGCCCGGATTGGCGATCGCTTCGAATTGGGCGGGGTACCCATGCCCAAGGGTTCAGCGGACGTGATGGGTTCCATGTACGAGTTCGATCCTGCCTGCATCTATTCCGGCACGGAGCATCCGGACGAAGCGTTCGAGTGGGTGAAATGGCTGGCCAACCAGGAAACAGGCATCCGCATTGCGGAAGCGGGTTCCGTGCCCGGTTCGCGCCCTGACGTCTGGGAAAACGAACGGCTGACCCAGTTCCCCATTCACAATGTATTCACCCAGATCATGTACAACGTCATGCCCTTCCGGGGACCCGGCAATTTCCGGGGGCTGGAAATCCGCGATGCCTACACCAATGGCATGGACCCGGTCTGGCTGGGGAATGAGGAACCGGAAGCCGTGGTACCGTCCGTGACCGCCAAACTGCAGGAAATTCTCGACAAGCCTGCCGCCTGATCCGGATGGACTGCCAGGGGCTCCCAGCCCCTGGCAGTCCATAACGATTACCTGCTGTTTGTGCCATGACCACGGCCTCTTCGTCCACCTCAGGGCAGTTCGCGGGCCCTCCCCGGCAGCGTACCTCCCTCCAGCGCCAAGAGGCAGTGGCCGGATATATTTATATTGCCCCGTGGCTGTTGGGCTTCCTGGCTTTCACGGCTTTTCCCTTTCTGGCGTCCTTCTATCTCAGTTTTACCGAATACACCGTTATCTCCGAGCCCCGTTTCAACGGTTTCGCGAACTACGTACAAGCCTTGACCAGCGATGATCTCTTTTGGGGGTCACTGCGCCGTACCTTTACCTATGCGGCCATTGGTGTACCCCTGGGGATTATGGGCTCATTGGCTTGTGCCTTGCTGCTGAATCAGCACTTGCGCGGCACCACGATCCTGCGCGCCCTGTTTTTCCTGCCTTCTTTGACCCCGCTGGTGGCCTTGGCCTTGTTGTGGCAATGGATTTTCCAGCCGGATTTCGGGGTGCTCAACTTTTTGCTGCGCCAGGTAGGCATTGACGGCCCCGGCTGGCTCAGCAGCATTGAATGGGCTCTGCCTTCCCTCATCATCATGGCTCTGTGGGCTACGGTCGGTGGTGGCCAAATGGTCATTTTTCTGGCCGGCCTGCAGGGGGTACCGCAGGAACTGTACGAGGCAGTGGAAATTGACGGCGGCGGTGTCTGGTACAAATTCCGGCATGTTACCCTGCCCATGATCTCGCCGACCATGTTTTTCAACCTGATTCTGGGCATTATCGGTGCCTTGCGGGTCTTTACGGTAGCCTATGTATCCACGGAAGGCGGGCCCGCGTATGCCACCTGGTTCTATATTCTTCATCTCTACACCCAGGCCTTCAAGTACTTCAACATGGGCTACGCCTCGGCCCTGGCCTGGATTTTTTTCATTATTCTCATCACCTTCACCTATTTCCAGGTGCGTGCTTCGCGGCGCTGGGTGTTTTATGCCGGCGACACCGGCTAATGGTCCCAGCCACACCCTTGCCCGGGCAAGGTACTGTGACCATAGTGAAAAGGTTCTGATGCAGACCGATTGCAATTGACTGATGTCCTGGCAACGACGCTCGCCGCTCCTCTACATTCCTGCTCTCCTGATGGCTATCCTGTTCATGGGACCTTTCCTCTGGACCGTGGGCAGTGCCTTCAAGCATCCTTCGGAGATTTATGTTTTTCCGCCCATTCTGTGGCCGGAAACCATGCAGTGGCAAAACTGGCTGGAAGTATGGCGCCAGGTACCCTTTGCCCAGTTTGTCCGGAACAGTGTATGGGTAACGGGCATGGCGATTGTAGGGCAGGTGATTTCCACGACGCTGGTGGCCTATGGCTTCGCCCGTTTCCGCTTTCCCGGACGCGATTTTCTGTTCATGGTCGTGCTGAGTACCATGATCCTGCCTTTTGAAGTGTTGCTGATTCCCCAATTCCTGATTTTCAGGGAATTGGGCTGGCTGGATTCCTACAAACCCCTCATCGTTCCCTTCTATTTTGGGGCCGGACCCTTTTTCATTTTCCTGATGCGGCAATTTTTCCTGACTATTCCCCTGGATCTGGATGAATCCGCGCGCCTGGATGGGGCCCGTTCCCTGCATATCCTCTGGAGCATCATTCTGCCCCTGTCACGCCCGGGCTTGGCTACGGTGGGCATCTTTTCGTTTTTGACCCATTGGGATTCATTTCTGGGGCCTTTGATTTACCTCAACACCATGGAAAAATACACCCTGCCGCTGGGCCTCCGTTTCTTCCAGCTGGTAGCGGACGCAGGCGGCGATCCCCGCGAACACCTGCTCATGGCCGCCTCTCTGACCGTCTCCATTCCAGGCATTCTGCTCTTTGTGGTGGCCCAGAAGTACTTTGTGCAAGGCATCGTCCTCAGTGGCATCAAGGGGTAATAGACAGGCATCAGCCATGAGGAACCAGCAGCGAAAATAGACACCGCACCAGACAGGTCCTGTACACATCCCTGTCTGGCCAAACAGGGACACCCCGGCTGCCGCGAAGCCGCCTGGCCCGGCAGATCTTTGCCGCTTCGTCAAGAACACACTTGTTGGGTGAGGCCTATCCCCATTGCAGAACCGGACCGCCACGGTTTCACAATTCCTGGCCATGCATCCATGCGCGATGGCTGTTTTGCTGTACCTGGCAACCGTCTGCAGGCGGACGGCGAGCCACAGCAAGCCGACATCGCCCGAGAGAAGATGCCTGACAAGCCCAAGCAGGATGCAGCTACAGCCGTCGCGGACAGCTATGGCTGTTTGGGACAGTGACGGGCCGATCTGTCCCATGCCGGATACAGCCATCATGGATGCCAGGATCAAGACAGGCAGATCGGGGACGGGCACTCGCTGCGACTTGGGCGATGTTCCCATACCCCAGCGTGCCGCCTGTATGAGGGCTCTACGTATCAAGCGGGTGCCACTGCCCCGCCAGACAACACCCTGCCGGGGCTACAGGCCCGAAAGGCGCAAACAACCGGAAACCATATACCCGGCCCAGGTCAATACCCCCATTCCCGGCGCAAATCGGCGATGGAGCGCAAAGGGGCCTTGTCGCCAAAGATCCGGTGCCCTGAACCACCCTCTGCCCACCGTTCATCCATGGGCTCATGGGCTGGCTGAAAACGCACATCGCAGCTGAGGCGGTACCGATCGGTCAGATTGGTCGTGGATGCATGCATGGTGTGCATGCCAAAAAGGATGACGTCGCCCGCATTGAAGTCGGCAGTCAGCCACCGACCACCAAACTCTTCCACAATGTCCATTGGTTCCCGTGTGAACCAGCCATCCACACGATCCCGATCCACGTCCACGCGGCCGTAGGTATCCCGGATCGGGGCGAATGCGGGCAGATGATTGGATCCTTCACAGATACACAGGGTGCCATGATCCACCGTGATGTCACCAAAGGGAATCCAAACGGTATGCAAGCGGCCGGAACCCCGTCCCATGTACACGAAGTCGTAGTGGGCTCCGGTATATTCCTCATTGCCCACGGCCCGCATCCACTTGTAAGCGAAGGTAGCGGCCTCCGCCGCGAAATAGCGCTGAAAGAAGGCAAACAGCTCGGGGGCCTCGAGTACACCCTGAATGTCCGGGTGATACACGATACCGTCACTGCGCATCATCCGCACGTGCCGGGCTTTCCGGGGCATCACACCGTCCAGAACGGGGGTGCCGGGGGTCAGAGCATTTCTCTCCTGCATATGATGCAGAACTGCCGATCGTCCCGTCTGCACCCTGTCGCGCGGAATGAGATTGCGCATGAGCAGATACCCGTCGTCCTGCATGCGCGCATGCAGGACCGACATATCCTCGGTAACGAAACTGGAGCGGAGTTCACCCAGTTCCGTACCCGGATAAGACAGGGCACGATGTCCAAACCGAACTTGGCCGGTCATTCCTTAATCCTCCTGCACCTGGCTTGGCACGGCTTCTGCCGCTATTGACCCAATTCCGCCTGAATGATCGTGGTGAAGGCGTCAAAAGGAACCCCTCCGGCCACCAGCTGATCGTTGATCAGGAAAGAAGGGCGTTGCCGAATGCCCGCACTCTTGCCTATGGCATCCATGGCCTGCACTTTCTCCAGATAGGTACCCTCGTTCAGGCAGGTCCCGAAGGCGGCCGCATCCAGACCCAGCTCCCCGGCAAAACCGATATAGGTATCCGCGGTGGCCCCGAACAAGGCCCGCTGGTTGGCGAACAGGTGCGTGTGCATAACCCAGAAAGCGCCAGGATCCTGGGCTCCGGCACATTCTGACGCCATGGAAGCCAATTCACTGCTGCCGCCGTGATCCAGTAGATGCAGGAATGCCAGTTTCACTTCACCGGAAGCCACGAACGTATCGATCAATTGAGGCTGTACTCGCAGCACGTGCGAGGCACAGGCTCCTCACAGAAAGTCGCTGGCGTCCACGATGAGCACCGGTGCCTCAGGATCACCCAACAGGTAATAGTCCTCTGACACGGTGACGTGCTGAGTCCAGTCAATCTCCGCAGGGACCTCAGCCGCGGTGTCGGTTTCCGGGGCGGCCTCTTCCGCAGCAGGTTCCGCCGGGGCCGTCGGCTGTAAGGTCGGTTCTTCCGCGACGGTGGGCTCTGCTGCGGTCACGGCTTCCGGTGCCGGATCGGCCGCATCCATGGCCGGCATTGCGCACGCAACCAGACCCAGACAGCCTGCCCACAACACCAGGCCCGCACAGGCCCGGTGCCAGGCTCGCCGCCGGGGAACCGGTTGACTGTTCTTGCAAGTGTCCATCATGGCAACTGTCTCCTTGTGTCAGCGTGTCTGTTTCCGTCCGCAGCAACGTTATGGATCTGTACCTTCCAGTTCGGCCAACTGCGCAAAGATCTGATCGAAAATACCCATGAACTGCTGGGCCGACTGTGATCCTACCAGTGGTTGCGTCAAAAGGCCGTAGCGGCGATGCCAAACCAGGAAAGTGGGCGTACCCTGTACGATGCCCGATACGTCCTCCATGGACCGGACGATAGCCTCCTGGTACGCGTTGTCGGCCAGGCAGGCCTCAAACCGCTTCACGTCAAAGGCCGGTACCGCTGTGCGCTCCCATGCGGCCGGATCCAGGGTTATAGGGTCGGGCACCTGGATCGCCATGCGGCTGGTCTCCGTTTCATTTTCTGCCAACGCCTGTCCATAGGCCAGAAACAGGTCGCGATGGTCAGGGTGTGTCCATTCGTCCGGATTCACAAAAAGCTCCTGGTGCATGGCCCAGAAACGTCCCTGCTCACCGGCACACAACGCGGCCTCGGCGGCCGCCGGGGCATATTCATGAATGTGCAGGGGGAAATGCTTGTATATCCACATGATCTTGCCGGACTGTATGTAGGTCTCGTCCAGAATCGGCTGCGTGGTCTCCTGGTGCTGCCGGCAGTAGGGACATTGAAAGTCGCTGAATTCGAATACCACAACCTGGGCCAGCGGTGAACCCTTGAAATGATCCTGGGCCCGTGTCACGCCTTCCCAGTGCAGACTGTCGGCAGTGGACACCGAGGCCTGAGCCGCCAGCCACAGCTGATCCGGCAGGAGCCCCTCCGGGGTAATCCAGAAAGGCAATTCCACCTGCGCGGAAGCCTCTTCCTCCATCCGGGCCAGATACGTATCCAGATGGTTCGTTACATCTTCAAAGACTTCGTACTCATAGGCACCGCTGATGATCAATACCCGTTCCGGGTCCTCCCGGTAATAGATCAGGAAGGTAGGCGTACCGGTGATGCCCAGCTGTCGGGCCTCTTCAATAGAGCGGTCTATGTGCTGATTGACCTCATTGTGGTAATCCTGCTGGCAGGCCATAAAGGCCTGGACATCCAGGCCCTGACCAGCAGAGAGCATGTCGTTGTAGGTTACGGCCAAGGCTTGAAAAAAGGCCAGGGCATCCGTGGTCCGTGCATGTTGGGCCTGGGTGGCATACAGTTGGCTGTGCATCCACCAGAAGGCTTCCGAGTCCTGCAGGGCAGCGCACCAGGCAGCCCGGTGTGCATGCCGGGCCTGGGGATGGAGCTCTTCCAGAGGCAAGTCTTTGGTGATGTATTGCACTTGCCCGGTACGGATGAAATGGTCCCGGTACCGCGGCAACGTTTCCTGGTTGTGACGCTGACAGTAGGGACAATGGAAGTCTGAATACTCGACTACCACGATAGGTGCTGTCGCTGACCCGATGTAGAGAAAATCATCTTCCGTAAAACCTGTTTCCAGGACCGGAGGCGCCGGTGTGGCATCCGGCTCCGCCGTCGGATCGGCAAGTGCCGTGGGCATCTGGAAGGCAATAGGGGTAACCGACGGTGACATGAAACCGCTCTCAGCGGCTGTACAGGCTACAACGGACAGGGCCAAAAGCCCCAGACACAGCCCCAAGATCCAGCGGCGGGCAGGCCGCATGGCCAAAATATTCGTCATTGAGCAATACTCACTGGTCTTTGTGTGAAAATGGATGGGGGATGCATGTTCCCCACCGGGCAGGGTACTTGTCTGCCTCCGTGGCACACAACAGGCCCTGTACCAAGCAGACGGCTTGCCGCTGATTGCCAAGGACACATGCACCGTCCTGCAGTCCTGGACAGTGTACAGGATCATGCCCCCGCCCGGTACGATCGCAACTTACAATTGGAAGTAATAGCCGTTGTCGTGCACCAGCTTATAGTGATAGTTCGTCACGTAGGACACCAGTTTCCGATGCAACGCGAGCCACTGGCGACTCTGCAGCGTGGCCGTCAGCTGCTCCTTGTCCTTGACGGCACAGCCCATCAGGACATCCGAACATTCCCCATACAGCGCAAACCAGACCTCGCAGGGTTCCAGGCCCATGGCATTCAGGGCCGGCAGGAAATCGCCCACCATAAAGTCCTCATACAGTCTTTCACGGCCCGGCCGAATATCCCAGAACAACAGTAACTTGAACACGGAAACTCTTCAGGACTGGGCGTATAATGTCATGCCGATTGGCCCATGGGGTGCAGTCAGGCACTGGCATTCGCAAAATACCAGAAAGTTCGCCTAAAAGCAAAGTGGGTACGACAGTCTCATTCCTCTGCACCCGACGGTGGGCCGGGCTTCCCTGCTTCATCGCCCTGGTTCTGCTGTGCAGTCTGTGTCTGTCAGCTCCCATCCCCGGCTGGGCACAGTCCGCCGTTCCGGAATTTGCCGCCGGCTCCCATCACCTGTACCTCGTTCCCTACCAGGATAGCCAGGGCCTGGATTTCCTGACGCATATCGCCGAGGTCCATGTGCAGCAGGAAAGCCCCTCCAGCACCACTTTCAGCACAGTAGCCACATACCGCTGGCACAACACGCAGGCCGAAGCCCGCAATCTTGAACTGCTGGTCCGTTCACGTGCGGGACCGATCAGCCATCCGGCGCCTGGCCAGTTGCAGTCCTGGACAGTGCGGCGCAACAACGTGGCCTTGCCTCTCACCCCTCTGGCCAACGGGCAGTATCTCACCACCGTACACCTGGATCCGGATCAGCGCCTGACGCTGGAACTGCATTACACGGTCCAGGCACCGGCTCGCTATTTCCCCCGCATAGCCTACGATACGACCCTGCTCCGCCGCTGGCAGAATGCACCGGACAGCATGCGGGTCAGCATTTTTCCCGGTTTCGCCCCCCAAGCCGGCAACGTCCTGTTGCCCTCCACCACTGATTATGAGCTGCGTGCGGACGAAGTGCGGTGGCTGTACGAAAACAGTCTGCCCGCACGGACACCGGAAGCGCGCTTGCTCCAGAAAGACATATGGGAGTCTATACAGGCAGCCATCCGGAACCAGGACTACATCACACAGGGACAGCACTACTACAGCCTCTATGTGGCCGCCGATGCGCCCGCCTCACACCGGCGGATGTACTACGATCAGGCCTTGGCGGCCTTCCTGCAGGCTCTGGACCAGAACCCTGGCCCGGCACACTACGGCCTGGCCCGCCTGTACCGCCTCCACTCCCTGTCCGGCTCCACGGCCAAGCAGGACCAATACCTGGAATTGACCCTGCACCATGCCCAATTGGCGCTGCAGACGCTGGACCCGTCAGCTACGGTCCAGCGCCAGGAGGTAAAGCACTGGCTCTGGCAAAGCCTGGAAATGCGCGTGCGTTTGTCCACGCTCTATGCAGACTGGGCGACAGTCTACCAGGCCCTGGAAACCATCGCGGCCCTGCCTGTCGACGACATCGATGATGCCAGGCTTGAAAACCTGCAATATTACATCCAGATGCAAGAGGCGATTCAGCTTCTGGAACAGGGCATGACCGACCAGGCCCTGCAGCTGGCGGGGCCGACCATTCTGGATCCCTACTTCATGCCGGCAGCCCAGCAGGCGGCGCTTTTTACGGGCTGGCACGCCGATATCCGCATCGGTCCCGACTCGTTCACGGCCCATATGGAAGGTACCCTCGACACACGGCAGCGGGATCGCATGGCAGATGCGGTAACAGAACTGGAAGCTCTGCTGGCGCAAGGGGAACCCGGTGTACAAACCAAGCTGGTTCTGACCGATGCCGGCAGCTCCCCCGGGTCTGTGACGGCGGATCCTGTACTCGTTCTGGATCTGCACATCACCAACCCCAACCATGCCCGTGCCCTGGCGGAGGTGCTGCCTGCCAATTCGGAATGGCTGCTGGTGCGGCATCTGTTACAGGAATCCTGGCTGCACATGACCCAGACCCGCAGTCCGCTCTTCGTGGAACAGGTATATGAATTCACCCTGGACCTGAGTGAACTCTACCGGTTTTGGCACACCAAGGCCCTGGCTCTGGAGGAGATCGCTGTCACCGAAGCCAGTGCGGGTGCCAATTCGCAACAGGAAGTCATCCGCCAGATGAATTTTCTCAATGCTGCCGATGACTGGCGCCAGCTGGCCCAAAACACCACGGTCCTGGTTGCACTGGAGAACGCGCCCGGCCGTACGGACGCAACGGCCCGGTGGACTGCCACCGAAGACCAGCCGGCTGTGCAGATTCGGTCGACTGCACGCAGCCTGCGCATGCTGCCTCTGGTATTGTTCAGCGTGCTGGGCCTGCTCCTGGCCGCCGGCAGCAGTCTGCTGCTGATACGTTTGCCCCTCCACCCTCTCCAGTCCACACGTCTCTCGTCACCTTCCTGACCCGTCCATGATCGCTACCCAAACCCGACGCGTCCAGTCCTACCCGGACTCCGGAGCCATCCATACCCCGCACCACGCGACGCACGCCGTTCTGATCTGTCTGTTCTACCTTACGCTGGCGGTGGCTTTCGCCGCTGCCGAATGGCTGCCTGCCGGTTCCGGGATTTTTCTCACCTCCGTGGTCGGGGCCCTGCTGTGCGGGCTGTTGATCACCTATTCCCGGGCCAATGCCCTGGTCATGTTCGGTTTCGGCCTTGTCGCCTGTTTCAGCTGGACGCTGTTCCAGGCGTCGTCCCAGATCCCGGAGCTGGAGGCACGTGTGTTGACCCTGCAGGGCTACTCCCTGCTGCAGGCCCGGGCCCTGCTGTTGCTGGACCAGTGGTGGACGTGGGGACAGACGGTTCTGCGCCGGCAGGTCAGCAGCAACAACCTGATTTTTCTCTTCAACATGTCGCTGCTGCTGTGGTGGATCGCCTACTTCGGCGCTTGGACCCTGCTGCGATATGGCCAAACCTGGCGCACGATCCTGACGGCCGGGATCGTGACGGCAGTCAACACCTACTACGCCCCTACTGCCATCACCCTGCTGTTCGTCATCTTCGTGCTGATCAGCCTGTTGCTGCTGGCCAGTTCCCATCTGGCCGCCCTGCAATACAAATGGCAGCGGGAGGGGATCCGGTACACCACCGACATTGTGTTTGATTTCATGCGCAATGCCCTGGTGTTCAGCCTGATTGCGGTAACCCTGGCCTGGGGCCTGCCCCGCCTAGGCCTGTTTCAGGCCCTCAATCGCCTGCTGGAGCCTGCCAGCACGCTGTGGGAAGACGCTACCGATCAGGTCGCGGCATGGAATCAGGGCCTGAACCAGCAGCTCCGGGCCTCGACCGGCACCTTTCAGGACACCCTGACGCTGGGCGGTGCACGCCAGGCCAGCCTTGAACCCGTCATGTACGTACAGGCGCAGCCAGGCCATGATCAGGCCCGTTACTGGCGTGCCAACGCATACGACGCCTTCGACGGTTCCCAGTGGCGCAACACCCTGACCGACCGGCTCACCCTGCCCACCAACCAGTCGGTGCCAGCTCCCCCGTGGCTGCAGCGGGACCTCCTGCGGCAGACCTTCTTCCCCCAGCAGGATCTGGGCTACGTGGTACTGGCGGCGCCCAATATCATACGGACCACACTGTCCACCGTATCCTTGTACGAAACCGTATCTGCAGCCGATCCGACAGATGCTGCCAGCTTCCCGGACACCCCTGCAGAGACCGAAACGGCTACCCTCTCCGAGGCTCAGGAATTGGTTTATGTCAAATCAAGGGAACGGCTTACCCCGGACATGGCCTATGAGGCCACCAGTGCCTTGACGAGCGTCACCGTATGGGATCTGGAACAGGCTTCCGCGCATATTCCGGACACCATCCGGGACCGGTATCTGCAGCTGCCCACACACGTCGATCCGGGCGTGGTGGAACAGGCAGTCGCCTGGACGGCCGGCGAGACCACCCGATACGACCAAGTGAAAGCCCTGGAAACGCGCTTGCGCCGCATTCCCTATGACGAAAGCATCGAGGCCCCTCCTGCCGACCGGGATCCGATTGCCTACTTCCTCTTTGACGTTCAGCGCGGCTACTGTGATTACTATGCGACTGCAATGGTGATAATGCTGCGCACGCTGGGCATACCCGCCCGGATGGCCGCCGGGTATGCAGAAGGTACATACGATGCAGATACGGGCCGGTTCCTGGTTACGGAGGAAGATGCCCATTCCTGGGTAGAAGTGTATTTCGGCGAACTGGGCTGGATTGAGTTCGAGCCCACTGCCGGGGAAAGCCCACTCCAGCGTGCGCCGGGAGGGCCCCCGGCCACCAGTCCGGCCGAGACCTCGTCCTCTTCGCCGCCACTCCCCGACAATCCCCAGGATCAATTGCTGCCCGCAGACATACCCGAGGATCTGCTGGAGGATCTGGCCAACCCGAGTTTCGCCGAGGCAGATGCCGCCACCCCCAAGTTGCCCTTCTGGGTGTGGCTTGTACTCGGCGGCGCCGGCCTCCTGGGCAGTTTCACGATCCTGATTACAGGAACTGCGGAGAAAGCCGGGTACTGGTTCCGTGCCCGACTGACCGGTTCATCCGCATTCCCGGTTTCGTCCGTCCTTTTGCGTTATCAGCAACTCATGCACTGGGCCCGGCGCCTGCACATTGCCCTGCCTGCCAGTGCCACGCCCTGGGAGCGCTACGCCCTGCTGTCCCGGGCTCTGCCCCATCTGGCCCAGCCTTGCCAAGCCATCGTCCGGATCTATGTCCGGCACTACTATGGCGCTGTCATGTCCCGTTTGAGGCAGTCGACAGAGCAAATTGACGTGGAACGCAGATGGCAGTCCGTTCAGTTTCCCCTCTGGCGGAGTTGGCTGGTCGTGCAGCTGGGCACTCTGGTGCGCAACTTCAGGCGCTGAATCCCGCTGCCGGCAGCGCATGCCGCCGGTAGCCGCCAGCACCAGTGTCCTGTATACGGGGCCGCCTGCCCATTCTATGGGCAGCACAGCCCAGACTCCTGCACTCAGGGGCGGTTGATAGTGGACGGTGACAGCAGAATGGTGGTGGTACCTTCATCTGCACCATCCTTTTTCACCCGGTAACGCTTCTGGGACTCGGTGGTCACGGGGCCCATGGTTTGCAGACGCGACACGACGGTATCCAGATCTTCCTGGGCGTACCCGACGGGAATGCAGATGCGGGGATCCATTTTCTGGCATGTCTTGAGCGCCCAGTCCATGTCCAGATCGTCGCCTGTCCCGAGGGACAGAACAAGGATTTCGGTTTGCTTGTACACCAGATTCTCCACCAGCCTGCCGTCCCGTGGCCGAAAGGCAGTACCGGGCGTGCCCAAGTGGGTAATCGTGACAGTGCTGAAATCCATGTAGTGGGCCAGACGGCGGGGTGACGGCAAGGCCTCGTCCGCAGCCGTCGGCATCACCAGGGGCAGACACTGTACAAACACCCCGCGGGACTCGAATTCGCCCGGTGCGGCAATCACCTTCGGTTCGCCACTGAGCGCAGCCAGTGCGGTATCATCCACCCGCAGACTACTCACGACGATATCCACGGCAAAGCCGGGCGTGCACACGCTCAGGTGGGGTTGGTCCCCATCTCCTTCCGGGTCTGTTTCCGCCGTGAACAGCCCCGGCTGGGACGTATTTTCCCCACTAGCAGGTTCGTTGCCCCTGTCCCAGGTAAACGGGTCGCAGAGTACTGTCACACCGCGTTCCCTGCATCCGATACAGTTGTCGCCATACCAGGTTATATCCACTTCGTTCTCACTCCTCTTGCCCGAAACTCTGCCCTGAATCATAGCACGCACTGGCCCGCAGGAGATGAAAATTGCCCGCTGACACAACAAATGTCCAAAGTTTCCCATGTGCCAGTACAGGGTCCCGGTGTCCGTCCATCGTAAGAAGTCAAACCCAAACTTTGGCGGTGGTTATAGAGCACACAGGGCCACGGGTTACTATCCTGGTGGTACTCTTTTGCCCTCTTGCTCCAGGCCGGAGCCAGGCTTCCTGTTGTCTGTCTCACAGAATAAAATGGGTCAATTGTTCTATATCCTCATGGCTCAAGACGGCAAGTCCACATGCAAACTGATTCAGTACCTGGAATCCACAACAGACTCTGTCTGTGTTACGATTCAGGAGACTGGAACCATGCTTTCCAGACTGGTCTCTTGGCTGCAGGCAGACAATCACCATGACCGTGATTCAATTTGGTACAGATGGTTGGCGCGGGCGCATGGCGGATACCTATACCTTCGCCAACGTGCGTCGCTGTGCACAGGGCTTTGCCTCGTACCTGCAGCGTCAGCAGGCAGAGGGCAACGTGGTAGTGGGCTTCGACCAGCGATTTCAGAGTGACGCCTTTGCCGCCACCGTGGCTGAAGTGCTGGCGGGCAATGGCTATCGGGTCTATCTGACCGCGGGCCCCACCCCTACCCCGGTGATCTCCTTTGCCATACCCCATACGTCAGCCTTGGGGGGCGTCAATATTACGGCCAGCCACAATCCCCCGGAAGACAATGGCTTCAAGGTGCGGGATGCCAACGGTGGCGCCATCTCCCCAGCCGGGCTCCAGCGTATCGAAGCCCTCATCCCGGCCATGGACAGCCCCTCCCATATCCGGTCCGTACCGTTGGCCCAGGGCGTGCGGGACGGCACCATCCAGACCTTCAATCCGGCTGACGCCTACAAGGAACACCTGGGCCGGCTGATTGACGTGGCCCCACTGCGCCAGGCTTCCCTGCACGTACTGGTTGACGTCATGTGGGGCAACGGAGCCGGCTGGCTGTCGGACATTCTGGCGGGGGGCAAAATGCGCATTGACGAAGTACATGCCGAGCGCAATCCGGCTTTCCCCGAGATGCAGCGTCCAGAGCCCGTGCCTCCCAACGTGGATGCAGGGCTGGCCGCAGCCCAGGCACAAGGTGCCGACTGTGTCCTGTTCCTGGATGGGGATGCCGACCGCTGTGGCCTGGGCGATGAGAACGCCCGTTTTGTGGATCAGCTGCGCGTGTACGGACTGCTGGCCTATTATTTTCTGGCTATCCGCGGGGAACGTGGTCCCATCATCAAAACCCTGAGCACAACCTCCATGCTGGACCGGCTGGGTGCAATCTATGACGTTCCGGTCCACGAGACGGGTGTCGGTTTCAAGTTCGTGGCCCCGGCCATGCTGCAGGAACAGGCTCTCATCGGTGGTGAAGAGAGCGGCGGCTACGCCTTTCGGGGCCACGTACCGGAACGCGACGGCATCCTGGCCAATCTGTTCCTGCTGGATCTGATGGTGCGGACCGGCAAGAAGCCTTCGGCCCTGCTGGCGGATCTGTTTGCCTTGGTGCAACCCCATCATTACGCCCGGCGGGACGTGCGCCTGACCGACGAAGGCATGAAACAGGCAGCAGCAGCGCGGCTGGATGCCCTCCAGACCGACAGCCTCACGCTGGCGGGCCGCCGGATCGTACGCCTGGACCGCACGGATGGCTACAAATTCCATCTGGAAGATGGCGCCTGGGTACTGGTGCGTTTCTCTGGTACCGAACCGCTGATGCGGGTTTACACGGAAATCTCCGATCCGACGCTGACTGAGTCCATTCTGGATGAGGGGTTGGCGTTGATCGGGCACTAGATCTATGTTGCGGGGTGCTTAGCGTGTCCACCCCTCGGGCAACCCGGTTGCTCCTGGTCGACAGCCACTGTCACATCAACTTTGACGCCTATGCCAAAGACCGCGAGGCCATCATGGACCGCGCCCGTGCCCAGGGGATCAGGCGGATGGTCAATCCCGGCACGACGCTCGAGGACAGCCAGGAAGCAGTAAACCTGGCCCAGCAATACACTGACGTATACGCCGCCGTCGGTGTCCATCCCCATGCTGCCGCTACCCGGCAACCCACGTACCTGGAACAAATCCGGGATCTGGCCCGGCAGCCCAAAGTAGTCGCCTTGGGCGAGATCGGTCTGGATTATTACCGGGATCTGGCTCCCCGGCGCCAGCAGGCCATCGTCTTCCGGGAACAGCTGGACCTGGCCGCAGTCCTGGGTTTGCCCGTCATCATCCACTGCCGCGACGCACAGCCGGATGTACTCCGCATCCTGTCCGAATGGACAGCCAGCCGGGAGTTTCGCCATTCTCCCCTGACCCGACGGCCCTTTGCCGGTGTGCTGCACGCTTTCAGCGGGGATCTGGCGGATGCCCGCCAGGCCTATGCCCAGGAATTTCTGCTGGGGCTGGGGGGGCCAGTCACCTTCCGCAATGCCCGGGCCTTGCATCAGCTGGTGCCTGTTCTGGATCTGAACCGTCTCATGCTGGAAACCGATTCCCCTTTTCTCAGTCCCCATCCACATCGGGGCCAGCGGAACGAACCCTCCCGCCTACCCCTGATTTGCCGTGCCCTCGCGGACAGGGCGGGCACCACCCCGGCCCGGGTAGCCACGATCACCACCGCTACGGCTGCACGTTTCTTTGGCTGGACAGATCAGGAGGTGAACTTGTGAAGCTGGATCTGGCCGTCCAATCCGTAATGAATGACGCCCTGGCCGGGCTCCTTGCCTCCATCCGCACCGAGATGCAGGCCGTGGAAGACATGATGCTGACCCGTGACGTGACGACGCTGGATCCCCTGCGAGGAGTCTATCGCGACATACTGACCCGCGGCGGCAAACGGCTGCGGCCCGCCCTGGCCCTGCTGTGCGGAAGTCTGCTCCGGTCCCCTGAGCAGACTTTGCCGTTCGCTGTGATTGCCTTGGGCAGTGCAGTGGAAATGCTGCACACATCCACGCTGGTACATGACGACGTCATCGACAACTCCCTGATGCGCCGGGGGGCCCCCACCCTGAACTCCACCTGGTCGACAGGCGATACCGTACTGGCAGGCAACTACATTTTTGCCCAAGCCGCGCACTACAGTGCCTTGACCGGGCACAAGGATGTCATCCGGATCTGCAGCGATGTGCTGGCTTGCCTGGTGCGGGGCGAGATCCAGCAAATGAAATCCCAGCATGATTTCGCGGTGACACGCGCCGCCTATTTTCGGCGCATCGCCCTGAAAACTTCCAGCATCTTTTGTTTGGCCACCAAATGTGCTGGTATCATTCAGCAATTCAGCCCTCTGCGCGTTCGTGAGCTCAAGCGATTTGGGGTGCATTTCGGCATTGCCTTCCAGGTCGTGGATGACATTCTGGATTACATCAGCGATCCCGAGGCGCTGGGCAAACCGGCCGGCAGCGACTTGCTGAACGGTACCTGTACCCTGCCTTACTTCCTGTACCTGGACCAGCAGCCGGACCCGGCTGCCGTGATCGCCAAGCTGCAGGAAGCCAATTCCTGGCGTTTGCACTCCCCCACCATCTGGCAGGATGCCGTGAAACAGTTTGTGGCCGACGTCTGCCAGTCCGAAGCCATCGTCCAGGCCTACAGCGTTGCCCAGTCCCACGCCGTGCAGGCCCAGCAATGTCTGGACATCTTCCCTGAGTCCTCATACCGGCATGCATTGTGCCGGCTGAGCGATCTGGCAATACGGCGTCCGGCCTGAAAACAGGGGAGCTCCCGGCTGCATGCCTGCTGCCCTTTACTCTGGCAATTTTCGAAAATGGCGCTAACATGACATTGTAGCCGGGGCTTTGCAGGATCATTGTGGGCACCGGTTTGTGGGCACCAGTACCCGTTGACAAGAGCAACACCCGTAACACCTTGCAATAAGGAGTGACAGCAGACACCTAATGAACATTGCCAGAGAATTAGCCAGAATGGGCAGCTGGCCTGCAGGTGCAGGTCGCTTGCGTATTTGGCTGCTGACCGTGGGGATATTGGCGATCCTAGCAGCCGGGTGCACACTGCCTTTGGAGGAAGACGCTGGCCCTGCTCCGGTGTCGGCCGCCGCCACAGACCTGTTGGCTGAAGATGCCACCGCCCCTTACTTTGCCCTGGACCACGTGCTGGACATTGCCGTTGAAATTGAGCCGGCGGACTGGGATGCCTTGCGCCATCAAACCCGGACCTGGCGGGAGTTGATCGCGGAAGTGGAAACGGGCTGCCTTGCCCAACCCTTTGCGGACATCTACTCCTGGTTCCCGGCCCGCGTAACCGTGGACGGCGAAACCCTCACGGATGTCGGCATTCGCAAAAAGGGCTTTTTCGGTTCCCTGAGCTCTGACAAACCTGCCCTCAAGCTCCGGTTCGACAAATATGTCGATGGCCAGGCGCTGGGTGGGGCCATGGAGCGGATGACGCTGAACAACAGCATTCAAGACGATTCGCTGATCAAAACCTGCATGGCCTACCAGATCTTTGCGGATGCCGGACTGCCCGCACCCCGGTGCAACTTCGCTACTGTTTCGGTCAACGACCGGAACCTGGGGATGTACGTCCACGTGGAGGAAATCAAGCCGCCTTTCCTGGAACGCCACTTCGCCAATGCCCAGGGCAACCTGTATGAGGGCACTGTCAGCGATTTCCGTCCCGGCTGGCGTGGCACCTTCGAGAAGAAAACCAATGAGGATGCCGACGACTGGTCCGACATTGATGCCGTTGTCGCCGCCCTGCAGGATCCTGCGCCGGAGGGCCTGGCAGCCCTGGATACCGTGATTGACCGGGATCGGTTTCTTTCTTTCTGGGCCACGGAAGTGCTGGTTGTCCATTGGGATGGCTATGCCGGCAACCGCAACAACTACCATTTCTACCGGGAACCGGGCGCCCCCATTGTATTCATTCCCTGGGGCGTCGATCAGGTCTTCTCCCTGGAGGATGACCCCAATCCCCTGGACGACATCACCAGACCGCCGGTGTCGGTATTCGCGCACGGGGCCATCGCCCACCGTTTGTACCAGGATGAGGCAGGGCGGGCAACCTATGTCGCCCGCCTCCGGGAACTGCTGGATACGGTCTGGAACGAAACCGTATTGCTTGAACGCACCGACGCAATGGCGGCCATCGTCCAACAGCATGCCCTGCCCCGTGAACGGGCCGTTGCGGCGGCAGACACGGAACGGATACGCCGGTTTATTCGGGAGCGGCGCGCAGAACTCCTGGCAGAGCTGGAACCGGAGCCACCGGATTGGCAATGGCCCCTGAATCCGGCTCCATGTCAGGACGACCAGCCTGCAGACGAGCCACAAGGCTGGGATGAAACGCTGGGCGCGCTGGATGCCATGGGCAACCTGGACGGCGTGTTCGACCGTGAGGACTACGACAAAGCCATCGCAGCCGGTATTGACGAACTGCCAGCCTGGGAAGACATATTGTTCATCGATGCCAATGGTGACGGCGCTATCGACCGGAATGAGTACGAGCGTGCCATCCTGGCCGATGATGCGAGCACCGGCGACACGGCGCAAGAAGATGCGGTACCTGCCGCCATGGGTTTGGTCATCAACGAGGTGGCCGCCAAAGGCGATCCGTTGGACTGGTTTGAACTCTACAACAGCACAGAGACGGCGATAGCACTCTCGGCCTTTGTGCTGGCCGACGATCTGGCAGATCCCGGCAAGCGGGTACCCTTCCCGTCTGATATGGTTCTGGCTCCGGGTGCCTATCTGCAGATTCAGCTGGACAAGGACGGGTGGCCCGGCTTTGCCCTGGGCAGCGACGAGGAGCTGGGGATCTGGACAGCGGATGGTACCCTGGTCGCACAGGTCGACTGGGCCGAAGATCAGGCTGGCGCAGGCATGAGCTTCGCGCGCGTGCCCGATGTTACGGGCGACTTTCAGACCGTGAGCGATCCTACACCCGGTGCGCCGAACTAGTTTTGGGCCCTTGGCGTACGTTGCCCCCATGATGCAGGAAGGCAGTGTTGCCGGCCCACGCTGCCTTCCCGCATGTCCCCGGAGCCGCATGGATTTGCAGATATCTGCAGGACGTATATCTTTGTCCGATGCGGCAGCTTGGCGGCAACGGGTACAGGGACAAGCAGGCAATTACCCCCACATTTGCTATCCTTACCTGTGAATTTCATGATGTCTGCAACCAATTAGGACACTCACATGCAGGACTTGCACCAACATCCCCGCGTGACGGCAGACACGGATCCCGAACTCGTGGATTACATGTTTGACCTCTATGGGTACATGATCCTGGAACAGGCCATCTCCCCAGCCGATCGGGACGAAATCAACCAGTGGGTTGACGATCACTGGTCTTATATCAAGAATCCCCGTCCCCAGACAGACCGGGCCCCTGAAGATCCCTGGATTGGCCATGTGGAAACCCACAGTTACGGGCTGGATGATGGGGTCAACTTCCAGAATATCGTTGAAGGCGGGGCCGTCTTTGAACGCCTGATCGATCACCCGGCCTGGCTGCCCCTGGTCACGAAATACGTCAATCCGGTCAACGGCCTGTCCATTCACGAGAATCTGCTGAACGTACGGGGTCCCGGCGGGTATTTGTACATTCACAGTGGGGGCCATGCGCCGCTGTTCTATTTCACCTTTCGCCAGGAAAACACCGGCGAATGGATGGTGGGCCAAATCAATATCCTGATGGCGCTCCAGGACATTGGGCCCGGGGACGGTCCTACCGTCATTGTCCCGGGCAGTCACCGTACCACCCTGCCGCACCCCCGCTTGCAACGCGAAGGCAAGGGTATTGTTGCGGCCCATGACATCCGGGAAGCCGCCGGCACTGCGTACGGTGCACAGGAAGTTTATCTGAAGGCAGGTGACGCCCTGTTTTTTGCCGACTGTGTCACGCACGGCTCGGCCGAACGAACCAATGCCGGATACCGACGCGCCATCATATACCGGTACTCGCCCCGCTTCCTGCGCACACGTTTCAATTATGCGCTGTCCGCGGAATTGCTGGCGCGCCTGACACCGGAACGCCTCGCGATCCTCCAGCCCGTCGAGCCACGCAGTCCGGTGCGCATGCCCGTACAATCGACTGTCTAGCCGTCCCTGCCTGCAGAAACCGTCACCGTGGCCGCTGCTTGCGATCTTTCCATCATTATCGTCAGCTGGAACGTCTGGGATTGCCTGCGCGATTGCCTGACCAGCCTGGAGCAAGCCAGCAGCGCAACCGCTGTCGCCAGCCAGCGCGTTCTGCCCGCGGCGGCTGGACCGGGCCCGGATCTCCATTTTGAAGTCGTGCTGGTGGATGCCGCCAGCGAGGATGCCACACCCGACCTGATTCCCACCCTGTTCCCCTGGGTACGTCTGTTGACGCCGGGCCGGAACGTAGGGTTTTCACGGGGCAACAATATGGGGTACCAGGCCAGTCAGGGTCAGACCCTCTTCTTTCTGAATCCCGACACGGTGGTGGATGCACAGGCCATGGCGACCCTGTGGTCCGCCTTGCAGGCCCGTCCCGAGGTGGGCGTCGCGGGCCCCGGACTGGTGAGGGCCAACGGTCAGCGCCAGGAATCAAGACGCCGTTTTCCCAATCCGGTTACCGGCTTCTTCGACAGTACCTGGCTGGGCCGTGCCTGGCCCGGGAATCCCTGGTCCCGTCACTACCAGTGCCGCAACTGGCCCCACGCATTCGTCCAGGGCGTGGATTGGCTGGAGGGGGCGGCGCTCATGATCCGGCGTGAAGCCTTTGCCGCTGTCGGTGGCTTTGACGAACGTTTCTTCATGTACAGCGAAGAACTGGATCTTTGCCGGCGCATCCGGACAGCCGGCTGGCGCATCTGTTACGTGCCGGCCGCCACCATCATTCACCATGGCGGCACCAGTTCGGCCCAGGTACCGGCCCAGACACACATCATCTTCAACACCAGCAAGGTGCTATACTACCGGAAGCATTTCGGCCCGGTCTGGTCTGAACTCATGCGGTATTACCTTCTGGTCGAGTTCGGTCTCCAGCTGCTGGGCGAAACAGCCAAACTGCTTGCAGGGCACAAACCGGCCCTGCGCCAAATGCGGGTCCAGGCGTATTGGCGCGTCCTGGCCAGTCGTCTTCGTCCATCCTCTTTCACTGCCTAAGCCGAGCCGGCATCGTGAGCCAGACCCCAGTAGTACCCGTGAGTGGTACGCGTGATTTCCTGCCGCTTGACGTGGTACGCCGGGAATACGTCATCAACATCGTCAAGGACACCTTTCGCCTCTACGGTTTTCAGCCGGTGGAAACGCCCGTCATGGAACGCCTGGCCACTCTGCAGGGGAAATACGGGGAGGAAGGCGACCAGCTCATGTACAAGGTGCTCAAGCGCGGGGCCAAGCTGACGCGGGCCCTGACCCCCGCAGCCACGGAAGACGATCTGGCTGACATGGGCTTGCGCTATGACTTGACCGTTCCCCTGGCCCGCCTGGTGGCGGCCAACACCAACACCATGCTGCCGGTGTTCAAGCGGTACCAGATTCAGCCCGTTTACCGCGCGGAACGTCCCGCCAAGGGCCGGTACCGGGAGTTCATGCAGTGTGACGTTGACATCGTCGGCGTGAACAGCGTAGATGCGGAAGCCGATGTCATCAACGCCGGTGTCACCATTTTGCGCAATCTGCATTTCACCCGGTCAGACGATTTCTGCATACGGCTCAACCACCGCCAGATTCTGCAGGGCCTGCTGGCCCTGGCCGGGGTGCCCTCCGCGCAGTCCACGCTAGCTCTGGTAGCGATCGACAAGCTGGACAAGATTGGGCCTGACGGTGTGCGGACTGACCTGGCGCAGCGGGGCCTGCCCCCGGCCAGTGTCCAATGCCTGATGGACATCATGGCGGATCTGGCACAGGTTTCCACGTCCGCCGCCATGTTTCTTGCCTTGCGCAGGCTGTTGTCGGATCAGCTCGCAGGCCAGGCCGGTCTGCAGGAACTGGAAACCCTGACCGCCCTGCTGGAAGCGGGACCCACCCGTGACACATGGCGCGTCGATCCCTTTTTGGCCCGGGGCATGGGGTATTACACAGGTCCCATCTATGAAATCCAGTTTCCGGATCTGGCCAGTTCCGGCGGCGGTGGCGGCCGGTACGACGACCTGCTGGGTTACTTTGCCGGTTCGCGCATACCCGCCTGCGGCTTCAGCCTGGGTCTGGAACGGATCATTCTGATTATGGAACAGCGGGATCTGTTTCCCGCGGATCTGGCGGCGGCCCCGCAGGTGCTCATAGCCCAGATGGATCCGGCAGTGTCACCCTACCTGCACCGGATAGCTCACCAGTTGCGGACGAACGGTCTGCACACCGACCTGTTCCCGGCACCGGGCCGTCTCAAGCGACAATTCCGGTATGCTGAGAAACAGGGCATCCGGTACGTGCTCATCGCCGGGGAAGTCGAGGCCGCGGGCGCACAGGTGGCTGTCAAGGATTTGACCACAGGGTCCCAGATCGACGTGGCCCTGTCCGATTTGCCCGCTACCCTGCGTCAGCTGCTGGGCATTCCCAGCCCATAAATTTCGTTCCATCTCGGCCCGGGAGGGCTTTCCCGTCATGTACACCAACCGCATGAAAGACCGTCTGCAGGCCGGACAGGTGCCGATTGGGCACATGATTTGGGAATTCAATACCCGGGGCATAGCCCGGCTCACCGAGCTGGCCCACCTGGATTTCGTGCTGATCGATATGGAACACGGCGGCTTCTCCCTGGCCCAGGTAGCCGATATGGTGACCTGGTTCCGGGCCACTTCCGTGACGCCCATGGTGCGGGTGCCGGAAGTGCAATACCATTTCATTGCCCGGACTCTGGACATGGGCGCTCTGGGCATTATGGTGCCCAACGTGCGTACCCGGGCCATGGCTGAAGCGATTGTGCAAGCCACCAAGTACGCGCCTGCAGGCGCGCGCGGTTTGGGGCTGGGCGGCTCCGTCTCCCATTACCAGACGGGAGATCCGCGCCAGTTGATGGATACCATGAATGCGGCCACGGCCGTGATTTGCCAGATTGAAAGTCGTGAGGGTCTGGAAAATCTGGAAGAGATCGCCACGGTCCCCGGTGTGGACGTGCTCTGGGTAGGGCAAGCCGATCTGTCCCAGTCGCTGGGTATACCGGGTCAATTCGCGCACCCGGACTTCCAGGCTGCCCTGGACAAGGTCATTGCCTGCTGTCGCCGGCATGGCCTGGGGGCCGGCATCCAGCCCAACGACCTGGTGCAGTGCCAAGCTTGGCTGCAGGTCGGTTTCAACACGATTTCCTACAGTGTGGATACGGCAGTGTATGCAACGGCCCTGGCTGTTGGCCGGCAAGCCGTTGCCGATCTCGCGTCCACATCCAGGGCAATTTCATAGGTCGCCCCATTGCATCCAGCTTGCTACAGACGTGTACCGGTCCACAGGCCAAATTCCCGACACGTCCACGCGATCATCGTGCCGGCGCTGTCTGTCCAGGCAAGATAGCCCCGGGACAGTCGGCTGCACGGACAGCCTGACAACCATAGATCCTGCTGTCCAGGTTGGCTCACACCACAAACCCTGGCCTGGTTGAGGACGGCAGGAGGTTCCACCGGCATTGTCCCTGCCGTCCTCAATTGTTGACACCCGGGAAGTCTGGGCCTATACTCCCTTGCACAAACGAATAGCGCAGCTCTTATCCAGAGAGGTTGAGGGATCCGGCCCGTTGATACTTCGGCAACCCGATGCACACACAGGTGGATCAGGGTGCCAAATCCGGCAGACGCAGTTCTGGGAGATGAGAGAAACCTGACAGTCAGGCACTCCCATCCCCTTACACAGGGGATATTTTTTATCCTCCCGCACCCGTCTGCTGACAGAAAACGCCATATAGTTCTGACCAGCACATGAACACGACCCGAGCTCTGGAGCACGTCACCGACCAGTATCTCACGTTTGCGGAGGATGAACCTTTTCTCCTGGACAGTGGCGAATCCCTGTCCCCGGTGACCCTGGCGTATCACACGTATGGCCAGTTGAACGCGGACCGCAGCAACGCCATTCTCGTTTGCCATGCCCTGAGTGGCAGCCAGCACGCAGCCGGCACCCGCAAAGACAATCCGCGTGAAATGGGCTGGTGGTTCGACTGCATCGGACCGGGCAAGGCATTCGACACCAACCGCTTCTTCGTGATTTGCAGCAATGTACTGGGAGGCTGTTACGGTTCGTCGGGCCCCACCACTCCCAATCCCGCGACCGGGCAACCTTATGGCCTGGACTTTCCCGTGGTCACCATCGGTGACATGGTCAATGCCCAGCGGCACCTGATCGATCACCTGGGCATCGACCGGCTGTTGTGCATCAGCGGGGGTTCCATGGGGGGCATGCAGGTCCTGCAGTGGGCTTCACGGTACCCGGAGCGGATGCGGGCCGCCATTCCCATTGCGACCACAGCCCGGCACAGTCCCCAGCAGATTGCCTTTGATGCCGTGGGCCGGGAAGCCATCCTGCGTGATCCCCATTGGCACCAGGGCAGTTACTACGATCAGCCTCGGAAGCCCGATGCCGGCCTGGCTGTGGCGCGCATGATCGGCCACATCACCTATCTCTCCGACACCTCCATGCACAGCAAGTTCGGCCGCCGTCTGCAGGCCCGGGAACGGTACGGCTATGAATTTCTGGAAACGGACTTCGAGGTGGAAAGCTATCTGCAGTACAACGGCAACAAGTTCACAGACCGCTTCGACGCCAACTCCTACCTGTACGTCACCAAGGCCATGGACTACTTCGATCTGAGCCGGGATACCGGCCGGCTCGCCGATGCCTTCCGGCGTGCCGCGGATCTGGATTTCCTGGTGGTGAGTTTCACCAGCGACTGGCTGTACCCCAGCTATCAGAGCCGGGAACTGGTCAAGGCCCTGAATGTCCTGGGCATCAACGTGACCTACCTGGACGTTCAAAGCGTATGGGGGCACGACGCCTTCCTGCTGGAAACAGCCACCATGACGGAATTGATTCGCAACTACCTCAAGCGGCTGGTGAACAACTGGGACATTGTGCTCCCGGCAGTTCCCGGACTGTCCCCCAGCTGACTGCTTCCGGTATGGCAGCGCCACAGCCTTCCCTTGCGGTGGAGTCCGGCACCGAGCGGCCGGATTTCCGGGTTATCGCGGATCTGGTCGAGGCACGCAGCTTGGTACTGGACCTGGGCTGTGACGACGGTGCCCTGCTGGATTTCCTGACCCAGGTCAAGCAGATACGGGGACGCGGCATCGAACTGCATGAGGCTGGCGTCATGGCATGTGTCCGCCGGGGCCTCAGCGTACGGCAGGGCAACCTGAACGACGGCTTGGCAGACTATCCGGATCAAAGCATGGATTACGTGATCCTGAGCCAGACCCTGCACTATCTCAACAATCCCGGCCACATCCTGGACGAGATGTTGCGGGTAGGACGCCATGCCATCGTCAGCTTTCCGAACTGGGGCCATTGGCGTGCCCGTCTGGCACTCTTGCGCACGGGGCGCATGCCCCAGGCACCCGCTCTGCCCGAAGTCTGGTACGCCGCACGCCGCTGGCAGGCCTTCACCATCGCCGACTTCCGGGAACTGGGGCGGGAACGCCAATATACGCTCCGGCAAGCGGTCTACCTTATGCACGACCAGCCCCTGCGCCAGGCATTTCTGGCCAACCTGCTGGCCACGACCGGCATCTTTGTATTGCAAAAGGATCGACAAGACATATCTCCATGATCACCATGAAATTCGGCGGCACCTCGGTAGGCTCGCCTGCAGCCCTGCGCCAGGTGTGTGACATAGTCCGCCAAGCGCACGGCCAGTCGCAGCCGCGCGCTGGCGTCGTCGTCGTAACCAGCGCAATGAGCGGTGTTACGGATGCCCTGCTGGAAGCTGCCGAAGCAGCCGTCCGGAATGATTTGGCAACCAGCAACCGGATCTGCGTCCGGCTGCAGCAGAAGCACGCCGAGGTGCTGGAGCATCTGGTTCCGGCTCCAGCTGTCCGGGATGACCTGACTCGTGAACTGGAACAAACCCTCCGCTACCTGCGGCGCCTGCTGGAAAGCGTGGCCGTTCTGGGTGAATTGACCCCGCGCGGCCGCGACTGGATTGCCGGCACCGGTGAAGTCATTATGGGCCCTGTGCTGACCCGGGTCCTTTGTGCCGCCGGTGTTGCCGCCTGCTATGTAGATGCCCGTACCCTCATCGTGACCGACTGTGTGTTCGGGGGTGCCGAACCCCTGGTCGAGGAAACGGAACGGCAGTGCCGCACACGTCTCCTGCCCTTGCTGGCAGACAACAAGGTGGTCGTCACCAATGGCTTCATCAGCGCCACCACCACAGGCATCCCCACTACCCTGGGCCGCGGTGGTTCCGACTATTCCGCGGCCATCATCGGCGCGGCCCTGGACATGGACGAGATTCAGATCTGGACAGACGTCCGCGGCGTCAAGACGGCCGATCCCCGCGTCGTCCCGGAAGCCCATACCCTGCGCGAGATCAGTTTCAGCGAGATGGCTGAACTGGCCTATTACGGGGCCAAGGTCCTGCATCCCAAAACCGTGCGCCCGGCCATCCGCAAGGGACTGTCCCTGCGTGTACTCAACACTTTCGAACCCGAGGACCCGGGAACGCGGGTAGTCCACGACGAACAGTTGACCCTGAAGGGCGACATCAAGGCCGTCACCGCCATTCACAACATGAACATGATCATGATCGAGGGACGCGGCATGATCGGGGTACCGGGCATTGCCGCCCGTACCTTCAAGGCCGTCTCCGACGTGCGGGCCAACGTACTCATGATCAGCCAGAGCAGCAGCGAGCAGAGTATCTGCTTCGTGGTGCCCAACGAATCGGCAGCGACCGTGATTGACGTGCTGCGGAAGGAGTTCCGGCAGGAACTGGAGCGGGATTACATCGAGAAAATCGACGGGGATCCCGACATTGTGATCATCGCGGCCGTAGGCCAGGCGATTCAATATACCTCCGGCATTGCGGCCAAGGTCTTTACAGCCCTGGCCCAGGCTCACGTTAACGTCGTCTCCATTGCCCAAGGCGCCAGCGACACCATGATTAGCATGGTGGTCTCACGACATCAGGCCCATGAGGGGATCCGGGCCCTGCACAAGGCGTTTGTCCTGGAAACCAGCCAGGAGGAGGCACCGGCGCTCCAGGCCAGTTGATCATATGAAGATGCCCCCAGGGCTCTGCCCGGGCAGAGCGGATAGGCGCTGCCTGTCGTAACCCGTCCTGTGTCCAGCATCCGGCGATCAGACAGGCGCCAGATGCTTGGCGTCCGTAACAGTCCTGCTGGCAAACTGCCAGCAGCGGGGTGTATCAGGCCAACCATTGCGCTGCAGCTTTATCCTGTCATGCCCACGGCGTGTAATACCAGGCAGTGGCCGGCGGGAGCGCATGATGGTCATGCCTCACCTTGCGGCACGCCGTTCCCGTGATGGATGCCAGACCGGCCACCACATCCCGAATCGCCTCTGCCCCCGTGCCCCTGGTGCCGATTCCGGCCCTATTGCCCGGTTGTCATTTCTGATTTGCCGGTCGGACGCTGGTACAATGCAGACTTTACACAGGTAGAAAGACAAGGCTGGAAAATGGTTTCCCTGCCGCTGATCATCATGGGCCTGGGCAGTGTGGGACGTGCCCTTGCTGCACAGATCGTGCAGAAGCGCTCGTACATACGTGATGCCTATCACGTGGATTTACAGGTGTGCGCCGTCAGCGACAGTACGGGTCAGCTGTGTGCACAGCAACAGAACCTGACCGATACCGAGCTGCTCCGGATCTGCGCCCGGAAAAAGGAAGGAGTGCCACTGGCCCAAATGGCAGGAGGCACGTCCGGGTTGGAAGCGACAGAGGTGATCAGGCAGGCTGCCGTAGCCGGTACGGTCATTGTGGACTGTACGGCATCCGACGCCACGGTTCCCGCTTTGCTCCTGGCCTTGGAAGGTTCACACGGTATTGTGCTGGCTAACAAGAAACCCCTGACCCAATCCTTCGCCCTGTATCAGCAGCTCACCCATGAAACCACGGGGGCCTGGAACCTGGCCCGTTGCCGCTGGGAGGCGACGGTGGGTGCCGGCTTGCCGGTGATTTCCACCTTGCACCGTCTGGTGAGCAGCGGGGACACCATTGCCCGCATCAGCGGCACGTTCAGCGGCACGCTGGGTTATGTCATGACCGGCCTCCAGCGTGGACAGCCCTTCAGCCAGGTGGTACAGGAAGCCCACGCCCAAGGCTATACGGAACCCGATCCCCGGGACGATCTGGGCGGTGTGGACGTCGCCCGCAAGGCCCTGATCCTGGCACGGGGCATGGGTCTGCATCTGGAAATGGCGGATGTCACCATCACCGGCTTGTATCCGGATACCCTGGCCGATCTTTCCGTGCCCGAATTCATGGCTGCCCTACCCACGCTGGATCAGGCGTACCGGCAGCAATGTGCCGACGCCGCCCACCAGGACAAGTGCCTGCGGTACGTCGCAACCGTGAGCCCCCAGGGTCTGGCCGTAGGCCCCGAGGCCGTCGCCCTGACATCGCCTCTGGGCCAGCTTGTCGGCACGGACAATCTGGTCGAAATCACCAGTCAGTGGTATTCCCCCCAGCCTTTGGTCATTCAGGGCCGCGGCGCCGGGGTGGACGCCACCGCAGCCGGGGTACTCAGTGACATCATGGAATTGGCTTTCACACGTTTCAGGTAAATTGGTTCAAGGACAAGGCAAGAGCATCATGACAGTCAAAATCAAGGTAGGAGTTCTGGGCGCCACGGGCGCTGTGGGGCAGCGTTTTATCAGCCTGCTGACTGAACATCCCTGGTTCACCTTGACTACTGTCTACGCCTCGGAACGCAGTGCCGGCAAGCCCTACCACGAAGCTTGTCACTGGATCCTGCGGGACCCCATGCCGGATGCCGTACGGGACATGATTGTGCAGCCGTCCGTGCCGGGCGGGGACTGCGAGATTGTATTCAGCAGCCTGCCTTCGGAGCAGGCCCGTACGGTGGAACGGGCCTTCGCCCGGGCGGGATTCGGTGTCTACAGCAACGCCAGTGCCTACCGCTATGCACCCGACGTACCCCTGCTCATTCCCGAAGTCAATCCGGACCACCTGGGCCTCATCCCGGTGCAACAGGCCCGGCGTGGCTGGTCCGGCTACATTGTGACCAACGCCAACTGCACCACCACCCATCTGGTCAGTGCCCTGCATCCCCTGCACGCGCAGTTTGGCCTGAAACGCCTGTTTGTATGTACCATGCAAGCGGTCAGTGGCGCAGGCTATCCCGGTGTCTCCAGCATGGACATTCTGGACAATGTCGTCCCCTACATCGGGGGTGAAGAAGAAAAGGTGGAACAGAAAGAGCCCCACAAGCTCCTGGGCCACTTCGATGGCGAGCAGGTGATTCCGGCCTCTTTCCGGATCAGCGCCCACTGCAACCGTGTAGCCACCCGCAACGGACATCTGGAAGCCGTTAGCGTCGAGTTCGAGGATACGCCTACCCGGCAGGAACTACTGGCTGCCTGGCAGTCCTATCACCCGCTGCCGCAGCAGTTGGAATTGCCCTCGGCTCCCGCGCCGGCCATCATCTACATGGACCAGGCCGACCGCCCTCAGCCCCGCCTGGATCGGCTCGCCGGTTCGGTACCGGGCATGGCCACCGTGATTGGACGTCTGCGTCCCGATCCCCTGTTCGATTTCAAATTCCTGATCCTGGGACACAACACCATTCGGGGCGCCGCGGGCGGCAGTCTGCTGAACGCGGAACTGATCCATGTACAATCCCGGACAAACGGGGCCGTACCGAGTCCGGCCCTGGCTGCCATGCCGAAGGCCCTGCCTGTCTGATACCGGTTCCTTCCTGTCATTCGCTACGGTGATCTCTTGGCTCCCATTACCTACCCGTCCCACAGCCAACCCGGCCCTCTGGAGGTGTTCGGTCTGGTCAACCTGTCCGAATTTCTGGACGATCGGCTTGTGTACCGGGACCTGCAGCCCGTCGATCCGCGGTACCAGGGCTATAACCAGTGTGCCCAGCAATTCGGTCTCGATCCGGCGGCCATTCCGCACAAGACCGATCCGGTCTACAAACAGATCGCGGTCTGGATTGTGGACTACATGCAGGAGCAGTCCTCGGACGAGGAAGTGCAAGAGCTACTTTTCATCGGCGACAGTCGGATCACCGACGGTACCGCTTTCCAGGGCATGTGCGACTATGCCGAATGGGTGGGTTCCTGTTTCATTGGCTACGAAGAGCGGGAAGCGGAGGCGAAACTGGTCTGGGACCCTGAAACCCGGATGGTCGAGGCCAATCGCTGGGACTTGCTGGCAGACTGGATCCGGGAGCTGCGCCACAACGGTCTGCAGCTGAATGCCCAGACCGCCGTGATCGTGGATATCGACAAGACGGCCCTGGGCGCCCGCGGACGCAACGACAGTGTGATCGACGCCGCCCGCTTCGCCAGTCTGCACAAGGCGCTCCGGGCCAATCTGACGGATGTCGACTTCAACGCTTTCCGTACGCTGTACGCCACCATCAGCCGTGACGAATACATCAACCTGACCGGAGACAACCAGGATTACATCATCTACATTTGTCTCATGATCCTGAATGGTGAACTTTCCCTCAAGGAAGTGGGAGACATGGTGCAGTCCAACACGCAGTTCGAGCAACTCGTACGCTGGATTTCGACCCAAGCCAGCAAAAACTTCACCATGCAGCTGCGCCAGCTCCACGATCAATATCAGATGTGTGCGAAGTCGGGGGACAGAACCCCTTTCAAACAGTTCCGGCGCCAGGAATTCCTGGACACGATCCTGCGCATGGGCCATCTGCCGGCACAGGCCACCCTGGAAGAGCACCTGCAACAGGAATTGTGCATCACCCAGGAAGTACGGGAACTGTGTCTCTGGCTGCGGGCGCGCGGGTGCCTGCTGCTGTCCCTGAGTGACAAACCCAAGGAAGCCAGCATCCCGCACAAGCGCTGGCACAAGGGTCTCCTGCCCCTTCACCGCACCGAGACCCACGCCGTAGGCGTCAGCATTCAGGACGCTCTGGCGGCCATCGACTGACCGGACGGCGCAAGGCGGTGAATTTTCACATGAAGTGGCACCGGCCAATTGTAGGCTGAATTTCACGCATTACCGGCACACACCTGCACTGTTTATGAGTTCCCCTGCCCCTGCTCAACCTCCATCGGAACGCAACCGTTCGGCTGCCCCGGACCCCAAGCCCCCCCGCCAGCGCTGGTCGGAATTCCTGACCCAGGGCTGGGTCTGGGTTCTGCTGGTGATCGTGGGGTTCGTTGTGGTACGCCTGCTGGTGAGCAACACCGCACGCAACGAGACGGTAGGCCTGGATCGGGTGGCCAGCCTGATCAATCAGGGCCAGATCGCGCACATTGAAGTGGTGGGCGATCTGATCACGGTCTACCGGAACAACGGTACCGTGCTCCGTGCACGCAAGGAACTCGAATCCAGCGTCTACGACAGTCTCACACATCTGGGCGTCGAAACCAGTCAGCTGAATTCGCTCGTGGTAACCTTTCGCAATCCGCCGCGCACCGCGGCCATTCTCTCCGGTTTTCTGATCTTCCTGCCCATGCTGGTCATTGTGGGCTTCTTCATTTTCATCATGCGCCAGACGGGTGCCGGTGGCCAGAATCGTGCCATGCAGTTTGGCCGCAGCCGGGCCAAGAAGGTGGAAGCCACCCATCATACCAACGTCACCTTTGCCGATGCCGCGGGCCTGGTCGAGGCCAAGGAAGAATTGCAGGAAGTCGTGGAATTTCTCAACGAACCGACCAAGTTCGAGGCCTTGGGTGCCCGCATTCCCAAGGGGGTCCTGATGATCGGATCACCCGGCACGGGCAAGACCCTGTTGGCCAAGGCTGTGGCTGGCGAAGCGGGGGTGCCGTTTTTTTCCAGTTCCGGTTCGGAATTTGTGGAAATGTTCGTTGGCGTGGGTGCCAGCCGGGTCCGGGATCTGTTCCGGCAGGCCAAGGAACAGTCTCCCTGTATCATCTTCATCGATGAAATCGACGCTGTCGGCCGCCACCGGGGAGCCGGCATGGGCGGGGGCAACGACGAGCGGGAACAGACCCTGAACCAGATCCTGGTCGAGATGGACGGTTTCGAGAGCGGTTCCAACGTCATCGTGATCGCGGCTACCAATCGTCCCGACATCCTGGACCCGGCATTGCTGCGCCCGGGACGCTTCGATCGGAAAGTGATCGTCAATCTGCCGGAACGCCAGGAGCGGGAAGACATCCTGGGCGTCCATGCCAAGGGCAAACCCCTGGACGCCGATATTGACTTGCGGGCCATTGCCGCCCAGACGCCGGGCATGGCCGGAGCCGACCTGGAGAACCTGATGAACGAGGCCGCCATACTGGCAGCCCGCAACGAACAGAAAAGCATCTCCATGCAGAATATGGTCGAGGCGATTGAACGGGTCATGGCCGGCCCCGCTCGACGCAGCCGGGTCATCACGGAGCAGGAACTGCGCATCGTCGCCTACCATGAGGCGGGCCATGCCATCGTCATGGCTTTGCTGGATCTGGCGGACAGTGTAGGGAAAATCAGTATTGTCAGCCGGGGCCAGGCCCTGGGGTACGTCATGCCGTTGCCGGACGAGGAGAAAAGCCTGCTCAGTGTCTCGGATTTTGAAACCCAGCTCTCCTGTCTGCTGGGTGGTCGCGCCGCCGAACAGCTGGTTTTTGCTGACGTCACCACCGGAGCCGAGAATGATCTGGAGCGGGTCACCCAAATCGCCATCAACATGGTCACCCGCTATGGCATGAACAACGACCTGGGCCCCATTCAGCTCAACCAAGGCGAACACAACCCGTTCATGGGCATGGAGATCGGGGAACAGCGGCAGTACAGTGAGGCCGTTGCCCAGAAGGTTGACAGGGAAGTTCGTGTTCTGGTGGATCGGGCCTACCAGTGCACCCTCGACTTGCTGCAGAACAACATGGACAAGCTGAAACTGCTGGCGGAAACGCTCCTGGAACGGGAAGTACTGGATCGGGAGGAATTCGAGGAACTCGTAGGGCTGGCTCCGACATGACCGGATGCACCCGGTTCCTGTGCTTCGGCCGCATCGGGACACGGTCAGGCATTACGGGAAATCGAATGTTTCACTCTCAATAGATGCCCTGATTAAGAAGGGATTGAAACGTGCCGGGTCCGGCCCTGGCGACCCCGACCCGGCGAAACGCTACCCTGCGGGCCGTACTGTGCGGGCTGCGGGCGGGATTACGGGTTTGACGTGCGGGTGCTGGAAGTGGACCACATCAATCCCAGGTCCCAGGGGGCACGGACGCCTATGTGAACCTGGCCCTGCTGTGCCCGCCCTGCAACAAGCTCAAGCGAGACTGGCTGGCGCTCAAGGACCTGCAGGCCCGCAACCGGCAGGAGGGCCACATGGCCGACCCGGCCCGCATCCGCCGCCTGACCCGCTGAACGAACGACAAGACAAGGAGACGACCATGTGCTGCAGCCTGTGTGACCGGATCGCCGTCGTGGGCAGGGATCCAGTCTTGACGAACCGCGTACTGGCCTTGCCGCGGGAACGGTGGCCGGCATGCCGGAGACAGCCATGCAACCCGCTCCGCGTGATCGGCAAGCCGACCTGGATACGCTGTACAGGCATTTGCAGATGTTGCACAAGGCATTGGCGGATGCCAACCGTGACCTGCATATGGCCCAAACATTCATGGCTGTGGTGATGGCTGACAGCCGGTATCTGGCGGCTAAGTATCTGGTATAGCCCCATGAACGCCGTTGCCCATGCCATCCTGGACCTGCTGGCCGACAAGGCCCCGGCGGACCGGATCGTGGCAAGGGCCGACCTGGACGGATTGGGGGCGCCCGCCGCTGTGGACGCGGCCCTGCAGGCCCTGCAACAGGACAACCGTATCGGCAGCCCCGCCCCCGGCTGGTACATGTCCCTGGAACCATGGACGGACCGGCACGGGCGTCCCCGCTACGCGCCTCCGGCCCTGTTGCGAGACATGCTGCGTGCCGTGCTGGTCCGCAACGGCGTAACGCCCGGCCCCGGTCCCGGCGAACTGGCTGTCGCCCGCGCACGGCGGGCCGGCCGCCAGGGCCTGGACGTGCCCAACTACATCCACGTCGGTACCGACCGACCCTTTCCGCTGGCTTTGCGTTGGGGGCCAGGCCGGGCCGCTACCGCCCATAACGGAGAATTCACGCCTATGCCCCCTGTTGATCACAGCCATGCCTGCGGCATTACGGACGTCGCCGCATTCATGCAGGCGGCCCGCGCATTCGGCGTCGATCCGGCCCGCACGGAAAAGGATCTGTACGTGAACGGCCTACTGCAGGCGGTCGGGTCCTGGAGCGCAACGGTTGCCGGCCCTGAATTCGGCCTGACCGTCGTCTTGCACGGCGGTACCTGCCTGACGAAAGGGCATGGACTCCTGGAACGCTTTTCCGAAGACATCGATATGTACCTGTTCCCGGCAGGCTACAACCCACAGGATGCCGAATGCCGGTCGCCGGTGGATGTCCAGACGGCCACGCAGGCCACCCGGTCGTTGCAGGAACACGTACTGGCGGCCCTGAAAGACGACATGCCGCAACTGGCGGCCGGCCACTATACAGTGACGGACGACAACTACCGGCGCCAGCACAAGCCTTCGTTCGTGTATACCGGCTTGTGTGCCGGGGAACCGGACACTCTGCTGTTGGACATGGACTTTTGGCCTCCGCCCCGTTTGGAGACGGCCATGTACGCTATCCGGCGGGGCGGCGCCCCCCGCCCTTTGCGGAACGTGCCCAGTGTACTGGAAGTGCCGATACAGCCCCTGACGTACATGCCTCTGGCCCCTGTACCTGTCATTCTGGCCGGCAAACTCTGGGCCATCGTCGACGACGTCTGCGAACGACTGTCGGCGGACGCACCGGATCCGGAACAGGCCCGCAACATCCGGCACACGCTGGATCTCTATGCCTGCGCGTCCCAGCTGGAACCGAAGTCGGTGCTGGAATCTTTGCTGGCCGCCATGCAGGATACAGGGACGGTCAATGCAGATACCTGGTATGCCTTGCAGCAGGCAGGCCCTCTACTGGAATCCGGTGACCTGTACGGCCCCGATGCCTATGCCGACTTCGCATTGACCATGCTGACGAACGACGGCCAGCTCCGCTACGGGTCGAACAGTGCCGATGCGTACCGGCACCTGGATCTGCTGGTCAACGATCTGGCGGCCCTGGCCGGCCATACGGACCGGCAGGAACCGGATACCGACAGCCCGCGCTGGGATCCGGGGGCCATGTAAGGACTGTCAATTTCCGGGTTCGGGTGTAGGAGCCGGCGCGGCTGGGGCAAGCGGGGTCGGTGCGGGGGTGTTCTTTTCGCGCACGTGCAGGGTGACGGCGCGGTGGGGATAGACCTGCCGGCGGGCATCCACGTGACCGCCGGCCTGAAGCAGTTCTTCGATGATGGTCACGACCGTATCCAGCAGTTCCGGGTGCGGTACGGCCAGTACGGGGGCTTTGACGGGGGGGTATGCAGACCGATTCCTTGCCGGGCCGGTCCCGGCCCGGCGGGGCATACCCACGCTCAATAGATGCCCGGATTAAGAAGGGCTTGCAACGCATCAGCGCGTGAACTGCGTCAAACGGGATACCTCGTAGGTCCGGGATCGCTCCATAGATGCCCTGTAGCGCCGCTCCACCCTGTCCTGGCGGCCGCACCCTGCACCACACGGCATAGCCCCCCTAAAGCATGCAGGACGCACAAGGTAATCGATCGGGTCATCGTCAACCGCCAACCCTTGCACGCAGTAGGGGCGTTCTTGGGCTTGGCACCCACGTAATCAACCATGCCGGTAGACTCGGTACGGCCTGCCATGCAGCTCCTGAACTTCACCCAGGCCGATTTCGATTCGGCCCGTCGTGCCCGCAACCATGTGGCCAGTCATATCCAGCGTGAGGGCCTCACACCTGATGGCGATCACATGCCTGCAGTCCTCCAAGATGACAACTGGGACGATATCAAGGATCGCCTGCATTCCGCACGTGTCGCTTTATGGCGCGTACTGTGTACCCGCAAGATCTGAACGCCAGCCGGCCAGCCGCTACCAGAGTTTCATCACGCAATGGAGAATGGCCTGCAAGCGTGGATCAGCGCCAACGGCAGCACCTACAAGCGTAAACACAAACTGCAGGTGCTGGCAGAACAGACCCGCACGATTCCCGATACGACCATCCTGCCCGAACTGGCCTGGATGCTAGATCTGTCGCAATTCCGTATCACAGTAGAATACGAATCCAGTCGGGAACTGCCCGACATGTCCTATGACGACATCGTGGATACCGTCCAGTCTCTGTGCGGAACACTGGCGGCCCAGGTGCTGCAACGCTACGGCCGCACACCCACCGATCTGGAATACGAACCGTTGCCCCTCGTCAACGGTCCCTGCCCCGGCGCGGATACGGCCCTGGCGGGCATGGATCTGATCGCGCCGGACACGTTTGCGGCGTATCGTCTGATACATCCATTGCGGGGCCCGGGTACACCGGCCAGTGGCTCGCGGCCTGGCGGCCAGCAGCGACAGCAGTACATCCACAAGGCCCGTTCAGTATTCCGCCGTCACCGGCCTGACCCGGTCATCGCCCAGGTACCACAGCGGACGGAACTCGACTTCCTCGCCGGTCTCGCTGAATCCGGGTTCCGTCATGCCCTTTTCCTGGAACCACAGCCGGTGCTTGTCCCGCACCACCGGCTCGTACACCCCCGACACGCTCCGGAACAAGTTGCCGTCCGCATTCTGGTTCCAGGCCACCTACACAAACAGGTCAATGGACGCCTCGAACAGACGCGGTGCCGCGTGCATGTCCATGTTGGTATCGGCCTGCATCAGGATACCCAGCCGCTGCAACACCGCCGTCGGGCTGTCAGCGTGGAAAGTGGTCATGCCGGCATGGTCCGACATGAACGCCCGGAACAGATTCAAGGCCGCACACCTCGCCCATAATAAGATAGTGGGGCGACATCCACATCACCTCGCAATAGATGTCCTGATTAAGAAGGAATTGAAACCAGGAAACACCGCTGGAGGACGAATATACCCATGGAATCAAGACCGGAGCTGGCCGCCGCTCTGGAACGGATGGCTGACCGGTTCGTGGAACTTGCCAAGCAATACCCGCCATACGACCGCAAGCGCCTGCAGGGACTGCAGGCCGACGTGCGGCGCGCGGTCAACCACCCGTCGTCTGCCAACATCCAGCGCGCGACGGATACGCTGGAGGACAACATAGACACACTGGACGCCATGCTGAGCCAGGAGAAAGCAGAAGATGAATGATGACGCTTTACCCGCCAGCAAGCATGCCTGCACGCTCTGAACCTCGCAATAGATGCCCTGATCAGGACAGAACCTCAAATTATCCAGCTGTCTATGGATTGCATGTTGCACTTTGTCCATGCGACGCAATCGTGAACTGAAGCGGCGACAGGTGCGAAGTACGTGGCCCTCAAGCCCTTTCCCGACGAGCGCGAGTGTCGGCTCCAGGCGGCCACTACATCCCGCCTCCTCGGCTACAGCGGCGCTGCCTTGGTCACGGACGCGACGGGTCTGTTGAGGTCGATCATCCGCAAGGGCCAGCGGGAACTGGCAATGGACGACTTCCAGCCCAGGTACAGGCCGTCTGGACATTAAGCGGTCGCAGCCGGGAATCATACAAGATCTGCAGAGACTGGTGAATGCGGTGACCCGTAGCGACCCGCAATTGCCCTTGCGCAGGGTATGCAAGAGTCGAGCAAAGCTGGCAGCGGCGCTGGTGAGCGCGGGCTGGCAGATCAGCCCGACCACACACAGTCGGCCGCTCGTTGTGTGTGCCGGTCTATCGACAGCAAGGGATGCGCAAGAGTCACGAAGGGACCGCGCACCCAGATCGCAACGCGCAGTCCGAACATACCCACACCCAGGCGGAAGCCTTTCGGCAGCGGTAGCAGTCCTTGGTGTCGGTCGACACCAAGAAGAAGGAGCTGGGTGGGCGAATGCAAGAATGCCGGTCGGGAGTGGCAACCCAAAGACCGGACCAAGACTGCCCTGGTACACGACTTCCCCGGGCCGCAGCCGACAAGGCCATTCCCTACGACGTCTACGATGTGGGCCATAACGAAGCTTGGGCCAGTGTCGTCCAGGACCACGACACGCTGACCTCCGCAGCGGCCGCACTACGGCGGTGGCAAGAAGAGATAGGCCGCCGCCAGCCCCGGGACGCACACATTGTTCCTCACGGCGGATGCGGGGGCAACAAGGGCTACCAATCACGTGTGTGGAAGCGCGAGTTGCAGCGCTTGGCCGACGACACGGGGCTGTGCATCCACGTCAGCCACTTCCCACCCGGCACCGGCAAGTGAAACAAGATTGCACATCGCCTGTTCTGTCACATCACCTGGAATGGGCGCGGCAACCCGTTGGGTACCTTCGCGAACCTTGTCGCGTCGATCCGCCATACCCGCACGGCAGCCGGGCTGCAGGTCCATGCGGTATGGGACAGGAACACCTGTCTGGCGGACGTGAAGGCGACGAACGCGCAGATGGCGGCCCTGTCACGCCACCGCGACACGTTCCACGGCGACTGGAGCTATGCACCGCACTCCCCCAATGAGATGGATACTTAAATTTCGTCTAAAATTGTCAGAGCACAGGGCTTCATACTTGGACAAACTGCTTGGGCAGGGCCGGTGTCCCAACACCAGCGCAGACGGGACAAAACCGTATCTGAGCCCGCTCCCTATCCGCGGGGGCACATGGGCGCCGTCAGTTGTTGCCGGGCTGGGGTACGTATCCGGCAGGCGGCGTGAAGTCTGCGGGAGAAACGAACGAGCGCTCGGTATTGGCCGCAATCTGTTCATAGAAGTGCCATGTAATACGGCTGACGTTGTACATGGTACTGTTACTCGTCTGCCAGTCCATCCACCCGGAACGATAGAGGTAAAGACTGAGCACATAGGGACCGGCCGGTCCCCAGATCAGGGCCACGTCAGAGTGATCCTGGTTGGTGAACCCATGCTTGTGTACAACGTCTCGCTGCGCCGGCTCGGGCAGGCCTCCCCACAGCAATTCCTGAAATTCATTGTGTGTCAGGTAAAACAGGATGGCCGCGCATTCCGAGGGCAGGATTTCATCCGGAAAGACATCGATAAACAGACCGTGCCCCAAAGCGCATTCATAGATGGCTGCCAGGGTACGCCCCATGTCCGCGGCCGTGGTCTGCAGGTTGGGATCCGGATAGGTGTTCCATTCCGTCTGCGTATTGGCCGGTGTGGACAGGGGCGGCAACTGTATCTCATCGTCGTATCCTGACTGCATATAGGTGTTTTCCAGCCCCAGTTGCCGGGCGAATTCCGTTACGACCGCTGCACCCCGGCGCGTGTCGCCATCCCCCAGGGCGTAGAGCAGTATGTTCGCTGCGGCGTTGTTGCTGTCGCCCAGGGCCAGATCTATCCACTGTCCCAGATCCGGGTCTGAAGCTATGCCGTCAATATCCCGCATGACGGCCATGACGATCACCAGCTTGAGTGTGGACATTCCGGAAAACGCCACATGGCTGTCGAATTCCACCACTTCGCCCGTAGTCAGATCTTCCAGGTAGAAGGCAGCAAAGCCCGGGAAATTGGCCGTGAAATCATCCAGGGCCTTCGCCAGCAGGGGCAGGGTGGGCACAGTGTCCCGTGCCTCGCGCGTCGCCAGCTGCCAGGTGCGATCCCCCGGCACTATGAAGGCCAGCGGCATTGACTGCAGACTGGCTTCTATATCTACACTGACACCGGGGGCCCCGGCTTGCCAGGTCCAGTCCGGGTAGGGATGTGCCAGAAATCCCAGTTCCGGCAGGGCCGGGCCCGCCTGTACCGTCAGCCAATCCTGGTCTACAGGCAACAGCCGATAGGGCTGGGGTTCGGTCTTGTACTGTTGATTCAGCTCCTGCAACCAGGCGACCGTCCGCTCCCGGTCGACGTGGTAGTAGATCGGAACATGGTGTTGTTCCTCCGGCAGACCCAGCAGGCGCCTGAGTGTCGCCCGCAGGAACGCATCCCCTTCCAGGTAGGTGGCGGTTTCCGCCAGAATGCTTTCCATGTCCAGCTGAAACCCGATGGTCTCCGGTGCCAGCACCTCACGCTGGCGGTTGAAACTGACCAGTATAGGCTGTTCGATCAACGAGCGGAGGCGCTGGGTCAGCTCGCTGGTTGTCTCTACCTGCCGAAAGTCCAAGGCCCCAATCATGACTCCCGGCAATACAGGAGACGCCTGAACCTTGTATATGTTGTAATAACGGATCAGTCCCAGACACAGGATCAGGATTGCGACAAACTTCAGGTAGCTGCGCATGGTACGGTGATTGCTGTCGTTGCGCTTGAACCGATATCAGTCCTCCGTTCCGATGTACACCTGGCGCGACAGCGTATGCTTGCTGGCAACTGAACGTCTGTCGGCATCCCCGGTGCAGCCGGATGGAACAGATGGCAAAGAGTCTGCCACAGGCGCACCGGCCATTCCATCCCGGGAACAGGGACTGGTGGCTGCCTGTGGCGCCGGCACAGGCAAATACCGCATGATACCCGAAGACAGCGCTGTTTCCGGTACGGGCCGTCACAGTCCCCTCTCTGCCCTCTGTGTCTGCCGCCTCTCGCCCGGTTGACCATCGGCACTGGCAAATCCCGGTCTAATTGTAATACCGTTATCCAGACAGGCAGATCCGGACGCAGGCTGCCCGAGACATGGCAACCATGTGCGATACCTGTCCCAGGCAATCCCGCCGGCAGGACCGGGGGCTATTCCCATTCGATCGTCGCTGGCGGCTTGCTGCTCACGTCGTACACGACACGATTGATGCCAGGCACTTCGTTGACTATGCGCTGGCTCACTTTAGCCACCACGTCCATGGGTAGGCGCGTCCAGTCTGCCGTCATGAAATCGGAAGTGCTGATCGCCCGCAAGGCGATGACTTGCTGGTAGGTGCGCAAATCGCCCATCACACCTACCGTCTGTACGGGCAGTAGCACGGCAAAGGCCTGATCCGTCCCCGTATAATGGCCTGTCCGGTGAAGCTCCTCCATGAAAATGGCATCTGCCGCCCGCAACCGTTCCAGCCGTTCCCACGTCACCGTGCCCAGTATGCGTACCGCCAAGCCCGGGCCAGGAAAGGGATGCCGCATCAGGATTTCGTCAGGCAAGCCGAGTTCACGTCCGACAACCCGCACTTCATCCTTGAACATCCAGCGCAAGGGCTCTATCAGTTCCAGATCCAGATCTGCGGGCAGGCCACCTACATTGTGATGGGTCTTGATCGTGTGAGCATGTTGTTCCGTCTGTCCCGAGGCCGATTCAATGACGTCCGGATAGATGGTGCCCTGTACCAGGAACCGCGCGGAAGCGGAGCTGTCTGCAGGTGCCAGCAGGGCGATTTCCTGCTCGAAAACGCGAATGAACCGGTGGCCTATGCGCTGCCGCTTGATTTCCGGATCGACGACGTTTTCCAGATCGGCCAGGAAGTCTTCCGTCGCATCCACCGTACGCAGCCTGAGATCCGGATGCCATGCATGCAGGCTGCGCGGTACCTGGGTGGCTTCATGCTGGCGCAGCAATCCGTTGTTGACGAACACGCAGGTCAATTGGGAACCCACCGCTTCATGCACCAGAGCTGCGGCAACAGCACTGTCCACCCCCCCGCTGAGGGCACAGATCACTTGGCCATCTGCAGGCACCTGGGCCCGGATCCGGGCCGTGCTGTCGGCAATCAGGCGTGTGGGTGTCCACGTCGCTTCACACTGGCACAGGGTGAAGACAAAATTGTGCAGCATCTGCATGCCGGCAACCGTGTGCTGCACCTCGGGGTGGAACTGCAAACCGAACAGGGGACGATCCACAACCTTCAGGGCGGCATGGGGACTGCCGGCACTGAAGCCTATGGACTCGACGCCCTCCGGCAGCTCCTCCACGCGATCCCCATGACTCATCCACACGGGCGTCCGGTCTGCAACGTGCTGAAAGAGCACCGACGATGCGGCATGCTGGAGTTCGGCATGACCGTATTCCCGGACGGTGCCGGGTGCTACCCGTCCTCCCAGCGCGTGGACCAGCAACTGCATGCCGTAGCAGATGCCCAGCACCGGTACACCGCGGGGCAGAACCGCTGCCGGCAAAATGGGAGCACCCTCTTCATACACACTGGCAGGCCCGCCTGACAAGACTATGCCCGCTACATCTGCCTGCACGAGACGGGTGTCAGCCCGGGTCCAGGAAACCATTTCGGCCGGCACCTGCAGTTCGCGGATGCGGCGGCAAATCAGCTGGCTGTACTGGCTGCCGAAGTCGATGACGACGATCGTGGTGGGTTGGCCCATCACATCAGTAAACTGCCAGGTAGTGATCCAGTTCCCACGAACTCACGTGCGAGCGGAATTCTATCCATTCCTGCATCTTGGCTTCGACGTAGGTATCGTGCAGCAGTTGCCCCAGCATATCGATCATGACCTGGCTGTCCCGCAGATCCTCAATCGCGGCCCCGAGGCTGTCCGGCAGGTAATCGTAGCCCTGACGCCGTTCCGGCAGGCTGAAGAGATCTTCCTCCAGCGGATTCGGCGGTTCCAGTCCTCTTTCGATGCCATCCAGACCTGCCGCCAGCATGGCGGCAAAGGCCAGATAGGGATTGGCGCTGGGATCCGGGAAGCGCAGCTCACACCGTGTGCTGCGGGCGCGATGCTGCGAAATGCGGGGTACGCGGATAAGGGCACTGCGGTTGGTGCGTCCCCAGCAAATCTTGACGGGGGCCTCAAAACCCGGCACCAGGCGCTTGTAGCTGTTGACCAGCGGCGCCACGATCGACGACATGGCCTTGGCGTGTTCCAGCTGGCCGGCGATGAAACTGAGAGCCAGGGGACTCAGGTTGTAGGGGTGATCGGTGTCGTACATCAGGTTCTCGTGGGTCTCACAGTCAAAGAGACTCTGGTGTACGTGCATGCCCGAACCGGAGACGCCCGTGATCGGCTTGGGCAGGAAGGAACAGAAAAGACCGTGCTGGTGGGCAATGGCCTTGGCGACCACCCGCAGGGTCGCCGTCTGGTCGGCCATGATCAGGGCGGGGCCGTACTGCATGTCCAGCTCATTCTGGCCGCCCGCCACTTCATGGTGAAAGGAATTGATGATCACACCCATCTGGTCCAGGGCTTCCACCAGCTTGCGCCGTACATTGCGCGTGATGTCGATGCTGATGTCGAAATAGCCCGCCTGATCCAGAGGCTGCAGCGGCAGAATGGACCCGTCTTCATGGCGGTTGAAAAGGAAGAACTCCAGTTCGGGCGCCACGTTGTACTCGAACCCCATACTCCGGGCCCGGGCCAGCTGGCGCTTGAGCACGTTGCGCGGATCGCCCGGAAAGGTCTCGCCATTGGGCAGATACACGTCACAAATCACCCGTCCGGTGCGGGTGTTGGCTTCCCAGGGCACAAATGAATAGGTCTCGGGATCCGGCACCAGGTACATGTCGTTTTCGACAGTACGCGTGAACCCCTGGATGGAACTGCCGTCAAACCAGTGCCCGTGATCGGCCACTTCCTGCCACTGGAAGACAGGGATCGTAATCTGCTTGATTTGGCCTTCAATGTCCGTGAACTGCAGCCAGACAAACTGGATATCCTCGGCGCGCAACCGCTCGCCCAGTTCCTGATTGGTGCGTATGGTGTCGGGAGCTGTCATGGGGCAAGTCCGGAATTCACTGTGGCTATCTGGTGCGCATGGGAGATGCCGAGGCCAGTACGCAGGCGGCCTGGTACCATCCTGCCTTTGCTGTCTCTGCCGGTGTGGCCAATATACACAGAAAGCCTGATCCAGTATGGATCAGGCTTTCCGGTCCGGGCAAGGATTGAGGGTCCCTGCGTCAGATGCCGTAGTACATCACGAATTCCTGCGGATGCGGGCGCAGGCGCACGCTGTCCACTTCTTCCAGGCGCTTGTATTCCAGATACGACTCGATCAGGTCCGGCGTGAAAACACCGCCCTGCAGCAGGAAGTCATGGTTGGCTTCCAGCTCGTCCAGCACGGCGTCCAGGGAGCCCTTGACCAGCGGCACCTTGGACATGGCGTCTTCTTCGTACAGATCCATGTCGCCGGGATCGCCGGGATCGATCTGGTTGACGATGCCGTCAATACCGGCCATCACCATGGCGGCAAAAGCCAGGTAGGGATTGGCCCCCGGATCCGGGCAGCGGAATTCCACCCGCTTCGCCTTGGGCGAACCGGAGTACATGGGAATGCGGCAGGCCGCCGAACGGTTGCGGGCCGAGTAGGCCACGACCACCGGCGCTTCGTAGCCGGGCACCAACCGCCGGTAGGAGTTGGTGAGCGGTGACACGAAGGCCAGGAGCGAATTGATGTTCTTGAGAATGCCCCCGATGTAATACAGGGCCGTCTGGCTCAAGCCGGCGTAGCCGTCACCGGCAAAAAGGTTCTCCCCATCCTTCCAGAAACTGAGGTGGACATGCATGCCGGAACCATTGTCCTCAAACAGGGGCTTGGGCATGAAAGTGACCGTCTTGCCGTGCTGCTTGGCCACGTTCTTGATAATGTACTTATACAGTTGCACCTGATCGGCCATCTTGGTCAGGGTATCGTATTTCATGTCGATTTCCGCCTGCCCGGCCGTACCCACCTCATGGTGATGCACTTCCACCTCGATTCCGGTGTCCACCATGGCCCGTACCATCGCGGAGCGGATGTCCTGACCCGAATCCATGGGCGAAACAGGGAAATAGCCGCCCTTGAACGGGACCTTGTGGCCACCGCTCATCTCTCCGCCTGTCCAGGGCGCTTCCTGGCTGTCCACATAATAGCTCTGGAAATTGCGGCCCGTCTCGTAGGCTACCTGGTCAAAGATGAAGAACTCCGGTTCCGGGCCCACGTAAACGGTATCGGCAATACCGCTGGCCTGCACATAGGCCTCGGCTTTCTGGGCCACGTTGCGCGGACCGCGGGAATACGCTTCCCGGGTCACGGGATCATGGACATTGGCCACAAACGACAGCGTCGGGCAACCCGGATCCACCGTGGGATCGAGAAAGGCCGTCGCCGGATCGCCGATCAGGATCATGTCACTGGATTCAATGCTCTGGAACCCCCGAATGGAAGAGCCGTCAAAGCCCAATCCTTCTTCAAAGGCTTCTTCAAGGTCAAAAGATTCGACCGGCATGGAAAAGTGATGCCATTGGCCAAACAAGTCCGTGAACTTCACGTCCACCATCTTGACCTGGTTCGCGCTCAGGGCGGCGGCGACATCCTGGGCAGAACTGCAATTCAATGCCATCTGGATTAACTCCTTAATTCAATTCAGGCTTACATATCATTGCCAACGGTCATGCATCACTGACTGGCGCACGACCGCCTTCATAATAGCAATGGAACGCACGAACCGGATTCGGCAACATTCACAATGAAACACACACCAAATTGTGCAATACGCACAAACAGCAATATGGAGACATGCAAACACGGCGGCAACGATCGTGCATACAGGCAACAGACGCACCCGGATAGGGCAAGTGGCATGAGAGGACAGGCGTACCGGCCCAGCTTGCCCTGTTGTCAGGGTACAGGCGTAGGCGCTGTCGGTGCAGAACTGCCGGTACCCCTGCGCTCAGGCCAAGCGGACGTCGCGGCCGTGTCCTGTCCGCCGGGGCCTGTCGACCGGGATACTGCTTCCGGCGCGCCCGCAACCGGCGAGTCGGGGGGTGAAGCCATATTGAGCGTGACGCCACAGAAGGCACAATGCTGCCAATCCGTACGAATGTTGTGGCCGCAGGCACGGCAGCTGTATTGCAACGTGGTACGGCATTGCGGACAGTAAATCCACTCTTCCTTCACCTGCATGCTGCACTGGCTGCATTTCCAGGCGGTGTCCATGTCCCGCAGCAGGGCTTCCTCTTCCAGGGCCCGATCATAGGTGTCGGCCAACGATTCCTTGGGCCTGACAAGCAAATAGACCACCAAGCCGACAAAGGGCACCAGGGCCACCAGCAGGGCCGCCAGCAAAATCGCGGCCCAGTCCCAGGAACGGGCCCGCATGTCGTTGAAGGTCCAGATGATCGTGCCAGCCCAGAGGGCGAACACCATGGCCCCGATCACCGTCACCACGATTTCCAGCCACACCGCCAGTGTATTGATGAGTTCAGGAGACATAAATGCAGTGTCAGAGAGGAACAGATCCCGCAGTTTGCGCAAAGACCGGTACAGCGTCAGGCTACCGGCACATCTGCCATTATAGTACGGGAAGCGGCACAGGGTCCGGAATATATGCCTTTGGACACAGAAGCAAAGGGGATTCCGGATTCTTAAAGTTTGGCAAACGGGGATGATATTAAGTAGTATTTAGGCATCTTTTTCCTCCCTTGCACAATCACAATCAGGATGAGGTGTAGTGAATATGGCAACCCGCAAAAGACTGCGTTTGAATTTGATTGGCATGCTGTCGGCTATGATCCTGGGCATTATCGTGGCGGCCTGTGCCGGCGTCGCTCCTGCCCCGGCCGTATCCGAACCGGCCGAACAGGCAATGAGCATGTCGACTCTGGCTACCGTGATGGACCGGGGACACGTGATCTGTGCAGGCAACAGCGGTGCACCGGGCTTTGGCTTTTTGAATGAGGACGGCTCATTCTCCGGCTTTGACATTGATTTCTGCCGGGCTTTGGCCGCAGCCATTTTCGGTGATGCGGAAGCCTATGAAATCGTAGCTGCTACGGCATCCACCCGTTTCTCCATCCTCAGTGCCGGCGAAGCCGATGTGCTGATCCGGAATACGACCCATACCCTGTCCCGCGATTCGGAGCTGGCGGGCAACTTTGCCCCCACCACCTTCTATGACGGCCAGGGCATTATGGTCCGCATTGCCGATGGCATCAACTCGCTCGAGGATCTGGCCGGAGGCTCCATTTGCGTGGCCGCCGGTACGACCACCGAACTGAATCTGGCGGATCAGATGGCGGCCCGGGGCATTGATTACAGCCCTGTCGTGTTTGAAACCAACGATGAAGTCAATGCAGCCTATGACGAAGGACGCTGCGATGCCTTTACCACAGACAAATCAGGTCTGGTAGGGCGCCGCACCATCCTGGCCGATCCGTCGGCGCATGTCATTCTGGACGAGACCCTCTCCAAGGAACCGCTGGCCCCCATGGTGCGCCATGGTGATGATCAGTGGTTCGACATCGTCTCCTGGGTTGTGAACACCACCTTCCTGGCCGAGGAAGCCGGTATCAATTCCAGCAACGTGGATGAGGTGCGCGCCAGCGCCACCGATCCCAACATTCGGCGTCTGCTGGGCGCGGAAGGCGACATGGGGACCAAGCTCGGTTTGGGCAGTGACTGGTCCTACAACGTCATCAAGATGGTCGGCAGCTATGACGAGATCTACAATCGTCATCTGGGCCCCGACACGGCCTTCAATGTGCCGCGCGGCCTGAACGAGTCCTGGGTCAACGGTGGCCTGCTCTATTCACCGCCCATGCGGTAATCCTTAATCGCACACGGGAAAGGGGATGGCATTGCCATCCCCTCTCTTTATCTCTCATCTGTTATGGCCTGTAGCTGTCAATCGCCATAGCGTGACCGCAGAGCAGGCATCCTGTCTGTGAACACCGCAATCAGCCTTTCGCCCCGCCGTGCTTTCTGGCGGGATGCCAGAATTCTGGGCTGGCTGACCCAGTTGCTCACGTTGCTGGCCGTAGGCGGCCTTCTGTACTTTCTGTGGCACAACATGGTCACGGAACTGCGGAATCAGCGGGGCATTGTTTTTACCTACAACTGGCTGGGGCAGACTGCAGGGTTTGACGTCAGCGAAAGCCTGATTCCCTACGATCGCTCCTATACCTACGGCCGGGTCATCCTGGTCGGGCTGCTGAACACCCTGAAAGTAGCCGTGTTCGGCATTATGCTGGCCACGGGGATTGGCTTTCTGGTGGGTATCACCCGCCTTTCCACCAATTTTCTGGCCCGGCAGCTCACTACCATCTATGTAGAGATTTTTCGCAATATCCCGCTGCTGATTCTGCTGATTTTCTGGTATCAGGCCATCTTTCTCAAGCTGCCCGGACTGCGGGAAGCCATTGTGATCCGGGATGCCGTCTATATCAGCATTCGGGGTACGGTCATTCCTTGGGGCGCGCCCACGGCTTCCTGGAACACGTATCTCTACGTGCTGGCCCTGGGCGTCATCACGGCCCTGGGCGTCATTATCGCCCTGAATCAATACCGTCAGCGCACCGGACGGACTCCTTTCATCACGCTCTGGAGCCTGGTCACGTTTCTGGGGATCGCCCTTGTGGGCTGGATCGTATTGCCGCAGCCGCTCACGTTGAGCATGCCCTACCGGGATGGTCTGCGCATCAGCGGCGGCCAAACGTTCAGTCCGGAATACCTGGCCCTGCTCTCGGCCCTCAGCCTGTATACATCCACCTACATCGCGGAGAATGTACGGGGTGCCATCCAGGCTGTCAACAAGGGGCAGTACGAAGCATCGGCCGCCCTGGGCCTGACCCGGATGCAGGTCATGCGCCTGGTCATCATTCCCCAGGCCATGCGCATTCTCATCCCGCCCCAGGTAAGCATCTACCTGGGCCTCATCAAGAATTCTTCCTTGGCTGTGGCCGTAGGGTACCCGGATTTCTTCAATACCACAGCCGTCACGTCCCTCAATCAAAATGGGCGTGCCGTGGAAATCTATCTGATTGTCATGGGCGTCTACCTGCTGTTCAGCCTGACCACGTCAGGGATCCTGAACTGGTACAACCAGCGCATCCAGCTGGTGGAACGCTAGCCGTGCCTCGCGCCTCATGTCCGCCCCAGCCCAAACTCTGACATCCGCCGGGCCTGGCCACAGGGCAGGCAAGTGGTTGCGTCAGAATCTGTTCCGCACCTGGGGCGACACCCTTGTCACGATCGTCTTCGCCGGCTTGGCCATTGCCATACTGCAGCCCGTCATCGTCTGGATATTGGCGGCCGAAACCAACTGGTCGGTGATTCCGGCCAATCTGAACCTCTTTGTACGCGGGCGCTTCCCCGGGGAATTCGCCTGGCGTATATGGACGGTCCTCGGTCTGCTGGGACTGCTGGCCGGCATGTCGTTTGGCACCTGGGGTCAAGGCGTTCCCCGGGCGCTGATGGTGTTCGTAGCCCTGCCGCTGCTGCTGACGCTCGTACCCTTCTTCACCATGGCCATACGGGGCGGTCTGCTTCTGACCAGTCTGGTGATCCTGCTGGGTTTCGGGCTCGCCCGGTACGGTCCCCAAGCCTATATGGGGCAGATCACCCTGAATCTGCTCATTGTGGCCATTCCAATCTGCTACATCCTCCTGCGGGGATTCGGGGAAACCGGTTCTTTCCAGCTTGTGCACACCCGTCTGTGGGGCGGCCTGACCCTCTCCGTACTGCTGGCAATATCCGGGATTGTGGTGTCCTATCCCTTTGGCATTCTGCTGGCGCTGGGACGCCGTTCGACTCTGCCCATCTTGCGGATACTCTGCATCATATACATTGAGGCCATCCGCGGCGTACCCCTGATCAGCCTGCTGTACATGTCCATCACCATGCTGCAGCTGTTCCTGCCCGCGGATTTCCCCAGCGTCGAGTCCATTGTGCGCGTGTTCGTGGCGATCACCTTTTTCTCAGCGGCCTATGTCGCTGAAAATGTGCGCGGTGGCCTGGCATCCCTGCCTTCGGGCCAGGATGAAGCAGCCCGGGCTCTGGGTCTGAATCAGGTACAGCGCATGGTCTTCATCATCCTGCCACAAGCCCTGAAAGCCATCATTCCGGTCACCGTCAGCCAGTTCATCTCGCTCTTCAAGGACACCACGCTGGTCTCGCTGGTCGGCATGTTCGATCTCCTGGGCATCGGCAAGACCGTGATATCCAATCCGAAATTCCTGGGCACCCACCGGGAAGTGTATTTCTTCATTGGTCTGCTGTACTGGGTATTGAACTATGGCCTCTCGTACGGTGCACGCAGGCTGGAAGATCGCCTGCGCACCGAACGGTAACGCACCCGGATTTCTGCCCTGTCAGCTATAGGGGAAACTGCCTGTGACGCAAACAGATTCCGACATCATCGTAACCTGCCGCCATGTACACAAGTGGTTCGGGGATTTCAAGGTGCTGGAAGACATCAATCTTGAAGTCAGGGTCGGGGAAGTCATCGTCATCCTGGGACCTTCCGGATCCGGCAAATCCACCTTGATTCGTACGCTCAATCGTCTGGAAGAGCACCAGCAGGGCGAGATTATCGTCGACGGCATCGAGCTCACCAACGACCTCAAGAACGTGCACGAAGTGCGCCGGGAGATCGGCATGGTGTTTCAGAGTTTCAATCTGTTCCCTCACCTGACAGTAATGCAGAACATCACGCTGGCGCCTATTCAGGTACGCAAGCTCAAGAAAGCGGAGGCCGAGGAAACGGCACTGCGCCTGCTGGAACGGGTAGGTATCGAGGAACAGGCCACCAAATATCCGGGACAGCTGTCCGGCGGACAGCAACAGCGTGTGGCCATTGCCCGCGCCCTGGCCATGAATCCCAAGATCATGCTTTTTGACGAGCCGACCTCCGCCCTGGATCCGGAAATGATCAAGGAAGTCCTAGACGTTATGCTGGATCTGGCCCGTTCCGAGATGACCCTGCTGGTCGTAACGCACGAGATGGGCTTCGCCCGCGAGGTAGCCGATCGCCTGGTGTTCATGGATGAGGGCGAAATCGTCGAGATTGGCACACCGGACCAGTTCTTCCACAATCCCAAGGCCGAGCGGACCCGGATGTTCCTGGAGCAAATCCTGTAGCCAAGCCTCCGTGGTCCTGCACCGGGCCACGTGAGCATACAGTCAGGAACCGATTTCAGGATCCGGGATGAAGCCCATTGGAGCAGGCAAGAATTTCTGCGGGTACCGGCAGTCATCACAATCAGATTTGGACATTTTTACTCTGCTCTTTGTATACCAGCAGAGCAAAGTAAACTCGTCCCGTGCAGTCAGCCCAAGACGAGGAATAAGCGGGCGGGCAGATTGGCGGGGCTCTGGTCTTGAAGTCTGGCTGGTGAAACCAAACAAGTACAGCAGCCGGTAACCCAACATCAGCGACAACAGGGTGCCCGGTGGCACGCGGGTGGCGGACCCGGACCCGGACACCCCGATCCGGCTTGATGTCAACAGACTAGAACCATTGCCCGATCAGCGCCAGCAAGGTGCCGTCTTCCTGCATGGATTCCAGAGCCGCATTAATGACGGGGGTCAGATGACTCCCTTTGGCGAGAATGAAGCCCAGCTTCTCGTCCTGTACGGCCACCCCTGTGGTCTTGAGTTTGTCGGCATTGGCCCCCACATAACCCTGGCCGGCTACGTTGTCGATCATGACCGCATCGACATCGCCATTGATCAGGGCCTGCACCGCCGTCCCGAACTGGTCATAGGCCACGATGCGCGCCTCGCCCACCAAGTCCAGGGACGCGTAGTAATTGGTGGTGCCCAACTGGGTACCAAGCACCAGGGCTTCCATCGCAGCGAATTCTTCAGGTTCCGCGAAGCGCTCTTCCGCGGCAACCACCAGCAGCACCTGTTCCGACTGGATGTAGGGCCGGGAAAAGTCGACGTGTTCCCTGCGTGCGGGCGTGATGGTAATGCCATCCGCACCTATGTCGAAGGCCGCGAACTCGCCTTCCCCGGCCATAAGAGCCACCATGGCATCCCAGCTGGTCTCAATGAAGACGGGCACACAATTGAGACGGGCACAGATCGCGGCAAACACATCGTAGTCGAACCCGATGGCTGCGCCGGTTGCGGTATCAATATAGTTGAAAGGCTGGTACGCGTTTTCGACGGCAATACGCAATGCGCAACCGCCCAGATCCGGCAACGCGCCCTCGTGGCCGGGTGTTACCTCACTGCAGGGTACCGGCGCCGTGGCTTCCGGGACTACACAGCCTGCGACCAGGGCCATGGCCAGCAACATGCCCACAAAGACAAGACGATTTTTCATGATGGTTCTCCAAGTTTGTACATGAGCAACAGGATACGCCCTGGGGCCTGTTTGACAATGCGAAAGAGTCGGATTCGAATCACTATATCAAGAACACAATTATTCAAATAATTACATATTCAAGAATATATAGAAAAACAGCAAGTGGAATACGGTCTACAAGCGCTACCGGTGCTGGGTGGACTAGGGGATGCTGTCCATCCTCTTCTCCTCGCTGCAGGAGACCTGGGACCTGGAGGTGCTCATGTTGGACGCGGTACCTACATCAAGGCACACCAGAGTAGTACCGGGGCACGCAGACAGGGTCTCTCCCCGGCTGCATCTCGCGTCGTGCAGGTCAGCGGCCGTAGTCGCAGGGGACTAACCACCAAGCTGTGGGCTGGTCATGGACAAGCACGGTCGCTGCGTACGCTTCCTCCTGTTGCCCAGCAACACCGCCGAGGTCACGGCGTTTAAGGGCTTCGACAGCCACAAGGTCCGCGCGTTACTGGCGGCCTTGGGCCTTATCGCGGTGATCCCGCCCCGCGTCCACCGCAAGGACAGGGATACGATCCCTTGCGATCGCGAGGCCTACCAGGCGCGGCACCTGATTGCGAACGTCTTTGCGGACTGCAAGCCTTGCCGGGGTATCGCCTACCGAACCTGCAAGCTGGCAGCCACCTTCACGGGGTTGCTGGACCTGGTCTCCTGGTTCATCGGCATCCGCCGGACCGCGCAACAGCCCGCGCTAGCGCCGTGTCCGGCGGGGCTCACGCACGGTCGGACACGGGATCCGGCGGGTAGAACTGAGGATGAGCTCTGGCCTCCACTGGGGGTAAGGCGTTGGGCTTGGCTGCAACAATGAGCCGTCATACCCCTACCTGGCGACCGCCAAGGTAGCCAAGAGCCCAGAGGCCATCCGGGTGCGGCCCACACGCACACAGGGCTTCCGGGACCGCCGGTGGACGCAGTTATGACGAAATTATATTCTATATATAGCAAATATACAGCACGGGTGCGCTGCTGCCTTTACTATTGGTCAACAGACCCTAGGCAGGGCACAATATTCCGCAGGCCCATGTTGGAGTAGGTTGGCAGTTCTTTCTGAATCTGGAAGCAGACCGTTTGTAAGTCCCTATAGCACATTACGGATATAATGTGCTATATTATACTAATACTACCCAGTCTGGGAGAGTGTGATGAGCGATCGCACCCATATTGATTGAATGGACCGATGCCACTTGGAATCCGGTTACCGGGTGTGACCGGGTGTCAGAAGGATGCAAGCATTGCTATGCCCTGCGTCTAGCGGAACGCTTCCGCGGCACACCGGGACATCCGTATGAACAAGGCTTTGATCTGCGTCTATGGCCGCAGCGACTGGAGCAGCCTCTGCGTTGGTGCCAGCCCCGCACCATTTTTGTCAACAGCATAAGCGACCTGTTCCACGAAGATATAGCCGAGAGCTACATCCAGCAGGTGTTTGCCGTGATGCAGGAAGCTTCCCATCACCGGTTTCAAATTCTGACCAAACGCCACCAACGGCTGCAGGCCCTCGCGCCCCGGCTACCTTGGCCTGCCAATGTATGGATGAGTGTCGCAGTAGAAAACAGGCGCTGGCTTCCACGGATACAGGCGTTGCAATCGACCCAGGCCGCCATCAAATTCCTGTCCTGTGAACCACTGCTGGGGCCGCTGGCATCATTTGATCTGGACGGAATTGACTGGGTGATTGTGGGTGGAGAAAGTGGCCCGAAGGCACGTCCCATGCAGGAAGCTTGGGCCCTGAGCATTCGGGACCAATGCCACAAGGTCCAGATTTCGTTTTTTTCAAGCAGTGGGGGGAATTTGATGCCCAGGGCCAAAGACGGGGCAAAAAGGGATCTGGTCGGGTACTGGATGGACGTATCTGGAATGACATGCCCATGGTGCTGACAGAATCATCATGACACATACCCAAAAATTCGGTGGAATCTGGACCAAAGAAAATTGAACATACTCAAGAAGTATTTGAATGCCTACACCACCCTGCTCAAAGAAAAGCCTTCCCCAAATAATCCTTTCTCACTTGTCTATAGTGATGCTTTCGCAGGTACGGGAGAAGTTTCTATACGGAATGAACAGGATCCGGAGACACGGGAAATCCCGCAAGGCTCCGCCCGGATTGCGTGCGAAGTCGAACATAAACCGTTTGATCGATTGGTATTTATTGAGAAGGATCCTGACAAAGTGAAGACTCTGCATTCTATTGAACCAGATTCCCAACGTATTGTGGTCAGAAATAAAGAAGCCAATCAGGAGCTGCGCTGGATATGTGAGTATCCTTGGCAAAAACATCGAGCTGTAGTATTTTTGGATCCATTTGCCCTGGAGGTGGAATGGGCCACGATAGAAGCTATTGCACAAACCAAGGCCATGGACACCTGGATCTTGTTTCCTGTAGCGGCGATACGACGGATGCTCCCAAGAACAAAACTGCCTGATGTCATGGCTCCCCGGCTGACAAGTGTGTTTGGTGATGAGAGCTGGCGGGAACTGTACCGAGAATCGGATCAACCCTCTTTATTTGGCGAAGTCCAATGGTCCAGTGATAGGGGTAGCGGCAAAATTGTGCAATTATACAAGCGCAAGCTTGAAAGTATTTTTGCTGGCGTTGCCCCGACTTCCAGAACATTATATACAATTCCCAAAACGCACCCCTGTACGAGTTCATCTTTGCTGTAGGGAATGAAAGGGGAAAACCAGCAGCCATCAGAATAGCAAATGACATTTTGGAACACATTTGAACGCCAAAAAGAACGGCATAGGCTACCTCAACTACAGAGCAGGTCGGCTCTTGGCCCCGGTGGTCCTCTGACACCAACACATCCACCCAGCAGTGCAAGGCGGTTCCCGTCTGACCGCCTGCAATGTGCCGGAGATCATTCTCACTGCTCTTGGCCTATACCCCGGCCTTATAGTGTCGATTGTGTCTCCGTCAGAGAACTTCCGCCCTGCATTCTAAATGTTCCTGTCCCAGACAAGAGGCTTTCAACACCTGCAGAGCACCTTATGTACGATAGTCACCATTGATGGTGACGTAGTCGTGACTGAAGTCGCAGGTCCACACGGTAGACCTGCCTGAACCCAGTCCCAGGTTCACCCTGACGTCAATTTCCGTAGCGGCAAAGATCGCCGCCGCGTCCTCTTCCTGATAGTTGGTTGGGGTTCCGCTGGACACCAGCTGCAGTTCCGGCTTGTCCTCAGCCTGGATGAACAGATCTGTGCTCTCGGGCTGAATTTCCGCGCTGGAGTTGCCCACCGCACACAGAATACGCCCCCAATTGGCGTCTCCCCCATAGAACGCCGTCTTCACCAGGGGGCTGACCGACACGGAACGGGCAGCGGCATGGGCATCGGTGTCAGATACAGCGCCTTCCACCGTAATGGAGACCAGGCGCGTGGCGCCCTCGCCATCCCGTACGATAGCTTGGGCCAAGGCTTGGCTAGCCGCTGTGAGTTCGGCCAGAAACGTTTCGTAGACAGGGCCGCTGGCCTTGTCTACAGGCGGAGCCTGGGAAGCCCCGTTGGCCAACACCAGCACCGTGTCATTGGTACTGGTGTCACCATCCACGCTGATACAGTTGAAACTGCTCTGGATCGCCGTCGACAGGGCCTCCTGCAGCACGGGTGCGCTTACGGCAGCATTGGTAACCATTACGCTCAGCATGGTCGCCATATCTGGATGAATCATGCCTGCGCCCTTGGAAATGCCTGAAATACGGACTTCCTCCCCGGCCAAGGCAAACGCCTGGGTATACAGTTTCGGAAAGGTGTCAGTGGTCATGATGCCCCGGGCGGCATCGTGCCAGCCGTCAGCCTGCAGGGACTGCACAGCCGTCGGAATGCCGGCCGTCAGCTTGTCCATGGGCAACTGAACACCAATCACGCCCGTACTCATCACCATGACCGAGTGATCCGAACTGCCAATCGCCTGCTCCAGCGTTTCGGCCATCAGGCGGGCATTGGCCATGCCCTGGGGTCCTGTACAGGCATTGGCACAGCCGCTGTTTACGGCCACACCGTGGATACCCGTAGCGTTCATGGCCAGTACCTGCTTGTCGTAGAGAACAGGCGCCGCCGGAAACTTGCACTGGGTAAACGTAGCGGCTGCCGTACAGGGTGTCGGACTGGTAATCAGTGACAGATCAAGCTGGCCATCGGCCTTGATCCCCGCGGCGATCCCGACTGCATCAAAACCCGGGACCGCGGCGTCCTGGCCGCTAAATCCCAATTCTCCCCCAACCGCCATATGTCACCTCATACAGGTTTGTGTGTTGCTGTCAGCCTGTGCCCACCGTACCGCCGGTGAGATATGTCCTGTCCCTATTCCTCTTCTGCCCGGGTCACCAGCGCCTGTACCTTCAGCGGCAAGCCGAACAGGCGAATGAAACCTTCCGCATCCTGCTGGTTGTAAACGTCGTCCTCTTCAAAAGTGACGTAGTCCTCCCGGTAGAGGCTGTGGGGGCTCTTGCGCCCGGCCACGATCACGTTGCCCTTGTACAGCTTGAGCCGCACGGTACCGCTCAGGGTACGCTGGGTCGTGTCTACAAAAGCGGTCAGCGCTTCCCGCAGGGGGGTATACCACTGGCCGTTGTATACCAGATCAGCAAACTTCAGGGCAATCTGCTGCTTGTAGTGCAGGGTTTCCCGGTCCAGACACAACTGTTCCAGTGCACTGTGGGCCCGGTACAGAATCGTGCCCCCCGGCGTTTCATATACACCGCGGCTTTTCATGCCCACCAGGCGGTTTTCCACCAGATCTACACGACCCACACCATGCCGGTTGCCAGCCGTGTTCAGGTTCTGCACCAGCGTAACCGGATCCAGGGCCTGACCGTTCAGAGTACAGGGAACACCCTGTACAAAGCCCAGCTCCAGGTATTCCGGCGTGTCCGGTGCATCCTCCGGATCTGTAGTCCACTCATACATGTCCCGGGGCGGCTCGTTCCAGGGATCTTCCAGCGGTCCACCTTCGTTGCTCAGATGCCAGAGGTTGGTGTCCTGGCTGTAGATGCGATCGGCGGTGGCCTTGACCGGCACGTTGTACTCTTCCGCGTATTCCAGGGCATCCTGCCGTCCACGGATGGTCCATTCCCGCCAGGGCGCCACGATCCGGAGGCTGGGATCCAGGGCCATGACTGTCAGTTCAAACCGCACCTGATCATTGCCCTTGCCTGTAGCTCCGTGGGCTATGGCGTCACATCCTTCCTGTTGGGCTACCTCTACCAGATGCTTGGCAATCAGGGGCCGCGCCATGGAGGTGCCCAGCAGATAGTCCTTCTCGTAGATGGCTCCCGCCTGCAAAGTGGGAAACACGAAATCCGTCAGGAATTCCTCGCGCACGTCACGTACATAACACTTGGTTGCACCCGAGGCCAGGGCTTTTTCTTCCAGGCCTGCCAATTCATCTTCCTGGCCCAGATCGGCACAGAAACAGACGACTTCGCAACCGTAATTGTTGCGTAGCCAAGGCACAATGACACTCGTATCCAGTCCCCCCGAATACGCCAGCGCCGCTTTTTTCAGGTTTCCCTTGCCACCTTTCATGGCATCAATTCCTTCCAGGATTGCCAATACATAGATCTGCTGCTGGCGTCTCGTGGTCTACGGCTTCAGGTGGCCAGCATAGGGCCCAGCCGCCGGCCACCCAGCAAGTGGAAATGCGTGTGGTGGACTTCCTGATGGGCATCCGGCCCCGTGTTGACCAACACACGAAATCCCGACTGGGCAACCCCTGCAGCCTCTGCCACTTGGTTGATCACCTCCACCATGCGTCCCAGCGTTGGGGCATCTGCGCTGCCCATGTCCGCCAGACTGGCCGAGTGGCGATTGGGAATCACCAGTACGTGGACCGGCGCCTGGGGATTGATGTCCCGGAACGCTGTCACCTGCTCGTCCTGAAACAGGATGTCTGCAGGGATCTCGCCCTGTACGATACGGCAAAAGAGACAGGCCTGGTCCATGATCCTTCCTTCCGTCACCGGCGAGTCTACTAGACAACCAGATTGACGAGCTTGTCGGGGATGACAATCACCCGCTTGATCCGGGCATCCGCTACATGGACCTGCACGTTCGGATGCGCCAGCGCCTGGGCCTGCACAGCATCCTGCGACAGACCGCGGACCGCGGGCAGGGTAGCCCGTACACGACCGTTGACCTGTACCACCAGCTCTATTTCCTCAGCCTGTACCTTGGCCGGATCATAGTCAGGCCAGGACTGCCGATGCACGCTGCCCTCACACCCGGTCCAGTGCCACAGTTCTTCACTGATGTGTGGGAAGAAGGGCGACATCAGCAACAGCATACCCGTGACGGTTTCATCCCACAGGTCGCTGGAACGCAGGCCGGTGTCCCGTTCCTTCATCAGGTGGTTGTTGAGTTCCATCATGGCGGAGATGGCAGTGTTGAAGCGGAAATGATGCAGGTCTTCGGTAACCTTCTGGATGGTGGCGTGCAGCTTTTGCTCCAGGGCCCGGGCATCTCCTGGCCGACCTGCGTCAGCACCGGCCGGTTCCATCACCACCGTCCAGACCCGGTGCAGGAAGCGGTTGATGCCCTCGATCCGCTCCGGATCCCAGGGGCCGCCCTGGTCCCAAGGGCCTATGAACATCAGATAGCCGCGCACGACGTCTGCGCCATACTCTGCTATTACCTCGTCCGGGTCCACGACGTTGCCCCGGCTTTTCGCCATCTTTTCGTTGTCGGCGCCCAAAATCATGCCTTGATTGAAGAGTCGCAGCATGGGCTCGTCGAAATCCACAATGTCCATATCCCGGAGAACCTTGGTAAAGAACCGTGTATACAGGAGGTGCATGGTGGCATGCTCAATTCCCCCCGTATACAGATCTACCGGCAGCCAATACTGACCGGCGACCGGGTCCCAGGGCTTGTCGTCCCGCTGCAGGGGCCTGTCGTCCTGCCAGTAGGGCGCAATGTAGGCATACTGGTACCAGCTGGAACACATGAAGGTGTCCATCGTGTCCGTTTCCCGGCGGGCCGACGTCCCGCATTGGGGACATGCGACGTGCAGAAATTCCTCGTTGAACAGCAGGGCATTTTCGCCGGTGGCCCGGAATTCCGTGTCCTCGGGCAGAGTTACCGGCAAGTCTGCATACGGTACCGGTACGGTTCCACAGTCAGGGCAATAGACGATGGGAATGGGTGTTCCCCACATGCGCTGGCGTGAAATCAGCCAGTCATGGAGCCGGTAGTTGACCTGGCGCTGGCCCTTGCCCGTATCTTCCAGCCATACCGTCACCTTGTCCACGGCCTCGCTGACGGGAGTACCGTCGAAATCACCACTGTTCACCATGTGGCCTTCGGTCTGGGATACCCAGGCTTCCTGCAGTTCCCCGGTGGCACCATCCGGACCGGCAATGACCCGCACGACATCCAGACCAAACTGCCGGGCGAAGGCCAAATCCCGCTCATCGTGTCCCGGGACTGCCATGATGGCGCCCGTACCGTAGTTCATCATGACGTAGTCCGCGATCCAGACCGGAATGCGGGCCCCGTTCACCGGGTTGATAGCGTAGCCGCCTGTGAATTCACCTGTCTTGTCCCGGGTCATGTCGCCGCGCACGGTTTCATTCAGCCGTGACACCTGAGCCCGGTACGCTGCAACGGCGGCGTGCCGGGCAGGTGTGGTAATCTTGCTGACCAGCGGATGTTCGGGGGCCAGCACCATGAACGTGGCGCCCCAGAGCGTATCGGGCCGTGTTGTGAAGATCTCGATCGGATCCCCGTCCTCCGTGTGAAACACGACCTGGGCCCCTACGCTCTTGCCAATCCAGTTGGTCTGCATAATGCGCACGGGATCAGGCCAGTCCAGCGTTTCCAGAGCCTGCAGCAGTTCTTCACTGTAACGGGTGATGCGGAATTTCCACTGCTCCAGTTCCTTCTGGATCACCGGCGTCTTACACCGTTCGCAGTGCTTGTCCTCGCCCCACACCTGTTCCCGGGCCAGAGTCGTATTGCAGCTTGGACACCAGTCCACCGGGGCATGCTCACGGTACGCCAGATCGGCTTCCAGCATACGCAGGAAAAACCACTGGGACCACTTGTAGTAGCCGGGTTCACAGGTCACAGCCTCGCGATCCCAAGCCCACATGGCACCCATTTGCCGCAATTGCCGCCGCATGTTGTCAATATTGCTGTACGTCCAGGTGCGCGGATGGATGCCCCGCTGAATGGCCGCATTCTCGGCCGGCAAGCCGAAGGCATCGAAGCCGATGGGAAAGAACACGTTGTAGCCCTGCATGCGCTTGAAGCGGGCCGCCGTGTCGCTGGGCACCATGGCAAACCAGTGGCCTACATGCAGATCCCCGGAAGGGTAGGGCAACATGGTCAACGCATACCACTTGGGGCGACTCGGATCCTCGCAGGTGGCATGGAACCCTTGGGCTTCCCATTCCGCCTGCCATTTGGCTTCTATCTCGGCGGGATTGTATTTAGTGGTCACGTCAGTTTCCCTGAACTGCATCCTTTACAGACAATTCGGCTTTCAGTATACAAGCCTGTGTGCCTGTGTGCGAATATAGTGCCCCCAAAGCCCGGAACTTGGGTGCAGAGCCGCAACCACTCCCGCTTGGACTGCCTTGGCAACAGGTAGGATGCCATGCCACATCCCCATGGCGGGAACTGTATCGTGGAGCGTAAGGATTTAGGCGAATTCAGGAGTCCAGTCTCAGCGGGGGTGCAGGGCATAGTTCCAGTCGCCGTGGTTTGAACACCCGGGACAAATGGTTGACTGAAAATACGGCGTTCGGGGACGGCGCGTCTGCGGACGGAGGTGGCAACAATGGTTGGCCTGTGAAGCCTGAACAAGTATCCGGTGTAGCATCGCGGCCTGCGGGTGCGGTGTGAAACCGTATATAGTAATAGTCCCCCAATAGAAGCATACCTTACGCCGGTGGTGGGTGCAGATGGGCCGTCACGGCGGATTGTGAGGGGCAGCAACGGCTGCCGTGCATGTGTGGAAGCGGGACCAGCAGCACCTGGCCGACGACACGGGGCTGCAGGTCCAGGTCGCCTTGGACACGCACGCCTATCCGACCGGAGTGAAGGCGACATACGCACAGACGGCAGCTCTGTCACGCCCGCACGACACCTGCCACGGCGCCGGGAACTATGCCCTGCACCTCCGCCGATACCGGATGCCTAAATTCGACTACGATCTTTAGCCCTTGACCCCGGTAATGACCACGCCCTGGATGAACAGGCGCTGGGCGAAAAAGAATACGATCAGCATGGGCAGCAGCGCCATGGTGGCCGCCGCCATCATCAGGGCGAAATTGGCGTACTGTTCGCTCTGGAAGGAGGAAATGCCCATGGCCACCGGGAACTTGAGCTGGGTACGCAGGTAAATCAGGGGCCCCAGCAGGTCGTTCCAGTAAAAGAAGAAGGAAAAAATGGCGACAGTAGCCAGGGCCGGTACCGAAAGGGGCAGGAAAATACGGACGAAGACCCCTATCGTCGAACACCCGTCGATCCGGGCCGCCTCTTCCATTTCCAGGGGAATGCCCATGAAGAACTGGCGCAGCAGAAACGTGAAGAAAGGCACGGCGAAATAGGCCGGCACCAGAATGGGCAGATAGGTGTCCAGCCAGTCCAGGCGCGAGAACAGAATGAAAGTCGGCACCATGGTGACCCATACGGGCACCATCATGGTGCTCAGCATAATGATGAAGAAAAACGAGCGGCCGGGAAAGCGCAGGCGGGCGAAACTGAAAGCCGCCAGGGAACTGCCCAGAATATTGCCGATGATGCCCATGGTGGACAGGTACGCCGAATTCCAGAGATACCGCGCGAACGGCACGTGCCGGAATACATCGGCATAGTTTTCGAGGACCAGTCGGGAGGGTATCCAGACAATCGGATATTCATATACCTCGTCCAGCGGTTTCAGGCTCGTGGCCACCATCCAGGCAAACGGAATCATCAGCACCAGCGTACCCAGCAGGATCACGAAATAGGTGACCGCCTTTTCGGGCAGGCCCATCGGCTTGCCGGCTTCGTGATCCCCGTCCGGGCGGCCCGGACCGAATTGGGTGTCGACTGTCATGTGGTTTCCTCCGTGCCTCCGGAGTAAAAGACCCACCACTTGGCCGAGCGAAACAGCAACAGGGTCAGGGCGAAGATCAGGCAGAACAACAGCCAGGCCATGGCTGAGGCATAGCCAAAGCGCAGGGACTGGAAGGTCGTGAAGTAAATGTTGACACTGAAGAAGTAGGTACCGTAATTGGGACCGCCTTTCGTCATGACAAAGGCGGTAGTAAAGATCTGAAAGGTCTTGATGAGGGCTGTAACCAATACGAAGAACAGGGTAGGCGACATCATGGGGATCGTAATGTTCCAGAAACGGCGCAGGCGCGGGGCACCGTCGATGGAGGCCGCTTCATAGAGCTCCGTCGGAATGCCCTGCAGGCCCGCCAGGTAAATGATCATGCCGTCCCCCACACCCCACAGCCCCATGATGATGAAAGCGATCAGGACCCACTGGGAATCGAAGAGCCAGGAAATGGGTTCGACACCCACCAAAGCGAGCAGATTGTTGAGAACGCCGAATTCACGGTGGAACACAAAGCCCCACAGGACCGCAACGGCCACGCCCGTGATCACGGAAGGGAGATAATAGATGGTCCGAAATATGCTGACGCCCTTCACGCGCTGATTCATGAGCAGGGCAATGCCGAAACCGAGCACCATACCGGGGGGCAGGAAGCCGATGGCGTACAGGGCCGTAACCTTGGCCGACTGCCAGAAAACCTCATCCTCGGTGAAGAGGCGCACGAAATTGGCCAAGCCTATCCACTTGGGCAGTCCACTGCCCCGAAACGTGGTAAAACCCAGATACAGCGAGGCGAGCAGAGGTCCCGCCGTAAAGAGAAGGAAACCCAGCAGCCAGGGCAAGAGGAAGAGATAGCCTTCCAGGGCCTCGCGGCGGGACTTCTTGGTTGCAGGTAGAATAGCCACGGAACGAAAGTACCCAAGGTCAACGGACAGGCACCCGGTACCGGGTGCCTGTCCTGTCATGTCCGGGAAACGGAACTAGAGATCAGAAATGGCGATAACGTCGTTGACTTCGTCCTGTACGGTGGCCAGTACATCCTCTACGGCCACGTCGTCGCCACCGCCTGAAACCAGCGGCGTAATGCGGTTGTGCCAGATGTTCTGCAGATCCTTCCAATACACCGGGAAAGGTTCGGCGTACGCGTCTTCCATCTGATCCGCGAACACCTGCACGTTGCGGGGCGGCAGGTCGCCCCGGGATGCGGCCTCGTTCCAAGCAGGCACCGAGGACTTGCGGCCCGGAATGCTGCGCACGGGTTCCGAAATCAGAATGTTCGTGGACTCTGTGCTGGTCAGATGGACGTTGAACTGCCAGGTGATTTCCTGGTTGGGTGAATTCTTGGCGATGCCCCAAGCCCCACCGGCTGCGGAAACAGCTCGGCGGCCTTCGGAACCGAAGGGATAGGGCACGACGTCAAACACGAATTTGTCCCCAATAATTTCCCGCCGCCACTGTGTAGCCCAGGAACCCATGGTGGTCATGCCCAACAAGCCGGCGGAAAAGCCCTCCACGCCCTGTGGCATGGCACCGGCTTCCGGCGCAATGCCTTCCGTACGCAAACTCTTGACAAACTCGAACGTCTCGATGTTGGCGTCCGAAAGCAGGACACATTCTGTCTGGTCCTCGTTCAGGATACGTCCCCCGTTGGCCCCGATAATGCCGACCCAGACCCAGGGCCAGGGATGCAAAACAAAGCCCCAGCGCGTCTGGCGCCCGTCTTCCTCCAGCACCAACTGGCTGGCCACTTCCTTGAGGCCATCCCAGTCCCAGCTGCCGTCCGGAATGTCCAGGCCCAGTTCCTGGAACAGATTCTCGTTATAGGTCACCGCCAGATTGGAGAAGTCATAGGGCAGGGCATACAGGTCTCCCTTGTACACCATCTGCGTCACTTCTGCTTCCCAGAAGTCGCTGGTGTCGATATTGTCACGCTCAATCAGCGGCTGCAGATTGATGGTCCATTCCTTGTCGGCATAGGGCACGACATCAAACGTGCGGGTATAGAAAATGTCGGGCAAATCACCACCCACGCCCTGCGTGTTGATGGTGGTGTAATACTCTTGGGTGACGTTCAGCAGTTCAATCGTGACATTGGTGTGTTCTTCCGTGAAGTTGTCGACCACCCGCTGGAAGAACGGAATTTCCACGGAACTGTGATTGGTGACAAACTGCAGATTCACCGGTTCAGCCATGGCTTCCTCGCCGGAGGCGGCCGGGGCTGCGGCCGGCGGTGCACATGCGGCCAAGCCGGCAGCTACCACAGTGGTGCCGGTCAGGGCCAGGAATTGACGTCGATTCAGACGATTTCGTTCAGGCAACATGGCAGTAATCTCCTTGGCAGAAACTTGAATTCGGTTGCAGCCAATCCGGCAGGGGCTTTCGGCCTTTCCCGATTCCGCCATGGTATCCGGGCAGGGCCAAAATTGCAGGGTGAATCCACAACCTCCGAGCCCCCTAATTGTATGTATGGGTCTATATCCGGGCAAAATGTCTTTGCGGCAGACCCCTAACCGGAGGACCGTAATACTCGGAACTGCAGCTCCCTGGTGCGTACCCGGCGTATAATGGCAGTCGCCGGCCAAGACCCCGGTGCGGTCCGGCTGGCATTGTGTACATGATCCATGACGAAGTACCCGGGCAGGCAAGCCAGTGCAGACCAAGTCAGTGTTTTCGCACACGCGGGATGTCACCCCGGCAAGAATATGTCTGCCGGCCGACATGGCCTGGAATACGCGTATCCGGGCAGAGGGGCTGTCCTTCCTGCAGGCCCTGCCTCCTGCCATCTTCCCGGCGGCTTTTCTGGATCCCCAGTACCGGGGTGTGCTCGATCATCTGGCCTACGGCAACGAGGGCCAGAACCGTGGCCAGGCCCGGGCCTCACTGGCCCAGATGTCGGACACCACCATTGCCGCCTTTATCCAGGCACTCGCGCGCATTCTGAGCCCCAGTGGACATCTTTTCCTTTGGGTGGACAAATTTCATCTTTGCACGGGTATGACTGACTGGCTGTCTGGTACCCGTCTGGAGATCGTGGATCTGATTACATGGCACAAGCAACGCATGGGCATGGGCTACCGCACTCGGCGCACAGCGGAATATCTGGTGGTGCTCCAGCAGGCACCCCGGCGGGCCAAGGGCGTCTGGTGCGTCCACGACATTCCGGATGTCTGGACCGAGAAAGTGCCGCGTCGCTCCGGCATTCATCCCAAACCGGTGCAATTGCAGGCCAGGCTGATTGAAGCCGTCACCCATCCTGGTGACGCGATCGTGGATCCGGCTGCCGGCACCTTTTCCGTCCTGGAAGCCTGCCGTACCGTCAATCGCAACTTTCTGGGCTGTGATCTGAACGGGTAGGCACGGTCGAGCGTGCCCGGCAGGTTTTGTCGTTCAGGATAGGGACCAAGGTACAGGTGGCACAGCCAACTCCGGGCACCCCACGCCAACAATCGCTGCCAGAGCCTATACCGGCGTCCTGAGCGGTATCCTGCAGCCAAGGGCCAGCCAGGCTGGCATGGCCTCAGTCCTGCAGATGGCGCGTCCAAAAGGCCATAATCTTTTGCCGTATGCCAATCTCATAAAAGGCAGGTCCACCATGACCGACGCCTTCCAGCAGGACAAGTTCACTTTCGATACCAGCCTGCCGCAGGGTGGTATTCAGCAGCTGACTCTGCTGCCAAGGGATGATATCGTCCTGCCAGCCATGCAAAATCAGGAAGGGACAGGTACGCGCCGAGATGTAGGTCAGGGGATTGGCGCGCCGGACACGGTCCGGCGCTTCCCGGATCGCCTGTCCCAACAGCAATCCTTCCGGCGAATCCGCCGCGCTGTGGTCCATGATGGATTCATGATCCAGCATCCGCCTGAAGTCCGTAGGGCCAAAAAGATCGACTACGGCCTGGACGTCACTGGACTGGTCCGTATGCCATCCCCACCGGCCTTCCATATCTGCATGACCGTTGCTTGTCCCCAGCAATGCGGCCAGATGGCCACCGGCTGAGGCCCCCATGACCCCTATACGTCGGGTATCCAGGCCATACGCACGGGCATGGGCCCGCAACCAGCGGACCGCGGCCTTGCAGGCATGGATCTGGGCCGGAAAGCGGGCTTCCGAGCTGAAGTGATACTGCAGGCTGGCCAGCGCCCACCGGTCATCCAGATAAACCAGCAACGGTGGCGAGGTCTTGTCACCATGGAGCCAGGCACCGCCATGAATCCAGATGAGCAGAGGGACCGTCCGGTCGTGAGTCGGACGGTACAGATCCAGTTTCAGGGGGCGGAGATCAGGCGGGTGGGCGTATACCGCGTCCACCACGACCTGTTGCAAAACAAATACGGGTATACTCCGTACATCTAAAACGGTACCGGCGTCAGCCAGCCGTAGGTATCTTCCATGCCATCTTCCACAATACCGAAAAAGCCCGACTGGATATCGGCCGTGACAGGCCCCCGCGTGCCACTGCCTACGGGCAATCGATCCACCGACCGCACCGGCGTGATTTCAGCCGCGGTCCCGGAAAAGAAGATTTCATCGGCCAGATACAGCATCTCGCGCGTTATGGCTTCTTCCCGCACTTCATAACCCTTGTCCCGGGCCAGGGTGATGGCACAGTCACGGGTAATGCCGTTCAGGACTGAATTGGCCAAGGGCGGAGTGTAGATGGTGTCTTTGTACACCACAAAGATATTTTCACCACTCCCTTCGGAAACAAAGCCCCGGGCATCCAGCACAATCCCTTCGGTAAAGCCATTGTCCTTGGCTTCCATAACGACATTCTGGCTGTTGACGTACTGGCCCCCAATCTTGGCCAGCGGACTGAACATGTTGGACGACATGCGTGTCCAGCTGCTGATCTGGACATCTACCCCATTCTCGATGGCATCCGTCCCCAGGTACCGTCCCCAGGCCACAGCCCCCAGGATGGCATCGACCGGACAGGCCCGGCCATCCACCCCCAGGGTCTCATAACCCCGGAAAACCAGGGGCCGGATGTAGGCACTCGTCAGCTTGTTGGCGCGCAGCACCGCCTTGGCTACATCAATCCATTCCTCAACCCCCAGGGGTGATTCCATGCGAATCACCTTGCAGCTGTAGAGCAGCCGTTCAAAGTGTTCCCGGGCCCGGAACAGATGAGGCACCCCTTGCAGTTCATAGGCCCGGATCCCTTCAAAGGCGCTGGAGCCATAGTGCAGGGCATGTGTGAATACATGTACCGTCGCTTCAGCCCACGGCAGTATTTCGCCATTCATCCAGATGTAGTCTGCCTGCATCGCCATGAGTCTGTCAGCCCTCGTCCTGTTCCCTGTGCGTTCACAATGTCCGGTCCTTTATGCCCTGGTATACCCCGGGCACAAGACCGCAATCCATTGTACGGCAATTTTTCGCCAGCACGTGAGAAATGACGGGGTCGACCGGCCAAGTCCGCGGCATCAACGCCGGGGCTGGCTCCACAGCTCATCCACAGCCGCAGTCAATTCGGTCATGGTTTGTACCTGCAGCACATGATCGCAGTGCGGTGCATACTCCAGCATGTCGCTGTCGCCCGTGCCCCACAGCATGGGCGGCTCAGGATTGAGCCAGATGGCCCGGTGGCTGCGACGCGCCATTTCGGCAAAGATCCGGATAGCGGGATCCCGGTAATTGTTGCGGCCATCCCCTACCATGAGCAGGGTGGTCCGGGCATCGACCATATCGTAGTACTGCTGCTGGAAACCCTGCAGACTGCCCCCCAGATCAGTGCTGTAATGACCGGGCGGCATCCGGATCAGGACCGTTTCGATAGCTTCCTGGGCCGTGCCGGCGCCGAAGTCGGGCGTGATGTATTCAAGATGATCGTTGAAGGCGAAGGCATTCGTCTTGGCAATCTGGTCCTGCATGGCGTGGATCAGGCTCAGCATCAGTTCCGAGCAATAGCGCATGGAGGTGGAAATGTCACAGATCACCACCAGTTTGGGCTGCTTCTGGCGCTGGCGGTAGGTGAGCCGAAACGGGACGGAACCGTATTTCAGATTGGTACGCAAGGTGGATTTCAGATCCAGCGTACCGCTCTTCTCACGCTTCTGGCGCAGCGCCATACGGCTGCGCAGGATGGCGGCCAAACGCCGCACCTCCCGGCGCAGGACGTTCATGTCGTCCTCATCCAGGTAACCGAAGGGAGCATTCATCAGGGCGTCCACGTCCCTCTCCGGCGGCCGCTCCACCATGTTCTCGGTGATGCGCTGACCGGCAAACTGATCCAGCTGGGCCGTTTCCGCTTCCATATTGGCCTGCAACATCTCCTGCATCTGGGCCAGGCGTTCCTTGGAGAAGCCAATCTTGGCCAGCAGTTCCGACAGCCCCTGCATGGCCTGGCGCACACTGTCATGACGCAGGGCCCGCTGCATGCGGCGCACCATCCAGTCCCGGTACTTCAGGTTGTGTACCTGGTTGAGACCGGTCAGGGTTGCCAGCTGCTGCAATTGCTCCGGGGTCAGGGCTTCGCCGCGAATCAGCCTTTGCAGGCCAGTCGCCAAATCAGCTCGCAGCTGGCGCAAGGCCTGGGCCAACTGCTGGGCTTCTTCCGCGGTCATATCCTCCATCAGATCCTGCATGTCGGGCGGCATCCCTTCCGCACCGTCGAAGAACAGCGGAAACAGTTCCTCGAAGAGGGGCACGTCACTGCCACGCTTGATCATGGCAGCACGCAGGCTCAGCCGGAAGAGATCCCGATCCCGGATGCCCATGTGGATTACGGCACGGGCAGCGTCAACAGTCTCTGCCATGCTGACAGGTACGCCCCCCGCCCGCAATGCCTTGACAAACTGCAGTATCCGTTCTTCCATGGTTTTGCCTGCTCCACCTGCATGGATTCCCGGCAGCCCGATCCCGTATCCGGGTCAGCCTCCGGCCTTACCGCATGTCTTCGTCGTGATCCGCAGCATGGCGGTCCTGCTCCACCGCCTGCAGACGATCCTGGATCCGGTTCTGATCCCGTTCGTGCTTGAGCAGGACGCTCAAGGTGTCACTGATGATCTTGGCATCCAGACGCTTGGCATTCAGCGCCAGCAAGGCCCGGGCCCAGTCCAGGGTTTCACTGATGCTGGGACGCTTCCGTAAGTCCTGTTGCCGCAAGCCCTGCACCATTTCCACCGCCTGGCGGGTCAGGGCCGGGTCCAGTTCCGGCACCTTCAGTTCCACAACGGCCATTTCCTGCGCCAGTGTGGGATAGTCCAGAAAGAGGTAGAGACACCGCCGCTTGAGCGCCTCGCTCAATTCACGGCTGTTGTTGCTGGTCAGGAACACCATGGGCAAGGCCCGCGCCTGCAGGGTGCCGATCTCCGGGACACTGACCTGGAAGTCACTGAGTATTTCCAGCAAGAACGCCTCGAACTCGGCGTCGGCGCGATCGATTTCATCTATCAGCAGCACGACAGGCTCGGGATGCATGATGGCTTTCAGCAGAGGCCGCTGCAGCAGGAAGCGCAATGAGAAAAAGACGTCTTCCTCGGCCGCCAGCCGGTCAGCCGCCGCTGTCAGCGTCCGGGTATCCTGCAGCACGTCCTGCAGTTTGTCACGCAACAGCTGGGTGTAGAGCAGCTGCTTCGCATATTCCCATTCATACAGGGCCTTGGTTTCATCCAGGCCCTCATAGCACTGCAGACGGAGCAGCTCACGTCCTGTTGCCCCCGCCACTACCTTGGCGAGTTCGGTCTTGCCCACGCCCGCTGGCCCTTCAATGAGCAAGGGCTTTTCCAACACCTGGCTCAGATATACTACGGTGGCAATCTCGTCGGTGGCAATATAGCCCTGTTCCCCCAGGGAAGACCTGACAGTTTGGGGTGAGGCAAAAGGCTCGGGCATGGCACATATATCCCTGGCAGCAACGAAGTGGTGGTTCCCAGTGTACGCAAAAACCAAACAGGAGTCTAACGCGATTCACCAATCCTGACAGGATAGCCGGCACCAGTCTCCTGCAGTACACAGCCCTGGTGATCTTTTTACCGTCAACAGGCAATACCGTCCTGCGATCACACCAACAGGGTGACCTGACAATGACCGGTCCCCCAATCTGTGACCATGCAGAAATCAATGTCCCGGGACCCTGCGACTGGGTCCTGCAGGCGTGCAGGCCGTACACCTCTGTACCAGGTTCCCAGTCTCCGTACGCATGGCGCGTGCCGGTATCTCCTGCCCTCCTGTTGGCTGCAGGCCATTGCATCCCGACTGTGATGGATCTAGCTCTGTAATTGCTCTGCCATCATATATAATCCAGATGCATTCGGGACCATTGTTCTTCACTTGATGCGGAGGCGCAATTTCGTGTTGGAAATCGCTGTCCAGTATGAGCCCTGGATCTGGGTAGGGTGTGCCATGATCTTCCTGATCGCGGAACTCTTTACGGGCGGTCTCTACCTCATTCCGTTCAGTGTAGGATCCGGATCGGCAGCCATCCTGAGTTTCGCTTCACGCCAGCCGCTCGGCGTCCAGATCGGGCTCTTTTGCCTGGTTTCCCTCGTCATGTTTTTTGCCATGCGACCCTTGTCCGAACATCTGACCCAAAACGCGGATCACCGCTTCAACGTGGACCGCCTGATTGGCATGCCCGGACTGGTCACCGAAACCATCAATACGATCCAGGCGACGGGCCAGGTGCAGGTGAAAGGAGAAGTATGGAATGCGGCATCGCAGGATCATGCCATCATCCCCGCCGGGACCCCCGTCGAGATTCAGCGTGTCGACGGCACGTCGCTGGTAGTCACGCCCTCTGCCACCCCCGACACCTCTGATTGAGTTTGTCCTTGCTTTCCCATCTGTACAGGAGCTTCCATGGAACTCGTAACTCTCGGCATTCTGGTCTTCCTGATTCTGGTCTACATGATCACGGGCCTGAAGATCATTGCGCCTTACCAGCGCGGCGTAGTGCAACGCCTCGGCAAGTATGTTCGTACTGCCAGTCCCGGCCTCACCCTGCTTGTGCCCTTCATCGATACCATCATCAAGGTGGACATGCGGGAACAGGTGGTGGATGTCCCGCCCCAGGACGTCATCACCAAGGACAACGTCGTCGTCCAGGTGGATGCTGTGATTTACCATGAAGCCACGGATCCGGTACGGCTCATCTACAACGTGCAGAACTTTATCGTGGCCATTGTCAAGCTGGCCCAGACCAACTTGCGCAACGTGGTGGGCGAGATGGAACTGGATCAGGCCCTGACCTCGCGGGACACCATCAATTCCACGCTTCGCGAAGTCCTGGACGAAGCCACGGACAAGTGGGGTGTGCGTGTCGTGCGTGTCGAAATCCAGCGGATTGAGCCACCCGCTGACGTGACCCAGTCCATGCACCAGCAGATGAAAGCCGAACGTGAGCGGCGTGCGCAAATTCTGGAGGCTGAAGGTTCCCGCCAGGCGGCCATTCTGGAAGCCGAAGGCGAGGCAGCGGCCATTCGGCTGGCGGCCGATGCCAAGCGCTATCGCCTGGAAACGGAAGCAGCCGGCGAATCCAACGCCATTCAGGTGGTCTTCAATGCCATCAAGGAAGCCCAGCCGGATGACTCACTGATTGCCATCCGCTACCTGGATACCCTGGAAAGCATCGCCAATGGCGAAGCCAACAAGGTGTTCATTCCCTACGAGGCATCAGGCGTACTCGGTGCCCTGGGCGGCATTCGCGATCTGTTCACCCCGCAGCAAGACGAAGACAAGTCCTCTTCTTCCAGCTGAGCCCGGCACTTGACCCTGCAACAGTGGCGGGACGAAACTGCCGCATGCAACGGCATAGCGGTTGGTTGCGCCTGGACGCCAGGCAGGAGCAATGCAATACGGCAGGTCACGCTTGCGTCGCCTGGCATACAGCGCACAGGGAGAGAACCGCCGTACGGCCAGCCTGCCCGAATGCAACAGGTTGTCTGCCCGGTGTGGAGTCCCGGTTCGCTACAGTGACATGCGAAGTAACCGGCTTCTGCCCGGGAAGCCATGCATTCCTCGCCGTAGCAACACGGCTGGTTGCAGACGCGCACTATCCGTCATCCAGGGTCGGGACGATAGCTGCCGGGTTGTACAGGCCATGTCTCTGCGGATCAGAGGCGCATCCTGGACTACACAGACATACGAAGGATAGATCGCACGCCGGCGTGTGCGTGTATGCACATGCCCGGAATCCATGGCCGTTGCCCATCACATCAGAATATTGATGTTAACTGGTCACAATATTGAAATTCTTGAATTCGAGAAAAAGAATTTGGCATAGAATTGGGTTTTATATTAAGATTATCAATGCAGTATATTGATATCGTGAAGTAGTTCCCTATGCTGCACAACGGTCGGATCACCGGTATCGGGCCACCGCAGGTATATGCAAGGACGTCGGACAAGGGAAAGAGACGATGAGAGCGCTGCCCACACGTTGCCCGTTTACAGGAGGAGCCATTATAGTCACCCGGCTCTACAGCCCCGAGGGGGATATCACCATTGACGGGCGCTTTCACGTGGAGTCACCCTTTCTGGCATTGACCCCGGAGCAGATCGAGTTTGTGCTCACCTTTATCCAGTGTGAAGGCAAATTCAACCGCATGCAGGAAGAGCTGAAGCTCTCATACCCCACCCTGCGCTCCCGGCTGAAAGACATCATCTTGGCCCTGGATCTGCAAGAGCCGGCAGCCGACGCCCACGAGACTGTCCCGGATCACATGCAGATTCTGGCCCAGGTGAATGAGGGCAGCCTGACGGTTGCCGAAGCCCTTGACGCCATGCGGGGCAAAGCCTGATCCCGCCTTGCCGCATTCTTGTCTGCCACAGCCTGATGGCTCAAGTCACGGAGGAAAATGATGGAAGAACGCACGTATGAAGTTGGCTCCGCGGTTGCGGTCCAGGTAACTGCCCGCAAGAACCTCACCCTGCAGGGCGATGCCGTGAGTCATGTACAGCTGTCGGGCGAGGGTGCTGGCACAGCTTCGTGGATACAGCAGGAGGATCACTATGTCCTGGAAGCCCACCGGAATATCGAGGTGGTCTTGCCCCAGAATGCCCAAGTCCGGCTGATCCATGTCGGGGGGCACTGTGAGGCCCGGGATCTGGGGGCCGGGATTGCCGGCGAAGCGATCGGCGGACACGCCAAGTTTCAGCGTACAGGTGCCCTGACGCTCGACAAGATCGGGGGCCACATGCATGTCACGGCTTGCCAGGGCCATGTACAGAGCCGACAGGTAGGCGGTCACCTGCATCTTGATCAGTGCAGCGGCGACGTGCGCATTGGTCACGTAGGGGGCCATGCCAAGGCGTACCATATCGGTGGCACATGCCATCTGCCTACTGTGGGCGGCCACGCGCATCTGGAGGACGTGCAGCAAGAGCTGCAGGTGAATGCCGGCGGTCATGTACGTGCGTCCATACATCCGCAGGGAGTGCAAGTCTACGACATCCGGGCAGGAGGCCGACTGGCTTGTACTATGCCCCGCAACACCCATGCGACAATCGAAATGCGCAGTTCCACGCTCGGTACCGGCACGGAAACCCGGGTTTGGGGTGAGGGCACAGCCCAGGTCCACCTGCATGCCGGTGCCCATATTGCGCTCCGGGACGAAGATCTGGCACAGCCCGGTCCCGATCCGGCCCGAGTCGGAGCCGAGGAAATCCGGGAAGGTCAATGGGTAGCCGAAGGTGTGACCCAGCAGATTCGTGACGGTGTGAATCAGGTGTTGGGCCAAGTCACGGACAAGATCAATCGGGCTCTCCAGGACCATGGACTGGATAGCCAGCAGCGCGCAGATCTGCAGGCACAGTTCAAGGACATCCGTCGCGACGCCATGGAAACTGCCCGTGAGGCGGCGGTGAACGTACAGGTTCAGTCCCGGGACATCTGGGAAAAGGAAGTCAAACCCAGCCTGGTTTCGCCCCGGAAGAGTGATGCCAAGGCTGCACCCGATCCCCAGGCGCTGGCCGAGGAACGCAAGATGATCCTGCAGATGCTGGCCGAAGACAAGATCACGGTGGACGAAGCCAACGAACTGCTCAAAACACTTTCCCCATGACGCCCAACACCGGTACCGGGGCCGCCATTGAACTGGCCGGGCTGTCCAAAACCTACCGCTCCCGCCGCGCCGCTGCCATTCAGGCCGTGGCGGGACTGGATCTCACCATTGCGCACGGGGAAGTCCTCGGGTTCCTCGGCCCCAACGGGGCGGGCAAGACGACATCCATCAAGATGATGTGTGGGCTCATCCGCCCGGATGCCGGCACCATCCAGATTGAGAGCCGGGATCTGTACAGGCACCGCTTCGCGGCGATGGGTTCCATCGGGGCTGTGCTGGAGGGCACACGCAATATCTACTGGCGTCTGACGCCCCTGCAAAATCTCGCCTATGCCGCCCGGCTGAAAGGAATTTCGTTCCGTCACACGCGCCAGTGGGGCGAGACGCTGCTGCGGGATCTGGATCTGTGGGACCGGCGCCACGATCCGGTGCGCCTGTTTTCGCGCGGCATGCAACAGAAGACCGCGATTGCCTGTGCCCTGATTCACAATCCGCCCATCGTGCTGCTGGATGAACCCACCCTGGGCCTGGACGTACAGGCCGCCCTCACCGTCAAGCAATGGATCCAGACCCTGGCCACCCGCTTTGGCAAGACCCTCATCCTGACGACGCACCAGCTGAGTCTGGCCGAAGAACTGTGCCAGCGGGTAGTCATCATCAACCGGGGCCACAAAGTAGCCGATCAGAGTGTCAAGGAACTGCGGACCCTGTACAAGCGTGAATCCCTCCACGTCAAGGTGGCAGCTACCGCAGCGGAGGTCAAGGAGCTGGTCAGCCGTAACTGGCCCCACGCTGTCCTGCACGCGGACCGCCAGATTACGACCATCAGCATCCCGGCCGTCCACAAGGAAGAGATGGCCGCCGTGGCGGCCACGGTCGTGACCTGGCCCCTCGACGTACTCGCGATTGAACAGGCGGTGCCTTCCCTGGAAGATATTTTCATCCACCTGACCAACAATACCCCTGCGCATGACTGACACTGTTTCCTCTCCCCTGGTCCAGCCGGTCTGGTCCCGTCCGGGACACCGCCTCATGGCCGGTGTCTTCCGCATCATCGGTACCGTAGCCGCCGAAACGTGGAAGGGACTGCTGATTATGTGGACCTTCAAGTTCAACCTGGTGACCGAAGTCCTGGGGCTGTTCATGATCTTTCTGGGCATCAGCTTTTTCATGGGCTATGGCCAATTCGATACGGTCACGATGGCGTCATCCCTGATGGGTTACATTTTCTGGACCTATGCGATCTTCGCCATCGGCAACATGAGCTTCGCCCTGCGTGAAGAGCAGCAGCAGGGCACGATTGAGCAGATGTCCATGGGCGTGACGCCCTTCGGCGTCCTGCTCTTTGGGCGTACGCTGGCTTCCCTGCTCTGGACTACCCTGGTGGTCGCAATCGGAGGCGGTGCCATTACCCTGGGCTTTGGTCTGGACCTGGGGCTCAACGCCAACGGCATTCCCGTATTCCTGATTTCCATTCTGGGCCTGTACGGTCTGGGCTATCTCGTGGCCGGCGCCACGCTGCTGTTCAAAAACATCCTCGCCTTCACCAACCTGCTCCAAAACATTCTGCTGTTTCTCAACGGTGCTATCGTGCCCGTATCCTTTTATCCCGTATGGCTGGCCAACGCCACCCGGGTGCTGCCTACTACTCTGGGCATTGAAACGATGCGCATGGTCACGCTGGAGGGTCAGGCCCTGCGCGACGTATGGCTCACCGGTCAGCTGCAGCTCCTGACCCTGCACTCGGTAGCCTGGTTTGCAGCCGGTTTGGTCCTGTTCCTGTGGGCCGATCGCGAAGCGCGCCGGCGCGGTCTCATGGGGCAGTTCTGACCTCCACACAGGGCCGGGGCATGCTGGTCAGGAAACCGGTTCTGACACAATAGCGGTATGGTTTTTTGGGGAACTATATACGTACCCACACCGCGCAGTGCAGACAGTCACCGGCAAGATAGAATAGGTCATGAACATAGAAGAGATTAGGGTGCACCGGGGTGTTACGCTGCGGGTGCGACCGGGCAGTAGAGCCAAGCACAACAAGATGATGCGGATTGCTGGGGCTTGCCGCAAGGTTTGGAATGAGGGACTGGCAATCTGCGCAAGGCAATAGCAGGACTTCAAGGCTGGCCAAGGCGATAAACCTAACGTTACACACTGCGGGCTGCACAATCTGTACGTGCAAATCAAGCGGGAATTGCCCTGGTTGGGTGAGTTGCCGTCGAACACGGTGCGCTACACCATGAAACACTTGTCGGAAGCTTATAAGCGGTTCTTTGGTGGGGCAGGGCGTCCGGTGTGGCAGCGTAAATTCAAGAACACGCCTAGTTTTACTGTGCCCGCCAATATCAAGATCAAGGGCAAGAAGATCTACATTCCCAAGCTTGGATGGGGGAAGTTGACAGGTAAGAATCCGTACGCCGATTGTAAGCCCAAGCAGGCCGCGTTCAAGTATGAGACGGAAAAGATAGATCCCAAGTACACGTCACAACTGTGGGGTAGTACGCAAAGCCAACCGGAAATCCCAATCTGTTTATCATTGTGGTGCATGTGATGTGGAAAAGAACGCTGATATAAACGCGGCTTTGAACATACGGGATAAATGGTTGGATAAAAACATGGCGTCCGGGGACGGCGCAGCTGCAGGTGGAGGTGGCAGCGTAGGCTGGCCTGTGAAACCTGCAAATGTATACGGTAAAGCATCGCGGCCTGCGGGCGTGGTGTGGGTACGTATATAGTCCCCTTTTTTTGTTGTGTGCATCCAGCGCACAGACGGGCCATGGCCATGCATCCGAAAGAACGTCTCCAAGTCCTCAAGATGATCGACATCGGCACGATTGCGGTCGATGAGGCGTTTCAGTTGCCGGCAACCCCGGACTCGCCCCATGGGCCCCATGATGCCCAACAGCGGCATCTCACCGCACCAAGCCGGGAAACACCTGCGCCTGCCTGCAGGTCACCAATTTGCAACACAGGCACCACTCAGGCCCGGGCTTCCCTGCCGCTCCGTAGGCTGGAAGTGGCTTGCCCGATTGGCTGCCACTATACACCCGGGCTGAAAGGCGTGCAGATACAGCCTGTCCGGGATTCGCTGGCTACCGGCCAGGAAGGCCAGCTCATTGAAGTCGCAGATCAGAGCAAGGGCGTCCAGATGGAATTGTGGGTACAATAGGGCTGGACACCGCTCTGTCTGTGTCCAGTAACCAGCCCCGTCAGCAATTCTATGCAAACACTCCGTCTTTATTGTTAAATTTAGAGCGTGAACTGAACTGTAACGCACGGGGACAGGGAATCATCATGCAGGACCAGGTACAATCATGACCGTGACGTGTCCGGACCGGGTGCAGAAGAGCGTAATGCAGGACTGGGTACAACGCTTTGTACAAACGCTGGAGAACCAGAACACGGCACTGGCCTATACCAATGATCTGACCCAGTTTGTGGACTTTTTGTGTAATGTGCAGAGTGCTGCCGTACCCGGGGTCGATCGGCTGGCCGATGCCCGGGAAGTCCACTTCCAGGAATATCTTTTCTTCCTGCGTGACCGTACTTACAGCCGCTCCACACTGGCCCGCAAGATTTCCGCAGTCAAGGCTTTCTACCGGTTTCTGGAACAGCAGGGCGCAGCCCGGCAGGAAGCGGCAACGACCCTGGCTTCCCAGCGCGTCGAAAAAACACAGCCCGATTTTCTGACGCCTGACGAAATTCAGGATTTGCTCAGCGCGCCTCTCCGTCATCCCTCCCATCGCCCCTTGCGGGACAAGGCAATGCTGGAACTCATCTATTATTCCGGGTTGCGTGCCTCTGCCCTGCTGCAGCTCAACATAGCCGACGTGGCCGCGGATCGATCCGCGCTGCGCCTGCCCGCCATCAGTGGCAAGACCATTCCCCTGCGGGGCAGTGTCCGGGACGCTCTGGATGCGTATTTGCATGACATCATGACAGATACGGAAGAGGAACCCTTGCCGGCGGATACGCCCCTGTTCCAAAATCACCGCCACCAGCGCTTGACCCGCCAGGGCCTGTGGACCATTCTGAAATCCTATTTGCCGCATACCGGCATCCAGCGTCCGGTAACCCTGGAGATGATACGGCACAGCCACAACGCCAATCTCTCATCTGGAGTCAAGCCGGAGGAGGATCAGGCATGACCCTTGGCTGTTTCCAATCCGGTGCTTCGCTCCTTGTATTCCCATAACCAAGACCATGCCCGCTGATTTCACCGCCTGCCAGGAAGCCGCTGACTTCCTCAGAGACCGCCTTGTGCACCCGCCTGACGTAGCCCTCGTCCTGGGCAGCGGCCTGGATCGCCTGTCCCATCTGGTTCAGGATGCGCAGACCGTTGCCTACACCGCAATCCCCCACTTCCCTGCCAGTACAGCGCCCGGGCACAAGGGTGAACTGATGGCGGGCCAGGTGGCCGGGGTGAACCTGGTGATCATGCGGGGACGACTGCATCTGTATGAAGGCTATTCACCTTGGGAGATTACATTTCCCATCCGTGTCCTGCGCTGTCTGGGGGTCTCGGTGCTGATCCTGACCAATGCGGCCGGCGGGCTGAATCCCGCCTGGCACGTAGGTGACGTCATGCTGATTGAGGATCACATTTCCCTGCCCGGCATGGCCGGCCTGAATCCCCTGCGGGGTGCCAATGTCGACGCGCTGGGTGAGCGCTTTCCGGCCCTGAATCAGGCCTACAGTCCGCGCTTGCGGGACCTGGCCCGGCAACAGGCCCGGCACCATGACATCACACTGCAGCAGGGCGTCTATGCCTACGTCGCCGGACCCAATTTCGAGACACCTGCCGAGATTCGCATGCTGCGTTTGCTCGGTGCCGACGCGGTAGGCATGAGCACGGTGCCGGAAGTCACCGTGGCGCGCCATGCCGGCATGGAGGTGTTGGCCATGAGCACCATTACCAACATGTGCGTGGACGACGACACCTCGGACGCACGTCCGGACGGTGCCGAAGTCATTACGGCCGCCAGCAAGGCGGAACCCGCCTATCTGGCCCTGTTGTCTGGTATCCTGGCCGGTCTCAACTCCCTGCCGCCCGACGGACAGGGCTGAAACTTACCCGCCTGCCATCAGCAAAGCATCCAGAGCGGCCTGTTCCTCTGTGAAGAACGGCTGCAGAGCAGGAATCACCGCCTCGGCATCCAGCAGGTGCCGTTCGCCTGTCCGCCGTATCTTGCATTCCACCTTGCCCTGGGCCAGACCGCGCTGGCCTACGGCCACCTGGAAGGGAATGCCCACGAGATCCGCGTCATTGAACTTGACGCCGGCCCGGGCGTCGCGGTCATCGTATAGGACTTCAATACCCGCCGCCTGCAACGCGGCATAGAGCTCGCTGGCCTTCGCCCGGACGGCCTCCTGTTTGGGTGTAGCCAGGTTGATGAGATGTACGGTGTAGGGAGCTACACTCAGGGGCCACTGAATGCCATACTCGTCATTGTACCGTTCGACTACACAGGCAATGAGACGCCCTACGCCGATGCCATAACATCCCATCACGATGGGATGGGATACGCCATCCGGATCCCGATACCGGGCGTCCATGGATTCGCTGTATTTGGTCCCCAGCTTGAACGTGTTGCCCACTTCCACGCCCCGGAGACTGTACAGTTCACCGCCACATTCCCCGCACCGGTGACCGTCCTCCGCACTCGCGATATCCGTGACCAGGTCGGGTTCATAGTCACGGCCGCAGTTGACGTTGCGCAGATGCCAGTCCGGCCGATTGGCGCCGGCTACCAGGTTAGGGGATGCCGCCACCAGATCGTCCACAACCAGCAGCACCTGCTCGCGCTGGATCGCCACGGGTGAGCCGTAGCCCGGTTCTGCACCCACATGCCGGATCTCCGCCTCCGTGGCCGGGCGCAACTGCACGGCGCTGAGCGCATTCGCGAGCTTGGTTTCGTTCAGTTCCATGTCCCCGCGCAGGACACAGAAGACAAACTGATCCCGGGCGGTATCCTCTTCGGGCAGGACGGCTACCCGGAACATGGCCTTGGCCGTCTGCCGTGGGTCTATGTCCAGGAAGGCAGCCAGGTCCGCTATGGTGTCCGTGTCCGGTGTATGGACTTCTTCCCGGGGCAGAGGTTCGCCGGTGAAAGCCACCTCCTTGCGGAAGACGGCAACCTGCCGGTTGGCCCGGTAGTCGCAGTTGCGGCAGAGAATCAGGGTGTCTTCCCCGATATCGGAGATAGCCATGAATTCATGGGCCATGGTACCGCCCATCATGCCCATGTCCGATTCGATGGCCACCACGTCCAGTCCGGCCCGCTGGAAAATGCGGAAATAGGCCTCGTACATCCGGGGGTAGTACGCGTCCAGATCCGCCAAATCCGCATGGAAGGAATACGCGTCCTTCATAGTGAATTCCCGTACCCGCAGCATCCCGCCGCGGGGCCTGGGTTCGTCCCGGAACTTGGTCTGGATGTGGTACATCATGAGGGGCAACTGCCTGTAGCTGGTCAGGGTCCGGGCCACGAGATCCGTGATGACTTCCTCATGGGTCATGGCCAGCACCATGTCCCGGCCTCCCCGATCCTGCATCCGCATCAGATCGTCACCAATGGCGTACCAGCGTCCGGACTTGCGCCACAGGTCGGCGGGCAGCACCACCGGCATCAGAATTTCCTGGCCGTCGATGGCGTCCATTTCCTCCCGCAGAATCCGCTCGATTTTCCGTTTGACCCGCAGGCCCAGGGGGAGATATTCGAAGACGCCGGAGGTCACCTGCTGCACGAGGCCCGCCCGCAGCATGAGCTGATGGCTGCGCAATTCGGCCTCGGCCGGCGTTTCCCGCAGGGTATGAAAAAACAGCCTGGACATGCGCATGATGAATCTTTCTCCCTTACCTCGTACATCTTCCAGCGGCTTCCCGTCCCTTGCAGCCCACAAAACAGGCTAACAGCAAACCGGCCGGAATAGTATAATGAAACAAGAGGCCAATGCAGCGATCCTGCTGTCCCGGCCATGGGTGGCCCGTACTCCATACATCATCACACCACGAGGAAATCGTCATGTCCATTGCTCCCGTCTGGATCAAGTCCTACGAAAAAGGTGTGCCGCCGTCTATAGAGACCATCAACCATTTGCTCGGTGATGATCTGGCCGCTACCGCTGACCGCTTCCCGAACCGCCCGGCCCTGCACCTGGTTCTCAAATATCTGCCCCTGGGCATGGCCATCCAATCCCGCATGACCTTTCGGGAACTGGATCTGGAAAGCAATCGCCTGGCCCACGTGCTCCAGGATCTGGGTCTCCAGGCCGGGGATCGGGTGGCCATCATGTTGCCCAACATTCCCCAACAGGTCGTGGCCCTGTACGGTATCAGCAAGGCCGGCTGTGTGGTGGTCAACGCCAACCCCATTTACACGGCCCCGGAACTGCAGCACCAGTTCCGGGACTGCCAGGCCAAGGCCATAATTTGCATGAGCGGGGGTGTGAACACCGTTCGCAGCATCCAGCCGGAAACGGCGATCGAGCACATCATCGTGACCGACATCAACGATTCGCTGTCGGGCCTGGCCAAGAAGCTCGCGGCCAAGTCCCTGCGTCAGCTGGGACATATTGCCGACGTCGTCTACGGCAATGGCACCTACAACTGGGATGTCCTGATGAGCCGGCAGTCGGCTGCGGCCCTGATCTCGTCGGCATCTCCTGACGATCCGGCCGTGCTGCAATACACCGGGGGCACCACCGGCCTGCCCAAGGCCGCAGTCCTGACCCACCGTTCCCTGCTGACCAATGTCTCCATGACCCGGGCCTGGATTCCCAGCATCGTCGAGGGCAGCGAAGTGATGCTGGGCGCTTTGCCCTTTTTCCATGTTTTCGGCATGTCGATCGAGGTGATGCTGGGTATCCGTATCGGGGCCCGCGTGGTCATTACGCCCAATCCCCGCGACACCGAACACACCCTGAAACTGGTGCAGAACGAAAAAATCTCCATCTTTCCGGGTGTACCCGCCATGTACAACGCCATCATCAACCACCCCGATATCCAGAAGTACAACATGCAGTCGATACAGATCTGTATTTCCGGCGGTGCCCCCCTGCCCCTGACCGTACAGGAAACCTTCAACCGCATCACCGGCGGTACGCTGGTGGAAGGCTACGGCTTGACCGAGTGTTCCCCCGTCGTCGCCGCCAATCCCATCAACGGCCAGGTCAAGAACGGTACGATTGGCGTCCCCTTCCCCAGTACCGAAGTGCGTATCGTTACCCTGGAGCCGGATGAAAACGGACAATACACCGACGTGGAACCCGGCGCGGAAGGTGAGCTTTGCGTCCGTGGCCCGCACACCATGCAGGAGTACTGGAACCGCCCCGAGGAAACGGCCGCGACGCTGGATGCAGATGGCTGGCTCCACACGGGTGACATCGTAACCATGGATGAAGAAGGCTATATGACCATCGTGGACCGGAAGAAGGACCTGATCATCGTCAGTGGCTTCAATGTAGTGCCCCGCGAAGTGGAAGAAGTGCTCTACACGCACGAGGCAGTACTGGAAGCGGCTGTAGCCGGCTTGCCCGATCCGCAGCGGGGTGAAATCGTCAAGGCCTATATCGTCACCAAGCCCGGACAAACCCTGACCGAAGAGGAAGTCAAGGCACACTGTGCCGAGTCGTTGGCTCCCTACAAGGTGCCGCGGGCCTATGCCTTCAAGGAGGAACTGCCCAAGACACTGGTAGGCAAGATATTGCGCCGTGCCCTGGTGGAAGAAGACTTGCAGAACGCGTGACGGCCAGCACCCGGCGCAACAGGTGTCCCCGACCGGCGACAAACGGATGCCCGAACCATGATTCCCATTCTGGTGCGCCGCATCGTGATTCTGATACCGATGCTCCTGGTGCTGTCCCTGATCGTATTCGTCGTGATTGAGCTGCCGCCGGGCGATTACCTTTCCACCTATATCGCAGCCCTGGAGAGCCAGGGCCTGCAGGCGGACGAAACGGAAATCGCCCGGATTCAGCGTTTGTACGCCCTGGACAAGCCGTTCTATGTCCGCTACGTCCGCTGGATGGGCGGACTGCTGCGGGGGAATCTGGGGCGTGCCATGGCCACCCAATATGCGGGCAAGCCCGTCGTGGACATACTGGCAGAGCGCATTCCGCTGTCCATGAGCATCGCCCTGGCCAGTACCCTGCTGGTATGGGCCATTGCGCTGCCTATCGGGATCTATTCTGCAACCCATCAATATTCGCTCGCAGACTATTTCTTCACCTTCGTGGGTTTTCTCGGTCTGGCGGTACCGAATTTCCTCTTTGCCATCATCCTCATGTGGGTCGTGTACGCCACGACCGGCTTCGGCATTACCGGCCTCTTTTCCCTCAAGTTCCAGGACGCGCCCTGGAGTATGGCCAAATTCGTGGACATGCTCAAGAACGTCTGGGTACCGTTGCTGGTGCTGGCCACGGCCGGCACGGCGGGCCTGATCCGAGTGATGCGCGCGAACCTGCTGGATGAACTGCACCAGCCCTATGTGGAAACAGCCCGCGCCAAGGGGCTGTCGGAGCGCCGCCTGCTCTGGAAATACCCTATTCGGATCGCGTTCAACCCCATTGTCAGCACCATCGGCTGGCTGTTGCCGGCCATGGTGGGCGGTGAAGTGCTGGTGGCCATTGTACTCAATCTGGAAACTGTGGGCCCCGTACTGCTGGACGCAGTCCTGTCCCAGGACATGCAGCTGGCAGGGAGCATCCTGATGATTCTGAGTGTACTCACCGTCATCGGTACCCTGATCTCCGATATCGGACTGGTATGGCTCGATCCGCGCATTCGCTATGATGAATAAACGGGAGGCTCTCTGAGGCGTTGGTGCCGACGCAAGAGGGTACAGACCTTTCCGGCTGCTTGACTGGAAACTGTCTCTGTGGGTACGATTGCTGATTCCTGTACGGTGAAGACTGTGAACCCGTCCCCGACCGATTACGAATACACGTCCGTCACCCGGCTGATGTGGCGACGGTTTCGCAAGCACCGGCTGGCGCGGCTGGGCGGCATTACCCTCATCCTTCTCTATACCGTAGCCATCCTGGCAGACTATCTGGCGCCCTACGACGCCAACACCCGTCTCAAGGGTTTCAAGGATGTGCCGCCTTCCCGGGTTCGCGTGCGGGACGCGAACGGCACCTGGCAGCGTCCCTTCATCTACGGCATCGAGCGCGGACAGGATCCGAAGACGTTCCGCGCCATCTATACGGAAGACACAGCGCAAATCATACCCATTCGTTTCTTCGTGCGGGGGGATGCCTACAAGTTTATGGGCCTGATCGACGGGGATCGCCATCTGTTCGGCGTGTCCGGGGAAAACCGGCACATTTTCCTTTTCGGTACGGACAGCATCAGCCGCGATCTGTTCTCACGCACCCTGAAAGGCGCCCGGATTTCCCTGTTCATCGGCTTTGCCGGGGTGTTTCTGTCCTTTTTTCTGGGCTGTCTGATTGGCGGTGTATCGGGCTATTTCGGTGGCGTGGTGGATGAAGCGATTCAGCGTTTCATAGATCTGATGATCAGCATCCCCACTCTGCCTCTCTGGATCACGCTGTCCGCTGCCATCCCTACGGACTGGAGCGTCGAGGCCACGTTTCTGGCTATCACTTTCGTGCTCTCCCTGTTTGGATGGGCCGGACTGGCCCGGGTCGTACGGGGCAAACTGCTGTCCCTGCGCAACCTGGACTTCGTGACCGCGGCCAAGATCGCCGGCAGTTCCGATCTGAACACGATCCTGACACATCTGCTGCCCAATTTTGCCAGTTACCTCATTGTCACCATCACCCTGTCCATCCCGGGCATGATCCTGGGCGAAACCGCCTTGAGCTTCATCGGCATTGGCATGCAGGATCCCGGTGTCAGCTGGGGCGTCCTGCTGCAGGAAACCCGCAATTTCGCGGCTCTGGCACACCACACCTGGAAACTGATTCCCCTGTTCTTCATCATCCTGACCGTGCTGATGTTCAATTTCGTGGGCGATGGCCTGCGCGACGCGGCCGATCCTTATTCCCTGTGAGGAACCGGAGACAAGCGGCCTGTGCGTCTGCACAGGCCGCCCCGACAGCACATTTTGAAGAAAGGTCGTTCTCTGCTATGGTACTGGCACAGCGACAATCCACAATCTGTATTTTCCAGCCCAAATCCTGGAGCAGTGCCCCATGAACAAGTCACACTTGAGCCGACGTTCCTTTATACGACTGGGAGCAGGCATGGCCGTCACGGCAGCCATCGCCAGTTGCGCCCCTCAATCCACCAGTGAGAGCGATGCCGCCCTTGACAGAGGACCAGTGGTGGAAATTGGCACCATCGAGGTGCCGGCGAACGTTCACGAGTTGTCCAATGCGGCTACCGGCATTCCCTATGTCGTCAAGGACAGCATCAACCATGGCGAACCCATTACCCTGGAATACTGGGAATGGGCTCTGGACCGTTACGAATACGAGCTGGAGTGGGCGGCAGAGTACATGAAACTCTACCCCAACGTCACGATCAACGTCTCCAACCTGGGCGGTGGCGAGTACTGGACCAAACTCGCCGTCAACGTGCCGGCGGGCCAAGGTCCGACCATCTGGCACATGCACACGTCGCGCCTGACGGAATTCTGTGACGGGGGACTCATGGACCCCATGCCGGATCACGTAGGCAACCGCGCGTTTCTGGACGACAACTGGGTCGCCTTTGCCGAAGGCGCCATGGACTGCCCTACGGGAACTCCCGGCAGTCGCCACTTCCTGCCCATGGGCACCATGATGCCGGTAATGTACATCAACACCCGCCTCTGGGAGGAAGCCGGTTTTTCCGTCGATGAACCTCCCAGGTCCTGGCAGGATCTGCGGATTGCGGCCAAGGCCCTGACCCAATACGACAGCCAGGACCGGATTGTCTTGTCGGGATTCCAGGCCGATTGGCCCACCTTCCACAAGAATGGGTGTTACCAGCAGGGCCGGTACCTGTTTACCCAGGACGGCAAGCGTACCCAGATCAACAACCAGGAAAGTCGGAACGTTCTGCAGTTCATCAAGGATTTGCATGAAGTCGACCGTGTCGTGGATCCGGAGATGCCCAACCGTCTGGATTCATTCACTTCGGAGACAGCCGCCATCATTGCGGATTTTTCCTGGATCACCTCGGTCCTGCGTCGCAACAACCCGGACCTTGAATGGTTCGCCGCGCCGATTCCCACCTTTGACGGCAGCTTCCAGCCAGCCTACGGCAACATTCGCTTCGCGGTCGAAGCTGTGGTGAATGCGTTCGCCTCGGAGGCCGAAAAAGCCGTGGCCTGGGATTTCTGGCATTTTCTGTACAGTGACGACGTCCGGGTCGCCCGGACCGTGGCGCTGCGCAACGGGTTCATTCCGCCCTACAAGAAACTGATCGACCTGCCTGAAGTCCAGGCCGATCAGGTGGCCAACGTGATCTCCGGTGCGGTCGAGTGGGGGATCGTGAACGATACGCCGGCGGTGTACAACAACGGGATTCGCGATGCCCTCATCGCCCCCATACTGGTAGGGGGTATGAGCATCGACGATGCCATGGCCGAGTCCGAGCAGTTCATTGACCAGGAACTGGCCCAGCGGGAAGACTGGAATATCATTGAACGCAACTACAAGCACCACAACCTGATGCTTCCCGACCAGCCCTGATCGATCTTCCTGACAACGAGACCGGGCGGCGGGCAGTATTGCTGTCCGCCGCCCGCTTCAGCTGCACAGCAACGATCCCGTGACCTCCCAAGCATGGTGGCCTTTTCGGAAAGGCCGTTCCCAAGACCCGCACCGCATCAGGCTGGCCGGCCAGAACGCCATGATCGCCGGTGCGATCGTCATTGCGGCCATCTATTTCCTGGCGTGGACGGTTTTCCCTTTCATCTATACCTTCGTCTACAGCTTTTTCGACTGGCAGCCCTTGCGCCCCACGCAGCAGTTCGTGGGCTTCGCCAACTATACCGAGGCGCTGTTCGAGGATCAGCGCTTCTGGCAGGCAATGATGAATTCTTTCGAATTCGCCTTCGGCAACGTCATCCTCGGCACGCTCGTCTGTCTGCTGGTGGCGGCCATGATCAACTCGGTCAAGCGCTTCCAGGCCTTTTTCCGTGCCAGCTACTTCATGCCTACCGTAACGAGCATGGTCGGCGTGGCTCTGGTCTGGGAATTCATCTACCAGCCCCGCTTCGGTATCCTGAACACCACCATCTTCGCTGTCGCCGACTGGCTCAACCTGCCACCGCCGCCCGAGATTGGCTGGCTCACCCGTCCCCAGTACGCCATGCCCAGCCTGATTCTGTTTGGCTTGTGGAAGTACCTGGGCGTACGCATGATCATTCTCCTGGCCGGACTGCAGAACATCTCGCCCACCTATTACGAGGCAGCCCAGATCGACGGGGCCGGCGCGCGGGCCATGTTCCTGCGCATCACCTTGCCCCTGCTCATGCCTGCCCTTTCCTTTGTCGTCGTGGTAGGGGTCATCAACAGTCTCCAGGTTTTCGTGCCCATGTTCGTCATGACCAGTGGCGGTCCCCTGTACTCCACTACCTCGGTGGTGCTGCTGTTGTATGAGAAAACGTTCGAACTGTTCCGTTTTGGCTATGGGGCGGCCATTTCGTTCATCCTGTTCGCCATCATCATGTTCCTGACTTTCCTGCAGATCCGCTTTCTGCGCAGTTCCTGGGATATAGGCAACTGAGATTGCACCATGTCCACCTCCACTGTCCAGAGAAGCCTCTGGCGTCGCGATCTGGGATCCCTGCTGCTCTACCTGCTGCTGCTCATCGGCGCTCTGGCCATGATTTTTCCCGTCCTCTGGATGGGCATGTCCACCTTCAAGGCTGAAGCCGAAATCAGTGCCTATCCGCCATCCTTCCTGCCCAAGAGTTTCACGCTGGAATCCCTGATCAAGGCCTGGACCAAGATCAATTTCTCGCGCTATTTCGTGAACAGCCTGCTGATCACCTGTATCGCGACCCCGCTCAGCGTGTTCACCTCCGCCTACCTGGGGTTCGTCTGGAACAAGTACGATTTCCGCTTCAAGGAGCCCATGTTTTACGTCATCATCGCCACCATGATGATCCCGGGCCCCATGTTGCTGATCCCCCATTACCAGGTGGTGCTCTGGGCCAATCTCCTGAACACCTACGCCGCCGTCATCCTGCCTGCCGTGGTGACGCCCTACGGGATTTTCCTGATGCGCCAGTTCATGCACAGCGTGCCCAATGAACTGCTGGACGCGGGCCGGATCGACGGTGCCAGTGAACCCAGGCTGTTTGTGCAAGTAGCCTTGCCACTGATACCCTCGGCGCTTGCCGCCATGGGCATCATCCAGTTCCTGGCCAATTGGGACGACCTGCTTTGGCCCCTGGTCGTGCTCACCAATACCGCCAAATTCACGCTGGCGGTGGGCCTGGCCACCTTTGCCGCGGAATACGAGCGCAATTTCGCAGCGCAGAATGCAGGCGCGTTCATTGCGGTCTTTCCCGTTGTGATTGCGTTTCTGCTGTTCCAGCGCCAAATCATCCGCGGCATTGCGCTGACTGGATTGAAAGGCTAGCCCCCCGGCACACGCAGGGCAGTTGGCTCATGTGGTACTGCAGCCATTCCGTTAACGTCCCCAACGTCATGCGTGCTGTGCATCTGCATCTGGGAATGTCACCATACAGATGCAATCGAAACGCCCGGGGCCTGCAGCCAAGGGACTTCTGTCCGGCGCGTGGCAGTTGGATCCCCCATGTCCCGTGAACCCGGTACCTTCAGCTGTTTAGCGGGCCTGCCAAGCGTACCATGCCCCAAGAATTAAGGAGATCCCCATGCGGCCGAATTTCCTGGTCATCATCGTAGATCAAATGAACAGTTTCAGTCTGGGCTGGAACGGCAACGACGAGGTACAAACCCCCCATCTGGATCAGCTTTGCCGGGAAGGCGTCAGCTTCACCCGAGCCTATCCGACCAATCCTGTCTGCCAGCCCTCGCGGGCTTCATTGCACACGGGTCTGACTCCCCGACAGCATGGCCTGACCACCAACGGCTGCAACCTGGATGAACGAATCCCCACGCTGACCGGTGCCCTGGCGGATCATGGCTACCGCACCCATTGCGTGGGCAAGATTCATCTGCAACCTTTCAGCACGGATGCCAGAGATGCAGCGGGCCAGCCCGCGACATGGGAGAGCCGCGATCTCTGGAATGCCGGTGAAATCACAGCCCTGCCGCTACCCTTCTATGGCTACCAGAGCGTGGATTACGTGGGCGGGCATGTGAATTATGTCAATGGCGATTATGTCAACGATGTGGAAGCCCAGCGTCCGGGCACCAAGGCCGAACTGAGCCGGGAGAAGGCCTACTACGCCCTGCCCGGAGCGCAGTCCTGGCGCATGGCAATTCCGCCGGAGTGGCACTACAACGACTGGATCACGCGCAAGAGCATCGACTTTCTCCGGGAAGCAGGAGAAGAAAATTTCTTCCTGGTCACGTCATTTCCGGATCCACATCACCCTTTCTCTGCTACCCGGCCTTACAGCGAGATGTACGATCCTGCCCAGGTTTCCCTGCCGGCCAACTGGGAGCACACGGCTGAGCCCTGTAGTTTCCTGGAGCGGTTTAACTATCGTCACATGCGGGATTGGGATGAAGGCATATTGCGGGAAGCCATTGCCCAGACCTACGGCATGATTACCCATATTGACGATTGTGTGGGGCGTTTGCGGGCAGCTGTTGCCGAACTGGGTCTGGCTGAAAATACCGTTGTGGTCTTTCTGTCCGATCATGGCGACTACCTGGGCTCCCATCATCTGCTGTTCAAGGGGCCCTGGCCCTATGAACCGGTCGTGCGGGTGCCCCTGATCTGGCATACGCCCCAGGGCCAGCAGGGCGTACGGCAGACCCAGCCGGTCAGCCACCTGGATTTCGCGCCTACCGTGTTGGATTACGCCGGGATTGATCAGGCAGTCTTTGACATGCGCGGTGGCCAGCAGGCCGCACCCGTGATCCTGCCCGGCGAATCACTGCGGGCGCCTATCGAAACCGGCGCCCCTATCCAGCAGGAAGGCAAGCTGATTGAATTCGACGAAGATGGCACCTCAGACGAAATGTGCCGGTATCGAATGCTGATCACGGAACGGTGGAAAATCTGCATCTACGGCGGTTTCGGGGACGGCGTCCTTTATGACCTGGAGAACGATCCCCTGGAACTGAGCAACCTGTGGGACGATCCGGACCACGTGGCCGTGAAGGCTGACATGCTGGCCAAACTGAGTGATCGTCTCGCTCTGACAGACCGCATGGACAATTATCGGTACTGCGGAGCCTGACCCATGCCAACATAGCACAAGGACGCAGTCTGGCCTGCCAGGCACCAACGCCAAAGGCCTTTGGATCCTGAGCCTGTCCCTTGTACCCGGAGCCAGCCAAGCATGGCTGGCCAGACGGGACGCGCACAGTCCGTCAAGTCATCACCGGCAGACCACTGATTGGATTCCTCAAGTCCGGCCCAAGTCAGCGCAGCCACAGGAGCATACATCCGCCCACTTGACTGGCGGATGTATGCGTCTGCTTCCTGTGACCGAATCCCCCGTCCCACAGTAGGGACAACCGGGATTGGGCAAGTCGTTTTTGACCACCCGGCAACGTCACGCACGTCTGGCAAGCCAGGTCTAGTTCATCGCACAGTCACTCTTGATATAGAGCAGTTTGTGACTGGTCCAGGAACCATGATGGAAGACCGGACCTGTCACGACATTGCCCAGACAGTTGGAAAACATGTGATAGATGCCGGGCTGCTCTACAAAAGTATGGAAGGGATTGTTCTCATAGATCCAGTCGTTGCGTATCTGTTCCCACTCTCCAAATTCGGGGGTGCCAAATGCATACTGGGCGAGATTTTCCTGGATAGCAAAGATTTCCGCCAGCCAGGCCGGGGGCTCTTCACCCCTTTCGCCATCGGACTGGTACCAAGCCTGAAACAGGGGCCCCGTATTGATGTTCGGCAAGTATTCCGGATAGGACGCGTTGTGGGAATGCCAAAGCGGGGCCGTGTTCCATGTAATGCCTGACTTGTGCTCGTTGGCACTCCGCATCTGGCTCGTGATACCGGTTTCAAACTGCTGGTAATCGGTACGCAGGCCTACCGCTTCAAAGTAATCTTTCAGGAAGGGAGCCTGTTCAAAGTAACCGCCCCATGGATCCAGCGTGATGAAGATCTCGAACGCCTCGCCATCCGGTCCGAGCCGGAAACCGTCGGCGTCCCGCGCAGCCATGCCCATTTCGTCCAGCAGGGCATTGGCCTGCTCCGGATCATAGCCGGCCTGCGTACTGGGGAGCGATCCCTGCCCAAAGTACAGTTCGTCCAGCAGTTCCTGGCTGTCAATCGCCATTTGCAGCGCCAGCCGGAAGCGACCGTCATTGACCGCCGCGCGCCAACCCGGATCGTCGTGACTCAGGTTGAGATAGAACATCCGTGAATCCTTGTTGGGGTAGATGAGCGTAGTGTAATTGCCCTCTTCCTGGCGTTCGATCATCAGGGGCAGTACGGTCAGATCCGTCTGCCAGTGATAGTGGGCCTGCCGGGAGAACATGAGGAGCTCAGCCTGTTCCTTGGCCGAGAAACCGATGTTGACATACTTGCGCTCATCCGGATACGGCAACTGGTTGCCGGCCGTATCCACGGCGTGGTAATACGGATTGCGGACCATCGTATACCGATCCCCCTCGTGCGCCGTGAGCAGGAAGGTGTTGAGCTGGGGGAAGCCGATGGCGTGATCCTGGGTCGACTGCCACATGCGCATGTCCGTCTGGCTGAAGAGATCGACCCAGGTTTCCAGGCCCTCTTCGGACACCATCGCGTTGATGGCGTCTTCATCGCCATGCGCGATATGGTATTTGGACATATGGTGCTTGGGTTTGAGCAGATCGTAGTACCCGGTGCCCAAGCTGGTGATGTTGTATTCAAATGCATTGTACGGCGCGGGATACACCAGCTTGAAAGTAAAGTCGTCAATCACTTCCAGGACAGGTTCTTCCCCACCCCCAAGGCCACCTGTCAGCAGATAGTTGGGCATGGACGGATACAGGTCGTCGTTCTGCAGCACGTCCTCAACGGCAAAGACTACATCCTCCGTGGTTAGCGGTGTCCCGTCCGACCACTTGTGCCCAGCCCGCAGCGTGAAGGTCATTTCGGTGTAGTCGTCACTGATATCCAAATCCTTGTAGACACCGCCAGCCTGGATCAACGGCTCGCGGTTGTCCGTGATGAAGATCGGCTCCTTGGTTTCAACGTGTATGACGGTATAGATGATCGCACCGCCATACTCGCCGATTTGCACGTCTACCCAATCCGGATTGACGGCGAGACCTTCGCCCAAAACCAGCGGTTCAATGGGCAGCCGTTCACAGACACCGGGCAACGTGCCGGCTGCGACCTGGGCCGCCAGCATGGGTGCTTCATTGTACGCACAGCCATCGTCCGCCATGGCCGTGTCAGCAGGGGCTTCGGCCATGGGGGCTTCGGCTTCTGCAGGGGCCTCCGCCGGGCCACAGGCAGCCATAAACAGAACCATACTCAACACAAGGACCAGCAATAGTCTGACATTAACGGTTTTCTGTACCATGTCGCACCTCATCTGGACAGGCTGGCAGAAAGAAGCCGCTCCGATGTCCGTTGTCTGCAGCAGGACACAGTGACCGGTCCGCTCACGTTCACGTGCCCCGGTGGCACACCTACGCTTGCGTCCGGACAGCGAGTCCCCTGTCATCAGACTTTTGGAGCATAGTGGCACTGGCATTGTAGATGGAGCGAAAAATCGAGTCAACCGTCTCAAAAGCCTCCCTGCGCACAGGGTCCGTCCCGGACCCCGGCGTGGTCATGCATGTCTGCGCTTTGCGACCGAATCCACAGGACCGCGAATCCGGATTGCCAAATGGCTGATGTCATTCGATAATATTGCCAGGTGCGCTTGCCACCTTGCACCGGGCTGCGGCCCGTGCACCAAGCCAGCAGGTAACGGAACGTCCCGATGCCACAGGCCAGTCACGACGAACCCTTGGGCACAGCCCAATGAACAACGACGCTGCCACGTCAGAAGTCCTGTTGACTGTACAGGGGTTGAGGACCTGGTTCTACACAGACGACGGTGTACTGAAAGCAGTCGATGGTGTGGATTTCACGGTTCCCGAGCGCTCTACTTTGGGTCTCATTGGCGAAAGCGGGTGCGGCAAGAGCGTCACTGCTCGTTCCCTCATGCGCATCGTGCCACGTCCCGGACAAATCGTGGATGGTGCCATTCACTTTCGCACACGGCAACACGGCCGTCTGGATCTGGTCAGTCTGGAGGCCTCAGGTTCTGCCATACGTGAGATCCGGGGCAGTGAGATCACCATGATTTTTCAGGAACCCATGACGTCCCTCAGTCCGGTCCATTCCATTGGCAACCAGCTGGAGGAAGCCATTTGCCTGCACCTGGATGTCAGCCGCCGGGAGGCCCGCCGACAGGCGCACGGACTCCTGGAACGTGTAGGCATTCCCGATCCCGGCCAGCGCCTCGACGAGTTTCCCCACCAGTTGTCCGGTGGCATGCGACAGCGCGTCATGATTGCCATGGCCCTGTCCTGCCAGCCTTCCCTGCTGATTGCGGACGAGCCCACGACGGCCCTGGACGTCACCGTACAGGCCCAGATACTTGAATTGATCCGGGAATTGCAGACGGAACACGAGATGTCCGTTCTTTTCATTACCCATGATCTGGGTGTGATCGCCGAGACCTGCGACCACGTAGCCGTCATGTACCTGGGGCGCATTGTCGAGGCCGGCCCGGTGCGGGAGATATTTCATCATCCCCAACATCCCTACACGATAGGCCTGATGCAGTCTATCCCCCGCCTGGGTGAGGCAACATCCCGTCTCAGTACCATTGCCGGTACCGTACCCATTCCCCTTGATCCGCCTGTGGCCTGCGGTTTCCTGGAACGGTGCCCGGACCGGATGGAGGGTGTCTGTGATCAGGCCATCCCCGCCCTGACGGAGGTCCAGGCACACCACACAGTCCGCTGTTTTCTGCACAGTTCACAGACCGAGGAAGCATCATGAGTGCACCGGTCACAGCGACAAAACCCCTGTTGCAAGTCGAGTCCCTGCGCAAATACTTTCCTGTGCAGAAAGGCCTTTTGCGGCGTGTAGTCGGTCACGTACGTGCGGTCGATGGCGTAGATTTGGGGCTGGCTTACGGCGAGACGCTGGGACTGGTCGGTGAATCCGGTTCCGGCAAGACCACGCTGGGGCATTGCGTAGTGCGCGCCCAAAAACCCACGGGCGGGACTTTGCGCTTTCATGCGGAGGATGGAGACACCGTCGATCTGGCCCAAGCCAGCACCAAGACCCTGCGGGCCTACCGCCGTCACATGTCCATGATTTTCCAGGATCCTTTCATGTCCCTCGATCCGCGCTGGACGGTGCTGGACATTGTCAGTGAACCGCTGCGCAAACTGGAACGGCTCAAGACGGGGGAAGCGGAGGATCGGGTCCGTGCCCTGATCGAGGTCGTAGGTCTGGAAGCCAAGCACCTGCATCGCTACCCGCATGCCTTCAGTGGCGGCCAGCGGCAGCGCATCGGCATTGCCCGGGCCCTGGCCACCAATCCGAAACTGATCGTCGCCGATGAGCCGGTCTCGGCCCTGGACGTATCGATTCAGGCCCAGATCCTGAATATGCTCAAGGATCTGCAGCAGGAATTTCAGCTCACTTTTCTGTTTATCACCCATGATTTGAGTGTAGTGGAACACATCTCGGATCGCGTGGCGGTCATGTACTGCGGCCGGGTGGTGGAAAGCGGCCCGACCCGGCAGTTGTTTCGCCAGCCTTTGCATCCCTATACCGAAGCTCTGCTGTCGGCTGTACCCAAACCGGATCCGGATCGGGTGGTCAAACGCATCATTCTGCCCGGTGAAGTCGCCAACCCGGCCCATCCACCCCGTGGCTGTCACTTCCACCCGCGCTGTGCCTATGCCCAAGACATCTGCCGCACTGACGATCCGCCCTGGCAACAGCAGGATGCACAGCACAGTGCTGCCTGTCATTTCGTTTCGGAACTGGAATTACAGGGAGTTTGACCCGTGTGCCGGTTCAGATATCCGTATGCATACGCAGGGTGTGCCGGCAGATTCAACAAGGGGATCAGGATTGCTCCATTCCGTCAGCATAGCCTGCGCACCGGTAGCCCCGGACCCGGCCCCAAGCAAATCCCGGCATGAGCCAAGGAGCTGAAAATGACCGCGACAGCCAAGAGTATGGATCAGGTCGATCGGGAGGAATTTGCTCCCCAAGGATCCCCCCTGGACGGCGATCGTCAGCCGGTCACCCTGCAACCGGGGGGCGTGGACCTGCCCGCAGGACCGTCCTGTACAGATCTCAGCGGACCGTGGGAGATGGCTGCGGAAATGGACGCCGAAGATCGGCTGGGCCAGATTTGGCCAGATGCGATCGAGGCCCAGGTACCGTGCAGTGTACATACCGCGTTACTGCAGGAGGAACGCATTCCGGATCCTTACGTCGGCCTGAATGATGAAATTGCCTATCCGGAAGGATTTCGTACCTGGTGGCTACGCAAAACCTTCCCGCACCCCGGCGACGCTCATCATCTGAAGTTTCACGGCGTGTTCGATGCCTGCGACATCTGGCTCAACGGCCATTACCTCGGTGCCCACAAAGGGATGTTCGGCGAGTTCGAATTCCCCGTGGGCGAACTGCTGGCAGAGCACAACGAACTGGTGGTCCGGCTGCAACCAGCCCCCTATCGTCTGAGCGCATCGGAACCAACGCCCTACTTCGATGGCATGAACATTGGCTGGGTGGACACGGCCACTTTCAACAATTCCTACGGCTGGCATTACATCAACCTGCCCACCGTGGGCATCTGGCGTCCGGTTGAACTGCAGGCGCGGGCCCCCGTACGGCTCCGGGATCCTTTTGTGGCGACACTGGATCTCCAGGCAGGCCTGATTCAGCTGAGCGTGATGCTGGAAGGTCCGCCGACACCTTGGCGTGGCCGTCTGACCGGTGTCATTGCACCAGCCAATTTCAAGGGCCCCCGGCGCCATTTTCACTTTGATGTGCAGCAGGACGAAGGCGGTTCCCACGAAGTTCGGCTTGAGATTCGGATTCCCAATCCTCATCTCTGGTGGCCCGCCGATCACGGTGATCCGGACTTCTATTACCTGGAACTCGGCTTTGCGGGTCAGGACCCGCCCGGTACAGACAGGTGCCAAACCCGTTTCGGCCTGCGCACTGTCGAGATGCGCCCGCTACCGGGTGGTCCCAGTCCTGACCAGTACAACTGGACATTCGTGATCAACGGACGTGAGATGTTCATCAAGGGTGCCAACTGGTGCACCATGGACGCGCTCATGCGTTTTGAAAGAGAGTGGTACGAGCGCTTCTTCGATCTGGCCCGCCAATCCCACATTCACATGCTGCGCGCGTGGGGCTCCGGCATGCCCGAGACGGACGACTTCTTCGATCTGGCAGACCGCTACGGGGTCATGATCCTGCAGGAATGGCCCACGGCCTGGAATTCCCATGCCATTCAGCCCCTAGACATTCTCGAAGAGACCGTACGCCACACCACCCTGCGCATTCGCAATCATCCTTCGCTGGTCATGTACGGTGCGGGCAACGAATCCAGTCATCCGGAAGGAGAGGCCATCAACATGATGGGCCGCTACAGTGTAGAGCTTGATGGCACCCGTCCGTTTCACCGCGCCGAGCCCTGGGGTGGCAGTCTGCACAACTATGACGTGTACTGGGGACGTCAGCCGCTGGACAAATGGCTGTCCATGGCGGCTCCTTTCATCGGCGAGTTTGGCGTGGCTTCCCTGCCCTCGCTGGAGTCCACGTTGCGTTTTCTCCCTGCCGAGGAGCACGATGTCTGGCCGCCGCGTGCCGATGGCTCCATTGCCCATCATATGCCGGTTTTCAACAAGAAGAGCGGGTTGGCCATCCATTCCCAATATGTAGGTGACTGGGTACCCAACGACTCCCTGGAAAACCTCATTCTCGGTATCCAGATGACGCAGGCTACGGGCATGCGTCACGTCCTGGAACTCAATCGCACCCGGTGGCCTCATTCCACCGGTGTCTGCTACTACAAACTCAACGACAACAATCCGGCCGCTTCCTGGTCCACGATTGACTGGTACGGCGCACCCAAGATTGCCTACCACGTATTGAAGCAGGCGTATGCCCCCCTGCATGCCTGTATCCTGTTTCCCCGCATGTCCTTTGCCGGGGAACCCGTGGATCTGCCCGTGTTTCTGCTGGATGACGCCAATGACCTGCATACCCGCGACTGGAAGGTGCGGGCCAGGGCTTTCAGTCAGGATCTGGAACCACTGGCTACGTTCGAGAAACGCGGCATGGCCGAACCCTGGGCCAGAGTGCGGGAAGTGGGCACGCTGGCCCTGACAGCGGACCAGACCTTCAACATACCCTTGTTGGTGGTGGCGGAAGTTCTGGTGGGGAACCGGGTGGCGGATCGCACCTTTTACTGGCTCAACTATACCCAAATCCAGGGATGCCTTTTCCGTCTGCCCCGCACAACCTTGCGTACGGAAAGGGGTGAAGGCACCATCACCATCACCAACGAGGGATCATGCCCGGCCGTCGGCGTCCACTTCCATACCCCTGACATCACGGATCGGTTTTCCTGTGCCGACTCCTATTTCTGGCTTGATGTCCGGGAAAAGCGGACCATCCGGGTATCCCACGCGGATGCCGGGGTACAGCTTCAGGCGTGGAATGCTCCTTCGACCTAGACGGTGTCCCCCTCGGCTTCACCGTCATCCCACTGGAAGTCGGCTGCCCGCACGTCACGGGGGGTCAGTTTGCGCTCCGCCAGCTTACAAACCCAAGCAAGCCACGTTCAAATATGAGGCTGGTAATTGGTATGTGTCCATACTGTATGAAGTGCCCGACCCACGGCCGGCTAGACCAGACAAACCTGTTAACCCCGTTGGCATCGACCGGAACGTGGGACAAATGGCGCTAAGTACAGGGGGTATGTATGAATTGCCGAGGCTGTTGGAACTGGATGCCAAACTGCGTAGGTTGCAGAAGAAGTTGGCCCGACAACAGTTCAAGAGCAACGGCTGGCAACACACTAAGCTACGCATACAAAGGGTATACAGGGAGATACGGAATGTCATAAAGAACTGGTGTCACCAGACCAGTCGTACCATTGCTGACATACACGATTTAGTCATCTTTGAAAACCTGAACATTCAGGGTATGACCCGGAGCGCCAGTGGCTCCAGGGAAGAACCCGGTAAGAATGTGGCGCAGAAAAGAGGACTTAATCGTGCTATCTTGCGCAGCGGATGGGGACGGTTGGAACGGTATATGAGTTACAAAACCTATACAGAGAAAATAGACCCCAAGTACACATCACAAAAGTGTCATAACTGTGGGGTGATACGTAAGGCCAACCGCAAGTCCCAATCTGTCTATCATTGCAAGGAATGCGGTGTAGAGCAGCACGCCGACGTAAATGCAGCCTTGAACATACGGGACCAATGGTTGGGTAAGAATATGGCGTTCGGGGACGGCGCAACTGCAGGTGGCGGTGGCAGCATTAGCTGGCCTGTGAAGCCTGAAAATGTATATGGGAGAGCATCGCGGCCTGAGGGCTCGGTGTGAGTACGTATATAGTCCCCCATATAATCACTGTGCTGCTGGTGCACAGCACCGTCCCCAATCCGATCGCAAGGGACGGGCAACGGCGCAAAGAACAGGCGGCAAGCCAAGACAACACGGAGCAAGTCTGGCCCTGGACTATGGTTTGCAGCCAGACCCTGGTATGAGGAGGCAAGGCCAACCATGACAATCCGACCGCACGGCAACCCGCATCCTGGTGATCAGGACCGCGCTTCCCAAGGGGTTTTTACCCAGCGCACCAACACCCGGGAAAGGCTCGCATGGTACCAGGACATGGCCTTGGGCATGTATCTCTACTGGACTGTCGACGCCCAGTTTGGCATGGTCAATGCACATTCCGTAGTTGGGGCCTCGCAGACTTACCTGGATCGGTATTTTCACCAGCTGCCCCAGTGGTTTCATCCTCGCCACTTCAATGCCGCCTGGTACGCACGGCTTGCCGCATCGTGTGGCTTTGACTACGTTACGGTGACCGCCAAAAACCACAACGGTTTCTGCATGTGGGATACCGCCACCACGGATTTCAAAGTCACCAACACCCCTTTGGGCCTGGATGTATTGCGCGCCTACACTGACGCCCTGCGTGCGCAGGGACTGCCCATCGGCTTCTATTTCTCGCCGGACGATGCCTGGTTTCAGTGGCAACGTGGACGGGAAGTAACCCGTGCCCGGGACTATTGCAATCCCGAGCACAACCCGGATCTGCTGGCTTACGATCAGCAGCAACTGCGTGAACTGATCGAAATCTATGATCCGGATATCCTGTGCGTAGACGGATACCGGAACGCCACCGCCTCGCTGGTCGAGTTTGCCTGGGACCTGAAACCGGATTTGATGATCACCCGGGGTGGCATCATCACACCGGAACAGGAAGCGGGCCACGATGTACAGGGCCCCTTTGAAGTGCATTACACGATTGGGCGCCAGTGGCAATACCGGGCCGGCAACGATGCCAACAAGAGCGGCCGGGAACTCATAGAACTGCTGGTGGATATCCGCGCCCGGGGAGGTACCCTCCTGTTGGCCATCGGGGGACCGGATGCGGATGGCTGTCTGCCCCGGGACAAGGATGATCGGGTACGTGAACTGGGTCTGTGGATGTTCGTCAACGGCGAAGCCGTGCGAGCCACACGTCCCTGGACACAGTCACGCCAGGTTGACCTCATGTTTACGCAAAGCGCTGATGGTTCGGCAGTTTATGCCTTTGATCTGTTGCCCCCGATGCCTTTCGGCTCCTGGCGGACTGTTGCCATGGACGGCATCTATCTGCAGGATGATGCCCGGATTTCGGTTTTGGGAGCCTCTGGACTGACACTGGAGTACCAGCCTGACGTGGCTCCCCGGCCCAAGTGGAAGCCCACAGCCAAGGGCATTGAGGTTACATACTGTCGTACCCAGCGTCTTTACAACGACCTGCAGTGGCCCAATCCCCCTGTGCTCAAGCTTGAGGGTGTACAGGGATCGGGTCCGTCGTCCCCCTGAAGTAGCAGCCCCAGGGTCATGGCCAGGATATGCGGCAGGCGTGGGGTTTCATCATTCCCGGCTCGGAAGAGTTCCTAATTGTCTCGCTGCCGACAGGTCCGGAATCCTGCGGCCAACCCCAAAGCAGGCGGGAGACATAAGGGCATGTCTCCCGCCTTCACTCCGGATTTAGACGGATTCGGCTTCGCTGGGCGCCGTCTTGTCAATTTCTACGCGCAGGGAGCTTTCCTCCGCCATGAGTTCATCCAGCCGGGCTTCCAGGTGACGTACCTGTTTCTTGGTGCGCTTGTACGATTGTCGATTGCCGCCCATGTTGAGCGAATTGATTTCGTTGCGCACCCGCATGATTTCCCGACGGACCATTTCCTTCCGGGCAATTTTCTGATTGCGATCCATCAAGCTACTCCTGGTCATCTTGTGTGAAATCGCGGGGTGCCCGCGGCCGGTACAAGAGATAGGCGAGTCCTACACCAATGAAGTATAGCAGGATCAGGGGAGCCAGGGCGATGGTCATGTTGACCGGATCAATCGTCGGCGTTATGACCGCCGCCACAATGGCACTGATCACGATGGCATAACGCCACCAGCTCAGCAAGCGGGGACCGCTGACCACCCCGATCCGGGACAGGAACGCCATGACCAGCGGCAATTCAAAGAAGACACCGATCCAGAACACAATGCGGATCACGAAGTTGACGAACTCGCGGGCACTCCAGTTGGCGTTGATGACGTCGTCCCAGAAATTCTGGAGAAAGTTAACTGCCACCGGCAACATCACATAATAGGCAAAGGCCGCGCCAGCCAGGAACAGGAACACAATTCCCGGCGTGATCAGGAGCAGGCTGCGTTTTTCGTGCGGATACAGGCCCGGCACAATGAAGGCTAAGCCCTGATACATGATGACGGGGGTAGCCAAGGCCGTCCCCAGGGTGAAACTCACCCGGAAGAACGTGGAGATGTTTTCGAAGGGGGTGATAGCCTGCAAGGCCACGTTCCAGTCTGTAACAATGATGTTGAGCACGCTCTCCGCGATCAACATGCCCAGCATCGTGCCCACAACCAGCCCGGCCAGGATCCAGATCAGGCGCATGCGCAGCTCCCTGAGATGGGCCATCAGGCTCATGCGTCCCTCATCGTGATCGAATTGGGTCTCAGGGTTGGGGATATCCGTGGCTGTCATGCGGCATTACCAATGGGTAGTCAAAGGGATAAGGGATATGCATTCATTGTATACGTTGAAGTGCTTCCAGAGAGACAGGCGAAGACCGTGGCAGACCCCTATTTCGTCCAATCCCTCCAAGCTGTAATAGAGGCTGATACCCGAATCAACCGGCAAGGCTCTCTGCTGTCTGGCTACCTGCTATCCCTGCGTACCTCAGAATCGGAATGCCTCCATGCGTGCTCAAGGCAGTTTGTACACAGACAAGACCCCTTACTGCGCACATCTGTTGGCACCCGGCCACAAGTACCGGTCCCACCGTCATTTGGACAAGACGCTCCTTCTTTTTTCTACCCTGGAAGCAAGCTTCCAAGGAATACTGTCTGCTATTAGATCGATACCGCAATCGGATATAACTGCTGTCGTTCTCCTGTCCGAAACCCTGTTTGAAGGAAAATAGTTAATGTCATAAAGAACTGGTGCCACCAGACCAGTCGCACCATCGCTGACATACACGATGTAGTCATCTTTGAAGCACTGAACATCAAGGGTATGACCCAGAGCGCCTGTGGCTCTAGGGAAAACCCGGCCAGCATGTCGCGCAGAAAAGGGGTCTTAATCGTGCTATTTTGCGCAGCGGCTGGGGGCGATTGGAACGGTATATGCGTTACAAGACCTAATACAGAAAAGATAGACCCCAAGTACACGTCACAGTGTTGTCATACCTGTGGTGTGATACGCAAGGCCAACCGGAAGTCCCAATCCGTTTATCATGGCAGTGAATGCGGTATGGAAAAGAACGCCGATGTGAATGCGGCCATGAACATCCGGGACAAATGGTTGGTTGAATTTGCGGCGTTCGGGGACGGTGCAACTGAGGGTGGAGGTGGCAGCGTAAGCTGGCCTGTGAAGCCTGAAAGTGTATCCGGTGTAGCATCGCGGTCTGCGGGTGCGGTGTGAAACCGTATATAGTCCCCAAATCTTATGTTGTCTTGCACAGTACACGCAGCTGAACAGATCAATGTATGTGCAACCGGGAGCTACCGGGGTTGCAGCCCCTGTGGTACAGACACGGGACCCGGCTACAGCCAAACACCGGGCTTCGTGGCAGCATGGCTACCGTACAGGGTATCCGGCAGGCTGTGGGCAGAACTGTATCGCCCTGCACTCCATATGCACCTACAGATTGGGTCAATGTCTGTTGGGCCCTGAAACCACAAGGGCAAGACGGTTCAGATCACCGCCAGCGTGCAAGCAGAAGCCGTCCGCGCAAGCCCTTGCCCTGTCGCATGCGAACGGGCGCCAGCGGCCGACGCAGAGCAGTACGATTGGGGCTGGGCCACGCGCGTGTGCGGGCAGCGCGGGGTCTGCCTGGTATTCCTGTCCCGTGAGGACGCAAGGATGAGGTTGCCATCAGCATCCCGTTATCCGTGGGGGCTGGCACATCAGCCGCAGGTGGGGCTATGCAGTTCGCAACAGCTACCGGCTCCCTGACAGCATCAGCCACCGCTGGCTGTGTCTGCGCATTGCCGGACGCGGCAACCGTTTCCTGCGGGGACGACGAAGACATATTGGAATCGATGAGAGAACCCACCTCCACCTTGTTGCGTCCATTGGGAGACGCCTGGGCAGATGGTGGCGTAGCGATCACGTTCTGGCCTGCAGCCTTGGCACCGGTCTGGGCAGGCTTGGCCGGTTTGGACTCGGCGCGCGCCGGAGCTTCCGGTTTTGCAGTCTTGCTTTCTGCCTCGTTCTCATCCAGATTGAGGTCCAGTTCGTCATTGGCCCACTTTTCGATGAGGCCGCCGGTCTTGATGTCCTTGAGGTCGTTCAGTTCCTTCAGTTCATCCATACCCAATTCCTGCTCCAGCTGTCCCGTCAGGTCCTTGGACAGATTGCGCAGGCGGAAAAACCCCTTGACGATTTCCTTGGCTACGCCCGGCAGGCGCTCGGGGCCCAGCACGACCAGCGCCAGGACAATGATCAACATGACTTCCGGAATGCCGATACCCAGGAAGGAAAAACTGCTGGGAAACCCCATGGTGCCTCCAGATCCTGCTGCCTAAGCGGAAACCGCTTCCGGTTCCTGTTGCGCGAGCACAGCCCCCAGCACCCCATGGACAAAGCCGGGACTCGTTTCCGAGCCGTACGCTTCCGCCAAGTGGATAGCTTCGGAGATCACGACCTTGACCGGACTGTGAAATTCCCTGGCCGCAATCTCGTACAGGGCCATACGGAGTATGCTGCGGTCAATCACCAGCAAGGTTTCTACCGGAAAGCGCCGGGCGACCTGCCCAATACGGCCATCCAGTTCCTCTTGGTGTTCAAGCATCCCAAACACCAGGCGCCGGATAAAATCCTGGCCGGGCTCGGTAACGGCAATGCCGGCCTGTTGCAGGCTGTACATGCGCAAGTGGAAAATGCGACTCGGTATATGATCGGTAGTCTCGTGCTCGTAAAGCATTTGCAGGGCAATGGCCCGATACTGGCTGTGAACACTGGCATAGGTGTCGGTCCCACCCTGCCACTCCGAGGTGACGGGAAGGTCAGCCTCGGCGAACCGGGCAAGCGGCTCGGCCACCCAAGGTCGGCTGCGCAAGGATACTGGACGCCTGGCTTTCTGCGGGTCTTTCATTGCATTGACAGCCCACCATCGACCGAAAGGGTCTGGCCGGTAATAAAAGCGGCATCGTCTGACGCGAGAAAGGCGACGGCCCGGGCGACTTCCTCCGGGGTACCCATGCGCCCCAGCGGTGTCTCCCTGATTATATGCTCCTTGTGCTCCGGCGACAGAACGGCTGTCAGGGCTGTCGGAATGAAACCCGGTGCCACCGCGTTCACCGTGATGCCGCGGCTGCCCAGTTCCCGCGCCAGGCTCTTGGTGAAACCCAGCAGTCCTGCCTTGCTGGCCGCATAATTGGCCTGGCCGGCCTGGCCCAGCAAACCCACCACCGACGAAACATTGATGATGCGCCCGGAACGTTTGCGGATCATGCTGCGGACCACAGGCCGCGTTACCTGGTACACGCTGGTCAGGTTGGTCTGAATCACGGTGTCCCAGTCATCCGGTTTCATACTCATCAGCAAACCGTCGCGCGTCAGACCGGCATTGTTGACCAGAATGTCAATCTGGCCATGTTCCCCCAAGACTGCCTTGACGAGTGCGGCGGCTTCCGCATCAACCGCGACATCAGCCTGCAGCAGGCTGCAGGTGCCACCCGCCTCCTGAATGGCCGCACATACAGCCGCGGCCCCTGCCTCGTCCTGGCGATAATTCACGACCACCGTGCTGCCCCGCCGGGCCAGTTCACAGGCCACGGCGGCACCAATGCCCCGGCTACTGCCGGTTACCAGCGAAATTTTGTCGTTCAGGGACATGGACCATCAGCAAGCATGGAAGAAATCTACAAGCCGTGCATTATAGCATATTGCCAGCCAGGCTCCGGGCCTGACTGGAGTGCAGGACCAACCCTGTGCCGGATGCATCTCAGACGGTTGGCTGCGCCAGCCATTCTGTCCACCGGGCAATGCTCTGCATATCCTGCAGGGCGAAATTGGGGCGACGGCGGTCAAACCGTTTGGCCAGACCGCTCAGCACGTTCCCGCTACCGAATTCCACGAAGGCGGCACAACCCATCGCCTGCATGGTTTCCATGGCAGCCTGCCACAGCACGCTGCCATCCAGTTGATCCAGCAGTTCCTGCTGCAGGAGCCCCGGATCGGTGGTCGCTTGCGCGGTGGTATTGCATACGACAGGGGCTCGCGGCGCCTGAAAGGGTGTTGCCCGGACCGCCCGTGCCAAAGCCGGCTTGGCCTCCCGCATAAGTGGACTGTGCGCCGGAATACTCACGGCCAGGGGCAGTACGCGACGTGCACCCTGCGCCAAGGCCCGCCGGGAGGTTTCTTCCACCCCCGCTACCGAACCGCTGATGACCTGCTGGGCAGCACTGTTGGCATTGGCGATCTGTACCACTTCGCCTGTGGCTTGCACCACGTCACGGCACAGATCGCCCAGATCGGCATAGGTCATGCCCAATACGGCCGCCATGCGCCCCGGAAACCGTGTCCCCGCTTCCTTCATGAGACGGCCCCGCTCCCTGACAAGCCGCAGGCCATCCGCAAACGCCAACGTGCCCGCCGCCACCAGCGCCGAGTATTCACCCAGGCTGTGGCCGGCGAACACCCGCGGCAGCGGCAACGGATCCAGGCACTGCGCTGCGGTGCGCAAGGCCGCTATGCTTACCGCCAGCAGAGCCGGCTGGGCGTTCACAGTGTCGGTCAACTCGGCTTCCGGGCCCTCGAAACACAGGCGGGACAGTGCGCAACCCAATACCTCGTCGGCTTCATCCAGCGTGTCCCGGGCCTGGACTGAGGCATGGTACAGATTACGGCCCATGCCCACGTGCTGGCTACCCTGGCCTGGAAAAAGGTAGGCCAAGGCACGCTCATCCACGGCGGAGGTAAACTCCACGTTCACGGTGTCAGGCTTCCCGGCAATACCGCAGCTGCGCTGGCCGTGGCCTTGCGCTGACCACCCGGCAAGCCAAGGCCACTTCCTGAAGCGGCACAACAGGCGGCAGGCCCCGGACGTACATGCCTATTCCTCTTCCTCACCTTCCTCCAGGAAACGGTGGCCGCGGTATTCCCCGCATTCCATGCAACCCCGGTGCGGCATGACATAGGCATCGCAACCGGGCGTGGGACACTTCTGCAGTTGCGGCCGTCTCAGGGCATGATGCGCACGCTTCTTGCGCGCACGGGTTCGACTGACTCTGCGTTTGGGTTGGGGAGGCATTCCCGGTCTCCTTTCATTGCATGTGGGATATATTTCAGGTTTCTTCTGGCCCGGCGGGATCGTCCGCCCCGGGCCACAGGGACAGCAGGGATTCCCAGCGGGGATCGACAGGCTGGGTGTCGACAGTTCCGGCATTGGCCTGCTCCAGAAAGCCAAGGCTCTCCCGGTAGTATTCACACTCTGCCGGCTCCGCATAGGCACACACTGCATACTGCAGTGCCTCGATGCACAACTGCTGGCGTACGACTTCGCCCAGATCCAGTTCGTGCCGTTCGTTGATCAGGAGGGCTTCGTCAAAAAGGATCTCTTCTGCACCCTGGTAGTTCTGAGGATGCAGATAGCGCCCTGTCGCCACGTCGGTCAGGGGACGAAACATTTCCTCCAGCCGAAAGCTGGCTTCCTGCTGTACAGGCTCCAGGCAACGGCTACAGGATATGGCCAGGGTCGTGCGGCAGGTACCCATCACCAGAATGCCGCTGGGAATACGGGTCAGCCGGATATGGCCCGTCAGTGGCTGGACCGGTTCCAGCATGGCATCCAGACGGGCAATGTCCTCATTGAGCTCAAAGTCCCGCCGGCTGCCAACCGGCTGCTTGAGCAACTGCGCTACATTGAACTGCATGATTTTTACTTTACGGGGTTCGGACAGCACACCCTGCCGGCATGCCGGCTCGGGAGTGTGAACTCTGCACTTCGGTCATGGTTGTGACCGGCTTCAGAGCGGTTCCTCCGGCAGTTCATGGGTGCGCGTCTCCAGTTCGGCCACGCCCCGTTCCACTTCATTGATCATGGCATACAGGATGTCGTGCAGATTGCGCAACACGTTCAGCTGGTAGGCTTCCGCATCAAAACGCATGCGGGCCGTCTCCTGTTCCGCCTGCTGCATGATCGAGGTGGCTTCCTGCTCGGCCTTGAGGACCAGTTCTTCCTCGGCCAAAATCTCCTTGGCCCTGGCCTGCGCTTCCTGCTTGATGGTCTCCGCGTGGCTGCGGGCTTCGGCAATGATGCGATCCCGCTCCTGGATCATGCGCTCGCCTTCCTGGATGGCACTGGGCACATTGATGCGCATCGTGCGCAGGATGTTCATGGCCCGATCCTTGTCCACCAGCACCGAAGAACTCATGGGCATGTTGCGGCCTTCGGAGACCATTCTGTGCAATTGATCAATAAGAGACAGAATTTCGATGTCGCACCTCCCGCATCTTGCCCCGGCAACAGATTTGCAAGTTGGTCTGCAATGCCTAGATTTATGTTACATCGCAAAGGCCTATTCTACCATCACCACAGGCCAGACCTCGCCAAATGGAGTCGGGAACAGGACAGGTACCGAAACGGTATTGGCGAAATCCCAGCCCATACACCGGAGGCGGGGTTGTGGGCTGGTCCACACCGCAGGGTCGGCTGCCCCGTGGTTGCCTGCCGGCTCGGCAGCTGCGCCCGGACGGGATTCAGCCCTTGTGTGACAGCTTGCTGCGCACCGGTGATACACCGTCATGTTCTGGCGGTGCCTTGTCCGCCAGCGCAAAGCGTCGCTGCAGGGCCGCCACGGAAGCCGGAGGCGCCCATGATGTGAAATCCCCGGCCAGGCTCGCCACTTCCTTCAGGATGGTCGCACTCAAAAAGGCATGGGCGGCATCCGTAATCAGGCAGCAGAGCTCGATTTCCGGAGCCATTTTCCGGTTGGCCATACCCACCTGGTACTCGTATTCGTAGTCCGCGATATTTCGCAGGCCGCGCACGACCACCTGGGCTTGGCAGAGGCGCGCACAGGTCACGGTCAGCCCGCTGTAGGTCACAATCTCCACGTTGGGCAGATGCGCCGTAGCCTGCCGGGCCAGATCCATGCGGGTGGCCTGGTCAAACAGGACATTGGGCGAAGGCGTCTCATACACGGCCACCACAAGGTGGTCGAAGAGGGCGGCCGCCCGCTGGGTGATGTCCAGATGTCCATTGTGGAAAGGATCGAATTTTCCCGGATAGAGTGCACGGGTCACGGAAGACATCCTCCAGGCCTATACGACGGCAGGCAAGAAGCGCTGGCTGACGTAATTATGGAACAATATGCCCCGAGATGAAAGTTGTACCCTTGCGGGCGTCATGGCCAGCAGGTTCTGTGTGGCCAGGTGCGCGAGGGCATCGGCAAACGTCGTGCGCAAGTCCCGGTCGTGCATCCGCCGGAAACGGTCATAGGTCACTCCCTCCTGCACCAGACGCAATCCCAGCATCATGGTCTCCGCCTGCGCCAGTTCCGGATCCAGGGTTTCGCGATCGGCGATGGGCGACTCGTTCCGGTCCAAACAGCGGTTGTACCGGGGCACCGCATCCAGATTCCACCAGCGCCATTCCCGGGCCCGGCCGTACGGCCGGGCCGCGCGCCAGTGGCTGTGGGCGCCAGGTCCAATGCCCAGATAGCTCTGATTGCGCCAGTACTTCAGGTTATGCCGACAGGCGTACCGGGACCACTGGGCCGGATCCGGACTGCGACTCCAGTTGGCGATTTCATACTGTACGAAACCGGCCCCGGCCAGCATCTCCTGGGCAACCTGATACTGCTCCGCACACAGATCCGCGTCGGGCACCGGTACCTGCCCCCGCTGCACCATGCGATGCAGGGGCGTACGGGGTTCCACCGTCAGGGCATACAGACTCAGATGTTCCACCTCCAGGGCCAGGGCCTGTTCCAGGGTTTGCCGCCAGGCGGCCAGGGTTTGCCCCGGCAGGCCATGCATCAGGTCCAGGTTGAGGTTGGTCACACCCGCGGTGCGGGCCGCGGCCACCGCCGCTGCAATGGTGTCGGCGGTATGCCACCGTCCCAGCAGCTCCAATTCCGCGTTGTGGAAGCTTTGGGCACCGATGCTGATGCGGTTGACGCCACTGTGTACCAGGGCCGCAAAGCGTTCCGTGTCTACCGTATTGGGATTGGCCTCGCTGGTGAATTCACAGCCTGGCAGAATGGTGAAGGCATTCCGTATGGTTTCCTGCAACCGGTGCAGCTGGGCGGATTCCAGGATGGTAGGCGTGCCGCCGCCGAAGAACACGGTATCCACGCCGGCCCCTGCCGTGCAGACTCCCCAGTGCCGGATTTCCGTACACAGGGCATCCACGGTAGCCCCAAAAATTCTTTCCAGACCGGCATAGGTGTTGAAGTCGCAGTATACGCATTTGCGCAGACAGAAAGGGATATGGATGTAGAGCCCCAGGGGCTCGTCCGCGTGGAGAGGCAGCGCCTCCCATTCACTTGCCGTCATCGGGCTTCGGCTACCCGGTGCAGGCGGTACCCATGACCGCGCACGGTCAGAATATAGTCCGTCTGGGCATCAAACTCGGCCAGCGTGCTCCGCAAGCGCCGTACCAGGGCATCCATGGACTGGCGGCTGATCCCTTCCGGATCGTCATCAGGCCAAACCGCCCGCCTGATCTGTTCCCGGGACACCACACCGCCGCCAGCCTGCCAGAGCACATGCAGGAATCGAAACTGCATGGGACTCAGGGGTGGATCGAGCGGAACGCCATTGAGGGTCACGGTCCGGGTCACCGGGTCCAGTTCCAGTCCCCGGGTCTGGTTTTCCCAGGCCAGGTCGGCTGTAGCGTCTTCACTGGCAAAGGCCAGCTTGAAACACAGGGCCACCTGCACTTCGTCGCCATTCTGCAGGCGTTTTGCGTGCAGAATGGACTGCCCGTTGACGTGTGTGCCGTTCTTGCTGTCCAGGTCCCGGATGAAGAAATCGCCGTCCTGCCAGTAGATCCGGGCATGCATGCGGCTGACCAGGCGGTTGTCCAGCACGATGTCACAGGCCTCATCCCGGCCAATGACCAGTTCCTGCTGGGGATGGAGCAGCCATTTGCGGCTCCCTTCCGCTGAACCCAGCCATTGCAGCAGCATCGCCTGCTGCTGCTCCCTCTTGTTCTCAGGAACCTCGTTCATGCCGGATACCAATGACAATCGGTACAATAAAGCGCTATTATAGCGAAATGTCCTCCAGTATTGCTCCCTTCCTGTCCTGTATCTGCCCCGGACGCCGTCATGCCCTTACCTCTGCCCCCGGGCACGGAACTGCGTGCCCGCTATCGCATTGAGGCGCTGGTCGGCCAGGGGGGCATGGGTGCCGTGTACCGGGCCCAGGACCTGCGCCTGACCGGCCGCGTGTGTGCCGTCAAGGAAATCGTGCTGATCCCGCCGGACGGGACAGACACCGACTTCCAGGAGCAGACTTTTGCCCAGTTTCACCAGGAAGCCTCGATTCTGGCTCGTCTGGATCATCCCAACCTGCCCAAGGTCAGCGACGTGTTCTCCCTGCCCCCGCGGGAATACCTGGTGATGGATTTCGTGTCCGGCTCCAACCTGCGTGAACTGCTGGCCCAGTCCCCGGAATCCGCCCGGCACGGTTTGCCCGAAGACCGGGTCCTGGCCTGGAGTGCCCAGATCCTGGATGCCCTGGCCTATCTGCATGGCCAGTCTCCCCCCATTCTGCACCGGGACATCAAACCCGCCAATCTCATCCTGACCGGCCAGGGCGTGATCAAGCTGGTGGACTTCGGCCTGGTCAAGCTCATGCAGTCCGACGACCCCCAAACCGTCACCGTCGTGCAGGGCCGGGGCACCCTGGCCTACACCCCTATTGAACAATATGGCGGTGAAGACGATTTTACCAGCGAGACATCGGACATATACAGCTTGGGCGCTACCCTGTATCACCTGCTGGCCGGCCAGGCACCGGCCGATGCCCGTACACGCTTCCTGCAGTCCGGACGTCTGGACGAATTGCGCCGCCCGGGACGCCGCATATCCCGCCAGACCGAAGCGGCCATCTTCCAGGCTCTGGCCATGCACCCCGGGCAGCGTCCCGCCTCCGTGGCGGAATTCCGGCACGCTCTGCTGGGATCCCAGACACCTGCCCACGGGACATCCCAGAGCTTGCCCGTGTCCACCCCTTCATGGGGCCAGGCCCTGGTGGCCCATCGTCTCCTGCTGGGCCTGGCGCTCTTGCTGTCCCTGCTGGCTCTGACCATGAGCCTGCTGCCCTATACCGGCACCGGCTGAGTTTTGGTCGCAACATTTACGCAGGGGCGGATCTTTGGTTCATGGGGATCCCCGGTGTTACACTTTTCTACGGTAAAATCTGTTCAGGTGCACATTCCGTGTCGCCTGTACCCGACACTATCAGGGTAATGAACGGCAGTAAGGGTAGCATGCAGAAGACACGCATTCACATGGGGCGCATGACGCTGGTGTTGCTGGTCACACTGTTGATGCCGCTGATCATCGGTGTCCTGCTGGATCTGCTGCTTGAAACTTCGCCCTGGGTCACTGTGGGCATGGCCGTTGTTTCCCTGCCCGTTTCAGCCTTTTTCGTGGTGCGCCAAGGGTTGTTCGAAATGCAGCGGGTCATTGACACCACCACCCCTCCGGCCGAAGCCGATACCATGACGTCTCTCCCCGAACAATCACAGCAAGGGTAGTCTTATGACGGCCAGCGTGGATACAGCCCAGCAAGCCAAAACCCCTTTCTTCCGGAATCCCAGACGGGTCATCCCGTTGCTGGCCGTGCTGGCGCTCCTGGTCATCGGCATTTTCCTGCCCCGGCCCGAGCTGCACGTCTCCCTGGCCCCGGAGAAAATCGTGTACGGGGGACCTGACTGGCTGACCAACACCTGGCTGACCACCTTCATCGTCGATTTCATCCTGATCGTTGGGGCTCTGGTTGTACGGGCCGGGCTACGCAAGGACGTACCCACCGGCTTCACCAACGTCATGGAATTCATGCTGGAAGGACTGTACAACCTGCTGGAAGGAGTGGCCGGCAAACACACCCAGCGCTTTTTCCCCTGGGTCGTCACCATTTTCCTGCTCGTCATCGTCAGCAATTACGTGGGCCTGATTCCGGGTGTCAACACGATCCAGTCCCCGTGGTCGGTACCTCCGGACGATCATGCCCGGATAGAAAGCCGGGAACTGGTCGCCAATCCCCAGGATTCACGCTCCTTCGCCCTGTTTGCTGCCTCGGACGAGGATGGCCACGCCTCGACCAAACCCCTGCTCCGGGCCCCCAGCACCGATCTCAACATGACCTTTGCCCTGGCCCTGATCACCATGATCATGGTGCAGTATTTTGGCCTGAAGGACCTGGGTCTGCGTTACCTGCGCAAGTTCTTCGCCTTTCGCAAGGGCGGCATGGGTATGCTGATGGGGGTCGTGGGTTTGCTGGAGCTGGTCGGCGAATTTGCCAAGATCATCAGTTTCGCCTTCCGTCTTTTCGGCAATATCTTTGCCGGCGAAGTGCTGCTGGCTGTCATGGCTTTTCTCATTCCCTTCATCGTGCCTTCCATTTTCTATGGTTTCGAGGTGTTTGTCGGGTTCATTCAGGCTGCGGTCTTCATGATGCTGGCACTTATCTTCTTCACCTCGGCCACCGTCAGTCATGACGATCATCACTAACAACGTTTCCCGGGCATGGGAACCGGTCCGCGCATAAGCTCGTATCGCTATCCAACACAAGGAGTACCAAGATGGAACTTGAGGCTGCAAAGGAAATCGGCTCGGCTTTGGCCATAGGCCTGGGCGCTATTGGCCCGGGTATTGGGGTAGGACTCATCGGCGCCAAGTCGGTGGAGGCCATGGGACGCAATCCCGAGGCCGTCGGTATCGTGCAGACAAACATGTTCATCACTATCGCGTTTGCCGAGGCGATTGCCATTTACGGGCTGGTCATTTCCCTGCTGATCAAGTTCGGCTAAAGGTGGTTCCGGCACGCATCATCAAGCTGATGGAGGATACGTAAGCACATGGATGCATTGGGTACGCTGGGACTGAGCGGCATGGGTTTCATCACCCAGGTCGTGAATTTCCTGGTCATCATGCTGTTGCTGACATCTCTGCTGTACAAGCCGGTGCAGAAGGCACTGGTCGAACGCCGGGAACGGATTGCGCAGGGTATGCGCGACGCGGATCGGGCCCGGGACGCGGCTGCTGAAGCCGAGCAGGAGAAAGAAAACCTCCTGTTCGCCGCCCGCGACGAGTCCCAGCAGCTGCGCGCCCAGATCGTGCGGGAAGCCGAAGCGGCGGGTCAGGAGATCCGGGCACAGGCCGAAACCGAAGCCAGTGCCATCCGCCAGCGTGCACAGCAGGAAGCTGAAGCGCAGAAAACTGCGATCCTGGTCGAAGCCCAGAAAGACATTGCGGCCCTGGCCATGCTGGGTGCCGAACGCATACTGGGACGTGAATTGCAGAACCAGGCCGATCACGAACAGCTGATCGCCGATCTGCTGGCTGACCACACGCGGAGTTGAGGGCATGGCGCAGACGACAGAAGCCCGTGATTACGCTGCAGCTTTCCTTGCGGCCACGCAGGAAAGCTGGCAGGCCGACTTGCAAAAACTGGAACGGGAACTGGCGGAAGGCACCACCCTGCGCACGGCGGTGCGGGTAGCACGGTCGCAACAGGAGGAAGTGCATGCCCTGATCGCGGCTGCCCTGCCGGGCACGCCCGCCCCCATGGTCAATCTGGCAACCCTGCTCGTCACCGCGAACCAGGTGGATCTGATCCCGGCCATCGCCAGTGAATTGCAGACACAGATGACGGGCAGCGCCGGTCCGCTGAAGGCCCAAATCACCAGCGCGGTGACCTTGACCGCAGACCGGCAGGCCGCGCTGCGGTCATACCTGGAAGCCGAGCACGGCAATGAACTGGATCTGCAGTTTCTGGTGGATCCGGGCCTGATTGGGGGTCTCCGCATTCGCGTGGGCGACAACCTGACCGATCTCTCGGTCGCCAGTCAGCTTCAGTCCCTGCGGGACGAAGTACTGACCTCTGTCTGACCCCGGCAGTGCGGTGAGATTGCCTGTTCCCATGCAATAGAGGAAACAAGACAAGACATCATGGCAGTACTAAACGAGAGCCTGACCCAGAGACTGAAAGAACGAATCCTTGCCTTTGAACCCGTGCCCACCCGCGTGGACGTGGGGGAAGTGGATTCCGTAGGCGATGGCATTGCCCTCATCAACGGCCTGGAACAGGCCATGGCGGGCGAGCTGGTGGAATTCACCCGCAACAATACTTTGGGCATGGTGTTGAATCTGGAAGAGGACAACGTCGGCCTCATTGTTATGGGGGAATACACCGACATCGAGGAGGGGGACCTGGTGCAGAGCACAGGGCGCATCGCCTCGGTGCCGGTCGGGGATGCCCTGCTGGGCCGCGTGGTCAATGCCGTGGGCCAGCCCATCGACGGCAAGGGTCCGATTGAAACCAGCGTGGTGCGGCCGGTGGAACGTATTGCCCCGGGCGTGGTGATCCGCCAGTCGGTGGATACCCCGGTCGAAACCGGCCTGACCTGCATCGATTCCCTGATACCCATTGGTCGTGGCCAGCGGGAATTGATCATCGGGGATCGCCAGACGGGCAAGACGGCCATCGCCATTGACACCATCATCAACCAGAAGGGCAAGGACCTGGTCTGCATCTATGTGGCTATCGGCCAGAAGCAGTCCACGGTGGCTCAGGTGGTGGGCATTCTGGAAGACAACGGGGCCATGGAGCACACCATCGTCGTGTCCGCGGCCGCGGCCGATCCGGCTGCCCTGCAGTTCATCGCTCCCTACGCAGGCTGTGCCATGGGCGAGGAATTCATGGAACAGGGCCGGCACGCCCTCATCATCTATGACGACCTGTCCAAGCATGCCCAAGCCTATCGGCAGGTGTCGCTCCTGCTGCGCCGCCCGCCGGGACGGGAAGCCTATCCCGGTGACGTCTTTTATCTGCACAGCCGCCTGCTGGAACGGGCGGCGCGCATGGCCGACAGTGAAGGCGGCGGCTCGCTTACAGCCCTGCCCGTCATCGAGACCCAGGCCAACGACGTGTCAGCCTACATTCCCACCAACGTGATTTCCATTACGGATGGCCAGATCTTCCTGGAGAGCGATCTTTTCTACGCTGGCGTACGACCGGCCATGAACGTGGGGCTCTCGGTCAGCCGTGTGGGCTCCTCCGCCCAGACCAAGGCCATGAAGTCTGTCGCCGGTCGCCTGAAACTGGAATTCAGTCAGTACCGGGAACTGGCAGCCTTCGCCCAGTTCGGCAGTGAACTGGATGCCGCCACACAGGCCCAGCTGAACCGGGGCCAACGCATTCAGGAAGTACTGAAACAGAACCAGTACCAGCCCCTGTCGCTGCCTCAGCAAGTGCTGTCCCTGTGGGCTGTCAACAACGGCATGCTGGACGATGTGGACACCGCCCACGTCAAGTCTTGGGAAAACAGTCTGCACGCCTATATCGAATCCAGTCACCCCAACATCTACCGGACCCTGCTGGAAACCCAGACGCTGGACGACGACACCGAAGCTGCCCTGCGTACGGCCGTGGAAGACTTCAACCGGTCTTGGACCCCAGCAGCCGCCTGACGGGCAACACAACGGTAATGTGTTATGGCCAGTACACGTGAAATCCGGCGCCGCATCAAGTCGGTCTCCAATATCGAGCAGGTGACGCGCGCGATGGAAGCGGTAGCCGCTTCCCGCATGCGTCGTGCCCAGCAGATGGTCTTGGCCAGCCGGCCGTTCGCCCAGAAGGCGTTCGACGTTCTGCACTACATCGCCCGCCTGCCAGTGGTCGAAGATGAATTGGGTGCGCTGCTGCAGCCGCGCGCGATCCGGCGGGCCTGTATCGTGCTGGTCACGGGGGACCGCGGTTTGGCCGGGGGGTTCAACTCCAACGTCATCCGGCACGGGGCCCAGGAAGTGGCCCAGCTGCGGGAAGCCGGGAGCGAAGTGGTGGCGGTGACCATCGGCCGCAAGGGCCGTGACTGGTTCAATCGCTACGATCCCGTCCTGCACGCCGAGTTCGAGGGGTTGCCCGACGCTCCCAGCCGTACTGACTTGACCCCCATCACGCGGTTGCTGATTGACGACTTTCTGGCGGAGAAATTCGATCTGGTGAAGCTGGTCTACACGGACTACGTCAACACGCTCGTCCAGAATCCGGTCAGCACGGATCTGTTGCCCGTACCGCCCGCGGAACCCTCTGTGCCCATGGCCCCGGACTATGTGTTCGAGCCCGATCCCCAGACGGTTTTGCAGCGTGCGATTTTCGACTTTACGGAGATCCAGATCGTGCAGGCCGTGTACGAATCCCTGGCCAGTGAGCACTCGGCCCGCATGGTCGCCATGCGCAACGCCACGGAAGCAGCCAATGACCTGCTGGAGGACTTGACCCTGCGGTTCAACAAGGCCCGCCAGGAAAGCATCACCAGCGAACTGATGGATATTGTCGGAGGCAAGACTGCCCTGGAACAGGCCTAGCCACAGGCGCCCCGGGGCACTGCCAGCAACCAGGAGAAATACATTCATGGCTTCAGAGATGAAGGGAACGGTGACCCGTGTCATCGGTCCTGTAGTGGACTGTTCCTTCCCCGACGGCAATCTGCCCGAAATTTACGACGCGGTATACATTCCCCTGGATGACGGCGCAGAACTGATATGTGAAGTTCAGCAGCATCTGGGCGGCAGTGCAGTCCGGACCGTTTCCATGGGTTCCACCGATGGTTTACGGCGCGGTGACGAGGCTATATCCCAGGGTGATCCCATTTCTGTTCCTGTAGGCCCGGGTACGCTGGGACGCATCTTTGACGTTACCGGCAAACCGATTGACTCGGATGAGCCGGTAGAAGCTACCGACTACTATCCCATCCACCGGGAGCCGCCTTCCTTCGCCGAACGTGCGACCAAGGCGGAGCTGTTTGAAACCGGTGTGAAGGTGATCGACCTGATTGCCCCCTTCACCAAGGGCGGCAAGACCGGTATCTTCGGGGGTGCCGGCGTAGGCAAGACCGTCGTCATTCAGGAATTGATTCACAACGTGGCCGAATTCCACAGCGGTTACTCCGTCTTCGCCGGTGTCGGCGAGCGCAGCCGTGAAGGCAATGACCTGTGGCACGAAATGCGGGACTCGGGCGTGATCGACTCTACGGCCCTGGTCTTCGGCCAGATGAACGAACCCCCGGGGGCCCGTCTGCGCGTGGGCCTGACAGGCGTCACCTTAGCAGAGTATTTCCGGGACGAAGGGCGTGACGTACTGTTGTTCATCGACAACATTTTCCGGTTTGTACAGGCTGGCGCGGAAGTGTCCGCGCTGCTGGGCCGGCTGCCCAGTGCCGTCGGTTATGCCCCGACCCTGGGCACGGACATGGGTGATCTGCAGGAACGCATCACCTCCACCCACAAGGGTTCCATCACCTCCATGCAGGCGGTTTACGTCCCTGCGGACGACTACACGGATCCGGCTCCGGCCACGACCTTTGCCCATCTGGACGCGACCATTACCCTGGAGCGTTCCCTGGCTGACCAGGCCCTGTTTCCGGCCGTTGATCCCCTCGGTTCCACCAGCCGGATTCTGGATCCGGTGATTCTGGGCGAACAGCACTATCGTGTCGCCCGCGGCATCCAGCAGATTCTGCAGCGCTATCGCGATCTGCAGGACATCATCGCCATTCTGGGTGTGGAGGAACTAAGCGAGGATGACAAGCTGGCAGTATCCCGTGCCCGCAAGATCCAGCGTTTTCTGACCCAGCCCATGTTCGTCGCCGAGGTGTTCACCGGGGTGGAAGGACGTTTTGTGAAAGTCAGTGACACCATCAACGGCTTCGACCAGATTCTGCAGGGTGATCACGACGATCTGCCTGAGCAGGCCTTCTACATGGTCGGCACCATTGAGGAAGCTGTCGAAAAAGGCGCCCAGCTGCGCGTTGGCTAAAACAGGCAAAAGGCTTGCCCATGTCCATTCAGGTTGAAATTGTCACACCCGAACGCTTGCTGCTTTCACAAGAGGCGGACATGGTCCTGTTGCCCGGGGAAGCCGGCCAGATGGGTGTCATGCGCAACCACGTACCCCTGATGACCACGCTGATTCCCGGCGAAATCATCCTGTTCCGGAACGGGGAAGAGGATGAAATACTGGCTGTAAGCGGCGGCTTGGCGGAAGTGCGCCCGGATACGGTCACCATTCTCGCCGACACCGCCGAACGGGGGGACGAGATCGATGTGGCCCGGGCCCAGGCCGCCCGGGATCAGGCGGAACAAAGCCTGGCCGAAAGACAGGCCGACGGGACGCTTTCCCCCGTTCACGTGGCAGCGTTGCGCCGCAGTCATGTGCGCCTGCGCGTGGCCCAACGGCGCCGACAGCGCACCCGACCCGGGGATCAGCCAACGAACTGATTTTTACTTCATATATAGACCCGTGCGGCCGCAATGCGCGGGTCTTCTGGCGGTTGTGCTGGGGCCAGATCTGGAATCTGAAATTCCCTGTACTGTTGCATTTCGTTGCATCACTGGCAACAGCACAGACTCGCCCACGGCTACTCCGGGTTACGCGCTGCCATGGTTTTCCGGCAAATCATGGGTTGAACAGCCAGCAATACAAGCTCAACAAACAGTAAATCTGCCTGGTCGCGGGCTTGGGCCCGCCTTGGGGTTATATCCCCTGGTGCACGCCTGTCCCATTGCGGCCACGCTGCCCCATGCACCATTCAGGGACCATGCGCACGCAGGAGCTATGCAGAGGCCGTATACCCCTTCATCCGGACGATATCCAGAGTCGTCCACCCTTCCGCGTCACGGACGGCAGGATGCGCTCCCTGTGCCAGCAAGAGATGCAGCACGCGGGAGTCCCCGACGGCATAGTGCAAGGGGGTTTCCCCTGTACGGTTGCACACATTGGGATCTGCGCCATGGGCCAATAATAGGGCGATGGTTTCCACGTAGCTGCACACAACTGCCCCATGCAGGGGCGTCCAGCCCTCGTCGTTCCACACTTGGGGTCCGCATCCCACGCCGGCAACACTGTGGCCACGCCGGGATACCTGCTGGCGTCGTGCAGCGGGGCATCCCCGAACCGGTTTGGGATATTGGGATCAGCCCCACGGGCCAACAGCACCTGTACGGTATACGGGCGGTGGCGGGCGTAGTGCAGCGGCACCTGATCGTGGATGATTTGGGCGTTGGGATTGGCTCCCAGCGTGAGTAGCAGCCACGTCCTGGCGGCACTGGACATGTCCGCGGCGTAATGCAGGAGCGTCCAGCCCCGGTCCACATGGTCATCGTTCGGCCGGAAGGCCAACAATCCCGGCAGGAACCAGAGACCTTGGTGACCACACCAGGCCAGCCCTTCCATTAGGCACACCGGCAACGTCTCACACTGGCGGGTACGCGCTTGGTCGGCACAGACCGGAAGGCACAGTTCCACGCCTAGACCCACAGCCAAGACCACGACGCCCAGCAGGACATACAAGACCCTTGCCATCCAAGAGCGGTGAAGGGGAACGTCCTTCCGGGGGCTCAGTGCTGTGCTTGTCGTACCTGGAGTCCTGCACGAACAGGTGGGCCCATGCGCGGCCGGAACTGGTCGCCCTACCGGTCAAACACTCCATTGGCCTCACTGACTAGAGCATAGCAAGCACTGCGGATGATTGTGATCCCGAGGGCTGTATCCACTTTCTTCCCGAAAGACGGCAGTTTTTTCATATGGGGACTATATACGTACCCACACCACGCCCGCAGGCCGCAATGCTTCACCGTATACATTTTCAGGTTTCACAGGCCAGCCTACGCTGCCACCGGCAGTTGCGCCGTCCCCGGACGCCATACTCTTAGCCAACCACTTGTCCCGTATGTGCAAAGCTGCATTCACGTCAGCGTGCTTTTCAACTCCACAGTTATGACAACGTTGTGACGTGTACGCAGGGTCTATCTTTTCCGTATACGTCTTGTAACTCATATACCGTTCCAGCCGTCCCCCACCACTGCGCACAATAGCACGATGCAAGCCTCTCTTGTGGGCCACATTCTTGCCCCGGTTGGCCCTGGAGCCACGGGCACTCCGCGTCATCCCCTGCATGTTCAAGGCCTCCAAGATAACCAGATCGTGTATGTCAGCCATGGTACGGCTAGTCTGGTGGCACCCATTCTTGATGACAGGGCGCATCGCCCTGTATATCTTCTGGATGCGTAACTTATGTGTGTTGCCAACCGTTGCTCTTGTACGCTTGCCGGGCCCACTTTTTCGGCAGCCTGCGCAGCTTGGCATCCAGGAGTAACTGTGGCGGCAGTTCATACATAACGCCAGTACTTAGCGCAACCTGCCCCACATGCCGATCTATACCTACAGCGTTGATAGGCTTGGCAGGTCTAGCCGGGCGTGGGTCGGGCACTTCATACAGGAGGGACACATACCCGTTGCCGGCCTCATACTTGAATGTGGCCTGCTTGGGGTTGTAGCCGGCATATGGGTTCTTGCCTGTCGTCTTCACCCACCCAAGCTTGGGAATGTAGATTTTCTTGCCTTTGATCCTGATATTGCCAGGCACCGTGAATTTGGGTGTGTCTTTGAATTTCCGTTTCCAGACCGGACGGCCCGCACCACCAAAGAACCGCTGGTAGGCTTCCGACCAGTGTTTCATGGTGTAGCGCACAGTGTGTGACGACAACTCGCCTAACCAGGGCAACTTCTGCTTTACTTGTACGTACACCTTGCACAGCGAGAAGAACGTGACGGATGGTTTATCGGCTTCACCGGCCCTGTAGTCTTGCCACTGCCTTTCACAGATTTCCAGGCCCTCGTTCCACACCTTGCGGCAGGCCCCGGCAATGCGCATCAGCTTGTTGTGCTTGACCCTACTCCCCGGGCGCACCCGCAAGGTGATACCGCGGTGAACCATTGTCTCTTCTATGTTCATGCCCTATGCTAGCGTGTCCGCAACTACCTGCACTGCGCAGTGTGGATACGTATATAGTCCCCTTTCATATCCTTGGTGTTGACCTAATGTTCACCTCGTTGTCTTATATGTACCCTCAGCAGTGCAGCAGTAGTACATCTAGGCCCACCGCCTTCTTCTGTACCGGCCATTCCCGATATCAATCCGTGAAAAAAGTTGGTGGGCTAGAGCTCTAGATCCGGGTCAGCGCTAGCGCTGTTCCAAATCATGACGGCATCATCCAATGCCGTCAGTCAAGAGCATAACCACCAGCAACAAGGAGTGCCGGACCAATTTGTACGATGATCCAGAGCACCACCAGCACGATAACCGTTTTCTTCCAATCGGGACAACGCAACCACCAAGCCTTGATCTTAGCCATCAAAAAGTGTCACCCCTTAATATGTCGTGGATGCGGTATCTATCCACGGTCCTGCATAAATCCACAGGATACCTTGTACACCAAACTGTCATCGAGGGCCGTAGCATACACTATAACCTGTGCTTGGGTTGGTTGGACAATTGCACTCTTGGCAAGCTCCAGAAGCCATACTGGCGTAATAGGAACCGGCTCAATTGGTGCCTCTGATGTATCAGGCAGATTATCTCACGTTAACTCCATCGGGGACCTGAGCCCCCAATTGGAAATTCGTCACGTATCTCAGCTGAGTCCTGCTGGTTCCCTGGCCTATCCACAAAGCAGAAGTGTGCAGGCGCTGGACAGCAGACACAGGCGATTTGCCTGATCTGATCAATCCAAGCTTCTGCTGGCGTCCATCAGACTTCTGCTGGCGTCCATCAGAAAGGATGCACCGTTGACAAGTATTCGCCCCAGTCATGGACTATGTGACACCGCCAGCCCTAATTCACGCAGTCCTGGCTTCCTAGCAGTTGCGTTCCGGAGAGATACCAGAGTCGTATTGTGCATAGTACCCCTGCATTTTTCCGGGCATGTTCTTGGCCCAGTTTTGTACGAAGCTCCTTGCCAAGCAAGGCCAAGAGCCTTCCTTGCGAAATCGACTCGCGGGTACAATGGGGAATTGGCCCGCTGTCACATCCTCCACCAGCATGTCAAATTCGTCTGTCATGCCCTGTGCTGGGAGAACAAGCTCCAGGTTACGTGCATGGATTGGACCAAGTTGCCAAAAAGTTTGAGGCTGTCTCACAGATTGCTGCCGCTGTTGCCGCATTGTTCCGAGTGTTGAAATTGTTTTCAACCCAAAGTGCAACGACAAGTCAATTAGCTGGTCTGCTCTCTTGATGACCGATGCGTTCCAGAGTTTCCACGCACTCTCGAGTTCCAATTCCCATGAAACGACTTCCACAACTTCCCCATCCCGACTGGTCACATATGGGGGCATCAGCCAGGCGACATACGACACAAACATATTCTCTCCTCAGGCGAATGTTTCAAATCACTGCGGAGCAAATCGATGAATTGCGGAGGGAGGCAGTCCGCATGCCAGGGAACGCTTCCGATGCACAGTTGCAAGATCCGGATCGTATCGCCTTATTACAGGCCGCAGTGAACCGGCAAAGCGCGAAGTACGATGATCCGCAACAGCTGATTCGCAATCTGATCCATAAACGGATCTGGTACAGTACCTGTTTCGGTGGCATCTTTGCCCTGCCCGGCATGATCCCTGGTATTGGGACGGTAGCCCAATTTGTTTTCGGTTTTGCCACCACATTTCCGGAAACGGACTTGGTGCGCAATCAGATGTGGTGCCTTTATGTTGAGTTGTCTCATGTATATGGTCGCGACATCAAGACTGAGGATTTGGCGTTTCTGCGCAAGGAGTGGCATGTCTTCCGGCAAGTCAACAAGGGAGAAGAAGTCTTCAAACAGGCCGCTACCCGGCAAATGTGGCGCTGGCTGTCCCGTCCCCGACTGCACCAAAATCTGCAACAGATTCTGGTGCGGCTGGGCCTGCCTGAAGCCATAATCAAATCCATGGGAAAGTCGGTAACGCGCGCAGCGCCTTTCGTCTTGGGTACAACCATTGGTGCAGTGGTCAATGCACGCCGGGTACATCGCTTCGCACAATCCACGCTCCGGTTCTGGCATGAGGCAGAAATGTCTGACTCCATTTCCCTGTGGGAAGAGAAATTCATAGACAGCCGAGTACCAGGTACAAGGCTGTCAGAAAAGACTGAAATCGGTCATGCAAGATAAAGTGGTGCCGGACAGCGGGAATGAGTTGGGGACTATATATAGTCCCCTTAAATTGCAGATCCTCTGGGTTGTCCACGTAGCGAAGCCAGTCCACATCCCAACCATCCAGCTCCGTGCGGTCCAGTACCCGGCACGGCTTGGGGGCCGCCTGCAGGGTACGCAGGGCATTCTTCTGCAGGGAGCCACCGGTATTGACAATCAGGCGCGAGGTGAACTGCCGGGTTCCGAAGCTGCCAGGAACGAGTCGATGGCACTCTTGGGCACAGGACGGTGAGGGTCGAAGAACTTGCACTGGATGGCACACAGCCTCCCTTCCCGCTCTTCCGCCACCAGGTCAATTCCCGTATCGGGTCCATCACGTCCCGGCCAGTCATCCCATAACCAGACCCAGACAAAGCGATCGCCCAGAATTCCGGGTTCCCGGGACAGGGCAGTCTGGATCAGGCGCTCAAACGCGCGGCCCATGCCAAACAGGCTGGTGGCACTGTCACGGAGATGGTCAAGGCGGCGTCAAAATTGGGCATGGCACGCGGGAAGATTCTGGGGGTGACGATCGAGCCAAGGCTAGCTCTGTCCACAGCTGATGTTACGGCTGCTTCCGTGTCAATTGCATATTATGCCCTCCCTGAACGGCTCCGGGGAAACCTGTTCTGGACCGAAATAGACTATAATGGGGTTTCAACAGGGTACTCAGTGCTTCGTTATTCCCTCGCATTACTCGCTGTCTTCTACCCCTTGCTCATGCTTCAAAAACAAATTGGCATCGATCTGGGCACCGTGAATGTCCTGGTGTATGTCCGTGGTCGCGGTATTGTGATACAGGAGCCATCCGTAGTCGCAATTCGGGGCAATCATATGGTGGCCGTAGGTCACGAGGCCTACGACATGCTGGGCCGCAATCCCGACAGCATCCAGGTAGAACGTCCCCTGCAAAATGGTGTGATTGCCAAGTTCGACGTTACGGAAACCATGCTCCGCTACTTCATCCAGCGTGTGACCGGCAGACGCCCCCTGCTCAAGCCCAAGGTCATGATCAGTACCCCCAAGGGGGTCACCAGCGTGGAAGAGCGGGCAGTACACGATGCGGCCATGCAGGCAGGGGCCGGCTCGGCTTACCTCATGCCGGAACCGCTCGCCGCTGCCTATGGCGCAGGCCTGCCTGTGGGTACGCCTACAGGCAACATGGTGGTGGACTTTGGGGGCGGCACCACAGAAGCAGCGGTCGTATCCATGTACGACATCGTCGTGTGGGGCAGTATCCGTACCGGGGGCAACCGGATCGACGAGGCTATCGCCAACTACGTGCGCAAGAAATACAACCTGCTGATCGGGGAACAGGCCGCCGAGGAAGTCAAATTCAACATTGGCAGCGCCCTGCCCATGGAATACAACACCAGCATTGAGGTCAAGGGACGGGATCAGGTCAACGGCCTGCCCCGGACCATTACGCTGTCCAGCAGCGAAACGACCGAAGCCCTCGAGGATCCACTGCAAGCCATCATCGCCACCATCCGTTCTACCCTGGAGCGCACGCCGCCTGAACTGGCATCCGACATCATTGACCGCGGTATTGTCCTGACGGGCGGCGGCGCCCAGCTCCGTCTTCTCCCGGAACGCCTGACCCAGCAGCTGGGGGTCCCCTGCTACATGGCCGAGAATCCCTTGGCCTGTGTAGCGCTCGGTGCCGGTCTGGCCATGGAAAATTATCCGATCATGCGCCGCAATCTGTCAGAGATTGTGGTCTAATGCCATGGCTGACCCGTCACATACCTCCCTGGGCATGCACAGTCTTGCTGCCCATGCCGGCGAACGCCACCTCACCCGGACCCAGTCGGACGAGGGGCTGGATTATACCCCCACCGTCAATCCCATTGACACCAGCGTCACCTATCTGTATCCCGAGGTAGCATCTCTGGATGCCGCCTTGGGCGGCGATCCCGGCACTTTTGTGTATCACCGCTACGGTAATCCCACGCTACAGGCCCTGACCCAAGCCCTGCTTGCCCTTTGTACCCGCCAAGATACATCCCTGTTTACGGGGGTCAACACCAGCACCGGCATGGCTGCCGTCCACCTTGCCCTGCTGACAGCTCTCAACACTTCTCCATCCCGCTGCCTGGCTGCCTCCAAGGACTGCTACGGCGCTTCCTATGCCATGGTGGACGGCCTCTTTCCGCAACTGGGCGTACCCGGTTACATCCTGGACACCACCGACTTGGCCACGACCCGTGAGATCCTGTCGCGGCAGCGTCCGGCCGCCCTGCTGGTCGAGTCCATTTCCAATCCCCTTCTGCGCGTATCCGACATCGCAGGCCTGAATGCCATTTGCACAGAATTGGAAGTGGCCCTGATTGTGGACAACACCTTCCCCACACCCCTGACCTGCCGCCCCCTCGAGCTGGGTGCAGCCATGGAAATTCACAGTTCCACCAAGTACATTGGCGGGCATGGTGATGCCATGGGCGGGGTCGTACTTGCGCGGACAGACTACGAGGCAGCCCTGCGTGAGCTCCTCAAAACCACCGGCGCGTCCCTGGGGGGCTTTGAAGCCTGGCTTCTGCACCGGGGCCTCAAGACCCTGCCCCTCCGCTACCTGCGTCAGGCTGACACGGCCCGGCAACTGGCTGTTTGGCTGGACCAGCATCCACGCATCCGGCACGTGACCTATCCAGGCTTGCCTTCCCATCCGGATCATGCCCTGGCCACCGCCCAGTTCGGTGGCTGTTATGGTGCAATGATCGCGTTTGACATTGACGGGGCCGACGCCGAGACGATCTTCCGCTTCCTGGAAACGCTGCGTCTGATTCAGCCCGGTACCAGTCTGGGGGATCTCTATTCCCTGATCCTGTATCCGGCCCATGCCTCGCACCGTGCCCTGACCCCGGCACAGCGGCGGCAGGTGGGGATAGGCGACGGCCTGGTACGGCTTTCCGTAGGCGTTGAGGACATAGCTGATCTGCAGGCCGATCTGGATCAGGCTTTGCACGTCATGGCCCACTGAAAAAAACACAGAACTTCCCAGCATAAGGAGCCATCATGGCACAACATCAAGCGAAACGACGCCTGGGCACCACAGAACTTGAAGTCGCTACCCTGGGCGTAGGCGGCACGGGCTTTGGCAATATGTATCAGCCCATGCCCGAGGCCGAAGGCCATGCCCTGGTCCAGCAGGCCATAGCGTCCGGCCTCAACTATTTCGACACCGCTCCTCTCTACGGACAGGGGCTGAGCGAGCTGCGTCTGGGTCAAGCCTTCCAGGGAGTAAATCGTGACGACTTCCTGGTCTCGACCAAAGTCGGCTGGACGTTGCAGGATCTGCCGGCCGGTGAACAGCCAGACACCCTTTTTGCCGACGCCCTGCCGGCTACCGCTTTCATGGACTACTCGGTGCAAGGCATCAAGGATTGTATTGAAGGCAGCCTCGAACGCCTGCAGCTGGACCATATCGACATTCTGCTTATGCACGATCCTGACGAAGGTGTCAGCAACGAAGAAAACTGGCAGTCACGCGAGGTCAGCCACTTTGCCGAAGCAATGGCGAATGCATACCCCATTCTGGATGATCTGCGGTCCCAAGGCACGGTCAAGGCCATCGGTCTGGGCATGAACCAATGGCAGATGCTGGCCCAGTTTGCCGAAGCCGGCCAGTTTGACTGCTTTCTGCTGGCGGGCCGTTATACCTTGCTGAATCAGGATGCCCTGACCGAATTCCTGCCCATGTGCCAAGAGCGCAACATCAGCCTCATCATCGGTGGTCCCTTCAATTCCGGCATTCTGGCCACCGGGGCTACCGACGATGCCTTTTACAACTATATGCCCGCTCCCCTTGCCATCAGGCAGAAGGTGCAAGGCATGGAAGCCATGTGCATTCGCCACGGCATCACCCTGCAGGCGGCGGCCCTGCAGTTCCCGCTGGGACACTCCGCCGTGGCTGCAGTCATTCCGGGCATGCGCTCCGTAGCTGAACTCGAAGCCAACCTGGCCCACATCACCATGGACATCCCGTCGGCGTTCTGGGCGGAACTCAAGGATCGGGAACTGATCGATCCGGATGCGCCCACGCCTGCCTGAAAACAGGCGCAACCTGATCTGCATACTTCCGATCCGATGTGGATCAGGCTTCCCGCAATGCCCTGAAACCGTCCTGTCAATCCCATATACCTTGTCGCTCGAACAGGGTTGCAGGCACTATACTTCATATTACCGCGCCGTCAACCCAACTCCATTGGAGGACGATTGTGCAATACGGTCTCCCTTTCCAGGCAGTATTCAGCTCCACCGATCCCCGCATCAGGGCCAAACTCATACGAGGTACCTTACATATCCTGGTCAGCCTCATTCTGACACTGTTGCTTGTGGGTATCGTAGGTCTCCTCATATTGTCCGGCTACAGCCTCCGTCTGCTACGGAATGTCCAGGACAACCAGGAACACCCAATCCCGGAATGGGATCAGTGGCGCGATGATCTGCGGAGCGGATTTTACCTGTTGGTAGCCGAGATTGTCTGGTCTCTGCCTTTGGTTATCCTGTCCTTGGCAATTGCACTATTGCCGGGGATCCCGGATTCAGGCGAGGTCCTGATTTCACTTCTCACCACCCTTGCCTTCTGGATCTTGAATCCTGGCATCACCATTGCCTTGGCGCAGAATGGAAAATTGACCGATGCCCTCCGCTTTCGTACTGTGCTGGACTGGATCGTCGAGAACTGGTTGCACTGCCTGTTGGTCAGCCTGATTACAATCTTGGTGGCTATTCCCATCATGCTGGTCTCAGGGCTTATTGGAGGCCTGGCCTTGGGTATTGGCGTGCTGTTCATGGTGCCCTTTGGCACGTTGATGGTCGTTGTATACCAGTGCCATCTCCTAGGCCAGTTGGCCCGTCGCAGCGATCTGGCGGTTATGTTGCCGGACCAGGAACTTGCGACTCAGGTGACACAACCCAGGTAAGAAGCTCCCGCTACAATCCCGCGTGTCAATTTCTTGGTGCCGAGGGCGATGCAACCGGCAAACCTCTGCGCGGCCGCCTGGCAGGGGATCCAGGGGTTGATCGACCTGCTCTCTTATTTCTTCTTTGGCAGCAGAACCTGAACATCGGGCCGGGCGCTGGAACTGATAAGCCAGATGCTGGATGAAGGTATCTTGCAAAAAGACGATCCTGACAACCGAACTTGTAGACAACGGGGACGCTGCCGGCATGGCCTCGAGCAGCTGTCTCAAATCACGGCATCGCATGGATCTCTGGCCAACGTTTATGGGCCCAGCAGGCAATACCGCTCTATACAGAACAAGCACCCAATCAGCCCAAGGATTGGGGTACTGCTGCCACGCCGTAGAGGTATCCGTCTACCCGCCCAGGCCCCCAAGCGATAGAGGCAGACGAATGGGACTCATCCTCATGGTTGCAGCCAGACTCAATGCATGCTGTTCCACGAGCGGCATATTGCCCTGATCCTCGTCGGGTATGACTGCGTAGATGGTCGTCACGCGGATTGTGGTCTCCGGGATTTGAGAGTCATGTTCCCGACAGAGTCGAAACCGGGCTGCATGCAAACATGCCGCAGTACCAAGTAACCCTGTCGGCCAAACACCTGTCCACAGGGTTGATATCCGGCACGGGTTGTTCATCATGCTCTTGACAGGTAATCCGTGCCGGGCTCCCCATCAGCAACGACAAATGACGGCTTGGGTTCCGTTCAGGTCCGGCCACAGACACAGGACCCGGATCGTTGATAACCTGATGGAGACTATGCTGGCCTCCCGCCACCTCCCTGCTGTGCATTCTGTCGATGCAGGGCAGGGGACAGGACAGAGAAATCCGGGACCTGAATGACGGGCCGGAACGGTGTTTCTTCGTAAGGCAGGTCATAACGATTCACATAGGCACCGGCAAATTCACAGGCTACAGCGCCCACCACGTCAAAGGAATTGGCGGACACCATGCAGATGTCTTGCCGGGACACACCCAGGCGCCGGGCTGCGTATTGGTATACGGCAGGATGTGGCTTGAACATGCCCACAGCCGAAACGGAAATCACGTCATCAAAAGCCCAGGGCACCTGATGGGTGACCAGATGATCCAGAAATTCCGGATCACCATTGGACAGAACGACGAGCCGAAAATCCGGGGCCAATGTGTTCAGGGCGGGCAATACATCCGGAAAGGGACGCAAATTCTGCCACTGCGCCATGAACGCGTCTACCAGACCCGAATCCCGGGCGCCAGGCGCCAGGCCGCAACGACGCAGCGTATAGATATAGGCACGCCTGACAGTTTCCAGATAACCGCCGTGCCCCTGCAGCATCAGCGAATCCTGAAACTGTTCCAGACGCTGCCGGGCCCGTTGCAGATCCCAGAAATCATCGGTTGTGAGATCTGCCGCCTGATCTGCCAGCATGCGGGCGATATGCGGCTTCAGACTGGACCCCAAGTCCAGGATCGTGCCAAACAGATCGAAGGTAAGTGTAGTTATGGGCATGTCATACTCCTTGTCGTTGTGAAAGCCGATGGGTAGGTAGCAGATGGTCGATGCCTGGAAGTTTGTCCAGCCTTGGTCCACCTGTTCCCCGCCAAGACAAGCTGGGCTTCCGGGGCCGCCAGGCCATTCCTGATCCCGGCTCGTTACCGTTGGAATATACTCCTGTCACATGCTATATTAACAAGCGGGGACCTGCACGGATCCCTTGGGAGAAGCCGATTCGGTTTCTCGTTGCCATTTTGGGCGCGGGGTGGCTTGTCCACAACATATTGGCATTCCACAATCCAACCCCGGTTTGGCGCAAGTGTCAGGAATGGTCTCTGCAGCTTATTCTTCATCACCATGATCCAAGGAGCCAGACAATGATTGACAAAGGCTATGCTGATCGGGATGTACTTGTAGACACAGAGTGGGTAGCTGCCCATTTGAACGATCCCCAGGTGGTCCTGCTGGAAAGCAATGAGGATCCTCTCCTGTATGAAGCGGGCCATATCCCGGGCGCTCTCAATCTGGATTGGATGGAAGATCTGAACGACGATCTGAAACGGGATTTTGTCGACCGTGACGCCGTTGTCAACCTGTGGCAGGAACTGGGCATTGACGCCGACACCCGGGTCGTACTGTATGGCGACAAGAACAACTGGTGGGCCTGTTTTGCTTTTTGGGTCCTGAAACTGTTTGACGTCCCCAATCTCTACATCATGGACGGCGGACGCCTCAAGTGGATAGATGAAGGACGGGAACTCACCGGGGACGTGCCCGAGCGCACACGCTCCGATTTCCAGCTCCCGACCAGCGATGCGTCCCTGTCGATTCGGGCTATGCGCGATGACGTCCTGCAGCACTCAAGTGCCGGCAAGCCCATGGTAGATGTACGCAGCCCGGCCGAGTACTCGGGTGAGTTGCTGGCCATGGCCGACTATCCCCAGGAGGGCAGTCTCCGGGGTGGACACATTCCGGGGGCCAAGAACGTGCCTTGGGCGCGGGCGGCCAATTCCGACGGCACCTTCAAGAATGCCCGGGAACTGCGCGCAATTTACGAAGACGAGCAGGGCCTGAATGCCCAGGACGATATTGTGACCTATTGCCGTATTGGCGAGCGCAGCAGCCACACCTGGTTTGTCCTGACCTATCTTCTGGGCTATGACCGCGTACGCAACTACGACGGCTCGTGGACAGAATGGGGCAATGCCGTCGGGTTGCCCATTGAACGCTGAGTACACCGTGTAACACCACCCTTGTGTGGTTGCCGGCAGGATGCAAGCGGACCATACCTGCCCGAATGGACAGCACGTTATGCTTATGACGTGCTTGTCCGCTTTTTTCTATATATAATCTATTGCCGTAATTCATCCCGTTCCGGGACGGATGGGTATCTGCAGAGCCTGGGACGGGGCCTGCAGTGTCTTGCTTTCAGGGCCATTTCCCGTCATTGACTCCACCTGTGCAGGTATCGCGATCCATGAGTGCCGATTCCCAAGACAACGTCAAAATCGCTCTGAGCCGCGATCTGGGCCTGATTGCCGTCACCATGATCGGCGTGGGGGCCATGATTGGGGCGGGCGTCTTTGTCCTGACCGGTATTGCCGCGGGCCAAGCAGGCCCGGGCCTGCTGCTGGCATTTCTGCTCAATGGCTGCATCGCCCTCATCATTGGCGGCAGCTACGCGGAACTGGGCAGCTGTTTCCCTGCTGCCGGGGGCGGTTACCTGTGGATCAAGCAAGGCATGAACGATCTTTTCGGGTTCCTGTCGGGGTGGATGAGCTGGTCGGCCCAGTCCTTGGCCTGTGCCCTGTACGCCCTGGCCTTCGGTGCCTTTTTTGTACAGTTGCTGGGACTCTGGGGCTTGGATCTGGGCCAGTTCTGCCACAATGGTGCCGGCCATGGCTGTCCCGTGGTGCACTGGTCGCAGGTCGGTCTCGGTGTAGCCATGGCGCTCACCTTTACCTACATCAATCTCAAGGGGTCCTCGGAAACCGGCCTGATTGGCAACGTCGTCACCAGCATCAAAATCGTCATCCTGCTCCTGCTGGGCGGGTTTGGGCTCGCCAAAATGCTGGGTGACGCGGGCGGGTCAGTGTCCTACGTCATTGAAACCTCGTTCCAGCCTTTCCTGCCCTTCGGGTTTCTGGGCGTCTTTGTGGCTATGGGGCTGACGTTCATCGCTTTCGAGGGCTTCGAGATCATTGCCCAGAGCGGAGAGGAGGTCAAGAATCCCACCCGGACCATTCCCCTGGCCATTGCCCTGAGCATCGTGGTGGCGGTGTTCATCTATCTCCTGACCGCCCTGGTCGTCATGGGGGCCATTACGTCACCGAATCCGGACCAGCCGGTATATGCCTTCCTCGCCCAGCTGGGAGAATTGGGCATGGTGGAAGTAGCAGGCCAGATTTTTCCGGCCGGGGGCAAGTTTATCCTGCTGTTGGCCGGTCTGGCCAGCACTACCAGCGCTCTCAATGCCACCCTGTACGGCTCCAGTCGGGTCAGTTTCGCCATGGGCCGGGACGGCAATTTGCCTCCCCTTTTCGCTCGCATCCACCCCAAGACGATGTCGCCGCTGATGGCGGTTACCTTCAGCGGCCTGCTGGTGGTCATTATGGCCATCGCCCTGCCCATCGAGGACGTGGCTGCCAGTGCCGACATCATGTTCCTGCTGCTGTTCATGATGGTTTGTTATTCCCTGATCTCGCTCCGCATCCGGCGTCCGGATCTGGATCGCAAGTTCAAGCTGCCGTTCACGCCCTGGCTGCCCTGGCTGGGCATTGTCATCTGCGCCCTGCTGGCGCTGTCCCTGCTGCGCCTGAGTCTGCTGGCCTGGGGTGTCACACTCTTCTGGATTGCGATTGGCCTTTTCATTTTCTTGGCCTACCTGCTTCCGAACCAAACCAAGTGGGAAACCGATCCCAACCGTGTACTGGCCGAACGGCGTTCATCACTGCGATTTGCGGAAGCCACGGCAGGCCTGAATACCGTCCTTGTACCGGTCAAGGACAAGTACATGGCCAGTTCGCTGGGCGCACTGGGCGCCATCATTGCGCAACAGCGGGGCAGTGAACTCTTTGCCCTGCACGTGGTCAAGGCCCCAGACCGCGAAACGGCACTGGCCGACACGTTCGTGGACATGCTCGATCTCTCCATGACCCAGCCTGCCCTGCGCCGGGCACATGAACTCCAGCTACCTCACCGGGAACTTACGGTCATTGGTCGCCACATCGGGCAATCCATCAACGCGGTAGCCCGGCGCTATCACTCCGAACTGATTCTGTTTGGATGGCCGGGTGTCAACGTGGGCAGCAAGCATGCCTTTGGCTCCGTGATCGACCTAATTAGCAGCAATCCGCCCTGTGACATCGTAGTGGCGCATTTCAATACCTTGTGGCATAAGCCCCGTCGCATCGTGATCCCCAGCCGGGGTGAGGGCGTCAACCTGCGCATGAGTCTGGAACTGGCGCGGGATATCGTCAGCTTCTACACTGCTGCCGACCCGGATGCGGAAACCCCAATCCGGGTGACCACCATTTACGTAGTCGTAGCTGACGAGGATCGGGAAAACATTCCGGTCGTGGAACAGAATTCATTGAGTCTGGCCACAGCCGTGGGGATGGAGTCCCATTTCCAGGTGGTTGAGGCCGACGATGTGGAGACTGGCATTCTGACGGCCAGCCGCAACGCGGATATGCTCATGCTGGGCGCATCGGACGACGGGTTTTTCACCCAGCATTTCCGCGGCACCATCCCGGAACGGGTGATGCGCAAATCATCCGCCAACGTCATCATGACACGTAAGTACCAGGGACCAGCCGCCAGCATCTTGCGCCGCTTCTTCCAGGAACCCACAGACATGGCAGCCCCACCCAATGCCTGAGACAGGGCATCTCAGCCCCTGATGCCGTCATACTGCCAGACCTGTTTCCGGACATTTCCGGACATACCGGGATCGCCGTGCAATGCCCCTGTAGGCATGTATTGGCACGGATAGCCAGGGCATAGGCCATCTGTACATCCAGCTTGTCCCCATGCCCTGGCGTTGCAGGCCACGTCAGTCTTGATCCACATACAGTACAGACCAAACCACTGGGCGACGGGTAGCTCCGGGCAACCACCTGGCCCCGTCACCTTAGACTTGACCGGTACAGACCACCGCCATCTTCACGGCCTGGCCATCACTTGCACTCCAGCTGTTGTGCCCCGTGCCTGTTCCATACAGGATAGTTCTGTCATCTATACCGATGAACGCTGATCGGGGTTCTGGCGATCCCGTGACAGGCAAGGACTGCTCAATCATCCCCGGCAGGTGCGGTACGCTCATCTTGGAAGCGTACCAGTTGCATATAGGTGCGGCTGTCGAGAACGTCTTCGTCCACGACACCTTCATCCAGCATCTGGCTCATCAATTCCAGGGCCTTGGCCTGTCCGATTTTCAGTCGCCGTTGCAGAAGTGAGACTGAACACCGCTCAACGCCCTGGACAATCTGGCAACCGGCCGCGTAGAGGCTTTCCGGTGCCGCGGGTTGCCGCTTCTGTGCATCGGCATCGGTACCCGGCGCAGAATCCACACGCGGGATTGCCGCGGGCGCTTCGGCTTCGGGCTGTGCCGTCCTTGGGGATGGTGTCACGCTGCCTGTGGACAACGTTCGTGCCGCGTCGGTTTCTTGATGTGCATCTGCTGCGACAGCCGCGGCTGTTCCACCCTCCGCCGGCGGCACCCAGGCCTGGACAGGTGTTTCCTCAACCATGGACTGCAGGTGGTCCGCTGCGGTCTCGCGGTCTGCATCCCGACCATCCGGGTCCGGCTTGCCTGCTTCCTGATCCGGGACGGGATGTCCATGCAGGATTTGCCGGAGGCCTTCAGTGCCCAGGTCACGGTTGCGCAGGGCCGTGTGCCAGTAGTCCACGATCCGGTGCATCTCCTCGTCACTGACCCAAGTCCCCTGCAGGCGCCCGGAACGTTTGGCATCCGGCGCCGCGAAGAGCATGTCCCCCTTGCCCAACAGCCGTTCGGCCCCGGGGGTGTCGATGATGACCCGGCTGTCCGTCTGGCTGGATACGGCAAAGGCAATGCGGGCCGGGAAATTGGCCTTGATCAGGCCCGTAATCACGTCGACCGAGGGCCGCTGGGTAGCCACAATGAGGTGAATGCCCACCGCTCGCGCCATCTGGGCCAGACGGCACACCGAGCGTTCCACTTCCTGGGGTGCCGCCATCATCAGATCCGCCATTTCGTCGATGATCACGACAATATAGGGCATGGCCGGCTCACCCTGCCGGGCCAGCAGGGCATTGTAGCGGTAGATGTCCCGCACCTTCTTGCGGTTCAGCTGACGGTAGCGTTTTTCCATTTCCTGCACACACCAGTCCAGCACACGCTCGGCCTCTTCCACGTCCGTGACCACCGGATGGTGCAGGTGGGGAATGTGATCGTACGCGCTCAGTTCCACCATCTTGGGATCGATCATCAGAAAGCGCATGGTGTCCGGCGTGTGGGACAGCAGCAACGTGGTGATGATCGCATTGATGCAGACTGACTTGCCCGTGCCCGTGGCGCCCGCAATGAGCAAATGGGGCATCCGGGCCAGATCGGCCACAATGGGCTGGCCCTTGACGTCTTCGCCCAGCGCCAGGGGTAACACGGCGGCCATGGCCTGGAACTGCTCGCTCAGGATCAGTTCCTTGAGCCCCACGGAATTGCTGAGCGTGTTGGGGATCTCAATCCCTACGTAACTGGTGCCCGGAATAGGGGCTTCAATCCGGACCGACTGGGCCGCCACCGCCAAAGCCAGATCGTTGCTGAGACTGGTGATCTTGTTGATCTTGACCTTGGTCCGGTGAATACGGCCTTTGTTGTCCTGGCGTTCCACAAAACCGGGCTTGATCAGGTACTGCGTTACCGCCGGGCCCTTGTAGGCTCCTTCAAAACTGGTGGGTACGCCAAAGAGTTCCAGGGTCTCCTGCAACAGAACGCCGCAGCGCCGGATGTGTTCGTCCGCTTCCTGCACCCGTTCCCTGTCGTCCAGCATCTTGTCCAAATCGGGCAATGACCACTCGTCCGACACCGGCACCAGATCCGGCGATTGCCGGGCTCCCGACGTACTGGCGGTCTGCACCGCACCATGACGCGTCCCGGCTGGCGGTGTGTCCGGCACGGCAGTCGTCACCGGTACCTGCTGGATTGTGACCGGAGCCGCGGTATGCCCACGTGCACGCATGCGCTGCACCATGGCCCAATAGCGCGTTTCCCATCTTTGATGGACCCGGCGGAGCGGTGAAACGTCGATTTGGACACTCAGGAGCCACAGCCAAACCTGATGGATCCAAGAATCGCCCCATGCCCGGGGCTGGCGCGTGCGGGGGGGCGCTTCACCCATGCGTACCCAGAGCGCCCGCAGCCAGCGCCGCAAACAGGACAGGCCGCTGTGACAAAGGTCCGGCACCACCAGGAAAAAGCCGGTCACGGTTAACACAGTCAACACCAACCAAGCACCCAGAGTACCCAGCTGCAGTTGCAGCTGGGTGCCAAAGAGGTAACCGATCCCGCCCCCGGGAGACTGCGCTGACGGTGACAGCAACCGCGCTGCTTCCAGTACGGTGGCCCCCGGCGCCAGCGCCAGAACCACCACGAAACAGAGATACAGCAGCAGAATGCCCAGGGGTCTGTGCCAGGACAGGCGCGGCATGTGTTCCAGGGATCGGATCACGATCCACAGACCGAGGGACCCCAGCGTCAGGGGAAAAGCCCAGGTGCCTGCGCCAAAACCCCGTTGCAAAATCTCAATCCAGGCATCGGTGAGCCGTCCTCGCGACACCGACATCAGACTCAGCAGGGTAAGCACAGACACCAGAATCAGGACAGTCCCCGTAACTTTGGGAGAGGCCAGATCCCTGACCACATCCAGGATGCTCGGTGTCTTGCGCCCACTCACTCGTCTGGACATCAAACAGCAGGTCTCCGCGCTTCACGCCAATGGCTACGGCAGAAGCAAGGACGCCACCCTCACGGCTGCGGATGGCCTCCCTACCCTACTTACACTATAGCCGATCCGCACCGGGAATGTTTTTCAGGCGGCGATCAGGCGTACCACGATGACCGGCCGTCGTCCCAGCTCCTCCCGACAATACTGGTTCAGAACCCGCTGTACGGCCTGCTCTATGTGCCGTTTGCCGCTGTTCTTCTGGCGCATGGCACGCAAGCACTGGCGGCTTGCCAGTTGCCGGGCCCGTTCGTGGAAATCACCCTGTTCTTCGCGGTACAGGAGCCCGCGCGTGAAGATGTCCGGTGCCCTCTGCAAGCTCTTCTGGCCGGCGTCATACACGATCACGCAGCCCAGCAGGCCGCCATCCCGGAGCCACTTCCGCTCCTTGAGGACTTGGCCATCGTCACTGATCATGGTGCCGTCGACCAGGATCAGGCCAGACGGGATTTTCGCACCCAGCCAGGCATCGCAATGGGCCAAGGCTGCCCGCCCGGTCGGCTGTTCCGTGCCATAGACGTTTTCGATTTCCAGGATCTGGCCGTCCGCCAGCACAAAGATATCCGCTTCCGGCATGCCAAAGGCGACAGCGTTCCGCTTGTTCAGCACCAGATGGCGATATTCACCATGGACGGGCGCAAAGAAGCGGGGCCGAACCAGTGCCAGCATCCGTTCATTTTCCCGCTGACTGCCATGTCCGGAAACATGAATGTCCGCCAGGTTGGAGTAAATCACGTTGGCGCCCTGCTCGAACAGACGGTTCACCATGGAGTAAAACTTGACTTCATTCCCCGGAATGGGGGAGGCGCTGATAATCACGGTGTCCGTAGGCCGAATGCCGTGATCCCGGTGTCCGTTCAAACTCATGCGATTCAGCGCACTGAGCTGCTCGCCCTGGCTGCCGGTCACCAGTACCGCCACCTCGGCGTCAGGCTCGTTCTCGATTTGCCGGGTGTGCAGCAAGTCCTGCCAGCCAAATTGCAGATACCCCAGGTCGATCGCGTTCCCCACGTACCGAAACATGGAACGCCCCACCAGGCCCACGCGACGGCCATTGCGGTGCGCCAGCTGGACTACCTGCTGCACACGGCTGATGTTGCTGGCGAAGGTGGTCAGGAAAATCCGGCCAGGTGCCTGGGCAAACAGGTACTGCAAGGTGTCTTCAATGGAGGCTTCGCTGCTGGTGGCCATATCTTCTTCCGCATTGGTGCTGTCGGCCATGAGCAGCAAGACCCCTTCGTCTCCCCACTGGCGCAGCCGGGCCTCGTCTATGGGCTGGTCCAGGACGGGATTGTCGTCAAACTTGAAGTCCCCCGTGTGGATAATGCGGCCCAGCGGGGTCTGGATCGATATGCCCATGCTGCTGGGAAAGCTGTGATTGACCTGAAAGAATTCCACCTGAAAACTGCCCAGATCCAGACGGCTCGTCACGTCCACCTTGTGCAAGAGCTGCAGGGCTTCCGGGGGCACCTGCTCGTCCTCGAATTTGCTCTCCACAATCCCTATGGTCAGATCGGCCCCGTAGATGGGCACTGCGATCCCGAATTCCAGCAGAAAGGGCAGGGCCCCAATGTGGTCTTCATGGCCATGGGTCAGGATGATGGCGCGCAGCCGTTCCTGCCGTTCCAGTAAGTATTCGGTGTCGGGAATGATGAGATCCACCCCCGGGGTTTCTTCGTAGGGAAACATACTGCCGGCATCAATCAGGATCAGATCGTCCCCGTATTCCAAGACCATCATGTTCTTGCCGATGTCGCCAAGGCCCCCCAGGGGCACTACCCGCAGAACGCCCTCGTCGGGGCCGTCTGCTCCGGTCATCGCATCGTACTGCGTTCGGTTGTTTGTTTGCTGCATTGTCTGGTTGCTTCTCACTCACATATTGCTTGTATGGGCATGCCGGATGTAGCCCCTCCCTGGCAACCGCCACGAGGCACCGGACGCCCGGCCATCTAGTCACTTCACTACAGATCGTCAAAAAGAGATGCCTGCCCGGCGGCATCCGGTGGCGGGGATGCCGGCTGTGGATCATCTGGATGAGGTACGCCTGCGGGCAGGCGCAGACCCTGTGCCGCCTCCTCGTTCGCCTTCTGGGCACGCCGGATGAGACCGGGCAGACGGGCCATCAGCTTGGTGAAGTCGTCCCGGCGCCGGGGATCCCGCAGCACGGCCGCAGGATGCAGGAGGGGAATCGCACAGCGGCCCAGCCCGATATTCTTGGCCTTGCCCTGGATGCGGGTAATCCGGGCCCCCGGAAACCAGCGCTGCATGCTGATGCGGCCCAGCGTGACGATGATACGGGGATTGATGAGCGCAATCTGCCGCTCCAGATAGTCCTGGCAGGCGGCGATCTCGGCCGGCAGGGGATCGCGGTTGTTCGGGGGCCGGCATTTCACCACGTTGGTAATGTACACATCCTCCCGCCGCATGCCCTGCTCTTCCAGGATTTGGGTGAACAACTGGCCACTGCGGCCCACAAAGGGACGGCCCTGCGCATCTTCATCCGCTCCGGGCCCCTCGCCTATAAACATGATGACGGAGCGGGGATCCCCTTCGCCCGGTACGGCATGCGTACGCCCTTGGCACAGATTGCACTGTTGGCACTGTCGCACTTCGGCCTCCAGCGAAGCCATGGCCTCATGGGTCACTGTCATGCTGTCCTCGGCTTTTCCTGTATGTTCGGATCCTGCATGTCCAATGCCCGGACGCTGAGGCCCGGGTCCGGGAAATTCCTGTACCGGCACAGTTCCCGGCGGGTCTGTCCGTACAGCCGATCAAACTGTCCACCCTTCCTGCCGACCGGCTTGATGGCCAGGGACAACAGCAGGGCATCTTCTTGATCGGGATAATAATGCCGGCGACAGCCCACTTGCCGGAAACCCAGACGCTGATACAGCCGGCGTGCTCTTTGGTTGGACCTGCCCACTTCCAGATGTACCTGGCGGCACTGATCCGCCTGCAGCTCCCGGAGCACGTTGAGCATAAGCCAGCGGCCCAGGCGCCGCCCCTGCACTTGTGGCCAGCATCCCAACCTGAGCACATGTGCCTCGTCACCCTGCAGCAAATAGCCGCAATAGGCCAGCACACCATGGGCAGCTACCCCGCGGCGGAGCTGGAGTACCCGCCAGCCGTACGGAGCTGCCGAAGTCCACATGTGCCGCAGCTGGGTTTCCCGGAGCGGGTACGCCATGGACGTACGCTCCAGGTGCATGACAGCCGTCATATCGGCGGCCGTCATGGCCTGATAGGAAACGGCCAGACCATCTGCGGGCATCATCCGGTACCCCCCTGGGACGAGACATACAACGGAGCCAGGTACACGGGATCCGTACAGCCCGGGTCCGCCTGCCAGCGTTGCCAGGCCAGGCGGGCCAGTACAGAGGGGGAACGGGCCGGGAACGGACAGGGCATGGACACCAGCTGCGGAACAGGCTGAACCGCCTGCTGAATTTCTGGGGTCAATTCGCCGCCTATCCATACATGCACACCATCTGGCATACAGCGGTTTAGAAATCCCGTCAAATCCGCCACCGTCCCCAGGTGATGATCCTCCCGGGTCGGGTAACGCCACGGCTCTTGTGCAGCCATGACGCTCCAGATAAACCTGTCCCGGCCAGCCGGCAATACCCCCATGATTGTACCCGTACTGCCCAGTGCCCGCGCCTGGTGATACAGGGATGACAGCGTGACGGACATGGTCGGAATGCCGATCAACACCACGCGGGTACAGGCCCCCAGCACCATGCCTTTTGCTACACTTAAACCAATGCGGACCCCGGTAAAGCTGCCGGGCCCGGTAGTGACGGCCACCATGCCAATGCGAGCCAGCGACAGGTCGCAGGCTTCCAGAGCAGTTTGGACATGGACCGCCAGTTCCCGGGTCTGGTGCCGCCGGGAGCGCCAGGACAGCGTATACAGCGTCTGATCCGACACAGCGTCGTGCAAGGCCAAACCGGCCATTTCCGTGGCAGTGTCAAGGGCCAGGACAATCATCTTTTTGCGGCCCAGCGCTCTTGTCCGCCTTTTCTCGCAACACGGATCCCTTTGTCATGAACACAAACTTGCCGAGTGCATACATCGGTGCCCATCTTTCGGTGGCAGGCGGCATCCACAAGGCCGTGGCACGCGCGGAGGATCTGCACATGACGGCTGTCCAGGTTTTTACCCGGAACAACCGGCGCTGGGAATCGCCCCCCTTGACGCCGGCTGCCGTCCAGCAGTGGCATGAGCACGTGGCAGCTTCGTCGTTGCATGCCGTCGTCAGCCATGCCAGTTACCTGATCAACCTGGCAGCGCCGGAAGAAGACAAATGGCAACAGAGCCGGCGCGCGCTGCACGATGAACTGGAACGTGCCTGTCTGCTGGGTATCCCACACGTGGTCCTGCATCCCGGCGCACACCGGGACCAGGGCGTACAGGCCGGCATGGAGCGTGTTGCCATCGCGGTCAATGCGATCTACGCCGAACATCCCCATCTCCAGAACACCCGGCTGCTGTTCGAAATCATGGCCGGTCAGGGTACCGTACTGGGCCGTTCATTCCAGGAACTGGGACAGCTCCTGGAACAGACGGCAGACCAGGCCCACGTGGGTGTCTGCCTGGATACCTGTCATGCCTTCGCTGCCGGCTACGACTTGCGCAACCGTGAGGGGTACGAAGCCATGATGCAGGAATGTTCACGCGAGATCGGCCTCGATGCAGTTCACTGCTGGCATCTGAACGACAGCAAGGGCACGCTGGGCAGTCATGTCGATCGCCACCAGCATTTGGGGCAGGGGGAACTGGGACAAGAAATCTTCGGCTTGATCCTGAACGATCCCCGCTGGCGGCATCATCCCCTGTTGCTGGAAACCCCCAAAACCGTCGAACGGGAATCGGATCTCCGCAACATGCAAGTGCTCGGCTCCCTCATCCGGGATCCCCGGCGGATACCGCCGGGCCTGATGGAGGAGACACCTGGTACACTCGCACCCACCGCTAATAGCGGCTGACCGTCGCGTCTACTTCCACGGCCCAGGCATCGATACCGCCATCCATGGAGCGGACTTGGGACCAGCCCCTTTCCATGAGCCAAGCCGTAACCCGGGCACTGCGCACGCCCTTGTGGCAGAAAATCACGCAGTCCACGTTCGGGGCCTGCAGGGCCGGGGGGATGCCGGCTTCCTGCTGTTCGCTCAATGCGCTCAAGGGCAGATGCAGGGCGCCCTCGATCCGGGCTACGTCCAGTTCTTCCTGTTCACGCACGTCCACCAGGACGAAGTCGTCTCCGGCCTGGCGCTTGCGGTGCACATCCTGTACAGAAATTTCGGGGGCGTCAAAAGGGTTGGGCATGGCCAAGCAAGCCTCTCAGGTCAGGGGGTCGTCAAAATCCGATTCGATCAGCAACTGCCGGCCGGCGAAGCCTTCCTCGATGTCATGCCAGTAGTTGATGTCCTCTTCCCCGTACTGCCAGCACAGGAACACTTCCTTGCCCTGGCGCCGGGAGAGAAAATCCACGATACCCTTGTCTATGTCCTTGACCAGGATACCCATGCCCATAATCTGGCGCACGGCCGCATCCAGGCGGGCAAACTGTTCCGTCAGCTCCGTGATGTAGGCATTGCCGCCATTGGCGACCTTGCTGCGCAGAAAAGGCCATACCTTGGGCTTGAGATCCATGATCTCGGTGCGTGCCCGCTGCACGTGGTCCATCAGCGCAATGACGCGGGGTAAGGCCTCCCGCGCCTGCTGGATCGTGTAGAGACGGGCACGCACGGGCGTAGCCATTAGGCTCTGTCCCTGCCCGGGGAAGACTTCAGGCCTCTTCCCTCGTGCCTAGTGGTGGCCGCAACCTGCGCCAGCGGCCTGGCCGGCGTGGCTTTCCGCGGTCCGGAAACTGCTGCCACAGCCACAGGAACTCACGGCATTGGGATTGTCGATATGGAAACCGCCTCCCATCAGGGAATCCACATAGTCGATGGAAGCACCTTCCACATAGAAGAGACTGGTGGGATCGACATACACCTTCATGCCATGCTGCTGGCTGATGTCGTCACCATCCCGTTCCTTGTCTTCAAAGGTCATGCCGTACTGCATGCCCCCGCAACCGCCACCCTTGACAAAGACCCGCAGGCCATGGCTGGAAGCCATGCCTTTTTCCGTCATGACGGCCTGGAGCCGTTCCGCAGCAGATTCAGTCAATGTAACCAAGATAGTACTCCTCTTGCATCGTTCACCGTGGTCGACCGGAGCCAACCACTTCTGTATCTGAACCTATTATACATCAACAGACAAGCGAATGGGCCGCAGGGGCCGCGGTATCAGCCGCCCAACTGATTCATGGCCCGGTTTTCGGCAAACTCGCCCCGCTCCAGATCGTGTCCCCACGGCTTGTGAAAGGCGCCTTCCCAGAAAATACGCTGCATATCCCCGAAGGAACGCCCCGCCCGCAACGGTGTGATCAGATCGACCTCGTCTTCCTTGAGGAGACAGAGACGCAATTTGCCATCCGCCGTCAGGCGTACCCGGCCGCAGCCCTGGCAGAAAGGTTCCGTCACGCTGCTGATAAAACCCAGGGTGCCGCGGGCTCCGGCAATGCGAAAGGGACGACTCGGATCCACGTAGTCGTAGCCGACTTCTTCCAGGGTCCCGAAGTGGTTCTCGATCGTAGTCCGCATTTCATGGAAAGGCACCACGTTCGTCTGCTGGAAGTCGGTGACTTCGTCAAAGGGCATCATCTCGATGAACCGCACTTCCCAGTCGCGCTCCAGAGTCAGGGCCGCCAGATCCAGCATGTCCCGCCGGTCATTGAAGTTGCGCACGATCACGGCATTCAGTTTCAGCGGTTTCAGACCGGCCGCTTCCGCAGCCTCAATGCCCCGCCAGACGTCCTCGATGTGACCCCAACGGGTCAGGGCATGGAATTTCTCCGGATCCAGGGTATCCAGGCTGACGTTGATCCGCCTGAGACCCGCTCCTTTCAGGGCCGGGGCCAGCTTGTCCAAGGTCAGGGCATTCGTGGTCATGGCCAGATCCTGCAACCCCTCCAGTCGTGACAGGCGTGATACCAGTTGCACGATACCGGGCCGGATCGTGGGTTCACCCCCTGTCAGCCGGATTTTGGTTACCCCCAGACTGGTGGCCACTTGCGCCAGATACAGGATTTCATCGTCGGTCAGCTGCTGCGAACGGGGCATGAACTGCATGTTTTCGGGCATGCAGTATACGCACCGCAGGTTGCAGGCATCGGTGAGGCTGATGCGCATGTACTGGAGGGAGCGGCCAAACTGGTCCCGCAAGGCCATGCCGGGCTTGAACCCGGGCACCGGATCCACGGTGATGGCACCGTGGCTGTTCGTCTCCAGTACAACCGGAACTGTAGCTTGGGTGTCTGTCAGCATATTCATGGCTGTGTCGGACGGCAAGCAGATGTCTCCACTCAAGTCACATCCAGCGAAATCTCGCCGGGGACCGCGATCAGGAACGTACAGCGATCGTCACCCAGGGCCATGGCCTCATGCCGGGTGCAGGGCTGGCCTACCAGTTCACTCACAAGCTCCTGATCCAGCTTGCACAGACCCTCATGCTTCAAGGGCAGTTCACCATAGGGACATACGCGTGTTTGCAACAACAGGCGGCTTTCATCACCATCCACGATTGTTTTGACAGAGGCTCCATAGCCCCGGTGTGAAAGCACTTGGCTGGCCAAATCCAGGCGTTCCGGGAATGCCAGGTTATCGAGGGGTTCGGACGCAAATTCCCGGGCCAGGTGATGCCCCATGTCCCGAAAGACTTCATCCAGCTGCGCGGGTGCGGTACGCATTTGCAACTGCCCCAAAAGCTCCTTCACCAGCCAGGGCGTACAATGCGGCAGGGCCTTGATGCCGGCGGTCGTCAAGGCATATACAACCGGTGGCCGGCCCGTATGGCCCGGCAGGGCCTGCGGCACCCGTTCCACCAAGCCGTCTTCCTCCAAAGCCAAAAGATGGTAGCGCAGAGAAGGCAATTTAATGTCCAGCCAATCTGCCATCTCCTGGGCTGTACCGTGTTCCCGCTGCTGCAGGAGCTCCAAGATACGCTGTCGGGTCTTGTGCATAGTTTCACACTTCGTCCTCTTGCCCCCAGTGATCCAACATTGAATTTCTGCCAGGGACAATGATGAAGCTGTATTTTACCACAGAAAGACGGTTGGCTGCGGATGGCGACAGACTGGACCATCTGGTCCGGGCGTGTCAGACCTGCTGTGGTACCGGGATCAGGAGTGTGTTCACCCCCTGCCACGGGCACAACGGCAAGGCCGGTTATCGGATCCAGACACCTTGCCGTTTCATCCGGCGGCAGCTCCTGGTCCTGCATCAGCCCGGATTGCCATTGGCTGACAGGGTGCTGTCCGGTATTGCCAGTGCCGGCGCCGGACTGTCTGTCCCCGCAGTCTTGTCAGCACCCTGGTTGTGGGCTATAGTCCCTGATCAGGGACAGATGGTCCCGGCAGGCGGAGGCGCAAGCCCGGCAGGGGATCCGGCGTTTGGAGGTGTTGCGTGAAGTTCCAGATCCGGGAATTCAATCCCGTTGACGAAGAGTACCTGGCTTGTCTGGCAGTTTGGCACGCCAGCTTTCCCGACCACCCACCTGTAACGCTGGAAGAAGCCAGAGCGAGCGACCGCACGGACGGCCGCCAAGACAAGTTCAAGGCGAAATTCGTGATCACCCTGGATCAGGCCCTTATCGGCAGCGGGGACGTCACGGAGCCGCACCAGCTTGCCGTCCAAGACAAAATGAGTTTCAGTTACGTCATCCATCCCGACCATGATGCCCTGGTGGTGGATGGCCAGCCGATACATTGGCACATCGAGCAGTACGTTCTGAACCTGATTGCCGACAGGAACATTGACGGATTGCTGACCCGTGCACGTGAGGACAAGCAGGTCATGGTCGACTGGCTGGAGGCCCATGGCTACATATGCAAAATGCGGATGCCCCTGTCCACGCTGGATATCGCCGGTTTCGATTTCGGGCCCTGGCAAGGGTACGTCGAGCGGGTCGAGGCGACCGGCATCGTGTTCCATACCCTGGCCTACCTCAAGGCGCACGATCCGCATTGGCACCCCAAACTGTTCAAGGCCTGGGCGGAAATCTATCTGGATGTACCTTCACCCTTCGCCGCGCAGCCAAAGTCCATGGACGAGTTCAACCGGAAGCTGAGCCGGCCGGCAGCGACACCGGAACTTTGGCTGATTGCCGTGGACAACACGCTTTTGCCTCACGGCACCCGGTTCGGAGACTATGCCGGTGTCACTATGGTCAATCGCGTCCCGAGCACGCCCACCGTCCTGGATATTGCCTTGACGGGCGTGTGTCGTTCCTGGCGCCGCCGCGGCATCGCGACAGCTCTCAAGCTGAAGTCCATTGCCATGGCCCGTGACCTGCAGGCAACGCGGTTCGTAACGGGCAACGCGGAAGGCAACCCTATGCTGGACATCAATATGCGGTTGGGCTTTGAGCTTCAACCCGGCTGGCTGGATTACGCCAAGGAATTGCCGTCTATCGGCAGAGCCGGAGGTCCTGATGCATCTTGAGAATGCGGGGTGTTATGGATGTGATCCCATCCGGGAAGATGGACGACCACTGCAGCCTCAATCTGCCGGGATCACAATCTCATCGGTTATGGAGCTGGGGGGACTCGAACCCCCGGCCTCCACAGTGCGATTGTGGCGCTCTCCCAATCTGAGCTACAGCCCCAAATCTTTTCCAAAACCAATATCTTCAGCAATACTTCATGCCCGGAACAGACAAAAAACGTATTGCGTTCCATGGAGCTTATGGGACTTGAACCCATGACCTCCACAATGCCATTGTGGCGCTCTCCCAATCTGAGCTAAAGCCCCTTGAACCAAGTGCTGAAATCATACTAAAGTTCGCTGGCCCGAGTCAAGAAAACACGGCCGGATTGCACGTTGCTTTCGCCCCTATCCCGCCGCACAGTCCGGCGATCCGGAGTCTCATGGCTCCCGCCGGGATCCGTGCATGCTACTTGAACGGAATTTGGCCTTGCCAGGGATGCGCCCGGATCGCCTCCAAATTCAGTTCCGTGCCCCATCCCGGTCTGTCGGGAACTTGCAGGTACCCGTCGCGTATGTCCGGCAACTGCGTTACGTATTCGTCACGCCAGGGACACGAATCCACATCCGTTTCCATAATCTTGAGATTGGGCAGTACCGCACACATATGGGCATTCTGGAAAGTGGAGAGATGGCTGTAGTAGTTGTGGGGTGCTACCGGCATACCCTGTACGTCAGCCTGGCGGGCAATTTGCAGACACACACCCATACCGGCCCAGGGCAAGTCGAACATGACCACATCCATGGCCCGCCGATCGAGAAAACGCTGGTAGTCGCGGACTGTATTCACGCTCTCGGCCGAGCAGATGGTGAGCGAAGTGGCGTTCTTGATTTCCCGGATCGCGTCCGGGTCCCAGGAATCCACCTCCAGCCAGAGCATCTTGAAACGTTCCAGGGCCCGCGCAATGCGGATGACGTCAGGTGCCCTGAAGTGAAAATTCACGTCCAGGGCCGTATCGAAGTCGTCCCCTGTTCCCCGCTTGAACGCTTCCAGCAAACGCACGGCACTGTCCACCACGAAGTCCATGTCATGGGCGTCCAGCGCTCCCAGCACACGCGCCGGCGTGCCCGGCACAACCAGGTTGGTTTTCAGGGCCGTGTAGCCCTTGGCGCGCACTTCGCGCCCCAGAGCCTCAATATCGGCATACGTGCGGAGTGCCGTGCCGTAGAGTTCCGGATACCGGGCACGGTAGGTCCCGCAGTGGGACCAGTACACGCGGATCCTGTCCCGCAGCTTGCCGCCCAGCAGTTCGTAGACTGGCACGCCCAGCGCTTTGCCCTTGATGTCCAGCAGAGCACATTCTATGCCCGAAATGGCGCGCTGAATCACGCCTCCGGGCCCTTGTACCGTCAGGCGATACATGTCCTGCAGGCGGGCCTCGATCGCCAAGGCATCCTGGCCTACCAGGACAGTCGCCAGATCCCGTACGCCACCTGCCACCGCCTGCGGCATGCGCCAGTCCGTAATCTCGGCACAGCCGGTAAGCCCCCCATCGGTTTCGATCCGGACAAACGTATAGGCTGCCCACGCTGCGTCCGCGTGCAACGGCTGAATCGAGGTAATACGCAAAGGCATGACGGGCTCCCGGATAACAGGGAACTCGAGTTCCCCTACTTCTGACAGACAATGCATTATGGGCGGCAAGATACACACTTCCCTTTTCATTGTAGCGACAAGACCTTTTTTCGGGAAAGCGCTTGCCGGACGGGACCTGCATATCCAAGTACCGAGCGGCTGCACGCGGCCCGGCCCGAGGGTAAAACAGGACATCGGCAACAGCAAGACTGGCTGTCAGGTTCTGTTGACAAATCAGCAATGTCCGTTGGTGATACCATATTTTTCATATATTTTCTTCATTGCCTAATTGTGCAAATAATCATATTCTGTTCTTGTATATAATCGATAGAAATCAACATTGTTTCTGTGTATTGATTTGGTCAACACACCTCAGAATCCCTTCCATGGTGTGAGGCGGTGGCTCTGCGCACAGGGTTGGCCCTGGTAGCCCCGTGCCAGGGGCACCCGCTGTGCCCATGGCGCGTCGGTGCACAGCATGTGCCTATATCCTTGTTCCAGCCGGTGGGTTACGGCAGGCCAGAGCACCTGCCTGTCAGATTGTGGCCGAAACATCCCAACGTAGCGGGATCGCCCGCTTGGGGCAGCACACCCTGGGACGCCACACGGCAACGTCGCAACCCACATGGCCTGCCAGCTCTACGGGGTATGGAATGGCGGTCAGGCCACCACGGTCGGTTTTCAGTTCTCGGAACGGTCGCAGGCCAGTGGCGGGATGGCGCAGGGTCACGTCGAGAAAGCCAGCACGGCTGACCGTGGACCTGGTGTGGATGTGGTAGACCCGCCAACCACACGCCCGGGCCAGCTTCCGCCCGTCGGTCTGGAATTCATGTGTGGGGGGGGCATGAAGTCACTCCTTGGAACAGTTCGTCGGAACGGACAGCAGGGGCAGGGACCAAAGGGCCGAGCCCACAGACGTCTACAGGGGCAACAACAGGCAGCCGCTACACCCAACCGCCGACTTCCCACTTGACGTGCCGCCGACAGCGCTTGCGGACGTGGGGGGGTGGGGGGGGCGGCCGGGCCGGACGTCACGCCCCACGCGGCTCGGCTGTCGCATACAATACCCGATGGCAAGACGGCGCATACGTACTGTGCAACGCGGGGCTTGGTGGTGGGTCCGGGCAGCCGCTACACCGTAGTACAATGACGCCATGCTCTTGATCGGAACCAGGGAAGTACGTATATGAACCAATGTCCGCAGCAGCCGAACCAGAAAGAGAACCCGTGGTTCGTGGACGGGACTGTCTGGACCAACCGGGGCTGGATGCCAGAGCGGCAACACCGGGGGCAGGAACAATGGCAACGCATGACCGAGGCCGGGCACGGGCAGGATGAGGGGACAGCCCTGCTTGCCGCGGCCCGCGCGGCCCGTGTCGACGAAGTCCGCCTGTTGCTGGACCGGGGCACCGCCCCCGACACCCAGGACCAGGATGGATTTACCTCCCTGCATTACATGGCCGTCAAGGACAGTGTCGCTGTCGCCACGCTGCTGCTGGACCACGGCGCCGACCCCAATGCCCAAGACCAGGAGGGCTTGACCTCCCTGCATTACGCGGCCGTCAAGGACAGTGTCGCCACCGCCACGCTGCTACTGGACCGCGGTGTCGACCTCAATGCCCAAGACCAGGAGGGCTTGCTCCCCCTGCATTACGCGGCCGTCAAGGACAGCATCGCCGTCGCCACGCTGTTGCTGGACCGCGGCACCAACCCCAATGCCCCGACCCAAGATGGCTTGACCTCCCTGCATTACGCGGCCGTCAAGGACAGTGTCGCCACCGCCACGCTGCTACTGGACCGCGGTGTCGACCTCAATGCCCAAGACCAGGAGGGCTTGCCCCCCTGCATTACGCGGCCGTCAAGGACAGCATCGCCGTCGCCACGCTGTTGCTGGACCGCGGCACCGCCCCCAACACTCAGACCCAGGATGGCTTGACCCTCTTGCATGTTGCGGTCACCGAGGACAACGTCACCGTCGCCACGCTGTTGCTGGACCGCGGCGCCGACCCCAACCAGGATGGCTTGCCCCCCCTGCATGTTGCGGCCCACAAGGACAGTGTCGCCGTCGCCACGCTGTTGCTGGACCGCGGCGCCGACCCCAACGCTCAGACCCAGGATGGCTTGACCCCCCTGCATGTTGCGGCCCACAAGGACAGTGTCGCCGTCGCCACGCTGCTACTGGACCGCGGCGCCGATCCCAAGGGCCAAGACCAGTATGGCCGGATCCCCCTGCATACTGCGGTCAGGGCGACCAGTGTTGCCGTCGCCCGCCTGTTGCGTGACCGTGGTGCTGCCCCCAACGTCCAAGACCACGACGGCCGGCCCCCCGCACAGCTACCAATCTGGCACCGTGCAGGCAAGGCCGTCGCCCGCCTGTTCCGGCCATAACCCCAGACCCACAGGACTAACCGGGTCTGCCATGGCGTACAATGACACCATGGCAGACGAGTGCCAGCCTAGCCCATCGACAGCAACGTATTCTGTGGCTGCTGGTGGCCCTGATTGTGTACCGGGACATTGCCCAGACCCGGATCGCCAGGGCCTGTCTGCAAATGCAAAAGAGTTGATTCTAGCCCATTATATCAAGAACATAATAATTTGAAAAACCAAATAATTAAGGTAATACACAATGAAATAGGCTATAAATCAGTGTTCTCTTAATAGACATTTCGACTTTGCAGACAGACTCTTGGGAACAAGGATATTGTGCTGACTGAACTCTTGGCGTGCTTCCCGTACGACTCGTCGGCCGCAGCCTGGTTCATAGCAGTGCGCTGGCCAAGCACACTCCGCTGTGCACACTGTGACAGTCCTGACGCCCGTCGCTGTGTGTACCCCACCAGGCCCTATAGATTGCCGGGCCCTGTGCAAGCAGGGCCACCGGGTCGTGGTCCAAGCAACACCGGCACCGCTATGTGCAGGCGTTTACGGGCCGGCCAGCCAAAGAGGAGCTTGTACTTGAGATAGAATGTCGGGTAGGGTCTAGCGCATGATAGGCGTATGCTTGCCCTACGCGGCCCTGACCGGTGCGTGAACCCTGGCCGCCAAGTCTCTGTTCTCGCCTGATCAGGGCAAGGCCCAACACACAGGACCGGACACACGCGGGCCAAGGCACCCCAAATCCCGGACCGGACGCACCGCTCGGTATCCCGGACACCCCGGCGAATACAGCCCCGGCCAGCATGTGCACCTGGTCCGGGCAATTGCCAGACGAGCCGTTGCGCAAGCCGTACCGGGACAGGGCCACCAATCGGGAAACTGGCGGCAAGTCAACTTGACTGCGCTCTGCCCTTACGCACGGGCAGGGCTGCCGGCGGTTGCTCGGTACTTGGATATGCAGATCCCCTGCCAGACAACGGTCTCAGGACATCGACAGTAAACCTCATCATTCCCACTCTGGGATATAATGGACCTGTTGCCAAGCCCATATACTGTTTTTGCTCTTCATGCCCATGTCTCATTCGGCACCTGTCCTGTCCCCACCTGTCTTCAAACCGGCTGAACGCGTCACCAGTTTCGGTGCCACGGTGTTTGCCGAATTCACCGCCCTGGCCCTGGATACAGGCGCTATCAACCTGGGACAGGGATATCCCAACTTCCCGGCCCCTGATTTCATCAAGGAAGCCGCACAAAAGGCCATTGCCCGCGATCTGAACCAGTACACCCGGAGCGGCGGCCACATCCCCCTGGTGGAGGCCCTGAGTGAATTCTACGGCCCGTTGCTGGGCCGGACCCTGGATCCCATGACCGAAGTGGTCACCACGGTGGGAGCGACCGAAGGCATCTTTGCCGCCATCCAGGCGGTAGTCAATCCCGGTGACGAAGTCATCATGTTCGAGCCTTTCTACGACAGCTATCCGGCCAGCACCATCATGGCCGGGGGCACGCCGGTCTACGTTCCCTTTTCCATTCCGCAAGTCCGTCCGGGTGATGCGCTGACGGCCGCTGACTGGACCGTAGACATGGATCGCCTGGCCGATGCCTTCACCCCGCAGACACGCATGATCATTATCAATACCCCGCACAATCCTGTCGGCAAGGTGTTCAGCCGGGAAGAATTGCAGGCCATTGCGGATATCGTGCAGCATCACAGCCGCACACACCAGCCGGTCTACGTCCTCAGTGACGAAGCCTACGAATGGATGACCTATGACGGCAGGCAGCACAACCGGATGGCCACGCTCCCCGGCATGTGGGAACACACCATCACGCTGGGCAGTTCCGGCAAGACCTTTTCGGTGACCGGCTGGAAGATTGGCTGGGCCTTTGCCCCACCCGAGATTGTCCACGCTATCCTGATGGCGCACCAGTGGATTCCCTTCACGATCTCCACGCCCTTCCAGGAAGCCGTGGCAGAGGCCTTCCGTGTGGCCCAGGCGCAGGACTACTTCCACTGGCTGAGTACGATGTACCAGGCCAAACGGGACAAATTGCTGCATTACCTGGAAGAAGCCGGGCTGCGCTCGTACGTACCGCACGGTTCCTATTTCATCCTGTCCGACACCCACCACCTGGACGTGCCTGGCCGACCGGGTGAACCGCGTGACGTGACGGTGTGCCGGTGGTTGACCTCGGAAATCGGGGTCGTCGCCATCCCACCCAGCGCGTTCTACAGTGAAGATCATCATCATCTGGTTGCGGATCTGGCCCGGTTCACCTTCTGCAAGACGGATGAAATGCTGGACGAGGCAGGCGCGCGTTTCCAGACTCTCCGCGCCTGAATCCCTGTTGCACACCAGGAGTGAAAGTTGGACATTTTCCTTGAATCCGGAGACATCACCAACTTCCAGGGCGACTGTATCGTCGTCAATCTGTTTGAGGGCGTCAAACATCCCGGGGGCGGTACAGGAGCCGTGGATCAGGCGCTGGACGGCGCCATTACCCAAGCCATCGCCACTGGTGATTTCACAGGCAAGGCCGGCACAACACTGCTTCTGTACACCAACAGAGCCATAGCCGCACCGCGCGTGCTGGTCACCGGACTGGGGCCTGCCGCGGAATTCGATTTTCTGGCGGCGCGCCAGGCCGCCTCTGCCATGGTGAAAAAGCTGGCGGGCCTGAAAGAGGTCAAGCGGATTGGCGCCATCGTCAATGGCACGGGCATTGGGGGCCAGGATGTAACCGAGATGGCCCGGGCCTTTGCCCTGGGCAGCGGTCTCGCCGCTTATAAGCTCCTCCAGTATCCGGCGGCGACCGAGGCGGCCGGACTGGAGCGATGTACGCTCGTGGAGTTCGATAAAGCCAAACTGCCTGCCTTGCAGATGGGCATTGACGCAGGCACACACCTGGCCCAGGCCGTGTGCTTCACACGTGATCTGGTGAACGATCCCCCCAATATTCTCTACCCCGCCGTTATGGCCCAGCGGGCGTCTGACATGGCTGCCCGCACGGGACTGCAGTGCGAGGTATTGGGCGAGGACCAGATGCGGGATCTGGGGATGGGCATGATTCTGGGTGTGTCCCGGGGCAGTCGCCGTGAAGCCCAGCTGATCATTTTCCGGCACGAGCCCCCGGGCACGGAGACGCAGGCTCCCCTGGTCTACATCGGCAAAGGGATCACGTTTGATACGGGCGGCATCAGCCTCAAGCCCACCGGTGGCATGGGCGAGATGAAAACGGATATGGCCGGGGCCGCGGCCGTGATCGGGGCCATGCAGGCCATTGCCTGTCTCAAGATTCCACGCAAAGTCTACGGCTTGGCCGTGTGTGTCGAAAACATGCCGGACGGGAACGCCTATCGACCAGGCGACATTCTGACGGGCATTACGGGCAAGACGGCGGAAATCATCAGCACCGATGCCGAAGGACGCCTGATCCTGGCGGACTGCCTGGGTTATGTCAAACAATACAATCCCGCGGCGGTCGTGGATCTGGCTACCCTGACCGGAGCCATCGGCATTGCCCTGGGGTCCCTGGCCGCGGGCCTGTTCAGCAATGATCCGGACCTGCAGGAGGCCCTGGTGGACGCCGCGGCCCTGTCGGGCGATCGCGTCTGGCCCATGCCCATGTATGATGAATATATGGACACCATCAAGAGTGACATGGCCCAGGTCAAGAATTCCGGGAGCCGGACCAGCGGCGTGTCATCCAGTGCCAAGTTCCTGGAGCATTTCACGGAAGGGTACCCGTGGGCCCATCTGGATATCGCCTATATGGCGCTGCAGGGCAAAGGCAAGGGAGCGGACCAGGCCAAGGGCGCTTCGGGCTATGGCGTCCAATTGCTGACAGCACTGGCACAGGCAATCTGATACCCGACAACATGTTTGGAGCACCGTGATTCTGCATGCTTCCGACCCGGTTTCTTCGCACCATGCATCGACTGCGCCTGCCGGCCTATCTTGGGGGAAGCATCGGCGGTGGCATAGGGCTGCTCATCCTCTTTGCATCCCGGACGTCCGCCCAGGATTTCAGCTTCGCACCTGACTTGACCGCCTGGCCGCTGCTGGTGCCCATGGTGGCGGCAGCGACCAGCCTCGAGCGCGTCATGGAAATGGGCTGGAACTTCATTGAATGGTTTCTGCTGCGCGCAGGGGGCTGGCAACCGGAAGATCTGCGACGCCCCGATTACCAACAGTTCAAGAGCGGTTTCAGCCTGCTGATCGCCAACCTGCTGGGCGTAACGATCACCAGCTATACGGACGTGCGGCTGCTCAGCTATCTGCAGCCGGAAGTGAGCGGGTTGTTCGACCAGATACCCGTATCCTGGGACATCCTGCTGACCGGTCTGCTGATCGGTTCGTCCACCAAACCGGTACATGATGTCATAGGGATGGTCAGTCGTCTGAAAACCTTGCTGGGATCCTTCTCGCAGGCCCAGCGGGAACGGGCCGGTGTCTTCGCCGCGGAAACCGTACAGCGCCTGCAGGAATCGCAGACCCGCTCTACGCAGGGACTGGTTCCCCACCAACCCACGATTCGGTCCACACCGTCACCTGCACCCCCCGATACCCCCCAATCTACCCGGCAATCCCTGCACGATGACATGGATGCCCGCTACAATCCTTGAAATCTTTGAAAAAGGCCGGCTCTGCGCTATACTGCACCATCTAAATCTGTCGTGCAAGCAGTCTGTGACAGTCCTCGCATAGTGGACTGGAGCGGATGTTTCCAGAGTACATCGCCATGCGTATTAGATGTTTGCAGGAAAATCTCAGCAAAGGCCTGTCGCTTGCCGGACGCGTCACCTCTGCGCGTTCCTCGCTGCCCGTTTTGGCCAATATTCTGGTGGAGGCACGGGAGGGCCAGGTACGTCTGGTCTGTTCCAACCTGGACGTCAGCATCAATGTCTGGATCAACGCGGTCATCGAGGAAGAAGGGGCGATCACCATTCCCGTGCGCCTGCTGACCGAGTTTGTCACCTACCTGCCTGCCCATGAAGAGGTGGTTCTGGCCTATGACGTGAAAGTCAAGCAGGTCAAGGTGACCAGTGGCAGTCACTATGCCAGCTTCAATACCATTGAAGCTGCCGAGTTTCCCCACATTCCTGCTTCCCTGGCCGAATTTGCCGAGGAACCCCTGCAGCTCAATATCCCGGGTTTGCGCAGCATGATCGCGCAGACCGTGTTCGCCGCCTCCAAGGGTGCCGAGCGCCCCAACCTGACTGGCGTGGAAATGCATTTCCACCAGGGACAGCTGGTCATGGCCGCCACTGACGGGTTCCGTCTGAGTGTACGCTCAGCGCAGCTGAATCTGTTGCTGGAGGATGAACTCAAGGTACTGGTGCCCGCCGGGGCCTTGGGCGAGGTGGGCCGGATCCTGGCCGAAGCGGATCAGGACAAGCCGGTGCAGATGGCGGTGACCCACAACAGCAACCAAATCCTGTTCGACATCCCCGGGGCTCCACAGGAGCGGGGTGCCTTTGCCAAGGTTCTGCTGCTGTGCCAGCTGATCGATGCCCAATTCCCGGACTACAAGCGCATCATTCCCACCGAGCACGAATCACGGATCGTCGCCTCCACCGAGAGCCTGCTGCAGGCGGCCAAGGTATCGTTCCTGTTCACCAAGGAACACAACAACATCATTACCACGGCCGTGGATTGCGAAGGCAAGTGTATTTCCGTTACGTCCGAGAGCAATGAAAAGGGTGACAGCAACAACAAGATTGCGGCCACCGTAGAAGGCGATTCCATTACGATGTCCTTCAACGGACAATACCTCATCGACGCCCTGAATCATATGGGCAGCGAGGACGTCGTGCTGGAAATGACGCAGCCGACCCGCCCCTGCAAGGTCAAGCCGGGTGGGCAGGGCGATGATCAGTTCCTGCACATCATCATGCCCATGTCACATCCCCGGTAAGCCGGGACTGCTTCTACGGGCAGACTGCCGCGCCCTGCCTGGCACCAGGACCGCCACTTCTGTATTAAGCCCGGGATCGGCACGGGCCTGTCTTGATACCGTTTGCCGTACCTTGCACACGTACCCTGAATCTGTCGCTGGTTCCCGGGCGACAGCGTCTCCAAGGCCTGTTTACAAACGGGACTATATACGTACTCACACCGCGCAGTAATGCCGACGTGAATGCGGCTCTGAACATCAGGGACAAGTGGTTGGTTAAGAACATGGCGTCCGGGGACGGCGCAACTGCAGGTGGAGATTGCAACGTTAGTTGGTCTATGAAACCTGAAAATGTATATGGAAGAGCATCGCGACCTACGGGTGCGGTGTGAGTACGTATATAGTCCCCTTTACAAACGTGGGCAGGCCAAAGTCCGACAACGCAGAGCTCTGCAATTGCATCAGCGCAGGGGCCAGCGTGTCAAACCTGTGCTCATCGTGATACTTGTGCTTTAGCCCACCGCCACATGTCGTCAATGTTGTCGGACGGCAGCACCTTGGCATTGGCGTTCAGGATAGCTACGCAAATTATGTGGAATTTGGATGCCCAGGCGTACGAGGCCCACCTACGGTCATTGTTGCAGACGCTGGCGCATCCCGCCCGAAACCACAGGCGGAATCAGGCGGCCATATCCGCAAGCTTGATTAACCGGGTCGCGTGGTTCACCTGTGCAAGCAACACCCAGTGCGGTCTTTCATCCTAATATCCCGGATCCTGGCTGGCATAGCGTTTATAGTTTGCCAACAGGGCCTAGCCAAGCGTAGCGCTGGACAGTGAGACAGAGGGGATACGCAAGTCTTGTCCCGGCCGCAGCAACTCGTCTGTCAGTTCCGGATTGTACTCCACGATTTCACGCCAACGTCCGCCATCGCCCAGCAGTTGCTGGGCAATGCTCCAGAGATTGTCACCGGCTTGCACCACGTAGATTTGTTCCGGTACCATAATCTGCACGTCGTACGCATCGATCTCACCTACACCACGCAATTGCCGCGCCGCACGTACGACGGTATCCTTGGCCTCTTGTGAGGGGACTGTACCCATCAGTACCAGCTGCGTGCCTTGCACCACAGCCACAAGCTCCGTATCCTGCAGTTCGGTATACCCACGCTCAAGGAGAACTTTCGTGAAGTCGATCCTCTCCTGCGAAATCATGGCCATGACGTCCTGGGTAACCTGCGCCTGCCACTGACTTGCAGATAGTGACGGTTCCTCTGCCACGACCAGGACGGGGGTGGACTCGGAGCTCTCCCGGTCCGTGGTATCCGCCTCGGCTACCGCTATATTTATATTCTCTGTTACGGGTGTCGACGCCACTTCATCCAGGACTATGTCCAATGCCGGCTCACGGATCTGAAACACCTGCTGTTGGCTCGCCTGCACCCTGATGCGTTCCACGAAGTCACCCAGACCCTGGAAGGTCAGCCAGTCCTGTTGCTGGGTCTGGGTCAACGTCAGGATTGAAAGCAGGACACCTGTTGTCACGACAGTGGCAATCAGTCGTGGTCCCCAATGGCTGGCTGCGGTGGTGGCAGCAGGGGCAGGGGCCTTGTGTTGGGTGGCGGTGGCAGTAGCTGTAGCCTGTCTGCGTGCATACAGTTGCTTCAGCAAGGCTTCCGCTTCCCCGCGCAGGATATCACCGGTAGGAATCGCGCCAATATGCATGCGCAACTGTTCCTCACGCCCCAAATCGGCATAGAGGATAGCAGCCAGGAGATGAAGATCGGACCGATCCTGTGCCTGCAATCCCTTGTGCAGGTGCTGCAGGGCAATATAGACGGCCCCCTGCTCCGCAGACTCACTGGCCTTCTGGTAGTAGTAACTTGCCCTGAAATCAGGCGTGACCTGGGAAGACAGGTCACCGCTACAGTGTCGACAATGATGACGATCAGGAGTTATTACGACTTCGGCGCCGCAATAAATACATGTAATCTGCATGTTATCCAACTGTGATGAAACTTCAATACAACAGCAGACTGTGTAGGCTGGATCATAACATAAAGCGCCATCCCCCTGCCAATGCCAGAGGTAGTGAATATGCTGGCCCGGTGCCATACCAGGGTACCGGGAGCGGTCCTGCCGTATCCAGTTTGCTTCGTGCCTGTTTCCGGGGTACGCCAGTTCCTGTCTCGGATTCTGTTTACAAATTGGATGTGTGGACTTGATGGGCGGGGTACATCGACCGCCTGCACATCCCATCCGGCCGTGCATGAACAGACACGACCCGTTTCCCATTCCTGATGCTTGCGCGCTTATCGGGTCATGGATGTTGCGCTCCAGACACAGCTTGCCCGGAGGGTAGCGTCTGGCTACACCGGGATGTGAAGCCGGTCAACATCATGCTGACCCGGAGGGGTGGACGGTGCTCATCGACTTTGGTTCAGCGTGGGAGTACCAGGCGAGCCAGACCCGGTCTCATACCCGCATTCTGCCCCCAGAGTATGCAGCCCCGGCACAACACAGTACCCGGGACTATGGACGTTTACGGGCTGGGAACGACCCTGTACCACGTCTTGACGTGAGCCCCACCACCCGGCGTTGCAGGATGCAGCTCAAGGCCTCACGTTGCCTGCTACTGTGCCCGCGCACCCTTCCGGTGGTGCCTGGAAGAGGGGCATCAGGCAGCGCCGATTGTCGCGACTGAGAACCCGGTAATTGCACCGGAGGCCATGGCCAGCTACAACCGGGGAGGCGCCAACCAGGATCGGGGATGCCATGGGGAAGCAATTGCCGACTATGATCAGGCGCTGCATCAAGACCCCGACCATGTACATGCCTACACCAACCGCGGAGTAGCCAAATTCCACCTGGGGCGCCATACGGAGGCGAGCACCGACTTTGACCAAGCGTTGCGGTGGGCCCCCGATACGGTGGAGGCCTACCTGTAGCCGGGGGCTTGCCAAAGGCTCCTTGGGACGCTATACGGAGGTGAGGAAACAGGTACGCTGATGCGGAGACGCCTCCTCATAGCCCTGCTATTGCGCATGGCCCCCGCCAGTAGGGACAACCAGGCGGTCAGGGCACTTGGTCACCCGCCTTCACCGCCTGGATAGACTGGGCTATGGTAGCCAATACAGCCTCATCCTCCAGATTGCTCGTGTCGCCCAAAGGACGATCCATGTAGATGTCAATCAGGAGACGACGCATGATCTTGGCGTTCCGCGTCTTGGGCAACCCCGGTACAAAGAAAACGGCTGCCGGCCGCAGAGGCCGGCCCATCTGCTCGGCTACGGCATCCATGATCTGGGCCTGCAAGCGAGCCTCGGCGATCACGCCGGGCTGCAGGACACAGAAACAAACCACCACCTGCCCCTTCACCGGATCAGGCATCCCCACCGTAGCGGACTCGGCGATCTGAGACAAACTGTTCAGGACCTGCTCGTATTCCGCGGGACCGAGACGCTTGCCAGCCACGTTCATGGTGTCATCGCTACGCCCCAATACGTACCAAAAACCGTCCGCGTCCCGTACTGCGAGATCGCCATGGCGCCACAGATCCGGCCATGGCTGCCAGTAGGTATCCCGATATCTGGTTCCCTGATCCTTCCAGAAGCCGCGCGTCATGCCGATCCAGGGCTGGCGCACTACCAGTTCCCCGATTTCACCCACGACGCCTACCCCCTGGTCATTCACGACGTCTGCGGCCATGCCCGGGACAGCCGTGTTGAAAGAACAGGCCTTGAGCGGGCGTATCAGGCTGCAGCCCAGGATGCCGCCACTGATTTCGGTCCCACCCGTATAGTTGAGCACAGGCTTCCGGCCGTCCAGCACGTGGCGGAAGATCCATTGCCAGGAATCCGGATCCCAGGGACTGCCGGTAGAGCCAATCGCCCGCAGACGCGAGAGATCATGCCGCTGCACCCTGTCTGTACCCTGCAGTTTCAGCATGCGGGCCAACGTAGGCGACAAGCCCAGGAGTGTGACCTGATGCCGGGCACAGAGAGCCCACAAGCGATCCGCTTGCGGATACGTCGGCGCCCCTTCGTAGATCAGCATGGTGGCTCCCAGCAACAGCGTGCCCAGGATGAGCCACGGCCCCATCATCCATCCCATGTCGGTGTGCCAGAACACGACGTCGGCCGGCTTCACGTCAAAGCAGTGGGACATGTCCTGGGCGGCCTTGACGGGAAAACCGCAATGGGTATGGACCGCACCCTTGGGCGCCCCTGTGGTGCCACTGGTGTAAAGGAGCAGACAGGGATCGTCGGCCGGCAGGGAAGCATGTGCAGCCTGGGGCGCAAAGGTGGATACCCAGGGCCCTGCATCGTGCATAGCGACCGGATTTGGCGGGGCATCCACGACGATAACGTGCTCCAGACCCGGTGTCTGCGCCCGGACCTCCGCCAGCACGCCAAGCAGGGATATGCGCTTCCCGTTGCGGCTGAAGCCGGATGTCGTGATGAGGCCCCTGGCCACGCCTGCCCGCAGACGAGCGCTCATGGCCGCTGCTCCAAAACCACTGAACAGGGGCAGCGCTATGGCCCCAATCCGCATAATGGCCAGAAAAGCCATTACGGTTTCCGGGATCATGGGCAGGCAGATACCGATGACATCCCCCTGGCCCAGACCCAGATTCCGCAAGGCATTGGCCCATTGCCCGACGTGGGCGTGCAAAGCGGCATAACTGTACCGGCGCACCGTGCCGTCTTCCCCTTCCCAGACGAGTGCCGGCTTGGTGGCGGGATCGAAGTGATCCCCCGTTTGCCATTTGTCCAGACAGCTGGTCACGACATTCATCTTGCCGTCCACACACCAGCGGGGATGGGCCAAACCGTCGGCCAGATCCATGATCCGGGTCCAGGGCGTATCAAAACGAATGTCCAGATCAGCCAGTACAGCTTGCCAGAATGCCTCCGGCTTCCGGGCAGCCCACGTCTCAAACGCCTCATAGTCACGAAATCCCTGCCTGCGCAGGAACCGGAACAGGTTGCTGTTCCGGATCTGGGCAGCCGTGGGCTGCCACACCACTTCCAGATTGAAGGGAAAAGCGTTGGTGTCCATGCAGCACACGTCTCCGTCAGGCGGTTGTGCCGTCTGCTTCAGAAACCGGACAGTCAGGACAGACCGTGCACACCATTCATGTAGGCCGAATAACGCTCGGCCGCCACGGGATTGCGCAACAGGACCAGGGTCACGTAGCTGGGCTGTGAAGGCTGCCAGCGCAGTTTCATGTTGGCTTCCTCCGGCGAACGCTGGCCCTTGCGCTGATTGCACGTCTGGCAGGCCGTGATGAGATTGGACCAGGTATGCGTACCCCCCTTGCTGCGGGGCAGGACATGATCGATGGTCATGCGGTGCCGGGTGTGGGTAACGCCACAGTAGCCGCAGGTATGGGCATCCCGCAGCATGACCGCGCTGCGGGTAGGCGGGGATACGCGCATGGGTACGCGTACGTAATAGCAGAGCCGGATAATCAGGGGGACAGGCCACTGCCGGCTCACCGTCCGCACCTGGCGCTGACCGGCCTCAATCAGCTCGGCCTTGTTCTGCATCAGCATAACAAGGGCGCGCCGTACCGGAACCAGACTCAGGGGTTCATAACTGGCATTCAGAACCAGTACACGCCGGGGGGCGCTAGAATTGGTCTCCGCAGCAAGCGCGGGAACCGGCCGAAGTACATGCTGGACGCTGCTTTTCCGATCCTCCGCTCACTCCCCACTGGTCATACCTCACCCTATGCTACCTGTACTGCCCGCAACAAGACAAAAAAGAGGAAGCTACAGGCGGCTGTCATACCCCAGGCTATGGCCCGGGCATCCGGCAGGCGGCTGAGATAGCCATAGGCGGCAGGCAGGGTGATAAGCGCGACAATACCATAGAGTATGTGTAGAAACGGCCGGGGCAGGACACCGTCGGTGCCCACCCACAGATAGACACCCACCAGACCCTGGACCAGAATGAGGATCTCGCATATGACCACGGTACCCAGCCACCGGCCGTCCAGGGGCGTCTTGCGGATGCCGGCATACAGGGCCCACAGCCCTAGGATAGCTGTCAGGATCAGGGTCGAGCGACTCAAACCCTGGTGTGCAATCAGCATGGGTGATCCCGGCCCCGCTCCGGTTCTGCTTGCGTGGGGGACCGGTCGACGGCACCGCGTTGCAGCATGGTCTGCATGCGATGCGTGAAGTGGCGCCGGGACATCATGGTCCGGTGACCGCACTGCTGACAGGTCATGCCAATGTCGGCGCCTGTCCGGTGTACCTTCCAGACATAGCTCCCGCAGGGATGTGGTTTGCGCATGCGCACCACGTCCCCGACATAAATGGGATCCTGGATGGGCATGGGCATGCCGGCAGCCTCATTCGTTATGGGCCACGGAGGCAGCCTGCATGATAGACAGGATCCGGTCCGTCATGCTGGCCGGGTCCGGATGCAAATCTTCCAGCAGGAGCGCGTTGTCCATGACCTGCTCAATCAGCAGATCCAGCAAGGGTTCCGTGGGCCGGGTGGCATGCAGCGTCACCATGTTGCGGATCAGTTCATGATGCGGGTTCAGTTCCAGGATGCGTTTCTGCTCCGGCGTTTCCTGGCCCATGAGGCTGCTCATTCTTTCAAAGGCCCGGGACATGCTTTCACCCGCATAGACCAGCCGGCTGGGATGTTCCACCAGCAGACTGGAGGCCTGCACGTCCTCCACCCGGTCGTCCAGTACCTTCTTGACCCGTTCGACAAGGAGTTCAATATCCGTTGCGGCCGTTTCATCCCGGGTCGCGTCCTCGCCGGTGGCAGGAACTTCTACTTCCGCACCGTCCACGTTGACCAGTTTGTGTTCCTTGTATTCGGGCAAGGCCACCGTGACATAGGTATCCGCAATCGGATCCGTGAAAAACAGCACCTCGATGTCATGCGCCCGGAAGTAGTCCAGATGCGGGCTGCGCTGGGCCGCGGCCACGTCATTGCCCTCCACATAGTAAAAGGCTTTTTGTGACGCCGGCATGCGCTCCAGGTACTCATCCAGGGCAATCCATGCCCCGTCACTCTTGGACGACTGGAAGCGCAGCAAGGGCACCAGGGTATCCTGGCGCTCAAAGTCCGTGGCCAGCCCTCCCTTGATGAACATCCCGTACTGGCGCCAGAAGGTATGGTATTTTTCCGGCTCCCGGGTAGCCAGGCGGGTCAGTTCACGCAGTATGCGATTGGCCAGCGTCTTGCTGATCTGGCGCGTCATGGGATTGTTCTGAATCGTCTCGCGTGAAATGTTGAGCGGCAGATCCTCTGAATCCACTACGCCTTCCACAAACCGCATGTACTCCGGCAGCATATCCTGGTTGTATTTCTGGATCAGGATTTTGCGGGAATAGAGACGCAGTCCGTGATCCCGGTGGACATCAAACATGTCCGGGGGACGCTCGGAGGGAATGAACAGCACCGTCCGGATATCCACCGGCGAGTCGGTCACCAGATGAACATGCAGCAGCGGATCACTGCCGCCCAGCACCAGTTGACCGAAGAACTGGTTGTATTCTTCTTCTTGCACCTCATGGGGGGGCTGGCGCCAGATAGCCGTTTGCCGATTGATTTTGGTCTCGGACCACTCGGGCGACTCCGCCACCGGGCTTCTGTCTTCCGCCGCGTCGTGCTCGTCGTCCGTGTCCGCGGGCGTGACCGGTTCTACCAGATAAATGGGAAAGGACACGTAATCCGAGTGGTTCCTGACAATTTCCTGCAGGCGCCAAGAATCGGTGAAGTCACTGTCGGCTTGCAGCTTGACGGTGATCTCCGTCCCCCGAACGTCTTGTGTGGCCGGCACCAGTTCGTATTCGTTTTTGCCGGCCGAAATCCAGGTCCAGGCCTGATCCTCGGGCCGGAACGAGCGGGAAGTGACCCGGACTTCCTCGGCTACCATAAACACGGAGTAGAAGCCCACACCGAACTGGCCGATAATTTCCTCCCGGCTGGCCGCGGATGCAGCTTCCTGCAGAAACGCCTTGGCTCCCGAATGGGCAATGGTGCCCAGATTGCCGATGAGCTCTTCCCGGTTCATGCCAATCCCGGAGTCCCGGATGGTCAGCGTATGGTTTTCCGCATCCGGAATGAGGTGAATGGCCAGTTCCCTTTCGGCATCCACCACATTGTCGTTGGTCAACATCTCGAACTGGACCCGGTTCAGTGCGTCCGAGGCGTTGGAAATCAGCTCACGGAGGAAGATCGCCTTGTCCGTATAGAGAGAATGCGCCAGGATGTCCAGCAGCTGGCTGACTTCCGTTTGGTACTGCAAGGTTTCGGGTACAGGCACCGCGGTGTCGGTCATGTCATACTCCCCAAGGACAGAATACGAGCGATTAATGTATAAGCAGAGGAGATCGTAGCATACGAACCGGGCGATCCGACCGACAGGAGTGTTTGTCTTTTGTTTGTGCTTGGAAGTTACACCCGGCCGGGCCCGGCTCCGGGTCGGCAGTGGGCAGACAGGATGGCTGTATAGCCCCGGGTACGCCACCGGACGCCGGACTGTCCAAGTCTGCCAACCTTGCCCGACAGCCGCCCGGCAGCATCAGGGGTCAGGCCGGGATCCTGTGCACAGCATGCAAAGGGGCGGGATATCTGCTTTACCCCAGACGCCGCAACAGCAGGCCCACGACGTTGAGCACGACGGTCAATACGACACTAACCACCAGCATCGTGGCCAGCGGCACATGTATGCGCCAGCCCGGTCGTTCAAGGCGCAAATCTCCCGGCAGCTGGCCCAGTGGCAAGTAATGCAGCAACATCAGGATCGCCCCGGCAAGGGCCAGCACAAGCCCAAGGCCAACCAGGAGGCGACCAAGCTGCAGGAACACCGGTTGCATGCGCTACAGCTCCTTCAGTCCATCACGATCCAAAGGTCAGCGGCAGAGCCGGGTCCCATGCGTACTGCAACAGCCACGTCTGTCACCCGGTCCCGATGTCGGTACAGCTTGCCAGATCTGCCGGGGTGTCAATATCGAGCAGACAGTCCGTCGCGACTTCCACCAAGCCCACTTGGCTGCGGTGTCGTTCCAGCAGCTGCCGGGCTCCCCGGTCTCCTTCCAGGCGCTGCAGGGCAGGCCACCAGACACGGGCAAACAGGGCGGGCACGCCCAGCAAGCGTCCGGCGTGCGCCGGTGCCGCCAGGGTCCAGCCTGCGTGCCAGCGCGCCTGCAGAGCCGTGATCAGGGCTACAGGCACCCGGGGCTGATCTCCCAGCATGAACAGTACAGCCTCTACCGACGGCCTGACACAGACCAGACTCTGCAACCCTGCCTGCAGACTGGAGGCCAGGCCCAAGGCCCAGTCTGCATTGTAACAAAGCCCCAGGTTGGCATGTTGCGGCAACAGAGGGGTCACTGCTTCCTCCACGCGTGCCTGGTGGGCCCCCGTAACAATTCGGATCGGGGAGTCATGCGGTGCGGCGTGCAAGGCCGTGTGCACGGCATGCATCACCAAGGGACAACCCTGGAACAGGGCCACCTGTTTGGCATCGCCAAAGCGCGCACTGCGGCCTGCTGCCAGGATCACAAAACCACAGGGGGCACGCCGTCGATCCGAATCCATAGCGGCAAGAGACATTAGTTAAAGCAGGAAAGTCCGGGCAGGGCCCGCAGGGGATTGCGCCTTGGGGGGGGCATACAACAGACCGGATTTACCGGGTGGCCGAGACTGGGAAAAGGTTTCTGGTCGGGGCGAGAGGATTTGAACCTCCGACCTCTTCAACCCCATTGAAGTGCGCTACCGGGCTGCGCTACGCCCCGACGTACCATTTCCCGCAGACAGGCTCTGCAACAGCCTCGTGTGCCCACAGCTCTGCATGGTTCGCTCATGGTAACCGTATACGGGAAACAAGTCAAATTGCCGGGTTGCACGGTTTGTTGCCCACCGCTTCCGGGAAACAGTTATTGGCTCTGAGTCCCTGGCTGTGCTAGACTCCCGATTCGCCTTGGTTCGACTCGGATCGGGGCCTGTTGCTGGGCGCGGAACCCCACGGCTGGCAGCAGAAGTCCGGAAGCACCGGACGCATATATCTGTCAATGTTCAGGAGACAGGCATGTCGGATTCGACCGGGAAAAAACGTCAACAACTGAAGCCTATCGTGCTGGATCTGCTCAAGTCGGGAGCGCATTTTGGCCATCCCGTCCATCTCTGGAATCCCAAAATGGCACCGTATATCTTTACGGAGCGGGGAAACCAGCATGTCATTGATCTGGCCATCACGGCGGATGCCTTGCTGGCAGCCCGGTCCAAGGCGTGGGAAGTGGCCGCCCAGGGCGGCAAAATCGTCTTCGTGGGCACCAAGCGCCAGGCCCAGAAACCGGTGGAGGACGCAGCGCGTGAGTGCAACATGCACTACATCAATATCCGCTGGCTGGGCGGTACCCTGACCAACTGGCAAACCATCTCCGAACGCATCAAGTATCTCAACGAGCGGGAAGCCCAGTACGAAGCCGGGGAATTCAACGCCCTGAACAAGAAGGAACGGCTGTTCATCAAGAAAGAGATCGACAAGCTCAACCGCCGGCTGGGCGGCATCAAGGATCTGGAGAGGCTGCCGGATCTGATCTTCGTGGTGGATACCAATGCTGAGAACCTGGCCGTCAAGGAAGCCAACCGGACCGAAATTCCGATCATGGCCATGGTCGACACCAATTGCAACCCGGATCCCATTGACTACGTCATTCCCAGCAACGATGACACCCAGCGGCCTATCCGCTATATTACCGGGGTCATCGCCCGGGCCGTCAAGGACGGTACAGATCAGCACCTGAAGGACTTGGTCTCGCATCCGCAGGATCTGGAACCGACGGAACCGGAACTCGAGCCCGCCGGTATGCCCGACCTGGATGCCGAGGAGCTACTGGGCCCCGGTGTGCTCAAGCGCATCGCCGAGGAAGAAAGCGAAGAGGCGACCGATCCCGACGCCGAGGCTGCGATCAGCTGATCGCGGTCATAACCGACAACCCAAAACACGAGCGAACGATCCATGGCTAACATCACACCTGGACTGATTAAGGAACTGCGCGCGGCTACCGGAGCCGGCGTGCTGGACTGCAAGAATGCCCTGACCGAAACAGGGGGGGATCTGGCGCAGGCTACCGATCTCCTGCGCAAGCAAGGACTCGCGTCCGCCTCCAAAAAAGCCGGACGGGAGACCCTGGAAGGCTTGATCGGCTCCTACGTACATGCCGGAGCCAAGATGGCCGGTATGGTGGAAGTGAACTGCGAAACCGATTTCGTGGCCAACACCGACCAGTTCAAGACGCTGGTACGGGACCTGGCCATGCACGTGGTCGCGGAAAGTCCCGAATACGTGTCGCGCGAGGACGTGCCCGCCGACGTCATTGCCCGTGAGCAGGAAATCTACCGGGAACAGATGCGGGGTGAAGGCAAGCCGGAGCATATCCTGGATCGGATTGTGGCCGGCAAGATGGACAAGTACTACGAGCAGATTTGCCTGCTGGAACAGTCCTTCATCAAGGACCCGGAGATGTCCATTGAAGATCTGATCAAGCACAACATTGCCACACTGGGCGAGAACATCCAGGTAAACCGCTTCAGCCGCTACGTCGTGGGAGGCTGAATGAAACCGCCTTCACAGGTGTACACTGGCTCCTGGCCACCGCCTGTGCTGCGGACACCCGCGTGATCTGTCACCATGTACCAGCGCGTCGTCCTGAAAATCGGCGGGGAAGCCCTCAGCGGCGAGGGCCACAGCGGCATTGACCTGGGGGAAGTGAACGACATCGCCCACAAGCTCAAGGCCGTTCACGAGCTGGACGTCCAAATTGGCTTGGTGGTCGGAGCCGGCAATTTTTTCCGGGGCGAGTCCGGTATCCAGTCCGGCATGAAGCAGGTCACCGCGCACCATATCGGGATGCTGGCCACCATCATGAACGCCCTGGCACTCCAGGACGCCCTCGAACACTTGGACGTGCCGGTGCGCGTCATGACCGGCTTCGAGGTGCGCGCCGTGGCCGAGCCCTACATCCAGCGCCGGGCCGTACGTCACCTGGAGAAGGGCCGCGTAGTCATTTTCGGCGGCGGTACGGGCAATCCTTTCTTCTCGACCGACACAGCGGCCGCGCTGCGCAGCCGGGAAATCGAAGCCGACATCATGATCAAGGCCACCAAGGTGGACGCGGTCTATGATCAGGATCCCAAACAGGACAGCCGGGCCACACCCTTGGCGCATCTTTCCTTCCATGACGCCATCAACCAGCAGGTGGGCGTGATCGACGGTACAGCGCTGACCCTGTGCCGTGAGGCCAGCCTGGCCATTGCGGTAGTGAATCTGTGGCAGCCGGACAGCCTGATACGTGCGGTTACCGGCCAGTCGGTAGGCACGATCATATCCTGAAGCGGGGGCACACCGCGCCAATCCGGCAGGCAGGTCACAGCACTTCAGGCACACGGCTCTCACGATCAACGTCTACAATACAGGTAGAAATTTCGCTGTCTGCCCTGTGCGTCCGGTCAGACCAGGTTCAGGCCGAAAGGAAACGACAGCAACCCGAAAGGAGATTCGAGCATGATTGATGAATTGCTGGCAGACATGCGCGAACGCATGGACAACTCGCTCGTGGCTCTGGACAACGATCTGGCTGCTATTCGCACCGGTCGTGCCTCCACTGCCCTGGTCGAAAGGCTTCCGGTCAACTATTATGGCGTCAACACCCCGCTGATCCAAGTGGCGTCACTCAGCATACCGGATGCCCAGACCATCATGATTCGGCCCTACAATCCCGAAGATGTCCCGGCCATTGAAAAAGCCTTCGCCCTCTCCAACCTGGGTATGACACCGCAAAGTGATGGCAAGATCCTGCGCCTCAACATTCCGCCGCTGACCGAGGAACGGCGCCGCGATCTCGGCAAGCAGGTCAGTGCCCGTGCCGAAGAAGGACGGGTGGCGATCCGGAACATCCGCCGCGATGTCATTTCCGATCTCCGCACGATGGAAAAGGAGAGCATGATCACGGAAGACGACCTGCACACCACCCAGGACGATGTACAGGACCAAACGCAGGCCTACATCGACAGGATTGCGGAACGGGCGGCGGTCAAAGAAGAAGAAATCATGACGCTTTGACGCTGGGCCCACGGGCAGTTGCCGGGTCCCGGACCCGATATACCCGGAACAGTGGGCAAACAAGGGCTGGTGCGAGCATGGGCATGTCGGAGCAGCGCCTTTAGCACCGTGTGGCAGCATGATATAGTTTTGGTACGTCTATCTTGTCCCTCTATCAATCTGTACCCCAGCATTTGGGCATTATTATGGATGGCAACGGCCGCTGGGCACGCAAGCGTGGCTGGCCACGGGCCGCGGGGCACCAGGCGGGTGTGGACAACATCCGGCCCATCCTGGAATGCTGCGTGGAGGTGGGCATTGGCTGCCTGACAATCTATGCCTTTTCAACTGAGAATTGGGATCGGCCCAATCAGGAAGTGTCCGGGCTGCTGACGTTGCTGGGCAGTACCATTCAGCGCCAGTTGCACGATCTGGATCGCAATGGGGTACAGATCCGCCACAGCGGTGCCCTGGAGCGCATTCATCCACGCCTGCAGGCCGAAGTACGCCGCGCCATTGACGTGACCCGCGCGAATGACCGCATCATTCTCAACGTGGCGTTCAACTACGGCGGGCGGGACGAAATTGTCCATGCGGTACGCCAGCTGGTGGCAGACGGGGTACCGGCCACAGGCATCACGACCACCACGCTGCAGCAGTATCTGTATCACCCCGACTTGCCGGATCTGGACCTCGTAATCCGGACCGGCGGGGAATTCCGTCTCAGCAATTTTATGCTCTGGCAAACAGCCTATGCCGAGTACTACGCCACAGAGACGTACTGGCCAGCTTTCGGTCCCGCGCAATTGCATGAAGCCCTGGCTGAATTCAATCGGCGCGAGCGACGTTTCGGGCGCATTGCAGACGCCTGAGGCATACGGTGTCGTTCACCCGCATCCGGATTCCCGCCCTGGGCATACGCCTGCTGACGGTAGCCGTGGCCTTGCCCTCCTACGTGTTCCTGATGTGGGCCGGCGAAATCTTCTGGATCGCCGCGGTGGTCTGGTCCGCCATTATTGCGGGCTACGAATACTTCAACCTGATGGAGAAGGGCGGCTATCCCACCAACAGCAAGCTGGGCATGGTGTGGATTGCCATTCTGATCATTCGCTACAGCGGCGCCTTCGATCAAATCCCCCTGGCCGTCGTCGTGACCTGGGGCATGGTAGCGCTGCTGGCCTCCGCACTCTTCTCCCATCGCACACCCTTCCTCACGTGGCTGTCTACAGCGGGGGGCGCCATGTACATCGGTTCGTCCATGGCACTGCTGATTCCCATTCGCCAGCATGAAGCCGGTTTCTGGTGGCTGTTTTTTCTCATGCTCAGTACCTACATGGCCGATACGGGAGCCTACCTTGTGGGCTCCGTGTGGGGCAAACACAAAATGTGGCCTGACATCAGCCCCCAGAAAAGCTGGGAAGGGCTGGTTGGCGCAGTCATCGTGGGACCGCTGTTCGGCATACTCCTGATCCTGGCGTCCTATCAACCCGGATGGTCCAAGGCCCTGATTGCGCTGTCCCACACCCCGATTCTGGGCTTGACGGGCATTCAAACACTCACGTCCCTGGAGCCTTCCTTTTTTGCCCCGCTGCCCATCAACCTCTGGACCGGACTGGCCTTGGCCATGGCCATCAGCCTGCTGGGCCAACTGGGCGACTTGACCATCAGCATGTGGAAACGGCATGTAGGCGCCAAGGATTCGGGAACTTTTTTCCGGGGTCATGGCGGCATGCTGGACCGCCTGGATTCCCTGCTGTTTACGGCTCCTCTGGTCTATTCCTTCATTCTGCTGCTCTGAACCTGCCGGGTCAAGCAGGTTGCGCCTGGTACCGGTTACACCTTGGTACGTGGGCACCGGCTCCGGTGTGCCTGCAGCGAACCATTGCCGGCGGTGTGATTGGATGTCAGGCAGGTCATGCACCATGCGCAAGCAAGCCAAAATTTGCAGGGCCGACAGCTCTCTGCGGTTGGGTCTGCCCACAGACGGAGCGCTTAGGCATGCTCTGAATTATATGGGGACTATATACGTATTCACACCGCGTAGTGTAGACAGGAGCGGGTAAGCTAAGATAGGGTATGAACATAGAAGAGACAATGGTTCACCAGGGTATTACCTTGCGTGTACGGCCAGGGTCCAAAGCGAAACACGACAAGATGATGCGTATTGCCAGGGCCTGTCGCAAGGTGTGGAATGAAGTCCTGGAAATATGCGAAAGACAATATCAGGATTACAAGGCTGGCAAAGCCGATAAACCATCGGTTACGTTCTTCACTTTGTGTAAGTTGTACGTACAAGTCAAGCAGGATCTGCCCTGGTTAGGCGAGTTGCCATCGGGCACTGTGCGCTATACCGTGAAACATTTGGCCGAAGCCTATAAACGGTTCTTTGCTGGTGCGGGGCATCCAGACTGGAAACGGAAATTTAAAACCACGCCCAAATTCACTGTGCCACAGGATATCAAAATCAAGGGTAAGAAAATCTACATCCCCAAGTTGGGGTGGGTGCGGATGACAGGCAAGAACCCATATGCCGGTTATAGCCCCAAACAGGCCACGTTCAAGTACGAAGCTGGTAACTGGTATGTGTCCATCTTGTATGAAGTGCCCGAAACACGACCGGTTAGACCTGCCAATCCTATTAATCCTGTAGGTATTGACCGGAACGTGGGGCAGGTTGCATTAAGTACAGGGGATATGTACGAACTGCCAAGTCTGTTGAGGTTGAATGCCAAACTGCATAGGCTGCAAAAGAAGTTGGCCCGCCAACAGTACAAGAGCATCGGTTGGAAATACACTAAATTGCGTATACAAAGGGTATACAGGGAGATGCGTCATGTCATAAAGAATTGGTGCCACCAAACCAGTCGTATCCTTGCTGACATACACGATCTAGTTATCTTTGAAGACCTGAACATGCAGGGTATGACTCGGAGCGCCAGTGGCTCCAAGGAAAAACCCGGCAAGAATGTGGCGCAGAAAAGAGGGCTAAACCGTGCTATTTTACGCAGTGGATGGGGACGGCTGGAACGGTATATGAGTTACAAAACGTACACAGAGGAGATAGACCCCAAGTATACGTCACAAAAGTGTCATAACTGTGGGGTTGTACGCAAGGCTAACCGCAAGTCCCAGTCTGTTTACCATTGCGGAAAGTGCGATGTGGAAAAGAATGCTGATATAAACGCGGCCTTAAACATACGGGACAAGTGGTTGGATAAGAATACGGCGTCCGGGGACGGCGCATCTGCGGGTGGAGATTGCAACGTTAGTTGGTCTGTGAAGCCTGAAAATGTATATGGAAGAGCATCGCGGCCTGCGGGCCCGGTGTGAGTACGTATATAGTCCCCAATTATATAGTCATCTCTCCGGTGCTGTGGTACAGTACACCCTATGGTACGCAAGCGACGCAATTCGGACACCGAAGCCACCATCCGCGCCAAGTACGTGACCCTCAAGCCCTTCCTTGACGAGCGCGCCCGGCGCATCTGGGCCGCCACCGAATCCCGTGCCCTCGGCTATGGCGGCGATGCCATGGTCGCGGCCGCCACCGGCATGTCGCGCACCACCATCCGCAAGGGACGCCAGGAAGTGGCAGCCGGCGACCTCCAGCCCGGACGTATCCGCCGCCCGGGGGCCGGCCGGCCCAGCATCGCACAGGCGCAGCCCGGGATCACCCAAGCGCTGGAACAGCTGATGGAGCCCCTGAGCCACGGCGACACGCCGGCGCCCCTGCGCTGGACATGCCAGAGCCAGGCCCAGCTGGCGGCCGCGCTGGTGCGCGCCGGCTGGCGGGCCAGCCCGACCACGATCAGCCGCTTGCTACCGACCCTGGGCTATCAGCGGTATACGATGGGCACCCGGCGCGCCGGGGAGGCCCACCCCGATCCCAGCACGCAGTTCGCCTACATCAACGCCCAGGCCGACGTCTGCCTGCAGCACCGGCTGCCGGTACTGGCGGTCGACACCCAGAAGAAGGAGGAGCGGGGACGCGAAGGCCCCCACGCCGACCACGCGGACACCGCCGCGGACCCGGACACGACTGCTCTGCTCCATGACTTGCCCCGGGACACGGACGGCCAGACCAGGCCCTACACCATCTGTGACCTGGGCCCCGATGCCGCCGAGGGCTCCGACGATCCCGACCCCTACACGCCCACCTTCGCCGTAGCTGCCCTACGCCGCTGGTGGGTGGAGCTGGGTCGCCACCGCTATCCCCAGGCGCACGCCGTGTTCATCGTCACGGATGCCGGCGGCCATAACGGCTATCGCTCCCGTCGCTGGCGGCGCGCCCTGCAGCGCTGGGCCGACGACACCGGGCTGCGCCTCCACGTCAGCCACTGCCCTCCCGGCACCCGCAAGTGGCACCGGATTGAGCATCGCCTGTTCTGTCGCCGCACCTGGCCGGGGCCCGACACCGCCGGGCGCACCTTCGAGACCGTGGTCGACTGGATCGGCCCTGCCCCCACGGCTACGCAGGCGGACCACACCGCACCCGACCCGCCGACCGACGTGTCGGCGACACCGGCGCTCCCGCACGCCGATGCTCACGACGACTGGAACTACGTCCTGCATCCTCGCTGACGAGGAAACTGGGAGGCAAGCCAGATCCAGGGCTTACACGGCCAAGTAACGGTCATTTGTATGTAGATCTGCCCGAGGATAAAACAGGGCATCAGCCACAGCAAGGCTGACGGTTAGGGACAAGGATCTTGCATTGGTTGCACTCTTGGCACGCTTTCCGGACCACGTGTCGACCGTAGCCTGTATAGAGCAGTGCACTGGCCCGGCGGGCGCCGCTGTACATCCGGCGCCCGTCCCGATGTCCGGTGCTATGTGCATCCACCATGCCCTAACTGCCACGTCCACCGTCAGCGGGAGCTGCAAACCCAAGGCATCCTGACGCAGCCCCTGGATCTGCAAGACCGGGCTCGCAACCCAGTGGCGGCCCAAGTGACAGCTCATGCGGACCGGGCTACCCTGCATGCTGTCATGCGCTGCCAAGTGGCGTCGGTCGTACCGGTGTACACGAACGCCTGGTGCTTCTACCGGGGTTTAGTGAGCCCCCATCGTCAATCATGGGGTCCCGGCGTATGTGTGCAGTGAAGTCCACACCCATGGGGGGACCTGGTACCAGTGGGGCTACATGGGCGTGTATCCCTTCATGTCCCGGAAACACCGGCACCGCTATGTGCAGGTGCGTGTGGGCCGGCAGGAGTAGGCACCTTGATCATGGCCGGTATCCGCTTGACCTGCGCGGCCCTGACCAGTGCCTGAACCCGGACAGCCCGGTACATACGGTCAGGACCGCAGGCAAACGCTCGGGACGATGTGTACCCTTAAGAGATCTTTACGGCAACAACAGGTCCCAGCAGTCGGTCGTCCAAGTCCCGTTCTCCTCACGGACGACAGGCACAAAGCGAGGCAATGCCTCCGCCAGTGCCAGGTAATAGGCTTCCAGATCCTCGGTCACCTGCTCGTAATGGACACGCCGCAAGGCATCCAGGGCAACCAGAATCAGAGCGAGGCGAGCATTGTCGTTCATCTCCTCGTCAATTCGGGACACGGCTACCTGGCAGTAGGCCCGCTTGTTTGAATCCGCGTCCAGAACGCACATGGCAGTACCCGCATCCGGCGCGGGATCATTGATGGGATCGTCCGACGGCGGGAACTCGTAGAAGACTGGAGTTTCGGTTTCGGGTTCCGGCAATACATCCAGAAGCGTGAAAGACACCCACTCCATGGCAATGCCCTCATTCGCCATGAAGGCGGCAATGTCAGCCAGACAGGTATTTGAGGGCACAGACCAGTTGTAGGCCAGGCTGTCATCCACCATCTCCAGCCATGTATCCGGCACCTCCGGGAATTCCAGTTCATGCCGGCATTCGTTGTCCAGACACAGCAGGGAGTCGGCGGTGGCGGGTTCCGGTACAGGCGTGGGTTCCGGCGTAGCCGTAGGTTCTGCCGTAGCCGTGGGCAGTTCGAGCGCAGCCGGCGGTACCGATACAGGGATCTCCGGTGTCCGGAAAAACCACCACAGGACCAGTGCGATCAGCACCAGCAGGGCAAGCAGCAATAACAGCAACCAGACAAGCCGGCGACGCCGGCGGCGTGATGGGGGCAGTTCCGTTCGAGGTTCCACAGCCGTCTAGGCCTCCTGCAGGGCGTCGCGCAGGGCCGTCACGTTGGCGTGCACAGATCCGCGCTTGTTGTAAATGCTGCTGCCGGCCACAATGCTGTTGGCGCCGGCCTGTACCACATCCCGGATATTGGAACGGTCAATACCCCCATCCACCTGCAGATCCGGACGTTGCCCATCCGGCAACTCCTGCAGCAAGGCCTGCATTCGCCTGATCTTGGCGGGTGTGGAACGGATGAAAGGAGCACCGCCGAAGCCAGGCGATACACTCATAATCAGCACCCGCTCCACCATGGGGAGAAGATCGACCACAGTGTCACAGGCGGTACCCGGATTCAACGCGATGCCCGCCTGGCGGTTCTGCTGCCGGACAGTATCCAGGACACGACTGGGATCCCGGCAGGCTTCTGCATGCACGGTGAGCGAATCCGCGCCGGCCTCAATGAACCTGTCGATCATGCGCAGGGGTTCCTCCACCATCAAGTGCACGTCCAGCCAAGTGGCGGTCAGGGAGCGCACGCAGGCAATCAGATCGGGTCCAAACGTGATGTTGGGCACGAAATGGCCATCCATGACATCCAGGTGCAAGGCATCGACACTGGCCGCCTCGGCTTGTGCAATCGCGTTCCGCAGATGGCTGAAATCAGCTGTCAAAATCGAGGGGGCCAAGAGCACGCGTGATTGCATGGGAAAGAGCCGACACCCCCAAGGTGCAATGTGTGGTTCCGGTTATGCATGGACACGCAGGAGCAGCCATGCCGATGACCCGATTATAGCAGGCACCTGCTCCCGGTCAGCTCGTGGCCGGGGAATCCGGCTCTGCACCGGGCTGTGCTTCGTACAGCCACGAAAAGGCATAGATGCCTGTATCGTGCCCATCCTCCCAGGTGATGCGGATGGCATACCCGCCTACCAGTTCCACGTCAGCCACTCTGCAGCTGGGCAGCGGCCCGGAAGTCAGGGCCAGGGGGTCCTTGGCCGTCCCGCTCTCACCCCGCTCTGCCCGACAGGTAGCGCACGGGCAATGGGCACGCAACCAGTCCAGGGGCAGCGAGCTGACCGTGCCGTTCTGCCAGTCGATTTGTATTCGGCTCTGGGCCCGGATGACCCGGATCTTCCGCGGCGCATAATGTTGTGGGGCCATCTGTGATCTTCCTTTTGTCCCATTGCCGGTACACCGGCGTCATCCCATGTGCAGGGCCTGCAGCATACGGGGATGGCTGAAAGCGCTCTGGGCTACATCCGCGAAGGATTGCCGGGTGTCCCACGTGCACACCTGAACGCCCCGGCGCGCCAGTTGCGCCATGAGATTGTTCCGTTCCAGTTGGGCCAGACGCTGGGCCAGCTCCAGCTCGGTCTGGTCTTCCAGCAGGGCGGCTTCAAAGGCGATAGGATCAGGGCTGATCACCATGACCTGATACTGCTTGGCACGCAGCGTATGCAAGTCCCGGTAGTCCAGCGGATGCAAAGGACTGACCAGGATCAGGAGGGAGCGGTGCGGAAACAGACGGGCCGGAATGTGATCCAGGCGATTGAAGATCTGGCTGCTCTCGATACGGGCGCGGGCCAGGGTACGCAAAATCTTTTCGTACTGCTGTTTCCCCGATCCGGGGAAAGTCCAGTCAATGGAGCCGCCATACAGAAACAGGCCCACCCGATTCCCGTAGGTCAACAGGTTCTCCGCCAGCGCGGCCGTGGCCTGGATGCTGTACTCCAGAATGCTGTGGCCCTGGGCAAACAGGTTGGTGGTCGCCCGGATATCCAGGATCAGGCCAATGTCGATGGCGCGTTCCAGCTCGAACTCGTTGACGAACAGATCGGATTCCATGCGGGCGTTGACCCGGTGGTTGAGCCAGCGCCAGCTGTCACCGGTTTGGTATTCCCGGAGCCCGTGAAACTCCACTCCCGGCCCTCCCTTGCGGGCCGGAATCATGCCGGGATACACCCGTGTGCGCCGGGCCTTGATCGCCATGGGGGGAATGCGGAGCGGCTGGGGCAGCACGAACAGCTGGTTGAGCACGTTCGCGGTCGTGGTCTTGCGCAGAAGACCGAAAGGATCGCGGGCCTCCAGGTGCACGACAGGCAACACGTAGTAACCGCGCGGTCCCCGCAGCTTGTAGCTCAAGGTCAAGGGTTCATCCGCAGGGAACAGGGCGAGGCAGTTTCTGTCCCCTTCTTCGTACTGCAGGTTTTCCGGCAGGGGCTGCCCAATCTGGACCTCTTCCATCGTGCCGGCGGGATCCTGCAGGATCAGATCCACCTGAACTTCAGAGTCATGGCCCACTCGCTCGCTGTCCAGGGTGCGGTGCACGTGCAGATCCAGCGGGGGCGGCATCCAGTACAGGGCAGCGCCCATGAAAACCAGCAAGGGTACGGCCAAGGCCAGTACTTGTCCATTGATGGTGGCCAACCCGGCCACCATGACGGCCATCAGCAGCAGGACGACCACTATGAGACGCGGCAAATGTCCTCCTCAGGCCGTGGCGATCAGAGGCACGGGCACCGCATCCAGAATCCCGTCCAGAATCTGTTGCACCGCGCCCTGGCGCAGCCAAAGATCCGGATTCAGGATGAGGCGATGGGCCAGCGCGTGATGGACATACGCCTTGATGTCATCCGGCAGCACGAAATCCCTTTCATCCAGCGCGGCATGGGCCCGCGTCAGTTTGAACAGAGCCAGGGAACCCCGCGGGCTGGCGCCCACCGCCACCCGACTGTCCCGGCGCGTGGCGTTGATCAGCTGGACGATGTACGTGGTCAGATCGTCGTTCACGTGTACGTCCTCAATCGCCCGGCGCAGCGCCAGCAGGGCAGCGGCATCGGTCTGCACCTGCATCGGTACTTCATCCTGTTTGCGGTCCTTGCGGTTGAGCAGGATCCGGGCTTCATCCTCCGCCGTGGGATAGCCTACCGAAAGCTTGACCAGAAAACGATCCAGTTGCGCTTCGGGCAGGGGAAAGGTGCCCTCGTATTCGATGGGGTTCTGCGTGGCGATGACGATGAAGGGTTCCGGCAGTTTCATGGTTTCCCCTTCCAGGGACACCTGACGCTCCTGCATGGCCTCCAGCAAGGCCGACTGGGTTTTGGGCGAAGCCCGGTTGATCTCGTCGGCCAGCACCACCTGGCTGAAGATGGGCCCCTTGTGCAATTCAAAGGTTCCGCTGTTGCGATTGAAGATGTAACCGCCCAGGATGTCGCCCGGCAACAGATCGGGAGTGAACTGAATCCGGCGGAAACTGAGACCCAGCACCTGGGCGAAACTGTGTGCCGTCAGCGTCTTGGCCAGGCCCGGGTAATCCTCCAGCAGGATATGGCCATCGGCCAGCAGGGCCACCATGATGTGATGCAGCAGCTCGGATTTGCCCACAATGGCGCGGGACACTTCCTTCATTACAGACCGGGCGACCGGTGCCACGTCGGCAAGTTGCAGATCCACTGTCATTCCTGTTCGTTCCGTACCATCGTGCGTTCCTCCAGATAGCTTACAATCTCGTGGGGTTCAGGATGGGATTCCGAGATGAAGTCGTGTGCCTGCTGGCCCAGGGACCAGCGGCGCAGCCAGGCTGGCCACGGGTTGTCGCTGCCTTCCATGCGGGTCTCGAAATAGTGAATGAAATGCGCAGGCAGCCCGGCCTCCTGCAACGACACCGTATCCACCGTCTCGGGCTCGCTGGCAGCCTTTTCGCCTGTGACGATCTCCAGCGCGAGACGTCGCAGTTCCCGCATCAGCGTCCAGCTGGCGTAATCCAGTTTGCGGGCCCGCTGCAGGCGCGTCTGCCATTGCGCCACGGGACCCAGCTGCACTGGCGGTCGTATATGGGAGCTCACGGCACGGGGACGCCGAAAAGACAGGCTCTTGACCGCCAAATAGAGCGCGACCAGAGTCAACAGGCCCCAGAACACCCCTTGCGGCAGACTGCGCACGAACAGATCAGCCACCCAGGCCGTGTAGAGCAGGGGCTGCAGCAGCACCTGCCGTACGAAGCCCTCGATCAGGACGGCACACCCGACCGTCACGGCCGTCAGGACCACCAGGGGCAGCAAGCGTCCTTTCATACGGGGTTTTTACCCCATGCCGCGACAACCTGCGCCAGGCAGTCACGGGCATGCTGTCGCTCCCGTTCCCCGGCGGGTTTGTCGCCGAAGCGCACCCGTTCAAACAGCTGGGATAACTGGTGCACATGCTGGGAATTCAGACCTGCCTTGTGCAGATGGGTCTCGAATTCACGCGGCGTCATGGCGTCCGACCGTCGAATCCGCTGGTGCTGTTCGATGGTCTGGACCATGCTGATGTAGCAGTGGGAAATGGTATCCGCAATGTCCTGGCCCGCATCCAGCTGCTGCATGGCAACCGCGGCCTGCTGCGCGATGTCTTGTCCCGGGCCTCCCAGGGCCTGATACCGCTGCCACAAGGCATAACCGGCCAATCCCAGCAGCGCGGCTCCCCCAGTCCCCGCCACGATGCTGATCCAGGGTGGAGGATCGGTTACCCACGGGGCGGGTTCCGGTGGCGGTGGCAGGTCCATGGCCTCCCCCATATCCCCGGCCTGTGGTGGCCCCCCCATGGCCTCCACTTCGCGTTCTGCCTGATTTTCCTGGATCCGCATCAGCACGTAAGCCAGCAACAGCATGGCCACCGTCGTCATGATCAGAGCCTTGCGGTAGGACGGCGAAATCACGGCGTACAGGAGGCAGACGATAACACTGCCCCAAAACAGAGCCAGCATCCAGGAGGGCACGCGGCGGCCTTCGTCCATGCCACTGTTCCATGGGGTGTAGCCTTCACGGTTGAAGGTGTTCTGGAACAGTGACATCAGGCCCGTGTCCTCGCCTGACGCCAGCTGCAGGTTCGACAGCGCGCCACTCAGAAACAGGATCAGCACCAATACGCCCACGCCTGTAAACAGGACGACAGAAGGGGATGACTGCAGTTTGAGGATCGTTTCCGGCAATTTCATTTTCATGGCAAAGCACCGCATTCCGGGGCAACCCCGGTCTCTGCCTGCACCGGGCTGCACAGATGCAGAACCACAGATACAGGGAAAGGCAATCCATTATAGACTGTCTGTTGCGTCAGGCATGTGTATGGCCTTGTATTTGGGCCAAGACGGGTGACGTGGCTCTGGTTCCCGGCACGGGGCACAGGGCACCGGAAGACGACCCAAATCCGGTATACAGGCCGCATATGCGTTATTATTAAGAACATGGATACTTGATTGGGGGAGCCTACTATAGAAAGATCCCCAAGTACAGGCACAGTGTAGTGGTAGGGTGTACGGGTAGCATAAGGCATGAACGATAAAGCCAACATAACCTACCGGGGCGTTACCCTGCGCCTGCATCCGGGATCCCTGCACAAACACCATAAGCTGCTACGCACAGCAGGTGCTTGCCGTGATGCCTACAACGAAATGCTGGGGCGCCACAAAGAACAATATGCAGCGTACAAGGCGGGCACGGCGAAAAAGCCCAAGCCGTCATATTTTGCCTTGCGTGACCAAGCCAAGCTATACAGCCAGGAAGCGCCGTGGCGTGGCGCTGTAGCCGTGGGCTTGGTGTGCAATGCCATGAAGCCCTTGGCCGAAGCCTTTACGCAGTTCTTGGCCGGAGTCGGTTATCCCAACTTCAAGACCACGCCCACAATCTACATGTTTCAGCGTGTGAACATCCGCCAGGGTAACCGCCTGCATATACCCATGGTGGGCCGGATCAAATTGACTGGCCAGAACCCCTATAGCGGGTGCAAGGCCAAGAACGCCACGCTGCAATACGAAGCCGGCCACGGGTACATAACCATCCTGTACGAAGTGCCGGCAACCCGCCCCGCCAAGCCTGGCAATCCGGTAGGCATTGATCGCAACGTGGGGCAATACGTCCTGCCGGAATTGAAAAAGCTGGATGCCAAACTACGCCGACTGCAAAGAAAACGGGCCTGGCAACAGTACCAACGGAAGTCGCAGTCGGAATACCATTGCCGTGAGTGTGGCATGGAAAAGAATGCCGATGTGAACGCTGCTGTGAACATACGGGACAAGGGGCTTGCTGCACTAACGGCGTCCGGTGACGGCGCCACTGCGGGTGGAGGTAGCAGCATGAGCTGGCCTGTGAAACCTGAACAGGTAGTAACCGATGCCCTTGGGGGATCTTTCTATATAGTCACCCTTGATTGATAGGCGATGCCATGAGTCAACCATTCCGAATTAGCAGTGAATTCAAGCCTACGGGCGACCAGCCGGAGGCCATTGAGGCGCTGGCCACGGGCCTGGAACAGAGATTGACCCATCAGGTACTGCTGGGCGTCACCGGTTCCGGCAAGACCTTCACCATGGCCAACGTGATTGAACGGGCCCAGGTTCCCACCCTGGTCGTGGCGCATAACAAGACGCTGGCCGCGCAGCTGTACAGCGAACTCAAGGACTTTCTGCCCCGGAATGCCGTCGAGTACTTCGTCAGCTATTACGATTACTATCAGCCGGAAGCCTACATTCCCCGTTCCGATGTCTATATCGAAAAGGAGGCCCAGGTCAACGACGAGATCGAACGGCTCCGGCTGGCCGCTACCAGTGCACTTTTTGCCCGCCCGGACGTGGTGATTGTGGCTTCGGTGTCCTGTATCTACGGACTGGGCAACCCGGAAGACTACGGCTATGCCGTATGTACCCTGCGAGTGGGTGAACAGATACGGCGGCAGCGGGTGTTGCGGCACCTGGTCAGCATTTACTATGAACGCAACGACAGCGATCTGAATCGGGGCCGTTTCCGTGTCCGCGGTGATGTACTGGAGATACACCCCGCCTACGAGGACACGGGGTACCGGATCAGCTTCTTCGGGGATGAAATCGAGCGGATCAGCCGCTTTGACCTGTTGACCGGCGAAATGTACGCGGATCTGGACGAAGTGGCCATTTACCCGGCCAAGCACTTCGTGACCTCCGACGAAAAGCTGGAAGCTTCCATCACGACCATCGAAGCCGAGCTGGACCAGCGCACGGCCGAACTCCAGGCGGCCGGCAAACTGCTGGAAGCCCAGCGCCTGGGCCAGCGTACCCACTACGATCTGGAAATGCTGCGGGCAGTAGGTTACTGCAACGGCATCGAGAACTACAGCCGCCACCTGGACCAGCGGGAAGAAGGCACGCCGCCCTGGACCCTGCTCGACTATTTTCCGCCCTCCTGGCTGCTGATCGTGGACGAGAGCCATATGACCATCCCGCAGCTGCGCGGCATGTATCGCGGTGATCTTTCCCGCAAGCAGACCCTGGTCGACTTCGGTTTTCGGCTGCCGAGCGCCAAGGACAACCGACCCCTGATGTTTGAAGAGACCGCCGAACGCATCAACCAGGTCATATACGTCAGTGCGACGCCCGGTCCCTATGAACTGGCCCGGTCCCAGCAAACCGTGGAGCAGCTGATCCGGCCCACGGGACTGCTGGATCCGGTGGTCGAGGTCAGACCGACCCGCGGCCAGATCGAGGATCTGATCCACGAGGTGCAGGTACGCATCCGGCAGGGCCAGCGTTCCCTGATCACCACCCTTACCAAACGCATGTCGGAGGACCTGGCCGAGTACCTGGCCGAAATGAACATCCGGGTCCACTACCTGCACAGTGAAATCGACACCCTGGAACGCCTGGATATTCTGCGGGATCTGCGTATGGGCGTTTACGACGTGGTGGTGGGCATCAACCTGCTGCGGGAAGGGCTGGATCTGCCGGAAGTGACACTGGTCGCTGTGCTGGATGCCGACAAGGAGGGTTTTCTGCGCAGTGAAAGCGCCCTGATCCAGACCATGGGACGGGCCGCCCGACACGTGGAAGGCAAAGCCATCCTCTATGCCGACAAGATGACGGAGGCCATGCGCCGGGCACTTGCGGAAACGAATCGGCGCCGTGACTTGCAGCAGCAGTACAATGAGGCCCATGGCATTGAGCCGACCACCATCGTCAAGGCCATCCGCGACCTGACCGATCGGGTGGCGGCCATGACACAGGACACCGAACTGCCTGCGGAGGAGGCACCTGCCGCACTCTCCTGGGCAGACCTGAACGAAGAGCAGATAGCGCACATGATCCGGGAACTGGAAAAGGAAATGAAGCAGGCAGCCCAGCAGCTGGAATTTGAAAAAGCCGCGGCCCTGCGGGATCAGATTGTGGATCTCCGTCGCCACGAACCCCTGCAGGTCATCCCGTGAGCCAGCCCAGGAAGCAGGGCCAGCCCCGGACAACGGTGGCGCTGGCCCAGGAAATGCAGGTAGCCTATCTGGATTACGCCATGAGTGTAATCGTGAGCCGGGCGCTGCCGGATGTGCGCGACGGGCTCAAGCCTGTACAGCGACGCATTCTGTACGCCATGTATCACGATCTGCGGGTGCATCATGCCGGTTCCTACCGGAAAAGTGCACGCATCGTGGGCGAGGTGCTGGGGAAATACCATCCCCACAGCGATCAGTCCGTCTATGACGCGATGGTGCGGCTGGCCCAGGACTTCAGCCTGCGTTATCCGCTCATTGACGGCCAGGGCAATCTCGGAAGCATCGACGGTGACAATCCCGCCGCCATGCGCTACACCGAAGCCCGGCTGGCCGCCCTGTCCAATCTCATGATGCGGGATCTGGAACGCGAGACGGTGGCATGGACGAACAATTTCGACAATTCCCTGTCGGAACCTGTCCGGCTGCCCACCGCACTGCCCAATCTGCTGGTGAATGGGGCCAACGGCATTGCCGTGGGCATGGCGACGCAAATCCCGCCCCATAACCTGGGGGAGATCTGTGATGCCCTCGATTACCTGCTGGACAACCATGCCCGGCGGGACCAGGTCGAAACCCGGGACTTGCTGCGCTTCATCCAGGGTCCCGATTTCCCCACAGGGGGCCTGCTGTACCGCCATGCCCACGTGGCCAAGGGCAACCAGACAGAGGACAGACTGCTCAACGCCTACGCGAGTGGCCGGGGACGTCTTACGGTCCGGGCCAAGATCCACACCGAAGACATGTCCATGGGCCGCCACCGCATTGTGGTGTCCCAGATCCCCTATCTCACGAACAAGACACACCTGATCGAGCGCATTGCCCATCTGGTCCGGCAAGGCTCGCTGCAGGGCATCGCGGATATCCGGGACGAGAGCGATCGGGCAGGCATGCGCATCTGCATCGAGTGCTCCCGGACCGCGGTCCCCAACAAGATCATCGCCCAGCTGTTTGCCCAGACGCCCATGCAGCAGACGTTCTCGCTGTCCATGGTGGCCCTGGTCGACGGCGCACCCCGGCGTCTCAACCTGCAGGAAATGCTGCTCCACTTCATTGACCATCGCCATGACGTCGTGCACCAGCGCACGACCTACGAGCTCACCCAGGCCCAGGCCCGGATCCACATCGTGGAAGGCTTGCTCAAGGCTTTGGATATCCTGGATGACGTCATCGCCACGATTCGGCAAAGCCGCCGTCCGGACACCGCACGCACCAACCTGCAGAAGAATTTTCACTTTACGGAACCACAGGCCCGGGCCATTCTGGCCATGCCGCTGCGCCAGTTGGTGGGATTGGAGATCCGGCAACTGCGCACGGAATTCCGGGATCTGGTCGCGCAGATACGGCAGCTGGAACAGCTGCTGGCCTCAGACGATCTGATCCGGGCCGAGATCAAGGCCGAGCTGGCTGCGCTCCGGCAGGAATTCGGCGATGCGCGCCGGACGCGCATCGTGGACCAGCCGGTGCAACCCCTTTCGCTGGAGGAGCTGGAACCGGACCAGACGGTCTGGGTCTCGGCGGCGCACCGCGGTACCCTCAAGCGCTATGCGTACCGGGGCATGAGCGGCAGCCGCTTCAAGGAAATCGGGCGCAACAGCAGCCTGTCGGCGACCGTGGCCAATACCCGTGACATGCTGTATCTCTTCAGTGCCGACGGCAGGTGCCAGCGTGTTCAAATCCACCGGCTGCCCCAGTCCGGTTCCCCGCAGCATGTGGCCGACCTGACCGGCTTTACGCGCCGGGATGCCATTGTGGCCGCCATTCCCCTGCCCCGTGACTCGCATCCCGCACAGCAGGCCTATCTGTGTCTGGTCTCAGTCCAGGGCATGATCAAGCGTGTGCGGGTGAACAGCCTGCTGGAAGCACCCGGTGAGGAGCTGAAAGTAATCAACTTGCAGAAAGGCGACAAGCTGGGCTGGGTGCTGTTGTCCTGCGGGGAAGATGAAGTAATGCTTTTCACGGCGCGCGGCAAGGCCATCCGCTTCCGGGAGTCCGAGGTACGCACCCTGGGTTTGGGGGCCCAGGGGGTACGCAGCATGAAAATCGCCGCCCGTGACAGTCTGATCGCGGCGGCCACGGCCCAGCCGGCCAGTTCCATTCTCTCGGTTACGCGCAACGGCTTCGCCAAACGCACTGCCATTGAGGAGTTCGCCCTGCAAGGTCGTGTAGGCAGTGGCCTGAACAGCCACAAGCTGACCGCCAAGACCGGCGAGGTGGCCGGTGTCGTGGTCGCAGACAGCCGACAAACCGACGCCCAGATTGCGGTCAAGGCCGGGCGGAGCATCCTCGTGCTGGCAGTGGAGAGCATCCCCCAGGTCAATCGTGGCGCCCAGGGCCGCACCCTGCCCGGATTGGTCCCGGACAGTCCGGTGGAGTCGGTCTCGCTGATCTGGTCTGACCTGGCCGTCGACAAATCCTGAAAGAGGCCATCAGGACCATGCAGTCTGTCCCTTGTACATCCAGAGCTGTCCTGCGGGCTCGGCCCTGTACCCGAGTCCGGGTGGACGGCAGCAGGGAACAACGTATGGTGCCAGCTGCATATGGTACACTCCGATCCCAATGGATCCGCTGGCTTGGGCCATGACCGACTGCACCATGCCTGGCCGTACCGTCCGGTTCTGGCAGCGCGGTGCTGTGTACCACGCAGGCAGTGTCTCCCCATGGTCCTTGGCAGCCCACACGGGGAACCGCCAGCTGCCATGCTCCAGCCGTTGCTTGCGCGACAGGGAGATGACCCGCCACGTGATGTCTGAAGCATCCCGGTGTAGCCTCCCTGACCGCACGGGTTCGTTGCGTCCCGGTTGTACACCTGTTGAAACACTGCATTTCGGAAACACTACATGAACCTTCAATCCTCCTGGCGTGGCATATTCGTCATTGTCGTCACGCCCTTTGACGCTGACCTGAATCTGGACGAGGCCAGCTTGCGCCGGGAAATCGAATATTGCCTTGATGCGGGCGTACATGGCCTGGTCGGTCCCGCCAACGCCAGCGAGTTCGGCACCTTGTCCGATGCCGAGAAGGAGACCTGGATTCGGATCGTGCTGGATGCCTGCCAGGATCGGGTACCCTTCATCGCCACGACCTCGGGCCTGCATGCCAATGTGGCCGCATCCTTTTCCCGCTGGGCTCAAGACCAGGGCGCGGCCGGTATCATGGCGATGCCGCCCTATCTGTTGCATCCCGACGCCGCCGGCTGCTACGCCTATTATCGGCAGCTGTCCCAGGCCGTCTCCATCCCGATCGTGATTCAGAATTTCCTGGGCCCTATCGGCACGCCCATGTCCTCCGCCCAGGTCGGTCGCATGTGCCGGGAACTGGACGCGGTACAGTACGTCAAGGAAGAAACCTGGCCCGAGCCACGCCAGCTGTCCGCCACCCTGGCCGCCACCGGTGACAGCTGCCGCGGGGTGTTTGGGGGCCAGGGCGGGGTCTTTTTGCTGGATGAATACCGGCGCGGGGCGTGTGGCAACATGCCGGCGTGCCAGATTGCGCATCAGCACGTGCAGCTCTGGGACCTGCTGGAAGCCAATCAGCCGGCGGCGGCCCGGGCTCTGTTCAACCGGATCCTGCCTCTGATTTCCTTTGAACGCCTGCACGGTGTGGCCGTATACAAGGAAGTGCTGCAGCGCCGCGGCATATTTCGCACTACGCATTGCCGGATGCCCAAATATTTCCTGGACGACCAAGACCGGATGGAGCTGGACGCCATCCTGGAAGGCGTGGAACCGGCTTTGGTCCGCTGAAACAAAGCTGCGAGGTGAAAGTGTGGCAACAGTATACTGGGAAGACAATACAGTCAGGCTGATAGATCAGCGGCAGTTGCCGCGCAAACTGGAAATCGCCACGTTGCGGACAGTAGAGGAAGTCGCGGACAGTATTGCCCGGATGTACGTACGGGGTGCACCCGCCATTGGCGCTGCGGCCGCGTATGGTATGGCCTTGGCCGCTCACCAGAGCCAGGCCCCCACGCGTACCGGCCTGCTGGCGGATCTGCAGGCGGCCAAGCAGGAACTGGACGCCGCTCGGCCGACGGCGGTGAATCTGAGCTGGGCCACAACCCGGATACTGGCTGCCGTGACTGCTGCAACCGACACTGCGGTGGAGCAGCTGCAACGGCAGGCCCTGGCCGAAGCGCATACCCTGGCGGAGGAGGACGTAGCCATCAACCGCCGGATGGGGCACTGGGGCGCCACGGTCATCCCGGAGGGCGCCAATCTGCTTCATCATTGCAATACCGGATCGCTGGCGACCGTGGATTTCGGCACGGCGCTGGGGGTGGTCTACGCCTGCCAGGAACAGGGCAAAAACATCCACGTGTGGGTGAACGAAACCCGTCCCCGTCTGCAGGGCGCCCGACTGACCGCCTGGGAACTGTTGCGCGCCGAGGTACCGATGCACCTGATTGCCGACAACGTGTCCGGTTCCCTGATGCGCGCCGGGGAAGTGGACGTCGTGATCTTCGGGGCGGACCGGGTAGCCGCCAACGGCGACGTAGCCAACAAGATCGGGACCTACAACGTGGCTGTGCTGGCCCAGGCACACGGCATCCCGGTCTATTGTGTCGCCCCTACGTCCACCATTGATCTGGCAACGCCCGCGGGCGACCTGATACCCATTGAGGAACGTGAGGCCGCGGAGGTCACCCGGTGCGGCGGGACCCCCGTGGCTCCTGTCGACGTACCCGTGTACAATCCGGCCTTTGACATTACCCCGCATCGCTACCTGACAGGCATCGTGACCGAGACCGGGATCTGTTATCCGCCCTTTGGGCAGTCACTGGCGGGCGCGGTGGCCCAGGCCAACAATCAGCAGGAGGCGATCTGAGGTGGCTTCGACGTCTTTCCGGTCCGTAGTGGTATATTGCGGAGCTCAGCCATCTGTCCCGACCCGGTATCTTGATGAGGCCTACCGGTTTGGCCAAATTTTGGCACGCAACGCAATACGCCTGGTGTATGGGGCCGGTACCATGGGCATGATGGGAGCCGTAGCCCGGGGGGTACTGGACAGCGGGGGATCCATTCTGGGGGTCATCCCCGAGTTCCTGGTAGGCAAGGAAACCGCCGGCCAACCGCTCGGTCCGCAAATCGTGGTAGCCAGCATGCATGAACGCAAGACGGTCATGCTGGACCAGGCTGATGCCGTGGTGGCCCTGCCCGGCGGTTTTGGTACCCTGGACGAACTGCTGGAAGCCATTACCTGGGTCCAGCTGGGGCTTATAGTCAAACCCATCGGCATCCTTGACGTGAACGGGTACTATACCGGACTGGCTGCCTGGCTGGATCATATCGTCAGCGAAGGCTTTATCCGGGAACGCATGCGCGCGCACGTGCTGGTGGTTTGATTTCGCGTTGATAGGCAAGGATCTTGCAACCGGGAACGCATGCGCGCGCACGTGCTGGTGGATACGGATGGCGACAATCTCCTGCAGCGGATGACCCGGGCCGAAGCACCGGTGCCCATCATCTGAGACCCGATTGGGCAGCCCGGAAGATCCACGGGGGATCCCCATTCTGACTATAATAACCCTGTACCCGTTCCTGCCCGCTGACGATCCGGACCGGGCCTGACAGTGAACAGAACCTGATGCACCTGAATTGCGACATAGCCGACTTTTCCCTGGCGGACCAGGGCCTCAGCCGTATGGCCTGGGCCCGCAAGGAAATGCCCGTGCTGGCAGCCCTGGAAAAACGGTTTGCCGCATCCCGGCCGTTCCAGGGCGTGCGCATGGCCGCCTGCATGCACGTCACCACCGAAACCGGCAATCTGGTACGCGCCCTGCTGGCCGGCGGGGCGGATCTGGCCCTGTGTGCCAGCAATCCCCTCAGTACCCAGGACGATGTCGCCGCTGCCCTGGTCACACAGTACGAAGTACCGGTCTTTGCCCGGAAAGGCGCGTCGACCGCAACCTACGTGAGCCATCTGGGTGCTGCCCTGGAGATTCAGCCGCACCTGACGATGGACGACGGGATGGACTTGCTGGCGCTCCTGCATACAGAACGCCAGGATTTGCTCGATCAGGTGGTGGGCGGCACGGAGGAAACCACGACCGGCATCATCCGGCTCAAGGCCATGGCCCGGCAGGGTGACCTGCGGTATCCCGTCATGGCCGTCAACGACGCCCAGACCAAGCATCTGTTCGACAACCGGTACGGTACAGGCCAAAGCACGCTGGACGGCATCGTGCGGGCCACCAACATCCTGTTGGCCGGCCGCAATTTTGTCGTAGCCGGCTATGGCTGGTGCAGTCGGGGCATCGCCTCCCGCGCCCGAGGCCTGGGAGCCAACGTGATCGTGACCGAGGTGGACCCGGTACGGGCCCTGGAAGCTGTCATGGACGGGTACCGGGTCATGCCCATGCTGGAGGCAGCCGGGGTCGGCGAGATTTTCTGCAGCGCCACGGGGAATCGGCACATTCTGGACAAGCATCACTTCAACGTCATGCCGGATGGCGCCATCCTGGCCAACAGCGGTCACTTCGACGTGGAAATCAACATGGACGCCTTGCGGGACCTCAGCCGGGAGGTAGTGCGCATACGGGAGTTTCTGGATGAATACCGCTTGGCGGACGGGCGCAACCTCTATGTCATAGGCGAGGGCCGCCTGGTCAATCTGGCGGCGGCCGAAGGCCATCCGTCCACCGTGATGGACATGAGTTTTGCCAATCAGGCCCTGGCGGCCCTGCATATGGTCGAACACGGGGCGGAACTGGAACCGGACGTGTATGACGTCACCGCCGACATCGATCAGGAAATCGCCCGCCTCAAACTGGAGGCCATGGACATCCGGATCGACACGCTGACCCCCGCCCAGGACGATTATCTGCACAGCTGGGCCCTCGGTACGACATAACGCAACAGGTTCTTTGTCTTCTCATCCACTTCCTGCCAGCAAGACGTCTATGCACCATTCTTCCCTGCCTTCCACCGGATATCTCTTCACCAGCGAATCCGTGAGCGAGGGCCATCCCGACAAAGTGTGTGACCAAATCAGTGACGCCGTGCTGGACGCCCACCTGGCGGTGGATCCCATGGCCCGGGTAGCATGTGAAACGGCGGTGAAATCCAGCCATGTCTTTTTGCTGGGGGAAATCACGACCCGCGCCGACGTCAGGGTGAACTATCCCGGCGTAGTGAAAGACGTACTGCAACGCATCGGTTATGGACCGGACGAGGACTTCGGTCCGGAGCACCATACGCTGCACTGCCACATCAGTGCCCAGAGTCCCGACATTGACGCCGGGGTGTCCCAGGCCCAGCAGGGAGCCGGGGATCAGGGCATGATGTTCGGCTTCGCCTGCAACGAAACCCCGGCCTACATGCCGTTGCCCATTCACCTGGCGCACAGTCTGACGCGCACCCTGAGCCAGAAGCGGAAGTCCGGCACGTTGCCCTGGCTGCGCCCGGATGGCAAGTCTCAGGTGACCGTGGAGTACCGGGAGGGCACACCGCACCGCATTCACACCGTAGTCCTCAGTGCCCAGCATGCCCCTGACGTCAGTCAGAACGACATCAACAGCCAATTGCGTGCGCACGTCCTGGACCCTGTCCTGGCGCCCACCGGCTTGCTGGACCAGGACATGATTGTCCACATCAATCCCACAGGCCGTTTCGTCGTGGGTGGACCGGCTGCCGACGCCGGTGTGACCGGGCGCAAGATCATCGTCGACACCTATGGCGGGATGAGCCGCCACGGCGGCGGGGCGTTCAGTGGCAAAGATTGCACCAAGGTCGATCGCAGTGCCGCCTATATGGCGCGTCTGGTCGCGAAATGTGTCGTGGCTGCCGGTCTGGCCCAGCGCTGCGAAGTGCAGCTCGCCTACGCCATCGGCTATCCGGAACCGGTCAGCGTACTGCTGGAAACTTTCGGGACAGGCACGGTACCGGACGCGGAACTGGCGCAGAGCATCCAGCACCACTTCGATCTCAGCCCGCAGGGCATTGTAGAGGAACTGGAACTGCGCCGTCCCATCTACCGCCCGACCGCTGCCTACGGCCACTTTGGCCGTGCGGATCTGGAACTGCCCTGGGAGGACCTGACCCGGGGTGCGGCCGCCCGTTTCATGACTGCCTGGTCCTGACAGGGCAAGGAACCCGTCTGGGCTATGGCGAAACAAAGCAGCCAGGTAACCACGACCCGTAGTGAGCAGCCGGAACGGGTCATTGCCGGCCGACAACAACCGCAGGATCGGGCTCCCGACTATGCCCTGAGACCCAAGTGGCTGTCCGAGATGATCGGACAGGAGAACCTGCGCACCAAAATGACCATTTTGGTGGAAGCGGCTAAACTGCGCAACGAGCCCCTGGACCATGTTCTGCTGTACGGTCCGCCCGGGCTCGGCAAAACCACCCTTAGTCACATTCTGGCGCACGAAATGGGCGCGGTGCTCAAAATCACCTCGGGTCCTGCCATTGAACGTCAGGGGGACCTGGCGGCCATCCTGACCAACCTGCAGCGCGCCGACATCCTGTTCATCGACGAGATTCATCGCCTGCGCCCGGTGATCGAGGAAATCCTCTATCCGGCCATGGAAGACTCCATTCTCGACATCGTGATTGGCACGGGGCCCGGCGCCCGGAACGTCCGTCTGCCCCTGCCCCGGTTTACGGTGGTTGGCGCCACTACGCGCCTGGCCCTGCTGTCGGCACCCTTGCGTGCCCGTTTCGGCGTGGTGGACCGCTTCGACTTTTACGCTGAGGAAGCGCTACAGGCTATCGTCATACGGGCTAGCCGGGAACTGGAGGTGGAGATCGACGCCAACGGGGCGTATGAAATCGCCTGTCGGGCCCGGGGTACACCCCGGGTGGCCTTGCGCATGCTGCGCCGTGTGCGTGATTTTGCCCAAGTCAAGGCAGCCAACCGCATTGACGCCACCGTGGCCCGCCAGGGCCTGAAAATGCTGGACATCGATGAACTGGGACTGGACGATCTGGACCGGCGACTGCTGGAGAGCCTGATCCACAAGTTTGCAGGGGGCCCCGCAGGACTGGAGACCCTGTCCGCCAGCATCAGTGAAGAAACCGACACCGTGATGGATGTGGTGGAACCGTACCTGCTGCAGCTGGGTTTCCTGCAACGGACGCCCAGCGGTCGTATAGCCACCCCCAATGCCTACCGGCATCTGGGCCTGGATGCCCCCGGTGACGATGATGATGGGACCAAGCAGGCATCGCTGTTTTCGGCCTGACGCTTCAGCCCGGCGCCAGGCCTTGGCGCAGAAGCGCCGACACTGTCTATTGTGTAGTTATCTGATACCCTTCCGGCAACAGCGCAATCCAGGTACGGCCTGGATGCAGGGGTATGTCCACACCTGCGGCGGTCCTGAAGCTCGGCATCCGGCCCAGGATGTCCGAGGTCCAGATGCCCTCGTACATGAGGCCATCCCGGAACACGAGAGCCCGGCCAGAGCCGAAAATGTTTTGATCCAGGCTGCGGCTGCCCAAGGCATCCTCAATCAGGGAGGTGCTGTCATGGGGCACGTACTGGATGATGACGTTGTGTGGGGCAATCTGCACATTGTCATTGCGATCCAGATGCGGTTGCCCGCCGACCGAACGCAGATATTGGCCCGAGGCGGGATTGTAGCTGAATTCCACCCAGGCACTGGACACCCTGGGATAGGGAATGTAGATATAGGAGGCAGCGGTCTGGCTGGCCGGAGCCTCACCAAACTGGAAACCGGCCAGATCGATCGATTGTTCCCGGAACGCATCCTGCAGCCAGCGGCGCATGCCCTGGGTGTTGGTATGAAAACGGGTCAGACCTGAATTCATGACCAGCGAATAAGGCAGAATGCCTGCCGGGTTGTCCAGGTCGATGTCGAAAAAGGGAAATTCGGATACCTCCCGCAGCAGCACCCGAATGTAGTCACTGGCCCCGGAACACATGGTGGCGGCGTTGAACTGGTAACCAAGATAGAAATTGAGTAGGCGTGCCGAGCGTATAGGGCCAATGAGCGGTACGTCGTCACCATAGAAAATACCGGTCATGCGTGTGATCTGATCGCCATCCACCAGATATTCATAGACCACGTCCGCGCGTGACAGGCCTGATTGTGGCCGTGCGGATACGTCGGAGGGTATGCATACCGCCAAGGGACGCTGGTTCAGGCGCTGTGGGTCAATGGGCAAGCCCGTCAGCGGATTGACAGGGGCTTCCGGCGTATGACTGTACCGGAAATCCGGCAGATTGCCCATGGCAATCTGGATTGTGCTCTCCCGCAACTCTGCAGGACTGGGATTCTCGGCCAGGGAGGGCCAGGCCGGCGGTGACGGGGCCGCTGTCGACTCGGTGGGTGTGGCCGTCAGGCTAAGGATCAGATAATCGCCCGACACCCAGCCGCTGGTCACCTGATCCGCCAGGCAGCATACACGCCACCAGCCCTGATCCGTGCTGCGCTCGAGCAAGGCCACCGTAGTGTCCTGGGGCAGTTGTCCCAATATGGCATACCCCACACCGGGACTACTGCGCATATTCAGGTTGCGTGCAGTCACGGACCCGGTGCCCAAGCCTTCAGCCGCGGTACTTTCCGCTTCGTCCGGCGGGGATGCAGGCGTGGCAGTCGGTACCACATCCGTTTCATCTACCTCGGACGACGTTTCAGCTGCCTGGGGTGACGTGCCAGCTGCCGGTACCGGCGTTGGGGTAAAGGTTGGCACCAGCTCAACCACTATGGGCAGTTGCCCATCAACAGGAGTCACCACGACACAACTGCTGCCTATCAGCCCCAGGACCAGCCAAAGGAGCACGTGGAAGAAACCGCGGGACAAGCGAGAAGGACGGGACATGGTGGACAAAAAGCCTTGGCTGGAAGAATGTGCAAAGAGTTCGCGGCACGGCAAACTCCATCTTCCATTATGCCCCAAGCCGGGCCAGATGTCAGGATCAGCGAGGTGGGATGCAATGATTCAGGCCGACGACAGGAGCAGGTTGCCCGGTCACAGCAGACAGGCCTGCTCGCTGCTTACGCAGCAACCCGGGACAGCGGCAACCGGTTACCGCGCGCCTTGCCCCGTTCAGCCAGCTTCCCCTGTACCCGATCCGAATCGTTCACCCGCCACCCTATGCCTGCCGGGAGTTTCAGGTACAGCCCGCAGATGTCCAATCTGGCTGCCACGTCTGTGGCAGACCGAGCCGTTGCCAAGCTCAGGCCAAACTGCACTGATACCCGTTCGCTGCCACATGGGTCCGGAAAACGTCCAGGTCCAGCTCCAGGCCAAAGCCCGGACGCTCCGGAAACTGGATCAAGCCCTCCTGCACCGTGTACCCGGGCTGCAGGCCCGGAGTTTCCGCCTCGTCCCATTCCACAAAGCCGAAACCCGCAATCACCGGCGCCAGGTGTCCGGTCACATAGTTGCCGATAACCCGTCCATAATGATGCGGCGCGGTCAGCACCCCCCATTCATCCAGCTGTGGTCCCAGCTTGAGCCAACGGGTGAACCCATAGGAAAAAATGTCGTATTGAATGACGTTCACAAGGCCTTCCCGGGCCCACGTCAGCAAAGGCGGGGCAGCCAAACCTTCGCCATCGGCAATGTGCACGGACAGACCTTCGCGCTGCATCCACTGCTGCAGATCCTCATAGAGGACAGGATCTTCATGAAACGCCTCTTCCAGCCAGAAAACATCGGCATCGGCGGTTTCCGCCAACACCCGCTTGGCCAAGTTGAGGTTGTATGCATTGTTGGCGTCGATCATGATGGGGCAGTCAGGTCCCACCGCCTCACGCACACCCCGGATCACGGCAATGTCACGCACGGTCCCCGCTTCCAGGGGCATGTGCCGTCCACCACGACCTACCTTGATCTTGAACGCCCGATGCCCATGCTCATAGCCGAATCGCGCTTCTTCCTGGATCAGGGCTACGGCCGCTGCATCGTCGGCCAGATGCAAGTCGTCAATGTAGAGTGAGGTGTCATAGCAACGTACCTTCCGGGCCACCGTCTCACCGGCATCCTGCCATCCGGCCAGCAGGGCACGAACGGACTGGCCGGACATACGGGCCGCCAGATCCCACAGCGGCAACTCAAAATCCTGCCAACCAGCAACCGGCCCTGTGCCTGCCACAAATACATCCTGGAGTGATTTCCCCAGCAGGGCACTGGCATTCTCACGCGTGCAGTTGGACCAGCCGGTACCAGTATGGCCATCATCGGTCTCTACGCGCATGAGCAACACCGGCACGTCCTGCCCATGGACATCCAGACGGGAATTCATGCGTGCTATGCGGGGGCGTCGGCCAGGCAATGCTCCCCATTCAATGCGTACGATGCGAGCGTCATACATGACTGTGGCAAATCCTCATGTTCGGGCCAAGCTTGTCGGACATACATGCAGGTGGCTGGGTTGCGACCTGCTTCCCAGGTTCATGACACAATACGGGCTACCCATGCCTCGCTGACAGCGGGTCCAGACCAAACCGGGGCCTGTACGATCTACATGCGCAGGATACTGCGGGCTACCTCACCCCGGGCCAGTACATCAAATGCATCGTTGACCCCTTCCAGGGGGAATTCACGGCTCACCAGCTCGTCAATCTGGAGGCGGCCCTCCTTGTACAACTGGACGATCCGGGGAAAGTCGATCTGGGTGCGGGCTGAACCATACAGGGATCCTATCACGGTCTTCTCGGCGATCCACATGCGGGCATCCATCTTCAACTCGGTATCCAGCGGGGCATGGCCAACATAGACGGTCACCCCACGTGGCCGGGTACATTCCAGGCTTTGGATGAACGGAGCTGCCGTCAAGCCAATGGCCTCGAAGGCATAATGAGCTCCCGGTCCGCCCGTGATGGCGCGGATACGCTCGACCGGGTCCTCCCGGCCGGCATTGACCACGTGTGTGGCCCCGAACTCACGCGCCATGTCCAGCTTGTTGTCCAACAGGTCCACCGCAATGATGGGATAGGCATTGGCCAGCCGTGCGCCCTGAATGCAATTCAGGCCTACACCGCCACAGCCAAACACCACTACGGAACTGCCCGGTTCCACTTGCGCCGTATTGATGACAGCTCCCACACCGGTCATTACACCGCAGCCGATGAGAGCCGCCCTGTCCAAAGGCATGTCCTTGTCGATCGGAACAGCATTGGACCGCTGTACTATCGTACGGGTGCTGAACGTGCCCAGGGCATTCATTTTGAGCATGGGTTTCCCTGTATCCCGGCTCAGGGGGGCTGTGGACTGATCATGTTCTGTATGGCACACGACCGGATGGCCTTTCTGGCAGGCCTCGCAGTAGCCGCAGCTGGGCTTCCAGGAGAGAATGACGTGATCGCCCACCCGAATGTCCTGGATGTCATCGGCCACCGCCTCCACAATGCCCGCTCCTTCATGCCCCAGAATGCAAGGCAGTTCCTGGTGCGCCCATTCTCCCTTGACGATGTGCCAGTCGGAATGACACACGCCGCTGGCTACCAGACGCACTTCCACCTCACCTGCCTTGAGTGGGGGCAGTTCGAATTCCCTTATGTCCAGCGGTGTATTGGGAGTCTCCAAGACAGCAGCTCGTATCGACATGTCTGTTCCTCACAACCTGGCAAATAGACTCACTGCAGATGCTTTCGTGCAACCCGTACCGATCCTGGCCTCCCCCGGGACAACCCCAGCCTGTAGTACCTGTACCGGATTGGATCCGTCCCCGGAGGACACGGATCTGATCCCATTATCCGTATTTCGGTCCGGAGCACCAACTCCGTTCAGAAGTCGATATCGAAATCCGCGATCGTGAGTCCTCCATCCACCTCCCGATCCCACTGCACCATGGGGACCCCATTGGTGGACTCCACCACGATATAGCCTTTGGGCAAAACAGCTTGCGCCCCCCGCCGGATCTGGCGCCGGAAGGACAGGGAAGAGAATTCATCGCCTTCAATGGTGACGTTCGCCGTATGCAGGTAGAATTTCTCGCCCTGGCTGTTCTCGACACAAAACACATCCTGATTCCAGACTTCACTGTATTCGGTCATGTACCGGCTTGCCGGGATCTCAATAGGTGTGGAGGATTTCATTAGGCTTCCTGTGACAATCGTGATGGTTGAATCAGAGAGACTTCAAGCAGGGTCCAGCCGCTGGTGAAAAGCCTGCGCCCCAGCATACACCGCGGCTTCACCCAGCTGTTCCTCAATCCGCAAAAGCTGATTGTATTTGGCAACCCGATCGCTGCGCGCCAGCGAGCCGGTCTTGATCTGTCCGGCATTGAGACCCACTACCAGATCCGCAATGATGACGTCCTCCGTTTCACCGGACCGGTGGCTGATGACCGCGGTCCAGCCCGCACGGCGACTCATGTCCACTGCAGCTACAGCTTCCGACAGGGTGCCGATCTGATTGACCTTGCACAGCAGGGAGTTGCACAGCTGCTGCCGGATGGCCTCGGCGATCCGGTCCACATTGGTCACGAGCAAGTCATCACCGACAATCTGGACACGGTCTCCCATTTGCGCCTGCAGGGCTTGCCAACCGGCAAAATCATCCTCGGCCAGACCATCCTCAATGCTGATAATCGGGAAACGATCCACCCAGTCAGCCCAGAGGTCCACCATCTCCTGGCTGGAAAGTACCTTGCCTTCTATGTCCAGGTTATAGGTGCCAGTCTCCGGATCGTAAAGTTCGGTAGCCGCCGGATCGAGGCAATCCAGACATCATGGCCGGGGCGCAGCCCCACGTCTTCAATCGCCTGCAGGATGACCTCGACGGCTTTCTCGTTGTGGCCCAGACTGGGGGCAAACCCTCCTTCGTCACCAACGTTGGTGGCATACCCCATACCTGCCAGCACTTTCATCAGGGCATGATATATGTCCGATCCCCACTGGACCGCCTGCCGAAAGGAATCGGCTCCGACCGGCATGATCATGAATTCCTGGAAATCGGTACTGTTGGAGGCATGCGCGCCACCATTCAGGATGTTCATCATGGGGACGGGCAATACATGTGCGTTGGCTCCCCCCAGGTACCGGTAGAGCGGCATCTGCCGGCTGTCTGCCGCCGCCCGGGCCACCGCCAGACTAATACCCAAAATGGCATTGGCCCCGTAATGGCTCTTGTTGGCCGTCCCGTCAATGTTGCACAGGAGCCTATCCAGTGCAACCTGCTCCAGGGCATCACGGCCGTACAGCGCGGGCCCCAGTGTGGCATTCACATGGGTGACGGCCTTCATCACCCCTTTGCCCCGGTATCGGTCCTGGTCTCCATCCCGCAGTTCAACCGCTTCGTACAGGCCGGTGCTGGCGCCACTCGGGACAGCTGCCCGTCCGCTGTGGCCATCCGCCAGTATGACGTCTACTTCCAAAGTAGGATTGCCACGGCTATCCAAAATTTCACGGGCGTGCACTTTGGTGATCTTCGACATTCCAATTCCCTCGTCCCCAGAACACGAAAACTGCAGCGCAGATGCAAACCAGGTCCAGCACCTCGCTGTCCTTGCACTCAGATACATATGAGGTCCGGAGCAATCCGGAGCAAGATGGCTCCGATTATAGCTTAGCTATCCGGGAGACGGATACAAACCGTATGTAATGTCTGTGTACAAGCCCGGATGCACACAGGCCCCCGTCTCGCCGTAGCGCTACAGCAGACGGTAACGCGTACAGATTGCCTGTCACAGGGCCAGCAGACCTGCTCACAGTGGGCTGATTGTCCAAACTGTTGACTCCGGGCTGTTTGCAAAGCCGCAATGCCTCAACAGACATTTCGTTTCTGCTAAAAAGTTTCTTAATTACTTGATTGTTTCAACGATTATATTCTTAATACAAATACAATCGATCAAGTCCAATATTCTTGCCTGTATTCATTGAGTTTGTCCACAGCTCTTCAGAACTTCCCATGTGTGCTGTGCGCAGAGGGATCAGCGGATGCGTTGGTTGCTCACTTGTCAGGCAGGCTGGGCCAGGCAAAATCGCTGTTGACGACATCCTCAGGGGTCAGGCCCCGGTCATGCAGCGCAAACAGAGCCTGTATTGAGAGAGGATACGCCGGATTGTCGGTGGCCTGCCACTGCCGCAGAGCAGCCTCATAATCCTGGCTCCACAGCTGGTGTGCCAGCTCTGTGAAGGCTCTGAAGAGACTCGTCTCCACTTCTTGGCGACCCATCTCCAGTCCTTCTTGGAGACCCTCTTGACGACCTGTCTCCAGCGCTGCCTGGCGGTCATCATCTGCGGTGATCCACCGCTCCGTGGCCGCATGCCAACACTGAAATTTGTGGTCCGGGTGGATGCAGATAAAGGTCTGCAGCACCGCGGACCAATGGTTGACTGAAAATACGGCGTTCGGGGACGGCGCAGCTGCGGGTGGAGGTGGCAGCGTGAGCTGGCCTGTGAAACCTGAAAATGTATCCGGTGGGGCATCGCGGCCTACGGGCGTGGTGTGACCGTATATAGTCCCCTATCCAAGACACTCCTTTGGATCCAACGATTCCCCAACTCTGCCTGGCTCGGATACTTCCATGAAACGTTGAGGGCGAGAAACCCGCAGTCAGGTAGGCTGGAATGACCTTGGTACAGGCACACGTCCATTGGGTCCAGCTTGTGAGACAATGGGCGCGATGGGTTCTTGGTGGGAAACCGGGACAGGCCCAAGTCAGCACCCCGAGACCGGGAAGTGGATCCCGGCATCATGACAACAAAGGAATTGGGTACAGGCCCAATGAACAGTACACACCCTCCCATTTACATGGATCATTCGGCCACCACACCGGTATGGCCCGAGGTGATAGCTGCCATGCAGCCTTTGTTCAGCGAGATGTATGGCAATCCCTCCAGCATCCATGCCGTGGGCCGCAAGGCTCATGCCAGTCTCCAGTCTGCACGCCGGTGTATCGCCCGGCATATCGGAGCCCGGGAGCAGGAGATTGTCTTCACCAGTGGGGGATCCGAAAGCGACAATGCCGCTGTGCGCGGCATTGCCCTGGCACGCCGGGCACAGTACGGGACCAATCGCATTATCAGTTCGGCCATTGAACACAAGGCCATTCTGGAAACACTGGAGGATCTGGCCCACCTCCATGACTTTGAGATTGTACTGCTCCCGGTCGATACTGCCGGCCGGGTCGATCCGGACAGCCTGGCGCAATCCCTGAACACCGAAACGGCCCTGGTCTCGGTCATGATGGCCAACAATGAAGTCGGTACCCTCCAGCCAATAGCGGAAATGGGGGCTCTTTGCCAGACACACGGCGTTCCCCTGCACACCGATGCCGTGCAAGCCCTAACCAAGCTCCCTGTACATGTGGACGAACTGGGTGTATCCGCCTTGAGTGCAAGTGCGCACAAGTTTCACGGTCCCAAGGGCATAGGCTTTTTGTATCTGCGCCAAGGCACCCCTTTTCATCCCTTCCTGACAGGTGGCGGCCATGAAGGCGGACGGCGGGCAGGCACCGAAAATGTGCCTCTCATTTGTGGTCTCGCGACAGCCCTGGATCTGAATATGGCCACCAGTACGGAATCCTGGGCCCATCTGGCAAGTCTGCGGGATCAGCTGATCACCGGTGTGACAGAGACTGTCGAGGGAGCCTACCTGACCGGCTCGGCGACACACCGGTTGCCGCATCACGCCAGTTTCATCATTCCTGGTCTGGAAGCGGAATCCATGCTCATTGGCCTCGATATGGCAGGCGTTATGGCCAGCAGCGGCAGCGCCTGCACCAGTGGGGCACATCAGCCCAGCCATGTCCTGGCGGCCATGGGCATCACTCCACCCGACAGTTATGGCGCCTTGCGCTTCAGCCTGGGTCACCATACACAGGAGGCAGACATCACGTTTGTACTGGAACAGCTGGCCCGTATTACGGAGCAGCTGCGTACCGCTGCATGGCCAGCTTTCACCTGAATCCAATAGTCTTTGCCAGCCAGGTCCGCCGGTATTATGACCTGTACCAGAGATCGCCCGCCGGTACGATCCTGATCAACAGTCATATTGCTTGGTTTGCTCCCGACCAGGTGCGCATGCGGTCATGGCTGCTATATCCCTGACGATGGTCATGCGCCTGCGCATTGCGCCCATATGTATCCGGTACGATTCACGCAGGGTGTACACAGGTCTGCCGGGCCCAGGAACCCTACCAATCCGGGGATAACGGTTGGCACCAGTGCTGTCAGAATTCATTATGGTCTGCGGCCCTGATAGCATGATCTGGGCCGCCTGATGCGAAATCCGGGCTGTCGCGGTACATCTGCAGCCCGGACTGGCGCATACTCGCAACGTGCCCACCTTCCCGTATCAGATCCCGGCGCGCCGGGTGTCAGGTCGGGAATCCGGTCGGTCCAGGCCATCACCGTCACCGATCGACAGACGCCGGCAGTACGGACCAACTGCATTTTCGCGTCTGCCCCTGTGCTAGAATGCATGCACTATGGACATTGGATCGACCGTCGTCGCGGTAGCCATGAGTGGGGGCCTGGACAGCTCCATGGCCGCATCTCTGCTGGTAGAGGAAGGCTATGCCTGTTTTGGCATCATGATGCGCCTGTGGTCAGAAGAAAGACCAGGCCATGCCACCACCAACAAATGCTGCTCACGGGAAAGCGTGGAGGTGGCCCGGCAGGTAGCCGATCAGCTGGAAATTCCTTTCTATCTGATCAACGTGGAAGAAACGTTTCGGCAACGGGTGGTGGATCCTTTCATTCTGGACTACAGTCAAGGGCTGACCCCGAATCCCTGCCTCAACTGCAACCGGCACATTCGCTTTACGTATCTGCTGGACTACGCCCGGCGTCTGGGTGCCGACTACTTGGCCACCGGCCACCACGCCCGTGTGGGCCACCAGGCGGATGGCCAGGCTTGCCTGTACCGCGCCAAGGATCCTGCCAAGGATCAGAGTTATGTGTTGAGCGTGTTGAACCAGGCCCGCCTGCAACGGGTGCTCTTCCCGGTCGGTCATTACCTGAAGTCCGATCTCAGGACCATGGCCCGCCAGCGACACCTGCCCGTAGCCGACAAACAGGAGTCGATGGATCTGTGCTTTGTCGCCGACGATGACTACCGGCGTTTTCTGCGTGACTGGAGTCCTGCCGCGGGTGCACCGGGCCCTGTTTTTACCACGGCGGGTGAAGAGATAGGCACCCACCAGGGACTGTTTCACTACACTATCGGCCAGCGTCGTGGCCTCAACCTGCCCAATCCAAGTGGTGTGCCCCAGTACGTCATCAGCAAGGACGTGCAGCGCAATGCCCTGGTCGTAGGACCACGGGCACAGTTGGCTACGCCCAGCTTTGGGCTCCAAAACGAAAACTGGATCCAAGGCGACCGCCCGGATGTCTCCACCGAACTGGCATGCCAAATTCGCTATCGGGGAGCTACCGTTCCCTGCCAGCTGGAACCGGAGACCGACGGCACCACGCGGGTCAGGCTGGCTGTCCCCCAGCATGGAGTCGCAGCAGGACAGGCGGCGGTTTTTTACACCGGCGACCGTTGTCTGGGCGGAGGTCTCATTGCAGCCTGATGTTCACGGACTGGTGGCTCAATCCCCTACTCGTGCTCAGCGCGATCCTCGCGGTAGGGTATGGCGCCCTTTTCCACCTGTGGCAGGGCCGGACCTACCGGGATCTAATCGTATATGTATTGGCCGCGGCCGTGGGCTTTGCCCTGGGGCAGGGCATCGGGCTTCTGTTGGACCTGGACTGGTTCCACATCGGTCAGGTACGCATCATTGAAGCCACCCTGATGGCCTGGTTTGCCCTGTTGCTCATGCGCGCCAAGCCGGAAGAGCCGGCCTGACTGGATACAGAAAAATCATGGAACGGACACTGGACATCATCCGCGACATCACTTTCATTATCATTGCCCTGGAAACCCTCGCGGTCCTGGGACTGCTGATTGTACTCAGCCGTCAGGTACTCAAGCTGATTCGCATTGTGCGGGAAGGCATTCTCCCGATCCTCAACGATGCACAGGAAGCCGCCCGCACCACCAGGGCCACGGCCGAATTCGTAGGGGAACACGTGGTCAAGCCCACCGCCGCGGCCCAGGGCCAGGTGGCCGGCCTGCGCCGTGCGTGGCAGGTACTCTTTGGCGATGGGGGCTCCTCCCGTCGCGTCCGCCGTCCCTGAAGAAAATGTCTGGGGCAGGATCAGGCCAGGCCAGGATAGGACAGCCGCTGACCGCTTCCCGGCTGGATGTACGGGATCCAGCCTGGCAGAAAAAGGTACAGTCCCTGCGCCGCGCCTTGGGCGCCCCACACAATCCCCATCTCCTGCCTCCCCAGTTCCTCTTCGCCACGTTGCGGGAAATCGGCGGCCATGTTCTGCAATGGCACCGCGGTCCCGACCTGATGGCTGCAGGGACAAGACTGACCGCCCTGAATCCGGCGGGAGCCCGGCATCACCTGGTTTGTTATCACCTGTCACCCGCCGGACAGGCGACAGGACTGGCCCCGGCCGAGCTCACCCGGGCTGCTGCACAGCTTTTCCCCGACGCGCCGATACATCTGTACGCGGGGACCCAGACGCATACCTGGGCGGATCCGGCCGTGCTGGAAACTGTCGACGGTGTCATGTACGGGCCACCTCGCGTCACGGATGCAGACGCGATTCGCCAGCTTCAGTCCACTATCTGGCAGGCAGACACGGTCTATCTTTATCCGACCTATCTTCACGATCCGGACTTCGGTGCAGTCCGTTCGCTCGTGGCGCGCCAGCATGACCGGGTACTGGGTTTCCTGCTGGACTTCCTGCACGACGGTCCCAGAAGCACCCTGCTTCCGGTACCGACCTCCACGTCAGCTCCCGGCATGCTGGAATCCCTGATCCTGGGGATCCATCCGGATTACCGTACACGGCACATCGCATTCCATCTCAAGCGCATTCAGGCTGCGCAGACCCGGGCACTGGGGATTGATTGCATACAGTGGGTCGTCGATCCCCTGCAATATCCCAACGCCCGTCTCAACGTGGGACGTCTGGGAGCGGTCAGCGGCCAATTCCTGCGCGACTATCTGCCTTTTCGGAACGCCCTGAATCAGGTGCGTGCTTCACGGCTGCGCCTGATTTGGCCCCTCCACGCACCCCATGTACAACAAAGCCTGCAGGGCCTGCACCGTGAGCCTCTGGATCTGGATGCCCTACCCGAGGTCGGAGTGGTCAATGAGGGTCCGGATTTGGTACGGCTGGATCTGGACGCGGACTGGCTGGCCGTGGAAATACCGCCCGACTGGAATCGCCTGCAACGCACCAACCTGTCTGCAGCCCAGCAGTGGCGCGACGCAACCGACGAAATTTTCAGCCAGTATCTGGGCATGAACGAGGGGCAGTATCTGCTTACCCATACCGGATACCGCAAGGACAAGGTGTACCTGGTTGCGGAAAGGGTGCGACCGGACATATTGGAACGGTACCAGCCTACGCTGGCCCGAACATAGGCGGCCGGATGCAGGCCGAAGCCCAACTGGGGCAGCAAAGAGCGGTCGACCGCCTGGACTCGCTGCGCTAGGCCTTGGCCTGCAGCGAGCTGCCCCCCGATGTCACTGCACGGCTTGAAGGACATATCGCCGCGCTGTAGGCCCAGCTCCCGGTCTTGGCCCTGGACATGATCCCCGACCTCGCAACTTTCCTGACGGCCATCCGTCAGCTGGACAAACCGACGGCAGAGTCCTGTGCTGCCCTGCAAGCCCGCCTGCCCATGGTGCCGGCAACCCCGCCACCGGACTGACACCACCCAGGTGAGCCCACCTGGCAAGGCATCAGCCTATAAACCTTATTCATCAGTTGGGAATAGTCTGACGTCGCTGCAACCGGGCGCTGTCACTGGAAACGCCACAGCATCCATCATGCATCCGGGGCCGGGGCAGCCGGTGGGGATATGTGGCGGTAAAGATCTTCCTGGGGCTCGTAGCCCAGCAGGTCATGCGTTTCGGCCAGTGACCATTTCATGCCGCTGTTGCCTGACATGCCATTAACACAGATGTAAGGACCAGGCCAGTGCCCGGAATCAGCCAGCAAGGCACGTTCAAACAGGCAGGCGAAATCCCCGTTGGCCAGCCACATCTCCTTGAACCAGCGATCTGCGCGCCGGTATTCGGCTTGGACTTCGGGTTGCATCCCGTCCATTCGGGCTGCCGTCCCTGCAGCTTCAGGTACGCCCGTTGGGTTAAGGGACAGGGGATGGTTATCGCCGAAATTGCACCAGCCGATGCGGACGCTCACGAATTCGGTGTTGCCATGCCCTGCATCCGCCTGGGCCAATGCGCGATACATCCTTTCACCGGCAAATTTGGCGGCGGCATACGCCGTTGAATCCGCGGAATCCTCTGGTCCGAGGTTCACGACCGTACCGACACCATAGGGCAGATCCGGCCGCAACGCGCCCGGCTCCACAGCGGACGCCAGCGGCTCATCCTTGTAGCGTCCCATGACATGGTTGGTGGTCGCAAAGACGAGGCGTGTGCACTGCCGGGATGCTACCACGGCCAGACCCGTGTTCATGGTCATGTCCAGGGAACAGGCGGCATCATCCCAGGTAGCGTCAGGGGCAGGCACCTGGGCGGCCAGGTGCACCACGGCATCGCAGGCATCCATGGGCTTCCGCCACCCGGCATCAGACCAATCCCGGAGATCAGCCTGGCAGAAAGCCAATTGGGCCGGAGAGGCTGCCGAGGGCAGTTGCGCCAGCAAGTCCGGTATGACGGTGGATGCCGCTGGCCAGGCATCTATCCCCGTGATCCGGGCAATCGCGGGATGCGGCAACAGGTGCCGGATCAGTTTCTGCCCCAGATTGCCCAAGGCGCCTGTAATGCAAATGTGCTTGCCCATTGTGTCGCTACCATTACCATTGCGGGAACGAAATCTGTATCAGCGTTGGACATGCGCCGCGATTTTGGTGAAGAGATCCCGAAAAACAGGATTGCGAAATGCCATCGTCGCCTCGCGTACGGGTTGCGGAGCCGGCTCCGCAACCCAAGTCAGGGTTTCCACGTCCAGTTGGGGTGAAGGTACAACATGGGTTGGCACCCAAGCGGGGTTCACCAGGTAAGCCGTAGCCGCCAGATCCCAGATTTCCTTGGCATAGCCAAAATGGTCCGCCTCATGATCGCGGAAAATGGTCAGCAGGTAGTTCCCGATGGCTCCCAGGGGCGCCAGGTGGGATTCCAGCTCGCCCAGGGAAGTCAGCATATGCGAAGACACCCCATAACAGGGGACATGGGTCAGCGAAGGGCTGTGGGTCAGGAGTATGCGGGATGCCACAGGGTCCTGATAGAGATTGTATTCCCGGGCCGATGCGGCGTGAAAGGGCTGGCCGCCCAGCCACACGACACGCATGCGATCCGTCAGATCCAGCCCTTCCCGTTGGGCTTTCAGCAACGCGGACGAGACGTTGGTGGGGGCCCCAATGGCGACTACATACAAGGGATCCGTCTCGGCCAGCGCCAGTTCCAGCATATGATCCACCGCGGCGCTTTCGACGATCCGGGGTTCGGTACCCATGAATTCCGTGGAGCCCCGGAACACCAGGCCTGCGGGATCCATGTCCAGATGCCCAAACAGGCGCAGGATTTCCTCGTGACTTGCCTCCATGCCCTGCTCCGGACTCCTGTCGGCATGCACAAAGGGGGCGGCATACACACCCTGTACTTCCATCTGTGCAGGCGAGAGCAGGACATGCACCAAGGCAAACTGGTCATCGATCTCGTTATAGGTGTCTGTATCCAGTACCATGCGTACCCGTGTGGCAGGCGGGGGTGGTTCGTGGTGGCGCTGTGGCATAGCGGGTTCAGAGTTCCTGCATGAAAGTGAAAATCAGATCGTCATTGCCCTGCAGTGATTCATGCCCGTAATCGGGGTAGAGCGCCAGGGACTTCGGAGCGGCAATCTTGTTGTAGGCGGCAAACTGGGATGAGGGCGGACAGATCTGGTCGATCAGGCCCACGCTCATGAGCACTTCTCCCTGAATGCGCGGTGCCAGGTGCTGGACGTCGATGTAACCCAGACGCGTGAATATTTCCTCTTCACGCTGGTGCAGGGGATCGAACCGCCGGAACCATTCCCGCAACTCGGCATAAGCCTGCACGTCAAGATCCATTTCCCACACCCGCTTGTAGTCCGACAAAAACGGAAAGACGGGAGCAGCCCGCTTGATGCGGGGTTCCAGCGCGGCAGCGGCCAGCGTGAGGGCACCTCCCTGGCTACCGCCCGTGGCGCCGATCCGGTCCGGATCCACATGATCCATGTCCATGACAATGCGCGTCAGTTGAGCGGCGTCCAGGAATATGGACCGAAACAGCAGCTTGTGGGGCGACACGTCATCCAGACCACGGATGATGTGGCCCCGCAAGGTAGGCCCCCGGACACCACCCACATCCTCGGATTGACCTCCCTGTCCCCGGCAGTCCAGGGCCGCCACAGTATAGCCGGACGCTGCATACCCCAATTTGGACAGCCAGCTGCCGGCATTGATGGAATAGCCATGAAATATGACCAGACCGGGGCTGCCGGCGGCGGGCTGTTTGGGCTGCAGGAGCTGGGCATGGATGCGGGCCCCGCCCACACCGGTGAAATACAGGTGATGGCAATCGGCAAACGGGGTCTGAAAATCAGCCGGCACCAGCTCAATGGTCGGATCCAGTTGATGCATTTCCGCCAGGCTTTCGTCCCAGTAGGCATCAAAGTCGTCAGGTCGCGGATTGCGGCCCTGGTAGGTATACAGTTCCTCAAGACTCAAGTCGAAGGTAAGGGGCATGAAGGCACTCAAACAACGAATTGGTGGTTGTACGGAACCCGGATTCTACCGTATTCCTGGCCGGTACAAGATTCCGCGGCGTTGCCAGTGGGCTTGCGCCTCGTCTGCGCTATACCCTCAGGACCAATACCGTCCACACGGTAACCCTCTGCTATGGCCCATCCTTCCCTGCCAGAACCCCAGGGCCCTGGCTGCCAGCCGCAGCCACAACAGCATTGGAATGTCCCGTGTGTCTCCCCATCCGGGCTTGGCGGCAACTCAGAAACCCAGTCTGACACGATGTTTATGGTGTCCTAAGGGCTGCTGCCAAACCCTAAACGCAGACACGAGTGTTGGACCTGATCGGTTATAGCAAGAATGAAATTCTGGGATACTTGAGAAAATACCCAGATGCACCGGCACAACTATCAACAGGTATTGCCAGTTCGTCAACAGACCTTGGTAGTGGCCCACTTCCCCACCGGTATGTTCAGTTGGGAGACTATATACAGTTTCACACCGGGCAGTGCAGACAATGGCGGGCAGGCTACAATACCGCGTGCGCTGGACCAAAGGGGCACCAGCTGTTGCCCTTGTGGGGGCGGATCACAGGTGCCCCGTCATGCAATCGCTCCTGTCGGCGGCTAAAAATATGGCCGTCGACAGGGTTTAGGCATGTACATGTGGACAAATATACGTTGTTGTTTTGATTGCCAGAGTGTGTCAACAGGCCCTAGGCGGGCCAGTCGTCCAGGTATTCGTCCTCGGCGCCCTCGGCTGTGGACTGGCTGTCCAGGGCCGCCGACAGATCGGCCAGGATATCCTCATGCCGCACGGGAGAATAGGTGCCCCAGAGCTTGCGCGTCAGTGCCTCCGGATCCGACGACCAACCCTGCTTGCGCCAATACTGACAGACACGCGTCACGTCACGTTCCAGCAGGCTGTAGGCCTGTTTGTTCGCCGTGACCGGCACCACCTGGGGAAAATCGATCAGGACCAGACGCCCCTGCCAGTACAGGATATTGTGCGCGGAGAGATCACCATGGATCAGGCCTTCCGTCAGCATGATCTCCAGATTGTGGATGACCTGCTCGAACAGCATCTTGACCTCACCGGTTTCCAGACGCATGGTCTGCAGGGTGGGTGCCGCCACCGATTCATCGCCAATGAACTCCATCAGAATGGCATTGGGGGCACATTCAATGGGTTCCGGTACATCACCGCCGGCAGCATGCAGATCCAGCATTGTGTTGAACTCATGCATGAGCCAGGACGTCTGCTCCACCTGCTTGCCATAGTCGGAACGGTTGAGCATGGCCCGCAGTACACGCCGGTCATTGGCCCGGAACGATTCGCCATGCTGGCCCAGTGTACCGCGGCCTTCCCGATAGATGCCGTCATTTTGCATGGTCCGGTGGCTGCGCGGCCGGTACAGTTTGGCCGCGTATAGCGTCCGGGCACCGCCATGCGTGTAGCTGCAGCGATAGACGTCGGCTTCCTTGCCCCCCTTGACCCTGCTCAGCACGTCATCAATGATCTCGGCTTCAAAGAAAGGCTGCAGGGTCCCCATCAGCCTTCTGTGTTCCACATGGCCCGGCTTGTAGGTGGTTTCAAAGTCCCCGACGATGCTGCGGCGTTTTTCCTCCTCGATTTTGTACCAATAACGCTCACGGTGGGGCACCTTGGGATCGAAGTTGGGATCCGGGGGCTTCCGGACCATTTTCATGTAATCCCGGTATTCGGGATCGTATTCCTCTGCATACGCCCCGTAGGCGTCTTCCAGATCAAAATCCGAATTCTCGTTTGCCTGATACATACAGGATCTGTTCCCTTGACTTGACTGTCCCGCAGGACAAAAGACTGCAACGCTCATACCGGAGCGCGTGTGCTGTGCCTGCCAAGCACAAAAATACCGGGTTCACCGGGAACCCGGGGAAACTGTGGCAATCAGGTTGGATCAAAGCATCCGCACCGCGGGGCAGACATGCCACCGCCAGCCGATGCGAGGGAACCTAGTCCCGGCAGAAGCCTGGGTGAACGCGCGGCATGCCCGAAGAACACACAGAATCCCCAGCTGTGGCAGCGATAAAGTTTTTCATGTGTCCCTCCTTCCTGTAAGGTGATGATATGCCTCGTGCACCCGACACTATGAAGGATAGCATATTTATATGAATCCTGCACAAGACAAGAGCCGTTTTCACCGTTTTCAGAACCGTGGTCAGGTAGCAGCCTGGGAGAGTCACCTGAACCGGCGCTGGCCCTACCGCCAGACCCTGGTGCGGATCATGCAGTCCGTGCTGGCGGACATGACACCCCGGGACACGTGTCTGCATGTCGTGGAGCTGGCTGCGGGTCCCGGTATGCTGGCCTTTCACCTGCTGTCCGGGTTACCGCATCTACACTATACCGGTCTGGATTTCTCGGCTCCTTTCGTCGCCTTTGCGACCCGGCGTCTGCAGCGGTTTGGTCCCCGCGCCCGTATACGCCAGGCAGATCTCAACCAGGATGCATGGATGCAGGACATCGCGGCTCCCGTGGATGCCTTCCTGGCCCTCCAGGCCCTACACGACCTGGGAGATGCAACCCACGTAGCCCGCATCTACCGCAAGGCTTTTGAGCTGCTGGCCCCCAACGGCTGTTTCCTGAACGCCGATTTTGTAGTGCCCCCGGGCACTTCCCGCACACGCGACCCCGGCCGTCTGCCCGTGGCCCGCCACTTCGCGCTGATGCAGGAAGCCGGCTACCGTGAGATCGATTGTCTGGCGCGTGAACAGGACTTCGCCTGCCTGCTGGCACGCAAAACCTAAAGTGCCGGCGCTGCCACGCCACAGGCTTCCGCGGCCGTGACCAGGGCGCTCCAGGTCACGTCATCCACCGGAATGCCATGCGCCTGGCGTTCGGCCGCTACGCGTCCTTCCGGTTCACCCGGCACCAGTACCTCGCTGAAGCCTGGTGCCGGCCGGACGGACTTGACAAAGTCCACATAGTCACGGGCATCTCCGAAAAAGGCGGACAGTGCGCGAAAGGCCTCGATCTTGAGCACAATGAACAGAACCCCGTTGGCCCAGGAGGGGCCGGGTTCCCGCAAGGGAGCCCCACTGCCCGTCAGTACACCGGCCAGGAGATCGTTGAGCAGTCCCAGCCCGAATCCCTTGTGCCCGGCGGCGGGGAGCATGACGCCGCCGTCGTAGAGATCGGCCGGCTTCAGGGATGGATGGCCGTCCTTGTCCAGAATGCTGTCCGGCGGCAAGTCCGTGTTCTTGTTGAAGGCAATCTTGACCTTGCCTTCGGCCACGGTACTGGTGGCGAAATCGATCACGATGGGCGCGCGGCCTTCCAGCGGAATGCCTGCCGCCAGGGGATTTGTGCCCAGCACACGCTCACGGCCACCGAAAGGCGCCACAATACCCGGACGACCGCCCCCATTGCAGAAAGCCAGACCAATATACCCCGCGTTCGCGGCCATCGTCACCCATTCGCCCAGACGGCCTACGTGACCGCTGTTCACCAGCCCTCCGGACGCTATCCCCTGGGCCTCGGCTTTGGCCATCACCTGCTGCATGAGGACAAAGGCCGACCACTGGCCAAAACTGCGCTGGGCATCCATAATCACGACGGCAGGCGATTCTTCCACCGCGACGGGATCGGACGCCGGATGCAGACTGCCTTGCCGGATCTGGTCCAGATACAGGTTTACGCGCACGATGCCATGCGAGTCGTGTCCCTGCAGATTGCTCAGGACCAGCGACTCCGCCACCCGCGTGGCAATGTCCTCTCGCACCCCGGCGGCAACGAAGATATCCTGGACAAACAGGGTCAGGGTACTGGAATTTACATTGGGCATGGCACTCTGCTCCTTCTGTGACCTGTATCGAATTTCCTGCCACGACATGATCCGGACAATCGGTCAGGTACGTCCGGTGCAGACCGGCCCGGATCCAGGGGCCTGCCCTTGCCGTCCCTGGCACGGAAGCGACAGATCACCAAGGCAACAGATCGATGAGAAAATAGGCATCTGCCGACACGAAATATCCTATCACCAACAGTACGATTTCCACACCCAAAATCCAGGCCGCCAGCTTCCAGGTACGTCGGGTGCCAAAGTGACGAAAGTAGATTTCCCCGCTGACAATGGCCATGATCGCCACCCCCACCCCCAGGACCATGGCACTGATCGTCTGCACGTTGTACCCTACCCAATATTCCCGTCCATAATCCTCCGCAATGACACCAAAAAACTGCAGGACGGTCGTATAGGAGGAGAGGATGATGCGCACTCCGATCACGACTTCCAGGATACCCAAGACAACGGTCAGCAACCAGAGCAGCAAGGTCAGCACACCAGCCAGCAGGCGAGACATGGGCAAGCGGTCACCGACCTAACACAGACTTACAGTATGGGGCAGCAAGCAGGCAAGGGCTTGTGAGTCTGGCCCCGCGTGTACGAGGTCAAAAGCGCAACAGGGTGAAGCGGGTTCCGCACCGCAAGCCCGTTCCTGTGCTGCAGCATGTGAGGCGACGGGGCACCGGCATCCCTACATGCCCTGCAAGTCCAGCTTGTCCGCGAAATGGCAGGCCGCGACGTGTGACGACGCGACTTCCATCAAGGGTGGTGTCTCCTGTTTGCAGATGTCCTCCGCGTAGCGGCAACGCGGGTGAAAGTAGCATCCGGACGGTGGATTGGCCGGATCGGCCACATCCCCTTCAAGGGGAATGCGTACGGTCGGATTACGCGGATCCGGATTGGGCGAGGCGGACAGCAAGGCTTCGGTGTACGGGTGCTTGGGATGCTGGTACAGGTCATCGGAAGTGGCCATCTCCACCAGACGGCCCACATACATGACGGCCACGCGATCCGATATATGCTCGACCACACTCAGGTCATGAGCCACAAAGAGATAGGTGAGGTCGAATTCCTCCTGCAGATCCTGCAGCAGATTCAGGGTCTGGGCCTGAATGGATACGTCCAGGGCCGAGACAGGTTCGTCCAGCAGAATGAGGGAAGGCCGCAGGGCCAGTGCGCGGGCAATACCGATGCGCTGGCGTTGCCCGCCCGAAAATTCATGGGGATACCGTTCCATGTGCTCGGGCCGCAACCCTACCGCCTGCAACAGTTGCACCACGTCCTCATCGGTCTGCTTGCCCTTGTCCAGGCCATGCACCTGCAGGGGTTCCCGGATGATGTCGGAAACGTTCATGCGTGGATTCAGGCTGTTGATGGGATCCTGGAACACCATGGCAATCTGGCGGCGCAAAGGCTTGAGCGCATCCCGCGACAACGACGCTACATCCAGGATTTCCGTGTCGTTGCCGGCGTTGGCTGGAGCCGTGCCGTCATGGTTGGCGGCATGCATGCGAAACAGCACTGCACCAGCGGTGGGATCGTACAGGCGGATAGCGGTACGGGCAGCCGTAGTCTTGCCACAGCCACTCTCACCAACCAGGCCCAGGGTCTCTCCCTTGCGAATGTAGAAGCTGACGTCATCGACCGCCTTGACGTGACCGACGATCCGGCGCAAGAGGCCTTTGCGAATGGGGAAGTATTTCTTGAGGTTCCTGACTTCCAGCAGTACCGTGGCGTCGTCAATACTGGGTGGCACGGTTCACCTCTGCCATTTTCGCGGTATCGTGGAGCAGACAGGCCGCGCGCTGGTTGTCCCCGGCCGGCAGCAGTACCGGCACGTGCACGTCACACAGGCCGGGCATCACATCGCGGCAACGATCGTTGAAGGGGCAGCCCACAGGGATGGAAAAAGGATCCGGCACCATGCCCTTGATCACTTCCAGCCGTTGACCATGCGTCTGGCCAATGCGGGGTGTGGACTTGAGCAGGGCCTGGGTATAGGGATGTTGCGGGTTGTAGAAAATGGAGTCCGCACTGCCCTGTTCCACAATGCGTCCCAAATACATGACCGCAATTTCTTCGGCCATTTCCGCAATGACTCCCAAGTCATGCGTGATGTACATGATGGCCATCCCGAATTCCTGCTGCAGTTCCAGCATGAGGTCGTTGATCTGGGCCTGCGTGGTGACGTCCAGGGCCGTGGTCGGCTCGTCGGCAATCAGGAGCTTGGGGCCACACGAAAGGGCAATGGCAATCATGACACGCTGCCGTTGCCCCCCCGACAATTCATGGGGATAGCTGTCGACCCGCGCGCCCGCGCGGGGAATACCCACCTTCTGCAACATGTCAACTGCAATTTCACGCGCCTCTTCCTTGGCGATGCGGTTCTGCTTGGCAATGGCTTGCGCCATCTGCTCGCCTACCGGCTGGCGCGGGCGCAGATGCAGACGAATGGATTCTCCAATATGCAGGCCAGCCGTATACACCGGCGTCAGTGAACTCATCGGTTCCTGAAAAATCATGGCGATGTCCCCGCCCCGCAAGCCGCGCATTACCTGCCCGTCAGCGTCCTGTTGCGTGATGTCGATGATCTCGCGGGACGCCGACGCGGCCGGATCAGACTGGCGGTGATAAAGGATCTCGCCGCTGACAATCCGTCCGTTCTTGGCCAGCAACTGCATGATGGCCCGGGCGGTGACGGACTTGCCGGATCCGCTTTCGCCGATGATGCCCAAGGTACGCGAGCGGGGAATGGTGAAATTCACGCCCTCCAGCGCCCGTATGACGCCGCGCCGGACATCGAAATGCACCTGCAGGTCCTTGACTTCCAGCAAGGCATCGCCCTGTTCCGGATGTGCAGCCATGTGCCTATTGTCCCCCATAGGGATCGAGCGCGTCGCGCAGGCCGTCACCCAGCATGTTGAAACCCCAAATCACAAAAATGATGAAGGGAATGGGTATCAGCATCCAGGGGGCGAAACGAATGGTGCGCAGGCCTGCCACCTCATACAGCAGCACCCCCCAGCTCGTAAGCGGCGGACGCAGGCCAAGTCCCAGCCAGCTCAGTGCCGTTTCCGCCAGAATCATGCCGGGAATAGCCAGCGTGGAAATGACGATGATATGACTGGTGGTGCCTGGAATCAGGTGCCGAAACATCAGGCGGCCATCTCCCGCGCCAAAACTCTGGGCGGCCAGCACATATTCGCGTTCCCGCAACGACAGGACCATGCCCCGTACCTGCCGGGCCAGGCCCCCCCAGCGCACGAAGGCCAGAATAATGGTCAACATGAAATAGACGATGATGGGTGACCATTCAGGGGGAATGGCGGCGGCCAGAGCCATAAACAGGGGAATGTCCGGGAACGCCGACAGAAATTCGGTGATGCGCTGTACCACCAAGTCCACGATGCGACCGTAATACCCCGAAATCACGCCCAGGGTAGCACCAAAGGCAATGGTCAGAAACTGGCCGATGAGCCCAATGAGCAGGGACAGCCGTCCGCCATAGATGATGCGAGTAAAGAGATCACGGCCCAGGCGGTCCGTGCCGAAGAGGTACCAGTAAGCCTCTTCGTTATCCGGCTCCACCCCCATCAGGTGGATGTTGCTGGGAATCAGGCCGGCCAGCTTGTACGGTTCCCCCCTGACGAAGAAATAGATCTTGAACATCGTTTCTTCGTCTCTTTCATAGAACCGCTTGCGCAGGACCATGTTATGCTCTTCCGTCATGCCATACACAAAGGGACGGGCATGGAAATTACCCTCGGCATCGAAGAAGCGGGGCCACTGGGGCGGCGCTTCCAGGTAGTCAGAGGTGGTGGTAACCAGGTAGGGCGACCAGAATTCGGCCGTCAGCGTGCAGATGAAGTAATAGCACAGGACGATGACACCACCAATCATGGCCAGCCGGTTGCGGCGGAAGCGCCACCAAACCAGAGACCAATAATTTTGGCTGATCTGCTTCTGTGCTTTGGGTTCCAGGGAACGGGACAGGGTTTCAGTCATGGCAAGGGTGCCCCCGAGGGCGTCGCCTCTCTACTCGAGGCGGATACGCGGGTCCATCCACGCCAACACCAGGTCGGCGATCAGGTTGCCCACCAACAGCATAAAGGTCAGAAACACCAATGTGGTACCCGCCAGGTACATGTCCTGCTTCTGCAGGGCACGTACGAAAATGGGCCCCATCGTAGGCAGATTCAACACAATGGCCACCAGGGCATTGCCGACAATAATGCCGGGCAGGGCTTCAGACCCCATGATGACAATCAGGGGGGTAATGGCCATGCGCACACCGTGTTTCCAGGTAACCGTACGACTGGCCAAGCCGCGGGCCCGGGCTGATTCGATAAAGGGCTGACCCAGGGTTTCCAGCAGATTGCCCCGCATGATGCGCACCAGACCGGCGGTGCCCGTTACGCTCCCGATCAGAGCCGGCACCCACAGATGCTTGAGCAAATCCACAAATTTGGCCATGCTCCATGCGGCATCCCGATATTCTTGGGAAAAAAGTCCGCCCACGTCCGAATCGGTGAACTTGACGGCAAAGTAGAGGATGAGCAAGGCCAGCAGAAAACCCGGCACCCCGAGACCGATGAAACTGATCGTGGTGAAGATCTGGTCAGCGGTCGAATACTGGTGGGAGGCAGAATACACGCCAATGGGTATTGCCAGAATCCAGACCAGCAGGATAGTCGCTATCGCCAGGGCTACGGTCAGCAACATGCGTTGCTCCACCAGCTGGCGCACGGGGCGTTCGAATTCAAAGGACTCGCCAAAATCACCCCGCAGGAAATTGGCTGCCCACTTGAGATAACGCGGGATCAGGGGAATATCCAAACCGTACCGAATCCGGTATTCCTCTATGCGCTGTTCGGCACTGCGGTCACCTCGGGCTTCCAGTTCCGCCAGTTTCTGGGTCAGGAAGTCACCCGGGGGCAACTCGATGATGATGAAACCCACAAACGATACCAGAACCAGCATCACCAGCGAATAGCCCAGACGCCGAACGATGTAAGCCAGCATGGTCAGTACCTTGACAAACGATTGGATATGGGACTTATAGACTTAGGCATACATTTTCCCGCTTCCCAGATTCGGTTGCGGGATTTGAATTGGGAGACAACCGGCCTCTTGAATTTTCGTTGCCAAGCACTTGCATGGTAGTCCCTTTGGATATCACGGCCAAGCCGGTTCTGTGTCCCCGGACCTGATACAGGGGGTGCCAGGCAACCCCGGCACCCCCAAGCTCGTCATTATTCCGTCATGTAAAACTGCTCGGGATGAATGTTGCCCGGACTGCCAGGGGCCCAGGGGCCCAGAATGCCGAACTCAGGCACATTATGGAAGTTGTGCTTGACCACGACCGGCATGGGCTGATCACCCGCGCCACCCAACGTGAAGGGACCTTCATCGATGTGAATCTGGATAGCTTCCCAGACAATCTCATGGCGCTTTTGTTCATCACCTTCGGCAATGCCTGCGTCGTAGAGAGCATGCAGACGCTGCGCGGGGCTGCCCGGCAGAGGTTCTTCACCCTCGGCGCCCCCGGTGGCCCGCCATTTGCCCTGCATGGGCCAGGCCCGGTTGTCGCGCTGCGGGAAAATCCAGTCCGGATAGGTCCAGATGTCCAGCTCGGAAGCATGACAGTTGCGGAACATGTATTTGGCTTCCGTTTGGCGCAAACCCCATTCGGGCTGGCCAAAGAGGTCGTTCACAATGGTGTCGATGCCTACCGCCCGCATCTGCTCCGCCAGCTCGATGTTGGAGTTCTCGGATACGGTCTTGCCACCCCAGTCACCGGAGTCCAGAATCAGCTGGAACGGCTTGCCACTGGGCAGGTCCCGCCAGCCATCGCCATCGGCGTCCACAAAGCCGGCAGCTTCAAAGCGTGCCATGGCCAGATCCGGATCGTATTGGGCATCCGCTGCGGCCCAGGCTTCAAATACAGCCTGGCCCGCGTCACTTTCAAAGTGCCAGGCCTGGGGGCTGATGGTGGACTGCTGGGGAATGCCAATGCCATCCCAAACCACATCAATCAGGCGTTCCCGATCGATGGCGACCGAGACACCCTTGCGCCAGTCGACACTGCGCAGGAGAGCCCGGATTTCGGCATCCATTTCCGGATCGTCGCCGGAGCCAATGTAATCCTGGTTGATCAGCCAGCAGGGCCAGCCACCGGCACCATTCACCCAGTTGAGATACATGGAGTAGCCACTTTCCTCGGCTTTCTCGGCCAGGAAGGGAATGTGCAGCGGGTTGTAGGAACCATCACGGAAGGAAGCGTCATACTTGCCCTCGGACAGATTCAGCAGGCGAATTTCTTCATCTTCCACCAGCTCTATGTCCATCCGATCGATATAGGGCAACTGGTTGCCTTCGGGATCGACTTTCCAGTAATAGGGATTGCGCACCAGAACCGTGCGTTCCCCGGGCACAACCCGTTCAGCCTGCCAGGCCAGAAGCACGGGCTGTTCCGGATTTTCTATCCACTCGTTCCGCAGCTCGAAGGTTTCCCAGTCCGCTTCATCGGAATGCCCCGGATGGAATTGTTCCAGGTAGTGGCTGGCAACTACCAGATCTTCGGATTCCCAAAAACCCTGGGCCAGGATAGTCGGCGTGATCCAGTGCGGCTCATCCCACGTCCAGACCATGGTGTAGTCATCGACGAATTCAACATCCATGGGTTCGCCGGTGGACTTGAAGCCGTACCACGGAACCTGGATGACACCGTAATCCGCATTGGTAGCCAACTCCTCCCACCAGAACTTCAGGTCGTCCGTGGTAAAGGGTTCGCCATCCGACCAGCGCAGACCTTCCCGCAGATAGAAAGTCACCTGCGTGCCATCTTCATTGAAGACCCAGTCCTTGAAAGAACCGGGTTGGTAGCCGGTGTAGTCAGCTCTCCAGCGTACAGGCGGGTCATAGGCAATCATCTTGATGTTGCCAAAGTCAGCCGCCCACCCGGCTGTATTCCAGGTACCCCCATACTGGCCAATCTCATTGACCACAGGTACGACGACAGGTTCTACAGGCAAGCGTTCCTCGACCGGCGGCAGGGTGCCCGCAGCGACCATTTCAGCCAGCATCGGGGCTTCCCCGTACGGGGAATCCGATGCGGCAGCAGGAGCTTCTTCCGCGGCCGGCTCTTCTGCGGCCATGGGTTCTTCCGCCGGCTCGGCTGCACCACCACAGGCGGCCAGCACCAGCATCAGAAGCATACTTATCAACACAAGAAGTCGTTTAGCCATTGAGTTTTCTCCTTCAAAAAGTAGGACTGCAACATGGAGACCGGTTGCCTGTCGGCAAGACAGGCATCACCTCCACACCCCATAAGGGAACTGCGTACGGGCACAGGACTGTGTTCTGTTCAAACAACCTGCAAATTGCCATGTCAAGGGTGTACAAGATGGTACCATAGTCACCGGCTGAATCCCGTAAAATTCCAGCGTCCAGACAATCATTTGCGTTCTGTCCCGCTGTATCCCCTAAATCCCTGATCCAGTCCGCGCAAGGAGGTTTCCATGCGACTTGCCCGCTACATGACCGCATCCGGCATCTGCTGGAGCGCTGATGACCAGGTGTTGCCTGCCGGCATCGATCTGGCCTTTCTGCTGACGCTGGAGCGCAGCACCATGCTGTCCTTGTTGGCCCGTACGGCAGGACCTTCCCGTACCGCAGGCCTTTTGAGCGCCCCTGTAGACAGCCAGCAGGAGATTTGGGGCAGTGGCGTCACGTACCTGCGCAGCCGCGAAGCCCGGGAAGCCGAATCGGCTTCGGCGGATGTCTATGCCGCGGTGTATGACGCCGAACGCCCTGAAATCTTTTTCAAGTCCCAGGGGTGGCGCGCGCGGGGCCATGACCAGACGGTGCGCATTCGTCAGGACACCGTCTGGAACGTACCGGAACCCGAATTGACCCTGGTGATCAACGCCCACGGCCAGATTGTGGGCTATACCGTGGGCAATGACATGTCGTCCCGCGACATTGAAGGTGCCAACCCCCTGTACCTGCCGCAGGCCAAAACCTACAACGGCTCCTGTGCCGTCGGTCCGGCCATTCAACTGGCCGCCCCGGATGATCTGGTGGGTCTGGACATTGCGCTCCGCATTGACCGGGCAGGGCAGGCGGTGTTTGCCGGCGAGACTTCCACCGCCAACATGAAGCGCTCTTTCCCTGAATTGGCCCATTACCTGTTTCGGGAACTGGATTTCCCCCAGGGTGCCCTGCTGATGACAGGCACCGGCATTGTGCCGCCCGATGAATTCACGCTGGCCTCCGGTGACGCGATCACGATCACGATAGGGGATCTGGAACTGCGCAATACGGTGGCCTGAGAGCGGGATGGGTCCCGGCAGGCAATAGTCCTGCCGGGCCGTCCAGGATCGATCCCGGCATATCTTTGCCGGGCATGGACGCAGGCATGCCTGTGACCTCTGCGGTTGCTGCATCTACCGGAGGACTGCAGTGCCCTTGTCCAGGCGGCGTCCCTGTTGCCGCTGTCCGTCCGCCTCCTTGGCGCCCTGTCCTGCGGGCTGTAGAGGTGTCTACTCTTATGGCAGCAGTGGGCCTCTGCGTGTATCCCTGGAGCTGTCTGATCAGCTTCCAGCAGGTGTTTCAGGCTGCTCCAGATGTACGGATCCCGCGCCGGGAGCATGGAGTCCCAGGAGATTGCCCTCCGTATCCAGAACATACGCCAGCCAGGCCGTGGCCGAGCCTGTCCCGATCTGCTGGCCCGGCATCCGGATCTGGCCTCCCGCCTCTTCCACCCGTATCAGACAGGCATCCAGATCCCGCTGTGCGAAGTAAATGCGGCAGCCCCTGTAACCTGCCGGAGTATAACCACTGGCCTCGACCAGGGCACCGCCCGGCCCGGGCCGCGCATGCGCTGACAATGGCAGGAAAGCCATCCGGTATCCGGGCAGGAGCTCCTGGATATGCAGTTCCATCTCGAACACCGCTTCGTAGAACGCGACGGCCCGCTCCAGATCGCATACCGGGATTTCAAACCAGTCGATCAGGGGCAGAGGCCCGCCTGCCAGCCGCTTGTCCATGCAATGGTCCCCTATGCCCTGCTGTGACTAGCCATGCCATCGTTACAACAAGCAGCCTTCGATGGCCATCCGGAAATCAACCAGGGAAGCGACCTGTTGTGAAACTTGCTGGAAGCCTGCGCCCCACATGAGGCCCAGCGCCGGATTCAGGGTGTGCCGGCCATGACTGCAGTCTTCCACGTTGCCGTGATCGCTGCCGACCATGACCAGCGTATGCTCCAGATCGACGGCTGCGGTCAAACCGGCCAGAAAACGATCGATACGGGCGAAATTGCTCACAGCCTCCCGAAACATGCGCTTGTGGCCGTGAACGTCGGTGAGCCAGTGCTCATAGAAGACCAGGGATGCGGTCCGGGCCAGCGCGCCCACAATGCGGCCTGCCGCCTGCGGGGCATGTACCGGCACATCCCTGATGCCCAGTTGGGCCTGCCAGTCCCGGCCTGTGATGGTACCGCTTACCGCCTGGCTGCGGCGGTAAGCGGCCAGATCGTGCAACGCGACACCGGCGGCGGACAAGGCATAGGGGATAACACTGGGCAGCCGCCGTCCACTGCGGATGCCTTCAAAGTAAGGCGGGGGATAGGCATTGGCGCTGACGACCGGCCTCCCGTGCTGAACCAGACGGGAAAAGAGGGTGCCTTCCTGCAACAGCGCCCGAATCCGGCTGTCCGGCTTGGGGCCATAATGTTCACCCAGCAAACACGGTACGTTGCGTCCCGTTAGCAGGGCAGCCTGCCCCGTCGCACTTTGCGGCCGCCCTCCGGTCCCCAGGACAGCGTCAACCGGAAACGCAGCCGCCTTGGCTGTGCGGATGCAGGGCTGCTGCATCCAGGGCCGCTGCGAGTCCAGCAGACTGTCCAGAAAGGGCATGGATGCTGTCAGAAACGGATTCTGCTGTGCCGGCCCCAGGCCCACGCCATCCAGAAAAACAAAAACGGCACGCGATGGGGAAGCGGAAAGGGGTGTCATGCAACGACTTGAGGCCATTCATGCCTGACTGGATATTCGCGGCTTTCAGCATACTATATCCATCCGCGTTGCACAGGGGTGTGGAAGCCCACCGGCAACGGTTTGGCTTTCCGGCCACAGACGCCATTGTGCGGTACTCTGGAGAAGAAAACCTGATGTCCCTGGTCCCCTTGTCAGGTACAGGGATGTGGTCCCGACCTCTGACCTGCCATTGCCCCGTGTGCTGCCCGATGCCTTCCGCCCCCGCCCTTGCGGATGCCTCCGCAGCTCTGGTCCACGACTGGCTCAACCAGATGGGAGGCGCCGAATATGTCCTGGAAGTCCTGCATGACATGCTGCCCCAGGCCCCCATCTACACCAGCCTCTACCATACGGCGCGGATGCCCGCACGGATGCAGCAGTGGGACATTCGCCCCAGTTTCCTCAATCACCTGCCCTTCATCCATCGCCATCCCCGGCTCCTGCTGCCTCTTTATCCCGCGGCTTTCGCCCGTACGGACTTGAGCGACAGGGATTTGGTCGTCAGTGTCAAAAGCGCCTTCTGTCTGGGCGTAACCACGCGGAGCCAGAGGGGACAGGCGCAACATGTTTGCTACTGCCTGACACCCACCCGCTTTTTGTGGGACTTTGACGCCTACATGCAAAGAGAAGCGGTCGCGGGCCTGGCCCGCCGGGTCTCCCGCCAGCTCATTCAGCGCCTGCGCCGCTGGGAAGTGGCAGCCGCCCGGGAGGTGGATATCTTCATTGCCATCAGTCGCGCCGTACAACAGCGCATTCGGGACTGCTACGGGCGGGAAAGTACCGTGATCCATCCCCCCGTCGACACGCGGGCGTTTCAGGCTGCCACCTCCCCGCCTGGGCAGGATCATTACCTGATCGTTTCGCGCCTGATTCCCTACAAGCGCATTGACCTGGCGGTAGCCGCCTTCAACCGCATGCCGGACAGAAAGCTGATCATCGTGGGGGAAGGCCGGGACGCTGCCGCACTGCAGGCCGCGGCACAGGGCAACAACATAGCCTTTACCGGATATCTGCCACGCACCCGCGTCGTGGAACTCATGACCACCTGCCGGGCCTTTGTCTTTCCAGGTGAAGAGGACTTCGGCATTACTCCGGTGGAAGCCCTGAGCGCCGGCAAACCGGTTATTGCCTACGGGGCAGGCGGTGCCCTGGATTATGTCCGTCACGGCACTACGGGCATCCTCTTTCCGGAACAGACGCCGGAGGCTCTGGCGCAAGCGGTGGAGGATTGCGCAACCCGCCCTTGGGACCCTGTAGCCTGTCGCCGCCAGGCCCGGCAGTTCAGTGTGGATGTCTTCCGGCAGAAGATGGGTGATTTGCTGGTCCGGACTCTCCGGCAGGGAACGCCGTTGCGGTAGCCATGGGCAGGCATCACAACATGTGCCGGTGCCCCCTGTGCTATGATCCGCGCATGGAAACGACGGGGGCCGTCTGAAGCACATGACATGGACCGAATATCACCGGCTGCTGCGCCGCTGGGGCTGGGTTGTAGTTGTCTGCACCCTGCTGGGCACGATCGCCGCGTGGACTTTCACCCAGACCCTGACGCCCCGGTACCGGGCCCGGACCTACATCAGCATGATCCCGGCCGAAATGGATTGGCGCATGCGGGACCTGACCAAGGAACTGGCCCGCAACGTCACCACCCTGTTTCCCGCCCCCTCTCTGATCGCAGCCCTGCCTGCACAAACCGAAGTGGCCACAACCATGACGGCCGCGGAACTAGCCCGCAGTCTCCAGGCCTCCTTCGACAACGGCACCCTCATTATTACCCTCGAGGCTTTCCACACGGATCCGCAGGCGGCAGGTGATCTGGTACAGGCGGCCACCCGGATTTTTCATGCCGAGCGCAGCACCTACTTCACAGACCGGAACTTCCGGGATTTCGTAGAGTTCGAGATCCAGACCGCAGCACCGGAACTGCTGCAGATCGCGCCCAACACCCTGAGCAATACCCTGGCGGGCCTGGTGCTGGGTCTGTTTGCCGGTACGGGGCTGGTGCTGGTGCTGCTCTGGCGCGACGAAGAATGGCTCACCCGCCCCGAGATCGTGGAACGAGCCCTGAATTTGCCCACCCTGGGCATAATCCCCCAGGACTGACCGTACGGCAGACGGATGCTCCATGGCCGTGTCTTTCCCGCCGGTTACGACCGAACTGCTTGCCCTGCGCGCCAACATGGAACTGGCCGGCGTGCCGCACACCCTGCGGTCGGTCGTGATCGCCAGCCTGGCCCCGCCCGCCGCTACCGTTTCCCTGATCCTCGGCCTCGGACAGGCTTTCGCCGCCGTGGACGCAGACGTTCTGCTGGTCGATGCCAACAGCCAGGCCCCGGCCCTGCATGAGACCCTGCAGGGATCGGGTACGGCGGGCCTGTACCAGTGTCTCGCCGACGGCGACCGGGCCTTGCCCCTGCAGGACACGCCGGTCGCGGGCATCCGGTTCCTGGCGGCGGGCCAGCCGAACAGTGATATCCTGCAGGTTCTGAGCAAGGACCGCATACAGCGCAGACAGGCAGAATTGCTGGAGGCGGCGCAGCTGGTGATCTGGCACATCCCGCCCCTGCTCTCTTCCCCGGCGGGTACGCTTGTGGCCAGTGTCGCAGACGCCACGCTCCTGGCTTTGCGTCCCGGCCATGTACGGCGCAGCCAGAGCCTGCGCGCCAAACAGAAGCTGGAACAGGCCCGGGCGCACCTCATTGGTACGGTTCTGCTCCCGTCTGCCGGCAGGACCGGCGTGTAGTCCGGAAACGCTGCCATGGATTTCGCCGGCTACATTCGCTCCATGCCTGCCCTGGCAGCACATATCCGGAATGTACGCTGTACCCGCGTCGCGAGCAGTTCAGCTCTGGTCTGTCCCCTGTCCGAACTGGTCCCGACCTACCATCCCCGCGTCCTGGATTCACTGCACCAAACCGTCACGACCCTGTCCTCCCTGAATCAGGAGGCCGATGTCATGGTCCATGTCTTCCGGCGCCTGATCGATCATCTGCACCGCCTGGTACCTGCCTTCGCCGAATGGCCGGAGTTCGATCCGGGAGCCTTCTTCGACCTGTATCCACATCAAGCCAACCTGCTGGTGGAGGTCAACATCCAACCCCATACGGCCCGCATCGTGTTTTGCGGCGATTTGCTGCTCCCCAGTTTTCAGCGTGCCGAAGCCTATTTCGTGAACGTCTTTACCCCTGCCTACCGGGCGGCCTTCCCCATGACCGCCCCCCCGGATCCCGACAGTGCCCCGATGCGCCGGTTTCGCAGCGAGGTGCAACCGGAGATGGCCCTGCGCTGGCAGCATCTGGCAACGGTAGCCCAGCGCCTCAACTGGTTTCTGCAGGAAGAACTGGATTTTCTGGTGATCACCTACGGGGAGGCCGAACTGTTTGCCTGGCGGCCCGTATGGCAATCCCCGGCCGATCCGGGCCTGGATCCCTCTCTTTGTCCGGCCTGGGAAACGCTCACGACTTTCACGCTGGCCGTGCAGTGTGCCACGACCCCTGAGCTGAATGCTGAACCCTTGTCCTGGTGATGCCCCATGCCCCGTTATCTCGTGCCCGGCGGTGCCGGTTTTATTGGCAGCAACTACGTGCGCTTCCTGCTTGCCGGCTTTCCCGCCGCCCAGGTCGTGGTGCTGGACAAGCTGACCTATGCCGGCCGCCGTGAAAACCTGCAGGATGTGGCGGACCGCTTCCAGGACCGGTTTGACCTGGTGGTGGGAGACATCTGTGACGCTGACCATGTGGACCGGGTCTTTCAGCAAACCCGGCCCGACCGGGTTGTGAACTTCGCGGCCGAGACGCACGTGGACCGCAGCATCCTGCAGCCGGACGAATTCGTCCGGACCGACGTGCTGGGTACACACAACCTGCTGCAGGCAGCGTTGGACCATGGTGTGGAACGGTACCACCAGGTCAGTACCGACGAGGTGTATGGACCGGTTCCAGACCCGGTCCACAGCCGGGAAACCGACCCGCTGGGCCCGACCAGTCCCTACTCCGCCAGCAAGGCCGGCGGTGACCTGCTGGCCCTGGCCTTTTACCACACCTATCAGTTGCCGGTTTCCCTTTCCCGCGGGGCCAATTGTGTGGGTCCCTTCCAGTACCCGGAAAAAGCCCTGCCGATTTTTGCGACCAACGCCCTGCTGGACTTGCCGGTGCCCCTCTACGGGGATGGCCGGCAGAAGCGGGATTACCAGTATGTAACGGATCACTGTGCCGGGATCCAGATTGTCCTGGATCATGGCCGGGCGGGCCAGATTTACAATATTGGCACAGGGTCCGAGATGTCCAACCTGGACATGGTGCGCATCCTCCTGGATGAATTGGGCAAACCCCTTTCGCTGGTGCAGCACGTGACGGATCGGCCCAGCCATGATCGCCGGTATGGCCTGGACATCGGCAAGATGCTGCAGCTGGGATGGTCGCCCGCGTTCAGCTGCGAGGAGAGCATCCGCCGGGCAGGACGCTGGTATGCAGAAAATCGCTGGTGGTGGGAACCCATACGGACAGGGGAATTCCAGGCCTATTATGACCGCAACTACGGACACCGCACGGTCCTGTCGCCCTGAAAGGGTCATGTCCCTGCAATTTGGCGGGGCCCTGCGTCCAGCCCGGGGCGAAGACCGGGACGCTGTATGCCATCTTTTTGCGGATGCCTACCTGAGCATGGCCAGCTTTGACTGGTCTGCATGGCCACAGTTGGCACCGCCCTTGCTCGCCCTGTTGGCCCATGACGCCTGCGGCCAGGTCTGGGGGACTATCGTACTGCAGGTGGAACCCCGTCCGGCCACACTGCCCGCGTGCCTGCCGGGGCGGACCTACGTACGGGGGCTGGCCGTAGCGCGTGGCCGCAACTCCCGGGACGACGTACAGGCGCTCCTGGTCCAAGCCCTTGGCTACCTGCACCACCAGCAGACGACGGGACAGCTGATCCTCGTTACCGAGTATACGTGGCTGCACGGGGCCGCTGTGCAGGCCGGCTTTCAGCAAGTGGATACCCTGCGCTACCTGCACCGCAATCTGCAGATCCGGGCCAGCGGCCAGCCGGGGGGCACCGTGCGGGTCGTCCGGGACACCGACTACCGCGAACTCGCCTGCCGGGACGCGGAAACCTTTGCGCCCCTGTGGCACATGGGGGAAACCGAACTGCGCCAGCAGGCCCGGACCGGCTGCCTGCTCGTGCAGCAGATGGCCCCGGCCCTGGCTGGTTTTGTCCTGTTCGGTCCGTCCCAAATCTCCTGCCGCCAAGCGTTTATCACGCGGTTGGCGGTCTGGCCCGAATGGCAGGGCTGCCGGATTGGTTCCCATCTCCTGATGTGTGCGGTCTCCCGGCTGCGGCGCGCGTCCCTGGACAGCGTGGGCCTCAACGTTCTCGAGTCCAATGACCAGGCACGGCAATTCTATGCGCACCACGGCTTTCGGCCCCGGGGCCGTCCCCAGGCTGTCTTCACGTGCCCGCTTGGCAACGGGCACCCATGACCTGCCGGCATCATGCATCATGATACGAACATCCCCTACCTGCGTCTGGCGCTGTCGCTGCTGGCTATCATTCTGACCGGCACGGCCGGTTATATCATTCTGGAACAATGGGCGTGGTGGGATGCCTTGTACATGACGATCATCACCTTGTCCACAGTGGGTTTCCGCGAGGTGGGTACCCTCAGTTTCCAGGGACGTATATTTACCGCCATTCTGATCCTGGCCGGCGTGGGGGGATTCGCCTTCGCCTTCTCGACCATCATGCACGGCATGGTGGCAGGCCATATTTCCGGTGCCTGGCAAGCTTCCACACTCAGACGGAGAATACGCAGGATGAAGGATCACTACATCGTATGCGGGTACGGCCGGGTAGGGGCCAAAGTCGTAGAACGCCTCGATGCCCAACGGCATGCCGTGGTGGTCGTTGACCTGGACCCGGAGATCGAGCCCCGGCTGCAGGGCAGCCATGTCCAATTTCTGCACGGTGACGGGGTACAGGAAGAGACCTTCCGGGCGGCAGGCATTGCACAGGCCATCGGTCTTGTCTGCTGTTTGCCGCACGATGCCGACAATCTGTTTGCCGTACTGACCGCGCGTACGCTGAACCCTGACATCCATATCATCGCCCGGGTCGAAAGCGAATCCACGGAAGCCAAAATGCGTTTCGCCGGTGCCAATGACGTCGTCAATCCCACCAGCATAGCCGGCTATGCCATGGCCCTGCGCATGGCTGAACCCGAAATGATGCAGGTTCTCGAAACTCTTACCACCACCGGCCTGCATGGCAATGTGCTGGATTGCGTGAAGGTCCTGCCCGGCTCCCATCTGGTGGGCAAGCGTGTCGGTGCGATCGGGTTTCGCCGACAGTACGGCATCAGTGTGCTGCAAATCCTGCGGGCGGATCAGACCCTGGAAGCAGACGTCACGGCTGACACGGATATCCGTGTACACGACATCCTGATGATACTGGGCAAACGGGAAAGGGTTCTGCAGTTCCGCATGCAGATGCAGTCCTGAAACCGGCAGGCACTGCGCCTTATTCCTGGCGGGCGGCCAGCAGGGCCAGCGCGATCGCTTCGACGTGATCGGTGGTCGGGGCGAAGAAAACCTGCTGATCCGTAACTATGGGCCCTGTGCCCGTGAAAGCCTGCAGGCCGGCCGTGTCCAGGGCAAAATAGTCCCGTACCCGGTCCGGGCCTTCCAGATCGGAATGCGCCGTGGGATGCTGGGCCAGCCGCGCCAGCACCTGTTCCAGTTCCGCTGTGCCAAAGGGAGAGGGCGTCGCCATCAACAGGGAGTGGCTCCCGCCGGTGTACCAGAGCGAGGCATGCGGGAACGTGTGCTGAAAGGTACGCAGAATCCGCCGGTAGTCGTCCGGGGTCATACTGTGAAAGGGCAGCCACTGGAAAAAGACGCCGGAGGGCTGCAGGCGTTCCGCGACCTGGGCATAGAATTCGGCAGTGAACAGGGCCCAGCTGCTGGTATTGGCCGGATGGGTGGCGTCGGTCGTAATGATGTCGTAGCGGTCAGGTGTCTGGACCAGGAAATTCCGCCCGTCTTCCACATGCAGGGTCAGGCGTGGACTGCGCAACACGTTGTAGTTCTCTTCCCAATAGTGTGCGGCCGCTTCCAGCATTTCGCGTGACAGATCCACGGCCTCGATATGGGGCAGGCCATGGGTTTCCAGCGATCCCGTGGCGATCCCGTTGCCGAAGCTCAGCATCAGGGCACGCTCGGCCTGAGGATGCACCAGGGGCGGCAAATGGCCCAGGGCCCGGAAGGCACGCAGGCTGATCGCATCGGTGGGCACTTCGATGCGGCCGTCGACAAAGGAAACCTTGTAATTCTGCTCCGGCACGTGAAAGACGGCCACTGTGGTCTCCACCCCTTCCTCGTAATAAATCAGGTGTTCACCGGGATCCTGGCGAAAGCCGAGATATACGGGCGGGGGCCGGAACAGGAGGGCCAGGCACAGGCAGAGGCCGACACCCCCGGGCAGACGCAGCTCAGGCCAGCTCAAGGCCGACAGGCGCACGGGCCAGGCCAGCAGCCCCAGGATCAGGCTGCCGCCGGCCAGCAGCAGGAGCGTGCCCTGCAGGCCCAGCCAGGGCACCAGCAGAAAGGTCGTGACCAGAATGCCTCCAATCGCTCCCGCCGTATTGACCGCACTCGTGTGGCCGGCGGCAGATCCCAGATGGGCACTGTTTTGGGTCACCAGGTGCACCGTGACCGGAAACAGGTAGCCCATCAAACAGGTGGGCAGGATCAGAATCAGGCCTCCCAGCAGAAATTCGTAGAGAATGGCCCGGGTCAGCGTGTAGGCTCCGAAAATGCCCTCGAGCGACAGCAGCGGCATCCCGTAGAAGAGATATACGGTGGCTGCACCGCTCAGACTCAGGAGCAGTTGCAGCCGGGCGAATGTCCGCATGGTGGGTGAGCGCTGCCGCATATGACGGGCGGCCAAGGTGCTGCCCAGTGCCAGTCCCGCCAGGAAAGTGGACAGGACAATGGCGAAAGAGAACACGGCATCCAGGGTAAAAACTGCCAGAATGCGTGCCCAGGCAAGCTGATAGCCAAGCGCGACGAAGCCGGATACGGCATAGGCGCCCAGAAGCGGCCGCCGGCCCCAGGCCACCGGTATCTTACCGTCCACTGACCGGTGCGGTTTCCTTGCTGCATTGGCCTTGTTGCCTGTCCGGGAAACAGGTGCCCGGTTCCTGGCCACTTGTACAATCCCTGCCAGTGCACAGGCCGTCAGGTTGACGCCCACGGCGACGGCTGTTGCCTGCATCAAGGCCAGGTACCGCAACAGTACAAGGGCCGCTACGGTGGCTCCCATAGCTGCACCCAGCGTCTCCAGGGCATAAAACCGTCCCACCAGGGCCCGGACGCCAGCCGCCCGGGTACTCCCCAGCCAGTGCATCATGACGGGCAGTGTGCCCCCCATCAACAGGGCTGCCGGCACCAGGACGAGGATGGACAGTCCCAGGCGCAGACTCAGCAGCAGCGGGGCCGCCAGTTCGGTCTGCTGCACGAAGGCGGCATAGACAGGCTGTACAGCCTGTAGCCAGCCGGGTGTTTGGAGAGCCAGTCCGGCAATCGCGATCTGAAGCAGGACAAACAGCCACAGAGGTTGGCGAACCCACGGCAGCACCAGGCTGAACAGCCAGTTGCCCAGGGCCCCGCCGCCCAGGAAGGCAATCACCACGGCCACGTAGGCATAGGCACTGACCCCAAACACCAGCGACGCCTGGCGCAGCCAGATCAATTCATACACCAGTGTGGATACGCCCGTCAGGGCAAAGGCCACACCGGCCAAGGCCAAAGTGATGCGGGACATCCGACTTCAGGGCCCAAAGAAAAGGGCGGTCTGCACAGACAGACCGCCCTGTAGACTCGGGAAACCGCGGAAGATTATTCGAATGTGTGATCCTCTTCCTCGGCAATCCGCAGCAACACTTCGTTCACTGCTTCCTCAACATCCGGCAAAATGTCTGCGGCCTGGGCTTCGGGATCGTTCCAGAAGACACCCAGCATGTTGTCCCAGGTGCTGTTGATCTCGTCGAAACCGACCATCAGGTGATTGCTGGACTCGAGACCGTTGGTGAAGGCACCCTGGTACACGGTCTTCACATCGGCCGGATCCATGCATCCGAACTGCTGGTACCATTCTTCCAGCAACTTGTGCTGGGTGGGCGGCGTATTGGTCGCCTGCATGTAAGCGCGGGCGGCCTCTTCCGAAATGAGGTACTGGATAAAGGCCCAGGAATCTTCCAGTTCCTGTCCCTCCAGACCCCGGGTGATAACCCAAGGATCAGTAAAGATGACGGCGCGGGTGGGGGCATCAGGGGCCCCGAACGGCAGGGGCGCCACGCCCCAGCAGAAACCGCCTTCCACCTCCGGGGTTACGGGGCTGTATACCCACCAGCCCCAGCCACCGGTGGTCTTCATGGCCACCTTGCCACTCTGGAAATCCCCGCCCAGGGCGCTCAGACCCTCGATCGCGGCGGCGTCCGGCGCTACCTTGTGCAGGTAGGTCAGGTCATGCCGACTCTGGAAAGCCTTGACAGCCCCTTCCGACGTGAAGTCGATGGACTGGGCAAATCCGGTATCGAACGCATCCTCGGGCCAGGGAAAGGCGTCAAACAGCCAGGTAATGGCCTCAGCGGGCCAGATCCCTTCCACCCAGCCGTAGGTGGCATTCATGGGATCTTCCACGTTGATGGTCAGCTGCTGGGCGATGTCCAGGGCCCGGTCCCAGGTCCAGCTGGCGTCATCCCAGGAAACAGGCGGATATTCCACGCCAGCCGCATCGAACAGATCCATGTTGTAGAAGGTATAGCTGCCGGTGGTCAGGAACGGGAACCCGAACTGTTGTCCCTGATTCTCGTAGATGGCCAATACTTCGGGAATGAAGACGCTGGTGTCGATGCCGTCCCGCTCAATCAGTGGGGTCAGATCCATCAGCAGGCCCCGGACCCGGTCACTGGCGAAGCCGTTGCCCCCCCAGTTGGGGGACCACACGTGCAGGGGTTCACCCGCCGCGATCATGGCTTCCCGTTTCACGGCGATGTCCGCCTGGTCCACAATCAGCAGATTCACGGTCACGTCCGGATTGGCGGCTTCAAAGGCTGGGATCGCCACATCCTGTTCCCAGGGATTTTCCACTACGTTGGTACGGGCCATCCAGACGATTTCCCGCTTCGCGTCCGCGTCGTCCGCCATCATGTCGCCGCCCCCTGCTGGCGCTGCACAGGCACCCAAGAGCAGCGCCAGCACCAGGCTCAGCGTCACCATCGAAAACAAAGTCAATTTGCGCATCAGTTCTGTCTCCTGCATCAAGTTTTGTCAAAAAATCGCCAGGTCCAATGAACCTGGACACGCGCAAGGGTCTTACCCCTTGACACCACTCACCACAATGCCCTGAATGAAATAGCGCTGGGCAATGAAAAACACCACAATGCACGGGGCGATGACCGACAGCGAGGCCGCCATGTACCAGTGTTGCGGCGTGCCACCAAAGGGGGTACGGAACATGGACAGGCCCAGGGACACCGGAAACTTGGCATTGTCATTGATGTAGATCAGGGGGCCCTGGAAGGTGTTCCAGTGGAAAATGAAGGACATGATGGCCACGGCCCCCAGGGCCGGCTTGGACAGGGGCAATATGATCCGCCACCAGATACCCAGACGGCTGGCGCCTTCCAGATGGGCAGATTCGTCGTATTCCTGGGGGATGCCCAGATAGAACTGCCGCAACAGGAAAATCAGGTAGGCACTGCCCAGGAAGGCGGGAAAAATGAGGGGGTTGTAGGTGTTGAGCCATTGCCCGGGCAATTTGGCGAAGAGAATGTAGGTGGGAATGATGGTGACTTCCTGCGGGACCATCAGTGTGGCCAGGACCAGGACAAACAGCCCGTTGCGACCGGGGGCGCGCAAGCGGGCAAACCCGTAGGCAATGAAGGAATTGGAGAGCACTTCCCCAATCACCACCATGCCCGCAAAATACAGGGTGTTGCGGAAATAGAGGGCGAACGGGTTGAAGGTCAGGGCCTCGTAATAGTTGTGCCACTGGAGCTTGGCCGGAATCCAGTTGGGCGGAATCTTCAGGGCCTCGATCTCGCCCTTGAGGCTGGTGGAGAGCATCCAGAAAAGGGGAAACAGGACGACCGCCAGGCCCAGGACGAGTACCGTCGTGGCAATGCCGGCCATCATCCGTTCCTGTCCCTGGATGCTCAGGGCACGCGTGTGGACACCGGATGACTCGGCGGGGATGGATGGAGAGAGTGTCTGTTCGGTCACGGTAAATCCTCGACAGTCTGCCGCCGCTGCAGCTAAATCATCCGTTCGTCGCCCGGCGCTTCGTAGTATACGGCCCGGCGTGAAACCCGCAGGGCGATGAGGGTCAGGATCAGAATGATAATGAACAGGAACCAGGCCTGGGTGGAGGCGTAGCCGAAGCGATAGCGCCGGAAAGCGTTCAGGTACAGGTACAGCACGTAGAACATAGAGGCATAGGCCGGGCCCCCGACGCCGCCGCTCACGATGTACGCGGGGGTGAACACCTGAAACGAACCGATCATGCCCGTGATGAATGTAAAGAGTACCACCGGGGAAATCATGGGTAACGTCACGTTCTGAAACCGGCGCCAGGCGCCAGCCCCATCAATGCGGGCCGCTTCGTACAGGGCTGTCGGCACGCCCTGCAGGCCGGCCAGGTAGATCAGCATGGAAGCGCCAAACCCCCAGAGACTCATCAACACGAAGGAAGGCACCACCCAATTGGGATCGAAAAACCAGCGTGGTCCCCTGAGCCCCAGCGGGATCAAGCCCTCGTCGCCGAACGCCAGCGCAATGACGTAGTTGATGATGCCGAAACTGGGATTCAGCAGCCATTGGAACAGGAAGGCTACGGCCACGCTCCCGGCCACCAGGGCCGGAATGTAATAGAGGGTCCGGAAAACCCCCAGCAAGGGCACCCCCTTCTGGTTCAGTAGCAGGGCCATCACCAGCGACACTACAATGCCCAGTGGCACGGCGAGCAGGGTATAGAGACCGGACACGCGCAACGACTTGTAGAAAATGTCGTCTTCCAACAGGCGCTGGTAGTTTGCCAGATTCACCCATGTGGGCGGATCGGCCACGTTGTATTCGGTGAAACTCAGGAACAGGGAACCCAGGATGGGGCCACCCCGGAAGAGAAGCAGACCGACAATCCAGGGCGAGATGAAAAACCAGAACCAGAGGGCTTCGGTTCGTGCAAGCTTTTGTTTGGGCAGAATTGAGAACATGACCCCGGTTCCAGACAAGCAGGTCGGCCGGATTATTCCCTCGTATGGGCAACAGGCTGGAAGGAAATTATAGCACCTTCTGTGGAACGCACAAATAATCGTCCTCCCGCACTCACCGGAGCACTGCGCGACAGGGACATTTTGGGCGATCGCCAGAGCTCCTGTCCCGTGGCCGCTTCCAGCGCCACGACATGGCTGCCTTCCCCCAGACGAATCAGGGTGTAGAGGTACGCGCCGGCATAACTGGGCAGTGCGACAAAATTCAGGGTTTCATAGCGCCAGCGCCGCTCTCCCGTCTGCGTGTCATGTGCGATCAGGGTGCGGTTGGTCTTGCCCAGCACCAGGTCGTCCACGACGCCGGCGGGTATCAGGGGTGCCGCGTCATGTTCTGCCTGCCACAGTTCGTGGCCGGTATGGGCATCCAGCGCATGGAGCCGACGGCCATTGGCCACGAACACCTGATCCTGCCACAGGAGGGGGGCAAAAAACAGGGATGGCTCCTCACCCCGGAAACGCCACACTTCCTGCCCCGTGGTCAACTGCACCGCATACGTATGAAAAAAATCTGTGATGTACGCCATGTGTTCGTTCGCCGCCACGGAAGACGCCACGGGCTCCTCCAGGACCATTTCCCACTTAACCTCTCCGGTTTCCGGATGCAGAGCGTACAAAGTGCGCGCGCTCGCCACCAGCAGTGTCTGGTTAGCTATGACCGGCGAGGTGACGTGACCACCAATGTTCTGGTATTCACTGCCCACGGCGGGAAACTGAAACTGCCACAGTTTGGCCCCATTCCGGGCATCCAGGGCAAAGAGATAGCCGACGTCCCCGGACTCGGCACGCACGAACACGCGTTCCTGCCACACCAGAGGCGATAGGAAATACCCGGGCAACTGGATGTCCCAGGCCAGATCCCCGGTCGCTGCCTCCAGCACGTGGAGACTGGCCTCGGTATCGGCATAGAGCAAGCCATCGGCGTAGGCGACGGGGCTGACGAATTCCCCGCTGTCGGGCACTGCGATTTCGTGGCCCAGCTGCAGAGGCGGTGTGAGCTGGAAGTCCGAATTGCGGGTGCGTCCTGCGCTGCCACCTTCCATGGTCCAGTTGACCTGCGGGAGCAAGGCTGGCGGTTCCTCCAGGGCACAGCCACCGAGCGTCATACTCATGCTCCACAGCATCCCTAGCCAGACCAGGAATCCGGCACCGGGCCAAGGCAGGTACTTCATGGCGATGGTCCGGGCTGGCAGCCAAAAGCCCGAGCAGGGCCGGCGGTCAAGCAATCTCTGCTATATTTTGACAAAATGTGCGTGCCTGTTGTATGTTGGGTTTTGTACACAACGTGGTCCGGGTGATCTCCAGATTATCCACCAAACCGGTGACACGTATCCCCGGCCCAGTATACTCCAAGCTGTCCCAACTGCCGTTCGGTTCGTTACTGTCTGGCCATGGGCAATCGGCCCCTGGCCAGGGATGCGGCCGGAAGTTGGAAGCCGGGCGCCTGTATAATCTTGGGATTAACCAACGTAATTGGACAAGATGGTGTATCCACGTTTCACAGGCCAACCGACGTTGCAACCTCCAGGTGCAGATGTGCCAGTCCCCAACGCCAATGTTGTATTATATGGGGATTACATACGAGTTCACACCGGCGGCAGGGGCGGGGTGTAACGAGTTTGCAAGGGGGTATGATCAAGCCATTGTCAGATACAGAGCGTAATATGGCGCAACCCTATAGACAGGGGCGTGATCTTCCGCGTACATTCGGGTTCGTCGTGCAGGCAGATGCATGGCAACAGGCGTTCATTTGTCTGAGTGCCCGGGGTCGGCACCGCTGCACGTTGAGGTTGCACCGTGAGGTGACCTGAGGAGACGTGAAAATGTATACGGTGCGCAATCGCATATAACCCCTATTATACCTCCTTGTCGGTCCTGAGCCTAATTATTGGGTGCATTTGCCTGAGCCAATCATTGCCACAATCTTCGTATGGTGTCAAATCGCTTCCGGATTTCACAGTACACATGCCCCTGTCGGCTGGCGCAAGGCATCCCGGTTCCGGCACCCTTGCGGTGCATGCCTGCTCGCCCCCACAGTCATTCATTGCACATCTTCGCTGCTACTGACCTCATTCCTGGCACCTGGCTGTCATGACGTCCCCCAACCTGCTGCAGTCCTCGTCCGGCCCCGAGTCTTTCCCTGCCCAATCCCATTTGACCGTTGTCGACAATCTCGAGCAGCTGCTCGCGGTTTTGCCGGCGACGCTGCAAAAAGAGCTGTCCCGTCAGGCCAGTACAGCAGACTTGCTGGAAGTCGTCATGGATCTGGGCCGTATTCCTGAAGTGCGCTACATGCATGGCGACGATCTGCTGGGGACAGCCGAGATCGTACTGGACGACCTGAATTACACCGTGTCCCGGATCAGCGCTTTCGGCCGGGACAACCGGGCGGGCATCGAGCGTACACTGCATCGCATTTCCGCCATTCGCAACCGCAACGGGACCATCATTGGCCTGACCTGTCGTGTGGGCCGGGCCATATCCGGAGCCATGGAGATCATCAAGGACATGATCATGAGTGGCCGCAATATCCTGCTGCTCGGGCGCCCGGGTGTAGGCAAGACCACTCTGCTGCGGGAAGCGGCGCGGGTACTGGCACAGGACCGCCGGGTGGTCATCGTGGACACCAGCAACGAGATTGCCGGCGACGGCGACATTCCCCATCCGGCTATCGGCCGGGCGCGCCGCATGCAGGTCCCGACCCCGGATCTGCAGCACGCCGTCATGATTGAGGCCGTGGAAAACCACATGCCCGAAGTCATTGTCATTGACGAGATTGGCCGGGAACTGGAAGCCCTGGCTGCACGCACCATTGCCGAACGGGGCGTGCAGCTGATCGGCACGGCGCATGGGAACACCCTGGAAAACCTGATCATGAATCCCACACTGGCGGACTTGGTGGGCGGCCTGGAATCGGTGACCCTGTCCGACGAGGAAGCCCGGCGCCGCGGCACCCGCAAAACGGTGCTGGAACGCCGGGCCCCGCCTACCTTTGACGTCCTGATTGAAATTCAGACCCGGCAAACCATGGTGATTCACCACGAAGTGGCGAGTGCCGTGGATCATCTGCTGCGGGGCTGGACCCTGAAACCGGAACTGCGCACGATGGACCAGGCCGGTGACATCCAGGTGGCAAGCGGAGTGGAACACACCCCGTCAGAACAGTTTTACCGTACGGCGGGCATCAAGATGCCCGCGGCCACGGAAGTCCATATTGACGAGGACGCTTTTCACGAACAGGCCCGCCAGAACACGCGCGGCCAGGGCAACGGCCGTACCCCGCTCTGCATCTATACGTTCGGGATCGGCCAAAGCAAGCTGAAAGCGTCGGCCCGGAGCCTGAACATCCCCATTGCCTTCGTGTCCAATCTGAACGACGCGGACGTAGTCGTCACACTCAAGAACTATTACCGCAAACAGGCCCAGGCCCTGCACTTTGCCGAACGGCAGAACATCCCGGTGTACGTGTTGCGCAACAACACCACGACCCAGATGGAGCGCATGCTGGCGGATCTGGTGCCGCTGGACGACCGGCCTCCCGATCCCTACGAGGCCGCCATCCGGGAAACCCGGGCCGCCATCCAGAAAATTGACAGGGGCACCGCATCGGTGGAGCTCGCGCCCCAGCCCTCCACTGTGCGCAGCCAGCAGCATCAATTGGCCCGGGCCGCACATCTCGTCAGCCACAGTCATGGGCGGGAGCCCTACCGCCGTGTGAAGATTTCCCGGCAGGCCTAGCCATGTCGCACTTCATTACCTTTGAGGGTCCGGAGGGCAGTGGCAAGACCACCCAGATGGCCTTGCTGCAGGCAGCCCTCAGCCAGGAAGGCCTGGACGTGGTGGCGTTGCGGGAGCCTGGCGGCACGGTGGCCGGGGAAGCCATACGCCAGCTGCTGCTGAACCGGTCCGACCTGGCTCTCCAGCCCCGGACGGAAACGCTTCTGTTCAATGCCGCCCGGGCCCAGCTGGTGGAACAGGTGATCCGGCCAGCCCTGGCGCAGGGTCGGCTGGTTCTGTGTGACCGCTTCGCCGACAGCACGCTGGCCTATCAGGGATTTGGCCTGGGGCAGTCCCTGGCCGAGCTGGCTCCCCTGATCGCCTATGCCACGGCGGGCCTGATGCCCTCGCTGCGCATCTACCTGGATCTGCCGCCGGCGGCGGGCCTGCGCCGGGTACAGCAGGGCCAGGCGGCCCCGCAGGCTGCACAGCGTCGGGAATGGAATCGCCTGGACGCCAAGGATCTGGCCTACCACCAGGCCGTATACGCCGGCTACCGTGAACTGATCAACCGCGACCCTGCCGGCTGGCGTGAAGTCGATGCCCGGCAGTCGCCCGTGCTCATTCATAATGAAGTGCTGGCCGCAGTCCGCGGACTGCTCCATCACGAAGGACAGGTGAAGACATGAAGATGGTTATGGCCGTGGTCCGGTATCAGGACAGCAGTGCCCTGCTGGATCGCTTGACCCAGAAAGGGTTTGCTGCCACCCTGATCAATTCCCGCGGCGGGTATACGCACGCAGGGAACGCCACGATTTTCTGCGGTATTGAAGACGAATGGGTGGAGGAGGTACTCAGCCTGATCCGGGAAACCTGCCCCACCCGTACCCAGTACGTCACCCCGCTGCCCCCGGTCATGGAGCTGGGCGAGCTGCACCTGCCGGATCCGGTTGAAAAGCACCTGGGGGGAGCCACCGTCTTTGTCATGCCGATCGACACTTTTGAACAGATTTGAACCGGATCCCTGCATCCCGTTGCACTGTGTTCCGCAACAGACCCCGTAATGCAGGCACCAGCACACTCCCTGTGGTCCGCTCACACCCGGCAATCCTTGCCGGCACGGCGCAGACAGATTTGTGGGGCCGGCGGCGCGGGTACCGGAAGCCTGCCTGTGGATCCGGTGGCACCGGCACGGGGTGATCTCCACCCACTGCTCTGCCCCGCACAGTGCAGACAGCGGTCTCACCCCTGCATCCCGCAGGCACGGCCGTGTTGCGTGTGGCGTGCCTGCACCAGACGGAGAACCGGGCTCCCGGGCCGTGTACCCGTATGGTGCCCGGCTGGCCAGACCCTGGCACATTCCGCCCCTTACAAATTGGTTTTCCTGCATGCGTGAATCTACAATTCGACTGATGTCGGACACAATTGCAACGGAACCTCGGCCCTTGCACGATTTGGATACTGCCCGGATTTATGAATGTGTAGCCAACCCACGGCCCGTGCTGCTGGTACTGTCCGGACCCAGCGGCGTCGGCAAGGACACTACCCTGTCCGCCATGAAAGCCAAGATCCCCTACATTCACTTCGTGGTTACAGCCACGACCCGCCCCATCCGGGAAGGTGAAACAGACGGTGTAGACTATCATTTCGTGAGCAAATCGCGCTTTGCCGACATGATCGAGCAGGACGAACTCCTGGAATACGCGATTGTGTACGGGGACTACAAGGGCATACCCAAGGCCCAGGTCCAGGAAGCCCTGGTCAGCGGCAAGGACGTGGTGCTCCGCATTGACGTCCAGGGGGCCGAAACCATCCGCAAGCTGATCCCGGAGGCCATCACCATTTTTCTGACTGCACCGACGGAGGAGGAACTGGTCCAGCGTCTGCGGGAACGGAAGACCGATCCACCGGGCCAGCTCAAGCTGCGCATTGCCATGGCCCGCCAGGAAATGAAACGCATTCACGAATTCCAGTACGTCGTCATCAATCGCGACAACGAACTGGACGAGACGGTGGATCAGGTCCACAGTATCATCAAGGCAGAGAAGCGCCGCTACAACTGGGCCGCAGTGTCGGTGTAAGCCTCCATCCCCCACTACCCTGATCCCGGAATCACCTGTGCAACCAGGGGCTATACGTCCCTTTCCTGATCCATCGTCGAGGCGTACCATTGCATTGAACACTCCTGCCTGTCCCCGTCCTATCTCCCGTAGTGCCGCCACCCCGGTACGCACGCCAGCCCGGTTCTCACCTGTAGACCGTCCCGCCCTGCAGCGTCGGCGTGCCCGGCATGGCTGCATCTTCTGGCTCACGGCCGCCATGCTGCTCGTGTGGCCGGCCTGGGCCATCGCCCAAGAGGCTCCTGCGACCGTGCCCCTGGTACCGGAAGTCGTGCTGGGCGAGATTCAGACCCTGGATCTGTTGGCCACGGAAGAGGCTCACTTCACCTTTGCGGTTACCGAGGTGGGACGCTATCGCCTGACGCCGGGAATTCTGCCGCCGGCCCCGGATGTGCATATCACGATCACGGCACCCGGTGACATACGGCTCTTCGCCAATCCCCTGACCACCGTGGATATAACCCTGCTGCCCGGTACCTACCAGCTCCGGTTCCAGGCGCAGGACGACGTCACGTTTGATTTCGCCCTGGTGCGTCATTTCGGCAGCTATTCCGTCAATCCGGCGTCACCCAGGGTGATCCATCCCGGGCATCACCTGGCACCCCGAGCCACGGAGCAGACACAGCTGTATGCCCGGATCCGGGTACCGCGCCAGGTCGAGGCCCAGGAATGGTTCATCATGCTGGAGCATGACAGCGACACGCCCCTGTCGCTCACCCTGACCGGCCCGGACCTGGAGCTGGAACAAGAAGTGCAGGGAACGCACAGGCTCAGTTTCTGGTCGGCCGGCAACGAGTATTTGCTCCATCTGGATCTGGGCGCAGACGAGGCTGCCGTGGCCCCGGCCCTCACCTTCATGCATCCCGGCGAACAGGCCATAACCCCCATCTATCTCAACGCCACGGTGGAGGGCGCCATGTCCCTCAACCGCAATGCCGTGCACTACCGGCTGACCATTGACGACGGGTTCGTCACAGCCTGGAACCTGACCTCCGACTACAGCGGCGACCTGGATCTGTCCATCCACCCGCTGGACGAGCCGCACAAGACTACGGCACGCAGTGCTTCCCCCTTGCCCACGGAAACCATTTCCGATCTGCTTCTGGTACCCGACACCTATCTCATCACCGTGGCCCGCGTATCCGGTACCGGTGACGTTCTGTTTGTCCTGGATCTGAACGTAGTACCGGTCAACACCCATGCGCACACACCCGGCGCACCTACCGTGGCGGCCCAGAGTGAGGACACGCTGCTGGACCTGCACAGCTTCAGGGTGGCGGCACCCGGCCAGCAGGTCTCGCTCGTGCTCCGGGAACCCGCCAGCACCGTGGAGCAGGTGTTTGTCTTCGGTCGGCAGACAGCAACCTGGGATTTCCTGATCCCGAACCGGATCGACTTCGTGGCACCCGTGGCCGGACCTTATTTTGTAGGCGTCAAGACCCTGTACGGCTCCGGTCGTTATTCCCTGCGCATCACGACGGATACGGTTCTGCCCCAACTGCCGGTCACCGGGGTGGTAGCGGGCACGATCGAACCCGGCCAGCAGCAGCAGTACCGGTATGCCATTCCGACCACGCCCGGCCTGATTTCCTTCGTCCTCGTGTCCCTGGGTGCGGCCGATCTGGATCTGGAAACCAACCGGTACGATCCGGATGAACACCGGCTCATCTACAAGACCAGTTCCATTGACGACACAGTTGAAACGGTAGCATGGTATGATCCAGGATCAGGGTACATCATGGTTACGGTGCTGAGTTTCGGACCGCAGGCCACCGAATACCTGCTGGTCGTCCGTACCCAGGCACTGGACCCATAGATCCCGGGTCCAGGTTCCGATTGCGTATGCTTCCGCTGCCGCAGCGACAGTGACACCTGTCCTGCCTGATCCCGGGATGGCTTCCGCCTCAAGGCACACGCAGCCAAGCAGACAGAGAAAGACAATGCACGACGCACAGGCCCGCAATACAGGTCCATGTCTGGCCTACGTGGATACGGTCATGGACAGCCACAAGGCCAGCGAGGCCCTCCGCTTGCTGCAGAGCAATCTGCAGATGTGGCATCGCAGTGGTGTCACGCCCCTCTGGCTGAATGCCTTTCGCAACCATGCCGGAGCCCGGCTGGTGTGTCTGGTGCAGAACTTCTCCAAATTCAACAACCTGGTTCTGGATGAAATCCGCTGTGTAGAGGGTGTGCGCGAAACCCGTACGACCTTCAGCTTTGACGGCATCGCCAACGTGGATCTGCTCCTGGATCTGGAAATGGAGATCCCGCCGCATACGGACATCGCTTCCTGTCACCTGAATATACGGGTGGTGCCCGGAGTCGACCGCCAGGTCCTGGAAGCCGTAGCCCGTCTGCCCCAGAACAGGGCCGTACAGGTAATGTGGGCGCTCACCACCTATTCCAGCTTCGGGGGTGACATATCCCTGCTTCTGCTGGGACCTGACGGCCGGGCCATATCCGAATACATCCGCAACCACATCCGCAGCATCAAGGGCGTGATCGCTACGGATGCCGATGACATCATCGAGTGGATCTGGATGGCGGAACCCGCTGCCGTCATCACCCTCTGCGAGATGTTCTTCCAGGATGAGGATGAGACGGAGATGCTGGACAACTACATCCCCTACGAGGATGAGGAATCCTGGTACGGGGACACCTGAACCTGACGTGGCCGTGCCTCAGTGGCAGGCAGGCCACTGCTGGGCCACGAAGTCGTGGACCTCGGCCCGGAACCGCCCCCAGTACCGCCAGTAGGGATCGGCCAGCGTGCGCAGATCCCGGGCCACGTCTGCCAGGCGGTCAGGTGGCTGCCAGCGCCAGGCCGCGATCTCTTCGGTTTCGTCCTGGGGCTCCAGCCGGGCATCCCGGGGTGCCTGGACCACAAAGACGAACGAGCAGAAAGGTACCGGCCGCTCGCGCCGGGGATGACGGAACTGGTAAGCGACCAAGCCCAAAAACGTCTCAATCCGGGCCTGGGTGGTCTGGACGACCGCACCGGGCAACGCGACGGCGATGCCCGTTTCTTCCTCTACTTCACGGCACAGGGTCAGAACCGGATCTTCACCGGGCAGGATGCCGCCTGTAGGCAAACGGAAGCCACCTTGGGGATAATACCGCTTGGTATGCAGCAGCAGGCCACAGCCCGGCTCGTCCCGGAACAGGACGTAGCAGATTTCCCCCAAGCGTCCATCCTGCATCAACGTCTGGCGCTGACCGGTCAGAAAGGGATCCGCCACCTCCAGCACCACGTCCTGGCATCGGGCCGCGGGCCAGCGCACCTGGAGCGGCGCCAACAGATCCTGATACCGCTCATGGGCCGCGGAATCGCACATGACAGGGCCGCAGGTACGGCTAGCGGGCAATCCGGAGCTGCGGGTCCAGGGCGTCCCGCAAGCCGTCACCCAGCAGGAAGAGCGAAAGCACTGTCAGAAAAATCAGGATGCCGGGGGGAAAGATCAGGTGCCAGGCCACGAACGAGCCGGTCACTTCATCCTGCAGAAACAGAAAATTCTGGGAATTGGCCAGCATATTGCCCCAGGTGGCGTGCGGGGGCTGAACCCCGAAGCCCAGAAAACTCAGCACGGACTCGGCCAGCACCAGGGATCCGATGTCGACCGTGATCAGGACAATGATCAGCGGAATGGTGTTGGGCATGATGTGAAACCACATGATCCGGAGCTGGGTCGCCCCCAGGGCCCGGGCCGCCACGGTGTAATCCAGCGCCTTGATCTGCAATACTTGCCCGCGCATGAAACGGGCGGAGCCAATCCAGCCGAAAAAGCCCAGGAAAAGCGTGAGCAGAATCGCGTTGGGCCTGTAGATCGACGTGATCAGAATCAGGACGAACAGGGTCGGCAAGGCACTGAAGGTAGTGATCACCCACAATATGAAATCGTCTATCCGGCCCCCGAAGAACCCCGCTGCCATGCCCAAGGCGCCGCCCAGGATAAAGGAGATGGTGGCGGCACAGATGGCAATCAGCATGCTGACCCGGGCACCGTACAGGAGCCGGACAAACTGATCGCGGCCCAGGCCGTCCGTACCCAGCCAATGGGTCACGCCACCCGAGATATCCAGCAGCTGGGTCACCATCGTATCGTCCCGGCCCAGCAGAACCTGCAGCCGGTGCAGGACGTAAGGCGGCTGCAGCGTGGCATCCAGATTGGTTTTGTTGGGCTCGACGCCCACCAGCAGGACACTCAGCGGTTCCGCCAACAGGGCGAACAGCGCCACCAGCAGCAGGAACAGGCAGGCCGCCATGGACAGCCGATCCCGGCGCAGGCGCTCCAGCGCCATCTGCAGGAACGAGCGGGATTTGTGTACGCTGTCGGCCTCGGCAGCCAATACACCAAGAAGCGTGGGTGACATCGCAGGCTATGCCTGATTCACTGCAGACGGATGCGGGGATCGAAGATGCCGTACAGAATATCGGACAGGAGAAAGCCGATGATAGTCAACAGCGCGAAGAACATGACCGCGCCCATGATCATGGGATAGTCACGCTGCAGGGCCGAAAACCAGGTCAGGCGTCCCATCCCGGGCCAGGCAAAGATGGTTTCCGTCACCAGCGCCCCGTTGATGACGCCTACGATCGAGGGACCCAGTACCGTAGCCAGGGGCAAGAGCGCGTTACGCAGGACGTGCCGGGTCCACAGGGTGAAGGCATGCACCCCCTTGGCCCGGGCCGTACGCAAGTAGTCCTGCCCTTCCACCTCCAGGACCTGTGTGCGCACCAGTTTGGTGAGGAAGGCAATCCCGCCCAGCGAGAGCACGAACGCAGGCATCAGGATATGGTGCATGCGATCTGCCAGATCGAATTGCATGTTCAGGGAAATGGTCATGCGCCCCCCGACCGGCAACCACCCCAGGATCACGCTGAACACGAAAATGAAGATGATGGCCAGCCAGAAAATGGGGACAGCCTGCCCCGTTACGGAAACCAGGCGGATAATCTGGTCCCAAACCGAACCCCGGAACAAGGCACTCAAAAGACCCAGCGGAATACCTACCAGGAAGGTCAGGATCAGAGCGACCATCCCCAGCTCAAACGTGGCCGGCATGCGTTCGCGCATCTGGCTCCATACGGGTTGTTGGGTCGCCAGGCTGTGACCCAGGTCCCAGCGCAAGAGGCCGCCGCCGGTGTCACACAGAGTGTAGCGCAACGGGGATACATAGCTGCAGGTGCGCGTGATGTCCGCGAACATCTCGCTGACATCGCCTGCCCGAATGGTCAACCCGGTCAGCCAGCGCACGTACTGGATCCATATGGGCTGATCCAGACCCAGCTGCTGGCGGTAGAGGTCCCGGGCTTCTTCCGTAATCTCCGGGTTGAAGGTGGACATGGTGACGAAATCACCGGGGGCCACCTTGATCAGTATGAAAGCCATCAGGCTGATGCCGAACAGGGTCGGAATCGCCTGCAGCAAACGGCGGATGATGTATTGGGTCACGGTTCAGGAAAACAAGGCGATCAGAACCGTCCTGTGCATCCCGGGTGGGGGATGCACAGGACACATGTACATTCAGGCAAGAGGAACGTCATGGGCGTATATGCCGATCACGCTCCGCATTACTCTTTCAAACTCCAGCGTTCGATGTTCCAGGAAAAGCTCCAGGTGCCCGGATCGATGCCGTCCCAGCGATCCGAATAGCCGATATTGCCGATGCTGCCCGTAACGAACAGATAGGGAATGTCGTCATGGATGATCTGCTGGATTTCGTAGTAGATGGGAGCCCGGTCCTCGGCAGCACAGCCGGGAACCTCAAGCCCCTGCTCCAGCAGCTCGTCGATCCGTTCATTCTGGTAGCTGACAAAATTGAAGCCGCTCTCGGGGGTATCGTAGCGCGTGTGCCAGAATACGTCGTCATTGGGATCGGTGCCCAGTCCCGTCCAGCCGATGATGACCATTTCGTAGGTCTGGCCCAGCAGTTCGCCTACCAGCGTACCGAATTCAATGGCTTCAAAGGTGATGTCGAAACCCAGACTGTTCAGCTGATCCTGTACCAGTACACCCAGCTCCTCGCGGGTCGAGTTCCCCGCATTGGTCTTGAGATTGAGACTGAGGGTCGCACCAGCTTCGGCCGTGGCACAGCCATTGCACTCACGCACGCCGTCATCATCGCTGTCCGTCCAGCCTGCTTCGTCCAGGATCGAGGCCGCCCGTTCCGTGTCATAGGCATAGGGCTCGATACTCGGATCATGCGCCCAGCCCACGGCCGGCAGTACATTGCTGGCAATCTGGTACCCTTGGCCCAGATACACCTTGTTGATGATGGACTCGTAATCCAGGCTGTGCGCCATGGCCAGCCGCACCTGGCGATCGCTCAGGATCGGATGGGGATCCTGTTCCACCAGATTGCCCTCTTCATCGCGCCCGGGCAGCGGATTTTCCGGATTGGCCAGATTCAGGCCAATGTAGGAATAGCCGTCATCCTTGAACTTGTGAATGTTGAGGTCCGGGTTCAGGCCGACGCGGGTCAACTGGGTTGGTTCCAGGCCAATGACATCCACTTCACCGGTCTCCAGCGCCGCCAGGCGTGTACCTGCCGAGGGAATGACGCGGATGATCTGGCCTTCCATGTTGGGTGCGCCCTTCCAGAAGGTGCTGTTGCCGAGCATGGATATGTGATCGTCCCGTACCCATTCGTTGAAGACGAAGGCTTCGGCCGAAGCCTGGGGAGAGGTATTCAGCTCGGAGGTCATGACGTCGCTGAAATCTTCCGCATACAGATGGCTGGGCAGCCAGCCCAGGCCCAGATCCAGGAGACCGTCACACTTGAGTTGGGTAAAGGTAACCTGGAGCGTGTGATCGTCCAGCACCTCAATGCTTTCGATGGATTCCACGTTGCCCTTGCGCGGGGTTTCCACCAGGTCACTGGCGATGGCTTCATAGGTGAATTTGAAGTCGTGGGCATCCACGGCTTCCCCATCGCTCCACATTACGCCCTCGCGCAACGTGAAGGTCCAGACCAGGGAATCTTCCGACACCTCCCAGCTTTCCGCCATTTCCGTGGCTTCCACCGCCCCGGTGAAGGGATTGGTGCCAATCAGCCCCGGGAAGTAGGGCATCATGTCGAAGCTGGCACTGTCGGAGGCCAGGATGGGGTTCAGGATGGTGCCGTCCGCACTGCTGGCTTCAACCCAGACACCGCCCTGGCGGGGTCCGGTTTCGGTCGCACCCGATTCCACCATGGGCATGGGTTGGGTACAGGCAGCTATCAGGGGCAAAAGCAGGGATACCAACGCCGTTGTCAGCCAAACGCGGCGCAGCCATGAACGTTGCATGAGATTTCCTTCCTCGTGTTATGGATATGGACAAGATTCGCAAGTGCTGGCACTTGTCAGTAGCAAACGCTGTGTGATCCGTGTTGCGTGATTCTATTCGTTCAGAAAACAGGCGGAATAATGACCATCGCCCAAATCCTTGAATTCGGGCTCCTGTTCCCGGCAAATGTCCATGACGTGGGGACAGCGCGTACTGAAGTTGCAGCCCGTGGGCGGTGAGGCCGGATTGGGCACGTCCCCTTCCAGAATAACGCTGTGTGATCCGTGTTGCGTGATTCTATTCGTTCAGAAAACAGGCGGAATAATGACCATCGCCCAAATCCTTGAATTCAGGCTCCTGTTCCCGGCAAATGTCCATGACGTGGGGACAGCGCGTACTGAAGTTGCAGCCCGTGGGCGGTGAGGCCGGATTGGGCACGTCCCCTTCCAGAATGATGCGCTGCCGCTGGGATTCCACCGTCGGATCCGGGATGGGCACGGCCGACAGCAAGGCCTCGGTATAGGGATGCCGGGGATTGGCGTACAGTTCCGCGCGATTGGCCAGTTCCACAATCTTGCCCAGATACATGACGGCGATGCGGGTGGAAATGTGGCGCACCACACTGAGATCGTGGGCAATGAAGAGGTAGGTCAGCTGCAGTTCCCGCTGCAGATCCTCCAGCAGATTGATGACCTGGGCCTGGATCGAAACGTCCAGCGCCGAGATCGGTTCGTCACAGACGATAAAGGACGGATTGACCGCCAGGGCGCGGGCCACGCCAATCCGCTGACGCTGGCCCCCGGAAAATTCATGGGGATACCGATTCACGAAATAGGGGTTCAGCCCCACGATCTCCAGCAGTTCCTGCACCCGTTCCTGCCGTTCGGCCCGCGTACTGCTCAGATTGTGCACCTCCAGCGGTTCACTGATGATGCTGCCCACCGTCATGCGCGGATTGAGCGAAGCGTAGGGATCCTGGAAAATCATCTGCATGCGGCGGCGCATGCGGCGGAGATCCTGGCCCGTGGACTCGGTCAGTTCCACCCCTTCAAACTGCACACTGCCCGAGGTAGGCCGGTGCAGCTGCAGGATCGCGCGGCCGGTGGTCGACTTGCCGCATCCCGATTCCCCGACCAGCCCCATGGTTTCACCCTTGAAGAGGTCGAAGGTGAGGCCGTCCACCGCCCGTACGGCACCCACCTTCCGCTGGAAGATGATGCCCCGGGTGATGGGGAAATGCATGGTGAGGTCCTGCACCCGCAGGAGTACCGAGTCGGTGCCGTTTGCCTGATTCATGCTGCCAAACCTGTCTCCAACCTGATTTCTGCGACATCCTTCCAGCAGGCAGCCTTATGCCCTTCCTTCACCGTTTCCAGGGGCGGATTCTCGTCCCAGCATTTGTCCATCACATACGCACAACGCGGGGCAAAGGGACAATGGGCAGGTGGGTCGAGCAAGTCAGGCGGCAAACCTTCGATGGGGATCAGACGTTCCCGCTGCGCCTCGTCAAGACGCGGGATGGAACGCAACAGGCCCACCGTGTACGGGTGGTGGGGATCTGCATACAGCTCTTCCACGGAAGCCTCTTCCACAATGAAGCCGGCATACATGACGATCACGCGTTCGGCCATGCCGGCCACGACCCCCAGATCGTGCGTAATCCAGATGATGGCCATGCCCAGTTCATTTTTGAGACGCTCCACCAGATCGATGATTTGGGCCTGAATGGTCACGTCCAAGGCCGTCGTCGGCTCATCTGCGATGAGGAGCTGGGGATTGCAGCTGAGGCCCATGGCAATCATGACCCGCTGCCGCATGCCCCCCGAGAACTGGTGCGGATAGTCATCCAGCCGGTCAGCCGCCGCCGGAATTCCTACCAGTTCCAGCAGTTCTACAGCCCGGTTCCGGCTCTGGGTGCGGTTCATGGACAGATGCAGCTCCAGGGATTCCGTGATCTGGCGCCCAATCGTCAGTACGGGATTGAGCGAGGTCATGGGATCCTGGAAGATCATGGCAATACGGTTGCCCCGGATGTGCCGCAGATCCTCTTCCGCCATATCCATCAGGTTCTGGCCGTCAAAATCCACCGTACCGCGCACGATTTTGCCCGGCGGCTGAGGAATCAGGCGGATGAGAGACATGACACCAACGCTCTTGCCGGAGCCGGATTCACCGACAATGGCCACCGTTTCCCCTTCGGCCACCGTGTAGGAGATACCGTTGACGGCATTGACGATGCCGTCCTGGGTAAAGAATTTGGTTTCCAGATCCTGAACGGTGAGGAGCGCCTTGGTCATATTTCGTTCTCAAGCGAGGAAATCCGGAGCCTCAGGGGCTGTGCAGGCACCCGGCCTTCAAGGTTTCCTGACACCGGATACGCTGACACGTTTACAGGATACAACAATCTGCCCTCATCCTCTAATCGCCACTTGGCTTTCATCCCGGTTTTAGGCCAACTCTGTGTACGTCTGCCGCCCAGGGAAGTGGAATCCGCAGGCGGCCAGTACCGTCAAGCTGGAACTGCCCGCGGGCCGGGCATGCGGAGTACGGTGGCGACCGTCCACAGGGAACGGCTGACCGTCTTCGCCGGGCCAGACGGCCATCTGCCCATGCTGGGCAGTACGTAGGCCACAGGCCAAACGCTGTTGTGGGACGGGGCTGGCCTGTGGCTACCCGTGCTACAGAAAAGGCGGGCCCAGTCACGGTGCGGGGACTACCGGACAAGGAACCGGGTGTGATCGGCATCGTGCCGGATGACATGCCGCCCGTCGTCCCGTCGGGAACGACCTGGTGGCGGTACTGGCCGTGGACGGCATAGGATGGGCTTTCAGTACGCCAACCACCGGTTCAGTACCCTGCTACAACCCTGAATTTTTCACTCACAGGAGACGGGACCCATGCCCACTTGTCATATCACCTTGCTTGGCCCAGCCCCACAAGCGGACCCTCCACACCGGCCGTACAGCCTGCGGAAATGCAGCCCACTGCCGTGTCAACGCCCGCCGTTACCCCGGACGTGCCAGCAACGACGGCGGACAACACCGGGAGGCGCGGCGGGCTGGCATACAGCCAACACCCACCGCTACCGCGCGTTTTGGCAGGATCGCCCGCTGGCAGCCAGCCACACCGACCCGGAAAGCCTGTTCCGTGATCGTACTGTCGCGGAGACGACCTGTCTGGATACTGCCACGGCGTTCGCGACGGCCGCCGGGCGGAACCCAGACAACCCGGCCACCCGGTGTACGCCGGCAGGCCTGCTTGGGCTGTCTGGCGCAGAACGCCCACGGCAGCCCCTCGGTCGCGCCCTGGATGCAATATCTGGCGACGGGTATGCCGAGGTGGGTACCTCTCTGCTCTACTTCGCCGACTGGTCCATGAGTTCGGTGTTGGCCAGCGGCAGCCAGGCATTCAAAAAGCTGAATCCGCGCAGGTGGTTGTACAGGATGCAGGCGGCGGGCGGGGTCCAGGGACAGGTGACACCCGCACCACTACGTCTGCAGTTTCTGCGCCAGCCCGTCGATCAGGTCATGGTCGTGCTTCACGCCGGCGGCGGGCATTGAAGTCGCAGATGGTCTGGTGGCAGGCCGCAATGGCCTCGGTGTAGCGATCGGTCGGCATGGGCATGTTCCTGCCGGGTTCAGGTGGCAAACGTCTGTATCAGATTACGGGAACCGGGCATGCTGGCAGTGCACTTGTCGCAACCATCGTCCGATGGCCTGGACCTTCATTCCACACAGAATGCTGTGGGGTTGCCCAGGCGCATCTTCAGCATCTGCACTTGCTCGCGTACCGCACGCCGACTCGTGGCCCCGGACACGTCCCGGGATTCGACACTGGCCTGTACGTCAAAAATCCCGGTAATGTCCCCGTCTATCTGCGCATGCAGGGTCTGCCACGCCGCCAGGGGCAGATCGGCGAGAGGGCAGTCTGCCTGTTCGGCTTGCTTCACGGCCTGGCCCGCCACATGATGGGCTTCCCGGAAAGGAACACCCTTGCGCACCAGGTATTCCGCCACATCGGTAGCCAGCATATGGTCGTGCATGGCTGCGGTCATGGCCTCCGGCTTGCATTCCAGGGAAAGCAGGGCACCGGACGCGATCCGGAGCGCGGATGACCAGGTAGCCACCGCATCGAACAGGCCTTCCTTGTCTTCCTGCAGATCCCGGTTGTAGGCGCGCGGCAATCCCTTGAGCGTCATCATCAAACCTGTCAAGGCCCCCATGGTGCGCCCCGACTTGCCCCGGATCAGTTCAAAACTGTCCGGATTCTTCTTCTGCGGCATCAGGCTGCTGCCTGTGCTGTATTCATCATCCAGCTGCATGAAGGCATAGGGTTGGGAGCTGTAGACAATGACGTCTTCCGCCAATTGGCTGAGGTGCACCATGGACAGGGAGGCACAGAAGAGAAATTCCGCGGCAAAGTCGCGATCCGCCACGGCATCCATACTGTTGTGCGTGATGTCGTCAAAGCCCAGCAGATCCGCCAGGCGGCGGCGATCGATGGGAAAGGGGTTGCCGGCCAAAGCACCGCTCCCCAGCGGCAGAACGTTCACGCGGGACCGGACTTGTACGAGCCGGACCAGATCACGCTGCAAGGCCCAGGCATGGCTGAGCAGCCAGTGGCTGAACCGGGTAGGCTGGGCAACCTGCAGGTGGGTAAAGCCCGGCATCAGGAGGTGGACATAGGTCTCGGCCTTGGCAATCATGACCCGAATCGTTTTGGTCAGGTGCTCGCGGAGATCGTCAATTTCCCCGCGCAGCCAGAGGCGCAGGTCGGTGACCACCTGATCGTTGCGGCTACGGCCGGTATGGAGCTTGCCGGCCACAGGGCCCACGATTTCGCCTAGCCGGCGCTCATTGGCAGTGTGAATATCTTCGTCGCCCGGCCGGATCCGGAAAGTGTCTTGTTCCCATTCCCGGGCGACTGCCTGCAGGCCATCCTGCAGGATCCGGCATTCTTCCGGTGTCAGCACGCCGGCTGCCACCAGCACTTCCGCGTACGCCTGGCTGCCGCGGATATCCGCAGCCCACAGGCACTGGTCAAAATGGATGGAATCGCTGAATGCGGCCATCAGGGGAGCCGTATCCTTGTCAAAACGACCACCCCACAATTTTTGTGCTGTCATCGGGATTTCCTGCCTGTGTTCAAGATCGACATCCAGGATGGGGTGACGGGCGCAGACCGAACCCTTACGGGGTCCCAATCAGGAGGACTAGGCCCCCATGTGCCCGTCGGCACTGGCGATCTGCCCTGCCATTGCTCTTCCTATTCCGTGTATACCATACATCACATTGACGGTACGTCCCTTTGCCCAGGGGCAACATTGACAGAACATGGGCAGAATGACATATCAGGTAGATCTGCTAACACGCAGACAGCGCAGGTGCATGCTAGGATAGCCAAGCTTGGCGACTGCAGCACGGAGCACAAGACAATATGGAACGAAGACGACCCAGCCGCCCCGCACAGGACAATTCCGGGGAACGGTCCCATCCGTTGCAGCGGGCTCATCCTGCACATCCGCAGTGGGAGGGTGTGCTGGATCGCATGCTGGGCGAAGCCGTGCAGCAAACGGAATGGCAGAATCTCAAGGGCAAGGGCCAGAAACTGAATCTGGATCCCCCCGCCGGTACGCCCCCTGACCAAGTCATGGCGCACAAAATCATGGAAGACAATGACGTCGTTCCGGCCTGGATAGCCGAGCGCAAGCGCATACTGGCACGTATTGAGGCTTGGCGGACTCGCTTGGCAGCCCAGTGTCAGGCCCATAATACGGACAGGCTGAAAACGCCCCAGGCCCGGTCACGGCAGACAGCGCAGTGGCGGCAGGAATTGGCAGAGCTGAATCAGGCCATAGCCGAGGTCAACATGGGCATTCCCATCTGGCGCATGGAAGTGCTCAAGCTGGATCTCCGCCAAGAGCTGCAGCGTGCCGGGATGCAAGACCTGCCGTAGCCCGCAGAGCGGGCAGGGATCACTCGTGTCCCCGGGATGGCGTGCCGGGGCAGGATACTGCCAGCACCCGGGGCACTGTTCCGTGCTTCAGGGCCAAATCTGCGGGGACTGACTCCATCCCCTATCCATGCCGATGCATGAAATTGCGCATGCGGCGCAGGGCTTCTTCAATATCTTCCATGCTGGCGGCATAGCAGCAGCGCACATACCCGGCACCGCCCTCCCCGAAAGCGCTGCCCGGAATCACGGCGACCTGTTCTTCCATGAGCAGTTTTTCGGCAAATTCCGTGTCCTCCATGCCGGTCCGGGCAATGGAAGGAAAGGCATAAAACGCCCCTTTCGGTTCAAAGCAGGGCATGCCCAGCTCGTTGAGTCCCGCCACGATGACGCGCCGGCGTGCATCGTAGGCCGCCACCATCCTCTGCACATGCTCCTCAGCTTCCGGCAACGTCAACGCGGCCAGGGCGGCTTCCTGCCCCATGGTGGGAGCCGACATGATCAGATACTGATGGATGCGGCGCATGGCACTGAGCACCTCCCGAGGGCCCAGGGCAAAGCCGATGCGCCACCCCGTCATGGCGTAATCCTTGCTGAAACCGCCCAGATGGATGGTGCGTTCCCGCATGTCCGGCAACCCCGCGAACATGACATGTGCATGGTCGCCGTAGACCAGGCGATCGTAGATTTCGTCCGCGATCACCAGCAGATCCCGGCGTGCGGCCAAGTCCGCAATGGCCGTGAGCAGAGGGCGGTCCAAGACAGCGCCCGTAGGATTGTTGGGAAAGCTCAGCATCAACGCCTTGGTACGGGGTGTCAGGCGCTTTTCGATATCTGCTACCGTGACCTGAAAGTCGTTCTCCACAGAGGTTGGCAGGGGCACCGGCACGCCTCCGGCCATTTGCACCGCAGCCGTAAAACTCACAAAACAGGGTTGGGGTATGATGACCTCGTCGCCCGGGTCCAGAATGGCGTCAAAGGCCAATTGGGTGGCTTCGCTGACCCCGACGGTGACCAGGACTTCGGTGACGGGGTCATACGCCGGACAATCATACAGCCGACTCCAATGCGCCAGAATCGCTTCCCGCAGTTCCAGGAGGCCGGAATTGTCCGTATAGGAAGTGTGTCCGGCCCGCAGGGACCGCATACCCGCCTCCATTACCGGAGTGGGCGTGACAAAATCGGGTTCGCCTATGCTCAGGCTGATGACGTTATCCATCGTGGCCGCGATCTCGAAGAAGCGCCGGATGGGGGATGCCGGCAGGGCGGCCGCCCGGGCACTGATCCGGGACCTGGGCATCGTACCGTTGGCGGTGCATGGGGATGTCGGCTGGGATTCGTTGATCTGGGTATCCATGGGTGTGCTTGTAGTCGTCAAGGATAGAGATTGCCGCATACCTGGGCGGTGTCAGGCCGCCAGGGCGGGCATGCGCGTGTGCCAGTCTGTGGTGCTTTCATAGGCGTGGGCTGCCTGCAGCACCCGCTCTTCGCCCAGATGCGGCCCCATGAACTGGAGGCCGATGGGAAGGTCGTTTGCGTCAAAGCCGCAGGGCAGGGAAATGCCACAAATGCCGGCCAGATTGGCGCTGATCGTGAAGATGTCGGCCAGATACATGGACAGGGGATCCTCCACGCGCTCGCCCAGGGCAAAGGCGGTGGTAGGTGTGGTCGGACAGGCAATAACGTCCACCTCGGCAAACGCCTGATCGAAATCCTGCTTGATCAGGGTGCGGACCTGCTGGGCTTTCAGGTAGTAGGCATCGTAGTACCCCACGCTCAGGGCATAGGTACCCAGCATAATGCGGCGCTTGACCTCCAGGCCAAAGCCCTCGGCCCGGGTGGCGTTGAAATTGCCCCACATCGAGTCGGCCCCGGCACTGTGTCCGAAACGAATGCCGTCATAACGGGCCAGGTTGGCGGAGGCCTCCGCGGTGACGACCATATAGTAGACGGGCAGAGCCATTTCGGTGTGCGGCAGTGAAATGGGCACGATGTCACCGCCCAGCCGCGTCAGATGCGCAATGGCCTCCTGGACCCGGGTCGCCACCGCTTCCTGCATGCCAGCGACAAAATACTCGGCCGGCACTCCGATGCGCATGCCGGTCAGATCATCGCCCAGACGCTCGCGGTAGCGGGGCACCGGGGCCTGCAAGCTGGTGCTGTCCTGCGGATCGGCGCCCGCCATGACTTCCAGCAGCAGGGCGGCATCACGCACGGTACGCGTCAGCGGTCCCATTTGATCCAGACTGCTGCCAAAGGCAATCAGGCCATACCGGCTTACACGGCCGTAGGAAGGCTTCAGGCCCACCACACCACAGAATGCGGCGGGCTGCCGGATGCTCCCGCCCGTATCGGTGCCCAGTGCCCCCAGCGCCAGGCCGCCGGCTACCGCCGCGGCGGAGCCCCCGCTGCTGCCTCCCGGTACACGGTCCAGATCCCAAGGGTTGCGGGTGGGACCAAAACCGCTGTTCTCGGTACTGGAGCCCATGGCGAATTCATCGGTATTGGTTTTGCCCAGGATCACCGCGCCCGCGTTTATGAGGTTGGTCACCGCGGTGGCAGTGAAAGGTGGCCTGTAGCCTTTGAGAATGCGACTGCCGCAGGTGGTTTCCACATCCTTGGTGGACAGAACGTCTTTCAGGGCCAACGGGATGCCCAACAGGGGCTGTGTGGCCGAATCGGCTCCCTGCGCCCGCGCCTGGTCGGCCGCTGCGGCTGCTTCCAGCGCCTGTTCCGCCGTAACCCGGAGATAGGCCTGAATCCGGGGATCCCGGTGCACAATGCGTTCCAGCAGGTATTGGGTCAACGCGACCGACGTCAGATCACCGGCATCCAGCGCCTGCCGGGCGGTGTCGATGGTGAGCCGGGCCAAATCAGCACAAGACATGACAGGACGTTTCCTAGGTTCCGAAAAAGGCTTTGACCCGGAAGAAGCCATCCTGGCAGTCGGGTGCATTGGCCAAGGCTTCTTGCTGGGTCAGGCCTGACGTGACGTCATCGTCCCGAATTACGTTCGTAAGGGGTATGACGTAGGGCGTGGGGGGCACGTTCGAGGTATCCACCGTCTGCAGCCGGTCGGCGTACGCCAGGACCTGGCCCAGCTGGGTAGCGAACAGTTCCTCCTCGGCGGGAGTCAAGTCCAAACGGGCCAGGGCTGCCACCGTCTGTACCGTTTCGCGATCCAGTTTGTCAGCAATCTTGTCGGTCATGGACCCTCCACAAAAAGAAAAAGCACTGTGGGCAGATGCCACAGTGCTTCACAGGCGTGCCGTTCACCGTGGCTTCTCCCTGTCCACGGTGCGGGTTGTGCAATGTCTGTTACCCGCTCCTGGACAGCTTGCTAGCTGCTGCGGATGCGGCAGAATTCAGCGGGAGACACGGCAGAACAAACAGACAGTTCATGCAGGCATTATAGATTCGTCCGGGACAGGATGCAAAATCAGGCGCCCGGTTTCCATGGCAATCCGGTGGCAGGGCCCGGTGCTCTGTGGGGGCCCGCTGCCGTCAGGGGGCAAGCCTTGTTCAGGGTTGGCAGCGATTTGCCCCGGCATCCGCTACGTGTTTACACTGCTTCATGTCGTCCTGCACCTGCTGAGCCACTTGTATGCCTCCGTACACCAACCGTCTGTCCCACGAAACCTCGCCGTATCTGCTCCAGCACGCCCATAATCCCGTCGACTGGTATCCCTGGGGGGAAGAAGCGCTGGCCCGGGCAGTCCAGGAGGACAAACCGATTTTTCTCAGCATCGGCTACAGTGCCTGTCACTGGTGCCACGTCATGGAACGGGAAAGCTTCGAGGATGAAGCGACGGCTGCCTATATGAACGCGCGTTTCGTCAATATCAAGGTGGATCGCGAGGAGCGTCCTGATCTGGACTCCATTTACATGGAAGCGGTGCAGATCATGACCCGCCATGGTGGCTGGCCCATGAGTGTCTTCCTGATGCCGGACGGCACGCCGTTCCATGGCGGCACCTATTTTCCACCCACGGCCCGGCAGGGCATGCCCAGTTTTCGTCAGGTCCTGGAAGCCGTGGCCGATGCCTATGCCGAGCGCCGGGACGACTTGCAGGCCCATGGCCTGAAAATGGTTTCCTTTATGGACAATCTGGCCCCGGGGAGCAGCACCGGTTCACTGGATCGTCAGGGCATCCTCGCCCAGGCGACAACCCAGCTGCGCCAGCTCTTTGACGCCAATTATGGCGGCTTCGGCAACGCTCCGAAATTTCCCCAGCCCATGACGCTGGATTTTTTGCTGACACATTCCTGGGAAACAGGCCAGCTGCCGGATCGCAACATGGCCGAAACGACCCTCACCCATATGCTCAACGGCGGGATCTACGACCAGTTGGGGGGTGGCTTCCATCGCTACAGCGTGGACACCTACTGGCTGGTACCCCACTTCGAGAAAATGCTGTATGACAACGCCCAGCTGCTCAAGACCTACCTGCAGGCCTGGCAAGTGACGGGGCAGGAAGACTATCTCCGGGGAGTGAAGCAGACGATAGCCTATGTCCTGCGGGAAATGACGGATCCCGCAGGCGGTTTCTACAGTGCCCAGGATGCCGACAGCGAAGGGGAAGAAGGTCTCTTCTTTCTCTGGTCGCTGGACGAAATCCAGGAGCTGCTGCCAGCGGAAGAGGCCCGCATCGTAGCCACCGTACTGGATGTATCGGCGCAGGGCAACTTCGAGGGACGCAACATTCTCCATCGTCCCCGTTCTCTGGAAGCGAACTGCCGCTACCTGCGCCTGCCGCCGCAGGCGCTGCAGGCTGGCCTGCAGAGTGCCATGCAAACCCTTTGGCAAGCACGGGAATTGCGCATCCGGCCGGAACGGGACGACAAGATTCTCACAGAGTGGAACGGCCTGATGATCGAGGCGCTGGCTCTGTGTGGTGCCGTCCTGCCCCACCCGGAGGCCCTGACAGCGGCCCGGCGCGCTGCTGATTTCATATGGGCCGAGATGCGCCAGCCGGACGGGCGCCTGTGGCGCAGTTTCAAGGACGGTCGTGCCCGTTTCAACGCCTACCTGGAAGACTACGCCGCCTATGGCAATGCCTTGCTGGCCCTGTTTGCCAGCGATTCGGATCCCCGCTGGCTGGCGCACTGCCAGGAAGTCGCCGCCATGATGCAGGCGGAATTCGAGGACACGGCTGCAGGGGGGTTTTTCCAGACAGGTCACCGCCATGAAAAACTGGTCGTGCGGCGCAAGGATTACCTGGATAACGCCGTGCCCAGTGGCAACAGCCTGGCAGCCCATCTGTACCTGCAGCTGGCACAACTCACGGACCGTGCCGACTACCGTGATACGGCGGAACGCATTATGCAGCAGGTTGGGCAACTGCTGGTAGCACAGCCCACGGCCTTCGGGCGGATGCTGTGTGCGGTGGCCGCGCTGGACGCTCCCTCCCAGGAGGTGATCATCGTGGGCGATCCGGAAGACGCCGTTACGCAGGACATGGCCCACACCGCCCGCCAGAGTTACCATCCCCACCGGCTGGTCGCGGTTTTGCCTCCGGATCACGGGTCGGACCTGCCTGTGTTTGCCGGCAAGGTGCAGCAGGGTACAACACCCACCGTCTATGTCTGTCACAACCGGGTCTGCCATCAGCCCGTGAACACGGTCGAGGCGATGCGGGAACAGATGCAAGAGCGTGCAGGTTGAATGCCTGCGCACAAGCGCAACCGATCCAGGTCTGCCCTGGCGGGTATTACACCAGGACAGGAGGCCGGTCATCTTCCATGATGGCGGCGGGCAGAACGCTGAGCGTCTGCCTGTCATGCCGGCAGACGGCCCCGGACTTCGGCATGGATGCTGTCTGAGGCAAGCCAGTCGGCCGCTTGCGTGATCACATTAGCCACCGGCTGCCGTTCGCGGCCTTTGAGAGCACACTCCCAGATTTCCAGCACTCGCCATCCCTGTGCGATCTGGGCCCGGCGCTTCTTCGCGTCCCGGGCCTGATTGCCTTCGATTTTCGTGCGCCACCAATCCGCCTGTGTTCCCGGCCACCTGAACAGGGAACAGTCATGGCCATGCCAGAAACAGCCATGCACCAGAATCACGGCCCGATATTTCGGCAGCACGATGTCCGGCTTGCCCGGCAGATCCGGGCAGTGCAGGCGATAATGGAACCCGCGTGCATGGAGGCCCTGGCGGATCACCATTTCCGGTCGGGTATTCTTGCTCCGGACACGCGACATCATGCGACTGCGTACCGGGGGCGTGACAATATCAGGCATACAGCTCCCCATGTCCCGTGCTGCACTGCGGCCCGGGCGTGACTTCCCGGCGAACCGGCAGCAGGCGATTGTCAAGAATGCAGATCGGCAGCGGGCAGAAAATGGTATCCTTATGCACAGTCACGGCCACCGTCCGCACAAGCCTACTGCAGATTATCAGTCTTGTTGGCGATTCCGGGTGACTGATGGGCAGGACAGAGCTGCCTGCCCAGGCAGGCACACGCACAGCGCGTCGGGATACCCCACCGGCCAGCGACTGCGGGTTGCCGCGTGCGCATGAGGCCTGGCTGGATCTTCATACAGCGTGGGCCATGCAAAGGCCATGCCCTGTCTGTCAACCTTGCCGCCGTCATCATGCATTCCCGCCCCCGTTTGTCGCTGCTTGCGCCCCGTCGCTGGTACACCGGTCTGTCCCGGTTGCGGCGTCGGCTGCAACTCCGCAAGATTCCCCATTATGTCCAGATCGATCTGGGCGAGAAAATCACCGAACGCCGTGTCCGGTCCGCCTGGCTGGCCTCCCTGTTGGGGCCTCCCCCGCAATCCCTGGAAGACCTGCGCACAGCGCTGCGGGCCGTAGCCCACGATCCGGTGCCGGAAGGCATTGTCCTGCGCATCGACAACACAGACCTGAGTCTGTCCACCGCCCAGAGCGTCATTGACCTGCTGGCCGAGTTTCGCCAGCTGGATCAGGCCAGGCATGGCCCGTCCGCTGCGGCACCGAAGCGTATCGTATGCTTTCTGCATCTTTGTACGACGACCAGCTATCTGGTCGCCACGGCCGCCGATCATATCGTCCTGGCCCCACTCGCTGCCTGGGATCTGACCGGTTTCAGCCAAAGCAGCTTGTACCTGCACCGCATGCTGGACAGGCTGGGCCTGGACTTTGAGGTGATTAGCGCGGGACGCTGGAAGACGGCTCCCAACGCCTTGACTGCAGAATTTATGGAGCCGCATGAACGCACCCACCTGATGACCGTGCTGCAATCCCTGCACGACCAAATCGTAGGCCGGATCACCCAAAGCCGGGGCCTGGCCCGGGCAACGGTGCAGGCAGCGATGGACACGGGTCCGCTGTTGGCCGAAGATGCCCTGAAACACCAGTTGGTGGACGATGTTTGTGCCTGGTCCCGCTTGCCCGGACGGCTTGCACCACACCCTGCCACCCAGACCAGGACTCTTGTACCCTATGCCAAGGTCAAGCGCTTCCTGTGGCAAGAGTACAGGCCGCGCCATCCCCAAATGATTGCTGTCATTTCCGCCCAGGGGGTTCTCAACCTGGGATCCGGCAATACCCGCCCGGGAGACAACGTGAGCGGTCATCGTGACCTGCTGGCTGCGATCCAAGTGGCCCGGGAGAAGAAAGAGCGCCTGGCCGGGGTCATTCTCCACGTCGATTCACCCGGGGGTTCGGCACTGGCCAGTCATATTGTGCACGATGCCCTGCTGCAGCTGCGCGACGAGATGCCCCTGGCCGTGTATATGGGCCGCGTGGCGGCCAGTGGCGGGTACTACCTGTCCATGGCAGGACAACACATTATTGCCCAGGGCACCACCCTGACCGGCAGCATCGGCGTTTTCATGGCCAAACCCCTAATGCACCGCCTGCAAGGCAAGCTGGGCATTCAGTCTTCCCGGTTGCAGACGGGCGCCAATGCCGGGCTCTTCGCAACTGCGACACCCTTGTCCGCCAGCCAGCGCGCGCTCCTGCAGCGCCATGTCGATCATACCTACGCTGATTTCCGGCAGGTAGTCCAGACGGGACGCAACATGGACAGCAGCCGGCTGGACGAACTGGCCGAGGGACGTGTGTGGACCGGCCAGCAGGCCCTGGCCCGGAACCTGGTGGACGAGCTTGGTTCCTTTGGCCGGGCGGTAGCCTACATTCGCACTCAGGCCGGCATACCGACCCATTGTCGTGTGCGGGTCAAGGACCTGCAGACGCCACCCTGGCTGTACACCCTGTATCCTGCCCTCTCCAGCTCCCGGCTCGTTGCCCGGCTGTGGCCGTGGTGGCACCACTACCTTGCCGCGACAGCCGACGACGGGCACCCGGATCACCTGTGGATGCTGGCCGCAGATCTGGTCGATCCGCTCCCATGATGTAACCTGCATCCCGTATCCAGTCCATCACGCCGCGAGAGGAAGTCTCTTGTCCCTTTCCCCACACGAGGTGCGCGGACAATTTCCCGCCCTCCAGGAACTCTATCACCAGGATACCGCCATATTCTGTGACGGTCCGGGGGGCTCCCAAACGCCTACCCCTGTCATTATGGCCATGCGGGAATACCTGAGCCGGTACAATGCCAATACCGGTGGCCTGTTCGATACCAGTCAGGCTACGGCCCGGATTCAGCAGGAAGCCCACAATCTGGCGGCCGACCTGTTCAACGCCTCCCCTCACGAGGTCATCTTCGGGGCCAACATGACATCGCTGACCTACCAGATCAGCCGTGCGCTGGGCCAGATCCTGGCGCCGGGCGACGAGATCATTCTGTCCCGCCTGGATCATGAAGCCAATATCGCGCCCTGGCTGCAAATGGCCGCGGAACGCAATGTCGTGGTGCACTGGATCGAACCCAACCTGGCCGATTGCACCCTGAATCTCGACCTGCTCCAGTCCCTGCTGAATCACCGCACCAAGCTGGTTGCGGTCGGCTATGCCAGCAACTTCAGCGGCACTGTCCATCCGGTGGCCCAAATCACCCAGTGGGCCCATGGTGTAGGTGCCCTGGTCTACGTGGACGCGGTGCACTTCGCACCCCACCGCCTCATTGATGTACAGGCACTGGACTGCGATTTCCTGGTCACCAGTGCCTACAAGCATTTTGGCCCCCATATGGGGATCCTGTTCGGCAAGGAACGTCATCTCATGCGGCTGCCGGCCTACCAGGTGCGGACCGCGGATCAGGATCTCCCGGCCAAGTTCGAGATTGGCACCCCCAATTTTGAAGGCTTGGCTGGCGTGTGTGCCTGTGTCGAGTACATTGCTTCGCTGAGTGCGGCAGATCCGAACAGGGCCCTGTCGGCCTCCCGGCGCGAGCAGATCACGACGGCCTGGTCTATCATCCAGGCCCATGAAACCCAGCTCATGAATTCGTTCCTGGCGGGCCTGCAAACCATACCGGGGATGCGCCTCTACGGTCCGGCCCAGGTGCATGAGCGTGTACCGACATTCGCCCTGCGCAAAGAGGGCAGGACACCCCGGGAGCTGGTGACGCACCTGACCAACCACAATATCTTTGCCTGGGACGGGAATTTCTACGCACTTGAGATCTCCCGGGCTTTGGGGGTGGAAGACAGCGGGGGTGTATTGCGGGTGGGATTCCTGCACTACAACACGTCTGAGGAAGTCAATACGGTGCTTAATGTCCTGGATACCGCCTGAGATCGCTGTGTTCCTGCGCACACGGCTGGATGGTCATCAGGCCAACAGTGACATGCTCAGGGGTTGGCAAGCCTCTTGACTTTGACCACCTGTCTGCGACCTTGAACGTCCAAGGGACGTTGCTCAGGCAGCCAGTTGTTCCAACCAACTGCTCAAATGGGGACAGCGGCTTTTTATAGTGCAAAGGCCGATCTGCTCCAGAGCAGCACTACCATGTAGTACTTTGCTGTAAGTCCGAAATATTTTGTTGATACGATGGGACGGCGACGATTCAAGTTCTTGGTTTATCTCTTCTGGAGCAAACTGGTTGCAGATAGCAGAGAATTTTTGCTTCTCCTCATCGGTAGCAGAAAGTATCTTGGGAAGAACATCTGCCGAAGTAAACAACATGGCTTCAAACTCATGCAGCATGACAAAGGGCAAGAAGTTGGTTGGAGAGCAAAGGTCTTTCCGGACGGCGTTTTGAACATGCTCTACCTGGACCTGCGGTGAACCTAGTGGACAATCACGCATGCCTGGAAAGTCTTGGGGCAGGCCATAATAGTCTATGAAGGTTGTAACAGTTGCCTGTTTGTCTCTCAAAAGGTTTTGCAACTGTTTTCTGAAGGGTGAATATTTAGTGATGCCACCCTTGAAATCGGGGCCTGCCAGCACTCTCCGGGTAGGGTTGATGGTAGGGTTGAGATAAATTCCTCTGTTGTCGTAGAAAGGACAGAGTATGTCCTTGACGAAACGATACGCAGATTGTCCTTCAACCAAGATGAGAACACGCTTGATCACGGAACACCCCCCAAGTTCCTGTGATCCCCCTCCTGCCACATCAAGTTCTTCTCCCACAGATCGCCTAGGGCATAATCTTCTAGCCAGTCACCGAAATCCCTGTCTTTCAGATGATGAAAAACACAGGCACCTTCCACGCGGTCAACGCACCAAACATCTGCAGGGGACAATTGATTGACAAGAGTTACCGACTGCGTGGCGACTACGAGTTGAATCTTCTGGGAGGCTGAACGCAACATGCCAGCCAAAGTCCCGATGGCATGAGGATGGAGACCCAGTTCCGGTTCGTCCAATAGAACGAGCGGCGGCGGATCAGGTTGGAGAAGCAAAGCCGACAGACAGATAAACCTGAGTGTTCCGTCGGACATGGACATGGCATCCAGGATTTTACGGCTGTAACGTTCCTTCCATTCCAGTCGAATGAAATTGGGATTCAATCGTTGTGGTTCAAGTTGGAAAGCCTCAAAGAAAGGTGCTATCTGTCTCACCAAGGTTTGTATCAAGTCAAACTCAATGGGCTGGGTTTCCTGCAGCCCGTACAGAAAGGCAGCCAAGTTCTCGGCTTGTGGCTTCAAATAGTGATTATCGTGTATTTTGCACTGTGTCCTGACCGATGCCACATGACTGGTATCATGAAAATGGTAGAGCCAATAGCTCTTCATATAACGAAGTATTTCTTTGGCAGTTACGTGGTCATCGTCCTTGAGGCTGGATTCGAAGGTCGCCTGGCTGACGCTATGATGATACGGTCGGGGGTAGTGTTCATATGCGTGATAGTAAGCTGTTTCCTGCTGAATGGCCAATTGGTTGTTGCGAGTACCCATCACCTGCAATTCATAGCTTCTCGCCGTGCTGCCGGCTTCTCGCACAAAATCTAGCTTGAATTCTGCTTGGGGTGTGTTGCGTCTGCCCATGAACAGAAGAGTATCTGCACCACCGTTGATCACCGAATATTCTTGAAGGTTTTGGGCCACAACTTCCTGGAGGAACTGAAACACCTCCACAAAATTGGATTTACCAGCACCATTGGCACCAATCATCACATTGAGATCGCCTAGTTTCAGTGACTGGCAACGTATAGACTTGAAGCCCTTTACCGTGATTCTGCGCAAATGTCTCATGATGGCGACGCAAACATGCAGGGATGCACCGCATTGTACACAGCTTGCATAAAACCACTCAAGCTGTCATAGTTGCATTCCATTATCATAGCTATGGACTCTTGCCGAGCTACAGTGAAAAGGGCCTCGCAGATCCTCTCCCACCGAATTCCGATTCCCGGCTACCAAATCCTGGAACTTTCCTGAAAGCAAGGAACCGTTAGGTATCTCCACCAAGCATGTCGCTTACCTCTTTAAGCTCACAGTGATGCACGCAAGCGAAAAACCGGTGAGACAGGCTGCATTGTGACCAATGATCGTATTCACCCTGCAGCCAGACTTGATGGCGCAGTCAGTTTTGTGAATGTCTGCCTGTCATAGATGCCACTGCCTTGATATGGTAGCCATCTGGCTGCAATGTGCTATAAACGGATTTTCCCGCCATTCTGACAGCGAATGACATGACTGATCCTTGGGAAATCCCGCTACAGGCTGCCAGATACCTGGCCATTCGGAAGCAACTCCTGGATGGCTCGGTCCTGGATAGCGGCGCATTCACGGACAAGCAGGCTATCCTGCAGGTCATGGCGCATCTGCGCTGTATTCAGATCGATCCGATCCGTGCTGTAGAGCGCACCGAACTGCTGGTCCTGTGGAGCCGGATCGGGACCTTCCAGCCTGCCGCTCTGCGTGAGCTCCTTTTTCGGGACAAAATCCTCTTTGAGGACTGGGCACACTGTGCCTCCATCGTACATGTGGAGGACTACTCCCTGTTCCTGCATGGCAAGCGCGCCTTTGCGGAACAGGTGCGCCAAAAGCCGAGTCGGATGTCTGCATGGCTGGCCGCCAATCAGGCACTGCTGGATACCGTGCGTACACAGTTGCAGGAACAGGGGCCCCTGGCCACAGCCGATTTCGTGCTTGACGTGCCCCATGTGCCCTGGCACTCCCGTGGCTGGTCCAGCGGCCGCAGTGTCCCGCGTATCCTGGACCATCTCTTTGCCTGTGGCGAAGTCATGGTGGCCGCTCGCCAGGGCAACCACAAGGTATGGGATCTGACATCCCGGTTTCTGCCGGCTACGGCCGACAGCAGCCAGCTGGACGCCCGGGAGGTAAGTCGTACAGGTTTGCAATACGCCATCAAGGCCCTGGGTGTAGCCACACCCGTCCAGATCCGGAACCATTTCATGCGCCGGGCCTATCCCCATGCGCGGCAGGTTATGCAGGAGCTGGTTGGGGAAGGCATATTGCAGCCTGTACGGATTCGGCAGCCGGACGGGACAGAGCCCCTGCCCAGAACGTGGTATATGCATAAGGACGACGTTCCCGGGCTGACGGCTTTGATCCAGGACGGCATGGCTGCCAGGACCGTGCTGCTTTCCCCTTTCGACAACCTGATTTGCGACCGGACCCGCACCCGTTTGCTTTTCGACTTTGACTACAAGAGCGAAATCTATGTCCCTGTCAAAAAGCGCAAGTATGGCTACTATGTACTCCCCATCCTGGCGGACGACCGCTTCCTGGGACGCATGGATGCACGGATGGACCGCCAGGCGGGTGTGTTCCGGCTGCAGGCGCTGTACCTGGAACCCGGACGCACCGGTGATCTGCACAAGGCCCCGGAACTGGCAGCAGCCATTCAGGATCTGGCCCGGTTTCTGGGGGCCCGCGGCATCAAGCTGGGACGGCGCATGCCCATTGCCTGGCGGCAAGCACTGGCCAGCCAGATCTGAATTCCGGCGCTCTTGAGCCTGTCTCGGCCTGTGCTATGCTGAAAGCATACTGCACTGAGGGGTTGTCCCTCTGCCGCCATCCGTGATTCACACAAGGATTTAGGGAACGTCATGCTGGCACAGCAAACTCTTTTTACCAGCGGCACCCACGCCTACCATACATTTCGCATTCCGGCTCTGGCCGTCACCCGGACAGGCCGCATCCTGGCCTTTGCCGAAGGCCGCATTCATTCACCCAGCGATGCAGGCGAAATTGAACTGGTCTTGCGCACCAGCGACGACAACGGTGAGTCCTGGTCGGATCTGCGCGTGATTGTCCGGGAAGCGAACATGACCTGTGGCAATCCCTGTCCCGTCGTCGATCAGGACACCGGCACCATTTGGCTGTGGCTGAGCAAGAACCGGGCCGATGGCGGCGAAAACCTCATTACCCAAGGCCTGGCCCCACGAACCGTGTGGCTCTGCCACAGCGACGACAACGGGGCAACGTGGAGCACGCCGGTGGACATGACCGCACAGGTCAAGCGGGACAACTGGACCTGGTACGCCACAGGCCCCGGCCATGGTATCCAGCTGCGTTCGGGACGTCTGCTTGTGCCCTGTGACCACATGGTAGGCATTCATTTTGACCGTGGTCGGGATCCCTATCACTCCCACGTGCTGTACAGCGACGATCATGGCCAAAGCTGGCACATCGGCGGCATCGTCCGGGATGGCACCAACGAGTGTGAAGTGGTGGAATTGCCCAACGGGGACGTCATGATCAACTGCCGCAATTACGTGGGAGGCCAGCGGCGCGCCGTGGCTCTCAGCCGCGATGGCGGTCTGACGTTCGGGGAATTCTTCTGGGACGAAACCCTGATCGAGCCTGTGTGTCAGGCCAGCATCCTAGGCCTGTCGGTTCCTGAGCCAGCGCTGGTGTTCGCGAATCCCGCCAGTACCGCGCGGGAGAACATGACTGTGCGCCTGAGTACCGACAACGGCATTACCTGGCCACACAGACAGGTACTGTACAGCGGCCCTGCCGCCTATTCCGATTTGGCCCTGGCGCCCGACGGCACCCTGCTCTGCCTGTATGAACAGGGGGTAGCGGGGTGCTATGAAACCCTCACCCTGGCGCGCTTCGACAGCGACTGGATCCGCAGCGCCTGAACGTCAGCTTTCGGATCCCGCAGAGGTGTGGGGACTCTCGATGTACAGCATGGCGCCCCAGGGATCCTTGAAGATGCCGATGACGCCCACGGGAATCTCCATGGGTCCCATAATGGGTGTACCACCCAGCTCACGGACCTGTTCCAGGGTAGCGGCCACATCGTCCACACCAAAGTAGACCATCCATTGGGCAGGGTGATCCTCCCATTCTGGCTTGATGCCCAGCACACCGGCCACTTCGCGGGCTTCCGCCCGGTGTGCCAGCTGGAAGCGCGTGTACATGGTCGTCGGCTGCTGTTCATCTTCCGTGTTCCAGTCAAACACGGACGTGTAATAGGCCTTGGCCGCCGCTACGTCCGGCACATTCAGTTCGGTCCACATCAGGGAACCGGTCGTATGCTTGACCTGCACGCCTGTCAGCGTGTCCGGCTGCCACAGCCCAAAGACAGCCCCCTGGGGATCCTGAATCAGGGACACTGTACCGAAGTCTCCGCATACTATGCTGTCGGCCAATACGGTACCCCCGGCCCCAGCCGTCTTGGCGGTATACTGCGCGATGTCGTCAACCGCCACATAGGCTTGCCAAGACGCCTGCGCATCCGGGGCCAGGTGGTCGGCGGACAAACCACCCACGATCAGGCCCTCATGCCGGATCAGCGAATACATTACCTGATCCTGATGCACAATGATGTCCTGGTATTCCCAGTTCCACAGGGCACTGTAGAATGCACCTGCAGCTTTCCGGTCCGTTGGCCGGTAGTCACACCAGCTGAAAGTACCTGCAGCATGGCTCTCGAAACGCATGGTTTGTCCTTCCTCATTGCCTGATCCGGATGTAGCGTGAGCCCGTTGCCTCACAGCCGCCAGCGGCCAGCGTAGCACATCACGGCCCGGCAAGCCAGATTGGGCAGGGACGGGGCTGCCGATTCCGGTATCTGCAAATCCTGTTACGCCATACAGGCGTCAGGACTCGCCATCTCCTTGTCTCTTGCCCTTGCCATCCTGACGCTTGGACGGGGCCTGTGCTCTCCGGGTATGCGTACAGCCGCCACAGGGACCGCAACTGCTCTCCCGTTTCGGTGGCAGCAGTTCATCTGCCGCAAAGTCCGCCAGGACATTCCCTTCCAGCTGGACCGTAACGGATTTTTTCAGGGGATAGATGTAGCGCACGCGGCCCGCCCCTTGGGGCGTAACGACCTTGGCCCCCACCTTGGGCAGCGAGCGGGTCAGGCTGCGATACATTTCGTCTTCATAGGAGAGGCAACACAGCAGGCGGCCACACACACCGGAAATCTCGTCGGGATTCATGGACAGCTGCTGATTCTTGGCCATGCGTATGCCCAACTGGCGAAATTCCCGCAGCCACGAGGTACAGCACAGCTGGCGCCCGCACTTGCCGACACCGTCCAGGATCTTGGCTACCTGCCGGTCGTTGATCTGCCGCATTTCAATCCGCACACCCAGCGCCCTGGCCAGATCCCGACTCAGATCCCGCATGGGCACGTGCCGCGGGGTGCTTGTGGTCCGCGTATAGGATACGGTCAGCAACCCGCCCGTCAGATCGTAACTGCAACTGATGATCTTGATGTCCAGCCGGCGCTCCTTCACCCGGTTCCGGCACAGGGTACAGGCTTCCTCTTCCAGAGCGGTCAGCCGCTCCCGGGTCAGCATATCCCAAATCGTGGCCTTGCGCAGGATGGGCGCGAACTGTCCGGCCTTCTTGCGCGTTTCCCGGGGCGGTTCCACCACCTGCGCGAGGGAAAGCCCCCGCTCCGATTCCACGATCAGGTAATCATCCCGCACTACGTCCAGAAAATCGTCGGCGACAAAATCATAGGTCTTGCCCACCGCATGGAATTGCACACTTACTATGGCTGTCATAGGGCCTCGTTCTCTTTTGTCTCTCCAGCCTTGCATACAGCAATCGGGAGAGACTTGCTATTTTCACAAATCAGACCGCAGGCAACGGGGACGGCATGTGCAACATCAGGTTGGCCAGTACCAGCCGTGCATTGACATTGCTGTGTACATAGTGGTGCGCCTGTTCCAGACGACGCAGGAACCGTGCCACGGCATCCGGATCGGTTGCCCGGGCGGTAGCCTCAAGGTCTGCCATACAGTCTATATTAATGCACGCGTCCTGTCGACTGTACTGACACAGCCACACATCCCGCCACCACGACAGCCAGAACTCCATTTGCCCCTGTATCACATGCCGACTGGCGGTGCGGGAGCGGGCCAGCTCGTCCACACGGGCCAACCGGACCAGCACGGAACCCTGTACCAGTTCAGCGAGCAACTCGCGGGTGGTGTTGCGTTCTGCCCACATGTCTGCCTGCTGGCTGTGGGCTATGGCCCAGCCCACGCGGCCATGGGCCAGACGGGCCAGCAGATCGGCCCGCGGGGCATCCACCCCATAGTGCCGTACCAGCACTTCCTGTATCAAGGTGCTCGGTACCAGTCGCAGTGGCAGGAGCTGGCAACGGGACACCACCGTGGGCAAGAGCCGGTTGGCCTCGGTGGCTGTGGCCAGCAGGATCACCGCGGCCGGCGGTTCTTCCAGTGTCTTCAGCAATTTGTTCATGAAAGCGGGATGGGCCCGCTGCATGTTCCGAATCAGGACAATCCGGAAGGTGCTCTGGAACGGTCGCAAGTGGGCGTGATGCAGAATGGCTTCGGCCTGCTCGACCCGCAACAGGCCGGCACGGTGATCGGGCTGGCCCTGGCTATCTACAGGATCCACTTGCAGGAAGTCCGGATGGTTTTGGTGCCGGAAGGCCACACAGCCGGGACAGGTCCCACATGCCCTGTCGGTCCCCTGCGGACACAACAGGACGTTGGCGAAGCAACGGGCCAGCGTACCCTTGCCCAGCGCGGCTTCGCCCAGGAACAGGTAGGCATGGCGTAGCCGTTCCCTGTGCCCGTCAGGCGCAGGGGTGGCGATACGCTGCAAAAAGGTTATGGCCCAGTCGTGACCGAACACGGGCCAGCCATGGCCTGGGCCTGACTCCGGCTCAGACAAGGCAAATTGCGAATCCTGGACAAACAAGAGGGCGCACCAAGGTGACGGAATACCCTATTATGCCCGAGGTCGCAGGCAATGCGGTGCCCCGGGCCAAGCTCAAGCCCGGGTGGCAGGGCCTGCCGGACGCCCTGATCGTCTGTCCGGCACAAGAATGTCCAGCTGCCAGAAGCAGCCGGACATCGTATTGGATTGTCTGCCGGGACAGACCGGCGGCTCCGGTCCGGGACCCTTTACTTCAGCTCGACCTTGGCGCCTTCGGCCTCCAGCTTGGCCTTGCCGGCCTCGGCGTCTTCCTTGTTCACCCCTTCCAGGATCGCGACGGGCGCACTCTCCACCGCCGACTTGGCCTCTTTCAGGCCCAGATCCGTGATGGAACGCACGGCCTTGATCACGTTGATCTTCTTGGCTCCGATATCCATCAGCATGACGTCGAACTCGGTCTGCTCTTCTTCCACCGGGGCTGCGGCGCCGTCTGCAGGCATCGCGGCGGCCATGGCTACCGGCGCCGCGGCACTGACACCCCAGGCATCTTCCAGCATCTTGACCAGTTCTGCCGCCTCCAGCAGGGTCAGGTTATCCAATTCACTCTTGATCTTTTCCAGGTCCGCCATGATGTTTTTTCCCCATCTCGACTAGAAAACATGAACAATTCTTGGTGCCGCCGGACCCGCATGGACTGCAGATCCAGCTGCATGCTTATTGCTTGGAGTGTGCCAGCAACACGGCACCCAGATCGCGGGCCGGGGCCGCGATCGTCCGGTACACCGCGTTGGGCAACGCATCCACCACCTGCACCAGTTCCCGGGACGGTGCCGTCAGGACGCCCAGCAGCTTGGCCTGAATTTCGGCCATGGTCGGCAGATCAGACAGGCCTGCAGCCTCCTCGGCGTTCAGAAGCTGCCGGTCCAGGACACCGCCCTTGATGTGGAAAGGGTGGTTGTTGGGCAGGTCTTCACGCATGAAGTTCTTGAGTTCCGTGACGGAACTCCCTATATCCTCCGGCGTGAACAGGACCGACATGGGTCCCGTGAAAGCCGCCGGTTCGGTACTCACACCCGCCTCTTCCAGCGAAATGCGCAACAGGCGGTTTTTCACCACCATGAAGCGGGCATCGACGGTGTGCATCCGGCGGCGCAGTGTCTGCATCTGGCCTACGGACGTACCCGTACTGTCGGTGAAGACGAGCGCAGTCGAATCGGCAATCAGGTCGCTGTAGAGGGCAACCAGATCTTCCTTTTTGGCACGGCTGATGGGCATATTGATTTCTCCTGCCTTGACCAGCAAAAAGCCCCGCTGCGTTTGCCGGAAACGTAACGGGGCCCAAAAGCGGAAAGAACCAGCACCGACAGCGGGCGCTGGGTGCGGCATGTCCGTTCTGTGTACCTCGGCAGGGGCCCGGAAAGGCATTAGGGCATGACACCCCCTGCGGTCTCAGGTCAAACGACGGTCGTGTTGTCGTCCGGGGATCCTACTCCATGGTAGCGGGCTGGACCAAAAAACCGGGACCGGGATGTCCCTAGGCGTCGGTCTTCATGCTGGTAGCCTGCGCTACATCCACCTGCACCCCGGGCCCCATGGTAGAGGCCAGAGACACCTTCTGGATGAAGGTACCCTTGAGGGAGCTGGGTTTGGCGGCTACGGTCGCGGACATGATCGTGGCCATGTTTTCCTGCAGCTGGGTGACGCTGAAGCTGGCCTTGCCGATGGGTGTGTGGATGTTGGCGGTGCGATCCACGCGATATTCCACCCGGCCCTTGCGCGTTTCCTCAATGACCCGGGGCAGTTCGTCGGCATCCATGATCGTCCCGGCCTTGGGGCTGGGCATCAACCCCCGGGGGCCCAGAATACGGCCCAGACGGCCCACTACACGCATCATGTCGGGGGTCGCCAGGACCACGTCGAAATCCAGCCAGCCACCCTGAATCCGGGCAGCCAGCTCTTCGCCGCCCACAAAATCCGCACCCGCCTGCTCGGCCTGCGCGATCCCGTCGGGACCGGCGAAGACCAGAATGCGTACGGTCCGGCCAGTGCCGTGGGGCAAAGTCACGACCCCGCGCAACTGCTGTTCCGCCTTGCGCGGATCCAGCGTGGTGCTCAGGTGCATTTCAATGGTTTCGTCAAACTTGGCGGTGGCCTTGTCCTTGACCAGCGACAGAGCCTCTTCCGGGGAATGAGTCTGTTTGCGGTCTGTGGTGGCCTGCGCCTGTCGGTAACGACGGCTTCGCTTGGGCATGAGTCCCGTTTCCTTCTGCGTGTGATTCCCAAATCAAGTCCTGGCGCACGGTTCAGTCGGCAACCGTGACCCCCATGCTGCGGGCCGTGCCTTCAATCATGCGCATGGCTGCTTCCACATCGTTGGCGTTGAGATCCTTCATCTTGATCTCGGCGATCTCCCGTACCTGGTCGCGCCGGATGGTGCCCACCTTGGTCATGTTGGGTTCCCCGCTGCCCTTCTCCAGGCCTACGGCCCGCTTGATCAGGTCACCGGCCGGCGGCGTCTTGGTGATGAAGGCAAAGGAGCCATCGGTGAAGATCGAGATTTCCGCCGGTATGACCTGTCCCATCTGCTGTTGGGTCCGGGCGTTGTACTCCTTGCAGAACCCCATGATGTTGATGCCGTGCGGCCCCAGCGCGGTACCGACCGGCGGGGCCGGGTTGGCCTTGCCGGCCGCCAGCTGCAACTTGACGAAAGCTTTCAGTTTCTTGGCCATCTGTCTGTCCGTACTTGGTCTATGAGGCAAAATGCGGGCCGGGCCGGTCCGTCAGCCGAGGGGTTCCAGGTGCACGATATCCACTTCCACCGGGGTGTCGCGCCCAAAGATGCTGACCAATACGCGGGCCTTGCCCTTGTCCGGCTGCAGCTCGTCCACCGATCCGGAAAACTCCACGAACGGGCCATTGGTGATGCGGACCCGTTCGCCCAGCTGGAAGTTGACCTTGACCTTGGGTTCCCGCGACTCGATGCGCGACATGATCTGGTCCACTTCTTCACTGGAGAGCGGCGTAGGCTGGTGCCCGATGCCGACGAAACCGGTCACGCCCGGTGTCTCGCGGATACAGAGCCAGCTGTCTTCGGTCAGCTCCATCTGGACCAGGATATACCCCGGATACAGACGGCGCTCCACTTCCTTGCGCTTCTTCTCGCGGATTTCGATCTCGGTCTCGGTAGGCACGATGATGTCATACACCAGGGCCGACATGTCCATGGACTCGACGCGATGTTCCAGGTTGGACTTCACCTGGTTTTCCATGCTGGAATAACAGTGCACTACATACCAGTTCACTTCAGAGGACTCGGCCGGGTCATCCATGCCGTCCATATCCAGCAGGTCGTCTTCGGTGAAGACGCTCTCTGCCCTTATGTCTTCTGATGCCATGGAATTGCCTGCCTCCTGCTGCATGGATAAGACGGCCCTAGAGCGTAATGAGCCATGTAATGACGTAACTGAACAGCAGATCCAGCGCGTACAGGCAACCGGCGGCCAACAGGGTGACGGTCATCACCACCGTAGTCAGACGGATGCCTTCCTCCCGCGTCGGAAACGTGACCTTGCCCAATTCGGCCTGAGTCTCCTTGAAGAATTTCAGTATGCGTGCGCCGGGCTTGGACCGGGCAGGAAGGGAACGGCTCATGGCACTTGGCGGGGAGTGGACAGGGCAAGAGGCGGGAAACGGGATGGGAACGGGCGGAAAGAGGAACAGGCGCGGCAGGACTCGAACCCGCAACCTTTGGTTTTGGAGACCAATGCTCTGCCAAATTGAGCTACGCGCCTTTGCATGTGTGGACGGACCTGACAGCGCGGATCAGCTACCATGCCCCGGACCGGGATGCGGCAGGGCTATCGCCTGATACGTGCTGTTCCGTTGCCACCCCTTCTGCATTCCATCTCCTCATCAATGATCAATGCGGCTCGTCTGAGCCCACAACCGGACTTGAACCGGTGACCTCCTTCTTACCAAGAAGGTGCTCTACCGACTGAGCTATGTGGGCCTGAAGTGTGGGCGAGGGCGGATTTGAACCACCGTAGGCGCTAGCCGTCTGATTTACAGTCAGATCCCTTTGTCCACTCGGGCACTCGCCCCTGCAATTCACTCGCTGTCACCGCCTTGGTCGCGTCAGCACCTGCCATATCCATCTGCAGAGCCGACGATCGGACTCGAACCGATAACCACTTGTTTACAAGACAAGAGCTCTGCCGATTGAGCTACGTCGGCCTGTAGCCTGCATTGCAGGCCAGACTGGATGCATGCAATGGTTATGGTCATGGCTGTATGGGTACACAGGCTGGCGGCTGGCAACACACCGGATTCGTCACCGCTATGCTTCCTTGCCGCTTTGTCCTGCCGACCAACGCCTTCCACCTCCATACCCCATGTGCAACAGACGGATCATGATACGCCATGCTGTCGGGAATCGCAAGAAATCAGGCTGTTGACAGGCCCGGCGCAGACTCGCCCCGGTGCAACTGCATGCCTGGTTACAGGGTGATGACCTGATCCGGCGGGTTGCCGGCCAAGGCCGCATAGAGCTGGGGAAAACAGCCGGCCACGACCCCGGTCACCAGACCCTTGGCCTCCACCTGGCCCAGACCGCACTGCTCAAACGTGCCTGCCGCCAGATTGCGGCGCAGGGCACACTGATCACAGACCATGAGCAGAATGCCCTTTTCCTGGGCTACCTTGGCCAGGCGCTCGCCGACCGGATCGCCTTCCCGCAAACAGAATACGTTGTCATCGAAAAACATCATCCCCACTACCTCCACACCGTGCCGATCCTGTTCCATCTGGGGCAGGATCATGGTGGCCAGCTTGTAGGTACTGGCATTGGCGGTAGCGAAAACATAAGCGATCTTCATGTGTCATCTCCAAGTGCATTCATATGCTGTACAAGGACCTGTCAATACTTGGTGCAAGGCTTCCACAATGAGTGCAGACAAGACAAATCCTCCATACTGTCACATCCAGCTTAGCACAGTGTATGCAGTCCCGGCGGAAACCTTACCCTTAATCGACAACAGTTGCCGCAAACATGCACACAAGTCCCATTCCATCTCCCTGCGCAGCGTAAAATGCTGGTCGCATCCAGGACACTGGTCCTCTGCACGCCATACCGGAAACAGTGATTCAGTTGCCGGTTCCGCAGCAAGTTGGGCTTGCTGTCTTGGTAGAGACCACAACAGCGCTTCCCGGCCCGGCAGCTACAGACAGTCCGGGTTGAATGTCACTGTCATAGATCCAACGTAGCGGTTGACCTGGGCCCCTGCCCGTCAGGCAGCAGAACCACAGCGACAGAGAACCGTCTGCCAAGTACCGGATTATGCCAAGTTTACGGCTCGCAACCATCATCCGGGTTCCCGTTGCCAGTTCGGCCCCGGCATATCTGCTGCCAAGATCAGGACAATGGTGTTGTCGCGTATCCCACACCCCGCGCGGCGCGAGACACAGTCTGTCATGCCGCAAGCCAACATCGTGTACACAGACAGCGGGAGCCGGCAGGATGGAAAGGTACCGGATCATCCTGCAACTGGCCGGGCATCCCAGCCAGCCACACATCGCTCATGTCCAGCCAGATCCGTGTGGACAGACACGTCAGCAAACAGGCCGGTCGTTTCCAGTCCGGAGCGGATAGTGGCTGCCTGCCCTGCCCCGCATTCGAGCAGGACGCTGCCGCCCGAATGCAGCCGCCCCGGCAACATGGCTGCCAGACGCCGGATGTGGGCCAGCCCCCCGTCGTCACTGCGCAGTGCCAGCGCGGGTTCGTATTGGGTGATATCGGGTGCCAGGGACGTCCATGCCGCATGGCTGACATAAGGCAGGTTGGCGAGAATCAGGGATACGGGTTCGGTTACGGGGCCAAGCAGATCGCCCTGGCGCCAGGCAATGCGGTGCCGGAGGTTGAGGCGGCGGCTGTTGCAGCGGGCGACCTGCAAGGCGGCGGGGGACAGGTCAATGGCTATCAGGTCGAGACAGGGTCGGGCATGGGCCAGGGCCAGGGCGATACAGCCACTGCCGGTACCCACGTCGACCACGCACGGGGCCGGGACTGCTGTCCGGTCGAGCCAGGCCAATGCCAGTTCCACCAGCAGCTCCGTTTCGGGGCGGGGAATGAGTACCCGTTCGTCAACATGCAAGGTCAGGCCCATGAACTCCTTCTGCCCCACAATATACGCCAGCGGCCGGCAGGCCAGCCGCTCGTCCAGGCAGGCCTGCCAGCGGGACAGTTCCTGGCTGTTCAGTCTGTATTCCGGATAGGCATAGAGCCAACTGCGGCTCCGGTGCAGGGCGTACGCCAGCAGCAGGGCAGCATCCAGGGCCGGATAGGCGACGCCCCCTGCCTGCAGGCGCGCGGTGCCTGTCCGCAGGCAGGTGCGCACGTCGTCCAAATCAGGCACGGGCTGCCTGATCGCCGAGCGCCGCCAGCTGCACTTCCTGTTCGTGTGCCGCCAGCTGGACCAGGAACGCGTCGATTTTGCCGTCTATGACATCTTCCAGTTGATACAGCGTCAGGGCAATGCGGTGGTCCGTAACCCGGCCCTGCGGGAAGTTGTAGGTCCGGATCTTCTCGCTGCGATCCCCGCTTCCCACCTGGCTGCGGCGCGCCGCGCCCAATTCGGCCTGCTGGCGCTGCACTTCCTGATCGAACAGGCGGCTGCGCAGGATGCGCATGGCCTTGAGCCGGTTTTGCAATTGGCTCTTCTCATCCTGGCAGCTGACGACCAGTCCCGTCGGCAGGTGGGTGATGCGCACCGCCGAATCGGTTGTGTTCACGCTTTGGCCGCCCGGACCGCTGCTCCGCATGATGTCGATACGGATGTCCTGGGGACTCACCTCGACTTCCACGTCGTCGGCTTCGGGCAGGATGGCGACCGTTGCAGTACTGGTATGGATGCGGCCCTGGCTTTCCGTCACGGGTACGCGCTGCACGCGATGCACCCCGGACTCGTATTTCAGGCGGGAATACACGCCCTGGCCCTTGACGGCAAAGATGGCTTCTTTCAGCCCCCCGGCCGCATTGGGACTCAGGCCCAGCTCTTCGGTGCGTAGCCTGTTCTCCTCGGCCCAGCGGGTATACATGCGATACAGGTCGGCACAGAACAGGCCCGCTTCATCGCCCCCGGTCCCGGCCCGGATTTCCACGATGACGTCCTTGTCGTCTTTGGGATCTTTCGGGAGCAGCAGCATCCTGAGCTGTTGTTCCAGGGCTGCCACCTCTGCCTGCAGTTCCGCATTCTCCAGCTCCGCCAGCTCAAGCAGTTCCGGATCGTCCTCCGTGGCAATGAGTTCCCGGTTGTCCGCGATCTGCCCCGTGACTGCCTGAAAGTGGTGAAATGTGGTGACCAGCTCTTCCAGCTGGCTCTGCTCCCGTGCCAGCCGGGACAGCTGATCGTAATCGGCCGCTACGGTGGGCTCAGCCATGCGGGCTGACAGATCGTGATAGCGTTCTTCTATCTTGTGCAACTGGTCGAGCAATGACATGTCTGACGGCTCCTGTACAGGCTGTCGGCAACCGCACCCCCTGGACGCGTCCGGGAAACCGCAAAAGTGTAACACACTTCCGGGATCAGGCGGCCGGATGCATGTACGGGTTATGCCGGTCGGTCAGGGGCAGGGTGACTTTCCGATCCTGGAGATGGGACGTGTGAATCGCCATAACCATCTCCAGCGACCACAGGGCATCATGGCCTGTGCAAGCACGGGTGATGGCCTGGCCTTCCCGTACCGCAGCCACCAGTTCATCTACCATGATCCGGTTGCTGAGGAACATTTTCTCGGTCTCGGTGTGGGGACGACCCGTGACATGTGTCTCCCAGTCCGGCAGGCGTATCCGTTCCCAGCCCGTCTCTTCGTTCGGCACACACATGCCGTGGGGGTAGTGGTACAACAATCCGCCCGGTGAACTCCGGATACTGAATACCCCTTTCGTCCCATACACCTCGTACCCGAACCAGTCCGCATGGAGACCGGGCTTCCCGTTGGCCTCCACCGCATACGAGGTAAAGGTCACCGGCACCCCGCCGGCAAACATGAACAGGCCGGTCAGCGCATTGCCGGCAATGGCCCCGATCCCTTCATTCCCTTCCCGCTGATCTGCGCGCTGTACGGGACAGCCGTCCTGTACAACGTGTCCCACAGCCCAGAGCGGGTCCGTGCCGGCAAACCAGCGCATGCTGTCCAGGATGTGGGTGCCCAGCACCGCCAAATCTTCGCCTCCGGCCCGATGGTCTCCCTTGCCCCGGCCCCGCATTTCCACGATCCTGCCGATGTGGCCCTGACGCATCAGTTCATGCGCATGGATTTCATAGCCGCTCGCACGGCGCTGGGCCACCACGATCTGTGTACCGGCCTCTGCACATGCAGTCAGCACCCGGTCCGCCTCGGCCAGGGACGCCACCATCGGCTTCTCGCACAGGATGCCCTGCACACCGTGCCGGGCACAGGCCACGATCTGATCGGCCCGTCCCGTGACGTGTCGGGAAGCCAGACTGACCAGATCCGGCGCCTCCTGCACCAGCAGTTCACGGTAGTCGGCATAACCGTGCTGCGCGCCTGTGCGCCGGAGTGCCTGCTGGCGTCCCGCTGCATCCGGGTCCGCAACGGCAGTGATCTGTACATCGGGATGCAGTCCCAGGGAGAGATCATGGCCATGACCATAATCGCCCTGACCGGTATGCCCCACGACCGCGGCCTTGAACTGTTCCATACGGGATCCATCCTGACGGGGTGACGGTGACACGACACCAGATCACCATTCTACCCTGAGCCCGGGAGCCGGGCCAGATCACGGATATCATAGGGGACTATATACGGTTTCACACCACGCCCACAGGCCGCAATGCCCTACCGGATACATTTTCAGGCTTCAGGGGCGTGTGTCCTTGTATTTCCGCTTCCCGTCGGGGAACCCGGCACCCGCAAAGAACCGCTTGTAGGCTTCCGCCAAGTGCTTCAGGGTAGAGCGCACAGTGTCCGAGGGCAACTCACGCAACCAGGGCAATTCCTGTTTGATTTGCATGTACAGCTCGCACAGGGATACGAATGTGACGGCTGGCCTGTCGGCCTTGCCGTCCTTATGGTCTTGATACTGCTGCTTGCAGATTGCCAAGGCTTCATTCTATACGCGCCGGCCAGCCCCGGCGGTCCGCAGCATTTGGTCATGCTTGGCCCTGCTACCCGGATGTACCCGCAAGGTTAAGGCCCCGATGGGTCATGGTCACTTCACTGTTCATGCCCTATTGTAGCTTGCCCGTCACTGTCGGCACGGCCCGGTGTGAAACCGTATATAGTCCCCATATCATACATAGTCCCGGACGTCCATCCACAGCCTGTCTCAATACATGCAATGGCCCTGCCGCCATATATACTGTTACACCTATTTTGTCAGCTGTCCCCTGTGGGATGCCCATGTCCGTATTATGACGGCCGTCGCCAACACTGTCCCCGCCATGACCATGCCCCGTGGTCAGCAATGGTGGATTCTGAGCGCTGTCGGTACCTCCCTGTTTCTGGGCACCCTGGACAGCAGCATCGTCAACATAGCCCTGCCTGTTCTGGTGCAGGAGCTCGACACCAACTTCGTGGTGGGGCAGTGGGTAGTGCTCTCCTATCTGCTGGCGGTCACGGCCTTGCTGATGGTTATGGGCCGCCTGGGGGATCTTCGGGGCAAAAAGGTGGTGTTTCTGACCGGACAGGTCATTTTCACCCTGGGTTCCGCCCTGTGCGGTTTGGCGCCTGCCATTGGCTGGCTGGTGGGCTTCCGGGTGTTGCAGGGACTGGGGGCGGCCATGATCGGCGCCCTGGGCATCGCCATCCTTACCGAGATCTGGCCGGCCGAGGAACGGGGCAAGGCCCTGGGCATCAGCAACGCTTTTCTGACCCTGGGGATAGTTGCGGGTCCCGTCCTGGGCGGTCTGTTGCTGGAATACCTGAGCTGGCAATGGATTTTCTATGTCAACATCCCCATCGCAACCGCCGGCTTTTTGACCTGTCTGCGCTTTTTGCCGCCGCTGGTGCAGGAGCAAACCAGTCGGCGCTTTGACTTGCCCGGGGCGCTGTGGACGGGTCTCGGCCTGACCGCGCTCTGTCTGCTCCTGACCCTCAGCCAGGACCAGAGCCTGCCGCGGGTCGGCATGTTCCTGCTGGGTCTCACGGCCCTGGTCAGCCTGGTCCTGTTCATCCAGCGGGAAAGGACCTGCGACATGCCGATGGTGGATCTGGACATTTTTCGGCTCCGTCCTTTTCGGCGCGGCCTGGTCATACAGGTCGCCGTGTTCATCACCTTGATGGGGGTCATTCTCCTGCTGCCTTTCTATCTGGTCCAGGTGCGGAACTTTCCCTTGGCCTGGGTGGGCCTGATATCCGCTGCGGTCCCGCTGGTCATGACCCTGGTCGCCCCCGTCGCGGGCATCCTGTCCGACCGGATCGGGACTCTGTCCCTGATTCTGCTGGGTCTGGCCTGTATCGCCCTGGGCTACCTCACAGCCAGCACCCTGGACCTGGATACACAGCCCTGGGGTTACGTGGTCCGTTTATTGCCCTTGGGGATAGGAATTTCCCTCTTCACGGCGGCCAACACCCGCAACGTCATGAGTGCGGCACCCCGACACCAGCTGGGTATGGCCAGTGGCATTTTCAATATGATGCGGACCATGAGCAACGTGATAGGCATACCGCTGCTGAGTGCCGTCATGGCCCTGCGCGTCATGCACTATCATGGCGCCCGCATCGATCTGAGCCTGTCGCCGCCGGAGCCTTTCGTCCAGGCCCTGCAGGATCAGTTTCTGATGTGTACGGGGACCGTGCTCGTTGCCCTGATCTATGCCTGGCTGGGACGGGATGCCCATCAATTCATACCCTCCTCCCGGGCCAGACGCTGAGCATCCGGCAGGGAGAGGCAATGCACAGGAGGGACGCGTTACACCTCACTGCAGGCTTTGTCCCGTACATCTGCCGCAGCCGGAACCGGTGCCCATGAGGTCCGTCATGCCACCCACTCTCTCCCGGGATTATGGGTCCCGGTTGCACGCCAGGGACGGAGAACCCTTGGTGAGGTACAAGGCCGCCGGGACGGCCTCCAGCGCACACGGCATATACGCTCCGGGCCCCAAACGTACTACGATGACAGGACTACCTTAATGGCATGTGCGCACCGCACAGGCAGTTGCGGCGCTTGAGGCACCGGGGATCATGCAGATGGATTTCACCTCATTGGGCAGACTTTCATCCCAGGCCAGTGTCCTGGGCCTGGGGACGGGCGGCTTCAGCCGTCTGGGTCAGGGCTACGGCCTGCGGGAAGAGGATTCGGTGGCCCTGGTACAGGCCGCGCTGGCCCGGGGCGTCAATCTTGTCGACACCGCCCAGGGCTATGGCACCGAGGGCATTGTCGGCCAGGCCCTGCGGGCAATCGGAACCGATATCCCGCGGGAGCAGCTGCTGATTTGTTCCAAGGCCCCTTGCCATACCGACATGCAGCCACGGACGATGGCCGAATTCACGGCTTCGGTGGAGGGGTCACTGACACGTATGGGACTGGATTACCTGGACCTGTACTATGTCCATGGCCTCTACGCAGACCATGTGGATCACGCTCTGCGGGTCATATTGCCCGGTCTCCAGGAACTCAAGGCGCAGGGCCTCATCCGTGCGGCCGGAGTTTCAGAGCATTTCAATACCGACCCGGCGCACCACACCCTGCACCGGCTGCTCACCGAGGCACCCGAACTGCTGGACGTTTTGATGATAGGTTTCAATATACTCAACCAGAGCGCCCGCCACGAGGTACTGCCCCTGTGTCAGCAGCACGGGATTGGGGTCACCTGCATGTTCGCCGTGCGTCACGCCTTCAGCCAGCCGGCCGTGCTGGCCCGCATCGTGGGCGAACTGGTCGCCCAGGGTCGGATTGAGGCAGACGCCGTCAACCCGGCGGCACCCTTGGATTTCGTGCTCGCCGGAGGCCATGCAACATCCTTGACCGAAGCCGCCTATCGCTATTGCCGCTACGAACCGGGCATTGACGTCGTCCTGTCGGGCACGGGCAAACTGGCCCATCTGGAAACAAACATCGCATCCCTGCTGCTGCCACCGCTGCCCGCAGAGATCAAGAAACGCATTGACCGTATTTTTGCCCGCGTGGATTCTGTAAGTGGTCAGGACAGGCCTTTCGGCAAAAAATGACCTCCTGAAAATCGCTGTCCCTACCGGGCATACAGACCGGTGATAGACCGACAACACACTGGCAGGAGAACTGCAGATGGATAAATCAGGTGCTTTGCCCCGCCCCACCCGGGATCAGGCACAGGCCGCCCAGGACATCCAGACTCGGGGCTATACCCTGCTGGCGGACGCGATTCCGGCGGCGGACGTGGATATCCTGGCTTCGGCACTGGCCACGCTGGCCCACCAGGAGCTGGCATCCGGCACAGCTTTTGAAGACGGCGGTCCCCGCCAGCAGTGGGGGGATTTCAAGACGACCAATGGCTTGCACCCGCGCGAGCGCTTCCGCTCGGCAGCCGGCGGGGTCAATCAGCGGATCTGGATGATCCACAACAAGGGCAAGCCGTTTGTGGATTTGCTCTACAACGAGCGCGTACTGGCCATGGTGCACCTGCTGCTGGGGGACAATTTTCTCCTGTCCAGCCACGGGGCCAACATTGCCAAGCAGGGCGGCGTCAAGATGCCCCTGCACACGGACCAGTGGTGGATGCCACCGCCGATTGCGGCTGCGGCCAATCCTTTGCCCATTGGCAGCATCACGCGCCAGCACACAGTGGCGCCCCCGGCAGCCCAGCCGACCCTGATTGCGCCCTGTGCCTGTGTGAACGTGTTGTGGTATCTGTGCGATTTCGACGCCACCATCGGCAGTACCCGCGTCGTGCCGGGCAGCCATCTGTCAGGCCGTCAGCCCCGGCCGGAGGATGACCGGGAAGAGCAGGTCGTGTCGGTAGCCGGCAAGGCCGGGACCGTACTGGTGATCGACGGTCGTATCTGGCATGGCACCGGCGCCAACGTCACCGAACGGGATCGTCTCACTGTCATCACGACATTCTGTGGTCCTCAGTTCCGGCCGCAGGAAAACTATTTCGTAGGGACAGACAAGTCGGTACTGGACCAGGCTGACGACCACCTGCGTTCCCTGCTCGGCTTCAAAATCTGGCATTCGTATGGACGCACGGAGAATCCGGTAGCCACCTTTGTGGACGAAGGCTAGATTGACAGGTTCGGCCCGGGAATGGGCAAACCCGGGCCCCGTCACAAGTCTGCCACGACGGTACAGGGGGCAACGCTGGCCGGAACCACGCTATGCGGGTGGTCATCGGCACCCGGCCGAACAGCCTGCTGGTCATCAGATCCCTGTCCGGCACACTGAGTTCCGACCGTACTTTCCTCTCCTATGCCACTGCCAGCTCACCCGGTGTTAGCCGGGGATCCAGTCTGTGACCGATGATCTGCAGTTGCCGGATATTGGGAAATACCTGGTTTGGACTCGGTATACGGGGCCATTGCCTGCAACCTGCCGGACAGAATTGGTCAACGTTGTGTCTGCCTTGCAGGATCCGGGTCAAGGTGTGAGATCTTCCCCCCAATAGGCGCACGGCAAGACGACACAGATCAGACAGCACAGGAAGAGTCCTATCAACACAATCCGGCCGACCAGGTCCAGTGCAGCCAGCTCCCCTCCCACGTAGCCTCCGAACAAGGCAACGCTCAGCAACGCATGGCTCAGGATTACTCCCGCGGAAGCCAGGCGCGAGATGACGGGGCGGGTAGATATTTCCATGAAAGCCAGACCCATGCCTATCAGGCCGGCTCCGCCCAGCCGCAAGGAAAGAGGGCCAACATCCTCTGTCCCCCAAAGGGCCAATTGCTGGGGCCACAAAAACAGCAGGCCGCCCAGACCCAGACCAATCACGCCGGCATTGAACCGGAGTGCCAGACGGTAGAGACGGTATGGATCGTTAAGGGAATAGGCCACGGGCAAAAACGTATCAGGGACAGGTATGTCATCAGCTGCAGCTGCACCCGGTCATGGGCGGCAAGGCAATCAAGTCTCGCATGGGCTTCCCAATTCGCTGTCTGTTGATACGCAAGCTCCCTTCCTTGATATTGTGGTCACCGACAGGAGCACAGTCTCCGACCAGTTCCCGTCTTGCTGGCCCTGATCCCGGTACCTTAATACAATCCTGTCATCCAGGCAGATTATGTGGGTTCCGGCAGACTGCCTGCAACAAAGTGCCCTGCCCCTGCCCGACCACATCCCCGGTCGATGCAACAGGCCGGTCATGGCAACCGGATCCTGGCTTCATCGTACCCCAGCTGCAGGAAAGCTGCCTGCCAGGCAGGAACCTCAAACGGGTCTGCACGGACCTGAACAGAAGCCGGGTACAAGCCAGATCGGGCTCCCGGCATACGGCCTGATTGCCGGTGCCGGCAGAGGCGCTGTCCACATGTTCACGGGATCTGAATCTGATTGCCAAGTCCCTGCAACCGCGTATGGAACCCGGTAGTAAACCAAGCCGGATCCGTGTCGGATCGGCAAACGGGTCCGGGTACTGCCTTGCCGTCGGCACGACAGCCTGTAGAGACCGGAACCCGCGGGGCACTGCAGCCCAAGCAGTCAGATATGTGGCGAATCCGTCCCGGATGCGGTACAATCGGCCAGCTATTATCCTATGTCAAACGGGGCATGCAGTCAGACGCCTGATGACGACTCCCGCCGTAGATATCACCCAACTGAAGACAGAGCAGATTCAGCACTACTTGCACGATTCTGTCAGTGTACCTGCCGACCTGCAGGACAACGTGCTGGTCACCACCCTGGACAAAGTCTACAACTGGAGCCGCAAGTCCAGTATGTGGCCACTGTTGTTCGGCCTGGCCTGCTGTGCCATCGAAATGATCGCCACGGCCGCCAGCCGTTACGATCTGTCCCGGTTCGGCATGGAGGTCATGCGTCCCAGTCCCCGGCAGAGCGACCTCATGATCGTCTCCGGCACCGTCACCAAGAAAATGGTGCCCGCCATCGTGCGGATCTACAACCAGATGGCGGAACCCCGCTACGTGCTCAGCATGGGTGCCTGTGCCACCGGCGGCGGACCTTTCAAGGAGGGCTACAACGTAGTCAGCGGCATTGACAAGTACATCCCGGTGGACGTGTACGTGCCCGGCTGTCCCCCTACCCCGGAGGCTCTCATCTACGGCCTGATGAAGGTACACGAGAAAGTGGATGCCCAAAGCGTGCTCACCGCCCCTTGGTACAAGCGGGAGACTTCCCATTTCGTGCCGGTGCCCCAACTGGGTCCCGATATCTTCGATCCCCGCCAGACGGATCTCATCCGGGCGCAAACCCTGAGCGCCCAGGACGGCGGTGCGGCGGTCACCACGGAACGGGACGCGTCCCACGTACCGGGTGGTCTCCGGAATCTGGGCGAAGCGGCGCAAGCCCGCATTGCCGAGGCCAAGCGCCGGGTCGAGGCCCGGCGGGCAGGCTGATTCATTCCTCGCAGCGAACCTTAATCACATGCCTATGGCGGTCACTGTAGACACCCAGCCGACGGTGGAGGCCCTGCGCACTGCCCTGCCCGAGGCCCTGCTCGGAGCCGAAAGTACGGAGCATGGCGACATGCTGACCGTCAACCCGGAAAGCCTCCGGGACGTCCTGCTCCACTTGCGTGATCAGGCTGGATTCGACTTTCTGTCCAGCGTGACCTGTACAGACTATCTCGCCTACGGGGGCAAGCAGCGTGGTGCGGACCCCCGCTTTGAGGTCGTATACCACCTCTACGCCACGACCCGGCGCAGCCAGGCCCTGACCTTGCACGTGCCGGTGCCTGCAAGCACCGCCATCGACACCGCGACGGACATCTATCCGGGTGCCAACCTGCAGGAACGGGAAGTTTGGGATCTGTACGGCATCGAGTTCCGCGGCCACCCCAACCTGCGCCGCATCCTGCTGTGGGAAGGCTTTGATGGCCACCCCATGCGCAAGGACTGGCAGGAAGCGTATTACGAAGAGGATCAGAAGCCCTTCAAGAGCCGTCATCCGCGGCCGGATTTCACCCGCGGCGAGGACAAGATACCCTGGGGCAAGAACACGCGCTACCCCGCGAACTGGGATCCGGACGACTGGGAAGCGCCGGTGGCCTATGTACCGGTCAGCCAGCATCCCCGGGATCTGAACGGCACCCAGTCCGAACACATGATGACCGAAAGTGTGGTCGTCAACCTGGGCCCGCATCATCCCAGCACCCATGGCGTGTTCCGCATGATCGTCCGGGTCGAGGGCGAGCTCATTACCGCCCTGGAACCCGATATGGGCTATCTGCACCGCAATCATGAAAAGATTGGGGAGCGGAACACCTGGCTCATGAACATGCCCTTTACGGATCGGCTGGACTACCTCAACTCCATGAGCAACAACTGGTCCTATGCCCTGGCAGTAGAAAAACTGGCCGGGATCGAGGTGCCGGAACGGGCCGAATACCTGCGCGTGATCATGGCGGAACTGACCCGCATCGTCAACCACCTCTGGTCCATCGGCTTCATTCTGAACGATTTGGGAGCGCTCCAGACCCCGGCCCTGTACGCGATTGAAGAACGCGAGATGATCCTGGACCTGTTCGAGGCGGTCAGTGGCGCCCGCATGATGTGCAATTACATGCGCTTCGGCGGGGTACACCGGGATCTGCCCGCAGGCTGGCAGGAAAGAGCACAATACATTGTGGACGAACGTCTGCCGCGCGCCCTGAATCAGCTGGACCATCTGCTCACGGACAATGAAATCCTGATGGCGCGCGGCCGGGGCGTGGGCTATCTGAGCCCGGAGGATCTCATCGCCCTGAGTATTTCCGGCCCCATGCTCCGGGCGGCGGGACTGCCCTACGACATCCGGCGGATGGAGCCCTACGGGATCTACGATCGCTTCGAGTTCGAGATTCCTACCTTGCCCTACAGCGACGTGTACGATCGCTACTACATCCGCCTGCTGGAAGCCCGGGAGAGCGTCAAGATCCTGAAGCAGGCCCTGCGCGACTTGCCGGAAGGCGACATCCTGGGCGGCAAGGGCGGCTATGTCCTGCGGCCCCCGGAAGGGGAAGTGTACAGCCGCATCGAGGCCCCCAAGGGCGAACTGGGCTTTTACCTGGTCAGCGATGGCAAGGCCAATCCCTATCGCTATCACATTCGGGCCCCCAGCTACATCAACCTGAATGCCCTGGCCCCCATGACTGTGGGGTACAAGGTGGCGGACGCCATCGTGATTCTGGGCGCCATCGACATTGTCCTCGGGGAAGTTGACCGCTAGCCCGGGCCAGCGGTACGGAACATAAGGAGAACAGCGGGATATGTTCGGATCCGGATTGCTCAAGGGTTTGGGCGTGACACTCAAGCACGCCCTGGACACCTATGCTGACGACATGCAAAAGACGCCCAGTCGTTACGCCGACAGCCAGGAACGCAGTGACAACCTGCGCATTATCGACCAGCCTGTGGACCAGGAAGGTCTGCTCACCATTCAGTATCCGGAAGAACGCCGGCTGCTGCCCGAACGCTTTCGCTACATTCCCATGCTGATTTGGGATACCGAAGAGGACGTGGAACGCTGTACCGCCTGCGGCATTTGCGCCAAGGTGTGTCCCCCCCAGTGCATCTGGATTGCCCGGGCTACGGACGAACAGGGCAAACCGGTGACGCGGCCCCAGGAATTCTTCATTGACGCGACCATCTGCATGAGCTGCAACTACTGTGTCGAGTTCTGCCCGTTCGACGCCATCAAGATGGATCATGACTATGAACTGGCGGCGTACGAACGGTATCCGCATCTCATTTACGACAAGGCCGAACTGACGGTGCCGCTGGACTACTATGCAGCCCTGTGGCCCGTCCAGTTTGAGGAAGAGCAGATCCGGCGTGCCCAGGAAGCCGAAGAAGCCCGGGCCAAGGAAGAGGCGAAGGCCCGGCAGACCGCCGGGACAGCCAAGGCTTCTGCCTCCACGTCCAAGGCGGAGGAGCTGAAAAAGAAAGCCCAGGCCAGAGCCCGGGAGAGGGCACAGCGCCAGGCAGAATGATCCGCTGTTTGCCATAGGGTATACTGTTTAGTGTTGGGTGTCGGAGACAGCCCGCCCTAGCCGCTTGTTGTCTCCTGCAGCCATCAGCCGCAACCAATCAGCACCAACAACAACATGAACGTTGAGATTACCTTTCTCGGGCATGCCACCTTCCAGATCAGGGCCGACGAGGAGGTCATGCTCATCGATCCCTGGCTCCATCCAGACAATCCCGTGTGTCCCGAGGCCTATACCGTCGACACGGTCGATCCCGATTACATTCTGGTTACCCACGGCCACGGCGATCACACGGGGAACCTGAAAGCGCTGGCCCGCCGGGGCAAGGCCCAGGTCGTGGCGAACTTCGAGATCGCCACCTGGCTGATGAACGACGACATCACGAACGTCCAGCCCATGCATGTGGGCGGCAGCCAGCTGTTTGATTTCGGCCGGGTCAAGCTGACCATCGCCCATCACGGCAGCATGCTGCCGGATGGCAGCAACGGCGGTACAGCGGCCGGGATTCTGGTGTATTTCCGGGATGGCAAGGTACTTTACCACGCCGGCGATACTGCCCTGACCTATGATATGCGACTGATTGGGGAAAGAAGTGCCGTGGATCTGGCCCTGCTGCCGATTGGCGACAACTTCACCATGGGGCCCGAGGATGCCGTCGCCGCAGCCCAGTTCGTCAACGCCAAGCGCGTCGTCCCCATCCACTACAACACCTTTCCGCCCATCCAGCAGGATCCCGAGGCGTTCGCCGCCAACCTGAAGGCCGAAGGGATTGACTGCAGCATCATGCAGCCAGGCGATCAGATCGCCTTATGACAGCGGCAGCGCAGCCGGCGACATCCGCGAGGAGTTTCCTGTTGCCTGGGTCATAGCCCGCCTCTGGCAGGTCCGGGCACATACATGCCATCGTCTGGCCTCTGCCACCATGCCCGTCTGTCGTGACATGCCCAAGGAAGTGTGTACCGTGTATCATCCCAAAGCGGAACTGCTGTTTCCCCACTACCTGATTCCGGAACTGCGTAATTTGCGCGGCCCCGGCTGGACACAGCTGGTGGATCGCGTGCTGGCCGTGGATGAGGCCCATCCGGTCAATCTGGCATTCATGCTCATGATGGTGGAACTGGGATCCTGTCTCCAGTGTCACAGTGAGAGCTACAAGTTTTTGCAGGGATGCCTGGTATGCAGCGCCCGGACCGTGCGCTGCTACAAGGGCACGGACGACGAGTTGGTGGCACTGTTCGAGCAAGCCCTGTCACGCATCGAGCAGGAGTTGCCCGCCATTGCCCATCTCTTCACCGAGATGGTGCCGGATGCCGTATCCCCCTGGCCGGAAGCGATAAGTCTTGAATAACTCCAGGATCAGGACCTGCGCCGAGTCCGCGGTCCTGACCTGTACGTCACCTTATTTACTGTAGAAACCATGCGCATTGTCATTGTGGGGGCGGGCCCCGGCGGCCTGGCTGCGGCCCATGCCCTGGTTACGCAGGGCATGCCCCAGGCAGAGATCGTCGTCCTGGAAGGCAGCCGCCACGCGGGCGGCCTGGCCCAGGGCTTTCGGGGCCATCCCGACTGGGAATGGTCACTGGAGCAGTATTATCATCATCTGTTCACCAACGATGACGATATCATCCGCTTCACCCATGAATTGGGACTGGCCGATCTCCTCCAGTTTCATACCCCCACCACAACCTACTTTTACCAGGGGCACTCGTATCGTCTGGACAGTACGCGTTCCCTGTTGGCCTTTCCTCACCTCACTCTCGCCCAGAAGCTGCGTATGGGACTGGTCATCGCCTACCTGCGCTGGCATCCCCGCCCCCCTTGGCAGGCCTTCGATGCCGTGACGGCCCACGCATGGCTGCAATCTCGCATGGGCGCCGCGGCCTATACGACCCTGTGGCAATCACTGCTGGAGGGCAAGTTCGGCCAGCGCTATCGTGACGTATCCCTGGCCTGGTTTGCCGCGCGCATACGCAAACGCACGGCGGATCTCGGCTATTTCCGGGGGGGCTTCCAGGCTTGGGCCACTGCAGTCACCAGCAAGCTCCAGGACCTTGGCGTCCAGGTCGAATTCCAGACCGAGATACGCGAGATCTGCCCGGTCCCTTCCGGCTTCACGATCCGGACCAGCCGCCAAACCTGGCAGGCCGATGCCGTTCTCTATACAGGTTCCCCCGCCAGTTTGGGTCGGTGCTGTGCCAGTCTGCCTCCTGCCTTCGTCCGCCGGCTGGGCACCGGCGACTACATGGGGGCCGCAGTTCTCACCGTGGCGCTGGACCAGTCTCTCACCCGTGGTCCCTACTGGATCAGCGTGCCCGCCAATGCCGGATTGCCCTTTCTCGCCCTGGTGGAGCATACAGCCATGATTCCGCCCGTCCATTACGGTGGACACCACATGGTGTATGCAGGTGCCTACGTGGAAACGGATCACCGGTATCTTTCCCTCCCGGAGGCCGTCGTCACACAGGAAATCCTTGCGGGTTTCACCGCCATCCATCCCGAATTCGATCCCTCCTGGGTTCAGGGAACCTGGCTGCACCGTACTCCCTATGCCCAGCCCATCACCTATCCTGGTGCCAGCACCCAACGCCTGCCGCTGCAGACTCCCCTGCCCGGTCTGTATCTGGCCACCATGAGTCAAGTGTGGCCCTGGGACCGGGGCACCAACTATGCGGTCCAGATAGGGCAGGAGGTAGCTGCCCTGATGGCCCAGAATCTCAATTCCTGACAATCGCCAGACTACGGCAGATATATTTGGGGACTATATACGTACTCACACCGCGCAGTGTAGGTAGTCACGGGCAAGCTAGAATAGGGTATGGGCATAGCAGAGACTATGGTGCACCGGGGTATTACCTTGCGGGTGCGACCGGTTAGTAAAGCCAAGCACGACAAGATGATGCGGACCACGGGGGCTTGCCGCAAGGTGTGGAATGAAGTCCTGGCAATCTGCAAACAGCAATGGCAAGACTACAAGGCCGGCAAAGCGGATAAGCCATCGGTTACGTTCTTCACCCTATGCAAGCTGTACGTGCAAATCAAGCGGGAGTTGCCTTGGTTGGGTGAGTTGCCATCAAATACTGTCCGCTATACCATGAAGCACTTAGCGGAAGCCTACAAGCGGTTCTTTGATGGTGCGGGCCACCCCGACTGGAAACGGAAATTCGAAGACACGCCCAAATTCACTGTGTCCGACAAGATTAAGATTAAGGGCAAGAAGATCTACATCCCTAAGATTGGATGGGTAAGGCTAACAGGCAAGAACCCGTACGCTGCCTACAAACCGAAGCAGGCTACGTTTAAGTACGAGGCTGGTAACTGGTATGTGTCCATCTTGTATGAAGTGTCCGACCCTCGACTGGATAGACCTAATAAATCTGTTAACCCCGTTGGCATTGACCGGAATGTGGGGCAGGTCGCGCTCAGTACAGGGATTATGTATGAACTGCCAAGTCTGTTGAAGCTGGATGCCAAACTGCGCAGACTACAACGCAAGCTGTCCAAGCAACAGTACAAGAGCAACGGCTGGAAACGCACTAAGCTACGCATCCAGAAGATACATAGGGAGATAGCTAATGTCATAAAGAATTGGTGTCACCAGACTAGCCGCATCATCGCTGACGTACACGATTTAGTTATCTTTGAAGACCTCAACATTCAGGGCATGACCAAGAGCGCCCGTGGCTCTAAGGAACAACCCGGTAAGAATGTGGCCCAAAAGAGAGGATTGAATCGTGCTATCTTGCGCAGCGGTTGGGGACGGCTGGAACGGTATATGAATTACAAGACCTATACGGAAAAGATAGATCCTAGGTACACATCACAAAAGTGTCATAACTGTGGTGAAGTACGCAAAGCCAACCGGAAGTCTCAGTCTGTTTACCACTGCCAAGAATGCGGTGTGGAGAAGAACGCCGATATAAATGCGGCCTTGAACATACGGGACAAGTGGTTGGATAGGAATAAGGCGTTCGGGGACGGCGCAACTGCAGGTGGAGGTGGCAGCGTGAGCTGGCCTGTGAAACCTGAAAATGTATCCGGTGTAGCATTGCGGCCTGTGGGCGTGGTGTGAAATCGTATATAGTCCCCATATATTTGGACCGGCCAGACTTGCCCTATCGCTGCCTGACCTGTGGTATAAAGGAGACTCTTGCAACTGGAAACCGCCCATGGCCAAATTTGCTTCACCTCTTATTGCACCCGAAACGGTCACCCAAGCCTTGAGCACGGTGATTGAGCCGGAACTGCGGCAGGATCTGGTGTCCCTGAACATGGTCAAGGACATCCACATCGAGGCATCCCGGATCTCCTTTACCGTGGAATTGACCACACCGGCCTGTCCCTTGCAGGGTCAGATCGAGTGTGAGGCCATGGAGGCAGTACAGAAGATACCGGGCGTGGAGCAGGTCGACGTCAACTTCACGCATCGTGTGGCCCAGGACGACCGCATTTCCCAGAAGCTGAACGTAGACATCAAGACGGTGCTGGCGGTCAGCAGCGGCAAGGGTGGCGTGGGCAAGACGACGTTCAGCGTCAACCTGGCCGTAAGCCTGGCCCTGGAAGGTGCCCGTGTGGGGATTCTGGACACGGACGTGTATGGTCCCAACGTGCCCATAATGATGGGGTTGTCAGGCCCGCTTTCTGTGCGGGATGGCAAGATGATGCCCCACGAGTCCTATGACGTGAAGGTGATGTCCATGGGCTTCCTGATGCCCGAAGGCGAAGCCGTGGTATGGCGAGGTCCCATGCTGCACAGCGCGATTCGGCAGTTTCTGACGGACGTACATTGGGGTGATCTGGATTACCTGATCGTGGACTTGCCCCCGGGGACCGGGGATGCCCAGCTGACCCTGGCCCAGAGTGTACCGATCACGGGGGGCGTAATTGTCACCACCCCACAAGCCGTTTCGATCAGTGACGCCAAGCGCGGGGCCGGGGCCTTCGCCAAGCTGGACGTACCGGTACTGGGCATCATCGAGAATATGGCGGGAGACGTTTTTGGCCAAGGAGGGGGCCAGCAAGCCGCCCGGGATCTCGGCCTGGACTTCATCGGTCGTGTGGAACTGGATCCCCGGGTCCGGGCGGGCAGTGACGCCGGTGAACCCGTGGTGGTATCCCATCCTGACAGTAGCACAGCACAATCCATACGCCAGATTGCCCGGGTTACGGCCGGCTTGCTGAGCATGGCTGCACTGTCCCGGCCCGCCACCGAAATCGCATTGGAATGATCTGCAATCCCATTCAAAGTACATAGAGTTTGACACAGAAATTGTGCTATATTCACTTTGTAGGGATAGCCACAGCAACCATCAGCGCGTCAAGGAGTGTACATTTTTCCATGTCCTCCATAAGCAAAATTCTCTGTGCAGGCTTTCTTTGCGTCTTCTTGGCCGGATGTACACGTGACCGTGTCACAGGTGAATTTATTCTGGTGGCAGATCCGGTAGACGTGGACGCTGCCATAATGGACAACGAACGTGCGGAAGACCCGGCTCCGACCGTATTGGAACCTATTGTCTACGTAGTTCGTGAAGGGGACGTCCTGGCCATGGTAGCCGAGCGATTCGGTACCACCATAGCCGAGATCAAGAGTCTGAACCCCCAACTCACCAGTGATCGGCTGTTTCCGGGCGACGAGCTCCGGGTACCGGCTACAACCGATACCGGCGCCGATGGTACATCACAGGACCCGGATGAGGAACCGTACTATTACACGATCCAGCCCGGTGACGTCGTATCAAACCTGGCTCTGGAATTCGGGGTTACCCTGGAAGAAATCAGGGACGCCAACCCGCTTGTGGATCTGGATCAGGTGCCGGTGGGTGTGCGCCTGATCATTCCGGTATCCGCCTCCTCGCTCGATCTGGATGATGAACTGGACGGACTTTATCACACCGTCCAGGCCGGCGAATCCCTGAACGCCATCGCGTTGCGCTATGGCGTAGAACCGGAGGCTATCCAGACTCTGAACAATCTGGAGTCACGGGACCACCTCGCCGTGGGCCAACGCCTGCAGTTGCCGGACAACGCGCTGATCTCGGGCCTGGTACAGTCTGCACCACAGCCGCAAGGGGTGGTTACGTACGTTGTGCAGGAAGGTGATACCCTGAGTGGCATTGCCCTGTACTACCAGGTCACGACCCATTCCATTATCCAGGCCAACGGCCTGCTGGACAAGGATCAGCTGACGGTGGGTCAAACCCTGGCTATCCCGGGTGTTGCCACCGAGGTCCAGGACGGCTACCTGACCCATACGGTACGGGCCGGTGAAACCCTGCTTTCCATTGCCCAACGCTATGGCGTATCCGTCGACGTCCTGATGAATCTGAACCAGCTGGAAAGTGCTGATATCCTTAGTGTCGGCCAGCAGCTACTGGTACCGCATACCCAGCAGTGACGCCTGGGGGTGTTGCTACACGGGCATGGTACGGCCTGCGTAGGCACGGACCTGAGACGCTATATCCCGGTGTGCATCGGAACAGGCAAAAATTTGCACGCCTTCGTCGAAACGATCACAGGCATTGTGCTCGTCAAACTGGCCTTCGAAAAAAGGAACATTTCTGGTGGCCAGGGCATCCTTGATCCGATTCCGTGCATTCCACATTTCCTCAGGATAGGGCGGGTCGTGCTGGTCAATATAGCCAAATGACAGTCCCATGTCGCCCGGCCCCCATTCGGCGAAACCGAGGCCGGGGACGGCGGCTATCACCTCACTGTTGGCCAGAGCCCGCTGATTTTCGATTTTGACGCCCAGCAACAATTCCCCATCGGGATTCAGTGGCCAGGGATCGGCTGCCATGATGTAGGCAGGGCCAGAAATACCCCAACGGGCTCCCGCGCCTGCCTGTGCACCCGCTCCGCGTGTGCCGAGCGACAGTCCCGCACCAACGCCCTGTTTATGCTTGGAGTAACGGCAGCTTTCAACATAGGCAACCACGGCCTCGGGGGCTTCGGCGTGACACAGAAGCAAGGCATGCACACCGCGTGCCAGAATCTGCTGGAATTGCCACACGTTGGCCTTGATCGCATCTGCACTGTGCCCCAGAACCGGCAGTTCCACCATGACAGCAGGTGTCAGATGGCCCGAGGCTGTCGGTCCACCATCAATGAGGCCCGCCATGAAGGCATCCAGAGCAGCTATGTCAAACAGTCCATGTTCCATGTTCAAGCGAATCATATCGGCCCATGTCTTGGCCATAGCGCGGCCACTGTCGTAGGACAAGGTGGCAGTACCTGTGCAAAATACCGGTTGGCCTGCTTGCAATAACTCTACTGCTTTGTTGATGCCCATAGGGTTTACCATTCTGATGCTGGAGGAAGAAAGGAACTGTAAATCCGCTCACTGTTCACTGGTCCTTGAAGTATTTCATTGTAAATGGTCATCTTGAGGATTAGGAAACAGGGCAGATCCGCTCACAACCGGCTTTGTGCGACGGGACTTGCAACGGGTCTGGCAAACGCCGGTTGTCTTTCTTATGCAGAGCCTGAACCGATCCGGTATGTGGTGCAGGAAAGCATTGGTTTAGAACATATAACAGGTTAAGCTAGAAATAACCGAGGAGCAGAATTGCTGACCCGCACGGAGGCGCTACAACGCAAGTTGCCTTTGCAGGGAGCGAAATCGAAGGTATGGACCCGCACCATTGTCCGCAACTGCACAAGTGTTCAATCTGGACACATGGAACAAATACTTTCCGCAATATCCTGTCAGCCGCATCAGTAACCAGAAACAGGATAGTAGCCATCATATGGCGTGAAGCCAGCCGATCTCACACTGCCTCGACTGCTCTGAGCCGTTCTCTGGTTTGCACAGCAGGAACGCTGTGGAGAGGCGAGTTGGTAACCCGGGAGCCTCGGTAACGTTCTCGGGTTTGAGCGTAAACTGCACGAACCGGCCCACCCAAGCTGTGATCGCCATCATCTGGGCAGTGAGCTTACCACGACTGCGGCCCCAGCTTGTGCCACTGGTAGGCTTCCCTTGGTGGGAGCTCCAGTGCCGTGCTGGTAGACCTGGATAAAGGTACCATCCACCATTTGCAGCGAAGCACAGAGGTTATCCAAGACACTCCTCTGCACCCAGCGATAGAAGCTGTATGGAATTGTTGGTCTATCTATCTCCCAAGATCCAGAGATGACAAGTTCCATTTCGAACTGAGCCAATGCTAACAGCCCTCAAAAGATGCTATACTGAACATTAATAGCAGGGTTTCCCCCGTACACGCGGGGACAGATTGGCTTTAGCGCCCTGCTATGCCGTAGACAGTCTATTCCCCCGTACATGCCGGGATAGACTGTCTGCTTCGGTCAGTGGAACTTTCTGTACAGCGTGGTTCGCTACAACACGCGAAACCTGGTGGGGATCTTCACCATACTACCAACTGTCTTAGGGCCTGTGAGTTATCAAACGGGACTTGTCATCTATTGGTTTTGGGGCGAGCTGTTTTGGTGACACTGCTTAAAGACTGTTCTCAACAATAAAACAAAAACTCTCTTATCCATTGCTGTAGCAGCAAATTTGCTGGCAGCCTATAGAGTCCTGTAGTAGTTCTGGATCTTGGTAGCCATCAACTCCCGACGGTTTGGAAGGAAGGCGTCATACCCTTCAATATCAATTGTGTCCATGTTTGGCGGAATACAATGGTCAGTCAGATTTTCCTGCAGCGGAACCTGATAACCAAGAACTTCAGTTTTGCGAGGCATTGGCTATTCTCCTCACAGCATCTGGCAAAAATCCTGCCAGGGACAGGCTGCAAGAGAAGTCATACTTTTCTTCGGCATAGGACATTCCCGCTACTATAGCCATCAGAGTCATGCCAACCAAACAACAAGCTATGTCCGAAAACGAACATCCACGAACATGTCCTAATAGTTCCAGGCACAACGTATCGGAGGAGCACAATGAAATGGCAGATCGGTATCTCCGCGGACTTTCCAGCCCTTGGTTCGGGTGTCTTGGTCCCCATTGAGAAGTGTCTGGCCAAAGCGTCCATATATGTGGAATATTGTTATTTTGAAGCCACGGGCCGAGACAGCCAAGGTATATATGTGACGACCGATGATATCCAGGATCTGGATGGCGTAGTTCTCTTGGGCTATCGCTTCAAACCGGACACGGTGGGACCTGATTCCCGTTTGGCGGTAATCGGACGCTGGGGCGTAGGATACGACACCTTGGATGTACCTTCCCTGACCCGAAATGGTTGTCTCTTGGCTATCACACCAGATGGGGTGCGCCGTCCCGTAGCCGAGGCTATCCTGACCTTCCTCTTGGCCCTGGCCAAGGGGCTTTTCGCCAAGGACCGGGTGGTGCGCTCCGGTGACTGGAGCCAACGCAATGCCTACCGGGCGGTAGGTCTGGAGGGAAAGGTAGTAGGTTCGATAGGCTTGGGCAACATCGGTGCCGATCTCTTCCGGCTACTGTCTCCCTTTGGCCTGGCCCGCAAGCTGGCTCACGATCCATACGGCCATGAACAAACAGCACAGGATCTGGATGTACAGCTGGTATCGCTAGAAGAACTGCTGGCTGAATCCGATTTCGTTTGTCTCAACTGTCCTCTGAATGAAACTACCCATCATCTCATGAATCGTGAACGTCTATCCCTGATGAAGGAATCTGCCTATCTCATCAATACGGCACGAGGCCCCATAGTGGATCATGAGGCGTTGATCGAAGCTTTGCAATCCAACACCATTGCCGGTGCAGGGCTGGATGTACTGGATCCGGAACCCCTGCCTGTGGACAGTCCGCTAGTGTCCATGTCCAATGTCATACTGGCTCCACACACCTTGGCTTGGACAGATCAGCTGTACCAACTCAACGGCCAGCTGGCTACAGAATATGTGTTGTCCGTATTGTCGGGTACCGTTCCGGAACCTGTAGTGAATCCTGAGGTACTTGCGAATCCAATTTTTCAACGAAAACTACAGCAATTTGCTGCCCGTACCCACAGCTCGTGATTTTCTCCCGCTACATATTGCCGGATGCATCTGGGCTATCACGCGCAAGTGCAATACAATATAAAACTGTCAAGCCATAGTGTAAGCACCTGGTTGCCACTCTCTGTACGCCCATGCCGCAAGGAGCCGCCATGACCATTTTGAGCAAAGTAGATCAGAATTTCTGGGATGAGAATGGCTATATCGTCGTGCCGAAGGCAGTCCCCCAGGATCTGCTGGATGCTGTCGTCGATGCGACCTGGACCTTCCTGGGTATGGACCCGGACAATCCGGAAACCTGGTACTCGCTGCCTCCCTGGCACAGCCAGCCTGGCATGGTGGAGCTGTATCATCACCAGGCCCTGTGGGATACACGCCAGCATCCGCGCGTTCACCAGATTTACAGTGAATTGTTTGGCCGCGAGGACCTGTGGGTGCGACTGGATCGCGTCAACATGAATCCACCTGTCAAGACGGATCACGACTACAAGGGATTCATCCATTGGGACTTCGATCCCACCACGTGGCCCATTGACCTGCGGGTGCAGGGCGTATTGTGCCTCACGCAAACCACGGCCGATCAGGGCGGTTTTCAGTGTGTGCCCGGCTCCCACCGGATCGTGGATGAAATCCTGTCCTGGCAGGCACCGGAGGCAGATCTCCGGAATCCGGACATCCGGGATCTGGACATTGTGCCCATTGAAGGTCAGGCTGGGGATCTGATCATCTGGCACACTGCACTCCTGCACGGCAATGGCCCCAACCGCACGGATCGGCCGCGTCTGGCCCAGTACATCGCCATGCTGCCCGCCGATCCCGCCATGGAGAAAATGCGCCAGGATCAAGTTCGACGCTGGCGCCAACGCTGGCCCATGGGCCATTATCTGCCGCGGGCCTTTCCCAGCGATCCCCGCAAACTGGATCAACATGCCGGTGCACCGGCCCATCTGACGCCACTGGGCCGGAAGCTGGTAGGTCTGGACTCCTGGTAATCTGTCGTTACAGTACAAGCCATACCCTATGCACACTACATACCGAGCTGCCATCATTGGTACCGGCGGCATTGCCAAGTCCCACGTGCGGGCCCTGCGGGCTCATACAGATCGGGTTGAACTGGTGGCCGCCGTGGACATTGACGAGGACCGCGTCAAGGCTTTCTGCGCTGTCCATGACATTCCCCAAGCCTTTGCCTCTCCCGAGATCATGCTGGACCAGGTGAAACCCGATTTGGTACATGTCTGTACACCGCCCGGTGTACACGCCGACATGAGTATCCTGGCGATGGAAGCCGGTGCCTGGGTCCTGTGTGAAAAGCCTCTTTGTGCCTCGCTGGCGGAAATGGACCGTCTTGAACAGGCCGAAAGGGAGACAGGCCGCTACTGTGCCAGCGTCTTCCAGTGGCGCTTTGGTTCTGCCGGCCAGTACCTGAAGCGGCAGATCCAGGATCGGACCATGGGAAAACTGCTGGTCGCCAACGTTCTCACCACGTGGTATCGCAGCGATCCCTATTTCGCGGTCAAGTGGCGGGGCACCTGGAAAGCGGCCATCGGTGGCTGCACTGTGGTGCATGGCATTCACATCATGGATTTTCTCTTGTGGCTGATGGGGGAGTGGCAGGAAATTCGGGCCATGCTGGGAACCCTGGAATACGATATCGAAGTAGACAACGTATCCATGGCCAGTGTCCGCTTTGCCGACGGCGCTATGGCTAATATCACCAACAGCATCCTCTCCCCTCGCCAGGAAAGTTATCTGCGACTGGACTTCACTGAGGCTACGGTGGAAATGAACAGTCTCTATTCCTACCAGAACCAGAACTGGCGTTTCAGCACCTATAACGATTCGCCTCACGCAGACAAGCTGTCCGACTGGGCAGATATTCCCCAGCACATTCCGGCTACGCACGTAACCCAGGTGGGATCTTTTCTGGACAGCATGGAACGCCAGGAACGGCCTGCAGTCAGCGGGCCGGGCGTACGCGGCACCATTGAATTTCTCACCGCCTTCTACAAGTCCGCTCTGGAGGGTGTGCCGGTCATGCGGGGCAGCATTCGCCCCACCGATCCCTTTTATCACCTGATGAACGGACAGTTCGATCTCTGATCCCTATGCCACCCCCACCAGACAATCTCATGAACAGGCTTTCTCTCCATGCCCGCGGGCAGCGCCACGTTGAAGTCCGGTACGGTCTGCAGCGCCTGTGCCGCTACAATCTCCGGCCCTACATGACGCCCCTGCAGGGACCACGGCCCTATTTCCATCCCGTGCAAACGCTGGCCGGGCAGATAGTGACCATGGAGAAACCCTACGATCACGAATGGCACAGCGGCATCAGCCTAGCCTGTCCGTGGGTCTCGGGTTTCAATTTCTGGGGCGGTCCCACGTTCGTGCGGGATCAGGGGTACCAGCATCTGGACAACATGGGCTGCCAGGCACACCGTACGTTTACCCGGACCGGGCTGGAGGCGCCAGATGCAGACCAGTGGCAACGCTGGGAACAGACGCTGGACTGGTGGACACCGGACCAGCGGGATCGACCCTTTCTCCAGGAACGCCGCACACAGGCAGTAGGGGGTGTTGTACCTGGTGCAGGCTACTGGTGTCTGGACTTTGATTTCGCGCTTGCCAATGTCGGTAACGAGGACGTGGTATTCGGTTCCCCGACTACAGAAGGCCGTCCCATGGCAGGCTACGGGGGCGTTTTCTGGCGGGGCCCCATGGAACTCCTGCAGGGCACGGTACTGGCGGAAGGTGGCGTGGCGGGCGATTATCTCATGGGCCAGCGCAGTGCCTGGCTCGCTTACGTGGGCAGGCATGCCAACGGCCAGGAATCCACCGTAGTGCTGCTGGATCATCCAGACAACGTCCGTTTTCCTCTCAAATGGTTTGTGCGCACGACACCATTCCCGGTCGCCAGTTACGCCTTCAGTTTTGACCAGTACCTGGCAGTGTCCCCAGGCGCCACGCTTGCACGGCGCCAGCGCATCCTGATCTGTGACGGGGCCCGCACCCATGAAGAGATCGGTACCTGGCATGCGCAATGGAGCGCCTGATCCCGGGCAAACGGGTGCGTTCTCGCATGACTCCGCCACTGGGTCTCGCCCTGGTAGGCTGTGGCGTGGTCGGTACCCGGCACGTCCAGGCCGCCGCCCAACTGTCCTCCCTGCAGATCACGGGCCTGCTGGACCTGGAGATGGCCAAGGCCCGGCACCTGGGAGCCCAATACGCCATTTCCACCATCTATGCCGACACCGCGCAAATGCTGGCGGATCCCGCTGTGGAGGCCGTGCTGCTGGCTGTACCCACCTGCGTCCGGCTGCCTCTGACCCGACAGGTGTTGGCCAGCCGGCGCCACCTGCTGCTGGAGAAACCGGTCGCCATGCAGGCCGGGGATGTACGGCGCATGCAACGCTGGCAGACCGACCTGGTTGTCGGCTGCTGCTCCTCCCGCTTCCGCTGCTTGCCCGCAGCCCGTATTGTGCAGGACACACTGCGCACCCGGACCCTGGGCCGCATTCGCACCATCCACTGGCGAATTTTGCGCAACGCCCCGACGCAGCCGCAGATTCTGCCACCCGCCTGGCGCCTGCAGCGCCGCGTCAACGGTGGCGGGATCCTGATGAACTGGGGATGCTATGATCTCGACTACCTGCTGGGTATCTGGGATCCACCCCTGCAGCCACGCAGGGTACAGGCCCACACCTGGCATCTCGGTCGGCAGTATCGGCAGCATGTGGTGCCGGCCTCGGATGCCGAGACGCATGTCGTTGCCCATGTCGAATGTGACCAGGGCATCCTGCTCAGCTATGAACGCGGCGAGTACATGCCCGGCCCGGCTGTCTCTACCATGACGATCACCGGGGAAGAGGGCACGCTTGAAGTGGACATGGTTTCACCGCCAGGTTCCCGCATAGTCCTCACCCGGGCCGACTCCCGTGCAGGTACGGACAGGGAAATACTGTACGAACAGGCTGCGCCCGCACCCGACCTGCAGGTCGGTGTGCTGTCCGACTTCGTCCGGGCCGTCCGGCAGGGTGGCACCCCTGCAACCGATCTGCATCATGGCTGGCGCGTACAGGCTCTCACTGACGCCATATATGCGGCGGCCCATTCCGGTCAGCCCCAAGGGGTGCCGCCTGCGCCTGGTCCATGAGGTCAGGTGCCCAAGCACACCTGGCGAGTGGACATCCGGGTTGCCGACACCGCTCGCTGCAGACATGCCACACCCAATCTGCAGCCCACCTCGTGCAAACCGGCGGATCCCGTACGGCAGGCCCGCAACACCGGGATGCCCACGTGACTCGCAGGCAGTAACAGGGCGAATTATTCCTGAAAATAGACTACACTTGAGGGAGACACCACAAGCGAATCCGTTCCCCGCAAACACCAGGTACCGTCATCCGTGAAATATTCCTTTATGAGTTTTTCCTGCCCGGATCTCACACTGGCCGAGATGCTGGAAGCCGCCGCGCAATGGGGCTATAAGGGTCTGGAACCGCGCATTGACGCTGGCCATGCGCACGGTATCGAAACATCGCTCACGCCTGCTGCGCGGCAGGCGGTACGCCAACAGGTAGCCGCCAGCCCGGTCACCCTTTGCTGCCTCGCCTCCTCGGCCCGTTTCGCCGATCCGGACACCTGTGGCGACTATCTGGACGCCACGCGCCGCGAACTGGATCTGGCCGCCGATCTGGACATTCCCGTGCTGCGGATTTTTGGCGGACATTTTCCGGATACCGTAGACCGCGCTGCAGCCATTGACAGTTTGGCGGAGGCGCTCGCAACCCTGACAGACCAGGCCGAGGACTGCGACACGACCCTGTGCCTGGAAACCCACGATGCCTGGTGCAATCCCCATCACGTTGTCCAGGTCCTGGAACAAGTCAATCATCCACGTGTGGCCGCCAACTGGGACGTATTGCATCCTGTCCGCACCACGGAGATGACGCTGGCGGAATCCCTGGCGATCCTGTCCCCCTGGATCCGGCATGTACACATGCATGACGCCACCCTGGCCCCGGGCCGCATTCACTATGTACCCATCGGTACCGGAGCCATTGACCATCGGCAAGTCATCCGGGGACTGCAGGCTATTGCCTATACAGGCTACATGAGTGGCGAGTGGATCGGCTATACCCCGTGGCAGGAGCATTTGCCGGACGAAATGGCACGCCTGCAACAGGTCGAGGCCAACCTGGACTGAACCCATACCCCACAAGGCCGCTGCCATGACTGTTCAGGTGCACCAATTCCAGATCCGTCTCCGGGATATCCAGGCCCGCATGCCCTTCCGCTACGGCATCGCCACCATGACCCAGGTCCCGCACCTGTTGCTTGTCCTGGATCTGGAAATCGACGGTGTGCGCACCCGGGGCCTGGCCGCCGACAGTCTGGCACCCAAATGGTTCACCAAGGATGCGGACACGCCGTACGTCCAGGATATCCTGGACATGCTGCGGGTCATTCAGGAAGCGGCCGACCATGTCCTGGCCGCCGGCAGACAGCCCAATCCCTTCCGGCTGTGGGCGACCGTCTATGAAGCCCAAAACGGAACGCCGGCATCCCCGGATCCGGCGCTATTGCGCAATCTGGGGGTCAGCCTGGTGGAAAGGGCACTCATCGACGCCACGTGTCGGGCCCGCGGCCAGAGCCTGGCCCGGATTCTGCGGGACGACGCCCTGGGTTTCGATGGCCGTTTCTTTTACGCAGACTGGGCCCAGCGCTATCCTCGCGACTTTCTGCCCGCCGTGCCCCTGCCTGATTTGATCGCCCGCCATACCATAGGCTTGGGCGATCCCTTGCGGGACGGGCAAATTCCGCCGGACGAGCGGGTGGCCGACAACCTGCCCCAGTCCCTGGAAGCCGTGATCCGCACCTATGGCGTGGATCACTTCAAGATCAAGATCGGCGGGGATGTCGAGGAGGACATTGCCCGCATGCACGAGATTGCCGAAGTGTTGGCCGAGCTGGCACTGACCTGCCGTTTCACCCTGGACGGCAACGAGCAATACCAGGATTTTCATTCTTTCCTGCAATTCTGGGATGCCCTGGCCCAGGACGCCGGCCTGCAGGATTTCCTGCAGGGATTGCTGTTCATCGAACAGCCCCTGCACCGGGATGCAGCCATGCAGGCGGAGGCTACCCGGGCCCTGCGGGCATGGAAACACCATCCGCCTGTCATCATCGACGAGTCCGACGGAGATATCCAGAGCCTGGCCCAGGCCCTGGCCTGCGGGTACCAGGGAACCAGTCACAAGAACTGCAAGGGCATTTTCAAAAGCATCGCCAATCTGGGGTACCTCCAGCAACTGCGTGAGGCCCACCCGGGTGCCCGCTATGTTTTGTCCGGTGAGGACCTGACCAATGTAGGGCCGGTTGCCCTGCTCCAGGATCTGGCCGTCCTCGCCAATCTGGGCATTACGCATGCGGAACGCAACGGTCACCACTACTTCACGGGCCTCAGCATACACGAGGACGAGATCCAGCAAGCCATGCTCCAGCAGCACCCGGACCTGTACCAGCAACACCGCTGGAACGGCCAGCAATGTGCCGCCGTGGCCATACAGCAGGGCCGGATCCGGCTTGGCAGCGTGACCCGGGCTCCCTTCGGTTATGCCGACACCGTGGACCTGGCGGGTTTCACACCGCTGGACCAGTGGAATCCTGCACGGTATGCCCAGGGAGCGTGACCTTGTCCGAGCCCGTCATCGTCAGCAGTGAAAATGGAGCCCAGGCCGCTACCCGGGCCATGGACTTGCTGCGCCAGGGGGCCAGTGCCCTGGATGCAGCCGTCGCCGCCGCCAGTCTGGTGGAGCAGGATTTGGCGGATCACTCTGTAGGGAAGGCCGGCATACCCAACGTTCTGGGTACCGTGGAACTGGATGCCAGCATAATGGACGGCAGCACCCTGCAGGCGGGTGCCGTAGCCGCCCTGCAAGCCTGCGCCGACGCTACCCGCCTGGCCCGCTTCGTCATGGAACATACCCCGCATGTACTGGTAGTGGGCGCAGGAGCGCAGCGCCTGGCCCACGAGGCGGGCTATGCAGCCACCACACTGGAGTATGCCGCCAGCCTGGATACCTGGCGTCACCGTTTTGATCAGGCCAATCTGGATCCGGAGCTACTGGATCCGGAACGGCTGCTGCCTGCCGTGCAGCGGTTGACGAGCCAGCTGAGCCTGTTGCCCGGCCCGGCGGATGACCGGTCCACGTCCCTGCCCGAAACCGGGACCGTGAACTTTCTGGTCCTGGACACCCAGGGCCGGATGGCTTCCGCCGTCAGCACTTCGGGACTGGGCTGGAAATATCCGGGCCGCGTCGGGGATTCCCCCATTATCGGTGCCGGCAACTACTGTCACGGTCAATACGGGGCCGCGGCCTGCACTGGTATGGGCGAGCTGTGCCTGCGTGCGCTCACCGCCCGTATGGTCGTGGAAGGTCTCAGGCGCGGACAGACCCTTTACGCGGCAGCCCGGGAGGCCCTGCTGGATTTGCAGGCCCTGTCACGGCCAGAGGGAGCTTTTGTGGGCTTCGTTACCCTGACGCCCACGGGACAACACATGGGTTTCAGCGAACGGCCGGACAAGCAGTACGCCTACATGACGGGAAGCATGCACGAAGCGTGCCTGGCGTCCCGCCTGACTCTGGATGCCCTGCCGTAAACGCAAACGGACATTTTCCATATGGCTGTCTCCCTTTCCATGCCCCAGTTCGGCCAGAGTGTAGTGGAAGGCACCGTGTCGGCGTGGCTGTATGCCGAGGGCGATACGGTAACCCGTGACGAAGCGATCCTGACCGTATCCACGGACAAAATCGACACTGACCTGCCAGCCCCTGTTTCGGGTACCCTGCTGCGCATCTGCGTCCAGGCCGGCCAGACCGTAGCCACGGGCACTGTCCTGGCCTACGTGGGCGAACCCGGTGATACATTGCCGGACGATACGGCAGTCCAGTCGGCACCGGCGGCCCTGCCCGAACCTGCCCCTGCACCGCTCCCGACCGTATCCCGTTCGACGCCAACCGGCGACACGCCCCGGACGAGTCCCGGCTTCCTGTCCCCGGTGGTCGCCCGCATGGCCCAAGAAGAGAATGTGGATCTCAGCCAAGTCACGGGTACGGGACGCAACGGACGCATCACGAAGAAAGATCTGCTGGCCTTTATCCAGCAGCGGGCAGACACCCAGGAGCCGGCAGCCGACGACCAGATCTGCCGCCCGCTGTCGCCCATGCGGCGCGCCATCGCGGAACACATGACGCGCAGCGCCCGGACCAGTCCGCACGTCACCACCTTTTTCGAGATCGACATGGCCGCCGTGGTACTGCACCGGGAAGCCCACAAGGAGGCCTGGCGCCAGCAGGGCCAGCGCCTGACCTTCATGCCCTACATCATGCACGCGGCCGTCACGGGCCTGCAGCAGGTGCCCCAAGTGAATGCCAGCTATGCCGCAAACGGCATCACCACATTCCGGCACATTCACCTGGGCATAGCCGTGGCCGTGCCCGATGGCCTTGTCGTGCCCGTGATCCGGCATGCGGAAAGCCTCAGCCTGATGGGCCTGGGCAAGGCCCTGGCCGAGCTGACCCGGCGCTCTGCAGCCCATGACCTGACCCAGGACGAGCTGGAGGGTGGCACCTTCACCCTTACCAATCACGGTGTGAGTGGCAGCCTGGCCGGCACCCCGATCATCCACCAGCCGCAAGCCGCTGTTCTGGGCATAGGCGCCATCGTCAAACGCCCCATGGTCCGGGGCAGCGACACGCTTTTGCCCAGTGCCGACGACGCGATCGTAATCCGGCCCACGTGCGTGTTCAGCCTTTCCTTCGATCACCGGGTGCTGGACGGGGCGACGGCAGATTTGTTCATGACCCACGTGCGCGACACGCTCCAGTCCTGGTAGCGCACCGGCTCCGCACAACAAGGACGGGACGAGATGCAAACAGACGTAGTAGTCATCGGCGGTGGGCCCGGCGGCTATGCCGCGGCTATCCGGTGTGCCCAGCTGGGGCACCAGGTCGCCTTGGTCGAAAAGGAACAGCTCGGGGGCATCTGCCTGAATTGGGGCTGCATTCCGTCCAAGGCGCTGCTGCATGCCGCTAATGTCCTGGACACGGTACAAACGGCAGGCACCCTGGGCATTACCGCGGATAACATCACCATAGACTTCGCGCGCACCCTGGCGCACAGCCGTACCATTGTGGACAAGCAGACCCGGGGTCTGCAGTTTTTGATGCGCAAGAACGGCATTGCCGTCCACCCGGGCACCGCGACCTTCACTGATCCCCATACCGTGCAGATCACCGACGCCGGGGGCGAGCATACACAGCTTCGGGCCAATACCTTCATTATCGCTACGGGAGCCCGGTCCCGGACCTTGCCCGGCCTGCCGTTTGACGGCACCCGGATCCTGTCCTCGCGTGAGGCCCTGATACAGGCCGACCTGCCCGCCCACGCCGTGATCGTGGGAGGCGGCCCCATTGGCGTAGAATTCGCCTACCTGTGGCACACTTTCGGCGTCGCCGTCACCCTGGTGGAATACGAGGCGCAACTGTTGCCCCTGGAAGACGAAGCCGTAGCGACCGAGTTGGCGAAACAGTTCCGGGGCAACGGCATCAAGGTGCTGACGGGCCATACCGCCCAAGCCTATGACGCGCAAGCCAGCCGGCTGCAGGTGTCGGCACACCGGGATCCGGCGGGTGAGACGCAGTCACTCCCGGCTGACCTGGTACTGGTGGCTGCCGGCATCACCCCGAACACCGAAAGCCTGAATCTGGACGGTATCGGCATCCCGCGCGATGATCAGGGCTTCATTCCAGTGGACGACTACATGCGGACCCGGCAGGCCCACATTTACGCTGCCGGTGACTGTACGGGCCGTATGCCCCTCGCCCACGTGGCTATCGCCCAGGCCGTGACGGCAGCCGAAAGCATCGCGCAGGCCGATCCGGTGCCCCTGGGGGACGAGCAGTATCGTTTCATGCCCCGCTGCACCTACGCCACACCCCAGGTGGCCAGCATGGGCTACACGGAAGCCGAGGTGAAAGCAGCCGGCCGGTCCTACAACGTGGGTACCTTCCCCCTGTTTCCCAACGGCAAGGCAAAAGCCCGGGGAGCTGCCCGCGGCTTTGTCAAAATTCTGGCGGGAGCCGATTATGGCGAAATCCTGGGCGCCCACCTGATTGGGGATGAGGTGACCGAACTGCTGCCGGAACTCACACTGGCTCAAATGATGGAACTTACACCAACGGAAATCGCACGCACGGTCCATGCGCATCCCACGCTCAGTGAAGTGGTCATGGAAGCCGCGGCGGCGGTCGAGGGTTTGTCCCTGCACATGTAGCAGGGTGGGGAACGCCATGGCAAGCACAGGCTCTCCATCCGTGGCCAAGAAGCTTTGGGCGGGCACCGCGCTGGTCGTGACCGTGCTGGCCCTGCTGGGCGGCATCGTCCTGGGCACCCCTTTTCTGTTCTGGGCCTATCACGTGCACAAGGCCGGCTCCTATATGGAGCAGGGGCTGGTCTGGCCCGAGCCGAGGTATAGCGATTCGCTGCCGTCAGCCGTGAACGACACGGCCCTGAGTCATGCCCTGGTGCATCTGCATCAGGCAGCCCGCTGGCGTCCTGCCCACTTTCACAGTTATCGCCTGCAGGCCCAGGTGCATACGGCCCTGGGGCAATGGCGGGATGCGGAAATGAACATCACCCGTGCCCGGCAACATGCCGCCGGCAACCCGCTGGTACATCTGGACGCCGTCGTCATTTACGAGCAGATCTTGACGGAGCTGGAAACCGGTTCCCACACTGCGCTATGGTCTCAACTAACAGCCGCACCGGACGCTGTCATCACACCACCGCTGGACACAATATGCGGGACTCCGGCAGACGTGACGGTCTGCGACGTTCTGTACGAACCCGTAGGCCTGCCTGTGGCTGATCTGATCCCCACTCTGGTATGGGAGGCACCCTATCTGGGTATCAGGGATGGTCACACCGTGGACTTCACGCTCGCCGTCCCGGCCGATCCCAGTGGCCTGTCCTTTCTGCTGGGCCTGCATCCCGACGGCACGAGTCCCCCGCCGGATACCGCCACCGTGACGGTGGCGCTACGCAGTCCCGGCGCGACCGCGTTCGAGCCCATTCACCAGTTTGCCTTCACGACAGACAACAGCCGCTCGGGATGGACGCCGGGTGCCGTTGAACTGACGCCCTGGGCAGGCACTACAGTCACAATCCGACTGTCCGTCGCGGCCCCTGCCCATCACGCGGGATGGGGGCAGCTGACGCTGGCGGATCCCGATACGGCCATTCTCCTGTCCCTGACCCCCGAAATGCGCTGGCAGGACGCACTGCTGGCCGGTGAATTCAGGAGCAGTGACATGGAGGCCCTGATCAAGGAAGCCGAGAACCGGGGCATTCCGGGCATCAGTGAACCCTGGACCAAGCGCGTCCAATTCCTGGTGTCCCAAGGAAGGTAGGCCCTGCCTGGTACCCGTCTCCAGGCGAGACCGACGGCAGGCAGATCACCGGGACAACGGCTACCAGTCCGGCGGGCACACGTGCGTTGACGGCCCCGCTGGCTTGGGCCTACAATATCAATATGATGGTGCACGGGGTCCGTTTAGCTATTCTGCCCTGCCGTTCTCGCAAGCCACAAGTGCCATGTCTGACAATACATCTCCCCAACCTACCCAGCAACAATCGTTTTCCCAACGGCCTGCGCATCTTGAGGATGAAGGAGGATGTGCCCGTTTGTTCCTGGTTCTGGTGGCCATTTTCACCCCTTTCCTGGGTATCGCCCTCAGCATCGTGTACCGCTCCATGGGGCATCAAAGGATGGCACGACGCCTGCTGCAGATCAGTGTTGTCGTCCTGCTGTTGCAGTTCATATTCGTGGTTGTCGTCTGGAGCCATATACTGCCTCTGTTCACCAACTTCCTGCCCAATCTCTGACAAATCCATCATGCAGGCAGACAGCGGGACGGGCACAGCAAACAATACCTGCCCGGATATCGGGATCCTTACAACAGCCCCCGGCTCCACGCAGCCGATCGCTTTGTCCGGAGCAGGCAATCAATCCGGCATCCAGGTGGGCAAGTCCGTAGAGGACAGATCCTCTGACATGTGGCCCATAGGGTTCATTGCCATCACAATCCGGCAAGTCAGACGGACAGGCAAAGGGCAGACGGACATGCCTGCAGCAAAATGTGCCTCGGCATCTGCACCGCACGGAGTGTCCTCCAGTGCCGGTGAACCCGCGTATGGGAGGCTGCAAGTTTCTGCAAGATCCAGGCAGCGACACAATGCCCTCGGTCCAGATTTGCGTTGACGTACGGTTTGCCGAAACCGATCTGATGCAGGTGGTGCATCATGCCGCCTACCTGCCCTGGCTGGAAATGGGACGCATCGCGTTCATGCAGGCCCAAGAGACACCCTATACCGAAATTGCACGCACGCATCATTTCTCTGTCGTGTCGGTATCCCTGCAGATTCGCCGGTCCCTGACCTTTGGTGATACCGCGGTCGTAACCACCACCCTGGCGGCCCTGGGTACACGCAAGATCCGGTTTGACTATCAGGTCCACAACGCCGCTGCGCACCTCCTGATTGCAACCGGTTCTACCGAGCATGTATGTGTAGATCTGCAGGGCCGGTCCGCCCGGATACCCCAGGATATCGCCACGCGCCTGCGTGGAACCCCGTCTGCCACTGGCTGATATAATATGGTATCCGGTTGCCCACAGCCGACAACCGCAGCAGGGTTGCATCCTTATGCCTGCCACCCGGAACTTGGTGACAACGCACAAACCACGGGACTGCTGCGGGATAACCGGTATACCAGCGGCTTGTTGGTCAACAGTCCGGAAACCAATAGAATTACACTATCTATATCTATATACGCTTTGTTCCGCCTGGAACAGGACAGTTGGGCCAAGCGAAGGGAAAGAGTGCACGCAGTGAGTGATTTGGGATCGGCAGCCAACCCCGTACGTGTAGGCATTATCGGCTCTGGCCCGGCCGGTTTCTATGCCGCTGATTTCCTGCTGAAATCCCGGGAGGTCAGCGTACAAGTGGATATGTATGACCGCTTGCCTACTCCCTTTGGCCTGGTCCGGTCCGGCGTGGCCCCGGATCACCAGAAAATCAAAGCGGTGACCCGCCTGTTCGACCGCGTGGCCCGAAAACCTGAATTCCGCTTTTTCGGCAACACGCATCTGGGAACGCATGTCCGGGCCCCTGAACTGGCTGACTTTTATCACGCTCTCATCTATGCCACAGGCGCCCAGACCGATCGGGATCTGAACATTCCGGGCAGTGACCTGCAAAACAACCACGCGGCCACGGAATTCGTGGCCTGGTACAACGGGCATCCCGAATTTCAGGATCGGGAATTCGACCTGTCCCAGGAAAGTGTCGTGGTCATTGGTGTAGGCAACGTGGCTGTGGACGTGGCGCGCATACTGGCACATACGCATGCATCCCTGGCCGAGACGGATATAGCTGACCAGGCCCTGGCACGGCTGCAGGAAAGCCGTATCCGCAACATATACATCCTGGGCCGTCGCGGTCCCGCCCAAGCAGCCTTTACGGTTCCCGAAGCCCGGGAACTGGGGGAACTGCCAGGCTGTGACACCTTCACGCTGCCCGCCGAAGTGGAACTGGATCCGGCTAGTGCGGCCTTTGTCGAACAGGCCAACGACCGAGTCCTCAACACCAAGCTCGGCATCTTGCGCAGCTTTGCCCGACACCAGCCCACGGGCAAGCCGCGACAGCTGACGATCCGCTTCCTCACCTCACCGGTGGAGCTGATCGGTGATGCAGAGGGCAAGGTAACCCAAATGCGGCTCGTCCGCAACGAACTCTATGTCGACGACAGTGGCACCCTGCGGTCACAGGCTACCGATCAGTTTGAATTGCTGGATGTCGGCCTGGTGTTTCGCTCGATCGGGTACTATGGCGTACCCCTGCCGGACGTGCCCTTTCGTACCGATTGGGGCATCATCCCCAACACCGAAGGCCGGGTAACGGATCCGGATACCGCGCGTCCGATTGTCGGTCACTACGTCACCGGCTGGATCAAGCGTGGCCCCTCGGGGGTGATCGGCACCAATCGCCCCGACGCCAAGGAAACGGTGGACCATCTCCTCGCCGATGTGACCGCCGGACGGCACCTTTATCCTGTCCGCACGGATCCCGACCTGGTTGACGCGTTCGTCAGGGAGCGACAGTCACGTGTCGTGACGTATGCGGACTGGCTGCGCCTGGATGCCCTCGAAACCGCCCGGGGTGAAGCCCAGGGCCGCCCGCGGGTCAAGTTTACCTCTGTAGAGAGTATGCTGGCAGCGCTTGACACCCCCGACAACAGCTGAGAGAACGGATGCGGGGGCCTGTCAGCAGGTCGGTGTTCATCTCTGTTTCTCCCACAGGACTTTGGGCCATCCGATGCCACCGGAATTGTCCATGGCGCTAACTTGGTTTCGCGTACACGGGCTGTGGCACACATCTTGGTCAGCCTCTTGCTTGCATAGCAGTAATTGCCCTAAATTACTGTAGTTGTCACATATTAAGGAACCACATGGATCTGTGCCGAGCTCACTGCGTGGTTACAGGGAGAATGGGACCCCGTTACAGAACTGAAGATGCCCCTTTCAGACGGTGTGGTACCCCAAGCTGCCCATGAGGGGTGTAGTTGCAGGATATCTGCTGTCTCGGTGTCGTATGTCCCGGCGTGACCTCAACCTGGTGGGTCCTGTCGATATGGGGTTTATTCCAAGACGTGGTCCCGCAACAGGGTAGCTACGGCTGTGCTGTTATTCGTAACCGCGCGATCCAGAGGGGTCTGGCCATCTTGGTTCTGAACATTGGAATCAGCTCCATGATCCAGCACCAGGCTAGCTACGGCGACACTGTCCCCGTAGGCCGCATCATGCAGGGGGGCTGGCCAGCCTGGTCCTGGACGTTGGGGTCGGCGCCGTATTCCAGCAACAGGCGGGCCACGACACCATGGTCCGCGGAGACTGCCCAATGCAGGGGGGCCAGACCAAGGCTACCACCAGCATGGGCAGGAACAACCAGAGTTTGCTGCGCCGTCCACGCTTGGCCGTCCGCGCACCCGGTGCGTCAGGTGAAGGTACAGGAGCCGTTACCTTGGTGGTGCTCGTGGCCAGCGGCACCGTCCCTGATGAACTGCTGTCGGATGTACCGTGGCGAGTCCGGGCAAGGACCTGTTGGAATTCATCAATGGTTTGGCGGCGATCGCCCGCTGGCAGCTGCATGGCTTGTTGGATGGCCGTACACAGAGGATCCTGGATGCCCAGGGGAAAGACGAGGTTCAGATCGGGGTCGCGCAAGCGGTCAAGGGCACGTGGCGGCAGGGTGCCCGTCAAGGCATGGAAGAGGGTGGCACCCAGACCATAGAGACCATAAGAGATCCGTATACGGGCCAAAGCGCGCTTGTGCTCCGTATTGCTCGGGTGCAGCATAACCATCTGACAGGATGCGGGTGTGTTGTGCCGTCTGACTGAGCCGAAACTCCCGCGCAGAACCGAAATCAATCAGTACGATCTGGTCGTCACGTGTCAGCATAACGTCGTCCGGTTTGATGTCCCGGTGAATCAGACGGTGGCTGTGCAATTCGGCCAGGGCGTCACAGAGCACAAGGGCAATCCTGTTCACCTCATCCAGAGGCAAAGCCCCCTGCGTTTCAATGCGGTCCTGTAATGTTTCGCCTTGCAGGTAGGCCATGACGATGTAGACGGTACCATTCTCCAGGAAGGTGTCGTGCACCTCGATGATGTGCGGCGAATTGAGCCTGGCTACCAGTCGGGCTTCCCGTAGAATGCTCTCCCGTTCGCGGCGGAAATCCTCTTGTCTGCTTGTGGGTACCGACGGGTGCCCCAACGTACTGCATCTTCGGGGAACAATTCCTTGATGGCCACCAGACGCTGGAGAGCTTTGTGTGTGCCTTGATAGGTGATCCCGAAACCGCTTTCGCCCAGCACTCGGCCGATGGTGTATTTGGCACCGTGGAGTACCGTACCGGCGGGTAGGGACCGTTCGTGCGCTGTTTGTGCCATGCCACAGGCGGGACTGCACTCTGGTTGCCAGGATAATCAGTGCCACCGTAGGGGCAAACCGCGGACGCCGCTGGGTGCTGTGAAGGCTTTGATGGCCGCGGCACAAGCATTGTGTGTGATGTCCGGGTTGCATCCGAGAAAACCGTCGGCGCTGCTGGATGCCCTGTTGCCAGGTGATGTCCAAGTAGCTGGCCTGCTGGGTGGACGGGAACACCTTGGGATGGCTACTGAGCAGAAACAGGGTGATGACCCAGACCCGGTAGCCCAGTTGAAGCTATGTAGGACGGAGTGCGTCTGGACGCTGAACCGCTGGTGGCAGGTCCGGCAGAACTAGGGCATGGTGGGATGCATACAAAGATCTGTTTGCAAACTATCAATGCCTATTGACAGTATTCCGTTTCCGCCAGATATTTTCCTAGTTGTTGCTTAAAAAATTTCAATAATTATACTTTTGATATACCTGATCAAGTCTAACACTGTTGCTTGTGGTTATAGTTTGTCCATGGATTCTTAGGGGTTGCGTATCCGATCCAACTGACCGGCAGTAGGCTCTGCTCAGCAGAACCAGTCTTCCGTCAGACGCGGGGGTGGCGGCAGTTGCGGTCCCAGATCTACTTCCGGCATGGGCTGTCCAGCCTGTTGGCAAGCAATCGCTTGCACCTGTCGGAACAGTGTGCCATGATCCCTGTCGGCGTCTGACTGGGCAACCAGGGTCTCCAGCTTCTGCTGCAGTTCGTCCATGTCCGGATCCGGATGCGTCCAGGCGTACGTGAACTGATCCGGCTGCAGCGGTCCCAGCCAGGCAGCATCGTGGCACTGCTGCAGCAGCCAGCTCCGGGGCGGGATCAGCAGGCGGAGGGCAAGCTGGACCGGTGGTACGCAATTCACCAGGCCATGGTCCGCAATCCAGTCCAAGAATGCCAGGTAGTCGGGGAGCGAAGTCCAGGGGGTAAAGGGAATCCAGGTTGGCTGTATGGGCAGATCCAGTTCCTGCAGAAAGGCCAGCAAACGTTCCATGTCGGCTACGTCATGTCCCTTGTCCAGGTGTTGGAGCACTTCGTCCTGAATGGACTCGAAGGCGGAAACCACAAACGCCGCGCCATGATCCCGGAACGTCTGCACGTGCCGGGGATAGCGGCAGAGATGCTCCACCTTGGCCGTGAAGTCAAAGGTCACTGTGGGATAGTGGGTATGCAGCCACTCGGTAATCCGCAGGGAATGCCTAGGACCGTTGAGGAAATCCGGGTCTCCAAAGGAAATGTGCCGGGCGCCCGCCTCGATCTGCTGCTGGATGTCGCGTTTTACGGTTTCCTGGCTGACGACAAAGAAACGCCCCTCGTAGATGGGCACAACCGGGCAGTGGCGGCACGTATGCAGGCAGCCACGACTGGTTTCCACCTGCCCGGCCAGCTGGATGTCGCCAGAAGGTGCAAGTAGGTGCGCATAGGTGGACAGGGGCGGCAAATCATGCCGCTGGGGTACCGGCAAGCGCAGACGCTCCAGCACTGGTGGCAACGCTCGCTTGGCCGCTGCCGTGTCCGGATCTGGATCTGGATCTGAAGTGCGGACTACGCTCTCCGCCCAGTCCGCCAGAGACTCTTCCGCTTCCCCGGACAACACCACATCCGCCTTCCCGGACTGCAGGAGATAGTCTGCGTTCAATCCGGCATAGAGACCGAAAAAGCAAATGGGCGCATGCGGATACCGGTGGCGCACGGTATCCGCGACCTCCACACCAAGACGCAGGGCCGTCTGCATGGGAACGGAAATGGCCACACCGGCGACGTCCTGGACCGTACAATCCTGCCACGTCTGCACGGACAGGTCCAGGGCCGTCACGGACAGCCCACGCTGCCGCATGCAGGTCAGGGGCAGGGCCAGATTAAGAGGCTGAAATCCTGATTCGTAGCAGGATACAAGGAGAATCCCGGTCATTACACCTCAGATGAATCCAGTACAATGCCACAGGCCCTGTCGGCAGGCAGATGTGATATCCGTGACAAAACGGACAGGAACGGACATGAAACTGATTCCCAAACGCTTCATTGGAGAGAGTATCACAGTTGAGTTTGATCAGGTACCTGTCACTCCCAAGAACCCGCCTTGCCCGGACCGCATGATCTGGAATGCAGAGGTGCACGTGATCGATACGCTACTGGCAGAAAAGCGTGACCATGGACGGCGGGGGCGCATGGCACGTAACATGCGTGAGTCACGCATGGCACGTGCCGCCCAGCGTGGATCCTGGGGTGTGGGCCGTATCCATTTTCGGGTAAAGACCCAGGCGGGCCGCTTCTTTGACCTGTATTACGACCGTTCTCCGCAAGGCGGCAATCCCCAAGGGCAGTGGAACCTCTATCGGGAACTGGAGCCGGCGTAATTCTTCATCAACCCAACGATACGGGCCAAAATCGTTCATGGGATATGTCCTGTGGCATAAATCCTGATCAGCCTGCCCTGTGGATGACAGCGCGGTTATCTTGGGGATAGCAGATTTTCTCCTTTTGACGGACACGGGTCGGACGTGCCGTGCTGTTTGGTACACTCTGCATGCCTCCTGCGTACGGCACTGGCAGGTGCCTCTGGGATGCATGACAAGACCCAAGGACATGTCTTTATGCTTCAGTCGGCTGCCAATGCCACGTCCTCATCCATGGCATCTGCCAGCTTGCCCTCATCGACTGCTACCAGATCTGGCAATTCATCCAAAGAGGCAAGTCCGAAATACTGCAGGAATTCCTCGGTGACACCATACAGGATCGGATTGCCTATCGTTGGCCGACGGCCCCGGATCCGGATCAACTCCCTGGCCAGCAAGGCACGGAGAATATGGGCACAATCCACACCGCGAATGGCCTCGATCTGGCCACGCGTCACCGGTTGCTGGTAGGCGATGATCGCCAGGGTTTCCAGGGCTGGCTTGCTCAGACGGGTGTGTGTGGCCAAGGCAGTAAAGCGGGCCACGGCCCGGGCTGCTTCCGGCATGGTGACCAGGGCTACGGTCTGGCCTGCCCGCTGCAGGCGGAGACCCCGCTGATCCTGGCACAGGGATTGTTCCAGTTCGGCGAGTGCCTCCCGGATTTCTGCAGCCGGACGATCCAGCGCCTTGCCCAGTTCACCCGGGGTTACGGGCTGCGGGGCAATAAAGAGAAGGCTTTCCACCAGCGCGCACAAGGCCGGGGTGGAGTGCAGGGTCTTGTCGTCGTTCATGTCCAGTACATGAAGTAGCCACGAGGCACGAGAGCCATAAAAAAGCGATTATACCTGAATTGAAGGGATCTGAGACTGTAAAGCCGCTGGCCGCTGGCACAGCCGCACGCTAATCCCCTTCTACTGCCCTGTTTCTGGACGGGGGAATGTAAACCGCCAGGTTCTGGCAAGCCGCCGTCGCCACGTCCTGAATTTCATACACGGTGACTTCATCGATCTGGAAGCAACGTACAGGGTACAGGGATGCTGCGGCCAACAGGTCGGCAATGCGCTTGGTCTCGTGTACGTCACGGGCAAGCCGCAACTGGATTTTGGGAACATGGCGGGGCAGGTCCTGGACGGCGGCCACCAGGGCTTCGGGATTCGCGTACCAGACGCGCGTGAGGGATTCATCGTCAAACAGATAAAAGAGATAGTGCCAGCTCAGTTCATGATGGAACAGGACCGTGCCCTCCGGCGCGTGGGTCGTCACGTGAGTCAGGGCTTCCGGCACTCCCGCCAGGTCCCGGTTGCGCGGTCCTGTCGGCAGATACTGTAATTTGGCCTGGGGCACAGCCAGGCCCGAGCCGATCCCCAGGACCAGCAGGGCCAGTCCCCCGGCACCTGCAAGCCAAGCCTTGGACTCTGGTGACCAGAGCGTCTTGAGAGCCCAGGCAGCCATCAAAATCAGATGGGGTACGATGGGAAGCAGGTACCGTATCCAAATATTGAAGGTCATGACCAGATGCACCAGGAGATAGCCTCCTGACCAGATCAGCAGCCACAGGATCTGTCGCTCTTCCCGGTATGCGCGGGAGATGCGTCGTCTGGCCTGCACAGACGCCAGGGCCAGCAGGCCTGACCATCCGAGCCACCCCAGCCCGGAACCAAAGAGGAACGCCAGTAACGTACTCCCGGCTTGACCGCGTACTGCCCACTCGCTGACGGGCACCCAGCGCAGGGGGGCGTAGTGTTCAAATCCCAGAATCCAGAAGGAGGGCGCCTGGAACCAACGCAGCATATCCCACAGCTGCACGGGCAGGGCTATGAGCAGAAAGCCTGTACCCCACTGCCGGTATGCACGCTTCCAGTCCTGTGGCTGTGCTATCCATATGGCGCCCAGCACCAGAGGAACGTGCAGAACCGCTGTCTGTTTGGTGAACACGGCCAGAGCCAGGGCCACGCCTGCCCCCCTGTAGTGGCATTCCCATGCCAGCAGGAGTGCCAGCGTACTCCACAGGATGAGCAGGGGATCGGTAAGGCCGGTAGGAGCATAGGTGATAAGCAACGGGTTCAGGGTGGCCAACCCGATGGCTGTGGCGCCCGCCCGCAATCCCCACGTACGGCAGGCATAACCACCCAGAAGTCCTGACAGCAGGGACATTGCCGCTATGTTCACGTAACGGGCAGCAGCCTGGGTCGGGCCCCAGACCGCAAACGACAGGGACTGCCACCAGATGAACAGAGGTGGCTTGTCGATCCAGTGGGCCAGGAACAGCGGGTCCCGGTGCTCCAGCCAGTGCCGGGCCCAGAAGGCGTACAGGGCCTCATCGCCCCACAGGGGAAAGCGCTGAACCTGCCACAGTCCCAGCCCCAACTGCAGGCCAACGGCAAGGGCGATCAGACACCATATGCCGTAGCGATGAACAGTTACAGAATGCATCGAATCAGCCAATGGCTGGACGACTGGATATGCCCCCGCCCCTGTCCGTGGCACAGGCGGCCACAGGACAGAGCATACATTCGCGTCGACTTGAACCTGTGGCGGGCAATCCTGACAGCATCGCTACCCTTGGTGTCCGTCTGCACCGGAAGAAGGGATGTACAGCATGGCTCAGGGCAACCAAGCCCATGGCAGTTCAACAATTGCTGTACCTGCCGGCTAGCGCAACGCCCAGATATCAAATATCCGGCTCCAGTTCCAGTTCAGCGGCAAGCTCCACCGCCAGCAGTTCGTCCAGGGCTACAGGCACCCACCGGATGGCGGATGGTGCGAGAAAGCACAGGCGTGTATGCGGATAGTGTCCCGTGTGGACCTGAAAGGCACGGGCATAGGCCGCCAAGGCCGGCAGATGCCGCTGCTTGCTCTGTGCCAGGGCCCCCTTCCTGTCCAGCCGTTCCGTTTTCCAGTCTACCATGTGCCAACCACCCTGCGGGTCCTGGTAGACAAGGTCCAGACGGAGCAGTCGTGTACATCCGGCCCACGTTGCCAGCACCGGCATCTCACTGACCCTGGTTTGTGCCCGCGAGATAGCGTGCGCTTCCTCTGTCTGGCGCAAAGCCAGCAGGATGGAAACCAGTTCCTGCGGTATGGCCTCGGACCAGATATTCAGTTGCCGGGCTTTCTGCACCGCATACAGGTGCAGGTCAGCCGGTGACATGGCCATCCAGACGTCCCAGGGATCCAGCAAATTGTGCATCAGCGTACCGCGCTGCATGGCCGCCGTAGGCACCTGGGGCCATGCAGGTGCGGGCGCCTGCTCGGGCATCCGACTGAGCACAGGTATGGCCGTCAGCGGTGTGCCGGGCGCGCTCACGCCCTCCCGTGGTGCGGCTTGCACCAGCGGCTGATCCGCCGCGTACCCGAAACAGGCCAACTGAAATTCATCATAGGACTTGATCTTGTATGCCCTGGCTGACGGCACGAAGTCGTTCAGCCCCAGATCGAATGCTGCCAACACGTCTGCAAGCCAGTTTGGGCTGAAGTTCGTGTCCGGACTGGGGCTGGGCATTTTCTCACCAAGTCTGCCGGTCATGACCAGCAGGTCAGCAGCCCGGGTACAGGCCACATACAATACGCGCTTGCTCTCGGCCTGTTCCATATACCTGTTGCGCCTCTGCAGGGCCTCATAACTCAGAGGCTTCTGGATTTGTCCCCTTTCATCCCGCAACTGGCAGACCAGGCCACTGGCGGGATCGAACGTCACCATGGAGTCGGCACCACGGAACCGGCTGCGATCCAGCTGCGGTACACACACCACAGGGAATTCCAGGCCCTTGGCTCCATGAACCGTCATGATCCGTACGGCGGGTTCGTCCGTCTCCCGGGCCGAAACCCGCGGATTCTCGTCTTCGTTCCGCACGCGCTTGACTTCAATGGCCTCGAAACGATCCAGAAATTCGCCCAGTCCCAGGTCCTGCTGCTGGCGGGCGTAGTGGCGCAACGCCTGGATATCCTCCAGCTGGCGATTGCCGCGATAGCGGACCGGGTCGGCCATACAGGTGGCAGCATAGTCCGTGGCGTCCAATATGCGCTGTATCAGCCGATCAGGCGGCAGGACATGCACCTGGTCATACAGGGCGGCCAGAATGTCTCCGGCCTGTTGGACGCGGTCGGGCTGGTCGGTCAGTGCGGCGGGCAGATGCGGAAAGTACGCCAGTGGCTGGAACTGGCGCCCTGTTTCCTGCACCAGCTGGTAAAGAGTTTCATCACTCAGGCCAAACAGTGTGGAACGCAAGGCAACGGCCAAATTGAAATCATCGTCCGGCTGCCGCAGATGCTGCAGCAGCGCCAGCAAGCTGCGGACATGCGCCTGGTACTTGAGGGCAGTGCCCGTAACCACCTGGTAAGGCATCTGCGCCTGGCGCAAGACATATTCATACAGTGCCAGATCCCCCAGCGACCGCATGAGGATCACGACATCATCCAACTCCAGGGACCGTGTGCCCCCATCCCCGTCCCGGACAGGCCGCCCGGCAACGTGCAATTGCCCGATACGCTGCACCAGCACCTGGGCCTCGTACAGTTTCGGGGTTGCCGATGGAGAATCGGAGGTTGTGGCCGACCGTACGATGTGGAGTTCCACACAGGGATCCGGACAAGGTGCCAGCAACTCGGACTGCAGCGCCATGGGCTTGGCTTCACTGCGCGTGTATGCTGTTCCATTCAGCGGCTGCAGAGTATACTCGAAAAGGTGATTGGTCGCCGCGACCATGGCTTTATGGGAGCGGAAGGACCGGTGCAGCCATATTTCCGGCTTGCCGGTCAGCCGACGCAGGGACGCGGCCAGATCGGCGAATTCAGTCACCTGTGCCTCCCGAAACCGGTAGATACTTTGCTTGGTGTCACCCACCACAAACAGTTTGCCGGGTACCTTCCGGGGTGCCAGGCAGTTGATGATTTGCTGTTGCAGCGGGTTGATGTCCTGGTATTCGTCGACCAGCACGTGATTGATGCGTTCCCGCCACCGGGCCAGCCGGCCACCAGCCGGCTGTTGCGCCTGCACCAGCAGATCCCGGGCCAAGAGCTGCAGATCGTCGTAATCCAGGGCCGCCTGCTCCTGCTTCAGGGCCTGATAATGTTTCTCCGCCAAAGCCCTGGCCTCCAGCCAGAGGGCCAGGGCGGGCTCTTCTCGCACATCCAGTACATCCTGCACATGGAACGACCGCTTCTGGAGAAATTTAAGGGTCTCATTGACCGCCTTGATGTGTGACTTGGCTTCATCCAGTTTTTCCGGGGACCCCCACTTGGTTTTGGCCCCGCCGTCCATAGTACCCAAGCCGCCTGTGCCGAGAAAAGCGATCGCTTCGCCCCAGTGCCGGTTGCGCAGCGCCCGCACAGCGCTGCGGGCCGGCTGTACCTTCTCCCCCATCTTGTCACCCGGGGGCCACCAGGGATCAGACTCCAGCCAGGTCATGGCGGCAGCCAGTTCCGGATGCTGCTGCCAATACTGGTCCCATACAGTCTGACGCTCAGTGTGAATCAGGTCCAGGCAGTTGGCCTGCCACTGCTCCATATCCAGGGTGTCCTGCCCGTCCAGCATAGTCTGCAGAGTACTTCGTTGCTGCAGCATGGTCTGCAAGGTCGCACGGAAATCCTGCAGCGTATAGTGACAGTGCTCCAGCAAGGCCAGGCACGACCCGCCCTTGGCCTCCAGTTCCTGGCACGTGGCGTCCAGTGCCTGTGCCTCCAGCTGGCTGGCCTCCAGTTCATCCAGTACGCGAAAGTCGGGGTCGAGACCGGCTTCCAGGGCATGTTCACGCAAGATGGTCTCACACAGGCTGTGCACGGTGGACACCTGCAGGTGATCCAGTTCGTCCTGCCGCCGGCACCAGCCGACAGCGGCACCCGAGTGCTGCACCTTGTCCCGAATGCCGGCCCGCAGGCGGACACGCATTTCCTGGGCCGCTTTCTTCGTGAACGTGATGGCGATGATGGAGGCCAGGGGCCATTGGGGTCTTTGTTCCAGCAGGTACAGGAAACGCTGGATCAGGACATGGGTTTTGCCGGTACCGGCACTGGCCAGCACCATCACGTTCCGGTCCAGCGTCGCAATCGCTTCCTGCTGGGCGGGGGTGGGAGGAAATGCGTTCATGTCCCGTCGTCCCGGACTGCCTTGCGTGCGCTGCTGTAGGTGGGCTGGCAGAAGTCGGCCAGCTCACAATAGCTGGCGCACCGGCGTCCCTGCTCGTCCAGCATGGCCGGGGCATTGGGGAAATCACCCCGGCGAATGGCGGCCTGGTGCTGCCGAATGCGCGCCAGCACAGCGGCCACCGTATCCTCGTCCGGAACATTCCTGAGCTTGCTGTCTTTGGTCGCCATCAGCATGCGGTAGCCGCTGACCTGCACAGGGCAGTCTGCAGCCTCGGCAGCCAGGTGATAGAGCACCGCCTGATTCGTGATCGCCAGTTTCAGCTCCCGGGTACTGTAGACAGCCTTGCGGGTCTTGTAGTCAACCACCCGGAACTGGCCTTCCCGGTTCCGGTCCAGCCGGTCGACGATGCCACGCAAACGGAAAGGCGAGTCCACACCCACACGTATGACAATGCCGGTACCGGCCAGATTCCATTCCAGTTCCCAGGGCTCCCACTCCGCCTGCGCAGCGGCCTCCGCCAGTTCATTGGCAACGCACCACCAGGCATAGCGCTTGAGCTCGCGCCATTCGTACCGGGCCAACGGATAGGGCTGAAACCGGTAGTACAGGCCGGCACGAGCCCACTGTTCAGTACAGATCCGGTCCAGGTGACGGCGGATGCGCTCCCGGTTGGCCTCCACCAGCGCCACCTCTTCATCGCGGATCCACCGATACAGTTCCTGCAGCATGGCGTGGAGCAGAAGCCCTCGCATACTCAGGTCCAGGCCCGGAGTGACGGTCGGGGGTGAGGTCAGACGCAATACGTACCTGGCCAGAAAACCCATCGGGCATCGCGCATACGCACCCAGAGCGGTCGGACTCCAGGCATAATTGGCCCCGAAGCGGGTGCGCAGATCCTGCTGGATCGTGGCCTTGTGCAGTATGCCTTCATAGGAACCGGCCGGCCTGTAGCCGTGACGCATGTCGGTTACACGGCCCAGGGCCTGTGCCCTGGCCATGGCTGCCTGCAAGGTGGCGGGATACACGGCCACCCGGTCCCGCAACAACGCCGGCAGCAGTTCGGACGGGGAGGCCGCCTGGTCCGGTGGCGGCACCAGGGTACGTACCATCTCCCTACAGGGTGCCTCCGGATCCCAGTACGGGGAAGGTGCCGTGGACGGCAGGTCCGCCGTCTCCGTGGGTCGGCTGAGATACAGCGCCGTACGGCAGTTGGCCTGCAGCAACGCCCAGCGCAACTTGTCGAGGCCGGGATCGTGCTGCGCCAGGGGCAGCACGTGTTCCCGCCGTTCCGGCCAAGAGAAAAAAGGGCCGGCGGCGGGAGTACGGGGCAGCGAGCGCTCGTTCAGGCCCAACACGAACAGATGGGCCGTGGGCAGCATCCAGCCTGCGGCAAATGCCAGAACCCGGACGGTGGTCCCGGACTGCCGGCTGCGGTAGGTGACACCGGCCAGATGCTCCAACAGACCGTCACGTATCGCCCCGGCATCCTCCGGCGGTGCCTCTGCGGCCTCCACTGCCCATGCCGCGGCAGCCTGCAAAATGCTGTCCCGCACGTACCGGCCTCTCTGCTGTTCGGCATCCGACAGGGTGTCCGGCAGGACCAGATGCACGGGATGCGGGGAAGACTCGTCCAAGAGCGCCCGGACCAGATCTGGATACCCTTGCCCCGCGGGTGGCTGCAGCGCTTCCCAGAGCACCTGCAGCTGGGCGTGCAAGTCAGCGCGATCCACGTCGTCCCAAGCCTCTGCCCCGGTCCAGTCATAGTCTTGGGTGAAGGCCGCGTCCCACTGGGCTTGGCCCCGGATCACCCCGCAGACAGCCGTCAGCTGGCAAATCATGTCCCGTTCCCAGTCGGTCAGGAACGACTGGTGCAGTAACGGGGAGCGGAGGACTGCCTGGCCTTGGCTGCGGTCCAGGTCAGGAAACAGGGTCAGGATCTGACGCAGGATCACGTACAGCGGGTGGGAGGACAGCCTTATGGGTACATCCAGGGGTATACCGTATTCTTCCGCCACCGCATGCAGCAGGGGCGCATAGGAATCCATGCGCGAGACGCACAGGACGATGTCCGCCGCGGGCACCTCGTCCACGACCAGGAGGTGCTTGACCGTCCGCAGCACACTGCGCACTTCCTGTTCCTGGGACGGGGCGGCCATCTGTTGCGGGGGCGGTCCCGCAGGTTGGCTGACGGTGTCGTCCACGTATGCAAAGTCCAGTGTCTCGGCCATCTGCCGGGCTGTCTGGTCCGGGCCATCCGACAGCCGGGAGCTGACCGGCCAAAAGACACGGCTGACCGGGGTCCCCGCTGCCAGACCGCGCACCAGGCGGGCCTGCAAAGGTGTGAGCTGCACATAGCCCGTGACACCCAGAAAGGCCAGCAGAGGCAGGTCCCGCTCCTGCAGGACCTGGCAAGCCTGGACCACGATACCCGCCTCGTCCCGCCACGAGGATGCCTGCAGCCTTGCCGCGTAGCTGCCATACAGGAGAGCCAGATCCTGGTTCCGGGGATCCCCGGTTTTATCGGCATGGTCCTGAAAACACGCCGGGGAAATCTCCTGGTGCCGCATCTCATCCAGCCACTGCCCCAGATGACGGCTGAAGCCGGGTCGGGACACACTGCCACCCAGTGCTTGCAGGGGCGTGCGGGCATGGACCTCCTGAACCAGACGCTGCAGCAAGCGTTGTCGACGGGCCCCCGCCAGCTGGACTGCCGGCTGGCCGGCCCGGTCCAGGATCCATTGGCTGAGACGGGCGAAATCCCCGGTCTGTACGTTCAGGCAGCTGCCCTGACCCTGCTGCCACGCCGATCTCAGCACATTGGGCATCAGCAGCCAGGCCGGGGCCAGCAGATTTTCCCGCTGGACGGCAGTCAGGGCATCCCGCAGGCCTTGCAGCGCGGTCAACGTATCCGGTATCGGGTACACCTGGTGTGGGGACATGGGCAGGCAGGCCGCAGAGGCAAAGTGTGAGTCAGGGCACTGTATTATAGAGATTTTATTATAGGGATAAACCAGGATGGAGACGAGTACGGACTGCGGGGGTTGCTGCCACACACCGGCAGTCAGACAGGGACAATCCGTGGCTTGGCGGTACCCGCCGCGTGCCTTGGCCCTGGCTTCCCGGATGCTGGCGTATCAGGCCGCCCGCCGGGTTGCTGCGTACACCTTGACCTGTTGGGCGAAACGGGCGAAAAGCAGATCGGCATCGTGGGGTCCGGGACTGGCTTCCGGATGGTACTGCACACAAAAAACCGGGCGGTCCTTCAACCGCAATCCCTCTACCGTCTGATCGTTCAGATTCCAGTGCGTGATTTCCACATTCGCCGGTAGATCCCCTGTCTTGACACTGTAGTTGTGATTCTGGGATGTGATCTGGACATTGCCCATGTCCAGATTGCTCACAGGCTGGTTGCCTCCATGATGCCCGAACTTGAGCTTGAATATCTCGGCGCCCAGGGCCTGGGCAATGATTTGGTGGCCGAGGCAGATCCCGAACAGGGGAATGTGGCTGTCCATGAGTTCCCGCGCAGCCTCGGTGGCATAGGGCAACGCGCGGGGATCGCCGGGTCCGTTGCTCAGAAAAATGCCGTCAGGCGCGAGCGCCAGCAGCTCCGTGGCCGATGTGTGCGCGGGCACCACCAGCACCCTGAGACCCTGGCTCACGAGACGGCGCAGGATGTTGTGCTTGATGCCAAAGTCGTAGGCTACCACCAGGGGCGCGTGTGCCAGGTCACCCGACGCCTCATCCCGGTCGGCTGACCACGCCCCCGGCGTGACGGGTGTCCATGCTACATCGGTACTTGCCTGCCACGGATAGGTGTCCGTACACGTGACTTCCTGCACCAGATCCTGCCCGTCCAGACCCGGCCAGGTTTCCGCCAGGCGCAACAGAGTGGCCGGGGTATGGGTGCCATCCGTACTGAGCGCGGCATGCATAACGCCCTGTTCCCGGATCTTGCGGGTCAGCCAGCGGGTATCGACTTCACTGATGCCCGGCACCCCGTGCGTCGCCAGCCACGCCGGCAAGGAGGTATGGGCACGCCAGTTGGACACGACACGGCTGATTTCCCGTACGATAAAGGCGGTGATGCGCGGGCCGCTGCTCTCCAGATCCTCGGTGTTGATGCCCGTGTTGCCCACGTGCGGTGCAGTCATGCAGACCATCTGGCCGTGATAGGAGGGATCCGTGATGACTTCCTGGTATCCGGTCAGGCACGTATTGAACACGACTTCGCCCACTACTGTGGTCCGGGCCCCGAAGGCCTGCCCCGTCAACAGGGTGCCATCGTGCAGGGCCAGAAGTGCCGGCTGGGTCATACGGTTGCATACTCCTGCAAACTGCGAATCTCCGCTTCAAACCGGTGCAGATCCTGGATGCCGTTCACCGCCGCCATGGCCGCGGGGATGGTCGTGACGAGGGGGATGTCCAGACGCGTAGCCAGGGTACGGATCTGCACACCATGCTCACGGCTCCGCGAGCCCAGAGGCGTATTGATGATGAGCTGGATTTCTCCGGCGCGCATGGCGTCCAGCACCGTGCGGCCTTCCTGGCCCGCCTTGGCCAGCACGGTCACCGGAATGTCGGACCGCGCCATGAAGTGCCCGGTGCCTGCCGTTGCGTAAATGGCAAAGCCGAGGCGGTCCAGATCACGAGCGATGCGCAGTGCCTCGCTCTTGTCGAAATCATTGACTGTAATCAGGATGCCTCCTGCCAGCGGCAGCGTCGTGCCCGCCTGGGCCTGGCTCTTGGCAAAGGCCTGCCCAAAGCGGGCGGCATGGCCCATCACCTCGCCGGTGGAACGCATTTCGGGGCCCAGCAGCGTATCCACGCCATCGAACTTGGTCCAGGGCAGAACAGCTTCCTTGACGAAGAAACCGGTCAGCGCAGGCTCTGCGGTCAAGCCCTGGTCCTCCAGTGAGACTCCCAGCATGACTTTCGCGGCAATCTTGGCCAGGGGCACGCCGGTGGCCTTGCTGACGTAGGGAATCGTACGACTGGCCCGGGGATTGACCTCCAGGACGTACACTTCGTCATCCTTGATGGCGTACTGTACGTTCATCAGACCCCGTACCTCCAGGGCAGTACCCAGCTGTTGCGTATAGCGCCGCAGCTGGGTCAAGTGGTACTCGCTAATCCGGAAAGGCGGCAGGACGCAGGCGCTGTCGCCGCTGTGGATCCCGGCTGCCTCGATGTGCTGCATGATGCCCCCGACAACAACACGGTGGCCATCGGCGATGGCATCCACGTCGACTTCGACGGCCTCTTCCAGGAACTGATCCACAAAGACGGGATGATGGGGGGACACCTGGGCCGCTTCCTGCATGTAGCGCTGCAAATCGTCGGCGCTGTACACGATGGCCATAGCCCGGCCGCCCAGCACGTAGGAAGGCCGCACCACGACCGGATACCCGATCCGCTGCACGACTTGCAGGGCTTCCGCCACGTTGTGCGCCACCCCGTGCGCCGGGGCCGGAATGCCCAATTGGGCCAGCACCTGACTGAAACGATCCCGGTCCTCGGCCAGATCGATGCTGGCAGGGGTGGTACCCAGAATCGGCGCGCCGGCGGCTTCCAGGCCAGCGGCCAGATTCAGGGGAGTCTGGCCGCCGTACTGCACAATCAGCCCGGCCAGCGTCCCCGTACGGGCTTCCCGTGCCACGATGTGGCGTACGTCTTCGTGGGTCAGGGGTTCAAAATACAGCCGGGTGCTGGTGTCATAGTCGGTACTGACCGTTTCCGGATTGCAGTTGACCATGATGGTTTCGTAGCCCAGTTCCTGCAGGGCCATGCTGGCATGGACACAGCAGTAGTCAAACTCGATGCCCTGCCCGATGCGGTTGGGGCCCCCGCCCAGAATGATGACTTTCCGGGTGTCGTTGGGCAAGGCTTCATCACCCAAATCATAGCTGCTGTACAGATAGGGGGTGTAGGCCTGGAATTCGGCGGCGCAGGTGTCTACCTGGTGATAGGTGGGCTGAACGGCACCTGCTACCCGGTGCCGGCGTACATCCGCTTCCTGCCAGGGGGGTTGGGGAGCCGGCTGGACGTTCTGATTCAGGAGATCCGCGATCTGGGCATCACTGAAACCCAGCCGTTTCGCCTGCTGCAGGGTCGTGGCGTCCAGTTCCTGCAGCGATTGAGCAAAGTCATGCAGCTGGGCCAGCTGATCCACAAACCAGAGATCATAGTGTGTGTGACGGCAAATGGTCGCCAGATCCCATTGCCGATCCAGGGCCGTATACACCGCAAACAGACGCTCCCGGTTGGGTATCTGCAGCAAGGAAACCAGTTCGTCGTCGGTTACGGGCGCAGTGTCATCCGCTTCCGGGACCAGCGGTCCCCAGCCATGGCGTCCAATCTCCAGACTGCGGACACCTTTCTGCAGGGCTGCCTTGAAGGTGCGTCCGATCGCCATCACTTCGCCCACCGATTTCATCTGCGGGCCCAGCTTGCGATCCACGCCGCTGAACTTCTCGAAGGCCCAGCGCGGAATCTTGACCACGACATAGTCGATGGAAGGCTCAAAAGCGGCTACGGTCCGCTGGGTGATGTCGTTGGTCAGCTCATCCAGGTTGTAGCCCACCGCGACCAGCGCCGCCCACTTGGCAATCGGGAAGCCGGTAGCCTTGGAGGCCAAGGCACTGGAACGGGATACCCGGGGATTCATTTCGATGACCACTACCCGACCCGTCTCGGGATGTACGGCGAACTGTACGTTGGAGCCCCCCGTCTCCACGCCCACGGCCCGCATCACGAGCCGCGCCTGGTTGCGGAGACGCTGCAATTCCTTGTCGGTCAGGGTCTGGGCGGGTGCCACCGTAATGCTGTCACCTGTATGCACGCCCATGGCATCCAGATTCTCGATGGAGCAGACCACCACGTAGTTGTCGGCCCCGTCGCGCATGACCTCCAGCTCGTATTCCTTCCAGCCAATGAGGGATTCTTCCACCAGGACACTGCCGACCGGGCTTGCCTGCAGGCCCCAGGTCACCTTGGCCTCGAATTCATCCGGGGCGAAAACGGTGCCCGCGCCACTGCCCCCCAGGGTGAAACTGGGCCGGATGAAAAGGGGAAACTGTCCCAGTATCCCGGCATAGTGCCGGGCCTCCTCCAGCGAATGGACCAGGAAAGAGCGGGGCGACTCGAGACCGTAGGGCGTGATGGCCTGCTTGAACCGTTCCCGATCTTCCGCGATCTGCATGGATTCCAGGCGGGCCCCGATAAGCTCCACCCCGTGCTCCTGCAGAACGCCCGCCTCCGCCAGCTCCACAGCCAGGTTCAGGCCGGTCTGCCCGCCCACGGTGGGCAACAGGGCATCCGGCTTCTCCCGGGCGATGATCTTGGTCAGATATTCGCAGGTCAGAGGTTCCACATAGGTCACATCCGCCATTTCCGGATCGGTCATGATCGTGGCCGGATTGGAATTGACCAGGATGATGCGGAAGCCCGCCTGGCGCAGGGCCTTGCAGGCCTGCACGCCAGAGTAATCGAACTCGCAGGCTTGCCCAATGACAATGGGCCCCGAGCCAATGATAAGAACCGTTTCAATGTCGGTGCGTTTGGGCATTGTCCGCAAGCGTAACCACAATCTGAATGCCACTCCATCGTACCACAGGAATCAGGGCATATTTCCAGATTGCCGCAACCTGCAGGCCACGCCGGCGGGTGTACGGGCCAGGGTAGAACCCTGCTGTCGGCCAGACAGCCGGCGGGGCATGGTGCCGCTTGCTGATCAGGCAGGCAAGGGGAACAAGATCCGGGCTGCGGCCACAGTGCCGTGGGGAACAGAGTCTGCCTTCTGTCAACCCGGACCAACAGGGCTTGGTGAGATACGCCACGCAATGGGTCACACCCGAATCGGGTCCGTACGCAACGGTGGGCTTCAGTATAATAATCTGCGGAGGCAGGTAGCCTGACCGTACGGTATGCGGTCAAGACCAGGCATGCCCGCCCGTCCCAATACGTCAAGGCAGGAACCCGCATATGCTGACCCCGGAACAGAAACAAGCCTTTGTGGCAGATGGATTTGTGAAAATTCCTGCCGCCATTCCGCCGGCGATGGTACAGGAAGCCTTGCGTGCCATCAACCACTCCATTGGTACGGTAGGCAAAACTGGAGGTGATCCTGCCCGGTACCGGGTGGATGCCTTCTGTGCCGAATTGCGTCACGCACCGGTCTTGACTGCCGTATTCGACCGGTCACCGCTCTTTGCCCTGGTCGAATCACTGCTGGGTGCAGGCAATGTGCTGCCGGTGGACGAAGTCCAGATCGCCCCCCGGTTTCCCTTGCCCGTCGGCGAGACAGCGCCACCGCTGGGCGGGCATCTCGATGCCGCGGGTACCGGTACCAACGGGGCTGCGCTCGGCACCTATCGCCGGGATTTCACCGTGATCGCCGTGGTCTATCTGGTGGATGTGCCTGCCCCCAACTGCGGCAACTTCACTGCCTGGCCGGGCTCCCACCGGGAAACCCGGGACTACTTCCGCCGTGTGCCCCACGACATTCTGTCCCGGGACATGAATCCACCCATTCCGGTGAGTGGTACACCGGTTATGGTGACAGGGCAGGCCGGGGACGTCATTCTGGCCCACCACCTGCTGCGGCATGAAGGTGGCCCCAATCTTTCCCCACATGTGCGTCATGCCGTCATCAGCCGCATCAGCCACCGGCAGGCGGCAATCATCGACAAGCAGGCGTATACCGACATGTGGCGTGAATGGGAAGGCATCAAGGAATACACCGCTGCGTGGCCGTAGGCAGCCGCGCCGCTCGTCACGTTTGCGCGCCCGCTTCCACTTTCTTCCTGCCAGGCACGTTTGAAAGCAAGCACAGGGATCGCGTATACTTTCCCCAACGAAAGCCCACACTTGCGCCGCATTCGTACGGGAGCGGCTGGTTGCGGCATGGCAATGCCGGAACTTGGGCTACCGTCGCGGAATTGCATTGCTTGAAACAATCAGCAGGGCGGTGCCGACAAGGAAAGTGGCCCGACCCGTTGTGTTGCGTTACGCAGGAGGACACCCAATGAAACGAATTTCCGTCTGGTTGACACCGCTCATCCTGTTGGCAGTCCTGTTGGCAGGCTGTGCCAACCGTCCTACGGGCGGCGAGACAGCTGCCGTCGCGACCGAAACTTCCACATTCATCGATTTGCCCGCACTGGTGCTGGAATTTGACGAGAACGGCGACGCCGGGATATTCAACATGTCCCTGGCCCTGATACCGGGTCTGGATGCCGTCTCCCTGGAACCCGAGATGATAGCCCGCTTTACGGCAGGCAATGTCCAGTACATTCAGGTCGACAGCCATCCCCTGGGCATGACGATCCTGGCCGACGGCAAACCCATACTCGGTTTCCGTTACAGCGATGAGGAACTGCGGACCGCCATGGGGGCCCTTGCGGTGTTGATGGATGAAGAAAGTGAGACCCTAGCCATGCTGAGTGGCGTGTTGCCCTTGCTGGACAATTTGGGTATGGGGATCATCGCCAAATTCCCCATGCGCGCCGGCGCGTCTCCCATTCCTACTGCCACCAAGCGCTCCTACAACGTGCTGAGTGAGCGTGAATTTACGAATGCCGAAAATGCGGCTCGGCAAAGCGGCATCACGGAATTGCCCATCACGATCGGGGCCGATGGCAGCCTGTCCTCGACCAATTTCATGTTCGCCATGATGGGCGGCATGATCCCACCTCTGCCTACAGATACGATAGACCAAATAACAGACAGGGGCATTGCCGAGGTCAGTATCCAGACCCGTCCCTATGGCCTGGTCATAGGGCTCAACGGCAATGACTTGCCGTTGATGACCCTGCACAACGATGAGCTGAACAATCTCCTCAACTTTGCGGATCAGGCAGACCTCTGGAGTGAATACGCCCCCGGCCTGTCACCGGATATCCTGGGCATTCTCCGTAGCACGGTACTGCCCTTTTTGCTGGGCAGCAATTTCGACATCGTCCTGACATTCCCCGAACCTGCTGCTTCCTAAAGCGCAGGGCAGGATCACCTGACAGTGCAAACAAGGGGCTCAATGAGCCCCTTGTTTTTGGGAACAGGGTACCGCACACTTTTCTGCCTGCAGACAGTTTTGGTTGACCTCTCTCCCATACAATATCTGTCGGTCTGGTGGCCACCGGGACACAACCGACCGTGTGGCCTTTTTGATGTATGCATGGGAAATTCCTGTCTCCGGCCAGACCACAACCTTGGTCCGCAACCGAGGCAAGCCCTACAGTTTGCCGTTGTTTACATGGATCTGGAACTGGGCCATATCAAAGACATGCAACAGATGTCTTTGCCCCGCCTGATTCTGCAGCCATTGTTCTGCTCCGGCCGAGTAACCACCACCATCCAACACAATCAGCGTGTCAATTCCTGACGCGGCGATGGTTTCTACCAGAAAGGGAAATTTTTCATCCACTGATCCGGAAGCCTGCTGCCACTTGCTTTCGATGATCAGCTCGGAATGCCGTGCGGCATCGTAGAGAATGAAATCACATTTGCGCGGTTTCCGGTAAATGTCGATTCCACAGGGATACTGCTGCGCGAAGATGGGCTGGCGCAGGCACTGTGCCACCCTGAAGTGATGCGGATCGACAGGATCGTATCCTGCCTGCTGTACGAGAGAACGGATGAATTCTTCCAGACTGGAACCGGTTTGGTTGGCCCGGCGGCCCGCCACGTCAGACATCGTAGCTGGTAATAATCAGTTCGGTCACCGGTTTGCGGCCTGCGGCCTGGCTGTTGATCATCCGTGGCGCCACCACCTCGTGGATACGCCAGGACCTGGTGCAGTACAGTTGGCGAATGAAGGGTGTGTTGGCATTGGAGAGCATCACCTTCGCTCCGGCTTTACTCCAGTCGCGCGCAGTCTGTTCCAGACTTTCCTGTGCCGTACTGTCAAAGCGCAGCCGGGTGTACTGATCGTAGGCCCCGTCATACGGCGGATCACAATAGATGAAATCATCCCTTGCCGGGACCGTGCGGACAAAAGGCCGCCACCACAGATCCACATCCTGCAAGGCCCGGGATACGGCTTGAATGTTCTCCGGATCAGCAATGACAGGATTTTTGTACCGGCCCATAGGCACGTTAAAACGGCCTTGACGGTTCACACGGTACAGTCCGTTGTAACAGGTGCGATTCAGGTAGATGAATTGGGCGGCCAGAGCAATGGCGGAATCGGCCGGAGGATAATCCCGGCGAATGGCCTGATAGTACTGTTTGCCATGTTGCCGTTGATGTTCATGTAGGCAGGCCAGTACTGCATCCGGGTATTCCTGGATCATCCTGTACGTGATCATTAGTTCGATATTCATGTCTGACAGAACAGCTTGTTCAATGCGTGATCGCAGGGCAAAGAACAGGGCACCTCCACCTACAAACGGTTCATGATAGGTAGCTATCGCTTCCTGGGGCAGGTGGGCAATCAGCGCTTTCAGCAGACTGCGTTTGCCACCTGCCCACTTGACGAAGGGGCGTGCGGGGCCCGGGCACAACCCGGAGGATTCGTCAGGGATCTGTTCAGTGGCAAAATCCATGCTTACCTTTTCCTTTGCCAGAGAGCGAACCTGCCTTGGGTGGTTGGAGGGCAGGCTGACTGTCTACCTGGATGATGCCTCCAGTCCAGCCGATTCACGTAATTCACGTCCAGCGTCCGTATACATCCGCCTTGTGGGCAGGCCAGACATCCTCATGGGTCAGTGGTGCCCCGATTGGTTCTCCCCGGGAGGAATAGCCTTGGCACTCCCAAGACACCACTTCCCGGTCTGCCGTGTAAAGTGACAAGCCCAGATACAGACGGAACCGGGCAGTTAGGGACCGCAGATAGGCTTTGCTGTGAATCTGATGCTGTGCAGACCGGGCACTGGCGTATGTGCCGGTCTTGAATTCCAGAACCAGGACGATGTCATCCCAAGCCAGAACCGTGTCCGCATCACCGCGCAGACCCGACTTTTCCATTTCGTGATAGCGGATCCGGCCACGGGACAGTAACACTGCCAGGTCCAGTACCAGGTTGCAGCTGTTGCGCAACCCGCCATGAAACCGTTGGTGGGGCAACAAATGCAGGAGGCTGTGGAAATTTGCCATCATGCCTGGTACATCCAGTGCCTGCTGCAAGGCATCGGCACTGTCCATCCAGGGATCCAGCCAGTCCAGGCGTAGGGAATAATCTGCTACCGGGACCGGGCGGGGCAGATACAGCGGGATCCGAATCGGGAGGATCCTGCTGTATCCAGGGAGCCTGCAGCATTTTTTCTACGGCATCCAAGTGTCCCGATTGGGACCAGTACTCGTCTATACGCCCCAGAGCCAGGCTGCACATGATGGCAAAGGGATTGTACAGGGGGGGCACCTTGTGATGCCATCACCCCCGGGGGGGCTCTTGCCGGTGCAAACGGACAGAATACAACCGGCAACAGCAGGGCCCAACCACAGATTTATTTGGTTGCCCTATACATTTTGTGACCGCCTTTTTGCCTGCCCCTGTCAGTATCAGGGGTGTAGCTCTGCTCCCTCCGGAAGCGGGACCTTTACCTCCATGCCCTTGGCCGTGAGCGGTTCTTCTGGCTCCAGGTACACATCAGTGCCTGGAGCCAGAAGGCTACCCAAAGGTGCGACGTCCTGATATGGTGCCGGTTCCTAGCTGGCAGGCACTTTCCGCAAAAGAAAATAGACAGTACCCATCGTGACACCAAACATGACGTGCCCGAACAGACTGCCCATCATGGCCTGTACGTTGAACAAGGGCATACCCATCACCAAGGGCATGATCAGCAACGGTCCCAGTACCCACCAGACAATGCCGTAGGCAGCACCGACAAACAGGCTCATACCCGGGCCCTGCATGACCATCGGGTCCAGAGCTATACCAAATCCTGCGCCGATGACAGCCGAAATAATCATGTGCAGCACAAAACCTATCAAGGCATCCTCCATGCCCAGCATGCCGCTAATCATGGGGAACATCCCCCCGACCGCCATCATGACACCAAACACCGAGCCGCCAAACAAGCCTGCATATATGCCAGCCATAGTATGGTTTGACATTTTTCTTTCCCTATTCCTTCCACAAGCCGTCAGAGCCTTCCCTCCACGCGGAAAGCCCTATAAAAAAATCTTAGCAGACGGCTATGGGCGATACAGGCAAATGATCCGAATTGGTCCAGGGCGAGCAAGGCCGCGACGGGCAGGAGGAACAGACGCCGGGTATGGATCGGACAGGACTCGAACCTGTAACCAAGGAGTTATGAGCTCCCTGCTCTGCCATTGAGCTACCGATCCCCGAGGAAGCGGGTAGCGGGAATCGAACCCGCATAATCTGCTTGGAAGGCAGAGGCTCTACCATTGAGCTATACCCGCCCGGCAAAATCCGGACCCCGGACCATCGGACCCGGACAATTCCTGATTCTGTCGGGGAGAAAGGATTTGAACCTTCGACCCCAGCGTCCCAAACGCTGTACGCTAACCGGACTGCGCCACTCCCCGTCGGCATATTGCCTTGCTGAACATTATACCGCATGCCCCAAAAGCGGGAAACAAATTCCTCACCATAACTCTTCCATCCCCGTCATCGCCTATAATGGCAACGGCTGGCACGGGTATCCTGACCGCCGGCCATAACCCGTTGTCCTTATTTTCGCGCCCGCTGACCTTGCATGCACGACCACACACTCGAACTGCTGGAGTATCCGAAAATCCTGGACCGCCTGGCGTTCCACTGTGCCTTCAGCGGTGGACAGCACCGGGCCCGGACCCTCAAACCCAGCCGGGATCGGGCTGCAATTCACACATGGCTCACGCTGACCCAAGAAGCCTACGACTATTTGGCCCACCAGCCGGAACCCAGCTTTGGCGGCATCACCGATGTATCGGCCCTGCTTGTGCGTGCCCAGCGCCGGGTCATGCTGCTGCCCGGCGAACTGCGTGACATTCAGCTCCTGCTGGAACGCACAGGTACGTTGCAGCGAACCTTCACCCAACACCAGGCGACCTACCCGGGTCTGGCTGAAATGGCCGGTCTGCTTCATGCCTGCCGGAGCCTGGCCGGGGAAATTGCCCGCTGCATCAGTGAACGGGCCGAGGTGATGAATGCGGCCAGCCCGGCTCTGGCTTCGTTACGCAGCAAACTGCGGATTGAACAGGGACGCCTGACGCGCACCCTGGAACGTCTCACCTCCAGCGCGCACTTGACTCCCTATTTGCAGGATGTCCTGGTCACGCAGCGGCAGGGACGTTACGTGCTGCCTGTGCGTGCGGAATACAGGGGCAAGATCCCCGGTATTGTGCACGACCAGTCGACCAGTGGCGCCACCCTTTTCGTGGAACCGCTGGAAGTGGTGGAACACAACAACGCCATACGCATGCTGGAACTGGAGGAAGAGAAGGAAGTACGCCGCATTCTGGCAGAACTGACGGCGCTCGTCGCCGCGGAAGCCGAAACCCTCGCCCTGAATGTATCTGTCCTGTCTGACCTTGACTTCACCCTGGCCAAGAGCCGTTTGGCGTATGCCCTCCAGGGCATCGTACCCGAAATCAGGGACCGGCACCAGCCCGCTGCCCGCCCGGCCCGCGACTCTGGGACCGAGGCGGCCCACCAGACACACCCCGGGGCCCGCATCTGGCTGCGGCAGGCACGGCATCCGCTGCTGGATCCGGATGAGGTCGTCCCCCTGAACTTTGAACTCGGTCCGGAACGGGGCCCGGCCGGCTGCCCTCCCAGCCACCTGATGATCATCACCGGTCCCAACACCGGAGGCAAGACCGTAGCCATGAAGACAGTAGGGCTGCTGGTGCTGATGGCCCAGTCCGGTCTCATGATACCGGCCGGTTCCGGCAGTTGCCTGACCGTGTTTGCAGACGTACACGCCGACATTGGCGATGAGCAGAGTATCGAGCAGAGCCTGAGTACATTCAGCAGCCACCTGACCCGCATCGTGACGATCCTGGACGAAGCGACGGATGCCAGCCTGGTCATCCTGGACGAAATCGGGGCGGGCACGGATCCGGAAGAAGGCTCAGCCCTGGCCATCGCCCTGCTGGAGCACCTGCGTCACCAGGGCGTGACCACGCTCGCTTCCACCCATTACAGCGACATCAAGCTGTATGCCCACAACACACCCAGCGTCTGCAACGCCGCCATGGAGTTCGACGTGGAATCGTTGCGGCCTACCTTCCGGCTGAACATGGGCCTGCCCGGCAAGTCCAATGCCCTGGCCATTGCCCGCCGCCTGGGGCTGCCTGACGCCATCGTGAACCACGCTGCAGCCAACGTACACATCGACGTGACGAACGCCAATGCCATGCTGGACGACATCCGGCAGGCCAAGGAGCGCATCCAGGACCAGGAGGAACAAACACGCCAGGACAGAGAGCGTGTGCGGCTGGCCAAGAGTGAATTGCTGTACCGGCTGCGCCAGGTCGAGACCGATCGGCGTGCCGTATTGGCTGAAGCCCGTACGGAAGTGGAACGCCTGGTCGCCGCGGCCAAGGCCGATCTGGCCCAATTGCGCAAGCAGGTGGCAGCCGACATCTGGGATCAGAAACGTCCCCAACGGCTGCAGACCTTGGCCGACACCCGTAGCCACCTGGATCAGCTGGCCACGGCAGTACCCGCAGACACGGCAGACCCCGCCCCCGTGCAGACCGTCCAGCCCGAAGGTCCCATTGCCCGGGGCGATACAGTCTGGGTGCCCCAGCTGGGCACTACCGGCCAAGTCGTGTCGCTGGGAGCAGGACGCGCGGAAGTCCAGGCAGGGGCCATGCGTTTCAAGACCCGGCTGGCGGATTTGGAATTGCGTCACCGACCGGCATCCGCCCAGACAGCCAAACAGGTCAAGGTCCGCATGTCACGCCAGCCGCAGACCAGCGTCAGCATGGAACTGGACATCCGGGGCGCGCGGGTTGACCCGGGGGTAGCCCGGGTCGACCAATATCTCAACGACGCCTACCTCAACAACATGCCTTGGGTGCGCGTTATCCACGGCAAGGGCACAGGGCAGCTCCGGGACGCTGTCCGCGCGCTCATGCGGCGTCATCCGCACGTCACCCAGAGCCGGCCCGGCAGTGCGGAAGAAGGCGGCGACGGCGTGACTGTCGCCCACTTCGATCAAGAGTGATACACCCCGATTGCCCATGCTCCGACGCATTGTGGCCGAAGCGGTCTTCATCCTTTTCCTGCTACTGGCAATCTATGTGGGCGTGATCCTGCAATTTGCCGGCTGAGTCACTGACCATGGTTCCCCTGTCCTGCCGCTTGGATCTGTTCCGCCCCCTGTATCGGCATGCAGATCCTGTCCACGACTTCGAGCACGTGCTGCGCGTATTGCATGTAGGTGCATGGTTGGCCCGGGCAGAAAGCGCTGACGTGGAGACCGTCCGTCTGGCCGCCTTGCTGCATGACGTACCCAGTCGCGACCACACGCGGGATACCCACGAAGAGGGAGCCGCCCGGGCGGCAGAGGCCATGCTGGCCGTCCACGACCAGTCTCCTGCCCTGATTCAGGCCGTAGCCCACTGTATCCGCAGCCATCGCTTTCGCCGTTCCGCCACACAGCCCCTTTCCCGGGAAGCCAAGTGCCTGTACGATGCCGACAAGCTGGATTGCCTGGGCGCGATCGGTATCGCCCGCACTTTCGGCTTCGCGGCCATGCATGGCCATCCGCTGTGGCACGGGGACGCCTGTCATCCGGCGGCCATACCCACAGACGCCACGGATTGGCCCGACACCCCCGCCCGGGAATGGCATGTCAAACTGCGGCATCTGGCAACCCGGATGCACACCCCCGCCGGACGTCAACTGGCCCGGGCCCGCCATCGCGTAATGGCGGATCTCCTGGACCAGATGCACCGGGAATGGTCCTTGACCGATATCACACAGGAATGAGAGCCATCCATATGAGCACATCCGAACACCGTGAAGAGGCACGTGCCTACGGGTCCATTGCCCTGGCTGTATTGACCGTGAGCGACACCCGTACCCGGGCTACCGACAAGAGCGGTCAGCTCATTCATGACCTGGTCGCCGCCTCGGAACACCATATAGTGGGCTATGAAATCGTCAGGGACGAGCCGCTTCAGATCCAGGCGGCCATCGAGTTGTTCTGTGCCTCACCGGCGCAGGCCATTCTGACCCATGGCGGTACGGGCATCAGTACCCGGGACCAGACGTGCGACATCGTGGCGACGCTGCTGGAGAAAGAACTGCCCGGGTTCGGAGAACTGTTCCGTATGCTGAGCTATCAGGAAGTGGGAGCCGCGGCCCTGCTGTCCCGCGCGCTGGCCGGGATCTACCGGGAACGGTTCATTTTCTGCATGCCCGGTTCCGCCAACGCCGTGCGCCTGGCCATGACCCGGCTCATTCTGCCAGAGGTGCAGCATCTGGTACGGGAGCTGAACCGGTAGGCGCCGTCTCCGGCCGCGTGTCCCAACCATAGGTCCGGTTGATGATGAAAAGCGGGCGGCCCTTGACCTCGTCGTAGATGCGGCCCAGATAGGCCCCGATAATGCCCAGGAAAATCAGCTGCACCCCGCACAGCAGAAGGACCACGACCAGCGTTGTGGCCTGTCCCCCCAGGGCATTGATGCCGGACAGGCGCAAGGCGAAGACTCCCACGATCCCGACCAGGGCCAGTATCGCCAGCAGGAAGCCCAGATACGAGGCCAGATACAGGGGCTGGTAGCTGAAGCCCGTCACCGCATCCAGCGAGATGCGCAGCATGGAGCGCAGGGGATACTTGGTCTCGCCGGCATAGCGTTCCGGGCGATCGAAGTAGACCCCGGTTTGCCGAAAGCCTACCCAGCTGCTCAGGCCCCGGATGAAACGGTGGCGTTCCTCCATGCGGGCCAGCACCCGTACCACCTTGCGATCCAGCAGGCGAAAATCACCCGTGTCCAGAGGCAGTTCCACATTCATGAAGTAGCGCATGAGGCGATAGAACACACGGGAAGTCAGACGCTTGAACCAGGTTTCTCCCTCCCGGGAGCGCCGGACGGCGTACACCACTTCATACCCTTCCTGCCATTTCGCAATCAGGTCATTCACCACTTCCGGCGGATCCTGCAGATCGGCATCCATGATAATGACGGCGTCCCCCTGCGCGTAGCTCAGCCCGGCGCTGGTCGCAATCTGCTGGTTGAAGTTGCGGCTCAGGTCGATCACCTTGACCCGCGGGTCCGCGCGGTGCAGTTCCAGCAACAGCTCCAGGGTACGGTCACTGCTGCCGTCATTGATGCAGATCAGCTCCCATTCTGTGCCGGGCTCCACCTCGGCCCGGGACCAGAACGCAGTCAGGCGCTCATAAAGGGCCGGCACCACGCCTTCTTCGTTAAACAGTGGTATGACCACTGAAATCAGCATGCAGGGGCGTCCGTTAACAGGGTGGAAGCCAGCGCTCACCCTGTATCATGTCCGGGTGGCACCAATAGGCTATATTATAGGAGACTGGACAGAGAAGCAACACACCTGAAGGCAAAACTGGCATGTTTCCATCAGCCTGTACAGGCAATCCCGCTGTGCAGCCCCACGCGTATCCCAGAACCTGATGCGCCTGGCAGGATTGCTCTTCGGTCTCTATCTGGGTCTGCGGCTCCACTGGTTCCAACAGCCGCGGCCCTTTCCCCGGCAACTGGCCGCGCTGCTGGACGTCACGGCCCGGATGCAGTACCTGGATCCCGAGAGCCTGGTGGAACTCTTTGGCATCGTCCCGGGCATGACCGTACTGGAGCTGGGTTGTGGCACCGGTGCCATGACGGAGCCCCTGGCCCGGCAACTCCAGGGCTCCGGCCAGATCCTGGTGCTTGACATTCAGTCCGCCTTCGTGGAGCATGCCCGTCACCGCATTGCGGCGGCCGGCCTGGAAGAGCAGGTGCACTTTTACCTGTCGGATCCCCAGTCAGCGCCCATAGGCCCACATACGACGGATCTGCTGGTCCTGGGCTCCGTATTGGGGGAAATTCCCGATCTGCATACCTGCCTGACGCGCCTGTTTGAAATCGCCAAGCCGGACAGCCGGCTCGTGGTGTACGACGAAGTGCTGAATCCGGCTGCCATGTCTCCGGCCCGGACGCGCATGCACCTGCATGCCGCCGGTTTCCGTTTCGGAGGCCAAATCCGCCAACTGACCCACTACGTGGCCATGTACTACAAGGATGAAGTCGCCTTCAATCCGGATCAGGTCATCGGCCTGTCATGAACACCGTTCAGTCCGCGGCTGCCTGCCCTGCCGACCCCTTCCATCTGACGGGACAGGACCTACCGTATCGCACGCCGGACCTGCCGGGCACAGGCGGTCAAATCCGGGTATATCCCCATGATTTCCGGGTCGTCGAAATTCCGGCCTATCAACCGGCGGGTACAGGCTGCCACCTGTACCTGACGTTGAGTCGGGAAGGACTGACCACGCCCGACGTCGTGAAAATTCTGAGCCGGCACCTGGGTGTACCTCCGGCGGCCATCGGCTACGCCGGTCTCAAGGACAAGCACGCGCACACCACCCAGACCTTCAGCGTCCTGTGTGCAGATCGCGATCCCACCGCGGGTGTGGATCTGCAGGCTTGCCTGGAAGCCGACACCCCTTTTCAGGTGCACGCCATCAACTGGCACCGCAACAAGCTCCGGGCTGGCCACCTGTACGGCAATGCCTTTGAAATCCTGATCCGGCACCCGGTGTGCTCCCTGGCTACCGCCGAGGACCGGGCCCAAGCCATTGCCACCCGTCTGCGCCGGCAGGGCCTGGCCAACTTTTTCGGCTCCCAGCGCTTTGGCCATGAAGGCCGCAACGTCCAGCAGGGCTGGCGCATTGTGCGCGAGGGCTGGCGCGAGCGGCGCCGCTGGCTGCACAAGCTGTTCGTCTCGGCCTACCAAAGCTATCTTTGCAACCAGTACCTGGCTCTGCGCCAGGCAGAAAACGGCCTGGACAACATGGTCCGGGGTGACGTGGCCCGCAAGCAGACGACAGGGGGCATGTTTGTCGTATCCGATCCGCAGCAGGACACCAAACGCCTGCAAGCAGGTGAAATCAGCTTTACGGCGCCCATGTTTGGACATAAGATGTGGACAGCCGAACAGGATGCGCAGGACTGGGAAACCCGCATTCTGGCGCAGGCCGGCCTGGAGCAGCATGACTGGAAACGGGATCGCATTGCCGGCACCCGGCGTACCGGGTTGCTGCGCGTACCGGATCTGGTCGTAACCCGCAGGCCGGATGGCATCTGCCTGACTTTTTCCCTGCCCAAGGGCAGTTTTGCGACGACTCTGCTCCGCGAGATTATGAAGCCCCCGGGCAGGCCCTTCCCCCGTGCATAGGAAACGACCATGGAAATTCCCGTTTTTCCCCTCAACACTGTCCTGTTTCCCGGTATGATCCTGCCCCTGCACATCTTTGAGGAGCGCTACAAGATCATGATCAACATGTGCCTGGCGGATCAGAAGCCGTTTGGCGTGGTCCTGATCCGGGAAGGGGAAGAAGTCGGCACCATGGCCACTCCCCATCGCGTAGGCACCATGGCCGCCATCCGCAGTGCGGATCAGCTGGAAGACGAACGACTCAATATCGTTACGGTCGGCCTCAGCCGCTTTCGCATTCAGGAGCTCCTGACCACCCGCGCCTATCCTGCCGCCCGGATTGCCGATTACCCCATCCGGGTGGAAGACCAGACACGTTCCGAACAGCTGGCAGCGCGTGTGCGGCCCGCCTTTCTGGAATATGTCGACCTGCTGGAAAAGGGCGCCAACCTCAAGCTCAAGATCAACGAAGTGCCCGAGGATCCCGAGACGCTGGCCGCCCTGATCGCCATTGCCATGCAGATCGAACTGCGGGACAAACAGACGGTGATCGAGCGTACTACGGTCGAAGATATGCTGATCACCGAATTCAATTTCCTGTCCCGGGAAAAGATGATCCTGCAGTACGGCATCGACACCATGGACCAGCAGGATCGGTACCAGTTCGGCCCCACAGGGCAGATGTTTCTCAACTGAAGGTACAGCGATCCCGGGGGCCTGATTTCCTGACCGGCATGACACACGGGGAGGCCTTCCGGGCTGTCCGTACGGCTGAACCCCGGTCCGGTCGTCCCCGACCGGATTAGGGCGCGACACCGGCAAGTCTGATATACTGTTTGTCCCAGACCAAGGGGGATTAGCTCAGTTGGCTAGAGCGCTACCTTGACATGGTAGAGGTCACTGGTTCAAGTCCAGTATCTCCCATTGGCCGTTGCGGTGCCTGTGGGTGCCCACGGTAGCAAAGCCGAGATCGGGCCGAGTAGTACGCAAGGCCCCACTGCCAGAGAATCCTGTCCAGCGGCTGGAAGACAGGTCAGTGGATGCGGACGAACACCCCCCGTGAGCGGACGTACCAACGATCGATTCGGATCCAGTAGTACGTCCCGGATGCCCTCCGTTACCGGGGCGCACAAGGGGCACCCGTACGGGTGCAAGCCGGGTGGAACCGCGGAGCCATGCTTCGTCCCTGCAAGGATGAAGCATGGTTTTTTCGATTCCGGGAGACAGGCCCGCCCAACAGGGAGTGTGTGCACAATGGCGCAGGCAGCAGGCTCAAAACAGGAAGAACGCTTGTATCGGGTACGGCACAGTGCCGCCCACGTCATGGCCCAGGCCGTGCTGGAACTGTATCCCGATGCCAAGATCGCCATCGGGCCCCCCATTCAGGACGGGTTCTATTACGATTTCGATCTGGGACCGGACGAAACGGGGCGGCCGCGGACGTTCCTGCCCGACGATCTGGCGGCCATCACGAAAGGCATGCGCCGCATTATCGGGGGCCAGCACGCCTTTCACTACCGGGAAGTGTCGGCCCGGGAAGCCCGGGAGCTCTTTGCCGAGCAGCCCTACAAGCTGGAACTCATTGCGGGACTGGAAGCCGGCGCCGAAGACGAGTATGGCGCCGAAACCGATGCCCCGCCGGTCATCAGCACCTACACCCAGGACAGCTTCGAGGATCTGTGCCGCGGTCCCCATGTCGAGCATACAGGCCAGATCCCCATAGAGGGTCTGCAGCTGATGAGTGTGGCCGGCGCCTATTGGCGCGGGGATGAAACGCGCCCCATGCTGCAACGCATCTACGGCACGGCCTGGCTGAACCGCAAACAGCTGACCCAGCACTTGCAAAGGCTGGAAGAAGCCCGCAAGCGGGATCACCGCCGGCTGGGACGCGAGCTGCAGATTTTTGCCTTTGACGAGGAGGTGGGGCCCGGCCTGCCCCTGTGGCTGCCCAACGGCACCGTCATCATTCAGGAACTGGAAGCCCTGGCCCAAGCCACGGAAACAGCGGCCGGCTACCAGCATGTCCGTACCCCCCATATCACCAAGGAAGATCTGTTTCACCACAGTGGCCACCTGCCCTATTACGCCGACAGCATGTTCCCGCCCATGGAACTGGACGGGACAAAGTATTATGTCAAACCGATGAACTGTCCGATGCACCACAAGATATTCCTGAGCCAGCCGCGCAGTTACCGGGATCTGCCGCTGCGGCTGGCGGAATACGGTACCTGTTACCGCTTCGAGAAGAGCGGGGAGCTGTTCGGTCTCCTGCGGGTGCGGTCCATGCAAATGAACGATGCCCACATTTACTGCGCGGAAGACCAGTTCGAGAGCGAATTCATGGGTGTCATCGGTCTGTACCTGCACTACTTCGACCTGTTCGGGATCGAGCAGTACCAGATGCGCCTGTCCACCCACCATCCCCGCGGTCTGGGCAAGAAATACGTGGACAACCAGCGGCTTTGGGAGAAAACCGAGGACATGGTGCGCACGGCCATGCAAAACGGGAACGTGCCCTATGTCGAGGAGGCGGACGAGGCGGCCTTCTACGGCCCCAAGATCGATGTACAGATTTGGAGTGCCATCGGCCGCGAATTCACCCTCGCCACCAACCAGGTGGATTTCGCCCAGCCGCAGCGCTTCGACCTGTCCTTCACCAACGCCGCGGGGCAGGACGAGACGCCGCTCTGCATCCACCGGGCTCCTCTGAGCACCCACGAAAGGATGATCGGCTTCCTGATCGAGCATTTCGGCGGCGCCTTTCCCGTCTGGCTGGCCCCGGAACAGGTGCGCATCATCCCCATCACGGACGCCCACGTGGACCATGCCCGCCACTTGCAACAGGCCTGTGCGGATCTGGGCCTGCGGGCCTCCATGGACAGTTCCGCCAACCGCATGAACGCCAAGATTCGGCAGGCCCAGTTGTACAAGATTCCCTATATGGCGGTGATTGGGGACCGGGAACAGGCGGACGATACGGTCGCTCTGCGCCTGCGCAGCGGCGAACGCCGCAATGGCCTGGCCCGCGCGGACTTCCTCCAGCATGTGCAGACGCAGGCCCGCACCCGGGCCCTGACGCTCTGACCGGCAGGCCCCTACATCCGATCGCTATGTTGAATTTGTGACCGGGGAGTGATAGACTGATACATGGGCTGTCACAGGCTCATGTATGAGCGCGCGTCTTGCGCCTCATGTTCCTTGTCCTTAGCCAACAGGAGTTCGGGTCATCAGAAGAGGTCGCCGCAGCAATCAGAAACGTCCTGCAATCGTATTGCCGGAAGTGCGTGTCAACGAGCACATCGTAGCCCGGGAAGTTCGGGTTATTGACCAGGATGGCAAACAAATCGGCATTTTGCCCCTGGAAGAAGCCCGTGCCCTGGCCCGCAGGCGCAACCTGGATCTGGTGGAAGTGGCCAGTGTTGCCACGCCGCCTGTGTGCCGGGTCATGGATCATGGCAAATTCATGTTCGACCGGCAGAAACGGGAACGGGACAAACGGAAGGTGCAAACGCGCATCGAGGTCAAGGAAGTGCGCCTGAGTCCCCGGACGGGGGAGCACGACCTGCAGATCTCGCTGAACAAGATCAAGCGTTTCATTGCCGATGGCGCCCGGGTCAAGGTACGCATCCGTTTCCGGGGCCGTGAACGTTTCAACCCGCAGGTTGGCCTGGATCAGCTGCACAAGATTTCGGAAGCCGTAGCCGATATTGCCCAGATCGAATCCGCCCCTTCCCCCGAAGGCAACACCATTCTCATGACCCTGGGTCCCATTTCGCCCGCCAAAAAGAAACAGCAGGCCGAACCCGCCCTGACGGCCAAGAGGTAGTAACACCATGCCCAAGATGAAAACCCACAAGGGAGCGGCCGCCCGCTTCCGGATTACCAAGAACGGCAAAGTGATCCGCCGCACCCAGGGAGGCGGTCACTTGCGTCGCAACAAGCACTCACGCATGCGCCGGATTTACCGCAAGAACCAGTCCGGTAACGTCAAGAGCATGCGCCGGATGGTCAAGCGCGTCGCACCTGTAGTCAATCACAGCTGACCTGATCCCGGTTTCCTGATTCCTGTTACCCCCAGAACCTGCAGTTCAAGGTTGTCCCATGCCCCGATCCCGACCCAAGGTGTACGCGCACCGACGGCACAAGAAAGTCCTGAAAGCCACCAAAGGCCAGTTTGGCGGCCGTTCCCGTCTGTACAAGACGGCCCATGAAGCCCAACTGCATTCCCTGCACTACGCGTACCGGGATCGTCGGGCACGCAAGCGGGATCTGCGCAAGCTCTGGATCATGCGGATCAATGCCGCTGCCCGCTCCCATGGCCTGTCCTACAGCCGTTTCATGTACGGTCTCAAGGAAGCCGAAGTCGCCATTGACCGCAAGGCGCTGGCCGACATCGCCGTACACGATCGCCCGGGCTTTGCCCACCTGGTGGATCTGGCCAAAGCCCAGCTGGCCTGATCCCGGCCACATCCATATTTCGTACCCTGCCGGAACCGCCCGCGCTAGCGCGGCGGTTCCGGCCGAAATCCGACTCCCAGCGTGTCCCGGTTTTCCTGTACCCAGACCGACAGCCGGGTCGTGCCCGCAGGGGTTTCGTCGGATCCCAGCAAATCGGATGCCAGCCCCTCGAGTTCGTCGCGCGACAGAATGGTGTCCCGCAATACCTGACCGGCCATTTGGTACAGGATCAGGCACAAGGGTATGGGCAACGGCACCACGCGTGGCCTGCGCCCGGTCAGCCACCTGCCTATCTGCTGTACCAGCTCGTCGAACAAAAACTGTTCCGGGCCGCAGGCATCCCGCACCACGTCATCCTGCACGTCTCCGTACCTGCACATCACGGCCGCCATGTCCTTGACGTGAATGGGTCGAATCCGATAGCCCAGCGGACCGGGCAGAAAAAAGGCCGGAAACCGTCGGGCGGCAAACGCAATGTTGTTGATCAGAACGTCATGGGCACCAAAGAAACAGGAAGGACGCAAAATAGCGTATGACAGACCGCTGCGCTGGATGTAGGCTTCCACCTCGGCCTTGCCCTGAAAGTAGGGCAAGGCACTCGCGGGATGGGGCTGGGTAATGCTGACATGTACCAGCCGTGACACCTGGGCGGCCACGGCGGCGTCGATCAGGTACCGGGAATTCTCTACGGCTGTGGCATGTGAGGTCCACGGCCCGCGATGCCCGATGGGCGGACGCGTGTGCCGCACCCAATAGGTGTTGTACAGCGTATCCACGCCTGCCAGAGCCCGGGTCAGGCCAGTCAGTTCCCAGGTCCAGGGAGAGGCAGTGACCGCACCGCGGAACGGATCGTCAGCTGGAACCGCACGGGAGGTCAGGGTGCGCACCGTATGACCTCGTGCCAGCAACTCGTGGGTAATGTGGCGACCCAGGTAAGACCAGGCACCCGTAACCATTGCAACTGCCATGAAGCCCTCCGGCTGTGTGTCGCTACAGGATAGTAATATAGATCACACCCGTCACCCTGCGGGATCTTGCCTGTATCCAGGGTGCGGCTGTCTGCATCCAGCGCCATTCCGGATTTCAGGATGGGGGGGGGGGGGGTGCATGACCGACCGCCAAGAACAACGTGCGCCCGGTGCGTTTCCGGATCGACATCAGGTTTTGTCCCTGCCGCCGGCCCTGCAGAACCCACCGCCGGCGTGGGGATCTGAACAGTCTATGTCCACTGCAGGTACGCATGCAGCATGCCGATGGGACTGTCCCGCACCCGGCATCCCGGAAGCGGTTGGCACAGCAGCATTATCTGCAGGACATGGGACCAGGGGCCTTTACCCTACTCTTATCGCCCCTGGAGTCAGCAACAGACCCCAATTGTATGTTGCTTGGCAATCACCTGCATCTTTGCTACGATGAGGCACCATTGCGCTGTCACCGTTTGTTCATGGTCTTTCCCCTGCGTGGGGAAGTCTTGGGGACAGCCATGTTTTGCATGCCCTGCAAGGAGTTTGTCATGTCTCAATTCCTTACCCGTCGCCGGTTTCTGCAAGCCACTGGTACCTTCGCCGCTACCGCTGCCCTGGCAGCCTGTACCATAGCCGCCCCTGCCGCGGAAGAAGGCGCCATGACGGAAGAACCCATTGAGCTGGTGTTTGTCACGACTTCTTCCAGCGACTCCAGTGCTGCCCTGTACGATCCCATCAAACAGCAATTCCGCGAGGAAAACCCCAACATCGACATCCGCTTCCTGGGTGTCGTGGGCGCCGGGGGCTGGGGCGGCTATTTTGACAAGCTGAGCGTTATGATAGCCGGGGGCGAAACGGTGGACATGGGCAAGATACCCACCGAAGGCGGACGGCTGGCCGTGGCCCGCGGTCTGGTTCGGCCCCTGGACGAATTCATCGAAGCCACGCCCGAACTGGACGCGTATTTCGAGGATGTCTCCCCCGAACTGGCTACGGTGTTCACGTATGGCGGCAAAACCTACGGCCTGCCCTATGATTACAACAACATGATGATCTGGTTCAATGTCAACCGGCTGGCGGAAGAAGGCCTGGAAATGCCGCCGGAAGACTGGACGTTCAGCGACTTCCGGGAATATGCCTTGGCGCTGACCAAACGGGACGGCGCGAATACCACACATTATGGCTTCAGTTTCTGGTACAGTCCGTTCGGTCTTTGTCCGTGGCTCTTCAACAATGGTCTGGCCGGCATGATGGACGGGGACGATCTGTCCATTCCGCTGCAGACCGAACCGGCGTACGCCGAAGTCGTGCAGCTGCTTTACGACATGATGTATGAAGACGAAACGGTGCCCAAGCCCGATGCCCAAACAACCGGCAATTTCGAAGCGGGCACCCAGGCCATGATGATGGCTGGCCGCTGGCCCCTGAGCGGTTTTCTGCAGAATGACTTCCGGGACTGGGACGTCCAGTATTGGCCCCAGGGCACCCGGCGCGTGACAGAAGTCGGCTGTGGTTCCTGGCCCATCTTCAAGGGCTCCCAGCATCCGGAAGCAGCCTGGAAGTTTGAAGTGAAACTGCTGGAGCGCGACTCTATTGCCTACTTCGTTTCCACAGGCGCCAACATTCCCTCCCTGCGCAGCGTCGGCTATTCGGAAGATTTCCTGGCGCTGCACGACCGGAGCGGACGGCTCTGGTACGAGTCGATTGACCGTGAGGACATTCCGGTCATGTCAGTGACGTCTCCTCCGGAATTCAGTGAAATGGAACAAATCAGTGCACGCTACATGTCCCAGATCTTCGCCAATGAGATGAACATCAGTGAAGCCCTGGGCCTGATCCAGCAGGAACTGACCGACATGGTGGGACGCCGCCCGGCCGAGTGGGCAGCCCAGTTTGCATAAATCGGCCCGTCCGGTCGAGCTGGCCTTCGGCTCCGGAAGCCAGCTCGACTGCAGGACGCTTGCATTATGACAGCTTCCGGCGTTCCGGCTGCCGCTTCCTCTTCCCAACGCCCAACCCGGTCCCTGCGCCGTCATGAGACGGTAGCGGGCTATCTGTTTACCCTGCCCACGGTGCTGGGCTTCCTGGTATTTGTCCTGGGTCCCATCCTGGGGGGACTGGCCCTGGGTTTCATGCGCTACGATCTGCTCAACGAACCCAGCTGGATTGGTTTCGACAACTTCGGCAAAATGCTGGCGGACGACCGGGTGCTGCAGATCTTCGGGAACACGGTCTACTATGTCGTGGGCATGATTCTGCTGGATCTGGTGTGGGCCCTGGCTTTGGCCATAGCGCTGAACAGTTTTATCCCGGCCCTGTTCAAGGTCATCTTCCGTGCCGTATTCTTTTTCCCGATCCTGGTGTCCGGCGCCGTGATATCCATCGTGTGGCTCTACCTGTTCAACATGGATCTGGGCATTGTTAACTACTACCTGACCCAGATTGGATTGCCCAAGGTCCCCTGGCTCATTGCGTCGGACTGGGTCAAGAACAGCGTGATCATCATGACCGTCTGGAACGGCGTGGGCTTCAATATGCTGCTGTTGCTGGCCGGCCTGCAGAACATCCCCCGGGAACTGTACGAAGCCGCGACTATAGACGGGGGCGGACGCTGGGCCAATTTCCGGAAAATCACGCTGCCCATGCTGTCTCCCGTCATCTTCTTCATTCTGGTCAAGGGGGCCATCGGCGTGTTTCAGCTCTTCGATTCGCCCTTCGTCCTGACCAGGGGCGGTCCCGGCGACGCCAGCCGCACGATCCTGATGTACATCTGGGAAAAAGGGTTTCAGGTGCTGGAATTCGGGTACGCCGCCGCTTTGGGCCTGATGCTGTTCGCCGTCATCCTGATCGTGACCCTGATTCAGTTCCTGACCAGCGATGCCTGGGTTTTCTATCGCTGACACCGCCTGATGTCTGCCCCCGCTACCCGTCCGTTGCCACGCCTGCGACTGCGCTGGAATCAGGGATATTGGCGTACCTCCACCCTTCTTACCCTGCTGGCCCTGGGTGTGCTCAGCCTCTTCATGGCTTTCCCCTTTATCTGGATGCTCAGTGCCTCCCTCAAAGTACCGGCCAATGCCTTCAAAATCCCGCCGGAACTATGGCCGTACGAGTGGCGCTGGCAGAACTATACCTATGTGCTGACCCATCCCACGGTCCCCATTCCCCGTTTCTTCCTGAACAGCCTGAACATTGCCCTGCTGGTCACTGGCGGCCAGCTGGTAACCTGCACCATGGCCGCGTATGCCTTTGCCCGCCTGCATTTTCCCGGCCGTGACATTCTCTTCGTCGTCCTCCTGACCGCCCTCATGGTGCCCGTACAGGTCACCATCGTACCGCTGTATATCGAAATGCGCTTTTTCAAGCTGATCGATACCCACGCGGCCCTGGTCCTGCCTGCCCTGACCAGCATCTTTGGCGTATTCCTGCTCCGGCAATACCTGCTGACCATCCCGGACGAACTGGAAGACGCCGCCCGCATGGATGGAGCAGGTCCCGCGCGCATCCTGATCCAGATCATGCTGCCCCTGATTGGCTCAGCCCTTACCACCCTGGCGATCGTGGTCTTCACCGGCACCTGGAACAGCTTCTTCTTTCCCTTGATCTTTCTGAACGACTGGGAGAAATTCACCTGGCCGCTGGGTATCACCATGCTCCGGGGACAGTACAGCCAGGGCAGCGTGACCGTGATCATGGCGGGCATCACCCTGGGCGTCCTGCCGATCCTGCTGGCCTTCCTGATTCTGCAACGGCGCATGATCGAAAGCATCGGCTTTACCGGAGGCATCAAGTAGCCCCATGCCCCAGCTCCAGAACGATCACCTGCGCATCCAGGTACACGACGCGACGGAAGCCGTCTGGTTCAGCGTAGGCCTCCGGGAACCGGACGGCACCTGGACCGACATCCTGCTTTCAGGCGCCTGGGGCTCCTCCAGCATCTGGAGCCAAGACCAGGTTCCCCTGTGTGAAGATCCCGAGCTGGAGTGGCAGCCCGCGGTCGCTCCCCGGTCGGAACGGCAAACAGGAGTGTACCGTATGGTGACGGCCACGGCCGACCGCATCGTGCTGGAGGGCGGTTTCGGTTCCCATCAGGTGGCTACTTGCCTGGCCCTGACCCCGGACCAGACCGTTCACGTCACTACCACGGTGCAGATCACGGAACCCACCCGTTTGGGCAAGTGTCTGAATCACCTGTACTTCGCTCCAGGCGGCAAGCTGGCCTACAGCTGTCTGCCCCTGGATTTCGCCTGGCTGCCAGCCCTGCATCAGCGACCCGAACACGTATGTGCGGATCACTTCTTCCGGGCGCCGGTGGCCATTGTCATGGCCCGTGGCTACTATGCCGCCCTGCTTCCGGATCTTGACCGTTTCGCCTCCGGTCAGGGCATGCAGTGCGCCTTGGACCTGCGGGTGACGGGCACGCTGCTGGAGGGACCACGGCTCTCCTACGGGTTCTGCCACAGTGAACCGGATGGCCATGTATATTTCGCCTATCGCCCCGCAACAGCACCGCGTTTCCACAGGGCCGAACTGACCTATGCCTTTGCGATCCTGGCAGGGCACAGTGATTCCGCGGCGCACGTCACCCAGCGCGTCACGACACACCAGTGGCGAACGTACGGGCATCCCCTCATGCAGGATCCCAGGCCCCAGGTATTGCCTTTTGCCACCTATGGCCAACGCTACACGTTTCAGCATGAACTTCCTGCCAGCCTACGTACGGTCCAGCAGGCTGGCACGACGTGTATTGGCATCGAGAACCGCAGCCGACGCGGTGCGCAGTTCCATGCTTGGGAAAATGACATGCACGTGGGCTACGGTCTGCACTACTACGGCCTGCGGCTGCCGAACCCTGAACTCCAAAACATCGCGGCGGGCATGCTGAACCTCATGCGCCACGCGCCGCGGCGCCGGGGTGCGTTCCCCTGCATCTTCAACTTCGACACGGAACAATACGAAGGGTCCCTGTTTTGGACTGCCCGCAGTGCCGATGCCCGCCACGGCTATGACACGGCGGCCATGGGCGTAACCATCTGGTGGCTGCTGCAATGGATCGAGGATTTTGCCGATCTCGATCGGGCCCCCTTGCTGGCCCTGGCCACGGCGTACTGCGACTTGCTCATGGCAGTGCAGCTGCCTTCCGGGGCCATTCCCACCTACTTGCAGCCCGATCTGACACCAGCGGCCCCGCTGCAGGAAAGTGCGACTACGGCCATCAGCGGTGCGGTCCTGGCCAAATGTGCCCACCTGGTTCGCAATCCGGCCTATACCCGGGCGGCCCTGCAGGCGGGATACTTCATCGAGACCCACTGTCTGCCCGGACTCAATTTCAACGACTTTGAAACGTTCTATTCCTGCAGCCCCAAACCCCTGCACGCGATCGACTACTGGTCAGGCATCCTGCCCCACAACAACCTGTCCATGGGCTGGGCCTGTGACATGTACCTGGCTCTGTACCAGCGTACGGGGGAGGAACTCTGGCTGGAATCCGGGCGCTATCTGTTGAGTGTCCTGTCGCTGTACCAGCAGGTGTGGAATCCCTCACACCTGGCGGGGTACCTGTTTGGCGGCTTTGGCGTCATGAACACCGATGGTGAATGGAACGACGGCCGCCAGGCCCGTTTCGTCTCCGTCTATGTCGACTATTACCTGGCCACGGGCCATACCGAATACCTGGAACGGGCCGTGGCCGCCTGCCGGGCGGCATTCGCCCTCATGGACATGCGCGAGAACCATGCAAACGGGATCAACGACGTGGTCATGCCCCATCTGGGGGCCGGTCTGGGGTATGCCCCGGAAAACATCCACCATGGTGGTGCGGATTCCGGATATGGCTGGTCCGGCATGAACTGGAGTGCGGCCGGGGGGCTGGCCGCCAGTGCCTACCTGGAACGGCATTTGGGCTCGGTATTCCTGGACATGGCACGGCGTACCGCCCATGCCCTTGACGGCGTGGCCGTACAGGTTGTGAACTGGCAGGAGGACGTCATCGAATTGCAGGTGCAGTCAACCCTGGACGCCTTGCCGCTACCCTTTGCCGAAGCACGCGAAATCGTGATCCGGGCCGGGGGCTGGGACTGGATAGACCAGGATCCGGAGGACTTCACCCTGATACTCAACGGAGAGCCCCCACTGCGGATCGAACCGGACGATCAGGAAACCGCGATCCGGTATCGCCTGCCCGCAACGGCCCGGCACGACCATGCTGTCCCCTCTCCGGATAACCGACATACAGATTGAGGAGCGCACCTTCGCGCACTTCACGTTCCGGCTGATCTGGAGCGAAGCCCCGCTGCTCCTGCTGGGAGCCCTGTTGCTGGGTCTGTCAGCAGTTCCCGGTTGGTATATCTGGGCCAATCTGGGATACGTACCGGTGGTCAGCCTGCTGGCCCTGCTGGGTCCTGTCCCTGTCTGGACGGCCCTGTGCTATCCCCTGGGACGCGCTGCTACAGGACGCATCGCCCACGTACGTGACACCGGCATCGCCTTCTGGCACGGGTACGGGCGGATTCTGTGGACCGGTCTGCCGGTACTGGTGGGCCTGAACATATGGCTGGCCTCACTGCCTCTCCTCGCGCAGGACCCGCCCCTGATCGTAATTGCAGGCATCACGGTCAACTTCGGTGTAACCCTGTTGCTGGGCCTGGTTACACTGTTCGCCCTGCCGGTGCTGATCATGTTCGACCTGCCTGTCGTCCGAGCCTGGCTGTACGGTCTGGCGCTGGCCCTGCGCTGGCCGATGGTGTCAATGGGCAACCTGGCCCTGGCCTTCTTGCTGGCTCTGGGTGCCCGCGCCCTCGGCATGCTGGGCTGGATGCTGCTGCCCATGGTGCTGTTGCCCTTCACCGTCACGTCTGCGCTGCTCCTGATGCGGCGGGGGTACGACCGGGAACAGGCCGCCAAGGCAACAGGATCCGGACGGGAAAACCAGACCCGTACCCGGCACAGTGTGTAGCGGGATACGTCCAGGCAGGGACATACACTCCGGCCCCAAGGATGACAAGAGACTCATGCCGCGTGCCGGGATGACACACCACAGCGACTGTAATACGATTTGGGCACTGACAGTCATGGGCTTGTACCCAACAACCAATTCCAAGATGGAAGATCTGTGGGGATCTATATATATTTGCCGATAGCAACTGTAGGGGGTTATATATGTACCCACACCACGCAGTGTAGACAGGAGAGGGCAAGCTAGAATAGGGTATGAACATAGAAGAGACAATGGTTTGCCGGGGCGTTACCTTACGGGTGCGACCGGGGTCCAAAAACAAGCACGACAAAGATGATGCGGAGCGGCGGGGCTTGTCGCAAGGTGTGGAACGAAGTATTGGCAATCTGTGAAAAGCGGTGGCAAGACTACAAGGCCGGTAAAGGCGATAAATCATCGGTTTCGTTCTTCTCTCTATGTAAGTTGTACGTACAAGTCAAGCAGGAATTGCCCTGGTTGGGCGCGTTGCCATCGAACACTGTGCGCTATACCGTAAAGCATCTGGCAGAAGCCTATAAGCGGTTCTTTGATGGCGCAGGGCGGCCGGTCTGGAAGCGGAAATGCAAGGACACGCCAAGGTTTACTGTGCCCGGTAATAGTAAGATTAAGGGCAAGAAGATCTACATCCCCAAGCTTGGGTGGGTGAAGCTGACAGGCAAGAATCCGTACGCCGATTGTAAGCCCAAGCAGGCCACGTTCAAGTATGAGGCGGGTAACTGGGTATGTGTCCATCCTGTACGAAGAGCCAGCCCCGCGCCCGGATAGACCTGCCAAGCCTATTAATCCTGTAGGCATCGCTCGGAACGTGGGGCAAGTGGCATTAAGTACTGGTGATATGTACGAACTGCCGACGCTATTGGAGCTTGACGCCAAACTGCGCAGGTTGCAAAAGAAGTTAGCTCGTCAAGAGTTCAAGAGTAACGGGTGGCAATATACCAAACTACGCATACAAAAGGTGTACAGGGAGATACGGAATGTCATAAAGAACTGGTGTCACCAGGCCAGTCGCACCATTGCTGATATACACGATCTAGTTATCTTTGAAGACCTGAACATTCAGGGTATGACCAAGAGTGCCCGTGGCTCTTTGGAAAACCCCGGCAAGAATGTGGCTCAGAAAAGAGGATTGAATCGTGCTATCTTGCGCAGCGGGTGGGGGCGACTGGAACGGTATATGGCTTACAAGACTTATACAGAAAAGTATAGATCCGAAGTACACATCACAGCGTTGTCATAACTGCGGGGTAGTACGTAAAGCTAACCGCAAGTCCCAGTCTGTTTATCACTGCAGTAAATGTGATGTGGAAAAGAATGCCGACGTGAACGCGGCTTTAAACATACGGGACAAGTGGTTGGATAAGAGTATGGCGTCCGGGGACGGCGCAGCTGCAGGTGGAGATTGCAACATTAGTTGGTCTGCGAAGCCTGAAAATGTATATGGAAAAGCATCACAGCCTGCAGGCGTGGTGTGAGTACGTATATAGTCCCCCAACTGTATTGGTCTAACACTGAAATAGTGGTTCAAGGCTGGAAAACCCGGTTGCCTTGGGGAGCATGCCACTGCACGCAAGTCGTGCAACGGATTTCGGATAGGGTCGACAATCGGTGCGGATCGGCCTGTTGACAGCACAAGGCCGACCAGGGTGTGGTATCCAGATCGGCCGTGCCATGTGATGTTGTTGCCCAAGGGCAGGTCCCCTCAGTCCAAGGGGCAAAGTCCCATACTAGCTGACGTAACCCCTCTCGCCATGTTCGGAACTGTCCAGACCTATCGATTCATCGTCGGCGGACACCCGTACACCTACTACTAGATCCACAACCTTGAAAATAATCCAGGTCATGGCGAAGGCGTATATCCAGGTGACCACAGTGGCAATGAGCTGGGACATGAACTGGCCGGGATTGCCATTCAGCAGACCCCCGCTGGCCAGGGTGGTGGAAGCGAAGATGCCCACGGCCAGAGCCCCCCACGTACCGGACATGCCGTGAATGGCCCAAACGTCCAGTGACTCGTCGATCTTGAAGTGGATCCGCAGTTCCGCCGCAAAGAAGGACACGATGGAAGCCACAATGCCGATGATGAGAGCGGGTATAACCTCGACGAAACCGGCGCCCGGTGTAATGGCTACCAGTCCGGCCACGGCGCCCGAGGCTGCACCCAGAGCACTGGGTTTCTTGACAACCAGCCAGGCCAGAATCATCCAGGTCACCGCACCGGCGGCAGCGGCGGTGTTGGTGGTGACCAGAGCGTTGACTGCAATTTCGTCCGCAGCCAGGGCCGAGCCGCCGTTGAAGCCAAACCAGCCAAACCAGAGCATGCCGGTGCCCAGCAGAACGAACATCAGACTGTGTGGTTCCATGGGCACGCGTCCGAAGCCTGTCCGGCGACCGATAATCAGAGCTGCGGCCAGGGCACCTATGCCGGATGACATGTGGACTACGTTACCACCGGCAAAGTCCAGGGGAGACGGGCTGAGGACCGTGTGCAGCCAGCCACCGCCCCATACCCAATGGGCGATGGGCGAGTAAACCAGCGTGGACCAGAATACGACGAACACGAGATAGGCCTTGAACTTGATGCGTTCCGCAAAGGCGCCTGCCAGCAGGGCCGGGGTAATGGCTGCGAACATGCCCTGGAACATCATGAACAACAGGGCCGGTATATCCATACCGTCCAGGGGTTCCAAACCCACACCCCGCAGGCCCAGATGCCGCAAATCCCCGATAATCCCCCCGAGTGTGCTGGGACCGAAAGCCAGAGAATAGCCCCACAGGATCCAGACCAGACCGACGACGCCCATGCAAATGAAACAATGCATGACTGTGGCCAGGACATTCTTGACGCGGACAAGACCGCCGTAGAAAAGCCCGAGTCCCGGAATCATCAGCATAACCAAGGCTGTTGAAACCATTATCCAGGCCGTGTTCGCACCGTTCATGGTAATTCCCTCTCTTTGTCTGCGCCGGAAACCCGGCAGATCACCATAGTGGTCAGGAGGCAGACATGACGTCTGGTACACTTCGGGATATATAATATCTATAAAGAGAGAGGATTTTATTTGTGCAGAATCAACAATACAATCCGGGGAAAATCGTCAGGTATGCCCAAAAAAACCGATTTGTCCCGTGGATATGGTGGGCGCGGAGTGGGCACTATAGCCAACATCCAGCCAATATAGCCAAAGTGTTGCCACCATATCCCTAAAGTAGGAAGGGTGGGATTTGAACCCACACGAGGGTTTGCCTCGGCGGATTTTAAGTCCGCTGCGTCTACCGTTCCGCCACCTTCCCCGGCCTGTGCGATTGTAGTAGCCGTGACGTGCGCTGTCAAGGAGATCCGAGCGACCGTGCGGCAGTCGATGCCCGCGCCCTTGTTTCCCTGTTCGGGGGCAAAACCATGAGCACTCCCCGGCCCGCGCTACGTGCCTGTTTGTCTTTGTGCCGGTACCGGGTTCTGTTCCGCGCAGGCTTGCCGGCCAGCTGCATCACTCCTGTACCACCTCTTGCCATAGAGCTATATTGTCCAGATGCTGTTCATAGGTTGTGGCAAACAGGTGGGCGCCACTGCGGTCCGGATTGACGACAAAGTACAAGTAGTCATGGCTTTCGGGATAGAGGACAGCCTCAATGGCAGCCAGACCGGGGTTGGCGATGGGACCGGGCGGCAATCCCCGCACCTGGTAGGTATTGTAGGGGCCCGGTACCTGGAAATCAGCTTCGGTGAGTTGGGTCCGCCACCAAGTCTGGATCGTGGCGTCGTACCCGAGAGCGTACTGGACGGTGGCATCGATCTGCAGATGCATGTCACGGGCGAGCCGATTGATCAACACCCCCGCGATACGGGGCATTTCTGGCTGCAGGTAGGCTTCCCTTTCCACCAGGCTGGCCAGGATCAGCACTTCGTACAGAGTCAAAGACACAGCCTTCTGACTGCGGGCTTCCTCGTAGCGCGGGAGTACCCGCGCCTGGAATTGTTCCAGTTGGGCCAGGACAAGACTGTGCGCGGGATCGTCCTGATCCGGCACGAAGTAGGTGTCGGGGAACAGGAAACCTTCCAGGGACTGGAGCGGCGGATTCGTATCCAGAAAGGGGAAGCGCTGGGTCCACCGGGCGATCATGCCCGGCTCCTGCACCAGGGTCAGGAACCGTGTCGCCAGCCCCAGACCGTGCGCTTCCTGGCGCTGCGCCAGCTCTTCCAGCCGCAATCCCTCCGGCAGCATCACGCTGGCGCTCAGGGGACGGTCCTGCTGCAGGGCCCGGGCCAGATCCGGAATGGTCATGCCGGCACTGAGAGGATGGCTGCCGGCCTTCAATCGGGTGTCTACTCCCAGCACCCGGACATAGGCTTCAAACAGGGCAGGGTTGGCGATAAGATTGTGGTCCGCCAGTGCCTGGGCAATGGTTTGGGCACTCTGGCCGGGTTCGACAATGAAGTCCTGGTACGGGGCATGGGACTGCAGAGGCTGATGCAACTCGTCCTCATGCTGTATCAGATAGCGTTCGGGTGATGTCCGCAAACAGCCGGCAAGAGTCAGGCAAACCAAGAGCAGACAGCAAGGAGACAACCGGCGGAGGAAGTGCATTGCAAGGGTGGGCGTCAGATGGAGCAGCGGGCTTCAGACTGCGGGAGGCGATGAGCGGCGAAACGCGGGATCCCGATCGTACAAGCACTTCAGACCGGTAGGCAAATCCACACGCGGCTGAAACTGCAGCAGATCCTGGGCGCGGGTGATGTTGGCGACCAAACGGGGCGTTCCCGGAATGGCGTCCCGGTTGTGCAATACATTCGGCTGCAAACCGACGGCGGCACCGATTTCCGCCACCAGTTCATTGATGGAAACCTCACGCCCGCTGCCAATGTTGATGACTGCGCCCTTGGCGGCTGCGGCAACCGCGGCCTTGACCAGCGCGTCCACCACGTCGTCCACGTAAACGAAGTCCCGGGTTTGCTGACCATCCCCGAACACCACTACCGAACGACGGCTGAGGGTGTCGCGCATGATACGGGGAATTACAGGGGCATGGGTATGGGGTATGGCCTGGTAGGGACCGTAAGCGTTGAAAATACGCAGGGCCACAGCCTCGAAGTGGTTGCGCCGGGCCATCGCAAACAGGTAATTCTCGGCAGCGACCTTGGACACGGCATAGGGGACACGGGGTGCCAGCACCACGTCTTCCGGCACGGGCTGTTGGACCTGGGTACCATATACGGTGGCACTGCTGGTCAGCACCACGCGTTGCACACCTACATCCCGACAGGCTTCCAGCAAAGCCACCGTCCCCCCCACGTTGACCTGGTTGTATTCCCGCGGGTAGTGATCGGAAGTAGGGACACTGACCAGAGCAGCCAGGTGAAACACCACGTCCACGCCCGGCAACAGTGACCAGAGACCGGGAATGTCATTCACATCTCCCTGATGCAGGACGATGCCGGGATCCAGATGTTCAGGCTGGCCCCGGCTCAGATTGTCAAGTACATGGACCTGCCAGCCCTGTCTGTGCAGCCGATTGGCCAGATGGGTTCCGATAAAGCCGGCGCCACCGGTGATCAGAGTTTGCATGATGAAGGGTTTGTTGTTCCATACTATGGGCACTGGCCTGTATATCGCCTGTGGCTACAGGGCATTTTGCCAGGATCATCATAAAACATTTTCCTGATTTCCGACCCTGAAACAGCTGTGGGCGTGGTGGTTTGACGCCAAGTCCCAGCTTTATTCTGTCTGCCCATGTCCACCCTGATATCCGGCATGTCCGGCTTCCTTGGTTCGCGCCTGGCCCAGACCCTGGTGGCATCCGGGCCCGGTCCTGTCTATGGAACCGGGCGGTATCGCCCGAACACGAAACGGGAACCTTCGGCTCTGCACTGGCTGCAGGGCGATCTGCAGAACGCTGCGTGGACGGAGGCCAGTGTGCGCCGCGTCCAGCCTGACCAATGTTTTCACTTGGCGGCCCAGAGCAATGAAGGACGCAGCTGGACGGCGCCCTGGCACACCTATGCCACCAACCTGCAAATTCAGCTCAACCTGCTGGAAGCACTCAGGCAGCACAGTGCGCATTGCCGTGTCCTGATTGCATCCAGCAGTGCCGTGTATGGCTTCATGCAGGGGGACAGCATTGACGAGACCCATCCGTTGCAGCCAGTGTCGCCCTACGGTGTAAGCAAGGCGGCCCAGGAGCTGATGGGGCGCCAATACGCGCAGATCTGTCCCCTGTCCCTCGTAGTGTCCCGCACCTTCAACATCATTGGGCCCGGCCAGTCGTCCCAATACGCGCTCAGTTCGTTTGCCTGCCAGATTGCCATGGCGGAAGCCGGCCGCCAGGAGCCTGTCTTGGCGGTGGGCAATCTGGATGTGACACGTGACTTTCTGGACGTGCGCGATCTGGTGCGGGTCTGGCGGCGGCTGATTACGGAAGGGCAGAGCGGGGAAGCCTATAATGTAGCCCGGGGACAGGCCCACCGGTTGCGTGACCTGGTGCATCTGCTGTTGCACCAGGCACGAATTCCGATGACGATCCGGGAAATGCCTGGCCGGATCCGGCCGGGCGATCCGAACAGGCTGTGTGCCGATATCCGGAAACTGCAGACCCGGCTGGACTGGACACCCACCATTCCGCTGGAGCAGACCTTGCAGGACATGCTGGAGTATTGGCGCCAACAGCTGGCGCCTTGAGCCTGGCCCTGATTTGCCGATTCACGCAACCGCAAGGAAGACCCATGTCGCAACCCGTGGCGCTCATCACCGGTATTACGGGACAGGACGGCAGCTATCTGGCGGAGTTCCTGCTGGCCAAGGGCTATACCGTCGTCGGCATGGCCCGCCACACCAGTTCCGTCAACCACGAACGCATCAAGCACATCCTGGACCGCATCCACCTCGTACAGGGCGACTTGCTGGATCAGTCCAGTCTCATCAACATCCTGCGTACCTTCCAGCCTGCCGAAATCTACAATCTGGCGGCCCAGAGTTTCATTCCTGCCAGTTTCGAGGCCCCGATTCTGACCGGCGAAATCACAGCCCTGGGCGTCACGCGCATGCTGGAAGCCGTACGCACGGTGAATCCGGCGATCCGCTTTTACCAGGCCAGCAGCAGCGAAATGTTCGGCAAGGTGCAGGAGACGCCACAGACGGAACGGACGCCTTTCCATCCACGCAGCCCCTATGGTGTCGCCAAGGTATACGGGCACTGGATTACGGTCAACTATCGTGAAGCCTACGATCTGTTTGCCTGCTCGGGTATCCTGTTCAATCATGAGAGTCCGCGCCGGGGCCTGGAGTTCGTCACGCGCAAGATTACCTACAACGTGGCCCGGATCCGCCATGGTCTGATGGATACCTTGCCTATGGGCACCCTGGATACATCCCGGGACTGGGGATATGCCCCGGACTATGTGGAAGCCATGTGGCTGATGCTGCAGCAGGAAACGCCGGATGACTACGTAGTCGCCACGGGCCACACCCACCTGATCCGGGAATTCCTGGAAGCGGCCTTCGCCCTGGTGGATCTGGACTGGCAAAACCACGTCGTGCAGGACGAGCGGTTCATGCGCAAGGCGGACGTGGATTTTCTGGTGGGCGATCCGGCCAAGGCACATGCCAGACTGGGTTGGGAACCGTCCCTAGATTTTGCCGGACTGGTGCAGGTGATGGTAGAAGCCGATATGGAACGGATCGCCAATGCACTGAAGTAGACCTGAGTTGTGCGGCCAGGCAGATGGATTGAAACCCGGGGACAGCTGGCATATAATGCAGGTTGCTTGAGGGATTGAGGGAACTGTTGTCTGGCGCAAACGGCACAGTTTGGACCGCTCGGGAGTTGTAATTTCGTCTATGGCTGAAACCTTGCGCTTGTTTGTCAGTGCCACTGCGGATCTGGAGGCGGAACGCAGTATCGTCGCTACTACCCTGGCTTCACTGCCGGCCCACAACAAGGTGGAGATTCGGCGTACCCCGGTGCGGGGCGACACCTACGACAACATCTTTGAAAACATCGCCAACTGTGACCGTGTCTTCTTTCTGCTGGGTCAGGACATCACGGCTCCGGCTGGCCAGGAGTGGTATTTGGCCCTGGATCTGGAACGCCAGGTCATCCCTTTGCGGAAGGAAGGACCGATGACACCGGCAGGACGTTCCTTTCTGCACGGCACGACCCACCTGCCGTGGCAGGTGTTCCGCACTGCCAGTGGCCTGGAACAGCTTGTGGGTACCCAGCTCGTGCGCATTTTGCTGCATCCCCGGAACCGCTACGGTCTGACCTGGCAGGAGAGGACCTTGCTGCGGGCCCATCGTTTTGCGGGCACTGAAGGGGAAAGCATTGAACCCGGCGGTGCCGAAGGCGGAGGCATTCTGCTGGATGAACGGGCCCCGGACACGGTAATCGGTGCCGTGCTGGATCAGGACGACCAAGGCTGAGAGACGCAAATCGTCTCTGTGCACGGCCCGTCGGCCTTGTATACGCCCAAGGGAGGATCAGGAGTATTGCGCATGTTGACGATTAAGCATTTGGCGATCCGCTGCCGGGATCTGGCCCGGGCCCGCACGTTTTATGAAGCGGGGCTTGGTTTTTCGTTCGTGGCTTTTCGGCGTGACGGCATTGCCATGGATCTCAGTGATGGCCATGTCAACCTGACGCTGCTACCCTTTGAAACGCAGCCCAGTCCACCGCATGCCGAAGGCGATGAGCATATGCACTTTGGTGTGATCGTGGAGAGTCTGGAGCCCATTTTCGCGCGCCTCCGGGCCGTGGAGGCGCCGATCATCAAGGAAGATGTCAAGCAACGTCTGGACTATGACCGGGACACGGTACCCATCGGGTCTTTCAAGGTGCTGGACCCGGATGGCAACGTCGTAGACGTCTCCGAGCGGCGCGAGGAGTGGCGTACCTGAAGCCCCGGGTATTCTGGCCATCGGCAGGAACACTTGCAACCGGCTGAATTTGGTCTGTTTGCCCAATCGCAATAGACTAGGCAGAGCACTGCCTGGAGACGGCAGTGGCTGTTCAGCATCAGGTGAGAGGCCAACACCTTGGCCAGTTGCGTGACAAACTCCGATGTACCGTGCCTGCCGGTATACGAGGACGAAGTAACCGAGTTGAGTGCGTGCTATGGTGTGCCCATCCGCCGCCATTTTGACATGGAACTGGATCATTACATGTTGGCACGGCGCCAGTCACGGCGCCATGATCGCCGGGCCGAGGTCCTGTTTGTGATCTCACGGCCGAACGGCAAGATTCTGCTGCATACCAAGCGCCATTATCCACCTGGCGTGTTCCGGCTGTTTACCGGTGGCATTGGCTTGCACGAGTCGGTACAAAACGCCCTGTGGCGCGAGGTGGAGGAGGAAACCGGTCTGGATTGCACACTCCAGCGTTTCCTGGCCCTCAGCACCTATTGTTTTCGGCGCGGTGACTTCATGGCACGTTTCGCGACATACAGTTTTCACCTGGTGACGGACAATGAGCAGATGCCCCAACCCCGGGATACGGTGGAAGTAGCCTGCATCGGTGAAACTACGCTGTCCGGTTTGCCTCATGTGGCCCAGCGTCTGCACAGCCTGGCTCCGACAAAGCGCAGGGTTTGGGGGCAGTGGCGGGCCATTGGTCATGAGCTGGTGTATGAGGCCCTGCGCCAGACGGAAGCGAAGGAAGACGTGCCATGCTAGTACCCCTGTCCTGGTTGCGCGAGTATGTGGAATGGACCCAGTCAACAGACGAACTGGCTGAGATCCTGACGCTGGCCGGTTTGGAAGTCACGGGTCTGGAGCATGTGGGTGACTGGTGGGATCGGGAGCACATCAAGGTAGGTGAAGTGGTAAGCGTGCATCCGCATCCGGATGCCGATCGCCTGGTACTCGTGACAGTGAATGACGGGGCGGATGAACCCGTTCAGGTCGTGACTGGAGCGCCCAACCTGCTGGCGTACCGTGGACAAAGCACTTTGCCTGTACTGAAAGTGGCCTTCGCCCGCGTGGGCGCGGTCTTGGTGGATGCCTACGCCAAGCAGCCCCGGCCCCGCAAAAAATTGAAGCGCGCCAAAATCCGCGGGATCCCCTCGACCGGCATGGTATGTTCCGAGCGGGAGCTGGGCCTGAGCGAGGAACATGAAGGCATTCTGTTGCTGCCGACAGATGCGCCCACCGGTATGCCTCTGGCCGACTATCTGGGCGAGACCGTTCTGGAACTGGATCTGACTCCCGATATGGCCCGGGGCCTCAGCCTGATGGGCGTAGCCCGGGAAGTGGCGGCCCTGATGCACGGGCGCCTGCAGCCCCTGCCCCCCATCCCACCGGAGCCGTTCACCCAGTCAACCCCGCCGCTGGCGGCCCTGCAGATCGATGAACCGGAGCTTTGTCCCCGCTACGTGGCCGTTGTCGTCCGGAATCTCACCACAGCGCCATCTCCGGTCTGGATGCAACAGCGTCTGCTGCGGGCAGGCATGCGACCAGTCAACAACCTGGTGGACATCACGAATTATGTCATGCTGGAACTGGGACAGCCTTTGCATGCGTTCGACTATGACCTGTTGCAAAGCCGCAGCCGTGTCACAGGCACGGACAGCCCCTGCATTATTGTACGCACGGCCGAGGCCCAGGAGACCCTCACCACGCTGGACGGTGTGGAACGGACCCTGAACACAAACATGCTGCTCATCACGGATCAGTCCGGTCCCATTGCCATAGCCGGTGTCATGGGCGGGGCCGCGACCGAGGTACATGGAGAAACCCGGAGCGTGCTTATTGAATCCGCGACGTTCGAGGGTATCAACAACCGCCGGACGGCGCAGGCACTGCGCCTGCACAGCGAAGCCAGTCGTCGCTTTACGCAGGGTGTGGCACCACACCTGAACCTGCCTGCAGCCCTGCGGGCCGCCAGCCTGATGTGCGACTTGGCCGGAGGCCAGATCGCCGGGCCGGTGCTTGACGCCTATCCGCGTCCCCAGGAAACCGTCACCATTTGCCTGACGGCCAGTGAAGTGAATCGGCAGCTGGGGCTGGAGCCGCCCCTGGAGCTGTCCCGGATCCAGGCGGCCCTGGAGAAACTGGACATTGCCTGCCAGACAGTGGCCGATATCCCCACCGACAATTCGCCCCAGGCGCAATTCGGTCTGCAACGTCAGGCCGGGGAACCGGTACTTGTCTGCACGCCACCGTGGTACCGGCTGGACCTGCGGATACCCGCGGATCTGACGGAGGAAGTAGCCCGCGTTGTGGGGTACAACCAGGTAGGGCTCACCTACATGCATGATGAGGTGCCGTGTCACGAGCCCGACATGATTTTAGAGACGGAAGAGAAGATCCGGGACATCCTGAGTGGCATCGGCTTGCAGGAAGCGATCGGCTATTCCTATACCAGCGCAGAAAATCACGCCAAGCTGTACGCCCACGTTCCGGGTGCTGCCACAAGGGACGAGCTTGTGGAACTGGCCAATCCGCTTACACAGGATCGCAGTGTCATGCGGCGGGACCTGCTGGTGAGTGCCCTGGAAAACCTGGCCTTCAACTTGCGGTATGAGGCACGCCTGGCGGCTTTCGAGATTGGTTTGGAGTTCGTGCCTGACGCCTCTACGGCACCCTATCCGCAGGAATTGCGCAAACTGCAGCTGATTATGACGGGGTCCCGTCATCTTGCGCACTTTGAAACACCTGCCACCGATGCCCTGTTCGATTACTACGATCTGAAGGGGGTCCTGGAGACGCTGTTCCAACGCCTGGAACTGGAGGATCGAATCACGTATACTGCGGATCAGGATGCCCGATATGGACCCTACTGTGCACGCATTGAATTGGACGGTACACCCATCGGCTGGGCCGGTGAATTGCATCCCAGCGTACGGGCTGCCTATGATCTGCCAGCCCAAACCGTAGCCATAGCCAATATCGCTGTCCCGTCTCTGGTGTCACCAGCCTGGTCCGTGCGCCAGATGAACCCCATCAGTCCCTATCCCGCGGTCATCGAGGATCTGGCGTTCCAGGTGGATGCAGGCATTACCGCCCAGCAGGTAGTGACCGCCATGCATGCCGGAGGCGGTGCTACCCTGATCGGAGTGGACCTGTTTGATCTGTACGCAGGTGATCCCCTGCCTCCCGGCACCAAATCCCTGGCTTACCGGGTAACGTATCAGTCCCACACCGGGAGCCTGAGTGAAAAAGCCATTGCCCGGATCCGGCGCCGGATTGTCAGCAGGGTGGAACGCGAGACCGGTGCTGTGTTGCGCTCGGTGTAACCTCGACAGGAGCAATTTCCTGGATGCTGATAGTAACCATTGTGGGCGGATGGTTATGAACATGAAGAGAGTATCGCTTCAGGCCCGCGTGAACGCCTCGCTCACCATGTCACTGATGACATCGCCATCGTAGGTCAAAGTCGCTGAGACGTCCAGATCGCGCGCCAGGTCGATCCCGTCCAGCGTCACACTGGCCGTTCCCAGCGCCTTGTTCACCGCTGTGATCTTCTTGTTGGCATCGTCTTCCACGATCACCGTGCCGAAGCTCAGACTGCCCAGGCCCAGCATGCCCGCCAACAGTGCATTCCACCAGCTCACCCTGATCGCGTCGGTCTCATCCGTACCAGTCCTGTGATGCCGTCCAGGTGCTGGCGGGAGACATGGCTGTCGTAGTTGTTGCGGTCAAAGGGAGCCGCCAAGATCAGGCTCCCCAAGGCCACCAGGACCGCGCTGCGGATCAACCGTATTGCCATCTTTTGCATGATCCAACGCCGTCAGCTTCATGCCTTTGTTATAATCGACACATTAATCGCTGTCCTGCCCCGGGGAGGGAAGCATGAAAAAGATTCAAGCCATCATTCGTCCTGAAAAACTTGAAGATGTCAAAAACGCCTTGATGGACGCCGGTATCCGTGGCCTGACCGTGTCCCAGGTAACTGGGCGCGGCCAGCAGCGTACACGGGTGTTGAGCGGCCGCGCTTCCGTAGAGATCGAAACCGACATGCTGCAACGTCTGAAGATCGAGGTATTCGTGCACGCGGCACGGGCGGATCAGGCATGCGAGGTCATTCGTGCCGCAGCCGCTACAGGCAATGTGGGTGATGGCAAGATCTTCGTCCTCCCTGTAGAAACAGCCATCCGCATCCGGACAGGTGAAACGGACGACGCAGCCATCTAGTCCTTGCGGTCCCCTACTGCTTGACTGCTGTCGCCAATCATGACGCATCGCCCATTGCGCGCGTCTTTCGGGAAAAGCGCCCCGACGGTGACCGACATCTACAACTCATCCACAACCAACAAGATTCGTGAAATCCGATGAGAAAATTCCTCCCTGAGCTGCTCCACGCAGACCGGGAACAGTATCACGAACAGACCCAACCGCCGCGCCCGCAGAACAGACCCAACCGCCGCTACAGACCAGGTCGCTCTGGGGTATGAACGACGCGGCACTGCCCCCTGGCGATGCCGCGAGCTGTATCGGCTATGTGCAGGTAGGCCTCAATGCCGGCATCGATCCCGTATGGGCGCTACCGGCGCTGGTGCAGTGCGGCGTGGACGCGCTGGGCCGTTTTGGGCAGGAGGTTACATTGACCGGACTGGAGGTGGTCATACACGATCTGGTGCTCGCCCCAGCAGGGGACGAGGAATTCGAGGGGCTCTGTAGGGTGCAAAACTGGTTCCACGTGGCGGACCCGTCCTGGCCACAGGTGCATATCGCCATGGACCAGGCGTTGTTGGCACAAGACAAGCTCCCGCTCTTGGCTGACTGGCTGCTCCGGTACGGTCGTTTCGAACCTGAAATGGGTGGACTCACGTGCGAGACATCCGTGGTCACGCTGCCACCGGCGCACCGCATACGGGGGAAGGTACCTCACCAGGTCCTGACACCCGCCGCGCAGGGCTTGGCGCTCCGCCTGCCCGCGTGGACGGCCAGTGCGGCGGTGTGGGCCCTCGCCGTCCTGTTCGCGGTGGTCCGCGAAGAATTCACCCCCTTGCGCAGGGTGCAGGCACGACGTTGCTGCGCCCTGCGCAAGACCCGCGTGGCTTGACCGACCCTACTTATTGCATTGATAAGGAAAGTCCCTGAAACATCCAGATCTTTGCCTGCATACTCTTTCTCATCCGCGATACGATGTATCCATTCATTGTTATATTCTCTCATCTCCGGCGGTGCAGCCGTGAATGGACCGCGCTCGTCGTCCGGGAAAACGAAGTTCAGGACATCCCAGACCACACCCATTTCTCTTTCATCGTAGTCAAGCCCTTGATCCCGGCTGAGTTGGCGCGCTTTGGCATGCTTGTATAAAAATGTGTCCTCAATGTCGATTTCCGGCTTGAAGTGGTAGTGCAAGGTTTTGCCATTGAGCCACCGGAAGTAGCCAGGACGGTGAGTGACGCTGATCTCACCTACGTACAGACGACTTACCAAAGGTGAGAAAACGATGCCTATGAGCTCGTGCAGTTCGGCAATCTGGTCACCGTTGAAAGCTCCGGTCTCCTGCACGTACCGCAGGATCTCATTGCGCAGGGCTGCCATGTCCAGCGTCTTGCTGCCATGCTTGCTGCTACAGTTGGTCATGTGTGTTGCTCCTGAATGTGTGCTGAGCGCGACGCGCACGTTGAGTCCATGCGGCTCGCTTACGCTTGCCTCAGACTGAAATTGATATGGGTTATATACGAGCAGACACCGCTGGCAGAACTGGTGCCGGGAAGCTGTGCATGGTTCCTGTCATCCCCCCGGGGTCAGCATGGTATAGGTGAGACGCTTGCCGATAGCCCCCTGCACCAGGAGCCGCAACTGCTTTTGTGTGTCCAGCGGCCGCACGTTGTGGCGCCCTGTGCATGCATTGATGTAGCGGTGCCGACGCTTGAGACTCATGTGGTGGTACACACCCATGTAACCCCGTTTGCGCAGGGCCCAGAACGACTCCAGACCGTTGCTGTGGGCCTGCCCCCGAACACATTCGCCTACGCTGTGCCGCACCACCGCGCGCGTCCGCTGCACTTGGCGGTAGGCCGTGGCGTCGTCCGTGTACACCAGGGCCTCGCGTGCCGTGCGCACATATACGAACTGGCGCAGCATCCGTCCTGGCCACCACCGCGGCGTCTATCCGGTGGGTCGGTCGGTCCTTGACCCCGGCCACGGCCGTAACCAGCGCAGGGGCTTGTCCCGCACTGCCGGCGCATAGACTCCACGCACACCCCGGAACCTCGTGCCGTCCAGTTTCGGGTTCCAGGCCACCGGCACGAACAGGTCGATGCTGGCCGCGAACAATCTGGCGCCGCGCGCATGTCCAGACCGGTGTCCGCCTGCATCAGGATGCCCAGCCGCTGCAGAGTTGCCGGCGGGTTGTGCGCTGTTCTGCGTTGCCCGCAAGACGCACGGGAATGTCTGTGGCACACCCGGCACGCGCCGGACTATGCGTTCCAAGGCGGGCTCGCGGTCAAGCACAGGAAATATCCGAAGATACACAACCTGCACAAGCTGGCTCCGCTGATGGACGGCTTGATGACCTTGGCCCTGGAACCCGGACGCAACCGGAACGTCACACCTTTGTACGTTTTCCTGTTCTTGCTCGGTGATACCCTGGTATACCCTTGCTTGCCGTCTACACCCCATCCCCTGCCTCGCGGGTGAATTCGTATGTAATTCCCTTCGGATAGTTTGCCAGGTGGGAGAAAGTCCCAACAGCAGTTGGCTTGCCGCAAGACATGGTGTATGATAAATATAAGGCAGGGCACAGCCTCTGGCAAGTATATAGTGACTCTTCCGGCTTTTCTTCGTTGCACACACTAGATTGACCAGACAGGGACTGTCCCTGGATTGCAGGACAGGCACCGAAGGTGTGTAATGAAGTTCTATTCCTTGACAACCAGATTCCTCATATCCATGGTCTGCGTGACCGCTTTGCTGTTCGGTACCGTCAGCCAATCGGTTCTGGCCCTTGAAAAAATCCATGTAGTCAAGCGGGGCGAAACTCTCGCCAGCATTGCCCGGCAGTACGACGTGGGCATATCCCAGCTCGCTGCCCACAACGCCATCGATCACCATGACTACATCTTTGTGGGACAGCGGATGCTGGTACCGGGTACCAGTGACCAGGAAGTACAGCCGCTGGGTATTCACACGGTGCGTGTAGGTGACGATCTCGGCCACATCGCCCAGGCGCATGGCGTAGCCCTCGACAAGCTCCTGAGCTACAACGGACTGTCCAGCCCGACTGAAATTTGGGTTGGGCAACCCATTCTGGTACCCGTAACGGTCAATCCGGCAGACACGAGCCAGGCGCATCACGTGCACACGGGCGAAACGCTTTTCTCCATTGCCCGGCGCTATGGAGTGGGGCTGGAGACATTGGCTGCGCATAATCAGCTTGCAGATCTGAGCACCATTCAGGCAGGCCAAACGCTGTCCATACCCCGGGTGGCCAGTCCGGTTCCGGAATTGCGCAACGCGAGCCGCGGCCCCATCAGGCTGGCTCAAACCCGGCATACGGTCACCCTGAGCGAATCTCTGTCCCTGATAGCCCGCAGCTACGACCTGCCGATGGCGGATCTGATGCAGGTCAACGGCTTGGCGCTCGATTCCCTGATCTGGGTCGGCCAGTCACTGCGGCTGCCCTTGCATGCGGATGGTTCCGAACCGGTCCAGACCATCCTGCCAACGCCTGTCACCCCTCTCCCACAGCCTGCGGCAACGGCCAGTGTTGAAGAGCCGCCGGCCGAAACTCCCGACATACCCGGCTTTTTGCATATCGTGCGACCGGGGGAAAGCCTGGCCAAGCTTGCCAAACGCTTCGGTATCACCGTGAGCGAGATCAGCCAGGCCAACCAGCTGCCCTCACGGGATCTCATCCACGTGGGCCAGCGCCTGCGCATTCCTGCCAAGCAGCCCAACGACAACGGGTACCAGGGCAGCCGCTGGATCGAGGTCGATCTCTCCGAGCAGACGGTTACCGCCTGGGACGGCGAGGAAATCTTTTTGCATGCCCATATCAGCAGTGGCCTACCGGGATACAACACACCGGTAGGCCACTATAATATCTGGCACATGAATCCGTCCCAGACCATGTCGGGCCCCGGCTACAGCCTGCCAGGCGTAAAGCACAACATGTATTTTTACGGCGACTACGCCTTGCACGGTACCTATTGGCACAACAATTTTGGCCAACCCATGTCCCGCGGCTGTGTCAACATGACGGATGCCGATGCGGCCCGCCTGTACCAGTTTGCCGCGTTGGGCATGGAAGTCTGGGTTCATCATTAGATCCCGACCCAGCCTGCCGCCGACCGCCACCGGGCCTGGTTGGCTTTGCGCCTGACTTGTCAGTGGGCGCAGGCGCTTTGGCCCTGACCCGCTTCCGTTGGAACACTTGCACCGGATGGCATCTGGCTGAATCTTCGCCCGGTAGCACTTCCGTCATGTAGAATCAGGCTTGGTGGCATGGATCGGGTCAGGCAGCAGGACGGTTATGGCAGGAACGGTACAGGCATCCCCTACGCTCACCGGTGAACCGGTTCAGATTCGTTTGCCTGTACAGGGCATGCACTGTACGGGTTGTGCCCAATCCATCGAATTGACGCTGGGTCAGGATGCGGGCATTGATCGGATCGCGGTTCACTATCCAGCCGCCCAGGCCGAGATTGCGTACCATCCCGAAATCCTTGCCCTGCCCCAGATCATCGAACGGATCGGGGCCCAAGGCTTTGCCGTGCCCCAAGAAGAAATCCGGATGGCGGTGCAGGGTATGACCTGCACCGGCTGCGCCGACAGTGTGGAACGTACGCTGGCAGGCACAGCCGGCGTGGTTGCGGTTGAGGTCAGTTTCCCCCGGGAAGAAGCACACGTCACGTATCTTCCGGATCAGGTCGGCGTACCGGCCCTGGAGGCACAGGTAGCCCGTGCCGGTTACACGCTGGTGCCCTTGTCCGCACAGCCCGCGGCGGCGGACCGGCGGGAGGCGTCAGTCCAGGCCGATTTGCGCCAGCGTCGCTTCAAGCTCGGGGTCGCCCTGGCTTGCAGTGCCGTCATTTTCAGCCTGAACATGATCCTGCCCTTGTGGCTGGACTTGTCCCCGGTTTGGTCCGAGTGGACAGTGCTGGGTTTGGCCAGCATCGTCCAGATCTGGATCGGACAGGAATTTCATGTTCGGGCCTGGCGTTCCCTGCACCTGCTTCATCCCAACATGGACACGTTGGTGTCCCTGGGCTCGAACGTGGCTTTTTTCACGGGGCTGGCCACACTGCTTCTGGACCTGGATCGCAGCATATTCCCCCTCTTTTTTGAATCGGCCGCCTTCATCGTTACTTTCATCTACCTGGGCCGTTTCCTGGAGGCACGGGCCCGCCATCAGACAGGCAGGGCCATAACGCAACTGCTGTCCCTGCAGCCTGCTGTGGCCTGCGTGGTGCGCGACAACCGGGAACATACCGTAGCGCTGGAACAGGTCCAGCTGTCCGACACGCTGGTGGTGCGTGCCGGCGATACGGTACCGGTCGACGGGGTGGTGATTGAGGGCGAAAGTGCGGTGGACGAGTCCATGCTGTCAGGGGAAAGCCTGCCCGTGTACAAGCAGGTGGGAGACTCGGTCTGGGGCGGTACCGTAAATCAGGAAGGTACGTTCCGGCTGGAAGCCCGGGCTGTCGGTGCGGATACCGCCGCTGCCCGGATTGCGGAGACTGTACAGAACGCACTGCTGAGCAAGGCTCCCGTTCAGTCCCTGGCCGACCGTGTAGCCCGCGTCTTTGTGCCCGTGATTTTGGTTCTGGCCCTGTTGACCGGACTGGTATGGACCTTCGTGGGCGCGCCTTTTCACTTTCCCGGTATCTCACCCCTGAGCATCGGGCTCATGTTCGCGTCTGCCGTATTGCTGATCAGCTGCCCCTGCGCCTTGGGTTTGGCAACGCCCACGGCCATGATTGCCGGGACTACCCGGGCGGCCCGGGACGGTATCCTGGTCAAGGACGCATCGGCCCTGCAGCATCTGGCCGGAGTGGATGTGCTGGCCTTTGACAAGACAGGGACCGTCACACAGGGTGAACCCGAGGTACAGGTGATCGTGGTGTCGCCGGCGGTCAGTGCCACCATCGAGGAGCATGATCTGTTGCGGTGGGCGGCCAGTGCCCTGCAAGGCAGCGCGCATCCCATCGGGCAAGCCATCCGCACTGCAGCCGAAGCCAAGGGGCTGGATCTGTACAGGATGCAGGGATTCCAGAGTCATACGGGACGGGGCGTGACCGCACAGCAGGGCACTCATCGCATCTGTGTAGGCAGCCGGGATTTTCTGGCGACCCAAAAACTGGATCCGGAAGATCTTGAGGCCCTGACCCACCCGCTGGAGACGGAGGGCCTCAACGTCACGTACGTCGCGGACAACGATCAGGTGCTGGGCTGCTTTGGCATTGCCGACTCGCTGCGGCCGGATGCACGCGCACTGGTGGAAGCCCTGCGCAACCGGAAGCTGGCTATCCACATGCTCTCGGGGGACACGGAAGTGACAGCCCGCACAGTCGCACACCAGATGGGATTGGATCCGGACACGGAAGTAGCGTGGGCAATGCAGCCGGCGGACAAGGCGGCCGTCATCCAGCGCCTGCAGGCCAAAGGTCATGTTGTGTGCATGGTAGGAGATGGCGTCAACGATGCCCCGGCCTTGGCCCAGGCCAACGTGGGCATGGCCCTGGTATCCGGCCAGAACCTGGCCCTGGAAGCCGCGGACGTAGGCATCCTCCATCAAACCCTGTCCCGCATTCCGGCCGCGCTGCGCCTGGGCCAGAAAACCTTGCGTGTGGTGAAACAGAATTTGTTTTGGGCCTTTTTCTACAATACGGCGGCCATTCCCCTGGCAGCTGGCTGTTTTGTTCCCTTCCTGGGTCCTGCCTTCAAGCTAAACCCCGCGGTGGCCGCCGGAGCCATGGCTCTCAGCAGCATCTTCGTCGTGTGGAACAGCCTGCGCATCCGCCAGTCCCGCCGGCAATGAGGATTCCGCTTGGCGGGTGGACCGGACAGGTGGATGGGCGTAGTCGGTCCGGAGTCTGGATGGCTGCGTTTCTGCTCATACTGCTCCGGCCGGCGCCGGCCTGGGCCCAGGATCCACCCTTGTTGCCAACTGACGCGCCGGACAGGGCATGGGCCACGCTGGGAGCACCTGTCTTTGAGGCCAACTGCCAGCCCTGTCACGGCCCCCAAGGGCAGGGCGACGGTCCCGTCATGGTGGATCAGGAACATGCCATGATTGACTTCACGGATCCGGTCCAGGTGGCGGACCGGTCCCCCGCCCAATGGGTTGAAATTACCCGTACGGGACGCATCGAGGCACTGATGCCACCCTGGGAAAACCAGCTCACGCCGGAAGAGCTATGGGACGTGGTCGCCTACCTCTGGCAATTGTCCACAACGGAGGAAGACCTGGTCCAGGGGGCTGCCGTATGGCAGTCTCTGGCTGCGCAGGGCGATCCGGTACCGGATGTCACCGCATGGGCCCACAGTGCTCTGGCCCAGACGCCTGCTGCATGGCAATCCACGGTGCGCGAAGATTTGCACCTGCCCGCGGACGCGATCCTGACGACAGCCGAACTGGATCTGCTCCAGCGCTATTTGCAGTCTTTGGTACTCACGCCCACCTGGGCCCCTCCCCTGCACACAGGATCTGCCAGTCTGGCAGGACAGGTCAAGCCCCGCTCCCCAGGCCAAACTCTGCCTCCGCAGCTGCCGATCCGGCTCACGGCAGTGACGGGATCCACCCTTCTGCAGGAACGCCAGGCGGAGACAGACGCCCAAGGCCATTTTGTGTTTCGGGATCTGGACTCCTCGGCCCGCCTGGCCTACCAGGTCCAGGTACAGCTGGAGGACCTGGTTTTCACTTCCCCCGCCGTGACCCTGTCACCGGATACGGCCCCCAACGAAGTGCACCTGGATGTCTTCCGACCGTCAGCGGTCGGCGACGCTCTTGAAGTCCACCGCATGCATGTGATCCTGTCTGTCAGTGCCGAGCAAATTCTGGTGGGACAAACCACGTGGCTGGTCAATGCCACACCTTATGTATTCACGGGGCTCCCGGATACCGCCGCGTCCCATCCCGTAACGGCCCGCATCCCGCTGGCACCCGGGGCCACGGAGCTGACCATTGCCGAGGACACCGCCGACCGGTTCACCCGAGCCGGAAATGTCCTGCTTGATTCCCGGCCCGTCTATCCCGCCCCCACCGGCCATTGGGTGACTCTCGGTTATCGTTTGCCCCTGACCCGGGCCGTGTGGATCCAGGAATGGGATTATCCGCTGCAGGACGTGACAGTCCGGATCAATGAGCACCCCGGACTGGCGGTGCGTCTTCCCGGCTTTGAGCCAGCCGGCCAGGAAGTCCTGAATGACCAGACTTTTTCGATTTGGCAGGCCGCCGCATTGCCTGAAGGCCAACTGGCGGTACACTTTGACGGACTGCCTGTCGTGAGACAGCTGACGTACCAGATGCCTTGGTGGATGCCTTGGGCCGTGGTCGTCTTCTTGCTGTCACTGATCACCGTGACCGTGTGGCGGTTCCGGAGTCCATCGGCCTTGTTTTCCTGACCGGATCGGATACCATGCGACACTGCCTGCAATGGCTCGCCTGCCTGCTCTGCCTTGGGGTCTGGCTGCCTGCAACCGTCTGGGCCCAATCTGCCCTGGAAGATGAAATGTATACGATTGCCCGGGAGCTTTGGTGTCCCTTGTGCGCCGGTATCCGCCTGGACGCCTGTGAACTGCAGGCCTGCATCCAGATGCGGGAAGAAATCATGGTGCTGTTGCAGGAAGGGCACGATACGGCCTACATCATTCAGTACTTTGAAGAACAGTACGGTCATCAAATTCACGGCGAACCACCCCGGACCGGCTTTCACAGTCTGGCCTGGATCATGCCGCTGGTCGTAATCGTGGCACTGGGGATCGTGCTGGGGACGCGCATGCGCCGGGCAGCCGGCAGCCGGGCCAGGGCCCGGCCGCCGGTAGCTGCTCCCTAGATCTGTAGCTTGCACCTGCCAATACCATGACCGACACACCAGCTCCCGGAACCACGTCTCCCGTTCGTCTCGCGGTTTCTTCCAGCCTGCTGATTGCAGGCGGCGTGCTGGTCTTGATCCTGTTTGTCATCGGTCTGCTCACCTGGCGCGTCCTGCGTGACAACGTATCAGTCCTGCAGCCGCACGAACCGGCTCCGCCCTTCACCTTGGAAACTTTCAATGGGGACAGCGTGTCCCTTGACGATTTGCGGGGTCAGGGCGTGGTACTGAATTTCTGGGCCAGCTGGTGCAACCCGTGCCGCGAAGAGGCAGAACTGCTGGAAGCGGCTTGGCAGGCCGAACAGGATCAGGGGGTGATGTTCGTGGGTGTAGCCTATCTGGATCAGGGACCTGCCGCCCGGCGTTACCTGGACGAGTTCAACATCTCCTATCCCAACGGCCGGGACAAGGGTGGAGACATCGCCCGCCGCTATGCGGTCACCGGAGTGCCTGTAACCTATTTCATCGACCCCAACGGCCAGATCCAGGGCCACTTCACAGGGCCGCTGGCCCCTGACAGGCTCCATGCGTTCCTGGCCGTGATTCGGCCCTAGGCCTGTCTGCAAACTCAAAAGAAGCGAGTCGACCCACTGTCTTGAGAACGTAATTGTTTGAACAAGCAAGCAATTAAGAAGGGGACTATATACGTACCCACACCGCGCAGTGTGGACAGGAGAGGGCAAGCTAGAATAGGGCATGAACATAGAAGAGATTATGGTGCACCGGGGTATCACCTTGCGGGTGCGCCCAGGCAGTAGAACCAAGCACAACAAGATGATGCGCATTGCCGGGGCCTGCCGCAAGGTTTGGAATGAGGGACTGGAAATCTGCGAGAGGCAATATCAAGAATTCAAGGCCGGTAAAGGCGATAAACCTAACGTTACACACTTCGGACTGAACAATCTGTATGTACAAATCAAGCAGGAGTTACCCTGGTTGGGTGAGCTGCCGGGCCATACTGTGCGCTACACCATGAAACACTTGTCGGAAGCTTATAAGCGGTTCTTTGATGGCGCAGGGCGGCTGGTCTGGAAGCGCAAATTCAAGGACGCCCCAGGGTTTACTGTGCCCGGTAATATTAAGATTAAAGGCAAGAAAATCTACATCCCCATGCTTGGGTGGGTGAAGTTGACAGGCAAGAATCCGTACGCCGGTTGTAAGCCCAAGCAGGCCACATTCAAGTATGAGGCAGGCAACTGGTATGTGTCCATCCTGTATGAAGTGCCCGACACACGGCCGATCAGACTGGGTAAACCTGTTAATCCTGTAGGCATTGATCGCAACGTAGGACAGGTTACGCTAAGTACAGGCGATATGTATGAACTGCCAAAGTTGTTGGAACTAGACGCCAAACTGCGCAGGTTGCAAAAGAAGTTGGCCCGCCAACAGTACAAGAGCAACGGTTGGCAACATACCAAGCTACGTATCCAGAAGATATACAGGGAGATACGCAATGTCACAAAGGACTGGTGCCACCAGACCAGTCGTACCATCGCTGACATACATGATCGAGTCATCTTTGAGGACCTGAACATTCAGGGTATGACCAAGAGTGCCCGTGGCTCCAAGGATAAACCCGGTAAGAGTGTAGCTCAGAAAAGAGGCTTGAATCGTGCTATCTTGCGCAGTGATTGGGGACGGCTGGAACGGTATATGAGTTACAAGACTTATACAGAAAAGATAGATCCCAAGTACACGTCACAAAAGTGTCATAACTGTGGGGTAGTACGTAAAGCTAACCGCAAGTCCCAGTCTGTTTACCATTGCAGTAAATGTGATGTTGAAAAGAACGCTGACGTGAATGCGGCTTTAAACATCCGGGACAAATGGTTAGGTAAGAACATGGCGTCCGGGGACGGCGCATCTGCGGGTGGAGATTGCAACACTAGTTGGTCTGCGAAACCTGAAAATGTATCCGGTGTAGCATTACGCCCTGCGGGTGTGGTGTGAAAACGTATATAGTCCCCTACGCTTCGAACAGACATTGTGACTTTTCAAACAGGCCTGGACAACCGCACCTGACATGATTACGGATCTGGCCTACCTGGGATTGATCGCGGGCCTTGTTCTGTCCTGCCTGGGTGCGCTGACCGGGGTACGAGGCGGCCTGACGGACATGGTTGTCTGGAGTCGGGTCAGCCAGCGCGCTACGGTGGCCACGGCCGGTCTGGTGGCCATGGCCACCGCCATTCTCTGGTGGGCTCTCTGGCAGGATCGCTTCGAACTGCTCTATGTCTGGAATCAGTCCGAACACGCTCTGCCCCTGTTCTACAAATTCGCGGCGCTCTGGAGTGGTCAGGAAGGGAGCCTGCTGTTTTGGGCCTTCATTTTGGCTGCCTACGCGCTGGCCGTCAATCGCCTGTTGACCCGCTCCCTGGCGCCGCTCATGCCCTGGGTCAATGCCGTGCTGTGCGCCAATCTGGCGTTCTTTCTGCTGCTGGTTGCCATACCGGCCAATCCGTTTGTCACGATTCCGCTTAAACCGCCCGACGGTGCCGGCCTCAATCCCTTGCTGCAGAACTACTGGATGGTGATCCATCCCGTTATGCTGTATCTGGGGTATGTAGGCCTGACCATTCCCTTTGCCCTGGCTGTGGCCGCCCTGGCCCAGCGCCAGCTGCACGTGACCTGGCTCCGCCTGATGCGCCGCTGGACTCTGAGCGCCTGGCTGTTTCTCTCTGTCGGCATCCTGATGGGCAGCCAGTGGGCCTACATGGAACTGGGCTGGGGCGGCTATTGGGCCTGGGATCCGGTAGAGAACGCCAGTCTGCTGCCCTGGCTTACCGCCACCGGTTTTCTCCACAGCCTCATCGTGCAGGAACAGCGCGGCACCATGAAACTGTGGAACATGATCATGATCGGCGCCACCTATTTCCTGGTCCTGCTGGGCACCTTCACCACCCGCAGCGACATCGTGGCCAGTGTTCACAGCTTTGCCAAAAGTGCCATTGGCCTCTATTTTGTGGGCCTGCTCGTGGCTGTGCTGCTAGGCTTTCTCGCCTTGCTCTGGATGCGGCGCGACGTGCTCGGGGAACCGGTGGCCGGCGCCGCCTGGCTGAGCCGGGAATCGGCCTTTCTGACCAATAACTGGCTGTTCGCCGGGATTACCTTCGCTACGCTGTGGGGCACCTATTTCCCGGTGTTCAGCGAGGTGCTCACGGGTGAGCAGATTGCCGTGGCCGCACCCTATTTCCAGAAAGTCAATGGCCCTCTGTTCCTGCTGTTGCTGCTTCTGATGGGAATCGGTCCCCTGCTCCAATGGCGGGTGACCCGGCTGGCCGTGCTGCGTGCCAAACTGGTCTGGCCAGCGGGAGTGGCCTTGGCCGGTGCCCTGAGCTGGAGCTTGCTTTGGCCCTTCTCGCCGTTTGCCGTAGCCGGATTTGGGGTCTGCCTGCTGGTTTGTACGGCCATTGTGCAGGAATTCGTGTACGGGATTCAGGCCCGCCAGCAAGCCCGCTCGGAATCCCTGCTCGTTTCCCTGCAGCAACTGTGCCGACGCCAGGGACGTCGCTATGGCGGATACCTGGTGCATCTGGGCATCGTCTGCATGGGCGTGGCCATCATCGGCAATGAGTTTTACCAGGACGTGCGTCACATTACGCTGGCCCGGAACGAGACCCAGGTCATAGGTCATTACCACCTCACCTACCAGGGCATGCAAGTGACCGATCAGGCCAACCTGACCGAATACCGGGCTCTCCTGGCCGTGCACCAGGACCAGGGTTCGTTGCTGACAGTTCTGGCACCCCGCCGCAACGTGTATTTCAAGACGCCCGATGCCCCCACCAGTGAAGTCGGCCTGTACACAACCTGGCGGGAAGATCTGTATGTAGTCCTGAACGGCTGGGAAGAGGGAGCCGTCGCTGCCACTTTCTCGATTTACCTGAACCCGCTGATGGTCTGGCTGTGGATAGGCGGGATCATTCTGGTCCTGGGTACCCTGATCGCACTCTGGCCCCATCCGGCTGCCCGCGGTGACGATACGGCCGCAGTCCCCTGATACCACCTGCCTTGCCACTTGGCGTTATGGCTGACTGGACTACTTGGCTGCTGCTGGCCGTCGCCATGGTGCTTTTTGGCCTCATTACCCTCTGGGTCGTGTGGCCGCTCCGGTCACGGCAGGATGTGGAAGCGGCTGCCGGACCAAAGCCTCCAGTATCTTGTCCCGGGGATACCACAGATCCCGGGCCTCCCCCACCAGATACACCGAACCCGTCACCACAATGACCTGATTCGGTGCCACTGTACGCCGGGCATGCGCCAGCGCGTGGCGCACGGTCCGGAACAGGCCTTCCATGCGGTCCCGGGCGGGATCCGGCAGAACGGTGGCCAGATCCCCGGGGGGATGACTAGACTTGCCGAAGACATGAGGTTGGCAGAAAAGAAACGATCCGGGCAGGCGGGCCAAAGCCTGCAGAATGCCCGTCGCGTCCTTGGTTCTGAGCATGCCCACTACAAACAGGAATTGCCGGTCCGGATAGATCGCCTGCAGGGCCGCGGCCAGAGCCCGGGCCTTGGGTGGATTATGTGCACAATCCAGGATGATCACAGGGTCTTCCTGTATAACTTCCATGCGCCCGGGGCCAGGGCCCTGGCGCAGGCCTTGGCGGAAAGCCGCGTCGGGCACCTGCACCCGGCCCTGTGCCTGCAGCAGATCCAGGGCCGCCACGACCAGCGCGGCATTGCCCGCCTGGTACGGAGCTTGATCCGCCAGCACCAGGTTCTCATGCCGGGCGAAGCGACTGGTGAGCGTGAGCGTCTGTTGCCCCTGGGGCAGACGGGCCGTCGCATAGCGGAAGGTGCAGTTTCCCGGAGCCGTCAGGGATCCAACCCGGTGCAGCGTGACCCCCTGGCGGTCTGCTTCCCGCTGCAGCACCGCCAGCAAGTCCGGCTGCCATACCCCGGTCAGGGCCAAACTGCCGGTCTTGATGATACCCGCCTTATGGTGGGCGATACTCTGCAGGGTTCCACCCAGTGACACCAGATGGTCCGCCCCCACGTTGGTGATGAGACTGACCACGGGCTGCATCACATTGGTGGGATCCCATCGTCCACCCAGCCCGCACTCGACAATACCCCAGTCCACGGCCTCCTGTGCCAGGAAAAGGAAGGTCAGGGCAACCCAGGCTTCCCCGTAACGCAGACGGGCATAGCGGGGCTGCGCCTGTTGCCAGCGTCCGTAATCCCGGGCAAACGTGGCCAACAGATGATTGAAAGCCGGGACCGGAATCATGCCGTTGCGGGCTACCAGCTTTTCCTGGGGCAGCTGCAGGTACGGGCTGATGTGATATCCCGTCGCGTAGCCCGCTGCCTCCAGTACGCGGGACAGCAGAATCGTCACCGATCCCTTGCCGCTGGTACCGGCCACCAGCAGACCGGGAAACCGGGTCTCGGGTGATCCCACAAAATCCAAAAAGGACTGCAGGCGGCGCTGGTAGAGACCGGGGTCCGGCTGGACCGGTGACACGCGCTCGCCGATCAGGTGCGGCGACTGGATCAGGCCCCACAGCCAGGCATAGCGCTGCCGGTATTCCTGTAGGGCCGCATGTACGTGCAAGGTGTGCAAGTGAGAGGGGCCTCCCGGGCGTCAGGCCGGCACCGGAAAATCCTGCACCATGTCCAGGACGTCACGCCGCACCCGCGCCTGCAAGTCCGTGTCACCCGGATCATGGGCAATTTCACCGATCCAGACACCAATCTGGCGGAATTCTGCCGTGCCCATGCCGCGGGTCGTAGCCGCAGGGGATCCCAGACGAATGCCGCTTGTGACCAGCGGCGGACGCGGATCGAAAGGAATCATGTTCTTGTTGCAGTGGAGATGCGCCTGATCCAGAGCCAGCTCCACGGTTTTGCCGGTTACGGCTTCATCCTGGACACTGTTGAGATCCACCAGCACCAGGTGATTGTCCGTCCCCCCCGACACCAGGCGCAAGCCGGCTTCGGCCAGTGCACTGCCCAGCGCACGGGCATTGGCCAGCGTTTGGCGCTGATACGCCCGAAACTCTGGCTGCAAGGCTTCCCCCAGACCTACGGCCTTGCCCGCAATCATATGCATCAGAGGCCCTCCCTGCTGGCCCGGAAATACGGCCCGGTTGATCCTGCGGGCAAACTTCCGGCGGCAGAGAATCATCCCGCCGCGCGCGGCGCGGAGAGTCTTGTGGGTGGTCGTGGTCACCACGTCGCAATACGGCACGGGATCGGGATGCAGACCGGTAGCCACAAGCCCCGCCACATGGGCCATGTCCATCATAAGCAGGGCATCCGTGGCATCGGCCACCTGCCGCAGCTGTTCAAAGTCAAAATGGCGCGGATAGGCGCTGGCGCCGGCCACGATCAGCTTGGGCTGGAAACGGAGCGCCAGTTCCATGACCTCTTCGTAATCCAGCTGCTCCGTCTCGGGATGTACGCCATAGTGCTGGAATTCATACAGTTGGCCCGAACTGTTGAGATGAGAGCCGTGCGTCAGGTGTCCGCCATGATCCAGCTTCAGGGCCAGCACCCTGTCCTCGGGTTTGAGCAGGGCCAGGTAGACTGCGGCATTCGCCTGGGCTCCGGCATGGGGCTGGACGTTGACATGCTCGGCGTTGAACAGGGCTTTGGCGCGGTCAATGGCGATTTGCTCAACCATGTCCACGTACTGGCAACCACCGTAGTAGCGTTTGCCCGGATATCCCTCGGCATACTTGTTGGTGAGTACGCTGCCCATGGCTTCCAGTACGCCGCGCGAGACGTAATTCTCGCTGGCGATCAGCTCGATGCCGTCCGCTTGTCGGCCCTGTTCCAGGGCAATGGCGTCGAAAACTTCGGTATCCCGCTTTACGTCCGTCAGAACAGATGCTGTCATAGTGTGCCTGCCTTCTCCCCATCCCCGGGAAGCACTGTCTCCATGCCGGCCATTACATTATATGGCCTGTTACCCTGAGGTCGGGCGCTTTCCGCCCTGCTGCCAGTGCGGACGCATCCCGACCGCACATGCCCCCAAACGGTCCGGGACTGCACCATGCCGGGCACGACTGCCGCAGAAGGTAACCCTTTGTTCCGATCCACCACCGGAATCCCCTATACTACATGGCTGTGTTCCAGTGGCGAGAAACTGAGGTGTCCTCCATTTCATTTCCTGAATCCCACGCTGATTTTATCAGGCAGAGCCCTACTTTTGCGCTGGGTTCCACCTATACCTTCGCGACCTTCATCCGGGAATCCGGTGAACCCCAACGCCAATGGCGAGGCCGGTACGCAGACATCCGGCTGGAACCGGACGACCAGGAATTTTTCCTCCGGTTTCCCGCTCCGCGCTACTTTTTCCTGCAGATGTCGGCGCACGATCCCGTGGCGCAAGCCTATGCCCCGGCCCTGGCCGTGCTATGTGATCTGAACGTCCAGCTGGAACTGCGCATCGTGCCCGCCGTACCACCGTACCTTGCCGTGCTCCCAACTCTCACGGAATCCGCGGCCCCCGCCGGGAAAGCCCAGTGCCATGCGTATCTCTTCCAGGGTGACTGGACGTTGGCCGCCGATTGGGCCCCCCTGCGCAACGAGCTGTCACGCGGGCCCAAGCTGACCCTGAACCGCTACGACACCTTGCGCCTCCAGCTCAATTCACGTCGCAATCGACCCATTGTGCAGGGCGTGCGGCGCCAACTGGAAGCCAGTCTGCCCGCCGAAGCCGCACCTCCGGACGAAGCCGGGGCAGCATCTTGACCGGCCGTGATCGCAAGCCATGGTCGCGTCGCCTGCAGCGCGTCGGCCCATGGCTGATCAGCCTATGGCTGGTCGCCTGCGGCGGACTGGGATCCTATCAGGGTACGCACCTGGATCCGGCCCAGGAGATGCCTCCCATCACTGGTCTTGACCATAAAGGACAACCCTTCGACAGCGAGGGCGCGGACCTGAATGACAAGATACTGGTAGTATTCTTCGGATACGTGTTCTGTCCGGATTACTGCCCCCTCATCATGCATGAGATCACGGAAGCCTATGAGGATCATCTGGTCCGCCAGCAGGACGCGATCGAGGTGTTGTTCGTGACCATCGATCCGGAACGGGACTCACCGGCCCAGCTGGCGCAGTACACAGCCAGCTTTCACGCGGATTTCACCGGCGTCTACATCGCGGATACCGCCGCTCTGGAAATTCTCAAGACCCGGTACGGCGTCTTCGCCGAAACCCACGTCCCGGAAGGCAACACCGCCTCCCAATACCTGGTAGATCACTCGACACGGACCTATGTACTGAATCGTAAAGGCAAGCTGGAGCTGGCCTATGGTCCGGACATACAGGCCCGGGACCTGGCCCGTGATCTGAAACGATTGCTGCGATAGGCCCTCCAGGACACCATGGCGCCCCGGTCCCACACCGTTTTTCTGGGCTGTCCCCCGGATCCGGAAACAGTCGTTGCGCTGTCCGCCTGGCAGACCCGCCTGCAGGCGGACCTGACCACCGGCCCGGCGGCCCTCGCTGTACGCTGGATCCGGCGGCCTGCCCTGCATCTGACAATCCACTACCTGGGTACCCTGGCCGCGCCGCAAATCCAATCCGTACAGGCCCGTGTGGCCGCCATCCTGGCCGACAGGGCCGCCATTTCCTGCTGCCTGGGTGAACCGGGTGTCTTCCCGCAGGCATCCCGTCCCCGCGGCATCTGGGTTGAACTCCACGATATACAGGGACAATTGCGACAGCTGCACGCAGATCTGTACGGGGCCCTGCTGCACCTGAAGCTGGCGCGTCTCTCCGCACACCTGCGACCCCATATCACCATAGGCCGTCTGTCCCGTTCTGTCCCTCGCAGCCAGCAGCGGGTGATCGCGTACTCCGTACAGACAGCCCACAGCTGGCGTCCTGGCCCATCAGTCCAGGGCGTGCTGGACAGGGTACACTTGTATGAAAGTCTCCAGCGTCCCGGCGGCAATGCCTACCATCCTCTTGCAACATGGCCTCTTGTTCACACCCCGGCATAAAACGTTTTCGGCACCCCCGTGCCACCTACCGGCGCGTAGTCGTCAAACTGGGCACCTCAGTTCTGACCGATGGGTCCGAAGCGCTCAATCAGGCCCTTATGCGTGACCTGACCCGCCAGGTCGTACACCTGCGCCATGCCGGGTATGAAATGCTGGTGGTCACTTCCGGGGCCAAGGCTGCCGGCCTGGAACGCCTGCAAACCGACGCCGTCACGCGCCGCGGCAGCACGCGCCAGATGCTCAGTGCGGTGGGACAGGCACGGCTGGTGTGGCACTGGGATCGGTATTTTGCGGCCCAGGGCGAGTGTGTGGGACAGGTGTTGTTGACCCGGCACGAGCTGGAAGATTCCACCAGTTACCTGAACGTCCAGGATACGCTGGAAGAAATGCTGACCTGCAATGTCGTGCCGCTCATCAATGAAAACGACGTGGTGGCTACACCCAAGGTGCGGGTGGGAGACAACGACAGCATTTCGGCCATGGTGGCCGTCATGGTACAGGCCGATCTCCTGCTGCTGCTCACCGATCAGCAGGGACTGTACGATCAGGATCCGCGTATCCACCCGCAGGCCCGGCTCATCCGGGAAGTGTCCCGGATTGACGAAAAAGTCTTTGCCTTGGCTGGCGACACCTCCTCGGCCCTGGGCACCGGTGGTATGCATACCAAGCTGAATGCCGCCATGATGGCCCAGCGCGCAGGCATCGACACGATCATTTGCGCCGGCCTGGAACCCGACGTCATGCCCCGCCTGGTACAGGCCCAGGAAGCACTGGGGACGCTCTTCCCCGGTACGGGCAGCCTGCTGGAAAATCGCAAGAAACGCATTCTGATCGGTGTGCCCACGGGGACCGTCATTGTGGATCAGGGCGCCCGCAATGCACTGGTGAATCGTGGACGCAGTCTGTTGCCCCCCGGCATCACCGGGGTCACCGGCTCCTTCGACCGGGGCGACACGGTACTGATCAGCGTCGACGGACACAAAGGCTTCGCCCGGGGCGTCACCCGGTATTCCCATAGCGAGCTGGACGCCATCAAGGGCCACCAGTCATCCGAGATCAGTGCGCTTTTGGGCTATGATTACGGCAATGCCGCCATACATCGCAATGACATGATTCTGCTGTAACCACAATCCGTTCACCCTTATGCACAATGCCATGGACAAGCTCTCCGACTACATCCTGCAGATAGGCCAGGCCGCCCGCCAGGCCAGTCGTTATCTGGCCACCCTGTCCACTGCTGCCAAGAACGACGCTCTCCTCAGCATTGCCGAGGAAGTAGACAGACAGCACGACCTCATTCTGGAGGCCAATCAGATCGACATGGTCCGGGGCCAGGCCGCGGGCCTCTCCGCCAGTCTGCTGGATCGCATGCTCCTGAATCCGGACCGCCTGACCGCACTGGCCCAGGACATCCGCAACGTCGTGCGCCTGCCCGATCCGGTGGGTGCCGATCAGGAAGGCAAGATGTTGGCCAGCGGCCTGCGCCTGACCAACCGGCGCATTCCCATCGGCGTGATCGGGGTTGTCTACGAAGCACGGCCCAACGTCACCCTGGACATTGCCTCCCTCTGCCTGAAGACAGGCAACGCCGTCATTTTGCGTGGGGGCAGTGACATCCAGCACAGCAACCGCGCCCTGATGCAGGTCATCCATGCCGGTCTGGAACGGGTGCATGTGGCAACCCAGGCCATTCAGAGCATTGAGGATACCGACCGCGATCTGGTACGGCAGCTTTTGCAAATGGATGACTGCGTGGACATGATCATTCCCCGCGGGGGCGGGGCGCTGCATGCCCTGTGCCGGGAACAGGCCACCATGCCCGTAATCACCGGCGGCATAGGGATTTGCCACTTCTTCGTGGATGAAAGCGTAGCGCAGGAAGGGGCCCTCAATGTCATCGAGAACGCCAAGGTGCAGCGTCCCAGCGTCTGCAATGCCCTGGACACCTTGCTGGTGCACCGCGCCATCGCTGCCGAATTCATTCCCAAGGTGGTGGACCGCATGGCTGCGTGCAATGTGGAACTGCGCCTGACTGCGGATGCCATGGCGGCCCTGGACGGCCACACACATACCGCCTGTGTCGAGGAAGCCGGCACCAACGACTTTGCCACGGAATGGATGGATCTGATTCTGGGCATCAAGGTCGTGGATACCCTGGAGGAAGCCATTACACACATCCAGGACCACAGCCTGGACCACTCCGACGGCATTCTGACCAACAACATGGCCAACGCCCGGCATTTTGTGGATGCGGTCAACTCATCCGCCGTGTTTGTGAACGCCAGTACGCGCTTCAACGACGGCGGGCAGTTTGGCATGGGTGCCGAAGTCGCTGTCAGTACCCAGAAGCTGCATGCCCGGGGACCGCTGGGCCTGGAGGCCTTGACCACCTACAAGTGGATTGTCGAAGGTGACATGCATGTAAGGCCCTGAAGGCTGGCTGGACCCTGCACGCGCGCCAGCCAGTTCATCCACCCTGCACGTACGAACTGGCGCTCGCGTCGTCTTCGTCCTGGTCCACGTCCACCACTTCCCGGAGTTCCAGAATCCGGTCCAGCCGCCGGACCTTGCCACTCAGCCCCAATACATGGGGAATGCGGTTGATTTCCTGCCGCGAACGTGAATCCCGGACAATCAGCGTCCCGGCTCCCCAACCCAAAATCCATTCCAGCAGATCCGGATACTCTGCCTCCACGGTCTTGGCACCGCGGGCAAAGGCCCGGCGGCGCCGGAAAAGCACTTCGTGCTGCAATTCATTGGGCGTCATGGTCCAGCGCCCGTCGTACACCATGCGGCAAAAACTGTAAAGCACCAGTATCACGCCCAAACCACACCACAGCAATGCCGTTTGCTGGCTGAACTGCAGGTTCATATTGGTCAAGGCCGTGCCTACCTGGCTCCACACCGGAACCGAGAAAGCATAGCCAAAAGCCAAACTGCCCAGCACAACGACCAGCATCACCAACCCGCCGATGACCAGGGCCTGAATATCGATGTCCAAGGCCATGGTCAGAAAGACCCCGGCCAGCACCAGGAATTGTCCCCAAGCCAGCCACTCCGGGTTTACGCCCGTGTGATAAAGCACAAAGAACAGAAAACTGAAGACGGCCAAGGGCCAGGCGAATACAGCTTTGGGAAACTCCCGAATATGGACCACCATGGAACGGTCGGAGTGGTTCGCCATCACCTGACACCCTTCATTCTCGCCAAGTACGCTGCAGTGTCCGCCGACTGCCTTGCAGGCACCATCGGGCCATTATAGTCCAATAGTCCCGCATCGGAACTTGGTATCCGGAACTGCCGACAGGACAACTGCCAGGGAATAGGCGCCCCTGGTCCGTTGAACAGGGGCATTGACGTGTTCCGTTATGCTGCAGACTGCAGCAGCTTGTGGGATATTGTCATTGTTCGTCTTCACAACAGGAACCGACGCATGAAACGTGTCGCAGGTATTCTGGGCGGGATGGGACCGGCCGCCACCGTTGATCTTTTTGACCGCATTGTGCGCGCCACCCCCGCCCGGACGGATCAGGAACATCTGCACATCCTGATCGACAACAACACGGCCATCCCGGACCGTACAGAAGCCATTCTGCACCAGGGCCCGGATCCCCTGCCCGCTCTCCAGGCCGGGATCCGGGGCCTGGAGAGTCAGGGCGCGGAAGTCATTGCCATTCCCTGCAACACAGCCCATCATTACCTGCCAGCCTTGCAGCAGGTCTGTGACTGCCCCATCCTGAACATGATCACGGAAACAGCCCAGGCTATTCGGCAGCGGTACGGGCACGTCAGCCACGCCGGGATCATGGCCACCCGCGGTACCCTGGCGGTGCGCCTGTACCAGGATGCCCTGGAGGCCGTGGCGCTGCAGCCCGTGTTGCCACAGGCTGCGGAAATCGACAGCCTGATGCAAGCCATTTACGGTTCGGACGGCATCAAGGCAGGTGCACCTGCCCATTTGCCCCGTGCACGGCTGCTGGATGTCGGCACGGCCATGATACAGCGAGGGGCTGAGGTCATCATCCTGGGCTGTACGGAATTGCCCCTGGTTCTGGCCGCGGGTGATTTGCCTGTGCCCCTGATCGCCTCCAACCAGGTGCTGGCGGAAGCCGTGGTGCGCGAGGCCATGCCGGCCGCAGTGCCAGCCTGACAATCCACACCCCCTGTCCGTGGCCGTGAGCTATGGGCGGGATCCGGTTGCCTGCCCAGCGTCCGCACCGGGTACAGTGCTGGCCGCGGGCCGACTCCGGTCCCGCGATCCCTTACCTCCGGGTTTCCCGGGCAGGGTGGTGGCTTACGCCAGTGTCAGCGTTCCGTTGCGGACTTTCCAGCACGATGCCTGCCCCAGAAACTCGTCCGTGTAATGGGACCAGTCCGTGGTCGTCATAATCACCTGATCCAGGACTCGGATGGCCTCCACTACCGTCGTGCGGCGCACCTCGTCCAGCTCGCTCATGACATCATCCAGCAACAGGAGGGGCGCTTCCCGGCACTGCTGCCGGATCCCCTCGACCTCGGCCAGACGATACGCTATGACCGCCGTGCGCTGCTGGCCGCGGCTACCAAACTCGCTCAGGAGCAGGTCATTGCTGCGGAACAGGAAATCATCCCGGTGTGGTCCCACCGAGGTTGCACTCTGGCCCAAGTCCCGCCACCGCGCATCTTGCAGGCGCTGGTCAAAGGCAGCCTGCCATTCCGCCAGGGAGATGCCCGCCGGTTCCTGCCACTTCGGATCCTGACTGCCCCGGGGCCGGATGGAAGGGCGATAGACCAGATCCAGGTATTCCCGGTTGTGGGTCATGCGGGCGTGGTAGGCACGGGCAATCTCCACCAGCTGCTGCAGCCATTGGGCACGCCGGTAGGTCACCTCGGCCCCATACCGGATCAGGGACTCGTCCCAGAACCGGGTTTCGGCCGCCACCCGCGTGGAATCCGCCCCCTGCCCGGCAGCTCGCAGCTTCTTCAGGAGGGCATTGCGCTGCTTCAATACTTTCTGATACTGCAGCAACGCATCGAAGTAGGCCTGATCCACCTGGCACAGGGTAATGTCCAGGTAGCGGCGGCGTACCCCCGGCCCTTCCGCCACCAGGCGCGTGTCTTCCGGAATGAAGAGTACGGCACGCAGGCGTCCCATCAGGTTGCGGGCGGTCATGCGTTCACCATTCACCTGCAGGACTTTCATCACCCGGCCCCGCAGTTCGCGGGGCCCATAGTACACACGCAGGCGCTGCGGCAGTCCGGTCCGGTCCTGCACATGACCCTCTATCTGGAAATAGGGTATCGATTCGCGACTCACGCTGGCCGCAATGGACTGGGTGTCCGTCTGGGACTTGTGGGAACGGCTGGTCGCCAGATAGCAGATGGCATCCAGCAGATTGGTCTTGCCGGCTCCGTTCGGGCCCTGCAAGACGGTAAAAGGGCGTGCAAACGCCAGATCCAGATGCTGGAAGTTGCGAAAGTGGGTCAGCTGCAGCTGGGAAAGAAACATGGCCGGCTGCCAACAGTCCGCTCAGTGGACTGCGGACACGTCAGGCCAGGATACAGGAAAGACCATGCGCCCAATCAGGACCTCCAGCACCAGTTCGGCATCCGGCTGGGACTTCATGGCGTAATCCGCTTCCAGCAGCATGTCGCTGAGCGCAACCACCTGGGCGGGTGTGTAGCGATTGACGTTGCGCCGGGCCGCCGTGACGGCAAAAGGTTTGACCCCCATCTGCCGGGCGATGTCCTGATCCGAGTAGCGGGGGGAGAACCGGATAGCGGCCAGGAGACGCACCTGGGTACCCAGCGTCGCCAGGATCTGGATCGGATTCAGGCCCTGCTCCAGCAGCTGGGCCAGCGTGGACAGGGCCTCCCGCCGCTTCTGTTGGAACACCGCATTCCCCAAGCGGAAAACAGGTTCTTCCCGGTAATCCGTGACCAGCGCCTGTACGTCACGCGGAGTCAACTCAGCCCCATCGGCATAGGCCCCCAGTTTGTCCAGTTCCAGATCCAGCAACTGCAGATCGTGACCTGCCCGCTCGGCCAGCATGCGGCTCACCTGCGCGCCACAGGACAGTTTCTTGGCCCGGCAGCGCGCATGGACCCAGGATTCCAGATCCCGCGGTCCCGGCCGCGCCAGGTCCACGACCGCCATGCGTCCGTCCGTCAGGAGTGCACCCAGCTTGGGTGTCAGGCCGCGGCTGGCCTTCTGAAAGCGACGGCTCCAGTCCGTGCGTGTACCATCCAGCGCTTCGGTCAGGATCAACCGAGACTCGACCGGCAGACTGGCCAGGGTCTGGAGCAGCAATTGGGCTTCGGTCCGGGCACGCTCCGCTGTGTGCGCTGTCTCCAGTTGCCGGGTCAGCCGGGCCAGCAAGCCGTGTACTTCGACAATGCGCAGATCGGACATGAGGGGCATGGCGGTCACGGTCTGCACCAGTTCCGGAACCGGATAATTGGCGTCTGTGACGACCTGATAGTTGAAATCAGCCATCGTCGGATCCAGCTCCGCCTTCTGCTCCCGGATCCAGAGCCGATAGCGAAAGGGGTCGGGCCGCTGGCAGAGGAAGATCACGGCGCCTCCTCCATACAGACACGTACGCCGCGGCGCCCCAGTATTTCAATGCCGTATATCGCGCCCGGCTGGCGCCCCCTGACGTCAGCCAGGGTCGTGTATGCCTGCAGCCGTTCCCCCAGAGCCCTGCCATACAAGCCAATAGCCATAAAGCCCAACAGCGCCAGACTCAGAGTCGTCAGGGAGAGCGTGCGCCGGGAACCCAGCAGGGTCCACGCCAGGCACAGGGACAGCACAGCCTGGGTGAGCAGGTTGGTGCCGCAGTGGGGATGAATGGCCCATTGGACCTGGCCCTGTTGCAAAATCTCCAGGGCGCGCGTCACGGCCGGCTCCACCTGGGACGGGGTCAGGTCACCCAAGAGCACAAAGCCGCTCGGGTCGCTGAAGCCACCGACGAGGGCTAGGTCCTCCGTCTGGCCCGACAGGATCTGCAGGGTTGCATGTTCCAGGGCATGGTGCTGGCGCGTGGCCCGTACTGCACGCCCCAGGGCCTGCCAGTTCAGGGCGGATACAGACGCGAAACCGGACATGCTCAGTGCAGCAGGGACAGGGCCCGTTCCACAATATGCTGGGCCGAGATGCCAAATTCCCGGTATAGGCGTGCATAAGGCGCACTGGCACCAAAGTGATCCAGTCCGATCACGGCCCCCCGGGAGGGATCGTTGCCTACCCAGCGTTCCCAGCCCAGCGGTGAGGCCGCCTCCACCGCGATGCGGGGCACGTCCGGCGGCAATACCTGGTCCCGGTAGGCCTGGTCCTGCTGGCCGAAGAATTCCCAGCAGGGCATACTGACCACCCGCACTGCTATGTCCCGGGTCGCCAGCTGTTGGGCGGCTTCCATGGCGATAGCCACTTCACTGCCGCTGGCGATCAGCACGATCCGGGGTGCGGCACCCGTGTCGTGCAAAACATAGGCGCCCTGCTGCAGTCCGGCAGCGGCCCCGAACCGGTCATGCCCGTGATCCCATTCCGGCACCGTTTGCCGGGTCAGGGCCAGCACCGTGGGTCCGGTGCGATTCGTCACCGCCGCCCGCCAGGCCTCGGCGGTTTCGGCGCCGTCCGCCGGGCGGATCAGAGTCATGTTGGGCATGGCCCGCAACGCGGCCAGATGCTCCACGGGCTGGTGGGTCGGCCCGTCTTCACCCAACCCGATACTGTCGTGGGTAAGCACGTAGATGACCCGGAGACCCATGAGCGCCGCCAGGCGCATGCTGGCGCGCATATAGTCCGTGAACACCAGGAAGGTACCGCCATAGGGAATGAGGCCACCATGCAGGGCCATGCCGTTGAGCATGGCCGCCATGCCATGCTCCCGGACTCCAAAGCGCAAGTTGCGCTGCTGGCGATCTGCAGCCGAGAAATCACCGGTACCTTTGAGGTCGGTCTTGTTGCTCCCGGCCAAATCGGCGCTGCCGCCCATCAGCTGGGGCAAATACGCGGCCAGGGCATTCAGGACCTGGCCCGATGTATTGCGGGTTGCATCGCCCTTGCCCGGTAGGAAAACGGGAAGTACGGCGTCCCAATCCAGCGTAACGTCTTCCTGCATCACCTGCTGCCATTCGGCGGCCAGCGCCGGATGTGCCTGGCTGTAGGCCTGCATGAGCTCGGCATGCCGGGCTTCCTGTTCCTGCCCCTGGGCCACGGCAGTCGCCATATGCGCCGCCACTTCCTCCGGTACCCAGAAAGAGGTGTCGGGCCACTCCAGGTTGGCGCGTGTCAGGATCACTTCCGCAGCTCCCAGCGCCGCACCGTGGGCATCGGCCGTTCCGCCCTTGTTGGGACTGCCGTATCCAATCGTCGTGGTACAGCCAATGATACTGGGGCGGGGATCCTGCCGGGCCGCTTCAATGGCCTGCGCCACGCCATCCGCATCCAGGCCATCTGTCTGCTGCACGTGCCAGCCATAGGCGGCAAACCGGGCTGCCCAGTCCTCGGACATGCTCAGATCCGTACTGCCGTCGATCGTGATGCGATTGTCGTCGTACAGATAGATCAGACGGCCCAGACGCAGGTGTCCCGCCAGACTGGCCGCTTCACTGGCTACGCCTTCCATCAGATCCCCGTCGCTGACGATGCCGTAGATGAAATGGTCCACGATGGGATACCCTTCCCGGTTGTAGCGGGCCGCCAGCCATTCAGCCGCCAGCGCCATACCCACCCCATTGCCAAAACCCTGGCCCAGGGGGCCCGTGGTCGTTTCCACCCCCGGCGTGTCACCGTATTCCGGATGCCCGGGTGTGGGACTGCCCCACTGCCGGAACTGCCTCAGATCGTCCCGGGAAACCGCGTAACCGGTCAGGTGCAGGAGCGCATAGAGCAACATGGAACCATGGCCGGCACTCAGCACAAAGCGATCCCGATCCGGCCACTGCGGGTTGGCCGGACTGTGCCTGAGATATCTTGTCCACAGTACATAGGCCGCCTGTGCCATGCCCATGGGCATGCCCGGATGGCCCGAATTGGCTTTTTCTACAGCATCTACCGCCAGCATGCGAATGGTGTTGACGGCTTTGTGATCCAGTGCCGACAGCGGCATAGAGACCGTTCTCCTTGTTGGGTGACTTGATAACTTCATTCTAATCAGAAGGACAGATCTTGGCACAAGAATCGGAAGCGCACGGTGCAGCCGCATCCCGGCAGGCTTGCCGTTGGCGCGCGGGAACCGGCAACCTGTGTGGTCAGACGCCTACCGCCATGCCGTCGGTGCCTGTGTCCGCGCCCCCTGTCACCTGACCTGTAGCTGGATCGACGGCAATGGCATGTACGAGAGCCAGGCCTCCATGACTGTAGGCCAGGCGCCTAACCGGATGCCAGGCCGCGATGGCTTCACAGGTACGTCGGGGAATGCGGGCCTGGAGCAGGATCTCGTCGCCCTGACAGTCAATACGGGGTGCATGGACCGCCGTGGCCACATCCATGTTCCACATCAGGACATTCAGGATTACCTGGGCCACCGAGGTGATGATGCGCGTCGAACCCGGTGCGCCCAGTGCCAGCACAGGCTGTGACCCGCGCGACACAATGGTGGGTGCCATGCCTGTGGTGCGGCCTTTGCCCGGCGCCATCGAATTGGGATGACCGGCCAGGGGATGGAAATTGACCATGGAATTGTTGTACATGAAGCCCAGCCCCGGCGTAATGACGCCGCTGCTGGAGCCCAGCGAATGCGTCAGGGCTACACACATGCCTGTGCGGTCCACCACAGTGACGTGCGTAGTGTCCCGGGGGCCTTCAGGTACGAAGGACACGCGGATGGGATCCCCCGCCATGATCACGTCATGCCAATGCCGGGCCCGGTCCAGGGATGTCATCCAGTCTACCGGTACCTCGGCAAAGTGGGGGTCGGCCATGTGCGGATTCCGATCGGCAAACGCCGCCTTCATGGCCATGCCCAAGAGATACAGATACCGGGGCGAGTTCGGTTCCAGGCCGGGCTCATCCCGGAACGTGGCCATGATGTTGAGAATGGCCACCAGGGTGGCACCCCCATGGGGTACCGGTGCCGTAGTGATGCTGTACCCGTCAAAAGTGCCACATACCGGAACGACCGCGGGCAGACGGTAGTTCCGGAAATCCTCCGCCGTGACATAGGCGCCGTGCCGGGCCAGATCCGCAGTCATGCGCTGTCCCAGTTCCCCGGCATAAAAATCGTCCGCGCCGGCCGCGGCCAGATGTGCCAGCGTCTGGCCATAGTCCGGGTTGCGGAACCAGTCGTTCACCCGCCAGGGACCGCCGTCTGCCTTCAGGTAAAGGCGTGAGGCCTCGGCGTTCTGCCGGATGCAGTCCAGGGGCGTCATTTCCTCCGGACATTCCGGCGTACGCTGCCATACGCTGGCCGTGCGTGCCATGACGCGGTGTCCCTCCACAGCCATTTCAATGGCATGCGGAAACAGCTCTGGCCAGGGCAATGTCCCCCACTGCTCCTGCATGGCCTGCATGCCCCTGATGGATCCCGGCGTACAGATGGCAGTGTAGCCGGCATCATTCACATGATCCCGGAGAAAATAGCCCCACCCCATGGGATTGGGGCGCAGGTACCGGTCTTCCCACATATCGGGACGTGTCAGGGAACCGGCCAGGGCCGGAGCATCCAGCACGACGGGGGCTGCATCACCGGGACACTGCAGCGTCACCAGCAGATAACCGCCCAGCCCGCACATATGTGGATCTATCACCCCTTGCACCAGGGCCGCCGCCAAGGCTGCATCCACGGCGTTGCCTCCCTGCCGCAGAATATCCGTCCCCGCATCCACCGCATACGGCTGGGGGGCACATACCATACCTTGATCAAGAACACGGGGGGCGGACATAGCGTGAAACTTCTCCTGGAGATGCAGGGTACACAACCGGCTCGGGTCGGGCTGCAGCCCATCGTCTTTACAGCATATTGCTGCCCGTATCCAGCGCCGTTACGCCGGGCTCAGGGTTGCAGCCGTTGCCTCATTGTACTGTCTGTCTCCCCTGTGCCCCATGTCCTGCGCCGGGCCCGACATAAACCCTGCCCCTGGGCACACGCCGAGTGCAACCTACCGTATCGAGGCTTCGGTGCCATCTCCGATAACTTCCGGCGCCACCGAGACACAGCTGCTGCCCGGCTGGATGTCCAGGCAAGCCTCACAGGCCCAAGCGCTGGGCCACGTCCTCGTAATCCGGTGCTTCTGCATACAGTTTGCCATATTCCGCGCGTGCACGCTGCCGCTGCCGCAGCTGTTCATATACCCCGGCCCGCTCATAGCGCAGAGCCCTGAGCAACAGGTCAGGGCGGTCTTTCTTGCGCCTCAGCGTGTAGGTCAAGGTATCGCGGGCAGCCTCCTGCAAACCCAAATCGCGCAGTGCGCGGGCTTTGTAGAGTAGCAGAGCACCGTGCAGTTCGGTTTCATTCTGTACATCCTGGGCCAACTGCACCACTCGCCGGCAATCATGTCCATCCGCCGGCCGGGCTTCCATCAGGCACTCGGCCAGCGACAGGCGCACCACCACATCATCGGCGTCAAGGCGCAACAGCTTCTCCAGACAGGCAATCGCATCCTGGCGCTGGCCCAGCCTCTGATACACTTCCACCAGTCCCAGCAATACCCCGCGCACCCCGGGCTCTATACGCGCCACCACTTCATCGGTAACGGGCAACATGGTTTGGGACTCCATGCCGTATTTGGCAAAGTACCGACCCAGATGGTCGGACTTGTCCAGGGCACTCTGCAAACAGAGCGCAGCAGTGTCCAGCTGCAGCTGACGCAAGGCCAGAAATCCAGCCAGATACGCACCGTCTGCCAGATGCATGGCCTCCTGCAGGATCGCCAGGGCCCCGGTTTCATCACCCTGGCACAGCCGCTGACAGCCTTCCACCAGTTTCTGTTCTTCCTTCGGTGTGCTCAGGCGCTGAAAAAAATTCAGGGTCAATTTCTCAGCTCCGGAACTGGCAGGTTCAGGTGCGGGCTTCCGGGTCGCCTGTGCCCCTGCCGGGGCGAGTTGCTTGGTGTAGTAGATGCCGGTTCCCGGCAACCCGGCGGATACCCGTTTGCCACGTGGCCCAACCGTCAGCTTGGCTCCGCGCGGACCCAGCGAAACGGATCCCCCGGATTTGCTCAGGTTCAGTGAGACACCCGGCGCGATCCGTACACGCCGGAAAAAACGAATGGACATGACTTATTCACATAGGGTGGCAACGAAGCCGGGACTGTCTCCGGTACAAGGTACGCCTTACCTTACTCCATGCCCTGAGCGAGAAGAAAGTTTCATCCATCGTGCCCGCTCTGGCATACAGGATTTCTGCCCACAATCCTGTGTGCAGGCCCGGGCCTGCAGATTGTCGTGGCAACGGGACACGAGGTGCGCCTGGGCTATGGCATAATGGTCATGCCTCGTCGTCAATGGTTGGTACCTCCCAGGAGTGGCTGTGGCCAGCTCCGGAACCGATCCCGGTGAGGTTTTTTATTGCTCGTCTGTGGCGATTTTCACTTCGTTCCGGAGAAACTTCTGACTCGCTCTTCCCTTTCTCCTGGGCTTGACCCGGCCGTGGTCACCAAGTGGGCCATCTGGCTCTTGATGCTGACGTCAGCATCCTTGACCAGTGCCGCGCCGCGCATGGCCCTGGCCGTCCTGTTTCCGGAAATCGCGCAGGATCTGCAACTGAACCTGGTCCAGATTGGCCTGATTTGGGGTACGGAAACCCTGACCGGGATCGTGGCCTCGGTACTGGGGGGCAGCCTGAGTGATCGGTATGGCGCCCGTGCCTCCCTCGTGACCGGTTGTGTGCTGGCCGGGCTGTTTGGCCTGGCCCGGAGTTATGCACCCAATTTCGCCGTCCTGCTGGCGACGTCCTTCCTGATGGGGCCCTTCCTGGCCCTGATTCCGATCAACCTGCACAAGGCCGGTGCCCAGGTGTTTCCCCGCCACCAGCTGGCAATTGCCAACGGTGGCGTGTCCCTGGGCATGGCCTTCGGGTTTATGGCCGGCGCCTTTGCCGCCGCCACCTATCTGTCCCCGGCTTTGGGCGGCTGGCAGCCGGTGCTGCGCCTGGCCGGCGGCACCAGCGTCCTGATAGGCCTGCTCTGGGCCCTGCTGCCCCGCCGGACCGGCGTGGCGAACGTCAATCAGCGTACCCTGCAGGTGGGCATGCGACAGAGCATTCTCCATGTCTGGCGAATTCGGGATGTCCGTTTTATCTGTCTGGGGGTCGTGGGCTACGGTGCCTGCGTCGAAGGCACCCTGGGGTATCTGCCCCTGTACCTGCGGGATATAGGCTGGCTCGAGAGCCGGGCCGATCTGGCCCTGACCACATTCCACACCGCCAGTATGGTGGCGACGATACCGCTGACCCTGCTGTCGGATCGTTGGCGCAACCGCCAGGGGTTCCTGGTGCTGGCAGCCTGTCTGCTGGCCGCGGCGACGGCCAGCGTGCCCCTGCTGCCCGGTTCTGCCCTGTTTGTGGCCATGCTGGCCGGCGGCCTGATGCGGGATGCCTTCATGAGCATTTTCATCACCCGGCTCATGGAGAGCCCAGGCGTCGGTCCGGCCTATGCCGGGGTTGCCCTGGGCCTGGCCATGACGGGGCTGCGTCTGGGCGGTGCCCTGTCGCCGCCGACGGGCAATGCGCTGGCCACCTACGGCGCCGGTGTACCTTTCCTGTTCTGGACCCTGTTTTGTATCCTCCCCATTCTGGTCCTGGCCCGCCTGCCGGATCCCTCGCCGGAGCCGCAGACAACGTAATGCACAGCGCGCTGTGCGTTGCCTGCAGTCCGAGCCCCGGTCCTGGCCGCACGGTACCCGGACAATCTGGCTGGTCCGCCTTGACGTTCTGGCCTGAGCGGGGCTGTTGACGTGGACTGCCTGATGCAGGTGCAGATGGCGGTGGGCCGCCGGTTCTGCTGCAGGTGGTCTGCCACCCGGGCAACGCCGTTCCGTCCCGGGGCCCTGCCTGTCATCGGCACAAATTATAAAAGTGTCGCTCATGACAGACCCCGCAGATTCCCGATCCATGCCGGTGCGGGGCCAATATGCCTTTGCCCGGCTTGGCTGAAAGCTTGGCAGGGATGCGCAAATCTGACATAATAGCGCACAGTCCTGTCCCGGCATACCGGTGTACCCAATTCCCCATCGGCATGCCCGCGGGCTATACGGACAACCAAAACCAGGAGGTTCCATGAACACTCGGAATTTGTCAAGACGTGGATTTCTGCGCAGTATGGCCGGTGCCGGTGCGGCAGCAGCCCTGGTTGCCTGTGTACCTGCGGCACCAGCCGGAGACCCGGCCGGGATGGCGAGTACAGACGAAGCGGTCGTGGAAGTCCTGATGTTCGATCGCAACGTGGTGCAGGATCTCGAGTACCGCAAGGAACTGGCCGAGCGGTTCAACGCCTCCCAGGAGGGTATCCAGGTCACCGTGGACGTCATTCCACAGGGCTACGACCAAACCATCATGGCCCGCATCGCCGGGGGCACGGCCGGTGACGCCTTCCGTCACGCCTCGCACTTTGGCATGAGCAAGTTCACCACCCGGGGCCTGCTCCAGGAACTGGATGAATTCGTAGCCCTGGACGACTACGACCTGTCTGTGTTCATTGAGGGACCACTCAGTTCCAACCGGATAGACGGCAAGCTCTATGCCTTGCCTGTCAACGGGCACGCCGGGCATGCCGGCCTGTATTTCGCACCCGAGATCTTTGCCGACGCCGGGGTCGATCTGCCCACGGAAGACTGGACTTATGACGATTTCCGTGACGCCGCACTCCTGTTGACCCGGGACACCGATGACGATGGCAAGGCGGACAGCTGGGGTACCTGGTTCGGGGCCTGGTATCAGGCCAACCTGACCCTGATTTCCGCGCACGACGGCTGGCCCCTGAACGAGGACGGTACCAAGGCCACCTGGGGCGAGCCGGGTGCCGTGGCGGGCATGCAATGGATTCAGGACATGTATCATGAGGTCCAGGCCCTGCCCGTGATGGCGGATTCCGCCACCAAGCAGCAGCTCTGGTCGTCCGGCAAACTGGCGTCGGCCCTGTCCGGGGTATGGGAAGGCGCGTACCTCGGTGACATTACGCCCGAAAACATGACTTTCAGCCTGGTGCCCGGTCCCAAGGGGCCCACCGGCAAGCGGGGCGGATTTGCCGGCTGCAACAACTTCCCCATCTGGAGTTCCAGCCAGCACCCCTATGAAACCTTCCAATGGATCAAGTACCTGTCCAGCAAGGAAGTCGGTGTCGAGGGCATTGGCCGCATTGGTGAACCCGGTCTGCGCTACGACGTGTTCGAGGATCCCGACGTGGCCAACGATCCCCTGATCATTCCGCACTTCCAGGTGCTCCAGGACGTCAAGCCCTTCCCGGCACCGCACAACGGGCGCGATTCGGAAGTGATCGCAGCCACGGCACCACTGCTGGAAGGCATCTACCTGAACGAACTGAGTGCCGAAGAAGGCTGCCAGCGCCTGCAGGAAGCCATCCAGGACATTCTGGACATGCCGCCGGTCGAAGCTGCCTGACACGGCGCACCGGCGATCGTGCGTGTACATCCGGGCGCTGAACCTTCTGTCGGTTCAGCGCCCTGCCCGCTTGCGTCAGGCCTGACATGACCATCACAGCCCTGCGTACACGCAGCCGCGTAGCACGCATCGAGGAATTCTGGGGCTATTTGCTGATTGCCCCGTGGCTCTTGGGGTTCCTGCTGTTCACGGCAGGCCCCATGCTTGTTTCCCTGTACTTCAGCTTTACGGAATACGCCTTCCCCCTGGCCCCGCGCTGGCTGGGCCTGGCCAACTACGTCAAGGCTTTCTCCCGTGACGAGCTCTTCGGACTCTCGCTGTGGAACACGCTGTACTACGTGGGCCTGGCCGTACCCCTCGGCATCGCCCTGTCACTCATGCTCGCGCTGCTGCTGGATCGCAAAATACCGGGCCGGGCCGCATGGCGCACGATTTACTATTTGCCTTCCATTGTGCCGGTGGTCTCGGCCACGTTTCTGTTTCTCTACATCTTCCAGCCGGATTATGGCCTGATCAACGGCTGGCTCTGGAAACTGTTCGAGGTCGAAGGCCCGGGCTGGTTCAATTCCCGGACCTGGGTGAAACCCACTTTCATCCTGCTGGCCCTGTGGAGTGCCGGCGGCCCCACCATGATCATCCTGCTGGCCGGCCTGCAGAACATTCCCGGCGAGATGTACGACGCGGCCGAGGTGGATGGTGCAGGCCGCTGGGGGCGCTTTGTCCATATCACCCTGCCCCTGCTGAGTCCCACCCTCTTCTTCGTCCTGATCACGGGCCTGATCGCTGCCTTCAAGATTTTCGGTGCCGTGTACGTATCGACGCAAGGCGGCCCCTTTTATGGCAGCTATTTCTACGTTCTGCACCTGTTCACCCAGGCTTTCAGTCACTGGCAACTGGGGTATGCGTCAGCCCTGGCCTGGATCCTGTTTGTCATTGTGCTGGCCTTCACCCTGATCCAGTTCCGGTTCAGTGGCAGCTGGGTGTATTACGAGGGTGAAACAGACAACCGGCCATCATGACCGCGCACGACCGGGCTGTTCCCCGGGGCCGGTGGCGGCGGCTCAAGGCCTGGGACGTTTTTGCCCACGTCCTGACGGTATGGCTGGCCTTCATTTTCGGCTTTCCCCTTTTCTGGGCGGTGTCCAGCGCCCTGAAACTGCCCATTGAACTGAACGTCATTCCCCCGTTGTGGTTTCCGCCACACCCGCGCTGGCAGAATTTCGTGGAAGTCAACGACGTGCTGCCCTTCTTCCGCTTCATGGGCAATACGGCCATCGTCACCATCGCCACTACCGTGGGCGGTGTCGTCACCGCCTCGCTGGTGGCCTATGGTTTTTCCCATTTCCGGTTTCGGGGACGACACACCATCTTCATTCTCATGCTCTCCACCATGATGCTGCCGATGGAAGTCACCCTCATTCCCACCTACCTGATCTTCAATGACCTGGGGCTGGTGGACACGTTCTGGCCTCTTTTCCTGCCCGCCTGGTTCGGGGGCGGTCCTTTCGCCATCTTTCTGTTCCGGCAGTTTTTCCTAAGCATTCCCCGGGATCTGGCCGATGCCGCCAAGATCGACGGCTGCCACGTCCTCCGGTTCTACCGCAGCATCCTGGTGCCCCTGTCGATCCCGGTGATGATCACCCTGTCCATTCTGTTCTTCCAGCAGTCCTGGAATGAATTGATGCGCCCCCTGATCTACCTCACCAGCATGACCAATTACACGGTGTCGGTAGGCCTGATGTTCCTGCGCACCCAAATTCTGGCCAATGTCGCCCAGCGTGGCGAACCTACGGAGCATCTGCTGATGGCGGGTTCCGTCATTTCGATGATGCCTTCCCTGATCCTGTTTTTCGTCCTGCAACGCTATTTCATTCGTGGCGTGATCATGTCGGGCATCAAGGGGTAAGATGCCTGTCCAGGTGCCAGTACGCCGGGCAGAGACGAACGATACCGGCCTGTCCCCGGCACAATCATCCCTGCAAGTGACAGCCCAAGATGATCCGGGCGGGAAGCCTTGGTGCCACAGACACGCAGGCGGCTGTCCTGCACAATCACCGCCAAGGATGATGTCCCTGCTACATGGCGTACGAAGCGCCATCCCGTATGACCATGCCTCCTGCGCCTTGGTGACAACTGGATCGGGTCAGAGTGGCCGTTTGTCCTATCCGGTTTGTCTGTCCTGTATGATGATCAGGTGAAGGACATTCTCAACTGTCCTGATGTCAATGAAAGTGATGGCCCCGTGACCGGCAATGACGACAGAGCACAAACTGTCGTCGACCGTACAACCATATGGCAGTGGCCGCTGCTCAACAGACTGGCTTGGCGCACCCGGCTGGTAGCTCCCTTGCGAGGACACATTCTGGAGATTGGATGTGGCCATGGTCCCAACTTCAGGGAATACCACAGGGCGTGTCAGGTTGCCGCCATTGAACCCGATACCGAGCGCAGCGAAGAAGCGGCGTATAGGGCAGGCCAGGCACAAGCTTCCGTTCGCGTGTATCAGGCCCGGGCCGAGGAGCTGCCTTTCGCCGCCCATCGTTTTGATTGCGTGCTGTCATGCCTGGTCCTCTGCAGTGTCGGGGAGCCGCATGCCACCCTGGCCGAAATCCAGCGTGTGCTGAAACCTGGCGGACAACTGGTGCTGCTGGAGCATGTAATCCCGACGACGCCTGCCTTGGCCAGGCTGGCCCACAGGATCACGCCAGCTTGGTCATCTGCTCTGGGCAATTGCCATCCCAACCGGGACACGACCGCCATACTGGCCCATCAGGGCTGGGATGTTCAGCAGTTACACCGCCGCACCTGCATTATTCGCGGTGCTGTGTCACATAGTGCCTGAAAACACCTGATACGACCAGTTGCTTGTGCCTTGTTCTACCGCGGGGATCCAGCCATACAGCTTGCGCCGGCATGAGGCATGCCAAGGGAGCAAGCGCAAGAACCGGTGAAATGCAGAGCAACGTCCCTGTTTTTTCTCAATATATTCGGTCTCTGCCTGGCGGCCAGATACCACCAGACATCAAATCTTTTTCGCCTGCTTCATCGCGTCCGCCAAACGTTTTTGGTAGGCAGCGTGGGCCACTTCATCCACTTTTGCCCGCTCCGAATAATAAATGAATCCCAACGCCCGCCGGGTACGGACTGCACTCCGGTTCCCATCGGCGCGGTGAATGGTCAGCGCGTGATGAACCAACAGATCGCCCAGTTGAGCTGCAAGTGCTACCTCATTGGCTTTATCCGCATCAGTGCCGTAGTCGGTAACTCCTTGTGAAAAACCAAGCGTCTGCGTTCTGCTGTGAGGGCGGAGTCCCAGGTGGTTGGAGCCATGGACATATCGTACACAGCCGTTTTCTTCGTCAACCTCATCCAGGGCTAGCCACATGGTCGTCGCCTCGCAGGGGTCAAGCATAAAGTAATAGCCATCTTGATGCGGCGGGGTAGGCTTGCCAATAAGCGGAGGCTTGTTGAAATATTGCATGTTCTGGCCCACAACAGGCCCGTTGAGCAATACTTCTGCCACTTGCTCGAACTTGCTCCTGAAAAACAGCTTTGCGAAAAATGCATCGTGCCTGAACATCTGCTGAATCTGTTTAAGCGAATCCGGCTGCTTCAAATCTTCATAGAAAACCTGTTCACGGGGCAGTCCAGGCACAACATCGGCGATAAATCGCGTTAAATTTTCATGCGTTTCAGACACTTCATCCGTGCTTAGAAAACCCCGTAACACAATGTAACCGTCGGTCATAAAGATTTCGCGTGCCGCGTCAGGATTGTTGTACCAATCGATACGAGTGGTATTTGACATGGGATTATCCTCTCAATACAACTTGCTCTCTCATGCAATATCTTACCTTGGGGACTATATACGATTTCACACCACGCCCACAGGACGCGATACTGTACCGGATACATGTTCAGGCTTCACAGACCAACTAGCGTTGCAATCTCCACCTGCAGTTGCGCCGTCCCCGAACGCCGTATTCTTTGCTAACCATTTGTCCCGTATGTTCAAATGCCGCGTTCACATCGGCATTCTTTTCTATGCCGCATTCACTGCAATGGTAGACAGACTGGGACTTACGGGTACCTCCCCACAGTTATGACACTTTTGCGACGTGTACGCAGGGTCTATCTTCTCTGTGCAGGTCTTGTAACCCATATACCGCTCCAGCAGTCCCCATCCGCTACGCAAAATAGCACGATTCAGTCCTCTCTTCTGGGCCACATTCGTACCGGGCTTTTCCTTGGAGCCTTGGGCGCTCCGAGTCATACCCTGAATGGTCAGGTCTTCAAAGATGACTAAATCGTGTACGTCAGCGATAATGCGACTGGTCTGGTGACACCAATTCTTTATGACATTTCGTATCGCCCTGTACACCCTTTGTATGCGTATCTTGGTTCTATGCCAGCCGTTACTCTTGTGCTGTTGCTTCGCCAGCTTGCGTTGCAGTCTGCGCAATTTGGCATCCAGCTTCAACAGACTTGGCAGTTCATACATGACTTCAGTACTTAGTGCCACCTGCCCCACGTTCCTATCAATGCCGACGGGATGAATAGACTTGGTAGGTCGGTCTAGCAGGGCGTAGGTCAGGCACTTCGTACAGGATGGACACATACCAGTTGCCAGCTTTGTACTTGAACGTGGCTTGCTTGGCTTTGAACCCCGGCCGCACCCGCAAGGTGATACCCCGGTGAACCATGTCTCCTTCACCGTTCATGCCTTATGCTACCCTGCCCGCTACTGTCTGCACTGCCCGGTGTGAAATCGTATATAGTCCCCCTTATCTTCTCACCATTGAGAGGTGAAGGCATTGAAGAAGTCCAGGCAATTGTGGACAAGCGGCAACTCCAGGGCAATGGGTCAGCATGGCTATGGCGGAAGAGTACTCTGGCAAGACGTTGACATGAGCGCCAAAGTTTTGGTCATGAAGGCAACCAACACACTGTATCCGGCTTGCCTGAACGGATCCGGCACAGCACAGGCCCTGGTGACGCCGGGATCTGCTGCATGGCCTGATCGACAGTCGGGTTACTACATACTGTCAGGCAAGATCGGGGATACATGTTTGGATCGTACTTGCGGATTTCAAGGCACCTGATTGTATCCGATCACTTTCCCGGTCATGCGATCGCGATGGTGGCCAGTGTGCACAGAGGCATTGCCGGTATCTCGACAGAATACCTCGGGCAAATCCTGTGTGATCATGGCACAATCCCGTTCTCGCCGTGACAGATCCAGGAAGGTGCGATAGGGGGATAGACAGTCGCGAATCAAGCGTGATAGACTCCGGATTCCGGCAAATCTCCTGCCACTGCACACATAACAGGACGAATTTTCCATGAGTATACTCAGAGCTGGCGTTATCGGACTGGGCCGCATGGGCAGTACGTTTGACGACGAGATTGAACACGCAGTACGTCGGGGAGGAGTCGTGTTTCTGCCCTACTGCCATGCACCCAGCTACATCAAGTCTGCCCGTACCCACCTGGTGGCCGGCGCTGATCCGCATTCAGGGCAACGCCAGGCATTCGCACAGCGCTGGGAGCTGGAAACATCCCATGTCTATGCCGATTACCGACACATGCTGGAAGCCCAAAAGCTGGATATCGTCAGTGTCTGTACCACAGCCCGGCATCGTGCCCGTATTGTCATGGACTGTGCAGATGCCGGGGTCAAGGCCATATGGGCCGAAAAACCCATCGCCCTCAGTTTGGCCGAAGCCGATGCCATGATTCAGGTGTGTCGCGACAGAGGGGTTGTTCTGGCCATCAACTGTGCTCGCCGCTGGCACCCTCTGTTCGCTGAAGCCCGCAAACTCATTGCCCGAGGCGAACTGGGTGAGATCTTGCATGTAACAGGCTACGGCCAGTGCGGTCTGTCACACAACGGCAGCCACTTGATCGATACATTGCGCTTCCTGGCCGCCGGCAACGTTACCTGGGTATTTGGTGAAATCGCCGCTGATGCCAGCATGCCCGTGGATGGGGACTTGCAGGGCAACGGCTACCTGGCCTTCGACAATGGTGTCCGTGGCTTCCTGCGCGGAACGCCCAGTGGAGCAGCCGAGTGGGACTTTGAGGTGATCGGGACTGCAGGGCGCATTCGCTCCTCCTGCCACGGTCTGGATTTTGCCCTGTACCAGGTAATCGCAGGCGGGGTGCGCGATCGGGGCCTGCCCGTCAAGGCACCCTATCCTTGGCCTACGCACATGCCTGGCATCGGCGAAACCATCATTGAAGACTTGGTCCACTGCATGGCGACAGGGGCGCGTCCCCAGTGTGACGGTGAAGACGGTCGCCAAGCACTGGAAGTGGCCATGGCCCTGCACGCATCACATGCCCAGGGCGGTGTCAGAACTGACCTGCCCCTGCCGGACCGGTCGCGACGCATTTTTTCCCGGGACACCCAAGGGGATGCCGAACCCGCACGCATCCGTCGGCAACACCGGGGATAATATATTGAACTCATCAGCCTCCACAGACGATAAGCTATGGGATAGCAGGACAGCGAGTTGATTTTCTCCATCCCATTAATAACTGGCCAAACAGTTATGGCACAACTCCTAACAGCCCAAGTGCGATCCGATTTTGCCACTGCGGAAGGACGGACACGCCACCGGGATCAATATATACGCTATCTGGAGGCACACCCTCTAGTCCCCGAGTCATTCCAGCGGCTTCTGGACCATATACAACAGATGTGGGATAGGGGTGAGAATGAGCAGCGTGCTCTTGCCCGTGGCTGGTTTTGATGTGGTTATGACTGGACCGGTTGTCCTGCGGGGCCAACCTGTATGACCGGCACTGTAAGTAGCCTCTGGTTTTCTTGGTCAAAAACCTTGTCATTTCAACGGCGACAGGCCAACGGATCTTTCATCTTTTTGCTTCCCACGCCAAGTTCAAGCGCAATCTGATCCGGGAACAGAATTGGACTGGCCTGCAGGCGGCGCGGGATCGGCAAGGCAGACGCAAAGTCCAGGTGTCGCCAGCCATGCTTCAGCAGGCTTCAGGACTAATGGCCGATCGGATCCTGCGTATCAACGAGCTCACGCGCAGTGTGGGCGTGAGCTGCGCCCTCTCTCTTCTATCGCCGCCTGAAGCCGGATGGTTCGCTCCAATAGAGACCAGAAACGGTGATATGAACCATGTCAGGGAATGATCCTGGCAGTCCCTTCTGTAGATCGATGCCGATCCCGGCTGCGATCCGGCAGACAACCGGGACTCTGAATTTGCCTCTGGCGGCAACCCGGAGTCCCGGCACTTGCACTAGACGATAAAAGGAGTCAGGAACTGGTGCGAAAGCTGCAGCCCGCGCACGGCGTCCTCTTCGGTACCTGCCCAGACTCCATCTTCATGTTCAACACTCAGGGCTTCGTCGTAACCTGCCTGGAACAATTCATCCAGATAGTGGTACCAGTTCACGGCTCCGTAGCCGGGCAGGCGATAGCGCCACCATTGGGCATGCGGTGTCCGGGCCAGCTGCCGTCCATAGATGCCATAGGCATTGCGGCCGGCATCCAGTATCTCGGTATCCTTGGCATGCGCATGGTAGATCCGATCCGCGAAGTCCCGTATGGGCTGGATATAGTCAATGCCCTGCCAGTAGAAATGGGAGGGATCATAGCACAGCCCCAGAGCCGTGGACGGTACCGCATTGAACATGCCATCCCACATTTCCGGGGTCGTAGCCAGCATGGTGCCGTTGCGGGGCCAATTCTCAAAAGCCAAGCGGACGTTGCAGGCTTCCCCATGCGCCGCCACGGGCGTATATACCTCTTTAAAGACAGCCAAATTCTCGTCACCGGACAGGGTCATATCCTTGCCGATCAGGTGGGTGATGACCTGAATCCCATGGCGCTGGGCCCAGTCAATGGCCGCGGTCAGCTGCTGCACGATGGTGGCCTGGCGGGCTTCATCCCGGCTCAGGTCCGGGGGGATCACGGCTCCAGATGCGTACAGGCGGAAGCCCAGGCCCTGACAGATCGCCACGGCCTCGTCATTGAGCGCCGGTACGTCTACTGTGGCATATCCAAGGGCCAAGGCCGTCTGAGCAAAACGCTCGTATTCCATTTGATGCAGGGGGCGGTTGCTTTGGAAACATCCCAGATACATATATAGTAGTCCTTGTAACTTCATGGCCCACGGCTGCCTGCAGCCATGGGGGTCTTCTTCCTAAATTTACTGTAGCTTGGCGTGAGTGCCAAAGATAGCTGCCTGCATCTCCGCTCCGGTCTTGGCGGCCCCTACAAGGAATCAAGCCATAATTCATTATCCAATCATGGTATACTAGGGTATGAAAACTCACCGCGCCGTAACGGTCCGGGTCAGGCCCGGTAGCGTAGCCAAAGCCACCCGGCGGGTGCAGCCACGGGGGCCAGCGGGTGCCATACCTGGCGTACAAGACCCATGTCGCGTGGGTCGATCCGGCGTACACGTCGCCAACGTGTTCCCGGTGTGGACGGGTGCACAAGGATAACCCGCCAACGCGGGCGCGCTATGTCTGCGCTGTGTGCGGTTTGCGTATGCACACCGATACGAAGGCCACGATCCATGCCTGCGTCGCGGGGTTCCCGCTTGCGGGACGGGGTCAGAGTCAGGCCCGTCAGGACGTGGAGGGATGGGCAAGAGCCCGGCCCATGAAGCGTCTATTAGGTACAAGCGGATATAGGTACAAGCGGATAACCGGGCAACTGGACAACCTTTTTGTGCGAGACTCCAAGGAACTCCTGGCAACATGATTGTGGATTGCCATTCTCACGTTCTCTGGTACCCGGATCACGTATCACCGTCCGTGATGCAGGATGCGATCCAGGCATGGCAGGCCAACATGGGTTTGGCGGCCGACACCTTCGCCCGCGACATGCCTGACCTGGATCTGTTCAACGCCCGTCCGGAACGTCATTGGGCTGCATCAGCCGATGCGGACAAGGTGATCGTGTTTGGTCTGCAGGCCCCGGCAACCGGATTCGACGTGCCCAATGAAGTCATCGCCAACTACGTGCGGCAGCATCCGGACAAGCTGGAAGGCTGGGCTTCGCTCGATCCCAAACGGCCTGATTGTGTGGAGCAGCTGGAACATTGCGTGCAAACCCTGGGGCTGAAAGGGCTGAAACTGGCACCGGCCTACCAGTTGTTTGACCCCATGGATACATGTTACTACCCTCTGTACTGCAAGTGCCAGGAACTGGGTCTGCCCATCCTGTGGCATCAGGGCACTACCTTTCCCCGGCAGGCCCGCATTCGCTGGAGTCTGCCCCTGCAGCTGGAAGACATTGCCCTGGCGTTCCCGGATCTGAAAATGATCTTGGCCCATCTGGGTCATCCCTGGGAAGCCGACACCATCGTGCTCATTCGCAAGGCGCCCAATCTCTTCGCCGACATTTCAGCCATTCACTTCCGTGCCTGGCGCTATTGGCAGTCCCTGGTCACAGTGATGGAGTATGGCGTAGGACACAAAATCCTGTTTGGCACGGACTTTCCCTTTGACACCGTACAAGGCACAATAGAGGGACTGCGACGCATCAACGATATGGTAGCGGGCACCCGGTTGCCCAAGGTACCCAAGGAATTGCAGGACATGATCATCTTTGAAAACTGGAAACGCTTTTTCACGGAATGGGCCTGATACCCGCCGGCACGGCACCAGCCTGCCCCTCCTCATATGTCGATTGCCATGTCTGCTGCTTCTGACCTCACGCGCATTCGAGTCGGCCATGCCGATGAAGTACCCGCCGGTACCTGTCTGCAGGTGGAAGTGGCGGGACGTTCACTGGGCATTTTCCGCGTTGGCGAGCAGTTCCGGGCCGTTCTGAATCATTGTCCCCATGAAGGCGCTCCTATTTGCCAGGGCATAGTGCGGGGTACCACCTTGCCCTCGGCGCCCGGCACCTTCCGGTGGGGCCGTGAAAACGAGATCCTGGTCTGTCCCTGGCATGGCTGGGAATTCGCGCTCACCTCGGGGCAATGCCTGACGGACCGGCGACGGCTCGCCACATTTCCCACTGAGATCGCAGCGGACGGTTCCATCTTCGTCCTGATGCGCGTACGTCCCGCGGCACATGCCGCACCGGCAACCCGCGCGGGGGACACCGGGAACCCGTCATGAGGCAGGCCGCGCGCGGTTCGTTCCGGCAGCTGCTGGGTACCCTGCTGCGCAACCGCGCAGCCGCAGGGAGCGTGGTTTTCCTCACAGCGCTGGTTGTATGTGCCGTATGCGCGCCGGTGGTGGCTCCTTACGATCCGCTGGCCATCGATGCCGCCAAGGTCCTGCAGCCTCCGGGGTCTGCACACTGGTTCGGTACCGATGACACGGGGCGTGATGTCCTGAGCCGCGTGATCTGGGGCGCGCGGATCTCGTTGCGCGTTGGCCTGATCTCGTCGGGTATCGCCACCCTGGCCGGCCTGATCCTGGGCCTGCTCAGCGGCTTTTATGGTGGTGCCGTCAGCTTTGTCATTCTGCGCGCCATGGATCTGCTGCTGGCGTTTCCGGGCGTACTCCTGGCCATTGTCATCGTAGCCATCCTGGGACCCAGCCTGGAGAACGTGATGATCGCCGTAGGCATCAGCGCGGTCCCGGCCTTCACCCGCATTGTCCACAGCAGCGCCCTCGCCCAGAACCAGCTGGATTTCGTCGCGGCCGCGCGCCTGATCGGCAGTTCCAACAACCGCATCGTGGTCCGCCATATCCTGCCCAACATCCTGGCACCGGTGATCGTTCTTTCCACCCTGCAGGTGGCCAGCGCCATTTTCGGGGCTGCCTCCCTGAGTTTCATCGGGCTGGGGGCGCAACCGCCTACCCCCGAATGGGGGGCCATGGTCAGCCGGGGACGTTACAACCTGCGGGAAGCCATGTGGCTGTCCACGTTTCCCGGGCTGGCCATTGCCTTGGTGGTGGTAGCAATCAACATCCTGGGTGACGGCTTGCGAGACGCCCTGGATCCCCGCATGCAAGTGCGCTAGGTGCATTTGGGCCCCTGATGTACAATGACAATCCAGGCCGACAGCTGTCGATGCGGCGGCTGTTGCACGATATTTCTTGTCAAATTTCGGGAGAAATACCATGTTGAACAACAGGATACGTATGCTTTGGGTCTTCCTGGCAGCCACCATGATGTTGGTGGGAGCGTGTGTCGCCCCCACCGGTGATGCGCCCATGGCCGAGGAAGACGCAGCCATGGCGTCTATGGGCTCGGGTACCTTGACCATCGGCATTCGCAACGTGGACTACGACACGTTCGATCCGCATGCCAGTGCCTTCACCCAGGCGGCCTATGTGTTCCGCAACATCTTCGATCGGCTGATTTACCTGGATGATGACGCCAATTACGTAGCCGGCCTGGCTACGGCCTGGGAAGCCTCTGACGACGCCACCGAGTGGACCCTGACCCTGCGTGGCGACGTGACCTTCCATGACGGCTCCCCCCTCACCGCCGAAGTGGTCAAGTTCAATTTCGATCGCATGAAGGATCCGGCCACCGAATCCAAGCAGGCAGGTCCCCTGCTGGGTTCCTATACAGGGGCGGAGGTCATTGACGACACGACCCTCAAAGTGACGTTCGAGACCCCCTATGCACTCTTCCCGTTTGCCCTGTCGTCACCTTTCATGGGCATCGTTTCCCAGCAGGCCGTGGAAGAGCATGGCGACAATTTCAGTGAAGCGCTGGTTGGATCGGGACCCTTCAAGTTCGTCAGTGAAATCCCGGGCAACGAGGTCGTACTGGAACGCAACGACGACTACAACTGGGGCCCGGCCATCTTCCATACCGGTCCGGCCTACCTGGAAGGGGTGGTGTTCCGTTTCATTCTGGAAGAAGAGGCCCGCCTCTCCGCCCTGGAGACCGGCGAAATCCTGATCATCGATGAAGTGCCGCCCGCCTCGGTGGATCGTGTACAGGAAAACCCGGCGACGGCCGTTTTGGGGGCCCCCAAGGTAGGCTTGGCCCGGGGCATTCACTTCAATACCACCTACCCGCCCACGGACGATATTCGGATGCGCCAGGCCATCATGCACGCCATCGATCGGGATGAAATTGACCAGATCGTATTCAAGGGCGTGTACCCCGTGGCCCATCAGCTGCTCACGCGCGGCGTCAAGTTCTACGACGACAGCGTGGAGAACATGTTCCCCTACGATCCGGATCGGGCCATTGCCCTGCTGGAGGAAATGGGCTACACCGAAATCAATGCCGACGGTTATCGCACCAAGGACGGCGAAGTGCTGTCCATCTTCCATGCCACGTTCCCCGGTTATGTCGCTGAACTGCCCGCCGAGGTGATCCAGGCACAGCTCAAGCGTGTAGGCATCGAATTCCTGGTCAACGTCATGACGGGTACGGCCATGATGGACGGCATGGCGTCCCTGGACAGTACCTTCAACACTGCCCTGATCGGTACCTACAGTCCTGATCCGGGCCTGTTCCTGGACCGCATGTACCATTCCAGCACGCTGGGCACCCGCAACTGGTCCCACTGGGCCAGTGATGAGCTGGACGCCCTGCTGCGCCGGGGTCTGGAAACAGGCGACGAAGCGGAGCGGAGCGAGATTTACCGGGAAGTCCAGCGCATCATCAATGAAAATGCGCTGGGTGCCGGCATCTACGCCAACGTCTCCATCTTTGGCGTCAGCGCGAAGGTCGATGGCTTCCGGTTCGATCCGTATGCCCATCCCGAGATCTTCGACGTGGCCCTGACTGAATAGGCCCGTTTGCTCGCTGTCCCGGAGCGGAGGCCAATCTCCGCTCCGGGGCTTGCCCAGTCACCGTCCATACGGCATATTGCCCGGAGCGTCAGCATGAAATATCAAATCAGCGATCAGGAACTTGACCGGCGCGTTGCCCGGATGCGCGCCTACATGGACCAGCAGAACCTTGCAGGCCTGGTGGTGTTCAATGCCACGCGTACGTTCTACCTCAGTGGTTTCCACCATCTGGCGACGGAGCGCCCGGTTGTGCTGGTGGTGCCCTTGCAGGGCGAAATGGCCCTGCTGGTGCCCCATCTGGAAGAAGAGAACATTCCGGTACGCAATCCCAACATCAAGGAGATGAAAGTGTACCGGGAGTACCCGGGCCTGAAGCATCCCATGGTATATCTGGCTGAACTGCTGGGCGACAAGGGCCTGGCCGCCAGCCGTCTGGGTGTCGACAGCACGGGCTGGGGCGGTGGCATGGGCTACCGGGGCCCCGATCTGCCGGAGGTGCTGCCCCAGGCCACCCTGGTCAACGTGCGGGACGTGATTGACGACATGCGGGCAGTCAAGTCAGCCGAGGAAATCGAACTGATTCGGCTCAGTGCCATGTTCGGGAACGTGACCCATGGCTTCCTGCAGGACTACATTGAACCCGGCGCCGTGGAAGTGGATGTCGCCCAGCGCGCCAGTCGATCCGGCACAGCCTTCATGATCAAGGCCCTGCCGGAGGCGTGGGAGCCCTATGGCCGGGCCGAAGGTGCCTTCGCCAGTTTCACGTCAGGTCCCAAGACTGCGTTCAATCACCGCCGCGCCGGGGGCCGCCGCCTGAAGCCGGGCGACGTCATTCTGACTTATGCCGGCGCCGAAGTGGGCGGGTATACCAGCGAACTGGAGCGTACCCTGATGATCGCGCCCCTGACCGACGACCACCGCAAGTACTTCGAGCTGGAGGTACAGGCGCAGAATGTGGCCTTCGACGCCATCCGGCCCGGGGCCCGGATGTGCGATGTCGAAAAAGCGGTCAACGTTTTTCTGGAAGAACATGGCCTCTACAGTCTGACGCGCACCCACATTGGCCACGCCATCGGCATCGAGGGCCATGAAGGACCGTTTCTGGATGTCGGTGATCAGACCGAAATCAAGGTGGGCTTTTGCCTGACCGTCGAACCCTGCCTGTTCCTGCCGGGATTCGCCGGTTTCCGCCATTCGGATACCGTCGTCGTAACGGAAGACGGCATCGACATGATCACCTACTATCCCCGGGATATCGAAAGCCTTACGATTCCTGCTTGATCCGGATCGCCCCTGGCCCGGCAGGAAAACAGCCCCATGGCCGACGGCCTCACCATCCTGCAGTCCCGGGTGGCACTCACGGATCCGCATATAGTCAATGACCATGCGGAAAGCCTCAACATTCTGCATGCCCTGTTTGAGCCTCTGGTCCGCCGTACCCGTCAGTCATTCCAGCCTTGCCTCGCCCAGGCCTGGCACGTGCAGGCGGATGCCCGCACGTGGGAATTCACCCTGCGTTCCGGGGTGGTGTGCCACGACGGTACATGCCTCACGGCGGAAGATGTCGTGGCCAGTGTGGAACGCGCCCGTGCCCCGGATCTGGGTGGGGTCCTGGGCACGGAAGGGCTCTTTCACGGCTATCTGGCAGATACAGTCATAGAGATTGTCAGGCGGGATACCGTGCGCCTGGTTACCGCCAAGCCCATGGCCGATTTGCCGGATCTGCTCACAAGCATCCCGATCCTGCCCGCGGCCGCCCTGGACAACGTCACCGGCAATCCCGTCGGCAGCGGTCCCTACCGGCTGGCTGACGATGCAGGACAGACCATGACCATGACGGCCCACCAGGACCATTGGCAAGCCCGGTCGGCCGCGTTTGCGTGGCTGGCCTGGAAAGTGGAACAGGATGCCGCCCAAGGCCTGCGGCAACTGCAATGCGGTGACGCGGACATGCTTACGGGTGTGTCCCATGAGCTGGGTCTCCGCATCGCGGCCGACGAACGGACACGCCTGCAGACAGCACCCAGCAATGTCTGTACCGTCTTCATGTGCAACCTGCTGGCGGGTGTCTGCACCGACACCCGGGTCCGCCAGGCTCTCAATTACGGCTTCGATCAGGCCCTGCTGATCGATCGGATCACACAGGGCTCGGCCCTGCCCCTGGCAGGTCCGCTGACCCCCAAGCATACGGGACATGATCCGGCCATTGCACCTTATCCCCACGATCCGGCAAAGGCCCGCCGGCTCCTGGCGGACGCGGGGTGGGATCAGGGCATGCCCCTGGTCCTGGACGTACCGCTGGAACTGCCGGATGAGGCCACGCAGCTGGCTGCCCTGCTGGCAGAGCAGTATGCCCAAATCGGCATTGCGACGGAAATCGTGACCCATGCGGATCGGCCGGCCTATGCCCAGCGGGTCAAGGCGAAAGCCATACATGACGCCTGCTGTTTCGATTCCTCACCCATCAGTACGTTTCGGGCCTTGCGGGAAAAGTTTCATGGCGGTCTGCAAGGACCCTGGTGGCTGGGTTATGGCAATGACCGACTGGATCGGATCCTGGATCAGGCACAGGCAACGACAGACCCGGTCCGGCGCCAGGATCTGTACCGCTCTGCCTATCGGATATTGCATGCCGATGCACCCTGGATTTACCTCTACAACCATGTGGACCGCTGGGGTCTTTCACCGCGGCTGGCAGATTGGCAGCCAACCGTGGACGGCCTGATAGCGGTCGCGTGAGCCTCATGCCAGGCAAACCGCGGTCCGGGAAGCGGGATGTGGTCCCGGTGACAGCAGCAACTGTGCACATGCACGCAGGCTCGGGGTGATGTACGTTTTCATCCTGCAACGAACGGTGGCCCTGCTGCCCCTGCTGCTGGGGGTTTCGCTCCTGGTGTTTCTGATGACTCAGCTCGTACCCGGCGATCCGGTCATGATGATGCTGGGCGAATACAGTGTGGCCTCGGCCGAAGACATCGAGAAGCTGCGGACACAGCTGGGTTTCAACGATCCCCTGCATGTGCAATATGGCCGTTACCTCAAGGGACTGCTGCAGGGCGATCTGGGAGATTCCATGCGGTCGCGCAAGCCGGTAGCCAAGCTCATACTGCAGCGACTGCCCCGGACGATCGAACTGACAGTAAGTGCGTTGCTTTTTGCGGTCGTGTTCGGCACCGTCCTGGGCATCACGGCCGCGTTGCATCACAACAGCTGGATTGATTACGTCACAGTTACCATTGCCCTGCTGGGCGTCTCCATACCCGGCTTTTGGCTGGCGCTGCTCTTGATCCTGGTCTTTTCCGTGACCCTGGGATGGTTGCCGGTGCTCAGTGATCCCGGCCTCAAGGGCCTGATGCTGCCGGCTCTGGCCCTGGGACTGTGGGCGGGCGGCACCATCGCCCGTCTGGTGCGGTCAGGCATGCTGGAGGTCATACGCCAGGACTATATCCGGACGGCCCACGCCAAGGGACTGGGAGACCGGTCCGTGGTATACCAGCATGCCCTGCGCAATGCACTCCTGCCCGTCATTACGGTAGTGGGGCTGCAATTCGGCCAGATCCTCGCCGGTACCGTGATCATCGAGGCCGTTTTTTCCCGTCCCGGTTTGGGTCTCATGCTGGTCAACGCCATCATCGCCAAGGACTTTCCCCTGGTCCAGGGCATCGTCATGTTTGTGGCGGCAGCCTATATCATTGTCAATTCACTGGTGGAGATTTTCTACGTATGGATTGATCCCCGGATTCGGTACACCTGACGCGACCGCGCAAAGACCTCGTCTTGCCCTGAACCCGAAGACGACCTCTCTGCCAGCCGGTGCCGGATCCCGTACTCACAGTTGAAGGAGACGCTCCGGATTGGTCTTGATCATGGTATGGATGTCGTCAGCCGCAATGCCCAAGTCCAGCATGCAGGTGATGAACTGGCGCAAACCTTCCACAGGTGTGGACAGGGCATAGCGGCCGAAGTCCGTAGACATGACACAATGCTCGGCTCCGATGGCGTCAATATAGCGCGCGACTTCCGTGATGCCTCCTTTGGGGCCCTCGCTCATGCCCTCGTCGATCGAGGTGTATTCCTTTTCCACATAATAGTGTGTCAGGGGAATGGGCGTGGCCGCTGTGTAGGCCGCAAAAGAAAATTCGATCAGGGCCCCTTTGGCGGCCATGACCTTCAGGGTTTCGATCGAGGCAATCTTGGTGACGGAACTGGAAACAATCACATTGCGATACCCATAGCGATCCTGCAGGTCCACCAGGCGCATAGCCTCTTCCACCGATACATGTCCCGTGTCCATGTAGACCTGCGGATTGGCGGCAATCAGGGTCAGGATCTCATCCAGGTGCTCGTCCGGATCTTCGGTGATGGGGATGCGAATACAGCGATCCAGTTCCTCCGTCTTGAATTTGGGATAGATGGCGGAAAGCGGCCGGAATTCACCATCGATGTAGCGCCCTTCGCGGGAAGCCTGAAAGTAGGTGGAATGGGCCCCGAAACTGATGTACTTGGCACAATCCCCGTAATGCAGGGCCGTTTTCACTGCCCGCGGATTCATCCCTCCGTAGACCGTATTGAGGATCAGGCCTCCATACGTCTGGAAATCGGGCACAATCTTGTTCACCAGCCAGGACACACCGTTCGTCATCTCGAAAACATCCAGCAGGACAATCGCCTGCATGCCGGCGGCTTTCGCTTCCTGGGCCGCTTCAAAGGGATCGACGCGGCGGGGACTTGAGGTCAGGTGGGGGCCGGCATGGACATGAATGTCAATCGCTCCCTGCAACAATTCGTAGGTCAGGGCCAAAGAACGCCCTTCCGGCAGTGCTTCCATTTTTCCAATCTCCTTAGCGTATGGTGTCAGGAGACACCGGATATAAGGGCGTATGCAGTAGCCGCATCCCAATCTCCATGTCTTCGGATAATTCTAACTGAAACCGACAGGAACACGGTTCCATGGAATTCTCAACGGCAGACTGTCCCGGAGCTATGGCATACTGGCTGGCTAGCCCCGCTACTGGCACTATGGGCAACCACAACGTACAGGTACTTGGTCTCGGACCTTCGTATGACTGAATCCCAACCTCACCCCGACAGCACAGTGCAAGATGCCCCCGCATTGTTCCCCGGGGACATCCAGGCGCAGGAACTGGCACCTACATTCCAGCTGACGGCAGCCAGCTTGGAACAGCGGCGTGCGGTGTGGCTGCAGGCTTTTCTACGCTGGATGATCTGGAGGCCCGCGAGTTCTGGGCCAACCTGCGCCTGCGCTGGACTTGCCATTCCAATGCGATTGAGGGCAACTCCCTCACCTATCGGGATACCTCCCTGCTCCTGCTCTTGGGCGCGACTGAAGGCCGTCACCTAATCCGCGAATATGATGAAATCCGGGGCCACGATGCTGCCATTGAAACCGTGCGCGTTTGGGGCAACCGGCGCCATCGGCCCACCCCGGACGATTTGCGGCACCTGCATGAGCTGCTGCTGGTACGACCCCACAGGAAAATGAGTCCGGATGGGGAACACCAGTACTGGATCGTGCCGGGCCAGTACAAGCAGGATCCCAACTTTGCGCCCTTGCCTGGCGGTGGACACCGCGTCTTTGCCGCGCCCTACCGGGTACCGGAGCTCATGCAGGCCTTCTGCCGGCACCTGCACGCCCATCTGGACTTCATGCAGGCCCATCCGACGACCCGGGATGTGGCCATGACCCTGGTCCAAATCCATCGTGAGCTGATCCTGATTCATCCCTTTGCTGATGGCAACGGCCGCCTGACTCGTCTGGAAGTGAACTATGTGGCCATGATGATGGGCTATTCCCCGCTCATCATTGAACTGGACGAGCGCCAGACCTATATTGATGCGGTGGAAAGGGCCAATGAAGGGGATGGACAGCCCTTGCGCGTTTTCTTCGCCCGCGCCCTGGATTTTGCCCTGGCGGTAGCGGCGGGCCAGGCCGCCCCGTCATGGCATAATGAGCATGGTGATCCTCACCGTCCCCCGGAGCCATCTCAGGGAGACGCCGCCCCCGCATTTCGGTGCGTCCTGAACCCGGAGCGCGGTGAAGGTACGCTTGTGTGCGGGCAGCCGGCAAGGCAAGGGGACTATATACGTACCCACACTGTGCAGTGCAGGTAGTTGCGGGCACGCTAGAATAGGCCATGAACATAGAAGAGACAATGGTTCACCGAGGTATCACCTTGCGGGTGCGCCCGGGCAGTAAGGCCAAGTACGACAAGCTGATGCGCATTGCCGGGGCCTGTCGCAAGGTGTGGAACGAGGGCCTGGAAATTTGCGAAAGGCAATGGCAAGACTACAGGGCCGGTGAAGCCGATAAGCCATCCGTAACGTTCTTCTCCCTGTGCAAGGTGTACGTACAAGTCAAGCAGGGATTGCCCTGGTTGGGTGAGTTGCCGTCACACACTGTGCGCTACACCATGAAACACTTATTCGGAAGCCTACAAGCGGTTCTTTGGTGGTGCGGGCCGTCCCGTCTGGAAACGGAAATTCAAGGACACACCCAAATTCACTGTGCCTGACAATATCAGGATTAAAGGCAAGAAAATCTACATTCCCAAGCTTGGGTGGGTGAAGACGACAGGTAAGAACCCCTACGCAGGTTACAAACCCAAGCAAGCCACGTTCAAGTATGAGGCAGGTAACTGGTATGTGTCCATCCTGTACGAAGTGCCTGAAACACGCCCGGCCCGGCCGTGTAAGCCGATTAATCCTGTAGGTATAGACCGGAACGTGGGCCAAGCAGTGCTAAGTACAGGTGGTATGTATGAACTGCCGCCGCTGTTACTCCTGGATGCCAAGCTGCGCAGACTGCAGAAGAAGTTAGCCCGGCAAGAGTACAAAAGTAATGGTTGGCGACATACCAAGCTGCGTATCCAGAAGATATACAGGGAGATGCGTCATGTCATAAAGAACTGGTGCCACCAAACCAGTCGTACCATCGCTGACATACACGATCTAGTCATCTTTGAAGACCTGAACTTTCAGGGCATGACCAGGAGTGCCCGTGGCTCCAGGGAAAACCCGGGTAAGAATGTGGCCCAAAAGAGAGGCTTGAATCGTGCTATTTTGCGCAGTGGTTGGGGGCAGCTAGAACGGTATATGGGTTGACGTATACGGAAAAGATAGACCCCAAACATCACAAAAGTGTCACAACTGTGGGGTTGTACGCAAAGCTAACCGGAAATCCCAGTCTGTTTACCATTGTGGTGCATGTGATGTTGAAAAGAACGCTGATATAAACGCGGCCTTGAACATCCGGGATAAATGGTTGAATAAGAACATGGCGTCCGGGGACGGCGCAGCTGCGGGTGGAGATTGCAACACTAGTTGGTCTGTGAAGCCTGAAAATGTATATGGTGAAGCATCGCGGCCTACGGGTGCGGTGTGGGTACATATATAGTCCCCCAACCATGGAAGCTTGGGGCAACCCAAGGCTATAGGCCCATATCCTGATACAGGGCCGGTGGACCCTGCGCTGTATTGACCGTCGACGGGATTGCCCTGGGGGTAGCTGTCGGCGCAGACGGCATGGCGGTTGCGCCCAAGGCGAAGTCATTGCCGAATCCATCGGTCTGGAACCGGGAGTACATGAGCAGCTCTGTAGCTACTTGCTACAGGGAGACCAAGCCAATGGCAGAAGTCTGGGAATAGGCCAGAATCCGGTCGACCGCTATCTCTATGGCAACTAACTGGCGCAAGGGTAGGCCCCCAAATCCTTCATGCAAACACACGCCAGTCTGCGACATTGGTGTTACTGGAGGGCTGTATATGGCAGAATTGGGGTGGCAAGACAATGGGCACAACCAGCCCGCCAATAAAGGACGCGCTTCAACGATGATCCGGCAACCGGTGCTGCAGATAGATGCTGACAGGCTTTTGGAGGATTTGGGCACTCTGGCCACTATCGGTGCGGATGCGCAAGGTGGTGTAACGCGCATTGCCTACAGCCAGGCAGACAGGGAGGGCCGGGAATGGGTCCGAGCGCAATTCTCGGCTCTGGGCCTGTCCGTATCTACAGATCATGCAGGCAATGATACCTGGGTATATCCGGGAGCCGGGAGTACGCTGGCTCCGCTGGCCCTGGGCTCCCATACCGACACCGTACCCAACGGTGGGCGGTATGACGGCGCTTTGGGCGTTTTGGCGGCACTGGCCATCGTGCGGGCTCTGCACCAGCAGAACCGGTATTTGCGCCATCCGGTTGAAGTCATCAACTTTGCGGCGGAGGAAGCCACCATGTCTGGCGCCACATTTGGCAGTCGGGCCATGGCAGGCACCCTGGGCCCGGATGTCATACAGCACCGGGCGTGGGACAGTCGTACGGTAGCGGAGCACCTGCAGAACGCCGGCCTGGATCCAAGCAGAGTAACCGCAGCGCGCCGGACAGCGAATCCGGCTGCTTTTCTGGAACTGCACATCGAGCAGGGCAGACGTCTGGAAACACAACAGAAACCGATAGGGATTGTCGAGGGCATTGTGGGTATTCGGCGGTACGAAGTTACTGTCAACGGCTATGCCAATCATGCGGGCACGACCCTGATGGAGGACCGACAGGATGCCCTGGTCACCGCAGCTCCCTACATTCTCCAAGTCAAGGCGATAGCCGAGCGTCACGGGATTGTGGGCACCGTAGGCAAGATGGATATTCTGCCCGGTTCGCCCAATGTTATTCCGGGGCAAGTGATCGTCAATCTGGAAATTCGCGGCCTGGAGGAGAGCGTGCTGGATCTGGCGGAACACCAGCTGGCGGAAGAGGCGCAGAAATTGCAGGCCGCATTTGTACAGACCTCGTACAAGCCGCCTGTGGAATCGGATCCCCTGCTGGTACAGGCCCTGGTGGCAGCCTGTGAGGACAATGGGTATGCCTATACACGGATGGCCAGCGGCGCTGGTCACGATGCCATGTGCATGGCGGACATCACCCCGCAGGCCATGCTGTTCGTACCCAGCTGCCATGGTGTGAGCCACTCCCCTGACGAATACACGTCGCCCGCAGACTGTGTGGCTGGCGCCCAGGTTCTGGGTACCGCCCTGCTGCATCTGGACGCGATGCTGCATCCCGACAATTGAAAATCGCCCACGAGAGGGAACTATCATGGCTGGCGACTTTGATTTGACGATAACCGGTGGCCAGGTAGTGACCTCGGCAAGGGTAATGCCGGCCACCATTGCCGTAACCGAGGGCAAGATTGTACACATCTTCGATGCAGGGGAACGACCTGCATCCCGTGCCCACCTGGATGCCCGTGGGCTTCACATCCTGCCGGGACTGATTGACACCCATGTGCACATTCGTGCCCCGGCGCGGCCAGACCGGGAGGACTTTGTGTCCGGGACGAGCGCCGCGGCGGCAGGAGGCATCACCACACTGCTGGAAATGCCCATTTCCGATCCGCCCGTCAATTCGGCCGCCGTGCTGCGCCAGCGGATGACACAGCTGGTACCGCACGCCCTGATCGATTTTGGCCTGTATGGGTCCATATCTCCGGACAATATGGAGGAAATTCCCCGCATGGCCGAGGCAGGGGTTATCGCCTTCAAGACCTTCATGACATTGCCGCCCCCGGGCCGGGAAGAGGAATTTGTGGGGCTCTGCTGCCCCAATGTCGCAGATCTGTACGATCTGATGCAGGCCGTGGCCCAAACCAACCTGCTCCACTGCTTCCATTGCGAGCATGCCGGTTTGCTGGCCCTGTTTCTGCGCAAGGTACAGGCCAGCGGTGAGACCAGAGGAATCGCCCATGCCCGGAGTGCGCCTCCCATTGTGGAGGATCTGTCCGTGGCCGGCATCCTGGTCTTTGCCGAGCTGTTTGGGAATCGGGTGCAGATCGTGCATCTGTCCAGCTACAAGGCAGCCCAACTGGTCAAGGAAGCCAAGGCCAAGGGTGTCAACGTCTCGGTGGAAACCTGCCCCCAGTATCTGTTCCTGACCATGGAGGAACTGAATCGGCATGGTCCCTTTGCCAAGTGCAACCCGGCTTTGCGCACGGCCGCGGAGGTAGCGAGCCTGTGGCCCTACCTGCTGGACGGGACCATAGATGTCATAGGCACCGATCATTCCCCCTACATTCCCGCGGAAAAAGAAGTGGGACAGGATGACATTTTTCGGGCCACAGCCGGTGTACCCGGCCTGGAGGCCATGCTGCCCCTGATGCTGACCGCCGTGAATCAGGGACGCCTGACCCTGCCTGCCCTGGCGCGGCTGATGAGTTGCAGAGCCGCGCAGCTGTTCCATCTGTCAGGCAAGGGACAAATTGCGCCCGGTTACGATGCGGACCTGACTCTGGTCGACATGAACAAGGACTGGACCTTCGACAGGCACCGGACTCTGTCGAAAGGAGGACGCAACATGCATGCCTATCACGGGCGTGCGCTGCGCGGCCAGGTGGCCACCACCATAGTGCGCGGGCAGACAGTGTTCACGGACGGCCGGATCGTGATGGAACCCGGGCATGGCCGCTGTCTCCGCCCGGGGACATAACCAGGCAACAGGTTCTCCAGGCTAACAGGACCCGGCATACATGCATAAGCAGCCCTGCCGTTGACCTGGCCCAAACCAGGTCACTTCCTATACGCCAGACAGACATTGGAACTTCCTGTGGTATTACACCTGAAGAACTGGCCTGGCACATTGAGCCCGGTGTCGGTCAAGCTTGATCGCATACCGGAGTCCGGATTGATCGGCACGCTCCAAGCGTATATCCTGTGGGCATACAGGGTTCTGCATCCGTCGCCTCCTGCGAAATCCGCAGCCGCTTCAGGTACCCTGTACATGCTGCGTCTTAAGGTCCAAGGCTTCTGACCCAATCTCAAGCAAGTCCCATGCAAGACAACATCCTGCTGCAAACCGACAGCTACAAGCAGACGCACTGGCGCATGTATCCGCCAGGTACCACGGAGATCGAGTCCTATATGGAGGCGCGCCAGGGAGGAGAATACAGCCACATCGTATTCTTTGGTCTCCAATACTTGCTCAAGCGCTACCTTGCCGGTATCCGTGTCACCGCGGAGCAGATTCAACAGGCCGATACCTTCTGCCAAGCCCACTTCGGACAGGATGTGTGGCCGCGCGCCGGATGGCAACATATTCTGCATCACCATGGCGGTCGCCTCCCCGTAGAAATCTGCGCCGTGCGTGAAGGCCAACGTGTCCCCTCCGGCCAGGTCCTGCTGACCATCCGCAACACGGATCCTGCATGTTATTGGCTGACCAATCATCTGGAAACCATGCTGGTGCAGATTTGGTATCCGATGACCATCGCCTCGCTGGATCGTGTGCAGTACGACCTGCTGCATGCGGCAGCCGAGCGCTCCGGGGATCCGGCCGGAGTCCCTTTTCAGCTGCATGACTTCGGTTATCGCGGCTCCACGTCCGAGGAATCAGCCGCGCTGGGAGGAGCCGCCCATCTCTTGCACTTCCGGGGTACCGATACCCTGGCAGGCTGCCGTCTGCTGCAGGAGTATTACGGTGCCGTCATGCCCGGGTTTTCCGTACCGGCTGCGGAGCATTCCACCATCACGGCCTGGGGTCCCAAACATGAGCAGGATGCCTTCGCGCATATACTGGAAACGTACCCTGCCGGCATCGTCAGCGTTGTCAGTGATTCCTGGGACATCCTGCACGCGTGCCGGGAATTGTGGGGTTCTGCACTGCGGGACCGCGTGGCGGTGCGTTCTGGCACTGTAGTGGTACGTCCGGACAGCGGCGATCCGATCCCAACGGTGCTGGAGTGCCTGCGTCTCCTGGGCGAGGCTTTCGGGGTCTCACGCAACGCCAAGGGTTATCGCGTACTGCCAGACTGTATCCGTCTGATTCAGGGTGACGGTATTACCCGCCAGAGTCTGCCTGCCATTGTGGATGCCCTGCTGGCAGCCGGCTGGAGCACCGACAATGTGGTATTCGGCTCGGGTGGCGGCCTGTTGCAGGAATGCACCCGTGACACCCTCCGCATCGCCATGAAATGCTGCCATGCCACGGTAAACGGCACAGACCGGGACGTGTATAAACAGCCGGTTACGGATCCGGACAAACACAGCCGACGTGGCCGTCTGGCCCTGGTGCAGGATACCGCTACCGGCGCCTTGCGTACGGTGCGGGCCGAACAGCTGCAGGCTTCGGATCACAACCTGCTGGAACCCGTGTTGCGGGACGGCGTGCTGCTGCGTGACATGACATGGGAGGAGGTGTTGTCCCAGACAGCAGAGTCCATACCTGCAAGATTATAAATTCCACGATCGCCAAGCGTCACGCTTCAGCTCTGGCATAACCTCGTATAATGGAAACAGCACCGCCGGTTCCGGACACACTGGCGGGTACCTGCCTGCAACAAAAGGGGGAATCTTATGGCCCTGCGCGCCATCGATACGGATATTCATGCCGTAGTGCCCGCATCCAGCATTGAGCCACGCCTGCCCCAGCCCTGGAAACTCCGTTTTGCCATGGGCGATCGGGGCCCCGGTTCCCTGGGCTACTGGAATCCCAACGGCGTGATGCGGCGCGATGCAGTGGCACCGGACGGCCGCCGGGTGGAGAGCGATCCCCACTTGCTGGCCCGGCACTTCTTTGACGTCCATGATCTGGAATTCGGCATTCTCAACTTCACCGGCCCGGCCCTGCATCTAGGCCTGTCTCCCGATCCCTTGTACGCGGCGGCCGTGGCCACGGCCGCCAACGATGCCGTCGTCGAAGAGTGGCTGCCGGTCGATGATCGCTTCTATGCCTCGCTCACCGTTACACCCAACGATCCCGTGGCCGCGGCGGCTGAGATCCGCCGTTTGGGCCATGAAGCCCGTATGCCCCAGGTTCTGATGGTGTCCGGTGCCCGCATGCCCATGGGCCAACCCTGGTTTCATCCCATCTACGAAGCCTGTGCGGAAGTGGGCAAGCCCATCGCCATCCACCCGGGCTCGGAGGGTGTAGGCATTTCGGGTGCCCCAACCGCCGTGGGCTATCCCACCAACTACCTGGAATGGCACACGGATCTGGTAGGCAGCTACATCGGCCATCTGGTCAGCATGGTCACCGAAGGGGTCTTCGTCAAGTACCCGGACCTGAAGTTTGTCCTGATTGAAGGTGGTGTCTCCTGGCTGCCGCCCATTCTCTGGCGCCTGGACAAGAACTGGAAAGCCCTGCGCCAGACCACACCCTGGCTGGAGTGTCTGCCCAGTGAGTACGTCTATGAACACGTATTGCTGACCACGCAACCCATCGAGGAACCGGAACCTATCCGCTTCCTCCATCAGATGCTGGCCATGTTTCCCGCCGAAGACATGCTCATGTTCGCCACTGACTTCCCCCACTGGGACAATGACATGCCTGATTTCACTGCCCGCCTGCTTCCTGCCCACATGCGCCAAAACGTAATGAGCGAAACGGCGCGCCGCCTTTATCGGCTGCCGGCACCCGGGGCCGTACCGGACGTCCATGAACCTGTTCACTCCGCCGCGCGCGGGTTGGCCGGCTGAAAGCCCGTATGTCTCCTGATACCGCGCTAGGACAGCAATGCTATAATCCTAAACAGCCAGTTTCCCTGTCAATGGACGCATTGCCCTGACAGGTGCTGGCTCCAACTTTCAGCCTGTTAACCACAAGGTGTTTCCTTATGTCACTTCGTGATTCCATGCATACCGGCCAGGTCAGCCGGCGTACGTTTCTCAAGCTGTCTGCCATGTCCACCAGCATCGCGGCCCTGGCGGCCTGCACAGCCGTAATGCCGGCCGCTGAAGAGGCAGGCGGCGACATGGCCCCGGTGGAAGTGAGTTTCCTGACCCAGGGGGGCAGCGATACCGCCTTTCTCCGCTATGAACCCCTGATCGAGACCTTCGAGACGGAAAATCCCGGCATTACCATCAGGCCCATCTGGGAACCCGGCGGGGCCATCGAGATTCAATTCAAGCTGCTCACCCTGATTGCAGCTGGTGAAGGTCCGGACACCTATTGGGCCCATTCCTACACCAATGCGGGCCAGGCCAAGCGCGACATCCAGATGGATCTGGGGCCTTTCCTGGGGGACAGCGGCATTTCCGAGGATACGTTCCTGCGCGCGGCCTGGCTGGATTTCCAGGTCGCCGGCAAGCAGATCGGCTTCCCCCGCGAAACCACCAGCACCATTCTGATCTACAACAAGGAACTGGTAGCCAACGCCGGTGTGTCGGATCCGGCTGACGGCTGGACCTGGGCTGATTTTGCCGAAGCCGCGGCGGCTATGACCACCGGGGAGGGGACAGATCGCATTTTTGGCACCGCGGACTGGAACATCAACCGCAACACCTGGATCAAGATGTGGCAGAAAGGTGGCGATGTCCTCAGTGAGGATCGCACCCGGTACACCATGAACGAAGAAGCCGCCGTGGCTGAAGTCAACACCATCAAGGGTTGGCATGCCGCAGGTGTCCACGTGACCGGGGTGGAAAAGGGCGGTTTCAGTACCGGCGATCTGTTTACGACGGGACGCATTGGCATGTTCCCGCAGTTTTCCGTGTTCTCCAACGTTGCACCCTCGGAATTCGAGTGGGATATCGCCCACCTGCCCCGGGACCCGGACGACCAGCAGACAACGCGGGTCGCCTCGGCCGGGCACAGCATGTGGTCAGGCACCGAGCACCCAGACGAAGCCTGGACCTGGTTCCAGACCTTTGCGAGCGTACCGGCTTTTGAACACTGGGTCAGTACGGGTCTCAACATCCCCTCGCTCAAGGCCGTCGCGGGTTCCAGCAACTACATGACGACAGCCGTCTTGCCCCCCAGTGCCCAGGTGATGCTGGATGCTTTCGATTACGGGCGGCCCGAACCGGTCGCGGGCGACTGGATTGGGGTGCACCGTGAAGTCCAACCGGCACTCAATTCGATCTACGGTGTCGAAGACGCGGATGCCCAAACGGCCCTGGACAACATCGCGGACCGGGTCAACGACCTGATCGCCTTTGTGCCCAGCGCCTAGGTTTTGCTACAGTCTCCGGTTGCCCCTGCTGCCCCGGGACCGTTACATCGTCCGGGACCCTGTGCCGTGTCGGCATGCATGATGCCGGCACGGCCGTCCCGCCTGCAGGTCCAGTCAGCATGAATCCTCTCGCCTGGTATCGCCAGCGCCGCCAGTCCCTGCTGTGGCACGAAACCCGCGATGCCTATCTTTTTATCCTGCCCTGGATTCTGGGTTTCGTCGTTTTCCTGGCAGGGCCCATGGTGGCATCCCTGGTCATTTCCTTCACCCGCTGGGAAATTGTGACCCCTTCCCTTTTCGTGGGCCTGGACCAGTACGTACGGATGGCCCAGGACGATCGCTTCTTTCTTTCCCTGTGGAATACCGCCTATTACGTCTTTATCGGGGTGCCCCTGCACCTGTTTCTGGCCCTGCTGGCCGCCCTGGCCGTCAACATCAACCTGCGGGGCATGCGCCTGTACCGCACCCTGTTCTACGTGCCTTCCCTGACGCCTGCCGTAGCCAACGCGATCCTGTGGCTCTGGATCTTTCATCCCCAATGGGGGTTGGCCAATGCCGTACTGGAATGGCTGGGTCTGCCTCCGCTCTTCTGGCTGCAGGATCCCCGCCTGGCCAAGCCCGCCTTCATCATCATGAGCTGGTGGACCATCGGGGGCCAGATGGTCATTTTGCTGGCGGGCCTGAAAGGCATTCCGATCACCTTCTACGAAGCGGCCGAGATCGACGGAGCGTCCGCCTGGGGCCGTCTCTGGCGGATCACCCTGCCCCTGCTGACCCCTGCCCTGTTCTTCAATCTCATTATCGCCATCATCGGGGCTTTTCAGGTCTTCACCGCAGCCTATATCATGACCGAAGGTGGTCCCAACTACGCCACCCTCTTCTATCTGCTCTATCTCTACCGGATGGCTTTCGAGAATTTCCGCATGGGCTATGCCTCGGCCATGGCCTGGATCCTGTTCCTGATCATCCTGGCCTTCACGGCCCTGCAGTTCCGGCTTTCGGATCGCTGGGTGTTCTACGAAGGAGACTTGCGCCGGTGACCGCTCAGGTACAGGCAGCGGTACGTCACTCCCGGCGCCTGAAATGGTGGCGGCACCTGGCCTTTCAGGCCTTCTGGTATCTCCTGCTGAGCGCATTGGCCCTGGTACTGGCCCTGCCCCTGGTGTGGCTGGTCTCCACATCCTTCAAGACCGGCGCCCAGACCTTCCTTATGCCACCCAAGTGGATCCCGGATCCCATCGTCGTCACCAACTACCCCGAAGCTTTCCGGGCCGTGGATTTCGGCCGTTACTTCTGGAACACGATATACATTACCCTGAATGCGACCGCCGGCACCCTGCTGACGGCCTCCCTGGCGGGTTATGCCTTTGCACGCCTGCGCTTCCCCCTGCGCGGTTTGCTTTTCGGCCTGGTCCTTTCGACCATCATGCTGCCAGGCATCGTGACCCTCATTCCTACCTTTATCGTCTTCCGTCTGCTGGACTGGATTGACACCTTCAATCCTCTGGTCGTACCGCACTGGCTGGGCGGCGGAGCCTTCTATATCTTTCTCTTCCGCCAGTTCTTCATGACCATTCCCCTGGAACTGGACGAGGCGGCCCGGGTAGATGGCGCGTCCAACTTCCGCATTTACTGGCGTATCCTGCTGCCCCTGTCCATGCCGGTGCTGGCGACGGTGGCGATCTTTTCCTTCATCCACCACTGGAACGAGTTCTTCACCCCCCTGATCTACCTGCAGTCACCGCACAAGTGGACCATGGCCATTGGCCTGCAAAGTTTCAAGGATCTGTACTCGACCAGCTGGAATCTGATGATGGCCGCATCCACCGTGATGATTGTGCCGCTGCTGGTGTTGTTCTTTGCCGCCCAGAAGTATTTCACCCAGGGCATCCAGATGTCCGGCATTGCGGGGCGCTGACAACTCGACACCCCTTCTGCCTGCCATCCTGTTCGTTGCCCTTGTCCGGCCAGGGCACCCGACCTTCCGTACACCGTTTCCTGTCTGTATACCCAAACCTGCCAAGGATAACTCCCATGGATGATCAGTCCCCTCAGGATCGCCGTTCACACGTTCCGCACTACCAGTTTGCAACGACCCTGTCTCAACAGGAAGAACAGCTGCAGACCAATCCCCTGCTGCAGCGCTTCCGTGTCTCCCGCGCCGCGCTGGCTGCAGATCCCCATCGCCCCATCTATCATTATGTCAACCCGGAAGGCATGTTGAACGATCCCAACGGCCTTTGCTTCTGGCAGGGCCGCTGGCACCTGTTCTATCAGGGCTATCCCCCCGAAGATCCCCGCCAGCATTGGGGCCACACAGTCAGTGACGACCTCATTCACTGGCGGGATCTGCCTTACGCCATCTACCCTGATCCCGAGGAGTGCTGTTTTTCCGGGTCGGCCCTGGTGGAAGAAAACCGGGTTATCGCCATCTACCACGGCACCAAGGTAGGCAACATGATCGCCCTGAGCGACGATCCCCTGCTCCTGAACTGGGAAAAGCTGACCGGCCAGGCCGTCATTCCCATGCACGGTCCGGATGGGTCCCCGCTGCCCTATCGCGTATTCGATCCCTGTATCTGGAAAAAAGGCAATGCCTATTTCTCCCTCTCGGGCGGTACCTTGCCCCATGCCACCAACGGCCGCCGGACACGCGCCAACTTCCTGCTCCGGTCCGAGGACCTGGTCCACTGGGAGTACCTGCATCCCTTTGTGGAAGGCGACAACTTCACCAAGGTCGGCGATGACGGTGCCTGTCCCTATTTCTGGCCTATCGGCACCGGCGCGAACCGGCGCCATATCCTGCTGTTTTTCAGCCACATGAGCGGCGGCCAAGCCCTGCTGGGGGACTATGACACAGACCGGGACAAATTTGTGGTCACGTCCCATCACGAATTCAATTTTGGTTCCTATGGCCCGGCAGGCGTGCATGCCCCTTCGGCCATGCCTGACGGCAAGGGCGGCGTGATTGTGATCTTCAACATGAATCCCGCCAAACCCACGGCAGGCTGGAACCAGATCATGACACTGCCCCGGCGCCTGACCTTGCAGGGCAGTGGTCCCTTGGACCGGGATGCCCTGGCGGTGGCACCGGCCGGGAACATCCCATCGTTGCGCCGGGATCGCCAACAGATCGTGAACCTGCCCTTGCCGGCCAACCAGGAAGTGGTGTTGGACACTGTGCAGGGCAACGCTATCGAGATCCAGGCCGAGATCGACACCGGTAGCGCCCCGCTGGTAGAACTGAACGTCCTTCGTTCGCCCCGGCGGGAGGAATTCACCCGCATCGCCTTTTACCGCGGGCGGGGTTTCCGCAACTGGGAACGTTATACCGGTTGGGAACGGTCCCGGCTGGAAGCGGCGCGCGACAGTCTGGTTACCCTGGACAATTCCTATTCGTCCATCCTGCCGGACGTACAGTCACGCGCACCCGAAACCGGTCCGGTATACCTGGCCCCGGACGAAAACCTGCAACTGCGGGTGTTTGTGGACAAGAGCGTGGTTGAGGTCTACGTTAACGGCCGACAATGCCTGGCCGTACGCGTGTATCCGGGGCGGGATGACAGCCTGGGGGTCTCGGTGCGGGCCCAGGGCGGCGATGCCTGCCTGCAGTCTCTGAGTGCGTGGCAAATGGACAACATCTATGCTTGAACAGGACAGTGCCTGCCCGTACCCGGAACGGGTCCGGTCCTTGTCCCGGCCCGGGGCTCCTGCGGGCGCTTCGTGTGCCCCGCCAACCGGCCATATTGGCAAGTTCCGGGGCAACCGTGATATAATGGCAGTTCCTTCTTGCAAAATCACATAATTTGGAGGTTATCTAATGGCGCAAGCTATGGATAAACGCAGATGGTACTACAGCTTTGGCATGATCCTGTTGCTTGTCGGCAGCATGATTTTCGCCGCCTGTGCCGGTGGCCCGTCAACGACGGTGGCGGATCCCGCAGCGGCCCCGGCCATGCAGGACATGCGGGACATTCGCATCGTGGTCGTAAGTCACGGCCAGGCGTCCGATCCCTTCTGGTCCGTCGTGAAGAACGGTGTCGACCAGGCTGCCAAGGATATGCGGGTGACTGTCGAGTACCAGGCTCCGCAAACATTCGACATGGTGGCCATGTCGCAGTTGATCGATGCCGCAGTCGCGTCTGAGCCTGATGGCCTTGTGGTCTCCATTCCCGACCCGGATGCCCTGGGCGATTCGATTCGGGCTGCTGTGGCGGCCGGCATTGCAGTCATTTCCATGAACTCGGGCAGTGACGTCGCAGCCGAGCTGGGCATCCTGAACCACGTAGGCCAAACGGAATACGAAGCCGGATACGGCGGCGGCCAGCGCATGGCCGAGTCCGGCGCCACCCGGTCACTGTGCGTGAACCAGGAAGTCGGCAACGTGGCACTGGACCTGCGCTGCCAAGGCTTCACGGACGCCATGGCCGAGTCCGGGGGCACCGTGGAAATCCTGGCTGTCGACCTGGCGGATCCCGTGGATGCCCAGCAGCGCATCGCAGCCGGGCTGACGGCCAATCCCGATATCGACAGCATCCTGACGCTGGGCCCCACGGGGGCGGCCCCCGCCATGGAAGCGTTGAGCGAATCGGGCCAACTGGGTGAAATCCTGCTGGCGACCTTCGACCTCGGTCCTGAAGTGCTGGCAGCCGTGCGCGACGGCGACATGCTGTTCGCCATTGACCAGCAGCAGTATCTCCAGGGCTACCTGCCCATTGTGCTGCTCACCCTCAATGCCGAAAACCTGAATACCGTGGCCAACAACGTCATCATGACAGGTCCGGGCTTCGTGACCCAGGACACCGCCGCCCAGGTCATCGAGCTGAGTGCGGCCGGTACGCGCTAAGGCGACCGCTGGTGGCAAGCCTCTTTCCCGGGGCTTGACCGTGCACCCGCAGGCAGGGAAAATACACCTGCCTGCGGGTGGTTGCTCATAACGTCCCGGGCTACAGGTGACCGCCGATGGGGCCCTGACGTTCTAGGATATGCATCAACGAGGAATAATTTGCCATGTCAGATCAAGTTCCTGATTCTGTGGCTGATGAGCGCCTGGTGGAGGCCAGCCTGCTCAAAAAGTTGCTGACACGTCCCGAACTGGGAGCCTTGGGCGGTGCTATTCTGGTCTGGATTTTCTTCGCCATACTGGCACCCAGAGGCTTCCTGAGCCTGCGCGGCACCGCCAGTTATCTTGAAGTCTCCTCCCACCTCGGTCTCATGGCCGTAGCGGTCGCCCTGCTGATGATCGGAGGTGAATTCGACCTCTCCATCGGTTCGCTGTTGGGTCTCAGCGGTGCCATCACCGCCATTATGGCGACCCAGTTTGGCGTACCGCTCTACATCAGCGCCCTGCTGGCGCTGGTGGTAGCCCTGCTGGTGGGTTTCGTCAACGGGTGGATGGTGGTACGCACCCGTCTCCCCTCCTTTATCATCACCCTGGGCAGTCTCTTCATCATTCGCGGCCTGACGATTGGCATTACGCGCGCGATTACCGGCCGCACCCAGATCGGTGGCCTGGATGACCAGCCCGGTTACGGCCTCCTTTTTGGGCTTTTCGGACGCGATATCCCGATCGCCGGCGTAGGTTTTCCCATTTCCATCCTCTGGTGGATTTTGTTCGCGGCCCTGGCCACCTGGGTCCTGCTCCGCACCGAGATTGGCAACTGGATATTTGGCGTCGGCGGGGCGGAGGAAGCGGCGCGCAACGTCGGTGTCCCCGTGACTCGTCTCAAGATCGGTCTCTTCATGACCACCGCCTTTGCGGCTTGGCTGGTAGCCACCATACAGGTGGCGGTCGTCAAGTCCGCCGATACCCTGCGGGGCGAACAGCAGGAATTCATCGCGATTATCGCTGCCGTGATCGGTGGCAACCTGCTGACCGGGGGGTACGGCTCCGCCGTGGGCGCCGTGCTGGGAGCCCTGATTTTTGGCATCGTGCGCCAGGGCATTGTCTTTGCCGGGGTCGATGCCGACTGGTTCAACGTTTTCCTGGGCGCCATGCTCATCATCGCGGTTCTGGTGAACAGCGCCATTCGCACTACGGCCGAGCGGGCACGGAGTTAGTGATCTTATGGCTGAGAACGGCACACCCTTTCTGGAAGTCCAAAACCTGAGCAAGTATTTTGGCAACGTTATTGCCCTGAATGACGTGTCCCTGCGTGTGCACCAGGGCCAGGTGCTCTGCCTGCTGGGAGACAACGGGGCGGGCAAAAGTACCCTGATCAAGACCCTTGCGGGGGTGCACCCACCCTCGGGCGGAACCTATCTGGTGGAAGGCAAACCCGTCTCCTTCACTTCGCCCCGTGATGCCCTGGACCGTGGCATTGCCACCGTGTACCAGGATCTGGCCATGATTCCGCTCATGAGCATTGCCCGCAATTTTTTCCTGGGGTCCGAACCCACCCTGGGCTGGGGCCCTTTCCGTCGCTTCGACATCCGGCGCGCCAGTGACATGGCGCGCTCCGAAATGGCCAAGATGGGGATCGACATCCGGGATCCTTCCCAGCCGGTAGGCACCCTGTCGGGCGGTGAGCGCCAGTCCGTGGCCATCGCCCGGGCTGTATACTTCGGAGCCAAGGTCCTGATTCTGGACGAACCGACGGCTGCCCTCGGCGTGAAACAGGCGGGCACCGTCCTGCGTTACATCCACCAGTCCCGGGAAGCCGGTATTGCAGTCATTTTCATCACCCACAATCCGCATCACGCCTGGGCTGTCGGCGACCGTTTCACGATTCTGCGGCGTGGCCGCTCACTGGGCTACTTCAGCCAGGAAACCATTACCCACGAGGAAGTGGTGCGCATGATGTCCGGGGTCGAGGAATTGGATGCCCTTTCGCACGAACTGGGCCAGATTTCTTCATCCCCGTAACCTCTGCCCACACCTACTAACGTGCTGACAGCTTGCGCACAGGCTACTGTCAGCTCTGTCTGTCAAGGCGAAGGCGCTGTGTCCTGTATGCAGGCCTCGCCTATGGGGCCAGCCCATACCTTAGTTTCACCTCCGGCGTTGTGCGCCAGCGTTCTCAGTCGCAATCCTGGCAATGAGATCACGGGGGATGCAACTTCATCGCTGAGCCATGTCCGCATGATGGCACCTCCTCCGTCCGCATGCGGACCCACCTGCTTCAGCATAAACTGACTGGATCCCGTGGGTAGAGGACACAGCCCCCGGCAACTGCAGTGTGCTCCGGCCTGTGGATGACAGACAGTCCCGCCTCCATGCCTTCTTGTTGCCATGCCGGATCCGCGGTGAACCGGTTTGTCTGAAGATCAGGAAACACATAGAATAATCTCGCAGCTTGCTTCGCGTATTCTGGACAGCCAAGAAATCGCCTGTTCTGCAGACGAGGTGCAAGTTTCATTCTTTCTTTGGGCAAGGAGTTCTGTTCCATGACTACAGCAAAAATTACCCGTCGCGGCTTTCTGCAAAGCACCGCCCTGGGCGTCACCGGCTTGGCCTTGGCCTCCTGTGTGGCGGCACCCACAACGGCGCCCGCTGAGGATATGGCTACTGACATGGCGCCGGTCGACATTGACGTGTGGACAGGCTGGACCGAGGGTGCGGCCGACAAGATTGAGCAGATTCTGGATGGCTACAACGACTCGCAGAATGCTGTCCGGGCCCATCACGTCGTTGTCAGCAGCGGCATGACGCAAAAGCTGCTCGCCGCCATTGCCGCCAATGAGGGCCCCACCACAGCTGTCGTGTTTGGCGCCAGTATAGCCTATCAGCTGGCCGCCAATGAAGCCCTCTTCGCGCTGGATGAACTGGGCGATGCGGACCAGGTGCAAACGCTGCGTGAGTGGATGCATCCTGCCATCTGGGATCTGGGCGTGTACGAAGGCAGCTTTTACTATGCCAGCATGTGGAATCAGTCCATGGGCACGTTCGTGAATCTGGCTATGGCCGAAGCGGCAGGCGTGGATCCGGACAGCCCGCCCGAAACCCTGGAAGAGCTGATCGATGTCTGGGAACAGCTGACTACCTACGACGACAACGGCAACATCGATGTGCTGGGTGGCGACTTCAACTGGAATGCCATGATCATGGGCCGTTTTCAGGGCCAGTTCGTCGCTGATGAAATCACGATCACGGCCAATCATCCCAACAACGTCAGGGCCCTGGAATGGAATGTGGCCGTCTGGGAACGCTTTGGCGTGGAAAAAATGCAGACCTACCAGGCATCCCTGCAGGGAGCCGGCGGCCGCTCCCGGGGCCTGGCACCCTTCCTGGCCGGCCTGCGGGCTACCGAAACCACCGGACCCTGGCGTTTCAACACCCTGCGGGATTATGGCAGTGAAGATCTGCGGTTTACCGTGTGGCCCTTGCCCAAGCCCGCCGGGTATGATACACGAGGCATGTACACCTACGGTGATGGCTGGATTGTGCCCCGCACGGCACCGGAGCCGGAAGCCGCCTGGGAAATCATCAGCGTCATGACCGGAGCTACAGGGGATCGGGACACCTATACCTCGCTCTTCATGACTTGGCTCTGTGTCAACAATCCGGTCTCCGAAGGCATGAAGGATCATCCCCTGTTCCGGGATGAAGTCATTGGCAACTGCCCTGGCTACACCGATATCTTCATGGATGATCTGTACAACTCGGACTATTACCTGTATCCGCCCAAGGTGCCAACCAGCTCTTCTTACAACTCCATCCTGGGTGCGGAATGGCAGAAGGCCTATCTGGGCGAAAAAACCCCGCAGGAAGCGCTTGACTTCGTGCAGGAAGAAGCGCAGAAAGAACTGGATCTCTGGCTGGATCAATCCAGCTGAAGTCACTTTGTACAACCCTCACGCAGGCCGTCGTCCCTACCGGGGGGTGCGGCCTGCGTGAGGACACAGACTCTGCTGCCGTTGCCCGGGTGGTCTCGCGCCGGTGGCGCGTCCCGGCAAATCCCCACAGATCTTGCGCACGTTTTTCTCTGCACCGTCACCTCAATCCCCGGCGGAACTCAAGCGCTTGAGTCGCTGGAGCACGGAATTGGGCAAATACCTGATTCTGGTGTTCTTCGCCCTGTTCTTTGTGATTCCCTTGGTGTGGATGATTTCCACCTCGCTGAAAAATGCCGAGGAATTGCCTCTTTATCCCCCCGTATGGATACCTGATCCCATTCGGTGGGACAACTACGTCACCGCGTTTCGGGAGGGCTCTCTGGGAGGCTACCTGTGGAATACGGTCGTGGTTACGGTGCCCTCCGTCATTGGGGCGGTGGTGTCCAACGCGCTCATCGCCTACGGTTTTGCCCGTATCCAGTGGCCCGGCCGCGATTACGTTTTCGCGATCGTGCTCGCCACCATGATCCTGCCCGACTTCGTGACCTTCATTCCGCTGTACCTGATTTTCCGCGATCTGGGCTGGCTCAACACCTATGCCCCCCTGATCCTGCCCATTTTTCTCGGCAGCCCCTTTTTCATATTCCTGTTGCGCCAGTTTCTGATGGGTCTGCCTGCCGAGCTGACAGACGCCGCCCACGTGGATGGTGCATCGGAGCTGCTGATTTTCCTGCGCATCATCATGCCACTGGCCATGCCGGCCCTGGCAGTGGTGGCCCTGTTCCAGTTCATCGGCAGCTGGAACGATTACTTCGGCCCCCTGATCTATCTGAGCGACAATGACAGGTACACCATCTCTTTGGGCATTGCCAATATGGAAAGCTCCTACGGTTTTTCCAACTTCGCCTGGATCATGGCGGCAACCTGCATCAGTGTGTTTCCGATCATCGTGCTGTTTTTCTTCGCCCAGCGCACTTTCATTGAAGGCATTGCCCTCACGGGCCTGAAGGGATAGACCCTGATGTCAGTACAGACTTCCTCCTTCCGGCTGTCCAGTCCCCGTGATCGGCGCCGCCTGCTGAGCGGCCTGCTCTTCATTTCGCCGTGGATCGTAGGTTTCCTGGTATTCCGGGTATACCCGTTTCTGGCCTCGCTGTATTACAGTTTCACCTTCTATCCCGTCCTGCGGAGTCCACGGTGGATCGGTGTTGACAACTATCTGAATCTCTTCGACGATCCACGCTTTCTGATCTCACTCTGGAACAGCAGCTACTATGCCTTGGGCGCGGTGCCCATCGGCACCCTTTTCGGCATCCTGCTGGCTCTGCTGCTGAATATGCGCGTGCGCGGGCTTTCCACGTTCCGCACCCTGTTCTTCCTGCCTAGTATCACACCGGTGGTCGCTGCCGCCATGGTCTGGATGTGGATGTTCAATCCCCGCAGTGGCGTGATCAACTATCTCCTGTCTTTTGCCGGCATCAACGGCCCCGCCTGGCTGGGCGATCCCCAATGGGCCAAACCGGCCCTGATCCTGATGAGTATCTGGGGCGTGGGCAATGCGGTCGTGATTTACCTGGCTGCCCTGCAGGACGTGCCGCGCGAACTGCTGGAGGCGTCTTCCCTGGACGGAGCCAGTGCCCTCCAGAAGATCTGGACCATCACCCTGCCCATGATCAGCCCAGTCATCCTGTTCAACGTGATCGTGGGCCTGATCGCCGCCTTCCAGTTCTTTACCCAGGTCCATGTCATGACGGACGGTCGTGGCAGTCCGGCCGATTCCACCCTGATGATGTCGATATATCTTTATCAGTCAGCCTTCGAGTTCTTCAAGATGGGCTATGCCTCGGCCCAAGCCTGGATCCTGTTCCTCATTATTGTGGGCTTGACCCTGCTCCTGTTCCGCATCTCCGGCCGTCTGGTGTATTACGGCGGTCGCTAAACAGACCTGTCCTCGGGTCTGGGTACCGGAGACCGCCAGGATGTCTGTCATCCCCCCATTACCCATTCCGTTTCCCGCCACGGCGGACATGAGCCTATAATGCTCTCAAATCCTGTCTATAACTGAATCCATCTGCAAGGAGTGAACCATATGTCATCTTCACAGAGATTGTCCCGTCGCACATTCCTGAAAGGATCCGGCTTGGCCCTGTCGGGAATCGTCCTGGCGGCGTGCGCAGCTCCCGTACCGGCAGCCGAGGGGGGCGGTCCCGCAGCCGCGGCTGTCGATCTGGAAATCTGGACTTTCGTCAACACGCATGCCCGCTGGTTCCGCTCCATGGGCGAAGACTACCAGGCCGAGTTTGCAGGGGACTTCAATCTTACCGTGTCCGAGATCGCCTATACCGATATGCACGACAAGGTGCAGATTGCCCTGCAAACCGGCGGTGTAGGCGCCCCTGACATCGCGGATCTGGAGCAGGGACGCTTCGGGGGCTTTCTGCGCGGCGGCGATCCCGGCCTGGTCGACATCAAGGATCGCCTCAGCGAAGGCGGTTACATGGACCAGCTGGTCCTGAATCGGGAAGCACTCTACAGCTACAAGGGCAAGATCTATGGCGTGGAGCATGCCCTGACCCCCGTGGTGCAGTATTACCGCGCCGATGTCTTTGAGGCCGCCGGCGTGGATATGGACGCTGTCGTCACGTGGGACGATTTCATTGCCGCGGGCGCCGAAGTCTCCACAGACGACGTCAAGGCGATCAGTTTCTCCGCTCCGGCCGAACTGTATGTACGGCAGCGCGGCACCGACTATTTTGACGCCGACGGCAACATTACCCTGGATTCCGACATCTGCATTGAAACCATGGAATGGCTGTTGTCCCTGCGGGACGTACACGGCATTGCCAACCAGCAGCCAGCGGGTGATGCCTGGTGGGCGGCCATCAACGAGGGCAAGTACCTGACGCAAACGGGCGCGGATTGGTATGCCGGTTTCTTCAAGGATAATGCACCTGATCTGACAGGCAAGTGGAAGGCCCGTCCCCTGCCGGTCTGGGAAGAAGGCGGCCTGACGACCAGCTGTTACGGAGGCACCGGAGCCTGCATCGTCCAGACCAGCGAATATGTGGAGGAAGCCTGGGATTTTGTGGAGTACACGATGCTTTCAGTAGAAGGCAATGTGCGCCGCTTTGAATTGACCAGCTTGTTCCCACACTACATTCCGGCCATGGACAACGAGCGCCTGCACGCCGCAGACGAGTATTTCGCGGGTCAGGATCTGGGCGGCATTTTCGCGCAGGTGGCCCAGGATGTGCCTGCCCAGTACCAAAGTCCCTACCGGTCCGAGATGAATGCCCTCTTGGGGGCCAAATGGCAAGCCATCTACGATCTGGAAGAAACGCCGGCTGAGGTATTTACGTCCGTAGCGGAACAGATCCGTGAAATCATGGCGGCAGAAGCCTGACTGTCCCTTGTCCTGACATAACTGACATAATTGGGGGCAGGGTGTATTCTCCCTGCCCCTGTAGCTTGCCATGGGTCACTGGTCGCGCAAACTGGCACCCTATCTTTTCATCAGCCCCTTTTTCCTCGGGTACGGAATCTTCTTCCTCTTTCCCGTGCTGTGGGCAGCACGTCTCAGCCTGTTCCAGATGACGGGCATCGGCAGCACGCCTGTTTTCATTGGGATGCAGAATTATCTGGATCTGCTGCAGGACGACCTGTTTCGCCGCGCCTTGGGCAACACCACCTATTACGCTCTGGGCAGCATTCTCCTGATCGTGCCGGCCGCTCTGGGGCTGGCGCTGTTGCTGACGCGCCGCCGCCTGCAGGGACGCGAATTCTTTCGCCTCTTTTTCTTCTCCCCCAACATTACCTCCGGCGTGGTGGTGGCCATCATCTTCGGCCTGGTCTTCGAGCACGAGTACGGGCTGATCAACAACCTGATCCTGGCTCCCCTGGGCTTTGAAAAAATCCGCTGGCTGCTGGATGCCGAGTTCATTCTGCCGGCCATCATCCTGCTGGGCCTGTGGCGCTGGACCGGCATCAATGCCCTGTATTTCATGGCGGGACTGCAAAACATTCCCCTCGACATCAAGGAAGCCGCCATCATTGACGGGGCCAGTCGCTGGGATTCGTTCCGGTACATCATTCTGCCCCTGCTACGCCCCGTCATCATCTTCGTCATGACTTTCGCCATCATCGGCTCCTACAACCTGTTCGCGGAACCGGCCCTGCTTACCCGGGATGTGGCCGGTGGTCCCGACAACGGCGGCCTGTTCATGACCATGCTGCTGTACATGAATGGCTTCCGGTTTCTCAAGTTCGGCTATGCCTCAGCCCTGGGCATTTCCCTGGCGCTGATCATCCTGATTCTGACTTTTGTCCAGATCCGTATCCTGGGTCTGTTTCGGGAGATCTAAGCCAGATGCAGACGGATCGTGCCCTGATGTCCCGTACAGCCCCCCAGTCCCCGTCCCTGCTGCGGGGCAGGATGGATGCGGGTCTGACCTATGTGGTGCTGATCCTGGGTGTACTGCTGACAGGTGCACCCTTTGCCTACATGATTTCCGGCTCTTTCAAGCTGGACGCGGACATTTTTGCCCTGCCCCTGACCTGGTGGCCCCCGGAGCCCACGGGCCAGAACTATACACGGCTCCTGTCAGGCGAACAAATTCCCTATCTGCGCCAGTTTGGCAACAGTGCCATCGTCGCCGTGTCCCAAACCTTGCTGGCACTGTGGGTGGCAACCATGGTGGGATGGGGCTTCGCCAAGTACGAATTCCGGGGCAAGCGCGTACTGTTTCTGGCTCTGCTGGCCACGCTGACGTTTCCCTTTCAGATGACTCTGGTACCCCTGTTCCTGTTCATGGTCAAGATTCGCTGGATCGACAATTACCTGGCCATCGTGGTGCCTGGGGCGGTTACGGCTTTCGGAGCCTTCTTCATGCGCCAAAACATGCTGTCGGTACCCGACGAGCTGCTGGACGCGGCACGGATTGACGGATCATCGGAACTGGGCATCTATGCCCGCCTGGGGCTCCCTCTCAGTCGGGGCGCCCTGGCGGTCTTGGCCGTCCTCACGTTCCTGGCCAGCTGGAACGATTACCTGTGGCCCTTGATCATCCTCCGTTCCACAGAGAAATTCACCTTTCCCATCGGCTTGGCGACCCTGGTCGGTCTCTACAAGATCGAGTACGGCATGATTCTGGCCGGTGCTTTCATTGCCACCTTGCCGGTGGTTATCATCTTCATTGCCGGCCGTAAGTCCCTGCTGACCAACGTGACACTGGGGGCTGTCAAGGGCTGACCACCTGCTTTCAGGCAGTCTCCACGGCCTTGATCAATCCCGGGGAAGCGCAGATTAGGGCACCGTGAACTTGCTGGATCTACCAATAGCAACAGGTATCTGCCTGTACACGGCCCAGATCTGCGAGGAGTGGGAACACTGGCACGGCAAGTTCCATTTGGGGACTATATACGTACCCACACCACGCCCGCAGGTCGCGATGCTTTAGCGTATACATTTTCAGGTTTCACAGACCAACTAGTGTTGCAATCTCCACCCGCAGTTGCGCCGTCCCCGGACGCCATATTCTTATCCAACCACTTGTCCCGGATGTCCAAGGCCGCGTTGATGTCGGCATTCTTTTCCACATCACATTGACCGCAATGGTAAACAGATTGGGACTTGCGATTGGCTTTACGTATTACCCCACAGTTGTGACAACGTTGTGATGTATACGCAGGGTCTATCTTTTCTGTATAGGTCTTGTAACTCATATACCGTTCCAGCCGGCCCCAACCACTGCGTAGAATAGCACGGTTCAATCCTCTTTTCTGGGCGACATTCTTGCCGGGTTTGTCCTTGGAGCCACGGGCACTCCGCGTCATACCCTGAATGTTCAAGTCCTCAAAGATAACTAGATCGTGTATGTCAGCGATGGTAGGACTGGTCTGGTGGCACCAGTTCTTTATGACATTCCGCATCTCCCTGTGTACTTTCTGTATACGTAACTTAGTGTGTTGCCAACCGTTGCTCTTGTACTCTTGACGGGCCAACTTCTTCTGCAGTCTGCGCAGCTTGGCATCTAGAAGCAACAGCGGCGGCAGTGCATACATCCCCCCTGTACTTAATGCGACCTGCCCCACGTTCCGGTCTATGCCAACGGGACTAATAGGGCGGACAGCTCGAGCCGGGCGTGTTTCCGGTACTTCATAGAGGATGGACACATACCCGTTACCCGCCTCATACTTGAACGTAGCCTGCTTGGGTTTGCAACCAGCGTAGGGGTTCTTGCCTGTCAGCTTGACCCACTCCAGCTTGGGGATGTAGATTTTCTTGCCCTTGATCTTGACATTATCGGGGACGGTAAACCTTGGAATATCCTTGAATTGCCGTTTCCAGACCGGACGCCCCGCACCGCCCAAGAACCGCTGGTAGGCTTCGGCCAGATGCTTTACGGTATAGCGCACCGTGGCCGCGGGCAACTCCGCCAACCAGGGCAATTCCTGCTTGACCTGTACGTACACCTTGCACAGCGAGAAGAACGTGACGGATGGTTTATCGCCTTTACCGGCCTTGAACTCTTGCCACTGCCTTTCGCCTATCTCCAAGACTTCGTTCCAGACCTTGCGACAGACAGGCCCCGGCAATCCGCATCAGCTTATCGTGTTTGTCTCTGCTGCCCGGGCGCACACGCAAGGTGATACCCCGGTGCACCATGATCACTTCTGTATCCATGCCCTACCTTAACTCACCCGTGACTGTCCACACTGCGCGGTGTGGATACGTATATAGTCCCCTTCCATTTCAAACTGAGTCACTAGGGACTGGAGACTTTCAGGTCCGTGCGGCTTCCGCCTGCCGTACAATATCCCTGATCTGGCCAAAATGTGAATACTCATGGATGTGGCCTACCACGTAAAGCTCCATGGCATTGGCTATGGGACCGCCGGGCCAGACTTCATAGCGATTGTCGAGATCAGGCTGCCGGGGCCAGACTTCCAGGGTAGCCAGGCGCATTCGGCGACTTTCCTCCAAAGCATCCCGGCATTGCTGGATGGTCTTCATCGTTGACCAGTGCGGTTCATAGCGCGAACGACCGTGGTTCGGGATTCCACGGGCCAATTCGGCTGCGAGGAAGGTCGATTCCTCTGCCGAAGCGCAACAGTGGACAATCACGTGGCCCAGGGTCCAGGCCATGTCGGCTTCGTCCTCTGAAACAGCATGCGGGTCATCGGCCGCTTCGTCAATGGGCGTGAAGGTCACGTCGGCATCTGTACAGTGGGCGATCATGGCCAGCTGGGCATCAATCATGTCGTGCACCAATCGGCGCAGATCGTCTTTCGTTTGTCCCCGTGTGATGTCCGCCGGCTGCAGGTTGCCTTCTCCCAGTTGCCTCAAATCAATCATAGTCGGTGATTTCCCTCCGCTTTATGTTTGGGGCAGTCAGCTGTAACTATGAGTGTATCAGATATGCCAGGCAGAGGTATCGTGATAGGTGGCCTGGTACGCTAGGCCAGATCAGCAGCGCAGACCCCGGTCTGTGCTATGTCCGATACTTGTTGCCAAGCACATCCTCGGTTCTGCAATGCAGATAGGCGTCGCAGCACATTCATGGCAGTACCCATGCTCCGAACCCTCACCCCATAGAGGAAAAAGGGCATGGCAGGAGAACCCAGGATCTTGCAGCTGGACGCAACCCTGGGCTCTGATGTCTGCACGGGCGTAGAGGTATAGCCTCTGGAAGAAATGGATGTCACCCAGGCCTGTCAACTCCATGACTGACATCCGGATCTGGATACGCGAGACCTTCAAAGCAGGCACTACGCACAACTTCGGCACACGACAGGAAACCTTCCGGCACTGTCTGTATATACCAGGTGAGCTTGATGGGGCAGCGAGCAAAATCTGTCCCGTTTCAGGATTTGGCGCTGTTGTCAGGAGTTTGGCTTGGATTCAAAGGTCGCAATCACTTCCAGGAAAGCCGGTCCAAATTGTGCAATCTTGGCTGGTCCTACCCCATGGATTGCCAACAGTGCAGTCTCGTTTCCCGGTCTGTGCTTTGCCATCTCGCGTAAGGACCGATCAGTAAAAATGACGAAGGCCCGGACATTGCGTTCACGGGCCAACGCAAGCCGCAATTCCCGCAGACGGTCAAACAGGGCCTGCTCATCCTTGTCTATCGGTTCTGCCGGGGCAACGGCAGCCGGGGACAGGGTGCGGCGGGGGCGAGCTGCAGGGGCGAGCTCACGCCGCAAAGTGAAACGGTCGCGTCCCGCCAGCAGCGCGCGCCCTCGCGGGGTGATGGTCAGGCTGCCCATAGCGCTAATAGCAATGGCCAGAAAGCCATGGGCGACCAGTTGCCGAATAATGGAACGCCATTCGGTCTTGCTTCGGTCCCGGCCCACCCCGAAAGTAGGCAGCTGATCATGGCCGCGGGCACTCACCTTGGCCGTCGCCTGGCCAGTCAAAATATCCACCAGGTGCGAGGCACCAAAACGCTGGCCTGTACGATAGGCAGCGGACAGCACTTTCTGGCCCTCTATCAGACCATCCACATATTCAGGCGGGTGCTGGCAGTTGTCACAGTTGCCGCAGGGCTCAGTCAGTTGCTCATCGAAAGCCCCCAGCAGAATCTGCCGCCGACAGTGCGCGCCTTCGCAGTATCCCAGCAACAGATCCAGGCGCTGATGTTCGCGGCGCCGGTATTCCGCATCACCCTCCGACTGTTTGATAAAGCGGCGGCGTTGACCTATATCGTCCAGTCCATACAGCATAAACGCCTGGGCCGGATGGCCGTCCCGGCCTGCACGTCCTATTTCCTGGTAATACGCCTCGATGTTGGCTGGCAGGCTGGTGTGCAATACGTAGCGGATATCCGGCTTGTCAATACCCATGCCAAAGGCAATGGTGGCCACCATGACGGAACCCGACCGGGCCATGAAGATCTGCTGGTGCTCCAGCCGTACCGCAGCCTCCAGTCCTGCGTGATAGGGCAATGCCGGAATGCCCTGGCGCTGGAGAAGGGCAGCTGTCCGTTCGGTACCGTTCCGGGAAAGGCAATAAACGATGCCGCTTGCGCCCCGGTGCTGCCGCATAAAGTCCAACAGCTGCGATTGGCCTGATGTCCGGGCGCGCACCGCAAGATGAATGTTGGGCCGGTCAAAGCCGAAAGCGTACACCTGCGCCGGCCGGTTGAAAAGCTTGGCACAGATGTCCTGGCGGGTGGCCTGATCCGCCGTAGCTGTGAAGGCAGCGATCGGTACCTGTGGGAACAGGGTTCCCAACTGGGCCAGCTGTTCATAATCAGGACGAAAGGCCGGTCCCCAGCGGGAAATGCAATGGGCTTCGTCAATGGCAATGAGTGTCAGGGGCAGATCTTGCAGGACTTGCTGCACCCAGGGCTGCATAAGCCTTTCCGGGGCCATGTAGAGCAGATGCAATTGCCCCGAGGCGGCCTGGCGCCAGGTGTTGGTGGTCTCTTCCCGCGGGCGCTGGGAGTGCAGGGCTGCTGCCGCTACACCGGACAGGCGCAGGGCCTCTACCTGATCGTCCATCAGGGCCGTCAGGGGCGAGACCACCAGGGTAAGCCCGCCCTGCACCAGGGCTGGGAGCTGATAACAGAGAGACTTCCCTGCGCCCGTGGGCATTACACCCAGTACGTGGTGGCCATCCAGGATGGCTCCGATGATTTCTGCCTGGCCGGGACGCAGCTCCCGGAAACCGAATACATTCGCCAGAATGGACTGCAGAGCAGAAGGTGTCATGGCCAAGTCCAGGACAGAACACGCACATCCGGCTTTGCTGGGCCGGGGCGGGAGCAAGGGGCAGGCTTGCGTTACCGGCCGCCAAAGCCCGTCATGGTGATGCCCTGTACAAAGAAGCGCTGCGCCATCAGAAACAGCAGCAGGATAGGAGCCAGCATAATGGTGCTGACCGCAAACACCACTTCCCACTGCTGCACCTCGAAATCGTTGAAGAGCTTGACCCCCACCGCCAGGGGAAATTTGTCGATCGTCTTGAGATAAATCAGGGGATTCATGAAGTCGTTGTAATGCTGCAGCAGGGAAAATACGGATACTGTAGCGATTACAGGCTTGGACAGCGGCATCAGGATCTGGGAAAGTGTGCGCAGACGGCTGGCCCCGTCAATATAGGCTGCATCCTCCAGTTCCATGGGAATGCCGAGGAAAAACTGGCGGATCAGGAATACGTACAGCGCCATGACCGCGCCCCAGTACGGCACAATCAGGGGATAGAAAGTGTCGTACCAGCCCAGGGTACGGAACAGAATGAAGCGGGGTACCAGCGTGACGATATCCGGCAACATCATGGTACCCAGCAACAGGCCAAACCAGAAGTTCTTGCCAGGCCATTCGATGCGGGCAAAGGAATAGGCCACCAGAGCCGAGGAGACAATGGTGCCCACCACGGCAAACACTACGATGTATGCCGTGTTCCACATAAAGCGCCCCAGAGGCAGGGTACCGCTGAAGGCCTTGATATAATTTCGCCAGTACGGGTCGGACGGCCACCACTGGATAGGATGCTGAAATACTTCAGTGGACACTTTCAGGGACGAGGAAACCATCCAGATTGTGGGAATCAGGAAGGAGATCGCCAAGGCCGTCATCAGGACCTGCAACAGTCCGAGCCAGAGATATTCTTGCCAGGAGCGGCGTGTTTGCACACGCAGGGTCCTGCCTGTGGACAATGATGTAGTGGCCATGGCTAGTTCTCACTGCCTTCTTCGTAGTAAACCCAGCGCCGGGACACTACAAACTGCATGATGGTGAAACCCACGATAATCAGAAACAGTTCCCAGGCCAGGGTAGAGGCATAGCCCATCCGCCCATACTGGAAAGCATTGCGATAGATGTTCAGTACAACAAACAGCGTCGCGTCCTGCGGACCGCCCTCGGTCATGATCATGGCCGGGATGAAGGACTGGAACGAGTTCACGGTGGCGATAACCATGTTGTAGAAAATCAGGGGCGTCATGAGCGGAATGACGACGTAGCGGAGACGATGCAGGGCATGCGCTCCGTCCAGACTGGCGGCTTCCTTCAGCGAATCGGGAATATTGCCCAGGCCGGCAATGAAGATCACCATCTGGCGGCCAATGGCCCAGAAGGACATGAAAATAAAGGCCGGCTTGGCCAATTGGGGCTCGAACAGCCACTTCTGCGGTGCAATCCCGAACCAGCCCAGCATTTCGTTCAGGATGCCGAATTCGGGATGAAACACCCGCTGCCAGACCACGGCACTGGCCACCAGGGGCACGATAATGGGCAGGTAAAAGGCGGCCCGGTAGAAATCGCGAAACAGAATAGGCTGGGACAGGGCCAAAGCCAGCGAGAAAGAGATAACCAGCTGAATCGGCACCGCCAGCACCGTGTAGAACGCGCTGTTGTAAAGGCTTTTGTTCACCTTCGGGTCACTGAACATCTTGACGATGTTGTCGAAACCCACAAAGACCGGTTCCCGCAGCGGATCCCACTTGAACATGACCAGATAGGCCGAATGCAGCATGGGATAGGCGATGAAGACACAGAACCCGATGATGAAAGGGGCAGCGAACAAATAGCCGGCCAGCCAGTCACGACGGGCACGATGGGCGAGGATGCGGTTGGTAGCAGTGCTCAGTGCGCTCATGCGAATCTCTTCTGGCCGGAACGCGACGACAGGGCCAGAATTATTATGGACGTGCCACCAACGCAGCAGGAGGCAGCGGTTGTCCGCTGTGTCCCTCCTGCCGCGGACATACTAGCGATACAACATCCGATCAGCCACTCCAATAGGTGTCCAGCAGAGCCTGCACACCCTCCGTAACGGCAGGCAGTACGTCGGCTGCGGTAGCGGAATTGTTGAGCAGCGGATCCCAGCCCACAGGCCTCACCACTTCGTTCCACATCTGGCCACGCGATACGCCGCCAATCACATCCACTTCGCTGCGCTTGAAGGCTTCCACAAAGGCAGCCCCGTTGGTCACGCCGAAACGATCGTTGATGGTAGGAATCCAGAAATCGTTGATCAGCTGCTCGGTATTGGGCAAGCGGCCGGTAATGGTGGAATAGATCTTCTGGCCTTCCTCACCGCCCATGAAGCTGGTATATCCCCAGGCAGCTTCCACATTGTCGGTCGCCATGACACAGACCCCTTCGGACCAGCCGCGGTGCGGCCGATTTTCGTCCGCCACCATCGGCATCAGGACGACGTCGAATTCGATCTCCTTGCCTTCTTCCCGCAATTCCGGGGAGTTGAGGTTCGGGAAGAACCAGGCTCCCTCGTATTTCATGGCCGCGTTGCCGGTGTCAATGGTGTTGGTCCCGCCCGACAGGTCCGCGGGCGTAGGGCTGACACCCAGCTTGTACTGGAAGTCCTGAGCCACCATCTGGATAATCTCGATGATTTCCGGCTGGTCGAACATGGCCGTGGTCGGATCGACCAGTGTATCGAATTCCTGCGTGCCGGTGTTGCGAATCCAGTGGATGTCGCGCGGCCAGATGCCGTTCGGCTGGTAACCGTACATCTTGGTGTCACCGGCCGTATCGGTGAGGGCTTCCGCGATACTGACGAAGTCGTCCCAGGTCCAGTCATCCGAGGGATACGCCAAGCCCGCGTCGTCAAAGGGCTGCCGGGCATAGAACATTACCATGACGCCTACCTGCAACGGCATAAGATACCGCTTGCCCGCGCGGAGGGTGCTGTCCGCAATGCTCTGCACACCATCCGGGTAGGGGCCCATCAAACTGTCCTGCTGGATGTGATCGTCAAGGGCCGCGAGCTGGTCGGCATCGGCGTAGGGCTGCCATTCCCAGCCCTGGAAGGATGCGATGTCCGGCGGTGCCCCCCCGGCCACGCTGGTCTGCAACGCCGTGTAGTAATCGGCACCCGTACCGCTGGGGGCTGTGATCACGTCAATGTTGGGATTCTGCTCTTCGTATACCCGTTCCAGCTCTTCCCAGGCCGGCAGATCGGTGCCGCCTGCCCAGGCTGCAAAATCAACGGTCACGGGCTCCATGGCACCACCACCTTCCGCAGCCGGCGCCGTGGGCGCAGCACAGGCAGCCAGCAACAAGAGGGCAGAACTGGTGCCGCCTATCTTGAGAAAGGTACGGCGAGATACAGTTTGTGAAGCATGTTGACTCATAGAGAATACTCCTTGCGTACAAAAAGGGGTCAATTCACTGATTCGCCATTGGGGCTGCGTTCAATGTACCACAAGTACACCATTACAGCAGGATTTCAGTGCACTTCAGTATGGTGCTGGTATACCAAGTCACCCTGGTATACATTTGCGGGCTTCATAGGCCAACACTGTCGTCGGCCGAGGTGTCACCATACCTGTTCCTCACATTGGGCCACTATCCTGCCATTGGCAAGGACAATGCCATCCTCACAACGGCACTCAATGCGGCCTGCATCGAACTGTTCTGTGTAGAGCACTACATGATGCTGGCGCGTACCCGTTTCACGCCCTTGAGCCGGCGTCCAGCAGCAATCATGGCATCGCCAACCGGGACACGGACATTGAATTTCCGTGCTCGAGTTACAGTCTGATGGCGTGCCGGTTCAGGATATTCCTGCCGCAACCGGTCATTACGCATGGTGATCATCACCAGTGCCAATCTGTCAAGCTGGGAACTCATTCCACACCTTCCTCTTGCCATTCAGGCACCTGGATGCCTGTACACCTGATGGGCCTTCTCCAGTCTTGGCCGGACTGAGAGTTGCCCATGAAACCAACAAAGAGAATTGTGAGAATCCCCGGTTGATCTTGCAGTGGCAAACGTGTATCAACTGCATGGCATGTCTTGCCTGGCTGTGTGAAGTCTGTATTACCGGACTGCAATCTGGATTGAGCCACAACTCCTTGCCCGTGTATGCCCCCAAGCCCCCTGCCGGTCATGGCAACAGGTCCCGCCGGCAAAATGGTCAGATCTCTGCTGTACAGCCGTGACATGCACTAACATCGTATAAACTCGCAGCTTCGCCCCTTCGGTCACTGCCGGTGATGATGGTGTGCACAGATGAAGATCCAAGAGCCCATACCATGATGGCAAACACCCTGGATGACCGGACGACCGGTTGCTGCATGGTATCCGGAGGGCAGCCATGCAGCCCGGTTATGGTGAGCCTGGGGGGAGTACACCAATGCGCATGACTCCGCGGCTGGTCGACTGGCTGCTTTTGGGATTGGTCCTGTTTGAAGTCATTTCCGGTGTCGGCACATTTCTTGTCGGCCGGCCAGACGGCCGCTGGTTTTTCACTTTGCACTCCATTACCGGTCTGTCCCTGCTTATCGTGCTGGGCTGGAAAATGGCGCGTGTGACGCCCCGCCTCAAGCCGCGGCGTCCCTCTGTGCTTCTTTCCCTCACCGTATTTGGGCTGGCCGTGCTGGCTCTCGGTACAGGCATCATTTGGGTATCGTTCCAGGAACCCTTCGGCTATCCCAACGGACTCAATCTGCACGTCATTGCCAGTCTGCTTTTGCTGGCAGTCCTGGGCGTTCATACGTGGATGCGTCGCAAGCCTCTGCGCAAGCACGATCTGCTGGCCCGTCGCAACCTGCTGGCCCGTCGCAACCTGCTGGCAGTCCTGGGCGCCAGTGCCTTGGGTTTTGGTATCTACAGCATGCAAAGCCAGCTGGGTCAGCGCCTGGAGCTGCGCGGGGCCGCCCGGCGCTTTACCGGCTCACGACGAGTGGAAGGGACCCTGCCGATTACCATGTGGATGTTCGACAAGGTACCCCAAGTCGAACTGTCCGACTGGCAGCTCGCCATATCCGGTGCGGTGCAAAAGCCCGTGATCCTGAACTTGGCCTCGCTGCACCAGCAGCCCATGATCACGACCAGCGTCACACTTGACTGTACCGGTGGCTGGTACAAGCAAGTCCACTGGGAAGGCATTTCCGTTGCTCACCTGCTGGATCTGGCAGGTCTGGTGGAAGCCAGTCGCTATGTGAGCTTTCAGTCCCTTACCGGTTACCGCTGGAGTCTGCCTGTGGACGAAGCACGTCACGCCATGCTGGCCCTGCAACTGGATCACAGGCCATTGTCCGCGGCCCATGGTGCTCCCCTGCGTCTGGTAGCTCCGGGTCGCCGCGGCTTTCAATGGGTCAAGTGGGTTACGGGCATGCACGTACATGTACGGCCTGATCCCGGGCAGTGGGGTGCTATCTTCACCAGTGGTCTGAATTCGTAGCCGCTTGCCTTGCTGCACCCCAGGCAATACGTCAGCCGGGCTTATTGTCACGCGGGGGCGGTTGCCCGCGACGGACCCCATTGCACCCTGTCAGGATACGGCAGGGCCTGGCCTGTGCACCCCGGCTGTCTGGCCGTAACCACTTGGCCCTGACTGTGGTCCCGAAGTGCCATTCTGCGGAACACCTGCGACAGTTGGCTTTTACCTGTCTTGTCAGGGCCTGGCCAAGGCTCGCATCGTGCCTTTATCCCCGCCTGCATGCCGGATAGGCATCCAACCGCCTTGCCCAAGATGCAACTGCCCGATCGACCTGGGGCCAAGTGGAGCGGGAAATGAGCTGCCTGACGGGAATGTTCCCGGACGATATAGGGTAGAATACGGTACGTGTGACAACAGGGGATTGACAAAATGGCACTCACTTCCGAGCAGATCGCGGCATACAAACGAGACGGGTTTCTCAACGGGATACCCGTAGTGGAACCGGCGGCGGCAGCGGCCTATGCCACCGAGTTTGACCGGATAGAAAACCGGGTGGGCAAGGAACATGCCCAGATTGAGCTTATCGACAATCACTTCAAGGAGGAATTTATCTGGCAACTGGCCACGAACGAGACCATTCTGGACTGCATTGAAGGTCTGATTGGTCCGAATATTCTGTTGTTGGCTACCCATTTCTTCAACAAGTATGGTGACGGGAAGCTCGCGGAGTCCTATGTCGCCTGGCATCAGGACGTCACGTTCTGGGGGCTGGCGCCGCCTTTGGCCATTACGGCGTGGTACGCGGTCGATGACAGTGACGTGGACAATGGCTGCATGCAGGTAATCCCGGGCACACATGACCTGGGCCTGCTGGAACACGGACAGGCAACCCAGGAGGGTAACCTGCTGAGCATCAACCAGGAAGTTCCCGTTACGTCAGACCAGACCAAGTCAGCCGTGAACCTCGAGCTGCAAGCGGGGGAGATGTCCATTCATGACGGGACCGTCATTCATGGTTCCCTGCCCAACCAGTCACATCGCCGCCGGTGTGGCCTGACCCTGCGCTATGTACCTACCTGGGTAAAACAGACAGAGGACAATTCGCACGGCAAGAGCTGGAACGCTATCCTGGTGCGCGGGGAAGACACGTTTCACCACTTCGGTGCCAAAGCTGCTCCATTTCCCGTTGCCTGATTGCATGAGGACTACAGAGGTATCCTGCAACAGCACCTTGCGCTGTCCAGACACCTCGGTTCCCCGGTGGATAACGCCGGCAGGAGCCTGACGCACCCTTCCGGGGAGATGATGGCTCAAAGCACTTGGGGTTTGTCGACTGCAGTCGCAGCAGGGCCAAGGCCAATCAGCGCACGGCCTACACAGTGCCGGGTCCATGTCTGCACGACAAGGAAGCTGCCGTAGCCCGCAAATTCCCTGGTGGCTTGCAACCGGTCAGCCGCGCGTAACGCGTGCGCAAGCACTGTGACCGCTTCCCCAAGCCCTGGTCCTGTCGGCGCAACAGCGGCTACAGTCAGGGCAGCAGGATAGCCAACTGCCTGTTTCAGCCTTGACATCATTCTGCCAGTTGCCGCACAATGACAGTTACGCATCCGGCTGTTGTGCCCTGCCATGCTCTGACCGGACTTGCGGCACCATCACCGGATCCACTCCATCAACCCGCACAGGAAAGTTACATGAAGGCAGGCATCTATTCAGGTATCCGTGAAATCGGCATCCGCGACGTCGACTATCTCAAACCGCCTCCCGGTTATGTTGTCATGGATACCCGGTGCACGGGTATTTGTGGCAGTGATTTGCACGCGTACTTGGGTCATTGGCCCCAATCCCATACGCATGCCGCCGGACACGAGACATGCGGGATCGTCACCGAAGTAGGCGAGGGCGTGGCAGCCATCAAGCCCGGCGACAAGATCGCGGTTGAGGTTACCTCCAACTGCGGTACCTGCCTGTATTGCCGCAAAGGCCTTTACAATCACTGCACACAGCGCACGATCAGCTGGGAAGGGGGCCATGGGGGTTTTGCCGAATACACCATGGCTCATGCCTCCACCGTTTTCCGTCTGCCGGACAGCATGAGCTTTGCGGAAGGGGCCCTGGTGGAGCCGGTCGCCGTCTGCCACCGGGCTCTGGTGCAGTCCGGGGCAACCTATCAGGACCGTGTCGCGGTCATTGGCGGCGGCACTATCGGCCTGTATTCCCTGGCCGTGGCGAAAGCTATCGGCGTCCGGGAAACCCTGATCACCGTCAAGTACGATCAGCAGGCCCAGGCCGCCCGGGATCTGGGTGCCGATCACGTCGTCAACATCAGTGACACCTGTATCCGGGACTATGTCGCCGATCTGACTGCGGATTTCGGTCTGGATGTAGTGATTGAGACTGTAGGCAGCGCACAGGGATTTGACGATGCCCTGGCCATTATCCGCAGGCAGGGCACCGTGGTCCTGGTAGGGGGATACCATCAGCCACTGGAAGTGGATCTGGCTCCCATCATGAACAAGGAACCCATCGTCACCGGTTCCCTGTGTTATGGCTACAGCGGTATGGTGACAGATTTTGACGCCGCCATCGATCTGATCGCATCCGGCAAAATCGACGCTACCCGACTGGTGACTCACCAGTATCCGCTGACCGACATTGCAGTGGCCTTTCAAACGGCGGACGACAAGCACTCGGGTGCAGTCAAAGTCCACCTCGTGCAGTAATCCACCTGTCCGCCGGGAAGCGGATCCATAATTCTCTATCCGGCAACCGCCCTGGCAGAGGGACAGAACCCGATCAGCACCGGGAGGGGGTGAGCCTCCTCCGGATCATCCGTATCGGTCCTGCACAACTGCAGTTCCGGAGATCTGCATGCCTGCCCTTGGCTGTGCCGTGCAGATTCATCGCGCCTCACATGACTTCCGTCAGGTGCTCAGCTCAGTCTGCAGAGGCACTGGCGGCCGGTAGCTGCACCAGTTCCACCAGCTTGTCCACGTTCACAACCAGTGGTATCAGATCGCGGATCCGCTCCGGCGTGACGCTCTCGATATGTTCTTGGCGCCGGTCAATGCGTTCAAGCCGGACCTCACCATACATAAATTCTGTCTGGAAAGCCTGATTCCAGTACCGGTTTGTGGTGCGGGCGGTCTCAAGCTGGAGCTGCAGCTGAGCCTTGGCCGCGGCCACTTCCGCAACCGTCACGCCATGGTCCTGTATATCCTGCAGCAGTGCCCGGGAAGCAGCCATCAAATCCGCAAACTGTTCTTCCCCCGTACCAAAGAAGACCATCAGACTCGCCTGCGGACGGGGAATACGATGCACCGCGATATGGGTCTGCACTCCGTAGGTGCCGCCCCTCGCTTCCCGGAGTTCCTGATCGTAACGGGTGCGCAAGATCCGGGACAGGGCTTCCAGGGCTACACTGTCCTCGGGACTCAATTCCGTGATCTGATCGTTGATCAGGGCCTGCACCACAAGCACCTGGGATGCCTGACCGTGATAGATGCGTTCATAGAAAGGTCCCGCGCGCACATCCACGGTACGGTCTGCCCAGGTTTCCGCCGGACCCGTTGCGGGCAAGGAACCCATGTAGGTGCTGACCAGCCGCTTGCCTTCGGTCAAATCGAAATCGCCTACCAGCACCAGGAGTGGTTTATCCAAAGTCGCCAGACGTGCCTCATGGACTTGCCGGACAGCAGCAAAATCAATGGACGCGAGATCTGAAGTCTGCGGGAACTGCATGCGCGGGGCATCACCATACAGTACAGTCTGCAGATGGCGGTACAGCTGGAACAACGGATCCAGTTCCTGGTTCTGCAGATAGACCCGCTGGTCATCCAGCACATTGCGGAAGGCTTCCTCATCGAAGCGCGGCTGTGTCATGGCCAAGTGCGCCAACTGCAAAAGGGTTTCCAGATCGTCCGTGGCCGCACTGCCTCTGTAGCCTTCCACCACCTCCCCCAGATAGGGCGTCAGATATACCGTCTGTCCGGCCAGTAACCGGTCAAGGCTGTCCAGGTCATACGGTCCGGCTCCGCTCCCGGCCACTATCGGGGCCACAAGCGTTGCAGCCCGGAACGCTTCGTCAGCTACCTGTGAAAGTCCACCCCGGCTGATGATATTCAGCTGAATCCCGTTTTCTTCCAGATCCGTGGACTTGAGCAGGGCAGTGACACCGTTGGCATAGGCCAGCATGGTGAGATCCAGCCGGGCATCATATTCCTCCTGCAAAATCGGCGCCGGCAGAGGCAGTTCTGCCAGCAGGCGGGTTCCGGCCATCAATTCATCTTCCACGTAGGGCGTGAGTGGCAGTGCCAGGGCCTGATCCAGTGTGGATTGCACCTCATCCACACCGGGCAGGACCAAGTCGTCTTTCGCAGGGGCGGTCAACAGCACCAGGCTCTTTTGCACATCCAGGATACGGGCCATATGCGTATTGACTTCAGCCAGGCTTATGTCCGGCAGGTAATACTTGGCCAGATCGAACTCGAAGGCACTCCCGCTCATGGGTGATCCATACTGTACATGGTGCAGAATCTCGCCCCGGATTTGCCGGTTGCGGCGCGTGGGCAACGCCTCAAACTCATTTGCGGAGGACTCCAGCAAATCCAGTTTGGCCCTGTGCAATTCACTTTCTGTAAAACCGTAGTGAGCGGCCCGGAACATTTCCGTCAGGGCGGCCGTAAAACCGGGCAGGATTTTGTGTTCGTCCAGATGGATGTTGAGGCTGCTGGTCGCAACGCCGCCAATACCCAGCCGATTCTTCGCCAGCCACGCTCTCTGAAACGCGGAATCCGGCGAACGGCCCAGGCGTTCCAGACGCTCGTTGAACATGATTAGGGCCAACTCCTCGCTCAGGACCCGGCGGGTATCCTGCAGGACTGCCACCGGTTCCGCCGGAATGAGCTGCATCACGGCCAGGGAAACAACGGGCAATTCCGGATCGCTCAGGATGGCGATGCTGATGTCTTCGTTGAGCGGGATGGCAGGTTGCAGGTCAGGCCCGGACTCCGGGCCTGGAGTCAGTGCCCCGAACTGGGCCTGAATTTGCTCCTCGATCCAGACGGGGTCCACGCTCCCGGCCACTATCAGGGTCATGCGTTCCGGCCGGTACCAGTCCTCATAAAAGTGGCGCAGCGCTTCGGTGTCCAGGGCACGAATAATGTCCATGTCCCCGATAATGTTGCGTTCCGCGTACCGGGAGCCGGCCAGCAGGGTTTGCAGGATCTGTTCCTGCATGCGGCCCCAGGCATTTTCCGTACGCAGACGCCATTCTTCCGTCACCACTCCCTTTTCCTTGTCTATTTCTTCCTGTTCCAGCAAGGCCCGACCGGCCCAGTCTCCCAGAACCAGAAAGGCCTTGGCCATGACCTCGGCGTTGGCAGCATCCACGTCCAGGTAATAGATCGTCTGTTCATGGCCTGTAGTCGCGTTGAGATGCTCGCCCAGCGTCATGCCATTGGCTTCAAAAAACGTCCGCAGTTCTGTAGCCGTGAAGTGCTCGGTGCCATTGAACAGCATGTGTTCCAGAAAATGGGCGATCCCCAGCTGGTCGTCCTCTTCGTCAATGGCCCCCACATCGATCACCAGGGCCAAACTGGCCCGGTCCGGGGGATCATCGTTCGGGACAATGTAATAGGCAAAGCCATTGTCCAGGCGGCCTGTCTGTACGACGGGATCCAGGGGGAATGGGGCCTGGGCGTCAAACGCGGCCAGGAATTCCGCAGAAGGTGCAGGCCAGACGAATTCCGGATCCGGATCGGCGGGGTCCGGCGCTACCAGGGGACAGAAGGCGGATTTCCAGTAATCGTGAATACGGGCAACGATTTCCGGCATGTAGACACAGCCGGACAGCACTGTGGTCAGCCAAACAAGGGACAACAAGTACAGACGGGTCATGGCTCTCTCCCACGATAGCATACAAGGTGCTGGATCAGGATCCTACCCGAGCAAGTACGGATCCAGCATGACAGATACACTAAAGTATCTGACAGCTGGCACGGGAACAAGGGCAGGAAATCACCCTTATACACCACGCAACACGGGGTACCTGCTCAAGACAAGGTACAGGGGCTCGCACGACACTTGCAACGTTCGCGCGGAGTGTAGCTCCGTTACGCTGGCACCCCAGTACTGTGAAAAATGTTTTCAGGCTTTCAGGTATGCCGAGGGCGTGCGGGTCCAGCCCTCGCGGGATTCAAATTCCATTGTCAATTCCGAGGGCGTTTCGCCCTGCCACCAACTGGGCATGGTGGGATAGGGAAACACGTCCCACCACTGCAGGATCAGGGGACGTTGCCTGTCTGACTGGTTGGGCCAGGCCGCATGCAGGACCCGGTTGTCCGCAATCACCAGATCCCCCGCCTGCACGGGCAGGTCCACAGCATCCGGATGGTCACCGAAGGCCGGATGAGTCTCGGTCGTGTCATCCGCCTGCAATTCCTCTTCATGGGCATCCGGCAGAATGTCGTGCAGTTCTATGCGGCGCAGATGTGTGCCCGGAATGATGCGCAGGCAACCATTATGGCGGGTGGTGTCCACCATGTAGTAGGAAAGAAACACCTTGTTGGGCCAAGGCAGGGCAGATTTGGGATGGTGCCATTCCATGTGATCCTGATGCCAGTAGAGAGCCGGACCATGGGCGGGCTTGCTGAGAAGCAAGATCGTATTCCCATGCTGCATGCCTTCCAAACCGATTTCCGCGCATACCTGCGTCTGGCGTTCCTCATTGAGCAGCGCGTCCGTCAGCGGCGTAAAGTAGGGACGACTCCGCTTGCCCGCAGGGTCTGTGAGGGGCACGGCCCCGCTCAGAATCTGATTGACCCGCACGGCATTGATCAGAGGAAAATCACTGCCCTGGAACCGGAAGCGCCGGTGCGGGACATGCGTGTCCAGAAACTCGTCCGTGAACGCCTGGGCCTGGGCCAACGCATCGCCCGTCAGCACGCCGGGCACTACGCAGTAACCATCCTGCAACAGCTGATCCTGTTTTTGCCTGGCCTCTTCCTCTGTCAGAATACGCTGAGTCATCCCGTTCTGCTCCTCGTCCGGCTTGCTCCCCGACCATATACCGGAACGTGCCTGCACTCTTGCCGACGCAGGCACCCTGTCCGGGCTGTGCCTTGGGATAGTGGCGATGCCCCCGGTCCGACTCGAACGGACATGCCCTGACGGGCACAGGCCCTCAACCTGCCGTGTATACCGATTCCACCACGGGGGCGGGGCAGCTTCGCTGTCAGGACTTAGTATATGTTTGGAGGAACCCGGAGTCAACAAGACTGTCACCGATGCACCCGGACCCGGAATCATAACCGGTACATCCGGGTCTGGCGGTAACCTGCTTGCCCTGCGCAACGGCGGGCTGCATGCTCTTCGCAACATCCTGGGCCCGAGTGCTGTCCGCTACACCTGTGACCCGGCTGGCCCGGTCCTCCGTCTCCCGCGACCTCCAGGTACGGGCGATGCCGGCCTGCACCTGCAGGGATGCAACGCCTGTCGGTTCCCGTCTCTTTCAGGCCAGATGCCGCCGGAAGATGTCTTCCATCAGCCGTATATCCGTGTAGGCATCCTCGCCCGGGGAAAGAAACTCTGCCCCAGTGCGAATGTTTTGCAGAAAGCTTTCGATTTCCCGGCGATAGGCCCAGGACCAACGCGCCGCCGGCAGGGGCCGTTCATAGGTGTGCTCCTTGCCCCCGTAGTAGATTTCCACTTCCGTCGGCAGGTTCTCATGCAGCACGTGTGGTGCCCAGGTATGAATCCAGCCATGCTGAAAATAGAGCTGGGTGTGTTCGTCCCAGCGGTGATGGCTTATCCTGCCGGATTCCAGAATGGCCCGTACGCCCCGGATGGTCATGGACACGACACCGGCAGGACCATGGGCATCCAGATCCACAGCTTTGACTTGGGCATCATCCCCGGCATCCAGCAAAAAGCGCAACAGGTTCAGGTTATGCACATATTGCTGGAGATAATCGATATAGGTGCGCAGGTGGGAGTCAGGCAACCAGGCGGGCTTCTCGATGGCCTCGCGGGGTATCGGAATGGCACTCGTTTCCATATTCTCGGTGTTCAGGCCCCCAATCCAGTCACCGCAGAAACCGTGACTGCGCATATAAAACAGCTCGCCCAGCCGTCCCGTGGACTGGAACTCCTTGAGCCGGGCCTTCACCAGCTGATTGCCCGCGTCATACCGGCGCATGTACCCTACCATCAGACGGGCACCCGGTGTCTGGGCAGCCTCCACAATCTCGGCAGCCTGCCGCACGGTGACGGCCATGGGTTTTTCCATAAAGACGGGCCGTCCCGTCCGCAGCAGATCCCGGGCAATCTGGCCCTGGGTGACAAAACCCGCCGATACGGCAAAGGCATCGTAGGCATCCGTGCGGGCCATATCCCGGTGATCCGTATAAAGGTGGGGGATGCCGAAGCGGGCCTGTACCTTCGTGCCCAAATCCGGTCGTACTTCCACCAGTCCCTGCACGTCGCAGAGTTCCGTCCGGGTGAAATTGGGCAGATGCACGTTCTGGGCCATAAAGCCGCAACCCACATAACCCAGTTGCAGTTTGGACATGAGCCAATCCTTGTCTGTAATCCATACCGCTTCAATCAGCAGGCCGATAGGCTAACGACGGGGTCCGGTCTGCCGCCAGCACGTCATGCTCCACCTGCAGGGTGTAGGTAGCCGTTCCCGTGACCATTGGGGCCAGAGGGGACACAAGCAGGTACAGCCGTTCATCGCCTGCCAGTTCCGGCACCGTAAATGCGAGGTGGCCGGACGCATCGGCCAGCCAGCGGTCCAGAACCTGTACACGGTGATGTTTGGAAGTCAGGACCACCGCCTGTACCAGCCAGTCCACCGCGACTCTGTTGGGCGTCTGGATCCAGCCCGCAACGTCCCAGTCCGCAAGGCTACCGGCAAATTGTTCCCGGTACCCTATAGCATCAATGGCGACTTCGTCAATCACCCAGCCCATGCCCGTAACCGCACCATCCGTAACATAGGCAAAGCGCAGCCACATCCGGGTGCCCGCATAGGGAGACAGATCCCACCGGACTGTACTCCAGGCATGGTCTGTCGGCTCGTTCCGGCCGGTCAGGGCTGGTCCCCGGCTCCGTCCATGGGGGTCCCGGGGCACCGTCGCCGCACTCTCCAGCAGGCTCCAGTCACGGCCATTGTGGCTGGCCATGACGTAGGCATAGTCCCAGTTTGCCTCGATGTCCCACCACATGCGGGTCTCCAGCCAAACTGCCTGTCCCACTTCCAGTCCGGTCAAGTCAAAGGGACGGGTCAGCTGGGCCAGGCTTTCGTTATGGCGGCTGCTCCACATCATCCCCGGCGTTTCGGCACCGGGAACAATGGACACGGCAGGTGCACCGGCAAACACGACAGGCGCGGGTCCGGCCAGACTGTCCGGGCCCGCCGTTATGTAATGCACAGCATAGGGAGGCAGCTCCGCTTCTACCGGCGAACCCGCCTCCAGCGTTGTCTGGACCATCCGCGTGGGACGCATCGGTTGCAGCCAGGGCGTGAAGGTCTCGAATCCCAGGCGTCCGACACCCCCTGGCATGGACGGATCCCATACCAGGTTGGCCAGCACGAAATCCGCAAACATGTCGTCGAAGTCAAACGAACAGCCGCGGTCCCGCAACAGGGCTTCCACGCCGTCAATGCCGCGCCGGGGTTCGGCCACTACGGCGCGTACAACGTCGGGCCCAAAGAGTTCCGTCAGATATACAGCGAACCCCAAGCCGGCTCCATAATGCCGTTCAACCACCTGAAAATTGTCCCAGGACCAGGCATTCAGCTGCAGGGACGGATGACGACGATAGTGCTCATAATCCTGCAGTCGGGAGTCGTCGTCCTGCAGCGGCCGCCACTGCAGGGCGACCAGCTCTGCCAACCCCTCGTCAATGAAAGAACGTTCACCCGGTGCGTAGTGCCAATGAATGAGATGTTCGAGTTCATGGGCCAACACATCCAGATCCGCTTGCCGCGTCCCGGTGAAATCCAGGTTCAGGAACAGCATGTCTTTCTCATTGGCCAAGGGATGCACCTGTTGGCTGACTCCGGCCACCGAAGAGAAATAACCCAGGACGTTGCCCAGGTTACGAGTGAAGAGCAGATGGACCCGCGGGTCCCCATCGAAACCCACGGGCAGTTCGGACCCCATAAAGGCGCGGGTGGCGTAATAGATATTGAGGTCGAAGTCAGCCGCCAAACGCCGGATGTAGTCTTCGTCCGCGCCGGCATCCATTTCCACCCAGGCATAACTGGTATCCGACTTGTATACCAGCCGGGCGACGACTTCCCAGCTGTCGAGGCCATCCGCCCCCAGCACCTGGAATACATCCTGATCCCCCTCGTTATAGACCGGCGGCGGGTGGGGAGACCGGGAGGGGATGGATTCCGGTTCCGGCTGGATTTCCCGGCTCAGTGCATACCGATCGACTACAGGTACATGAACGTGCAGGCGTTGCCGGATGGCCTGTCTCTGCGTCCAGTGATCCGGCTCATACAGGGACTGCAGCAAAGGGAGCCGGGGCTCCTGGGATCCCAGCCAATGGCAATCCTGACTCCACAGGGCAGTCGGCTGCCGGACAACCGGTGGCTGGCAGCCAGCCAAAGCCAGGCTCAGTGCACCCAGAAGCAGGAGCCCCGTGAACGGGTGCAGTACAGGGAATGACCGCCGACTCATAACCTGCAACAACCGGCCAGGGGCCAGCAAAACTTTTGTGTCATGGCGTCTCACTTTGTGCATCGGGCACAATGATGTGTCCGGCATCAAGCTGCCACAGGGACACACGACACAGTCCGGTGTCGGTCACTGCCATCCAGATCCCCTGTGCGTCGGTGGCTGTGTCGATATCCACCGGGCGCTGCAGGGCCGGCTCCAGATCCACAACAGCCTCCAGCGCACCATCCGCCCGCATATGCAAGATACGGCCGGCTTCGGAATCGGTCAACAGGAACGAACCATTCGCCAGCGCCGCCATGTGCGGTCCCGCCTGGGTATAGCTGGGTTCGGTGACTTCCAGTTGCAGGCCACTGTACATTTCCCGCAGCCATGATTGTTGTGGCGCCACGACCCAGAGACGGTCGCCGATCGACAGCACATCCGTAGGCTGTTCCAGGTTGACGGATCCGGGCCATGATCCAAAATCTTCCAGCCAACTGCCATCCGCACCATAGCGCACAATGCGGTTGGAACCGGTGGCCGCTACCAGCATCTGGCCATCCGGCAATACCTGGAACCCGCGCGGACGGTAGATGTCCTGACCGCCGGTCAGCATGGACAGTTCACTTGTGACCGGGTTCAGGGTCCAGACACCGTTGGTCCAGGCATCCAGGATGCGGAGCGTACCATCCGGCCGCACGGCCACCTCGACCGGCTCCTGCAGTTCTCCTGTCCAGCGTACAAGCGCCTGGCCATCCTGATCCATATCAAGGGCCACCAGCATACCGGGCTCCGAGCCCCCTACTACATAGACCCGACGCGATGCCAAATCGATAGCAGTGCCCAAGGGCTGCACCATGACAGGCGTACCCTCATGGCAGGTTCCCGCCGTCTGCCAAACCAGGGTAGCGGGCCAACGCTGTGCACTTTCCCCCACGAAGGAGCCGACCGTTACCGGTTCCACTCGGGCGGGGGGCTCTTCAGGCTCGTTCATCATCTGTGCCCGCAATTCCATGAGGGGGTTGAAACCCAAAACGCCTCCGGGCAGTTGCCAAAGAAACAGGCAGGCCATACCCGCTGCCAGTCCCCAATCGGTGATCGGCCCATCCAGGACGCTGGCCGTCAGCTGGCGGATCCGGGGCATCAGCACCGCCAGCGTAACCGTGACCAGCAGACAGGGTACTACCGCCGTCAGGTGTGCGAGAGACATGAAGAGCTGGGGATCCTGGCTGGCATACATCAGTCCGCCCACCCAGATCAGCCCGCCTGCGGCCGGCAAGGGCCAGTACCGGATCCGGGTCAAGACCAGAACAAGTCCCAGCAGAACCAGCAGACCATCCCAAAGCAGGAAATTCGTCACCTCGTAGGGCAGTTCCAGCATCCCGGGCTGAAACCAAAAGGCCAGGATGCGGGGCGGGTAAAGGATATCTGTCCAGGCTGCAGTTGCAGTGCCCGGCAGCAAGCCCGACATCGCCCCCAGTGAAGCCTGGAAGTACAGCAAAAGCCCTGCCACTATCCCTACGGTGGCATAGAGACCCTGCATCCAGCCAGGCCTGCGTGTTCCGGGTACAGGAATGACGAACAGGGGCAGGCAGAGGACGAGAATTCCGATCAGGATCAGGATGTGCCAGGGAGACGCCTCGACCCACAGGAGGCCCAGACCCAAACCCAGCCAGAACCAGCTTCCTGGACGTGATACCGACACTGCCTCTATACCCGTACCCACGACGAACAGCAACACAAAGGGGGCCAGCCCCCATTGGGTAGCCCACAAGGGCTGCCAGATCTGGAAGGGACTGAGAACCGCCAACAGACCGGCACACAAGGCCCAGGGTGCCGGTGCCAAGCGACGACAGATCCACCAGACACTGGCAGGCCACAGGCCAACCAGGGCGAAAGGCACGAGAACTGACCGTTGACTCCCCAGGATCCGATACAGATCCCCCAGCAGGGTCGGGAACGAAGCCTGTAGGTCCCACGCGGGCGTGGAAGGAGGTGTCAACAGCAAATGCACCCCCAGCGTACACCCCGTCAGGGCCAGACCAATTCCTGCGTTGCGGGCGTACTGCCCGGCAGCATGCCATGTCCATTTCTCGGACCATGGCCTTCCGGCCAGCAGGAAAAGAAGCAGGGCCCCCAGACGCAACCCGGCAACAACCCGCGTATCCGCTTCCCCCACCAGTACGGACACCAGGATTAATAGCGCTGCCAAGCCTGTCCCTATGCCGAAAATCCCGTGCCGGGAGTTGGGCCTCGCTTCGGATTGCGGTCTGGCAGCACGCTGTCCGGTCTGTTGGTAGACCGCCCATATACCCAGGGCCACCAGGCCCAGCAGTATGGCAAGGGACGCGTCGACAACCCGCTGTTCGGCCCCGATCAGGGTATCCCGCAGCCAGCGTTGCCCTCCCCAGAACACCAGCCAGCCGACACCCAGCCACGGCAGAGCCCGCTGCCGGGGCAAGCGGTGGCGGAGATCGGTCTGCAGAAAAGAAACAGTCTGTATGCGGGGCAGCATGCCACCTCACTCCAACAGACTCGCAATGTCCAGCAGATGCATCTGGCGTCCCTGTCCCGTGTGGGCGGAATCAATACAGACCAGATGGCCATTGCGGCTGGAGCGTGGATGCAGATCCACCCGGAATTCCCCTGTATAGGCTGCCGGGGACGGGAAACTGCCCAAGTCCGTGCGCTGGTCCCGATCCACATCGTAGAGATACAGCTCCTGGCGACGGTCAGCCAAAGGGTAAGTGTCGTTGAGTATCACATGCCGGTCGGCCAGATAAGTGCAGTGGCCGTTCACACGCATCTGCCCCAAGCCCACGGCCGTCACCTGATCGGTGCGATCCCGGAACAAATAGAAGGCATCGCCCTGGGCAGGCTGACGTGTCCAGCCCAGGATGTGATCCGAATCGCGCCAGATGAAGTGGGACATCCGCCCTGAATCGTCTACCAGGTGCAGGTTGTCCCCGTTCAGATCCACAGTGAACATGCGCGTATGCAAAGGGCCTGTCGCCGCAGTGCCATCCCAGCCCCGCCAACGGTTCAGGAAGATGAAACGGGTACCGTCCGGGCTCCAGAGCAAATGGTTGAAATAATGCTTGGACCGGGCATGGGCAGGATGGTCACTGGTGACAGCCTGGACCTGCGCAATGCTGACTGCCAGCCGGGATGTCCCGGCTTCCAGATCCAGCACGTACGCGCCGCTGTCTTCCGGCACCGGGACATCCCGATTCCGGTCCACAATACCCGGGTACCCGTAACCGGGCCGCATATCCTGGATCCGCTCAAAATCCACGCCCACTGCATAGCGACCATCCGGACTGAGTGCGTAGAAAGGAAAAGGCAAGGTGCGGCGGTCACCGGAAGCTATGTCCAGAATGCGCGTAACGAAACGATCCCGTTCCCGGTCGTTCCACATGATTTCGGTTGGGGACCCGGGCCGCCATTGCAGCATGCAGCCCTGTTGCCAGCCCCAGCTGCAGCTGCTGCCCAGTTCGATCCAGCGATCTCCGTCTTCCAGATCCACCATGCCAATCCGGACCTGATCATTCCCCGTGGGCTTGCGATTCTCGAAATCCACGGCCATCCCCAGTACGAAGCGTCCCGCCGGATCAAACTGCAGCTTGTCGTAGTAGGCAAACCAGTGAAAGGCCGGACCCTGTGTGATAGCCCGGATGGGAACCGTGTGCGACCTGCCTGCCATGCTTTTTCCTGCCTCGGTACGTGTGACAAAGTTGGGGATCGTGTATGCAAGTATGGACGCCGTGCCGGGCTGACAGCCACAAGGCCGCCATCAGGGTCTGACACAGCTTCGTTGCTGTACCTCATGGCCTCTGCTATCGGTAACGGGATATGTCCTCACAGACGCCAAAAGAGTTATCGACCACTGACAACGGCAGGCCATATCCATGTCCAATTGCGACTGTCCGACCCTGTTCTCTTGCTGTGCTGCATCCGTGGCAGTCAATGGATAACCTGTATCACATAATCTGGTGGCAACCGAATGCTCCCTGCACTGGGCCCCGTATATCACAGGGACCGGAGAGTAGCAAGACAGGTACTGGACACACCCTAATCTTATCCATAATTCCGCAGGAACATTATATTTAGACAAGGTCGTATTGGCGTTTCACAGCCCACCCAGCGGTGCAGACTCCACGCGCAGATCCCCATCCCTGATGTTCAGCGCGGCATTGACAACCGGAGGCCTATATAGAAAGACCCCGGAGCGGTTGCACACTGCCTATCCAACCAACGTACAACACGGGGTGCAGGCAGAGATATAGCCCTATACAACAACCGCCAAAGGCCCCCGCTTGCGGTCTCAATCCAGCAAGGGGCAATATGCAGTTACTGTCAGGATCTTGCTATATAGGCCCCGAAACTGCTTGTCGGCATTGGACTTGGACCCCGGGATGCAATCTGAAACAATGTCTCTGTGCATCCTATTCACGCCTGCATCTCAAGTTTGGTCGGTCCCTGTGATTTCAACCGGTTCCCTCTTGCCCTCGTACACGAGGAAGCGCAAGGGGGTGAGTGCAATCGTATCCCGTTCCTGGACAAGCAATGACTTGGGCAGGAACACCTTGAGCGCATCGTCCACACCCGGCAACGTAACCAGCGCCTTGCGATAATGCCCCATGTCCATGGCCTGTTCGACTTGGCCTGTCCATGTCTCAGGCCCCGGTGCTGGGGCAACGGCAAAATCCTCCGGGCGAATCGCGACGGTGATAGGCTCATGGCCCTGCACATCCCCGGACACAGGCAACGTCTGCTGCCCCAGGCCCAGGCCATGGGCTCTCCGTTCGGCCGGCAGGAGATTCATGGCGCCGATGAATTCGGCGGCAAACAGGTTGCGGGGACGGGCATACATGGCGCTGGGCGTATCCAGCTGGGCAATCTGTCCTGCCTGCATCAAGGCAATGCGATCCGCCAGGCTCAGGGCTTCCTCCTGATCGTGTGTCACAAAAATAGTGGTGATCTGCAGCTGTCGCTGGATGCGCAGCAACTCTTCCCGCAGCCGGATGCGCAAGGCGGCATCCAGGCTGCTGAAAGGTTCATCCAGCAACAGGATTTTGGGTTCCAGGACCAGGGCCCGGGCCAAGGCGACCCGTTGCTGCTGGCCCCCGGAGAGCTGGGCGGGCAAGCGTTCTCCATAGCCGGCCAGCCCTACCAGTTCCAGGCCCGCGTCCACTTGCGTCTGGATCGTGTCCCGGGGCAGGCGACGCAGGCGCAAACCGTAGGCGATATTCTGGAACACCGACATATGGGGCCAGAGGGTATACTGCTGAAACACCATGGCCGTAGGGCGTCGGTTGGCCCCGGTGCCCAGTACAGAGACCTCGTCTATATGGATGTCCCCCGCACTGGGTGTCTCAAAGCCGGCAATCATGCGCAGGGCCGTAGTCTTGCCGCAGCCGGAGGGCCCCAGCAGACAGAGGAATTCTCCGTTCCCAACGGTCAGATCGACGCCGTTCACGGCAGTTACACTGCCAAAACGCTTGGTGAGAGCATGTAGCCTGAGGGTAGCCATGGCGTCAGACTCCAAATCCGGAGGCAATGGTTCCGCCCCGCAGTACACGCTGGGCAAAAACGAGCAGGATCAGGGAGGGTACCCACAGGACCACGGAAAGGATAGCCCCATACTGTACGATCACCTGGTTGTTGATCAGCCGGATTATGACTACAGGCAAGGTGCGTACCTCGGGCACGCCTACCAGCATGGCTCCCTGTGTCTCGTAGAAGGTGCCGACGAAGGTCAGCAACAGCGCAGCGGCCAGGGCGGGGGCGACGAGGGGCAGGGTAATCTGCACGAACACCCGCAGGGGTGATGCGCCTACATCTAGAGCGGCTTCTTCCAGCGTACGGTCGACCCCCTGAAAGGCGGCTGTGGGGATCCAGATCATGAAGAGCAGTGTGTTCACCAGCTGAATCAGCACCACCCCCGGTACAGTGCCAATCAGGCGCAGGCGAAAAAAGATTACGGCAATGGTAATGTACAGGCCGAAGCGGGGAAACGCGTTGGTGGCCAGGAAGGACAGCAGAAACAGGGTGCGTCCGGGGAAATGCATGCGGGCGAAGGCATAGGCAGCCGGCAGGCAGATGATGGCGGAGAGCACTGTCACGATCAACGAAATCCAGACGCTGGCAATGAAGCCCTCGGCAATGTCCGCCCGGGCAAAGGTGTCGGCCCAGAATTCTACACCCCATGCGGTAGGCAACAGGGACGGGTAGGCCCAGCGGCGCGTAAAGGCCCACAGGAACACATTCAGCATGGGCCCCAGAATCGCCAGGGCCAGCAACACCACCAGGCTGAAGCCAAACCACGGCTGGCGCAGCATGAAACGGAAACTCCGTCCCAGCAATGTTCGCAATTCAACCATAGTCAGGGTGCCGGTCCCGGGCCGCCAGGTTTCATGTCTCTTCTGCCACCTTCTGGCTGACCACCGAGCGTACATACAGCAGACTGATCACGCCACAGATGAGGAACGTGATGACGGCCTGCACCTGGGCCCGGCTGGGCAAATTGGCATCGTAGAACGTACGCCGCATGTAGACTCCCATCATTTCCGGTGAAGCCGGCCCCAGCAGGTAGGGGATCGTGAAGGAGCCGAACACAGTCAGAAAGTTGAGGGTCAGCCCAATCAGGACAGACCGTTTCATCAGGGGCAGTATGATGCGCCAGAAGATCTGCCACCGGTTGGCCCCTACGTCCCGGGCCGTCTCCAGCAGCGGATCAGGAATCTGGCTCAGGCCGGCGGTCAGGATGAGCACCGTAATGGAGATGCCTTCCCAGGCCAGCCCCACGACGATCCCTCCGGGACGCAGATAGGGTGACGTGAAGCCTTCATAGCCAAACAGCAGATGCAGGAAGCGCTCCAGCCAGCCATTGTCCCCGATAAACCGGATCAGGGCGTACGCCGCAATGATGCCCGGCACAAAGAGCGGGAACAGCGCCAGGATCTGAATGATGCCACTGAGGCGGCCCGCCGTAAAGCGCAGGTACAGCGAGATGGGGAAGCCCAGCAGGAAGAGCACCACGACCGTGACTACGGTAATGCGCAGGCTGAAGAGCAGATTGCGGACAGCCAGCGGGGTAGCAAAGAACTCGGCATACGCCGCGAGCGAAAACCGCAAGGCACCGCCACTGTCCCGGAGCGTCAGGGTATCGAACAGGGACAGCAGGGCAGGATACAGAATCAGGGCTCCCATCACCAGCAGGGGCAGGAATATCAGTGCGTAGCCTGATACGCCCTGTGGCACCCGGAACGGACTACGGGAGGTAGCCCGTTCCGGGAAGGATCCGCGGGATCCGGAAACGGTCATGAAGGGAACGACACCCTATTCGCGTTCCACGTCCGGCGCCACGTGGGTATACCAGCCATCGAACATGGCGGCCCGCCACGAACTGCTGAAGGAAGGCACGGTGTCCGTAATGACATCGTTGAAGTCTTCCTGCAGCTCACTCGGCAGCAGATCCCAGCTGATGGCCGGGAAGCCGCCGATTTCCCGGACTACGGATTCCTGCATCTCGGCTGACAGCAGGTAGTTCGCCAGGATCAGGGCACCTTCCAGATCGTTGGCGTTGGTGGGAATGGTGGAAGACGCATAGCCCCCGACCATGGGCAGATCCGCCAGCTGGATGAATTGTGTTTGCTCGGGCAGCAGTCCCAGCCCCTTGGCCTGCAGGGCCTGGTCGGACCAGATCGTGATCATGGTCACCAGATCGTCCACCAGCAGACGTGTTTCGGCAGAGGAGCCCGACGGATAGGTGCCATCGTCGTACAGGCAAGGCTCAATGGCATTGAGCGTTGCCCAGGCCTCGGCGAAGTACCGGTCGTTGATGTCGGCGATCTGCTCGGCGGTCAACTCGGCAGCACCGTATTGATCCGCGTAGGCCTGGGTGGAAAAGAGTGCTGTCTCCAAGCCGTTCGCCTGAAATATGGCCCGGGTGACGAATTCCCGGCCCGCGCCGGTCGTGTCAGGCCGCGGGTAAATGAATTCACCGGGGAAGGCACAGATCCAGTCCATGAGCTCGGGCCAGGTGGAAGGCACGAATTCCGCCGGGACTTCCGTCGCATCTGCCCCCACGTCTCCCCGATCCTTGAGAATCTGCAGCAGACGCTCTGCGTTGTAGGCCAACAGGACCTGCGAACCGCGGTAGGGAATGTCAAAGCCATTGCTGCTGTTGCGCGCGGATTCGATCACGTGCGCCAGGTTGGGTACGTTGTCCTCGGTGATCTCCTGCCACAGCCCGGCTTCCATGGCCCCAATGGGCTGCAGCGGATTGAACGTCTCGAAATAGTCGGAACCGGGATCGTCCCCCGTTTCCAGGGCCGCCATCGCCCGATCGGCGATAGGTCCGTTACCGCCGCCACCGGAGCCGGTATGAATGATGTTCAGTGCATACCCTGGATGGGCGGCTTCAAAGGCCGGCTGGATCGAATTGCTCCACCAGTCCGAGATGTTGGTGTCAGAGCCGATGTATACGTCAATGACGGAAACCTGGGCTTCAGTCGCCGCATCGCCAGCAGTCGGCATGGCACAGGCTGTAATGGCCATCAGGGCTCCCAGCAGAGCACAGACCAGGCCCACGATACCAATGAATGATTTGTTTCTTTGTGACATGATGTTCTCCGGAATCAGTATGTACAACTAGGGGACTAGATACGTACCCACACCGGGCCCGTAGGCCGCGATGCTTCACCGTATACATTTTCAGGTTTCACAGGCCAGCCTACGCTGCCACCTCCACCTGCAGTTGCGCCGTCCCCGGACGCCATATTCTTATCCAACCATATTATCCCGTATGTTCAAAGCCGCATTCACGTCAGCGTTCTTTTCAACATCACATTTACTGCAATGGTAAACACATTGGGATTTCCGGTTGGCCTTACGTACAACCCCACAGTTATGACAACGTTGTGACGTGTACTTGGGGTCTATCTTTTCTGTGTACATCTTATAACTCATATACCGTTCCAGCCGCCCCCACCCGCTGCGCAAAATAGCACGATTTAAGCCTCTCTTCCGGGCCACATTTTTACCGGGTTTTTCCTTGGAGCCACGGGCACTCCGCGTCATACCCTGAATGTTCAGGTCCTCAAAGATAACTAGATCGTGTATGTCAGCGATGGTACGACTGGTCTCTGGTGACACCAGTTCTTTATGACATGACGCATCTCCCTGTATACCCTTACGTATACGCAACTTAGTGTGTTGCCAACCGTTGCTCTTGAACTCTTGACGCGCTAACTTCTTTTGCAGCCTGCGCAGTTTGGAATCAAGCTCTAACAACATCGGCAATTCATACATATCGCCTGTACTTAGCGCGACCTGCCCTACGTTCCGGTCTATGCCAACAGGATTAACAGGCTTGGCAGGTTTATCCGGGCGCGGGTCCGGTACTTCGTACAGGATGGACACATACCGGTTGCCCGCCTCATATTTGAACGTGGCCTGCTTGGGCTTGCAATCGGCGTACGGATCCCTGCCTGTCAACTTCACCCAGCCAAGCTTGGGGATGTAGATTTTCTTGCCCTTGATCTTGATATTGGCGGGCACAGTAAACCTTGGGGTGTCCTTGAATTTACGCTTCCACACCGGACGCCCAGCACCACCAAAGAACCTCCTTGTAAGCTTCCGACAAGTGCTTCACGGTATAGCGCACAGTGTCCGACGGCAAATCGCCTAACCAGGGTAATTCCTGCTTGACTTGTACGTACACCTTGCACAGAGAGAAGAACGTTACGGATGGCTTATCGGCTTTGCCGGCCTTGTAGTCTTGCCACTGCTTCTCACAGATTGCCAAGACTTCATTCCATACCTTGCGGCAAGCCCCGCCGATCCGCATCATCTTGTCGTACTTGGCCTTACTGCCCGGGCGCACCCGCAAAGTAACACCCCGGTAGACCCTTGTCTCTTCTATGTTCATACCCTATGCTAGCCTACCCTCTCCTGTCCGCACTGCGTGGTGTGGGTACGTATATAGTCCCCTACAATTACAAGTATGCAAGAAGTATAGTCACTTCTCCAAACACGCTGCATGTGCTTGCGTTGGGCATGCCCAACGACACCTTATCCTGGCCCTGGCATGCGCTCAATCTTGCTCCTTGCCAGCCCCCTGGCGTGCAACCCAATAGGATCCGTCCTGGCTCAGCACTTCCAGTTTCTCGCCGGGGACCGTCTGCCCGGGTGACGTGACCACAGTACCGTCCCCCTTGCGGACCATACTGTATCCACGTTCCAGCACCCGGAACGGACTGAGGGATTCGAGCCGGGCAGCCGCCGTGGCCAGCTGGGCCTGGCGTTGCTCCTGCAGGCGGGCTGTGGCCCCCTGCAGCCGGCTGGCCAGGCTGTCCAGATCCTGACCGCGCTGCAAGAGCATCCGCTCGGGGTGACAGTTGTGCAGACGCATGGTCGTCTGCTCCAGCCGATGATACTGTCCCTGGATCTGCGCGGCAAACCGGTGCTGCAGACCGGCCTTCAAACTGGCAATCGTATCCCGGATTTCCTGCTGCTCCGGTACTGCAAGGGTTGCCGCCATGGTTGGTGTTGAGGCCCGGTGGTCAGCCACGAAATCCACCAGCGTGAAATCCGTTTCATGTCCTACCCCTGCAACCACGGGAATGGGACAGGCAAACACAGCACGTACCACCCGCTCGTCATTGAAAGCCTGCAAGTCCTCGGCTGACCCGCCCCCGCGCACCATCAGGATGGCATCCAGTGGCTCGCGCCGGGCATGGTACGTTTGCGCTGCCTGCAGGGCCTGCACCAGTTGCAGGGGGGCGCTTTCACCCTGAACCAGGCTGGGGAACAGCACGACCTGGACTGTCGGCCATCGCTGCTGCAGAGTCTGCAGCACATCCCGCAAGGCAGCTGCTTCCCGGCTGGTGACTACCCCCAGTCGTACCGGAAATACAGGCAAGGGCTTTTTGTGCTCGGGACGAAAGAGACCTTCCTGATCCAGCATTTGCTTCAACTGCTCAAATTGCATCTGCAGGGTGCCAGCACCCATCGGGACCAGATGGGTCACGTAAAACTGGTACTCCCCGCGGGTTGGGTACACATCTACTGCACCCAGCGCCTGAACCTCATCGCCCTCTTGGGGCTGCCACTGCAGGCGCACGGCATCACTGCGCCACATGACACATTTGAGCTGGGCGCCTGCATCCTTCAATGTAAGGTATATATGACCACTGGCATACTGACGCGGGCTGAACACTTCACCCTGGACCCAAACTTGACGCAGGCTTGCATCCGAACGCAGGCGGGCCGCAATGTGCTTGGTAATCTGGGATACGGAAAACAGTTGTGGTGCGGGCATGCCCTGTTCTGACCTCCAGCCAGCTTGATCCGAGGCTCCAGGAGCCTGGGTGCTTGTGACAGGCTGTGTCCACCGGCGAGAGTCGGTTCAGTATCCCGTCAGCGGCATTATAGCAGGTCCCTGTTGCCTCTCTTCCGGCACCGGATCCTGCGGATCTCATCCCGGAGCAGAGGATGTCGTGGAAGATCCACCTGTGCCACTGTGCTTCAGGTCACAATTCCGGACCCTGTCGCGCAGAGTCACGCAGGTTACACGGACGACACGGTGCTGCGGTACAGGTATGGACACAGGCAGGCTACAGCAGCAACAACCCGGATCCGGCGGCGCGGCAATGGCACAACGAATACTGCTGCCGGGGCTGAGAGTCCAGTCTGCGATGCAGAAAATAGCTGTTCCCCGATGCCCCGTGAGCCGATGACCGGACTGTACGCGCCCGGTGCCCCAGGCTCTGTACTGTACGCTCGGTCTCAGGCCAAACCTGAATTCTCCCGGAAAATGAGGAATAGACTACACTGGGCCGTGTCTGCCCACTCCTGCTGGATATGCCTGTTATGACCTCTTCGGCTGAGACCACCCGTCACATGGTGCATGATCAATTCTCGGCCGTGGCCGCCAATTACGCCCGGAGCCAGGTTCATGCGCAAGGCGCGGATCTCCCGGCCCTGACCCGCATTGCCCGGCTGACCGGCAAGGAAGCCGTGCTTGACGCTGGCTGTGGTCCCGGACCGGTAGCCATGCAGCTGGCACCGGTCGCGGGATCAGTCACCGCCATAGACTTTGCCGAGGCCATGCTGGAAGTGGCGCGTACCGAGGCCGCAGCCAGGGGCCTCACCGGGATCCGGTTCCGGCGCAGTGATCTGGAAGACGTACCTTTTCCCGATGCCTCGTTTGACCGTGTCGTTTCCCGCTATTCAGCTCACCACTGGCTGGCTCCTCATGCCGTTCTGCAGGAATTCCGCCGGCTGGTCACACCCGATGGCCGTTTGGTGTTGTGTGACGTCATGGCCCCCGAGGAACCGGTTCTGGATACATTCCTGAATGCGCTGGAACTCCTGCGCGATCCTTCTCACGTCCGTGACCACAGCACGGCGCAGTGGCAGAGCATGCTGGACACGGCTGGATTCGAGCCACAGGTGGCCTTTACTTGGGACTTGCGCCTGGAATTCGGGCCTTGGGTTCAACGCATCGCCACCTCCGCCGCCCGCATCGCCGCCATCCAGCGCTTGTGGGACGACGCCGGTGCCGACGTGCGCACGGCCTTCCGGCTGGAAGAGGACTACACTTTCACGGTGCCGGGCGTCATTCTGTCCGGGCAACCACGCTAGCTGTCAGGCACTCCGGGCCAGTTCCAGTGCTTGGGCCAGCGCGGCTTCGGCCTGGAACAGCGGACGGAATTCCAGGCCGACGTATCCTGCATAGCCCAGACGGTCAATCTCGGCAAACAGCGTTCTGTAATCAATTTCATTCCCGGCCAGTTCATGCCGGCCAGGCACGCCCGCGGTATGAATGTGCCCAATGACCGGCAGATACGTCCGTAGCAGGGAGATCAGGTTGCCTTCCGTGATTTGCTGGTGATAAATGTCGTAGAGGATGGTCAGGGCTGGTGAATCGACTTCTGCCACCAGATCTGCAGCCTGTGCCATCGTGGTCAGCCAGTAGCCCTGGTGATCCACGACCGGATTGAGAGGTTCCAGAAACAGCTTGAGGCCATGATCCTCACAAACGGCTGCCATGGTCTTGAGCCGCCGGCGCGCGCGGCGCATGGTGACATCTCCGGTTTCATCGGCCAGGACATTGCCCGTGGTCACGATCAGGCCCGGCGTCCCGAGCTGTTGCGCGACCTTGACTGAATCCCGAATACCCTCCAGCAGGGTGGTTTCGGTGTCCCGCGCGACCAGACTGAATCCCGGTTCACTCAGGTGCGCCGCGCAGACCAGACCGGTTTCGGCCTGCACGGCCGCCATGGCATCCAGATCCTTGTTGCTCCAGGTCCAGAATTCGTAAGCTCCTATGCCGGCCGCAGCCACCCGGCGCAGTTTTTCCACCGGATCCTGGCCGGGCCAGAACATTTCAATGCATACGGAGAGAGTAACCATATCACCCACCATTCGTCTTATATAAGGATTCAGCCATGCCGATCTCCCGGATCCCCATGGCCCTCGCAAGTATATTGCCACGTGTGAGCCAGCAGTTCGAAAGCCCCGGCGGAGGCAAGTCCTGATTTGCCCCTGTCGCTCACCCAGTCCCGGATCGCCATGTCACTGTCTGCCCAGTCCCCTGTTGCCCTGCCCGTAGCTCACATTGCCCAGGAATTGGCCCGTCATGCCCGCCTGCAGGCAGATCCCGCGCACCCTGCAGTACCAGGCAGCCGGCTCTTTGCCCTGGCCGCACAGCGTTGCCAGCCCCGACCGGCCACCCGGGATCTGTGGCACTCTTTTCTGGCCGCACCCGACAGCCACATGGCCGCCTTGACCACTTGGCTGGAGCAGGAAACACAATCCAGTCCCGGGTTTTCCCGGCAACTGGGCAGTGCCTGGCAACATGTCGCGGTCATGGCAGGCCGCGGGTACGTCTCTCCGGATACACCGCAGCCTACCCCACGCTCGACAAAGCAGGCAGGCAGTGCATCCCCGGTCTTGCAATCCCTGCCTGACGGCATCCGGGATCTGTGGGCCCTGTGCATGCCTGACGCCCTGACGCAGTCGCTGACGGCATTTGTGGAACACAACTGCCGTCAGCAGTCACTGGTGGAGCGCGCCCGGGTGCTGGCGCAGCACATGACCACCTATCTGCGCCTTGCAGCCCTGCCGGCCGCAGACACGGAGTCCTTCCCGCGCTACTTCGATGCCCTGTTGCTGGCGCTGCTGGAAGACTACCTGCAACTGCCGCCGCTGCAAGCGGCGACCCGCAGTGCCGGACTGCCGGCAGATATGGGGGAAAATCCGGCCCACGCCGGGGATGCCCCGCCTGCCCTGTCTCCAACATCCACTTGGCACGTGGAACTGGACTGTCCTGCACACGTCTGGGCAGGCACTCCGCTGGTCCCGGTGACAGTCCGGCTCGCCCGGTCCACGGCAACCGACAGTTCGGCACACATGGCGCTGCAGATGCGCGAGGATATACCTGTACGCGTTTGGCTTACGGCTCCCGGCTTCGACATGCTGGGTCCGCATATGCAGACCATACAGCTGGGTCCGCACACAGCATCCCTGGACGTCGAATTTGAACTGCAACCCTTGGCCGCCGGCCGTACGTTTGTAGCCGTGCACCTCCTGCAGGATGGCACGCCCCTGGGCGTTATGGCCGTACCGGTCGAGATTGCCGAACACACCACCCCTGCGGTACAGGAGCGGCATGTCCAGGTCCATCAGCTTGCCGTGGATCAAGAGGCCGAGTCACCGGACCTGGTGCTGTTTGTACATTACGACACCTCGCAGGCCCAGCCACGCCTGCTGTTCAACCTGTACCGCGAGGGGACGTTGACCCAGACCTATCCCCCGCTGCTCCTGCACACGGACCCCGGTGTCTACCACGAAGAGATCTACCGGCGGCTCTCGGATCTGACTGACCTGTTCGATCTGAAGAAACACGATCCGGCGGCCCTGGACCACATGCATCAGGCGATACGTAATCTGGGACAGGGGCTCTGGAACGATCTCATACCCCAGGGCCTGCAGGAACTCTACGCCCTGGAACGGGACGAATGGCGTGACCGGACCCTGCTGGTCATCACCGACGAACCCTATATTCCCTGGGAATTGATCTGGCCCTACGGCTACCAGGAAGAGGTGTGGGAAGACGAGGCACCCTGGTGTTTCACCATGCACATGACCCGCTGGCTGCAGCGCGACGGGGACGGCAAGGGTTTGCAGGGTCCCCCCACGCGCCTGCCCCTGGAACGGTTTGCCTTCGTGGGACCGACAGACGTGTCCCTGGCGGCCGTGGATGCCGAAGGGACCCGGCTCCGGGCCCTGATGCAGCAGGCCGGGATCCAGGACGCCAGTCCTGACCTCAACTCCCTGGCCCGGATTCAGGAGCTGCTGGAAGCCGGCGTCTACGACTGGTTTCACCTGGCCTCACATGGCGAATTTTCCGCGGCGCGGCCTGACACGTCTTCGGCCATTCTGCTGGAAGGGAAACAGATTTTCACGCCAGAAACCCTGATTGGGCCCCGCATCCAGGGCCATCTGTTTCACCAGCGGCCCGGCTTTGTCCTGAACGCCTGCCATACCGGGCGCCAGGGCTGGGCCCTGACCCAGCTGGGCGGCTGGGTGAATCGGCTGGTGGGATCCGGCGCCGGCCTGTTTTTGGGTCCCCTGTGGACGATCACGGACGAGTCGGCGAAACAGTTCGCCTTGCATTTCTACACACGCCTGCTGGACGGCGCTACCGTAGCGGAGGCCATGCATTACGCCCGGAGCCGGATTCGTGCCAGTGGAGATCCCACCTGGCTGGCCTACACTCTGTACGCCCATCCCAACGCGCGCTGGAGCCCGGCCGCCAAGGCCGGCCCACAGACTCAGACCGCCTGAATGCGGCGCATCAAGTCGCCAAAATTGCGCCCGGGCGCAATTTGCCCCAGCACCACCCGGTGGGCAGCACCGGTACAGGACGGCAGATTGCCGGGTCGGCCATGTATCGTTTCGTACCCCAGGACGGCAAACGCCAAGGCTTCCTTGGCATCGCTGTCGTCGCTCTCCGACCCTAGCGGCGCGACCGGAATCCCGGCCAGTTCCGCCTGCAACCGGTGCATCAGGGTCCGGTTGTGCAGGCCCCCACCCCCGACCCGGACGCGAGCGGGCAGGCCAGGCAGCTGGTGCCGGATGGATTGGGCAATGGAAACTGCCGTCAGGGCCGTGACGGTCGCCAGCATATCCACGGGGACCAGCCGGCGTGCCGTGGCCTCGTGCCAAAGACGTGCCCCGTACGCCTGGCCGTAACGTTCCCGTCCGGTGGTTTTGGGCGGCCAAGCCTGGAAATAGGGATCGGACAGCAGGGCAGCCAGCCATGCCGCATTCACTTCCCCCTGCCTGGCCAGACAGCCATCCCGGTCGTACGTCTGGCTGCCGCCTGTGACGCGGTGGGCGAAATAGTCAATCGGCAGATTGCCCGGTCCCGTATCATAGGCCAGGACACCTGCTGGATCCCCGTCAGCCGGCAGATAGGTCAGATTGGCGATGCCCCCTATATTGAGGAGGACACCGGTTTCCTGCGCGGTACGCCACAGAAGCCAGTCGACGTAACTGACCAGCGGCGCTCCCTGTCCGCCCGCTGCGACATCGGCCGTACGAAAGTTGCCGACGGTCGTGACTCCGGTACGCTGGGCAATGACGGCCGGATCCCCAATCTGCAACGTGGCAGGCCATTCCACATCCTCGCCCACCGCATGGTGGACAGTTTGGCCATGCGAGGCAATGAGGTCCAGATCCGTCACGCGAATGCCGGCCCTCTCCAGGGTAGCCAGGGTGGCATCCGCGAACCAGGCGCCCAAAGCGAAGTTCATGGCATTGATGTCGGGGACGCGTCCAGTTGCCTCGTCGCACAGGCGGGCCAGGTGCCGGCGCTGGTCCCTGGCATAGGGATACGTCACAAAGTCTTCCAGCCGCACGGAGAGATTGGGCGGACTGCCGGCAATACAGGCCAGCACGCAATCAATGCCGTCCAGCGACGTGCCGGACATCAACCCGGCGACCCTCAGGGCAGCGGACACGGGAACCGGATCCTTGCCGACAGCTCAACCATGGCGGGAACAGGTATGGCTCAGGCTGCCCTGCGCTGCCGGTCCCCGGTTAGGCACAGGGGCCCACAGGCCAGATCCGGGTTTGCCCATACAGCGCCCCGCCTGGATGAACCGTATATCTGTTGCGGTCGGTGCGTTTTCAGACCGACACCGGCGCGTGCGCCGTCACAGCCCCTGCCCAGGCTGCCTCGATGGCAGCCACCTGGCTCTCGTCAGCTTCCGGCATAGGCGCGCGCGGGACACCGCCATCCCGGCCCTGCAGCCGCATGCAGGCGCGCACGGTCGCGGGCAGATTGTCCCCGTTCAGGGCATTCCAGAGCGGCAGCAACTGCCGGTGAATTTCCAGGCCCGTGGCATGATCCCCAGCCTGCACGGCCTCCCAAAGAGTCACGCAGGCGCGCGGCGCAGCAGCCAGAATGGCGGCAATAGCGCCCTGTGCACCCAGACAAAGGGAAGGGTAGAGCAGGGCATCCACAGCGGACATGATGATGTCATCCGGCCCTGCCAGCAACAGCAGATCGGCCAACAGCTTCATGTCGCCGGCACTCTGCTTGACACCTGCCACACCCGGCACTTCGCGCATGATACGTGCCAGCAGGGCCGGTGACAGATAGATGTGCGGCACCACATTGTAGATCAGGACAGGCAGATCCACCGTGGCGGCAATGGTGGCAAAGTGCCGGAGGTGCATGTCGTCCGTGGGGCGGAACAGGTAATGCACAGGCGTGATCTGCAGGGCCGCCACATCCAGATCCGCCAGGGCACGCACCCGTTCCACAGCCTGGCGGGTGCTGTCCACGATCACCCCCGCGATCACGGGAACCCGTCCGGCGGCAGTCTCCGCCGCCGTACCTACCACGGTACGCAGTTCCGCCGTGGTCAGGGTGTGGCCTTCCCCGGTGCTGCCCCCGACGGTCACGCCATGGACGCCGGCCTCACTGATCAGGTACTCCACGTCCGCACGCAGAGCCGTCGTGTCTACCTCTTCGTTCCGGTCAAACGGTGTGACCATGGGCGGCAGTATGCCGCGCAACTGTGTCGTCATCGTGCTCCTCTCCGGTCTGACACTGAATCCGCTGCCTGTGTGACTGTCGCTGCAGAGACCGGCATCAGGTCTGTCCCTGCATGAGACTGGCGGCGATATCCTCCCATTCCGTCTGCAAGGGCACGGTGACCGGTGTCTGCCGTGCCCGGTTGTACCAATGCCCTGCGTTGGCGTTGTCGCCTTCCTCCCGGTGCAGCCAGGCATGTACCCAGGCCGAACCATTGTCATCCGGCTGATCCTGGAGCAGATCGTGGGCCTTGTGCCACTCACCCTTGCCGGCCCACCAAAGAGCCTGCAGGGGTACATCCAGTCCTGCGGGGGGTTCCTGGGCATCCAATGACGCCTTGTACGTAGCCAGATCCATATCAGGTTGCGTGCCTCCTGGAAAATGCGGGAAACAGGCCTCGGGGCCTGCCTCACATTATATCCGGCACCCCGCGGCAACGGACAAGCAGGTGCCTGCAGATGGCAGGGACAACTTGTCCGTGTGCGGACAGCAAGGCGGGCTGGTTCCGGTCTGCGCCCGTATCACATGCGCACCTGAATGGCGCTGCCACTCTCGTAGCGCCGCAGGCCCTGGTGGAAAACCAGGATCGCAAGCGCCAGCAGCGTGCCTGTGCCCAGGCAGAGCCAGCCCAGGGTGGCCAAACTGAACTGGCGCAACAGCTCCACCGGCAAGGCCCCAATCAGGCCGGCCGGCATCAGGGTGAACAGAAAGAGCCGGGCCGGCCCTTCAAACAGGGTGGATGGATAGAGGGAAAAGGTGATCAGGGCATTCTGAAACTGATCGGCCAGGATCTCGGCGCGGCCCAGCCAGAAGGCCAGGCTGTTCACCAGTACCAGGGCCGCGGTAAAAGTCAGGGTGGCGATCAGGACGCAGATCAGAAAGATCCCGACATGGCGGGGCGTGAAGTCACCCGCGAGCGCGAACCAAATCAGGCCGAAGGTGAAGTCACCCAGGGAAGGGACGGAACTGCGTGACGCCAGCACATGCAGCAGCACGGGACGAGGCAGGGACAGATAGGGGTCCAGCCCGCCTTCGGCAATGATCCGGGCGATACGATTGCTGTTCCCAAACAGCATCAGGGCCAGGCCCAGCCCCGTTGCCACCACGGCGAACAGCAGGATCATGTCTTGCAGGGTCCAGCCTCTCACCTCCTCGAAGCGGTCAAAAAACAGCAGCCAGAACACGAAATAGATGACGTTGTTGAAAATCATGCCCAGGATCAGGGTTATGAACGAGACGCGGTACTCCATGGCGGACAGGAGATTGACACGCCACAATTGCCCCAGAAAACCGGGCAAACCGCCCCCGCGCATGATCCTAGCCCCCGTTGATGGTCAGACGGCGGAAGGCGTACCGGGACAAGAACAGGCAGCCGGCCCCCAAGACCGCCAGCCAGCCGGCCTGCAGGGCCCAGACCGCGACCATCCGGTCAGGCGCAGGCTGCACGAACAGGTGTCCCGGCGCATACAGGATCGAGGCAAAGGGGAAAGCCCGGGCGAGGCGGGCCAGCCAGGCCGGATAGAACTCCAGGGGCATGAGCAAGCCGCCCAGAATGAAACTCACCTTCTGGTAGATCCAGCGGAAGGCGAAAATGTCTTCGACCCAAAAGGCGGTCAGGCCCATCAGGGCTTCAAAACAGAACTCCAGGCTCCAGGCCAACACCAGTGCCGTCAGGGCCGGCAGCACACCCTGCCAGGTCGGGGGCGGACCGACCAGGAGCCAGACCGTCGTTCCCCCCGCGACCAGGTTCATGACTGCCCGGAATACGACATGACCGGCATAGCGACTCAAATGGTAAAAACCGAAGCGATAGGGCCGCACCAGGTCATAGGCGATCGCGCCGCTCTGGATCGACTCGGAGATTTCCACGGCCAGGAGAGGTTTGGAGAGCACCACCAACTCCGCCATCAGCAGATACCACAGGGTGTCATTCAAGGTCAGCCCGCCAATCCGTTCCGTGTCCTGCAGGGCAAAGACCGTCTGCCACAGCATGCCGAAGATCCACATGAACATCACCATGCCCAGCATGGCTGAAGCCCAGTTGCCGATATACGCCAGATTCTCGGCCAGGGGCATGCGGAATATGGCCGCGTAACGGTTACAGACTATCCGGAAGGTCAGCGTTTTCGGCATAGATCGTCTGAATGATCTCTTCCAAATTCGGATCCGATATCGTGATGTCGGCCAAGGCGCCGAGGCGCCCCAGTTCCGCGATCACGGTGTCCAGGTTCACCTGGTGCGGATCAAGGCGCATGCCCAGGCTGTAGGGCCCCGCTTTCACGGTCTCGACACCGGGCATGGCCAGATGGCGGACCCCGCGGGTCGCAAAACGGACATCTACGCGCTTGGACGTCAGATAACGGTGCTTGAGTTCCGTGAGTGCGTCGTCAAAGACCAGACGGCCTTCACTGATCACAATGACCCGTTCACACAGAGCCTCGATATCGCCCGCGTCATGGGAGGTCAGCAGGACGCCCATGCCTTCTTCCCGCTGCATGTGCCGTATCGTATCCCGCAGACGCTGCCGGGCCACGACATCCAGTCCGATCGAGGGTTCATCCAGCAGGAGCAGGCGGGGCGCATGCAGTAGGGAGACGGCTACTTCACAACGCATGCGCTGGCCCAGCGACAGTTTGCGCACAGGCGTGTGCAGGAGATGCTGGAGTTCAAACACCTCAACCAAAAAATCCACCCGGCGCCGGACCCGGGGCGCATCCAGCCCATAGATAGCCCCATACAGACGGAAAGAATCGACAGGGGGCAGGTGGTACCACAGCTGTGGCCGTTGCCCGAACACCGCCCCGGTTTCATAAGAGAGATCACGCCGTGCCTGCCACGGTGTGTGACCGAGGACCTGGACTGTCCCTGAATCAGGATGGAGAATGCCGCTCAGGATCTTGATCGTGGTTGATTTGCCCGCCCCATTGGGTCCTATAAAACCCAGGGCTTCACCCTGTTCCATAGCGAAGGAAATATCCTCGATCGCAGGTATCTGCCGCCATTCAGGTCGCCACAGGGACTGCCAGGCACCGGCGAAACCGGCTTGCCTGTGCCGGACACGAAAGGATTTGCACAGATGACGAACATACACGGACATGACGACTGCCACAACAGGCGAATACAGACCAAGCGGAAATCCTGCGGTCTCCGGTGCAGGACATCCAGGGCTGGCCACCTCCCCAGACCCCGTTGCACCTCACATCCGTGGCTGCCCGATGCTCCTGCAGGGTTGGCCAACGTGTCCGGGGATTATATGCCCTTGGACATCATAAAGCATGAGCAGGACGCCGGTGGTTACAAGACCGAAACAGGCAAAAGGGAGGCAACAAAAGGGAAACGGGATCTTTGCCCTGTGGCCTTTCATCAACGCCATTTATCAGGGGCTTGTATACGAACTCACACCGTATACGTTTTCGAGCTTTAGTAGTCTCGTACAAATTGCTTAGTCCACAACACGGCTATCCGCTTGTACCTGTTGACGTTTCCCCGGCCGTCCGTGTCTCCAAGTCCTGACGGGCCTGCTACGGACCCCCAACCGCGCCTCAAGATCTTGATCGCAGCCTGCACATCGGCGTTCATACGCAGGCCACAGGCATCGCAGACATACACAGGCTGCGACTTGCGGTTCGCCTGGCGTATCCGCCCACACCGGGCACACGTCTGTGACGTGTAGGCCGGGGCGACCCACTCTACATGGGTCTTGTAGGCCAGATAGCCCACCAGTTGGCCCCCAGCCGCTGCGTAGTATCGACCTGTGCAGCCCCCGTTTCTGCGCGACGTTCGTGCCCGGCTTGTCCCGGGAGCCGCGTGCGCGCCGGGGCATGCCCTGCATATTCCGCTTTGCGGCGACGGTCCGAGCGTGGGCAGCGGCCAGTGCCTGGCGGGTCCTGTGGCACCACGTTTGGTGGCTCTTGCGTATCTGGCGCCACGTGCGTTGCATACGCAGCGGGGTTCGTGCGCGCCTTTGGCTCTTGGGTGGCGGGCGCGCCCGCTTGCGTTGCCGGGGGTCCAATTGCTTGTATAGCTTGGCAACGTCCGACGCCTCGTGCAACGTGCCCTGGCTCAGGGCTATCTGCCCCACGTTGCGAGCCAGCCCCGCCGGGCTATCCGGTACGTCTTTGCGGACGGACCTGGTTGCCGGCACCTGGTACCGGCTGGCGGCAGACCCTGGCCCGGCAGCCCGGTACACGGGTACGCTGACCGGCTTGCGCTCGGCATACGGGGGCTGGCCCGGCAGCCGGTACCTGCCCCGCCCGGGTAGCCGCAGCGGGCTATCCTGTACCAGGGATTGCTGGCGCTTGCCGCACGCGATACGGAACGCATCCTTGTCCCGCGCTTGGGAACACCAGCGGGGGCACCCGCCGCCCCTCAAGAACCCACGAAACGCCAGCGCCATATCACGGCAGCCGGTCCGGATGGGACCGCTGGACAGATCCCGCAACTAGGGCACGGCAATCGTTGCGCAGGCTGTAATGCGTAACCGCGGGTTTAGCCCCTTGACCGGCCTTGTACCGTGCCCCGCGTTCCCGGTGCCGTTCTTTGCGCTTGTTCCAGGCCCAGCGTTTGGCCCCGGCGACCTGCGCCAGTGGGGTGGCCTTGGCTACGCTGCCGGGGCGTACCCGGACCGTTACGGCACGGTATACTTCCAGGCCTTGGGCTACCCTGAAACGGGACAATCCTTTGTAACTCGATTCCTTACAGGACATCCAGCGCTGCTGCTTCAAGCCCGCAGTCACGCCAGCTCCGGACACCCTACAACCAGGGCATTTCCTGTCGCAGCTGCGTAAATTGCCTGCTTTAGCACGAAATGTGTGACCGATGGCTTTTCCGCCTTGCCCGCAAGATGCGCTTGGTACTGCACGCTGTGGCGGCCCCGGATTTCATTGTGCGCCCGCCGCCAAGTCCCCACCAAGCGATACATGTTGATGTGCTTGCGCAGCGAACCCGGATGTACCCGGCAAATTAGGCTCCTGTAGGTAGCAGCCATGTTGAAGCCCGTATTGCATCCATACCTCGATCCGACCCTTGGCCAAGCCGGCTACACTACAACCTGTCCGGTGTGAGCTCGTATACAATCCCCAAACCAAAAGAGCTCGCCAAAGGAGCCCAGCGATGCCGCCGACCAACATCGACGAGCAAATACTCCTCCACGAACACTACATCGCCCAGACGCTGCGCGCGGCCCGCACCCCCAAAGGCAAGCTCGTACGTGGCCTGCAGCTGCTCGCGGACTGGGCGGAGCAAGCGGCCACACCGGTACTGACCTGGCAGCCCCGCCCAGGGCAGACGACGTGGATCTGGTCGGATCTTCACCTGAACCACGACAACATCATCAAGTACAGCCAGCGGCCGTACCGGTACGTCCGGCTCATGAACGAATCGCTGCTGGCGGCCTGGCAGCGCATGGTACAGCCAGACGACGCCATCCTGAATGGCGGCGACGTTTCGCTCCACGGTCGGCTGGGCTCCGAGCGACTGCGTTGGCATGTCGAAAGCGCACCCGGGGCGCGCAAAGTGCTGGTCGTCGGCAACCACGATATCGACAGAAAAGACCCCGCCTCGATCGACATCGCCGGTCATGATACCGCCGTCGCACTGATCGTCATTGAGACCGATCCGCCGATGATCGTGACACACGTCCCGCTCCCGACGGTGCCCGACGGGTGGATCAACCTTTACGGCCACGTCCACAACAACGAGCCGCTCCGCGAGAGCCCCTGGATCAACATCTGCGTCGAGTACACCGACTACCGTCCCGTCCACCTCGACTCACTGGAAACACTGGCCAAAGCGATGCTGGCCGGGAACACTCCGTCAGGCAACACCACCGTACAACGGATCGAAGCTCTGGATCTCGATCACGAGGCCCCCCGGCAACCGGGCGACCAATGACCACGACCATACGACACACCCCCGGCTACCCACTACACGACTGCCTGAACAACCTCGAGGCTGCGGCAACCGACGGCGCAGAGCGGTCCAGCCTTGCCGCAGGTGATGGTCCAGGAACCAGGCAGACTGCCAGGTGATGCCCAGGCAGTACGCCAGCCGGATGGAGGGGCGCCCTTTGGGGTGACTACTGAGCAGAAACAGGGTGATGACCCAGATCCCGTAGCCCAATGGGCCACCTCATGCCTGCATCGCTGCGGTCCCGGCCCGTTCCGCCCACAGCTCCAGGATGCGCAGACAGGTACGGGTTGCCTGTTCCATGTCCTGCAGGCTGACCCACTCCAAGGGACCGTGAATTTCGTGCATGCCGGTAAACAGGTTCGGCGTGGGTATGCCCTTCGCGGTGAGCATGGCACCATCCGTACCCCCGCGAATCGGCTCGTCCCGGGGTTCAAGGCCCAGCTCCGTCATGGCCTGGCACGCTATCGTGACCGGTGTCATGTCCCGCTCCAGCCACTCACGCATATTCCGGTACTGGGCGGTGATTGTGCAGGTCACTGCCGCCCGGGGTTCAGCCAGCTGCAGCGTCGCTGCCAGTTGCGTCAGCAGCTCGCCGTGGGCTGCCAGGCCTTCCCGGGTAAAGTCGCGCAGAATGAAATGCAGTTCCGCGCTCGCCGGTGTGCCCTGCATCTGATACAGATGGATGAAACCTTCACGATCACGTGTGGTTTCCGGCGTACGCGTATGGGCAGGCAGCATCTGGATAAACCGGGCAGCCAGGGTGGCGGCATTCACCATTTCCTGAAAGGCGGTGCCCGGATGGGTGGAAACTCCCTCTATCCGTACAACTGCCTTGTCCGCGGAAAACGTTTCACTGGCAATCTCGCCGACCTCACCACCATCCAGGGTATATGCCCAAGGGGCTCCCAGATCCTCCGGCGTCAAGTGCAAGACACCGCGTCCGATCTCTTCATCCGGTGTGAAACACAGGCGCACCGTCCCATGGCCGATGGTGCGGTGGGTCATCAGATATTGGGCCAGACTCATCAGAATGGCTACCCCCGCCTTGTCATCGGCCCCCAGCAAGGTAGCCCCGCTCGCGGTGACAATGTCATGCCCCAGCTTGTGGCCCAGATCCGGCGATTGCCCTGTGTCCAGGACCAGGGCTGCATTGTCCGGATAGCGGATAGGCGTCCCGTCCCAGTTCCTGTGTACGCGAGGCTTGACACCATGCCCCGAAAAGGCCTGCGTGGTATCCACATGGGCCAGGAAGGCTACGGCCGGCACAGCCGGATTGGGATCTGTCGCGGGAATGGTTGCCAGCACAGTCGCATAGTCCGTCAGGCGCACGTCCACCACGCCCATGGCGCGCAGTTCCGTCATCAACAGTTCCAGTAACGCCAGCTGCCGTTCGGTGCTCGGGATGGTGTCCGCTTCTTCCTGCGACTCTGTGTCCATCCGGACATAGCGCAGGAACCGCTTTTCAAGATCCGGGATCAGTTCGGTTGACATGGGGATTGCCTCGCATGATGCAGGGAACAAGCCGTCAGGGACATGCATTCGTATGGTACGCCTGCGGGGCAGGAACCGGACCGGGTTTTGCCCATCGGCCCATTTGGGCATGATACATCTACAATAGAGCAGGCACGGAACATTGCCTGATCCAGGCGCAGGCAACACTGCGGCCTGGATCAATGACAGGTGCACCAGCCCAGGGTATACACCTGGCCAGGCATGGCTTCCGGTTGCACGGGAAAGGAATTTGGACCCCCAGCGGGACAGTGTGAGAGTACATCGGGAGGCAAAGAGATGAACAGTCGGGAAAGAGGGCAGGCGGTCGCTGCACGCGACTGGGACCGTGATGTAATTCGGTATCCGGACATTGCGATAGAAGCAGTGGACCCCAGTTTTCAGGCTTATGTCAATGGCAATGCAGCGGTGGAACGTCTCTTTACGGGGGCTCGCTGGGCCGAAGGGCCCGTCTGGTTTGGGGACAGGGACTGCCTTCTTTTCAGTGACATACCCAACAATCGCATTCTGCAATGGGATGCCCGCAGTGGCACCACATCGGTCTACCGTCAGCCTGCACAAAACGCTAACGGACATACCCGGGACCGTGAGGGCCGCCTGGTATCCTGCGAGCACCGTACGCGGCGTGTGACCCGCACCGAGCATGATGGTTCCATCACAGTGCTGGCGGACTCGTATCAGGGCAAGCCCCTGAACGCGCCCAATGACGTCGTGGTGCATTCGGATGGCAGCATCTGGTTTACCGACCCGGGCTATGGCATTCTCCACAACTACGAAGGCGGGCGGGCGGAACTGGAACTGCCCACCCATGTGTACCGTCTGGATCCTCACTCGGGTCGGCTGACCGTAGTGGCAGACGATTTTGAAAAACCCAACGGCCTTTGCTTTGCGCCGGATGAATCCCGGCTTTACATCAGTGACACGGCCACGTCCCACAATCCTGAGGGCCCGGCTCATATTCGCGTTTTTCAGGTGCACGACGGCAAGTTGACACAAGGACGCGAATTCGTGGACATGCGCCCTGCCGTGTCAGACGGGTTCCGAGCCGATATGGACGGCAACATCTGGACGAGTTCCGGCTGGGCGGGCGCCGGGTTGGACGGTGTACAGGTCTTCAATCCGGCTGGAGCCCTGATTGGTCGCATTCATCTGCCGGAAATTTGCGCCAACGTGTGTTTTGGCGGTCCCCACCGCAACCGCCTGTTCATGGCAGCCAGCCAATCCCTCTTCGCCTTGTACACGGAAGCTATTGGTGCCCAGCGTCCCTAAAAGGCTGTTTGCACAAGACGACAAACAGCCATGGCCACCAACAGAGTGCACCAAAACTCTCCTGCAAAGCCGGTACCCTGCAGGATCGTTGCGCTGCAGGCCCTGAATTTCACAAGCCCGGATCCGCTGACAGGACTCACTGGCCTGCGAGCCGTCTTTGGTAAACACAACCTGAACAAGGCCACTACCGTACTCGGCAACGTCATCGCCCGCGCCTGTCGCCAAATCGAGTTGCCGGAGACGTACCGAACCCGTCTGATTGCGGACGTGGTTACGGGCAAGCCGGATGTACGCAATGCGGCAGCGCAGTTGCCGCAGGCAACACACGACCCGAAACCCATAGAAGAAAACAGCCTGCCGAGAGATGGAGACATTGGGGAGGGCTGCGCTGTGCTGGAGGAGTCTTGCGGATGATTACTCTGGTAGAGGCGCTGAACTATCGGTGTCTACGGTACGTGCAGAGGCCTATGCAGTCTTTGCACGTCCTGGTTGGTCCCAATGCGTCGGGCAAGACAACTTTTCTGGACGTTATTGGCTTCCTGAGCGATCTGGTGTCCGAGGGGCTGGAGGCCGCCCTGTCGAAGCGCAGCCCGGTTCCGGAAGAGCTCCTCTTCGCCCGACAGGGCGACCGGATGGAACTGGCAGTTGAGACACAGATCCCTGTCGAGTTACGGGAACTGACATCAAAGCCTGATTTGGACACGATCAGGTACGAGGTAGTCATCGGCTTTGACGAAGTCCGGCGCGGGTTCGAGTTCAAGGGCGAGCGGTTGCTATTGAAGAAAACCAAGGTTCTGGCCGAATACCAACGTTCCATCTTTCCCATGCCTCCTGCCACATCGGATTCACTGCTGACCAACATCCGTGGACGGGAGACCAAGGTAGTCATCAACAAGGTCCAAGGGGAGACGACAATTTTTACAGTGAGACCTACAGCAGGTCGGGCCGAGGTTGGATGCCCTCATTCAAACTGGGCCCACAAAGGTCAGCCCTTGGTAATCTGCTGGCTGACGCCAGCAATTTCCCGGTTGCAACCTGGTTCCAGGATTACTTGGCGGCCGGTGTGCAAAGGTTTGTACTCAACAGCAGTGCAATCAAGGGGGACTATATACGTACTCACACCGGGCCCATAGGACACAATGCTTTACCGGATACATTTTCAGGCTTCATAGACCAACTAACGTTGCAATCTCCACCCGCAGCTGCGCCGTCCCCGAACGCCGTATTCTTACCCAACCACTTGTCCCGTATGTTAAGCGCCGCATTCACGTCTGCGTTCTTTTCCACACCACACTCTTGGCAGTGATAAACAGACTGGGATTTGCGATTGGCCTTGCGTACTTCACCACAGTTATGGCAACGTTGTGATGTGTACTTCGGATCTATCTTTTCCGTATAAGTCTTGTAAGTCATATACCGTTCCAATCGGCCCCACCCACTACGCAAAATAGCACGGTTCAGTCCTCTCTTCCGGGCGACATTCTTACCAGGTTTTTCCACAGAGCCCTTGGCGCTCTTGGTCATACCCTGAATGTTCAGGTCCGCAAAGATGACTAAGTCATGTATATCAGCGACGGTCCGACTGGTCTGGTGACACCAGTTCTTTATGACATTGGCTATTCTCCTATGTACTTCCTGAATACGTAGTTTGGTTCTCTGCCAGCTATTGCTCTTGAACTGTTGCCGCGCCAACTTCTTTTGCAGTCTACGCAATTTGGCGTCCAGCTCTAGCAGTCCCGGCAGTCCGTACATGACCCCTGTGCTTAATGCGACCTGCCCTACATTCCGGTCAATGCCAACCGGATGAATGGGGTTGTCTGGCCTCGCAGCGCGTGTTTCTGGCACTTCGTACAGGATGGACACATACCACTTACCGGCTTTGTATTTGAACGTAGCCTGCTTGGGTTTGTAGCCAGCGTACGGGTTCTTGCCTGTCAAGCGCACCCAGCCGACTTTGGGGATGTAGATTTTCTTGCCTTTGATTTTAATCCTGTCGGGAACAGTGAATCGGGGTATGTCTTTGAATTTGCGCTTCCATCTAGGATGTCCGGCTCCATCAAACAAACGTTTATAGGCTTCAGCCAGATGTTTCATGGTGTAGCGCACAGTGTCCGACGGCAACTCACCCAACCAAGGCAACTCCCGCTTGATTTGCATGTACAACTTACACAGGGCAAAGAATGTGACAGATGGTTTATCGGCTTTACCCGCCTTGTAATCCTGATATTGTCTTGCGCATATTTCCAGGACTTCATTCCACACTTTGTCCAGGCTTGGGGACCGGGTAGTCCTTGCAGCGCAAGGCAAGCCCTCTTGCATGAGCACAGGGAGGCGGTATGCGGGTACCCGGTGCCACGCAGCCTGGCTATGTCCCGGTTACCACCCGGCAGGATGTATCTGTGTTCCCTTTAGGGCCAGGAACTCCGCCAACAAACAGAAGCACAAGTGCACAGCAACCCTGAATTGTCTACCCAGGTGACAGTCACCGCCGCTTGGGGCTGATGTCGCCGGCAATGCCGTCTGCCAGGCAAAACAGCCAGCGAGCGAAGCAGTTGGCTCCTGACCCGGTCCCGGAGTCAGGAAGAGGAGACTTCCATGCTGACGTCATCCAGTTGCCGGATGTCTTCCGGGTCCAGCGTCAGACTTTGTGCCTCAAGATTCTGACGCAGGTGTTCCCGATTGCCTGACATGGGAATAGTGGCAACCAAGGGTTGCCGTGTCAGCCAGCGCAATGCCACCTGGGCAGTCGTCGCACCGTGCTTCCTGGCGATGGCTTGCACCCTGGCATTGTGCAGGACACCATCCTTCAGGGGCGAATAGGCGGTGAGGACCATACCCTCTTCCTGGCCGAAACGACGGAGACCACCCAGGTCAGGGGGCTGTGCGTGGAGATTGAAGCGTACCTGGTTGGTCACCAGTGGTGTCACGCAGAGGGCCTGCGCCTGCCGCAGTAGCGACAAATCAAAATTGCTTACGCCTACCCGGCGTACTTGGCCTTCCGCCACGACCCGATTGAGAGCCTTGAACGTCTCGGCCAAGGGTACGGTGTCGTTGGGCCAATGGACAAGATAGAGATCGACATAATCCACCTGCAGCCTGCGCAGACTGCCTTCAAGGGCCTGCAACACGCTGGTGTAGTGCAGATGGGTATGCCATACCTTGGTCGTCAGGAATATCTCGTGCCGAGGATGGCCCGACAACGCCTGCCCCACCAATTCCTCCGTATGTCCTGCCCCATACATTTCGGCCGTGTCGATATGTGCATACCCCATGGCCAAGGCATCCTGTATCAGGCTCACGGTTTCCCTGTCACCCGCGAAATCTGCACTGTAGCGTCCCCCCATTTGCCATGTACCCAGACCGATTGTGGGTAAAAGTCCACCGTCACTGAGAACGAGATGCTCCATGGCTCCACTCCTTGTATGGATGTTTGTTCAGACCTCCGGGCAAAAGCCAGGAACCGGCAAGAAGCCCGGCCACCCCTAGTGGACAGCCGGGGCAGGATCTTATGGTAGCTGCAGGCCTGAGCGTGTCCTGATCAGAGTCACAGGGGTCTGTGCACGACAGCCGCCAAGCCTCAGCCCGCCAGCAGATTCGGCTCGCGCGGAATCAGCTTGTGCGGCATGACGATAGAACGGCGCGCCGGCGTCAGACGCTCCAGCAGTTCAGACGAGGGAGCGTAACCGTGTCGGAACGTACCCCAGGAAGGTCCGTAGCGGTACACCACAATCCGGCGGTTGCCGGGTGTGACCCGCTTGGCTGAACCGTGGCAAATGGCATCAACGAACAGCAGGGCGTCACCCGCCTGCATGTGGAGTTCAATGGCGCCTTCCACGTCATCTACGGAGGCGTCTTTCTGCATGCGATGCTGCTCGAACTGGGGGTGCGGAAAATGTGACTTGTGACTGCCGGGCACGACCATGGTCGCACCGTCATCCGGTCCAATGTCCCTGAGGGCAATGAGGATATCAATCTGACCACAGTGGAACTGGCCATTGAAAAAGCGGAATTGTGTGCGCTTGACCCCGGTATGCCCCCCGGAATGCAGACCGATAGCCTCTCCCGGTTCCCGGAAATTGGCGAAATTCTCGTCAATGAACAAATCGCCGTGGTTGTAGTCGAAGGTGCCGGCACCGCCCACGAAGTGGCGTACCTTGTCAATCCAGGAAGGGTGATCGATCAGGGCCTCGAAGGGTGCGCCGGCCTCGTAGATCTGCTGCAGGTTGAGACCGTCCGTAGGTCCGTACTGATGTGCGTGCACGTACCCGTACCACTGTCCCACCTCCATGGGCGGCATGTCATCCAGCGCCCGGTTCAGCTCGGCCACTTCAGCTGCGGACAGGGCGTTGGGCAGGTGCAGGTAACCACGCAGGTCAAACAGGTAGATCTCCATTTCACTGGGGCCATTCACGAGAGTATCCATAGTTTTTTCCTCGCTGTTTTCTGGTTGCTGTCAGTAACCGGCTTGCTTGTCCACCAGATTCTGGAGGGGCCTGCCGTAACAATAGCGTTCGTAATTGTCCAAGAATGTTGCAGCACACTCCACCTCGTTGCGGTCCGAACATCCTGCACAGTGGGGTGACAGGATTACGTTGGGCAGGGTCCACAGAGGTGACGCGGGTGGCAGGGGCTCCGTAGCGAACACATCCAGGGCCGCACCCGCAATCCAGCGGGCCCGCAGCGCCATGGACAGCGCGCCTTCGTCAATGACCGCGCCCCGTCCGACATTGACCAGCAGGGCGGTTGCGGGGATGGCACGCAACTCCCGGAGAGCGATCAGGCCCCGCGTCTCCCGGGTCAGGGGTAGGGTTACCACCACGTAGTCGGCCTGTTGCAGGGCATCAAGCCGATGAGCCACATCATACACCCGATCCATATAGGGCACATTGCGGGTGCCCTGGCGCCGGATGCCCAGTGTGCGCATACCGAAACTTTTGGCGATACGCGCCACCCGCCTGCCCACGGTACCCACACCCAGAAGCACCATCGTCTTGTCTGCAAGCGTGGTCATGGGCAAGGCATGGGGATCCAGCCAGGTCTGCTCTGTCTGTGCGGGCAGGAACCGGTGCAGGGAGCGGGTCCAGGCCAGAATCAGGCCAAACACGTGTTCCGTCATGGGGAAGGCCTGGACACCCCGGGTATTGGTCAACTGTACATCGCGGTCCGCAAGCTCGGGGTAATGCAGCAGTACATGATCCGCTCCGGTGGACCACAGCTGGATCCAGCGCAGTTTGGGGGAAGAGAGTACCAGGTCCAGGCCAACGTCCCCCACCACAATTTCCACATCGGGTGCAATCCGGGAAATTTCGTCCCGGTCCTCCGTCATCACGACTTCGTGACGCCTGACCCCCGTGCGGATATGCTGAACGGTTTCCGGACTCAGGGATACAAAGGAAACACCAAGCAACAGGACAGACATGGAGGGCAGAAGTCAGGATAGCAGGATAGCAGATTATAGCCGGAAAATACCCGGACCCGGCAGTCCCGGCCTACGCTCGCGCACCGTATCCGTCCCGGGCCTGCGACTGCCCGCTTGCCTGCGTTACTACTTGCGCGCTACGTAAAAGCCTTCCTGCAAGCCAAATGTCCACTCGTCCCCTGCCCGGCGCGGCTGAAGATAGCCGTTGGCAGAGCCTTGTGCGCCCAGCAGCAAGGCTAGCAGGTACTGCTGCATCACCCTGTCGTGACGGCTGGCCCACTGCCGGAAATTCATGCGCTTGCCGAGAATCTCCTGGTGGACAACAGCGAAGCCCTGGGCTGCCAGGCTGTCCAGCCAGGCTTCATGGCTCAGGCATATGCCATGACTGGGGTCCCGCAGCTTTTCCAGGGCATTCACGTACGATCCAGCCAGGCCGGACGGCACGATGTTGTCGATGATCACCAGCAGCCCGTCTGGCACCAGGATTTCATGGGAACGCGCCAGGAAAGCCTGCACATCAGCAAAATGATGGGGAGCGATGCGACATGTAATGCAATGGAAACTGCCCGGTGGGTAGTTCAGGACTTCCGCCTGTGCTTCTTCCACGGTTACATTGCCCACATTGCGCTTTTGCACCTGTTCGCTTGTGAGATCCAGCATTTCCTGCGTAATGTCAGTGGCCCGGACGTGGGCTACATGCGGCGCCACCGTCAAGGCCGTATGCCCCGTCCCGGTTGCCACATCCAGTACCTGCCAGTCTGGAGACCAGGGCACAACTTCCAGCAGGCGTGCCAGGCTGGCACCTTTGGCATGGGTTTCATGGGTGACATAGAAACGGGCATGGGCACCGAACTGTTCACGAACGGTCTGAATAGACATGGTCGAACAGAAACTCCCTTCTGTATTCCGTAAAACCTGTCCCGATTATGGAGCCTGGGACGAATAGGCAAAAGATTTGACAGCTGCTCAAACCGGTTCCGGCGGAATACGGCAGGCAAGGCCAACACCCGGAACAGCGGTAGCCGCGCGGTATCGCTGCAGGCTGACTTCTCGGTCAATTCCGGGCATCGGCCAGGGTGTCCCAGAATGCCTGGGCTTTTTGCTGGACTTCCGGGGTGATGGCCCACTCACCACGAATGGAGGCAGGCAGATGCCGGTCGGGTGCCGCTTCGGGATCCGGTATCCGGTGATCTGCCGCATATTCGGCCCGCTCCCCCGCATCCCGGAAATTGGGTACGGGCATGGGCTTACCATCGGCCAAGGCACTGTACCAGGCCAGAATGCCTACACTGCTCATGGCTACACTGCGATATACGTCCAGCACAGGCTGCCGTCCCGTACGTACGGCTTCCAGAAAATGGTACATAACCCAGAAGTCGGCGCCACTGTGACCGAACTGATGCGCCTTGTTCGCCAGCTCCTTGTCCGCCAGTGCAGGCCACTGGGGCAGATACGTGCGGTCATGCGGTGTGGCCGCGGGACAATTCCAGGGATCGTGCCATACGCGCACCTGTCCCGGGCCAAAATAGCCCGGGCCACGCTGTGTTTCCATGGCACCCCCCGTCCCGTGTACCCGATACCAGTTGCTGTGACCGGGAATGCGGATCCCGAACAGCCGGAACACAGCCTGGTTGTCCATGCGGCAAAGGATGACGGAACCGGGGTCATTGATGCGCGCTTCGGCGGGACCCAACTCCTCGGCGGGAATGGACAGGGCATTGACTGTCTCGGGCCACGTATCCGTTATGACCATCAGGGGGCCCAGCGCATGCGTACAGTAATAGGTGGACGGCAGCCAGTTACGCCAGTGATGGAAGCCGGGCGCCAGACGCAACATCGTCTCCGGGGCCATGGGATGGTTGTATTCTCCCTCTGCATACAGTACGCGGCCAATTTCCCCCGTGGTGTAGATCCGGGTCATTTCCTGGCAGAAATCCGTGTAGGCACTGTTTTCCCCCATCATGTAGATGCAGCCTGAATCTTCCACAGCCTCGCACAGGGCCACGCCCTCGGCCAGCGTGGCATTGGCCGTAATCTCGCTCAAGACGTGCTTGCCGGCCTGCAGGGCAGCTACGGCCTTGGGTGCGTGTTCGTGGAAGTAGGTGGCGATTACGACGGCATCCATCTCCTGTTGCAGGAATTCATCGTAATCCAGGAAAACCGGAATGCCGTATTGGGTGGCAAACGACTGGAGCCGATCCGGCTGCGTATCACACACAGCCACTAGTTCCATCCCCATATCCAGCCGGGAGGCACGGGCATAGGCTGCCCCGCGTCCGGTACCTACCACGCCAATGCGTACGTTTGCCGTCGTCGTCACAACCTGCCTCCTGTCAGTCACACGGGTGTCTTAGGAGCATATAGCAAAATCTGGATCGCCGGGAACTCTTTTTCGACAATGAGGGTCCGGTGGTCTGCCAGCAGGGCCGGAACCAGACCCTCGGGATCGGTGTACCAGTCATGGGAATATACCAGCCAGATCTGCTTCCCCGGAGGCAACCGGGCTGCAAGTGCAGGAAGTAGATCCCGCGTCATCCTGGGTTCGGCCACGTTTCCGGCAAATACCTCCTCCGGTACCGGGATGAGCAACAAAGCCACATCGGACGTCTGTTCGTAGTGGTACATGAAAGGCAGTTGGACCCAGTTGGCATGAAACACGATGGCATCGCCGGCCTGGGCTGACGTCGCCACATAGGCGGCCGCCTCCCGCCAGCCTTCTCGTTCCCCATGCTGGTAATATTGGCTCAAGCCCCACACCTGCAACAGGGTCACAAACAGAATGACCAGCATCTGCAAACCGGGCAACAGATATCGGTCCCCGAATCCGGCACGATGCCAGAGGGTGGGTGCCCGCTCCGTACCGCTGATACCGGTAGCCACCAGCAGGTAGAAAAACAGGCTGATCCAATTGAGGCTGCGCTCATGCCAGAGAGGCTGAATCAGGTTGGCACCCCACGCCAACAGGCCTGGGACCAGCATTCCGGACAGCATGAGGCCGAAGGGAATTGGCTGTCGGCGCAAACGGATGAAGCCTATCAGGGCCAGTCCCACCAGCAGCAGCGTCGGGACTGCATGGACCTCCGGTGCCAGGGGCAGATGGGCGAAGGCCATGCGCGACACGGTACCCCACACCCTGAAGACATCTGCAGGCTGAATCCAGAATTCCTGCAGAATGCGGCCTGTCTGTTGCCAAAAGGCCCCGGCCCAAGGCAGCCACATGATCACAGCCGCTACCTGCATAGTGACCCAGTTGACAACAAAGCCCCGGGTGTTCAGGGAAGGATACGCCGCAAAGACAACGCCCCGTCGTGCCCGCCAGATCCAGATCAGCACCGGCACATTCAAGCATGCTGTCAGGAATGGCCCTCCGGTATTGTGGGTATAGGCAGCTCCCACCTGGCACAGCACCAGGCCGATCCAGAACATGCGAGCGGATGCAAGATTTGGCTGTCGCAACAAAGCCACCAGGAATACCAGGGCCAGCACCACCCAGAGTGTCAGCAAGGCATACATGCGTGCTTCCTGGGCTACATCTACCTGGAAAGGTGACAGTGCAAACAGTAACGCCGCCAGGAACGCCGTACGGCGCCGGGTCAGGAGCAGGGCCAAGACATAGAAGGCTGGGATGGTCAGGATGCCAAACAGCGCAGAGGGCATGCGCAACATGCCCAGACCATCTCCCACAATGCCAGTCCATACCGAGAGAATCTGGTAGTAGAAGGGAGGATGGGTATCCCAAGCCTGCAGGAAAGCCCACAGGGATGGCAGAGAGTTGCGGGTTACAATATCCAGGCTGATGGCTTCATCTAGCCAGATGGCATGCCGGTCCAGAGCGACCAGGCGGACCAAGGCACCGGTCAGGGTAACCAGGACCGCCTGAAACAGGATCCGGGTCATGTGCCGCACGTACCTGCGGTCATACACTACCTGGGCCATGCCAACACTAGGCTCAGGTTTTAATCTACACCCCCGTGAAGGGGGTGATAAGCTAGACTGCAAGACCATACTGACATTATACTGTTTCAATCCACACCCCCGTGAAGGGGGTGATTTATCTACAGTGAGGTTAAGGACAGCCGGACTCAGTTTCAATCCACACCCCCGTGAAGGGGGTGATTTATCTACAGTGAGGTTAAGGACAGCCGGACTCAGTTTCAATCCGCACCCCCGTGAAGGGGGTGATGCTGTGGTAGAATAGGCTATGTGCAACCACAGTGGTTTCAATCCGCACCCCCGTGAAAAGGCCATCAGCCGGACGCTGCAGGATATAAAGGGTGAAATCAGTGCGTTCCGGGCGGCGACGGAAACCAATTTCGCTGCATTGCGTGCCCAAGGCAACCGTTTACACGGCGATGTTTCCGAAATCCGAGGCCGGGCGTGGGAAAAGCGCGTTGCGGAAAACCCGGATATAATTGCCGAAAAGATGGTGAGTGTACCGACCGCTATGGAGTGTCTGTGGGCACTGAATGCCGGTTTGCACTTCCACAAGTGTGCCTGGTACGAAAAGCTGCTGCATGAATATCCGGACGCGGCCGACCGGGACCGCTTGCGCAACACCGACGTAATGTTCACGTTCATGGACCACGCTGGCGGCCGTGTATACGTGCCGGCAGCAATCACGCACGTGGCCAACCAGGCCGACGTAGACCGGGCGGCGCGCAGTGCGGAACTGCTGCGGGCGGCGGCCTGTTTGCCTGAAGTCACACCGGAAAACTGCAAACCGGTCGTGCTGGCTACCCGCATGGACCCGCAACTCCAAGCCTACGCCGTTACCCTGGGCGTGTAGTGCATTGTGGTCTAAAGAGATGCCTGACAGTCGGCCTGCCCCGGGCGCTACAGACACTCTGGCCCGGGCCATCCTGGACCTGCTGGCGGCCCGGGCCCCAGCCGACCGGATCGCGGCACGTGCGGAACTGGACGGCCTGGGACCGCCGGCGGCCGTCGACGCGGCGTTGCAGCAGCTGCAAGACGATTTGCGTGTAGGCAGCCCGGCGCTGGGCTGGTACATGCCCGTGACGCGCCAAACGGACCGTTATGGCCTGCCCCGGCTCATGCCCCCGGCCGACCTGCACAGCCTGCTGCGCGGTATCCTGGAACGCAACGGCGTGACGCCCGTCCCCAGCCAGGCGGCACGGGAATACCAGGCTGCCAGTGCCGCCGGGCTGGGACCCGGCGTACCCAACGGCGTCCATGTCGGGGTCGACCGACCTTTCCCCCTGGCTTTGCACTGGGGGCCCGGGATGGCCATTACCGAATACGCAGGGGAAAGTATGGACATGGCTACACCGACCCACAGCGATGCGTTCGCCATCAAGGAACCGGACGCTTTTACCCGGGCCTGTCTGGCCCGTTCCCTGTGCCCGCAGCGCATTGAAAAGGACCTCTACGTCAACCGTATGCTCAAGGCCGTCGGTGACTGGAACCGGGAGCAGGGCCCGGACTTCGGCGTGGCGCTGGCCTTGGGCGGCGGTACGGGCCTGACCAAGAGCGGCAGTCCCCTGGCCCGCTTTTCGGAAGACATAGATTTGGCGGTGCTGCTGCCGGGCCAGGACCCGGCCCTGCCCATCGATGCCTTTACCGTAGAGGCCGTAACGGCGTCTATGTATACCTGGCTGCGTGACCGGTTCCCGGATGTACCGGCCTTTCAGGCGGCCGGCGTGTCACCGCTGACAAGGCCCGGTGTATGTGTGCAGCAGTTGCGTTACGGCTATCGGCCCGTCAGCCCGGTAGCCCAGGGCTTTCCGCCGGTGGACCAGGGGCTGGCGGTGGAACTGGATTTCTGGCCGGCGGCGGGCCTGGAACCGGCCTTGACGCGCCCCGGGGTGAACTGGAGACGTATGACCAATCGGCCCAATCCGCTGGGTGTGTCCCAAGTGACTATAGATGCCTTGCCGGCCGTGCCGCCGTCCTACATTCTGGCAGGCAAGCTTATGGCCCTGGGCGTATCCGTGCAGATGTACGAATACGGCTACCCGCCAGGGCCGGTGGACCGGACACGTATCCGCCATCCCCTGGACCTGTACAGCTTGCGGGCAACGCTGTCCGAATTCGACGGCCGCATACTGACCGTCATGCGCGGCATGCAGGCCAAGGAACATGGCCTTGACGCACCGCTGGCATGGGGCCTGCTGCAACGGGTCGGCAGCCAGCTGGCCAGCTGGCGCCTGCACGGGGCCGATGCCTACAGCCGCTACGTCAAGGCCATGTTCCTGCCGGCCGACGTACCGGAAATACTGGCTGCGGAAAAAGATGTATACGCCTATACCGCAACCCTGATCGATGACCTGGCCCGCCTGGATGGCCACGACATGGCAGACGGGGCAGACCGGGAACGGGGCCTATTGTGAGCCCGGCGGCGGTCTGCCCCGACATGCCGTGAACCCGGGGCCGGCGCAGGCGGAACGGGACATCGAACACCTGCGGGCCGCCGGGCAGCGGGGCCTTGACGTGCCCAACGGCGTCTATGTCGGTACCGACCGACCTTTCCCGCTGATGTTGTGCTGGCCACACGCGCTGCCGCCGGGGACCGACAAGCCCCGTCCTAGGACGGGGCCTATTTTGAGGCGGGCGGGGGCGGGGGCTTTTCGCTGACGTGCAGGGTCACGGCCCGGTACGGCTGTACTTGCAGGCGGCCGCCGCCGAACGCACGTGGCTGGCCGAATGGCGGCAGCTGGCCAACCGCCAGGGCGTAGACGGCGTTTCAATCCGCACCCCCGTGAAGGGGGTGATTCTGTATCACAAAATGTTGCTTTCAGCTTTTCGGTTTCAATCCGCACCCCCGTGAAGGGGGTGATAGCAAGCTTTTGTGCAATACAGCCTATTGGGCTGGTATATTCCACTGTTAATATGCATGACTACATCTAGACCAGCCTAAAATGACTGTTTAGGTATAATACCACAGTGTACTGCTCTTAGAAATATTGTACAAACACACATGGAACAACTAGTGTCGAAACGATTGTGATGGTGTGCGAAACAGTAGGTAAACACACTGTGAGTTACAGGATCGCACTAAAAGTCAGAGTATCAAAGGCTCTTCTGGAGCCCGTGACGGTTTGGCTCCAACATGCGTAACACGATTTTGCCAATTCTTGCCAAGATAATAATAGCGCAAACTATCCAGTTCAGAATCAATTTCAGCCTCTAACCTATTGCGCAGGATTACCCACTGCGCAGGATTAACCGATATTTCGAATACAGAGTATTGGACTCTTTGACCGTAATCCTGGCACGCTCTTGCTACCCGCCGCAAGCGCTTTTGTCCTCCTTCTGAATCCGTCTTTACATCATATGTAACCAGAACCAGCATACCTTACTTCCATAGAAAGGGTGGGTAAGCTTCGAGATCACCCCGCAGACAACGTGCCAAAAGTTGGGACTGCACTAACCACATGTTCCCAAACTTCTCCTTTGTACCTGTAAAGGGGTGCTTCAGTTCTCCTCGTTTCTTGTTCTGGTATAAAATTAGTACCTGCTTTCGCGCAGCATCAGTCAGTCGGACAGCTCCATTGTCCAGTGTGTAGAAATCCTTGGGCAGCAATTGGCGCCGATTGATCATTGACAAAACCAGTCGATCTGCAAAACAGGGCCGGAATTCTTCCAACATATCAAGAGCTAAACTGGGACGACCGGGACGATCTGTATGCAAGAATCCCGCCTGATTGTCCAAACCGAAACACTCCATAGCACCACAAATGTCCCGCACCAACAATGTGTAAATGAAAGACAACAAACAATTTACCGGATCCAGTGGCGGACGTCGGGACCGAGCATTGAAAACAAATCCGGACGTTCGAATCAAGTAAGGGAAGCAATTGAAATAGGCACGAGCCATAATGCCTTCCAAGCCATACAACTCATTGATGTCTCGTAACTCACTCTGTTTTACGCGATGAATGGCGGCAGATACCTCGCTATCGAAATCCTTGAGGACAACAATAGCTCGGTGGCTTAGTGTATTACGATGATCCCGTAAATTACGTCGGATTACCGAACGCTGATTGTGCAATTTCCCGAGAAGAAACATCCTACTGTAGTGTAAGCGGAGAGTCGGATCATTGGTATGTAGGTACTGTGCCTTGCGTAACAGGATACTTCCGGAGATTGGTCCTTCTACACGGGCCTGGAACTGTCCATATGAGGTGAGAAATGAAATAGAAACTCCCTCTGTTGCACAATAAGCCAATAGCATAAGACATCAACCGGCCATTAACCTTGCCATAATGCTCCATGGCTATATGGCAACCAGCTGTAGTGTGATCTACTCGTCCACCACCGCCACGCAGACGTTGTTGCTGGAATTGTTGGGAGTATTTGCCACAGTCGTGCAATAGGCCCAGAGCTCGCCCCCATTGTGCTAAACCAAAGTGAGTAGCATACGACTCAGCCAATGAAGCCACTTCATAAAGGTGGTCATGAAGTAAGATGCCATTGGGCTTCGGGTGCATCTTCCTTGGAATGGGCATAGTACGGCATATTGTTGGCTCGATATACAGTTCATACAGTATTCGGTATTTTACTAAACCTGCAACCATACCATACAAGTTGTGGTATTCCCAACAGGTTCCTTGGCATGCATCAACGCTCAAGCAAACCGCAGATTAGGTCAGCACTACTCCGGTGGTATTGTAATTATTCCTGGTCCAAATCCTTCGGAGGCACACATGGCAAATACGCAAGTAAACTTCGTCGCTCCTGGCAAGGTGGAGTTGACTCCTGCCGCGTTACCTGTATGTCAGCCGGACCAACTCTTGATCCGGACGCTGAAGTCCCTGATCAGTCCCGGTACGGAACGGGCATTTCTAATGGGCATGGAGAATACCACCCGGCAATATCCCATGGGGGCGGGTTACAGTCTGGTAGGCGAAATCGTGGAATGTGGACGTGATACGACAGGCTGGGAGGTGGGCGAGCGCGTGGCGGTTCCCCTCCGCCACCAGCGCATCGCTGCGGTACACCCCGAGCATTGCCACAAGGTGCCTGCAACCCTGGCCAGCGAAGAGGCTGCTTTTTTTCACTTGGCCGCCATTGCCCTGCAGGGCATCCGCAAGGCCCGCATCGAATTGGGCGAAGGCGTAGCCGTGCTGGGCGCAGGCATCATAGGCTTGCTGGCCATGCAATGGGCACGCCTGAACGGTGCAGTACCAGCTTTGACCCTGGATGTGAATGATACACGCCTGCCCTTGGCCCGGCAGTTGGGCGCAGATGATGCCCTGCTGATGCAGGGAGACTTCATGGACCATGTAACACGACTCTGTGGCGACAACAAACCGCAGGTAGTGGTGGATGCCACAGGGCATCCCGCCGCGGTTACAGCCGCTTTCGACATCATCCGCCCCCACGGGCGTCTGGTGCTGCTGGGCAGTACCCGTGGCAATACACCCGATGTCAACTTTTATCGGGATGTCCACAAGACAGGTTTGACGCTGATCGGGGCCCATAACTCCGTGCGTCCCCATACCGAGGATAGGCCGGGTTACTGGACACTGGCATCTGATCACAGCCTGGCCTTGCACTGCATGGCCGCCCAACGCCTGCACGTAGTCCCCCTGATTACGCACCGTTATGCCTGGGAAGATGCGCCGGCAGCATATGAGGAACTCAAACTTTCCAATCCCAATACCTTGGGCCTAATGCTAGAATGGGACCGTTGACGTACACATATACAGGAGATTGGGTATGGCACAGGGAGCCTTGGAAGCCATCTGGATCAAATCGGCCAAACGGGGCCCCATGAAGGCTGTTTCCACCGCTGCCATGGCAGCGGGCAAGGGCATTGTGGGCAATGCAGACTTTGGGGGTGCCCGCCAAGTGACAATTATTGAAAAGGAAGCCTGGGAGTTGCTGCAATCCCAGCTCGATCAGGAACTCGATCCCGCGGAACGTCGTGCCAACCTGATGGTCAGTGGTGTGGATCTGCGCGATTCTGCCTCCAAGGTGCTGTGCATAGGTGACGTCCGCATCCGCCTCCAGGGTGAAACGCGACCCTGTGGCCGGATGGAACAGGCGTCTCCAGGCCTGCAGGACAAAATGTCTCTCATGTGGCGCGGAGGAGCTTGGGGAGATGTTTTGGATGAGGGTGAAATCCATATTGGGGACACCGTAGCCTGGCAGACATAGCCCTGGGGCAAGTGATGCTCCGCCCTTGTGCATCGCAGATCCCGGCATCTGTACCGGGATGCAGCAGCTGCCAGGCAGGATTGGCTTGGGGCACTGCGCATCCATAGTACCTGTCACGGTTCCTTACACGGAACCAGTGATCGCAGTCTGCTCCTGACACCTGTGGGATCTACAGATTCTGCTGTGGCCCAAAGTACCGGGACCGGGGCTGCCTATGTCTCTGCCAGTTGCAGTAGGGTTGACGCCAGAGTCCTGGCTCCCGCCAGAATGTGCTCGGGTGCCGCGAATTCCTCAGGACGGTGGCTGTACCCTTCATGACAGGGGATGAAGATCATGGCCGAGGGAAAGTGCTGGGCCATGAAAACCGTATCGTGGTAGGCCCGGCTGACCAGCGCCAGATGGGAATAACCCAGGCTGGTCGCGCTCCGGGCAATGGCATCGAGAATCACAGGATGCGATGCACACGCGGGATCATGGTTGAGTACCTTCCACTCCCAGCAGACCTGCCGCGTCCGGGCCAGGGCTGTCAGCCCCTCGTGAATCTCGTCCAGGATCGCATCCCGTACCGGCATCCGCCGGGCCCGCACATCAAGGGTCATGTCCACAAAGCTGGGAATGCTGTTACTGGCTCCCGGATGCACCTGCAATATGCCTACAGTCGCCACCGCCACGCCCCTGGTGCGAAACCGGGCAGCCTTTTCGGCGAGCAGGGTCAGCTCGGCAGCAGCGGCCAAAGCGTCATTGCGCTCCGGCATAGGTACGGTTCCTGCATGTCCACCGTCCCCCTGGAGGGTCACCCGGACAGTGGTGGAAGCCACAATGTCAGTGACGATGCCAATCTCGACATTCGCGGCCTCCAGGAAAGGCCCCTGCTCAATATGGAGCTCCACGAAATAGGCATAGGCTTCAGACGACAGCTCCACGGATTCCAGTTCTCCCCTGTACCCGACCGCCATGCGTGCCTGCTCCAGGGAAATGCCTTCCGTATCCTGTAATGTACGCAGAGCATCCCAGGCCATGGATCCTGTCATGGCACGACTTCCCACACAGCCAACCCCGAACCGGGTAGGCTCTTCAGCCGTGAACATGATCAGTTCCAGGCTGCGGCGCGGTGTGATCCCCGCTTCCCGGATGGCGCGCAGGGCTTCCAGTCCCCCCAACACACCCACGACGCCGTCATAGCGGCCGGCGTAGGGAATCGCATCGATATGGGAACCGGTCGCAACTGCCGGCCATGATGGTTCGGTGCCTTCCAGGCGCACAAACCAGTTGCCCAAAGCATCTTCCCGCCAAGGCAATCCCGCCTCATCCGCCAGCTGCTTGAGGTAAGCCCGGGCCGCCATGTCGGGCGGCGTAAACAGGATCCGGGTCACCGCTGGGGCAGGCACCTCACTGAACCGGCTTATATGATCGATTTCCCCCAGCAAGCGATCCGCGTTAAGAACGAGTTCCCCGGTCACAGCACCTCCAGCGGATCACGTCCCACATCCTTGTAGTACAGATAGCGGGCGGGTTCCTTGCCTACTGCTGTAAACCACTGGGGACAGTAGGCGGCCATCCAGATCACGTCGCCCGCCTGGACTGGATGCCAGTCCTGATCCAGCCGGTAAATGCCGCGGCCCTGCAGCATGAGCAAACCATGCTCCATGACATGCACCTCGACGAGGGGCAAGGCGGCTCCTGGCCTGAAGGTAAACAGGTTCACGGCCATATCAAATTCCGGGGTCGTGGGCAGCAGAGTCTTGAGCATGGCATCCGGATCGTCCATGAAGGGTTCCGCCACCACATCCTGCTCATAACCGGTGACAGGTTCAGGTGATTCCTGATCGACCATCACGCTGTAGCGCTTTTCAAAGACGGTCAGACGACAGTCGCGTTGCGCGGTCATACCATGGGCCGTACCTGCCGGGATGTAGGCATAGCCCCCCGGTTCCAGGACAACTGTGTGCTCGGCCATTGCCAGCTGCAGTTCCCCCTGCTCGACAAAGACAAATCGCTCCACGCCCGGTAGAGGTGGACCTGCCGTGCCGCCCGCTGCCATCAACGCGAAGTACTGGGCAAAGCGCGCCCCCATGCTCGGAGAAATCACAATGACGCCACTCGTATCCGTCCAATGCGGCAAGGCGGCCGGGACATGACTCGCGGGGGCTACAAGCGCGTAATTACGGGCCACATGGCTGCGGCTGAAACCAAAGGGATCCATGGTACTGTCTCTTCCTGCAAGGCTGTTGTCGACTCTCAAACTCTTCCGGGAGCCGTCGCCCGTACCAGGAGCCGGCCAAATCCCGGCTCCACGGTGATGGTCCCCTGTTCACAAACGCTGACTCCTCGCACCAGGGTACGCTCCACCCGGCCCCGGAACTCAAATCCGGTAAAGGCACTGTGCCGGTTGCGGTAGTACAGATCCTCAGCCGCCAGTGTCCAGCGCCGATCCGGATCCACGATGACCAGATCCGCATCACTCCCGGGCAGAATGGTGCCCTTTTGCGGGTAGAGGCCAAAGACACGGGCGGGATTCGCCGATACCATGCGGGTCAACAGCGGCAGGGCCAGACCCCGTTTGTGCACGCCTTCGGTCAGCAGTGCCGGCAACATGGTTTGCACGCCGGAAATGCCTCCCCATGCCTGCCAGATGTCCGTGTAGCCAATCTCCTTGTCCTGCACTGTGCAGGGCGAGTGATCCGAGCCAATCGTATCTACCAGGCCGGCCAGCACACATGCCCACAGGGCTTCCACATGTTCACGGCTGCGGACAGGCGGTGCACACTTGGCCCGCGGACCAATACGCAGATAGTCGTCCAGATCGAGCAACAGATACTGGGGACAGGTCTCCACCGTCACGTTGACACCCTCCAGCCAGGCCTGGACAGCCGCGTGAATACCCTCGGCTATGGATACATGCACAATATGGAGATGGGCCCCTGTCACCTCCGCCCAGTACAGGGCACGCCGGATCGCTTCCAGTTCCTGGAACGGCGGCCGGGACTCGGGCCAGGCCGCGAGATCACGGCGCCCGGTGGCCTTGAGCTGGGCGGCCCGAAAGGCGGTTACATATTCGTTTTCCGAATGGATGGCGATCACATTGCCCAGTGCTCGCACCTGCTCCATACCGGCATGAATCAGATCGTCGTCCACGCGCGGAAAATCCGGGGCATAGGTCATAAACGCCTTCAGGCCAATCACACCCGCCTCGTGCAGTGGACGCAGGTCTTCCAAGTTGTTGTTGACCAGGCCACCCCAGTGTGCATAATCCACCACGGCTTCGTTCTGCACAGCGGCCCGCTTGCGTTTCAGCTCGGCCAGATTGATGGTAGGCGGTGTCGAGTTGAGGGGCATGTCCAGTATCGTTGTCACCCCGCCGGCGGCGGCGGCCCGGGTGCCGGTGCGGTACCGCTCCCACTTTTCAAGCCCGGGTTCATTGAAATGGACATGACCATCCACCAGACCGGCCAGCAGCCATTTCCCCTGGAGATCCAGGGTGGCCGTCGCTTCTATCGGTGGTGTACCGGCTACCACTTGGCTGATGATGCCGTTCGCCACCACCACCCCACCGTGAAAGACACCGGTTTCTGTGACTACCGTACCATTGTGCAGGTAGAGATCCGGTTTCATGTGCAGTTTCGCTCCAAGGAAGATCAGGGATTAAAGCGGTCGCCGTGCCAGATCCAGCCTGATCCCGAACGGGCCGGGGAAGCAGAGGCTTCAGGTCGTACGCTGGTCCGTGGCGTGATCCGGTGGCTGGGCACGGCGGGTTTGGGCACGGCGCGGCAGCCACCACGTCACCAGCAGGAAGAGGCCAATCACCGCCAGCGAGAAAACCGTGGTGACCGTGCCGAGAGCGTACAACGCCGGGGACGTCACATTCGTGGTCATGGCGAAAATCTCCAGGGGCAGGGAGTTGAACTCCCCCATGACCAGTGAGGAACGGGCAAATTCATCGTAGAAAAGGGTAAAGCCAAACAGGGCGACACCCACAAGGCTGAGCAGGATAATCGGCAGTACCACGTCCCGGAAAACGACAAATTCCCCAGCGCCCAGATCCCGGGCCGCTTCCTCATACGACTTGTTGAAGCGATTGAAGATGGCCATCATGATGAGCAGGGCAAAGGGCAAGGTCCAGGTCAGGTGGGCCGCCAGCCCCGAGGTATACCACTGGGGCACCAGTCCGAGCTGGCTGCACATCACCCCAATGCCCAGAGACACCAGAATGCTGGGTACGATCAGACTGGCAACCGAGAGGAAAAACAAAGCCCGGGCACCGCGAAAACGGTGACGGAACGCCAAGCCTGCCATGGTTCCCAACACGACGCAGACGATCATGACGATCAGGCCCAGGGTCAAGGAACGCAGGAACGCACCTTTGAAGTCTCCTACACGCTGCTGCTGGAACAGGGCGAAAAACCAGTGCAGGCTCAGCCCGCGCATGGGAAAGGTCAGACCACCCTGGGGGCCCTGCAAAGACAGGGTGATGATGGTCGAAATCGGACCGTAGAGAAAAAGGGTAAATAAACCGTAGAAACCAGCCAGCGGCCAGAACAGTCGGCTGCGCCTGCGCATCTACACCTCCTTGCGGATATCCACGAAGCGCAGCAGCATCCCCACGATCATGAGCGTAAGCGTGAGCAGTACAATCGCATTGGCAGCCGCCGGCGGGTACTGGGTACTGCTGATCATGTTGCGAATGGCCAGCCCGGCCGAGGCGGCCTAGTCGCCGCTCATCAGGCGCACGGTGGCAAAATCGCCCAGCACCAGGGTCAGAATCGATCATGATGCCGGGACTGCACAGCGGTAGGATCACATGCCGGATTACGCCCCAGTCGGAGGCGCCGTTGTCCCGGGCCGCTTCCAGCAGCGCAGGATCAATCCGCATCATGTTGTTGAAGACAGGCACCACCATGAACAGGGTATAGAGATGGACCATGGAAATCACCACGGACACGCTCGAAAACAGAAAAATGTCCAGCGGTTCCTGAATCACGCCCAGTAACAGCAAGCCCTTGTTCAGCAGTCCGTTACGTCCCAGAAACGGAATCCAGGAGATGCTGCGAATAATGTTGGACGTCAGAAAAGGGACTGTGCAGAGGAGAAACAGGGTCATGCGGATGCGCAGGATGTGGATCTCGAAGGCCAGGAAATAGGCTACGGGAAACCCTATCGCCAAGGCAAAAACCCAGACCAGGGCGGTAAATTTGAAGGTGTTGAGATAGGTTTTCAGATAGACCGGGGAAAAGACCAGCCGGTAATTGTCCAGCACGAAGGCCGGTGTCATGACGAAATTGCTGTATTTGCAGAAACTGATCGTGACGATCAGGGCGATGGGCAACAGCAGGAAAAGCACCCGCACCAGGGTATAGGGGGCGGCGCGCACATAGGGACCCGATGCCCGCCGCCGTTTGGTCGTAGCGGCCAAGTCTGGCGATAAGGAAGAAAACTCTGACTGTGGCAATGGGCTAGGCAGCGATGAACTCATTCCACTTCTGTACCAGATTAGTCTTGCTCATCCATGACTGAATTCCAAACCACGACCCGGCCCATGCGTTCCCAGAAACTGCCCCCGTCACGTACGGCCCCGGCTGGTTCCAGCTCCGTGCCGAAGGGATCGACCATGGGTTCGGTGGCGGGCTTGCCTTCATACCAGAAATCCCACTCGGCCGGGGACATGAAATTGCGGGCGTTTTCGGGTATTGCGCTGTTCCACAACGGCTGCCGTGCCATACAGGACGTTCTCACTGGTGTCAGAGCGGGTGGCCGGAGCAGGCTGTACGGTCATATGATCCGCCCGTACAGCGAATTCGACCTGCTGCCCCATCGGGGCGGAGCCGTACAACCGGAAGATCTGGCCGCCGGGGCTGATCAGGCGCAAGGGATCCTGCTCATCACCGGTCCCTCCCTCCACATGGCCGGTCAATACATTGTGATCCCCGATAAAAGAAGCGACAAAGGATGTGGCGGCGTGCCTGTACACCTGCTGCGGCGAGCCCACCTGCTGAATCCGGCCTTGCTCCATGACCACCACCAGATCGGCCAGGGCCAGCGCCTCTTCCTGCGAGTGGGTCACATGAATGAAGGTCATATCCAGATCTTTCTGAATGCGCTGGAGTGCACCCTGCAGCTGGACCCGGACGAAGCGATCCAGGGCGGAGAGCGGTTCATCCAGCAACAGTACGGCGGGTTCCGTAATCAGGGAACGCGCCAGGGCCACCCGTTGGCGCTGGCCACCGGAAAGCTGGGCCGGATAGTGCTGGCCATAGTCGGCCAAATCCATTTTCGCCAGCATGTCCTCCGCCTGCCGGATGCGCACCGTCTTGCGTACGCCCCGCATCTTCAGACCAAAAGCAACATTGTCCGCCACCGTCATATGGGGAAAGAGAGCGTAGTCCTGGAACATCATGGACGTATTGCGCCGGGCCGGTGGAACATGGGTGACATCTGCTGCGCCCAACCACACCCGGCCGTGGCTGATCGATTCATGGCCGGCAATCATGCGCAGGATGGATGTCTTGCCACACCCACTGGGTCCCAACAGGCAACAGTAGGAGCCGCGCGGCAAGGCCAGACTGACATTGTCTACGGCCAGCAGGGAACCATACAGTTTGGACACCTGCTCCAGTGTAACGTCGTAATCAGACACCGACATACTGCACCTGGAAGTGACCGGGCCGACAAGAGCGGCAGCCGGAAGCGGCAGACACCAGCAAGCAAAATCGTGAAACGGACTCTATGCTATGCATGGGGACTATATACGATTTCACACCACGCCCGCAGGCCGCGATGCCACACCGGATACACTTTCAGGCTTCACAAACCAACCCGTGTTGCAATCTCCACCCGCAGATGCGCCGTCCCCGAACACCGTATTTTCAACCAAGCACTTGCCCCGGATGTTCAGGGCCGCATTCACATCGGCGTTCTTTGCCCCACCGCATGCACTGCCATGATAGACGGATTGGGACTTCCGGTTGACCTTGCGTACCACACCACAGTTATGACAACGCTGTGACGTGTACTTGGGGTCTATCTTCTCTGTGTAGGTCTTGTAACCCATATACCGTTCCCAGACGCCCCCCACCCACTGCGTAGCATGGCACGGTTCAGACCCCTTTTCTGCGTGACATGCGTATCGGGTTTGTCCTTGGAGCCACGGGCGCTCTGGGTCATACCCTGCATGTTCAGCGCTGCCAAGATGACTACATCGTGTATGTCAGCGATGGTGCGACGGGTCTGGTGGCACCAGTTCTTTATGCCATGAGCTATTTTCCTTTGTACTTTCTGCTTGCGGATTGCCAGGGCTTCATTCCATACGCGCCGGCAAGCCCCGGCGGTGCGCATCATTTTGTCATGTTTGGCCCTGCTCCCCGGATGCACCCGCAAGGTAAGGCCCCGGTGGGTCATCGTTACTTCACTGTGCATGCCCTATTCTAGCCTGCCCGCCCCTGTCTGCACTACCCGGTGTGAAACCGTATATAGTCCCCAAATCCTTCATCATGGTTCTCCACCTGTGATACCTCTGCCTGTCCATCCCGCTTGGCGGCTTGCCCCCGTGCCATTACACTGATAGGAGCAAATCTGGGCCAACTTCCAGATGGCCAGGCTGTTGTCCGGTAGCCGGACAAGTCCGGTCAGCCTCCAGTCAGTGGTGAGAGGTACAATCATCATGCCGTTCGGATTCGGTGACTACCAGTATGAAGTGCAGGAGAATTGGTTCCGGCCTCCCCATGGGTGGACATTCGGCTGGGTACCGGCCGTCGCCTGTGACTCCCGGGATCGCGTGTACGTCTATTCCCGTTCCGAACATCCGCTGGTGATCTTTGACCGGGAAGGCAATTTTGTGGACTCCTGGGGCGAAGACATACTGCAGGATGCCCATGGCATTTACATCGATGCCGCAGACTATGTCTATTGCACTGAACGCAATACCCACTGTATCCGCAAATTCACCCCGGATGGCCAGCTCGTGATGACCCTGGGCACCCCCGGCGTACCCGGCAGCAACGACGGCGATCCCTTCAATCTGCCCACCGATTTGGACATCGCCCCCAACGGGGATCTGTATATCTCCGATGGCTACGGCAATGCCCGCGTGCATCAGTACACGGGGGACGGGGAGCATGTCCGATCTTGGGGGGACTGGGGCGACCAGCCCGGCCAGTTCGCCCTTTCCCATTGCGTGCGTATTGACCGCTACGCCCGCGTCTGGGTCTGTGACCGGGAAAACAGCCGCATCCAGATCTTCGATTTGGACGGCAAGTTCCTCACCCAGTGGACCGATCTGGCCAAACCGGACACCATCTACTTTCACCCGACCGCAGACGTGGTCTTCATTGCTGAACTGGACCGCCAGATCAGCATCTACGACTTTGACCGCCAGTTGCTGTCCCAGTGGGGCCGGCGTACAGCCAGTACCAAACCCGGCGAATTCGTAGCCTTTCCGCATGGGATTTGGGTGGACAGCCGCGGTGACATGTATGTAGGTGAAGTGCAGGCAGACGCCCGCCTGCAGAAGTTTGTGCGCGTAGCCTGATGCGGTCTGCATCCTCCCAATATCTTTCTTTATGCAGTGGCAGGACAAGTCAGTGTCATCCCAACCGGTAACCTTAACCGTCAACGGCCGGCAATACGGTCTGGCGGCCGATCCCTCCACACCTCTGCTCCAGGTCTTGCGGCAGGAATTGGGACTGAAAAGTGCCAAACACGCGTGTGGCCTGGAACAGTGCGGGGCCTGCAAGGTACTGGTGAATGGCGCGGCTGTGCCTTCATGCATGTTGCCGGTAGGGGAGCTGGATCACCAGCAGGTGGTGACGGTCGAAGGCCTGGCGACGGACGGCATCCTCGATCCGCTGCAACAGGCATTCGTTGCGGAGAACGCTATCCAGTGCGGGTACTGTGTAGCGGGCATGCTGATGGCGGGCAAGGACCTGTTGGCCCGCAACCCGCGTCCCGGCGAACAGGAGATCCGGGAAGCCGTACATCGCAATCTCTGTCGCTGTGGCGTATACAACCGGGTTGTACGGGCCATCCAGCGCGCCTCCGGGCAATCTCCGTCCCAGCCGATATACATGGAAGTGCAGCCAGACGACAATCTGTCCCCACCCGATTCCCTGCCGGAAGCCTTGCCGGCTTCGCTGCAGGACAGCCCGGATCTGGATGACTGGATCCGGTTCCGTCCGGACGGCGTAATTGACGTTTTCACCGGCAAGGTGGAACTGGGACAGGGCATTGTCACGGCGCTGGCCCAGGTGGTAGCCGAGGAAATGGATGTGCGCATGGATCAGCTTCGGATCCATACAGCGGATACGGCCCGGACACCGGATGAAGGTGCGACCGCCGGCAGCATGTCGCTGGAAATGTCGGGGGGCGCGCTCCGGCAGGCGGCCGCAGAGGTGCGGTATCACCTACTGACCCTGGCTGCCGAAGAATGGAACGTGCCCTGGTCCGAACTGGTGGTGCGGGACGGTCAGGTTCAGCATGCGCCAAGCGGTCGCCAGATATCCTACGGACAATTGGCAGCCGGACAGCCCCTGGCGATCCAGGCCAGCGGCGTAGTGCCGCCCAAACCATATACCCAATACACCCTGGTCGGTCAACCGGTTACGCGTCTCGACATCGAGAACAAGGTGCACGGGCGTCCCAGCTTTCTCCACGACATGGATTTGCCGGCTATGCTGCATGGCCGGATCGTCCGAGGACCCTACGCCGGATCCCGCCTGACAGCGGTGGATGCCGATGTGCTGGCCCCCTGGGCAGACAACGTGCAGCTGGTGCAGGACGGCGGCTTTCTGGCCATCCTCAGCGATCAGGAAGCGGTCGCGATACAGGCGGCGGCAGCCCTGCAGGCGCATTGCCATTGGGAAACCGAGGCCACACTGCCCAACCAGGAAGACCTTTTTGCTGTTCTGCAGCAGTCTCCCAGTCAAGACTTTCTGGTACTTGACGGCCTGCCGGTGGATGATCCCATCCCGGCCCTGCCGCCGGGGGATCCGGCGCGGACCGTACAGGGTCGCTTCCACCGTCCCTATCATATGCATGCCGCTTTGGGACCCTCCTGTGGCCTGGCGCAATACACCGACGGCATATTGACCGTCTGGTCCCACAGCCAGGGCATATTTCAATTGCGGGAGGCCATAGCCCAGGTTCTGGATCTGCCGGTGGACAAGGTACGGGTCATACACCGTGAAGGCCCGGGCTGTTACGGCCATAATGGTGCGGACGATGCAGCTTTCGACGCCTGTCTGTTGGCCATGCACGTACCGGGCCGCTCGGTCCGGGTGCAATGGTCACACCGGGATGAATTCCTCTACGAACCCTACGGCACACCCATGGTGATGGAAGTGACCGCGCACCTGGATGCGGCCTCCCGCCTGGCGTATTGGCGGCAGGATATCTGGAGCCATACGCACATGGGGCGGCCGGAGGCGGCCGCGGCGGGCGAAGCCACCCTGTTGGCCGCCTGGCATCTGGCCACTCCTTTCGTTCCGCCCCGGTCCCAGCCCAGTCGGGGGCGCCATGTTGGACTGCACCGGAACGGAACGCCCCAATACCGGGTTCATGACACCGTCACCGTCAAGCGCTTTTTGCCCGATGCGCACCTGCGGGTGTCGTCCATGCGTTCCCTGGGTGCCTACGCCAATCTCTTCGCCATCGAGTCGATGATGGACGAACTGGCCTGGCAAGCGGGACAGGATCCGGTGGCTTTTCGTCTGCAGAATCTGGACGAACCCCGTGGGCAGGCTGTCATCCGGCAACTCGCGGCGCGCATGGATTGGTCCAGCCGGCACCGGGACACAGACCACCCGCACCGGGGTTGGGGCATGGCTTATGGCCGTTATAAAAATCTGCAGGCGTACGTCGCCATCGGCGTCATTCTGACCGTAGATCCGGATTCTGGCCTCGTCACGCTGGAACAGGGATTCATCGCCGCTGACGCAGGTCACATCGTAAACCCGGATGGCCTGAGCGCCCAACTGGAAGGCAGTTTTATACAGGCGGCCAGCTGGACCTTGTGCGAAGAGGTCGTCTTCAATGACAAGGGGGTCACGTCCACGGACTGGGAGACCTATCCCATTCTGCGCGCGACCCAGGTACCCCCCATTCACGTAGACCTGATCCGGCGTGACGGCTACCCGGTCATGGGAGCGGGCGAAGCCGCCATGTGTCCGGTACCGGCGGCGCTGGCCAACGCTATCCGTGATGCCGTGGGTGTGCGCCTCTACACCATTCCCTTTACACCAGCCCGGGTACGCCAGGCCCTGAGTGCGTCCCCGGCAGCCTGACGGCGCTGTTTCTGTTTTCTGTTCCTGCACACCACCGGTTATGGCCTATGTCCCCTGTTGTAACTCTGCCCCGTTCCACCCTGGGACGCACCCGGCTGGAAGTAACCCGCCTGGGCTTTGGCGCGGGCCACCGCCGCCCGCTGACGGATGACGAGATCGGCACCCTCCTGCACACGGTGCTGGATACCGGCATCAACTTCATTGACACTGCCAACGATTATGGCAACAGTGAAGAAATGATAGGTCGCTATCTGCGGCAGCGCCGCCAGCACTATGTGCTGGCCACCAAGTGCGGCTGCTCACCTGCGGGACACGTCTGGACCCGGCAAAATCTGTTCCGCGGCCTGCACGAGAGCCTGGAACGGCTGCAGTGCGACTGCGTGGACATCATGCAATTGCACAATCCCTCGGTCAGCGAATGCACAGAGGGAGATCTCATGACCGCACTGGAAGATATGCGTCAGCAGGGCAAGGTGCGCTGGATCGGCATTTCCACCACCTTGCCGCATCTCCCCGAGTTCCTGGCATGGGACGTATTCGACGTATTCCAGATTCCCTATTCAGGGCTGGAACGGGAGCATGAAGACTGGATCACCCGGGTAGCGGAGCAGAATGCCGGCACCATCATCCGGGGCGGCGTGGCCTTGGGCGAACCCAATATCGGTACCGGATCCACCGCGCAGTGGCGCGGTTTCGGCGCGGCTGATCTGGACGATCTGCGGTCCCCGGGCGAGAGCCGTACGGCTTTTCTGCTGCGCCTGACCCTTTCCCATCCCCACGTCCATTCCACGATCGTGGGCACCACCAACCTGGATCACGTACAGGAAAACGTACAGGCCGCCCAGGCAGGTCCATTGCCGGAAGACGTACGGGTGGAAGCCCTGCGACGCCTGTCCCGCTGAAGCCCGCCACAGCCCAAATCCCATGTCTCCCATACCCACCGTCAGCGCTCCGTACAGGGTCCAGGACATACCGGCCTGGGCTATACAACAGCGGCTCCTGATCCGGGAACTGCAGGCCTCAGTCGATCCCTTTCTGGAACGTTACGTCCAGGATGATCGCCTGCTCTGGCGCGACACCTGGCCCAATTCCCGGGACGGGGCTGACGATTTCTACGAGAGTGTCTACAACTGGCCCCTGCTCTACCTGTTGACCGGGCATACCCGCCTGCGCGAGCTGGGGCAACGACTGTGGGACGGCATCACCGCGCAGCTGACCGCGCTGGGTCCCGTACTGCACGAGTATGAACGGGGCTATGATCAGTTCCACCAGAGCGAAAGCTACATCTACTTCTATTTGCAGTGCCTGGCCGATCCTGACCATGCCCGGAACCGGCAGCGCGCGCAGCGTTTCGCCGGCCTCTATCTGGGCGAAGATCCGGCGGCGCCCAATTACGATCCGCAACGGCGCCTGATCCGGGCCCCGCACAATGGCAGCGGCGGACCCCGCTGGGGGTATACGGACGCCATGCCGGCACGCTATGCCTACAGTCCCGGCATGGCCACCTACGGTCTGCCCTATCTGGACGTGCCCGGCATTCGCGCCTACGACGATCTGCGGGATCCGGAGAAGGCCTTGCGCATGGGCGCCGTCATGCAGGAACGCATGGGGCGCGGCGACGTTGCGGGCAATCTGGCGGTCACCAGTCTGGTGACCAATGCCTTCCTCATGACCGGACAGGAAAAATACCGGACCTGGGTGCTGTCGTATCTGGAGGCCTGGTGCGAACGGGCCGCCCGCAACGGCGGTCTGCTGCCGGACAACGTGGGACTTTCCGGCGCCATTGGTGAATATCTCGAAGGTCGGTGGTACGGGGGCCTTTACGGGTGGTCATGGCCCCACGGCTACTACAACATCGGGCAGGCAGCGACAGTCGCCTGTGCCAATGCCTGTCTGCTCACAGGTGACGACAGCTACCTGGATCTGGCCCGCACCCAATACGACCGTATCATGGATCTGGGCGCATGGCACCGCATCGACAAGCAACAGATGAGCATGCCCGGGCACTGGATCGACCAGTTTCAGGCCTTGCCGGCAGACCAGGATCACATGTTCCTGGTTCCCTATCGCCACAACGAGGAGGGCTGGTTCGATTGGCAGCCCATGGGGCCCATGTATCCTTTCGCTCTCTGGAACCTGACGGGCGGAGCAGCAGATCGTGAACGTATCCGCCGCTTGCAGGAAGCGGAAAGCTGCGACTGGTCACCGGTGTTCTCGTACCGCCTGAAAGAAGACGCCGGACACGAAAAACCGTGGCTCATGTTCCTTGAGGGCCAGAACCCGAATTACCCGGAACAGATCCTGGAAGCCAGCCGGTTACAGGTCCGGCAGCGGCTGGAGCAGATCCGGACCGACAGGGCTGATCTGTCACAGGTCCACATCCACCATTGGCAACAGCACAACCCGGTAACCACCGAAGCCCTGGTGCAGCTCACGCTGGGAGCGCCGCAGCACCTGTACAACGGCGGCTTGCTGCATGTGCCCATCCGTCATTTTGACGGTACATCAGGCAACCCCGGTCTGCCCCCGGATGTAGCCGTTCTGGTGTGCGCCCGGACGGAAACCGCGATCACGCTGGAAATCGTGAATACCAGCCATGACCGGTCACGCTCCCTGCGGATACAGGCCGGCGCCTTCGGCGAACATCAATTTACCGCCATCGATAGCCATGTCTGTCCGGACTATGCAATACCTGTCGGGCCTGCTCCTGCAGCCCGGGCTGTGGCCAACACGCAAGTACAGGTGGAGTTGCCGCCACACCGGGCTTGCAAACTGACTTTGGGTCTGCAGCGTTTTGCCCATGCGCCGGGCTACGCCTGAGCGGCAGGAGTACGCAGTCGGCAGATGTCTGCCGACAACAGGCACACAGAATGACCCCGGAGTCCCACACCGGGGTCAGGTGGAAGGCGAGAACGAGGGCACACCAGGCCAGGCCGTGAGCCTGGCCTGGCTGCTCCGGTCAGAATGCCCTATTCCCCCTTGGCCCACGGGGCCAGGGCCTTGGCGGGCGATCCCAGCTCTGCGATAGAGGTGAAATAATAGTCCTGCCAGCCCCGTTGGGGCAATCCCGTGAACAGCATGAGATTGAGCGGATATTCCCGGGTGTCGGAGACGCGGCGAAAGTCATCGCGGAACAGAAACGTGGCTTTGCCCAGTGCTATCGCCATGCCCAGTTCCACCATGACGCCCTCATCCGGAGGCCATCCATTGACCACTGCGACAATACCGTCCGATTCCCGCACGTCCCGGAAATCGGCCTGCCCCACCCGGTAGGCCCAGCCGTCGTTTCCCCTGTCCTCCTGGTTGTTCCGCTGGAACGGTTCCCATACTTCCAGCCCCAGGGCTTCCAAGGCTTGCACGATTTCCGGCAACAGGCGCTGGCGCTGCTGCAGCGAGAATCCATAGGGATTGGCCAAATACACAGTCTTCATCGCGTACCCTCCTTTCGGGAAAACAGATTTGCTTGTTCTGTCACAGTCCACCAGGCTGCCTTTGCCGCATGGCCCCGACATCCCGCACCCGCCTGCCACGGCGTGGCCGGGCCGCACCGGATTCGACGCCTGTTCATGGGCCAGCCCCGGCTTGCGCCGGTACGGCATAGCGGACCAGCAGATAATCCAGTGGCCGGTCCGTGAATTGGGCATTGTGGTCAAGCCGGTCATCGGCGGGAAATTCCGCCTGGCAACGGCTGTCGTACCACAACTTGCCGGACCGTTCCAGCCAATGGATATTATGGATCATAGCGATCATATGCCGAATCCGGGACGAACGGTTCGGCATGCCGCGATGCCAGAGACGCGCATCGCGGATGACCAGGCTGCCCTTGGCCGTATTGGCCCTGACTGGCGGCACCTCGGTGCGGCGGCGGGCTTCCGTCTCCGGGTCCACGCGCCGATCTCCGCCGTTGGGCAGGAGATGCGTACCTGGCCACAGTTCCGTACTGCCGTTTTCGGCCGTGATGTCCACCAGCGCGATATTGACAATGAGGGAGGCGGGAGGATGGGTCACCTCGACGTCCGGCCACAGATGCGCTGCATCCGCATGCAGGGGCTGCATGACACTTTGGGGACAATTCGTATTGCCGTTGTAGAAGCGGTTGTACATGCCATCACCCAGAATACAGTGTGTCACCTGAATGGCGAAGGGATTCGCCACGATGTCCCGAAAGATGTAGGGCGCAAAGGGGGGCGGGGCCTGTTGCAGATGCCCGGGCAAGCGTCCGGCACCGCCCCACTTGCGGGCGGCCCGCAGGCGTTCCGCATCGGCTGTCATGCGCGGAAGCAATATATCCAGATGTTCATGCGCGACCACATCCCGCAGAATCACGTAGCCTTGCTCCCTAACGGACTGCACCGCCTGATGCAGATGGGCGGGCGCAAGTCGCTCGGCGGACTGCTCGGCAGAAGAGGGCACAATCTCCATGGACCTGTTCCTTATATTGTCTTGGCAAGCCAGCTGTTCATACGATGCGAATGTCCGCCCAACACAGTCCCAGGCAACCCAGCAGTCGGGACACGGGCCATTTTCCTGTCCGGTGTCATCCTCATGTCGTCATGCACCTGCATCCGGCAGTTGCACAAGGAACTGCTGTACCGCCTGCATGGCGTGGGCGCGGTGGCTGGAGGCATCTTTCCGGGCCGGAGGCATTTCCGCATAGGTATGTGTGCTGCCCGCAGGCACAAAGACGGGGTCGTAGCCAAAACCATGCATGCCCCGCCGGGCCGGGGCAATATGACCGTCCCGTTCGCCCCGAAAGGTATGGCAGGTACCATCGGGCCAGGCGATCGCCACTACGCAAACGAACCGGGCACGCCTTGCGGATGCCGGGACATCCTGCAGATTGTGCAGCAACAGATCACAACGCTGCCGGTCATCCAGGCCGGGACCGCCGTACCGTGCACTGTACACACCCGGTGCCCCGTCCAGCGCCTCGACCGCCAGGCCGCTGTCATCCGCCAGCGTCAACAAGCCTGACTGGCGGGCGTAGCCCTGAGCCTTGAGCCGGGCATTTTCCTCAAACGTGATCCCCGATTCCACCACTTCTACATACCCTGGCACAGAATCCAGTCCCACAAGCGTATAAGGCACCTGCTGCAGGAGACGGCTCAGCGATGCCACCTTGCCCGGATTGCCCGTCGCCACCAGCAGACGGGGCTGTGTCGACTGGGCGGACACTACCCATGCCTCCCCTGTTTCCACATCTCCCACGCGTCCCGGGACATGGTGCCGACCGCAGTCAGCAGCGTGTCACTGATCCGGGTGCCAGGCACAGCCTCTGCGCGGGCAGGCACCCGGAGACCGGGACCATGTACTTCCAATTCGCCAAAGCCGCCAAAGACACCATTGTCATTGTAGATCTGAATGACGTCCCCGGGTGTCCCCGGCTGATCCATGGGGGTGTCCAGGTATGTGGCCCCGGGGGATATCTGGAACCAGCGCACAATCACCAGCAGGGAATTGGGAGTGATGGGACGTGCGTAGGCAATGCAATCCGCTACGGACTGCTGTCCCAAGCCAATCTTGTACATCTGATCCCCGGTTATCATTGCCGTGATCCCTGTGGGCGATACCGTCACCAGGCGGGTATCATCACCAAAATGCAACCGATGAGCTGCACCCGCAGTCGGCACAAACATCTCGCCGCCCACCGGCACCTGCAGAATACGCCACAGGTTCATGCCCTGGTGCGGCGTGCCGCCGGCCAACTCCAGCGTGTCGGTGGTGGACCAGTTCACCCTGTCCTCAAGTCCCGGCAACGCGGGCCGGGGTTCCGTGTTGAACACAAAACGCCTCTCGACGGTCCCGTGCACAAAGGCCGGCCGCCGACGGTGCTGGACCGTAAAGGACTGGGTCACCGCCAGGGTATGGGCAGACTGCCGTGCAATCCGCCAGGAACCCGGATCGATAGCCTCGGCCACCAGGTAGTTGTCCAGATCAAAAGTGGAGACGTCCGTCCAGTGCCAGTCGCGTTCCGGTGCGATCCACAGCCGATCGCCGCCAATGTTCCAGCCTTCCACAACGTCCGGACGCCAGATGGCCTCTTTCCCCTTGTAGTCCAGGCGATAGACCCGGCCCCGGGCAGGCAACAGGGAAAATGCACCATGTGCATGAGCAATGGCGAGGAAAGAGGAGTCTGTTGTGGACATGTCCCTGCCTTCACGTTGCTATGGACTTGCGACAGTCACTGCCCCGACTGGAGCTCACCTGCCGGGAAGTTCCGGGCTGAACCTGCCGCCCGTCCCCGTCCGGTACACAGCCTGCTCCTGATGTCCAGGCTTGCGTCCGGACGCAACTCCCCTCCGGCTGTAGCCGTACGCAACTTGATATGATACGGGGACTATATACGTACTCACACCGGCCCCACAGGACACGATGCTTTACCATATACTTGTTCAGGCTTCACCGACCAACCAATGTTGCAATCTCCACCTGCAGTTGCGCCGTCCCCGGACGCCATGTTCTTACTTAACCACTTGTCCCGTATGTTCAAGGCGGCATTCACGTCGGCATTCTTTTCTACACCGCACTCTTGGCAGTGATAAACGGATTGGGACTTGCGATTAGCCTTGCGTACAACACCACAGTTGTGACACTTTTGCGATGTGTACGCGGGATCTATGTTCTCTGTGTAGGCTTTGTAGCTCATATACCGTTCCAGTCGCCCCCAACCGCTGCGTAAAATAGCACGATTCAATCCTCTTTTCTGAGCCACATTCTTACCAGGCTTTTCCACAGAGCCCTTGGCGCTCCGGGTCATGCCTTGAATGTTCAAATCCTCAAAGATGACTAGATCGTGTATGTCAGCGATGGTACGACTGGTCTGGTGACACCAGTCCTTTATGACATGGCGCATCTCCCTGTATACCTTTTGTATGCGTAACTTAGTGTGTTGCCAACCGTTACTCTTGAACTCTTGACGGGCTAACTTCTTTTGCAGCCTGCGCAGTTTGGCGTCAAGGATCAACAGACTTGGTAATTCATACATACCCCCTGTACTTAGTGCCACCTGCCCCACGTTGGGGTCCATACCTACAGGCTTAACAGGGTTGTCTGGCCTCGCAGGGCGCTGTGCAGGCACTGCATACAAGATAGATACATACCAGTTACCGGCTTCGTACTTGAACGTGGCCTGTTTGGGTTTGCAGCAGCGTAAGGGTTCTTGCCTGTTAGCTTGACCCACCCCATCTTGGGGATGTAGATTTTCTTGCCCTTGATCTTAATATTGTCAGGAACAGTAAACCTCGGTATATCCTTGAATTTCCGCTTCCAGCCGGGACGCCCTGCCCCACCGAAGAACCGCTTGTAGGCTTCGGCTAGGTGTTTCACGGTATAGCGCACAGTGTTCGCTGGCAACTCACCCAACCAGGGTAACGCCTGCTTAACTTGTACGACCAGCTTGCACAGGGCGAAGAACGTTACGGATGGTTTATCCGCTTCACCGGCCTTGTAGTCTTGCCACTGCTTTTCGCATATCTCAAGGACTTCATTCCACACCTTGCGGCAGGCCCCAGTGGTGCGCATCATTTTGTCGTGTTTGGCTTTGGACCCCGGCCGCACCCGCAAGGTAACGCCCCGGTAAACCATACTCTCTTCTATGTTCATGCCCTATCTTAGCTTACCGGTGACTGTCTGCACTACGCGGTGTGAGTACGTATATAGTCCCCTATGATATCAGTATCTGTTCGCAGCCAACCAACAGGGAGCAAAAAATGGGCATCAAGTATCGGCTTCGCGTCCACTGGACCATGGGCGACATCATCCTCTATGCCTTGCTCTGGCTGCTGTTGATTGGTATAACGCTGGGCATTGCCGCTTTCTTCGCGCCTTACGCCTGGGCAGCCAAGATCCTGAACGGATGCGAAGTGTACGACCGGAACCGGCAGGTAGTGGGGGTACTCAAGGTAGACCTGTCCATGTCAGACCGGATTGTGCACATCATCCTGTGGATTCTGCTGACGCTCATTACTTTTGGCATCGCTGCACCCATTTACTACTTTGGCGTTGCCCGCACCGTCATAGACAATACTCAAATTGTAGATGCTTTCCATGCCTGATCCGAGGTGCCGGTGGCCAGGGGGCTCCGCCCGTCGGCTGGCCCCAGCGGCATGGCGCCGGGGACCGGATCACACCGGCACCGCCCCGGCATTCAGGATGGTTCAGTCAGCAGAGGAGCATAGCCACATGTACAACCGTATCACGCGACATGGCCTGCGCATCGATGAACGCCTGTACAACCTGGTCGTGGATGAAATCGCACCCGGCACCGGCGTAGATCCTGATGCGTTCTGGCACGCCCTGGCCGGCATTGTGCAGAATCTGGGCCCCCTGAATCGGCAACTGCTGGAAAAGCGGAACGAACTGCAGCACCGCATTGACACATGGTGCCAGCAGGGCGGAGCCCAGGTGGATCAGAGGGATTTTCTGGAGGAAATCGGCTATCTCGAGGTCCCGGTGGATGATTTTACAGTGGCTACCGCTGCGGTGGACCCCGAGATTGCCCAGGTGGCAGGTCCCCAGCTCGTCGTGCCCGTGGACAACGCCCGCTATGCCCTCAATGCCGCCAATGCCCGCTGGGGCAGCCTGTATGACGCACTGTACGGGACCGATGTCATCCCGGAAACGGAAGGCCGCACCCGGGACGGCACCTACAACCCGGTCCGAGGTGACGCTGTGGTTGTCTGGACCGAACAGTTTCTGGACAAGATCTTTCCCTGGCAGGCCGGGTCCCACCGGGATATCCACACCTATCGCGTGACCCGGCACAACGGTGCCTGGCAACTGGAAGGGGTTACGGCAGCCGGGGCCGTGACCGTCCTGGCCGATCCCGGCCAGTACAGGGGCCACGTGCAAGCTGCGGATCATCTGTCTGCCCTGCTGTTGTGCCATCACAATCTGCATGTGGAACTGCAATTCGATCGCAGCCACCCGGTCGGGCAGCTCCATCCGGCCGGCCTCAAGGACGTGATTCTGGAATCAGCCGTGACCACCATTCAGGACATGGAGGACTCGGTGGCCGCGGTGGACACCGAGGACAAGGTTCTGGTGTACCGGAACTGGACCGGCATTATGCAAGGCCAACTGGAAGCCACTTTCGCGAAGGATGGGCGCACCATGACCCGGCGCCTGAATCCGGATCGCCACTACACCGCTCCCGATGGCAGTCCCCTGACCTTGCCCGGACGCAGCCTCCTGCTGGTGCGCAACGTGGGCCTTCACATGTATACGGACATGGTCACAACGGATACGGGGCAAGCCGTGCCGGAAGGTTTTCTGGATCTCATGGTCGCCAGCCTGGCGGCCATGCATGACCTGAAACAGACCGGCTCGGTACGGAACTCCCGGACCGGCAGCATTTATGTGGTCAAGCCCAAACTGCACGGCAGTGCTGAAGTGGATGCTACCGTTGCCTTGTGTGTCCGGGTCGAAGAGGCCCTGGGCCTTGAACCCAACACCATCAAGCTGGGGATCATGGACGAGGAGCGCCGCACTACCGTGAATCTCGCCAATGCCATGGCCGCGACCCGGGAAAGACTGGTTTTCATCAACACGGGCTTCCTGGACCGCACGGGTGACGAGATTCACACCTCCATGCACGCGGGGGCCATGTACCCCAAGGTACAAATCCGGGAGCAACCCTGGCTGTCCGCCTATGAGGACTGGAACGTGGACATGGGTCTGCAGGCCGGCCTGGCCGGTCAGGCCCAGATCGGCAAGGGCATGTGGACCATGCCGGATGAAATGGCGCAGATGCTGGCGACCAAGCAGAGCCATCCCGCCGCCGGCGCCACCACCGCGTGGGTCCCGTCCCCCACGGCAGCCACGCTCCATGCGCTGCACTATCACCTGGTGGATGTGGCACGGACCCAGCAGGAACTGGCCACGCGCACCCCGGCCTCCCTGGACAGCATCCTGACACCACCCCTCATGACGACCCGTGATCTTTCGGCAGCGGCAGTGCAGCAGGAGCTGGACAACAACGCCCAGGGCATTCTGGGTTATGTCGTGCACTGGATCAACGACGGCGTGGGATGTTCCAAAGTACCGGACATCAATGGCATCGGCCTTATGGAAGACCGGGCTACATTGCGCATCTCCAGCCAGCACATTGCCAACTGGCTACAGCACGGCATCACAAATCCAGACCAGGTACGTAATACCTTCGCCCGGATGGCGGCTGTCGTGGATGCCCAGAATGAGGGCAAGCCCGGTTATCGGCCCATGTCCGCCAATCTGGAGGACAGCCAGGCGTATCAGGCTGCCCTGGATCTGGTCTTCCAGGGTACGTCATTGCCCAACGGCTACACCGAGCCCATCCTGCATGCCCGGCGGCGGGCCATGAAGAACCTGCAGGCACTGTCACAGGGCTAATTCCAGCTGTGGTTTTGCATGGGGACTATATACGTACCCACACCACGCAGTGTAGACAGTTGCGGGCACGCTAGAATAGGCCATGAATATAGAAGAGACAATGGTCTACCGGGGTATTACCTTGCGGGTGCGCCCGGGCAGTAGGGCCAAGTACGACAAGCTGATGCGGATTGCCGGGGCCTGTCGCAAGGCGTGGAATGAGGGGTTGGAAATCTGCGAAAGGCAATATCAGGATTTCAAGGCTGGTAAAGGCGATAAACCTAACGTTACACACTTCGGACTGAACAAGCTGTACGTACAAATCAAGCAGGAATTACCCTGATTATGTGCGTTGCCGTCACACACCGTGCGCTACACCATGAAACACTTGTCGGAGGCTTACAACAGGTTCTTTGGTGGTGCGGGCCGTCCCGTCTGGAAGCGCAAATTCAAAGACACACCCAAATTCACGGTGCCCGACAATATCAAGATCAAGGGCAGAAAGATCTACATTCCCAAGCTTGGGTGGATGAAGACAACAGGCAAGAACCCCTATGCTGGTTGTAAGCCCAAGCAAGCCACATTCAAGTATGCAGCAGGCAACTGGTATGTGTCTATTCTGTACGAAGTACCCGACACACGCCCGGCTAGACCAGTCAAGCCTGTTAATCCTGTAGGTATAGACCGGAACGTAGGGCAAGTGGCATTAAGTACAGGGGATATGTATGAACTGCCGCCGCTGTTACTCCTTGATGCCAAACTGCGCAGACTGCAAAAGAAGTTGGCGCGTCAAGAGTACAAGAGCAACGGTTGGCAACACACCAAGCTACGTATGCAGAAAATATACAGGGAGATGCGCCATGTCATAAAGAATTGGTGTCACCAGACTAGTCGTACCATCGCTGACATACATGATCTAGTTATCTTTGAGGATTTGAACATTCAGGGTATGACCCGGAGTGCCAGTAGCTCCAGGGAAGAACCCGGCAAGAATGTCGCCCAAAAGAGAGGCTTGAATCGTGCTATTTTACGCAGTGGTTGGGGACGGCTGGAACGGTATATGAGTTACAAGACATATACAGAAAAGATAGACCCCTGCATACACGTCACAAAAGTGTCATAACTGTGGAGTTGTACGTAAAGCCAACCGCAAGTCCCAATCTGTTTATCACTGCCAAAGGTGCGGCGTAGAAAAGAATGCTGACGTGAATGCAGCTTTGAACATACAGGACAAGTGGTTGGCTAAGAACATGGCGTCCGGGGACGGCGCAACTGCGGGTGGAGATTGCAACACTAGTTTGGTCTGTGAAGCCTGAAAATGTATACGGTGAATCATCGCGGCCTGTGGGCGTGGTGTGGGTACGTATATAGTTCCCTTTCGCATCCTGCACAGCACGCTATCGGTCACAGACGGGATTGCCCATTCACTTGCAGCTTCCTGCCCTGCAGCAAGCCCCATCACCCGGAGTGATGCATACATCACACACGTGACGTGACGGCCAAGTCGATGCGACGCAGGCGGACTTGCGGTTCCAGCAAACCCTGCCCCATCACACACGTGACGTGACGGCCAAGTCGATGCGACAGTCGCGCAGGGACAGATCGCCAATGTGCACGATCGTGCAGGTAGCCCAATGCCAAAGCAGGTCATGACTCTCAATGATCACGGGGCATTCGCCTGCAGGTTCCCTACACGCTCTTGGCTATGGACGTTGGCCTATGCCGGTGCCGGATTCGCCCGCGCATCGCGTATACCTTGCAAGACAGGGGAATTCTTGGTGAAATTCATTCAACATCTGTGTATCAACGGCTTGTTGTCGTTCCCGGCGGATGCCGACGCTCTTGAACTGCAATCGCTGAATGTCTTCATCGGTCCCAATGGCGCCGGCAAATCCAACGTCATTGCGGCTATGGAACTCTTGCGTTCCACGCCCGTTGATTTTGCGGCAGCCATTCGCGATGGGGATGGAGCTGCAGAATGGATGTGGAAAGGGAAACAGCAGGCCCGGTCGGCCATCATCGACATTGCAACCGGTGACGGGCACACCGATCTGCAGCCACCTGCGGGGCACCCCCTGCGGTACAGATTGGAGTTCACAGATGTCCAAAACCGGATTGCGATCCTGGACGAGACCATTGAGGCAATCCAAACGCAACCAGGTCATCCGAGTCCTTCCGTCTATTATCGATTTCAGCAGGGGAATCCGGTGATCAGGATCCGGGAAACCGGAAATGGCAGACAGACCCGCTCGCTCCGCCGTGACGACTTGGCGCCTGATCAGTCCGTTCTGGGTCAACGTCAAGATCCAAACCTCTATCCGGAAGTCGCATGGTTAGGGGACTATATACGGTTTCACACCGGGTAGTGCAGACAGTGGCGGACAGGCTAAATAGGGCATGAACAGTGAAGTGACTCTGACCCACTTGCATCCCATGGGTAATCGTCGCTTCCCCTGTAGCCATGGCACACAGTTTGCGACATCATATTGGGTCATTGGTGTTTGTCCGTGACTGCCTCGCACAGGAGGTTGGGACAGCGGAAACGAAGGTGGTTCGCTTCCGCCCTGTACGATGGATCAGGACAGGGATGCCAGAGTGTCCCGCAGGAATGCCACCGAGCGTTGCAATGAGATTTTAGGATCATCACCGGACACACTGCTCTCGTAGGCCAGATAGCCGTCAAAGCCTATATCCTGGAGCGCATCCAGACCCGCACGCCAGTCGATATCACCTGTCCCCGGTTCCAGTCGTGTATTGTCCGCGACATGCACATGGCCTACATAGTGCCCGGCCGCCCGCAGCGTAGCCGGTGTGTCCGTCTCCTCAATATGCATGTGAAAGAAATCACTGAGGAGGGCCACGCCCGGTGGATCACCCGCTCGCTGAATGATGTCGATACCGTCCTGCTGTGTGCGCAATAGATGCTGTTCATACCGGTTGAGCGGCTCCAGGAAAAGCACGGTCCCATGAGCGTGCGCGTGGGCTGCCAGGTCGATCACAATCTCCACCAACAGTTCACGCTCCAGTTCTTCCGCCGTCTTGAGAGGTGAAAGATCCGGGAGCCGCGGGGGACCGAAAATAGGGGGCACAATCTGGCCCGCCGCGCCAAAGTGTCCGCAGAATTCCAAGGTATGACGCGTTTCCTGCAGGCTGGCCGCACGTTTGGCGGGATCAGGGTCCAGCCAGTCGAAAGAACGCTGGCCGCAGACGGAGGCGATCACGAGGTTGCGGCCCTGCAACGCCTGCTCATATTCCCCGACCCGTTCGTACACACCGTCCATGCCCAGTTCCACACCTTCTACGCCCAGGTCCTCGGCACAGTCCAGCCGCTCCGCCAGTGAAGCCCCCGGCAACATGCGTTCCTGTATGGCAATCTTCATGTCGCTGGTCCTCCTTGCCCGTGCTCACACGGTATGTTTCTCGATATAGGCGTGATTCAGGTGCAGACCCAGGCCCGGACGGGGAGACACGTGGACAAAACCTTGCGCGTCCATGGGGTCCACACTCTCATGCAACCAGGGCGGTACGGCGTCAAAGTCAATGAAGGGATGCATCAGGCCCCTTTCGTAGTACTCACCGGGAATGCCCATGGAACACAGCACGTGCAGGTTGCCCACACCGCCGCCATGCACTTCCATGCGCATGCCAAACGACTCCGCCAGATGGGCAATCTTCAGCAGGGGGGTAATACCGCCCACATCCCCGATCCCGCCCCGCACCAGATCACAGGCCCCGGCCTTGATCCATTCGGCCCGGACATGCATCTTGCCTTCGGCCGTTTCCGGACCGCAGATGGGCAGGGACGTCTGCGCACAAAGCCAGACGTAGGACGACATGCTGTTTTCGTCCATCGGCTCTTCCATCCAATAGTAGTTCAGTTCCTCCAGCCCCTTGGCCAGAGCCAAGGCTTCCAGACGGGAGTAGTAATGGAAGGGATCCAGCATCAGGTGCGCCTCGGGACCATACACCTCGCGTACCGCCGCACAGGCCTCCAGATCCCGTTTGACGCTGGGGGCACCGGCATAGGGTGGCTGCCAGGTATGCAGCTTGAACGCCGGATAACCCCGTTCAATACACCATTCGGCAAAACGGGCATAGGCCGCGGGGGTGTCCAGACCCCCTTCCAGATCGTCGCCACACATCGTGCTGGCGTAGGCCGGCACCTTGTCCCGGGTCGCTCCAATCAGGCGGTGCACCGGTTGATTGGCATCCTTGCCCGCCAAGTCCCAGAGAGCCAGATCCACCGCGGCCAGCACCCGGTCCGAGAGTACACCGATATGCAGGCGCTGACGTTCCTTGAGACTTTGCCAAATGCGTTCCCGGTACAGCGGGTTCTCATCCACGATATAGGGTTTCACATGCGCATTCACCACGTCTGCGTTGACGCCTCCGAGATAATGGCCTTCCGTACCGGCATCCGTATGTATGGTCATGAGCGTCATGACTGCCTCATGCTCGGGTCCGGGATGTCCGTGTCCCTCCGAATCGCGCACGGTCCGGGATATGTACGTAAAACGCTGGAAGGTGATATCGGTGATGTGCATGAGCATGCCTTTTGCGAACCTGGACAAGCGGAAGGCAGAACCTCGTACGGTGCCTGACATTGTCCAGACAGCCCTGGCTCTGCATCGTTATTGTACTTGAACCCCCGGAATCCCGGTTGGTGTCTGCACGGGGCCGTCGATGCCAGATTCGATCCGGGTCCCGAGATCGGCGATAATCCCGGTCTGTGGGCATGCCCGGTATCCCCAATGGGTGGCGGGGACACTGGCCTTGGGGACCAGACATCCCAAGCCCGCCTGCCCGGAGGTTATCCTCATATATATATTCATCTCACATCCTTCCCGGAGACAGATTATGCTGAATATCGCCATGCTCAGCTTTGCCCATGTCCATGCGCGGGGCTATGCACAGCACATCCTGAATCATCCTGAAGCCCGGATCACCTGTGTGTGGGACGACATGGAATCCCGGGGCCAGGAAGCTGCCCAGTGGCTGGACGTACCCTATGACGACAATCTGGAGCGTGTGCTGGCCCGCCCGGATGTGGATGCCGTAGTGGTGAATGCCACCACCAATGTCCATCTGCCCGTCATAACCGCAGCGGCCGAAAGCCAAAAGCATATCTTTACCGAGAAGGCTCTGACCGTTACCCTGGCCGAAGCCGAGACCGTCACCCGGGTCGTGAAGGCAAGTGGCGTCAAGTTCATGATCTCATTGCCCAGCCGTACCCGGTCGGAAACCCTGTTTGCCCGCCAGGCTCTGGATGCCGGCTGGCTGGGCCAGATCACGATGATGCGGGCCCGGGTTGCCCACAGCGCCGCGCTCGACCAATGGTTCAAGGGCGGCAGCCTCTGGTTTGGGGATGCAGAACTGGCCGGCGGCGGCTCCCTGTTCGATCTCGGCTGCCACACGGTGGACGTGATGCGCTGGTTCCTGGGTGCCCCCACCAGTGTTGTGGCGAAAATACAGAACGTCACCGGTGCGTACGATATTGACGATCAGGCCGTGGCACTCGTGGAATTCCAGTCAGGAGCCCTGGGCATCCTGGACGTATCCTGGGTCCACCGGGCCGGCCCCAACTATATGGAAATCTACGGTACCGAAGGTTTCCTGGGCTGGGAGGCACGCTCCGGCAAGATGGAATTGCAGAGCCGCCAGCTCCAGGTCAACGGCCTGAACGGGATCTGGCATCCCCAATCCCTGCCGGCTCCTGAACCCATGCCCATGGATCAGTGGATTGCGGCCATCCTGCATGACAGGGAGATGACCATTACCCTGGATGACGGTCGGAATCTCAATGAGTTGCTGGAAGGAATTTATGCTTCCGCCCGCTCCGGGCACGTGCATGTCTTTTAGAGAAACCGGCCCGGCTTGATCCGGCCAGGACCACAACGCAAAATCCTGACTGACTCCGGGCGTGTTCTGAAGCGTTGAGGCAGAAAGCCCCGTACGCTACAGCGCAGTGCCTGTCTGCCCTGCCCGTCCGTCAGGCCCGGGCGGAACGCAAATCCCGGCACTGACCAAGAGGCATCACCAGCACCATTGCCGTACAGACCCGATCCCTTTGGATTCCGTCATGCGGATCCAAGGGGATCGGACGTCCACAACCGCTTGTTGCCAGGGTCCGGGCCAACACCCAAGCAACGACAGCAACCTGGCGCCAGACCACTGTCGCTGCTTGGTCAGGTCAGCTTCAGCGCAGCGACTGGCCTGTAATCTGGATGAATATATCCTCCAGGGTCGCCTCCTGTGTGTGCAGGGTTTCGATCTCCCGGGTACGCAGAAAAGTGAGAAATTCTTCGTTGGACCCAATGCCCTGCAGATCGAAGGCCTGTTGGGCGCGGCTGCCGTTGGCCTGAAATTCCACCTGGACCCGACGGACACCGTAATCCAGCTTGAGCTGTTTCGGCGAGTCAACCAGGACAATACGTCCTGCTACGATAAAGGCTACGCGATCACACAGTTCATCGGCCACGGTCATGTTGTGCGTGGTCAGGAAGACGGTGCGTCCTTCAGCCTTCAGGTGCTTGATGTGATCGATAATCTTGCGGGCGTTGACCGGATCCAGGCCCGCAGTGGGCTCGTCCAGAAACAGCAGCACAGGCTGGTGCAACAGCGCCCGGACAAAACTGAGACGCATCTGCATGCCCTTGGAAAACTGGCCCAGGCGGGTATTTGCGTCCTCTTCCAGTCCTACCAGGGCCAGCAGCGTCTGCGGATCCGCCAGCTCTTTCTTGTACAAGCTGCCGAAAAGCGCCAGATTTTCCAGGGCCGTCAGTTTCTGGTAGTGATTCGGCAGCTCAAACGACACTCCTATGTTTTCATAGTAATCGTTACGCCAGGCGTGCACTTCCCGTCCCAACACTTCCACCTGGCCCTGGTAGGCCCGCAACAGCCGAATCAAGACGCGCTGGGTGGTACTCTTGCCTGCTCCACTCGGACCCAGGAAACCAAAGATTTCCCCTTCCTGGACTTCAAAGGAGGCACTGTCGACCACAGCCCGGTTTGATCCGGGATAGGTAAAAGAAAGGTCATGAACGGTAATCATGTCGTTCCCGCTCCAGGCAGGCCGAGCCCAATCACCCTACACCATTTCACTGGCAAATTCAACGTGTGCATACGGAATTAGAGATCGGGCGGATCTGCACGCCGCGCTCACGGAGTGCAAGCATGCCTGACGGCAACGCTTCGCACAATCCCGGACTCCACCCCGCGGCTTATCCCCGTCCCACGTACGCCTGGGTGGTCGGCAGGACGATGGTTTCCAGCACATTCACGTGCAGCGGCAGCATGACCATAACCAGAGCCGTTTCGGCTAATTCGTCCACGGTCATCATGGGCTCCTGATCTGTGGGCTTGTCACTGACCGCCCGGCGCTCTGTAAGGATGTTGCCCGGATGCAGCATGCTGCCCACAATGTTGTGTTCCCGGCCCTCCAGAGCAATGGATTTGGTCAAACCCACCAGTGCGTGCTTGGTGGAATTGTAGGGCGACGCATTGGGGCGACACATTTGGGCTGAGATACTGCCCACGTTGACGATGCGTCCACCACCGTTCTGCAACATGATCCGGTACGCGGACCGGGCGCACAGGAAACAGCCGGTCAGATTGACGTCCACCACCTTCTGCCAGGTCTCCAGGCTGAGTTCATGGATGGGGCCATTGTCGAATACGCCGGAATTGTTGATCAGTACGTCCACCCGGCCATACCGGGCTTCCACCGCGTCAAAGAGGGACAATACCGAGGCTTCCTGGCTCACATCCACGGTTTGCACCATGGTCTCGGCTCCGAGCGCACGGGTTTCCTCGGCCGTTTCGTCCAGACGGGCCTGGTTGCGCGAAGCCAAGACCAGGGTAGCACCTGCCTTGGCAAAACGTCGGGCGATACCCTTGCCGATCCCGGTGCCAGCACCGGTGATGACACAAATCTTGTCTTGCAGCTCATTCATGTTCTGATTCTCCCTTAACTGGCGCATGAAGCTTGCATGGAAAATTGCATTCTAGGTGACTATACAGTAAAGATCCCCGCAAGGACAGGTTACTACCTATTCAGGTTTCACAGGCCGACTATGGTCGCCACCTCACACCCGCAGAAGCACACCCGCAGCAGCACCGTCACCGAACGCCGTACCAAGATATTCAAAGCCGCGTTCACATCGGCATTCTTTGCCATGCTACATGCGCTACAGTGATATACCGACTGGGACTTCCTGTGCGCTTGCCGTATCACGCCACAATGACTGCATTGTGGCGATGTATAGGCCGGATCTATCCTGTGCGTGTACGTCTTGTATGCCATAAACCGTTCCCGCTGACCCCATCCGCTACGTAGAATTGCACGATTAAGACCTCTTTTCTGCGCTACATTCTTGCCGGGGTTTTCCTTAGAGCCATGGGCGCTCCTGGTCATGCCCTGAATGTTCAACGCTTCAAAGGGGGACTATATACGGTTTCACCGCGGGCCGTGCAGACAGTAGCGGGCAGGCTAGACTAGGGCATGCACAGGGAAGTGACGATGACCCACCGGGGCCTTACCTTGCGGGTGCATCCGGGGAGCAGGGCCAAGCATGACCAAATGCTGCGGACCGCCGGGGCTGGCCGGCGCGTATGGCATGAAGCCTTGGCCATCTGCCAACACAAGACGATAAGGACGGCAAGGCCGACAAGCCATCGGTTACGTTCCTATCCCTGTGCAAGCTGTACATGCAGCTCAAACGGAAATTGCCTTGGTTGCGTGAGTTGCCCTCGGACACTGTGTGCTCTACCCTGAAATATTGGGCCGAAGCCTACAAGCGACACTTTGGCGGGGCGGGGAAACCTGACTGGCAACGCAAGTACAAGGACACGTCCCAATTCACTGTGCCCAACAAGATTAAGGTTAAGGGCCAGAAAGATCTACATCCCCCAAATGGGTGGGTCAGGTTGACAGGCCAGAACCCTTACGCCGGTTACAAACCCAAGCAGGCCGCGTGCAAGTACGAAGCTGGGCATGGGTAGGTGTCCATCCTGTACGCCGTGCCGGACCCACGCCCGACCCGACCTGCCAAGCCTGTGCACCTCGTCGGCATGGACCGGAACGTGGGGCAGGTTGCGCTCAGCACGGAAGTCATGTATGCACTGCCGGGGCTGGCCAAGCTGGATGCCAAACTGCGCAGACTACAACGCCAACTGGCGCGGCAACAGTACAAGAGCAAGGGTTGGCAAAGGACCAAGATACGCATGCAGAAAGTACAAAGGAGAATATCCCATGTCATAAAGAACTGGTGCCACCAGACCCGTCGCACCATCGCTGACATACACGATGAAGTCATCTTGGCAGCGCTGCACATCAAGGGTATGACCAAAGTGCCCGTGGCGCCAAGGAAAACCCCGGCAAGCATGGCGCGCAGAAAAGAGGGCTGAACCGTGCTATTTTGCGCAGCGGATGGGGCCGATGGGAACGGTATATGCGTTACAAGACCTATACAGAAAAGATAGATCCCAAGTACACGTCACAACGTTGTCATACCTGTGGTGTGATACGCAAAGCGCACCGGAAGTCACAGTTCGTTTATCATGGCAGCGCGTGTGGTGTGGCCAAGAACGCCGATGTGAATGCTGCCCTGAACATCCGGGACCAATGGTTGGTTGGATTTACGGCGTTCGGTGACGGCGCAACTGTGGGTGGAGGTGGCAACAAGGGTTGGTCTGTGAAGCCTGAAAGTGTATCCGGTGTGGCATCGCGGCCTGCGGGTGCGGTGTGAAATCGTATATAGTCCCCAATTCAATCGTTACCTGCACAATGCCGATGATGCCTACCGGCACCTGGATATCCTTGTCGGCCGGCTGGCGGCCCTGGACGACAGGCAGGAACCCGGTCCTGACCGGGAATGACCCCATACCTGCCATATGCGGCAGAACAGGTGGCACCCGGCGTACCCAGCTGGGCCCGTACCCGGTGCAGGACCGGGTGCCGTCAAGGCGGAACTGAACGTCCAGGCCCGTGACTGCATGCCTGTTGACCAGGCCCTGTTTGCCTGTAGCGGCACAGGACGCCAGACTGGCCCCACCCTGGTAATGCGCAGATGCGCAGAGCAGGCCGTCCCGGCGGGAACCCCGGCCATCCTGGGCGCCGGACGGCGCCGTGTATCCATGCCGTCAGACTGGAGCCGGCGCTACCTGGTCCTGGGGCAGCACAGCGGCAGGCGTTCATCCAGGGTCACGACCTGTACACGCAGACTTGCGGCGCGTATCCGGTCCGCCCGGTCCATGCGCGTACATACGACCATAGCCCGGCAGGCTACCCGTTCCGCCACCGGCAGGGAACGCACCTGTATGTCGTGCAGATGGCCGGCCGCGTCAGCCACGGGCGTGATATCGCTTTCGTCCGCGAAGGGCAGGATAGGTGGCGACGGGTCCTATGCGGTGGCCGACAGGTGCGGGTGCAGGCACCAGGGGGCCAAGCCCCGCTTGGGCCGTCTGCCGGCAACAGGCATAGCACCTGCACGCTGGGCGCGTGCTCCATTGGTCAAACCGTCCCGGCACAGGCCCTGTTGCGACATGCTATGCAGGTGCAAGATTGGCTGGAGCGCAGCGGCATTGACTGTAGCAGCCAAATCAGAACGCTCACACCCCCCGCGGTCGCAAAAGGGTGGGTTTGGCAACGTTCCAAAACACGCCCGCCGCCATAGCCAGCACCCGGCATATCAGTATTTCCGTGGGGCCAAGGTTAGGACCTGTTGACCAAGTTTAAGCATCTACAAACATAAGCAAAAATATAGAACTGGTTTGATTGTATTGGGGGCGAAAATATTGGTTTATTGAATAATCCAGAAAATATACAGAATAAAAAGGATGCCGTCAACAGGTATTTTGACTTGGTCAACACACCCTAACCCAGCCCGTGCATGTCGCCACCCGTTGGCTCTGGCATGTCGATACACCACGAAAGTGATTGCCTTCCGTCAACGCATTCGCCACGCGATAATGTGCCTTGCAGGCCGTGCCGGCTATCCGGGCGGGAGTGGCAGCACAGTTCCACGTATAACCTGCTGACAACACAGTAGTGTGAACGATGGCATCGATCCGGGGCCAGCCTGCCATCCTCCACGGCAGGCACCTGTTCCGCGACGGGCCTTTGACATCTGCAGAGCCTGCTGCTATAACGCCGCTGCTGTTATACCCAGCCCCGTGCAAAGAAAAGCAAGCAACCGCAGAGTGATCCAAGCGTACGCTTGGATCACTCTGCGGTTGTGGGTGGCGCTCTTGGCCATGACCGGTGTCGTCACTGCGAGTCTGCTGGTGGCTACCGGCCATAATGCCGTCTGGGCCCAGGCGCTCCAGCCCACGCCCACACCGGAATTCACGCCCATACCGGACCTCATACCGACCTCTGACAGCCGCCCTTCCAATCGGCCACGGCCCGCCAATGAACAGACGATCGCCGTCCGCAACGCCACTGCCGACAGCACCGTCATCTTCGCCTACTGGCCGACCGGCAATCCCGTCCAACTCTATCTGGACCGGCAGGCGAACGGCTGGATCAGAATTTCTCCGGGCACTTACGGCTATTATGGCTACCACAATTACACCATCCGGGAGACCCACAACGGTGTGAAATACACCATCGTGGGTTTTTACAACGAGCATTTCCCGGAGAACGACAGTGGCCAATACGACTGCTCCAAGTACAACACGGTCCGCATGTCGCGGGCTGTGGTGTGGCTGCCAATTGCTCAGGCCAATACGACTGCTCCAAGTACAACACGGTCCGCATCTGTCCAGACGCCGGCAACGACGACGGCGAGATGGTGGAAGTGGAGGCCTGGATTGACTCGAACACCAATGCCATCAAGGCCCGCTGGCTCCACGATAACACGCCGATGATCGTACCCTCGGCGCTGACCCTGCCCGCCAGTGGCCGAATGCGCTTCACCTGGCAGGGCGTGCATTACGAAGAGGGCGAGCAGCTACCCACCTGGCGCAAACTCATTCCCAAACAGGAAGCGCAGGTCGGAATTAACCTCGGGAATTCGAAGTGGCTCATGGAGGCGATATACCGTGACGTCCCCACCTGCCCCTTCCGGGACTATCTCACCTATGACAAGCACGGCATCTACGACGCCGGGCGGTTCATCACCGTGACCTTTTGGTGCGAGGGCAATACGACCAAGGGCGAGATCGCTGGTGCCTGGCACGGCGGCCCGACGGTGCAGTTCGGCTCACCCATCCTGATGGAGAGACCGATTGGCATCATCCGCCTGGCCAATGGCGCTTCCTCAACGGTGGACTTGGACGACTACATTCAGAGCGACGTCACGGGCACGATCACCTACCAGATGGCGGCCAACAGCCAAACCGAAGGCAGCGGTGCCGGGGCAGCGTCGGGAGACAGCAGCGAAGCGTTGGTGTCGGCCAGCATTGCAGGGAGCGAGTTGACGCTGACGGCCGCACTCGCAGGACAGGGTGCGGTGGAACTGTACTTCATCGCCACGGACGCCGAAGACAACAGCATCAAGGGGCTCGTGGAACTCACCGTGGAAGAGGCTGATGCCACACCTGCACCCACGCCTACACTCGAGCCCACGCCGGAACCGACACCGACACTCGAACCCACACCCGCACCCCCGACGCTGATACAGGCCTTCCCGGATCTGACCATGACCGACGGCGACACACTTCAGCGGCGACAGTCTCACCTTTGACGTACAGATCACCACGGTCAACCAGCGCACCGGGCAAGAAAAGACCGGGCCCCTGAACCAGATCGCCCGCAACAAGGTGCGTGGTGTATGGAGCGGCACCACCCTGACCCTGGACAACGGCTGACGGCCCCGGAACCCCCGCCCTGCAGAGCCAGTGTGGCCTGCAGGGCGGGGGACAGAGGGTAACTAGGGGGCCAGCCAACGCCAGGGCCCGTCGCCGGTGAGCCCCTACGGCGGGCGGATGTCATCCGGGTGGAGGGCATCCGCCCCGCCAGAGGACACCCACCCACGACATCCCCAACTGCACAAGCTGCGGGTCGCCGTTGCGGTGGGCTCGCACCTCCAAGTGACCGCGGCGGTCATGGAGTGCGCGGCTTGCGTACACTGCAATCAAGGCATGCCGCGCTGCGCGGTCCATGCGCCTCCACTGCATCCCGCCTCACCGGCAAAGCTTTGGATCTTCAAGCCAGGCACAATTTGGCTGGCTTCATCCCGCATGACATTGCCGAACAGCGAAATGATGCCTGCGGCTTGTGCCGGCCGGCCGAGGCGGCGAGTCAGTTTGCGTACTGGGGACGCATGATGGGCAGACGCATGACCAGCAAGAGTATGAGACTGCCTACCAGGGTAATGGCACAACTGATCAGGAACAGGACCGGGTATCCCCACAAGCTGATGATATACCCGCCAAAGAAGCTGAGTATGCCGTAGTTGATGCCCAGGGCCATGGATAACAGGGCAAAGGCCAGGGGACGCCAGGAGTGGTGTACCATTTCCATCTGGTACATCTGGATGACCGGCATCCATACGGCGGCCATGGCCATAATTCCCATGCGCCCCAGCCCCGCCACGAGCCAGTGCTCCACAAAGAACAGGGGAACCAGTACCAGCGTTGAACCCACGGAAGAAAGTATCAGCAGCATGCCATTGTCCAGACTCTTGCGCAGATGCGGCACCGTGATCGGAATGATCACGGCGCAAAGCTGGCCCAGAGCTCCCAGGGTACCGATGAATTGGACACTCAAGTGCAGCTGTTCGTCCATGTAGGCATTGCAGAAGGAGTGGCATACGGCCACAGCCCCCTGGCTGAATATCACAAACACGACGATCAGACTCATGGGCAATACCGGAAAGCCATCCCAGGCTTCCCGGGGCTGCTGGGTCTTGACTTCCTTGACATCGCGAAACCGGGTCACGGCCCACAGGGAGAACACGGTGCAGAACGCCGTGCCCAGCATGGCCAGGCGGTAAGGCTCGGTCGTATCCAGTGAAACCGCCAGGTGGGTAGCCAGCATTGTTGGCAATATACCCCCTACTAGCATGCCCACCAGCGTACCCAGGTTGCGGGAGGCGCTGTACATGCCATAGGTCTTGCTACGATTCTCGGGTCCCGTGGCCGCCATGATGGCCGGCGAGGCATTCACCGAAAAGATGGCAAACCCGCCCGCAGACAGCAACTGGGTAGACAGCAGATAGGGAGCCCACCACACTCTGGGCACGTATTCCACGAGCGGCGCCAGGATAAAACCCACCATGGCCACAAATACGCCCAACAACATGGAGCGCTTGAGCCCCAGGTGGGCGCTCAGCATGCCCGCAGGCAGGGCCATGACCATGTAGCCGATGGCCCCGAACGCGTTGTAGATACCAAAGAACTCGGTACCGAGACCCAGGCGCAAAATGAACAGGACACGCGTCACCCCGGAGACACCCATCATCAGGGCGGACAGGATCATGACAGCCATCATCAGCCGCAGGGCATTGGGGCTGACATCACTCCAGTAACGGAACACGGTAAGGCGATGCATACGCAAGAGTCCCTTCAGGCCATGGGAGCCAGCCCCAAATCACTACGGATACGCAAGCCGGAATTCCGGCTTGCGTATCCTGAACCAGGAGCGGGAAGAACAGCCATGCACGCAGAACCCCTGACGCCAACAAGATTGAGAGAAATGTCTGGGGATTCTGTTGAGAAAAAACAATCAGGGGCAGGCGACGGCAGGTCAGGGCATTTTAAGTCCTATACTCCCGGATGTCCAATGCACTACACAAGAACTGCCAATCCAGAGACGGCCATGTATCTTCCCTGTTGGCCTTGACCAACCTTGTGTATACCCGCACAGGAATGTGCGTATGCCAGGAGCGGGGCATCTTATACATGAATATGATCCATGATTCGGGTTTCTGAAGTACAGCTCTGATGCCGTTCCAGCTACCATTCACAATCATAGATTCGCACGAAATCGATTTCCATGCGTTGGGGCCAGATGTCGCGATCGATGCCCTGCTGGCCACCCCAGCTGCCGCCCACCGCGATATTCAGAATGAGGTGAAAGGGATGGTCAAAGGGCCACTGTCTCTCATCTGCATCTGCATTGTGCAGACGCTCATTGGCGAAGGTGAAGTAGTGCAGTTCGTCAACAAAGCCCCTTATTTCAGAGGGTGTCCATTCCACGCTGTAGAGATGCATCGCCGAGCGCGCCGTAGGGACCAGGGTAGATGCCCCCTTGTGGGTTCCCAGCATGTGATTGAACGCGGCCGTGTGCACGGTGGCATGGATGCGGTCAGGATCATGGCCCACGTGCTCCATGATGTCGATTTCCCCCGCCAGGGGCCAGCCCCCGTGCTGGCGCAGGTCAGGCAACAGCCATATGGCTGGCCACGTGCCGCGGCCCGAGGGCAGTTTGGCCGCAATTTCAAAGCGCCCATACGTCCATGCTTCCTGTGAGACGAGGCGGGCAGACGTATATTGGCGTCCGCGCCACGGTTCCCTGTGGGCTTCAATGATCAGACGGCCATCCTCAACTCGGGCATTGTCCAGGCGGGCATCGGTATAAAACTGGGACTCCTGGTTGCCCCAAAGCCCGGCCCCAACGTTGTAGCGCCAGCGCGTGGCATCAGGGAGACCCTCATCGTCAAATTCGTCAGACCATACCAGGGTGCATCCCAGGTCGGCAGCAGCCTGGGACGTGATAGTCTCGCTACTCTCGGGTACAGGTACCCACGTACACGACGCGAGAGCCAGGACACTCAGGGCAACAGCCAGGAGCACCCTGCACCGTCGGTTCCTCCTGAAACGGGTGCAGGCGGTGTACGCCCGTGGGAGCGACGATAAGGTAAAGACAGGCAAACACATCCCAAGTACCTGGATTTTATCGTGATGTTCTGCAGCATGAGCAGAGAAACTGCAGGGACATTATACGCCTAACGTGCCAACCGGGCTGCCAAGGTACCGGGTCCCGGATCATGGGGTCATGGAAGGGCCAGAACATCCGCTGGCGTCGCGTGATAGCCGATGGCCTGACCTACATCATTCTGTCCGTGGCGCTGCTGGTCATCATGATGCCTATCATCTGGCTCATCCTGACCTCCATCCGGCCTCTGGTGGAAATTGCCTCCACCCGCCTGATCCTCATTCCCCGCCGGCTGGTTCTGGACAACTACATCGCCGTATTTCGCGATTATGCGATGGCAACCTATCTCAAGAACACGCTGATCGTGTGCGGCGGGGTCGTTTTGACCAATCTGGTCATTGGGCCCCCTGCCGCCTATGCCATGGCCCGGTATCATTTCCACGGGGAGAAGGTGGTGTTCTTCGGCATCGTGTTCATGCGCATGATTCTCCTGGTGGCGGTCATCCTGCCCCTGTTCATCATTTTCAGCACCTTGCGCATGCTGAATTCCTACAACGCGCTGATCATTGCCCATACTGCCTTCAAGCTCCCGGTCACGATTTGGCTGCTGCGGGCCTTCATTGCCGATCTGCCGCGGGAGCTGGACGATTCAGCGCGGGTGGACGGTGCCTCGCCCCTGGGCGTTATCGTCAGAATTGTGGTGCCGCTCATCAAGCCGGGACTGGCGGCCACCGCCGTGCTGGCCTTTCTGGCCACCTGGAATGACCTGATGGTCACTCTGGTACTCTCCAACACGATCGCCACGGACATGGTGGCGCTGGGCCTCACCAAATTCGTGCTGGAGTACGGGGTGGCCTGGGGCCCGCTCACCGCAGCCGGTGTACTGATGTTCATCCCCACGGTAGTGTTCGTGTTCATTGCCGAAAAATACCTGGTGCGCGGTCTCACCATGGGGGCCGTGAAGGAATAGCCGTCAACGACAGACCCGGCCGACGCCTCCTGCGGTACCAGGCGTCCTATCCTCCGGGCCCATCTTGTCAGCGACCCTGCGGGCAGCCGTCTACAGCGATGCAACAGGCCCCCTGCTAGCACTCAAAACTGTCCAGGAGGCTAATGCCACAAACGCCGCGGCCATTGCCGACTGTCCTCCCAAGGAACTTGATAGCCGACTTGTACAGTCTCGTCTGACCGCCGTTTGCGTAGAGCGTCCAACTCCGGATCGCCTTGCACCAGCCCGCGCAACAACCTTGGCACCTGGACATTGGCATCACCGGCCCCGTCCCACGCACCGTGACCTAGGAGATCTGCCTGCCCCGGTACGACTGCATCCCGGGCAAAACCGGTTCCCCCAATCTCCCTGCCTGTACACAGACGGGACGGCGTGATCCCCAAATCAGCAATCCCGGCAAGCTGGGCTCGTTCGGGCAGTGCCTAGGCATGTCTCCACTCCACCGGGGATGCAATCGGGTCAATGGGCAACAGGCACTGCTGCGGTCAACCGGCCTGCAGGGTCCGCAAGGCACTCCGGGCCGCGTGAAAACCACACATGCCATGGACACCGCCCCCGGGGGGTGTCGAGGATGAACAGAGGTACAGGCCCGGGGCGGAGAGTTGATAGGGGTTCCGGACCGTCACCGGCCGGCGCCACATCTGCGGCAGGTCCTGGACACCGCCATTGATGTCTCCACCTACGTAATTGGGGTTGTAGCGCGGCCAGTCCGTGGCTTTCAGGGTATGACGCTGCAGCACAATGTCCCGAAAACCGGGAGCATAGCGCTCGATCTGGGCCTCAATGCTGGCGCTGGCATCCTGGTCCCATCCGGGAGGTACGTGGCAATACGCCCAGAGCACGTGCTGGCCGGCTGGTGCCCGGGATGGATCAAAGAGCGAAGGCTGCACGGCAATGACAAAAGGGCGCTCGGCCGGAACCCCTTGCCAGACGTGACCGAGACTGGTCTGCATCTCCTGGGCCGTACCGCCCAGGTGCACGGTACCGGCGCGGCGGCAGGCCGCCGCTTGCCAAGGCACCGGCTCGCGCAGCGCATAGTCCACCTTGCATACGCCCAGGCCATACCGGTATGCACGCAGACGATGCAACTCCCCGCGAGTCAAAACGGATGCGGCCAACCCCGCCACCTGATGCGGGCCCAGGTCCAGCATCTTGATCCGGTACTCAGCCAGTTCCGCCCACCGGGAGACGGGACTCGCGGTCTGATATCGGACACCCAGCTGCACACCGTACTGCTGCAGAGCCCGGGTCAGCGCCTGCGCCCCGCCGCGGGCCAGGGGCCAGCCCTGGATATGGGCTAGGCCACCCAGAATGAGACCGAACGCTGCAGATCCCCAGCCATCCAGCGGTACCATGCCATGCGCCGCCAGGCCGGTGAACAGGGCCCGGGCCCTTTCGGTACGCAGTCGTGTCTGGCACAGCCGTGTACAGGGCTGCAGGGCAGACCAGCCAAAGCGCCGCATCCACTCTCTGACGGGGGGTGGTCGCAAGGGTCCCAGCACGGCAGGCGCCAGCTGGTCCCAGTGTTCGGCAACCGGTGCCATCAAAGCCCGCCAGGCCCCGGCATCCCCGTCCAGCTGCCGTGCCGTTTCCTGCAAGTCTGTCTGCAGGCAGACCGCGGTGCCATCCGTAAACGGGTGGGCCAGCGCCAGTTCCGGATGTACCCAGGTGAGTCCCAATTCGGCCAGAGGCAGCCCCTGCAACGCTGGCGACACCGCGGCCAGCGGATAGACCGCAGAGCAGACGTCGTGGTGAAAGCCGGGCAGGGTCAGCTCGGCAGTACGGGCCCCGCCTCCGAGGACAGCGGCTTTTTCCCGGACGGTGACGTCCAGACCGGCCCGGGCCAGGAGGATGCTGGCCACCATGCCATTGGGGCCTGAGCCAACCACCACGGCGGACGCATCATGTGCTGCTTTCCTCACGGACTGTCGACCGTGCGTGCCATCCAGTCGCCTTCCTTGTGGCATCCAGCAAATCGTAAACAGATGCATGCGTGGACCGGGTGCCGTCCGGTCTCGTCAGGATCCAGGCGGAGCTCGCTCCATCATACCCAATCTCTGCCACGCAGCCGGTATCGGGATCTGCATGTACCTGAAACCCTGCACGCTGCAGGGCACGGCGGGTCCATACCAGCTCAGTTGACGCCCCCGCCACCGTGACCCGGGGGCCACCCCCCCGCTGCACGTGAAGGGCACCGGAAACGGGATCGAACCGCTCGTCGTCCCGGGCCAGGGCTTCCTGCAGCGCGCCCGACAGCATCATGTCCTCGGGGGCCCCCACGGCAATCCGGTGTGCAGCAGCCAGGATCAGCCACATCCGATCGGCATGGTGCAGGGCCAGATCCAGATCGTGGGTCGACATGAGGATGGTCTTGCCCTCATCCCGGGCCAGGCGCTGCAGCAGCCGGGTGATCCGCATACGGTTCGAGACATCCAGAAACGCCGTGGGTTCATCCAGCAACAGCAAGGGGGTTTCCTGTGCCAGAGCCCGGGCAATCAGAACCCGCTGCCGTTCCCCGTCACTCAGTTCATCTACCCGCCGGCCAGTTAGGGAAGCCGCCTCCACCATTTCCAGAGCTGCGGCGGCTTTGTACCGATCCTGCTGACTGTAACGCCCCATCCACGAAGTATAGGGCAGGCGCCCCAGAGCCACCAGTTCTTCGACACGCAGGTGCCCGGCCAGCACCCGTCCGGGCAGGACAACGCTTACACGCTGCGCCATATGGCGGCGACTCAGCTGCTGCACGTCGCGGCCCTGCAGGTACACGGTTCCGGCCAGCGGCATCTGCACACCCAGGATCGTGCGCATCAGCGTTGTCTTGCCCGTACCGTTCGGTCCCATCAGACAAACCAGTTCATGGGTGTGCAGTTCGGCGTCCAGCCCGGCAAGCAGTGCCTGGTCCTGCCGGGCATACCCTATGGCCAGCCGCTGCAGGGCAACCACACAATCCATGGCGTAGTGCCCCGCTACTGCGTGAAAGGAGACTGCACCGCCTGGCGGCGCAACAGCGCCCAGATGACCACAGGCGCGCCGAACAGGGAGGTGACCGCATTCAGGGGCAGGATGGTCTGTATGCCCGGCAACTGTGCGATCAGATCCGCGATCAGGGCTACCGCACTGCCCAGGAGCAGGCACGCCGGTACCAGCACCAGGTGATCGGAGGTACGCAGCAGGGCACGTCCCAGATGCGGAATCGCAATGCCGATAAAGCTGATGGGACCGGCGTAGGCCGTGACGGTCCCCGCCAGCAGGGAGGCACACAGCAACAGGACCAGGCGCATGTGCCTGACGGGAATTCCCAGCGAGAGGGCATATTCCTCCCCCAGCAACAAGGCATTCAGGGGCCGTATGGTCCCTACCGACAGGAGCAGTCCGAACAGCACCACAGGTGTCATGACAGCCAGCTCCGGCCAGGTCACGCCCCCAAAGGACCCGTAGGACCAGGCCAGGAAGGCCTGCAAGCGTTCAGGGAAACTGAAATACATCAACAGGCTGACCAGGGCAGACACGATATAGCTGACCATCAGCCCCAGTATCACCAGCGTCACCACACTGACACGCCGGGCCAATACGAGGACGAGGACCAGAACTGTACCGGCACCCATGAACGCGGCCCCTACCGTGCCCACCTGATGGAGGAAGCCCAGCGTGCCGTCCAGCACCAGCAACGCCGGACCGCCCAGCAACACAATCAGGGCCACACCCAGGCTGGCCCCTGCATTGATGCCCAGTACAAAGGGCCCCGCCAGCGGATTCAGGAACAGGGTCTGCATCTGCAGCCCGGCGACCGCCAGGGCAGAACCCACCAGGACAGCTGTAAGCGCCTTGGGCAAACGGATGAGGAACACGATATCGCGCAGGGCAGGCTGAGCCATCTCCCCCCCGGTCAGGATCGCCAGCATATCGCCCGCAGGGATCCTGACCGAACCCAAACTGATGCTGGCCCCAAAGGCCAACAGCAACAACCCGCCGCCTCCCAGCAGCCTGCCTACCCTGGCGTCAGTGGGCACTCCGGGTCACTCCAGGCGTCGGTAGTAGACCAGTTCATGGTCGGGCAAGAGGTCCGGGTGGAAAATGGCAATCAGGTCCGCGAGCACCACGTGGGGCCGCATCACGGCACCTTCCCAAACGTCATTGGCGCCCGCTGGCGACAGCCGTCGATCGTTGTTGAACAGGGTGTCACGTGCAAAGGGCGCAAATTCAGCGAAGCGAACATCCGCTGCCAGCAGGGATTCCCTGTCCGCCAACATGCCTGTATGCAGCCAGTACTCGGCGGTGTGGGCCCGGGCATATACCTCCTCGAAATCCAGAAACAGCGAAGAGGTGGCGTCATTGTCGGACCAGAGATAATGAGCACCGGCATCCCGGAGCAAGATCGCTGTGAAACTTTGGCCCCCGGGCATGTACCAGACCCCTTCCCAAGGCGTATTCAGGAACACCGTGGGGCTCTGGTCCGCCTGGGCTGCCAGCTCCGCCAGCTGATCGTATTGGGTTGTCACATCGGCAAAATAGGCGTTCCCGCGCTGTTCCTGATTGACCAGGGCGGCCGTCAGCTTCAACCACTCCGCCCGGCCCAGGGGATGAGGCTCCAGCCATTCGCCATTCACCAACACGGTCTGATTGGCGGCACGCAGTACGGGATGGGCATCACCTTCGGCCAGCCCCAGGCTGTAGGTCATGATCAGATCCGGATCCAGCGCCAGCACTTGCTCCACATCCACGTTACTGCCCGACCCCACCAGGCGCACATGGCCCGCCTCCAAGCGTTGGCGTACGGCCTCGGAATATACCGTCCAGTCACTGTCCACACCTACCAGCAACGGTACCTGATCCAGCACTTCCAGTGCAGGCAGGTACGTGGACGACAGGGCTACCAGGGAACGGATGGGGACCTCGATGACCGGGGCATCGGCGTAGCCGTCGGGCACGGGCGTACCGCATTGCAGCAGGAGATACGTTTCCGTCACCTCAGCCCCGGGCCAGGGCTGGAGAATCTCCACTACCTTGTAATGATTGAAATATTCGAGCGTAAAGCCTGTGGCGTGTGTGATCTCGCTCTGGTGCGGAAAATAGTTCGCGGCCGGGTCGAAATCGGTCACGCAGTCCGTTGTGACCGGTACCGGTTCCGGGATCACGATCCCGGTACAGCCACACAGCCACACAGTGCAGAAAATCAGGCAACATACCCCGCGTATTGTCATTGTCTCAGCCTCCTCGTGCCGAATGTAACGCACCGAGAACAAGGACCCTTGCCGTCAGGCCAAGAGACAAAACAGCCTGCACCAGGCAGGCCAACGAATTCGGGGAACCTCGGATTCATCTGCCTCAATCCACGAAGGCGGATCCATGCCACAGCCGGAGCGAATCCCAAGTGCTGGCGGGTAATCGGACTTGGCGCTTGCGCCTTACCGTTGCGGGACAGTACCGGACTTGCACCGGTTTCCCCCTCGCGTACTGGACATCCGGGCCTCAGTACACCATCACCATGGGCTACAACATGTATGGGGTTCAATATACCGGATACCGGCCCTACAGTCAAACTCGGCGGCAGCCATTCAGCCGTACCCGGGATCGGGCCCTCTGCAGGATAATGGAGATCACGCCAACGGCTGTGCCAGGAACAGCAAGGAGACATGATTATGGACGCCGCGACCAAGCGCCGGGAACTGGAAGAGGATGGGTATACGGTCATCCCCCAGGTGTTGTCGGCCGCGATGCTGGCCCAGGCCCGTCTTGTCACCACCCGGTTGCTGGAAACCCAAACCCAGGCACACTTCGCCTGGCAACGCTCTACCGGCAGCATGATTCCCGTCTTCGCCGATCCCTGGTTTGCCGATCTGGTGGCCTGGACACCGGCCTTGCAGATCCTGCAGGCCCTGGGACTGGCAGAGCCCCGATTTACCTCGGGGTACGTGATCAGCAAACCCCCGCATTCCCCTCCGCTGTTCTGGCATCAGGACTGGGGTGGCTGGGACGATCCCCTCAGCTATATCGCCCCTACCCTGCAGATTTTCCTGATGTACTACCTGGTGGATACCTCGCCCCGGAATGGATGCCTGCGGGTGCTGCAACGCTCGCACCGGGAACGTCACGCCATGCATGATGCCGTCCCTGAAGCCCATACCGACATCTTGCGGCAGGCTACGGATCCTACCCATCCGGCTTTCCAGTCCATAGCCGAAGACGTGGCCGTCCCGGTGCAGGCAGGTGATCTGGTCATTGGCGATTCACGCCTGCTGCATGGCGCGTACGCCAATGCCTCGGACCATTGGCGGACCGTCATCACCCTGTGGTTCCATCCGTTTGACCGGTATTCGGAACCCTTGCAGGCGTACATGGCCAACACCATGAGCCAGATCAGGGACTGGCCGCCGGCAGCACAGGCCAAGGTGCAATCCCTGCTTCCCGTATATGAAGGCACGCACCCGCCTATCGCGTGGAATCGTATACCCGGGCCGGATCTGCGCTGACGGACAACCGGACCGGGATGCACCGGCCAGGAGCCGGGACTCAAGTCTCCTTGGCTACGGGCCTGCCTGCCACCGACAGGACAGCTCCGCATCCGGGCCCAGGGTATGCAGGCGGGACGGCTATATTGGCCGCTATCAATTACACTTATACTTATAGAAGCATTACCTGTACAGGGAAGTTCCAGCCAGTGATGGCCCGCCGGCACCGCAATGGGTACGGGCGTGCCAGAACTGGTTTTTCCCTCCTGTCATTCCGAGGAGCCTGTTATGACGCGACGTATATCCCGACGTGAATTTCTGATAGTCAGCGGTGTTGCCGTAGCGGGTGGGGTAACCGTGGCCTGCGGCGCGGCCGGGGAGCCCGAAGCGCCCATGCCGGACGCGGACGCGGCTCCTGCAGCCGACATGCCCATGGGGAAGTATCGTGAAGCCCCCGAACTCAGTGAGCTTGTCCAGGCCGGTACCTTGCCGCCTGTTGACGAACGTCTGCCCAAGGATCCCTGGGTGATTCCGGCTTTTGAGGAGATCGGTCAGTACGGCGGAACCCTGTCGAGCATCGTCGCCGATCCTACGGCCAACTTGTTCGAGATCTCCAACGGCCGCGGCGCTCCTATGGCGGGCCGTTCCTATGACCTGGGTTCCATTATCCCCGTGGTCGTCGAGAACTTCCAGCTCAACGACGACAGCACCGTGTTGACCGTATCCCTGCGGGAGGGCATGCGGTGGTCGGATGGCACACCCTTCACCACGGAGCACGTGCAGTACTGGTATGAGGATATCCTCCTGAACGAGGAACTGACACCTGTAGTGGACAAGGATCTGGCGCCGGGCGGCGAGCCGCTCCAGCTCGAGGTAGTGGATGATTTCACCTTCCGCTTCTCGTTTGCGGTGCCGTATCCCAGTGTCATTGACATTCTGCCATCCCTGAGCCCCTGGGCGCCCAAGCAATATCTTTCGCAATGGCACATCAACTACAATGACGACGCCAAGGCCAAGGCCAAGGGTGAAAACTACGATGCCTGGTACGAAGCGTACCTGTTCCACGCGGATGCCGGAGAGAGCCAGCAAGACCCCGACCTGCCGGTGCTGGGCGCCTGGATCTTCGCGAAACAGGACACGCAGGGCAATACGACCTATGTCCGCAATCCCTATTTCTGGGCGGTCGATGCCGACGGCAATCAGCTGCCCTATGTGGACACCTTGCAGAAACTCGTGGTGGAAAACCGTGAAGTGCTTACGGCCAAGGTCCTGGCTGGCGAAGGCACCCATCACAGCTGGTTCCTCACCCTCGCCGACTTCCCCCTGTACAAGCAGAATGAGAGCGACGGGAATTACACGGCCCGGCTGCATCCGGATCTGCGGGCCTCGGAGATGGGTTTCGCCTTCAATTACACTCACCAGGACGAAGTGCTGCGCGAACTGTTCAACAATATCAAGTGGCGCCAGGCCCTGTCCCACGCCATTGACCGGAACGAGATCAACGAACTGCGCTTCGCCGGACGCGGCGTCCCCCGCAACCCGATCATGCATCCCGGTCCCGGGTTCTGGGAAGAGGGCATGGATCAGTACTACACGGAATACAACGTGGAACTGGCCAACCAGCTCCTGGATGAAATTGGCCTGGTATACGACAGCGACGGCCGCTTCCGGCTGCGTCCGGACGGCGATCCCCTGACCCTGACCATGGAAGTCGACGCCGGGCGGGCCGATCTCTCGGAAGTGGGCAACCTGATCAAGTCCTATTGGGCGGCGGTAGGCGTCAACATCAACGTCAAGGGCCAGGACCAGCAGTTCTTCATGCAGCGCATGCGCGCCAATGAGCATGACATCGGCGTGTGGGCCATCGGGGGTTCCTCCGAACCCTATTCCCGGCAGAATGAACCAATCCGCTACCGGCCACCCTGGCACTGGAGCAGCACGCCGCTGGGCGGTCCCCTGTGGCGCCAGTGGCTGGACACGGACGGGGCCGAAGGCATGGAACCGCCCGACATCATCAAGGAACTCTGGGACATTACGGTCCAGTGGCAGGCTGAACCCTTCGGCACGGACCGCTACAACGAGCTGGGACGGCAGATGCTGTTGATCAATGCCGAAAACGTGTGGGCGATCGGTACGGTGGGGCTGGTGCCGCGTGCCTCCATCATCCGGAACACGGTGCGCAACCATCCTCAGGACACGAATATCCTGAGTATCGAGTACGGCATGTGGACCCCTTACCTGATGGCGCAATGGTGGCTTGACACCTGAGTCGTACTGTGGCCGACGGATCCTGAGGGGTCCATCGGCCCGTCGCTGTCCGTAACAGAATCATGTGGAAATTTCTGCTCCAGCGCCTGCTTCTTTTCATTCCTACCTTCCTGGTGATCTCCGTCGTCACCTTCGTCCTGATTCAATTGCCCCCGGGTGATTACATCTCTTCGTATGCCGCCCAGCTGGAAGCGTCGGGACAGGAAGCCAGCGAGGCCTTGCTGGCAGCGCTGCGCAAACGGTACGGTCTGGATCAACCGATCTGGTACCAGTACGTGAAATGGATAAGCGGTATCGTCACCCGCGGTGACTTCGGCCACTCCATGCAATGGAACCGGCCCGTGAGCGACCTCATCTGGGATCGCCTGGCCTGGACGGTCGTGATCTCCTTCATCGCCATTATTTTCACCTGGATCCTGGCTTTCCCGATCGGTATCTACTCGGCCATACGCCAGTATTCGGTATTCGATTACGCTTTCACGTTCCTGGGCTTCGTGGGCCAGGGCGTGCCGGATTTTCTGCTGGCACTCGTGTGCATGTGGATTGGTTTTGCCGTATTCGGTTTCGACATGGGCGGCCTCTTTTCGGAAGCCTTTCGCGACGCACCCTGGAGCTGGGCCAAGTTCAGGGATATGCTGGAACATATCTGGACCCCCGTACTGGTGCTGAGTGTATCCAGTACCGCAGGCCTGATTCGTACCATGCGGGCCAACCTGCTGGATGAACTGCGCAAACCCTACGTCACCACCGCCCGTGCCAAGGGCATGACGGAATGGCGCCTGATTCTGAAATATCCGGTGCGGGTGGCCCTGAACCCGTTCATCAGCAGCGTGGCGTACGTACTGCCGCAACTCGTCTCCGGCACCACCATCATTTCCATTGTGCTCAGCCTGCCTACCACCGGCCCCATTCAGATTCGTTCCCTGATGAGCCAAGACATGTACCTGGCCGGCAGCATATTCCTGCTCTTGGGTTCACTGACCATATTCGGCACCCTCGTCTCCGACGTGCTGCTGGCGGTGGTGGATCCGCGGATCCGGCTGGACTGAGGCACGTTCCGCTCCGACAGCGTCGTTATGTCATCTACCAACGCTACAGCAGACAGTCAGCAACTGTTCACGGCATCCCAGTGGCAGTTGATGTGGTGGCGCTTCACCCGGCACAAAATAGCCCTCGTGTCGATCGTGGTGTTGCTGGTGGCGTATGGCTCTGCCCTTTTCGCCGAATTCGTGTCTCCCCACGATCCCAACCGTTTCAGTTCCAAGTGGGTCCTGGCGGCACCGATGCGTCTGCGCTTTGTCCGTCCCGACGGCACGTTTGCCTGGCGTCCCTACGTTTTGGGCCTGACGTCGGCGCGGGATGAGGAAACGCTGGCCATGATTGTTGTCCCGGATGAAACGCAAGTCTATCCGGTGCATTTGCTGGTCGAAGGCGATCCCTACCGTCTGTGGGGTCTGTTCGAGGCCAACCTGCACCTGTTTGGTCTCAAGGACGCCGGGGACCAGCCCCTGTTTCTGCTGGGAGCCGACGACCTGGGCCGCGATCTGTTCTCCCGCATCATGTACGGGGCACGCATTTCCCTGTCGATCGGACTGCTGGGCGTGGCGTTTTCGCTGGTGTTCGGCGTCCTGCTGGGAGGCATTTCCGGGTACTATGGCGGGATCGTGGACATCATCATCCAGCGCATCATCGAGTTCCTGCGCTCGCTGCCGGCCATTCCCCTGTGGCTGACCCTGGGCGCCATCCTGCCGGCCCACTGGAGTGCCCTGCGCGTGTACTTCGGCATCACCCTGATTCTGTCCCTGATTGGCTGGACGAGCATGGCCCGTGTGGTACGCGGGCGTTTCCTGGCCTTGCGCGAAGAAGACTTCATCCTGGCCGCCCGCCTCGCCAATGCACCTCGCCTGCGCATCATTCTGCGCCATATGGTGCCCTCCTTCACCAGCCATCTCATCGCCCAGATTTCCCTGGCCATACCGGCGATGATCCTGAGTGAAACCGCCTTGAGCTTTCTGGGTCTGGGCCTGCAGCCCCCCATCATGAGCTGGGGCGTTCTGCTGCAGGGGGCCCAAAATCTGCGCTCCGTGGTACTCGCCCCCTGGCTGTTGCTGCCGGGGCTGTTTGTGGTGGTGGTCGTCCTGGCTTTCAACTTCACCGGGGATGGCTTGCGGGACGCGGCCGATCCCTATGCCCATTAGCTTGTGCATGGACTGCCATCCCTGTTGCGAACCCCAAGGCAGGACTTCGTGGATCCCCGGAACCTGATCGAAATCCGCAATCTGCAGACCCACTTTCACCTGCGCGAAGGCGTGGTCCGGGCAGTCAACGGGGCCAACCTGACCATACCGCGCGGCAAGACGCTGGGCGTGGTCGGCGAATCCGGCTGCGGCAAGAGTGTCACGGCCCAGTCTATCCTGCAGATCGTGCCCAAGCCGGGACGCATTGTCGCCGGTGAAATTCTCTTCCACTGGCAGACGGCGGAGGGCACGGAAACCGTTGACATTACCTCCCTGGACCCCACGGATGCCCTGATGCGGGACATCCGCGGTTCCCGCATCAGCATGATCTTCCAGGAACCGATGACCTCCTTCAGCCCGGTGCATACGGTCGGCAACCAGCTGGCGGAAACGGTCAAGCTGCACCAGCCCCAGCGGGGGGATGAAGCCGAAGCCATGGTGCAGGACATGATGAAGCGGGTCGGCATCGCGAATCCCGGCCAAAACCACAAGGCCTATCCGCACCAGCTGAGCGGCGGCATGCGCCAGCGGGCCATGATCGCCATGGCGCTGATGCTGGAACCCAGCCTGCTGATTGCCGATGAACCCACCACCGCCCTGGACGTCACCACGGAAGCCCAGATCCTGGCCCTGATGCGTCACATGCAGGACGAACTGCACATGGCCATCATGTTCATCACCCATGATCTGGGCGTGATTGCCGAAATGGCCGACGAGGTGGCCATCATGTATTTGGGCCAGGTTGTGGAGTACGCGCCCGTGCGCTCCATCTTTCATACGCCGCATCATCCCTATCTGAAAGCCCTGCTGGAGTCCATTCCGCGCATACAGCCCCGCACGGGCCAGCGTCTCAAGGCCATTGAAGGCATGGTACCCAATCCCCTTGCGGTACCCTCCGGCTGCCCTTTCCACCCCCGCTGCCCGGATTTCATACCCGGGACCTGTGACCGGGACATCCCGGACACGGTGACTGTTGCCACCGACCACACCGTAACCTGCCATCTGTACACCGATTAGGAACTCAGGAATATGGTCGACACAACAGGGCGCCCGCAACCGTCCCCGTCATCGCCGGAGCAGGACCCGGGATCCGCGCCGGACCTGCTCCGCGTGCGCGATCTGTGCAAGTACTTTCCGATTCAGTCCGGTTTCTGGCGCCGCATTACAGGGCACGTCAGGGCGGTAGACGGCGTGACCTTCACCTTGCGGCAGGGGGAAACTTTCGGTCTTGTGGGTGAATCGGGCTGTGGCAAAACTACGACGGGACGCAGCGTGATACGGGCCATCGAACCTACCCGCGGGGAAATCCTTTTTCACGATCGCGAGATGGGCTGGGTCGACGTGGTCGAACTGGATGAGGCCGGTCTCATCCGGTTCCGGCGTCATACCCAGATGGTGTTCCAAGATCCCTATTCCTCCCTGAATCCGCGCATGACCCTGCTGGACATCATTGGCGAACCACTCCTCAACAACGGCGTCCGGGAAGTGCGGGTCCGCACCGACCGTGTGGCCGAGCTGCTGTCCATGGTGGGTCTCCGTCCTGAATACATCCACCGCTACCCTCACGCCTTTTCGGGCGGACAGCGGCAACGCATCGGCATTGCCCGGGCCCTGGCCCTGAATCCCCAGTTCGTGGTCTGTGACGAACCGGTCTCGGCCCTGGACGTTTCCATTCAGGCCCAGACCCTGAATCTCCTGCAGGATTTACAGGAAGCTTTCGGCCTGACCTATCTGTTCGTGGCACATCAACTCAATGTCGTGGCCCACGTGTGCGACCGGGTAGGTGTCATGTACGTAGGCAAACTGGTGGAAATGGCTGCCACCGAGGCCCTGTTCCACACCCCCCTGCATCCCTACACGGCAGCCCTGCTGGGTGCCGTCCCTCAACCCGATCCCGATTTGCGGGGCCAGCGCACCCTGCTGGCGGGGGAAATCGCGAATCCGGCGCGTCCGCCGGCAGGCTGCTATTTCCATCCGCGTTGTCCATATGCCGAGGAGATGTGCGAGGTGGAAGAACCCCAGCTGCGCGAAGTGGTGCCCGGCCATTTCGTCAAATGCCATCTGGCGCCGGAACTGCACCTGCAGGGCGTCACCACGTAGGCACAGCCCAACCGGCCCTGCTCCCCCCAAATTGCAACATTGTGCGTTCCGGCGGCTCGTGGTATCATGGGCTTGTATTCCCGACTTCGGGCGCTCTGCCACTCACATATGGAGAGAAACACTATGCGCACATACTTGATACGTATTGGTCTGGTATTGACTGTCTTCCTGATCGCCACCGGCTGTGAGGTAGCGCCGGCTCCGCCTGCCTCCATGATGGAATGCAGTGACGCCATCGGCTGTGTGGAAGTGGCGGCAGACGAACCTGTAACCATCGCTTCCATGATCGTCATATCCGGTCCTGTCGCGTTCCTGGGTGAGGATCAGGTCGGGGCCATTGAAATCGCCATGGCTGATTATGGGGAGGTGCATGGACACGCCCTCGCCCTCAAGCAGGAAGATGCCCTGTGCAGCGCGGAAGGCGGCCAGACAGCCGCCCAGAAAGTGGCGGCGGATCCGACGATTGTCGGCGTCCTGGGTACTGCCTGCTCCAGTGCGGCCACATCGGCCTTGCCCATCATCCACAATGCGGGCCTGAGCATGATATCCGCCTCCAACACCTCGCCCACCCTGACGGACGCGAATATGGACACAGGCGGCGTGTGGCAGCCGGGTTACTACCGGACAGCCCACAACGATCTCTTCCAGGGCCGTCTGGCTGCGGAATACGCCTACAACGAATTGGGGGCCCGTTCCGTTGCCACCATTCATGACGGCAGCCCGTATGCCGACAAGCTGCAGGAGGTCATGGCCGAGGTCTTCACCGAACTGGGTGGTACCGTCACCTATCAGGGCGCGGTCAACGTCGGGGACACGGATATGCGCTCCCTGCTGACCGAAATCGCGTCCGGGGCTCCGGACATCCTGTTCTATCCCATCTTCCAGCCGGAGGGCAATTACATCACGGAGCAGTCCACCGAGATTGCCGGCCTCGAGGGCATTATCCTGATGGGCGCGGATGCTCTTTACGCGGCCGACTTCCCTGTCAACACGGGCGAAGCGGCGCTGGGCATGTACTTGACATCGCCGCTGGTGAGCAGTGACCGCTATGATGAATTGCTCGCCAAATGGGAAGCCATGCATGGCGGCACACCGCCTTCTGCCTTCCACGCCCATGCGTACGACGCCACCGTCATGCTGCTGGATGCCGTGGCCGCGGCGTCCCAGATGGATGAGGAAGGAAACTTGCTGATTGGGTTGCAGGCCATTCGGGACTATCTCGACAATGTCGAGAACTTTGACGGCATAACCGGTGCCTTGTCCTGTGGTCCTACCGGTGACTGCGCCACCGGCGAGGCCCTGGGTGTCTTCCAGATCAATGATTTGGAAGCCTGGCCGCCTGAAGTGGTCTACCAGCCGTAAAGGAACGGGCACGGCCGGGTCCGGCAGCGTTCTGCGTTGTAACCAACGAAGGCCTGCCGGGGTAGCCGCCTTGCTCCATGATCATGTCCAGGCAGAGGGTAGCCACCACCTTCTGTCTGGACATTCAGGCCGGTCAAGCCTGAATGTCCATAACTGACGATCTGCCGTCTGCCCACAACCTGACAGACATGCAGTATCGTGACTCCCGGTCCGGCAGAGGCCGGGATGTGCATGGGAACCGTCTGCCACCAACCACAAAAAAGTGAGTGTGACCGTGCCTCATCGCTGTCAAGTCGTCATTGTGCGCAGCCTGGTACTGGCGGTGTGGGCCGTCTGGGCGGTCGCCTGTACCGCTGTAACACCGGAACCCGCGCCATCCCTGACGTGCAGCGATGCACTGGGCTGTGTGGAACTCGCCAGCGACGAGCCCGTCCTAATCGCATCCATGCTGGCGCTGTCCGGTCCCAACTCAGCCTTGGGCAAGGATCAGCAGAACGCCATCGAAATCGCCGTGGCGGATTACGGCCTTCTGCATGGCCACGCGATCGCCGTCGAGCCATTGGATTCGGAATGCAGTTCCGAAGGGGGACAAACCGCTGCCCGCAAGATCGTGGCGGCCCCGACGGTAGCGGGTGTCCTGGGCACCTCCTGCTCCAGTGCGGCGACGGCAGCGCTGCCGGTCATTGCGGGAGCCGGCATGAGCATGATCGCGGCTTCCACCACGTCGCCCACGCTGACCAACGCGGACCAGGACACGGGCGGCATCTGGCAACCGGGCTTCTATCGCACCTCACACAACGACCTGATTCTGGGCGATCTGGTCGCGTTCTTCGCGTTTGACCGGCTGGGGTCCCGTACCATGGCGACCGTGCACGACGGCAGTACCTATGCCGACCGGAATCAGGCCGCCACCGCGGACGCATTTGCGGACTTGGGCGGCACCGTGGTACATCAGGGCGCGGTCAACGTAGGTGATCAGGACATGCGCCCCTTGCTCATCCAGATCGCCTCCAGCGCACCCGACATACTGGTCCTGCCGGTCTTTCAGCCTGAAGGCAACCTCATTGTGGTACAGGCCCGGGAAATCCCGGGTTTGGAGAATACAGTGCTGATGGCGGGCAACGCCCTGTATGCCGAGGACTTTCTGCCCAACACCGGTCAGGCCGCTTTGGGCATATACATGACCGGACCCCGGATCGCCAACACCCAGTATGACGAATTCCTGCAAAAATACCGGGACACGCATGGCAGCGAACCGTTTTCAGGGTATCATGCGCATATGTACGATGCCACCCTCATGCTGCTGGATGCCATCGCCGCCGCGGCCCAGGCGGATGACGCCGGCAATTTGCTGATTGGCCGGCAGGCCATACGGGATTATCTCAACGGCATCGAGAATTTTCCGGGCATCACCGGTTCCCTGCGCTGCGGACCCACCGGGGATTGCGCTACCGGTGAAGCCCTGGCCATCTTCCAGATCCAGGATCTGGACAGCTGGCCACCGGCGGTCGTGTATCAGCCCTGACGCGGGCACAGATACATAATCCCGCCGCGTGCTGTCCCCTGTCCGGCTCCATACCGGCTACGTGCAACGGCTGCAACTGGCTACGGGGACTCCAGCCGGAAAGCAGTGCGGCGTCTGTAGGTGAGGGACCGCCACAGCCATTCCAGGGGACCGTAGCGAAACCGTGCCAGCCACCAGGGAGACAGTCCGAGCTGGAAAACCCAGATGGCCAGAATGATACCCATTTGTCCCACACCGTTCACTTGGCCGTACAGGCCCAACCCAAAACCGTAAAAGAGAAACGTGCAGATCAGGGTGTGCAGAATGTAGTGGGTGAACGCCATCCGGCCCAAGGCGGCCAGACGGCGGCGGATCCCGGGCCACCACGCCTTGCGGGCCATCAGCATGACCACCCCTGTATAGCCTGCACTCACCAGCAGACTGCCCCAGTAGTTGTATAGATAGCCCGTGCCCAGCAAGACATGGAAAACATCCCAGTCCTGGTTCATCTTGGCCCACAGCCCCCCTATGACCACGGGCCAGCCCACACCCAGGCCCACGACTGTGAGCCACCGGTAAAAGCGATCCGAACGCTCTGCCGTCAACACACCCCACTTCCAGGCGGCCATGCCTATGAGCATGAGGCCACCGGCCCGCCAGATGCCCCAGAAGGCCAGTGTGGACAGGGTATCCGCTGTCTGCTGCCAGCGATGCCGAACCTGTTCCCCCCACGTACCCTGGTAGATCCCGATGTCGGCCGCCAGTTCCCCGGAGTCCGGATCAAAAAAGGCCGTGAATTCGTTCCGGTCGGCCACAGGTGCCTGGGACAGCAGTACACCGAAAAACAGCATCAGGACCATGTGTACACTGAGCAGAAGCAGCCCCAGACCCAGCAGCGTGACCGGGGCCCGGCGGCGCAGTCCGTAGGCAGCCATACCCGCCAGGGCATACACCACCAGAATATCGCCGTCCCACAGCAGAAACAGGTGCAGCAAACCGAACAGCAGCAGCCAGAGCGAACGCTGTAAAAACAGGGGCCGGGCGAGCTGTCCTCTCTGCTCCAGGCGCGTGGTCAACAGCAGGATGCCGGCCCCATACAGGGCTGAGAAAATGGTCATGAATTTCTGATCGGCCAGGACGTGGGACAGCATCCAGATCAGGCGTTCCACGCCCGTGAAACTGCCATAGGCGGTCGGATTGAAATAGACCACATCGGGAGTCGCAAAGGACATCATGTTGATAATCAGGATGCCCAGCAGGGCCACGCCGCGCAGGACATCAAGCACCTGGATGCGCTGTCCCGGTGCCTGGGGACGCGCATCCGCTACCCTGCGGGTTGTGGCGTCACTCCTGTCCATGACCGGATAGCTCTTGCCAAGCTTGCTGTGGTTTGGGGAGACAGGCTATTTCCGGACCGCGCGACATCCGGGCAGGCGAATCCGCACCCGCCTGGATCGATACTGCGGGTTCCGGACCTGGATTATGCGTCCCTGCCGGACTCCGGCAGGGACGCGACCTGTGCAAGCGGCCGTTCAGCAGATATAGCCAATCTTGCCCTCGGGACCGTGCTTGACGGGGTGTTCGCCAATCCACCGGGCATCCACCGGATCGGATGCGGGCTGGTACCGGGTATCTGTGGACAGGCGAAAACGATGCGTATGGTTGTCCATGCTGGCATGCATGGTGAACATCCCGAACACCAGCAGATCGCCCGCCTCATAGTCCGTGGTCAGCCAGCGCCCGCCCAATTCCTGCCGGGTTGCAAAGGCATTGACGTTGTAGGACCCATTGTTCACCCAGTCCTGCCACACCTTGCTGCCGTCTTCAATGGCGACCGCATCCTCGTAATTCGTGCAGTAGTGATCCACGTCCAGGGTACCGTAGGTAGACTTGACGTGTTCCAGATGACAGGATCCTTCCAGCACCATCAAGCCGCCCATCTCGGTGGGAATGTCGCCCAGAGGCGTCCAGCTGGTACAGAGGCGATGGGAGCCGCGGCCCATAAACACGATGTCGCAATGGGGCTGCGCAGCCGAATCCTGGCTGTCCGTCTTGGCCCGATGCCAGGTGAAGTCAAAAGGCCGCACGTCTTCCGCAAAGAGCCGCCGGTAAAAATCCATCATGGGGCCACCGTACAGGACTTGCTGCAACGGCAGGTTGTGCCGGGCGGCATTCTGGAGTTCCGGTTCGCCGTAGGGATTGGCGGCCTCGCCCCGGTACCTCGCGCTGACCACACCGTCCATCAAGGGACAGTCCGGATCCAGATAGCCCAAGGCCAGAAACTGCTGCAGCTCCCGCCGCCGGGCTGCCAGTACCATCTCCCGGTCCAGAAAACCGGGCAGATACAGATAGCCGTCCTCCGCCAGGCGCCGCCGCAGCGCCGGCCCATCTGTAGCAATGTCTGCCGACTCCCGGAGGGGCCCGAAGGTCTCCTCCGTCATTTTCAGGGGGATCCCCCGGTGATACCTGGCCTCAGTCAGCATCCTGGTTCTCCTTGTTTGGTGTCACGGTTGCAACAGGGTACCACAGGTGCCACTTCAACGGGTTATGACCCTGTACCATCCGGGTGACGGAAAATCACGGGATTGAGGTGGGAAGCGGCCAGATCGCCCGGTTCACACCCGGGCATGAAATGCTGGCGCTCGTTATCGTCCCCGGGACGTCTGGCTTCAATCACCCGGATGCCGTCTTCCATCATGATGACGGTCATGACCCCACGCATGCGGTCCGTGTGATTGGGGCCGGCCCGATGGAACACCCAGCCCCGGTGAAAGCTGACATCGCCCAGGCGGTAAGGGGATTCATCTACGGGATAGTCCTTCAGGGTCCGGCCGATGCGCCGCTCGCTTTCGTCACTGATGGAGAGGTTCCGGTGTTGCATGAGACGATGACTGCCCCGGCAAAAGGAGAGCGGGCCCATGGCCAGCGGTACGTCCTGCAAGGGGATCCAGGCCGTGACGGTATTGTCATTGCTCAGGGGCCAATAGTGCTGGTCAGCGTGCCAGGGGGTAAACCCGCCTCCAGGCTCCTTGCACAGGGCCTGGTCATGGTACATGCGCACACCCTGTACCTGCATCAGATCCGCCGCGATCTGGCCCAGCCGCGGAGCCAGACACAGCGGACGCAGACGTGCGTCCCGCTGCCACAGGTTGGTGATCTGGAGAAAAGCCTGGCCGTACGTCGCCCTGTCCACCAGGTCCGGCTGCTGCGCCTGGTGGGCCCGTGCTATATCGTCGATCAGGGGCTTGAAATGACGTATCACGGTAGCAGACAGCACGGCCGGCAGCTTGATGTACCCATCCTCCCGAAACGTGTCTACAAGGTCACGGGTAATGGGATACGGTGTGGCAAGCTCCTGCTGCAAGGTCACGTCCATGGTCGTGCGTGTTCCGTCCAAGGCTGTTCCGCTCCGGCCTGTGCAGCCGGGACCGCGCAAGGCCACCGGCTGCCCGGTGCAGCATGCACCCGCCTTGCCTGGCCCTGCTTGGCCTGACAAGTATCGCGCAAAATGCGTCTGCTGTACAAGCAGGACACAGGCTGATCGGCCTGGTTGTCAGTGGCCGCCGCCCAAGGGCAGCCGGATCGGACCTAGCCCTTGACCCCGTAGGTCACTATGCCCTGGATAAAATATTTCTGGGAGAAGAAGAAAAGCAGTAGCACCGGCATCATTACGAACAGGGAAGCAGCCATCAGCAGGTTCCAGCGCTGGATGCCGTAGCCGCCATAACCCTGCAGGATACGCAACCCGAGCGAAAGCGTGTAGTTGGACACGCTGTTGAGGTAAATCAGGGGGCCAATAAAGTCGTTCCAGTGGGCCAGAAAGGAAAATATGGCTGCCGTCGCCAGGGCCGGTCCGGACAGCGGCAGGATGATGCGGGCGTACAGGCGCAGGGTGCCACAACCGTCAATTTTGGCCGCGTCGTCCAGTTCCAGCGGGATGGTCATCATGAATTGGCGGAACAGAAAGATATAAAAGGCGCCTCCGCCCAGGTAGAAGGGCACGATCAGGGGCAGGAGCGTATCGATCCAGCCCAGAACTTTCATCAATACGAACACGGGCACCAGGGTTACCTGGTAGGGCAGCATCATGGTGGCCAGGACCACCAGAAACAGGTAGTCCCGGCCCCACCAGCGGAGCCGGGCGAAACTGAAACCCACCAGGCTGGCCGACAGCAACTGGCCGAACACCGCCGTGGTGGTTATGACTGCCGTATTGCGGAAGAAGATGCCGAAGGGCGCGTAGTCCTGGGTGAACGCCTCGACAAAGTTGCCCCACAGCACAGGCTGCGGTATCCATTCCGGCGGGAATTTCATGACGTCCCCGGCTTCTTTCAGGGCCGTGGAAATCATCCAGGCAAAAGGCACCAGAAACAGGAATGCACCGAGGGCCAGAATTGCGTACTGCCCTGTTTGCGTGCAGACCTGCCTCACCCTGTCCCTGAAGAAGCGGGCGTCTCGGGAGGATGCTGAAAGTCCGGAAGCCATCGGTTACCGTCCCTTGATCTCACCTTCGTAAAAGACCCACAGGGACGAAGAACGAATGACGCCCAGCGTGACGATCAGAATATACGCAAAGAGCACCCAGGCCAGGGCCGAGGCATAGCCCATCTTCAACCACTGGAAAGCGTTGTTGTACAGGTGCAGCATGAAAAAATGGGTGGACTGTTTGGGTCCGCCCGCGGTCATGATGAAAGCCTGGGTGAAGGTCTGCAGCGCCGCAATCAGGCCAATGATCAGGTTGAACAGGATTACGGGCGAGATCATGGGCACCGTAACGTGCCAGAAGCGCCGGACGGCGCTGGCGCCATCCATCTCGGACGCCTCGTACAGCGCCTGGGGCACACCCTGCAAACCCGCGATGAAGATGACCATGCTGCCCCCCACGCCCCACAGGCTCATCAGGATCAGGGCCGGCAGGGCCCAGGTCGGGCTGAGCAGCCAGCTGGGCCCGTCAATGCCCACCAGACCCAGCAGCCAGTTGGCCAGGCCGAAATCGGAATTGAAGATCCATTGCCACAGCAGGGCCACGGCCACCCCGGACACCACCGAGGGCAGAAAGTAGATCGTGCGCCACAGGGCAATGTACCGGATCTTCTGATTCAGGAGCAGGGCTATCAGAAAGCCCACCACCAGATGCAACGGTACAGCGACCACTGCGTAGATGGTTGTGACGCGCAGCGAATTGTAAAAAAACTTGTCCTCCTGCAGCATGACCCGGTAATTGTCCCAGCCGACCCAGCTCGGGGGCCGGATCAGCGGGTATTCGGTCAGGCTGTAGTAAATGGACCAGAGCATGGGGCCCAGAGTGAAAATCAGGAAGCCCAGGATCCAGGGCGAGGCGCACAGCCAACCGGCTGCGTGGGGCCGGATCTGCCGCCATAAGGTGCGGGTGGGCGTGTTCATGGCAAGTACGGGGTTGAACTGGCCGGGACGGGCAGGAACCGGACCGGTTCCCGCCGGGCACTATACGGCGGCGTGGCCGTCCCGGTACAGGGGGTGTACAGCAGGCCAAGCCCCGCACACCCCCTGTGCTTACGTGTCACATCACCGGTCATGGGGTCCGGATGTCAAAACAGGGCATTGACACTGTCCGCCATCTGCGCGAGACCTTCCTCGACACTGACCCGTCCCTCGAATATTTCGGTTTGCCACTCGGTGGTAGGCTGCATCATTTCGCCCCAGGTGACAATCTCATGGGTAGGCAGGGCTGTCGTCCACTCCTGCATCTCGAAGGCGGCCCGGCGATTGGCGGGTCCCAGTTCCGGGTTGTAGTACAGTTCCGCCGAGTCATGGCGTACCGGTGCCAGTACGTTGGCGCGGGCCAGCTTGTCCTGGGAATCCTTGGAAAGGAGATGTGTCATCAGGTTCCAGGCCGGGCCTTGGGCCGGTGTATTGTTGTTGATGACCACGCCCACAATGTTGGTGGTACCGCCCCTCTCGCCTGTCTGCGGGGAAAAGGGCAACAGGGTAATGTTGTAGGTGAAATCCTTCAGTTGCTCGTTGAGGAATGACATCTCCCAGTTGCCGGAAGGGTACATGGCAATCTTGCCTGTCTGGAACAGGCTGTTCGCGCCTTCGGCCTGCAAGGCTTCCGGACTCGGAGAAATCCCGTCTTCGCGCCGCAAGTTCACCAGATAGTTCCAGGCTTCAATGGATTCGGGGGCATCAATGATGCATTCCGAATTGTCCTCATTCAGAAAATCCCCGCCATTCGCCCGCACGAAGTTCAACCAGCCGGTTTCAATGCCTCCCGTCGAATAAAGCCCCCACATCATGGTGTCGTCATCCGATGCCTCGTGCAGGGCCAGGCCATATTCGCGGAAGCGGTTCCAGTCCATTTCGTCTTCAATGTCCGCCGGCAGGGCCAAGCCGTGGCTGGCGATATAGTCTTCGTTGTAATACAGCACAATGGACGTATACATGTAGGGAAAGCCGAACTGCTTGCCCTTGTAGCTGTAGAAGTCGACGGCCCCTTGCCAGGAGTTGGCAATGTTGTCCTGCATGGCATCGTCGGAGGCCGCCAGTTCGGTCATGTCATACAGAACCCCGCGGTGAGCCCACGACCAGTAATTGACGTTGTTCATGAAGAAAAGATCAGGTCCGGCGCCGCCCGCAATCGATGTCTGGACTTTGGTCCAGTAGTCCGAAGGCGCTTCCACCGCCACCGTGACGTTCGGATGTGCCTCCATGAATGTGTCGCCCATCTCGATCAGGGAAGGCACAGGACTGGGCCACCAGACCCAGACACTCAAGTCAGCCGATTCCATGGTGCTGTCGGCTGGCCCGGCAACAGGTGCCACACAGGCAGCCAAAACTCCTGTCAAGCCTAAGCCGGCAGCTGTCTTCAAAAACTGGCGGCGCGAGAATGGATGTGTCATGACAGTTTCCTCCTGTGTGAAATGGCTTGCATGACGGCCAATGTCACGATATCAGTTTTGTGCTGAATTGTCCATGACAAAATTTGGTGGCACAGGGAGTCCCCGTCAATCAGGTTCCAGTCTGGCACGGTGCAATAGGTAATCGCCCGGTGTCCAGCTCTATAAGCACCGGCAACAGTAGGCCCCATCGCGAACGGAACGAACGTCAGCTGTCCTTTGCGTTGGCACGGCGATCCGCCCCTCGGGGCCTGAACACCTGTGCTCTACACACCAGGCAGTCGAAGGGGACCGTGACAGCTCTGACCTTGGCACCCGGATACCACCGGCAAGCAAGGCCCCGATACCCTTTGCACTTCTGACTGCACCAGCGTGTGACTGTAGCCTGCATACAGTGGTGGTGTCGTTGTCGCCTGTCCGTCTTCAGACATCTATCCGGCTATCCCCCACATGTGCTGGTTGGAGACAACCACACCCCAAGAGAACCCACAAGGTGGTTGTCCCCGGTTATGTCTGCCTTGCGGAGCCAAGTGCTAGACTTGTTCCGTACGGAACAACATTGGCCAGGGCCTGTGTATAAAGTCAAAACACCTGTTAACAGGGTATCGATTTGTTTTGAATTATATCATATTTTGTTATATTTCATTTTATTCAAATAATTATGTTCTTAATATAATGGACTGAGACCAATTCTTTTGAATTTGCAGACAGACCCTGGACGGCAGTTGTTGGACCTGCAAGCCCCAGGGGGTTCATCATCACCGGCCGGATACGGCAAGACCGTCATGGCCTGTACGGATGGTACAGGTGTTCCGGTACCTGTCGACATGGTCATGTTCTTCATCATCGCAATTGCCTGTCTTCACGTACAGCTGGCAGGCCCATGTCCTGTGCTCAGGTTCTGGGCCAATGCATGCCTGTCGTAATCATCCTGACGACAGGCAAACCCGGGGCTCATACCAAATCAGGGCGAACATGCATCGGGGCAACATAGAGCTCGGGCATGATATCCCGACCAGGAGGTCTGGGCCCCATACATTCCTGCTTGTGAACAAGTACTATAATGAGAGACAGGGGACAAGGAAACTGCTCCGGACAAGCACGCCGGATGCACTGGGCAACCAGACTGGAGTCCGAAGCCGGCAAAAATGTGCTTGTCCTGCCTGATACCTCGCGTCTGCAGGCAAGTGCTGGCACGCAGAGCATGACCAGCATAGCCGGCTCCTTGGGATATCAGTTTGCCCTCTGACCTATCCGCAACAAGGGGCTGTAGATGGATGAAAAGAATTTGAAGCGCAAGCGATCCCTGCAGGACGGCCCTCCCGCAAGGATCGGCCTGCAGCAGGTACGCGATCCAGAGGACAAGTCCAGGCCCGGGGAGCCCGGTCGGGGACGGCCTTCCATGGATCTGGGCAGCCTGCGCAAGGCCTTGGGGTATTCCCTGACCTACCGCCGTTTCTTCCTGATGGCCGCGTTCAGTATGCTGATCGGCACGGCGGCCCAGCTGGCGGTACCCCAGTTCATCCAAAACGTGCTGGACGCGGTGACCACTTCCCTGGCCGCCCGCGACATCGCCCAATTGCCTACAGACCAGCAAGCCGCGGCTGCGGCCGACCTCGGTTTCGATCTGGCCCGCCTGCAGCTGGCCCTCGATTCCCCGCTGCAACTCCTGATCAACGCGGCCATTCTCATTCTGCTCTTTTCCCTGGCCCGGGGCTTCTTCGCGTTTGGCCAGGCCTTCATGTCGGAGAAGCTCGGCCAGTTCGGGGCCTATGACCTGCGCAACGATCTGTTCGCCAAGATCAGCAAGCTCAGTTTTTCCTACCATGATCGCCAACGCACCGGCGAACTGATGGTCCGGGCCACCGACGACGTGGAGAAGGTACGGCTGTACATCTCCCAGAGTCTGCTGGTGACGGGCCAGGCCTTCATTCTCCTGGGGAGTACGCTGGTCATCCTGTTCATCACCAACTGGCGCCTGGCCCTGGTGATGGTGCCCATATTGCCCATCGTGCTGGCCGTCTTCATGTTTTTCGGCTCGGTCGCCCAGCGCATGTTCATGAACATACAGCAGATGCTTTCGACGCTCAATTCCATCCTGCAGGAGAACGTGGCAGGCATCCAGGTGGTGAAGACCTATGTCAGGGAACGCACCGAACAGGCGCGCTTCGGCAAGGCGGCCAATGACCACATGCACTTCTCCTTGCGGATGAACCGTTTCATGAGCTTCATGTTTCCGTTCGTATTCCTGGTCGCCAACCTGGCTCTGGTGGCTGTGACCTATTTTGGGGGCCGCATGATCATTGCCAACGAATTGTCCCTGGGGCAATGGTCCAAATTCTCCCTGTACGTCACCTATATCATCTTTCCCCTGGGCCAGTTCGGTTTCATTCTGTCCCAGGCCGCCCAAGGCAGTGCGTCCGCCAGCCGTATCTTCGAGATTCTGGAAACCGACATCGAGGTCAAGAATCGGCCCGGCGCCTTGCCCCTGGCCGCGCTGCAGGGCAAAGTGGAGTTTCGGGACGTGACCTTCCAGTACTTCGCCGACGGCGATCCCGTTCTGGATCATGTTTCGTTTACGGCCGCGCCCGGGGAAACCATTGCGATTCTGGGGGCCACCGGCAGCGGCAAATCCACGATCATCAACCTGCTGCCCCGTTTCTATGACGTGACCCAGGGCCAGATCCTGGTGGACGATCAGGATATACGGGACGTAACCCTGGATTCCCTACGCAGCCAGATCGGCATCGTGCTGCAGGAGACCATACTCTTCAGTGGTACTGTGCGTGAGAACATTGCCTTTGGCCGCCCGGACGCGTCCCAGGCCCAGATCGAAGCGGCGGCCACAGCGGCCGCCGCCCACGACTTCATTCAGGAACTGCCCGAGGGATACGACACAGACGTGGCGGAGCGTGGCACCTCCCTCAGCGGCGGTCAGAAACAGCGTATCGCCATCGCCCGTGCCCTGCTGCTCAACCCAGCAATCCTAATTCTGGACGACTCCACCAGCAGCGTCGATCTGCAGACCGAAAAGCGCCTGCAGCAGGCCCTGGATACCCTGATGGAAGGTCGTACCTCCTTTGTCATTGCCCAACGCATCAGTACGGTCCGCAACGCTTCCCGCATCCTGGTCCTCGACAAGGGACGCCTCGTGGGCCAAGGTACCCATGCGGAACTGATGGAAAGCCATGAACTCTATGCCGAAATCTTCTCCAGCCAACTGGACGATGACACCGATGCCATCGGAGTACCCGTCTTGAATGGCCTGGCGGTCCAAGCCTGAGAGTCCCCCTGCCATGCATCCAGAATTCGATCCGAACAGGTCCACCGATGTTTAATTCACGCTTTATACTGGACCGGGAAACCACGAAAGCCCGGTCCGTTGGACAGACCCTGAGTCGGCTGGGTACCTATTTTGTCTCGTATTGGCCCTTCCTGCTTCTGACCCTGCTCCTGGTCTTCGTGGTCGCAGGCACCCAAGTCTACACTGCCACCCTGATCGGGCAGGCGGTGGACTGTTACCTCACCCCTGCCCTGGCCACCCAGGGCAGTGAAGTGCAGGCAGCGTCCGAAGCGAACTGCTGGTATGAGCGCGCGGACACTGCAACTTGGTCACGAAGCCAGCTGCTGCAGGGCCTGGGGGGTCTGATGCTCATCACGGCCCTGATCTTCATCATGTCCTCCGGCGCCCGTTCCCTGGCGTTCTACTTGCTGGCCGCCGTAGGCAATCGCATCATTCGGTTCCTGCGGATCTCGCTCTTCGCCCGGATCCATTCCCTGTCCCTGGGCTATTTCACCAGGCATGAGGTGGGTGACGTCATGAGCCGGCTCACCAACGATCTGGACACGATGCAGCAGAACCTGAACTTCATGCTGGTCAGCGTCCTGCTGGCTTTTGTGACCGTCGCCTGGATCGTGCTGGAAATGCTGCGGCTCAACTGGCTCTTCGGCATGATTTCGCTGGCGGTCATGCCCCTCAGTTACATCATGACCGTCTGGCTTTCCACCCAGGCCCGCCGGGAGTTCCGCAAGGCCCGCCGGGAGATCGGCAACATCAACGCCGACCTGCAAGAAAACATCACGGGTGTCCGCGAGATGCAGGCTTTTGTCCGTGAGGGTGCCTCTTCCGCCGCCTTCAAGGAAGTCAACGCCGCCAACCGGGATGCCAACATTGCCGCGGTGGGTTACACGGCGGCCCTGAATCCCACGCTGGAGGCCTTGGGTTATCTGGGTCTGGCCATTGTCACCGTTTTTGGAGGTTACATCATCCTGAACGCAGGCAGTCTGGCAGATTCCGTCATAACCCTGGGTCTGCTCATCACCTACATCAACCTGCTGCAGCGCCTGAATCAGCCCATTGCGCAGATTGCCGTGATGTGGTCCAACGTACAGAGCGCCATTGCCGGGGCGGAACGGGTCTTTGACCTGCTGGACGAAGAACCCGAGATTGTGGAAGTGCCGAATGCCTACGATCTGCCTGCCATTGCAGGCCACATTGAATTTGAGGCGATCTGCCACAGTTACGTTGAAGGCGAAACCGTCCTGCATGCCGTGACGCTGGCCGCGCAACCTGGCGAAACCGTCGCCATTGTGGGACCGACCGGGGCCGGCAAGACTACCATTCTCAATCTGATTCCCCGTTTCTACGATCCTGACGAGGGTACGGTGCGCATTGACGGGCACGACGTGCGTGCGGTCACCAAGGATTCACTGCGCCGCCAGATCGGCATTGTGCTGCAGGACACTTTCCTGTTCAACGACACCATCCTGAACAACATCCGTTTCAGTCGGGCGGAGGCCACCGATGAAGAGGTGATCGCCGTCGCCAAACTGGCCCGGGCCCATGATTTCATCACAAGCAGACCGGACCAGTACGACACGGTCCTGGGCGAACGGGGCAGTGGCCTGAGCCAGGGTCAGCGTCAACTGCTGTCCATTGCCCGGGCCATTCTGGCCAATCCCCGCATCCTGATTCTGGACGAGGCCACCTCCAGTGTGGACACCCGTACCGAGCGCCAGATCCAGGCGGCCCTGGAAGAACTGATGCGGGATCGCACCAGCTTTGTCGTAGCGCATCGCCTGTCCACCATTCGCAATGCGGATCAGGTGCTGATGCTGGAGGCAGGCAAAATCGTTGAACGGGGCACCCACGATTCCCTGCTCGCCCGGCAAGGTGCCTATTACAGGCTCTATATGAGTCAGTTCCAGCCGCTGGAAGCGGCTGTACCGGTCTGATACACCTGGCGGCCTGTCCCGGCGTACGTTGGATCTGTCTGTTTCACGCGCTGCCCAAGCTGCCCTTATTGGCCCCACTGGGCTGCGCGCTGCATGAAAATCCCGGGATTTTCATGCCACTCGGCATAGCCCAGCCTCTGGTTATCCGTCAGCCAGTTCAGCCTGTCGTCAATACAGGCAGCGAGATCGGCATCATGCACGGCAAAGGTAAAACCTCCCCGTTCACGGGAAGAGGTGTCAACGGCCGACACCACCAAAGCGTCCATGGAGGTCTGGCCTGCAGTAAGATTGCCGATTTCGCCGCGGGCAACTGCATCAATCTGGCCTGTACGGAGAGCTTCCAGCAGTTCCGCTTCACCGCTCACATCACCCATATACACAACTTGGGGCAAGCCACTCCCCAGGGGTGGTTGAAGATGCTGGCGGCCAGCCAGACCCGGTGAGGCCCCGGCGGCGGTTATGATGTAGGCAGAATCACCTGTCGCCACCAGCTCGCCTTCCGGTGTCCGGATACGCACATCGGCTTGCAAAACCCCTGCGGCATCCGCCAGTCCTGTCAACACCAGCAGGCGGGCTTCTCCCGTGGTGCCAGCCAGTACGCCAATCCGCACATCTTCGCCCAGATCGTCATAGCGGGCCAGCCGTTCAACATCCTCGGCACGCACCAGCAACGATTGCTGGAACGCTATGTGGCCCGAGGTAAAAGTCACTGCCGGATTGCCCTGCACATCACGGGTACGGCTGTCCAGAATGGTGATACCGCCCCCCACCATGTCGTATTCTGCGCTGGCGGACTTGAGCCAGATACCGTCCCATTCGGCAATCGCATACCGTTCCAGAGTCAACCCGATGTCGGCCATGGTTTCCAGCGCTGTCAGCAAGTCCGCTTCATAGCCACGGTGGGTATGAAAAGCAGCGGACGCCGGATCCGCGTCTGCACTGTAGCTGACAGGGTCGAAATAGGCATAGAAACCGAACTTGAGCACCCGATCCGTAGCGGTACATGCCTGCGGCACAGTCTCCAGGGCGCCATCGGGAGGCGGGGGTGGAATCGTGCAGGCCGCTAAACTCGCTCCTGACAGAAACAGCAGAACCAGAATCCGTATCATCATAGCTCCCCGGGCAATGCAAATATGCTACAAGATGTACCCTTACTACTGGCCTCGTACGGCCGGGAAGGAGCGGTGCCACCTCTTCCCGGCCACAGGGTAGCACAGTACTCCTGTGGCAAGAGGACGATTGGGCCACGGGGACCGGCTTGAAGTCACCAAGCAACAACAAGGAGGCAGGAAACCCTGCTTCATGGTCGCCTCCATCACCTGTGCTGCCCATTACAGGCAGAATGCCGGCATTCACGGACTGTCCCGGTCCCACTTCCTGTGTGGACAGCATCCGAGACCGGGAGCACTTCTGCGGAGAGCAGATAATCACAATCCCGTGTTCTTACGCTCCAGGCATACCGCAAGAGGCTGGCCATGACGGTCACCACCGACCAGGGTCCAGTGCTTCCAGTTCTGCCAGATCCTGGTTGTGGCCAAGGCAGTCCGGTAACCCAGGTCCCTGCCTATAAGCAGCCGACATACGCCGCCAAGCCTGCCATGCCAGCCCACCACGCAGTTTCGCCGGGTACACCCGGTAGCACCCTGACCGTGCCCGGTTTGCTGTTCCCTGATCTTCGATACCCGCTGGAGACAATCCCCGGATCCGATCGTTCTGTATGCCGGTTGTATCAGGGATGCGCTGCCAGCACGGCATCCCAGGCAATTTCGGATGCGGCTACGCCCAATGCCGTTGGGGACCATTGCGCCTTTTGGATCTGGCCCGTAGACACTGTCCACAGCACATCACCATCCATACTCGTATGAAATGGCTGGATGGCCCGGGCCATGGAACTGTGTACCTGACGACCCAGTTGCGTCAGTTCATGGCCCTGTAGGACCTGATTGGTCACAAGCACCGTCAGGGTCGTATTGACGCCGGTGGATACCGGTCGCGGCTCTGTAGGCATGGTTTCTGCCAAGCCTTCGGTCCAAGGTGCCCGCAGTCCTGTGTTCGGGTTCAGATTGCCCCGTATCACATGCCCCCGGCGATCATATATCACTCCCAAAGCGTTGACAACCGTACAGACAAAGATCTTGAGTCCGCCAAAATCCCGGAAGGCGGCTCCTTGTCCAGACGTTTCCGGGTGCAGGGATGCAGACCCCTTACCTACGGCAGCGGATATGCCGGCACCGCGGGCACCCAGGGGAAACTGGCCCGGATGTGCGCTCTGCAATGCCGCGCGTCCCAGGCGTATGTCCGGGTAAATACTGTTTGCCCGCGGTCCAAAGTCATAAATTATGCCTCCACTCACCAGCGGAATGGCGGTCCAATGGACATTGTAGGCACGCTGGGCCAAGAGTTCCGCAGCCACGCCACTGGCTGCCTCAAGCCCGAAAAGGGACCCCCCAGCCAGCGCGATGGCATGCACAAAACCGTAATTGCCAACGACGCCCGTAGCACCGCCCCGTATGTCCATATCCGCCACCACACCCTGGGGAAAATGCAGTACGGTCACGCCTGTGGGTCCATCCGGGTACTCGGCAATTCCCACCGTAAAATCCGGGAATTCGAATGCCAGAACCCGCGGACCGGGTGCAGTTTGTATGGGCAACGGGTCATGCGCGTTGGTTTTCATGAGGCAGACGGATGGGGAGTCAGATCATCAGACATCCGCAGCAGGAGCCGGAATGACTGCCTGCGCGGACATTCCGGTAGGCACTATACAGGCGGAACTTGCCCTCTGCCCGGATCCTGTGCGGGATATACAGGAAACACCCCCAGGGTCGCAACATGTACCCGCTGTCCGCGCATGAACGGCTGCATGGCACTGCTGCGTGCCTGTATCGCTTCCCCCGTGTCCAGACAGATGTTCAGAAGCTGATCATGGCCGTAATACTCGATATCCACCACCCGGCCCGCGTTGGGCCCTGCGTCCCCCAGACTCACGCTGATCGCTTCGGGCCGTAACATGATTTGGACACGGCCCCGGGTCTCCTGCTGAATGGGCAATGTACCCAGCACACAGGTCACCTCCTGACCGGTAGCCAGGCCCGGCAGGAAATTGGCATCACCCATAAAACGCGCGATATCCCCGTTCCGGGGCGACCAGTACAGTTCACGGGGTGTGCCCACCTGGCATACCTCGCCATCCATCATGATCGCCAACCGATCGCTCATGCTGAGCGCCTCTTCCTGATCGTGCGTCACCAGGATGGTGGTCACTGCGGTCTCGCGCAGAATGCGCTTGACCTCGGTGCGCAATTCCTTGCGCAAGGTCGCGTCCAGGCTGCTGAAGGGTTCATCCAGCAGCAGAATATGCGGATTGGGGGCCAGCGAACGCGCCAGGGCGGTCCGTTGCTGCTCGCCGCCTGACAGTTCATGCGGATAGCGATCACGCAACGCTTCCAGGCGGGTCAATTCCAGCAGGTCGCGCGTGCGGTCCTTGCCGTTGCCTGTGTACCGGTTCAGGCCAAACTGGATGTTCTGGGCCACCGTCAGGTGCGGGAACAGCGCATAGTCCTGAAACACCAGGCCCACTTTGCGTCGTTCCGGAGGAATCAGGATGTCATCGCAATACACTTCCTCACCGGCCACGTAAATGCAGCCCGCATCCGGCGTCTCCAGACCCGCCACCATGCGCAGGGTCGTGGTCTTGCCACATCCGGAAGGACCCAGCAGTGTCAGTACCTCGCCCTCATACACCTGCAGCTCCGCAATCTCGATGCAGAAGCGCGCATCAAACTGTTTGCGGACATCCCGCATGGCCAGATAGTCCGTGCGAAGCCTCATGGCCTCAGAAGGGGAAACAACAGAAACGGTCACAGGTCTTCCGCCGAAAATATGAGGGTGATACCCAGAGCCGACACAAGCACGAGAATCAGCGTAGGGGCGGCAGCCCGGGCAAAGAAAGCTTCTTCTGTCGCCGACCAGATACGGGTGGCCAGCATGGGAAAGCCCGTGGGGGCCAGGATCAGGGAGACGGGCAATTCCTTCATCACGCCCAGATACACCATGGCAGCCCCGGCCAGTATGCCCTTGCGCAGCGCCGGGGCCGTGATGCGGGAGAGGATCCCCGCCGTGTTCAGACCCAGCAGACGCCCGGCTTCCTCGATGCGCGGCGTGATCTGCCGCAACTGCGTGCGCAGGGGGCCAATGGCCATGGTGACGTACCGCACCATATAGCCCAGCGTGAGCAGGAACATGGTCTGGTAAATCCAGGGGGCGTGCCGGGCGCCAAAAAACACCAGACTCAGTGCAATGGCGATACCGGGCATCCCGAAACCGATGTGGGCCGCCAGGGCCGCGAGACGCGAAGTCCGGCCTGCATACCGTTCGGCCATGTAGCTGATCGGCAGGGCCAGCAGAATGGCCGTCCCGGACGCCACCAGGGCCGCGAAGACACTGTTGCCGATCGCTTCCATCACCGGATGCAAGGATTCGCCGGTCCGTATGCCCTTGAACAGCCAGATGGAAGAGACGGCGACCGGATTGACCAACCCCATGAACACGACGCCGCCCAACAGGAGGTAGGCAACATAACGCCAGCGGCCCAGCGGCACCCGTGTCGGGACGCGCTGGCTGCCGGCATGGGTACGCCGGCTCCGACTCTGACCGCGCAGAACCACCTCCAGCCACAGCAACAACAGGATCAGGCAGACCAGGACCAGGGTCAGCAGGGCGGCCTGATGGCGATCGAAGGAGGATTCGTAAAGAACGTAGATGGCCCGCGTGAATGTGGAGTAACGGAGCAGGGACACCGCCCCAAAGTCGCTCAGCACGTACAGACTGACCAGGACGGTCCCGGCGGCCAGCGCCGGGCGAATGATCGGGACAAGTACATGCCAGAAGGTTTTGCGTATGCCATAGCCCAGCGTGCGGGCGGCATCGACCCAGGACTGATCGACCTGCAGGAACGCCGAACGCAGGCCCAGGAACAAAAAGGGGTAGGTATGCAGGATCAGGGCAACAAGCGTGCCGGGAAAACCGTACAGGGAAGGCAGGCGTTCCACCCCCAACGGATCCAGCCACTGCTGCAGCAGGCCCCGCGGTCCGTACATGGCAATCAGCACATAGGCCCCGATGTAGCTGGGCACCACCAGAGGCAGGGCCACCAGTACGGTCCACAGGCGACGTCCCGGAATCGCCGCGTATACGGAAATCCAGGCCAGCGGCAGTGCAATGAGCCACGCGCCGATGTTGACCGCCAGGACCATGACGAGGCTACGGCCCACGGTCAGGGCCATGCGTTGGGTCAACAATCCCTGCACAGCTGCCAGATCCGCCTGGCTGGCACGCAGAAACAGGTAAGCCAGCGGCCACAGGAGCACAACCGTGATGGTCATGCAGACCAGCTGCAGGCCCAGTGGAACCTGGGACCAGCCCCGGCGCAATTGCCGGAAGCGCATTAAGGTGGCATGCGACAAAATCGTCATCAATCCGGGCATACAGTGATTAGCCCGACCACTATACCCCGAATTACATGAATTTCTTGCAAAAACCCACGGGGCCGCCCCTGGCTTCCCGGTAAACAGACCATCTTGCAAGATGCGATTGCACATATACCACAAGTGGCAAGCAGAATTCTGCACCTGCATGCCCCTGTACGGGACCGCGTCCGCTGTTGCGGTGTGCAGTCCCGTACAGGTGTCCAACTCCCTATTCCAGAGCACCCACCTCACGCAACAGGTTCAGGGTTCCTTCCAAATCGTCCAGATCGTTGAGATCGAGATCCGGCAGCATGACTTCCGCCAGGGGTACTGCCGCGGCCTGGTAGTCGAAATCCCCGCTCACAACCGGATATTCATGCGTGGTTTGCAGGAAATAGGTCTGTCCCGCCTCGGAAAGCAGATAGCGCACGAATTCCGCGGCTTCACTGCAATTGGCACAGCTGTCCACAATACCTACCCCAGCCACATTGACCATGGAACCGGGGCCTGCCGCCCGGAAATGGTAATTGGCGGCCGCGAAATCCGGATCTTCGGCCTTGAAACGCAGCAGGTAGTAATGATTCACCAAACCCACCTTGATCTCGCCCGCGCCGGTAGCAGCGACGATGGGCGTATTCTTGGGATACACCTGGACATCATTGGCTATCATGGCTTCCAGCCATGCCTGGGCCTGATCCTCACCCGCCATCACGCGCAAGGCCGTCACAAAAGCCTGAAAACTGCCATTGGGCGGAGCCCATCCCACCTGGCCACGCCAGGGTTCTTCCGTGAGGGCCCAGATATCGTTGGGCAGTTCTTCCTCCGTGAGCATGTCCGTGTTGTATACCAGGACCCGGGCCCGCAGGCTGGTGCCGGTCCAAAGACCATCCTGATGGACAAACACCGGATCCACGGCTGCGATCATGTCGTCCGGCAAAGCCTGGAAACGACCGGCTTTGGCCAAAGCCCCCAAAGCTCCTGCATCCTGGCCATAATAGATGTCGGCAGGCGAATTGGTCCCTTCTTCCATGATGGTGGCCGCCATGGCCGCCGTATTGCCATACCGCACTTTCACGTCAATGCCCGTATCCGCCGAAAACTGATCCAGCAGGGGCCCTACCAGATTTTCATTGCGCCCCGAATACACGACCAGCGTGCGTGCATCATCACCCGCTTCCATCGCCTCCGGGCCAATCGGTGGCACTACACAAGCCGCCAGCAGCAAGGCTGCCACCAGAACCAGGGCAATGGGAGCCCCTTTGCGCCAACACCAATACATCAGGTTGTCTCCTTCCCATATACGATTTATATGAAAAATTCATATAAATTATCCTAGCATAGGCAGACAGCAGGATCAAATCGGGATGGTACAGGCAAAGGCCAGAAGCTGGCTGCCCGATCGCAGGTGCGTCAGGCCACAGGCGAAAGACACGCTCCCGCCTGTGGCCAAGCTTTCGGGAAAGGATCACAGCCCGCGCACAGGGCTGTGTCAGGTCTGGGCAACCGGGACCCGGGACCGTCATATGCAACTTACAGGTTGTACGCAGCCTTGGCCAGTTCGTAGCCGGCCGCCCGCATCATGGCCTGGGCGTCTTCCTCATCAATAACATGGCGCACGAGCAGATCGGCAATCCAGTTGGCGTCCACGCGCCGCGCCAGATCATGGCGGATGGGAATGGAGGGATAGGCCCGGGTATCGTCGTTGAAACCGGCCGTGTTGTAGAGACCGCAGGTCTCATTGACCAGTTCCCGAAAACGCATCATGCCATTCCAGCTGTCAAAGAACCACCAGGGCGGTCCCAGACGCAGCGCCGGGTAATGCCCGGCCAGGGGCGCCAGCTCCCGGGAAAGGGTGGACTCGTCCAGCATGAACACAATCAAGCGCAGCCCCGGGTCGTTGCCGTAGGCGTTGAGCAGCGGCTGCAGATTGCGTGTAAACTCCGTCGCCAGGGGGATGTCGGCCCCCATGTCAGGACCATGACGGTGCGCCAGCAGCGCATTGTGATTGCGATGGGAACCGGGATGCAGCTGCATGACCAGGCCATCCTCCACGCTCATGCGCGCCATTTCCATCAGCATGTGGGCCGTGAAGGCCGGTGCGTTTTCTGCCGAGCCCCCAGTCTGCAGGGCGCGATCGAATATGGCCTCGGCGGCCCGGCGTGACAGCCGCTGTGTCCGGGGCGTGACTGCAGCATGGTCCGTGGCCGTGGCGCCCAAGGCCCGGAACCGGGTGCGCTGAATCTCCAGGGCCTCAATGTAGCGCCGGTAGTTTGTGACGTCCACACCGGACACGGCACTCAGATCATCAATATGAGACTTCCAGCCGGGTGTATCCAGATTGACGACCTGATCCGGACGGAAGGTAGGTACGATACGTCCTTGCCATTCGGACTCCCGTATGGCCCGGTGATGCGCCAAATCCGAGGTGGCCGGATCGGTAGTGGCCAACACCTCTATACGGAAGCGCTCAAAAAGGGCACGCGGGGTAAAGGCGGGTGTGGCCAGAATGGCATCCAGCTGCTCATAGATGGCTGGGGCGGATGCCGGGGTCAGCTTCTCCTCGATCCCGAAGATCTGGACCAGCTCCTGATCCAGCCACATCCCGGTGGGCGTCCCGCGGAACAGATAGTAGTGATCCGCAAAACACTGCCAGATCCGGCGCGGGTCCTCTTCCACCGGTCCACCATCCAGCCGGGGGATGCCCATCGCTTCCATCGGCACGCCCTGGGAATACAGCATGCGGAAAACATAGTGATCCGGGATGATCAGGAGTTCCGCCGGATTGCCGAAACGGGCATCCGGATCGGCGAACAGGGCCGGGTCCACGTGCCCATGGGGACATATCAGGGGCAGATCCCGCACCTGGGCATACAGGTCCAGGGCGGCAGTCCTCTGGGCTACGTCAAAATAGCGGTCTGGGGGCAATACCTTGCTGTGGGGCATCTGTATGTCTGCCTCGTTCTTTCATCAGGCCTGCAGCCCAGGCCCGTTGCTGTTGCTAGAGCGTCACCAGATCGGAGGTTCGAATCAGGGTCCCCGTCTCAATCGACTTGTTGGCGGCAATACCCAGCAACACAGACGCCGCCCCGTCTATATGCGAAGCCGCCCGGTGAAAGGGATCGGCAGGTGGGTCGGGTGCAAAGATCTGTTCCAGCATCACGGGATCACCGCCCCCGTGCCCCCCTTCCCCTTCCGTAAAATCGACCCGGTGCGGAATGCCAAACATGGGATACAGCCGGATTTCCTTGCCCCCGAACGCATGGCGGGCCTCTTCCATTTGGGCCAGGGTTTCGTCTGCCCCCGCGACAAACGTACGACCAATGGTCTCGCTGACATCGACTTCCAGACGGCCCCGATCCCCGGTGATGGCCACCCGGTAGCCTTCCCAGGGCGAGAAGGCGATCAGGGAATAGGTCAGCAGGGCGCCGTTGCGGTAGCGGGCGGTGACACTCATGATGTCTTCGGCAGAGATATTGTCACCGAACACGTTCCGGTCCCGGACATAGCCGGAGTCCGCCTCCGCATTCAGGTACAGTTTCTGCAACCGTTCGTCCTGATCCAGACGGAGGGCAAAGGGATCGCCTTCGGCGGCTGCCGCACCGGTATACCGGTCGTAGTCGTACGCCTCACCCCGGGCCAGGGCGTTGGCGCGGCCATAGAAACCCAGATTGCCCATGGCGAACACTTCCTGCGGGAACGAGGCAATCCACCAGTTGACCAGATCGAAGTGATGCGTGGACTTGTGCACCAGCAAACCACCCGACTTGTCCTTCTCCCGGTGCCAGCGCCGAAAGTAGTCGGCACCGTGGCTGGTATCCAGGACCCAGGAAAAATCCACGTGGAGGGGCCGGCCAATGGCACCCTCCATGATCAGTTCCCGCACCTTGGTGGCCAAGGGCGCATACCGGTAATTGAAAGTGACCCGCAGCTTGCGGCCGGTACGTGCAATCGCGTCCACGATCGCCTGGGCCTTGACTTCGTCGGTGGTCATGGGTTTTTCCGAGATGGCGTCACATCCCAGTTCCATGGCCCGGACGATGTATTGGTGATGGGTACTGTCCATGCTGGTCACGATGATCGTGTCCGGCCGCGTTTCCGCCACCATCCGGTCAAAGTCGTCCGCATGGTAGGCAGGCACCGGTACCCTGTCGTAGTTGGCGACAATCGCCTCGTTGTACACGCCCATGCGCGTCGCGCTCAGATCACACAGGCCCACGAGATCCGCGTGGGCACGGTAGGTATCACACAGGGCATGGACATACATCATGCCCCGGCCACCTGTACCCACCAGGGCGTATCGGACAGGTGCATCAGACATTTAGGAAGACTCCACTCTTGCAAGGCTGGCGGCACGGGCCTGTGCCAGAACGAGACAGCCGGTCCATAGGCATCCGGCAGCAACCGCATGCCCCCATGTCCCGCTCCCTGGCCGCAGTATCCTGGATCTTACAGGATGCGCAGGCAGGCCCGGGAATAAAGCATGCGGGCATCAGGACCGCTTGCCTGGCTGGCCGGTAATGTACCGGTACGGCTGCCGGGTACCGATGTCCATGCCTGCAACAGACCCCTGCTACCAGACGGCAACCGTTTGGGCATCAAAACGCTGCCAATCCCACACTGCGCCCCAGCCGGGGCCGGGCGGGGGACTGATTACGCCCTGCACGGGTACCGGCGGGTTCAGCAGCCCGATCTCGCGCCCCAGTTCATCCCGGCTGCCACCGGGGAAGTATTCATACCGGGACGTATGGGGCAACGCACAGACCAGGTGAGCATGCAGCAGGCCGAAAAGGCCGCCGGGACCATTCAGCTCCACAGCCGTCCCCTGCCGGGCAGCGCAGGCGGCCACATCCAGCAGGGCAGTGGTACCCACGCGCGCATTGGCTCTGACCAGATCCGTGGCCTGTGCGTACAGCCACGCCTGGGCCAGGTCCACGTCATGCATCAGGGTCTCCAGCGCCAGGACAGGGACGGCAAGGGAGCGACACAGGAACTGCAGCGCCTCCAGGTGACGATCGGGTACAGGTTCCTCAAACCAGCGAAAGCCTTCGTCTTCCAGCACCCGTCCAATATGCAGGGCTTCTTCCGTGGTGTACTGGCAGCCGGCGGCATCATGCATGAGATCCGTGTCTGCGCCCGTGTGGCGGCGCAGCGCACGCAGCCACGCGGCATTGCGTGCCCATGGCTGGGCGTAATGATCCTTGAGTGCCCTGAAGCCTTCCGCTTGGGCATGGTCCGCATCCGCCAGGCTGGTGTCCAGATCATGGCTGCGGATGTTGTAATAGGCTTCGGCCTGCTGCCGCTGGCGGCCAATGAGATCGCATACCGGCTGTCCGGCCACCTTGCCGGCGATGTCCCACAGACAGTTGTCCAGAGCCCCGAACCAGCCGGGCGCAACGAAGGCAAAGCGGGTGGCGTGATGCAGGCGTTCCCGCAGGCCCGACCGGTCCAGCGCGTCTTCGCCTACCGCCAGCAGGCGCATTTGTTCCAGCTCTCGGGGCTGCAGCGTGGAATAGCGGGCGTCGCCGACCGTACAGACGCCTTCCACGCCCTCAGTCGTGCGTACGTGCAGCACGTGGATTTCAGCTTCCGCCGGTCCCCGGGGCTGCTGGCGCCAGTAGAAGCGATCCCCTTCCCGCGTCCGCACCAGTGAAAACAGGGATGTCTGTCCCGGTACGTCCAGCACGGAAAGCCGGATCGATTCGATCTGCATGCCTCAAGGCACCGCAGTATGCGTGGCCGTCATGACCCAGACTTCAGGTTCAGCTGGCAGATCGGCGGGCAGGATGCTGATGTCTGTGGAGGTGAAATGACGCACGGCTCCCGTGTCGTACGGGCGGGTAAAGTCTTCCACTGCCAGCATGGTGGGAAAGAGGCACCCAGGCAGGGCATAATGCATGGGAATGGTGATCCGGGGCTTGAGGGCGGCGAGGGCGGCATGCAGATCCGGAAGTTCAATGGTCGGTGGTCCACCGGTTGGCACCAGGGCCACGTCACATCCACGCATACGCTCCAGCTGCCAGTCCTCCAGCGGATTGCCGACATCGCCGAAATGAATGACGTCCACGCCGTCCACCACAAACCGGTACAGGGCATTGTCCTTGGGTTCCAGCTTGTGCAGCATGCTCTCCTGGGCCGGAATAGGGGTGAACCGAATGTCCCGCCACACGGTGCCCTCGGCGGGTGCATAGGTCATGGTGAGAACATCGGACCCGGGAAACATGGCAGCATTGGCGTGCGCCGAATCGTCATCGGAACTGCGCACGACCAGATTGGGCGCCTCCGCAATGGGCCGGAAACCGGACTTGTGGGGTGTATAGGGATCGGTCACGATGCTTTTGTCATCCGTCTCGATCCGAAAACAGGCATGGGCATACCACTGGATTCGCATAGTACCTTGTTCCTTATATCTGGTGAGCAAGATGCAGCCCTGAAGCCCGGGGCCCCAACCTTGTCAGGGCGTACAGCGAGAATTGTATAGGGGACTATATAAGGCAATGCCCGCTTAATCTGCATGTACAGATTGTGCAGGGATATGAACGTGACGGCTGGTTTGTCGGCCTTGCCGTCCTTATAGTCTTGGTACTGCTGTTTGCCGATTGCCAAGGCTTCATTCCACACCCGTCGACCAGCCCCGGCGGTCCGCAGCATTTGGTCATGCTTGGCCCTGCTACCCGGATGCACCCACAAGGTAAGACCCCGATGGGTCATGGTCACTTCACTGTGCATGCCCTATTGTAGCCTGCCCGCCCCTGTCTGCACTGCCCGGTGTGAAACCGTATATAGTCCCCATTGTATACCCATACAGCCATATGCCCGGTGGGGTATAATGTGGGTACAGACAATACGCACCGGCATCGGTACACCCACGGTGTACCGATCAGAAACGGTCTGTGCCTGCCCAGGCAAGACGCAGACGCCCGAGATGCACCGGATACGCTTGTGGCTATTGCCAGGCAGGCGTGCGTTGGTCCAGCTTACAGGTGCCTGCCGCCAGCCTGATCCGGAACATCTTGCCGTGTCCCGGCGTTGCTTGGGAGTGATCTGGGCCCGGAAGCACCTGTATCCTTCTGTTGTTGCTGTCCTTGCACCTCAAATGTCCCATGTACACACCTACCGATACCATCACGGAAGCCTTTCCCGATCTGGAAAGAGTCAAGCAGTTCTTCCCCTTGGGCGTACCGAATCCCGGCAAATTGACCCGGGAGCAGGTGGACGGGTTCAATGAACGCGGCTATGTGTTTCCGCTGGACGTGTTCTCACCGGCCGAGATGCGCGAACACCGTCTCTTCTTCGATCGCATTCTGGACGAAGCCATGGCCAAGGGCTGGAACAGCTACAGTATCAATGGCTGGCACAGACACCTGCGCAGTATCTGGGACCTGACCCGGGAACCCCGGATCCTGGATTACGTCCAGGATCTGCTGGGCGAGGATCTGATCTGCTGGGGTACCCATTACTTCTGCAAGCTGCCGGGCGATGGCAAGGCCGTCACCTGGCACCAGGACGCTTCCTTCTGGCCTCTTTCCCCGAGCAAGACCGTAACCGTCTGGCTTGCCATCGATGACGCCGACATGGCAAACGGCGCCATGCGCATTCTGCCGGGTACCCATCATCAGGGTCAGGTGGCCTTCAGCCGCAGCACGGAAGCCGAAAATAACGTACTGGGCCAGACCGTGAACGATGTGGACGGATATGACGAGGATCCGGTGTACATCGAACTGGCGGCGGGCCAGATTTCCCTGCACACGGACTGGGTGCTGCACGGTTCCGAACCCAACCGTTCCCGGCGTCGGCGCTGTGGCCTGACCATGCGCTTTGTCTCGCCCGATGTCGCGGGGCTCATGGGCTGGAACCAGCAGGGCATACTGTGCCGGGGCCAGGATCGCTATGGACACTGGCCGCCCGTACCTCGTCCTGTCAATGACGTGGTGCCCGCTCCGGCTGACGTGTAACGGTTGCGCCCGTAGCGGAGTCCTGTGTCCCTGCAGAACAGCAAGAGTAACCAATATGCCGAAAGCCCTGATCGCGCTGGGCAGCAATTTGGGGCACAGGGCCCGTCACCTGCATGAGGCTGTACAGCGCATCCGCGATCTGGGCACGGTCACCGACACGTCCTTCCTCTACGAAACGGAACCGGTACTGCTGGAAGACCAGCCCCGTTTTCTGAATGCGGCTCTCCAGCTGGAGACACGGCTGGCCCCGCATGACCTGCTGCGCGGGCTACTGCAGATTGAAAGGGATATGGGATCGTCCAAAACCGTGCGGTACGGACCCCGCATCATCGACCTGGACCTGTCCTTCTATGAGAACTGCATTCGGTATGACGCGCCCTTTCTGATCCTGCCCCATTACCAGGCCACGGTCCGGGACTTCGTGCTGGAACCCCTGTGTGACATGGCACCGGAGTTCGTGAATCCGGCTACGGGCCGGACACTCAAGACGCATTGGCAGGAACTGGGGCAAACACCCCTGCACCAGGTTTTGCCGGTAGGCAATCGCCTGTGGTCCCTGCGTGAGCCACCCCGGATTATGGGCGTTCTCAATGTCTCGCCCGAATCGGATATGGCACCCGGTATCGTTCCGGAAACCGGGGTGCAACGCCAACACTTCGCGCAGGCGGTACAGGCCATGGTGGCCGCGGGCGCGGATGTCCTTGACATCGGAGCCCAAAGTACGCGGCCCGGCCATGAGCTTATTCCGCTCCCCGAGGAAATCCGGCGTCTGGAACTGGCTGTAAGCACCGCCCGGGCCGTGACGGATCTGCCCCTGTCCGTGGACACCTTCCGGGCCGGGACAGCGGAAGTCGCCCTGGACATGGGTGCTGACATGATCAACGATGTCTGGGCCGGGTGCTTTGATCCGGCCCTGGTCACCCTGGTCGCCGCCCGTGGGGTGCCTCATGCCTTCATGCACAATCGGCTGCGGATCACGGATCCGGCCTATCCCCCCCTGATCCGGCAACAGCCCCGCTTTGGCCATACGGCAGAGGCTGCCTTGCAGGTGAACGCCGATCTGCAGCCACATCTGGCCGCGGCCCGCAGGGCTGGGCAGTGTCGCTGGCTGCAGCTGGTGGATCCGGGACTGGGCTTCGGCAAGCGGGGTCCGCAGAACGCTGCTCTGTTGCAGGATCTGGGCCTTGTCACAGCCAGCAAGTACCCGGTGCTGGTGGGCCCCTCGCGGAAAGGCTTTATCCAGGACTGCCTGTCTTCCCGACATGCCCACAGCCTCAAAGCCGGTTCGGTGACCGCCGCGGTCCTGGCGATGCAGCAGGGTGTCCATATGGTGCGCATGCATGACGTGCGGGAAGCACGCAGTGCGCTTGAGGTCCTGACGGCGCTGGGTAGTCTGCACTGATCCGGACGGTTATGCCGCACCCGGTACGGGGCGTGCGTAGTACAATGAGACAGCAACGTGTTCATTGCGTCCGGGATACAGGCACTTCATGCGTATTGCCGCCGACAGTGTTGAGGATTATCTTGCACAAGTACCTGCAGGCCGCCAGGCGGCACTGCGTCCGATTCGGGATCTGATCCGGACTACCGTGCCGGATGTGGAAGAGAACTTGGCCTACGGGATGCCTACCTATTGGGTTGACGGGCAGTTCCTGTGTGCTTTCGCATCCCAGAAGAACTACATGAGCCTTTACCTGGACACGGAATTGGTAGCCAGACATCGCCCGGCATTCGGCTCCCTGAACTGTGGGTCGCAGCTGTATCCGTTTCACTCGTCTGGAACGCCTGCCTCTGGACACGGTTGCTATAATTCTGGCCCAGACCTGCGCCCGCCGGCAGGCTGCAACCCCATCACCTTGATGGTCGGCTTTGGCAATTGCCCCATTGCAGGGCTGTAGATTGCTCGTCCCCAACCGGAGGAACCTTCATGATCACCCAGGAACAGATTGACTTCTTTCACGAGAACGGCTACCTGCGCTATGGACGTGTGTTGCCTGCCGCAGAGGTGGAGATCTACCGGGAGCGGCTGGATCAGGCTATTGCCGAGGAGAATGCCGGCGGCCGTGACGACCATCCCGAGTTCCGGTTTGGCCACCGGCGCCAGGGCGTGGTGGAGATGGGCCGCCCGGAACGGGTTATCACCCAGTACATCAACATGTGGAAACGCGATGCGGAGTACCACAATCTGCTGCATCATCCGACGATCACCGGGGTGGCCAAGGCCCTGCTGGGCACGGATCGCCTCCGGCTCTGGCATGATCAAATCATATCCAAGCCGCCGCATGACAACGGGCACTTCCATTTTCACCAGGATTTTTATCTCTGGCCCCTGCTGGAACCCAACATTCTGACCTGTTGGCTGGCGCTGGATGACGTGGAGCCTGCCAACGGCAGCATGCACGTGGTGCCCGGCAGTCACCGGGATCCCCGCTTCGGGCTGGAAGCCTTCGAGGCGGAGCAGGCGGCCATCCGGGACGCGGAAGCCGCCGGGCGCACCCTGGAGGAATCGGATCGGCTGAAAATGCGGCACGAAGACGCCACCATCGGTCAATCAGTCAATCTGTCCGCAGGCGAGTGCATGTTCCACCACTGCCTCAATTTCCATGCCACACCCCCCAATGTCACCGAACGCCAGCGTCGTGCCCATATCATGATCTTCATGGCGGATGGCGTGCGCGTCAATCTCAACCGGGCGGAACGGCATCCGCTCATCCCCGGCTTCGAGGTAGGTCATGGTGAACCCCTTGCAGGTACGGGATTCCCTGTTTGTGATGCCTCCAACTATCAGGAACCCGGCAATACAGCCTGAAATCTCCACCATTTGGCATGGCTATATATGAGGATAGCAGGCGGTCCCGGACCCCGGGATTTTCATTAGAGCACTAAATCCAGGGGTAGACAGATCAGAGGCCAAGCCTGACAGGCTGTCTCTGTTCCCTCGCCCGGTCGGCCAGGAGTGCTCGGGTTTGCGCAGCCGGGACGCGGGGGCGGCCTACAGCTTGTGCCGCTGGCGGAAGCAGCAGATGGCCACCTTAACTTGTGGGGGTCCGGGCCCTCCCGCAGACACCTGCCGGGCGGATACCATGACTTGGCGCCCAAGGTCGCCCTTGAGGCCGGAAGCGCATACAACGCATCCTACCCTTGGGTCGGTCGGCCGTCATGGGGTTAGCGGCCGATCGGATTTTGGCCTGCAACATACAAACAACTTCTTTTCACCACGAGAGTTGGCCCACAGGTTCCGAGGCTACGTCGCGGCTTGCGCTGGGGCGGCTATACTGGCCATCCCCGCTGGAGTGGCCGCACAGTTTTATCCCAACCTGCTGACAATCCGGCTCCAAGACAGCGGTGTGAAGGATTGCATCGATCCGGGGATGGCTCTGCCATCCTCCACCCACAGGCGCCTGTCCCACAATGGGGCTTTGAGGCTCTTGATTTTGACAGACGCACAACCTGTTGCATGTCGCTACGCTCAGCCCACGAATAGCAAGCAACCGCTGACGGGATGCGTGCTTGACGTTGACGATGCGGCTCATACGCCGACCACCACAGCCCGAGGGAGGAGAGCGACATGTAGAGGATACTATTGTGCAGCCACAGGCGTCTGCGGATGTGGGCAGTGATCCTGGCCGTGACCGCGGGTCTGCTGGTGACCGCCAGCCATAACGCCGTCTGGGCCCAGGATGCGCCCGACAGGAGTGCACAAACCCAGTCCACACCCCGCTATCACAATCGCCCTACCGATCGGCCGCGGCCCGCCAATGCGCAGACGATCCCCGTCCGCAACGCCACCGCCCGCCGCACCCTCATCTTCGCCTACGGGCCGACAGGCGATCCCGTCAAGCTCTACCTGCAGCGGGGAGGGCTCGACATGGACCGGGATGGTACCTGGATCCAAATTCAGCCAGGCGCTTTCGGCTTTGTTGGTCACTACCAATACACCGTCCGCGAGACCCGCGACAACATCAACTATTCCCTCGTGGGCTTTTACCCAGGAGCATTTCAAGGAAAACGATGCCGTCGCATACGACTGCACGAAGTACAACACGGCCGTCATCTGCCCGGACGCCGCCAACGATGACAGCGAGATGGTGGAAGTGGAGGCCTGGATTGCCCCGAACACCAATGAAATCAAGGCCCAATGGCTCCACGATAACACGCCGATGCTCACCCCCTCGGCACTGACCATTCCTGCCAGTGGGCAAATGCGCTTCACCTGGCAGGGTGTGCATTACGACGAGGGTGAGCAGATACCTACCTATCGCAAACTCATTCCCAAACGGGAAGCACTGGTCAAAAATAACTACTGGAATGCGAAGTGGCTCCTGGAGGCTGATGTACCGCAACGTCCCCACCTGCCCCTTCCGGGACTATTTCACCTATGACGGGTACGGCATCTACGACGCCAAGCGATTCATCAACCTTACCTTCTGGTGCGAGGGCAATACGACGAAGGGCGAGATCGCCGGCTCCTGGCACGGCGGCCCGATCATACAGTACGGCTCACCCATCCTGATGGAGAGACCGATTGGCATCATCCGCTTGGCCAATGGGGCCTCCTCGACGGTGGACCTGGACGACTACATTCAAAGCGACGTCACGGGCACGATCACCTACCAGGTGGTGGCCAACAGCCAAGACGAAGGCAGTGGTGCCGGGGCGTCCGCGCACGCGGTGCGCGGCACGTCGGCAGACGACGGGGACAGCGAGGCGTTGGTGTCAGCCAGCATTACGGGGAGCGAGTTGACGCTGACAGCCGCGTCCGCAGGGCAGGGCGCAGTGGAACTGTACTTCATCGCCACGGATGCCGCCGACAACAGCATCAAGGGTCTTGTGGAACTCACCGTGGAAGGGACGGATGCCACGCCTGCACCCACACCCGAACCCACGCCCGAGCCGCCGTCGCTGAGCGCGCCGTTCGCGGATGCCCACCTCCAGCACGAGGCGACGCTGGCACTCGACATGACGGACCACTTCAGTGGTGATGACCTCACGGGCCCGCTGAACGAGATCGCCCGCAACAAGGTGACCGGTACGTGGAGCGGCACCGTCCTGACCCTGGCCGCCAGCGCGGCCACGCCCCAGGACTTGACACTCACGGTCACGACTGTGGGGGGCCCACAACACCACGGCCAGCGGCGCGTTCACGCTGTCGCTGACTGCCGTGCCGACACCTACCCTCGAACCGACGCCTACACTTCAACCCACGTCTACACCCGAACCCACACCGACGTCAACACCCACGCTGGAACTGACACCCGAGCCCACACCGACGTCAACGCCCACACTGGAACCGACACCCATGCTCGAACTCACTGACCCCTTCGATGACCTGACCATGGCGGAGGATGATACGGAGGCCTTGGACATGGCAGATCACTTTAGCGGGGAGGGGCTGACCTACGAGGTGGCAGTGACGACGGTCCACCAGGGCACGGGCGAGACGAGGAGCAGTCAGCTGAATGAGATTGCCCGCAACAAGGTGACCGGCGCGTGGAACGGCTCTGTGCTGACCCTGACGGCTGGCCACACCGTGTCGCAGGAGCTGACACTAACGATTACAGCCACGGACAACAACGGCGTTGCGGTCAGTGACGAGTTTACCCTGACGCTGGACAATGGCTGACGAGAACTGAATAGCGGTGGGCTACGGCGCGCCGCGTGCAACCACGACGGGGCTCCGCTGATTCGGCGGAGCCCCTCTTTTTTCGTGCTACCGGCTGCTGTCAGCGCCAACGCAGCAGGGCAACCCGGTTGGCTTGGGAGCGGTGGCGGCGTACCCGCAAGCCCTGCCGCAGGGTGTCGACACCCCGCGGCAAGCTGGAATACGAGCCACCAAGCGGGTCAGACAATCCGGAACCGCAGTTGACCGGCAGGCGCTGGATGCTCCAGGGTCAATATAATGCGGTGCAGGGACGATCCCCAGATGGGGCCCATCCGCGTATCGGTGATCGGGATGGTCTCCACCGCTATCTGATACACCTGATCCAGCAGATGCACCACACCAGAGGCAGCGCAACGTCCCGGCATGAAATCCTTGCCGGTCAGGACCAGTTGGGCCGTCCCGGCATCTTCTGATACCGCAGAGTCCAACTGTCCCTTGCACACTTGCACCGCACAAGGCGTCAACAGGCTGAGGACCAGCTTGTTGGGGTTGCGGGTCAGCCGGTACGTGTCACAAATGTCAATGCTCTGGCCGCGGGCAAGGCGAAGCGTGCGCTGCCAGGTCGCAATGCCGGCTTCCGGCCCATACGCCGATGCCAAATCTACCGTCATGGTGGCATGTTCCGCGTCATGGTGGCATTCCGCACCGGTGGCTTGGTACGCCGCGCCGGGCAATTGCATCATCCCGTCCAGCGTCGGCAACAGATTGTGATAGGCCGACTGCATGGTCCAGATAGCGTAACGGTTAGGTCCGAAAGTCTTGGCTGTGTATTCTTCCACGCCGGCATCCACGAGCAGGGGCAGACCATCCCGGTACACGACAAAATTCCCGATGTCGTTGTGGTTGTGGCTCTCGGCATTATGGCCACCCTTCATGGCGACATAGAACCCGGTAGCATCACTCTCACGGTCCCGGCTGCTCATGACCTCAATATCCGGCAGCCAGACATCCCGCAACAGGGGTGGGGTACCGGTTTGGCCTACCATGGCGGGCAGAGCAAACAGCGCGGGCAGGGCCCGGCCCAGACTGGACTGTTTACGTATACCCTCGCCTTCCGTGAGCCCGTGTGTCAGGATTTGCTGTCTTTCCGTGAGCCAGACGCCGTAGGCCTGCATGACCGGATCCCCAATACGCTGCCCAAACAAATAGACCAGCAGGGCTTCCGGTTCCACCAGGGCGGAAGCATCCGCGAAGTTGAGATAGTAGTCGCCGGCAATATGTGCGCGGTAGATGAACTTGCCGATTTCCTGAATCAGGGGTTCCTGAAAGACGTCTACCTGGCCGGCGGTGGCACCAGACAGCAGTTCCAGATTTTCATACAGTGAGGCACCGGCACGTCCCCAGTAATTGGGGCCCTCGTCACAGCCCCCGTCTGCGGGATAGGCGTCGATGAAACGATCCACGGTCTCCAGCAGGAGGAAGATGTCTTCGGCACGCCGCTGGTCATCCGTCTCTATGGCCAGTATGCAGACCAGCCAGTTGGAGCAGATCCAGGGATTCCAGTTGTTGACACGGCGATCCCCCCGATTGCCCTGCCAGGGAAAGTCGCTGCGGGTACGATTGACTTCCAGAATGCGTTCATGAATCTCCTGCTCGATACGAGGCCGGACCAGGAACGACACCGTGTCAAGCGTGTCGTTCAGAAGATAATGGGTCCAGGCCAGCAGCGCGGCCGTCTCGGCAGCAAAGAGATCCACCGTGGGCTCGCGTCGGTCCGGCAAGGTATTCCCGGCCGCCTGGACGGATATATGGGCCGGTACACCCCAGTACGTTTCTTCGCAGATTACCCAGATCCCGTTGACGATGTCATCCAGATAACGTCCCTGGCCCTGCACACATTCCGCCAAGACCAGGTCTGCCAGGGCGTAGCGCCGTTCGTAATAGGGGATGCGATAGGGGACCCGCGCACCTGTCCGGGAGTAGTCAAGGAAGAGCGTAGCCGGCAACAGCGGCCAGGCAAAATTCAGGCGCGTTTCACCAGCCGCCAGCAGATGGCTGCGTACGGCTGCCGGGATACTGTTCCATGCTTCCCGCTCCTGTACTGCAGGATAGGGACGCCAATCGGTTTGTGACAGGATCATGCCCTTCAGATTATGCAGGGGATACTTTTGACTCAACATGCGGTGAATGCTCCTTGCCGGCATGGCAGTGGTCAGATCCTGGAGTGACGTGGCATTGGTATGCCGGGATCTGCGGATGTGAGGAGGTTGCCTCCACTTTAGGGATTGGTGGTGTCAGGGTCAAATAAGGGACCCGGGGAGAGACAAAACTTGCGGTCCCACTACAGGACCGTATCGGGAGAAGATCGGATTTCTTGTTGCATGCAGGACCACGATCCCACAGCTTTACCCTCCGGATCAGTGGGCCGCCGTAGCCATTGCCTGGCGCTACATGTACAGCCTGGACGGTCCCATCAATGCGGCGCTGGCACCCCTGTTTGCACCGCTCGGCGTCGATCCCATCCCCTGGCTCTCACGGCCCGAATGGGCCATGCCCGCAGTCATCATCACCATTGTTCGATCCCATCTTCATCATGACCGATGGCGGGCCTGCCGATGCCACCCGGACGCTAAGCTATTACATCTATGCAAGGGGGTTCCAATCCCTGCGCATGGGATACGCAGCCGCCCTTTCCTGGGTCCTGTTCGCCATTATCCTGCTCTTCACCCTGTTCCAGTGGCTACTGCAAAAACGCTGGGTGTTCTACCAGTAAGGGACGATCGGATTCCACATTCGATCCGGTCCCATCCAGCCCGTGTACAGGGCCTTGCCGTCGCGGCGGAGAATCGTCGATGTTACTGACACGCGGCCAACGTTGGCAACTGCATCTGGCCCTGTCCTTGGGCGGGATCGTCATGATCTTGCCCTTCCTGTGGATGATTTCGGCTTCCCTGCAAACTTTTGCCGAGGTGGAGGCGTTCCTTCCGGTCTGGATTCCTGCCGTACCGCAGTGGTCCAATTATGTAACGGCCACGGTGGAGCACCACATTGGCCGGGCCCTGCTGAACAGCACCTTTGTGACCCTCGTTTCCGTGGTCGGCCAACTGCTCATCTGTTCCCTGTCTGCCTATGCCTTTTCCCGGCTGCGCTTTCCCGGACGGGACGTGATCTTCCTCCTCTATCTGGCCACCATGATGATTTCTCAATTATGTGACCATCATTCCCCTGTACACCCTGATCTGGTCAGCCGGCCTGATCGATACGTATTCAGCCCTCATTGTGCCCGGCCTTTTCAGTCCATTCGGCACTTTCCTGCTGCACCAGTTCTTCAATCAGATTCCGATCAGCCTGGATGAAGCGACACTCATCGACGGGGGCAGTCACTGGCAGATCTATTTGCACGTGATCATGCCACTCGCCCGATCCGGTCTGGGCGCCCTGGGCATCTTCAGTTTCCTGGGTATCTGGAACACGCTGTTCTGGCCGGTCCTGGTGATCAATTCCAAAGAACTGTGCACCCGGCCTTTGGCTCTGGCTATGGTCCAGGGCCAGTTCGTGACCCTGATCCATGTCCAGATGGCCGGCGCGGTTATTGCCTGTCTGCCGGTCGTCCTCGTCTTCCTGCTGCTTCAGAAACAGTTCATCTCCAGCATTGTCTTGAGCGGCATGAAGCAGTGAAGTTCCTTGTTGCCGGATTGCCCGGTGACAACACTACAGGCAGCAACAACGTCAGGCCTGGCCACCATACCTCCATAGGGCACCAGCCGGATAATCTGCGGACCTGTAAGATTGCGGCGGCTGGTAGCAGGACACCCTATCTTCCTGTTAACCGGACATCTCTGTCATACCTGCAGCCAAGAGGTGTGATGCCCCCGCCGTGCGTCTCCGCTTTTGTGCCGCGATGACCGGAGACCCGACCACCAGGCAGCCGCTCGGGTCAAGGCAGACCTGCCATATAGCCACCGTCCACCGGCAGACTGATTCCCGAAATGAACGCCGCCTGTTGGCTACAGAGAAAGGCCACGGCGGCACCGAGTTCCCGGGGATTGCCCAACCGTTCCATGGGGATGGTGGCAGCCCACCTGTCATAGACGTCATCAACCATGACACCGGTCCGATCTGCTTCCTTTGCCGCCATTTCCGCCAACAGTTCCGTCCGAGTATAGCCGGGACAAACCACATTCACCGTAACGCCCTGGGCAGCCACTTCACGGCTCAGGGTCTTGACGACACCATGCACCCCAACGCGTACAGCATTGCTCAGCACCCGGTTTTCCAGCGGATGCTTGGCACTGATGCTGGTAATGGCCACCAGGCGTCCCTGATCGCTCTGGCGTACGTAATCCAGGGCCGCCCGGAACATGCGTACGGTACTCATCAGGTTCAACTGCACCGCATAGTCCCACTCCGCGTCGGATTTGTCGGCAAAGGGGCCACTGGGTGGATCACCGGCATTGGCCACGGCAAAATCCAGTCGGCCGAAATGTTCGAATGTACGCTGGACAAATGTGCCGGGACCGGCGGCGGTACCCATGTCGATGGCTACCGTGAAAACGTCGACACCTGTTTCTGCGCGGATGCTATGGGCGGATTCGGCAAGCTTGTCCTGCCGACGGCCGCAAAGGGCAACGTGACACCCTTCCCGGGCGAGGGTCAGGGCTGATGCGAATCCCAGGCCGGTACTGGAGGCGGCAACAGCAGCCACCCGATGCTGCAGATGAAGATCCATGTGAAATCCTGTCTGTGCAAGTCGGCAGAAAGCAATGACCGTCGATTATACATCAGGCATGCCAGCTTGTATTTTTTGGTGATCAGGCAGGTGCAAACCGGACTGTGGAGGACAAACGGATCCCAGCCAAGGTTAGGGGATTATATATGATTTCACACCGGCGGCTTTCAGGGGCACAGGCGTGAATGCAGTACATTGTGGCCTTGTTTCCGGGGAGCTATGCCGGACGAACGTCTGGTTGCGAATACGGTTGCGCCCGGTGTGTATTGCGACTTGGGCAGGTAAGGCTAGTTGTCTAGGGTTGTAACTTCTACTACTGTTTATCCACCTTCAGGGTGCCAGTCGGATCGAGCTGGTTCAGAATTACGCAATGCACAAGGCCATCGGCATCCGTAGCCTTTTCCCACATGTACTTCTGTACCGAATCGGGCATGTTGGCACAAGCAACTACCGCCAGACATTGATCAGACAGGTAGCCAGCAACATCCCGCACCAAGGTCTGTTGACCAAAAGTAAAGGCAGTCCCACGTCAGCGTTGTGCACCTGCCCTGGTACCGAACACAGTGGCGTCATAACTGCGTCTACCGGCGGTCTCGACGGCCCGGTGTGTGCCTGTGGGCCACCCCGCGCGGGATGGCGGACGGCTCGGGGCGCGGGGCCACCCCGGCCGGGGTGGCCCCGGGTGTCCGCGGTCAGGCCAATGGCCCAGAACCACTCCAGGCCGTTACGGATACGCTGTGCCAAATGCCAGGCGGTTTTCTGTGTCATACCCAAGTCGCGGTGCAGTTTCAGGCTGGATACGCCTTGCAGACGGGCGCTGAGGATATAGAACGCGCTGGCCCATTGGGACAATGACAAGTTGGAGTTGTGCATGACGGTGGCCTGTTTTGACGGTGAAATCGCGTTTGCAGGGATTACAGTGGTATACCGGTGTCTTACGTTCCAGGAGCCGGTCCGATACGTTGCGGCTATCGCCGTAGGGACAGGGTATATCGTGAGGCCAGCGCCGGGCTACGAACTACGCTTCGGCCTTGCGTTCAGCGCCGAATTTGCGTATTGCCTGCACCAAACTCAAACCTTTGCGGAACGATTTGCCGGGACCGGAATGCTTGCTTTGCATGATGGGGCATTCCTGTGTCTTGGTGATGTTCCAAGTCTATCCCCGGGCCAGTCGGCTACACTGCGCCCCTGTCTGTCACCGGTGTGAAATCGTATATAATCCCCATAATTAACCATCGCCTCCGCCACCGATAGTCAAGGCAATAGTTCCATCATGAAGCGCACCTTTTCGCTGGATGGCAACTGGCAAGTGATCTTCGATCACCAAAACAAGGGCCGTATCCTCAACTGGCAATACCCGCAAAATTTCCACGGCTACCATGAGATTGAGGAGGTGCTGGTTCCTGCCTGCCTGGAAGAATTCCGGCAAGACTACGAAGGTGTAGCCTGGTACGGCAAGACGTTCCAGTTGCCGGCAGACTGGTATGGCAAGACCGTTCGTCTGCGTTTCGAGGCCGTCAACTACCGGGCCGAAGTCTGGGTCAACGGGGAAGCCGCCGGGGCCCACGAAGGCGGCTATACCGGGTTTGATCTGGAAGTGGAGGATCTCCTGCATTGCGACCAGGCCAATTTCATCGCCGTGCGGGTCATTACCCCTCTCATCACGCGCGATGTCGTGATTGACGGTCTGGGCCGGGACGATATGCCCCATTGGCGCGGCGCCATCGCCGGAGGCATCTGGCAATCCGTGTCGCTTGTTGCAACGGATGTCGTCTATATCGATGACGTGTTCGTGCAGGGTGATATTGCGTCCGGTGACGTCACGGTGGAGACGCTGTTGCGCAACACCAGTCTCCGCACACAGTCGATCCGGCTGGACTGGAACGTCACACCCCATCAGGACGATGGGGTGGTCGCCTCTGCTACGGAACGTCTAAGGCTGCGTCCCGGTACCAGCCAATTGCAGCGTACGCTGCATGTACCTGGCTTCCAGCTCTGGCAGCTGGACGATCCCTGTCTCTACCGGCTGGCAACCCGCGTTCTGTTGCAGGATGCGGTATCCGACCAGGTGGAAACGCGCTTCGGCTTCCGCGAGTTCACGGTCCGGGGCAAGCATTTCTGTCTCAATGGCGAAAAGATCATTCTCAAGACCACTTTCAATGAGGCCTTCTATCCCCATTCCCTGGCCTACCCCCGTGACCTGGATTTGCTCCGGCGGGAATTCCGGCTGATCAAGGAAGGCAACATCAACATGATCCGACCCTGGCGCAAACCCCAGCCGCCGGTGGTCTATGACATGGCCGACGAAATGGGTGTGCTGTTTGTGGGTGCCTTGCCCGTGGAGTGCATGGACAACTGGCCGCAGATTACGCCCTATACCCGGCAGCGCATCGAGCATGAAGTCACCGCCATGGTGCGGCGGGATCGCAATCACCCTTCCATAGTCATCTGGGAGATGTTCAACGAGATTCTGCGACCCGGCCTCAAACGACTGCGGCACCGGGCTTCGCTCAAGGCCCGCGAGCAGGATGCGACCCGTCTCATCATAGACGAAGCAGGCAGCTTCGCCGGTGTATGCAGCGTCTATCTGCCCGGATCGTATGAACCGGTGAAAATCAACGAGGTACATGATTACCCCGGTACGCCTCTGGAGCAGGAAAGTTACGACAAACTGCTGATCCTGGGCAAATCGGAGGCGGAACTCCAAGCGCTGGGGCGGACGGGGGTAGGCAGCCATACCCGCAGTCACATCGAGCCCGATCTCCTGACCAATATCTCCGAACTGGGGTATGGCAGCATCCCGGATCTGGAAGCCAACATGGCCCGGTACCGGCGTGAGGGCAACCCCATCACCCCGGATTACCGGATTCATGAGCGGCTGTACGAATCCTACAAGTTGGTGCTGGCCCAAACCGGCACCGACCGGATATTCCCGACGTTCCACGACTTCGTGGCAGCGTGCCAGGAAATTCACTATACCGGCAACCGGCTGATGGCCGAAGCCTGCCGCATCAATCCGGATATCGCCGGCATTGGCATTCACTCCCTCAATGACGGGGACTGGATTGTGGGGGCGGGTCTGATCGACAATTTCCGCAACCCCAAGCGCGCCTACTACGCCATTCAGGAAGTCTTCGCCGACTATTTCATTGCCGTGCGCCCCAGCCATCAGAATATCCATGCCGGGCAGGAGGTACAGCTGTTGCTTACCGCAGTCAACGACAGGGCATCGTTATCCGGTACCCTCGCGGTGCAGGTGACCACCCCTGATGGCCGCCAACTGCTTGATGTCCGCAAGGACACCGTCTTGCCCGCAGGCATCGTCGATCTGGAGACCTGTACCGTCCCGACCCACGATGTTACGGGATTATGTCAGGTTGAAGTTGTCTTCCACGGGGCGAATGCTACGGTGGTGAAAGGCCATTCCAGTTTCTTTGTCCTGGATCCGGCCGCAGCTGTGCTGTCCCAACAGGCAGTCGCCGTGATCGACATGGACGGCACTTTGGGCTGCTATCTGCAAACCGCCGGGGCGGACTTTGCCACCTTCGCACCGGATACATCCCGCAGTTGTCCTGTCCTGGTGAATCTGAACGGGTGGAATGGCGAGTCGCAGACGGTCTTTGCGGAGCTGGCCCAATGGGTATGGGATGGGGGCCGTGCCGTCTTCCTCAATGCCCCGCCTGCAACCACCTTCCAGGCCGCAGGCGAGAGACGCCGCATGCAGGGCTATGTGGAAGCGAACCGGCTTCTGCCCTTCACCACCTCCTACTTCAACGCCAAGGGGCTGTGGGTACCCTGCAGTCATGTGGTGCCGAATCATCCGATCTATGCCGGATTGCCATCGGACTGCCTGATGGGCCAGGAATACCGCGATGTGGTCTCCCGGTGGTCAATGGATACACCGGCAACCGACTGGATCAGCGGCACCATCACGTACGACTGGCATGCCGGCCTGAAACACAAGCAGAACTACCTTGGCGTCTCAGGCGCCATACACGGCGCGGATTTGACGCAGAAAGCCTATGGTGCAGGCACCTACATTCTCTGCACACACCGGATAGTCGAGAATCTCGGCCAGGATCCCCTGGCGGATCGCCTGTTCTGCAACCTGCTCCGATGGGTCATCACCGCAGTGTAACCGAGTGCCTGCAGCGTGACGTGGCAGCTGTTTGGACAAGGCACGTCTTGCCGGCGATACGTCGGGCAATGTCCATTGGACTTTCCCGGCTCGTGACAGACAGCCTCCCGTGACAGCAAGCCTTCAGCAGTTGCCGCCTTTCTGCAATACCATCGCCAAATCATCTTGAGGGACATGAGGAAAATGGACAGATCGGCCCCAAGCCCGGATGACCTGCTGTTTGAAGTGTGCGCACGTTTCCGCCGCATCGGGGACGGCAGTCCGGTGTTTTTCTGCGCACCGCCAGAGTGGGCGGCAGCCGCCCACGCGATTGTGGTCAACGACACGGTGCATTACGTCTGGGGACGGCGCAAACAGGGCAATTACTGGGTGCTGATGCACAGCACAGCGCCTGTGGACAATCCCGGTGCTGTCAGCCACGATCCACGGAATCCGGTCCTTGTACCTTCACAGGAAGGATTTGATGACTACACCATCGAATACCCTTTCCCAATCCGGAATCCCCACGATGGCAAATACTATGTGTACTATCTCGGTCGGCGCCGCAAGCCGCCCAAGCAAACCGGATTGCTGACAGTCGACGAAAATTTCAGGCAATGGACACGGGTGAGCCCTACCCCCGTGATCGCGGCTGACACCCCACACGAGGAACAAGGCTCCTCACACCCTTCTGCCGTCATCACCAACAATACCATTCACATTCTCTACACCGGCGAGTCGGCACAGCCGCCGACGATCTGTCACGCGACGGCTCCGCTCGATCAACCGGCGGCTGTGACCAAGGATCCGGCGAATCCCGTTTTTCGGGGCAGTGGTCAGGCTTGGGACAGCCAAGGGGTGCGCGAGGCCGAGATCTTCCGTGGCTCTGCGTACTTTCATATCCTTTATGGCGGATATGACGGTCACACCTGGCGGATAGGCCATGTCCGCACGCGCGACTTCCGGCATTTCGAGCCCAATCCGGGCAATCCGGTTTTTACACCGTCAGACAACCGCCAGATGTGGGATTGCGATGGCGTCCTCACGCCCCAGGTATTCCAGATTGGTCAGGATTACTATTTGCTCTACGCGGGCAAGAAAGGGGAGGAGTGGCAATCCGGCCTGGCCAAATCAGGCGCATAGGCCATGGGACACTGAAGGTTGTGTCAACCGGAGAAACAAGCCGGCCACGATTCCGGATCCAGGGTGACCCTGACCACGTTGCCATATTCTGCCTTGTCTGTATCTTGCACACCACTTCGCGCGTTACTTGGCAGGGAAGCGAGTCTCTCCTTCCCTGCAAGGCCAGAGCCGGGTCTGCCCCTACAGCAAGTCTGTGAAGGGCTTGCTCCCCCACCGCTCGCGAAAGGCAACAGGGCTGTGTGGTGCGTTGCTTTGGCCGGTTTGCCGATTGCTGTCGGACTTGACACCGGTATCAGATCCGGCGTATCTGCCGGGGCTTCCAAATGGCAACTATGAAGAAGAACCCTGTTGAGGTTAGGGCAATCACGGGACCAGGTGGAAAATTGCCATGATATGCAATGTATAGCCCCAGGACCCCGGACAGTGTGCCCAGCAGTGCCCCCAGGATCATGGCTCCCAGTTGATGACGGGCCAGCATCATGGCTGTGGCAGCCGGCGTTATGAGGAGGGAAATCACCAGCACAATACCCACGGCCTTGAGCGCCAGTACAATCACTACAGCCAGCAGTATGAGCAGTGCATAATCCAGGGCCCGGGTAGGCAAACCCATAACCGCAGCCCCAAACGGATCAAAACAGGCAAAGACCAGGTCCCGGTGCAGCGCGGCCAGCAGCACCAGCACGATGACGGTCAGTCCACCAGTGACAGCGACATCAGTCCAGCTGGCAGCCAGGACCTGTCCCAACAGCAACGATTCGAGATTCAGTGTTTGGGCCGGCAACAGATTCAACAGGATCAAGCCAAGCGCAAAGAAGCCGGCGAACAGGATGCCGATAGAGGTATCGGTGCCTACCCCCGTCCGGTGTACCAGATAGCTAATCAGCAATGCCATGCCCACGGCGGTCACGATGGCCCCCAGGTAGGGACTGGCCCCCAGCCACAGGGCCAGAACCATTCCCGGCAACACGGAGTGGGCCAGTGCATCGCCCATAAATCCAAATTGCCGTATGACTACATAAGCCCCCAGCAGAGGACACATGATCCCCGCCAGAACCGCTATGATCAGGGCCCGTACCAGGAAGGAATACTGCCAAGGAGCTGTCACGAATTCCAGTAGGGCGTCTGGCATGGTGTAGTTCCATCAATATGGCGCGGTCAGGCTGCCGGTGTGGGACTTAGTTCAAGATGACCTTTTGATTAACCCAAAGGCAGGCGTCACAGTGGTCTACTACATCGTCCAGATCATGGGAAACGACAAGAATGGTTTTGCCCTGGTCCTTGAGCTGCTTCAGTGTCGCCATGATCTGCATATGTGAAGACTGATCCACACCGCTCAGAGATTCATCAAAGAGGAGGATATCAGCCTGCTGTGCCAGCGCCCGGGCCAGAAAGACCCGCTGGCGCTGGCCCAGGGACAGATTCTGAATCATATCCTGACGCCGGTCCCACATATCGGCTATCTTCAGCGCCTGCGCGGCCTGCCGTCGGTCCTCCTCACTGAAGCGACGAAACAACCGGAAGCCCTGCACCCGTCCCTGCAGGACTATGTCCTGTACTTGTACCGGTACTTTCCAGTTAACCCGTTCCTGCTGGGGTACATAGGCCAGCTTGCCTCGTGCTTCGCGCAGGGGCTGGCCAAAAAACCGCACTTCACCTGTAACCTGTGGCAACAGGCCGGCCATGGCATCGAACAGGGTGCTCTTGCCTGCACCATTCGGCCCCATGACCCCAATCAGGCTCCCCTGTTCCACTTCAAAGGTCACATGATCCAGAATCAGCTTGCCGTCCAGAATAACGGACAGGTCCTTGGTCGCGATGGCCGCCGTACACCAGGAACTCGGGCAGGCTGGACAGCAACGGTCCAGAACGACGGCCAGGTCCTTGGTCGCGATGGCAGGGCTATGTTCGCTCATTGTTCTCATTGCAGGGCCTCCACCAAAGCTTCCACGTTAGCCCTCATCATGCCCGTGTAGTTGCCTGCAGGTCCCAGCGCACTTGTGTAGAGCTGAACCACCGCATCAACGCCGGCTTCCTGCGCTGCCTGATCAGCCAATGCACTGCTGTGGCCATATTCAGTAAAGATGGCCCTGACATTCCGTTCCTGCATATGTTCGACCAGTTCCGTCAATGCATAAGCCGAGACTTCGTGGGCCTGTGCTGTGACCAAACCCCCGCTGATGGTACCCATCACTTCAAAGTCATACCGCTTGGCGAAGTACTGCATGAAGTCATGGCCTGTGACCAGAATCTGCTGTTCCGTCGGCACCATTGCCACCTGCGACTGAATCCAGGTATGCAGTTCATCCAGCTCCGCGTTGTAGGCTTCCGCCCGTTCCTGAAACTCGTGGGCCTGGGCGGGTTGCAGCTGGGCAAGATGTGTGGCTATGGCAGAGACAACTAACTTGACCTGCAGGGGATCCAGCCAGAAGTGGGGATCCACGCCTGTATATGCATGTTCGTGGGTATGCTCATCTTCGTGGCCGTCTTCATCTGCGTGACTGTCCCCGTCTTCGTGGGCATGTCCGTCTTCTTCGTGGCCGTCCTCGCCTTCATGGGCATGTTCATCTTTGTGGCCGTCTTCATCTGTGTGACTGTCCCCGTCTTCGTGAGCATGTCCGTCTTCTTCGTGGCCGTCCTCGCCTTCATGGGCATGTTCATCTTCGTGGCTGTCTTCATCTGTGTGACTGTCCCCGTCTTCGTGCGCATGTCCGTCTTCTTCGTGACCGTCCTCGTCTTCGTGCGCCTCTTCCGCTTCATGTCCCTCTGCATGAGCTGCTTCCGATGCATTGGGATCCAAGACAAGTACATCCACATATTCTCCCAGGGTAACGACTTCAAGGCCTTCTTCCTGGGCATTTGCCACAAGTCCAGCCAGCCAGCTTTCCTCCAGACCCAGGCCAACCTGGAAGAGAAGCGCAGACTGGGCCACCGAGATCATGTCTTGGGGACTGGGACTGTAATGGTGCGGATCCGACCCTTCGGGCAGGAGGGTAAATACCTTTACGTGATCACCGCCAACTTGCTCCACCCAGTCGGCGACGAAGGCGGTAGAGGCAGCCACCTGCAGGGCAGTGTCGGCAGTTGACTCCGCGGGAAGGCTGTCGGTCGGGGACGATGTTGCCGGGGTACAGGCAATCAAGAGATAGAGCATCCCTCCCAACAGGATAGCCAAACCATAGAAACGGGAATACAAGAGTAATGACTTCACGACTAGTTGTCTCCTGTTGAAATCTGGGATGAGCCTTTATATGCAGCCCTTGGAGGCGGCTAGTTGACGCTGCCGGCTCTGCGATGACGCTGGTAGTGCATCATGCACATGCCGCGGGCGGTGTAGGGTTTAGCGCACCCGTCTACGGTACAGGTGGACGAAGGTTTGTTGTTGCGCTCACGGATGCGCCCCGGTGTACCGCCGCGGTATTTTTGCATGTAATGTGCAAGGCACATCTGCTTGGCATAGTGGGCCTGGGTACATTGGGGAATGGTGCAAGTCATGTCGAGAGCGGCGTTTTCCATCATCACGGTATATCGGCGAGTACTGTGCATGCTACTACAAACACCAAGTATATTACAATTTTACAAAACTGCAAGCCCTTGCCTTGCAGCACCAACCGTGACTTGCAGTCGACTCACGCGCGGGACGTTGCAGCTCCTTGGCACCCAGTCCGGGATCCGACAATGCGCAAGGCATATCTGCTTGGCATAGTGGCCCTGGGTGCATTGGGAGAATAGTGCGAGTCATGTCGAGAGCGGCGTTTTCCATCATCACGGGACATCGGCAAGTGCTGTGCATGCTACTACAAACACCAAGTATATTACAATTTTACAAATTGTGGCAAAGCAACGATCCCTTTGCCTTGCAGCACCAACCGTGACTTGCAGTCGGCTCACGCGCGGGACATTGCAGATCCTTGACATCCAGTCCAGGATCCGATGCCCCTATGTCATCATCACACACGACAGCATCGGCCAGGTGGATCATGCACCCCGGAATTGAGTCTATTTACATGTGCAGGGGTATGACCTTCACCTGATCCCTCACAGGCCTGTCGATCAAGAAACGGGCAGCAAAGTTGGGGAACTATATACGTACTCACACCGCGCAGTGCAGCTAGTACCGGGCAAGCTAGAATAGGGCATGAACATAGAAGAGACTATGGTTCACCGGGGCATCATCTTGCGGACGCATCCGGGGTCCAAGAACAAACACGACAAAATGATGCGGATTACCGGGGCCTGCCGCAAGGTGTGGAACAAAGTCTTGGAGATATGCGCAAGGCAATATCAGGACTTCAAGGCTGGTAAAGGCGATAAGCCATCCGTCACGTTCTTCTCCCTGTGTAAGTTGTACGTGAAAATCAAGCGGGAGTTGCCTTGGTTAGGTGAGCTGCCATCGAACACTGTACGCTACACCTTGAAGCTCTTGGCCGAAGCCTACAAGCGGTTCTTCGAGTCGGGGGCGGGCCATCCGGACTGGAAACGGAAATTTAAAGACACGCCTAAATTCACCGTACCCGACAAGATTAAGATTAAGGGCAAAAAGATCTACATCCCCAAGATTGGATGGGTACGGTTAACAGGCAAAAACCCATACGCTGACTACACACCAAAACAGGCCACGTTCAAGTATGAGGCTGGTAACTGGTATGTGTCCATCCTGTATGAAGTGCCCGACCCACGCCCGGCTAGACTCGTCATGCCTATACACCCCGTAGGCATTGACCGTAACGTGGGGCAAGTGACGCTAAGCACAGACGTCATGTATGAATTGCCAAGCCTGTTGAAACTGGATGCCAAACTGCGCAGACTGCAACGCAAGCTGTCCAAGCAACAGTACAAGAGTAACGGTTGGAAACGCACTAAGCTACGCATCCAGAAAATACATAGGGAGATACGTCATGGCATAAAGAACTGGTGTCACCAAACCAGTCGCATTATCGCTGATATGCACGATCTAGTTATCTTTGAGGACCTGAACATTCAGGGTATGACCAAGAGCGCCCGTGGCTCTGTGGAAAAACCCGGCAAGAATGTGGCCCAGAAAAGGGGGTTGAATCGTGCTATTTTACGCAGCGGTTGGGGGCGATTGGAACGGTATATGTCTTACAAGACTTACACGGAAAAGATAGCCCCCAAGTACACGTCACAGCGTTGTCATAACTGTGGCGAAGTACGTAAAGCCAACCGAATGTGGTGTTGAAAAGAACGCTGACGTGAATGCAGCTTTGAACATAAGGGACAAGTGGTTGGCTAAGAGTATGGCGTCCGGGGACGGCGCAACTGCCGGTGGCGGTGGCAGCGTAGGCTGGCCTGTGAAACCTGAAAATGTATACGGCAAAGCATCGCAGCCTGCGGGCGTGGTGTGGGTACGTATATAGTCCCCAAATGTAGAGAAGAACGCCGACGTGAATGCGGCTCTGAACATACGGGATAAGTGGTTGGTTAAAAACATGGCGTCCGGGGACGGCGCAGCTGCAGGTGGAGATTGCAACATCGGTTGGTCTGTGAAGCCTGAAAATGTATCCGGTAAAGCATCGTGTCCTGTGGGCCCGGTGTGAGTACGTATATAGTCCCCCTATAAAGTACAATCTATCCTGTGATCGCAGGTGCCAGGTACGTATCTCAAGGGGAAATACTGTATACAAAATGGAGAGATTTCCTATGGCCTCGTGGTGCCCCAGGGTGTGTTGACCAACTGTCAAGGCAGTGCTGCGCACCTGCCATAGGCAGAACACAGTTGCGGCCTAATTGCGCCCACGGTCGGTCCCGGTAGCCCTCTGCGTGCATGTGGACAGCACCGCGCGGGATCCCGGACGACCGGCGCCATCCCCTTGACTCTTGGGTCGCATTTTCGGTCTCTATTCATGTATATGGCCGCCCGTCGTGTCCACACCGTTATCTCATGGGCGCGTTGGGCTTCTGACGTATAGGCAGGCATCGAGGTCATGTTCCAGGCAGAGAATACTGACCACAGCTTCTACAGTACGCAGATATGGCCTGCAGACAGGAACACATCTCTGTCTACCAACATCCTTTGCACAAGAAACCCCTTTGCCCTAAGATAAATGTCAACTTAAGGGCATAACTGCGCTGTTCCGATTTCATCGCAAGCCCTGATCTCATCCAGCACCACGGGAATCCATGCCATGAAATTAAGGATCATCTATTTATTGTTGACAGCTGCCCTATTGGTTCTGGGCGCTTGTGCCACACCGGCAGCTCCCGCAACAGGAGCCGCCGAAATCCCGGATGCGGCAGCCGAGAGTCCGGCGATGATGGGTGGCACCCTGACCATCGCCTCGACACAGGATATCGACAACTATGACCCGCACTGGAATCAGCTCATTGCCTACAACGTGCTGGTCGGCCACAACATTTTCGAATATCTGACGCGCCTGGACGCGAACATGAACGTCGTGCCGGCCCTGGCTACGAACTGGGACATCTCCGCGGACGGCACAGCATACACTTTCCATCTACGTGAAGGTGCCCGATTCCATAATGGCCGGGAGCTGACTGCCGAGGACGTGGTGTTTTCATTCCAGCGGCTGACCGAGCAGGAAACCATCTATGCCAACAAGATGGATCCCGTAGTAGCCATTGAGGCCGTAGACAATGCGACAGTCAGGTTTACCCTGACAGCCCCTTGGGCTCCCTTTCTTGAAGATGTTTCCCTGATCGCCATTGTGCCAGTGGAAGCCATTGACACCATCAGCAAGGAACCCGTCGGTTCCGGTCCTTTCCGCTTCGTGGAGTGGCAGCCCAACGACCGCATTGTGCTGGCACGGAATCCGGACTATGCGGCCGATATGCAGCCCAAACTGGACGGCCTGGTAATCAAGATCCTGCCGGATTACGCCGTAGCACTCACAAATCTGGAAGCGGGCAGTGTAGATGCCGTGTACGAGGTACCTGCCGCCCAGGCGGATCGCTTCAGGGACAGGGAAGGGTTTGTGATCCAGACACCGAATGCCAGCAACAGTCTCTTCCTGCTGGAAATGGCCATCAACCGGTATGAGCCCCTGCAGGATGTACGTGTCCGCCAGGCCCTGGCCATGTCCCTGGACAAGGCGGCCATCCAGCAGAACGTCTACTTCGGCCAGGGCATGCCCCAGTTCGGCTCCCTGCCCCGCAGTTCATGGGCCTATGTGGATGAGCCGGAGGCCTTGGCCTACGATCCGGCCGGTGCCCAAAGTCTGCTGGCGGAGGCCGGATATCCGGATGGCTTCGACTTGACCATCAAGGTCATTGCCGGGGTGGGCGTGATGGAAAGCATCGCTACCATCTGGCAGAACGGCCTGGCCGAGGCCGGGGTCAATCTCACCGTCGAGATCGAGGATCTGAGCACGTGGCTGGACAACTACGTAGGCCGCACCTACCAGACCATCGCCAACTGGATGAACGTGGGTGGGGATCCCCACTCGATGTATGACATCATTTTCAAGCCGCACCTCCAGGATCCTGACAGTTATCCGGATGCAGAGTTGCTGGCGCTGATTGCGGAAGGTGCCGCCACCGTGGACATGGACCGCCGCCGGGAAATCTACCAGACCATCCAGATGCGTGCCTTGGAAGAAATGGCCCCGGTCATCGTAGTCCAGTCCCAGCCGCTGCTGGCCCTGACCACGGACAAGGTGCAGGGCTGGTCCATGAACGGCAAGGGAGACATTTTCTTTGATGCCATAACCGTCAGCGAGTAAAGGTACCGCGTGGGCCTGTACTGCCTGCGCCGTCTGCTGCAGATTGTGCCGGTGCTTTTGCTGATGTCCATGGTCGTGTTTGCGGCCATGCAGCTGGCACCGGGCGATCCGGCGGTGATGCGTATGGGGCGGGCCGCGGCCCGCCCCGAAAACCAGGAGGCGCTGGCGCAACTGCGGCGCGAGATGGGCCTGGACAAACCCGTCTGGATCCAGTACCGGATCTGGCTGACGGCTGCCGTCCAGGGTGACTTCGGCGTGTCCAACCGCAGTGAACGTCCTGTCCTGGAAATGATAGGGGCCCGCTTGCCCGCTTCCCTGGAACTGATCGCGGCCAGTCTGCTGCTCTCACTGCTGGTGTCCCTGCCGCTGGGGGTGCTGGCTGCTCTCGGGCACAAATCATGGCTGGATCGCCTGGTCATGACTTTCTCCATGGCCGGCGTGGCCGTACCCGGTTTCTGGATGGGGCTTCTGCTCATCCTCATATTTGCCGTCAGGCTGGGCTGGCTGCCGCCTTCAGGTTACATCCCTTTCCGGGACGATCCCGTCGTGAGCCTGCGTCACGTCCTCTTGCCGGCGACAACGCTTTCCTTCTATCTGATCGCTACCTTCACCCGCTTTCTGCGCGCTGACCTGATCGAGGTGCTGAACGAAGACTATGTCCGCACGGCCAAGGCCAAGGGCCTGGCCCAGCGTCTGCGCATCCGCCGTCATGCCCTGCCCAATGCCCTCATGCCCATGATCACCGTAATCGGGCTGGAGATTGGCGGGCTGCTGGGAGGCATGGTGATTGTGGAGCAGGTGTTTGGCTGGTCCGGTGTGGGCTGGCTCACCCTGCAGGCCATCTACAACCGGGACTATCCCCTGGTCCAGGGTGCCATTGTGCTGATGGTCCTGTTTTATGCCCTGGTCAATTTTCTGGTCGATATCGCCTATGCGTTCCTCAATCCGCGCATCCGTACCGGCTTCACGGCGTGAAAATCGTCCGCGCAGACGCAGCCTGCACCGTGGTGCAGGTCTGCTCATTGCCCTGGGCAACATTTTCTTCCTGCTCACAGCGCTGCTGCCCGGCCTGATCGCCCCGCATGCGCCTGACGCGCAGAATCCCCAAGACGCCCTGCAGCCTCCCTCCCGCACCTATCTGCTGGGTACGGATCAGTTCGGACGGGACATCTTCAGCCGCGTGGTGTTTGGCAGCCGTATCGCCATGCTGGTGGGTGTGGGTTCCATCCTGCTGGCCCTGCTCGCCGGTGTGCCGCTGGGCCTGGTAGCCGGCTACCGGGGCGGCCATCTGGATGCCTTGCTCATGCGTCTCCAGGATGCCCTGCTGTCTTTTCCGCCCGTGCTGCTGGCGCTGCTGATCATTGCCAGCTTCGGGGCCTCCGTCCTGAACGTAGTGCTCACCATTGCTTTCGTGTATACACCGCGTTTTGCCCGGCTGGTACGGGGCAGCGTTCTGCACATCCGGACACGCGAGTTCGTCACTGCCAGCCAAGCCGCCGGGGCTTCGGCCTGGCGTGTCATGGTGCGTGTGATTCTGCCCAATGCGGTAGCGCCCATTACCGTGCAGGCTACCCTGGGCATGGCCGTCGCCATCCTTATTGAATCAGGGTTGAGTTACCTGGGTCTGGGTATCCTGCCGCCGACCGCTTCCTGGGGCAACATGCTGCAGCATGCCCAGTCCTACATCTATCAGGCTCCCTGGTTCATTCTGGCCCCGGGGACCGCTATCTTTGGGGCGGTGCTGAGTCTCAATCTCGCCGGTGACTGGCTCCGTGAATGGGTGGATCCCAAACTGCGCGTCCTGTAACGTCAGTCGGGACACGCCTCCACACCTATGAAACTGCCTTGAGTCATATCGGGACAGGGTACAATCAGGGAACCGGAAGTGGCCTTCACCCGGGTGTCCCATGGTAGTGCCTGCGGTGTAGCCCAACAAGCGTCACAGTCTGCCTGGACCACCCGACTGCCTGATGGCAGCTACCGGAATTCCGCCTCATTGGCCCGGAAAGGAAAGCGCACGATTATGGAAGGAATCAAGATACGCATCAAACGACTGATCTTGGGGCTCGGGCTGTTGTCTGCCCTTGTTTTGACGGCCTGTGCCATGCCCGACATGAGGGTTCTGATGGAAACCGTCAAGGTGCAGGTAACCGGCACCGTGGTCAATCTGCGGGACGGACCTGGTCTGGAATATCCTGTCCTGGACCAAGTGCGACAGGGAGACGAGCTGGCCGTCAGCGGACGCAGTGAAGACGCGGAGTGGCTGCATGTAACGCCAGGCGGCGCCAGCTTATGGATCTTCGCCGATCTGACGGACTTGGATGACCAAGTGCGTACCAGCCTGCCAATTATGGTGTCACCACCGCCACCTGCAGAGACAGAGTGACCACCAGCGTCACAAATCCATAAATGGACCAGAGGTACGTGTTGGCGCAGGCCTTCTGTTCCTGCCGGCAGGCAACACTGCGTCCCTGCCGGAGTGCGAATACATCCCGTGACAGACCAGCCCCATGAGGAGGCATCATCAGGGTTCTCCCGGAATTGGCTTGTCAGTCCCCTGCACCACGATGCTGGAGGGCAGGTGCAGACCGGGCACTGCCATCTTCTGCCCAGGATGTCCGGACTGACAGTACCGCATCTCGGTCATAGCCAATCGGGCTGGACAGGAGCAAAGGGTGTCTGTCCTATGCGTGGGCGAAGAAGATCCTCCGCCGGGATCTCTTCCCGGCCTCCACACAGCCCGGTATCTCCAGCTACCACATTAGTGAGGAAAAACCGGACTGACACGTCGGTCACGCGGGCCAGTGGGATGGGGCTCATCAGCCTCCTTTCCCCATACCAACACGCAGGGCAGGATGACCCGACCACTGTCAGTCCGTGCGCACGACCGTATACATATGGTTCGGCACCAAATGCTGAATCACCTGCCTCTCGCCATCAGGCCAGAGGATTTCCAGCTGCTGCAATTCTGTTCCCTCCGGGAAACCAAAATGGCTTACAGGCGGCAGGCCGGACAGATACCCGCCCGTAGCCTCCAGCACGCGCACTTGTGTTCCCCGGTGTGTATGCAGCACCAGGCGTGCACCAATGCCATGGGTATTGTGTGATTGCCTGTCGTTCAGCCTGACCTGGATGGCCTCGCCCTGGCAGAGCTGATTCTCCAGCAGCACGGCCGGCGACAGCAGATTGCTGATTACAACGTCGAGATCGCCGTCAAAATCCAGATCCCCGACTGTCATGCCACGGCCCCCTTCCCGCAACTCCATGTGCCATTCCGGAGCCGGCACAAAGGCCTGTCCCCGGTCATTGCGGAAGGCCCAGTTGTTTTCGGCCAGTTCGTTGTCCGGCAGGTGTGCAAAGAGCTCAACCGCGTTCATCCCGTTGACCACATAGAGATCCAAAAAGCCATCCTGATCGAAATCGGCCAGCTGGGTGGACCACGTCCATCCCGTAGCGGCCACACCGGTCTCCTCCGCCCTGTTCCGGAACGTCCCGTCCGGCGCCTGCAGCTGCAGCACGTTCGCCGTGATTTGCCGGTCGGTCGGGTCTTCCAGCACCTTGGCCATTACCGGGGCCCACGCGGCCGCGGTCACCGGGTCCTCCTGCCGTGGTTTCATGTCCGCTGCAAACAGATCCAGATAGCCATCGTTGTTGACGTCGCCCACGCTGTAACTCATGGTGTTCTGGGTGATCTGCGCAAAGGGCGTATGGTCTGCCCAACTGCCCTGTGCCCATACCCAGATGCCGTCCGCCAGCAGGAAATCGTTGCCCGCAGCCACGCTCAGGCCCTCCTGGCCGGGCCAAGCGGCCAGGGCCAGCGCCTGGGAGCGGCGTGCCAGCAGATGACTGGCGAACTGGCCATCCTGCCATTCGTGCCAATAGACCCCTGAGCCGGTTTGGCCCTCGAAGGCTTCGCCCAAGAGGGTCTGGAGTTCCAGGTCGTAGGACCCGGTGATCAGGTCCAGATCCCCATCCTGGTCGGGATCGAGCCAGACCATGCTGTAGGCGATTTTCGCGATCCCGGGCAGCACGGTGGCGGAAAATGCACTTTCCTGTCTGGCCAAGGCATTGGCTTGGCTCAGATACGCTATCGGGGCTTCCTGACGTCGGGTAAACACCAGGTCCAGCAGGTTGTCACCGTCCACATCCACCATGGCGGCCGCCCGGGAATCGGTCTCGGGCAACTCTGTGCGCCGGAAGCGCAGGTGACCCTCGTTCCAGTATACGGCGTTGGGTGAAGACAGATTGGCGAAAACGATTTCAGGCAGCAGATCACGGTCCAGATCCCCCAGCCCCACGCCCGAACCGTTGCTGTCAAACATGTACACGCCCTCTGCGCCGGCAGCCAGACTCACATTGTCCAGGTGATGGCGGACAAACGTGCCCGCACAGCCAGAGCTGCCATCAAAGGGGATCCGGGTCACCATGCCTGTGGTGTGTACTTCATGCACGACCGAGTGCATGGGCGATGCCGAGATCCCGGGTGCCACACAGGACGTGAGGGACAACAAAAGGCAGAGCGCGACCCACACGGTGCGCGTCCGACGCAACCGGGCATAACGGAGAACCGAGTTTCGGCCTGATTTTGGATAGGCAAGCATGAGAAGGTTACTCCTGATAAACCCACCGGCGGCGTATGGTCCAGTTGAAGGCCGTAACCATAAAGGTCAGGAGAAACAGGATCCAGGCCACGGCAGAGGCATACCCCATCTTGAAGAAGCGGAAGCCCTGTTGATACAGAAACATGGAGATACTGATCGTGGTGTCACGCGGACCGCCCTGGGTCATGATGTACATCTGCTCAAACACGGCCAGGCTGGAGGTGATGGAGATGATCAGCACAAAAAACAGGGCCGGCGAAAGCAGGGGAATGGTCACACGCAGAAAAAGCTGCCGGCCGTTGGCACCGTCAATCGTCGCCGCTTCCTTCAGTTCGCGGGGTATGCCCTGCAACCCGGCCAGCAGGATAATGGCGTAATACCCCACCCAGCGCCATACGGACATCACGACGAGAGCCGTCATCGCCCAGCGCACATCCCCCAGCCAGGCCTGGGCGGGCAGGTGCAGCACTTCAAGCGCCCAGTTCAGGACGCCAAACCGGAAATGGTAGATCCAGGACCAGACAAAAGCCACGGAAATGAAGTCGGTCACGATGGGCAGGAAACACAGCAACCGTACTACGGGCACACCCCAGACCCGCTGGTTGAACAGCAGGGCAAAGAGCAGGGCCGTCCCGATCACGAGGGGCGTGAACTCCAGGGTATAAACCAGGGTGTTGCGCAGCGAGGTGAGAAACACCTTGTCGGTCATCAGCTCAACGTAGTTTTCCGTCCCTACCCAGCGCGCCCGGCTGATGCCTGACCAGTTGGTAAAGCCCATGATCAGGGAAAAGACACCGGGCCCCAGGGTCAGAACCAGGAAGCCAAGCAGATTGGGTGCCAGGAAAAGCAGCGCGACCAGGGCTTCCCTGTGCCAGGGCATACGGAAGAACGGACGGCGTCCGGAACCGGACACAGAGGTACTGACGGCCATGGCTCAACCCTTGAGTCCGGACATGGCGATACCCTCGATGTAGTACCGCTGCAACACCAGGAAAACGGCAATCACGGGCACAATCGCCATCACGGAACCCGCCATCAGCTGGGGCACGTCAGTATGGCCCTGTTCCTGCTGTATGGCGGCCAGGCCAATCGGTACGGTCCGGAGTTCCCGGGTGCGGATAATGATCAGCGGCCAGAGGAAATTCCGCCAGGTACCAATGAAGATGAAAATGGCCGCCGTCGCCAGGGCCGGCTGCGACAGGGGCATGACAATCTGGGCATAGCGCCTGAAGTAGCCGGCCCCGTCGATCTTGGCGGCGTCTTCCAGTTCGTAGGGAATGGTCAGGAAGAACTGCCGCAACAGGAAGGTGGTGAAGACACTGAAAAGGCCCGGGACAATCAGTCCGGCCAGGCTGTCAACCAGCTGGAAACGGCTCACCAGCACGAAGGTAGGCACAATGGTGACCTCGGCCGGGATCAGCATCGTGGCCAGATACAGGAGAAACAGCTTGTCCCTGCCGGGAAACTGCAGCCGGGCGAAGGCATAGGCCCCCAGGCTGGCGGTCACCAGCTGGGATACCATCACGGTAATCGCTACGAAGGCACTGTTCAGGATGTAGCGCCCGAAGGGCTGGACGGTGAATACCCCCCGGTAGCCACCCAGTTCCAGATACCGGGGCACCCAGACGGGTGGAAACACGGCGGCATCCGTTTCCGTAAGTAGCGAGGTGCGCAGCATCCAGAAGAACGGGAACGCCATCAAGACGCCCAGTACAGCAAGCAGGCAGGTGGCCAGTCCCAGGCGGTAACGGGATGCCGGTCCTCCCTGCCACAGTATCTGCCTCTGTTGTTGCATAGCGCTCAATACACCGCCAGAGGGTACCTGGAACAGGACAAGTCGGGTGGGAGGCGGGTCCGGAACCTGCCACCCACCCGTCAGTGCAAGAGTTCTGCCGTCAACCGTCAGACATCAATGGTCACGCCTTCCCATTTCTCGGCCAGGGCTTCATTGGTTTCTTCCTGGATCAGAGCCAGGGCAGCCGCAATGTCACCTTCCCCGGTATCGTAGATGGCACCGTAATGGCGCGACCAGGAATCGTTGAACTGCGGGCTGGCCAGTGTTGCCCGATCATTGAAAGCCCAACCGAGCTGCTCGACAAAGGCGCCGGGATGTTCTGCCTTGCCCCCTGCTTCCAGGTAGGCGGGCGTCGCACTCCACCGGGCCGGAATACCGCGGCCGGGACGACCGACCATTTCGGCCAGGGTCTCACTGCTGGTATAGCTGGCCAAGAATTCCCACGCGGCATCCGGGTAATCCGAGTCATTGCTGCAACAGAAGCCGGAACCGCCGGTTACCGTACTCTGGATCACATCAATGGGCAAGAAGCCAATATCGAAATCAAAGCCGACTTCGGCATTCTTGGACTGCAGGTCCCACTGCCCCTGCAGTTCCATCGCCACCAGGCCTGACGAGAAGTAGTCAATGCCCCCACTGCCGGCCAGTTCAGCGGCGGTAGGTGCTACCTGATGCTTGTACACCAAATCAACCATCCACTGGAGCGCTGAGGCGGTTTCCGGGGAAGATATCAAACATTCACGGCCATCATCGTCGTAATTGCGGCCACCGGCCGAATAGATGAAAGCGGAATGCAGGTACTGGCTGCCGTTGATCAGGGCTCCCCATTGTTCGCCATCGGGTTTGGTGAGCGCACTGGCAGCCTCCACAAATTCACTCAGCGACCATTGGGTCTGGTCCTCTGTGGGCGGGTAGTCCAGGCCCGCTTCGTCGAACATGCCCTTGTTGTAGTAAATGCCCCAGGTGGACTGGTCATAGGGGAAACCCCACCAGCGGCCCCAGAAGTTGAAGCCCCGTGACACACCGGCCGCAAAATCATCAACATCGATTTCGGGCATGGCATCAATGTAGGGATTCAGGTTCAGGACCAGGCCCACGGAGGCCACGGGCGGCACATGTTCGTCACTGGCCATGAACACATCGGGCAGATCCCCGGCAGCCGCCCCGGCCAAGATGGTACTGGTCGTATCCCCCCAGCCCGCATACTCGAGTTTCATCTCCACATCGGGCCGTTCTTCCTTGAACTGATCCAGCCCAATCTGCCAAGTATGCATGTCACTTTCGTTGAACCAGTTCTGGAAACGCAGTTCAATCATCTCCATGGCAGGTTCTTCCTGCATGTCACCAGCGGGCGCAGGGGCTACACAGGCAGCCAGAGTGACACCCATCACGGACAGGGACGACACCTGCAGGAAGCGTCGGCGACTTACCTGAGTGGACAATAAACGCGAAGAACGATTCATGGTTTTTTCTCCTTGAATATCACATACACTGGTTGCAACCGGATACCGGTCACATGGCGAAGACGGAATCAGGACATTGACCGACTCATGTCTATCCAGCGGGATCCCAACCTCCCTGGATCTGGCATCCTGATATTTGGTGAAGCCCGATTATGGTAACACCCATGAAATAATTGGCCAACCACCATTTTTGTGATCCCCGGACCAAGGAAAATTTCTCATAGCATGCACCTGCCGGGATTCTGTTCCAGTCGGTTTTCATCTGACGTTACCGTTTGACTGTTGGGTATTTCGGCCCGGGACACTCGCAGGCAGTACTGCGAGTTGTCATGCGGATGTAGCTGATTACATAAGGACTTGGGGCCTGTATATCCAAGTACCGAACGGCTACAGGCAATACTGCGAGATCTTCCGTACAAGAGCAATACAAGGCACCCGGCAAGGGGACAATACTCAACCTTTGAATTGGACGCATATAAAAGTTATAATCGGACGACACTCAACCTTGGAATTGGACGCATATATACGTTGCAACAAGACGATGTCAGACTTGCCCACATATCCCCGCTTCATTGAACGACGGCTGATGGAAGCGTTGGAAGACGCTCCCGTCACCCTGATACACGGCCCACGCCAGTGCGGCAAGACAACACTTGCCCGCATGGTAGGGGAACCGCAGGATTATGTTTATCTCAATTTGGACGATCCCGTCACGCGCAGTGCCGCTGAAGATGATCCTGCAGGCTTTGTATTGGAGCTGCCACCGAAATCCATCATTGACGAAGTGCAGCGGGTGCCCGCGCTCTTCACCCCCCTGAAGATGGCTGTAGACCGTCAACGCATACCGGGTCGCTACCTCTTGACAGGATCGACGCAAGTGCTGCTGGTACCCCAATTGGCGGATTCGCTGGCCGGGCGCATGCAGATTGTTCGTCTGCATCCCTTGGCGCAGTGTGAACTGCAAGGTGCCATTCCCGGATTTCTACGGACTTTGTTTCAGAGCAAGTTCAAAATACAACGTACAGAGCATCTGGCACAAAGGCTGGCACAAGCCATTGTCACAGGTGGCTATCCTCCTGTATTCCGGCTTCCGACCGGGCCGCGACAGGTTCGCTGGTATCACGATTTTCTGGATGCCCAGATACAGCGCGATGTACGGGATCTGGCCCGTATACGGTCGCTGGACATTTTGCCCAGGATACTTGCACTGGCATCTGCGCAGACCGCATGCCTGTTCAACCTGTCAGATCTGGCAGCGCCTTTTCAACTCAGCTGGCCGACAATTCGGGATTACGTGGAGTTGCTGGAAAGGATATTTCTCCTGGAGAGACTGCAACCTTGGCACAGCAATCGCATGAAGCGCCTGATCAAGACACCCAAACTGCACATGGGCGACACCGGGCTGGCCTGTTCCCTGCTGGGAGTGGACGCCCGCACACTGTGGGCGGACCGATCCCTGCTGGGGCAACTGCTGGAGACGTTTGTGTTTCAGGAACTGCGGCGACAGGCCAGCTGGCAGGACACATCGCTGACCTTCTACCACTACCGTGACAAGGATGGTGCCGAAGTAGACATCGTGATTGAGCGGGATCCACAGACTCTCGCTGGCGTGGAAATCAAGGCTGGGGCCACGGTAACCCCATCCGATTTTCGGGGACTGCACAGGCTCCAGAAGGCGGCAGGTAGCCGGTTTGTCTGCGGCATAGTGCTCTATGACGGGGAGACATGTGTGCCCTTTGGTGAAAAGCTCTACGCGGTGCCGCTCCGCCTGCTTTGGGAAATGTCCTGACGGACAGTCAGTTTCCTTATAAGGTCTGTTGACCAATTGGACAGGCAGACTTGCTGGGCATCGGGGTGTACCAACCGCCTGCACATCCCAATCCGGCCGCGTTTGAACAGGCTGGCCTGTTTCCCGTCCCCGATGCTTGGGTGCTTATCAGGACACGGACGGTGTCGGCTGGGCCAATGCGACGCCCGTTGTTTGCAGCACATGGTGCCCTTGACGGGCAGTCCGGGTATGATCATGGGGTTGGTCATTCTACCGATCCATCTTCCATGCCTACCTTGACCTGTACCGTTTGTGGCCAGGATGATGCCCGGACTGCAGGCATCATCCGGTGTCCTGCGTTGCGCCCGGGCTTCTGTAGCGGCAACACATCCACAGGTCATTGGACGTTGGTCGCCAATGTGTCCAGACCCGTGGTGCTGTGCCCAATCAGGCCGACATTCAGACTGCAAACCAGGCCATGGTCATGGTTCTGATTGCACCATGCTACAGGGGCAGACACCCATGTATGTAGCTGGAGGTTTCCATGAAATCGGTCCAAGTATCCCGTCGGGATTTTCTCAAGGTGTCGGGGGCAGCTGCAGCCCGTCTGGCTTTGGCCTCCTGCACCGTGGCTGTCCCTGAAACAGGCACGGCACCCGAGGAAGTTACGGTTTTCTTCTGGGACGGTCCCCCCTGATTGGCATTCGGGAAGAGGCCCTGGCGCCCTTTGACGAAGCCTATCCGGGCTGCAAGCTGAACTTCACTTCCCTACCCGGTGGCTGGAATGGTGGCTACAGCGAAAAGCTCTATGCCGGTCTCGCTGCCAACGATCCGCCGGATCTCTTTATCATTCGCATTGCGGATCTGCCGGAATTTCTCAGCAAGGATCTGTTACTGGATCTGGAACCCTTTGTGGATCGCGACTCCTATGACATGAGTGAGTTTCCGGATCTGGCCATTGAATCGTACACCCACAACAGGGGCATCTTCGGCATGCCCGACAATGTGGCGTCAGTAGCCCTCTTCTACAACCAGGACATGATCGAAGCCGCGGGTGCGTCTCTGCCTACGCACCAGTGGGACGATCCTGAGTGGACGGTAGACGATTTCTTCAACATGTGCGAAGCCGTGACCCAGCGCGACGCCAACGGCGACACCACCCAGTATGCCTATCAGGTAACGGGCTGGAGTGTCATCTGGCAAATCTGGGTGCGCATATTCGGCGGCCAGCTCGTAGACGATCCTTTCTATCCTACCGAGTGCACCCTGAATGAACCCGGTGCCGTGGAAGGCCTGCAGTTCTACGCGGACCTGATCCACAAGTACGGCTTCGCGCCCCGTTTCGATGTCATGCAGGATCTGGGGGCCGTCGAACTGATGCTCACAGGCCGCCTGGCCATCATCAACAACGGCAGCTGGTCGTTCCCCAACTTCCACGACGTGGACTTCGAGGTGGGTCTAGGCCACTATCCCAGCGGGTCCGGAGGACGCGCGAATTATGTCTATTACTTCCCCCTGGTGATTCCCAAGACCACCAAGGTGGCGGACTGTGCCTGGAATCTGCTGAAGTACTTCAACGGACCGGCCATGGAAAAGATTGGGGACTATATACGTACCCACACCGCGCAGTGTGGACACTCGCGGGTGAGTTAAGGTAGGACATGGATACAGAAGTGATCATGGTACACCGGGGTATCACCTTGCGGGTGCGACCAGGCAGTAGAGCCAAGCACGACAAGATGATGCGGATCGGCGGGGCCTGTCGCAAGGTATGGAACGAGGTATTGGCAATCTGTGAAAAGCAGTGGCAAGAGTTCAAGGCCGGTAAAGGCGATAAACCATCGGTTACGTTCTTCTCCCTGTGTAAGTTGTATGTACAAGTCAAGTCAAGGAGGAATTGCCCTGGTTGGGCGAGTTGCCATCAAACACTGTGCGCTATACCGTAAAGCATCTGGCCGAAGCCTACAAGCGGTTCTTTGATGGAGCAGGGCGACCGGTCTGGAAACGTAAATTCAAGGACACGCCAAGGTTTACTGTGCCCGGCAATATCAAGATCAAAGGCAAGAAAATCTACATCCCCAAGCTTGGGTGGGTCAAGACGACAGGCAAGAACCCCTATGCCGGCTACAAACCCAAGCAGGCCACGTTCAAGTATGAGGCAGGTAACTGGTATGTGTCCATCCTGTATGAAGTGCCTGAAACACGTCCCGCTAGACCAGATAAACCTGTTAGACCTGTAGGCATAGATCGGAATGTGGGGCAGGTAGCATTAAGTACGGGGGACATGTATGAATTGCCTCCGCTGTTACTCCTGGATGCCAAGCTGCGTAGGCTGCAAAAGAAGTTGGCTCGTCAAGAGTACAAAAGCAACGGTTGGCAACACACCAAGCTACGTATTCAGAAAGTACACAGGGAGATACGCCATGTCATAAAGAACTGGTGTCACCAGACCAGTCGTACCATCGCTGGCATACATGATCTAGTTATCTTTGAGGACCTGAACATTCAGGGTATGACCAAGAGTGCCAGTGGCTCTAAGGACAAACCCGGCAAGAATGTGGCCCAAAAGAGAGGCTTGCATCGTGCTATTTTGCGCAGTGGTTGGGGACGGCTGGAACGGTATATGAGTTACAAGACGTATACGGAAAAGATAGATCCCAAGTACACATCACAAAAGTGTCATAACTGTGGGGTTGTACGTAAGGCCAACCGCAAATCCCAGTCTGTTTACCATTGTGGTGAATGTGAGGTTGAAAAGAACGCTGACATCAACGCGGCTCTGAACATCCGGGATAAATGGTTGGATAGAAACATGGCGTCCGGGGACGGCGCAACTGCGGGTGGAGATTGCAACGCAAGTTGGTCTGTGAAACCTGAAAGTGTATATGGCAAAGCATCGCGGCCTGCGGTCGTGGTGTGAGTACGTATATAGTCCCCAAAAGATTATCCAGGACGGCGGGCTGCAGGGTACGACCCTGTCTGCCCAGCAGGCATATTTCCTGACGGATACCCGTCCGCCCAAGCACAAGGAAGTGATGGTCGACGCTGTGCGCCACTTTGTGGCCCCGGATCCGGTGCTGACCAACTACAACGAGGTGTCGCGCACCATGCAGGCCGAGGTAGACCTGCTGCTCAATGGCGAGAAGCGAGACGCGAAAGTGGTGGCGGATCGGATCAAGGCGGCGGTGGACCCGCTGATCAAGGAAGGCCAGTGGCGCTAGCGATCCAACGGCAGCTTGCATCCGACAGGCAGCGTCTTCAGGCCACAGAGCCTGGAGGCGCTGTCACCAGCGGGGCCATTCTGCCCCATGCCGCGGGCGGCGGGCAATCCGTTGGTACGTATGGCCGGGTACGCCCCACGCGGCGTCACACCTGCGTGACCGCTCAGACACGGTGAGCACACTCCGGCCATGCTGTCGCGTCGTCTGACCTTTCGTCGCCGGGAAGCCATTCTGGGCTGGGTCATGGCAGCCCCCTGGCTGCTGGGATTCGTGGGTTTCACCCTCGGTCCGATGATCGCGTCCCTCATCCTGTCGCTGTACGACTGGGATCTCATTTCACCAGCCCTCTTTGTAGGCTGGGGCAACTACCGCGAATTCTTCGTCGAGGATCCGCTATCCCTGCATTCGCTGCGCGTGACCCTGATTTACTCGCTGATGGCGAGCCCGCTGCATCTGGTGCTGGGGGTCATCCTGGCGATGCTGCTGAACGCCAACATCCGGGGTCAGTCCGTAATCCGCACCATCTATTACCTGCCCGCCGTCCTGGCGGGTGTGGCCGTGGCCATGTTATGGCGCTGGATCTTTTCCCCGGACTTCGGACTGCTGAACCTTTTTCTTTGGGGACTATATACGTACCCACACCACACCCGCAGGCTGCGATGCTTCACCGTATACATTTTCAGGTTTCACAGGCCAGCCTGCGCTGCCACCGCCACCGGCAGTTGCGCCGTCCCCGGACGCCATACTCTTAGCCAACCACTTGTCCCGTATGTGCAAAGCTGCATTCACGTCAGCGTGCTTTTCAACACCACAGTTATGACAACGTTGTGACGTGTACGCAGGGTCTATCTTTTCCGTATACGTCTTGTAACTCATATACCGTTCCAGCCGTCCCCCACCACTGCGCACAATAGCACGATGCAAGCCTCTCTTGTGGGCCACATTCTTGCCCCGATTGGCCCTGGAGCCACGGGCACTCCGCGTCATCCCCTGCATGTTCAAGGCCTCCAAGATAACCAGATCGTGTATGTCAGCCATGGTACGGCTAGTCTGGTGGCACCCATTCTTGATGACAGGGCGCATCCCCCTGTATACCCTTTGAATGCGTAACTTAGTGTGTTGCCAACCGTTGCTCTTGTACGCTTGCCGGGCCCACTTTTTCGGCAGTCTGCGCAGCTTGGCATCCAGGAGTAACACTGGCGGCAGTTCGTACATACCCCCCGTACTTAATGCCACCTGCCCCACATGCCGATCTATACCTACAGCGTTGATAGGCTTGGCAGGTCTAGCCGGGCGTGTTTCAGGTACTTCGTACAGGAGGGACACATACCCGTTGCCGGCCTCATACTTGAATGTGGCTTGCTTGGGGTTGTAGCCGGCATATGGGTTCTTGCCTGTCGTCTTCACCCACCCAAGCTTGGGAATGTAGATTTTCTTGCCTTTGATCCTGATATTGCCAGGCACCGTGAATTTGGGCGTGTCCTTGAATTTCCGTTTCCAGACCGGACGGCCCGCACCACCAAAGAACCGCTGGTAGGCTTCCGACCAGTGTTTCATGGTGTAGCGCACGGTGTGTGACGGCAACTCGCCTAACCAGGGCAACTTCTGCTTTACTTGTACGTACACCTTGCACAGCGAGAAGAACGTGACGGATGGTTTATCGGCTTCACCGGCCCTGTAGTCTTGCCACTGCCTTTCACAGATTTCCAGGCCCTCGTTCCACACCTTGCGACAGGCCCCGGCAATGCGCATCAGCTTGTTGTGCTTGGCCCTACTCCCCGGGCGCACCCGCAAGGTGATACCGCGGTGAACCATTGTCTCTTCTATGTTCATGCCCTATGCTAGCGTGTCCGCAACTACCTGCACTGCGCAGTGTGGATACGTATATAGTCCCCTTTTCTTTCCTATTTCAACATTGAAGGACCCCATTGGCTGGGAGACCGCACGTGGGTATTGCCCTCCTTCGTGATCATGAGTCTGTGGGGTGTAGGGGCGGCATGGTGATCTACCTCGCGGGACTGCAGGGTATCCCTACCGATCTGTATGAGGCAGTCGAGCACGGTCCGCAAGATCTGGCACATCACCCTGCCCATGCTAAGCCCGGTGATCTTTTTCCAGCTCATCATGGGCGTCATCTCCTCCATGCAGATTTTCACGCAGGATTTCATCATGACCGATGGCGGGCCTGGCAACGCCTCGCTTTTCTATATGCTGTATCTGTACCGCCAGGCATTCGAGTATCGCAACATGGGGTACGCTTCGGTTCTGGCCTGGATCCTGTTCCTGTGCATCCTGGCCCTGGCCTTCTTCCGTTCGGCTTCCGCCTGGGTGTACTACGAGGCCGAGACACAGGAAACATGAACACGGCGGACCGTATGGCCGTGGAGACTGGAGCATCCGGTGGCCTGGGCAAACGGCACACGAACCTGATCCAGCGCATCTTCGCCTACAGTGTGCTGGGCACGGGCAGTCTCTTCATCCTGGCACCCCTGGTCTGGATGCTGTCCACTTCCCTGAAGACCCGGTCCCAGGTATTCCGGTTTCTCCCCGAATGGATCCCGGAACAGTTTCTCTGGCGCAACTATGCCGAAGTCCTGACCCTGCTGCTCTTCGAGATCTTTCTGCTCAACACGGTGATCATCACGGGCCTGTCCGTGATCGGGGAACTGGTGTCTTCGGCCGTGGTGGCCTATGCCTTCGCGCGCCTGCGCTGGGCCTACCTGAGCAGTGTCCAGGCCGCGGTCACGCCGGCCAAACTATGCCTTCGCGCGCCTGCGCTGGGCCTACCGCAACACGCTGTTCATAGTGGTGCTGGCCACCATGATGCTGCCGCGCCAGGTCACGCTGATTCCCACGTTCATCCTGTTCACGCGCGTGTTCGGCTGGAAGGACACTTTCTATCCCCTGATTGTGCCGTCCTTTTTCGCCGTCCCCTTCTTCGTCTTCCTGTTGCGTCAGTTCTACATGACACTGCCCTTTGAGCTGGACGATGCAGCGACCATTGACGGCTGCTCCAAGTTCGGGGTATTCCTGCGCATCATTCTGCCCCTGTCCAAGCCTGCCCTGGCTGCTGTAGCCATTTTCTCGTTCCAGTGGAACTGGAACGACTTCTTCTATCCGCTCATCTACCTGTTCGACAAGGACAAGTTCACCCTGGCCTTGGGCCTGCGGTTTTTCCAGGGGAATTACGGTACCGACTGGCATTACCTGATGGCGGCCTCGCTGGTGGTGATGCTGCCCGTGATCCGGGTCTTCTTCTTTACCCAGCGCATCTTCATCCAGGGCTTCGTCTACCAGGGCTTCAAATAATTGCAGGTACAACCTGTTGCCGGGACGTACCCCTTCAGCGGATCACGGCCGGCCCAGCCGCAAGGAGAAAACACCATGCACGTCAGTCCCAATCTCAGGTTCCACCCCCTGCCCACCGGACAGGCACAATGGCACAAGAAGAGTTTTTGGGGTGCCCGTTTCGCGCTCTGCCGCGACAGCGCGCTCCACGCCATGGAGGAAATCCTGCATACCACTCCCCATGGGGCTTCCCTCCACAACTTCCCCAAGGCGGCAGGCCTGCAAACCGGAGAGCACCAGGGCACCAAGTGGAGCGACGGTGACTGCTACAAGTGGATGGAAGCCTTGACACACGTGTACGCCATCACCCGGGAAGAAGAAATCCGGACCAGGCTGGAGACCCACATTGCGCATATTGCCGCTGCCCAGGAGGCGGACGGGTACATCAGCACGCAGATCCAGTTGACCGACAAGCAGCGCTGGTCGGATCTGCATGACCATGAACTCTATAACATGGGGCACTTGCTGACTGCGGCCACTACGTATTACCGCGTCACAGGCTCCGGGACGTTTCTGGAGGTGGCCCGGAAGCTGGGTGACTACCTGCACGGGGTGTTTACCCCACGTCCCCCGTCCCTGGCCCATTTCGGATTCAATCCCTCGCAGATCATGGGCTGTGTCGACCTGTACCGTACGACCGGGGACGACCGTTACCTGGATTTGGCCACGGTGTTTGTCGACATGCGCGGATCACAGGAAGGCGGATCCGATCTCAACCAGAGTTATATGCCGCTCCGGCAGGAAACCACGGCGGTAGGGCATGCCGTGACGTCCGCCTATCTGTACAGCGGTGCTGCCGATGTGTTGGCGGAACGCTCCGATCCGGATTTGGCAGAGGCGCTGCACCGGATCTGGCGTAATGTCGTGGACACCAAGATCTACGTGACCGGCGGTACGTCCGCCCTGCATCACGGCACGTCCCAGCGTCCCGAACTCTTCAATCCGGCGGGCACGAGCGATGCGGCCGCGTCTTTGCCTCGGCCCCGCCGGACTGACGTGCATGAGGCGTATGGTCTTGAATACCAGTTGCCGAACGCCACCGCGTACAACGAGACCTGTGCCAACATCGCCCAGGCCATGTGGTCCCTGCGCATGCTGCGCCTGACGGGTGAGGCCGCATACGCCGACAACCTGGAACTGGTGCTGTACAACAGTATGCTCTCGGGCATGAGCCTGGACGGCTTGCGTTTCTGCTATACCAATCCCTTGCGCTGGTACGGTGACGAGCACGTCCTGCTGAGCCAGGACTACACGGAACGCTGGGCCAACTTTCACTGTTACTGCTGTCCGCCCAACGTCCTGCGCACCCTGGTCTCCCTCCATGAATGGGCGTATGGACAGGCTGCCAATGAACTGTGGGTAATCCTCTACGGTTCCGGTACGGTCAGGACCGAACTGGGTGACGGCCAGTTCGTGGAAGTGCAGCAACACACCCAATATCCCTGGACAGGCGACGTGGAGCTGGTGGTGACGGAAGCCCCAACGTCACCTTTCTCCCTGTTGCTGCGCATTCCGGCCTGGGCACGTGGTGCCACCGTAACGGTCAACGACGAACCCGGCCCCCAGGCAGTACCGGGCTCCTTCTGCCGTATCCAGCGCCAGTGGCAGGCGGGTGACCGCATTGGTCTCCAATTGCCCATGCGGGTACGCCGTCTCCACGCCCATCCCAAGGTGGAAGAAACCCGCAATCAGGTAGCGTATGTCCGGGGGCCCGTGGTGTATTGTGCAGAGACGGCGGATCTGCTAGGCGTCACGGATATTACCAGTTTGTACGTGACACGCTCCACTGCCTTCACGCCCAAGCGCGCACAGGGCATATTGGGTGACGTGGTTATCCTGCAGGGCCAGGGGCTGCATTTGCCGACAGCAACCACATCCCTGTACGGCGAACTGGAGGAAGCAGTCCCGACATCTGTGCCCCTGACCCTGATTCCCTACTATGCCTGGAACAACCGGGGCTCAGGTCAAATGAGCGTGTGGCTGCCACTGTATGCCTGAGTTTGGTTCCCTGTGCTGTTGACGAGGCGTGGCTTCATCCCCACAGGCAAGCTGTGCCTCCCGGAAGGTCAATTCTTGCCCTGTGAAGCTTCAAATTCGGCTCGCGTCTCATCGCTGGGTGGGTAAAGGCCAGCGATGGCACGACCGTCCTTCACACGTGCCACTACCCATTCTTCCAGCCGTTCCTGCTCCCAGGCCTCATCAATGACGTCCCGGGCCAGATGGCGCGGGATCACCACCACCCCTTCACCGTCCCCCACAATCAAATCGTTGGGCATGACGGCCACGTCACCGCAGCCGATGGGCTGGTTCATGTCTACGGGATGGTGAATCAGATGCGAGGGCGGAGCGGCGGCACCTCCCAGATAGATGGGGAAATTCATGGCGGCTAGCGCGGGGGTATCGCGCAGGGCACCATCCGTGACCACCCCTGCCGCTCCCCGCATCATGATACGCGTCGCCAGAATGTCACCCATCGTTCCCGTACGGATGTCCCGACGCGCATCGATCACCAGCACCTGATCGGGACCGATGCTCTCCATGGCCAGACGTTGGGCATTGGTGGTGTTGTCATAGCGCCGGTCCACCAGATCCTGGCGGCTGGGAATATAGCGCAAGGTGAATGCATGACCGGCCAGGTGCAGATCGGGACGCAGGGGGCGCACGCCCTGCATGAAAGTCTGGTGGATACCACGCTTGATAAGGGCGGAGGTGAGGGTAGCCGTGGAAATATGGACCAGCTTGGACCGGTCTGCCGCGGAAATATGGTAGTCAGACATGGTCTGCCGCTCCGGAGTGTCTGCCAAGAGGAAGCAATGAAGGGGGATTGAATAAGGGGGAATCGTCAGCGGCCGTCAAACAGGGAGGGGAAATGACGCAGGGGATCACCGGGTTCGTGGAAAAGAATCTGCTGCCGCTCTGTCAGTTCTACCTGGGGCGGCGGTTGCACCCGCCGGGACGTCCAGGCTATGTGTGAGACACAATATTTGTACAGCAGGGATCGACGCTGGTGCGGAGCATGCCAGGCCGCCGTGCCATGGGTCAGGGCCTCGGTAAACAGAATGACTGAACCGGCGGGTGCCTCCGGCATGATCACGCACGGTGCCTCATCCGGTGCCGCCGCAACCTGGGGCGGTACCGTGTAATGGCTTTTGTGACTGCCGGGAATGCAACAGAAGCCCCCCAGCCCCGGTCCCGTGTCACACAGATTCCAGGTTACGACGATGAAGCCGTTGTAAATCTGGTTGTCACGAAAGGCATAGTATTCGCCGGGCTGCACGCCTGATGAGGGCGCAGAGGCTCCATAGTCAGCATGCAGCGCACCCCGCCCCATGCCCGCCTGCATGGCCATCCCGTAAATACGATCCAGGCGAAAGCAGTCCCCCAGGCGAAACCGCAGAATGGGCATGATCGCAGGATGATCCAGCAAGTCGCAGAAAGGCTGCCCCCAATCCAGCAAACCGGGGCCGTCGGGCGCGCTCCCGAAGCGCTGCGTCTGGCCCGGCGCAGGCACTTCATTCGTGTCCAGCAATTGGTTGAACGTGGCGATTTCCGCCGGACTCAGCACGTCCTCAATCACCAGATAGCCCTGTAAATCAAAGAGGTACTGCTGCAGTTGCAGATCATCACCCATGGTATTGCCTCCTGCTGTCCGTGCCGAGTCCACCGCGTCACCCACTCTGTCCCTGGCAGGCCTGGGATACCCGCACTCCGGGATCCGGGCATGACGGCATGGCACCCTTCAGGCAACCTGCTTGACGCCACGCATTGCACAGCATGCCAGGATTGGGATATGACTGATCATAAACGCTTTTCTCCAGACCAACGATGACGTGTCGGGCAAGAACCCACCTTTGTACCCGGATTGCGGTTCCTATCGGGTGATACTTGCGCCAACATTGCGGTATTGACCACCACCTGGTTGCGGGCCCGGTCTTGTAGACCCAAGACAAGGATCTTGCGCTGGCTGAACGCTGGGCACGCTTCCCGGGTCGCAGTTTGGTTCAGAGAAGTGCGATGGCCAAGTACACGCCGTTGCGCACACGGCGACAAGCCTAACGTCCGTTGTGCTGTATGCATCCCACCATGCCTTATGCCTGCTGGGTCTGCTACTAGAGCACCCAGACCCACTCTGTCATGCAGGGCTCCAAGTTGGGTTACCGGGTCTGGGTCATCGCCCTGTTTCGGTGCAACCACCCCATCCCCAAGGGTTCTCGTCCACCTGACTGACAAACCCCTTGGGTATCACCCCGCAGTCTGCCTGGTGCCAGCTCATCGCCTACCGACATACAGGATCCAGCATAGATTCGGCCTACATTGGACATACGCGGCCCTGACCAGTGTGTGAATCCTGGCAGCCAAGTCTTTGTCCTCACCTGGCAGAGACAAGGCCACGCGGGCAACCGTCGCCAGGCCCGCCTGCTTGGGCTCTGCCCATATGTCTTGCCGGGCAGAATCCAACTGTCCGGCACTTATCTATATAGCCCCCTACTGCTCAGTGTGCAAGGTCTGGCGATCGCACTGGTGTTGCGTTTCATTGGGCATTAATGAATTTCCCTGCCGGATGTACCCCTTCGTGTCGATCAGGGCGTCATGCCCCCACACGGGAAGGCAGGGGCACTGGGCCTCACGGCGTTGATCATCAGGCAAAACTGACTGGATCCAGTCGGGTCCCTCAGGTGTTGTCGGCACCCATCGTCCTGATGCCGGACAAGCGACCGTGGTCTTGGCAGGCGATCAAATCAGATTTTCCCAACAAGTCCCGGAGGGAGGAATACGGAAGATGATGCCAGTCCTGGTTTGGACTGGTGGGTTTCGCCAAAGAGAATTGTATGGGGACTATATACGTACTCACACCGCGCAGTGCAGATAGTCACAGGCAAGCTAGCATAGGGTATGGACACAGAAGAGACTAGGGTTCACCGGGGCATCACCTTGCGGGCACATCCGGGGTCCAAAGCCAAACATGACAAAATGATGCGGGTCACCAGGGCCTGCCGCAAGGTGTGGAATGAAGCCTTGGAAATATGCGAAAGGCAATATCAGAACTACAAGGCTGGTAAAGGCGATAAACCATCCGTCACGTTCTTCTCCCTGTGTAAGTTGTACGTGCAAAGCAAGCAGGCATTGCCTTGGTTAGTGAATTGCCGTCGAACACTGTGCGCTCTACCCTGCAGCACTTGTCTGAAGCGTACAAGTGGTTCTTTAAGGCGGGGACAGGCTATCCTGACTGGAAACGGAAATGCAAGGACACACCCAAATTCACCGTACCCGACAGGAGTAGGGTTAAGGGCAAGCAAATCTACATTCCCAAGATTGGGTGGGTACGTTTGACGGGCAAGAATCCTTACGCGGGACATAAACTGAAACAGGCCACGTTCAAGTACAAAGGCGGTAATTGGTATGTGTCCATCCTGTATGAAGTGCATGACCCACGCCCGGATAGACCAGACAAACCTGTTAATCCTGTAGGCATTGACCGGAACGTAGGGCAAGTGGCGCTAAGTACTGGAGTCCTGTGCGAACTGCCGGGGCTGTTGGAGCTGGATGTCAAACTGCATAGGCTGCAAAAAAAGTTGGCCCGGCAGCAGTTAAAGAGCAATAGTTGGAAACGTACCAAACTACGCATTCAAAAGATATACAGGGAGATAGCCAATGTCATAAAGAACTGTGCCACCAGACCAGTCGTACCATCGCTGACTTGCACGATTTAGTCATCTTTGAGGACCTTGACATTCAGGGTATGACCAAAGAGCGCCCAAGGCTCTGTGGAAAACCCCGGTAAGAATGTGGCGTAGAAAAGGGGACTCAATCGTGCTGTTTTACGCAGCGGGTGGGGACGGCTGGAACAGTATATGAGTTACAAGACTTATACGGAAAAGATAGATCCCAAGTACACGTCACAACGTTGTCATAACTGTGGCAAGGTACGTAAGGCCAACCGGAAGTCTCAGTCTGTCTATCATTGCGGCAAATGCGATGTGAAAAAGAATGCCGACGTGAATGCAGCCTTAAAAAACATACGGGACAAGTGGTTGGTTAAGAATATGGCGTTCGGAGACGGCGCAACTGTGGGTGGAGGTGGCAGCGTAGGCTGGCCTGTGCAGCCTGAAAATGTATCCGGTATAACATTGCGTCCTGCGGGTCCGGTGTGAAACCGTATATAGTCCCCTAGCCACGGACAAGACCCGGCCCCTGCATCGTGCGAGAAGATCCATGTACCGTACAATCTGCCGTTGGGCAAGCCTACTCATTCTCGGGTTGGCCATGGCTGGATGCAGCGATATCGACAGTTTCATCTCTTCCGCTGGCGTCGATAGCACTGTTGGACATGAATTTGCAACGGTTACCGTCCAGGCCAGCTGCGCGGATTGGGAAGAATGGGTACACCAAGACTTCATTTATCAAAACAATGTATGGGGCAAGGGAGACATTACGGAGTACGTACAGTGTATTCTGAGGCGTGGTCCTGACGGGAACGAGCAGTATGGCTGGCGGTGGCAATGGCCACGGGGAACAGGCAATGTCAAAGCGTATCCCGAAGTGATTTACGGGCATAAACCGTGGCACGCCTCGTCCACCACAGCCAGTCTGCCTGTACGGATCGCATCCATCAGCAAATTGTCCGTGCACTATGCCCTGGAAATGACGGCACAGGGCACGTACAATCTCGCCTTCGACATCTGGGTGACGAGTACGAATCCACCGACACCCGAAACGATTACACATGAAATCATGATCTGGATGGATCAGACCTTCCAGCCGCAAGCACAGGAATTCCGGGTAGGACAGGTTGCCATTGATGACGTTACGTATGATCTCTACATACGCCCGCATTTCGATCCGGCCCCTGGAACAGATCACGGCCTGGCAGCCAAAAAGCCGTACTATATCGCGTTCGTCAGCCAGGTGGCGCAGTATAGTGGCGTGGTCAATGTAGAGAAAATCCTCGGGTATCTGGTCCAACATGGCCACATACCGTCCGATCACTATATGGCCTCTCTGGAGTTGGGCAATGAAATCATCGCGGGCACAGGCGAGGCATGGCTCAACCGTTTTCAGATCGAGATGGATTAGGATGGGGACTATATACGGTTTCACACCGCACCCGCAGGCCGCGATGCTACACCGGATACACTTTCAGGTTTCACAGGCCAGCTCACGCTGCCACCTCCACCTGCAGTTGCGCCGTCCCCGGACGCCATAAATTCAACCAATCACTTGTCCCGGATGTTCAGGGCCGCATGCACTGCCATGATAGGCAGATTGAGACTTCCGGTGCGCTTTGCGTATCACACCACAGGTATGACAACGTTGTGACGTGTACTTGGGATCTATCTTTTCTGTATAGGTCTTGTAACGCATATACCGTTCCCATCGGCCCCATCCGCTGCGCAAAATAGCACGGTTCAGCCCTCTTTTCTGCGCGACATGCTTGCCGGGGTTTTCCTTGGCGCCACGGGCACTTTGGTCATACCCTTGATGTGCAGCGCTGCCAAGATGACTTCATCGTGTATGTCAGCGATGGTGCGACGGGTCTGGTGGCACCAGTTCTTTATGACATGGGATATTCTCCTTTGTACTTTCTGCATGCGTATCTTGGTCCTTTGCCAACCCTTGCTCTTGTACTGTTGCCGCGCCAGTTGGCGTTGTAGTCTGCGCAGTTTGGCATCCAGCTTGGCCAGCCCCGGCAGTTCATACATGACTTCCGTGCTGAGTGCAACCTGCCCCACGTTCCGGTCCATGCCGACGAGATGCACAGGCTTGGCAGGTCGGGTCGGGCGTGGGTCCGGCACGGCGTACAGGATGGACACCTACCCATGCCCAGCTTCGTACTTGCACGCGGCCTGCTTGGGTTTGTAACCGGCGTAAGGGTTCTGGCCTGTCAACCTGACCCCCCCATTTGGGGGATGTAGATCTTCTGGCCCTTAACCTTAATCTTGTTGGGCACAGTGAATTGGGACGTGTCCTTGTACTTGCGTTGCCAGTCAGGTTTCCCCGCCCCGCCAAAGTGTCGCTTGTAGGCTTCGGCCCAATATTTCAGGGTAGAGCACACAGTGTCCGAGGGCAACTCACGCAACCAAGGCAATTTCCGTTTGAGCTGCATGTACAGCTTGCACAGGGATAGGAACGTAACCGATGGCTTGTCGGCCTTGCCGTCCTTATCGTCTTGTGTTGGCAGATGGCCAAGGCTTCATGCCATACGCGCCGGCCAGCCCCGGCGGTCCGCAGCATTTGGTCATGCTTGGCCCTGCTCCCCGGATGCACCCGCAAGGTAAGGCCCCGGTGGGTCATCGTCACTTCCCTGTGCATGCCCTAGTCTAGCCTGCCCGCTACTGTCTGCACGGCCCGCTGTGAAACCGTATATAGTCCCCATTAGGATCCACCGCCAGCGGTCCCAAGCACCAGATGCCTGATGGACAATGCCCAAATCTATGCCATTCTCATCCCAGACATGGAACGCTGGACCCTGATCCGGCGTCACCGGTATGCTGCGCGCTACCCACCAGAATGGAGGCGTGGGTGGACACAGGGCTGTCCGGGCCGGCTTGCAGAGCAATCGGGCATGGGGTATCCCTGAGCGGAAACGGTTTTGAGGTCAGGAGCAGGGATGAGCGTCCAAGCCTGTCAATTGTCTGTTGGGCAGGGATCAGTGATACCAGCATGCGGGCAAGACTTCCCGCTCCTGTTCCAGCAATTCCTGCAGAATCGCATCCGCATCCCCAATGGAATTGACAATGGGATCCGTCAGCATCGCACGGCGCAACAGGCCATAGTCTCCCTTGGCCACGGCTTCGGCCGTCAGTTCGTGGGTGTCCAGGATGAGATGCTGCTGGCCCAGCAAGCCACGGGGCATTTCTCCGACCGGTCTGGGTACAGGACCGTCCATGTCAAGGTCACACAACAATTCCAGAAAGGCATCGTCCTGCATATTGGTGACGGTCCCCTCGTTGGCGGTATTGACATAGAAGGGTTTGCCCAGGCCGCCCACCATGCTTTCGATGATGTCGGTCGCATGATCCGGTCCTATGAGTGTGGTGTAGTTGGCAATGGGAATGGTCCCATCCAGGAAGTCATCAATCTGGTGCCACATCGCCTCATGCCGGTCGTACCGGGTTTCCGTATCCCAAATGGCCAGGGGCGGTATGCGGCCCGGACGCTGTCCGGTGCCTTGGTAGTAGGGCACATATTCCTTGGTATGGGCAACACAAACCGGGACATAGCCGAAGATCTCGTAGAGTTCGTGGCCAATGGACATATTGAGCCAGGCCTTGGAATCGGTCATCCGGTCCGTTGACTCCCCCGCGGCCAGGGTGGCCAGGGACTGGGCTACCGCCGGGGTCACGTCCCGGCCCTGGTATTCCGCCTTCAGGAGCCAGGTAAAATGATTGACCCCCGCAATGCGCATGTCGAATTCCTGGTCCTGGTCTGGAGGCAGAGCCTCCACGCCTTCGGCCAGCAACCCCGCAGCCCGGGCAATACGGTGCCGGATATGGGGCATATGCAGGCTGTCGCACAGGGCGAAGCTCTTGACCTTGGGGGCGAACCGCATAAGCCCTATGCCGTGTACGGACGACGGGTTGATGTAATTGATGACCCAGGCTTCCGGGCAGAGCCGTTCGACATCGGCCACGCATTCCAGGATGCGCGGAAATTCCCGCATGGCGCGGAAAATGCCCCCCGGTCCAATCGTGTCGCCCGAGCACATGCGGACGCCGTATTTTTCGGAAATGGCGCAATCGATGCCCCGGTACTTGACCGTATCACGGGCAAAACTGAGTACGACGAAATCGGCACCGGGCAACGCATCCCGCCAATCTGCAGTGCCTTCCACGGCCAGCCCCACGCCATTGGCCGCTGTCACCTTCTCCGCCAACGTCACCAGCTTGGCGAGTCTGTCCTCATCAGTCTCCACCAGGGCCAAAGTCCCCTGCTGCAGATGAGGCGAATGCACCATTTGCCAGATGGCCTGGCGGCCAAAAAACAGGCTGCCTGCGCCCACTACCACAACCTTGGGATGCTGCACTTCATCACTTGGGGGCATAAATTCTCTCCTGCTGGTAGACCTGTCCCGGCCGCAAGCACGCAGCACCGCAATTACAGGGACAGAGCATGGCTGTGTACTCAAGCCCGGGAACATAATCCAAAGCCATACGGGAGCTGCACAGGTCTTGCCCGGCAGGGTCATGAGCCAGCCAGCACGTTGTCGGCTGTCAGCCGGTCTGCTGGTGCCAGACACCGGTGGCGTCGCCTGGCCCTGCTCTCACGTCTCCCGTATCAGGACGATAATACCTGATGCAGGCCCGGGGCGGGAATCACGCAGCCTGTCACCCCGAAGACAGATCGGTAAGGGGGCAAGGCAACGGCCTGCATGCCAGTCTGGCATCGGTAACGCAGTCCGTGCTGCCAGCCGGGGAATGCACTACACTTATTGGCAAGGGTGCGAAACGAGGCCAACAGCAATCTGCAGGTCCACGGACACAAATTGCTTCTGCTGTCCGGCTGCTTTCCGCCTGCCTGTATACCTTGCAAGTTCCCCCATTCCTTATGTGTGGTCGATTTGGTTTCGTGCCGGATGCAGAATCCTTTCAGCTGGAGTTTGACTTGCCGTTGCCGGTCGAACTGGGTCCCCGGTTCAATATTGCCCCTACCCAGCCTATCGGTATCGTGCGGGAATCCCCCCATACCGGTCGGCGGGAATTTACTTTTGCCCATTGGGGCCTGATTCCGTTTTGGGCCAAGGATCCGTCCCTGGCATCGCGCCTGATCAACGCCCGCAGCGAAACCGTGGCCGACAAGCCATCCTTCCGGGCTGCCTTCAAGTACCGACGGTGCCTGGTCCCGGTCAGCCACTTTTACGAATGGCAACGCAAGGGCAAGATCCGGCAACCCTATCTCATTCGCGTACGTTCCCGTACCACTTTCGCGTTGGCGGGCCTATGGGAACACTGGACGGATGCCACGGGTACGGAAATCGAGTCCTGTACGATATTGACAACGACTCCCAACGCTCTTCTCACACCCATTCACAACCGCATGCCCGTGATTCTGTCACCCGCCCAATACCCCTTGTGGCTGTCCGCCGATCCCTCGGCCCGGGACGAGCTGCAGGCCATCTGCCAGCCCTACACTGCTGCTGATATGGAGGCGTTTCCGGTCAGTACGCGGGTGAACGATGCCCGGCATGATGGTCCCGATCTGCGGGAACCCCTGTAACGGTTGCGGAGGGCAACCCCGGCGCCTCCTGGCTGGCCTGTACTGCACCGGTCCCCAAACAGGACCCGCGGCGCACACACCCGACCGCTACTACAGCTATTCGACGGTGGGCAGATCCCCGGGAGCGTCCGCCACCAGCCCGCTAAAGATCCAGGTCCCTGTATCCAGCTGGTACCAGATGCCATCCGGATTGGTGCCAATCGCTTGCCCGACCAACACTACGACTTCATCGGCCTTGATGCCTGCAACCCGTTGGGAATCTGCAGTCGGTCCTGCCCGCAGATTGGCATCCACCAGCGCATAGGAGGGTACCCGCACGTTCAGGCCGTCCACCACTCCGCTGACCGTCTCGGCCGGAATCCAGTAGCGGTTGTCCAGCATGAACCAGGTTGCATCCACACTGGTGCCAATCAAGCGGAGTGACGTGCCCGCCAGCAGTTCGCCCTTGTCCGGGGAGTCCGCACCCGGTCCGGCCCGCATGCGGGTGGTGACGATAAGCACCGGAGTCGCCGGCGGAACTTCGGCGGAGGGCGGTGCCTCGACGTCTGCGGGTTCGGGGATCGGTGTGGCGGTGGCTGGAACACTGAAGTCCGGCATGTCAGCCAAATCCGATACGGCTATGGCCGGCAGTTCCCTGGGCGCGTTGTCGACGGCTTCGGCCAGGACATAGTGCCCCCCTTCCAGGCGCAGCCAGCGCTGGCTGGCTCCGGTTACCACCTGGACCGGTATCACTACTTCACCCTCCCCTATGGTAGCCATCACCTCGGCCTGCAGATGCGGCCAGACGTACAGGGCCAGGTCTGTATTGGCGGTGACGATATCCGCCACCGCCGGCGAAGTCGGTTCTGGCGTCGGGGTGGCTGTCGGCGGCACGGACGTCATGGTAGCGGTGGGCAGGGCTATGGAGGTGGCTGTAGGGACCGGTGCTTCCGTGGCCGCCGGGGACATCACCACTGGATCCCCGCTTTGCGCCTCTTGGGCATCCAGCCACGTCTCCAGCCAGGGAGGACGTACCACGAACAGGATCAGCAGGGCAATGGCGGCAAACGCCAGCACCAGCATACCCAGCATGCGGCCCAGACCGGAACCTGCCGCTACAGGCGGCAACAAATCGGGTTCCGGCCCTGTTTCCAGTTCCGCGAAAGGTGCCACCTCGGCTTCCCTGTCCACCCCGGTGCTTTCCTGGGGTGGCAATGTTTGGCTCAAGTCAATCGTGAGGCCGGTATCAGGCTGTGGCTCCGGGCTCGTGTCCGGCGCCGGTTCCGAGGTGACGGATGCCGTATCCTCGGGCTGCGATGCCGTCTGGGACTCGGTCGGGAGCTCGGTTGCCGTCGACACCACCCACTGTCTCGGCTGTATTCCCACCACTTCACCCAGCTGGGCCAAGCGCAAGGCATCGGCGGTGGCGGTCATGGGAGACGCCGGCATCTCAAGACGCTGAAACTCCCGCATGATCATGATCATGTGGGCCAGAATCTCACATTGCTGCAGGCGGTTGCGGCTGGCGTCAGGGAGAAAGCGGGCCATGGTATCGCGGTCCGCCAGCACTGTCAGCAAGGCCACGGGATCGTCAATGCGATCCCGCAGGGCGGCATCCCCCAGGACAGCCATGCGTTCGCCCAGAGCCTTCAGCACGGCCGTGGTGACTTCCCCGATGGTAGCGAAGCCGCCACTGACGGCACGGAAGGGCGCGAAGGTGTGCGGTGCCCGCTCCACCTGCGCATGGAGCGTGCTCAGCAGTTCATATTCCTCATTCAGACGCAGGAGATTGGCCAATTCCTGCATGCGTTCCAAATCGCACAGCGCGATCTCGGGGGTGATCACCGTGACGTGGGCTTGCAGCACTTCATGCACTTGCAGCACCCAATGCGCCAGCAGATAAACCGCGGCGTCCGGTCCATGCTCCTGGTTGAGGTGCGCGATCACCTGCTGCAAGGTCTGGCCCTGGTCGGAGGAGTACTGGTCAGGGGATATCATGCGCACCCGCAGACTCGCGACCAGACGGGCCAAACCGGTCGTGATTACCTCGTGTAAGTTGGAATGCATCGATACCAACGTATTGATTGCGCTTGGATTCAGTCAGGCAACGGCAGACGCTCGTCCCGGTGACCTGGGCGGTACGGACCTGGCTGACCCGGCAGCAGTCTTGTCCAATTGTAGAGTATAAACAGGCAAGACAATTAACACGAATGACGGCGGATCATGCAACCTCCAGGTCTCCGGGGCGTGCGGCGAAACGATCCAGGTCCAGACGGAGATGTTCAAATCCCGTCTTTTCACCCTTGATCATGCGCGCTGCAATCTCCCCGGTAACGGGTCCCAAGGTCATCCCGATTTTGTTGTGCCCCGTAGCCAGCAGCAGATTGGCGTACCGCTGGCTCCAGGCGATCACGGGCACACCGTCCGGTGTCATGGGCCGCCAGCCGCGCCAGATCTCAAGTGTCCCTTCCCGTGGATCCACTCCGAGAAAGGTCTTGGTGGCGGTCGCAATCCGCTCCGCCCGATCCACGTACAGCCTGTCGTCCAGGCCGGTAAACTCCAGCGTCCCGGCGACCCGCAACCGGTCCCCCATCGGATTCACGGACACACCCGGTTCGTTCAGGGACAGCGGCATATCCGGGAAACCGTCAGGCCGGGGCACGGTATAGCTGTACCCCTTGGCCGGTTCCACGGGAATATCCAGCCCCCAAGCCTGTCCCAACTGGCCTGACCAGGCTCCGGTCGCCATCACCACCTGGTCGCACACCACCGGTCCCTGCGTAGTATGTACGGTCCGGATCCGGTCTCCGTCCGTGTCCCAGTGGAGCACTTCGGTCTGTTCCTGGAAGCGGGCGCCACGCTGGCGGGCCTGGTCCGCCAGGCCCTGTACGAAGGCAGCCGGCGCAATACAGGCATCACCGGGATACAGCACACCGCCTCGCACCGCGGCGGTAACGATCGGCATCAGTTCCCGTACGCCTTCCCGATCCAGGATCACGGCATCCGCACCGATGCCCCTGTGCTGCAAGGCGTGCTGCATATCACGCCGGAATCCTTCCCGCGTAGTGCTCAGATGCAACACGCCGCGGGTACTCAAAGCACAATCCAGGTCCCGGGACGTCACCAGTGCCCGGTACAGATCTACACTGCGGGCGGCCAGACTTTGCAAGGCTTCCACCGAGCGCTGGTACCGCTGCGGCCCGGAAGCCTGCAAGAAGCGGGCCAGCCAGCCCCAGAAGTGGCGTTCGCGGGAGGGCGGCATGAAAGTGGGCGCAGCCCGATCGGTCATCCAGCGCCACAAGTCCTGCACGACGCCAGGATACACGAGCGGCGACCAGGAACTGGGTACGATGAGGCCGGCATTCCCATGGGAGGCACCGGCGCAGATGCCACCCCGATCTACCACCAGCGGGGCGTATCCGGCCTCTACCAGGAAATGGGCAGTACAGACCCCGATGACACCTGCACCAATTACCAGGACATCACATTGTTGGGCCATAGTCGCTCGCGCCGTATCGCAGAATGCAGCAGGCAAAGCCAAGTCCCGGAACCGGTGTGATCCAGATCACAGCAGCAACCCCGATATCCGAACTTCACCCGGTTTATTTTATACTACAGGGAGGAGTAGTCCGTACTTGGTATCTCCTCCCTGTTGGCCAGCATGATGCCACCTGTACCGGTTGTGGCCAGTTCGGAGCCTTGTCTTTTCCCGTGTGGAAGAGTATGCAGGCAGCGGGCCATCAGGCAGGAACGTGCACCATGCGGCCAAGTACCACGCCCCTCGTCAGCTCTGTAATGCGGGAAGTACGCCGGATCACATGAAACCCCGATTCCAAGACTGGGTCTTGGCATATGCCAGCTGGATCGTGCTGTTCCTGCTGGGCCTCTGGCTGGTTTTTCTGCTGCAGCGGAACATCGTCGAGGACCTGCTTTTCATGCGGGTGAATCCCTGGCAGCTGCGTGGTCTCAGCCAGTGGTCGGTGTACGTGTTCGGTGCCATATGGCTTGTCTATGTGTTTCTGGCCGAGGGCTACCTCCGCCAAGGCCTGTTGCAGGGTACTCTGCACCGGCGTCTGGTACGGATCGGCACGCCGCTGCTCGTGTTGATCGGTCTGTCCTGGCTTGTGAATCTGGTACTGTAGGCCTGCCCCCGCAGGTCCCATGCGTATATTGAGGAGACTTGCACTTGTCTGAAAACGGCTCCATCATGAATGCCACGGCCCAGGAGGCCCCCCTGCTGGACGTGGTGGATCTGAAAAAACATTTCCCCATCAAGCGGGGCATGCTCGCCAAAACAGTGGGCAACATCAAGGCTGTGGATGGCGTCAGTTTCTACATACGTCCGGGTGAAACCCTGGGTCTGGTCGGTGAATCGGGCTGTGGCAAGACCACAACGGGCCGCGTCATCATGCGGGCCTACGACGTCACGGATGGCGCTATCTGGTTCCAGCGTTCGGATACGGAACGTCTCAACATCGCAACCCTGTCCCGTGCCAATCTCAAAAGCCTGCGGCGCGACATGCAGATGGTGTTCCAGGATCCCTATTCCTCCCTCAACCCCCGCATGAACCTCCTGCAGAACGTGGGAGAGCCCCTGCTCGTCAACGGTGTCGCTTCCGGCAATGAACTGGAGGACCGGGTCTCGGAGCTCCTGCGCGTCGTCGGGTTGCGGCCGGAATACCTGAACCGCTATCCGCATGCGTTCAGCGGCGGCCAGCGCCAGCGCATCGGCATCGCCCGGGCCCTGGCCCTCAATCCCCAGCTGATCGTGCTGGACGAACCGGTGTCGGCCCTGGATGTCTCGGTGCAGGCCCAGATCCTGAATCTGCTCCAGGATCTGCAGGCCCAGTTCGGTCTCACCTATCTCTTTATCGCCCATGATCTCAGCGTGGTGGAACACATCAGCGACCGCGTGGCCGTCATGTACGTGGGCATGCTGGTGGAAAACGCGCACACCGAAGACCTGTTCACCAATCCCCAACATCCCTACACCGAAGCGTTGCTGGCCTCTGTCCCCAAACCGGATCCCCGGGATCGCACCGAACCCATCGTGCTGGAAGGGGATGTCGCAGACCCGGCCCATCCCCCTACCGGATGCTATTTCCACCCGCGCTGCCGTTACAACGACAACGATCGCTGTGTGCATGAAACACCGGTCCTGGAACAGGTGGGCTCAGGCCACTTCGTGCGCTGCCACTACGCTTCGGAACTGACCCTGAAAGGTGTGGAGGCCTAATCAGACCATGGCCCGTCGTCCGCTGTCACCGTCCCTCCTGGGTGGCGCCCCCATCAATCTGACCCTGGCGTCCACCCCGCAGGTGTCAGAACTGGCGCGCCCGCCCCGGGTGGCGCTGCTGTTTCCGCCCAACTGGACACCTACCATGCCCCATTTGGCCCTGCCCTCGCTGACTGCCTATCTGCGGCGGGAAGGCGTAGAGGTCATGCAGCGGGATCTGAACATCGAGGTCTTTGACGAGATCCTGACGCAAGACCACATGGAACGCATGCTGGTCCTGATCCGGGAACGGTTTGGCACAGCGGCGGGTCGAGGGCATACGCGGGGGCCCTATCCCCCGCCGGACACCGTGCGCTGGGCCTTGACCGAGGGGCCTGCGCTGGCCGCCCGGGTAGAAAAGGCCAAGGCCGTGGTACGCAGTCCGATCTTCTATGCCGGCCCGCTCGGCTTCGAGCATTTTCAGATCCTGGCCGCCTGCCTGGACATCGCCTCCCTGCCCTACTTTCCGGCACACCTGCATCTGCAGAGCTATGAAGCCGCGGGCCCGGTGGACAGCAGCGAGTTTCTGCTGCATGGCGTTGCCGACGGGCGCCACAACATGTTCCTGGATATTTACCGCAAGCTGCTGTTGCCGGATCTGGCGGCCTTCAAGCCGGATCTGGTCGGCATTTCCATTCCTTCCATGCCCCAGGTCCTGGCCGCCTTCACGCTGGCCTATCTGGTACGCGAGGCGAAGCTGGACTGCCACGTTACGATAGGCGGCCCACACGTCAGCATGCTCCACGATGTGCTGCCGGAACGGCCCACGCTGTTTCGCCTGATTGACAGTGCCATCATCTATGACGGTGAAATTCCCCTGCTGCAGCTGGCCTGTGCCCAGGTGTCGGGTGCATCCCTGGACAATATCCCCAACCTGATTTACCACACACGCTCCGGCATCCACACCAATCCGCGCAAGGAACCGGAGAAGATCAAGGACCTGCCCTTGCCCGATTTCGACGGCTTTCCCCTGTCCCGTTACCTGGCGCCCGAACTGACGCTGCCCCTGATGACGGCCCGCGGCTGCTATTTCGGGCAATGCGCCTTTTGCAACGTGGGCTATGGCGAGCCGGAATCCTTCAGCCAGCTCCGGGCCCGCCAGCTGGCGGACCAGATGTACGCCCTGCGTGACCGGTACGGCGCGAAGCACATCTTCTTCGCCGACGAAGCCATTACGCCCCGCAACTTGCGCGATCTCTCGAAGATCCTGCGCGAGGACCCGGAACCGATGCACTGGGGAGGCTGTGTCCGGTTCGAGAAAGTGATTGACCGGCCTCTGCTGGAAAGCATGCAGGCGGGCGGGTGCCGCATGATCCTCTTTGGCCTGGAGAGCGCTTCCCAGGCCATCATCGATCACATGATCAAGGGCACCCAGCTGGAACACATGAGCCGCATCCTGCGCGAAAGCGGAGCCGCCGGTATCTGGAACCACACCTTCTTTTTCTTCGGCTTCCCGGGCGAGACCCTGGAGGATGCCCAGGAGACGGTGAATTTCCTCTACGCCCACCGGGACTGCATCCATTCCGCCGCCATGGGCACCTTTCTCATGGAGCGCCTGTCCCCGGCCTACCGCTACCCGGAATCGTTCGGCATCACCCGCATCATCCACCCGCCGGATCGGGATCTGGCCATTTATTTCCCGTACGAGGTCGCCGACGGCATGGACGAGGACACCGCCACCCTGGTGCATGACCGCTTTCTGGATGCACTGCCGGACAAGCCCTACCCCCATTTCTACGTCAGTGACGTCTACCGCTTCCTCTATGCAAGTCATCTCACGGCCGAAGGCCTGGTCCATCCGCCCTGGCTCATGCCCGCCGCACCCGCCTGATTCACTCGTACAAGGTTTTGGGACTGACCGACTTAATTAGACAAAATGGTATGGTTATGCTTCGCAGACCAACCAACGTTGCAACTTCAACGTGTGAATGCCCCAGCCTCGGGGACCAATGTCGTGTTGGACCTCATTGTCTGTTCCGGCCCTAATTGGGTACACTTGTCTGATTAGGTTGATCATTCCCCAAGTTTTCGCTGCCCGGTATATACATGCCCAGTCCTACCCCATTCGAATTGCGCCAGCAAGCCACCCAACAGTACAGGCCGGACCCGGTTCGGGTCCTGTTTGTAGCCGAGTCACCACCTGCGGCACCGGACCGGCACTTCTATTTCACGAACGTGCCCCGGGTCGATACCCTTTGGGCCGAACTCACCCGCGCCCTCTATCCGGCGGACTTTGGGGAAACCCGCCTGGAGCGGCGGCACAAGCAGGAATGGCTGCACATGTTCCAGCAGGCCGGTTACTGGATGATCGAAGCCGTCCAAGATCCGATCGACAAGAACCGGCGGGAAGAGCAGATTGCCGCGAACATGGAATACGTTATGCAACTGCTCCACGAGGCCCAGCCTGACCATGTGATCTTGATCGCTATACCTGTCTGGAAAGTTTTGCAGGACCCCATTCGCGCGGCAGGTTTTTCCCTGCCCCAAACGCAGGCTATTCCCTTCCCCGGACACGGCCATCAGCGCCGGTTCCGGGATGTCCTGAGTGTGGTACTGCCGTCGCTGGGCATCCCGGACGACCGCGCCGGGCCCGTCCGTGACACATCGTCGTGAGCGGTGTCCCGGTGACCCGGGCATGCCCCCTGTCCCCAACCGAATTCCCTGCATTCCCCAACGGGGACTTGTCCAATTGCCTGCCAGCAGGGATGGTCCGGAACCCGCAACGGGTCCAGCTGAAGCGTACCGGGTGATGGCGGGTCCGTGCCCTGCTTCGCCAAGGGCAGAGGGTGAGCAGGGTTCCGCGACTAGCCCTTGATGCCCGTCAGGGTAATGCCCTGCACGAAGGTCTTCTGCAAAAAGAAAAACAGCGTCACGATCGGCAAGGTCATCATGACTGACGCTGCCATGAGCAGCCCCCACTCCCGGCCATATTGGGAACTGTATTCATACAGCCCCAGGGACAGGGTATAGAGACTTTGGTCCTTGAGGTAGATCAGGGGACCGATGTAGTCGCGCCAGCGGGCGATGAATTCAAAGATGGCCACGGTGGCCAGAGCCGGTTTCACCAGGGGCATGATGATGGAGGCGTAAATGCGTACCTCGCTGGCCCCGTCCATGCGTGCCGCCTCCGACAGTGCCATCGGGATCGTCATGAAAAACTGGCGCAAGAGAAAGATGTACAGGGCTCCCCCGAAGAAATGCGGCACGATCAGCGGGCGGAAGTCACCCACCCAACCTAGATTTTTGAACACGATGAACAGGGGGATCATGGTCACCTGGAAGGGGAGCATGAGCGTGGCCACCGTAAAGACGAACAGCAGGTTGCGGCCGGGCCAGTTGATCCGGGCCAGGCTGTAGGCCACCAGGGAGCAGGAGAGCAGCGCCCCGACGGTAGCCCCCACCGCGATGATGGTGGTGTTGCGCAGGTACAGCCAAAAGGTGATGTAGGTGGTGGCGTTGGGGTAGTTGAACCAATTCGGGGGCGAGGGAATCCAGACGGGTGGATAGGAGTACAGCTGCGTATCCGGCTTCAGGGAAGTGGACAGCATCCAGAAAAACGGGATCAGGAACACCAGGGCCGCCGGCAACAGGGCGAAATGGGCCAGGATTTCCCTGATGACTTGCAGGACCGGATTACGCTGCATGTTCGTATCGCCGGCCACGCCGTAGCCTGGCATTGTGTATGGGGACTCCGCTCACTTGGCTTCACCTCCTGCATAAAAGACCCAGAGCCGCGCGGAGCGGAAGATCACCAGGGTAATCGCCAGGGTCATCAGGAACAGGAGCCAGGCCATGGCCGAGGCATACCCCATCTCAAAATAGTGGAAGGCGTTCTTGTACAGATAGATGGAGTAAAACATGGTGCTGCCGCCGGGGAAACCGGTGCCCCCCGTCATCACGTAGGGAATGGCAAAGAACTGCATGGCACCGATCACACTGGTCACCAAATGGAAGAAGATGACGGGGGTCATCATGGGAATCGTGACGTGCCGCAGCTTGCTCCAGAAATTCGCGCCGTCCACGTCAGCCGCATCGTACAGATCCTGCGGCACGTCCTGCAGGCCGGCCAGATAGAGGATGATTTGCTGCCCAATGATCCAGAGGGCCAGCAGCACCAGGGTAGGCCGGGACCATTGGGGACAGGTCAGCCAGCACAGCCCCTTGACACCCAGCCAGTCGAAAGGCAGATTGACCAGACCGGATACGGGTGTGAACAGATACACCCATACCAGGGCCAGGGCCACCTCAGGTACCAGCGTGGGCAGGAAGTAAATGGTCCGGTATACCGTCTGGAAGTGGATGCGGGCGTTCAGCAACATGGCCAGCCCGAAGGCCAACACGATGGCCAGGGGAATCGACACACCCGCAAAATAGAGCGTGTTGACGATGGACTGGATGAACTCCTCATCCTTCGTGAACAGCTCCAGGTAGTTCTGGAAACCCACCCACGCGGGTGTCTGCACGGCGTTGAACTCGGTGAAGCTGTAATAGGCCGAGGCCAGGGTCGGATAAATCCAGAACACCATGATGCCTATCAGCCAGGGCGACGCGAAAAGAATACCGAAAAAGGTGTTCCGCACCCGGTTGGAGAAAGTCATACTTGCAAGCATGGGAAGTTCATCCTGCGCCCCGAGACACGTGCCCGGGTGCCCTGGTTCAGGACAGGGGATTCTTTTCTGCGTCTACGCCCACGATCCCGTGTCCGGGCCATGGGGGGGACCGGGTATGGCTGTGCGCCATACCCGGCCTGGATCAGATGAAAAACGTACGGTGCGGCTAGGAGAAGAAGCCTGCTTCTTCCAGATCGGCGTTGATTTCGTCGTCGATCTCCTGCAACGCTTCTTCGACCGGCTTCAGCCCGTTGGGAATAATGTCCCGGAAGGCCTGTACCTGCAGATCCCACAGCTTGCTGCCAAAGGGAATCGGCGGCCGGGCGTGGGATACAGGCAGCAGATCCATGAACACGGCATGGAGCGGATCCTCATAGAAGAAAGGATCTTCGGCGGCCGCCCTGATGGTGGGAATGTGGAAGGTGTCCTTGTTGTACTTCAGCTGGCCCTCGGTCCCGCAGAAGTAAGCCAGGGCGTCGAAGGCGGTTGCCACGTCCTCGACACCGGCCGGAATGCACCAGCTCCAGCCACCGGCCCAGCTGGCACCGGGCGCCGGGCCATCGGGTCCGGGCATCGGCACCACACCATAGTTGGTATCCGGCTTGTACCGATGATGCTGCGCCACTTTCCAGTTGCCGCTGCAGGTCATGGCGGACTGCTCCGTCCAGAAGTAGTCGTTGGGACCACGGCAGGCGCCACCGGCGCAGGCCGCAAGCATGGCATTCACATTCTCCACACCGATCTCGTCCACGAAGCTCTTGACAAACGTCATGGCCTCGATGTTCTTCTCGTGACTGAAGGTAATCCGCTTGGTGTCCGGATCCTGGAAGCTGCCACCAAAGGCAAAGCCCCAGGTATACAGCCAGGCCTGATCGTAAATGGGATTGAAGCCGTACCGGGTTACACGATCCTGGTCATCCCGAATTTCCAGGGCACTGGTGGCGGCACGCAGTTCATCCAGATTTTGCGGCGGTGCGTCCGGATCCAGGCCTACGTCGGACATGATATCCATGTTGTACCAGAGAGCCCGGGTGTCGGTGTCGAAGGACAGTGCGTATACACCACCCTTGTAGACCGTTTCCTCCCAGGCGAAGTCGAAATAGTCTTCCTTCTTCACACCGGCGGCGTTGGCGTAGTCGGTGATGTCCGAGAAGAAGCCCTGGTGGGCGAATTGGGGTACGGTAAAGCGATCGGCATAGTACAGGGGAGGCGGATTGCCGCCCGCCACGGCCGTCAGCAGCTTTTCATCCGCCTGGGTGCCCTGGGTTTGCGCAATGTACACGAACTCTACCGTTGAACCCAGCTCGTTTTTGGCATTGTAGTTGTCAATGATGCCCACAATGGATTCCTGGGCCAGATCCGTCATCCGTGACCATGCTTCCAGGGTGGCTCCTTGCGCCGCCGGCTCGGCCATATCACCGCCGGTATCGGCCGGCATGGGAGCACAGGCAGCCAACACTGTTGCCCCCGTCAGAATGGCACTGGTCTTGAGGAATGAGCGACGCGACAGTTTTTCTTTGCCTTCTATCATGATGCTGTTCTCCAAATGAGTTATAGAGAGACTGCAACGCCTTCCGCTTTGCTGAGTCAAGCCTGCAACCATCCTCATGCATTGTACAGAAGCCCGTCGGTGCGTCATTGTAGCATACAGACAGGAGAGCAGCGACTTCGGTGAGACAGAATCCTGTTTCTTTTAATTTTGGGAACTACATGCAAGTACACACCATCTGCCGATCAGCGTGAAGCCTTGCGTCCGTTCCTCAGATACTGCCATTCCCGCTTCAGCCCGGTCTGCAACACCACGTCCGCAGTGGCCATCGCAGCAGGGACAGCGCAGCAGGGACAGCGCATGCCGTAGGGCCAGCGGCGAGTGATGAGCCTGGCAGTCGTCACTGAATTTGCGTACTGCCTGCACCAGGCTCATACCCGTGCGGAACGACTTGCCGGAGCCGGATTGCTTGGCCATCATAATGGATGCTTCCTCGTCTGGATGTATGGTCTAATTGTACCTCCAAGCACGTTGGTCACACTCCACCGCCGATGTGAATGCTGCTCTGAACAGCCGAGACCAATGGCTGACTGAAAATACGGTGTTCGGGGACGGCGCGTCTGCGGGTGGAGGTGGCAACAAGGGTTGGCCTGTGAAGCCTGAAAGTGTATCCGGTGTGGCATCGCGGCCTGCGGGTGCAGTGTGCAACCGTATATAGTCCCCAAGAGAAAGACTGTAGCCAGATCCAGGCATCTGGATCCGGGTCTGCCTACCCAGGCCATAGCCCTCAAGTTCACACGACAGTGTTCTTGCCATCAGGGTCAAGTGGGAGGTCCCGGCACAAGACAGCCGGTACCACATGTGAACAGAACGTTGTGACAGTGGAGGCACTGCTTTGCCCGTGTCCCGGAGACAGATATGGCGCATGATGACCAGGGATCCTGACTGCGGAGATGCCCAAGCTGACGCAATCCTTCCCCAGCACGCATCGGACCTTCCCGGTACCCACTGCCACCGGGAAGGCACTTCGGGGCCCGGCAGGATGTGTTTGAGGCCTTTTGACTGATTCGTTATTTTCATTGCCCAAAGGGAAAATTTTTCGACCCCAACAGTTTTGAGAACAATCCTTCCCTGTTTCCCTGTGCAAGTTCCCATTACGTGGCAACAGCCTTAAAATACCAGAATTTTTGAGCTTAAAACAATGTATCGGCCAGAATGGACCGCACTTGGTCCATGCTTGGCAAAAGATGCAAACCTGCTGTCAGCCAAGCGCAACTCAAATCTGTTCTGTCAGATTTAGGCTATGGCCAAACAGTAAATTTCGATAGCCGAAGCCGGATTCAGACTATACAGAGTCTGGCACAGAGCTGGCTGAAACTGCTAAGATAACGAATCAAGACGGTGGGGGGTTCCCTGTCCTTGGTTCCTTGGCAGGACTGTACCGGACGCGACTGAGTCATCCTGCTGTTCCACATCTCGGCGGTAGCCATCGTCCGTTGCAGCCGAGAGTTTCGGATTCCTCGCTACTATTGCATAGTTGACAGGTATTTTGGCCGTTACGCTGTTGTACAGACAGGGCAGCGGACAACAAATTCTGTGATTATGGTTAACTAAAATTTGTCCTTTTCCATGCTTTCGGGATTCTCCTAATATTGCGTCATGGCTATCTCTGTTCCCCACCCCTATGCTGCTACTGCACCCGATACCAACGACAGGCCTCTCGATCTGCCTGACAATGACGTCGTGCAGGTGCACAAACGTGACAACACACCAGTACCCTTTGACTCCACCAAGATTCGGGGTGCCCTGCAAAAGGCCTGGCAAGCAACCTATCTCGACCAGAATCCCCGGATTCTCGAGTCCACCAGCGTACGCCAGACCATAGACGACATTACCGCCAAGGTCGAAGCCGAGATCCTGGCCCGCTCCACTGCTGTCCGCCCGGTCCAGATTGAGGAAATTCAGGATCGGGTGGAAATCGAATTGATGAAGGCCAATGAATTCGATGTGGCCCGCCGGTACATTGTCTACCGGAATGAACGGACCAAATTGCGGGAAGCCCAAACCGCTCCGGAAGCGGACGTCCCCCCTGTCCTGCATGTACGTTTGCCGGACGGCTCCCGGGAGTTGCTGGATCTGGATCGGGTACAGCGTGACATTGACGCGGCCTGCCAGGATCTCAACGGCGTATCATCCGACGCCATCATGGAAATTCTGGTGCGGGACGTCTATGACGACATCACCCCCGAACACCTGCGTCTGGCCCAGATTATGGCTGCCCGCTCCCTGGTGGAGCAGGAACCTGCCTATTCTTTCGTCAGTGCCCGCCTGGTCCTGCTGCAACTGCGCGCCGAGGTGTTGCCTTTCGTCTGTGGTCCCGCCCTGGATCCCGGTACGGTCGAGGATGCGGTCCTGTACCAAATCTATTTCCCCCATTACATCCACAAGGGGATTGAACTGGAACTGATCCATCCGGAACTGGCCCGCTTCGATCTGGAACGTCTGGCCCGAGCCCTGAAGCCCGAACGGGACCGCACATTCCAGTTCCTGGGTCTGCAGACGCTGTATGACCGCTATTTTCTGCACAGTGGCGGCATCCGTATCGAGCTGCCCCAGGCCTTCTTCATGCGGGTGGCCATGGGGCTGGCCCAGGAGGAGGGTGCGCGGGAAGAACGGGCCATTGAGTTCTATCATCTGCTGTCGTCGTTCGACTTCATGTGCTCTACGCCCACACTCTTCAATGCCGGCACTCTACGCCCACAGCTGTCCTCCTGCTTCCTGAGCACGGTACCGGATGATCTGGCCAGCATTTTCAAGGCCATCAAGGACAATGCCCTGCTTTCCAAGTTTTCCGGCGGTTTGGGCAACGACTGGACGCCCGTACGGGGTCTGGGTGCACACATCAAGGGCACCAATGGCCATTCGCAGGGCGTAGTCCCCTTCCTGAAGGTCGCCAATGACACCGCGGTCGCGGTCAACCAGTGCTTTGCCCCGGACACCTGGGTCTTTACGGATCAGGGCATCCAGTCTATTGCCGACATTGAAGCCGGCAGCCTGGTTTTGGGCCAGCAGGGGATCTACAGGGAAGTCCAGGAAACCATGGCGTATGCCCAGAAGGGCCCCATGGTGCAGATAGAGGTCGAACATGCGGCACGCGACCTGCATGTGACAGCGGGACACCCTTTTTGGGCCCTGCAGAACGTTCCGCCGGAGCAGACGCAACAGCGCACACAGGATTGGCTGGACACGGCAGAGGCAATTCCTGCCTGGGTCGACGCCGGCGATATCCAGATGGGTGATTGCGTGGCCCAGGTCATACCCAAGGAAGTCGTACCTGTACCTGATCTGCAGGAAGACGATGCGCACCTGTATGGCATGCTGCTGGGCAATGGTCACTGCACCCCGCAGAACGCCGAATGGAGCATCACCTTGCATGCCGGTGCAGATCCGGGCGTGCGGGAGTTCGTATGTGACTACCTGGATCAACGCCAAATCCATTGGCAGGTTACCGACCGTCCGGACAGCCGGACGCTGCAGATTCGATGGTCGCCGGACACCGACCCAGGGCAGTTCGTCTTCACGCGGGAGGATGTGTATGACGCCAATGGCCACAAACGTATTGCATCCCGTCTCTCGCACCTGCCGCCGACCCAGACCTGGGCACTGATTCGGGGTCTCATTGCAACGGCCGGCGAGGTTGCACACGGCAAGGAGATTGCATTTTGCAGTACTTCACGGGTGCTCTGTGAAGGTCTGCGCTACCAGCTCCTGCGCCAGGGTGTGGCTGCCAGTGCCACCGTGCGGCGCCAACCACCCACAGATCACGCCACCAAGACGACCCTGGTCCATGATGTATGGATCCCGGCCGTATCGCCGTTGGCCCAGATGGCAGGCGTCGAGCCACAGACCGAATACAGCTGGTTTGCCTGGCGCGGATGTCTGTGGTCGCGCGTCAAGTCGGTTCAGGCAACCGACTCGTGCACAACGGTACATGACATGCGCGTCGAAGGGGCCGCAAGCTATATGACGACGGCGGCTCTGGCCCATAATGGCGGCAAGCGCAAGGGAGCCGTCTGTGCCTATCTCGAAACCTGGCACATCGACATCAACGAGTTCCTGGATCTGCGCAAGAACACCGGGGATGAACGGCGCCGTACCCACGACATGAACACCGCCTGCTGGGTTCCCGATTTGTTCATGGAACGGGTGGAAGCCGATGAAGGCTGGACACTCTTCTCGCCTGATGAGACACCCGACCTGCATGAGCTGGTTGGCTTGCCCTTCCGGGAACGCTACCTGCATTATGAAGCCCAGGCGCAGGCCGGCCAGATAAAGGTATGGAAACGCGTCCGCGCCCTGGATCTGTGGCGGCGCATGCTGACCATGCTTTTTGAGACCGGGCATCCCTGGATCACATTCAAGGATCCCTGCAACCTGCGTTCGCCCCAGCAGCACGACGGGATGGTGCATTCCTCCAACCTGTGTACAGAGATCACCCTCAATTCCAGTGCAGACGAAGTAGCGGTCTGCAATCTGGGCTCCGTCAATCTGGCACAGCATATGCGGGACGGCCAGGTAGATCAGGCCAAACTGCAGCATACCGTGACCACGGCCATGCGCATGCTGGACAACGTCATCGACATCAATTTCTACACCATCCCCGAGACCCGCAACAGCAACCTGCGGCATCGTCCCGTAGGCTTGGGCATCATGGGCTTCCAGGATGCATTGCAGCAGCTGCAAATTCCCTACGCCTCCCGAGCCGCCGTGGAATTTGCAGATCGCAGCATGGAGGCCGTTTCCTATTACGCCATCAGGGCTTCGTCCGATCTGGCCCGGGAACGGGGTTCCTACCAGACCTTTGCCGGATCGCTGTGGAGCCGGGGCATCCTGCCGGTAGACTCCCTGGATTTGCTGGATCGGGCACGCAACCGCACGCTGGAAGTGGATCGCACCCAGCACATGGACTGGGAATCCTTGCGTACCCGGGTCCGGCAGCAGGGCATGCGCAATTCCAATGTCATGGCGATCGCCCCTACGGCCACGATCGCCAACATCTGTGGCGTCAGTCCTTCCATTGAGCCGACGTTTCGCAATCTGTTCGTCAAGGCCAACATGTCCGGTGATTTCACGGTCGTGAACGAGTACCTGGTGCAGGATCTCAAGGCCCGGGGCCTGTGGGACGCAACCATGGTCAGTGACCTGAAATTCTATGATGGCAGCCTGAGTGCCATTGACCGTGTTCCCGAAGACCTCAAGCAACTGTACGCTACGGCCTTCGAGATCGATCCCGCCTGGCTGATCGAAGCGGGTGCCCGGCGCCAGAAATGGATCGATCAGTCGCAGTCGCTGAACCTGTATGTAGCCACCACCAGTGGCCGGCAACTGCACGATTTGTACACGCTGGCCTGGAAGCGGGGACTGAAGACCACCTATTACCTGCGCACCCAAGCCGCGACGCGCGTGGAAAAGAGTACCCTGCAGGGTACAGACGGCAAACTGAATGCGGTGCCGGCAGCTCCCCAGCCCGATGCTTCCCTATCCCCTTTGCCACTGCCCGCGGAGCCGCAAACCCTGTATTCCAATTTGTCCGTCCAGGATGCACGGGCCTGTGGTCTGGATGACGAGGATTGCGAAGCCTGCCAATAGATTTGCACACAATCCATATCCCCGGAAGCTGCCTTCTGCCTGGCCACAGACAGGGGCAGCTTCTGTCCTGATTGGCTCCGCTTGCAGAGATCGTATCTACATAGTAGGTACGTACACAGTAGGGATGTACAGTACATCGTTGATGCCTGTCTGATGCAGGCAGACGGTTCCGGATCCAGCCTGGCTACGGCACTATTCCCGGCGTTTCGACTTCTTCAGCCCCAAGTCCTCCATCTGGGACCACGTACTTGCCGAGGCCCAAACCAACTTGCGCATGGACAGCAATTTGACATACCCATCATGGCAAGAAGTAAGATCCGGGCATATCAGCCAGGCACGGTAAATTGCACATATGACCCTGGAATGGAATGATTCTGGTCCTTCTCCCCCAACCGGCAATGGGCAGTTTTCGGCTGCCAGTTCTTCGTCGCCCGTAGACGGCACAGGTCTCGGCGAAATCGAGCGCGGCGCTGAGCGCATTCAGGTCAGTGACAAGAGAATGATCAATGCCCGCGCCGATGTCAATCAGCTGCTGCCCCTGAAATACCACTGGGCCTGGGAAAAGTACCTGGCCGGGTGTAACAATCACTGGATGCCTACGGAAGTCGCCATGCAGGCGGACATCGCCTTGTGGAAATCCCCCCAGGGACTGACGGCCGACGAACGCCTGATGATTAGCCGCAATCTGGGCTTCTTTGCCACTTCCGAGTCCCTGGTAGCCAACAACATCGTGCTGGCTATTTACCGGCATCTGACCAACCCGGAATGCCGACAATATCTCTTGCGCCAGGCGTTTGAAGAAGCCATTCATTCGCACACTTTCCAGTACATCTGTGAAAGTCTGGGGCTGGACGAAGGGGAACTCTTCAACATGTACCGGGAAATTCCCTCCATCACGGAGAAGGCCGCCTGGGCCCTGGAATACACCCGCAGCTTTTCTGACCCGCATTTTCAGACCGGCACCCCGGAACACGATCAGTCCTTCCTGCGGGATCTCATCGCTTTCTACGTGATCTTCGAGGGCATGTGGTTCTATACCGGTTTCGCCCAGATCCTTTCTCTGGGCCGACGCAACAAGATGATTGGCATTGCCGAGATGTACCAGTACATCCTGCGGGACGAAAGTGTCCATCTCAACTTTGGCATTGACGTCATCAACCAGATCAAGATCGAGAACCCGCACCTGTGGACTCCCGCGTTCCAGGACGAGGTCCGCCGCATGCTGCAGGAAGCCTGTGCCCTGGAAGTAGCGTACAGTCACGACACCATGCCCAACGGCTTTCTGGGCCTGAATGCGGCCCAGTGCGAGGCCTACATGTACTTCATCGTCAACCGCCGTTGCGAACAGCTGGGCATGGGGCCGCTCTTTGCCCAGACCCAGAATCCCTTTCCCTGGATGTCCGAGATCATCGATCTGCAGAAGGAGAAGAACTTCTTCGAAACCCGGGTCGTGGACTACCAGAGCGGAGGCACACTTTCCTGGGATTAGGCATAGCCTGAAACCAGAGGCACCAGTTTGAGGGCACCGGTACAACGCGGAAAGCCCCGGGCCCAATCAGGTTTTACAGCTGACCGGTGTCCGGGTGTCATGCAGGCCCTCCGTGACGCGGCCAGTTCAGTATTACAGACAGGCCTGCATAGCTATATACCAGCCTGTTTGCTGATACCCGGCTTCTGCAGTAGGATTACGCAGTAACCTTCTTGTTGCCAAGGGTGGCACAAAACTTTGTAAGGAGGCTTCCATGACCTGCCAATCGACACGTGCACACGTTTTCTCACGCCGTGAATTCATACGTATTTCTACCGTGGCCTCGGCGGGCGCCGTGGTGGTGGCTTGTGGAGCCGCGGGCGAACCGACACCCGAGGCAGCTCCGGCAGCAGCCGAGGCTGAAGCCCCGGTAGCCGAAGCCGTGCCTATGGGCAAGTACCAAGAAGCGCCCATGCTGGCGGATATGGTGGCAGCCGGAGACCTGCCGCCCGTCGATGCGCGTTTGCCTGCCGAGCCCGGCGTGCTGCCCAATGCCGACGGCGCGGCCGGCAACTATGGTGGTGTCATGCGGCGCGGCTTCAAGGGTGTATCCGATCGCTGGGGCCCCACCAAGCTGCAGGACCGGGGTCTGGGCTGGTACGATCAGGATCTCAATGTACAGCCGCGTCTGGCCGAATCCTGGGAGATCAACGACGATGCCACGGAATGGACCTTCCATCTCCGTCCAGGCACCCGCTGGTCGGATGGCGAACCCTTTACGTCTGCGGCTTTCCAGTGGTGGTACGAACACGATTTGCAGAACACGGACATCAATCCGTCCATCTCCAATGCTTACAAGTCGGACGGGGTTCTGATGGGCCAGGAGGCGGTGGACGACTATACGGTCAAATACACGTTCCAGGCCCCCAAACCGCTCTTCCTCTACAGCACGCTGCGCGTGACCCGACGCATCTACCTGCCGGGACACTACCTGAGTCAATTCCACAGCGAACTGACCGACGACGCGGACAAACTGCAGGCAGACACCGAGGAGGCCGGTTTCAATGCCTGGAGTGAATACTACGCGGACCGCCGGTGGTGGTACCTCAACCCGGATCTGCCGTCCGTGGGACCATGGACAGCTGGCAATCCCCTGTCCAGTGAATTGTTCGTGATGGAACGCAACCCCTACTTCCCCTTCGTGGATCAGGACGGTCAGCAACTGCCCTATCTGGATCAGGTGGACCACCGCCTCTTTGAAACCAACGACGTATTTGATCTGCGCATTATCAACGGCGAAATCGACTTTCAGGGCCGCCACGTGGCCCTGGACAGCTTTACGCTCTACAAGGAAAATGAGGCCAAGGGGGACTATGCGGTCTACATTGGCTTCGCGTCAGGCCACACGGCCATTCAGCTGAACCACACCACCAAGGAACCGCGCCTGCGCGAGCTGTTCCAGAACCGTGACGTGCGCATTGCCCTTTCCGTAGCCGTGGATCGGGTCACCCTGAACGAACTGGTCTTCGATGGTCTGCTGACCCCGCGGCAGTACAGTCCACTCAACAGTTCCCCCCAAGCCGATGCCGCACAGGCCGGTGCCTATATCCAGTATGATCCGGATATGGCCAACCAGCTGCTGGATCAGGCCGGCTACGGGGAGAAGAACGCCCAGGGCCAGCGCCTCTGGCCGGGCACCAACGATCCCGTCAGCTTCGTCGTGGAGGGGACAGCCCAGCCCGGCACCCAGGGTGAAGACGCCATCCTCCAGATCCTGAAGTACTTCACGGAGGTGGGCATCACTGCCACTTACCAGGGCTTTGAACGCTCCCTGTACGAAGAGCATTGGGGGGCCAACGAAATCCAGGCTGCCTTCTGGGGCGGTGACCGCACCCTGCTGCCGATTATCAACTCCTCCATTTTCACCGGCACCATGCTGGATCGCCCTTGGGGTGTGGCCTGGGGTCTGTGGCGTTCCCGGGGCGATACCGATCCCAACGCCGAGGAACCTCCGGCGGGCCACTGGCTCTGGGATATATGGGAGCTGGATGACCAAATCAAGGTGGAGCCGAGTGATGCCCGGCGCAACGAACTCTTCCAGGGTATTCTGGACATCTGGGCCCGTGAACTGCCGATGATCGGCTACCTGGGGGAATCACCTACCCTGATTATCGTGAAGAACGGGTTCCAAGGCTATCTGCCGGGATTGCCCATGGACACCCTCACGGCAGACGAACACCTGCTGCATACCGAAACCTACTTCTGGGCCGATCCCGCCAGTCACAGCGTCTGATCCTCTTCCAGGTCGTTGTCTGCCCCAGGCCGGAACCGCTATGCCGGCCTGGGGCACTGTCCTCTGCACAACCGCTTCCTTCTGGCCCCTGTCCGTACGGATGGTTCCGTCCGCTGTGTCGTGACGGGCACGGGAATGCCTTGGGCTACGGGCAATGGAATTCAGCATCCTGTCCTATTATGGTGTATACTTCCCTGCACGGATCGGGCCCGATCCGCTGCACTGCCCCTTGCGGGATCTTGTCTTGTCAAATCCAGAAGTCAGGAGTTTTTCCATGACCAGGAAACCAACCCGTGCGCATGCCTTTTCGCGGCGCGAGTTCATCCGTATCTCGGCTGTCACCTCGGCCGGCGCTGTAGCCGTAGCCTGTGGAGCTGCAGGCGAGCCGGAAGAAGAGGCAGCCATGGCGGAAGAAGCCCCGGCTGCCGAGGCACCCGCCGCTGAAGAAGCCATGCCCATGAGCAAGTACCAGGAAGCACCCATGCTGGCTGACATGGTCGCCGCCGGCGATCTGCCTCCTGTCGACGAACGGCTGCCCGCCAATCCCGGGATATTGCCCAATGCCGCCGGTGCGGCCGGCAATTACGGCGGTGTTGTGCGGCGCGGTTTCAAGGGCGTATCGGATCGCTGGGGTCCCACCAAGATGCAGGACCGCGGCTTGGGCTGGTATGACCAGGACCTCAATGTACAGCCCCGTTTGGCCGAATCGTGGGAGATCAACGATGACGCCACGGAATGGACCTTCAACCTGCGCCCCGGTGCCAAATGGTCGGATGGCGCACCTTTCACGTCGGATGCTTTCCAGTGGTGGTATGAACATGACCTGCTGAACACCGACATCAATCCGTCGGTGAATCCCCGCTGGCGCTCGGGTGATCAGGTGATGGGACTGGAAGCTGTGGACGACCATACGGTCAAGTACAGCTTTGCGGAACCCAAACCGCTCTTCATTTACGAAACCTTGCGCACAACGTCCCGGATTTACCTGCCTGGCCACTATCTGAGCCAGTTCCACCTGGACTTGGCAGAAGACAAGGACCAGCTGCAGGCCGACACCGAGGAGGCCGGATTCAATGCCTGGAACGAATATTACGTCGATCGCAGGTGGTGGTACCTCAATCCGGAGCTGCCGTCCATGGGACCCTGGCGGGCCATGAACGAACTCTCCAATGAATTGTTCATCATGGAACGCAACCCGTACTTCCCGCTGATGGATGCCGATGGCCAGCAATTGCCCTATGTGGATCAGGTGCACCATCGCCTGTTCGAGACACCCGATGTCTTTGAACTGCGCATCATCAACGGCGAGATCGATTTCCAGGGCCGTCACGTTTCGCTGGACAGTTTCACCCTGTTCAAGGAAAACGAGGAGAAGGGCGACTATTCCGTCTATCTCGGCTATGCTTCCGGACACACGGCCATCCAGTTGAACCAGACCACCAAGGAACCGCGGCTGCGGGAACTTTTCCAGAACACCCTTGTCCGCAAGGCCCTGTCGGTGGCGGTGGATCGTGTCACTCTCAACGAGCTGGTCTTTGACGGCCTGCTGACACCGCGCCAGTACAGCCCGCTCAGCAGTTCGCCCCAGGCCAACATCGATCAGGCCAGTGCCTATATCGAGTACGATCCGGACCAGGCAAACCAGTGGCTGGACGAAGCCGGTTATGCGGACAAGAACGACGATGGCCAGCGCCTGTGGCCCGGCACTGACGAGCCCATCAGCTTCATCATCGAAGGTACGGCTCAGCCCGGAACGCAGGGTGAGGATGCCGTTCTGCAGATCGTCAAGTACTTCGCCGAAGTAGGCATTACCACTACCTACCAGTACTTCGAGCGCTCGCTGTATACCGAGCACTTCCGGGCCAACGAGATCGAGGCTGCTTTCTGGGGTGGCGACCGTACCGTACTGCCCATTGTGGCGCCGTGGATCTTCACGGGCACCATGATCGACCGTCCCTGGGGTGTAGCCTGGGGCCTGTACCGCAGTGCCGGGGACGCGGATCCCAATTCGGAGGAACCGCCTGAAGGTCACTGGATTTGGGATATCTGGGAGCTCCATGACCAAATTCAGGTAGAGCCGTCCGATGCCCGGCGCAACGAACTCTTCCAGCAGATTTTGGCCATCTGGGCCGAAGAACTGCCCATGATTGGCTACCTGGGTGAATCACCCAAGCTGGTCATTGTCAAGAATGGCTTCACCGGTTACCTGCCCGGATTCCCGCTGGACGACACCACCGGTGACGAGCATGTGTTGCATACGGAAACCTATTACTGGGAAAATCCGGCTGAACACGGAGCCTAACCCCGACTGGAACTTGTGTAGTATCGTATTTGCTGTGTACGGGGACGATCCAGGATCGTCCCCGTACCTTCCTTAAAACCTGCCGTACCTGATTGTCTGATCCACCCACACGCCTTTTTTTCTGATTTTCATGGCACTTTACGTTCTGCGGCGGGTTCTTTTCATGATCCCGACCCTGATCGCCATCTCGGTTCTGTCCTTTGCCATCATTCAGTTGCCGCCGGGGGATTTTCTGACCTCGTACGCGGCCCAGCTGCGCCAGGAAGGCGATGAGGTAGACGAGGCAGAGCTCGAAGCCTTGCGCCAGCGCTATGGGCTGGGTCAACCGGTGTATGTCCAGTACTGGAAATGGGTGTCGGGCATTATCCGGAAAGGGGACTGGGGCCAGTCCATGGAATGGCAGAAACCGGTCAAGGAACTGATCTGGGAACGGCTGGGCCTGACTGTCGTGCTTTCCATGTCGGCCCTGCTGGTCAGCTGGTTCATTGCGATTCCCATTGGCGTCTTTTCCGCCACACACCAGTATTCCATACTGGATTACGTCATGACCGCCTTCAGTTTCGTGGGTCTGGGCATGCCCGGCTTTCTGCTGGCCCTGATTGTCCTGTATCTGGCCCATTCCTATCTGGACATGAATGTAGGCGGTCTCTTTTCTGACGAGTACATGCTGGAACCCTGGAGCTGGGCCAAGGTGGTCGACATGCTGAAGCACATTTGGGTCCCCATGTTCATCGTGGCCATCTCCAGCACAGCAGGCAACATTCGCATCACGCGCGCCAATCTGCTGGATGAACTGAACAAGCCCTATGTGGAGACGGCACGGGCCAAAGGGGTCAGGGAAGTACGCCTGATCTGGAAATACCCGGTGCGCGTGGCCATGAATCCCTTCTTCAGTACGGTAGGCTGGTCCCTGGCCTCCCTGGTGTCCGGCACGACCCTGGTAGCCATGGTCCTGAGTCTGCAGACGACGGGCCCGATGCTCCTGCGGGCCCTGACCGCACAGGATATGTATCTGGCAGGCACCTTTCTGCTGCTGCTCAGTGCCCTGACCATTATCGGCACCCTCATCTCTGACATCCTGTTGGCGATTGTGGATCCGCGCATCCGGCTGGAAGGCTAGGCCGGAAACCCGGCGCTCCCCTTAATTTGCACAGGCATACACGTGGCTCAACTATCTGCATCTCCACACGATCCGTTGCCTGAACCTGACATCCGGGAAACGGAAACCGTAGAGGAAGAGCAGCTGTATGTTGCCTCCTACCTGCAGCTCATGTGGTGGCGTTTCATCAAGCACCGCATGGCCGTCATATCCGGCGTCGTATTCATTCTCCTCTACCTGATAGCCGCCCTGTGTGAATTCGTGGCGCCCTATCTGCCCGAAGTGAACTACCTGGATTACCAGTTGGCCACACCTTCCCGTATCCGGTGGGTCCATGAAGGCCGTTTGCGCGGTCCTTTTGTCCACGGCGTCACCCAGACGCGGGATCCCAATACGCTGCGGCGCATCTATGAGGAAGACAAGGAAGTCGTCTATCCCATACAGTTCTTTGTCCAGGGCCCGGAATACAAACTCTGGGGTGTCTGGCCCGCTTCCCGGCATCTCTTCGGCATCGAGGCAGAACTGACGGAGCGCTCCCTGGGTGTTTATCAGGGACAGGGAATTTATATCCTGGGCACCGATCGGGATGGACGCGATCTCTTCTCCCGCATCTGCTACGGTGCCCGCGTTTCGCTGACCATTGGCCTGGTCAGCGTCCTGATCAGCCTGGTGCTGGGCATTATCCTGGGCGGTGTTTCCGGCTATTACGGCGGCACCCTGGACAACGCCATTCAGCGCCTGATCGAATTCATTCGCTCGATCCCGGAAATTCCGCTCATCATGGCCCTGGCGGCGTCCCTGCCCATCGATATGGATATTATCCGGCGCTACTTCATGGTCACGGTCCTGCTGGCCTTCGTCGGCTGGACAGGGCTGGCCCGGGTCGTGCGGGGTCGTTTTTTGAGTCTGCGGGAAGAAGATTTCGTCATGGCGGCCCGCTTCTCCGGCTCCAGCGAGATGCGTATCATTCTGCGCCATATGCTGCCTTCCTTCATGAGCCACATCATCGCCTCGCTCACACTGGCCGTACCGGGCATGATCCTGTCGGAAACAGGCCTGAGTTTCATTGGCCTGGGTCTGCGCGCACCCGCCATCAGCTGGGGCGTACTGCTGCAGGAGGCCCAAAACCTGCGCTCGGTGGCCCTGGCGCCATGGCTTCTGTTGCCGGGCGCAGCCGTGGTCCTCTCTGTGCTGGCCTTCAATTTCCTTGGTGACGGGATTCGCGACGCTGCCGATCCCTATGCCTGAGTCCCGATGCCCATGGACACCTCGTCTTCTGCTTCGTCCAGTGCACAAGAGCTGCTGCTGGACATTCGCAACCTGAAAACCCATTTCTTCATGGATCAGGGCGTGGTCCATGCCCTGGAAGGCGTGGACTTTACGGTGGCCCGCGGCCAGACCATTGGCCTGGTCGGCGAGTCCGGCTGTGGCAAATCGGTCACGGCCCGCTCCATCCTGGCCATTGTGCCCTCGCCCGGGCGCGTGGTGGAGGGCGAAATCCTCTTTCATCGCCAGACCGGGAACGCAAGCCGGGAAACTGTTGACATGGTCCAGCTGAATCCCAAGGGGACTCTCGCCCGCTCCATTCGGGGCGGGGAAATCTCCATGGTGTTTCAGGAACCCATGACCTCCCTCAGTCCGGTGCACACGATCGGTTCCCAAATTATCGAAGCGATACAGCTGCACCGGGACTGCTCCCGGGATGAGGCCGAGGAGATTACGCTGGAAATGTTGCGGCGGGTCAATCTGCCGCAGCCCGAACGTGTGCTGACACGCTATCCGCATGAACTTTCGGGCGGCATGCGCCAGCGGGCGATGATCGCCATGGCCCTCTCCTGCCAGCCCAGCCTGCTGATTGCGGATGAACCTACCACCGCCCTGGACGTGACGACCCAAGCCCAGATCCTGACCCTGATGAAGGAACTGCAGCAGGAATTCGGCATGGCCATCATTTTCATTACCCACGATCTGGGCGTGATTGCCCAGATGGTGGATTACGTGGTCGTCATGTACCTGGGTGAAGTAGTGGAAATGGCGGACGTGAATGCCATCTTCACGGCGCCCAAGCATCCCTACACCCAAGCCCTGCTTCACTCCATTCCCCAACTGGGGCGCAAGTCCGCGCAGGGCATCACCGAACGCCTGGAAGCTATCCACGGCACGGTACCGGATCCCTATTCCATTCCGAAGGGATGCCCCTTTCATCCCCGCTGCAAGGATGTCCGCCTGGGTGTCTGTGACGTAGCCGCACCGGAATTCCACACCCTGGAAGGTGGACACAAAGTGCGGTGCGTACTGTATGAGTAGGGAAACCGCCATTCTGCCGACCCCGGCCCAGGCACGCCTGTACAGTCGTCACACCCGTCCGCATCATGAGGGGTACATTGACGACTGGCTGGTAGTTGGTCCCCGGCTCCGGGCTGTGGGGGCAGAGGATTTCGCCGCCGTGGCCCGCGCCCATTGGCGCCCGGATCACGGCCTGCAGGATCCACCCCTGGAATTCACGCCGCCGTTTGCGGATCTGCCCAAGCTGCGGTGGACGGTGGTTCACTGCCAGGACGATCATTTTGTCTACGGCTCCGACTTCTACCCTACGCCCCATTACATCGAGTACTGGGCCTATGCCGCCGTGGAGACCGGAACGGACTGGGCAGGGCAGGCCGCCCTCACCACCAACGGCCCGGCAGACGTTTGGCTCGACGACGTCCATGTACATCGGAGCGAACATTTTGCGCCCCAGCTTCCCCGGACGGCTGCCTTCCCGCTTTCCCTGACTGCAGGACGGCACTACCTGCTGGTACGCTTTGCCTGCGTGGGCGTACGCGCCTGCCCCATGGTCATGGCCCTGCAACTGCCAGACTGCCCGGATCTGGAATGGCTGCTGCCTACCGCCCCCCAATGGGAAGACACACGCCCTACACTGGATGCCGTGTTTCACAAGGCCTTTCTCCGCCAAGACGTATTTGACCGGCACTCTGACCTGCTCATCCACTGGCCGGATGGGGAACCTGTGGAAACCAACATCACCCTGCGCCTGGAACGCCGGGACGGCCGCATTTATTCGGAGCAGCGCACCGAAGGCCGCAAACTGACGGCCGCCCGCCTGGGCACCACATACCAGTTTCCCCTGGGGGACTACTGGATCCGGCTTATGCCGGAAGCGCAGGAGTTTTATGCCTATGGCCGCCGGGTGGAACGCCGTTTGCCGGTGTACCTGACCGGGAACACGGAATATTCCCGGGAACGCTACGGCACCTACGAGCAGCGGCGCCAGGAAGCTCTTTTGCATGCCGCACAACAGGAGGGGGATTCCATCTTTCCCGAGATCGCGAAGATGGAACTGGGCGACTGGCAGACCGTGGACTGGGATGTATTCCAGGCAACGATCGACAGCGTAACGAGTCGGGCAGATTGCAGCGATTTCTACCTGGTCGGACTGCTGGGTGCCTTGATCCGCTACGGTGAACACGAAGCCTTTCCGGCTGATCTGCACGACCGTCTGCAAGCCTGCATTTGCGCTTTCCGCTACTGGATGGACGAACCGGGCCAGGATGCCATGTGTTTCTGGACCGAAAACCACCAGATCCTGTTTCACTGCTGTGAAATGCTGGCCGGCCAGCTGTATCCCGCGGCCGAGTTCACCAACAGCAGCTTGACCGGTGCCCAGCATCAGGCGCTGGGCGAGCAGCGCATCCTGGCCTGGTTGCGCAAGCGGGCGCAGGGGGGCTTTCGGGAATGGGATTCCAATACCTACTTTGAAGAAGATGTGCTGGCCCTGTCCCACATTGCGGATCTCACCCTGAATGACGAAGTGTATGAGATGGCCGTGGTGGTACTGGACAAGCTGTTCTTCAGCCTGGCCGTCAACTCGTTCCGCGGCGTGTTTGGCTCCACGCACGGCCGCAGCTATGCCCCCATGCTCAAGGGCTCTTTCCGCGAGGCCACTGCGGGCCTGACCCGCATGTTGTGGGGCATGGGCATCTTCAACGACAAGGTAATGGGCACGGTCAGCCTGGCCTGTGCAGACGGGTACCGGCTGGCGCCCGTGATTGAGGCCATCGCGCTGGACCCGGCCCCGGAAATCTGGTCCCGTGAACAGCACGCCGGCACCCTGGAACCTCAGTGGGACCGGAAAACCGGGGACTGGTGTGTCAACAAGGTGACCTACAAGACGCCGGACTATATGCTGTCCTCGGCCCAGGATTATGCGCCCGGCCAGCCGGGACATCAACAGCACATTTGGCAGGCGACGTTCGGTCCGGCCGCCGTGGCGTTCGTGACCCATCCCTCCTGCCTGAGCGAGGACGGCTCACATCGGCCCAACGCCTGGCACGGCAATGTGCGCCTCCCGCGCGTCGCCCAGTACAAGGATGTCCTCATCGCCCTCCACGATCTGGGGCCGGATGACTGGATGGGCTTCACGCACGCCTACTTCCCCACCTATGCCTTCGACACCTATTACCTGCAGGGCGGCTGGGCCTTCGCCAAGGCTGGCGATGGCTACCTGGCGCTTAGGGCATCCACCGGTCTGCGTATCATGCTGGAGGGCGCGAACGCGCACCGGGAACTGCGGGCGCCCGGCCCCCGGACAGCCTGGATCGTGCAGATGGGACGCCAGGAACTGGACGGTGATTTCCGGACGTTTCGGGAACGTGTGCGTCGTCTTCCCTGTACCTTTACCGACCTGCAGGTGACTTTCACATCCCTGCGCGGGGACGCCTTTGCATTCGACATGACAGGACCCTTCCGACGCAACGGGGATGAGGTGCCTTTAAGCGGCTTCCCCCATTACGACAATCCCTACACACAGACTCCCCTGAACGCGGAATGCATGGAGATCCAGTTTCAGGATCTGCTTCTCCGCCTGCATATGAGTTAACTCTCATCGCCCCGGTAAACTGCACAGGGCCCAAGTCCGGAAGCGACGCAGTCCATGTTCCATCAACTGCTGCCCGCCAGCGAACAGGTTCCGGACAGGGTGGCAAGGCCCCACAACTTGTTGGTGTGCAATGAAAGGGGACTATATACGTACCCACACCCCGCAGTGCAGGCAGTTAAGGACAAGCTAGAATAAGGCATGGACATAGAAGAGAACATGGTTTACCGGGGCGTTACCTTGCGGGTGCGGCCGGGTAGCAAGGCCAAGCATGACAAGATGATGCGCATCGGCGGGGCTTGTCGCAAGGTCTGGAATGAAGTATTGGAAATCTGTGAGAAGCAGTGGCAAGAGAGGCCGGCAAAGCCGACAAGCCATCGGTCACGTTCTTCTCCCTGTGCAAGGTGTACGTGCAAGTCAAGCAAGAGTTGCCCTGGTTGAGCGAGTTACCGTCGAACACTGTGCGCTATACCGTAAAACATCTGTCGGAAGCCTACAAGAGGTCCTTTCATGGGGCAGGACGTCCGGTCTGGAAGCGGAAATGCAAGGACACGCCAAGGTTTACTGTGCCCGGTAATAGTAAGATCAAGGGCCAGAAGATCTGCATCCCCAAGCTGGGGTGGGTGAAGTTGACAGGCCAAAACCCGTACGCATGTTGCAAACCCAAGCAGGCCACATGCAAGTATGAGGCAGGTAACTGGTACGTGTCCATCCTGTACGAAGTGCCCGACACACGCCCGGCTAGACCAGTCAAGCCTATTAATCCTGTAGGCTTAGACCGGAACGTGGGGCAGGTTGCGCTAAGCACAGGGGATATGTATGAACTGCCGCTACTGTTACTCCTAGATGCCAAGCGGAGTGCCCGTGGCTCCAAGGAAAACCCCGGTAAGAATGTCGCTCGGAAGAGAGGCTTGCATCGTGCTATCTTGCGTAGCGGTTGGGGACGACTGGAACGGTATATGAGTTATAAGACGTACATAGAAAAGATAGACCCCAAGTACACGTCACAACGTTGTCACAACTGTCGGGTTGTACGTAAAGCTAACCGTAAGTCTCAGTCTGTTTATCACTGCCAAGAGTGTGGTGTGGAAAAGAATGCCGACATCAACGCGGCTTTGAACATCCGGGACAAGTGGTTGGATAAGAACATGGCCTTCGGGGACGGCGCAGCTGCAGGTGGAGGTGGCAGCGTAGGCTGGCCTGTGAAACCTGAAAATGTATACGGTGAAGCATCGCAGCCTGCGGGCGTGGTGTGGGTACGTATATAGCCCCCAATGAAACCCGTGTCCGGGTCGCATTGTCTGATCCTGTCAGGATGGCACACCACAAAGTAAGGTGGCCGGTACTTGTAATGCTGGACACCTGCTCCTGAACCTGCATTGGCAGGCGGATCATGGCTCTGCCTGCTGGCCCTATCGGTTCCTGTATACAGATCACCAGCAACCGGCTCTGTGCCCGGGGTAACCTTCACCACGGCAACCGGCAAGCGCCCGGGATACAATACATACGAGCTTGGGTTTTGGGCTTTCTGCAGGTCAGGTACCGAAACCTCTTGCGGCTACAGGCAAACAGGTATCCTCGACAGTGCAACCACAGCAAACCCGGGACAGGCCGAAAGGCGTGAACATCCATCTGATCCATTGCTGTGTCTGCCTGGCAGCAGGCCTGTGCCAGCGCCTGGGGGCTGCGGCTCCGGACATGTCCAGGCTCAGGGTTGGTCTGTGGGGACTGTCCCTGATGACACTGGCCGCGTGCATGCCTGTTCCGTCTGCCTCTATCCCTCCGGTCACTCTTACGCCCACACCTGAAGCCTCCAGGCTGGGCTTCGCCGATCCCCTGCATGCCTCCTTTGCCGCCGGTGACGCGCTTGACAACGACGCCGTCGACATGTATGGCATGACGGCCCCGCCCTTTCCGGAAGATCTGGACTGGTTCAACAGCGAGCCGCTCGTCATGGAACAGCTGCGGGGCAAAATTGTGCTTCTGGACTTCTGGACCTTCGGCTGTGTCAACTGCCAGCACAACTTCCCCTATCTGGAACAAATGCAGGCAGCCTACCCCGAGGAACTGGTCGTCATCGGCGTGCATGCCGGCAAGTTTGCCCATGAACGCAACACTGAGAACATCCGCAATGCGATCAGGGAGTACGGCTTGACGTATCCGGTAGTCAATGACCACTACTGGGAACTCTATGACTTGTGGGACATCCAGGGCTGGCCCACCCTCATTCTGATCGATCCCAACGGCTTCGCTGCCGACCGCTATCTGGGTGAGGGCTTTTACGGGCCCTTCAATTCCCTGATCCGGCAGCTGCTGGCCACCTTCGATGACCGCGGCAAACTGGATCGCACGCCCTTGATCCCCCAGGCTGGCCGGCGTGAGGCTTCCTTGCCCACACCCTTCTCCTATCCTTCCGCCATCCTGCTGGACCCGGATCAGGACCGGCTGTTTGTCGCGGACACAGGCCATCACCGGATTGTCGTACAGCGTCTCAGCGATGCGGTCGTCACCCGGATTTATGGTTCCGGCCAAGCGGCCTTGCAGGACGGCACGGCCCTCCGCGCCACCTTCAACCGTCCTGTCGGCATGGCGCTCGACGCCACCGGCCAGCATCTGTATGTCGCAGACAGTGGCAATCATGCGATACGCCGGATCGATCTGGATACACAGACGGTCAGTACCCTGGTCGGGACGGGGCGGCAGGCACGGTATGGCCATCCTTATGGCGGCCAGGCACCTGACGTGGATCTCAGCACGCCGCTGGATCTGGCTCTGGCCGGTACCTCGCTCTTCATTGCCATGTCCGGCACCCACCAGATCTGGCACATGGATCTGGCTTCGGGACAGGTCTTGCCCCTGATCGGTTCCCAGGCTGAGGGGATTGTGGACGGGACCTGGGCCCAGGCCCGGCTGGCCCAGCCCAGCGGCCTGGCCCTGACCGCTGCCGGTCAGCTGTACTTCGTCGACAGTGAATCCAGCACCGTCCGCATGACGGATGTCAGCCAGCTGTCCGCGGCGGGCCAGGTGGTCACCCTGGCCGGCGGCACCGGGTCCCTGCGGGACTACGGGAGTACGGATGGCATCGGTCTGGTAGCCCGTTTCCAGCATCCCCTGGGGCTGGCGTTGGCCGATGACCGCCTGTACGTTGCGGACACCTACAACCACAGAATCCGGCTCCTGGATCTGGCCACCCGTGAGACGTCCACGCTGCTCGGATCAGAAGCCGGCTGGCAGGACGGCACCCAGTCCTTGCTGTACTCCCCCCGCGACGTGGCGGTCGGGGACGACCAACTTTACGTCGCGGACAGCAACAATCACATCATCCGGGTCCATGATTTGGTCACAGGCGAAACGCGTACGCTGGTGCCCAAGCTGCTGTTTGCACCATCTCCTCCCGGGGCACAGCCGGATGCAGCCACCGTCCTGTCAGCCCGGCACGTGCAGGCGGGTCCCGGGAAGATCGAAATCGACATTGCCTTCCCGGCGGGTTACAAGGTGAATCCCGAGGCTCCCTTCAGCATGACCTGGCAACAGCAGGGCGACGTTGTGACCTTGCCCCCCGATGCCGATCGTACCGAGGTCAACCCGCAGTTTCCGTTACAACTGGACGTGGTCTTCAGGCCGGGGCAGGGGAGCTTGCAGGCGGATCTGGCTGTCTTCTATTGCGAAGCGGTCAGGGAGCGTCTGTGCCTGATAGCGGAAATGCAACTGGAAGTGCCCCTGATCGTCGGGGATGAGGGCGAGCAGGTGGTACGGCTGCAGTCGGCCATTACCCTCCCGGGGTAGTGTTCGCGTTGTTGCGCCAGAGCCCGAGCAGAATGAGGACTGCGATCAGAACCCAGGCCCACATGGGAATTACGCCCAGAATGCTGGCCAGAATGCCTACAGCCCCAAAGAACAGGCGAAACGCTACCATGATCAGAATGAGCACAGCCAGCATACCCAGACAACCTTGCACTCCCATGTTCATATCACGTCATTCCTCGTGACCGTTGCGCGGTGTTGACGCCGCAGGATCCGGCATGTATTCCCACCCGGGAAGGGGTCGATCCGGACCGGTCTGCATTCCCGCATGCCTTTTGCCCGGCATGAACCTGTACCCGGACATATACTATATACTTACGGGGTAGCCACATGCCCGGTTGCACTTGTGTCACGTTTCAGCTCGTTCACTCACAGGGCCGGTGGTGTCACTTTGCCTTTCCAGCACAGATCTGAACGCGTATGAATGCCTACCAAGCCATCATTGAAATTCTGAAGCGGGAACAGGTAGATTTCCTGAGCTGTTTCCCGGCCAATCCCCTCATCGATCATGCCGCGGCCGCCGGCATTCGGCCGGTACTGGCCCGGACGGAACGGACTGTCATCAATATTGCCGATGGCTTCTCCCGGATCTCCAACGGCAAGCGCATTGGCGTATGCGCCATGCAGGCCGGTCCCGGCATCGAGAATGCCTTTGCCGGCGTTGCCCAGGCCTTTGCCGACTCCGTCCCCGTGCTTTGCCTGCCGGGTCAGGCAGGCAGTCACCGCCTGGACGTGCCGCCCGAATTCGATGCCGTGCGCAACTACCAGCACGTGACCAAGTGGGTAGGGCGCATCAATACGCCCGAGCGGGTACCGGAAATGCTGCGGCGAGCCTTCACGCTCCTCCGGTCGGGCAAGCCGGGTCCCGTGATGCTGGAGATTCCATCGGATGTCGGACAGGCCGAGTTTGGACCTGAACTGGATTACACGTCCCCGGCGCACATTCGCTCCGGCCCCGATCCTGCCGATGTGCGCAAGGCGGCCCGGCATCTGCTAGCCGCCGAACTGCCCTTCATCCACGCCGGCCAGGGCGTACTGTACGCGGAAGCCTCGGCGGAATTGGTAGAACTGGCCGAACTGCTGCAGGCCCCGGTGATGACTACCTTGGCGGGCAAGAGTGCTTTCCCCGAAACACATCCCCTGTCCGTCGGTACGGGCACCTATACCGGTTCCGCCACACTCAAGGAACTCCTGCATGAAGCCGACTGCATCTTCGGCGTAGGCACCAGCTTTACGCGCACGTTCCTGACCACCTCCATACCGGCGGGCAAGGTCTTCATCCATGCCGCGCTGGACGAGGCCGACATCAACAAGGATTACGCGGTGGATCTGGGACTCCTGGGCGACGCCAAACTGGTGCTGCAGGCCCTGATTGCCGAGATTCGGGCCCAGGTCACCCCGGCCGCAGCCCACAAGGGCCGCCAGACCGCGGCCCGCATCCAGGCGTCCCGGGACGCCTGGCTCAAGGACTGGCACCCCAAGCTGACATCCAGTGAGCGCCCTATCAATCCCTACCGCGTCATTCACGACATTCAGCAGGCGCTGGACGTGCGCAACACGATCATCACGGCCGACTCGGGCAATCCCCGCGACCAGATCTCGCCCTTTTACGTTACGCAAGTGCCCAACAGCTACATTGGCTGGGGCAAGTCCACCCAGTTGGGCTATTCCCTGGGTCTGGCCATGGGAGCCAAGCTGGCAGCTCCGGACAAGACTGTTGTGAACTTCATGGGCGATGCCGCCGTCGGCATGGCCGGCATGGACATCGAAACGGCCGTGCGTTCCAACATCCCCATTCTGAGTGTTGTGGTCAACAACTCGGCCATGGGCGGCTACGAGAAACACCTGCCCGTGGCTACTGAAAAGTTCGGCACCAAGTTCCTGAGCGGCGACTACGCCAGTCTCGCCCAAGCGCTGGGCGCCTATACGGAAAAGGTGACCGAGCCGGATGAAATCATCCCCGCCGTCAGGCGCGCAGCCGCCGAGACCGCCAACGGCGCCACGGCCCTGGTCGAATGCATTACCTGTGAAGAACGGGCGTTCTCTCTGGTACGCTGACCCGTTCTCTTGCCTTCATGTTGCCTGATCTGGTCCCGGCCCCGACTGCCGTGCCGTCCCCCGGGGGTGGTCTGGGCCGGCGTGCCTTTCTCCGCTTGACCGGAGCCGCCAGCCTGGCTGGGGTCCTAGCCGCCTGTACGCCACCCGCTACACCGCTGGCTCCGCCGGTGGATACGATCGCACCGGCGGCAGTACCGCCGTTGCGCTTTCAGATCCGGGACGGTGTATACGGCGCGATAGCGGAAGCCCAAGCACAGGAGTTCCGGCACGCATTTCCGGATCTGGATCTGCAGGTGGAAGTGTTGCCGGGTGCGGAATACGTGCCCAAACTGGAAGCGGCCTTGGCCGATGCCACCGCCGCGGACTGTTTCTGGGCTCCTTTCGCGTCAGGTTTTTTCTACCAGCAAGCCAATGCCGGCAATCTGGCCCGCCTGTCACCCTGGCTGGATCCACTGGTATCCAGCGTGCCCTGGCTGCAGGACGCCCTGGATGCCGCCACGTATCAGGGTCAGCCGGTTGGTCTGCCCTGGGCCTGCCATCCGGGACGCGTCGGCTGCTATGTCAACTTGACGCTGTGCGAGGAAGCCGGCATTGAACCACCACCGGCGGACGGCGACTGGACTTGGGCTGACCTGCAGGCGAAAGCCAAGGCCCTGACCCGACGGACGGACGATACTACATCCGTATACGGTGCCAATATCGGTTCCTCCTGGCCTCACATCCTGATTATGGTACGCAGCGCCGGCGGCGAGTTCTACAACGACTACGGCAACCGGGTGCTGCTGCAATCTGCACCGGTGCTGGAATCACTCACGCATCTGTATGAAATGCTGCATACGGACCAAAGCATACCGCCCCCGGCGCAGAGAGGAACATTCCTTTTTGAAGAAGGCAACGTGGCCCTGTCCCAGAACGGGTACTGGGGGGCCTGGATAGCCCAAACCCAGATCGGGGACGCTTTCGACATGACCGTAGTGCCCATGCCCCACAGCGCCACGGGCCAGACCGGTTCCATGCTGGAGATTGAGCCTGTCTGCATGCACCGCCAAGCCGCCCGTCCGGATGACGCCTGGACCTGGCTTACCTTCCTGTGCCAACAGTCCGTCGGCATCACGCTGGCCCTGCAGGGGGCTGTGCCCGGTGCCCGGACCGACGTCTGGCAGGCCTCCGAGCTGCAACACCATCCGGGTCACACCGTATTTGCGGCGGCCATGCAGCAGGCAGCCCCGTACCGGGGACCGGCGAATCTGCGGGCCCAGGCCGCCAGTGCCATGTTCGATCAGGGCATGGCCGCCAGCTGGTACGGCGGACAGGAGCCAGCCGCGGTTGTGCCGGCCCTGGAAAACAGTCTGAACGATCTTCTGGCCCTGCCGCCTGCCTGACAGAGAGCCAAATTTATGCATTCTGACCAGATCCAGACCTGTACGGGAGAAATGCGATGACACGCCCTCTGACCGACTTCCCGCAACTTATGGCCCACTCCCGGTGGAGATGGTGCATGCGCCTGGTCTTGACCTTGGGACTGGCTTGGGGTTTGGTCATGACGCCCTTGCCTGTCCGGGCCCAGCAGCCGGATCCGGTCTGTTTGGATGTCGAAACCATCACCGCCCAGTTCAACGCGCGCGGTTACAGCTTTATCTGCGTACCGGACAACTGGAATCTCTACCATATAGCAGGCGAGACCTGGTACCGAGGCCCCAAAAGCCTGGCCAACATCCAGCGCATTCAGCAGGAAGTGTTTGTATCCCAGTTCAAGGCCGGCCAATACGACGACTATGTACGGGGCGATCCACCGGCCTGGCAACATGGTACGGCCTTGCAATGGCAGCGGGATTTCGCCGGGATAGGCTATCGCCAAGTGACGCAGGACCAGAACGCCACGCGCGCGATCCCGCTGTTTTTCATTGCCATGTGGGCAAACCAAACCCTGGAGGTGGACAGTTTGGCCGCGGCCCTGTCAGCACAGCCGGATACCTATACGACAATCACCCTGGAAGCCCTGACCTTGCGGTATCTGGATGGAGAAGAGGCGGTGCCTCCCCAGATGGCCTACGTGTTGGACGGGACCCAGATGCAGGATCTGTTCAACCTGGACAGCGGCTTCCTGAACAGCAAGTACGTCATCATCCAGCCTACCGAGGCTTCGCATACGCTCACGGGCATTCCGGTCTTCGCTTTCTTCTCCAGTGCACCCATTGCCCTGGCCGATCTGGAACCCCTGTTGCAGAGCCTGCAGTTTCGGCATCGTCTGCCACCCGCCCAGCCGGATCCCGCCCAAGTCGTCCACCTGCAGACGCCGCTGGGCCTGCTGGAACTGGTCCCCGCACTGCAAGCAGAGGCAACGGCTTGGGTGGCCGAGTGGCACACGGATATCCGGGACCAGGCTCTCACTTTCGCCCGGGAAATACCCTACACCAATCTTCTGCCCTTCCAGCTGCTCACCAGTGCCACCAACCTGTACTGGGCACCTGCCGGTCTGCAGACCGGACGCCTGATCCTGTGGTATTACACCGGTGGGGCGCATGGCAACGTGGCAGCTGCCACCTGGACCTTTACGACCACAGGACAGCCCGTCGCCCTGCCAGACCTGCTGACGGTATCCGAAGACGAGGCTCTGGCCCTCATCACCGAGGCGGCCATTGCCCATCTCCAGTACTCTGCGGCAGACATGTCCGCCGCGGAAAGCCGGGATTGGGTGACTTCGGGGCTGACGAGCCTGGAGGCCATCAGCGGCTGGAATCCCGTGATCCACCATGGACGGCAGGGCCTGTGGATTACCCTGGAGCCGTATGTGATCGCCCCCTACTATCTGGGCGTTCAGGAATTCTTCGTGCCCATGGACCTGCAGCTTGCGGATTGACACCGACCCTGGATCTATGGAACTGGGCCCCGCGGACGGGCCAGGGTTCCCTATGCGTACCACTTGGTCCAGGCTCCCTGCATCCTTGCGCCGACAGGTGCGGATCGCGCTCCTGCTGTACGGTGCAGGGCTCATCCTCTACGCGCTTGGCCTCACCTATGGGCCCTTCACAGCGCTGAGCTGGCGCCTGGGGTTGGCCGCAGGCAGTGCCTTGCTGGTGCTGGGTTACTTTGTCTGGCATCTTCCCGACAACCATGCCCCGGACCAACCGGATACCCTGTATCCGGGGTTGGGGCCCGGCAATGCCATCTCTCTGCTACGGGCCTTTCTGCTGGTTTTGCTGGTGGGCCTCATTCCTCCCGAGCCTGGCCTGGTCTGGTACCCTTGGAGCTTTGTAGGCCTGTGGATCTGCGCGTCCCTGCTTGATCTGGCAGACGGGTACCTGGCGCGGCGGACCGACCGGGTCACGGTTTTGGGCACCCGACTGGATATCGAGATCGATGGCCTCGGCGCCCTCGTCGCCGCCGGCGCCGGTATGCTCTGGGGCACGTTGCCATCCTGGTTTCTGCCGATTATCCTTCTACGTCCCCTGTGGGCCATCGCCATCGCCTGGCGTACGCAGAGGGGCAAACATCATGCGCCTTGGCCAGCCAGCCTCCGCAGGCGGCGCGCCGCCTGCCTGCAGGCCATTCTGCTGGGCGGTGCCCTCTGGCCCGGCATACCGGTCCCCATGGTGACGGCAGCAGCGGCCCTGATCGCCGGTGTCATGCTTTGGGGCTTCGGCCGGGACTGGCTGTGGACAACGAAGGTCTGGGGCACCGTCCCGGATCGCCCGGGCGCCTGGTACGCACAGGTGCATACGCTGTGGCTCACCTGGCTGCCGCTGGGACTGCGTCCCCTGTCCGCCATGGCCCTTCTCACCATGCTGGCCGACCGCCCGGATCCTCTGCCGGACCCTGCCAGCCTGGTGCTGGCCATCCTGGCGGGCTTGGCGGCCTTGCTACTTGTGGTTGGTCTCCAGGTGGAGCCTGCCAGTCTCGTACTGCTGATTTGCACCGGGCTGTTGGGCACGCGTCTGGCCTATGTACCCTCCATGGTGCTCGCCGTCCTGACGAGCATGTACCTGTTTCTCAGTGGCAGTGGACCTTTCACTGTGTCCCTGCGCTGGTTGGGCAGCTGGAACACGAACGCCCAATCGTCATCCCGGTAGCACCGGCTTCCCGGTCACCGGGGATCCGCCACCGCCATGTCCATATCTTCTTCCCTCGCGGTCGTGGCTGCGGGAGTCCCTGGCGCCGACTGCGCCGTCCGCAACCATACGTCACGCTGGGGAAAGGGAATGACGATGTTCTGCCGGTTCAGTTCATGATAGATGTTACCCAGAATTTCGCTGAGCGAGGACAAGCGCTGGGCCGGATCGTTGATCCAGTACATAATGCGGAAGAGCAACGCAGAGTCGGCAAACTCAACCAGAAAGGTACACGGCTCCGGCTCGGCTAGGACAGCCGGATGCTGGACGATCCGGGCATACAGTAGAGCATGTACAGCGTCGATGTCAGAACCATAGGCCACACCAATATGGGCATCTACCCGCAACACATGATCCGATTTGGTCCAGTTGTCCAGGCGCTGGGATACCAGCAGGGAATTGGGCAGGATGACTTCCGTGTTGCCAAAGGTCTTCACGACCGTGGTCCGCAGCCCGGTTTCCAGAACTGTACCCTGGATATTGTCGATTTCGATCAGGTCTCCGTCCCGAATGGTTCTCTCGTTCAGCAACACCAGGCCTGCCACGTAATTGCTGGCCAGCGACTGCAGTCCCAGCCCCAGGCCAATGCTCAGCGCCCCCAGCGGCACCAGCAAAAAGGACATGTCAATGCCCAGATAGGACAGGGAGGCATACACGCCGACAAACAGAATGGTCACGTTCAGGGCGGATGCCAACAGATGCCGGTAGGTCGTGCCGATGCGGGACCGCCGGTCAAGCCATTGCCGGAACCGCTTTGTGCTCAGCCCGGCCAAGAGATAGAACAGCAGGAACAATCCGACCGTGACGAGTATATCCATCAGGGTCAGGGAGTTGCCCTCCGCCACGATCAGCGACGTATTCAGAATGCGTGTGATTCCATTCATGGTCATACTTTCCGTTTATGACAACAGGAACATGCAGCTGCCTGCCGTGCTGCACCACAGCGTATGGAGCTGGCCAGCGGCCGATGCTAGGGCCTGTGGCATTATAGGGGGACTATATACGTACTCACACTGCGCAGTGTAGATAGTCACGGGTAAGTTAGAATAGGGCATGGATATAGAAGAAAACATGGTTCACCGGGGCGTTACCTTGCGGGTGCGACCGGGTAGTAAAGCCAAGCACGACAAGATGATGCGCATTGCCGGGGCTTGCCGCAAGGTGTGGAACGAAGTCCTGGCAATATGTGATAAAATAATATAAGGACTACAAGGTTGGTAGAGGTGATAAGCCATCCGTCACGTTCTTCTCCCTATGTAGGTTGTACGTGCAGATTAAGCGGGAATTGCCCTGGTTGGGTGAGTTGCCTAGCCATACGGTACGCTATACCATGAAGTACTTGGCAGAAGCCTATAAGTGGGTCGAGTCCAACTCTTTTGAATTTTTCAGACAGCCTCTAGAGCACCTTCTGCATAATCCACCAGCCCAGTCCCAGGGCCAGCACGCCCAAGCCTATCTGTAACCCCAGATAGCCCAACGCCCACCACCCCGTTGCGGCACGATAGATCTCACCGGATTCCAGGATCAGGGCGGAAAACGTGGTGAAAGCACCGAAGTATCCCACCAGCAGGATCAGGCGCCATTCCGACTGGTCCAGCCCGTTCCGTTCCAGCGCAACATATATAATGCCTGCCAGCAAACAGCCCAGGGTATTCACGGCCAATGTACCCACAGGCCATGTTGTGGTCCAAATACGCTGTACCCAGGTGGACAACAGAAACCGGGTAAGCGTGCCCAAGGCACCTGCTCCCGCCAACAACAGCAATTTGGACCACATCCGGTTCTCTCCCTGATTTGTCTGTGCTGGTCCAGGACCCTACCCGGGCGGAGAATTTGCCGCCAGACAGGCCTGTACAGTCACTGCCTCATTGCCCGCAGGCTACCTGCCGCGGCCAGGCCAACCCGATAGCCTGCATTCTGGCTATACGCCCGCGAGCACACTTGCGTCGTACGTAATATGACGGCTCCATCCGCCATGCTTCTGTGAATTTATGGGGACTATATACGTACTCACACCGGCCCCGCGGGACACGATGCTCTTCCGTATACATTTTCAGGCTTCACAGGCCAGCCTACGCTGCCACCTCCACCTGCAGTTGCGCCGTCCCCGGACGCCATATTCTTACCTAACCACTTGTCCCGTATGTTCAAAGCCGCATTTACATCAGCGTTCTTCTCTACACTGCATTCTTGGCAGTGGTAAACAGATTGGGACTTGCGGTTAGCTTTACGTACTTCGCCACAGTTGTGACACTTTTGTGACGTGTACTTCGGATCTGTTTTCTCTGTGTAAGTCTTATAACCCATATACCGTTCCAACCGTCCCCACCCGCTGCGCAAGATAGCACGATTCAATCCTCTCTTCTGAGCCACATTCTTGCCGGGTTTTTACTTAGAGCCCTTGGCGCTCTTGGTCATACCCTGAATGTTCAGGTCTTCAAAGATGACTAGGTCGTGTATGTCAGTGATGGTACGGCTGGTTTGGTGGCACCAATTCTTTATGACATGACGCATCTCCCTGTATATCTTCTGAATACGTAGTTTGGTGCGTTGCCAACTGTTGCTCTTGAACTGTTGGCGGGCCAACTTCTTTTGCAGCCTGCGCAGTTTGGCGTCAAGGATTAACAGACTTGGTAGCTCATACATGTCGCCTGTACTTAGCGCCACCTGCCCTACGTTGCGATCAATGCCTACTGGATTAACAGGGCGCGTTGGTCTAACCGGGCGCGGATCAGGGACTTCGTACAAAATGGACACATACCAGTTACCGGCCTCATACTTAAACGTGGCCTGTTTCGGTTTATACCCCGCGTACGGGTTCTCACCTGTCACCCGCACCCATCCAAGCTTGGGGATGTAGATCTTCTTGCCCTTAATCTTAATATTGTCGGGAACAGTGAATTTGGGCGTATCCTTGAATTTCCGTTTCCAGACCGGACGGCCCGCACCATCAAAGAACCGCTTGCAGGCTTCCGCCAAGTGTTTCACGGTATAGCGCACCGTGTGACCAGGTAGCTCACCCAACCAGGGCAATCCCTGCTTAACCTCCACGTACAACTTACACAGGGAGAAGAACGTTACAGATGGCTTGTCGGCTTTACCGGTCTTGTAGTCCTGCCACTGCTTTTCACAGATTTCCAAGACTTCATTCCATACCTTGCGACAGGCCCCAGTGACCCGCATCATCTTGTCGGGCTTGTTCTTGGACCCCGGATGCACCCGCAAAGTAATGCCCCGGTGAACCATAGTCTGTTCTATGTTCATACCCTATTCTAGCTTACCCGTGACTACCTACACTGCGTGGTGTGAGTACGTATATAGTCCCCGAATTTATCCCGCCACCAGGCCAATCCCGTCATTTTGGGCGTCCGGTTCCCTATCGGATGACACATCCTTCCGGTCTGGCGAGTCGGTCACCACTGTCTCGCCCATTCCCGGTCACCGTGCTGTCTGGCGGTGAGGCCAATCATTTTACTGACCCTGGACACCGTACCCTGTCCAGGCAGTCCCAGGGATATGGCTATCGTGTGGCAGCACCAACACCTGTCCCGGAGACAGCCAGCTTTGGGAAATGCACCGAAGTAGGTTACATTCGGGGACTATATACGGTTTCACACCGGGCCGTGCAGACAGGGGCGGGCAGGCTACAATAGGGCATGAACAGTGAAGTGACCATGACCCACCGGGGCCTTACCTTGCGGGTGCATCCGGGGAGCAGGGCCAAGCATGACCAAATGCTGCGGACCGCCGGGGCTGGCCGGCGCGTATGGAATGAAGCCCTGGCAATCTGCAAGCAGCAGTATCAAGACCACAAGGACGGCAAGGCCAACAAGCGGTTCTTCGCGGGGGCAGGGTTCCCCGACGGGAAGCGGAAATACAAAACTACGCCCAAATTCACTGTGCCCGACAGGCTTAAAATCGAGGGCAAGAAAATCTACATCCCCAAGATTGGGTGGGCCAGGTTGACGGGCCAGAATCCTTACGCCGACTGCCAGCCCAAGCAGGCCACGTTCAAGTACGAAGCCGGGAATTGGTATGTGTCCATCCTGTACGCAGTGCCCAACCCACGCCCTGCTAGGTCTGCCAACCCTATGCACCCCGTCGGCATGGACCGGAACGTGGGCCAGGTCGCGCTCAGCACGGAAGTCATGTACGAACTGCCGGGGCTGGCCAAGCTGGACGCCAAACTGCATAGGCTGCAACGTAAACTGGCGGGGCAACAGTACAAGAGCAAGGGCTGGCAAAGGACCAAGCTACGCATGCAGAAAGTGCACAGGAAAATAGTTAATGGCATAAAGAACTGGTGCCACCAGACCAGCCGCACCATCGCTGACATACACGATGTGGTCATCTTGGAAGCGCTGGACAGTCAGGGTATGACCCGGAGCGCCCGAGGCTCCAAGGACAAACCCGGCACGAATGCAGCGCAGAAAAGGGGTCTGAACCGTGCTATTTTGCGCAGCGGGTGGGGGCGTCTGGAACGGTATATGGGTTACAAGACCCATACAGGGAAGATAGCCCCCAAGTACACGTCACAACGTTGTCATACCTGTGGTGTGATACGCAAGGCCAACCGGAAGTCCCAATCCGTTTATCATGGCAGTGCGTGCGGTGTGGCAAAGAACGCCGATGTGAACGCTGCCCTGAACATCCGGGACAAGTGGTTGGTTGGGAATACGGCGTTCGGGGACGGCGCCACTGCGGGTGGAGGTGGCAGCGTGAGCTGGCCTGTGAAGCCTGCACAAGTATCCGGTGTGGCATTGCGTCCTGTGGGCGTGGTGTGAAACCGTATATAGTCCCCTTACATTCAAGTTTCGCTCTTCCAGCTACTGTACCCACAAAAGGTGGCACGGCTTGCCTCTCTCTGCTTCCGCTCCCGACCATTCTTCTCCATCCGACTCGTTCCAGACGGGTCAGATTGTCACTATCACGGGTGGGCATACCTGTCACGATGCCTTCAGTGCCTTTTTCCCGCCCCTGCTGCCCAAGATCCAGGAAAAGCTGGCCCTGAGCTACAGCCAAATCGGTCTGCTTTCGTTCGGTATGCAGATCCCCTTCATCTCTACCCTGCTCCTGGGGTATCTGGCCGATCGCCTGAGTGTGCGCTACTTTGTGATCTTCGCTCCGGCCGTCACCGCCACAATGATGAGCATCATGGGGCTGGCAACCGGTTTCGGGCCTTTGATGGCCGTGGTGCTTGTCACCGGCTTCAGTGTCGCCGCTTTTCATGCACCGGCACCAGCCATGATTAGCCAGATATCCGGACGACGCGTCGGTTTGGGGATGAGCCTTTTCATGGCCAGCGGTGAACTGGGACGCACAGTAGGACCGTTGCTTGTAGCCGGCACCGTAACCCTTTTTGGCCTGGAAGGCACCTGGCGTGTCATGGGACTGGGCTGGCTGGCATCGGCTGTGCTCTTCTGGCGTCTGCACCGGGTGTCCGGTCGTCCCGGCCACCAGGGCGCACCTGTACCCCTGCATGTTTTCTGGGCCGATGGCAAACACATACTCAGTCTGCTGGGGAGCATGATAATCTTCCGCACGTTTCTCCAGGTCGCCTTGACAAACTATCTCCCTCTGTACATGCGGGACATACTGGGGGCCGAATTCGTGGAGGGTGCCTTCTCCCTCACCCTGATGGAGGGTGCCGGTGTGCTGGGTGCAATCACAGCCGGCAGTCTGTGCGACCACTACTCACGCAAAAACATTCTGCTGGGGCTCTTTGTGCTATCGTCCTCATTGGTGTTCCTGTTCACCCAGACACCGATTCATCTGGTGTACTGGGTACTGCCAGTCGTGGGCTTCTTCGCACTGTCCACGACACCCGTCATGCTGACTATCGTGCAGACCCGCTTTCCACGCAACCGCGCGCTGGCCAACGGCACCTTCATGAGCATGGGCGTGCTCAGCCGCGGCCTTACGACCTGGCTGCTGGGTCTGATCGCCGATCAGTTCGATCTGGCGGTTGTATTCCAGGTCTGCATTCTGGTCTCCTTCCTGGGCATCCTGCCGCTCCTGCTGATGCCCCGTTCGGAAGTAGAAAGAAGGTAGCCCGTACAAGCCGGGATCCAGACGCCGGCCCTCCCTGTCTTGCACACCCCGCCCTGGCCGTGCCCTTGGGGCAATGCCCAGACGGCTGACAGTCAATGCAACTTCCGGTCACCCGCCTCCCGGGACCCGCACAGTACCTTTGGACCACCGGATATATAATAATGGTCTTGGCTATCCACCCTTACCACCAGCAGGCATGTGCCCATGTTTGAAGGCATTGAGGCATTCAGGGCTCGTCTGACCCAAGGTCTGGTCCAGATCGGAGCCTCCATCACCCTCAACGATCCCGCTGTGACCGACGCCCTGGGACCCTCTGCCGATTTCTTCTGGATCGACATGGAGCACAGTCCCATGACCATGGAAGCGCTGGCTGGCCACGTGCGGGCTGCGCGCACACATCGCGCTGCCTCACTGGTGCGTGTGCCCGTGGCGGATACCGCCTGGATCAAACGCGTGCTGGATACCGGCAGCGAGGGCGTTATCGTACCCCAGGTGCAGGGGGTAGCAGATGTGCAGCAAGTGGTGGATGCGGCCCGTTACCCCCCGCTGGGACGACGCGGCTTCGGCCCTCGGGTACCTTCCGCCTACGGCCGGCATGCCAATGCTGCACTGGTCCAGCAGTCCAATGCCCTGGTTTTTACGGTGGTCCAGATTGAAACACGGACCGCCCTAGACCAGATTGAAGCCATTGCCGCTGTCGAAACCCTGGACGCCATTGCCCTGGGACCCTGGGATCTGGCCGCCAATCTGGGGTATGTGAACGACGTCACACACCCGGAGGTGACAGCAGCCATTCAGCATGTCATCGATACGGCCCGCCAGGCAGGCAAATGGGTGGGATCCGGCATGGGAGATGATCCCGACCTGGCAATCGATTATGCCCGGCGGGGCGTACACTGGATCCAGGTCGGCAATGATGTGGATTACCTGATCCGGCGCATGGATCAGGTCAGCACCACCATCAAGGCTGCCTGAGCAAGAGCGGCCACCAGTCCGCCTGGCGGGCACAGGGTTCCCTGTTTCCTGTGCCCGTCGCTGCTGTCGCCGTGACACCGGTCGCCGGAATTGTTAAAAATTGTTAAAATGGGGAATTGGAATCCCGTACCGGAACCATCCGACAGGCCCCGTCCCGACCGGGTACATAGCGGAGTGGGGACGGATGTTGCATCATGACCTAGACCACGTATCCGATTTCGCAGTACATGAGGCAGGTTGGCGTATGGACAAGCTCATTATTACCGTTACTACGGATGGCATGTTCTCGTATCCCCGGAATCCCTACAACACCGTATGCGACGATACCCGGGGCGTGGCCGAGGAATACATCCGGGCCATTGACGCCGGTGCCGCCATTGTGCATACCCATGGCCAGTACCGCTCCGATCCGGTTATCCAGCCCGATGGCCGCCAACTCCAAATCGCGGTTTTCGAGGGCTGGCATGACATCGTGAATCGCATTCGCGACCACTCCGATCCCATCATCCAGCTGGGACTCGCGAGTATGCGGCTGGAAGAGAAACTGCGTCTGTGGCAGGAAATCCGCCCCGACATGAGTTCCATCAACTTCAATTCCCATGACGAGTATTTCCAGCCCGATCCGGATTATCCGCCTCATACGATCTACTCGGTCCATCCGGTGAGCGAACTGCGCGAATACGCCCGGCTGGCGAATGAATATGGAGTCAAACTGGAGATCGAGTGTTTCAGTACCGGCGCCTTCTGGGCCATCCGCAAGATCCGTGAAGGCTCCTTCTGGACCGATGACGGTGTGCGGGAACTGGAACCGGACCTGTTGCCGGATCCGATCTGGGCCACCCTGTTCTTCGGCTGGCCCGGCCAGGGCTGGACCCCGCCTACGGCCAAGGGCCTGCAGTTCATGGTCGATCACCTGCCCCCTGCCGTGAACTGGAACGTCAGCTGCATGCAGCCCCCGGATTACTGGCAGCTGATCGCGCACGCCATCAGCCTGGGCGGACACATTCGCATTGGCATGGAAGACTGTCCCTACGTGAATCCGGGGGAATACGCCCGTACCAATGCCGAACTCATCGACAAGGCGGTCCGCCTGGCCCGGGAACTGGGACGGGAGATTGCATCTCCCGAAGAGGCCCGGGTCATGACCGGCCTCATCCGCTGAGCCGCCCGGAACCGGACCACGGGGGCAAATCCCCTATACTCTTGGCGGCGGGACGTACCCGCCATGGCGCATCAAGGCAAGGAAACCGCTGGCATGAAGGGACTCAGTTGCAACTCGGCGCTGTTCGCGCATCTGGACGTAGTGGAATGTATGCAGATCCTGGCCGACCATGACTTCCAGGCCATTGACGTTTCGCTGGAACTGGAACCCCCTTTCCTGCCTGTGCCCAAGCCCCACATGTACGTGGATGCCGGCGCGGCCGAGCGCGCCCGTGTAGCCCGGGGCGCCCGCCAGGCCGGCCTGGGCTTTGGCACCTGCAACGCCCATACCAACCTGATCGACGGGGATCCGGAAGCGCGGGCCCGCAACCTGGATTTCGTGCTGCAGGCCCTGCAGCTGGCCGCAGATCTGGAATGTGCCTATGTCATCACGGGCGGCGGCATGAAAAACATGTATGGACGTGAAGGCGTGTACTGGCACCGGCTGCTGGAAGCCCTGCACGAGATCCTGCCCACCGGGGAAAAACTCGGTGTGACCCTGCTGCTGGAATGTGCCAGCCTGCCGGGCTGCCTGGTCCATGATTTGCGCGGCATGCAGCGCCTGCTGGCGGAAGAGGGCATGGACACGCTCCAGGTCTTGTTCGATCCGGCCCACTACCATGTCCGGGGTGATGATGTACAGGGGGCTTTTCGCGCCTTGGCGCCCCGCATCCGCCATATCCATGCCAAGGATGCCACGGGCTGGGTGGAGGATTTTGAATTTCCGCCCCTGGGTGAGGGTGACATTGATTTCCGCGGTCTCCTGCAAACGGTACACCAGTCCGGTTACGCGGGGTACCTGGCCCTGGAATACGAGGGCTTCGCCTGGGGCCATGCCCCCGATCCCCTGCAAATCCTGCGGGAAGGGCGCGACTTTCTGTTGTCCCACATCAAAGTGGTTACCGGATAGACAGCGGCATCTGCGGCAGAGAGGGTAGTGGAGCGCATGCTGGCGGCAGTACTTCAAGCCTTCGGCCAGCCCCTGGCCTGGCAGGAAATCCCGACGCCCCAACCGGCACCTCATGAAGTGCTGGTGGAAGTCAGGAGCTGCGGGATCGACGGTACCGATCTCAAGCTCATGCAAGGCTTCGGGTATAAACCCGCCTTGCCTTTCGTGCCGGGGCACGAAATCGCGGGCGTGGTGACTGAAGTCGGCGTTGATGTGCACCATCCGCCGCCGGGCACGGCCGTCATCGTCTACAATTTCGCAACCTGCGGGACCTGCATTATGTGCCAGGCCAACCGCTCACAGCTCTGCCTGGATATGGGTGGCGTCATGGGTGTGCTGGACGCCCATGGCGGCATGGCAGAGTACGTCAGGGTACCTGCCACCCAGGTGGTACCGGTTTCCCCCGCGCTTTCCTTTGTGGATGCAGCCACCTGTTGTGACGCCGGCCTTACCGCGCTGCATGCCGTGAACCGTGCCGCGTTGCAGGCGGGTGAAGTGGTGCTGGTCATAGGAGTCGGCGGTGTGGGTTCGTTTGTCGTGCAGTTGGTCAAGCACAGGCAGGCCCGCGCCATTGCCGTGGAACTGGGAGCGGTGAAGCAAGACTGGGCACGCGAGATGGGCGCGGAAGCGGTCCTGGATGGCACCCGGACAACATGGACGGAGTCCCTGCATGCTTTGGGACTGGCCCACGGAGTCGATTGCGTACTGGATATCGTAGGCTCCCGGACGACCATGCGGGCCGCCCTTGAAGTCCTGCGTCCTGGCGGGCGCATGGTGCTGGTAGGGTACACACCCGACGATCTGCAGGTGCCCGCGAAAACCATGGCACAACGGGAACTGCAGGTGCTGGGCACCCGTGCCGGTACCCGGCAGGATCTGCAGGACGTAGCCGACCTGCTGGCCCACGGGGAGCTGCGTTCGATTGTGACCCGGACCTTCCCGATGGCGGAGATCAATGAAGCCCTGGATCTCTTGCGGTCCGGGCGGACCAATGGCCGGATTGTCCTGCTGGCTCCCCGTTTCACGCCTTGAGACACCACACGGGCTTACCACACACGCGCAACAGCATGCGGATACATACGGATACCCTGAAAAGTGCTGTGCGTATCCGCACAATGACACGAAATCCATATACCCGGTAGACCCTGTCCACCACCGTCCGGATCCAACTCTCACCTCCAGGAAGCTGCATGTCCAGTCCCCCGCATCCCCGTCTTTTTCCGCCCGGCCTGCTGCAGGCCGAGTGGCAGCAGTTTCCGGCCCAGGGGTACACCTGTACCGTGACCGGCGTGCTGTACCGGGGTGAGCCCCGGCCCACATGTGGCATGCCCCTGGGAGGGCTCGATACCGGGTGCCTTGACCTTGAACCCAACGGTATGCTGGGCTACAGCACCATCTTCAACGACTTGGTCAACCCACGCCGTCTGCTGAACATGCCCTTCATGGGTTATCACGTGGGCGGACGGACGCGCGTCCTGATTACGGATCGCAAGGCCAAGCAGGACACGCCTACACCAGCCGCCTCACCGCACCAGTTTCCGCCCACGGATTACACCCCCCGCTACCATGCCCTCGCCCTGGACTCGGTAGACATCTGCCGCAGTCTGGAATATTGGGGGCATTACCCCATCGCCGATCTGGAATTTGAAACCGGCGACGACCTGGATGTCGGGGTGCGGGCCTTCAGTCCCTTCATACCCGGCGACACCCGCACCTCCCTCTTGCCCGGTGCCGTATTTCGCATCCGCCTGCACAACGGGGGGACCTCCCCGCTGTCCGGCTGTTTCCTCTTTTCATTTCCCGGTTTCGCTGACGCCACCCGGAACGCAACCGAGCGCATCATCCGTGAGCCCGTCACGGCCCCGGCGCCGATCCGTGCATATCGGGTGGAGCGCACCAGTCCGGATCCGGCCCGTGCGATGTCCTATGCCCTGGCTGTATCCGCGGCAGCGCCCGACTGCAGCTGGGGCCGTGGCCTGGACACTGATGGCCTGCAATGGGCACATGCCGGTCACGCCTTGCCCGCACCGGACGAGGACGCGACGGGTTTGTCAGTCTGCATTCCCTTCTCCCTGGCACCGGGACAATGCGAGGAATTCACGGTAATGCTGGTCTGGCACGCACCGGTCTGGCGGGCGGGTGGCTCGCCCGTGCAGGCAGACACCAACGCGTTCACGCACATGTATGCCCGTACCTATCCGGATCTGGCCTCGGCCCTGACAACGTTGTGGACACAGCACGAGAGCCTGCTCACACGGATCATCGCCTGGCAGGAAGTGCTTTATACCGCACCCGAGGTACCCGGCTGGCTGGCGGACGCCCTGATCAACAACTTGCATCTCCTGCCAGAGTGCAGCATCTGGTCCCAGGCGGGCGGGGTCCTGGGTGACTGGATAGATCCGGCTCTGGGCCTGTTCGCCCTCAATGAATGTCCCCGGGGCTGTCCCCAACTGGAATGCCTGCCCTGCAGCTTCTACGGCAACATTCCCCTGCTTTACTTCTTCCCGGAAACCGCCCTGTCCACCCTGCACGGCTACCGGGCCTATCAGCTGGACGACGGTCGGCCGCCCTGGATTTTTGGCGGGATCACGGCTTCGGAGCCGGACAACCGGCAACCCTATGATCTGGCGGCGCCGGACCGGGGATACCAGACCGTTCTCAACGGTGCCTGTTACATCATCATGGCGGACCGGTACTGGCGCACGTCCGGCGATGACGCCTTTCTGCAGGATTTCTGGGATTCCCTGAAGCGCTGCAACGATTTTGCCCTGGCCCTGCGGCCGGCCTACGGTGCATCCCAGGTGGTGGCCATGCCCACACCTGGCACCGACAGCCACGGTTTGGGTGACACGGAATGGTTTGAAGCCCCGGAACCGGGCTGGAAGGGCTATGTGACGCATGCCGGTGGCATCCGTCTGGCCCAGGTGTCCATTATGCGGCGCATGGCCCAAGCCATGGGGGACGAGGCATACGTCCGGCAGTGTGACACCTGGCTGGCGGCCGGGCAGGAGGCCCTGGAAGATGTTTTGTGGAATGGCGACTGCTACTGGAATTTCCGGGAGCCTGAAACCGGCCAGGCCTCCGATCTCGTGTTCGGGTACCAGCTGGATGGCCAATGGATCACGCGCTGGCATGGGGTAGCCAATGTGTTTCCCCCGGAACGGGTGGCGACCACCCTGGACACCATCCGCCGCATCAACTGCCAGCTGTCCCAGTCGGGGGCCGTGAATTACGCCAATCCGGACGGCAGCGTGGCCCAGGTAGGCGGGTATGGCCCCTACAGCTATTTTCCGCCGGAGCTGTTCATGCTCGCTATGACGTACATGTACGAAGGCCACGGCGCGTTCGGCCTGGATTTGCTCCGGCGGTGCCTGGCCAACATTGTACGCTGGGGGTACGTCTGGGATTTTCCCAACACGACGCGGGGCGACTGTGATACGGGTCAACGCACCTTCGGAGCCGACTACTACCAGAACATGATGCTGTGGGCCGTACCCGCGGCCTTGCAGCAATCCGATCTGACCGCACCCCAGACCGGCCAGGGCTTGGTGCAGCGCATGCGCACGGTGCTGGCTGCCGACAACGTGGACAGTGCCTCATGATGTACTTCGATCCCGATGCCCTGACCGGCTACGTACAGCGCCTGCTGGAGGCAGCCGGCACGCCCGCCGAGATTGCTGCCGTCGTCGCCGACACGCTGGTGGACGCGGACCTCAAAGGGGTCGAGTCCCACGGCATTCTGCGCGTGCCCCACTACCTGGCCCAGATTGGGGAAGGGTATCTCAAGCCGGCGGGCAGACCGGCAGTCACCCGTGAGACCCCTTCCCTGGTGGTGATCGACTCTCGGCAGGGTTTTGGCCATTTCGCCCTGAATGAACTCTGTGAGCGGGTAGCCGCCAAGGCCGCCCGGATCGGCATCGCCTTGGGTGGCCTGATCAACACTACCCATACCGGACGCATCGGCTGGTTTGCCGAACGGATCGCCGGCCAGGGACAGGCCATCCAGATTTTGGGCGGTGGTGCCCACCGTCTCCCGTTGCACACCTCGGTGGCCCCTTTTGGTGGTCGGGAGCGCATTCTCAGCACCAATCCCATTACCCTGGGCTGGCCCGGTGGGAAATTCGGCGCCATTGTCGCGGACTTCTCCACCAGTACGACGGCGGAAGGGAAGGTGCGTTTCCACCGGGAACGGGGTCAGCCCCTGCCCGAGGGGTGGATCCTGGACAAGGACGGCATGCCCTCGACGGATCCGCAGGACCTGTACGCCGGCGGCGCCATCCTGACCATGGGTGAGCACAAAGGCTATGGCTTGTCCCTGTTCAACGAGTTTCTGGGCGGGATCATGCTGGGTCCCACCCATGAAGCCAACTGGTCTGTCATGGTGATAGACGTGAATACGTTCGCGGACGCCGCAACGGTCCGAGCAGCGGCCGAAAACCTGCTGGCCCGCATCAAGGCTTCACAGCCTGCGCAGGGGTATACGGAAGTCCTGCTGCCGGGGGAACGCGAAAACGTGACAGCCCGCCAGCGCAGGCGGGACGGCATTCCGGTGGCGCCTGTCATCTGGTCACAGATTGCCGAAGCCGCCGCCACGCTGGGCGTAGATGTCATCCCGGCCCGCTGAACTGCGATACGGCACCCGCAGCCCTGTAACAGTAATTGTCCAAGCCGTATCCCTCCGCCCTATGGCAAGGCCTGTCGGCGGACAAGGCAGTCTGTGAGCACGGACTGCCTGCGCAGCTCCCTGCCTCCAGGGTCTGTTTAACAAGTCGCATATGGGCAAGTCATCCTTGGCAATCGAATTGACAAACAGGCTCTGGGCCACAAACAGGTACGCGCTGTTGGCCAACCGGCAATTGGGTCCCGAACAGGGAGTGGCGGGTCAGGGACCAGGAGAGTCCCCCTGACCCGTCTCAGGTCCGGACTATCTGCAGGGTCTGTCCAGCCTGGATCGTGATTCCTGCTTCCATGCAAATGCCATCCGCCGTGCGCACAAACGCCACCGGTTCGTCACCCAGCATGACCTGGGTCACTTCGCTGTCGGCCAGGAACGGCAGCCGCAGATACCGCAAGGGCAAGCAGCCATAAAGAACCTGCAGCGTACAGCTCTCCGGGGCCAACCGGAATTGTCCCCAGCCCGCGTCAAGGGACCAGAAACAGCAAAACTCCTCCTGTCCCGTCAGAACGGGATCGAAACCGATCAGGCCTTGCACCATGTCAAACTGGAAACCGGCGAAGGCATGCAGCAGGGCATAGGAGGCCATGCTGCGCGCATAATTGTTGCCGCACTCGAACTCGTTCCAGGGGTTGCGCCGCGCGCCGTCATAGCGGTGCCGGACAGCTTCCACGCAGCGCATGCCCTCGTCCACCAGACCCACCATAATCATGTGGCTGGCGGCGGCGTATTCAAAGCCGTTCATCGTCTCCTGCGAATAGGGAGCCGGAATGAGAGGCTTGCGGGCATCCTGGGGCCACGCACAGATGATCAGGCCCCCTTCGTCATTCAGGGAGTAGATGCGGCAGGGATTGTACACCTGGCTCATGTCCGGCACGAAGTTGTGCCGGTAGATGGCGGCGCAGGCCTGTTCCACCTGTTGGGGATCGAAGAGATCGCCCAGGCCGTAGAGGGAGGCATGCCACTGGGCCAGTACCTGATCGATGCTGCTGCCTTCGCCAATCTGGTACTTGATCTCCTGGTGTTCACCGTTCCAGTAGGCATCCACGGCGGATCCGCCCCGGAGCGTGTCGTCCTGCGCACCATAGGCTTCAAGCAGAGAGCGGTCCGTCAGGTCGATTTGCTGCATGTAGTATTCGCCATTGAAGAGATGACTGTCCACCCAGGTCTTGCCCCGTTCAAAGATGGCCTGGTACTCGGTGGCCGTTTCCTCTTCGCCCAGATGAGCCGCCATGGCAGCCGCCGCCTTGAGGGCACCCAGGTAGAAACCGGTCAGCCAGGAATTCGGGCCGAAGAGCTCCATGTCCAGGGTATGATGCTGGCGCCCTGTAAGCACGCCGGAGCACTCCGGGTCCCAGCGGTCGACGTTGTCCGGACTCCAGGCGTACTCGAGTGACTTCTTTACTGCTGGCCAGAGGGTGCGCAGCCACGCGTCGTCACCACTGACCTTCCAGTCCCGGTAGGTTTTCATCACGCCGCCGAATTGGCCATCGCAGCAAGGCCGGAAGGGCCAGGGCGCGGAGCCCAGTGGCAATTGCATGCGAAAGGGCATGGCGCCATCGTCGAGCAGGTTATAGCGGTAATCGGCTATCCGCATGGAGCGTTCCAGGTCAGGAAAGAGGAAGGGCAGAGCCTGCTGGTAGTTCCAAACGTGGGTACAGCTGCCTTCACAGCACCCTTCATCAGGATGCAGGCCTTCCCAGCCATAGAAGGTGCCGTCCTCCAGGCACAGGACCGTAGGCGACTTCAGGATAGCCAGGTTGGCCGATACGGCATCCAGCGCGGGTAGAGGCAGCGTCGAGGCAAACAGCGCTTCCTGGAAGCGTCGGGTCTCGTCATGCAGGCGGGTCCACTCGGTCAAGGCATAATCTGCGGTCGCCCTGGCATCTTCCCAGCGGGCAGCGTAGTAGTTTTTCCAGGTGGCTCTGTCGGCTTCCGGCTTCCAGTAGTTCTCGCAGTGGGGGAAATTCCAGGCAATCACGAAACGTACGCGCCGACTGGCCCCGGCGGCCACAGGCAGGTGGACAGCCAGCACACCCGTATCCTGTTCGGTGAAACGGGCGCCTCCGCCGGAGGCCGTCAGGCCACTGGCGTAGGTGCGATTCACAAAGGCCCCCGGAGTATTCAGGTCATTCCAGTAGACCTCCAGATTGTCGAACCAGGTGCCCCGAAACCAGTACTCCTGCCAGCTTACCGACACATCGTCTGACAGATCCGCATCGGTGGCCAGAGTCAGGGTACCCCAGGCCGTATCCTCCGGCTGCAGGCTGTCACACGCGAGATGCAAGGCCGTCCCCCCGGCACCGGTCACTACCCGGTTGAGGTTGTGGGCGGGTAGCGGATTGGTGAGGGCACCGACGAGGGTATAGGTCAGATCGGCTGCTGTGGTATTGGTCACGCAGAACTCGAAGAACGCCGCCGGGAGTCCCGAATCGTCGGCATTGGTAGGAATAAAGGGATTGAAGGCTTCCAGCTGTACCTGGCCCGGGAAGGAATCATCCTGGAAGGCCAGCTGGGCCAGTGGAAATTCACCGTGAAAATCCACTGCCCTGAAGTGCGGCAGGCCCGTAAGGTACTCGCGGCGCGGACCCCAGCCGAACGTACTGAACTTGCTGGCATTGAGCTCGCCCTGATAGGGCGCGTGCAAATCGCCATGGAGAATCCGGGCATCCAGGACATCGGCTTCATTCTCGACGCGGATCGCGAAGTGCGAGAAGCCGTTGACACTGCCCTTGTTGGGCCGATTGTAGATTTCCCAGTCAATGAGGCGGCCATTGCCGGCCAGGCCAATGCAGCCAGTACCTATGCCTCCCAGCGGAAAGCTGATCTGACTGGTATTTTCCTCGCGGTACACAAAAGATTCCATGGAAACACCTATCTCCTTGCCATATCCTCTGTCAAGCCATGCGCCTGCATGGCGCTCGTGTATTTCTCTCCATTCTACCTTAACCCCACAGCCCTCAAGTGCCCCGCGAGCTTGACCAGGCCATGAGAGCCTTGCGAATATGGTACGCCCGGTACCTGTGGGCATGGCTGAGCGGGACAAACCAGGCGCAGCGGTCACGAAGCAGAACACGCATGCATGCCTGTCGGCTATGGGTCAGGACACACATGTTACCCGGCAGCATCAGCCATGACCGGACCAGGCCCGGAAAGGGCCCAGTCTTCACCTCACGCCTTCCATATCGAGAACCAGCAGACAGTTGGCGGCGATGAACAGACCGTAGACAGCCGGCAGCAAAAGCATCAGGCCCAGACTGATGTAGGCAACACAAAAGCCCAAGAGCACCCCCAGGGCCAACAGGCCCAGGCTGTGGAAGGGATAGCGGCTAGCCAGGATCAGGGCATCCCGCAAACAGGCAACGGTGCCCAGATTGCGCTGCACCAGATACGGGAACGTGTAGAGGGAAAGGGTAGCCATGAGGGCAATGCCCAGGAAATCGGCGCCCAGGCCAATCCAGACGGCGGAGGTCACAAACCGCTCGAAATGCAACACGGGCAAAGTCGCCTGCAAGGCCAGCAGGGGCACCGCCACCAGCAGGCTCAGCAGGACACAGCGCCGCCAATAGCGGCGAAAAGCCTGCCAGAACATCCGGACACCGGCGGTTTGTCCCTGGAGCAGGCGCATCTCATACTGGAGCAAAGCCCCCCAGGCAGGGCCCATAGTGACAATGGCTGCCAGCAGTGCAGGTGTGACCCAACCCAGTCCCCACAGACACAGGACGGGCAGGCAGGCCAGATTGAAAAGCAGGGCGCCCCGAATCACCTGGGGCAGATTGTCCCACAGTGTATGCACAACCCGCTGTACATAGGTATCCCGGGTCAGGCCGTGATGCATCTCACCCTTTCATGCCGGTAATGGCAGCCCCCTGTACGATCCACCGCTGCGCCAGCAGAAAGAACACCAGAATGGGGAAGATCGAGATCATGATGCCGGCCAGTACCTCGGACTGGTTGCCCGAGCCCATGTAGCCACGAATCGTGGCGATCGCAATCGGAAAGGTGAACTTGTCCCAGTCACGCAGGAACAGCAGGGGCCCCACAAAATTGTTCCATGAAAAGAGAAAGGTGAAGATGCCGAGTGCGGACAGGGCGGGACCCGTCAAGGGCAGGAGGATTTGCCAATAGATGCGCGCATAGCCAGCACCGTCAATCTTGGCCGCATTGACGAGTTCCTCGGGCAGTGACTTGAAATGCTGGCGCAGCAGGAAGACGCCGAAGGCACTGGTGATGCCGGGCAGGATGAGGGCCCAGTGCGTGTTCATCAGATTGAGTTCGCGGATCACGATAAAGGAAGGTATCAGGGTCACGGTACCGGGCACCATCAGCGACGCCAGAAAGAGCCCGAACAGGAAGTCACGTCCCCGAAAGCGCAACCGACCGAAGGCGTAGCCCGCCATGGAACAGGTGAGCAGCTGGGCGGCGGTGACGATCAGCGCGATTTTCAGGCTGTTCCAGAAGAACAGCATGAACTCGATGTCCGGGGAGTTGATGACGGCCACGTAGTTTTGCCAGTGAAAGGCCGTAGGCCAGAAATCGGGGGGCAGGTTGAAGGAGTCTTTCGGATCCCGCAGCGAGGTGGAGAACATCCAGCTGATAGGGGCGAATTCCAGCAACGCGATGACCACCAGCAGCAGCCAAAGTGCGCTATCACCGAGGTAGTACCACACACTCCGTCGTGCCGGATTGCGGGCCACCGTCTCCGGGGTCAGGTTATCCAGGGCCGATGACATGCACACAATTCCCTGGCGGCATCCCGGAGACCACAGATGCATGGGGGGACAGGACCACGCGGCTATTCATAATGTACCCAGCGCCGGGCCCCCCAGAACTGCAGCAAAGTGAGTGTGATGAGAATAATGAACAGGGTAAAGGACACCGCGGATGCATATCCCATCTCAAAGCCGCGAAACGCCTTTTCATAAATGTAGAGGGCAATCACCCGTGAGGCATCACCGGGGCCACCGGAAGTCAGGACCCATACATTGTCGAAGATCTGAAAGGCCCCGATGAGGGATATGACAATCGCGAAGAAGGCAGTGGGCGAAATCAGGGGCAAGGTCACGTGGCGGAACTGCTGTACCGATCCGGCTCCGTCAATGCGGGCCGCTTCGTAATAGACCGCCGGAATCCCCTGCAAGCCCGCCAGGTAGATCACCATCAGGTAGCCACAGCTCTTCCACACGTCGTAGATCATCGTGGATACCAGGGCCCAGGTTGAACTGCTGAGCCAGGGTATGGGATCCAGGCCAATCTGGCCAACCAGGTAATTGACCACGCCCCGGTCCTGGGTCAGGAGAAAGCGCCATACCACGGCCAGGGAGGCCGTGGTGGTCAGCACCGGAAAAAAGATGGAGGTGCGCAGGACGTAGCGCAGTCCCCAGGGCATGGCCCGGTTGAGTCCCACCGCCAGCAGCAGGCCCAGCACATTGTTGAAAAAGGTGACCCCCAAGACCAGGCGCAAGGTGTTCCAGTAGACCGTGAACATCCGGGCATCGGTGCTCAGGCGGACAACATTGCCCATGCCGACCCACTCTGGCGGGGTCAGCAGATCATATTCCAGGAAAATCAGTACGAACGAGGCCACGATAGGCAGGGCCGTGAAAACCAGCAGCCCCAGCAGGGCCGGCGTGGCAAAGAGATACCCGGCTCCTGCTTCCCGCCGGGCGACGGCGGAGTGTCTCCCCCATCGCCCAAGGCTGGCACGTGACGTTATGGCCATTTCCCGATTCTGTCGTCACCGGCGGGTGACCTGGCTGCCGTGCGTTCGGGGAACTCCGGCTGCGTGGTCATCCACCGTATCCAGACGTCTGCCTATGCAGTCTGCACTATGCAGTCTGCAGCTTCTCCATTTCCGGCTGCAACTCGGCATGGGCAGCAGCGAGTGCTTCTTCCACACTCTTTTCGCCATTCCAGATCGTGGCGTAGTGACGGTTCAAAATCGGTTCAACGATGTTGAAATTGGTAGGTGAAGGCACGGTGGCCGCAAAGTCCAGCGATTCGTAGAACAGGGCCGTGTTGGGTGGACCATAGTCAGCAAAAACCGACATTTCGGCCACAGACCGCAGGGCAGGAATATTGCCGCCCAGCTGCACCATGTCCAGCGAAGCCTCGGTGCCTGAAAGCAGCTTCACCACGTCCCACGCCTCCTGCGGATTCGTGCTGGAACTGGAGATACCCCAGCCATCCGTACCGGCCACCGTCTTCAGGGGGCCAGCCTGGTGCGGCTGGTACTGGATATCGTAGGTTGTGAAGTCCGCCTCCAGCGAACCGCCAATACACCACCGGCCACAGGTACGCATGACCAGGTTGCCCGCGTGGAACTGGGCCCACTCGTCCCAGCCTTCGGGATTGGGGGCCACACGGTGTTCCAGAATCAGGTCAGCCAGGAACTGGACCGTCTCCACCACCTCGGGGACCAGCAGATTCGAACTGGTCCAATCGTCAGACAGCGGGGAGGTGTCGTTGTTGAAGAACCAGGCAGCCATACCGAACATGCCACCGCCCCAGAAGGAATAGGCAAAGCGATCGTCGGCGCTGCCACTCACGTTGGCTACCTGGACGCACGTTTCCAGGAAGTCGTTCCAGTTCCAGTCCGGAGCCGGGGGTTCCAGACCTTCTTCTTCAAAGATAGCCGTGTTGTAGTACATAACCATGTTGTTCCAGGAAAACGGGTATTCCATCTGCTGCCCGTTCACCTGCAACATTTCCCGCAAGGTGACATGCACGTCGTTTTGCAGAATATCCTGGGCGGGGGGATCGGCCTGGAGAAATTCGTCCAGCGGCACCAGGACGTTCTTGTCCGCCAGCAGCCCCAGGCCCTCGATCGCGATCATGATCACGTCGATCTGTTCACCGCCCGCGATACGGGTCAGCAACGTGTCGGAGTAGCCATCCCAGCCGCCTTCACCCCAGCCATTGGCATTCACTTCAAGCGCAATGTGGGGAATCTGCTCCTTGGCCCGCTCCAGGGAATTGTCAAACGTGTTGACAGGCATGGAAGTGGTTGCAATGACATCGACCATGGCTTGGGCGGGAGCGTCATCGGCAGCGGGGGCTGCAACGGGTGGCGCACAAGCTGCCAGCGTCAAACCGGCGACACCCAGGCCCGTCAGCCGCAACATGGAGCGGCGATTCAGGGTGTAATGAGAACTGGTCTGTTGTAGGGACATGCTTTTGCCTCTTTGTCCGAAATACAAGTGGATGAAGAAAACCGCCATATCATGATCGCAGTACACACCGTCGTCTTCCAGTCAGGCCCACACCGGGTGGTTCCTGCTCAGGTCCGATTATGTACGAACGAAGTTGACTGTATGCCTTGACCTGGACTGCATTGTACGCAACCACGGCCATAACCAGGAAATTATGGTTGTGACTTGCCGACAGCAGTCAGCCCACACCAAAACTGGATCCCGACGGCTCGGCCAAACGGCACCGGTGCCGTTTGGCCGAGATTAGGGGAAGCCTGGATGCAGGGCCAGATCGTATAGTGTCACAGTCCCTCCAAAAGCGTGGTACCGTGCACTCATGCTGTGTGACTGCAGTGCCCAATCCGTAGTCACGGCAACTGTTGCAATTGGGGACTATATACGTACTCACACCGCGCAGTGCAGATAGTCACGGGTAAGTTAAGATAGGGTATGGACATAGAAGAAAACATGGTCCACCGGGGTATCACTTTGCGAGTGCGGCCGGGGTCCAAGTCCAAGCACGACAAGATGATGCGGGTCACGGGGGCTTGTCGTAAGGTATGGAATGAGGGCCTGGAAATCTGCGAAAGGCAATATCAGGACTGCAAGCGGGTAAAGGCGATAAACCTAACGTTACACACTTCGGCCTGAACAATCTGTACATGCAGATTAAGCAGGAATTGCCTTGGTTAGATGAGTTGCCCGCGGCTACGGTCCGCTATACCATGCAACACTTGGCGGAAGCCTACAAGCGGTTCTTTGCGGGGGCGGGGCGGCCGGTGTGGAAGCAGAAGTTTAAGGATACGCCTAAATTCACTGTGCCCCAGGATATCAAAATCAAGGGCAAGAAAATCTGCATCCCCCAAGATTGGATGGGTGCGGTTGACAGGTAAGAACCCGTACGCTGATTGCAAACCCAAGCAAGCCCACGTTTAAGTATGAGGCGGGAAATTGGTATGTATCCATCTTGTACGAAGTGCCCGACACACGGCCGGATACACCTGCCCAACCTATCAATCCTGTAGGCATTGACCGGAACGTAGGGCAAGTTGCGCTAAGTACTGATGTCATGTATGAATTGCCGAAGCTGTTGGAGCTGGATGCCAAGTTGCGCAGACTACAAAAGAAGTCGGCCCGACAACAGTTCAAAAGCAACGGCTGGCAGAAAATCAAGCTACGTATACAAAGGGTATACAGGGAGATACGTAATGTCATAAAGAACTGGTGCCACCAGACTAGCCGTACCATCGCTGATATACACGACTTAGTTATCTTTGAAGACCTGAACATTCAGGGTATGACCAAGAGCGCCAGAGGCTCTGTGGAGAGACCCGGTAAGACTGTGGCCCAGAAAAGAGGACTTAATCGTGCTATCTTGCGCAGTGGTTGGGGAGGGCTGGAACGGTACATGAATTACAAGACTTATACACAGAAGATAGACCCCAAGTACACGTCACAGCGTTGTCATAACTGTGGTGAAGTACGTAAAGCTAACCGCAAGTCCCAATCCGTCTATCACTGCCAAGAGTGCAATGTAGAAAAGAACGCCGACGTAAACGCGGCACTGAACATACGGGACAAATGGTTGGGTGAGAACATGGCGTTCGGGGACGGCGCAGCTGCAGGTGGAGATTGCAACACTAGTTGGTCTATGAAACCTGAAAATGTATACGGAAAAGCATTGCGGCCTGCGGGTTCGGTGTAAGTACGTATATAGTCCCCAAAAAATGATATCTCTCAGTTTGTCCCATTGGCTGGTATTCAGCCCATGATGAGGAGTTTGTGCTTTTCGGATCGCATCAAATTCCTCTTCATACAGACCTCGTTCCGGATACAGTTCCAGGTCTGGGCGGGCGCGAACGGTTTGTCCCCTCGCATGACGGCCCGCAAGAAACTCGCCCAGTGTGCGCGCACCATTGTCAGTCATTGATGCTCGCAATGCTCGGATCTTGGGGCCGATCTGTTTCTGTTCACTGTCGACTGTCGTTTGTACCTTCCGGTTCGACTTGAAACCACGCTGCTGATTCAGGTGAAAGAGCACACGTCCCAGCTCATAGGGCTGAAGCGGCCCATCAAGGGCCTTGGCTCGGAGCTTATACGGGTCGAAGCGTTGTAGGATATCAGCCGCTCTGCCTCTATTGTCAATTGCAGGCGACAAGTTCGCGCACCAGATCGGACCGTCGTCTGAGGTACCGATCTCTGCGCACACGCTGGCCATGAGCAACACGGCGCGCAGTTGCCAGAGAAGTCTTGTCCTTGGGATTGCGACCATCGGGAAAGATACGAACTCCCATATCCAATATGCCGCATGCATCATTATTTTGGGGACTATATACGTACTCACACCGGGCCCACAGGACACGATGCTCTTCCATATACATTTTCAGGCTTCACAGGCCAGCCTACGCTGCCACCTCCACCTGCAGGTGCGCCGTCCCCGAACGCCGTATTCTTATCCAACCACTTGCCCCGTATGTTCAGAGCCGCATTCTTGGCAGTGATAAACAGATTGGGATTTTCGGTTGGCCTTACGTACTTCGCCACAGTTATGACAACGCTGTGACGTGTACGCAGGGTCTATCTTTTCTGTATAGGTCTTGTAAGTCATATACCGTTCCAGCCGTCCCCATCCACTGCGTAGAATAGCGCGATTCAGTCCTCTTTTCTGGGCCACATTCTTCCCAGGTTTTTCCTTAGAGCCACGGGCTCTCTTGGTCATACCCTGAATGTCAAGATCCTCAAAGATGACTAGATCGTGTATATCAGCGATGATGCGGCTAGTCTGGTGACACCAGTTCTTTATAACATCCTGTATCTCCCTGTATACCCTTTGTATGCGTAGCTTAGTGTGTTTCCAGCCGTTGCTCTTGTACTGTTGTCGGGCCAACTTCTTTTGCAGTCTGCGCAGTTTGGCTTCTAGCTTCAACAGACTTGGCAACTCATACATATCCCCCGTACTCAGCGCCACCTGCCCTACGTTTCGCTCAATGCCTACAGGATTAACAGGGCAACCGGGCGCGGGTCTGGCACTTCATACAGGATAGACACATACCAGTTCCCTGCTTCGTACTTGAACGTGGCCTGTTTGGGCTTGTACTCTGTGTAAGGGTTCTTGCCTGTCAGCCTGACCCATCCAACCTTAGGGATGTAGATTTTCTTGCCCTTAATCTTAATATTGTCGGGTACAGTAAATTTGGGCGTGTCTTTGAATTTGCGCTTCCAACCCGGATGGCCTGCACCATTAAAGAATCGCTTATAGGCTTCGGCCAAATGCTTCATGGTATAGCGCACCGTATGGCTAGGCAGCTCACCCAACCAGGGCAATTCCTGCTTGATCTGCACGTACAACTTACACAGGGAGAAGAACGTGACCGATGGCTTGGGGCCTTTACCTGCCTTGTAGTCTTGATATTGCCTTTCGCATATTTCTAAGGCTCCATTCCACACCTTACGACAGGCCCCGATAATGCGCATCATCCTGTCGTGCTTGGCTTTGGACCCCGGCCGTACACGAAAAGTAACGCCCCGGTGAACCATAGTCCCTTCTGTGTTCATGCCCTATTCTAGCTTGTCCGTGACTACCTACACTGCGCAGTGTGAGTACGTATATAGTCCCCCATTTTTTTCCAGCGTCCGCTTAGACCTGTTACTCCCGGATGGTGTCTGCTGGAAGTAACAGAAAGGAGAGCAGCCCAAGCTCTTCCTGCCTCGCAGGAGTTTCGAGTACTACAGGAATTGAACAATCTCCTGCTGGTTGGCAGTGAAGCCGAACGCCCTCTGAACGACGAGGAAAGAGCAAGGGCATTGCAAAGACTGCGATCTGGAACCCATCGAACTTGACAAACCTACGCGTGATCTGGGAATTCCTGATCAGGCACAATTTAATCTGGCACAGGGTGGTCGTACTGAGAGCAAAGGAAACGAGACTACGAAACATCTTGTGAAAGAGACCTTGTTCGGAAAAAGGTGGCTGGAGCTGTCTTGTGACCGACAGGATGAGATTGTGGCATTCCTGCTGGCAACGGCAGACCCTGAGGATGTCCGGCGAAAGGCCAGAGCAGAATGGAGATTGACCAGGATGCAGGCAGATGCTGTTGTCCAGGCCGCGCTGCCGAGCGGTTATACCAATCTCAGTTCCAAGGCGATCTATCGGATATTGCCGCATCTGGAAGTCGGATGTGGATATGGTGATGCAGTTCGGGCTGTGGGTTATATTCACTATTCTGGCCTGATTTTCGCAACGTGCAGGCCCATGATAGACCGCCCCGGCATAGTGTCGTCCTGGAGCGCGACGTAGCAGGTGGTGATCCCACAGCTAACGACTGCGATGAGGTTGCCCGCTACGGACGCATTCCTAATCCCACCGTCCACATCGGGCTCAACCAGCTGCGGCGTCTCCTGAATCTTCGCATGGATGTCTACGGCAAGCCAACAGAGATTGTCGTAGATTAGGCATACTCGCCCGAACAGGTCACAGCCACCAACAATGAGGATTGGAGAGATCGAATGAAGAAATTTGTTCTGATCCTGGGGCTGCTCGCCGGATTGACCATCGCGAGCGGCGTCGCCTTCGCCTAACAACCCATTATCACCAGCCAACCCATTATCACCAGCGTCTACGGCACGGGTGACGGCAACAGTTCGTCACAGACCGGCGACATCGCCGTCACGCTCGACAGCAGCACCGTCCCCAGCGGGGCGACGCACATCAAGCTCTGCGCCCGAGAGGACGGCCAGACGAACTGGTGGACCAAGCTTCCGGGCCTGAACCCGAAGACGACGACGCCACAGGCGCATCTGAACGGCCCCACCACCGCCGCGCGACTGACAAGGGATTTGAAGGCGAATCAAAAGCAGCGTGATCGATACCAGCAACAGCAGGCTGGCGGTTAAGCTATGGCCTCATTGAAGCATCCTTATCTGGGGTTTTACCACCAGCCCAAATACGGGTCTCCATAGCGGTTAAGTTATGGCTCCATTGAAGTCATCATATTTGGGTATGGGGGCCTTATATACCCGAGTACCAAGTGGCTGTCTGCATCTCTGCCTGAGGGTACAATAAGGTATTGATAACAATGAAGCTGACGGTTATGCACAAGGATCTTTCACTGCTTACACTCTGGGACGCTTCCCAGATGACGTAGCGGCAGAAGCCTGGTTTCTGCAGGAACACGGGCCCGACTGTCGCCGTTGTGCACACGGCGGCAGTCCCGACGTGCGGTGCTGTGTGCATCCCAGCATGCCCTTTTACTTACTGCCTTACTTACTGCCGGGCCTGATACAAGCGGTTCAGTGCCAAAACCAACGCCGTCATGCACAGCTCACAGCTGAGTTACCAAGTCTGGGTCATCGCCCTGTTCCTGCTCAGCAGCCACCCCAAGGGGGCCCTTCTACCCGGCTGGTGTACTACTTGGGCATCGCCCAAAAGTCCGCCTGGTTTCTGGCCCATCGTCTGAGGCAAGGCGGGAGTGCCTACGGGGGTGTCGTGCTGGCAGGGCTGGTGGAAGTTGATGAGACGTTCGTAGGGGCATGCCATGCCCGCCACCAGCGTGAGTTGCAAGCACAGGGCGTCCCGACGCAGACCTAGGGGCCGGGCGGGCAACCAGGTGGTGACCCAAGTGATAGCGTACGTGGACTGGATCACCCTGCGTGCTTTCATTCACCTTTGGGTGGTGCCGGACGTACCGGTGTACACGGATGACTGGCACTCCTACCGGGGACTGGTGACCCCCCACCGGACCGTCAATCATCGGGCCCAAGAGTATGTGCGTGGTGACGTCCACACCAACGGAGTTTTTCTAGTCCCTGATTCAGGCGGCTACCTAAGGCCTGTTTGACACGGCGAAATACAGGCTATTGTGGGAGTCGTGCCCGATTACATCCGTACATAACGGTATATGCGTTACAAGACTTACATAGAGAAGATAGATCCTAAGTACACATCACAACGTTGTCATAACTGTGGTGAAATGCGCAAGGCCAATCGCAAGTCCCAGTCTGTTTATCACTGCCAAGAATGCGGTGTGGAAAAGAACGCCGATGTAAACGCGGCTCTGAACATACGGGACAAGTGGTTAGCCAAGAACATGGCGTCCGGGGACGGCGCAACCGCGGGTGGGAGATTGCAACATTGGTTGGTCTGCGAAGCCTGAAAATGTATCCGGTAAAGCATTGCGACCTGCGGGCGTGGTGTGAGTACGTATATAGTCCCCTTGCAATTATAACGCTATATATATGAGCAGGCAGTCAGAACGAAATTACCTGCGAGCGCACACCCGGTTGCAAGTGATACACTGTAGTGGCAGGTACGCATACAGGCAGGGTTGTGAGGCGCAAAACATACAGGAGTGTCGTTTTCAGACTGTATCCCGGTGCCAAGGCCAGGGCCAACAAGCTGTTCTCGATCACAGGCGCGCGCCGGTGTGTGGAACCATTTGCGCGCCAAGCACGATGCGGACTACAAGGCGTGGCCAGAGAGCCAAGGGGAAAAGCTCGATGTGACTTGCAGGGCCTTGGTCAAGGAATTCACCCGGCTTGGACAAAGGACAGGCGGGTTGCAGGCCATGCCCTAACAGCCAGTACCGTGTCCTTAATTGGAGGCAGTGCTGCCGGCAACCAACAAGGACATGGGTCCATCCTCTACTCTACAGGGAACACAGAAGCACAGGACAGTAACCATGGCCCATTACGTATGGAGTATTGATGATGCGGGTTCCGGTGGCAGCAAGATGGTGGAAGCGTTGCTGCGCGCCAGCCGGTTTTTCTCTTCCCGGGGACTCGGCTCTACCTGGTTCACCGTACCCAAGGCAGGCAACAAGCCGCTCTCGGCAGAATGGCGCCAGGCTCTCACGGCGGTGCGGGATGAGGGCCATGATCTGCAACTGCATGGCCTGACCCATGCCGACTGCTACGAGTTCGGGCCTCCGGCATGGCCCGCCACCTCCATTCTGCCCACACTGCAGGCCGACTTCGACCAGCGCCGTGCCGAAGTGATGTCCCGCTATACAGTAGCCAACCTGCGGGCACGCATTGAAGAGGGCATGGCCATATTCGCCCATGATCTGGGCGTCACGCCGACCGTGTTCCGCGCACCCTGCGGCGCCATCTCAAAACCCATGTTTGCCGCGCTGCGGGATGTGGGCATCGGGTTTCATACCTGCATGTACATCAGCGGTACGGGTTATGCCCATCTGCCGCACAACAGTGGTGTCTTGGCACAGGAATGGGTAACCGACATTCCCTTCCAGCCCTACCGCTGGTATCACGGCATCGTCGAAGTCCCTATCCTGAACGAATACACATGGCGGGGTGCCGGACAGCGCAGTGCTGAATTTGTTGAGTTGGCCAAGCAGGATCTAGACCGCATGCATCAGCAGAGCGACATAGTGGTCATTCTCATGCACACCCATGGCATTGCGGACGATTATGAGCATACCTTCCGCCTGGTTGACGCCGTGACGGATCATGTGGGACGACAGCCGGGCGCCGGCTTTGCCACGCTGGGCGAATTGGCCGCTTCCGGTGCCCTGACGCAGGCCGCCACGGTGGAAGGCCCTGACATTCTGTCGGTATGAGGGATTTATAGAGTCCCAAAGCTAAATTCCAGGACACATGACAGCATTTGCGCTCAGCGTAGTCCGGTCTGCATGACCTCTCTGATGTATCCCTTCCGCAACAGACTCCGGCTTGCCCATCCAATGTGCCAGTCTCATCGGCACGGGAAGTCTGATTCACGTTGCCCGGGCTTCATCCTGGCCCTTGGCAGTGCACGGTGATTCCCCGCCATAACAGGCCGACAGCGAAGCACGTTTGGCATTTTGGGCTGATACTCCTACAATATGTGTATCTTTCACGACTACCAAGGAGAACCGTATGTCACTCGAGCCCAAACATTACCAGTTGACGCGTCGCGCCTTTTTGCAAAGAACGGCCGTCCTTGGCGCGTTCGCCGGGTTGGCTGCTCTGGCCGGTTGCGCGGCCCCTGCCGCACAACCGGGAGACATGGCTGGCGAGCCGGGTGCCGACACTTGGCAGGTGGTTTACTGGAAACCCCCGCACAGTGCCAAAGCCGCCGAAGTCTGGGAACCCTTGCTGCAGCGGTTTATGGAAGCCAATCCGGGCATTACCGTCGATCACCAGGTCATTCCGTGGGGCAATGTAGATGAACAGTTTACGGCTGCCTTTGCCGGCGGTTCACCCCCGGATGTCTTCTATCTGCCGGACGAATGGTATCCCAAGTACGTTAATCAGGGACAGATCCTGGATCTGACGGACCGCATCATCGACTGGCAAGAGAACTACATTGATTCCGCCTGGGAACTCGCCACCTACAAGGGCAGTACCTGGGGCGCTCCTTTCCTCGGGGTGGTTCAGGGTTGGCTCTGTAACCTGAATTTGTTCAACGAAAAGGGAGTCAGCGTACCGACCAATTGGGCGGAATTCCGTGAAGCGGCCCAGGCCATGACGGACACGGACGCCGGCACCTACGGCATTAACGTACCTGCGAGTTCCACCAACTGGGTCACCATGATCCCGCTGCTGGCAGCAGGCGGTGCCAAATTGCTGAGTGACGATCTGACGACCGTCACGGCCAATACGGAAGGGGGTCAGGCCGCCTTCCGTGCCCTCCTGGAAGAAATAACCTTCGCGGATCAGTCCAGCATTCCGGTTGGCTTCACCAACGACCAGCGCCGGGACCTGGCCCTTGGCGGCCAGGTGGGGATGGTATGGCAGGAAAATTCTGCCATCAAGGCCCAGTGGCGGGCGGAGGCTCCGGACCTGGAACTCGACATCATTCCCATGCTGCAGCTGACCGAAGATGGCCAGAATGCCAGCTGGGCCAATGTGGGTTTCATGTTCATGGCTTCCAGTTCGGCCGCCAACGATGGCGCCTTTACCCTGGTCGAATACCTGGCCACCGATGAGATCCAGGTGGATTATGTCCAGAAGAGCGTTGACCTGTTGCCACTCAAAAAGAATATACCCCCGCTGGAAGACGTGGATCCCATTGTCGCCGAAATGGTTTCCTGGCTTGACAAAGGGTATGGTGTCGGCACCCAGATCAGCATCCGCTGGCGGGACGCCACCAACTCGCTGGTTCAGGAGTCCCACGCCGTCATGAGCGGTCTCAAGACGGCCGAACAGGCCTTGGCAGATGTAGAGGCTACCGTCAATCCGATTCTGGACGGCGAATAGGACCGGCTGACTGACGTCCTGCAGACGGGAGATATCGGGGGATATCTCCCGTCTGTCAAGCCAGATCCGTGTAATGCGGCAAGAGGCAAGCCCCACGCTGTTCGCCGTGCACAGCCTGCAGCAGTGGCGACAGGTGCCGTTCGGATCGCGGCACCGATCGCTGACAGGACCAATACAGGACATCAGGATGGGTTGCACCGAGAGCTGTCTGTGGGGTTATCCGCGACAGCACGTTGAGGGCCAAGGGGCAAAACCGTTGTGACGGGAAATCTGTCCTCCAGGCAACAGGTCCCTGCCTGGCCTCTTGCACCTGTGAGATAATTTCCGGGGATCAGTCGCGTTCCTTATCGGGAGCGGCACCATTGTTGTACAGGATTACACATGGGGATCACTTCTGCAGCTCCAACCACATCCAATGCGCCAGTCGCGGCTACTGGCCGGAGGCACATTGGGCGCAAGGTGCGCGAGTCGCTGTTCTGGTATCTGCTCCTTTCGCCCAGCCTGTTGATCATCTTCGGCTTTTCGACGGTGCCCCTGCTCTGGAGCATCTACTACTCCCTGACCAAGGGCAGTATGCTGGGGCCCAAGACCTTCGTGGGCCTCGAGAACTACATCCGGGCCGCCACGCATCCCATCTTCCTGCGCACACTGCAGAATACCTTCTACTATGCCGTGCTGACGGTGCCGACCGTTATTGTGCTGGCCATTGTCGTGGCCATCATCATCTTTCAGATTCCCAAGGGGCAGGGCTTTTTCCGCGGCACCTTTTACTTCCCCCTGATCACGCCCGTCGTCATTGCCGCCAACATCTGGGCCTATATCGTCAACCGGGATTTCGGTCCGCTGAACCATATTCTGGGCTGGTTCGGGGTGCCGGCCATTGACTGGCTGGGTACACCCACCTACTCCATTCCGGCCATCGTGATGATGGAGATCTGGCGCGGTTTCGGGTTCTACGTCATCGTGCTCTTTGCCGCTCTCCAGTCCATTCCCCGCGAACTGTACGAGGCCGCGCGCATTGACGGGGCCCAGTTCTGGCGGATCATCGGCAATATTACCCTCCCCCTGCTGCGTCCGGCCCTGGGCTTCTGTTTCATCATGGCAACCATTTTCAACTTTCAGTTGTTTGACGCCGTTTACGTTCTGACCCGGGGGGGGCCGGCGTGGTCCACCGCGACCGTCAGCTGGTACGTGTACCAGCAGGCGTTTGAATCAGACAACATCGGCTTTGCCAGTACCATGGGTGTCGTGCTCCTGGTCGTGATCCTGACTTTGTCCCTGATTCAGCTGCGCTTCTTCCGCAGCGACATCGAGTATTAGCCGTGCAGACGTATCACTGCCCGCGGCATCCTGCCTGTCCAGACCGGTGGGCACGGCCAGGTACATTACGGCAAGGAGTCTAAATGACTGCAAGCTTCGGGAGCATGCGTACCAAACGGGAAACGAGGCTCTGGCAGGCATTGTTCTATTTTATCGTGATCGCCATGTCGGTGATCACGGTCGTGCCCTTTCTCTTCATGGCCTCGACCTCGTTCACCAAGTCGTTCACCATGATGACGTATCCGCCCACCCTGATCCCGGAAAATCCCTCGCTGGACAACTACTACGAGATCATTTTCGTGTTCCAGAAAGGGCTGTTTCCCCGCTGGTTCTTCAACACTGTTTTCACCACCGTGCTCATTACTGCCGGCAGCCTGTTCCTGAACACCCTGTCCGGCTACATCTTTGCCAAGAAAGAGTTCTATGGTCGGGATCTGCTTTTCACGCTGCTGCTCGCAACCATGATGGTGCCCGTAGCCGTAGTCCTGATCCCTTCCTTCCAGATCATTCGGCTGTTCGGCCTGTTCAACACCTACTGGGCCCTGATCATTCCCGCCCTGGCCACGCCTTTCGGGATCTTCATGATGCGCCAGTTCATCAGCAGTCTGCCCACGGCCCTGATCGAGGTCGCCAAGATCGACGGAGCCAGCGAACTGCGCATTTTCTGGTCCATCATCATGCCCCTCTCCACGCCCGGCATGGCGGCCCTGGGCATTTTCACTGTCATGAACGCCTGGAATGCCTTCCTGTGGCCCCTGATTGTCCTCCGGGCCAACGAAATGCGCACGCTGGTCGTGGGCCTGGCGACAGTACAGAGCGAATTCAACATCAACTACGGTCTCGTCATGGCCGGATCCGTGCTGACCGTGCTGCCGCTGCTCGTCATTTACGTGGTGTTTCAACCCTACTTCGTGGAAGGTCTGCGCATGGGCTACGGCAAGTAGGGTCAGGGGGCTTCAACCCTGAGCGGCACGTCCATGCCGGCCCCATGCAGCATCCGGCTCGGGCGGCGCTGTCTTTTTCGCGCTTGTGCTGGTACCGCTTGTCCTGTTATGGTTCCATACCGGCGGACATTGTGATCATTGCTTTGATCCTGGGGAAAGAGGTGACATGACCCGGTTCATTGCTGCATACGATACCGAAAGGGCGGAGACCTGCCTGGCGGCTTGCGGCCCCATTCGTGACGTCCACGCAAAATTCGATTTCCCGGCCACGTTTTTTCTGGTGGGTGAGCGCCTGGCCGAAGAAGGGGACAGCTATCGCGCCCTGCTGGGAGACGTTCCCGCCTTTGAAATGGCTTCTCATACCTATTCCCACAAGATGCTGCGCGACCATCCTTTCTGTGGGCCCGCACCCAGCCCGGAGGAGCGGCTGCAGGAGCTGCAACTGGGCAAGGAATGGGTGGAACAGACATTCTCGCGTCCCTGTCCGGGCCTGCGTCCCGGCTGTGGCTTCGCCAACGGACTGCGGGGTGACCCTTGGCTTCTGGAAGCCGTGCTGGCTACCGGCTTCCGCTACGTCAGCTCCATCCTCTGGGGACCGGAAACCACGCTGCCCGCTTTGCTGGAAGGACCGTCCACCTATGCCGACGACGGCTTTCCCACCCTGTGGGAACTGCCCGGTCACGGCTGGCACGAGAATCTGCTCAAGGCCCACAACCTGACCGACCGGATGCAACGTATTCTGGCCTGGCCGCCCGCCTACCCCGAAGCCATTCCCCCAGGTCCCATCACAACCCCGGAGGAGGAATTCACCATCCACCGGTTCTTTATCGACCGGGCCGTAGAACTCGAGCTGCCCTACGTTTCCCTGATCTGGCATCCGTGGTCGCTGGCTCGTTTTGATCCCGAAATGAAGATGCTGGAATTGCTTTTCGGGTATGTACAGGACCGGGGCATGAAAGCTACCACCTACGCGGCCGAATGGCAGCGCGTCATGCAGAACCCTCCCGGATCTGCCGCGTCAGCCTGTCCCTGACGACTGTCCCTGCACGGAGACAAGGGAGAAGAGTATGCCGAAGCAGACAGACAAACAGCGACTGGCTCTGCATGGCGGACCGAAGGCCGTGGAGCGCATCACGGGCAAGGCAGAACCCAAAATAGGCGTGGACGAATTCATGGCCATTGCCGAGCGGTTCGGCTTCCCGGGCACCGTGCAGGAGGAAATTCGTGCCGTCATCTCCAATGCCGATCTAGGCCCCGGTCCCAATCTGGGCCGGTATGCCACGGCGTATCCCCCGGCCACCAAAGGGGAAGCCTTTGAGCAATTGGCACGGGACATGTTCGGTCGGCAGTACGCGCTGGGTGTCAGCTCCGGTACCGCGGCCCTCCACAGTGCCTTCGTGGCCGCCGGCGTGGGCCCGGGTACCGAAGTCATCTGTCCGGCCATCGGGTTTTACGCTACCGCCGCCGCGGTGGTCCTCGCCAAGGGCGTGCCGGTTTTCTGTGACGTTGACACCTCCCTGGGCATCGATCCGGACCGGATCGAAGATCTCGTCACACCGCGCACCGTGGCCATCGCCCCTACCCACGTGATGGGCAGTGTGTGCGACATGGACCCCATCATGGACATCGCACGCCGGCACAACCTGCGGGTGGTGGAGGACTGTGCCCAGTCTCCGGGCGGCAAGTACCGGGGCCGGTACGTAGGCACATTCGGGGATCTGGGCTGCTTCAGCATTTCCTGCTACAAGATCATTGGCGGTGGTGAGGGTGGCCTGATCATCACCGACGAGGAACGGCTGTGGGAGCGGGCCAACCAGCTCGCGGAATGCGGAGGGCTCTGGCGCCCGGATCGTTTTGCGCCGCCCCGCTACGACGGCGAACTGTTTTCCGGCACCAACTACCGGATGTCCGAGCTCGAAGCGGCTGTGGATGTGGTCCAGCTGCGCAAGCTGGACGATATAGTCGGCCGTTTTCACAAGGTCAAGACGAGTATCCTGGGCTCCCTGCAAACCTTCGCGGAGATTGTCCCGCAAAAGCGCAACGATCCGGAGGGCGAGATTGGCTACCTGCTGCGTTTCTTTCCCGCCACCCTTCCCCTGGGACAGCAGATTGTCGCGGCACTCAACGCCGAGGGCATCAGGGCCAGTATCCGGGGCGAGAACGCACCTCCCGACTGGCACATCTACGCCGACATGTTTCCCATCACGCTGCAGACAGGCACGACCGACCGGGACCTGCCGTTTGCGACGGAAGCGTATCGGGAGCAGGGCGGAGCCGTGGCCTACGCCCGGGGTGACTGCCCGGTAGCCGATGACCTGTTCAACCGCGCGGTTTCCATACCACTGGATCAGTGGTGTTCGCCCACGGATTGTGACAACATCGCGGCGGGGATCAACAAGGTGCTTGCCGCCTATTGCACCGCAGACCCCGAGGTTGCACCGTGGATCTGACCCGGGCAAGCTCACCTTGGTACATTCCCGGCGTCATGCAGGCCTGTGCTGTGACGGATGGTGTCGACAGAGTCAGATTTGGGACAGAGTGCTTCTTATAGCTATAGGGTACACAAACGACAATATCCGCTTTGAGCCGGATGAACGCCCCCGGCCCCGGTGGCGCTGGGCGCGGGCTTCCAGGCTGCCATGGTCAATCTGGCGCCCATTGCCTTGACCGTAGTCATCGTGGGCCGCATTGCCGAGCAACCCGCGCAGTACCTGTCATGGAGCGTCTTTGCCGCGCTGGCGATCAGCGGCATCGCCACTATTTTGCAGGCGGCCCGGATCGGGCGTTTCGGCTCCGGACATACGCTGATCATGGGGACGTCCGGCGTTTTCATTGCCGTCTGCGTCACGGCCCTGATACAGGCTGGCCCCGCAACCCTGGCCAGCCTTATTGTCGTATCTTCGCTGTTTCAGTTTGCCCTGGCGGCCCGGCTCTCGTGGCTGCGCCGGATATTCACGCCGGTCGTCGCCGGTACGGTCATCATGCTGATCACCGCCACGGTCATACCGGTTGTCTTCGATTCGCTGACGGATGTACCCGCAGGGTCCGACCCCGTGGCCGCACCGCTGGTCACCCTGCTTGTCGTCGTGGCCCTGGGGCTGCGGGCACCGCCCCAGTGGCGGTTGTGGGCACCTGGCCCGGCCTGGACCTGACGTCGGACGCGACATTCTGGGCCCTCCTGCCGGCGTTTGTGGTGGCGACCCTGGTCGGTGCGATCGAAACCATAGGCGACGGGGTCGCCATTCAGAAGGTGTCCCGCCGCAAGCCGCAAGCCACTGATTTTCGGGTGGTGCAGGGAGCGCTCAACGCGGACGGTCTGGGGAATCTGCTCTCAGGTCTGGCCAGCACCCTGCCCAATACCACCTATTCCTTCAGCGTGTCACTGGCGGAAGTCACGGGCATCGCTTCCCGGCGGGTAGGGATCATCATCGGGATCGTTATCGGGGCCATGGCGTTCTTGCCCAAAGTGGCTGCGTTGCTGATTTCCATTCCCGCCCCTGTGGTGTCTGCCTATATCCTCGTCATGTTGGGACTGCTCTTCATCCAGGGCATGAAAGTGGTGATTCAGGATGGCCTGGATCACCGGAAGGCCGCCGTGGCCGGGGTTTCCTTCTGGCTGGGCGTAGGCTTTCAGAACCAGGCGATCTTCCCCGACTTGCTGGGCGACGGCTTTCTGTGCCTGTTGCTGGGCAACGGTATGACGGCCGGCGCCCTGGTTGCGATCCTGATGACGACATTCATGGAACTGACAGGATCCCGGCGCAAGCGTATGGTGGTGGAGCTGGATATGGCCTCCCTGCCCAAGATCGACGAGTTCCTGCGCGGGTATGTAGCGGCATCCGGATGGAACGCCACGGCGATGGAGCGCTTGGCGGCAGTCGGTGAGGAAACGCTGGCTGTCCTTTTGCAGACTGATGACGACACTCCGGCCAGCACCGCACGGTACCTGGCAGTCGCCGCACGCCGGGAGGGCCGTTCCGTAAAAGTGGAGTTTGTAACGGCCCTGGAAGGGGAAAACCTGGAAGACCGCCTGACGTATCTGAGCGATCTGTCTGCCGTTCCTGACGAGCACGAGGTATCCTTCCGCCTGTTGCAACATTATGCTTCGTCGGTGCGCCATCAGAAATACCACGACGTGGACATTGTGACAGTGCATGTCGAGGGCTGAAACGGGTCCGGTTACGGCATAGACGAAATACACGCGACGATCCGGCCCGATCATCGGGGTGCAGGGCAAACGCAGCGCAGCCAGCCCCCGGCATGGCATACGGGTGCACACCGGCAGCCATAGCCTGACACAGTTGCACTTCGCCAGGCGGCTGCACGCACCCGGGGCATTCGCACCGGGGCCCTGTCGCAAATGCGCGTGTGGGCAAGCGGGCAACTCTTTCATCATGCAACCCTGCACCTTGGCTTGCCTGGGGCAGAACCGTCAACCGCTTAAACCGGGCACGGGGCTTCGTGCCAGCGTACAGCAGTGTGCAGGCATGTTGCCTTGCGCCCGCATGGAACCGCGTCGTGTGCTACAACCTTAACCTTGCTGGCAGCGTACCGCTTGCGGCAGGGAAGATGGGATTGGCCAGGAACATGGCTGATTGCACATGCTTGCCCTATGCGTCTGATCCGGTACGCTACGCACCGTTTGGCCGCCAGACATGTCCCGGTACGCCGACGGCCTTGCGATCCCTGAAATCCGGTTTGTGCTTTTACAGGCTTTGCGGTATTTTGACCCTGTGTCCACAGACACAATGAAAGTTGTAGCGTATACAGGCACTTCCCTGACAGGACCAGGCAGTTTTTTTCACTGTTGCCCTGTTCATGCTCCGGGAGGACATTGCCCCCTTGTGTCAGAGGTGTCCACACCGCACCCTGACTGTTCAGTATTAATGCTTGATGTTCTTTCCGGATTCAGCAAGAAGGGGATGACGTTATGAAGACAAGAGGAAGATGGTTCAGAAGGATCGGGACATTGGGCGTTGTCCTGTTGCTGATGATGGCAGTGGCAGCCTGTGGTGCCCCGACCGCACCGGCTGCCGAGGAAGCCATGGCAGAGGATGAAGAGACCATGGAAGCCATGCCGGAGGGCAAGTACGGCGAATCGCCGATGCTGGCCGCCATGGTGGCAGCGGGTGACCTGCCCCCCGTAGATGAACGGGTACCGGTCAACCCGCGTGTCAGCGTGCCCCAAATTCCGTCTGAATGGGGAGCCCAGGAAGTGGGGCAGTATGGCGGCACTCTGCGCCTGATCGATTACGACCAGGGATCCGTAGGGCATGACGCCGGCTGGCTGCGCAACGAATTCTGGCTGGCTACCGAAGGGCTGGCGCATGATCCGGACAAGCTGCACGGCAACGTCATGGCGGCTGTAGACGTCCTGGACGACGGTGCCCGGTTCGTGTTTCACATGCGTGAGGGCATGAAGTTTTCGGATGGCTCCGCCTTCACCACGGACGATATCGCGTTCTGGCACAATGACCTGCGCATGAACACGAACGTTACCCCCGTCATCGGTGCCGCCTGGCGCTCAGGCCGCTCTGTCGACGGGGAACCGATGGTCCTGGAGGTGATCGACGACTACACCTTCGAGGTCAGTTTCACGGAACCCTACGGCAGTTTCCTGAGTCTGCTGACATACGGTACCTCGCCCTTCGTCACAGACAGCGGGTTTCTCCAGCAGTTCCATGCCGATTACACGGATATGGACACCCTGAACCCGCTGATCACGGAAGCGGGTTTCGAGGAAGGGGAATGGTGGCGCCTTTTGGGCTCCAAGATGAACCAGAACCGGCAACACGAGACCGGTCTGCCCAACCTGGCACCCTACCTCCTGACCGGTATGGGACCCACACGGGCCACGATGACCCGCAATCCCTATTACTGGAAGGTCGATACGGAGGGCAATCAGCTGCCCTACATCGATGAGGTGGACATATCCATCGTCGCAGATGTAGAAGCCGCCACGCTCGAGATCATTGCCGGCAACGTGGATCTGGCCCGGCGGCCCGTAAATCCCCAGAGCATTCCCTTGTACAAGGAGAATGAAGGCAACGGATACCAAACGCGCCTGCAGGCACAGCACGCGTCCCTGGGCGAGGTGTTCATCAACCTGACCAGCGAAGCGGATCCGGTTTGGGCCGCAACCATGCAGGACCTGCGCGTGCGCCAGGCACTGAGTTTGGCCGTGGATCGGGACCATATCATCGACGCCGTATATCTGGGACTGGCTTCCCTGCCGCGGGTCATTCCCCTGAATCAGTTTGACCCGGAGCAGGCCAACGCCCTGCTGGATGAAGCAGGTCTGGACCAGATGGATGCTGACGGCGTCCGTCTCATGTCCAATGGCGAACCATTCTGCATTCCGTTCGTCATGGCTTCCTTCACGGGCGAAGAAATCCCCGTCGGCGAACAGGTGTCACGCATGTGGCAGGATGTGGGCGTATGCTCTTCGGTCAAGATCGTGGAGACCAACCTGTTCCTGGAGATCGCGGGAGCCAATGAGCATCAGGCCATGACCTGGTGGGCCCACTATCCGCGCTGGCCGTACCACGAATACAACGACTATGTCGGTCGTGCCTGGCAGTACACCTATGCACCGCTGTGGTTCCAGTGGTACGACAGTGGGGGCGAACAGGGTGTGGAACCGCCTGCCGCCTATGTGGAACTCCGCCAGATGCAGGATGAAATGCTCGCCACCGCCGACAATGCCCGGGGCAAGGAATTGTGGGAAGCGATGAAACAGAACATCGCCGACAATGTATGGTGGATCCCGATTGTGGATGACGTACTCGGACCCTTGATCGTCAGTGACCGTCTCCATAACGTACCCGAAGGAGGCATCGCCATCGAGAATGCTACCGCCGCGGAGATGTTCTATATCAGGGAGTAGTGCCGTGCCTTCGTGGCACCCTGTATAGTTGAGGACGTTGCGCCGGCCATGGCTCCATGGCCGGCGCAACAGAATCGATTGCCTGGACTCCGGCCAAACGCAGGTGAATTCCGTTGCTTGTCTACATCGCACGGCGGGTCCTGATTCTGATACCGTTGCTGTTTGTCATTTCCATAATCACCTTCGTGCTGATCCAGCTGCCGCCGGGTGATTACCTGACTCTTTACATCATGCAGCTGGAGGCGGCCGGCACCATGGTCGCGGAAGAGGAAGTCGAGATGCTGAAGCGTGTCTTCGGTCTGGACAAGCCCATGCATGTCCAATACCTGATCTGGCTGCGCCGCATCCTGATCTACCGCGATTTTGGCGTGTCGTTCCAGTTCCAGGAACCGGTCTCCGAACTGCTGGCGGAACGGGTGCCCCTCACGATCGTGGTGTCTCTCGCCACTACCGTGTTCATCTGGGTGGTGGCCGTGCCCATCGGCATCCTTTCGGCTACGTACCAGTATTCGTTCCTGGACTACTTCTGGACCTTTATCGGTTTTCTGGGGCTGTCCGTACCTTCGTTCCTGCTGGCCCTCATCGCCCTCTGGATTGCCTTCAAGCAATTCAACATGAGCGCCATTGGCCTGTTCTCCCCGGAATACATGGATGCCGCCTGGTCCGTGGGCAAGGTGTTCGATCTCCTCAAACACCTGTGGATTCCTGTGATCATCATTGGCATGGCCGGCACGGCCGCCATCATCCGCACCATGCGCGGTACGCTGCTGGACGAACTGCAACGGCAGTATGTGATCACGGCCCGGGCCAAGGGCCTGACGGAAGCCCGGCTGCTGCTCAAGTATCCGGTACGGACCGCCATCAATCCCATCATCAGCACCATTGGCTGGCTGTTGCCCGCCATCATCTCCGGTGAAGTCCTGGTTTCCGTGGTCATGAACATTCCCACCACGGGACCGCTGCTGCTTACCGCGCTTCTGAATCAGGACATGTACCTGGCAGGCAGTATAGTCCTGATTCTGAGCAGCCTGACCGTGATCGGGACCCTGATCTCGGATATCCTGCTCACCTGGCTGGATCCCCGCATCCGGTTCGAGAGCATCGCGCCATGACGAACGCCACGGCCCAGCCGCAGCACGAGACCGCGGAGGCACGCGCGGAAGAGCGCTATTATTTCGCGTCCCAGACCAAGCTCATATGGTGGCGTTTCCGCCAGCATCGCCTGGCCATGGTGGCCGGTCCGATTCTGGTGTTGCTCTACCTGCTGGCCCTCTTCTGCGAATTCGTGGCGCCTTACGGTCCGCAGGAAGAATTCCGCGACCTGCTGCATGCATCACCTTCCCGCATTCGGGTGCGGGATACGGAAGGCAATCTGGTGCGTCCCTTCGTCTATGCCCGGGAAGGGGGCCTCAACCGGGAGACCTTCCTGCGCGAGTTCACGGAGGTGGAAGACGTCCGCTATCCCATCCTGCTGCTGCCCCGGGGCAGCGAGTACGACTTCTGGGGCCTGTTCCCCATGCAGCGCCGCCTTTTCGGGACCGGCCCAGGCAATCCCCCGGTGTTTCTGTTCGGGAGCGACCGGTTTGGCCAGGATGTCTTCTCACGCGTGATCTACGGTTCCCGGATCTCCCTGACCATCGGTCTGCTGGGGGTCCTGCTCAGTTTCGTGCTGGGGCTGGCGATCGGGGGCGTTTCCGGGTATGTCGGAGGGGCGGTGGACGAAGTGATCCAGAGGGGCATCGATTTGCTGATCTCCATCCCCCACATCCCGTTGTGGATGGCCTTGGCCGCCGCCCTGCCCCGGGACTGGAGCACGGTCAAAACGTATTTTGCCATCACCCTGGTGTTGTCCATCGTCGGCTGGGCCGGACTGGCCCGTGTGGTGCGCAGCAAGCTGCTGGCCCTGCGCGAAGAGGATTTCACGGTGGCCGCGATCGTGGCGGGCGCCAGCCAGTGGCGGATCGTGTCGCGTCATCTGCTGCCCCTGTTTCTCTCCTATATCGTGGTGTCCATAACCCTGGCCATTCCCGGCATGATCCTGGGCGAAACCGCCCTGAGCTTCATCGGCCTGGGCCTGCAGCCACCCGCCGTCAGCTGGGGCGTACTGCTGCAGGATGCCCAGCAGATTTTGTCCGTGGCCCACCATCCATGGCTGCTGTTGCCCTGTCTCTTCGTCATTCTCACCGTGTTGATGTTCAATTTTCTGGGGGATGGCCTGCGTGACGCGGCCGACCCGTATGCGCAATAGGTGACGTGGGGCATGGATCGTACATCCCATACCCTGTTGACCATCCGCAACCTCAAGGTCCGGTTCTATCTGCAGGAAGGCATCGTGCACGCTGTGGAGGACGTGAATCTGGACGTGCAGGCTGGGCGGACCCTGGGGGTGATCGGCGAATCCGGATGCGGCAAATCGGTCACGGCCCAGACCATTCTGCGGATTCTGCCTTCTCCGCCCGGACGTATCGAGGAAGGCGAAATTCTGCTCTGGCAGCGCAAGAGCCAGGACACCGGCGACACACCTCTGGATCTGGTGGGCCTGCATCCGACCGGCGCCGCGATCCGGGACGTGCGGGGGCACGAGATCGCGATGATCTTCCAGGAACCCATGACCTCATTCGGCCCCATGCATACCATAGGGAACCAGATTGAGGAAACGATCCGACTCCATCTGCCTGCAACCACACCCGCCCAGGCCCGGGAACGCACCGTGTCCCTGCTGGCCCAGATGGGCATCGCGCGCCCGGACACCGTCGCCAACTCCTACCCGCACCAGATGTCCGGGGGCATGCGGCAGCGGGCCATGATCGCCCTGGCCCTTTCCTGTACGCCGCTGCTGCTGATCGCCGACGAACCCACCACGGCCCTGGACGTCACGGTGCAGGCCCAAATCCTGGAACTGCTGTCCCAGCTCCAGGCCGAATACGGCATGGCCATCCTCTTCATCACCCATGATCTGGGCGTCATTGCCGAGATCGCGGACGAGGTGGCCGTCATGTATCTGGGCCGTGTGGTGGAACAGGCTTCCGTTCATGACCTGTTCGACAACCCGGCACATCCCTATACCCGTGCCCTCCTGCACTCCATTCCCCGCATCGACGCCATAACGTCCGCACGCCTGGAAGCCATCGAGGGTTCGGTCCCGGATCCTTTCCATATACCTGCCGGCTGTGCCTATGCAGACCGGTGCGGTGACTTCATGCCCGGGCGCTGTGATCGGGCCGTGCCGGACATGATCGAGCATGCCCCTGATCATCGGGTCCGCTGTTTTCTGTACGATACAGCCGCGGAGGTTCCGGATGGCCTCTGATCACGGCACCCCCACCGCCCTGCTGGATGTGCGTGACGTCCGCAAGTATTTCCCGATCCAGGAAGGCCTGCTACGCCGTACGGTACGGTACGTCAAGGCTGTGGACGGTGTGGATCTGACCATCCGGGCCGGTGAAACGTTGGGGCTGGTAGGGGAATCCGGCTGCGGCAAAACGACGCTGGGGCGGATGATCGTGCGGGTGTTCCGCCCCACCACCGGCTCCATCCTGTTCCATGACGGTACGGCGCAGCACGATCTCACAAGCCTGCAGGGCAGTGAACTCAAAGCCTTCCGCCGGCACCTGCAGATGATTTTCCAGGATCCCTTCTCTTCCCTCAATCCCCGTATGACTGCCCTGGAAACCATTGGCGAACCTCTCCTGATCCACGGTTTGGCCAAGGGCCGGGAGCTGGAGGACCGGGTAGCCGACATGATGGAAGCGGTGGGCCTCAAGGTGGAACATCTGCGCCGCTATCCCCACAGTTTCTCCGGAGGCCAGCGCCAGCGCCTGGGCATTGCCCGGGCTCTCATCCTGCATCCCAGCCTGGTCGTCTGCGATGAACCCGTTTCGGCCCTGGACGTGTCGGTACAGGCCCAGGTCATCAACCTGCTGCAGGACTTGCAGCGGGACATGAGTCTCACCTACCTGTTCGTCGCGCACGATCTCAGCGTGGTACGGCACATCAGTGACCGGGTGGCCGTCATGTACGTGGGCAAGGTCGTCGAGATCGCGGCCACCAGCGAGATCATGCAGCATCCGTTGCACCCGTATACCGAAGCCCTGTTGTCGGCCGTGCCCCGGCCGGATCCGCACAATACTTCCCAGCGCATCCTCATGGAGGGGGAAATCCCCGATCCGTCCCAGCCACCTGCCGGCTGCATCTTTCATACCCGCTGCCGGTACCGCGAACAGCGCTGTGAAGAGGAGGAACCGGAACTGCTGGAATATGCACCCGGCCATCATGTGCGGTGCCATTTCGCCCGTACCCTGTCTTTGCAGGGCGTACACGACGCTGCCAAGGAGAATGCCATCTCATGAACCCAGAGGTGAAGAGTTGCCTGCAGGATTGCATGGCGAAGCTGGAACAGGGCACCCTGCAAACTGCCCATCTGCAGGAGGTGCTGGATCTCCTGTCGGCGGATAGATCCGGTCCCCAGGATCTGCTGTATCTGCAGTGTGCCACGACATCGATCACGTCCTCGGTACTGGGGATGCAGCTGGTGACCGGCGGGGAAGTCCAGCCCGAGCCCGACACGCCGGCGGACTTCCCCTATCAGTCCGTGCTGGAAGCCATCCGGGACGGGTGGCGTGTTCTGCAGTTTCCCAACCTGGCCCTGCTGCTGGACGAGCAGCGTACCTACGGGTTGGGCTGTGAATTCATTCTGGAGCGATAAGATCCATCCCGGCGATACCCGGAAGGAGTGATTATGCTGACCCATGACTGTCCGGCTACGTTGACCGATACGGAGGTGCTGGCGTTCTGCAAGCAGGGCTATCTGATGTTGCCCGGTGTGGTGAGCGAGGAGATCAATCAGCGCACGCTGGCGTACACGGACGTCCATACCAGCCATGAGCCTACGGAAATCATCAATGAAGACTGGTTTCAGGAGCATGTATTGCTGAACCCGGCTGTGGCCGGTGCGGTACGTTCCTTGCTGGGCGCCCACTTCGCCCTGCCCAACCTGATGAGCAGCCACCGCATGGAAACACCGGCCCCGGCCCAGGGCTGGCACCGGGACGGGGGTTCCCATTACACCCATGAACTGCATTACCTGCAGGTGTTCTATCTGCCCCAGACCTGCACGGCAGCCATGGGGCCGACCGAAGTGTTGCCAGGCTCGCACTTTCTTTTTGCCACATCGCCCACCATGGGACACTACGGGGCCATTCAGGGCGCGGTCAAGACGGCGGCCCCCGCCGGCTCCGTGTTTCTGACCGTCTATTCGATCTGGCATCGCCGTGGCGCCTCCCACGTGCCCTCCGTGCGCCAGCTGCTCAAGTACAACTACTGGCGGACGACACCACCGACCCGGGACTGGCAGCTCGAGCCGGATTTCGATTTGGCCAATGCCCCCTACCATCTGCAAGGGACCCCCACCTTCCGGCCCCAGTTCCGGGACAGCCGGGACGCGGCGCAGATGTTCTTCTGGCTCTGCGGGATGGAAGAGAAATTCCAGACCATGGGCGGCCAGGGCTGGCCCATGCCCGCCAAGTTCGCGGAGCGCCCGTACGGCTATCCGCTGGCGCCCGAACGCATATGAACCGCGATCCGGTCCAGGACCTGCAAACGCAAGGCTACTGCGTACTCGAATCGATTGTGCCCGGGGAGCAAGCCGCAGCCATGACCCGGAGTTGTTATCGGATGCATGAGGATCCGGCCAACCGGATGCTGCTGCAGGATCCCGACGACGATCTGTACCAGACCCTGTTCGGGCTGGCCAATCTGGATGAAGCCTGTTGGGCGTTCGCCGCCCACCCCAAGGTGCTGGCGACCGTGCGGGCCGTGCTGGAGACAGACGTGCGGATTGGCGCTATCTGTTCCAAGTGGGTCAAGCCCGGCTCGCGGGCCGGGGGTGTGCATGTGGATTCGACCGGGGATCTGCCCGCCCGGCTGCCCCAGGATCCCTGGCTCGTCAACAGTATGTGGATGCTCTCGGACTTTACCGAGCAGAACGGCGCCACACTGATAGCCCCGGGCAGTCACACCCGCCGGGAGCGTCCGCCGCGCGGCTTTTCCCCTGCCGATCCGATGATGAAGAAGATCACGGGCCCCCAGGGCTCGGTGGTGCTGTGGCATGCCGGGGTGTGGCACGCCAATGGCGCCAACACCAGCCAGGATGAGCATCGCATGGGCCTGAACATCTCCTACTATCCGGTATGGTGGAACATGTACCGGGAAGGCGGACATCAGCCGGTCTTGCCCGAGGTCTTTGCGCGGATGCCGGCAGAGATGCAGGCTCTGAATCAGCATCGGGTGGGGCGTACGCGGGAAGGTCTGTACGAACGGCCCTGATCGTGCCTGTCTGACCGTCGTACAACCATGAACGACGCCCACGCCCATGTGTTTGCCACCGTGTGCGGCCGCACCCGGAACGGGCCCACGCGCAGTCTGACGTATGGGCGCATTCAGCATGGCAACCAAGTCCAGCAGCTGCTCAGTCCGCAGAACAGGGAGACCTGTTATCCGGTCGAGATGCTGATAGCGAACATGGATCTGAACGGCATCGAGCGGGCGATGCTGTTGCAGGGCCCTTTCTATGGCACAACGAATGCATACCAGGCTGAAGCGCTGCGGACGTACCCGGATCGGCTGTGGGGCGCACTGTACTTCGATCCCTGGGCGGATGCGCCGGCGGCCTTGCAGGAACTGGTGGATACGGGCCTCTACCGGGCATTGAAACTGGAGTGTACGGAACCCACCGGCCTGGGGGGCCTGCATCTCGGCATGGATCTGGGCGCCCCGGATCTGGCCTGGATCTGGAGTTTGCTGCAACGCGAGGGCTTGACCCTGACACTGGATCTGGGGGCCCCGGGATCTGTGAGTTATCAGACGGCAGCGGTAGCGGGGATTGCGCAGCAGCATCCAGATTTGCGGATACTGATCGCCCACCTGGGACAACCCAATGCGGCCTGTCTGGTACCGGGACTACAACGGGATCGATGGTGGCAGCAACTGGATTTGGGGTTGCTGCCCAATGTCTGGTTTGACTGTGCCGCTTTACCCGCCTATTTCCCGGAAGAGGAATATCCCTATCCTTCAGCTGTGACCTGCATGCGGGAGGCTTTGGCCCACTTGGGACCGAAGAAGATGCTTTGGGGGACGGATCAGCCGGGACTGTTGCAGCACTTGTCACTTCGCCAATTGGTGCAACAGGCTCATCACTACGCAACAGACCTGAATGAGGCAGCCGTGCATTGCTTCTTGCAAGCCAATTTCGCCGTTGTGTATGGAGCCATATGATTAGGGCCTGTTGACCAAAGGGCACAGGCTTGGCGGGATCGTTGGGGTACGCTGGTTCTTATGGCCATGGCTGCTTGTTTTGGCCAACAGGCCCTAGGTACAGCCGCCGACGGCCCACGCCGATATGCGCGTCCTGGCTCTGCGCGCCGGGAAGGGCGGTGCTGGCAAAACCCACCCTTGACGGCCACCGGGTGACCGTCGCCTCAATGGCCGCCTGTGCTTCCAAGCTTTCGGGACCCCGTGGCAGGACGCTGTCAAGTACCGCCCGGCTCGCGACCCGGGCCATCTGGTTACAGGTCAAGGGCGCTCTGCAGGGTCCAGAGATCCGCCAGGCTGGAACGACAGGGCACCAGCACTAGGATCGGCCGACACTCCGGGGTATCATGCCGAGAGCTGGTGCGGAGCCGAGCCCGCTGGGACGTCGAGCCGGCACCTTGCACCTGGGCGGGCGGAGAGTGGGAGGTCCAGACCCTGCGCCTGGGGTTGTAGCTGCGCATGGGTGGCGAGGGCTGGCTGGAGGCTGTAGCAAATTGATGCTCCATATTCAGGCCAGACTCAACCCATGCCTGTTCGTATCGTCACTGCTGGGGCCCGGGTTACCTGATACCGCTCTTCAAGGGTATACGGTATCGTCCGCCCACCAGGGGACACGTCCCGGACGTGCCAGCTCTGAAACTGATACTGTTGGCATGCCAGGAAGGATCGTGCATGACCTGCAAGGGCCTTGTGGTGGCTTCGGCTTCCATGTAGCGAAGTCTTATCCCATCCAGGTATCGTACCAATCCTGGTTATCGCGACTGATTGCCCATACGCCAATCCAATGGGTAAGGACACAATATCCTTCAGGATAATATACCGTGCTTCGTACTGTCGTTTCCGCCTTGCGTTTTCTCACCTTCGTTGAGGACATTCAGAATGACCTCGTTGATATTGAAGCTCTGGGCGGCATGCGAGTGCACATCCGATCCACCCAATACTTGTACGTTACCTACAAATCCTTGATTTCTGAGTCGACAACTGTCAGGTACCGGGCAGCTCTGCTGTTGATCATTTGAGCCGTGCCCATTTTCAGTCGTCTTTGCCGTTTTTTTAGTTGTTTTCATGCCCGGGGTTATGCCATGAGTCATACAGGATGGATGCCCTGTACCGATTCTCAGCCTGTCAACTTGCCACCCGTTGACATCCGCAACACCAGTGCCTATCATTTCTGTCAGGAACGGCCACCTTCAAGGGCAGGTTTTCAGTCATTCCTGCAACGTATCGCGTCGGGGGTTCTTGTGCAGGGATAGCACATACCCGCTTTCGCTGGCAACCCCCTGCGTACGTGGAGAACCCGCAGAACAGGCAATGCCTACCGCCGTGGTCTGGAGGATCAGTGACGATAGCCAACCCAAAAGCTGTTGCCCTCACGATCGCATTGGTCAGCATAATTGCTACCAGCGCCTGTACGCGGCTCCCGGCGCCCAGTACATCATCGGGTGCCGGCAAAATTCTGGAAGTCACCGTCGGGCCAGCGCGGTTGGCTTGTTATGGTGCGTTTCGACAGCTGTGCCATATTGTAGATGGCGAGTTTTTCTACGAAAGCATTGACGGCTTTGATTATGAGCCCGGCTATACCTACCGCCTCCGAGTTAGGCGCTACGACCGCTGGCTGGGCCGCGATGAACCACCACAAGACGTGGGACGTTATGGGTATCGCCTCGTGGAAACCATCTCCAAGACCCATGCCGAAGGCAGGGTGTCCGAGGTAACCGTTGGTCCGGTATGGGGCCTCTGTCCCGACGGTTACGCCACCTGTATACAGGTTGATGGGGAAGTGTTGGACGGTGTGATCGACGGCTTCAACTACGAACCTGGCTACGAGTACCACCTGCGCGTGGTCGGTTACGAATACAACGCGCTGGCTTTGCTGGAAATCGTTTCCAAGACCCGCGTCAAGGGAACCGTTACTGAAATAACCGTAGGTCCGGAGTTGGTGCCCTGCTACAAGGATGCACCGCCCGAGCATTCCTGCATCGTGATCAACGGTACTCCTTTCACCGGTTCCATTGAGGGGTTGAAGCGACAGGACGGATATCACTACCGACTGCGGGTGGAGATACACGACCATTTTCCTGGCATAGAGCACCCTCCGGGCGGTGGCAGCAGATACAGCTACCGACTGCTGGAAATCCTGGAAGAGACGTCGACAGATGGCGAATAGGGCGATTCTCAGCCCCTGCCACCACAGTCGTCGCACTCCTTGAACGTCTCCAAGTCGTCCAATGCAGCCAAGGCCACCGGACCCTGCATCAAATCCTGAAACTGCTGGCACAGATCGGTTGTCTGATGCACGGTGTTGCTGTGCAAGCCATCAGCCAACAGCGACACTGAAGCCTGGAGTCTTCAGCGTGAGCGCGGACGTTGCCAAGCGTCCGTGTACACCGTACATCCGGTGCTACCCGGCGGTGAAGGCAAGCATGCAAGGTCACTCGGTCCGTGTGCGCTATCACCTGGGCTGCCACTTGGTTGCAGGTTCAGTCTTGCTGGGCCGGGATGCCCTGTTTCAGGAGATTATATACGAGTAGACACCGGCAAGGGGCAATAGTGTAGACGGAGAGCGCCATGCGGGTATAATTAGACCCTCACCCCGACAAGTGATCTCCATCATGACCACCCCGCGCTCCGGTCCCGGCAAGACATACCGCAAAGGCATAAGCCTGGCACAGTCCGTACACCAATTGGGCGACGAACGCCAGGCCGAAGCCTGGCACAACGCCACGTGCCTGTTCGGGGGCCCCGCAGAAGCCGACGGGACCTACATGGGCGGGCAAGAGAAAAACAAGCATGCCGCCCACAGGTTACGGGCCGGGCGGGGTACCGTGGGCCAGACGGCGGTGGCCGGGGTCAAGAACCGGCCGACCAATCAGGTAGACGCCGCGGTGGTGGCAAGGATGGACGGCCCGACGCGAAGCCGGTTCGTACCTGCGCACAGCTACGGTGTACACGGACGACGCCACGGCGGCAGCGGGCGTGGGCGGTGGTGCCGCACAGCGTGGGCGCATACTTCAGGGGACAGGCGCACATTGACGGTCTGGAGTCGTTCTGGGCCATGCGCAAGCACAGCTACATGGGCGTCTATCACCACATGAGTCCCAAGCATCGGCACCGTTACATCAACGCATGCACGGGGCGCCACAACGTGCGTCCAGGAGACATGCAAGAGCAATGCGGTACTGCAGGGCAGTTGAGTGTGTAGGGCAGGGAGTGAAGATCATGGCCTGGGCATTTCCCGGCATCACGAACGAGAACAGTTTTTTCTCCGACCACTATCTGGCCACGCTGTTTGCGGGGCACCGGCGGGAATGGGAACGCCAGGCCGACCTCGATGCGGCCAGTGCCCCTGCCTGGCGGCAGCTGCAACGCATGTTTCACCAGTGTCGGCATGCACAGGCACAGGTGCAGCGGGAGCCGGTCTTGCCCCAAGCGGCCGGGGCTTTCCAGTATGCCCTGCTGGCAGGCCTGGGCTATGAACGCCAGCGTGACACGCGGGTGCTGACGCTGCATGGCCAGACGGTCGGGATCCCGGTGCTGACGCGCATGGCAGGCCCCGCCGCCGCTGACGCCCTGTGGATTCTGGAGGTACGTGAACCGGGCGGTGCACAGGGCTGGGGGCAGGATCCGCTGGCTTTGGCCTACGAACCGGCGCTGTATGCTGCCCAGGACGTGGCCCTGCCCCATGCCGGCCTGTCGCTCCGCGCGGTTATCGAGGCCGGGATCTACAGCCAGCCGCAGCCCCCCCGCTGGCTCCTGGTCATGTCCCTGGCCCACATCGTCCTCCTGGATCGGTACAAGTGGGCCGAGGAGCGGCGGCTGCGTTTCGATTTGGAGGCCGTGTTTGCGCAATCCGAAGTCTCCGCCTGGCATGCCCTGCGGGCCCTGCTGCATCGCCAATCGCTGGTCCCCGCGGGGGCAGTGCGCGGCATGGAGCGGTTTGACGAGGAGTCCCGTCGTCATGCCCAGAGTGTATCGGCAGACTTGAAATACGCTTTGCGTGAGGCTGTGGAACTGCTGGGCAATGCCGCGGTGGAGCAGCTGATCACGCAGCGCCGCCAAGAGCGGCGGGCCATCTGGACAGGTCCTGCCGGCATAGATGAAGCCGCGTTGACCCGGGAATGCCTGCGGTACATGTACCGGCTTCTGTTTCTGCTGTTTGTCGAAGCCCAGCCCCAATTGGGCCACAGTGCGCTGCGCGCTCCTGTGTACCAGCAGGGCTATAGCCTGGAGAACCTCAGAAATACAGAAATCCGGCCGTTGGGTGCCGAGGCGGACACATGGTTTCTGCACGAGTCCCTGCAAACGCTTTTCCGGTTTTTCCGGGCAGGCACGCCTTTCCGTGAAACGGCGATCCTGCAAGGGCCTGACGGCGTCCTGAAACATGACTTCCGGCTCGCGCCGATAGGTGCGGATCTCTTTGCTACGGGCCAGAATCCGTTGCTGGATGCCGTGCGCATTCCCGACCGCGTATGGCGGCGGATCATTGAGCTGCTGTCGCTGTCAAGGCCGCGCAAACAGGGCCGGGGGCGTATTTCCTACGCCCAGCTGGGTGTGAATCAGCTGGGCGCGGTCTATGAGGCCTTGCTTTCCTATACGGGTTTCTTTGCCCGGGAAGACTTGATTGAAGTCAAGCGTGCCCAGGCTGCTCCCCCGGACGTACTGGATCGGGCCTGGCTGGAACCCCGTTCCCGGATCGACAGGTATACGGCTGAGGAGATCGTGTACGACGGCAATGAACCGCGCACGTTTGCCAAAGGCACCTTCATTTATCGCTTGACAGGGTATGGCCGGGAAGAGAGTGCTTCCTTCTACACGCCCGAAGCCCTGACCCGGTGCACGGTCAAATACGCTCTGCCCACGCTGCTGCAGGACTGTCCGGCTGACGAAATCCTGGCTTTGCGCCTGTGTGAGCCGGCCATGGGCTCGGCCGCATTCCTGATCGAGGCCGTCAATCAGCTGGCGGATGCCTATCTGCAAAGGAAACAGCAGGAGCTGGGACAATCCATTGCCGCAGAGGATCTGATCCGGGAGCGGCAGCGTGTCCGGACCTACATCACGGCCCGCAACGCCTTCGGTGTGGACATCAACCCGGGAGCCCTGGAACTGGGCGCAATCTCCCTGTGGCTGAATTGCATGGAGCCGGAAGGGCGACGACCGGATTTCCAGCGTACGCTGCATGGGGGGCGTACGCTGCATGTGGGCAACTCGCTCATTGGGGCGCGTCGGGACGTTATTCCCTGTCGCAAGGACAAATCCCGTATGCGCCCGGACATCCCGGCCATCCGTGCACTCGGGCAGGATGCGCGTCAAGACAACGAGATCTACCATTTCCTGCTGCTGGCCCGTGAGATGGTGGGGCTCAAGGCCCAGGACATGCAATCCCTGGTACCGGAAGCGGCGGCCCGGATCCGGAACTGGGGACGGGATATCGCGCGGCCGTACAGCATGGCCGAATACCAGATTCTGCGCAGCCTGTCCGCAGCGATCGACGAGCTCTGGCTGCAGGTGGCAGAGGAACGCGGTCATTGGCGACAACAATACGAGGCAAGCCTGCCTCGGGTTTATGGCCAGTCTGCAATACAAGATAGGCCGCTATCACCCCAGCCATGGCACTGTGAAGCGTACGAGCGGCTGCAGTACGCCATGAACTATTGGTGCAGTCTGTGGTTCTGGCCGCTGGACAAGCTGGCGGCACTGCCCACCCGGGAGCAGTTTCTGGCCGAGATGGGCCTGATGCTCACCGGGCACCGGGTGGATCTGACGGAGACTGTGGACTGGATCCGGCAGGCTGAGCTGGCAGACGTCCAGAGCCGCACCTGTCGGACCCTGCTGGATCGTCCGGGGGCGCACATGGTCCTTGCCGATCTGGAAACAGCGCTACCGGCACGCTATCATATCCTGCAGGCTGTGACAGAGCGGGAACACTTCTTTCACTGGCCGCTGGCATTCGCGGACATCTTCCTGACCGCGGGCGGTTTCCATTGCATTGTGGGTAACCCGCCGTGGGTGAAGCTGAACTGGTCCGAGAAAAGTGCCTTGGCCGCGTATGATCCACAGATCATCCTGCGCAAGCTGAGTGCGGATCGGATTGCCCGGCGCAAACCGGATATTCTGGATACACCGGCAAAGCGCTCCGCATTTCTGGCGCGCTACCGTCAAGCCACGGGAGCCGCCGCCTACGGCCGGTATCCGGGGAATTATCCTGTTCTCGCCGGTATTCAGCCTAACAAATACAAGATGTTCCTGGCCCGCGCTTTTCAGCTTGCGGCCCCTTCCGGTGTCATCGGCTTTTTGCATCCGGTGGATCATCTGCAGGATCCGAAGGGTATGGCACTCCGCCGCGCCTGCTATCGGCGGCTGGCATGGCTGTTTCAGTTCGCCAACGAACGCAAGCATTTCATGTTTTCGGATATTGCCAATACAACCTTTGCAGTTGGCATTTATACAGGCAGATCCCGGAACCCCGATTTTCAAGTGATTGCCAACCTGTTTGCCCCTGAGACAGTAGCCGCATGTCTCACCCATGACGGTGCCGGTCCTGTACCGGGCATCAAGGATGACAAGGGCCAATGGCAGTTGCAGGGCCATCGCAGCCGCATCATAGACGTGGATGTCCCAATGCTGTCCAGTCTGGGCAGTGTATTGGATGCAACAGCGCCACCTGAGGAAGTACGTTTGCCCTTACCGCATTCCCGGGAGCTGGCCCAGGCGTTGCTCAAGATAGCTGCGGTCCCGGTTCGGCTGGGTGATCACAAGGGACGCTATCTGCAGGATTCCATGTGGAATGAGACCAGCGATCGCAAACCGCCCAAGCCGGTGTTTCGCCGGGCCACGGATTTTTACCCGGATCCGCGCGACATGATCCTCTCCGGTCCCATCTTTGGTTTGGCCAATCCGCTGGCCAAGTGTCCCCGCCCGCAATGCAAGAGTAACCAGGACTATGAGGGGATTGACCTGACGGCAATTCCCGATGACTATCTGCCCCGTGTGAACTATACGCCTGTCTTGCCTTGGCTGGAATATCGCAATCAGGTGCGTACCGTGCCTTGGGATGCAGAGACCAAGCACCTGGAGTTGCCACGCTTGATGGTACGGGAATATGTTGGAGCAGCCAGCGAACGTACCTTGCAGGGTGCGCTGATTGGCGAGGGATTGGCACACGTTCACGTGTGCCAATCCCTCGCCTTCGCGGATCCAGCCCAATTGCTACAGGTCTGTACCCAATGGCAAGCGTTACCCTATGACTTCTTGACCAAGTCGTTTCAGATATCCCATATCCAGGATTCGTTTACTTCCCGCTTGCCCTTGGTGGAACTGCCCGACACCGCTTTGCATCGCACCTTGCAGTTGAATTGCCTGACCACCCACCTGGCTCCCCTGTGGAACCAGTTGGCCAGGCAATATACACCCCTGGATTGGTCCGGCACCCATCCCAGTTTGGAGCGGGAAGGGCCGCGTAATGCCACGTCCACCTGGCAAAGTCGGTGCGCCTTGCGCACCGACTTTGCCAGGCGTCAAGCCTTATTGGAAATTGATGTCATGGTGGCTATGGCCCTGGAGCTCTCACTGGATGAACTGATCCAGATCTACCGTCTGGTTTTCCCTGTCATGCGCAGCTACGAGGAAAACACCTGGTACGACCGGCACGGACGCATGGTATGGTCCAAGCGTACAGGCAAGGGCATGCCGATGACACGCCGGGCATGGGAACACCACCGGGACATGCCCCGCGGCGTGCTTGCCGCCGAGAGCACGGACAACACCATGCCCGGCGGTCCCCGGACACGCACCATTGAATATGCCGCGCCTTTCTTCCGGCCCGACCGTGAGCAGGACTATCGCCAGGCCTGGGCCTATTTCACACAACATCGCTGATCAGGCGCCAGGACCACCCGGGAGCACAGATCTTCCTGTCATGTCGGACGCTTCCCAGACCTATACGGGAATCCTGCCGTTACCCTTGCGGAACGACTTGCCGGGGTCGGAGTTCTGGTTGTCCATGCTGGGGGATACCTGTGTTTGGGTGATGTGCCCAGTCTATCCCCATGCCAAGCGGTTACACTTTGCCCCCGCTTGTCACCACTGCTACTGGTGTGAGTACGTATATAGTCCTCACTACATACAATTGTACCTTGGTTGCCGTTTCATTCAGTACAGTATTTGGCACTGGTATGAAACGTGTCCATCTCTTGACGTTTTCCACCATCTCTATAAAAAATGTCCGGGGTATCGTTGTACATATCCAACAGAAGTGTGCGCAATATTGCCGTGACGCTGAACAGGCCGATTAGCAATCCAGGAAATGCAGGGAGGCAGATGTCTTGAAACCGCAAGTGCGCGCCAAAATCGGATTGTTGCCCACGGGCCACCATTATTACTGGGACCAATTCCCGCGCTTGAAGCAGATGGGCTTGGGCATGTATGCCAAACTCCACACCCTGCTGGAGACCATGGGTGACATCGTGGCCCCGGACTTGGTGGACACCCCCGAAAAATCACGGGCGGCGGGTGCCCTGTTTGCCCAGGCAGAGGTGGACATGGTACTGGTCTTTCCGTTTGGCTATACCCCCAGTATGGACATGTTGCCCGCCCTGCAGATGATTGATGTCCCGATTCGCATTCTCAATGCGCATGAGGACAGCTCGTATGACTACGCCACGGCGGATACCACCGATTATCTGCATCACGAAGGGGTGTGCTGCGTACCGGAACTGGCCGGTTCCCTGGTTAATGCCGGGCGCAAGTTCAAGGTGCGGACGGGAGCGTTCGACGACGCGCGCCTCCGGCATGAACTGCAGGCGGATTGTGCCGGGGCAGCGGCCGCCCGTGCCCTGCGGCAGATGAACATTGGCCTGATCGGCCAAGTGTATCCCGGCATGAGTGACATGCCGATTGACGAGACCCGGCTGCTGCGCGCCACCGGCCGCATGTTGGTACGTCCTGAAATCGAGGAAATTACGAACGCTTTTCACCAGGTGACGGAAGACCAGCTGGAAGAGATGTTGACCCAGTTCTACACCATGTATGAAGTAGACCAGACCGTGACCCGGGAGCATATGCGTTTCTCCGCACAGGTGGCGGTAGCCTACGACACCGTCATCCACAGGCACGACATCGCAGCTTTCGGCTATTACTGGTGGGGCGAAGACGAGTTGGTCACCCAGTTGCGGGCCCAGTCCGGCCTGGCCGTCTCCCGGCTGGCGGCCTTGGGGCATCCCGGCGTGACCGAAGGAGACGTCAAGACTGCCATGGCCATGAAGATTCTGGACTTGCTGGGCGGTGGCGGCATGTTCGTTGAATTCTTTGCCATGGACCTGGAGGAAAACTCGATGCTGATGGGCCATGACGGCCCGAGCAACATCCGCATGGCCCAAGGGGCTCCCCGGCTGATGCATCTGGACGTGCATCATGGCAAGTCGGGCCATGGCCTGGGGATCGACTTCGACATGCCGGAAGGCCCGGTCACCCTGCTCAACCTGACCCAGTTCAACGCCGGGGACACGTTCAAGCTCATCTATGCCATCGGCGAGATCATACCGGGCACCATTCTGCAGATCGGCAACCCCAACGCACGGGTGAAGATCGCACGGCCCCTGTACGAGTTCATTGATGCCTGGTGCCAGCAGGGTCCTTCCCATCACATTGCCTTGGGCCTGGGGGATCACGCCGAGGCCCTGGAAGCCTTCGCCGAAGCCATGCGTTTCCCGATTGTGCGGGTGTAGGGACAGCGCACGGAGCCAGCGTATTTTCTGGCACCGGGAAAGGCCGGGGTATGTCCCCACTCTTTCGTCATGACAGTGAGGAGCACACAGATGACTGAAACCCGGGAACGCTATGTGACGTCCGGTTCCGCCCGTCTTTGGACCTGTACCAGTGGGACAGGCATACCGTTGCTGCTGTTCAACGGAGGTCCCGGCTGTGACGACTACCTGGGTCCGGTTGCCGCCATGATCACGGATCTGTGCCATGTGATTCGCTTTGAACCCCGCGGCTGCGGTCGCTCCGACTGGGATGGCCACTATACCCTTGACACCCTGCTGGATGATGTGGAAAGGGTACGCCAGGCACATACAGCCGAATCCTGTATCGTAGCCGGGCACAGCTTCGGTCCCAACGCGGCCCTGGCCTATACGCTGCGCTACCCTGCCCGGGTCATCGGGCTGATTGGCATCGCGGGCGGCAGTCTGGTCAACGATCGAACCTGGAGTGAAGCGTACCACCGTGGACTGCAGGAGGTGGGTGAAGATCCAGGCGGTGCTGTGTTTAGGGCGGATGAGGCGGTCAATCGCGAAGGCAACCGCAGCTGGCGGGAATACATTCAGTGCCCTACCCTGTTCCGTGAGGTGGCCGATCTGGCCATCCCGGCGACATTCATCAATGCGGCTGCGGATATTCGCCCGAACTGGCCGACCCGCCAATTGGCAGCCCTGCTGCCCCAGGGACACTACATCGAAATCCCGGGTGCGGCCCATTTTGTCTGGCTCACGCATGCACGGGAACTCCGGTGCGCGCTGCACCAGGCTGTCGCCCGCATCAGGACCCATCACAAGACGTGAACACTGCACCGGATTCACTGCATTCCGGGTGGTGCAGACCAAGTTTGGCAGACAGTCTGGCGAAGGTCCGTGCAAAAGCAATAGAGGATGAGCCAATCAACTTCCAAGCAGCTGACCAATACGTGCAAGGTAATCCTCTTGCGACAATGATGGCAACTCAATCATATCTGCCAAGGTATTCTCACCGCGCGCCTGCAAAACGCTCCATGCCGCCAGCCGGACATCATTGCCGGCTACGGCGGTAATATCCAGTGCCCTTGCAATATTGACCCATGCCTCCGCATCGCTTTCGACTGCATGGTATCCCACGAGCAGATTCAGCTGCCTTGCGGCCGAGTCTGTGGCGCGTAGCGTATTCTGATCCAGACAGGAAAAAGTCATCTGAGGTTCAGTCGCCTTGATAAACAGGTAGTCCCCGATCTCCGCTTCATAGCACGCAGCTATGGACCGGAGCGAACCTATTGCTGCACCAAAGCTTGATGCAAGTGGCCAGCTTACCGTAATGGGACCGTATTCACTGGACACTTCAATCTTTTTGCCGATATCGCATCCCAATATACGTGCGAATGCACCAGGTATTTTTCTCCCGCTTCCGCGTATGACATCTTCATCTACGTACAGTCTCCAGCACCAGACACCTGCGTGCGTTTTGTAACATCGAGCAGCCTTTGCAATATTTGTAGATACATGCAATGGCTCATTGGCGCCGCGTATGCGTACAATGCCCTCGTCGTCTTTGGCAAACTTGGGACTATTGATGCAAACAACAACGGAAGCTGCTTTGACACCGTGTATACTTGTGATTTTTTCCACCAGATAGTGCCAAGAGGCCTGACCTCCACATGTATCAATCTCGCGGCATATCGCGTCCACTATGCTTGTATATTTGTAGTATCCAGGCGTGCCGGCAATGACAAATTCTCTTTGTATATTGATGAGCCAAAACTTCGCGTCTGCCACCAGGCGATTGCGGACACTTTGCACATTGCCTGAACCAATCTCCTCCGCTATAAAGTCTGCTGTCAGAGGCCGCGCATAGTAACGCAACAGGGTATAGGCCTTATCCGGAATACTGCCTTTGAAGTAGATATAGCCCTCATGGACACGCCGAAATACATTCAGATCCTCAATCCACGCGTTATGATGAAGAGGCTTGAGCCCCAACTGCTCCAATATCTCTTGAGCGGCATGATTCGAGATCACCCCTCTTTCATCTTGGCTGGCTTTCAGTGCATCAATGGACAGCTGGGGAAGTTGACGAACCGCCACCATCCAGCCCTTACGCTCAATATAGGGGCCCGCAAGCCAAAGAAATAATTGTTGTGCCAACGTTTTTTCGATCCCTATGCCATCATCATAATCGCGCGTCACCCACTGCAACGCTTCTGCCAAAACAGGGTGATTGATGGGGATACCGACACCTATACGTTCACGCAAAGCCTGGGCTCTACGGCATACCGGTTGATATTGTGTATCCTTGAAACATGTGAGTGTAGTACGGATCGTCCTTTCCAATTGTCGGACCCGCTCTCTTGAAATACCGTACCGCAAGCCGAGCGTAGCAAGCGTAGAAGGATTGCCGGTAACAAGCACTCTTTCCGCCAAAATCTGTCGGAAACGGACATCGTTCATCTGGCTGATGAAACCTGCCATCAGACCGGGTACAGAGTAACGGCTGAGAACCTCCCCGGCAATGTCCCCACTACGTACAATTCCTACCTGACGCCAAAGCTGTTGCAGTTCATAGGGCCAATCATCCAAGGGGTCCGGTAAGACCTCACCCAACGTATCCACAACCTTTTCACCGAACGCAAAAGCCCCAAGGGCTTGAAAAAATGCCATGATGTCCGGACTGCCTGCATCCGCCAACGTGCTGTTTGCCGGCGACTTCGTCACGGTATTGAATGTCTCGTCATCTTGTGCTTCGGGATCGATGAATGCAGCTTCAAGAATACAGGCAAACTCCAGCGCCGCTCGTGGTCCAAATGAAGGTACAGCAAGAATGTCTCCCAAGGTCAAATGTTCAGCTGTGAGCCAGTCCTGATAACGCAACACCCTGTTATAGATCTGCGAAGAGAACGGCAGTTCGCGCAGCGGCTTCTGCAGTGGCTGTCCTGCGCGAATGACAACGTGTTGCAATGAAGGCACATGGGGACGGACCACATCCATGATCTCTCGCAACCACGCAAGCGGTACGGCATCAGTCTGATCCCAGATTCGATCCTCCAAATCCGCAAGTGTCTTCAATCCCAGTGCATTGCTCAAGGAGGGTGGCGCGGCTACATGACCGAGGTATAGCATGAGGGCCTTGGGCAGCAAGGGGGTGGGGGCCGTCCCCCACGGCCAGATAGCTTTCATGGCGAGCGTATTGGGTCTGTGCCTGCACTGTGCAAACGGTCCTCCACAAACTGGGTCATACTCCATATGGGGATCTGTTGACCTATCATGACATCAAGCACCAATGGCATGCCGGTTGCGGCGTATTCATTGGCCAATGCAATAAGTCCACCGGGATTTGACAGAATGTCTGTGTTGCCGGTCACACCTACGGCCATGAGTTGGAGTTGCAAAATACGCCAAGGCGTTGATGGCAAGACTTCACCGGCTCTGACAAATGTATGCCATTTAGGCGGTTGTGTCCGACGTCCCTCCTGGACACCTATACATAAAGCCAGCCACCAGAGATCGAAATAACGATTGAAAGGGACATTATCGCGGTTGATCCCTCTGTCGGCCGACTGTCCCCTCATGGTGAATTGTCTTACATAGTCGTAATGTATATACGGAATTCTCAAATCCTGATTCTGTAAACCCGCCAAGCTGGAATCTATGGAATCTGTGGTCATTCCTTGCCTCCATTTTCATTGTGGTCGGTATTGCAATGCGAAATCCTGATAATTTCTTCTCTGACACAGATCGCAATATTGCCGATGTGAACATTGACATTGTCGGACTTCCGGCTGTACCGCTCCGGGATCGTGCAGTAAATCCGTTGGAAAATCGTCGGTCTTGGTCAAGGTGGTAAAGGTGCCGACACGCCCATCCAAAATATCTTCCGTATGCGAGATTTCCGATTGTGTCAGAAACAGGATTACCTGTCTATCCACGTCCTGGCCAACCGGTTGACTGACCATAGCCAGGACACGGCGCTTGACATTGCCCGACATCATGCCCAAGGGTGTATCAATGACGCGAGGAGCAGTGACACCGCTCACTTCGGTAAGAGCCCAGATCAGGGAAAATGTCAATGCCCGCTGTGATGCCCCATTGACTTCAAAGGTAGGATTCAACGTATTTCCATCCTTGGTCCATACAACGATATTATGGTCCGCATCGATTCCCACACCTTGGAAAATTGCTCCTTGTTCCGGATCTGCTCCCACCATATACAGGAATAGCCTATTCATAAGTTCACTGACCTTCCTGACATATGTGTCTTGCATTGCTTCCAGTGTACCTTTGACGATTCGTTCAAGGTCCTCAAGTATTTTTTGTTGACGAATCAGATTGGCCACTTTCAGATCCTGAGCTTCAAGTTCTTTTTTTCTGGGAATGAGAGGCTTGAGTTTTTCTTCTATGCTATGAAGCGACATTTGGGCTTCGGTTGTCATGCTCCGGTATTGTGACAACACTGAGTGCAGGGTTTGTTCATTCTGCCGCAGTTGCTCGATCTGTTCTTCGTCAATCGTATCGAGCTTGGCTTTAATCACTTGTTCCTCGTGTTGAACTTTCTTGATGTGAGCTGCCAAATGAGTTCTCTTGTTCTGTAGAGCCTGGGCTTCACACAGCCAATCCACATTCTCAGCGTGGATCTGACCTCTTGCACTCTTCGCTTGGAAATACAGTTCCGTCAAGTGTTCCATGGAGGCATTGTCCTTTCGTTGCTGCTCAATCAAGTCTGCCACATGGGCACGTGCCTCTGTCCCCTGTGACAATGGAGCACCGCAGATACACTGCTCAACATCAAGACACTCCTCCAAGACAGGAACTGCTGTACCAGGAATGATTCCCTGGGAGCGAAGGTTCTGTAAAAACAGAAATCCCTTTTGCATGTACATCTCCATTAAAGTCCAACTCAACGTCTCGTCCTGAAACAATAATTGGTGCTGACGTTTCAGGTCTTCTTCCTCCTGTAACATGGCCTGTAACTGCTCGTCACACATTTGCTGTTGACGTGCAAGATCTTCGTAGTTGCCCGCTTCCAAGGCACGCAGCAATTTTTTTGAAGTCTCGTCCAGTTCTCGTTTTGTCTCTTTAATCTCACGGTCAGCTTGAATCTTTGCGTCTTCTGCTTTCTCTTTGTCTGTGGTCAAGTCTGTTATCTTGTCGGTTATGGCTGCAAGCTCCTTCGATTCGGTATTGCGACTGATGTCACGGTTTGTTTGCGACTGCAATTTTCGTATCCGGTTTCCGGCCTTTTCCAGAAGTTCAAGACCCAGCAATGTGCGGATTGCGTTGCGCACTTGATCCTGTTTGGCATCTTCCGTCAACTGAGGGGAAATAAACGTCATAGCTGCATCGCCATCCGTAAAAAAGATGTCTAGCATTTCCCCGGGGAGCATTTGTTGCAGCCGTGATTCAGCCCCATCAACCGGGTTTGCCCCACTCTCGGTCTTATGAAACAGATCCAGTTGCTCTTGGCTGCGATTCGGGAAGTTATCTTCAGGCTGTTCCTCTACCTGCCGCACCAGTACGTAACGATTTTCAGCCACCATGGTTTTGGCAGCAATAATGCTGACACTGGTGTGAATGAATTCTATTTCCACCGAAACCTTGCACACTGTCTCCTGTGGCCAGTCCGATGGTGACAATCGCACACTACGATCCTCCAGCACCCTGTTTCCATACAACCCCCATCGCAGTGCCTGCAAGGTTGATGTCTTGCCCGATCCATTTTCGGCGCGTATCACCGTCAGTGGCCTGTCCGGGTCCTGGCTGAACTCCAAATCAATGGTGCGGAGCAATTTGAAATTGCGAATACGCGCACACAGAAATTTCATGGTGAGTCTTCCTTTTGCCTTTCATTGAATATCTCAACCGTTGCTTCCACCGCGCGCGTCGCTCGCTGTGCAATATTGTGGGGTGGATCACTTTCCAACTCCAGAATGATATATAACGTCTTCATCAGGTCATCGCGATAGCCTTGATAGGCTTCGTCGATCTTTGCCACTTGTTCCCTAACCTCTTCCAAAGCCTGCGTTTGCGGCAGAGGGGAATTGAACCTGCTGTCCGGCATGATGACTGTCTCCTGTATATTCAATCAAACATGGCATCTGTCAGCGATTTGATGAGCCGGTACGGTTGACCGGCTCCATTCAAGGCCAGTTTGGCGAATTCGCGAGCCCGGTTGAGTTCACCGACCAGGATGGATCGGGACGGCTGGGGAGGAACCACAATGAAATCATGCAGCTTGGCTTGCTCCTTGCCGATTTCCTTGCATTGTCGGAGTACACGCCCACGCCGTTGAATCCATTGACGTTCCACTGTCGTACTCGCCAGAATGAAAGCCTCACATACTTGGGGAATGTCCATGCCTTCATCCAATACTCTCATGCTGGTAAGGACGTGGTAGTCACCCCGGGCAAATCGTACCAATAGATCTGCCGCCTTGGCACGACTGGACGTCTGCCGCGAGGTGAATTCGTGGATCATGAGGTTCAGATCGTCTTGCAGCATGGCATTGACGGCGTTCAGCTGGTTGCGATTTTTGTCGCTGGCATAGACAAGTACGTGCCTGATGGTGTCACGCCTGCGTTTCTTCAGAATTTGGCGCAGGACCTCAACCTTGTTTTCAGCGGTTTCAAGAATGCGGCGTCTTTGCAGTAACAATCGCTGGACATCATCCTCCAGCTTTCCCGTTGCGGATACGTCGGCACCATCTTGAAAACCCAGGCGCCGCAATCGCGCGGTCAGATGCATCCACCCTTCATATTCTTCCTGCGTCAAATCGACAGAATGGAGGTAATAGTTGTATGGAACCAGACAAATTCCTATGGCGTCCTGCAAGGCAAATTCAAAAACCGGTTCTCCCCCAAAGTAATCGATAAGGGCTGACGTTCCCTCCGGGTCGTATTGGCGTATGGGTGTGGCGGACAGACCCAATCGATAGTCGAAGCGTTCAGGCGTGTTGGTCACGAACGATGCACTCCCCAAATGGTGCATTTCGTCTGCGATGAATAACGCGGCAACAGACGCGGGCAGGCGAGCGAGTACCTGTCGAAATGAAGCGCTGACAAGAAAATCCTCGGTTACGACCTGGATTTCCACCTTGCTTACATCAAACCGGAGACGCCGAATGGCCTGATCGAGTTCCTGGGCACGCTGCACAACGCTACCGGCGGTCGGCAATGGTTCCACTCCGAATTTGGTGCATTCATCCACCCACTGCATCACCAACGGTCGATAGGGAGCACTGATGACAATCAAGAGTTTGTCCACTTCGTGCTGCAAGCGCGTTGCGCCCGCCAAGGCCGTTATCGTTTTCCCGGACCCCGTAGCCATGGCCAGAATGCCACGTCTGCCCGCTTCTTCCCAGGCGTCCAGGGCCTTGCCTTGGTGTGCAAACGGTCCAGAGTAGAGATTGAGATGGTCCGGAATGGCAAGCTCAACCCGAGTGGGTGGTGGTGGTTGTGACGGCAGCACTTTCGTGGCGTCTTCTTCCCAGGCGCGGCGGAAATCGTCCAGGGTCGGGGGGCTTCCCGGGGCATATTCCCGTATCAAGTCACGTTTCAGTGCCTCCGGCAGATCGAAGGCCACTACGTGATTGCCCGTGCCCACCCACAGATCCTGGAATTCCTTGGTGAAAGCGTCAATGGTTTCGCGCGCCTTGTCCCCGTCCCAGGATGCATCCACCCGGATTTGTTCATGATTGTGCGCCAGCCCCGCCATCGTCATATTGCTGGAACCATGAGCGGCAACCGTGTGTTCCGCATCGTGGAAAAGCCAAACTTTGGGATGAAAAAGCGCTCCGTTGCGTAGCCACGCAATGCGAAACTTCATCTGTTCGGCAGACAGCATATAGGCCATGCACTGCAATGTGTGCTCCACCAAGGCGCTGTCACTGAGCTTGGCGTCACCCAGCAGCTCTCGCAATCTGGCTTCCAGCACTTCCTTCGGCTGCGATATACCTTGGCGCAATGCTTCCGCATCCGTTTCGCTGATATTGGGACTGACGGTCAGGCGCATCGGTTCTGTCGAGGTGCCCAGATAGGCCGCGAGTCCCGGTGCAATCACCTTCAGAACGGCACTGCCAAAGAAACCAAACATGCAGTCGAACGAGGTGGCGTGCTTCAGGGAACGAATCAGCACCTCCTCCACAAAACTGTCGCGGGGCAGGATATACAGAGATCGGTAGTGAAGATCGCAGAGGCTCATGATGCGTCCAGTTATTTGTGGCAGGCCAGACACACTTTGGATTGCCCGTACAGATCGTCAATGTCGACAGGTTCGGCATCGGGGCGCAGGGGATTGGCCAGTTGGCGCCCGCGTCTGGATGCCAAGCGGCGCGCATGCTCAGCCTTGATTTGCGCCACCCGGTCAGGATGTTCCAATTCCTCCAGCGACTCACCCTGGCTCCAGGTAAAGGGTGAACCATGCTCCAGGGCATTCTTTTCATATTGTTTGGCTTCTTCAAAATAGTCCGGATGATGCTCCCGCAACCGTACCCACTCCACTTTTTGCTGAAAAAAGCAGAAGGTGCATCCACTGCGCGTTCGCCACGCGTAATAGGCCGGCAACCCCAATCCGGTCCCCTCCAGCAGTTCCAGGACACCACCCTTGTCAATGCCCTCCTCCCTGAAGGGCAGACGCACCATGAGGTTTTCATGCTTCGAGGCATATCCCTCCCGATATTCCTCATCGGCACGAATGGCCACATAGCTGTAGACTCTGTCACCCCTGTCCAACCGGGGCTGGAGCCACTGTTCAAAGGGCCGCAATTTGAGTTGGCGTGTGCACCAGCGCGCTTGTGGCGAAGGCAGAAAGTTGTTGTACTGCTTGAGCCAGAAATCGAAATCCCGATCCGGATTCAAACGGTGAAGCGGCTTGCCCAGAAAACCTTCCAGCTTGACCAGAAAGGCATACACTTCTGGCAATTCCTTGCCGGTGTCGGTGAAAAAATACTCTATGTCCAATGCGGGTCGATGCTGACGCATCCATATGGCCAGCGCTGCACTGTCGCGGCCACCGGACAGGCCCAATACGTGATGGTCCATGTTTCTCCTGCTCATTCCGTCAGTAGTTGAAGCTGATGGCTCTCATCCCGATCCGCGCCTTCGTCTGCCGCCACCGGCAGCGACAATTCATCTGCGGCCTGCAGATAGCGCGTACTCAATTCCGCCAGGGCGGCCAGGACAATGTGGCGCTTGTTCCTTGCATGCTTGGGGATGGCTTTATCCATGCGCGTCACCAATTGCGCCACAGCGCAACGTTCCTGATCGCTCACATGGAATTCCCCGTGTACCGGGGGACCCTGCAAACCTACCGTTACGGCCATGGCCTGACGCTTGGCCGGACGTCCCTGAATATGGGCGAAGGTTTCCGCATGCACGAAGCGCCGCGCCAGATCCGCCAGCGCCATGGCAGCGCGATCGACGTCTGCATCCACCCAATCGCGCGCGGGCTTGCTGACAGCCAGGCTGATCAACCCTTCCATATCCTCGTCACGGCCATGAAAATGTGCCAGGCGCACGACAAAGGCTTCCAGGCGATGGTCTCCGACCAGCCCGCGGATATGGACAGCGCGCGCCCGCAACTCCATCAGTGTCGATCCTGACGTATGGGGGACCTGCAGTTCTGCCATGAGCATCTCCCGTACCCGGTACAACATGGCACCATACGCTTGCTGCAATTCCCTCAGTCCCGTCCGTACGCTATCCACGATGTGGGACAAACCGGGGTCTGCCGGCGTGCCGGCGTCCTGTGCAGGTATCTGTGGGATGTCATCGAAGAGCAACTGGTTCGGATCGCGGGCGCGCCTGAACATCTGGCGCAGGCGTCGTGCATTGTCCGACAGCCGCAATGTACGTCCTGTCCAAGGAGGCAGACCGTCATGGATGGCGATCAGGCCCCGGGCCACTTCCAGGGGAGCCAATTCCCTCAAGCCCTCACCGTCATTCAACTCCACGACCAGACTGGCCAGCTCTATGAGAAGCTGGCGAGCCTCTGCCGACAGATCCATCCAACGCACTTGCACATCGCTGGGGTCCCGGGCCAGGTACTGGGCATCCAGGTCGGACAGGCACGGCTGAAAAATATTCTGGCGGTAAAAGGCCAGAGTCTGGCGATGGGACAACAGAAACGCCAGGCTCAGAACCGGTAGTATGCCCTTTTTGACCCCGTAGGGAGGATTACGCCAGATATCCGCAATCTCGGACATCTTCACCTTGCGCTGGGACTCCGTCCTGAGAAATTCCGCAGCCCTGTCCCATGCCGGTTTCAGATTGCATGGATCGTGATTGGCGTCCGGTGGGGCAAAGCACCATCCCCTGTCGGACTGGCGATACAGGCGGCTTTGTGCCAAAAGAATCTCAAACAAGCCGCCCTCAGCCGGAAAACCCTGGATGCCCAGACGTTCTTCGCCTTCATGCAGTACCATCCGGCGCAACAGGACGTTCCGGGCCGCCGTGGCGCTGCTGGAAGGTTTAATGCGATTCAGGAGTTCATTGAACAGGCGTGGACCATGGACAAAGCGCTGATCCGCCAGTGCGGATGCCAGTCCACTGAGTTCGGCATAGGAAAACGGCTGGCCTCCGACCCGTCGATGATACCAGTGCGCGTCATTGAACACCCGCCCCAGTCGATTTTCCATATGACCCTGCAACGTGGCAATACGCGAGCGCACTTCCAGCCGCGCCACCGGATCACCCTGGAGTTCCGGCGCTTCATCCCGAATCCGCTCCAGGGCCAGCAGTTCTTCGGTCAGGATCGGGAGTTCCCGGCTTGCCGGTGACAGCCCCACCACAATATCCCAATCCAGCGCCTGGTCCACCACGCGCCGGCAAAGGGCCACGGCATCCTGCTGTGTTTCCTCTTGCGTGGGCAACACCAGCCAAAAGGCCCCTACAGCCTCTTGCTGCGGTATGTATGATGCGGCTGCCGCCTCGAGATCGGACAGGGCCACGAGGCCTACGTCAAACCAGCGCAGGGCACCGGTGTGGTGATAATGTCGCTTGGCGACCAGGGGTTGTAAACCGGCCAGGGCGTTGAGCCTACCTACAAGGCGTTCTGCCCCCCCCCCCCCATTATTTTTTATTGCAATTTGCGCTACTGCGCGTTCTATGTCAAAGTCGCTGCCCGCAAAAATATCATAGGCTTCATATAGTCGCCGGTAGATAACCAACGACCAGGCCTGCAGCTTCTTTAGGGCATGTACCACGGCAGCCCGATCGAAACCCGGCAGCATCCTGGTCAACACATCAAGACTCGCCACCAACCCGGAACGCTGCCGGAACAGATTCACCAAGGCGATGGCCTTGAGCAAACGCAGGTGTATGTCTGCACCGCCCAAACTCTCGCAACGCTCCAGGACATCCACAGCCAGAGCCCAGCGGTGTCCGTCGGGAGACGCCAGAATGGTGGGCTCCAGGTTGATCTGCAGGTAGTCCCACAGGCGATCGGGGGTGTAGAGATCGTCATTACGGGCGGAACCCAGGAAATCCTGAAAGCCGGCCGGTTCCGCCGACAGGAGAAAGCTGAAGAGACTGCGTTGATTCTGACCGAAGCGCCGCCGTGAAATGGGGCCGAGGAGACATGTCACCACAGGATGAAGAGGCCAGCACGCCGCCAGACGTTGGGCCAAGGCAGGTGAGGCATGACGCTTCACCAAGGTGGCCACGTCATGGGTCAAAGAACTGAATTGCGGCGGGGGGCGATCGCCATGAATGGCGTGACAGAGGAGATCGATTTGCTCGTCCTCACTTACATTGACGACCAGATCGACGAAGCGTCCCTGGATCTTGGACCATTCATCGCGCATGACGTGTGACAGACGGTGGGCATACTCTCCAAAGGCTTGATGCAGGATACCCACCACCACCAGCCGCCTCTGGCTGCGCACCGCCAATTCAGCCAATTGCTGAAAGAAATAAATATCCCTGCCGTCGGTGGCAGCTGTTTCCAGAAACTTCCCCATCTCGTCAATAAATACGATCAGGCCGCCTGCCGAACGCGGGTGTTGGAAGGCGATGCTGCGCAATGCCTCCAGTACACTTGCCTCCGTCCAGGCCTCCGCCTTCTGCCTGCGCAGAAATCCCGCTTCATGCAAGGCTTCACCTATCACCTGGGCGGGATCGCCCCGACGCCCCACCACGGGCAACACCTTCCAGCCTTTTTTGCGTGGAGGCAAAGCCTGTTGGATGGCTTGGATCATTGACGCACCCAGGACCTCTTCCGCTCGTTGGCGAATTGTGGCATCACCATGCAGGACTGCACCCAAGGCCATGGCCAAGCTGGACTTGCCACTGCCGTATGGTCCTGTCCAGGTAAAGGCGGTCTGATCGTTCTCGACCACATGACGCATCATGGTCTGGAGAATATCGGCGGCGGAAGGAGGACATACGAACCCCTTCAGGGCTTCCGGCTGGAGCAAATCCACATCTATGCGGATCGAACGCCGGAAACGCCGGGTAATGTGGACCCGATCGGCCAAAGCCACTATGCCATCCCCATGCCTGCGCGGTTCGCGTAGTCCTTCTCCAAAAACGTCAGCCGATCTCTCCCCGCCCACTCTGTCTCGCGGACGAGTTGCTTCAGCCCTGCCGTTTCAGACCATCGGTAATAACCGTCACTTGTTTGCTCAACTTCACCCAGCAAGTCTATCACGTCATTCTCACCCAGTTGGAAGACGCGACCCGGCGAACCTGGTTCATGGGCCAGCATCTCAAAGGATAGGGTATTGGCGGTCGAAGGCAAGCTGTTCCAAAAATCTGCAATGGCATAACAGAAAACACCGTAGCCCAATGAGACTTTGGGGCCGCGGACAAAACGAAAACTGTCGCGTCGTTCCATGGGGCGAATCAAACCCAATTCCGTCAGGGGTGATTCCAGTACATCCTCCATACTGGTCTGCGGGGTGCCATGTTGCCGTGCGTACGTACGCAGGAAACAGGCCACGTCCCGCCTGATGGTGGTCGCGGCTGCCCGTGTCCAGTTCCTTTCCAACGCCAATCGTTCCAGGCTCTGGATCAGCTGATCGCGCTCAAAAAGCAGGGACGGAAAGTAGTTGAAGGCCCAAATCCAAGTGGTCTTGCGTGAGCGGGTGCACAGATTCCAGTGGATCAGCCAGGATGTGGAAGGATGCTCCATGTACGGATCAAGACCCGTACGGGCAAACAACCGCTGTCCCAGGGGCGTGGTCTCCAATTTTTTATGGGGCGCGTCGCGTATGATGCCGGACACCGTGGCCCAATGGCGAATGGAGGACACCATATTCTTGCCCACCCCGAAACGGGCAATGGCGTCGGCCCCCGTGAACACAGAATGGTTATGCGCCTGCGTTTCCGTGCTGCGTACCGCATCGTAGGCTTTTTTCAGCCAGTCATAGCGGAGCGGAAAAGTCTCGTGGCCTGACAATTGCGGTCGATAATGGTTTTGGTAGAGAATACCGCGTGGCATTGTAATGGCTTCCGGGTATTGGGAGTCAGAGGAATCGTATACGAAAATCATGCCCCATCCGAAAACCATATACATGGATTACCAGGCTACGACCCCTGTGGATCCCCGCGTACTCTCATATATGGAACCCTATTGGCATGAAGCCTTCGGCAATCCTCATTCCCGTGATCACATCGTCGGCTGGCAGACCGCCGCCGCCATCGACAAGGCGGCCACAAGCGTAGCGCGCCTGATCGGGGCCGATCCGGACGAGATAGTGTTCACTTCCGGGGCGACCGAAGCCAACAACCTGGCTCTCATCGGTCTGGCCCAGCGTGCACCCGTCCACCGTCGGCGTATTTTGGTCAGCGCCATTGAACACAAGTGTGTGCTGGCCGCCGTCCAGGCACTCGCTGCCCGGCAGAATTTCGTCGTTGAAGTCATACCCGTGGATCACCAGGGCTTTATTTGCCTGGAGCAACTGGACAACATGCTGGATGAATCGGTCCTGGTCGTGTCCATCATGGCAGTCAACAACGAAGTGGGTACCATCCAGGACATTCCTGGCATCGCAACGCGCCTGGTCCCGCACGGTATTCACTTTCATTGCGATGCCGCCCAGGCACTTTGTGCCATGAAGCTGAACAGGCTTGCCGCATATGCCGATCTGATCAGCCTGTCCGGTCACAAGGCCTATGCGCCCCAAGGCATTGGCGCGCTGTACATTCGCCGTGACCTGCAACAGCATATGTCCCCGATCATCCATGGCGGTGGCCAACAGCACAATCTGCGTTCCGGCACCGTTCCTGTACCTTTGTGTATGGGCATGGCCGCAGCCATAAACATCATTGCCAGTGAAGAGAGTGTCGCAGAACGCATGCAACTGGCCCAAAAACGGGATTTCTTTGTTCAACAGCTGCAGCAACTCCCTTTCTCCATTCTTGTCAATGGTCCTGTGGGACACCAGGTTCGCCACCCTGGCAATGCCAACCTGTGCTTTAACGGGTTCAATGCCCAAGACATTCTTTCCTCCCTGCAACCGCGCGTAGCCGCCGCAACCGGAGCCGCCTGCACATCCGGTATGCCTGAACATTCCCATGTCTTGCGTGCTCTGGGTCTGGATGCAGCGGACGCGGAAGCCTCCATTCGCTTCAGCCTTGGCCGTTTCACCACAGAAGAAGAAATCGTGACGGTCATAGAACTGCTCCGAGACACGCTGGAGGCGCTACAGTCAGTTGCCTGAACAAAACAGTGCATCCGGATCGGCACAGGTCCGCCTGACAGGCGGTTTCCGGCATCAGGAGTCCATGATAGATTCACCTCTGCATACAAGTGCCTTGGCTCCTGGGTGGGGTAGAGACCCTTTGCCCTGTCCAGGGGATTGAGGCTTGGATCAAGACAGGCGATCAGGATTGCTCAGCCATGTCCGGTATCCGTGAGCAAACTACAGGAGGTTATAGATGCAACTGGGTACGTTCATGATGCCGGTGCATCCTCCCGCCAAGGATCGCACACAGGCCTTTGAGGAGGATGTCGAGTTCGTCATCCGCGCGGATCAGCTGGGTTTCACCGAAGCGTGGATCGGACAGCACAACACGCTGGCGTGGGAGCCTATCCCGGCCAACGACGTGTTCATTGCCCATGTACTGCCCCAGACCCGGAACATCCGACTGGGACCGGGCGTTACGCTGGTGCCCCATCACCATCCTGCCAACATTGCCCTGCGGCTGGCCTATCTGGATCACCTTTCACGGGGACGTATCAATTGCGGGTTTGGCCAGAGCGGTGTGCCTACGGACTGGACCCTGTATGATCTGCCTGATCCCAAAACCCAGGGCCTCATGACGGTGGAAGGCATCGACATGGTGCTCAAGCTGTGGGCAGCGGAAGCACCATTTGACCTGCAGGGCGAGTTCTGGCGCATCCGGGTAGAACACACCGACCCCGAGATGGGCATAGGCACGATGCTCAGGCCCTACCAGCAACCTCATCCCCCCATTGCGATGAGCATCATCAAGCACGATTCCATGGCGGCCCGCATGGCCGGCCAGCGGGGTTATATCCCTATCAGCACCAACCTCGTACCCGCCACAACAGTAGCCAACCACTGGGCTACCTACTGTGCAGGTGCAGCAGAGGTCGGACATCCCCCACCGGATCGCGGCATATGGCGGGTATCCCGCAGCATTTATGTCGGTGAATCGAATGACGAAGCCTGGGAGCATTGCCACCACGGTACCTTTGCCGGTTCTTTCGCGTACCTGCTGACACTGCTCAAGGCTTCCCAGGCACTGGACATCACCAAAACTTCGCCGGATCTGCCGGATGCCCGGATTACCCCCGCATACATCATGGAAAATCTCTGCATCATAGGTGACGTCAAATCGTGCATTCAGCAACTGGAAGAACTATGGGAGACTACAGGCGGCTTTGGCACCCTGCTGATGATCGCCCACGACTGGGACAACAGGGACAAATGGATACGCTGCATGGAACGTCTGGTGGACAAGGTGATACCCGCCCTGCCGCATATTTGAGATTGCCCCTTTCCGCATCTGTACACCGTAGCGTCCTGCTGATCGCCGCTCAGGCACAGCCCAGCCAAGAACAGCCGCCAGCAGCGCTCGTATGAGCGTGTAATGAGTTGGCCCTATGCCGGATGCACAGTAGACATGGTCTCGTGAGAAGGGACATTGCTACTCCCGGCTTGCCACCAGACATGACAACCCAACACCACCGGCGTCCCCACGAACCGGAACATCATCAACAGACATTGCCAGTTTGCGAATAGGCCCTGGGAGCAGAAGCCATCGTTAGGTGTCGGCCGGAGTGCGGAGTGTCCTTACTTCGTGCTGGACTTGTACTACCCAGCGATCCAGGGTAGTTTAACAAGCCGATCCACTGTGTGGAGTGTTTTTGCACGATCCCAGAGCAAATCTCGCAGTGGATCTTTTCCCTATCATGTCTACAACAAACTGCCTTTAGGGCTGCTTGGAATACCGAACCGGTCTATTGTCTACAGGCCACCATTACTACCGGGATCAATATGCTTCAAGCCTACTCCGTGCCAAGATACCGCTATAGGCAGGAAATATTCGCGCCAGTAAATCTCTCTACATGTTGGTAGATTGGGATCTTGTCTGGCATCTACAGAACTTGCATATGGGCACAGAGGAAGGCCAGAAAGCCTACTATAAAGAGCCTCATGGTTGCATCTGGATCATACATCACAGGATATATTATTCCTTACGATATGATGCATATTATACTATAAGTTGAATTTGTGGTGTGGAATAGTAGTCATTCAACTATTTTGGTGGAGTTAGGCTTATGTTTGGGGCAAGACTACGGCTGGCGCGGAAGAAGGCGGGATTGTCGATGAAAAAGTTGGCAGAACGGCTATCGCCACCTCTCACTGCACAGGCCATCAGCAAGTACGAAAGGGGCCAGATGCTGCCCAAGTCAAGTGTCCTCGTTCAACTGGGCAGAGAGCTGGATGTATCTCTGGATTTCCTGCTGGGAGGACGGATTGAAAAGCTGACCGATATTCAGTTCCGTAAGAGCTCCAGGACTTCGGTTCAGGATGAGGCCAGCGCTGAAACCATCGTGACAGCACAGTTGGAAGACTACTGCACCATTGAAGAAATCTTGGGAATGCCACCAGCTGCGGATCCGTTTGACAACCTTGCATCCAATGCTATCTCACACTGGGAGGAAATCGAAGAGCAAGCATTGTGGTTGCGCGAGAAATGGGTCTTGGGAGATGCCCCTATCACCAGCATGATCGAACTGCTGGAAACCAAGAACGTAAAGGTGATCGAAGCAGATTTACCCGCACGTTTTGATGGTTTGGCTTGTACCGTTCAGCATACAGGAAATCAGCCAGTTACCCGTGTTATTGTGGTCTCCCACAATACCACCATTGAGCGCAAACGCTTCAATCTGGCCCACGAAGTGGCACATCATGTAGTGTGTCATACCAACAACCCGGATATTCCCTTGGAAAAAGCAATGAACCGCTTTGCCGCCGCTTTTCTTGTGTCCAGAGATCACTTGAAAGCTCACACCGGAGAAGATCGTCAGGATGTTCCATACCGCGAACTGATTTCCCTGAAATGGCTGTACGGGATATCCGCCTCAGCCATGTTGATGCGTTTGGGTGATGTAGGGATTTTAACCCAGTCAGCTGTCCAGTTCGCCTTGCGCACTTATGCTCGCTCATGGCGGACCCGTGAGCCAGAGCCAATTGCCCACGATGGCCAAGGGAGGATGATCGAGAAGCCCCGACGCTACGAAAATTTGATTTGGCGTGCTTTGGGTGAAAAGCTGATCTCACCTGTTCGTGCAGCACAGATGCTGCACTGTTCGCTGGATGAAATCAGCCAAGGCCAGCGTGGATGAATTGCACACTTGTGCTAGGTGTCTGTTGTCTTATTGATCTCGAGAAAGGCAGTCTCTTGCACGTCTTGACCAAACTGCCGTATCACTTGCTGGTACCTCTGCCCATCCGTAGTGAGGTATCGAATTTCAGTGACTATGATTGGTGTCTGTTGAATACCGGGGGGCTTGAGACTTTCGATCTACCATCCGACGCAGTAGCAGCAGCCATGGCACTCAGAGAACCGCAGCCACACCTTTCTGCCAATGATTGCTTTTGCCTGTGTTCCGTCCACTGTTTGGCGAACGTTATTTTGATCACGGGGGATCGGTTACTTCGGCACGTTGCCGTGCACCAGGATCTGCGTGTACACGGGGTCTTGTGGATCAGCGATCAATTACAGGCGCAGGGAACCTGCAGCAACGAGCTGCTGATTGCCACACTTGAATGCTGGCAGGATGATCCCTATGTATTTCTGCCTCCGAAGGAAATTGCTAGCCGGTTGCACAAGTGGAATCCGGTTCATTGAAACTCTGCTACGATCTAGACCCTGGCTACCGCAGATAACGAGCACAAATGTGGTTTCTCAATGTACCTGATACCTGGATACCTGATCCACAAGATCTGGATTTTTTGCACAGCCTGGATACACCAGATCATACGGACCACCGGGCTGGGGACATGCCCGACACAGTACAGAATTAAGACACAAGCCTGCAGATCGTCGCAGTCCAAGCTGTGGGGGAATCTATACCCGCTATGCAAACCATAATGAGACAAGGACACAGACTCCAAGGACAGAGGCACAGGATCAGAAGACGTGAACCGGCGGCGCATCCGGATGAGACCACACCCTGTTCCTTTGGTACAATACCGGTGCCAGAGGCAGAAAACACATGGCGCTTACGAATTTACAGGGAGGCCGGACAGACAATCCTGCGCTGATACCGCCTGCCGAGGCTGTGATCCGGTATCCGTCGGATGACGATGAACCCATAGCCGAAACGGAACCCCAATACTACGCCATTACCGATGCCGTCTTCGCACTCAGGACACATCTCCAACGGTTGGGGCGTGTGGTGACCGTGCGTGGGAGCTGTGCCTTGTATTACGATCCCTACCAGCTCACGGCCGATATCACGCCGGACGTACTGCTTGCCTAGGATCTAGGATATAAGCCTGCCGGTCATGGAAATGGCTGCCCCGACCACCCATACCCAAGAGAGTGGTCCCAAGCGTGTGCGCTATGCGGACCTGGGCATTACGGAGTACTGGCAATACGAGCCCCATCATGCCTATCTGGAGTACGCTCTGATGGGATGGCAGCTTCGGGCTGGTCATTACGAAGCCATTCCGCTGACGTATGATGTGCAGCGGGGTGCGCACATCGGTGAAAGCCAAGTCCTGGCTACAGTGTGGGGGCTGGTCGCAGCCACAGGGGCCTTACGCTTGTGGAACCACGCGCCCCAGGCATGGTATCGCACAGGCCGTGAGGCGGAAGAAGCACGCGCACGGGAGTCTGCACGCGCTGAGCGGGCAACGGCAGAGCTGGAACAGCTCAAAGCCCGGTTGCGCAAGCTGGAATCAGACTCTCACTGATTATCGGGCTAAGCGAGCTAGGCCACCCTGTTGCTCCGATGGCGTGAAGCCAGCAGATCGCACACAGCTTGACTGTCAAAAGCCTTGTCGGTGGGCAATTCTATGGATCGCCACCGCGTGGTATCACGAAGTCTTCTTGGGATCTTGAGGACAGTGATGCCTCCCCCCATCCTGTGTCTGCCACTTCCAGCGTCCAGACCCTTACTGCCATTCCGATGAATTTATGCCCAGTCTGTAATTTCATATGAGCTATGGAGGATGTTGTTATGCAAAAAGTTAGTGGGTAGGCGTGTTGCTCCTTGCCGTGGTGACCCTGGCCCTTTTCTACAGCCGGCAAACCTGTACGTTGCCCCTTGCGTCACCCGTCGGCAGTATTGCGGTGGAGGATGTTTTTGCCAACCCCAAGAGGACTTACGGTATCCACCATCGGTTCGGTGAAGATCCCTCCTGACGAAGCGTACATCCGTTGTTATGCCCGAGGTTCACTATGTTTCGTCGGGCCGAGAAATAATGTCCCTTGAGGACAAAGCTGATGTAGTAGAAAGCCTGGTCGGTTTGGGGATTGCCGAAAGTGCCATTGCATTCACCCGTAGGGGCCGATACGAACCGAATATCATATTGGTGGAAATGGAATTGGGTGAAGTGCAGGAGAAAGGGGAACAGATCGTTGAGGCCGTGGCCGACATAGTGCAGGCATTGAATACGTACAGCGTCCACTACACGCTGTCCCCGGAGAGCTGTAGCCAAGCTCTGGCGCAGGCTCGGCGCTAGGCTATACCTGGCGCTCAACAGGACGCAGATGATGTGGCTGACAGCTTTGATGTGGTTCTGGGCAACGTGATCAACGTGGTGGAGTACTATCCGTCCTCTTCATTCCTCTATGTCAGGAGCAGTGTCGATGTCTGTACGTATCAGGATGGCATGGGTCTCGATTTCGGTCATGCTTATGATAGTGCGCTGGTTGCCTTTGACGCTGAGCAGGAAGTCAAAGTAGCCGTCGGTTTACAGGTAACGTACCGTATTCAGTGACATTAGCCTGAACCTGCGTGCCAACCAGCAAGTGATCGCTTTGAGGATGGATGGTGCCTGAAGGTCATCGCCATCGGCCTGTAATCAGCCGGAGGCGTGGCCTGACTGGACAAGGCATCATGACTGCGGTTGGCGCGCCGGTGCAGACCGTCGGTACCGGCACCCAAAGTCTGGAGTGCCTTGCGGGTTGCACGCACCAGCGGATCTCTCCGTTGCTGGCTACTTCCTGATTCCGACAGGCAAGCACCCGCCAGATCAGGAAGTAGCCACTTGGCGTTGCTTTTGTCCCCGGACAACGCACCCTACCCAGCTTCCATCCCCAAGCTCTTGCGTGAAGCCCTGTACGTTGGGATACAGCCTTCTGCCATGTGCTGCCGGAGTAACAGCGCGGGGCACGGTGGTGTCTGCAGAGCCGGAATTGGCACCTGCCTTGGCAGGTGTGTTCTGTCGGTCTTGCCGTGCCACACACCAGTACGCAGGATGAAACCTTCTCCGGGAAAGATGCAGAAGCAAAAGTGGGCCAACATGCCGTCCGAACAGCACAAACAGTGTGAAACTCCCACGTGCCCAACTGTACCACCCTGGATGGGTATCCAACCTGCTCCGTAGTACGGTATTGATGGCATTCTGCAGGCCATGGCTGACTCCAACTTGGTTGCCGCATATACACCACAGCGTTGTCCAGCCTGGTGACGGTGGCTCAAACCGCGTTGCGGTTGCCAGGGTGTCAACAGACAGTGAAGAAACGTTCACTTCATGTCAGGTTGTCCTGTCCAGCACATACCGGTAGAATCCCGCGGTGACGTGATAGCTGTAGAGCAAGAATGACCGCCCGGTTTGATACGCGCCTGGCGCATGTCTCAAGGGTTGTCCGTGCAATGGGGAGACAATCCTGAACCATGTCGTTTTACGTAGCTGCCTATGACACGGAAGCAGTGTACGCCTGGTGGCAAGCCGGGAATCGGGGCTTTGACTATTCTCCGGCTGGCATCAGGGAATTTCTGGCAGGTGTCCGTGCAGTTGCTGATGTGCATCTGGAGCGTGAACTTCCGGCCACCTTCTTTCTGGTAGCCAAAATGCTGGAATTGGCCCAGGGCGAATTGCGTTCCATTCTGGATCAGCCGTTGTTCGATATTCAGTGCCATTCGTTCACGCATCCCAATCTCATTGCCCTGGACGAGAACAATGACATGGCTGGTTTGCACTATGAGCTGGCAGATGCCGGAAAGCTGATAGCAGACACGTTCGGCCGCGCCGTGACAGGCCTGACGGCACCCGGAGGCTATACCCGGGGATTTACAGGCCATCCCCGCATTCTGGAAATCATGTGGGATGCCGGGTACCGCTATGTACGGAGTGTGGGAGCGGGACCCCGGCATACGATTCCGGCACCACTCAACCCTCCCTTCTGGTACGTCCAGGAAGGCTTTCCGGATCTGCTGGAAACGCCTTCCCACGCCTGGCATGACAACATCCTGACGGGACAGCCGGCTCAAGTGCACTGGCCACCTGTCCTGCCCTGGCCCTATCCTGCCCAAATGCCCAAGGATGCCCAAGGTGTGTATGCAGCCTACGCACCGGGTATTGATCACTGCGCCCAGCAGGGTATGCTCTACTATCTGCCGATTTTCCACCCTTGGTCCATTTACCGGATCGACAAACGGGCTGGCCAGATCGGCCTGTTGCTGGATCACGCCCGCCACAAGATGGAAGTAATATCCTGTAATCGGCTTTATCAGCATATTGCCTATAACCGCTTCTTGGCCAACGACCAATTGACCCTGGCCTAGCAAGGGCAGAAAGTTCTACATCCCCAAGATTGGGTGGGTGCGGTTGACGGGTAAGAATCCCTACGCGGGGCATAAACCCAAACAAGCCACGTTCAAGTACGAGGCTGGTAAATGGTATGTGTCCATCCTGTACGAAGTGCCCGCCCCGCGCCCGGACAGACCCGCCAGCCCTATTAATCCTGTAGGTATTGACCGGAATGTAGGGCAGGTGGCGCTAAGTACTGGAGTCATGTATGAACTGCCGAAGCTGTTGAAATTGGATGCCAAACTGCGCAGACTGCAACGCAAGCTGCCCAAGCAACAATACAAGAGTAACGGCTGGTATAGAACCAAACTACGCATGCAAAGGGTGCACAGGGAGATACGGAATGTCATAAAGAACTGGTGTCACCAAACCAGTCGCACCATCGCTGACGTACACGATTTAGTCCTCTTTGAGGACTTGAACATTCAGGACATGACCCGGAGCGCCAGAGGCTCCAAGGACAAACCCGGTAAGAATGTGGCCCAGAAAAGAGGGTTGAATCGTGCTATCTTGCGCAGCGGGTGGGGGCGGCTGGAACGGTATATAAGTTACAAGACCTATACAGAAAAGATAGATCCTGCGTACACGTCACAGCGTTGTCACAACTGTGGTGAAGTGCGTAAAGCCAACTGGAAGTCCCAGTCTGTCTACCATTGCAGTGAATGCGGCGTAGAAAAGAACGCTGATGTGAATGCTGCTCTAAACATACGGGACAAGTGGTTGGATAAAAACATGGCGTTCGGGGACGGCGCAACTGCGGGTGGAGATTGCAACAATAGTTGGTCGGTGAAACCTGAAAATGTATACGGTGAAGCATCGTGTCCTGTGGGCCCGGTGTGAGTACGTATATAGTCCCCTTCGATTACTACGATGAGGATCGGCAAGCACTGGCGGGTTCAGAACAACTGGCTGGACTGGACAGTGTGGCCGCCATGCAAATCAAGCAGGGTCAGGGCCCACTCCCGGACAACGATCCTGTACAGCCCGCGAACGTAGTGAAGCTGACCGGGGCTCAGGTACGGGAGGGTGAATTCTAATTTTAGTAGCGTCCAAGGCCCATGACGCCCGCGCATCCGGTCAGTGTCTCCGTGGGCCCAGGGTGACTGTCCCTGTCCCCGGACACGCAAACCGTCGGCGTATCGGTCCAGAGCATTTGGGACCGGCATTCCCCCACGGCATGCCGGTCCTCCTGATTCCGGACCCCGGTCCTTCCTTACGTCAATAGGGGAGCCGTTGCCGGGTACCTGGATCCACGGCATAGGCGAGAGCGTCAAAACTCTTTTGCATCAGCCGCCAACGCATATCCGCATACCTTGGATCATGCCAGCAATTGTGAAATTCGTGCGGATCCTGCTCCAGATCGAACAGTTCGCCCAGTGGATGTCCATGATAGTTCACCAGCTTGTGCCGGTGTGTACGGATCATGGTGCCATAGCTGCGCCGACTCCCGGCACGCCTCTTGGACTGCCATGCGCCGTAATACTCGGTGCGTACAAATTCACGATGCATGTGGGGCTCCGTCGCCCCGGTCAACAGGGAAACCAGACTGCGGCCCGGCATATGATCAGGAACGGGCAAGCCCGCCAATTCCAGCAGCGTCGGTACTATATCAACCAGTTCCACCAAAGCATCACTAACCGTATCGGATAGAAACTGTCCGGGCCAGGCCAGGATGAGAGGCACCCGTACCAAGCCTTCATAGAAACGGCAGCCCTTGTGCCACAGGCCATGGTCACCGAGCATTTCCCCATGATCCGACATATAGATCACGAGCGTATCCTCGCGCTGCCCCGTCGCTGTCAGGGCCTGCAGCATGCGGCCCACATTGTCATCTATCAGGGCAAGCATAGCATAGTAGTCAGCGCGCCGTGCCCGGACCTGTCGCGGCTCCGGACGCTGCACCGCAGATTGGAAATCCATGTGGCTGAGTGCGGCCTGTGCCGCCAGATCGCTGTTCCGGAAGAGCGGCAGCGGCAGGTCCTCTGGCACAAATCGGGCACGATAGGCAGCCGGCGGGTCGAAAGGAGGATGGGGATCGAAGGGATTGACGCTCAGCAGCCAGGGGCCGGCATGCTTCTCCTGCATGAATGCGATAGCCTTGTCGGCACAGAAGGTTGTCTGATGATAAGCCGCCGGAATGGGTTCGGGAGCAGACCGCAGGTCCGCGAGATTCTGTCCCTGCTCCTGCAGCCAGATCCGGTAGGCATGCGCGTCGCCCCAATCATCGTAGGGCGAATGGCTCCAGTGAAAGACGCGATAGCCATCGTCGCGGGGACGTCTTTCGCATGCAAACACGCGCCGACCCTCTGCATCGGGGCCAGCCTGCACCCGCTGGTAGGCTCCGGCCAGGTGCAGTTTGCCCACCAAACCACAATCGTACCCCGCCTGATCACGCAGGGTCCGGGTGACGAGATCGGTACTCTCCGACCATGCCTCATTGTCGTTGCGGCAGTTATGTACGGTGCTGGGATAGTATCCGGTCAGAAAGCTGGCACGGCTGGGGGTGCAGATGGGACTCTGGCAAAACGCCTGTCGAAAGGTCACTCCTTCCGCACACAGTCGGTCGAGATGCGGTGTCTGTATACCGGGATGACCCAAGGCCCCGATCGTGTCCCAGCGTTGCTGATCCGTACAAATCCAGAGAATGTTCGGCCGTTGCAGGGAGATTTTCTTGTGCATCCGGGTCACCGCGAGTCACGTTGATTTGGTTCTGTGCATCAGGCTATGGGACCCGGCATCCCGCCGAGAGCCTGAACCCGGATGACGGCATTGTGTACGTATCGGCACGGGAAGAGGCAAGCGGTCCGCATGGACCTGGTAGCGTGACCACGACAGTGTACCCCGTCTGCCGGGCTGTACTGTTGGGTGGCAATCCAGATATGTTGTTGCTCGATCCCGGCCTGCAGCGCAATCAGCTGGCCAGCATACGTTGCGTGACGGCACGGGCCTCATCCATGGTCTCCACAAAGGCCTCGGCCGGCACATGCTGCAATACCTGCAAACCGTTCATCGTGGTGGCAGGCTGGCCTGTGAGGCCCAGGACCACGAAGCCGGTATCCTCGGCGATGGCCGTATCGATCAGTTGCTCTATCACCAGCGCTGCACTGTCGTCGATGTATACGGTTTCCGAGAAATCCAGGATCACGACCTCGTGTTCCTGGATGTCCAGGCTAATCGTGTTGATCAGCGTGGTGGAGGATGCCACCGTGAAGCTTCCGCGGAGCCTGAGCAGCCCTGTCTGTGCCGCAAAGGTGTCCACTTCTTTGTCGCCGCTCGCCGGAGTGTGCAGGAAATCCTGATCCAGCAGGGGGACCGAGATCACGCTGTCCAGCTCCAGGCGTTCAAACTGCCGGGCACTGGCCATACCTGCGGCAATCAGGCCAATGGCCACCGCGGTGATCAGGTCCAGGAATACGGTCAGGCCCAGCGTGATCACCATAACCACCAGGTGTTCCCGCTGTACGCGATGAATGCGGGTGAGAAAGCGCCAATCGATAATGTCCCATCCCACCTTCATCAGAATGCCGGCCAGCACTGCATGGGGGATCATTTCGACATACTCGCCCAGTCCCAGCACCAAGGCCAGCAGGATGGCGGCCCGCATGACGCCCGAGACCGGTGTGCGGCCCCCGGCCCGTATGTTCACCACCGTGCCCATGGTGGCCCCGGCTCCCGGCAGCCCACCCAGCAGGCCGGCAATGGCATTGCCGAGACCCTGGCCAATCAGTTCCCGGTTCGCGTTATGACGCGTCCGCGTCATGGCATCGGCGACCAGGGAAGTCAACAGGCTGTCGATGGAACCCAGCAGGGCGATAGTAAACGCTGGCTGCACAGCACGTATCAGAATCCCGGGCGAGAGCGCCGGCATCTGCGGGGTGGGCAATCCCGTCGGCACATCCCCAATGATGGGCGTGCCCCGTAACCAAAGGACTCCCAGCAGGGAGCCGGCAATCAGGGCGGCCAGGGCCGGTGGCAAAAACTTCCGGGCCTGGGCCGGCCAGAACACACCTACCAGCAGGGTAACGGCAGCGATCGCCAAAGCGTTGAAATTGAAGTTGGCGATCGCGTCGGGCCAGGCCCGGATGGCGCCCATGGGCCCACCGGTGGCGACCGGAGCGCCGAGAAAGGGCAGACTCTGGATCAGGATGATGATAATGCCGATACCGGACATGAAGCCGGAAATTACCGAATAGGGGGTAAAGGCCACGAAGCGCCCGATGCGCATGATGCCCAGCAGAATCTGGATCAGGCCCGCCATAATGGCTATGGTGAATGCCTCGGGCAGGCTTTGGGCGTGGCTGGTGACAACAACCGCCATGGCCACCGCCATGGGACCTGTAGGCCCGGAAATCTGTGATCGTGTCCCTCCAAACACCGCGGCAAAGAACCCCACGGCGATGGCTCCGTAGATCCCGGCCAGTGCTCCCAAGCCGGAAGCAACACCGAAGGCGAGTGAGACTGGCAGGCCTACAACCGCAGATGTAATGCCGCCAAACAGATCGCCCTGAAAGCTTTTCAGGTTGTATTTCATGACAACGGTCCGTTGTTACGCAATTCTCGCAATCAGATTTGTGGAAAAATGGCAGGGTGCAACCGGTACCTGCGCAGACAGACTGCCGTGACCTGTTGCATACCAATTCAATTATATAAAGAAATGGCGTTTTTCGGCTAACCCAGTGTGCAGCACCGCCAGCGTGACGGCCAGCAACCGCACCGGCAGCCACACCAATCTGTCCGGGCAGCGGATCGCCGGCAGGGAAGACGCAGTCTGTGCTGTCTGTCTGGACCACTTCCCAGCCAACGGGACCACCGCTGCAGCCAGTCTGTGGGAGTGGAGCCAGGGCGTGCTCCCGTCTACAGCGGGCGCACCGGAACTCTGGCAATCATCCTGAATTCTTGGCCGGTCCGCACAGCGGATCATGTCCGCAGGAGAACCATTCTATCTGGGGGACACCAATGCCGGGGACTAGTCCCCCTTGCCGATTGTCGGTACGCGCTACCGACAGCGTACCCGCAACATCTGATTGCCCCCTTTTTGGAACTCGTAGTCAACGGTTTCAAGGGACACCCGATACCCCATCGCCCTGAAGGCCTCGACTACGCCCGGAACATGGGGGGATGGCAAGCCACCGATCTGCAGCAAGGGGAAAATGCGTGCCTCGGGTGCTATGCGCAACATCTCCCGTATGGCCTCGATGTGGAAAGCCAAATCAAATTCCCGGCTGTACAGAAAAAGAAAATGGGACGACAGTGCCAAGCCAAATTCATGTTCATGAAAGGGCAGGTGCGGCAATGCAGCGTCCATATAGCGCCCTGTGGTATGGCCTTGGGGATAGTCATCCAGAAACCGGTGCAAGGCCGCCATACGGCGTTGCCCCAGTGCGGACGGGGAGGGTACATGCGTCCAGACGAAATCGTCGCGGTTTTGGCGTACCTGCTCCATCACCAGAGCAAACGCTTCGGTACCCCGCCGCCCGATGGCGTCAGCCGTCAGGGCATACAGGGGATCGACGGAAATGACGGCATGCCCCCGGGCTGTCATTTCGGCATTGAAACTGGCAGGACCGTCACCACACCCCACGATGCGCTCCTGCAGCTCCGGTGCCGTCAGGCGGAACATGGCCCGGTATTCCGCCAGGGTGCGTCCCCAGGGTATAACTTTGTCGATCGCGAAAGGCATCAGCTTTGTTCCCTGCCATCAAGCCGGACCCGAGGCGGACAACGTTCATTGTCCCGCCGACTGCCCGCCATGTTACTGTTCCCTTTGCGTCAGGTACAGATCGTAGGGAGCTCCTTTCCAGCTGTCCTCCGCACCAATGTCATCCCCTGTGCGGTTCAGCCAGACCACCAGGCGTTGTTTCATGCGCCGGAGCACATGCCTGTAGCCCAGATCCGCGGCCAGGTTGCGCAACTCGCCCGGATCACTGGCCACGTCGTACAGTTCATCCTCGGCTCCGGGATTGTATACGTATTTCCAGCTCCGGGTGCGTACCATGCGCTGCGTGAACAGGGCCGACTCGTACCCGTGGAATTCCGCAAATACGTCATCCGGCCAGTCTGCCGGCGTTGCCCCGCGGAGCAGGGGTACCAGGGAACGGCCATCCAGTCCGGCTGGCACTGCCACCTCCCCCAGTTCCAGCAGCGTCGGCATCAGATCGACCAGATTGACGAAGGCATCACAGTGCGTCCCGCCCCGCGTGACACCCGGCCAACGGATGATCAGGGGAATGCGGTAGGTCTCGTCATACATGTACATGCCCTTGTTGAACAGGCGGTGACTGCCCACCATGTCGCCATGATCGCTGGCAAAGATCACAACGGTGTTGTCCGCCAGGCCCAAGGCATCCAGGCGCGCCAGCACTCGCCGGATCTGATCGTCGATATAGGTGCAATACCCCCAGTAGTGGGCGATGACCCGTTGCCAGTCCGGCCAGGTCAGGTGGCTGGCGTTCCAGCGCAGCATTTCCTTTTGCTGGATCAAGGGCTTGCCGGCGAAGGTCTCGTCAAAATTGCCCCAGTGTGCTACGGCCACCGGGTCGTACATCGTGTCGTAGGGCGCAGGTACACTGTAGGGAAAGTGAGGCCCGAAAAACGAGGTGAAGATCATGAACGGCTGATCCCGTGTCGTCTGTGTTTCCAGCAGGGCTATGGTCCGGTCTGCAGCCCACGCCTCCTGCAGCTGGTCGGCCGGCAACCGGGAGCGGCCGCAGAAAGGCGCCGTACCTCCCCACTCCAGCCGCTGTACTTCCCGGGCCCGATCCGCTTCCAGCCCCAGGCTTTGCTTCTCCCGTCCATACTGCGCATCAGCGGCAAAGGAACGAAAACCCCAGTGCACCGGCTTGTCTTCACCCGGCAGATGCCATTTGCCCACGTGATGCACGTCATACCCCTGCTGCGCCAGCAATTGGGGGTAACCCGCATGATCCAGCAGCTGCCGGTCGAAGACCCCGTTGAAATTGCCCATATTGGCCAGCAGGCCATGGTTGTGCGCATACAGCCCCGTCAGCAGGGAAGCGCGGGCCGGGGAACACAGGGCCGTGGGTGTGAAGGCATAGCCGAAGCGCATGCCCTGATCCGCCAGGGCATCCAGTCCCGGCGTCTGGACTACAGGTGCACCATAGCAGCCGGCTGCGTCAAACCGGTACTGATCGGCAAAGAGAAAGAGAATATTGGGCTTGGTGTCTGTCATCTGGCTGCGTTTCCTGCGGGTTGCGAATGCGAAGAGGCTGTGCGCTCCGGCCCACGGCGGCTCGCTGGCAGCTGTCTGCCCGGAGCCTGCCTGCCATCCACCGTCAGCCCTTGATGCCTGTGAAAACAATACCCTGAATGAAGCGTTTCTGGGCTACGGTAAACAACACCAGCAGGGGCACCATGCTCAGAAAGGAGGCGGCCATCAGCAGGTGCAGCTGGGGCAGCACACCTTCTGATCCCTGGAAGAACTGCAGGGCCAGGGCCAGGGTCCGTTTGGCGGGCGTGTTCAGGAAAATCAGGGGTTCCAGAAAATCGTTCCAGCGGGCACGGAATTCAAAGATCGCGACAATGGCCAGGGCCGGCATGGAGAGCGGCAGGATGATGCGGTAGAACACCTGGAACGAGTTGCAGCCATCCATGCGGGCCGCATCTTCCAGTTCAAAGGAGATGGTCATGAAAAACTGGCGCAACAGAAAGACGTAGAAAGGCCCCAGAAAAAACGCCGGTACCACCAGGGGCTTGAAGGTATCAATCCAGCGCAGCTTGCTGAACAGAATGAACTGGGGAATGAGTGTTACCTGGCTGGGCAGCATCATGGTGCTGAGCAGCACGATGAAGACGACATCGCGGCCCGGTGCCCGCAGACGGGCAAAGCCGTAGGCCGCCAGGGAACTGGCGATCAGCTTCCCTGCAATGGAGCCCACGCTGACGAAAACGCTGTTGCCTACATAGGTCCAGAAAGGCCAGAAGGTCATGACCTCACGGTAGTTGCTCCACTGAATCGGCTGCGGGATCCACTGGGGCGGAAAAAGGTACACATCCATCTGCTGTTTCAGGGATGTGGACACCATCCAGAAGAAGGGTATGCAAATCACCCCCGCACCCAGCAGGAGTAAGAGGTAGGTCACGAAGCGCTCGAGACGCAGGGCTGTCGTCCTGCGCATGCCCGGGACGGCAGACACGGGCTAATCCTTCTGTCGTTCCTGATAAAACACCCACATGGGCGAGGACTTGAACACCAGCAGGGTCAGGATCAGCACAATGCTCAGCAGGACCCAGGCCATGGCGGACGCGTATCCCATATACAAATACTCAAAGGCATTCTCGTACAGGTAATAGTTGTAGAACAGGGTCGAGAAATTGGGTCCCCCGCTCGTCATGACATAGGCGGGCGTGAATTCCTGGAAGGATGCAATCAGCCCCATGACCAGATTGAACAGGATCACGGTGCTCAGCAAAGGCAGCGTGATGAACCAGAAACGGCGCCAGCGGGAAGCCCCGTCGATCTCCGCCGCCTCATACAGTTCGCTGGGGATGCCCTGCAGCCCCGCCAGATAGATCAGCATGCTGCCACCGACACCCCACAGACTCATGAGCGCGATCGCGGGCAGAGACCAGTGTTCATCGAAGAGCCACGCCGGGCCCTGGATGTTCACCATGGCCAACAGGGTATTGAGAATGCCGAATTCCGGATTGAAGATCCACATCCACAGCAAGGCTACAGCCACGCCGGACACCACGGAAGGCAGGTAATAGACAGTACGAAAGAAGATGATGCCACGCACCTTCTGGTTCATGAGCAGGGCAATACCCAAAGCCAGCACCAGACTGGGCGGCAGATGCATCACCACATACAGGCTTGTCACCTTCAGGGACTGCCAAAACAGTTCGTCCTGCACCAGGTCTCGAAACTTGCCCAGGCCCACCCATTGCGGCGCCCGAATAATGTTGTATTCCGTGAAACTGAAATAAAGCGAAGCCAGGATGGGGCCAATGGTGAAGACCAGCAGCCCGATGCATACAGGGGCAATAAACAGGTAGCATTCCAGCGCTTCCCGCCGGGTCAGATTCTGCCTGCGGCCAGGCAGACTTTTGCCTGACACGAAACTGCGCCCGCGCATGGAAGTCACGCTTCCCCGTTGTACATGCGGCAAGTTGCCGGGCCTCTTGTCCGGTACCGGCCAGCCCGGCGGTCATACGTCATGCCCATGGTTCGGTCAGACCATGGGCATGAGCGGGATGTTCCTGTACGGTACTTAACCGTCAAGGATTTCCTGGGCCCTCTGGGCCATGTTGCGGGCGGTGTCTTCAGGTGTCTGCTCCCCCGTCATCAGCTTGTCCATTTCGGGATTGAAGGCCTTGTTCCGCACCTCGGTCCATTGGGCAAAGTAGAAATCCCGGTTGCGGGAGTAGACCATCGCATCCACGCGGATCTTGTGCCGGGGCGGCGCACCCTCCAGCTCCAGGAAAGTGGGGGAGTCGGCCCACTTCCGCATAATGGGCGCATTGAGGCCATCCATGGCATACATTTCCTGGGCCCGATCCTTGATATGGTACACGGCGTGGGACCAGGCGGCGTCGGGATTCCGGGCCGTCTTCGGGATCACGATGCCACCTGCCAGGTGCGAGGTCGCCTGCTGCATATCCCGGGGCAGATGGGCCAGATCCCAGTTGAACGCATCGATTTTGCGCCGGGCATTCACTGCCCAGGTGCCAGTGATCTCCATGCCGATGCGTCCCGAATTCCAGCCCCCCTCAAAGCCGGCGGCCTCGCCGGCTGTCGGCGCTGCCTTGTGGGTGTGTACCAGATCCTGGTGCCAGCGGCAGGTAGCCACCATAGCTTCACTGTCCAGTGTGCAGGTCGTGGGGTTGTATACCTGATCGAAGAGATCGCCGCCCCGGGCCCACAGCTGCACCTGCCACACCATCCACCAATAGGCATTGGTGGAGCCGAAGGTCCGGTCCATGCCTTCACCGCTGGTCATGGCCTGGGCCATGGTGACATAGTCGTCATAGGTCCAGTCTTCCGCAGGATACGCCAGGCCGGCAGCTTCCAGCATGTCCATGTTCAGATAAGCCGCCATGACATTGGGGCCAATGACCGGAGCAAACAGATCGTCATCCATTTTGTAGATGTCGAACAGTTCCGTCATGTATTGGCTGTCATCCAGCAGATCGCCATCGGCGTTGAAGTATTCAGTCAGAGGCAGCAGCACGTCGTCGGCCCACAGGGTGGGAAAGAACTGGGTGCCCGTGCGCAGGTTTTCCGGCGGATCGCCCGATGCAATCCAGGCAAACAGCTTCTGGGCATAATCCGAAAAGGGAAAACCCAGATTCTCGATCTGAATCCCGGACTCCTCTTCCATATGCGCCGCGGCAATATTCTCATAGAGGGTCAGCTCCTCGGTGTTGCCCCATCCCGCAAAACGTATGCGGACGGGTTCGGCGGCAGGAGCGTCTTCCGCCATGCCTGTCGCAGCCGGGAGTGCGGTGGTACAGGCTGCGGCGGCGGTGCCGACACCCAACCACGCCAAGCCTTGCAGAAACCTTCGACGGGAAAAACGGATTGTGGTCATTGCCAGTCTCCCTTGTGCTAATCGGGTGGTTCCAATCATAACAAAAGACTTGCCGCCCCAAAATCAGGGCTGTCGGCCCGGCAAGGCCCTGCCGGCAGTAACAGCCCTGTTCCGATTAGCGGCTGAATTCTGACTGTTGCATGGTCCTGGCTCCTGTCCCCAAGCCTGGAACACAACCTCCTGACCATGCCAAACGCAGTTAGGCGTCCAGAATGTCCTGGGCTTTCTGGGCCATGTTGCGGGCGGTGTCTTCGGGTGTCTGCTCACCCGTCATCAGCTTGTCCATTTCCGGATTGAAAGCCTTGTTGCGCACCTCGGTCCACTGGGCAAAGTAGAAATCCCGGTTCCGGGAATAGGTCATCGCATCAATACGCGCGGAGTGGTGGGGCGGTGCCCCCTCCAGTTCCAGAAAGGCCGGCGAGGTCGCCCATTGCCGCATGATGGGCGCGTTCAGGCCATCCCGCGCGTACATCTCCTGGGCCCGATCGCCCTGGTGGTAGGCAGCGTGCGCCCATGCCGCATCGGGATGCCGGGCCGTATTGGGGATCACGATGCCCCCGGCCGCATGGGCCGCCGCCTGATGCTTGTCCCGTGGCAGATGCGCCAGATCCCACGCAAAGGCATCGATCTTGCGGCGGGCATTCACCGCCCAGGTACCGGTGATCTCCATGCCGATGCGGCCCGAATTCCAGCCCCCTTCAAATCCGGCCGCTTCCCCGGCCGTAGGCGCTGCGCCATGGGTATGTACCATGTCCTGGAACCAGCGACAGGTGGCAACCATTTCCTCGCTGTCCAGCAGGCAGGTGACGGGATTGTACACGGCATCGAAGAGATCGCCGCCGCGGGCCCACAACTGGCTTTCCCACACCATCCACCAGTAGGCATTGCTGGAACCGAAGGTCTTTTGCATACCCTCACCCCCCGTCATGGCCACGGCCATGGCTGTGTAGTCCTCATAGGTCCAGTCGGCCTCCGGGTAGGCAAGCCCCGCTTCCTCCAGCAGATCCATGTTGAGATAGGCTGCCATGACATTGGGTCCGATAACCGTGGCGAACATGTCATTGTCCATGGTGTAGATATCGTACAGTTGCGTCATGTACTGCGCTTCATCCAGCAGATCCGGATCGCTGTTGAAATACTCCGTCAGAGGCAGCAGGACCCCATCCGCCCACAGCGTGGGAAAGTACTGCGTGCCGGTACGCAGATTTTCCGGCGGATCGCCCGAGGCAATCCATGAGAACAGCTTCTGGGCGTAATCCGATCCCGGGAATCCCAGATTCTCAATCCGGATACCGGCATCCTCTTCCATATGTGCAGCCGCAATGTTTTCATAGAGGGTAAGCTCCTCCGTGTTGCCCCATCCGGCAAAGCGGATGAGGATCGGCTCTGCCGCCGGCGCTTCCCCCTCCATACCTGTCGTAGCCGGGATGGCTGCAGCACAGGCGGCTGCCACAGTGCCGACACCCAGCCACGACAATCCCTGCAAAAATCTCCGTCGGGAAAGTCGTGAAGCGGTCATGTCCAGTCTCCGTTGTATTGATCATGCGCATGTCATTGTAGCAAAGGAAGATGCTCAACAAAATGCCGGCAATGAAGTTTTTTTATGTCAAACGCAAGCACTGCACCCGGGAGATGCGGAAACCGCTGCTTCAGCAAGCCACGCTGCATGCGGCAACACAGGTACGGCATCCCTGGCCGATGAGTCAGTCCAAACTGCCCCCACGGCGAGACTCCGGGAGCGCGTATGGTCGCTGTCGGCCTTGTGGGACACTTTGGCATCTTTGCCCAAGCATGCGATCATGTAAGCAGATACTGTCTCTTGCCCTTCATCCCTGAAGGCCATAGCCAGGAAGAACCCTGGTCCTGTGCCTTCCCGCAGCAAGGCACAGGTTGGCCGTATCGCCGCTCCATTTGCAACTTCGACCCCAGAACGAGGATCCCGCCATGTCCAGGTACAAATCCGTCATCATTGGTCTGACCGGCATAGGAGCGGCCCGGCCCACCGAGCCCCTGTCGTTGCCCTTTTATGGCGCCAAAGCACGTTCCCATGCGGCTGCCTACCAACAGCACCCCCAGACCGATCTGACCGGGGTGTGCGACTTGCGCCAGGAGGCCCTGGATGAATTCAGGGCGAACTGGACCCACGTCTGGCCCGACATGCACTATTACCGGGATTACCGGGAAATGCTGGATCAGGAACAGCCTGATATCGTGAGCGTGGCGACTCCGGATCATCTCCATGCCGACATCACGGTGGACGCCATTCAGGGCAGTGCCCGGGCTGTTCTGTGCGAAAAACCCATCGCGACGACCCTGGCCGACGCCGATCGCATGATCGCCGCGGCCGACACGCACAACGTCCTGCTGTCCATTGAACACACACGCCGCTGGAGTCCCGAATTTCATGGTGTGCGCGAGATGATCCGCGCAGGCGCTGTGGGCAAGCTGCGGCACGTCACTTCCAACCTGTATGGCACCCGGGCCATGCTGTTCCGGAACGGCACGCACATGATCGACATGATCTGTTTCTTCGCCGAATCGGATCCGGCATGGGTCTTCGCGCTCCTGGAACCGGGCTTTGAACACTTCCGGGCATACGAAGGAGATGGCGGTCATGATCCGGACACCGATCCGGCCGCCCAGGCCTCCATTCAATTCGCCAATGGCGTACACGCCTATTTCAACGGCGTCAAGTCGGATTTCACGGGCTCCCAGTTTGAACTGGTCTGTGATGACGCCCGCATCGAGATTTCGGACCGGCAGGCGACCCTGATCCGCAGCACAGGCCATCTGGAATGGTCCCGTATGGAGATTGTGCCAACCCAGGAATTCATGCTGACCCACCAGTCAGGTGCCGTCGCGGAACTGGTGCATGTCCTGGAACAGGGCGGGGAGCTGATCTCCACGGGCCGCGAGGCGCGCAAGACCCTGGAAATCATGCTGGCCATTCTGCAATCCCACACACAGGGCAATGTCCGTGTGAACCTGCCTCTGGCCTGAACCCGACTGCTGCCTGTCCCGGACCGAAGTCCTGATCAAAGCTACCCGTGGATCCGCTTGTATGAGCCAAGGAGCCGATATATGACCAAAGTTGCCTTGCTGGGCATCGGCGAACCCCATTTCTCAGGTCACCTGAAAACATTGCAATGCCTGTCCGAAATCGACAGTATTCTCCTTTGGGGCGAAGAGCACGCTGTGGCGGCGGGGTCCTGGCACCAGGAAGACAAGGTCACCGGTGTCTTCACGGACTTGGACGCGATGCTGGATCAACCCGACATCCTTCTGGCGGTGGCCAGCATCCGTACCGACCGGAAACCCGCCGTGTTCACACGGCTGCTGGAAGCCGGCATCCACCTGATGGCGGAAAAACCCCTGGCCCGCACCGCAGCGGAAACCGCTGCCCTTGTGGCCACCGCCAGGCAACATGGCGTACAGCTGGGCATCTGCTACCAGAATCGTTACCATCCGCTGGTGGTCCAGGCCCGGGACTTGTATCAGCAGGGACTGCTGGGCGATCTCATGACGGCCGAGGTACGGCTGTTGACTACGCAGGTCCAATTCCGGCTCGCTACCTCCTGGATGTTTCATCAGCAATTTGCGGGCGGCGGCATGCTGTCGTGGCTGGGCTGCCACTACATTGATCTGTTGCACTATGTGACCGGGGACGAAATTGTGGCGGTGGCGGCCGAGGTGGCCACCCGCAGCGGGGAGGACATCGACGTGGAGGATGTCGCGGTCCTGTCCCTGCGCTTCCGGTCGGGAGCCCTGGGTTCCCTGCACGTGGGGTACACCATGGCGCTCAAGGGGGCCCGCTACGGTGACACCCCCGCCTATGACAGCTACGTCGGTTTCAACGGGCAAAAGGGTCGGATGCACTGGTCTACGAACTTCATCCCCGTCACGCTGCATGTGGAATCCACACAGGCGGCCTGGGCCCGCGCCCCGCAGCGCACTTTCGACTACACGCTGGGACAATCACCGGCGTACGGTGCCGTCTGGGGGGAAGATTTCATGCGCGATTTCCTGCAAGCCGCACAGGGTGAGGGTACGTCCCCCACCTGTGGCGAGGATGCACTCCGGGTTGCCCGTGTCGTGGAAGCCGCCTATGAGTCCAGCCGTACCGGACGTCGCATTGCGATTTGAACTCCCTGTCCTGTCCGGCATACCATTACCGGCAACACCGGGAACCGTGGACAGCCGGGAACTGTCGGCAAATTCGCGCAGAGACACAAGGATCAGTGCTATGACCAAATCGACCTTGATTCACGTCGGCGTCCGCGCCACCAACCTGGACCGGAGCATCCGCTTTTGGCGCGATGCCCTGGGCCTGCAGGTCGTCTCCGCTACGGACGGCTCCTACCTGCTGACAGACGGCTATCACAACTACACTGTGTTCCAGCATGCCGGACCGGACCGACCGGCACATGTCAGCGGCATGCTCGACTATCTGCATATCGGTGTGATCGTGCCGGATCTGCAGCAGGCGCTGCAACGTTTCTGGGATATGGGGTTCCGGGACATCCTGGACGACGTAGGCGACGGCCAACCCTACGATCCCCAAAATCCTCCCCAACATTCTTTCAAGGTCCATGATCCGGATGGTATTGTGGTGGATGTAACGGCCAGTCCGCAACAGTGGCCCGGCGTCACGCTGCCCTGACACACAGGCAGTTTCGACTGCCTTTTTCCTCATCCCTCCGTCCCGCCCAAGGAGCGGCGTTCTGCATGAAACTGGCAACTTACATTCACGACCACAAGGTAGGTACCGGCATCGTCATCGGTGATGCCGTCGTCGATCTCGCTGCGGCCCTGCAGCACAGTGACAGCGGGGACCCGGCCCTGGCCGCGTCCATGCAATCCCTGCTCGCAGCCGGCGCCCCGGGGCTGGAGGCCGCCCGGCAGGCTACAGCCTGGGCCCAGGACCAGGACAGCGGCCGGTTGCCTTTGGCCGATGTGACATTGCAGGCTCCCCTGCCCTGTCCCGGCAAACTGATGTGCCTGGCGGGGAATTTCGCGGATCACATCCTGGAAGGGGGCGGCACGTTCCCGGGCAAGGAGAAGATGATCCCCCGCTTCTTCATGAAGCCCTGTACCGCAGTGATCGGGACGGGCGGTACCATCCGCATTCCGGCCTCCACCCAATTCGCAGACTGGGAACTGGAACTGGCCATTGTCGTGGGCCGCAAGGGACGGGATTTCTCCTTGGCCGAGGCCCAGGACGCGATTGTGGGGTATACCGTATTCAATGACATTTCGGCCCGGGAACTGACGTTCCGGGAGCATTTGCCCATGCAGGAAGGGGACTACTACTTCGACTGGCTGGTCGGCAAGTGGCTGGACACCTTTGGCCCCATGGGCCCCTGGATCACGACGGCCGACGAGATTTCGGATCCCACACGGTTGCGCATGCAACTCTTCCTGAACGATGAACTGCAGCAGGATGCCAGTTCGGGCCAGATGATTTTCTCGCCGGCCGAAGCCCTGGTGTTCATCACCCAGTTCGTGACCGTGGAGCCCGGTGACATTATCAGTATGGGCACACCGGCCGGTGTCGGCCATTCCAAGAAGGTGAAACTGCAGCCGGGTGACCGTATTCGGGGCGAGATCGCGGAACTGGGTGTCCTGGAAAATGACGTGGCGGCCCTGTGACGCGGGCCGGCACCGCCATCACTCCCAGGTGAAAAAGACGCTCAACCAGTCCGCGCCGTCGCCCTGATCGATCAGATCGTAGATGGCGGCCGCCTGGGTACAGGGTGCCACGTGGCTGATCAGGGACTGCACTTCCAAATCGCCGCGCGCAATCATGCCCAGAACCGTCGCCCGGTTGCGGGCCCGGGTCCAGGGCCAGTAGGGATGTGGTTCCAGCTGGCCCGTCTGATAGGAACCGCGCACCGTCAGCTCCCGGCGCAACAGTTCGTGGGCGCCCAGGGCAACGGTGTGCTGGGCCGCCCCCACCATGGCCAGACGGCCCCGATCGGCGGCCGCTTGCAGCATGGTGTCATAGGTCTGGATGTTGGACATGGCGTGTATCTGGACCTCCGCTCCGGTACCCGGTGGCAGGCCAGGCAGCCAGCCTGTCCAAGTACGGGGCAGACGGGTGATCTCGTGAATCGCAGCCACCGGATCTGTCCGGGCAGCGTTGATTACATGCGAAGCGCCCAGGCTCCGGGCCAGTTCCAGCCGCGCATCGACGACATCCACACCGATTACGGGATAGGCCCCCGCGCGCCGAGCCAGCTGCAGAGCCAGCAGGCCCACGACCCCCAGGCCATGCACCGCCACTGATTCCCCGATCTGAATCTCCGCCCGGCGTACGCCGTGGAGAGCTACATCGCCCAGTACCGCAAAGGCCACTTCGGTGTCGGTCAGGGCAGCAGGCACCCGTTCCACCAGATTCTGGTTGGGAATCATGTCCCCGCCCGTATCGTCACCCATCAGGTTGATCGTCCAATGGGAGCCGTGATGACCGAAGCACAGAACCCGTTCCCCGAGATCCCAGTCCGTTACCGCATCCCCCTTGGCGATCACCCGTCCGACCGTGGTATAGCCCAGACTGGGTGAAGGGTTTTGGCGGCGTTCTGCCGGTGACATGTCCCGGTAGCGCCGGATGGCATTCATTTCCGAACCCGCACTGATCTGGCTGCAGGCTATCTGAATCAGCAGCTGGTGCGCGGTCGGGGCTGCTACCGGATATGCTTCCACCTGGACGTGACCGGCCGCGTCCAGAACCAGGCGTTTGCCCTGCAGGGTCATGGCTCTCTCCTCTTCGGGTGTGACCGCAGTGCAGTCCCTTCAGTCCAGCGTCATGCGCGGGTCCAGCGCATCGCGCAGGCCGTCACCGATGAAATTCACGGCCAGCACTGTGACGCTGATCATGAGGCCGGGCGGTATCCAGAGCCAGACGTACTTCTCGATGATCTCGATGGACTGGGCCTGGTTCAGCATGTTCCCCCAGCTGGGTATCGGAATCTGCACCCCCAGCCCCAGAAAACTCAGGGCCGCTTCCGTCAGTATGGCCCCGGCCATGCCGAAGCTGGCGGCGACCGTAATCGGTGCAATGATAGCGGGCAGGATGTGACGCCGCAGCACTTGCAGACGGGATACGCCTATGGACCGGGCGGCCAGCACGAAATCCATTTCCCGCACGGACAGAATCTGGCCGCGGGCCAGGCGGGCGATGCCCGTCCAGCCGATGAAGCCGATGGCCAGCATGGAGTTGAACAGGCCCGGTCCAATGATGGCCACCACACTGATCAGAATCACGATCACCGGAAAAGCCATGACGGTATCGGTGATGCGCATGATTACGGTATCCGTGGAGCCACCGACATAGCCGGCTACGCATCCGACCACCAGGCCGATCGAGGTATAGATGATGACAGCGACCAGGCCCACCGAGATGGACACCCGGCCACCATACACCAAGCGGCTCCAGACATCGCGTCCCGTCAGATCCGTGCCCAGGAAATGGCCCAGGCTGGGCGCTTCCCCGACTTCCCGCAGATCGATCCGATGGGGATGAATGGGCGCCACCACCGGGGCCAGCGGGAAAATGACCATCACCATCAGCCCGATGAAAATGACGCTGCCCACAGCCAGCCGGTGGCTCAGGAAGCGGCGCAGGGCCCGGCGGCCCGGCGAGTCGGCTCGGGACGGCACGTCCAGTGGCATAGCCATGCCGCCAGGGGCGCGGGAGGAACCGGAAGCGGAGGAGTTACTCATAGCGGATACGCGGATCGGCCACGGCGTAGGCAATATCGGTGACGAGGTTGCTCACCACGATCAGGATGGCGGAGATCAGCACCATGCCCATGATCAGGGGATAGTCCCGGGTGGTGACGCCATCCATGTACAGCAGTCCCATGCCGGGCCAGTTGAAGATCGTTTCAATAATGATGGCGCCCCCAAACAGGTCAGGCAGCCGCAAGCCCAAAATCGTCAGGACCGGCAACAGGGCATTGCGCAAGGCATGCTGCACGACAACGGCATAGGGTTGCAGTCCCTTGCCCCGGGCCGTAAGGATGTAATCCAGGCGAATCACTTCCAGCATGCTGGAACGGGTATAGCGCATGATGGCCGCCGTGCTCTCAATACCCAGTACCAGCCCGGGCAGGATCAAGTGCTGCAGGTGATCCCCGATCATGCCCCAAAATCCATATTCATGTCCGGGCGTCGAATACCCGCCCGTGGGAAAAAGGGGCAGTTTTACCGCAAGCAGATAAATGACAGCTAAGGCCGCAAAGAAACCCGGCACGGAAATGCCCACGAACACAAAAGTGGTCAGTGTGTAGTCCAGGCGCGAGTACTGGCGGAGGGCGGACAGGGTGCCGAGCGGAATGCCCAGGCACAAAGACAGTACCATCGCAGTCAACATGAGCTGGATGGTGGCCGGCAGGCGGCGGGTGATTTCCTCCGCTACCGGGACCCGGCTGCGGATGCGTACACCCATGTTGCCCTGCAGCAGATTGGTCAGCCATTGCCAGTACCGGACCGGCGGGGGCTTGTCCAGGCCATAGGCCGCACGCAGGGTTTCAATGTCGAGATCCCCGGTGAGGCCTTCCTGCTGTTCCAGGATCATGGAAGACACCGCGTCACCAGGAGCCAGCTCGGTGAAGGTGAAGGTGATGACGGTAATCCCCAACAGCACGGGGAGCGCATGCATAATGCGCCGGATGATGTAGCGATTCATGGGGACGGGAAGAAGCGTAGGATCCGCATGGTCACCGCAGAGTCAGACACTGCATCCCGGTACCAGGGCACGGGACGGCAGGGACAGATCTGTCCCGGGCCGGATGCCGGGCTACAGGCAGGTCCTCTTTGTACGCCTGCAACCCGGACGGTCTCCGGCGACAGCCCAAGCGGGCGGGAAGACACATCCGGGTGTCTTCCCGCCCTGGTCCTGCTTGCAGGGACGGGATCTTGGGGTTCAGGAATTATTCCGCCAGATACCAGGTTTCCGGAGACCGGGCGGGCCATACGATATTGGTCCACTGCCGGAACTGGTAATTGCAGACATTCTTGTTGATGGCATGCCGGCGATCCTGCTGGAACAGCGTCAGATGCAGCAGCTCATCGTTGGTGATCTTACTGATTTCATGCCACATGGCCTGGCGCGTGTCTGTATCGGGCTCGACCAGGGACGCCGCTACCATTTCGTCTATCTCGGCATTGCAGTACTGCGATCCATTGTAGCCGGCCGGGGGCAGGTTGCTGCAGGAGTAACGCGGATACTCGAAGGGCAGGGCCACACCGCAGCATCCATACCCGAGATCGAAATCCGGCTCTTCGTAGAAACGGGACACGAACGTGGGACCGTCCATATGCGACACACTCACGTTCACGCCCACATCGGCCCAGTACTGCTGCATGGCCGCCACCACGCGCTGATCGAGTTCCGACTGGTAGTAGGTGATGAAGTCGAGTTCCTGACTCGAATCCCAACCGGCTTCGGCCAGCAGGTCCCGGGCCTTGTCCGGATCGTATGGATACTGGGGCACGTCAGGACTGATCCAGGTCGCCGAGGGATCCACGGCTGTGTAGTCATAGGCCAAGGCCTGTCCTGGACCGTAGATGCTTTCGGCAATGGCCACGCGATCGATGGCGTAGACCAGGGCCTGGAGCAGCCGCTTGTCGGTCAGGCGCGTGTGATTGGGCCAGATCGACATGGCACCGGGCAGAGGTCCACCCACCACCGTCAGATTCTCGTCGCGCTCAACCCGTTCCCGGTCGGGGCCGTTGACCATGTTGCCGACCTGGATTTCATCTGCTTCCAGGCCAGGCAGCCAGGTTGCGACTTGGCTGAGACCGATGCGGAAAATGAGCCGGTCCAGATAGGGCCGTCCGCGGTAGTAATCCTCGTGCGCCTCCAGAATATAGTACTGATCCGGCACGAACTCGCCCATCTTGAAGGGTCCGGAACCGATGATGCCCTCACGGGCCAATTCCGACTCCTGCATCTCGGCAAAGGCCATGCCTTCCCATATATGCTTGGGGAACAAGTTCAGGCCACCCATGCCATAGAAAAAGTCCGCGCGCGGGGACGACAGGGTGATTTCGACGGTGAAGTCGTCCAGCACCTTGACCCCGGTAATCTCATCCGCTTCCCCGCTGGCGAACTCGTCCACACCGGCAATGGCGAAGAGGGGCAGGGTTGTACGTGTCGGAATGTTGGTATCGGGATGCCAGAACATTTCGATGGTCCATTTCACGTCATCTGCCATCAGTTGTTCGCCATCGTGCCACAGGACATCGTCACGCAGGTAGTAGGTATACACCAAACCATCTGCGGAGGCGTCCCAGCTTGCCGCCACGTCAGGCGAAATCGTCTGGGCATCCATTTCCAGATCCACCAACTGGCTGAAAACGAATGGTTCGTTGGTGGAAGAACGGGACAGCCAATTCTGGCCCCGCATGGCCGAATCGGCAAAGGCCAGAGTTACAGTACCTCCATACGCCGGAGGGCTTTCCGTGCAGACGTTGATCCATGGATTGGCCAAATCTGCTTCGGAATACCAGCGTTCGTCATCTGTCTCCTCGGCTTCGGTGGCGATGTCCACTTCCGGTTTTACATCTACCTGTTCCATTTCTGCTGCTGGTTCTTCCATCTCATCGGATGCCGGGGCTGCACATCCCGCCACGCCTGCCATGAGCAATAAAACAAGCAACGACCAGCTTACCATCCAGAAACGTCTCTTCATACTCGGCTCCTTTGCCATGAAAATTCTCAGGGTCCATTCGGGGGGTATAAGCATACCCATCCCAGTTGCCCTGGCTACACTTGGAGATATCTGACTTGTGCCACGATGTTCGTTTCGATCATACCATAACTTGCTGTGTGTCGCCTATCAGGGTTGCTGGCAGAACCGGCGGGAGAGCCGAGAACGCATACAGTGCCGGCTTACGGCAGCCGGGATGCCCTACGGCTGCATCAACAGCCATACCCGCGTAACAACCGGCAACAGGATACTGTTTACATCCCATACTCTTGCCTGGGGATGGGGCATAGATCCTCCACCGGATTCTACAGTCACCCGGCCGGTTTTCCCAGTGTAGAGCAGGGCATGTACAAAGAGGCTGCGGATTTCGGGAGGGTGAGGCAGAATCAGGCCAGGAGCGGGCCAGCAGACGGGGCGCAGTCCAATACCGCCAAGGGGCTGAGAGGCATGCAGTCAGCGGGCGCCGCCGACAGACGGACTTGACATCATATCGAAATGTGCCAGTCCATCCTGCAGGCCAGGGTAGCAGCCCGGGTTTCGGCCCCCGTACGCCCCGTGATCAAACGCATGGCTGCCGGTTGACCGGCTACACCATGCGCATGCCATCCCGATAGGTACGCACTACACGCGTCATGGCCTGGATGTCTTCCCTGGGATCACCATCCACCACAATCAGATCCGCCCGCTTGCCCGCTTCCAGCGTTCCCAGTTCACTGTCCAACCGACTGAGCTGCGCCGCTGCACAGGTTGCACTGCGGATCGCGGCATAATTGTCCGGTACTACACCCAACTGCACCATGAACTCCATTTCGGGGGCAATGACATGGTGGCCCACAACCGGGCTTCCGGCATCCGTACCAAACACGATGGTCACTCCTGCCGCCGCCGCATCTACCAGTCCCTGGTAACGTGACTTGTCGCTTACCGCACGCTGACGTTCCTCAATTTTCCACTCCGGAATGTCGTATTTGCGCGCGAGCGCGGGCTGACTCTGCATCAGTACCGGCGCGAAGGTGGTAACAACGGGAATGTTCTTGGCCAACAGCAGGTCAATGGTTTCCCGCGTCATGCTGCCCCCGTGTTCCACTACGTCAATGCCAAAGGCAGCGACCCGGTGAATGGCGTCATTGTAGGTAGCGTGGGCCGTGATGGGCAGGCCGTTGCGATGGGATTCATCAATGACAGCCTCCAGTTCCGCATCCGTAAACTCCAGGGTATCGTGACAAGCCATGATCTTGATCAGATCGGCTCCGGCCCGTACCTGATCCCGCACGGCCCGCCGCATCTCATCGGGACCGCTGGCTTCCCGGCAGCACCAGTAGGTATGGCCTCCGGTCTGTACGATAGCCTCGCCGGTGACGAGCAGGCGGGGGCCGGGAAAGATATTCTGTTCCACGGCCTGCTTGGCATGGAGATTGGCCTGATTCATACCCAGATCGCGGACGGTGGTAACACCGGCCCGCAGGCTGACCAACATATTGCCCGCGGACTTGTAGGCACTGATTTCCGGTGAATCGTCCAGGGACTGGCGGGCCAGATCGTGTACCCCGTCCCAAGCCAGATGGGCATGGCTGTTGAACAGACCGGGCAACAGGGTGCTCCCGGTAGCCGTCAGGGTCGACGCCCGCGTACCGAGCTCCGCTACGGTGCCCACAGCCTGGATCTTGCCCTCCTGTATCTCCACAAAACCATCGGGGATGGCTTCATCTCCCCGGCACGTCAGCACCAAGCCCCCCAGAATGGCATGCTCCCGGGGAATGTCGATCATGGGCTTGATCAGTTTCTGAAAACGCCAAGGGGCTTGTTCAGGCATAGCGATCTCCTCTTTTCATAAAGTGGTTGGCCGTTACATGCATTCCGGATCTGCTACGCAGATTGGTCTCCCGTCGGGTGGTGCCGTCGTCCATGGCGCCCCGTTGCCCGTGTGGCAGGCGTTGTTGGCCGCCACCACAGGCAGCCCGGGAACAGGAAAAGCTATTTCAGGCCCAGTTCCTGCAGCGCCTGCGCAGCACCATCCAAATTGGTCAGGTTCATCCCGGCATAGTTGGGCGAGAAAATCACCCCGCGGCCGCCGGCACGGTAGGTAGCCTGCACGCACCGGTACACGTGATCGGGCGTACAAACCGCCTGATCCGCCTGCACCCTGGGGGCATCCACGCCAATCCCCATGTAAACCGGCACCTTGCCCTTGACCGCCTTGACGGTGTCGTGGCATTGCCCAAACACATAGGTGTCGGGGTCCAGACCTGTCTGGACAATCTCATCCCAGGGCGCTTCGTCCATATGGAGAAACTTGAACATGATCGGGGTCATCTCCTGGGGCGTCACGTCGCGGAAAATGGACTTGTGGAAGTCGGACATCTCCTTGTGGTAGATCTGTCCCGACTGATGGGCGTAGGTGATAGGCTTCACCCAGTCTGCGTAGGGTGTCTGTGCCTGCCAGGGCCACTGGGCCTTGCGGAAGGGGTTGAAGTGATTGCGATTCCAGACATTGAGCCCGAACTCCAGATCCGGATTGCACCACTTGACGATCCCGTACAGCTCCTTGTCCAGGGCCTGGTTCCGCTCCAGCCAGAACCGTTCGTACAGGAGAATTTCGGGATGTGCCAGCAACACCCGGAGAAACTCAATGAAGGCCCCGTCGACGAATTCCTCACCGGCCCGGGCAGCCTGAAAGTAAGCGTACACGTCGTCATAGGCACGCCGGATCGTCTCGGTGTCCATGCCCTTCCCGGTGGCCAGACGCAGGCAGTGTTCACAGAAACAGGCCGGGGCCTCGCCTGTGATCATCTTGTCCAGGGGACTCTTGCGTTCGTTGCACCACATGATGCCGTCTATCGGGTAGTTGCGCACGTGGTCCTCCATGATGGAGTGCCACCAGGTACGGTAATCCGGATGGTTGAGGCAGGGCTCGGCGCCGTAGCGGCCGATGTGATCCACTTCCAGGCACTGCGCCATGCCGGGTACGGAAACTTCGGCAGCCGAACCGTGGCCGGAGTACTTGAACAGGGGCTCCATCATCTCGGGCATGACTTTCATGCCCCGTTTGCGGGCTTCAGGAATCACCATTTCCAGAATGTCGCCCGTACCGAATTCGGAGTCATGGGCCCGGACATCCTTGATGAAGGTGTTGTTGTAGTACTCGGGATGCGGATGCAGATAGGATCCGCCCCGCAGGGTCATGGGGGCCTGCACGCCATGATCAGGAAACCCTTCGATTCCCCAGGAGATGCGGCGGCCTACCTTGAGGCCCAGCCAGGAAATGGTGCCGATCATCAATATGTTGATGCCCACCCGCTCCTGCAGGGTGTCCAGGACCCCTTCCACCCCTTCGTCCACAAAGCTGATGGGACTGATCTGGATGCCGACAAACTTTGAATCCGCTTCACTCATGCTCACAAGCCTCCAGGGCCATGCCGGACACAGGACAACCGGAATTTTTCGCCTGCTGCCTGCTTTCCATTGTACCAACCAGACACTTTCCGCCTATTGCATGGCGTCCCGCCTGTACCGGCATGTGATCCAAGCCAGCTGGAACGTACACCTGACGGGGCGCCCGGCTCAGTTGTCACGTTGCCACATCACGGAATCCACGTCCGCGATATGGGCAATGTACCCTCCCGGATTCATGGGCAGGCGCACACGGCGCGACACCACAATGCCATTGACGGGTGACTCGCAGCGTTCCCGCACCTCGCTGGTGACCGGATCCACTACCTCACCCAGAAACTGTCCCTGGCTGACCGTATCCCCCAGTTTGATACCGGTGTCCGGGATGTAGTAGCCCCCTTCCAGGGACCGATACACCACATAGTTGGAAACCATAACCTGCTGTGGGGCCAGAACCAGATCGCCGTCGATCATGTTCAGATGGCGGGCGATGTTCAGCAGACACACAGCTCCTTCATCCACGCAAAAATCAAGAGCACAGGCACCACCGGCCTCCACTACCAGGGGAATGATGCCGTGAATGGCGCAGTGCCCCGAGAGCATGGAGGGATTGATGGGATTCTCCCGCCACCAGATGACACGTGAGCCAAAGGCCTTGGCCATACCCGCGATCTGGCTGTTGATTGCGTCCATGCGTTCCCGCGTCAGACCGGTCTCCTCAAAAGAGATTTCGGACCCGGTACCGTCCGCTACCCCACCCGCCAGGGGTGGCTGGCCTGCCGGGGGAAAGGCATGGGGAAAGGCCACAGGCAGCTCCTCACACGCACCGGTGCCGTCATGCATGTCCACGATGTAGTCGCAATGCCTGATCGCCTGGGTCCAGATCACATGGGCCATCTGTTCCGTCAGCCAGGCATTGCTCTTCTTGCCTGGCCATACCTTGTTGATGTCCAACACGTCTCCCGGATTGACGCGCATGCCCGAGCTTTCGACCGTGCCCCCAAACTCGACTGCCATAGGCACTGCCAGGGGCAGGCACACGATGGTGCCCCGCAATTCCTGTGGATCGATACGGAGCATGGCCCGGCGAATGATTTCGGCCCCCACCGGCTCCCAGCCATGCATGGTGGACTCGTAACAGAGTACAGGACCGTCCATGGCACCATGGATCACCTGAAAGGGTACGGTTACCGGGGTACCGGCAGCCAGATAACCGACATGCAGCTTGCCGAATTTGCGTTCACCCGGTTGTACCTCAACATCGCCTATTACATACGGTGCGGACATGGTTTGCTTGCCTCTCTCCAGAAATTAAGGGTACGGAACAATTGCCTGGTCGTAGGGTAGCGCTTGGGTGTATCTGCGTCAAAAACAGGGCTTGACTTTGTGTACGCAAGTGGCGTTTACATCTCAGGGTGGTTTTCAACTGGCAGAAGAACGGCAAGAAAGCGCCTCGTGTACGATTTCGGTATGTGCCCCATGGTGCAATTTCCTTCTTGTCCCGGATTTTGCCATCAAGCGGTGCTCCCCTTTGCTTTGGTAGCTGGCGACATCAAGTCTTCTCCTTCCAGCCCAAGTTGGGGCAGGCCCCCCATGCGACCTTGCAGGTAGCTTTTGCGAATGTCCTTGTCATAGCGAGTTTCCCGATAGTCGCTAAAAGGAATCAGGTGTGAAACTCCACTGGCATCTCGCTCTGTCACCCACATTTCATCGCGGCGCAAGAGCCTTTGATCCATCAACAACAGATCGTGCGTAGTCAACAGCAATTGGGCACGACTGCCCTGTGTACACGTATCCAGATAAGCTTCAAGCAACTTGCGCGTCAACAATGGATGCAAACTCCGGTCGATTTCATCAATGACATATACCTTTTTCGATCCTGCGGCCCCCAGTTCCAGCAAGGCAGGCAACAGATCGATAGCGCGTTTCGTGCCATCAGCTTCCTGGTCAATGTCAAACCGGACTTCCGTCCCGTCATCACCCGCGTGATAGGTGGCCAGTTTTTTGCCCATCAACTCACCCTGCTTGCGTGTTACCACGAATTCAGGTGTAATCAAGACCGTTTCGCCTTCCTTGAGATGCGCTTGGAGCTCCGACATCAGTGATTTGGAAAGCAGTTCCAAGGAAATATTTTCACTCCCCAAGCGCGTGATGCCGGTGTCGAGCCGAGGCAGAATTTCGTTCATTCGCGCATGGTGGAAATGATCTTCATCCGGAAACCGCTGTATAGAGGCAAAGCGGGCATCAGGCGCTGCCATAACGAGCGAAAGGTCAAACCAGTCGTAAATTGGCCGGAAGTTGTTTACTTTCTGTGAAATGGCATTGGTCAGGAACAATTGATTGGCTCGGGTGCCGCGGAAGGCAAATACCAGGAATTGATCTTTCTGCAGAGATTTGTGAAAGCGTATCCTGTCGGCGTGGCGATGATAAAGCACCTTCTCGCTCGTACTCCTAATCTCAACCAGGCGCTCTTCCAGCACCTGTTGGCGGGATACAGCAAAGGAGTATTCGTAGATCGTTTCGTCTATCAACAATGCAAGGACAAAACGGGATGGCTGCTCGCTTGCAGGATTCAACTGAAAGGGCACGACCGGTATCGGCCTGTCAGGCACGGTTCCGCGCAGGATCATCCTCCGCACAAAATTCAGGGACTGAAACAGGTTGGTTTTGCCGGAGGCATTGCCACCATACAGGGCCGCAATAGGCAATATCCTGATCGGATACTTTGCAACCCGGGGAATACGTTCACCATGTTGCCTTTCAGAGGTTGCAGTCATTGTGAATGAAGCTTCATCCCGGAAAGACATCCAGTTTTCCAGAGAAAAACGAACGAGCACGAACGAGGCTCCTGAGCATGAAATCCCTCAGATAATAACAGCAAAAATCCCCATACAGCAAGGTTTTAGGTATTTTATCACGTTTTTTTCTCTTTACTATGGGGATTATATACGTACTCACGCCGTGAGGCGGGACGAAGTGTGGCGGCCTGTCAGGGGATAGCCTTGGACCATCACCAACACACAGGCATCCTCCAGCTGGAAAGCAAGAATTCAGGCCCCAGCAAGTCGTTCCGCAAAGGTTTGAGCCTGGTGCAGGCAGTACGCAAATTCGGTGACGCACGCAAGGCCGAAGCATGGTTCGTAGCCCACTTGCCGCCCTTCATCCATATGCTCCCTGAACCCAGGCCACATAGTCGGCGATACCGGTAGCCAAATCCCGTAACTGTATATGAGGCAGATCGGTCCGCAGCCGGGACATATCCAGTGGTGCCCGGATATCGCCGGCAGTGAAGCCGAAATCGGCCGCTCCCGGATCCTCGGTGTGCTGCCATTGGAACCCGGGAACGGATGCCTCAAGAGCCTGTAGCGCATGTGCAAGGGAATAGGCGACATCGGAGGAAAGATTGTAGATATCCCAGCGCGGCTGGGGATGCAAGGCCAGGGCTGTCAACGCAGCACAGGCATCTTCCACATAGATGTAGTCACGGATGACAGGCAAGCCGTGTACGCGGAGCGGATGCCCCGGCGGTTCCAGAGCCCACGCCACCAGCTGCGCAATGGCCGACAGACGTGTGCGTGAATGGCTGGGACGTTCCCACGGTCCATAGGCCGTACCCAGCCTGACGCTCACTGTGGACAGACCACAAAGTCTGTGGTACTGGTGGCACAGGCGCTCGCAGGCATCCTTGCATATGCCGTAAAGATTGTCAGGCGGCAATGCGTCCTCCTCCCGCGCCTGACCGCGGGCCAGCGAAAACCCGCGATACAGCACTGAGGAACTGACAAAGAGAAAGCGTCGGATGTGCCCCAGGCGTGCAGCTTCCAGGGCATTGACCGTTCCTGCCAGATTGACATCGACCACACGGGCCGGATCGTTTTGTTCAATGTCCGGCGTCGGTGTGACGGCTGCGGCATGCACGATGCGTGTAACCGACCGGGACTGGACCAAATCCACCAGCACGTCCCGTTGCGTGACGTCACACAGGATCCACTCCACCCCCTGCGCCGGGTCATACGGCAGATCTTCGTCGGGAGGACGGCGGCTCGTTGCCAGAACCTGCAAGCCCCGCTGGCCCAATTGCTGTACCAGATTAAGGCCAACAAACCCGTTGGCTCCGGTGACCAGTACGGTTTCGTCCGTACTGTCCGGCATCCTCACATCCATGCCCGAGAACTAGGCCAGTCCCTGGTCCCGCAAGAGTTGCTTGTGGGCGATATAGCTTGCGACCGGGGGCGAATCCCGACTTGAAGCGAAGTGGTCGGCGCGTACAAGCTCGATATCCCTCGTTGCATCCAGCAGGCGGGCCAGTTCGGCAATGGCATCGGGATGATCGTCAATGCGCAGATCCAGATAGGGGGACTCTTCCCTGTCAACCACATATACCGCGGCGGACTGTTGTCCCCGTTTGTCCCCGCCTGCGGCGTGTCCCGCCTGCAGGGCACCCACCAACCGCTCGGGCAGCTCCAGTTCCGGGTGGGCCTCAAAAAATACCGTCATGGCCCGGGCGGTCTCGGGCCCCACCAGCATGTTGCCCGCCCCCACGCAGTGAGCCTCGACAAAGTGGCCACTCCAGTCTACGGTTTCATTCCCGGTGAAGCCGGCGACGTTGCCCTGGGCGTCTACCAGACCTACCTGGCGCCACTCCTTGCCGGGATCCTGGTCCAGCACCAGCTGCAGAGCCTCAGGGCCCGTCATGTCCGGGTCCGCGCCGAGCAGCTCCAGCACATCGTAGCCGATATAGGGCTGGGCATAGGCCTGGACCGCCAGCGCCGCCAGTCCCCCGCGTACATAGGGAACCCGGGCGCCTACCGCCCAGTACTTGGTGGCCACAGCCACCCCCATCCGGCCCCTTTGGTCAAAGCCTGTTATGGAAAACGTCATCTCGTCGGCCCTCCCTAGATCTGTCCGTCCTGGCTGTCACTCACGCAAACGCGGGTCCAGTACATCCCGCAGCCAGTCACCCCACAGAATGAAACCCAGCACGGTAACGGTGATGGCCAGGCCGGGGAATGTGGCCAGCCACCAGGAGGTGGCCAGATGATCCCGGCCATCGGCCAGCATGATGCCCCACGTGATGGTGGGTGGCTGCACGCCCAGCCCCAGGAAACTGAGGGAGGCTTCCGCGATGATGACCGTAGACATCTGCAGGGCTCCCAGTACGATGATGGAGGCCGTCACATTGGGCAGGATGTAGCGCAGCATGATGAACCAGGAGCGCTGGCCTATGGCATGGGCGGCTTCCACATAGTCCCGCTCCTTGACGGCCAGTACCTCACCGCGTACCACACGGGTGAAAATCACCCAGTTGGCCAGCCCCAGTACAATGATCAGGCGCAGGATGTTGTTGCCCCCCTTGACGCCCAGGACACCAATCACCGCCAGTGCCAAGATAATGAAGGGGATAGCCAGAAACGTGTCCAGGGCCCGGGATACCACCATATCCCACCAGCCCCCCAGATAACCGCTGGTCAACCCCAGAAACACCCCCGTCAGCATCGCCAGGGCCACACCGGCGAGCCCCACCAGGAGCGAAATGCGGGTGCCCAGAATGATGCGGCTCAACACGTCCCGCCCCAGCTGGTCCGTGCCCAGCAGGTACTCGGGACTCCCGTCCTCGGCCCAGAGCGGCGGGGCCAGGCGATTCTTGAGGTCGATTTTCTCCGGATCGTGTGGTGTGATCACGGATGCCAGCAACGCGATGCATACGACCAGCACTACCGTTACGGCGCCCAGCAGCCCCGTAGGGCTTTTCCGCAGGCGCCAAACCCAGCGATAGCGTTGCCGCCGCGCCGTGCCCGCGCCTGCATCGTTGCGGGCTGTCAGGTCTGATGCGGTCATGAGCTGTAGCGAATGCGCGGGTCCAGAATCGTGTAGAGGAAATCCACCAACAGGTTGGTGGCCATGACCACGAGCGCAAAGACGCAGACGCCGGCCATCACGACGGACAGATCCCGGACCTTGACCGAATTCAGCAACAGGCGTCCCATGCCCGGCCAGGCAAACACTTCTTCCACGATTACCGACCCGCCCAGCAGCCAGGCCATCTGCAGGCCGAACACGGTGATGAAGGGAATGAGGGCATTGCGCAGGCCGTGCAGCATGAGCACGACCCAGCGATGCAAGCCCTTGGCCTTGGCGGTCGTCATGTACTCCTGCCGGATCACCTCCAGCATGCTGGACCGCAAAATACGCGCCAGCGACGTCGCCACGCTGGTGCCCAGCGTCAGGGCCGGCAGCACTATCGAGGTCGTTTCCAGGCGTCCGGACACGGGTAGCCATTCCAGATACACGGCAAAGAGCAGGATCAGCATAATACCAATCCAGAAGTTGGGCATGGCCCGGCCCAGCGTCGAGCCCGAGGTGACGGCGAGATCGAGGGGTGAATTCTGGTAGATGGCGGACAGCAGTCCGGCCGGAATGGCGATCGCCAACGCGACCAGTATGGAGGCAAAGGCCAGTTCCATGGTAGCCGGCAGTTTTTCTATCACCAGCGGCAGGGCCGGGGACCGAAAGCGGAACGATTCCCCGAAGTCGCCGCGCAGCATCATGCGCAGCTGCTTCAGGTATTGTTCGGGCAAGGGCCGATCAAAACCATACGCCGCCCGAATCTCGGCAATTTCCTCCGGTGAGGCTTCGGGATGCGCCAGATGCATCACCGGATCCCCGCCCAGACGCATCAGGACGAACAGGACCACGGTCAGCAGGAGCAGCGAGGGCACCATCTGCAGCAGGCGCGAAGCGAGATAGGTAGTCATAAGCTCAGTGCGTCAGGCAATCCTGTACTTTGCCACCTTGTCCATATCCAGCTCTACCCCCAAACCCGGCTTTTCCGGCACCCGCAACAACAGGCCTTCGGGTTCAAAGGGTTCCGCAAGAAGGGTATCATTCAGATCTGTGAAAGGCGAAGGCCAGCGAGCACAGGGCAGGGCCGCCGCCAGGTGGGCGGCCGCGACAGCAATGACGTCGTAATAGATGGCAATGGACAGATCCAGTCCTGCCGCCTCGAAAATGGACGCGATCTTCCACACGTTCAGTATCCCGCCATGTTTCGTGATCTTCATCAGGGCCACACTCGCCACCTTTTGGCGCACGACGGCCAGGGCATCGGTAGGCGGATAGATCGCCTCATCCGCCATCAGGGGCGTAAACAGACGCCGGGACAGTGTCGCCATGTCGGCCCAGCTGGCTACAGGCTGCTCGATGATGCCCAGCGCGCCGCAGGCTTCCATCCGGGCCAGGGCCGGCTGTGCCTGGTCCAGGGTATACCCGGCATTGCCATCCACCTGGATGACGGCCTTGCCCTGCACCGCCTGCGCGACTGCCGCGTAGCGCTGTACGTCCTCTTCCGGATGCAATCCGATTTTCATTTTCAGCACGGGGAAAGGAGTCGCGGTCAGCGTCGCGGTGGCGTCCTCGGCCATGGCTTCCGGAGTCCCGTGATGCACGAAACCCATCAGGTCGACACCGGCACGTACCTTGCCGCCCAGGAGCTGGTAGACAGGCACCCCCAGTGCCTTGCCCTTCAGATCCCACAGCGCGAATTCCACCCCGGCATGTGAAGACCAGTGATCGGGCAAGGCCCGTTCCATCTTCTGTACCAACCGTTCAATATCCAGCGGGTTCTCACCCACGACCGCCGGTACCAGGTGGGCCAGGATATTGGCCTGGATCCCTTCCGCGGTTTCTCCGTAGGAACGGGGGGCCACCGCAGTCTGGCCAATGCCGACCAGGCCTTCGTCAGTGTGCAGACGCACCACCACAGTCGTGGCTCCGGTAGCCGTGGAATAGGATGTGGTCAAGGCATCGGTGCGTGGCAGGGAAACCACCACGGCCTCGAGATCCGTGATTTTCATAACCTCTCCCCTTGTGCTTTCGACATAGCCTTACAAGTCCTGGCGGCCTGCGGCCCGTACCAGCCGCAACCGGGGATCCAGCATGCTGCGCAGACCGTCACCCAGCAGATTGAAAGCCATAACGACGGTCAGAATCGCCAGGCTGGGAAAGGTGGAGATCCACCAGGCCTTGCGGAAAAAGTCGCGGCCCTTGGCCGCCATCAGGCCCCATTCCGGCGTCGGCGGCTGCGCCCCCATCCCCAAAAAGCTGAGCGCGGACCCATAAATGATCGCCTGACCTATCTGCAGGGTGGACAGCACGATCAGGGGCGCCACGATGTTGGGCAGAAAATGGCGCAGGACAATACGCACCGCGCCACTGCCCACGACATGCGCCGCCTCGACATAGGTCAACTCCCGGATGGTCAGGCACAGACTGCGCACGAGCCGCGCGTACTGCGGCACGATGGCGATCCCGACGGCGATCATGACGTTTTGAATACTGGTGCCCAGGGCGGTGATAACCACCAGGGCCAGCAGAATCCCGGGAAAAGCCAGCAAGGCATCCATCATGCGCATGATGACGGCGTCCGTCCAGCTACCATAGAAACCGGCCAGGAGGCCCAGGGCCGAACCCGCCACGAGACCGATCGAAACGCTGATGAAACCCAGCACCATAGAGATGCGGGCCCCGGCCAGCACCCGGCTCAGGACATCGCGTCCCACTTCGTCTGTGCCAAACCAGTAGAGTGCGGAGGGTGCCTGGCGGGCTGAGGCGTCATCCGCCCGGGCCGGGGGCAGCGCCTGGGCCAGCGGATCGTAGGGAGCCAGCGGCTGGGCCAACAGGGCAATGAGGATCCAGATCAGCAGCAACAGCAATCCCATCATGCCGTTGGGATGTGTGGCAAACACCTGCAGATTGCGTTTGAACATGATCTGGGTCTGCATGGGAATCGTACCGGGCACCAAGCGTCAGGGAACTGCGCGCAGGGTGTTACGGCCTCCTGGGTCTTCCGGATCGGGTTGGGGTGACGGGTGCATGGACGGCAACGCCAAACTCAGTGGAAGCGAATGCGGGGATCCAGCCAAGCATAGGATATATCCACCAGCAGGTTGGCCGCGAGGAACAGAAAGGCCAGAAAGAGGATGATGCCCTGGGCCAGTGGATAGTCCTTCCAGATGATGGCCTGCACCACCAGACGGCCCAGGCCGGGCCGGGAAAAGACAGTTTCGGTCACCACGGCCCCGGCCAGCATGCCGCCAAATTGCAGGCCCACAATGGTGATTACGGGAATGCAGGCATTCTTGAGCGCATGGTACTGGATGATGGAGCGCCGGTTGATGCCTTTTGCCTGCGCCGTGCGAATGTAGTCTTCCTGGAGGGTCTCCAGCAGCGAGGAACGGGTCAGCCGACTGATGGAACCGGCGGATACGAAACCCAGCGTGATGCTGGGCAGAATCAGGCGGTCAAAGCCTTCCGAACCCGAGGGCGGAAACCATTTCAGCTGAAAGGCAAAAAGAAAAATCAGCACGAGCCCCAGCCAGAAGAGCGGCATCGACATGCCGATGTACGCCAACACACTGAACAGGAAATCGGTCCAGCCGTGGGGACGCAGGGCAGCCAGGATACCCGTAGTCAGGCCGATCAGGAGAGCGCAGACCAGTCCGCCCAGGCTCAGCTGCAGCGTAAAGACAAAGCGCTCCAGGATGACGTCGGTAACAGGTGCCCGCAACCGGATCGACTCGCCCAGATCACCCTGCAGGATCCCCTGCAGGAAGCGGCCGTACTGTACCGGCAAGGGATCGTTGAGCCCCATGGCCTCCTGCAATTCGGCAATGCGCTCGGCCGAGACCACGCCCCCTTCCGCACCGGCCAGCATGAGCTGGGCGGGATCCCCGGGCAAGGCATGCAGGATCAGGAACACGATCAGGGAAATCAGAATCAGAATGGGAACGAGCTGTACCAGCCGTCCCCCCAAATAGGCAAGCATGGATCACGTACTGGCTGTTACTGTACTGACCGTGTACTCCAGACCCCTTCGTGGCTTGCCCTCAGCCAGCGGGAGCACACGGCACAGGCAGCACACCTTGCCGGGTGCCGGGCGGGAGGCATGTGCCTCCCGCCCGGCCCGATTACGGTGAGCGCCAAGCTTTAGTTGTTGCCCGTGTAATCGATGTTGCCCAGCCAGATGAAACCGTCCAGGGGCGGATCCCAGGCGAAGGTCTCGCTGAGACCGATCGTATCCCGCATCTGGTAGAGATAGACATAGGGCGTGTCGGCAGCGATGAGTTCCTGGATTTCGACATACTGCTGCCGCCGGGCTTCCGGATCCATGTTCACGGCAGCCGCCCGGATCAGCTCGTCCGCGGCATCGGCATTCGGACCGTGCCAGCCCGTCCGTTCCCGTCGGTCCGAGCGTTCGGACAGGACGGTGATCCAGGGATCGAAGAAGGAATTGCCGAGTGCGGTCATGTAGATTTCCTCGTTCCGGGAAGGACGATAGACCTGCTCGTTAAAGGTAGTCACGTCCAACACCTGAAGATCCACGTTCAGACCTACGGCTTCCATCATCGCTTCCAGGGCTTCCGAGACTTCCTTTTGTGCGAGCCAGCGAGTGCTGGAATGGAAGGTCAGCTCTTCCCCGTCATAACCGGCTTCGGCCAGCAGTTCAACTGCCCGGTCCGGATTGTATTCGCCCAGCTGATTGATGAACTGTTCATCCCAGCCCAGGGTCGGCGGTGTCACACGGGACAGGACCGGAATGCCCATGCCGTCTATCAAGCCCAGCAGGGCTTCACGGTCAATGGACAGGTTGATGGCTTCCCGTATCCGGGGATCTCCCGTCGGACCGTCCCAGTCGGGCATGGTCGAGGAAGGTCCCGAGCGCAGGGCCAGCAACATGACCCGGGTGGTCAGGAAATCCACCACGTTGGTACCTTCGTTACCGTTGACCCGCTCCCAGTCCTGGGGCGGCACCGCCACGATCATGTCCACATCGCCCGTCAGCAGGTTGGCCACACGCGTGGAAACCTCGGGGATGTTGCGCCAGATCACCACATCGACGTCAGGCTTGCCCTGCCAGTAGTTCTCGTTGGCGCGCAGCGTAATGCTGTCGTCCTTGATCCAGCTGTCGAACATCAGGGGACCGGTTCCGACCGGCATGTAGTCCGCGCCGCTCTCCGCCTGGGCCCGACCATGCTCGGGGGCCTGGATGCCGCAACCTGTCCCGGCCATCTTGCTCAGGAAAGCCGGTTCGGGCGTGGCCGTCACAATCTCGATGTTGTAGTCGTCCAGCACATTCATCTGGTCGATGAACAGCCACTGGTTGTAGGTGATGAATTCGTCACGGGACGCTTCGATGATGCGGCTGTAGGTCCAGACCACCGCGTCAGCGGTGAAGGCCTCGCCGTTGTGGAACGTCACACCTTCGCGCAGTTTCAAACGCCAGGTCGTGTCATTGATGTTCTCGTAGGATTCGGCCAGCCAGGGTTCGAATTCCGCGGTTTCGCGGTTGCGCCAGACCAGGCAATCGAACATGTTCGTGTGAATCCACGTCGCGGCGATCGCCCAATCGGTGGGGGGATCCAGCGATGTGACCAATTCGTTCATGCCGATGGTCAGGGTCACTTCGCCCTCGTCCATCATCATCTCCTCTTCCGCCATGGCTTCTTCTGCCATGGGCGCCTCGGCTGCCGGGGGCGCACAGGCCGCCAATGCCAGAAGCAGCAACGGCAACAGGGCAATCCTCAATAACTTGCGTACATCTCTCATGTTCCATGGTCTCCTTGGCCTGCCCATGCAGGTCCATGTTTGGGGGATTACAGCAAAACAGCTTGCGGGTAGATGCATGTCTCTCTATTCAATATAGGTATTGTGCAGGAAGAAGTAGGGTGATTCCGACGACAGCTGGAAGTTCTTGACCGAGGCATCCAGCGCATAAAACTGCGGCTGGCTCAGGGTCGGCAGCATGACGGCGTTTTCCATGATAATGCGTTGGGCAGTATGGGCCAGCGCACAACGTTCCACCGGATCGGCCACCTGCAAAATCTGTGTCACGGCCTCGTCGAGTTCTGCATTGACGAACCCGGTCCAGGCCCAGCCGCCTTCCACATCGTTGGCAGAATTCCACACCAGTTCCAGGATCGCCGGATCCGGTGTCCGCTGGCGTTCGTACATCAGGTCGAAATCACGTGCGTTGCGCCGTTCCAGCTGGATGGGGCCGGCCACCTGTTCCAGTTGCAGGTCAATGCCGATTTCCCGCCACTGGCCCTGGACCACTTCACCGATTTCGGTATGGTGCAGCACAGTCCAGCGCAGGCTGAGCGGCGTACCGTCCTCGACACCGGGCACACCATGCGCTTCCCGCACGCCATCACCGTCACTGTCTGTATAGCCGATACCTTCCAGCAGTTCCACGGCCTTGTCAGGATCGTAACCGTACAGATCGGCCGCACCTGCCCAGTAACAGGGATGTACGACATTCACGGGGCCGTCGGACACCAGATAGAGGCCGCTGTAGGCCAGATCGTTGATAGCCTGCTGATCCGTAGCCCACTGGAGGGCCTGGCGCAGTTCCAGAATGTTCAGGGGAGCGTTGCGGATGTTGATGACCATCTGCAGGCCGGTCCCGGCCTGGTACCCCGTAATCAGTTCAAAGCCTTCGCGATCCTCGTAATCTTCCACATTGGCAGCAGGCAATTCGCGGACGATATGGACATCGCCGGTTTCCAGCATGGCGGCCCGGACGGCATCCTCGCCAATGAAGCGAACCGTGACGCTGTCCAGGTGTGCCGGGCCTTCATGGTCCATGATGGCGTTCCAGCCGCCGTAGTCTTCCCATTTGCGGAACACGATGCGATCGTTGGGTACCCACTCTTCCAGAACGAAGGGCCCCGTGCCGGTCAGTACCCGGTCAAACTGATCCAGGCCATGTTCTTCGGCCGCGGTCGGGGACCAAATCGGAATACGGCGCAAGGCATCCAGCAGGTTGACTGCAGGCGTATTGAAATGGATCGTCACATTGAGATCGTCGACGACTTCCACGCTGTTGACGTCACCCAGATCGGAAGCCATCTGCGCCGAGGCGGTCTCGGGTGCCAGAATGCGTTCAATGTTGTACTTTACGGCGTCTGCATTGAAGGGCGTTCCATCCTGGAACGACACGCCGGACTTCAGCTGAAAAGTCCAGGTCAGGCCACCCTCCAGGGATTCCCAGCTTTCAGCCAGGGCGCCCTGATAGGTAGCGTCGGGGGCCAGGATCACCAAAGGATCGGCAGTGAAGGAATTGAACAGCCAGGCTGATTGGTAGGGATCGATGTGACCGTCCAGGGTAGCCGGCTCACTGCTGGCGGGGAAGGCAATTTCCAGATCGCCGCCTTTGGCCGCCATCATATCGCCATCGCCGGCCGGAGCTGCCGGAGCAGCACAGGCTGCCAGCAAGAGCAACAGGGCGCATACAGGGACAAAAGATAACCAACGTCGCATAAAATCCTCCTTGGCAAAGTGCATGACTCGCATGCAATGGTTTTATCATCATACCTGTTAGTTCTGTATTGGACAACCGGCCAAGGGTCTGCAGGCACGGGATGCCTGTACGCAACGCGGCACACCGGGGACGAACACCGCATGCGGGCCACGGAAGCAGCCTGTATTATGGTATAGCCAAACCGGATTCCGGCAGGGTTGCATGTACCTTCCTGCTTCCGGACAACCCGGGCCTGCCGTACGCTACAGCCCGGCGGAGGCTCACGGGACTGGCGGGTTCAGGTTATGATTTAGGGATGCCCACAAGCATAAAGGCACAGGAAGCCAGCCCATGTTACAGGAAAGAATCATCCCCCATCGCGCACGCGGGCAAAGCAGCCTGCGTTTCCGTATGCTGGAAATGGCGGCCCAACTGGATGACGTCATTACCCTGGGCCGTGGCGACCCTGACTTCGACGCACCTGTACATGTAGTGGAAGCCGCCAAGCGCGCCCTGGAGGCCGGGGATACCCACTACACCCCGCCCGCCGGTTTACCGGCATTACGGGAGGCTATAGCCCACAAGCTGCGCAGTGACAACGGACTGGATTACGCCGCAGACGAGATCGTGGTGACCAACGGCTGCCAGGAGGCCCTCTATCTTTTGATCCAGGTCCTGATCGGGCCTGGGGACACGCTGCTCCTGCAGGAACCCCGCTACAACGCCTATGACCACATGGTGCAACTGGCGGGCGGTCAGGTGCTCTCGGTGCCTACTGTCCAGGAGCAGGACTTCGCCCTCACGGCAGAGGCCGTGGCTGCCCGGCTCACCCCACAGGTCAAGGCCCTGGCGGTTGTCACCCCCAACAATCCCACGGGCGGCGTCATCCCGCCTGCACGGCTGGCCGAGTTGGCAGCCCTGTGCGTGGAGCGTGACCTGATCGTGATCTCGGACGAGATCTACGAAAAGCTCATGTACGACGGTCTGGAACATGTGTCCCTGGCCACCTTCCCCGGTATGCGGGAGCGTACCGTCACCGTGAACGGCTTTGCCAAGGCCTATGCCATGACCGGCTTGCGCGTTGGCTATTTCGCCGCCCCCCGGGAATTTGCGCAAGCCGTAGTGGAAGTCAAGCACACCATGAGCATTTGTACCGCCACGCCCATGCAACAGGCAGCCCTGGCGGCGCTGACCGGCCCCCAGACCGCAGTGGAAGAGATGCGCCAGGCATACGATCGACGGCGCCGGGCCCTGATGCAAGCCCTGGATGACATGGATCTGACCTATGGCCATCCGGGGGGCGGCATGTACGTCTATGTCAATGTGTCATCTACAGGTCTGGATTCAGAGGAGTTCTGCCTGCGTCTGCTGCAGGAGGCGGGCGTGATGATTTTCCCGGGTACCCTGTTCGGCGATCCCCGGACCGATCACGTACGCATCACCCTGCTGCAGTCCCTTGACGATATTGCCCGCGCGACGGCGCGCATGAAACAGTTTATTGCCCAATGCTGATCCCCCTGCGGAGAGAGACCTGACATGAAGATCACCCAGTTGCAGGCCCGGTTGCTGAACATCCCGCGCACAGACACCCTGACCACTTCCTATGGCTCCTGGGATCAGGCACCCACCATCCTGATCCAGCTGCATACGGACACCGGCATCACGGGCGTTGGCCAAGCCTCGGTGGATGCCCCCTTCTACGGCGAGACCGCTGTGGGCATGCTGGCCAACATCCGGCACCATCTGGCTCCCGTCGTCGAGGGCGCCGACCCCATGCAGATTACAGCGCTCAACCAGGCCATGCGCGCTGCCCTGCCCCATCACTACTTTTCCCACTCTGGTGTAGAGATGGCCCTCTGGGATCTCAAGGGCAAGGCCCTGGGCGTGCCGGTATACCAGCTCCTGGGCGGCAAGGTCCGGGACGGCATTACGCTCATGGGCTTTGTGCACCATGGCAAGCCGGCTGACATGGCCGCCCACGCCCGCGCCCAGCTGGACGAGCACGGCTATACGGTACTGAAAATGAAAATCGGGCTGGATCCCACCGCGGATGTCAAGCGCTACGCCGCGGTGGCGGATGCAGTACGCGGACGCGCGGTAATCCAGGTGGATGGCAACATCGGGTATACCATCACCCAGGCCATACCCGCCTTGAAGGCCATGGAGGATCTCGGTGCCCTGGGCGCCATCGAACAGCCCGTCGAGCGGATCGAGGACATGGCGGAAATTGCCCGACGCCTGCACACGCCTGTCATGGCTGATGAAGCCATTTACGGCGTGGCAGATGCCATGGAGGTCATTCGCCGCAATGCCGCCACGCTGGCGCTCATGAAAATCGGCAAGCATGGCGGTCTGCAGCCGGTACAGCAAATCGGCCACCTGTTCGAGGCTGCCGGCTTCGGGTTGTCGATCGCGATTTATTATGACCTGATTGCCGTCGCGGCGTGTCATTTGGCCAGTGCCCTGCCTTGTGCCCGCTGGCCCTCGCCAGCCACCGATCTGGCAGATACCTTCATCGCCTCCCCGCGTGATCCCGTCCAGGGGGTGCTGCCCACGCCCGAGGGTCCGGGACTGGGGGTGGAACTGGACTGGGACAAGGTGGAGCACTTTACCGAAAAAGCCTGAAGCGTAGAACCGCAGGGCGGGATCCAGGCATCAGAGGAGACCGGCACGGATACAGTACTGCAGCTGGTGGACTCGAATCCGAACGGGGGTCGGCACCGCCACAGTGCGCCCGATACCAAGCAACACCCGCGCGTGGAATTCCCGCGTCCTTTCCCGTCGGTTCGTGTCACGCTGAGCCTTGGGTTTGGGCATGCTTCATGACTCCGCGGTGACAGAGGAACGCAGGTACGGAAGAGCACCATACCGTTGGGGCCCATGAGCATTCCAGTCCGGATCATGAAACTGATCCACCAGATACTGGGCGAGGGCCGGATGCAGACTGTTATCCAATAGTCAGAGGGCCAAGAATACCTTGGCCCTCTGGTGCTGCACTGCCTTGCAGGACTGTCAGCTTACCGCGATATCGATCTGCCGGGGCAGGACTTCTTTCGGTTTCGGAATGGTCAGGTTCAGAACTCCGGTCTCGTACTTGGCCGTGATCTGATCCGCCTCAATGCCGACCGGCAGCCGCAGGGAACGGGAGAACCGATTCATGCGGCGTTCCCTCAGGTGGTACTTGCGGCTGGCCATTTCCTCCTGCTTTTCGTCTTCATGCATGAGCAAGCCCTGAATTTGCAGAATGTCGTCATCCAGGGAGATCTGCAGTTGGTCCTGGCTGAAACCGGGTACCGACAACGTCACCACATACTGAGTCTCTTCCTCTTCAATATCCATGGGCGGCACATAGGCATTGGTCGTTGCCTGTTCCGGTGTGGCCAACCTGAGCATGGTCGGCATCCCCCAATCCCACAACGGATTCCATCTTGTCAAGCGTGTCATGGCAATACCTCCACTAAAAATATGTCGATATGGGCTTTGCGCTGTTTGCCTGTCGTCCGGCGCATTGCCCTGGATGTATGCATTCTAGGCAGGGTACATAAGCGTTACGCTAGCGAAACATAAGAAGCTTGTTGGATTTTCTATGGGTTAGGTCAGGCCTGTCTAAAACATGGAAAGCAAAGGGGACTATATACGTACCCACACCACGCAGTGCAGCCAGGCGAGGGCAGGCTAGCATAGGGTATGAACATAGAAGAGACAATGGTTTACCGGGGTGTTACCTTGCGGGTGCGCCCGGGCAGTAAGGCCAAGCACGACAAGATGATGCGGATCGGCGGGGCTTGTCGCAAGGTAGGGAACGAGGTATTGGCAATCTGTGAAAAGCAGTGGCAAGACTACAAGGCCGGTGAAGGTGATAAGCCATCCGTCACGTTCTTCTCTCTGTGTAAGTTGTACGTACAAATCAAGCAGGCATTGTCCTGGTTGGGCGCGTTGCCATCAAACACGGTGCGCTCTACCGTAAAGCATCTGGCCGAAGCCTATAAGCGGTTCTTGGATGGCGCAGGGCGACCAGTCTGGAAGCAGAAATTCAAGGACACGCCAAGGTTTACTGTGCCCGACAATATCAAGATCAAGGGTAAGAAGATCTACATCCCCAAGCTTGGGTGGGTGAAGTTGACCGGCAAGAACCCCTACACTGGTTGCAAGCCCAAGCAGGCCACGTTCAAGTATGAGGCGGGCAACTGGTATGTGTCCATCCTGTATGAAGTACCGGATCATCGCCCGGTCAGACCGGGTAAACCTATTACTCCCCTGGGCATCGACCGGAACGTGGGGCAGGTGGCATTAAGTACTGGCGTTAGGTATGAACTGCCGGCGCTGCTAGAGCGGGATGCCAAACTGCGCAGACTGCAGAAGCAGTGGGCCCGCCAACAGTACAAGCGCAAAGGCTGGCAACATACCCAGCTACGTATCCCGAAGATATACAGGGCGATACGGAATGTCATCAAGAACTGGTGTCACCAGACCAGCCGCATCATCGCTGACATACACGATCTAGTTATCTTTGAAGACCTGAACATTCAGGGTATGACCAAGAGTGCCCGTGGCTCCAGGGAAGAACCCGGTAAGAATGTGGCTCAAAAAAGAGGGCTCAATCGTGCTATCTTGCGCAGCGGGTGGGGGCGCCTGGAACGGTATATGACTTACAAGACGTATACGGAAAAGATAGATCCCAAGTACACATCACAGCGCTGTCATAACTGCGGGGTTGTACGTAAAGCTAACCGCAAGTCCCAGTCTGTTTATCACTGCCAAGAATGCGGTGTGGAAAAGAATGCCGACGTGAATGCGGCCTTAAACATACGGGACAAATGGTTGTATACGAACATGGCGTCCGGGGACGGCGCAACTGCAGGTGGAGATTGCAACGTCAGTTGGTCTGTGAAACCTGAAAATGTATACGGTAACGCATCGCGGCCTGCGGGCGTGGTGTGGGTACGTATATAGTCCCCAAAATCATCGTGCCATGGCCTCCGGCTACCCTGAATGTGGTTCACCCTGGTGGTGGGGACATCTGTATGCCACTGGCGGGACACAGCCAACCAGATTTGTTCTGCGACAGCTGCCAGGACCAGACACGACTGTCGCACCCAACAGCAGAGCGACAGTGTCCCCCGTGATACCATGCCTATGAGTCATGGGTTACCACATTACGCATGCCCTGACTGCCAGAGCATCCTGGGAACACCTGTTTTCGGATCTTGACGCCGGCTCAACCGGCATAGGTGTGCGCCCAAAATGAACAGGCAGCAGACGCAATACAGCAAGCCATTACCCGCGCCGCCCGTGCGTGTAAGGTGACTGCACGCTGCAACCTGTGCCTGTATTCTGACAAGCGATCAGGACCTAGGCGGTTTCGCCGTCTACGTCCACTCCATAGTCCCGCCAGGCGCCTTCACGGGTAATGTAACCGCGCTGGTAGTCATGCAGCACAGCCTCCCGGGACCGTTTGGCCACAGGGCCAAACCCACCGCCACCGGGCATGCGCAATTCAATTTCATCGCCGGTGGCAAGGGGAATCGGCGGGAAGCGGTCAATCGGCACACCGTTGACCAACACCGTACCCACACGTCCCACCGCGCCCTGATCCAGGCCGGGAGGTGCACAAAACATCTTGTCCGGGCGTACCCGTGCCGTCAGCGTGCTGCGGGCAATGCTCTGGAACGTCATGCGCTGTCCAATCCCGCCGCGGTATTCTCCCGGCCCTGAAGTGTCGGGCAGGTACTCCTTGTGCTTGATCAGGATCGGTGAGCGCACTTCCATGATTTCTACCGGTGTCACCGAACTGTTGTGGGGGAAGGCAATGGGAATCATGCCATCCATGGACCGCATGGCTCCCCGTCCCCCATGGGGCAGAATATGCACCGAAAAAATCCCGAAGCCCTCCTCTTCCCCGCGCACCGAGAAAGGCCAGATGGAACCGCTGCCTGCTTGGGCATGCTCGCCCAAAATAGGCCATACTGCGCCAAACAGCACCTGGTTGATGTTGTTCGTCGTCTTCGCCCGTGCGCGCACCGGAAAGGGATACTCGCAATTGAGGATACATCCCACAGGCGCAGTGACGTGAATAGGCCGAAACAGGCCTTCATTGTTGGGAATGCGGCTTGCCAGGGCGCATTTGAATGGATACAGCGTACTGGAGTAGGTGACGTTGTACACGCAGTTAATGGACCCGTTACGTGTTTGGGCGGAGGTGCCGGTGTAGTCCACATAAATGTCCCGGCCCCGAATCTCCACCGTAGCGTGCAGGTGGACCGTTTCGATGTAGCCGTCAATATCCAGTCCAAACTCGTGAATTCCGTCAGGCAACTCGGCAATGCGCTGGCGCATCAGGTGTTCAGAACTGTCGTGGATCGTATCGGAAAGCAGGCGCAGATCGGCCAGCGCGTAATCCTGCAGAAACTCCTGGAGGCGCCTGGTCCCCAGGCGGTGCGTACCCACTATAGCCCGCAGATCGCCGAGAACGAGGTCCGGCACCCGGCAATTGTTGCCGATGATATCAAAGACCAGTGCGTTGGGTTCACCCCCCTCATACAGCTTGCACGGTGGCAGGCGCAAGCCCTCACTGTAAACATCGTAGCTGTCGATATCGCCGGGATGTCCACCGGTATCGGCCAAATGGGCAATGGTACCCATGAAAGCCACTACCCGGTCCCGCCAGAAGATAGGCGTAATCACTACATAATCTGGCAGATGACCTGCACCCAGCCAAGCGTCATTGGTTACCAGCACATCCCCCTCAGCCAGTGTATCCTGGGGGAATTGCTGCAGGATATGGCGTGTTGTCCGCGGCAAAATGACACAGAAATCAGGGGGACTGAAGCTGGATTGACAGATGGAATAGCCGTCCTGGTTGACCAGAATACAGGCAAAGTCCCGGCTTTCGCCCACAATCGTGGAAAACGAGGTGCGTACCGTAGCATCGTCAATTTCGTCCATGATGCTGATCAGACGTTGCCACTGGATTTCAAGCGTAATGGGATCCATATGCTGCCTGCTCATGCTGTTGTGCCTCGCTGACTCATTGCCGGGACAAGAGGATATTCATTGGGGACTATATACGTACTCACACCACACCTTGAAGACGCAATGCTTTCCCATATACATTTTCAGGCTTCACAGGCCAGCTGATGCTGCCACCTCCACCCGCCGTGGCGCCGTCCCCGGACGCCATGTTCTTGGCTAACCACTTGTCCCGTATGTTCCGAGCCGCGTTTACATCGGCGTTCTTTTCTACGCCGCATTCTTGGCCGTGATAGACGGATTGGGACTTGCGGTTGGTCTTGTGTACTACACCACAGGTATGACAACACTGTGACGTGTACGCAGGGTCTATCTTCTCTGTATAAGTCTTGTAACTCATATACCGTTCCAGCCGCCCCCACCCACTGCGCAAGATAGCACGATTTAGACCTCTTTCCTGGACCACATTTTTACCGGGTTCTTCCTTAGAGCCACTGGCGCTCCTGGTCATACCCTGCATATTCAGGTCTTCAAAGATAACTAAATCGTGTACATCAGCAATGATGCGGCGGGTCTGGTGACACCAGTTCTTTATGACATGGGCTAGCTCCCTGTATACCCTTGGTATGCGTAGTTTGGTGTGTTTCCAGCCGTTGCTCTTGCACTGTTGCCCGGCCAACTTCTTGTGCAGTCTACCTGGTTTGGCGTCCAGCTTCAACAGACTTGGCAGTCCGTACATGGCACCCGTGCTCAGAGCCACCTGACACACGTTACGGTCAATACCTACAGAATTAACTGGCTTGGCAGGTCTAACCGGGCGCGGAGCAGGCACTTCGTACAGGATGGATACATACCAATTACCCGCCTCATACTTGAACGTGGCCTGCTTGGGTTTGCCACCCGCGTACGGGTTCTTGCCTGTCAACCGTACCCACCCTGTCTTGGGGATGTAGATCTTCTTGCCCTTGATCTTACTATTGTCAGGCACAGTGCATTGGGGCGTGTCTTTGCATTGGCGCTTCCAACCCGGATGGCCCGCACCCGCAAAGAAGCGCTTATAGGCTGCGGCCACATGCTTCATGCTATAGCCCACCCTATGGCGGGGCAGCTCACCCCTCCAAGGCAATGCCTGCTGGGTCTGCACGTACAACTTACACAGGGAGAAGAACCTGACCGCGGGCTTGTCCTCTTTACCGGCCCGGAAGTCCTGCTATTGCCGTGCGCATATTGCCAAGACTGCATTCCACACTTTGCGGCAGGCCCCTGCAACCCCCATCATCTTGGCGTGTTTGGCTTTGGACCCCGACCGTACACGCAAGGTAATTCCCCGGTGCACCATAAATCTCTTCTATGTTCATGCCCTATGCTAACTTCCCCGTGACTACCTACACTGCGCGGTGTGAGTACGTATATAGCCCCCGCCGAATTCCGTCGCTGCTGCCACCAGGCGCCGTGTGGTTTCGATCGTCCCGCCAATGTACATCTGCAGCTGGAGATCCTTTCGCCGGCACCCGGTCATCCGGGACTTCTCCGCGGGTATCCAGGGCTGGGGGAGGTATTACAGGATTCGGTACCTGGCTGTCATTAGGTTGGATCGCACACGGAGCCAGTGTAGCACGATTCCAGAACTTGAGGCCGTTTCCCTGTCTTCCCGGGTAGTCTGCACCAGCCTGCCCACGAATGCACTTGAATGCCAAAGGGACTATATACGTACTCACACCGCGCAGTGTAGGTAGTCACGGGCAAGTTAGCATAGGGTATGAACATAGAAGAGATTATGGTGCACCGGGGAATTACCTTGCGGGTGCGCCCGGGCAGTAAAGCCAAGCATGACAAGATGATGCGGGTTGCAGGTGCCTGTCGCAAGGTGTGGAATGAAGTATTGGAGATCTGTGAAAGGCAATATCAAGAATTCAAAGCCGGTAAAGCGGATAAACCATCGGTTACGTTCTTCACTCTGTGCAAGCTGTACGTACAAGTTAAGCAGGAATTGCCTTGGTTGGGTGAGTTGTCATCGAACCCTGTACGCTATACCGTGAAACACTTAGCAGAAGCCTATAAGCGGTTCTTTGCGGGGGCGGGGCGTCCGGTGTGGAAACGGAAATTCAAGGACAACCCAAGGTTTACTGTTCCCGACAATATTAAGATCAAAGGCAAGAAAATATACATCCCCAAGATTGGATGGGTACGGTTAACGGGCAAGAACCCTTACACTGATGGCAAACCCAAGCTTCCTGTATTACCGACCGGGTCTTGCTACGTGGGCTTTGTACCACTGGCAGGGTGCTGCCAGACGACCGCAGTCACTTCACGGCCGTTCCGGGAACCACCGCGTCAGATACCTACAGGAGCCTGGGGACAGAAGATGCAGTTTCGCATCTGGCTGCCGACGGCCATCAGGTGCGCTCGTGCCGGTGCCCGCTACAGCTTCACCGTACATGAGCTGTCCCCCGCACTACGACAGTACCGGGGATAGCGGTCGCCGGGACTTATAGCCTCGCCTTATATTGCATGTTCAGCATGCAAGCGGTAGCGGGGGATACGATCCTGCAGCCTTGTAGGCCCGGACGACCACAGTGGTCCGGACCACTGTGCAGGACTTGCCGGGTGTATGCGGTGGGCTGGGGCCACACCGGATGGCCCGACACGAGACGCCCGGGACCAGCCTGATCAGGATCGCAGGGCGTTGCAGATATACAGTCGAAACATTTTTGCTGGTATAATTCGGATCTGCAACCAGCCCTTGGGTTTTGCAGGTCTGCACCGTTGCCAGGATAGAGCGCCTGCCAAGACATCCATCCCGCATACCCCATAGCCGACCTGATCGCTTGCAGGCCCCAAGCCATCCCCAGCCGGACACCGGGTCGGTGGTCCACAGGCTATATATCCGATAGGGTGTCCAGAAAAGAGGCTTGCCAGCAGCACAGAAACTGCTGCCGGGGCAATACCTCTCGGGCTGTGGACTTGCTGTGCCTACAAAGACTCCTGTTCCCGGACCTGGCATGTGCGTGTTGTCCATCTGCCGAGACCTGGAGAGCATACAGACGATTCAGCCTGCTCTTTGGTTGCAGGTATTGATACCTGCTATGTATCCTAGAAGTTGCACTGTTTCCGGCATACAGGCTGGGAGCAGATCTAACCTTGGTCAGAGCAAAGACAGCACAGCATGAGCGGTAACCAGTCTCTTCGTTTTGGCTTCGATATCGGCGGCACGTTCACGGACTTCGTGCTGATCGATACGGAATCAGGCGCCATTTCCACCCACAAAACCCTGACCACTCCGCAGGATCCGGCCTTGGCTGTGTTGCAGGGCTGGCAGGAACTTGTGCCTGCAGACCAGGCCTCGCAGGTGGCGTCGGCCATCCACGGTACCACCCTCTTTACCAATGCCCTGATCGAGCGCAAAGGAAGCCGCACGGCATTCCTCACGACCCGGGGCTTCCGGGACATCCTGGAAATGGGCAAGGAGATGCGCTATGACATCTACGATCTCCTGCTCGTACTGCCGGAACCGCTGGTTGTACGCCGTCTGCGCTTCGAGGTGGAAGAACGCCTGAACGGACGCGGGGAAGTCGTCACGCCCCTCAACATGGCGGAACTCGATGCCATTGCGGAGCAACTGGAAGCGGAACAGGTGGAAGCTGTGGCCATCTGTTTTCTGCATGCCTTCACCAACCCGGACCATGAACAGCGGGCCGGCGCCCAATTGGCCCAGCACCTGCCCCGGATCCAGATCTCGCTGTCGCATGAAGTGGCACCGGAGATCCGGGAATATGAACGCATGTCGACCACCGTCTGCAATGCCTATGTGCAGCCTTTGGCGGATACCTATTTGCGGCAACTCCGCAACCGCCTGCAGGAAGTGGGCTTCTGTCACGAACTTTTTCTTATGCTTTCCTCCGGCGGGGTCTCGACCCTGGACACGGCGGTCAAGTTTCCCATTCGCCTGGTCGAGTCCGGTCCTGCCGCCGGTGCCCTGGCGGCGGTTTTCTACGGCGAACTCCTGCAGCAACCCGATCTTGTGTCCTTCGATATGGGCGGCACGACGGCCAAGATGTGCCTCATCAAGGATGGTCAACCCGCCATGTCCGACGACTTCGAGATTGCCCGCGTGCACCGTTTCAAGCGTGGTTCCGGACTCCCCATTCGGGTGCCTACGATCGAATTGATCGAGATCGGTGCCGGTGGTGGCTCTATCGCCCGGGTGGATGAACTGGGCTTGCTCAAGGTCGGTCCTGATTCCGCCGGTGCCGCGCCCGGTCCGGCCTGCTACGGTCAGGGCGGTGACCTGCCGACGGTCACCGATGCGGATTTGGTGCTGGGCTATCTCAATCCCGATTTCTTCCTTGGGGGACGCATGACGCTGGACCGCGAGGCGGCCGCAGCCGCTGTCGCACGCCTGGCCACCGCCATGCACATGTCACCGGTGGACACGGCACACGGCATATTCCAGGTCGTCAACGAGAACATGATCTCGGCCACCCGGGTCCATGTCGCCGAACGCGGCGCCGATCCCCGCCGGCTCCAGCTGATGGCCTTTGGCGGTGCCGGACCCGTCCATGCCTACGAGATCGCCCGCGCCCTCAAGATGCGTGGTTTCATCTGTCCCGCCTCCGCCGGCGTGACCTCGGCCCTGGGCTTTCTCACTGCACCCACCGCTTTCGAGTTTGCCCGTACCTACATCGCCCGCCTCGATGCCGACCGCCTGGCCGAACTGGACCGTATCTATGCCGAACTTGCGGAAGAGGGCCGACAGGTACTGCGCACCGCAGGCGTAGCCGACGCCGATATGGTCTTCACCCGCAAGGCAGATTTGCGCCATGTCGGCCAAGGGCATGAAATCGTGGTCTCGTTGCCTTGGGATCACTTGGCCGCGGTATCCCTGGACGAAGAGCTGCGGCCGCATTTCTTTGCCCGGTACGAGGAAATCTACGGCCATGCCCATACCCATCTCGATCTGGAAATTACGACCTGTCGGCTGAATGCCACCGGTCCCAAACCGCACATTACGTTGCCGGAAGCCACAGAGGGGTCTGATCTGGAGGCGGCATACAAGGGCCAGCGGTCCGTTTACTTCACAGAGGCCCGGGACTATGTCGACACCCCGGTCTATGACCGATATACCCTCGGCCATGGTAGCATCATCCAAGGTCCCGCTGTCGTAGAGGAGCGCGAATCCACGGCCGTCATCGGTCCCCGGGGTGTGGCCACCATTGACCGCTACGCCAATCTGGTGGTCACCTTCAAGTCATGAACAGCGCTTTACAGATTGCGCCATCGTTGCCTTGGTTATCCATACCGGCCGGCAACCGCCGGAGTGCACATGACGGTTGGGATAGGACACAGATCCCGGGCGCTTGGGAAGGGTTGCGCGGGACTGTACCTGACTGGACAGCACGGGCGGTAACCACCAGGTGGCTGTGGTTGCCCGGCCCTGACGGACAGGCTGACGGTACGGGATCCACGTGCCGGGCATATGGCGACGGCCATACGCTGGCCAGTTGCATTGTGCCAAGCGCGTCATGGCCCAGTGCATCGTATGGTCCCAACCTGAAACAGGACAGGACCCTCATTCATATCCAGGATCCCAATGGCACACTTCCGACTCGGTTTTGATATCGGTGGCACCTTCACCGATTTTGTCCTGATTGAGGCTGAAAGCGGCCGCATCTACAGCCACAAGCTGTCCACCACGGTACCCAAGCCGGAGGTAGCGGTGCAGGCTGGATGGGAAGCCTTGCTGGCCCAGGCTGGCATCCAGGGATCTGCCGTGGCCAACGCTATCCACGGCACAACCCTGATCACCAATTGCCTGGTTGAACGCAAGGGCGCAGTGACGCTTCTGCTCGCTACCCACGGTTTCAGCGATGTCCTGGACACCCAGCGTGAGATGCGCTACGACATCTATGACTTGCATGCGCCCCAGGTAGAACACCTCGTCCCGCGACCCCTGCGTTTTGAAGCCCGGGAACGCCTCGATGCCTTTGGTGAGGTGGTGACAGAGCTGGACCTGGACAGCCTGGAGGCCATGGTACAGCGCCTGGAACGGGCCGGTGTCACGGAGGCGGTGGAAGCGGTGGCGGTCTGCTTTCTGCATGCTTTCACCAATGCCGCACATGAACGGCAGGCCGGGACTTGGCTGGCCCAGCGCTTGCCGCACGTGCAGATTTCCCTCTCCCATGAGGTGGCACCGGAGATCCGGGAATACGAGAGGATGTCCACCACCGTCTGCAATGCCTACGTGCAGCCCTTGGCCGAATCCTATCTCCACCGACTGGCGGCAGTCCTGCAAGCCGTCGGCTTCGATCAGGAACTCTTTCTCATGCTTTCCTCCGGGGGAGTCTCGACCCTGGATACCGCGGTCCGGTTTCCCATTCGACTGGTCGAGTCCGGTCCCGCCGCCGGTGCCCTGGCCGCCGTTTTCTACGGCGAACTGCTGGCGGAGCCTGATCTCGTTTCCTTCGACATGGGGGGCACTACCGCCAAGATGTGCCTGATCAAGGATGGCCAGCCCGCCATGTCCGACGATTTCGAGATCGCCCGGGTCCATCGTTTCAAGCGCGGTTCGGGCCTCCCGGTGCGGGTACCCACGATTGAGTTGATCGAGATTGGGGCAGGCGGCGGCTCCATCGCCCATGTGGACGAACTGGGCCTGCTCAAGGTCGGTCCCGAATCCGCGGGTGCGGATCCCGGCCCCGCCTGTTACGGCCTGGGCGGACGTCGACCCACCGTCACCGATGCGGATCTGGTGCTGGGTTACCTCAACCCCGATTTTTTCCTGGGTGGCCGCATGACACTCGATCCCGCGGCTGCGGTCGCAGCCGTCACCGATCTGGCAACGGCCATGAACCTGGACCCGGTGGACACTGCGCACGGCATTTTCCAGGTCGTCAATGAAAACATGATCTCGGCGACCCGGGTCCACGTAGCCGAACGCGGCGCCGATCCGCGCCGCCTGCTGTTGATGGCCTTCGGCGGGGCCGGCCCGGTTCATGCCTATGAGATTGCCCGGGCCCTCAAGATGCGCGGCTTCATCTGTCCGGCCGCCGCGGGCGTGACGTCGGCCCTGGGCTTCCTCACCGCGCCCTCAGCGTTTGAATTTGCCCGCACCCACATGGCACGCCTGCATGGCGACCACCTGGCCGAACTGGATCGCATTTACGCGGAACTGGCCGCCGAAGGCCGACAGGTGTTGCGCTCGGCGGGGGTAGCCGACGCCGACATGGTCTTTACCCGCAAGGCGGATCTGCGGCATGTGGGCCAGGGACATGAAATCGTGGTCTCCCTGCCCTGGGACCGTTTGGCTGACGTTTCGCTGGACGATGAACTGCGCCCCCATTTCTTTGCCCGGTACGAAGAAATCTACGGGCATGCGCATACCCACCTGGATCTGGAAATCACCACCTGCCGCTTGAACGCCGCGGGGCCCAGGCCTCGTATCACATTGCCGGAAGCCGCACCCGGACCGGATCCGGCTGCAGCTTGCAAGGGCCGACGTTCTGTCTATTTCACGGAAACCCGCTCCTTTGTCGACACGCCTGTCTACGATCGCTATGCACTGGGTCGTGGCAGCCAAATCCAGGGGCCGGCCATCGTGGAAGAGCGTGAATCCACGGCAGTTATCGGCCCCGGCGGTACAGCCACTATCGACCGCTACGCCAATCTGGTAGTCACGCTCCGGAACGAGTGAACCTGCGCCAACAGGATGACGTGTCCATGGTCCCGACAGTTTCCATAGCCGGAAAACCCTTGCAGCATCATGTCCGCAGCCTGACAGCCAGTTCAGCCACCTCCGCACCTTTCCCCTCTTTTCTCCGGTCATCCCTCCACCTGCGCCTATGAAACTGTCACACGATCGCTATCTTGGCCACGACGAGTTCACTGCTGCCCTGCAGGAACTGGTCGCAGCCTATCCTGCCCTGGCCCAGCTGGCGACAGTCGGGCAAAGCTTCCACGGCCGGGACATCTGGGCCGTCACCCTGACCAATCAGGCCACCGGTCCCCACGACTCCAAGCCCGGCTTCTACATAGACGGCAACAATCACGGTGAGGAAGTCATCACTTCTGCGGTCACGCTTTACACCATCGATTTCCTGCTGGACGCATATGGCCGGGATCCGGAAGTCACGCACCTGCTGGACACCCGGGTCGTCTATGTGTTGCCCCGGGTGAATCCGGACGGCGTCGAACTTTGCCTGACCTCGCCCTACCGCACTGTGGGTACCGGACGCTATCACCCGGCGGACGAGTATCCGACCGGACTGCATCTGGAAGACGTGGACGGGGATGGTGAAATCCGCCAAATGGCCATTCCCGATGTGCGGGGGGAATGGAAGCGCTCATCCCGCGAACCGCGCCTGCTGATCCAGCGCGAACCCTGGGAAGCGGACGGGCAGTATTACCGCATGCTGCCGGAAGGCATAGTGCGCGACTGGGACGGGGTAACCCTCCCTATCATCCCGCCACGCCACGGGAACCTGAATCGCCAGTTTCCCGTCAACTGGGAACCGGAAGGCGGCGAATACGGTTCAGGGGACTTTCCCCTCAACGAACCGGAAGCCATGGCCATGGCCCGCTTCGTGCTGGCCCATCCCAACATCACGGGGGCGCAGGCGTACCACAGCCATGGGGGCCTTATTCTGCGGCCGTCCGGATTCCGGCGGGACGCCGAGTTGCCGGCTGCGGATCTGGCGATTTTCGCGTCGCTGGGGGCCATGGGCACCGCACTTACCGGATATCCCCTGATCTCCACCTACGAGGACTTCACGCCCAATCTGCGCAGTCCCCGGCATGGCGTCTTTTCAGACTGGCTCTATGATCGCTTCGGCATTCCGGCCCTGTCCAGCGAGGTATGGGACATCGAAACCGAGGTGGGCATAACCAAGCCCCAGTTCTTTTCCACCCGGCCCCATAACGAGGAAGAACAGATCCGGTTTCTGCACTGGGCCGACGCACACAGTCCCCGTGCCCACCAGGACTGGCGCGAATTCGCACATCCCCAGTTGGGCACCGTGCTGCTCGGGGGCTGGGATCCGTTCTATATCCACCGGAACCCGCCTCCCAGGCTGATTGCCCGGGTGGCAGAGCCCAATGCGCGTTTCACCGTTCGGCATGCGCTGGCCTCCCCCTTGCTGCGTATCCGCAGCTTCACCGCACAACAGCTTGCCCCCGATCTCTACGTTGTGCGCGCGCAGGTAGAAAACCAGGGGTATCTGGCCACGCATCTCACCGCCCAGGCCCAGCAGATCGGCCAGGACGGCGATGTGACCGTCGCGCTTGAACTCGACGCCACATGCGAACTGCTCATGGGCTCCCCTACCGTAACCGTGGGCAATTTGGCGGGACGCGAGGAACGGCGCATGCCCTATGATCCCTGGCGGCGGCCGTGGGGTGAATCCGCAGCCCGGACCGAATGGCTGGTACGGGCACCGGGCAGTGCCCGCATTGGCGTCCACGTCCGTTCCCGCAAAGCCGGCACCTGCACGGCAAGCGCCGCCCTGCACGATTTGTCCACCCCGCACGAGTGAAGACGATGTCGCCCCAATCCCCCGTTTCCCCTGTCCCGGACATCGATCCGGTCAGCCTGGAGATCCAGTGGCAGCGCCTGATTGCCATCATGGATGAAATCGATTTCGCCACGGTGAAAACCTCTTTTTCCACCATCGTGGGCGAGAGCCGTGACTTTGCCTGCATCCTGGTGGATCAGAATGGCGATTCCCTGTGCCAGTCCCGCTTCTCGCCACCCAACTTCTGTGTCGTGCTGCCCCGCACGGCCCGGCGCCTGTTGCAGGCGCACCCGCTGGACACGCTGCAGGAAGGCGATGTGCTCTGCACCAACGATCCCTGGATCGGAACCGGCCATCTGCCGGACTATATCCTGCTGACCCCGGTTTTCCACCACGGTAAGCCCGTCGCTTTCATGGGCACTGTAGCCCATCTTTCCGACGTGGGCGGTCACCGGGGTGATATTGAAGCCCACGACGTTTTCACCGAAGGGATCCGTGTACCCCCCTCCAAGCTTTTTGAAGGCGGGCAACCGAACGAATTTCTCTTTGAAGTCATCGGCAACAATTGCCGGGTGCCCAATCTGGTGCTGGGTGACCTCCGTGCCATTGTAGGTACCCACCGGATCGGCATCCGGCGCCTGCGCGAATTTCTGGACGATTACGCCATGCCGGATCTGGTGGATCTGTCCGCCGTCATTCACAGCCGCTCGGAAGCCCTGATGCGGCAGCGCATTCATGCCCTGCCCGATGGCGTATACGAGTTTGGCCTGGACATCGACGGCTACATCGACATCGTGCATCTCCATGCCACCGTGCGCATTCAGGGCGACGACATCTTTGTGGACTACGCGGGCACATCCCCCCAAACACGGGCCGGCTCGATCAACTGTGTCTACAACACTACCTTCGCCTCCACCATGTATCCCTTCAAGTGTTCCCTGGTCCCGCAGATACCGAACAACCAGGGCTTGTTCCGGCCCATCCACGTAACCGCTCCCAAGGGCTGTATCCTCAACTGTGAATTCCCTTTCCCGGTGCAGGCCCGGGCCAAGGTCACGAACAACATCAACCAGGTCCTCTTCGGTGCTGTGTGGTCCATCCTGGGCGAACATGCCCAGGCGGGCAGTGGCTCCATCTGGCCTTTTTCCGTACACGGCACGCTGGACGAGTACGGTGCCTTCGCCGTGAGTTGTCTGCCGCACGGGGGACGGGGTGCCATGCAGGGCATCGACGGCATGCCGCCCATCGCCTTCCCGCACAACAGCGCGGTGACACCTGTCGAGATCATGGAGACCCAGGCGCCCATCCTGATCCTGCACAAGGAATTCCGGGTGGACTCGGCCGGGGCTGGCCGCCAGCGCGGCGGTATCGGTCAACGCATGACTTTCCGGAACATCGCGGACATTCCCATCCAGGGGCGTGTGCGTCCCGACAAGATGTTCTGTGCACCACCCGGGCTTGACGGGGGCCAGCCGGGTGTGGTCGGCACCGTCAAGTGGAATGGCGATCCCATCACGCGGTTTCCGCCCCTGGAATTGCAGCCCGGTGACGAAATCGAGCTGCTCATGCCGGGCGGGGGCGGCTTTGGTCCTGTCACCGAACGGGCACCGGATTTGATCGCGCAGGACCTGGAAGCGGGGTTCATTTCCCCGGTGGGTGCCCGCCGCGACTACGGCTGGCAGGGCTAGCTGCAATCCAGCCCAAAACAGGGCCATGGTCGCCAGCGTGAGAGCAGTCAGGATATACTCCTGCGTATGCCCGACGGCATGCGTTATTGGCGGTAGGGGCACTCCCGTATCTTGGCAGGCGACATGCCGTCTTGTCTCCGCAGATGCCGAAACTAGCGATCGGCAAATGGATCAATGCGACATGTCACTTCCTCCACTTGCGCGGCTGTCAATTGCCAGCCGGCAGCACGAATATTCGTCTCCAATTGGGCAACACTGGTCACTGCATTGATCACGGACGTCACTCCGGATTGTGCCAGCAGCCAGGCCAGGGCCAGATCCCCCACCCGATACCCATGATCTTGGGCCCAACAGTCCAGCACCCTGATCACGCCCAGACGATCGTGTGTCATATATCTCCGAAAGCGGGAACTGGTGTTGCCAAAGGCCCGGGTACCCCGGGGGGCAGGCTCTCCCGGCTTGTACTTGCCGGTCAGCACACCCTGGGCCAGGGGGGAATAGGGCAGAACACTCAACTGGTACTGCTGGCAGGCAGGAATGACTTCCCGCTCCAGTTGCCGATCGAACAGGTTATAGAGCGACTGGCTGGCCATCAGGGGGGTATAGCCCCGGTGGGCGGAAATCTCGCTCATGGCCGTGATTTGCCATCCGGCAAAGTTGGAACAGGCGATATACCGGACTTTGCCCATGCGTACCAGGTCGTCGAAGGCCCGCAAGGTCTCCTCCAGGGGCGTAGCCGGATCCGGTTTGTGGGCATAGTACAGGTCGATGTAGTCGGTGCGGAGCCGACGCAGTGTCCCGTCAATGCTGTCCATGATGTGTCCCCGTGACAGACCGGCCTCGTTGGGTCCCATCTGATAGCCCGCGGCAATCTTGTGATTGGGCTCCCAGCCCACCTTGCTGGCAATGATGAACCTGTGCCTCTGGCCCGCCACGATCCGGCCCAGAAAGGCTTCCGAATCGCCACCGGTATAACTGTCGGAAGTATCAATAAAGTTGGCTCCCAGATCGAGAGCTCGGTAGACAATCCGGGCAGTTTCGTTCTGGTCCGTGAAATGGGAGCGCGCACCCTGGCGTCCAAAAATATTGCCACCCAAACACAGCACGGGGATCCTGAAACCACTGCTGCCCAGTCTGCGGTATTCCATGTGTTGTCCTTGTGCGTCATCTGAATCCGTCGCTGATTCACAGGCCGGGACTCCGTCGCGGATGACTATGGGGCCGGGAATCTGCTGTCCTCCAGTATGCCACACCTGCCTGCACCGGCTACGTAAACCGCACTGGCAGCCATCCGGCCAACGGGTGACAATGCCCGGCTCGTCACCGGCCACCGGATCCCGTCATCTGCCGAGGCTACCTGGACTGCCCGTGCAGGCAGTACTGGATTGGCAGCACAGATCCACCCTGTGGACCGCCCCCGCATCTGTTATCCAGGCAACTGCCCGGGATCTGCCCATACACTAAGGTCAAGCACGGGACAGGTGGCCATAACGCCTTGGCCTGCTATGATCAAGTGATTGACGCGGCCTGGGGACTGGCGACTGCAGCCTGTCCGGAGGCCTGTCGGCTGTACTCGCTTCCATGTATTGGCAAGGTGTCCTGCACATGAGCCACACGGATCCCATTCTGGTTGAAGTCATCCACAACTATTTGCTGTCCGCGGCGCGTGAAATGAATCGCAACCTGATCCGCACCTCGTACAGCACCATCATCTACGAGATTCACGACTTCGGACTGGGCATCTATGACGACCAGTGCCGCCTGCTGGCGGAGGCTCCCGGCCTGGCCGTGTTCACTCGGGGCAACGACTATGGCCTGCGCAAGATGGTGGATTTTGTGGGCCGCGAGAACTTCCATCCCGGGGATCTCGTTCTGCTGAACTATCCCTACTGGAGTTCTGCCCATATTCTGGATGTCCTGGCCGTATCCCCCATATTTCACGAGGATGTGCTGGTGGGTTTCACCGCAGTCAAGCAACACTGGCTGGATCTGGCCCAGAAAGATGCGGGCTATTGCCTCGACACCACCGAGGTGTTCCAGGAAGGCCTGATTCTGCCCTGCAGCAAGATCTATGAACGCGGCGTCCTCAACCGGCAGGTACTGAACCTGATCCGCTTCAACACCCGTATGCCGGACCGGGTGATTGGCGACATGCATGCCCAGATCTCCTCCTGCCGGACCGGGGAACGCCGGGTCCAGGAACTGGTGGCACGCTTTGGCCTGGATACGTACCGGGAGGTGGTGGAGGCCATTCTGAATCATGGCGAAACGCTGGCCCGCACCCGCCTCGCCCGGATGCCGCACGGCACCTGGACAGCACATGACTTTCTGGACGACGACGGGATCGATATGGAGCGGCTGGTCAGGATGCAGGCCACCGTCACGGTAACCGCCGATGAGATGATCGTGGACTGGACAGGTTCCGACGATGCCGTCAAGGGCCCTCTTAATCTGCCGATCGGTTCCACGCTGGGCATCAGTGCCCTGGTGTTCAAGGCAGTCACCACCCCGGACACGCCTGCCAACGAAGGCAATTTCCGCCCCTTGCGCGTCATCGCCCCGGAGGGCTGCGTCATGCATGCCCAACCGCCAGCTCCCACTTTCACCCTCTGGACTTCGTTGCTGGCCCCGGAGGTCATTACCAAAGCGCTGGCCCAGGGCATGCCCGATCTGATCCCTGCCTGCTCGGGCGGGGACGTGTTCGATGTGATGGGCGTCGGCCGCCATCCGGATACCGGGCAATACTGGCTGGAAGCGACCAACGAGGGTGTGGGTTTCGGCGCCCATGCAGGCGGGGACGGCGAAACCGGCATTATGCACCTGTCGGAACCGGGCTGCCGCAACAATCCGGTGGAAGTCCTGGAAACCAAGGCGCCCTGGCTGATTGAGACCTATGCCATTCGCCAGGACACGGGCGGTCCCGGCCAGTTCCGGGGCGGTCTGGGGATTACCCGGAGTTACCGGTTCCTGGCCCATGCCACCTGTTTGACCCTGGTCAAAAAAACCCGGACACAGCCCTGGGGCATGGCGGGCGGGCACGACGGTGCCAACGGACAGGTCATCGTACGTCCCGATACGGCGCAGGAGCAGGTAACAGGTGCGGTCTATGAACAGATGGAACCCGGTGAGGTTCTGGTCAATCATTCCGGGGGCGGGGGCGGCTGGGGCAATCCGGCTGCCCGGGATCCGCAGGCGGTGCTGGCGGACGTGCAGGCCGACTATGTTTCTCTGCATGCCGCTCGCACGATCTATCGGGTCGTGATCGATCCGGAGCGAATGGAAGTGGATCAGGCCGCAACGGCTGCCTTGCGCAGCTCCACGGCGTAACCTGTCTCCGGCAAAGCCCAAAAACGAACGGGAGGATGCGTGTGCATGTAGCAGTGGATGTTGGCGGCACGTTCACGGATGTAACGATCCTGGACGAGCGAAGCGGTCACTACCGCTTCGAGAAGGTAGAGACCGTACCGTCGGATCCTGCAGCAGGAGTCCTGGCGGGTCTGCGCAAGGCAGCCGTGCCCCTGGAAGACGTAACCTATTTCATCCATGGCACCACCTTGGGCATCAACGCCCTGTTGACCCGTTCCGGGGCCCAGGTGGCCATCGTAACGACCCGGGGATTTCGGGATGTATACGAACTGGGGCGGACCGATCGGGATCCGATGTACGATTTCAAATACCGCAAGCCGCCTTCACTGGTGCCCCGCCAGCGCGTGTTTGAAGTGACGGAACGGCTGAATTTCCGGGGCGATGTGCTCACAGAATTCGATACGGCGGACGCCCGCCAGGCTGCAGCGCGCATCCAGGCATCCGGGGTGGACGCCGTGGCCGTCTGTTTTCTGCACAGTTACGCCAATCCCCGGCATGAGCAATCCATGCGGGACCTCCTGCAGGCAGTCTGTCCAGGCGTGACCGTAACCCTGTCCAGCGATCTGAGCCGGGAATACCGTGAGTACGAGCGCACGAGCACGGCCGTGATCAACGCCTATGTCCAGCCCATCACCCGCACCTACCTGGGACATCTCCAGCAATCCCTGGTCCAGGCGGGTTTTCAGGGACAATTCCTGCTGACCCGATCCGGCGGTGGTGTCATGACCGTGGACTCCGCCCGGCACGAGCCCATTCAGCTGATCCTGTCAGGACCGGCAGCTGGCGTCATCGGCGCCGCGGCGTTCGGACGCGAAATCAGTGTCCCCAACCTCATTACCCTGGATATGGGCGGCACCAGCCTAGACACCTCCCTGATTGCCAACAGCCAGCCGCGGTTCATGCACACTCAGGAGTTTCAATCCCTGCCCATCTCGAAACCCGCCATTGACATCCATACCATTGGAGCAGGCGGGGGCAGCATCGCTTGGGTAGACGATGGCGGCCATTTGCAGGTGGGCCCCCGGAGTGCCGGTTCCGTACCTGGTCCGGTCTGTTACGGCAAGGGTGGCCAGCACATCACCGTTACCGATGCCGCACTGGCAGCCGGCTACCTGGACGCCTGCAATTTCCTGGGTGGCGAAATGGCCCTGCATCAGGAGCGCATGCACACACTCCTGGCCGATCTGGCCGCCCGTGTGCATTTGGCGCCGGTAGCGACCGCTCGCGGCATTCTTCGTCTGAGTACAGTCAAGATCGCTGGCGCCGTGCGGGAGATTTCGGTCGAACAGGGGCACCATCCACATGATTTTGCCCTCTTTGCCTTTGGGGGTGGCGGACCTCTGCTGGCAACCAGCGTCGCGCGGGAACTGAACATACCCCGCGTCATCGTGCCACCCGGTGCCGCACATTTCTCGGCTTTCGGCATGCTCATGGTCGATGTCGCCCACGATTTTGCCCAGACCTACGTAGCCGGTACGGACTCCCTGGCTCTGGACACCATCAACCAGATCCGGCACACCCTGCACCAGGAAGCGATCACGGCTCTGACCGCAGACGGGATTGCCCCGGACAGGCAACTGTTTGAACCCATGGCGGAAATGCGCTATGTGGGCCAAGAACATGCCGTTACGCTTCCATTGCCTGCGCATGCTCTCACGCAGGATGATCTGCCGGATCTGATTGCGCGTTTCAATGCTCTGCACCATCGGCACTATGGACACAGCATGGACGACCCGGTAGAAGTCGTGACCCTGCGTTTGCGGGCGACAGGACTGTTGCCCCGTCCCCGGATTCCGGCCGGTGAATCAGTTCTCGGGGTGTCTCCGCCTCCGCCCAAGGGTGAACGATCTGTGGCCCTGGTGGATACGCCGGTCATGCAGACGTATCCGGTGTATAACCGGAGTTCCCTGCCTATTGGACTGACCCTGTCCGGTCCTGCGATTGTGGAAGAACCCACCTGCACTACGGTACTGCACGCCGATGACAGCCTGAGGGTGGGACGACATGGTGAGCTGCAGATCGATGTCACCTGAGCGGAAAGGAATAGGTCGGGCAGGTTCACAGCAGATTTGTGACTCGCTTGCAGCAGAATCCCAAGACACGAACTGGCGATCTCTTCTGTGCAACAGTAGCCTGCCGCCGACCGAGCCACTCTGAGCTCCCGGCTGTATACCTTCAGGCCCAATCTGCGGTCCGGGACACCTCCCATCCGGGTTGCAGCCCGATCGTCACTTCCCCACAGGACCTGTAACCGGGTTGTACGCCTTCCTCCCCTGCCACATGCGCCCACAGGACAGTCAGGCTGCCATCGTCTTCATTCTGCCGGAGAACGTACAATCAGGTTCCCGCACGCGCATGCGCCACCTCTTTTTGCCTGATCACGAAACCGGTCCCGGCCTGACGGGCCGGCTTGCGTAACCGGGCCGACCAGGTTCATATTGTTTGGCCCTGTTCTGCAGGGCAGAGGCCAAGATCTGTCAGCGCGCTGTCCAGCCTCCATCGATCGTGAGGGAAGCTCCTGTAATGGACTGTGCATCCGCGGATGCCAGGAAAAGAGCGATCCGCGCCACCTCCTCCGGTTCCACTAGGCGCTTGATGGCCATCGGCTCCAGCATGACTTCCCTTATGACTTCCGATTCGGGCAGATTCAGGGTTCGGGCCTGGGCACTCACCTGATCCTGGACAAGTTGTGTGTTGACATAGCCCGGGCATATGGCATTGACCGTAACGCCATAGGCGCCTGCTTCCAGGGCTGTGACCTTGGTCAGGCCAACGAGCCCATGCTTGGCCGCGATGTAGGCCGACTTGTAGGGACTGGCAACCAGACCATGAATGGACGCCAGGTTGATGATCCGTCCCCAGCCACGCTCTTTCATGCCTGGAAGTACGGTCTTGGTCAGCTGAAAGGGAGCATTCAGCATGATTTGGATCAGCTTGATCCAATCGGTGTCAGGAAACTTATCGACGGGGGCTACACGCTGGAGGCCGGCGTTGTTGACCAGGATGTCGATCTGTCCCGCTGCCTGCAGAGCACGCCGTCCCAGTTCCCGCGTTGCGTCCAGACTGGACAGATCGGCCTGCAGGAATATTCCGTCAGTCTCCCTAGCAACATCAATCCCGGTCTCCTGTACATCTGTGACAATGACGATGGCTCCCGCGGCGGCAAATCTGAGCGCAATCGCCCGCCCGATACCACTGCCACTCCCTGTCACCAGGGCTGTTTTCCCACTTAATTGCATCACGCACCTCACCTCCGATTTGACGCGCTGGCTGTTGCGCACGACTGTTGTCTCCAGCTGTCCTGCCCACGGTACCCCATCTGTGGTTGTACATTCCGGTTTTACCCCATATAGCGCAATCACTGCGGACTGTTGCAGTATGAAGAAAAGCATACAGCCGAGCTCACCCCAGCTACCCTGGGGACAGGTAGCAAAGTACAGGACCCGCCTCTTCCCGTAACTGATGGTTCCAGCTTCTTAAGGCCAGAATGTTTCTCTTGGCACTGGCCATATTGTCCTCTTAATCCTCTGGCTACTGTGTATACTGGCCCGGTAATCTCCTTCAGGACCAGGGTCATGGGCTCTGTTGAGGCCACCCACACGTCGTAGATCGCACACCTGGATTACCAACGTCTATCGTTATTCGCCTTGGGGTCAAGCTCCCCCATGGCATGTGGGTAGACGGTATCCGTCAGAAGCTTTAGGTTTTAACCAAATCAACGGATAACAGGAAAGGGGTACGACACGTTTCATGTCGCAACATACACTGGTGATCAATGATCATGACGTTACGGTCGTGACCGAGCCACAGGAAAAACTGCTGTGGGTACTCCGTGATGAACTGGGCCTTACCGGCACCAAATTCGGCTGCGGCATAGGTCTCTGCGGTGCTTGTACAGTGCACGTGGACGGACAGCCGATCCGTTCCTGTCTTTTGCCTGTGGAAGCGATCGAGGCAGGACAGACGATTCGTACCATTGAGGGTTTGGGCCCGGCCGCAGACAGGCCGGACATAAGCTTGCATCCGGTGCAACAGGCTTTTCTGGATGTCCAGGTACCCCAGTGCGGCTGGTGCATGAGCGGACAAATCATGTCGGCTGTGGCTTTGCTGGAGCACAATCCGGCGCCTACGGAAAAGGACATCACGGAAGCCATGGAGGGCAATCTATGCCGCTGCGGCACCTATCAGCGGATACGCCGCGCCATTCACCAGGCAGTCACGCGAATGTCAGGCTCATGACTACCTCATCAACACCGTCACGCCGCTGGCGTCCAACGCGCCGTGGCTTTCTGTTGGGTATGGGAATAGCCGGGGGCAGCCTGGCCCTGGGCATCTCCTTGGGCTTGCCCCGGCTGCGCACCGTGGTGCTCGGGACGATAGACAGCGGGAGCTATACGCTGCTACCTGACATGGATGCCTGGCTCTGGTTTGAGATCGGACCGGACTCGCGGATGAAACTGTATGTTAACAAGATTGAAATGGGGCAGGGCGTTCATACGGCGCTGGCGCAGATTGCTGCGGAAGAACTGGGCGTGGACTGGGCCTACTGGGATGTCGTACAGGCTACTACAGCCATCGGCCCCCCTGATCCGATGGGCACGCTGGGCAGTATATCGGTGCAGTCGCTGTACGAACCCCTGCGTCAGACGGCTGCACATCTGCGTGTGATGCTGCTGGACCGGGCGGCCCATCTGCTGGAAGTACCCAGGTTCCACGTGCAGTTGCAGGACCATTATGCTGTCGATACCCAGGGCAACCAACGGATTGCCTTATGGGATCTGGTTTCATCACCCTGGGAATGGCAGGTGCCTGACGAAGAGCGGGATCGCAAAGCTGTCGCCGATTTCACCGTGATTGGGCAGTCGATGCCACGGGTGGATCTGAAGGCCAAAGTGACGGGACAGGCAATCTATGGCTATGATGCCCGGTTGCCGAGCATGCAGTATGGCGCCGTACTGCGTCCGCCCACGCTGGAGGGACGCATGCAACAGGTGGATACATGGGCTGTGCGAAATGACCCAGACATCCATATCGTACAGAGAGATCAATTTGTAGGCGTAGTGGCTCCCTCGCGTCTCCGTGCCCGGCAAGCCCTGCAGCAATTGGATGTCACCTGGGATCCGGGACGTCCCTGGAATCAGGCCGCCCTGGAAGCCATGGTTAGAGTCGATCGGGAGGGGGATGGGGCGGTCACGCTGCAGACCATCGGCAACGCTGCCTCCGCCCTGGCGGAAGCTACCAGCCTGGAAGTGGAGTACAGTACTCCTTTCGCGCTGCAGTCTCCCATGGAACCCCAAACCGCTCTGGCGGACGTGCAGCCGGACCGGACACGTGCCTGGGTGTCCACCCAGCTGCCCGAAACGACACGCCAGGCGGTAGCCGAAGCCACTGGACACGAACTGGAGGACGTGGAAATCATTCCTACCTATCTGGGGGGCGGATTTGGGCGGAAGATGGGGAATGATGTCGCCCGTGAGGCCGCGCTGCTGTCACAGGCCACCGGTGTTCCGGTCCATGTAGGCTGGGATCGGAGCGAAGAACTGCGCAGCGGGTTTATGCGTCCACCCACCCATCACAGGCTGTTCGCGCGCCTGGATGCCGGGCGCATTCAGGCGTGGGAACATCATCAGGCCAGTGGTGATGTACTGCTTTCCTTTTTCCCCCCTGTAGCCGCTGCAGCATTGGGTGCGGATATCGGGGCCCTGCGTGGTGCGCGCATACACTATGCTGTGCCCAACCGCCGGGTGCTGGCCTGGCGCCGCCAACTGCCGGTACCCACCGGTTCCTGGCGCGGCCTGGGCCTGTTTGCCAATATCTTCGCCCTGGAAAGTTTCATGGATGAAATGGCCCAGGTGGTGGGCCAGGATCCCGTCCAGTTCCGGCTGGATCATCTTGCCAACGATGACACGGGCCAACGGTTGCGCCAAGCACTGACTCGGGTGGCCGACGAAGCAGGCTGGGGCAGGAATCTGCCGGAGGACCATGCGCAAGGTGTGGCCTGCTGCATAGACAATGGGACGGTGGTGGCCATGATCGCCGAAGTGTCTGCCGCTGACACTACCGGGCAGTATCCCAGGATACACAAGATCACGGCGGTGATGGATTGTGGTCTGGTCATCAATCCCGATGGTGCACGCGCACAGCTGGAAGGCAACATCATGTGGGGGGTCAGTGCCACGCTTATGGAAACCGTACGGATTGAGGAAGGCAGGATACTCCCGGGGAATTTTGATCTGTATCCCATCCTTGCCATGGAGCAAGCTCCGCAGATCCAAGCTCTGCTGCAGGTTACGGGCGAGAAACCCTATGGTGTGGGTGAACCAGCCATTGGCCCGGTGCCGGCAGCCATTACCAATGCCTGGTTTGCCCTGACCGGACAGCGTGTCCGTCACCTGCCCATGGAACATGTCTGACCGTTACATTACCGGGGTGTTGTTCTGGCCCACTACTATGTTCACAGAGCAAGGCGATGCTCATAGCATTGGCTGTTATGCAATCTGTCATATATAGACAAAGAGCTATGTGCCAGCTCCACCAGGAGCCGGTCCCGGCATTACTTCCTCTATCACTTGGGATTCAGGCAAATTCAGAGTCCGTGCTTGATCTCCCCACTTGGTTTTGGTTCTGTACGCGCGGTGTTGACCATAGCCCGGATACACGGCATTTGACTGTGATGCCATATGCGCCTGCTTCCAGCGCTGCAGTCTTGGTGAGGCCAAGGAGTCCATGCTTGACAGTGATATAGGCTGACTTTGCAGGGACTAGCAGCCGTGAACGGAAGACAGATTCAATGCCCGGCACCACTGACTTGGTCAGCAGCAAGGGCGCGCTCAGCATGGTTGGGATCAACTTGTTCTACCTGTGATAGGGAATTTGCCGATCGGAGCAATATACTGGAGGCCTGCATGGTTGACCGGAATGTCAATGTGATCTCCTTCCTGCAAGGCGCGCTGGCCCGGTTCACGCGCTGTGTCCATACTAACTACTGGACAGATCCATCTGTAAAAATGTACCACCAATCTGCTGGACGATATCCAGGGTGTTCCCCGTGCGGGACTGCTTTGCAGGAGAGATACACAATTGTCTGCTGACATGGTACGATCTGCAACCACCTAACCGTAAGCCATAGGACATGGGTATCTATGGATAATAGATCTGTAACATAGCAAGGTAATCGAAAATGGGCATGTACAGGCTATAATATAACAACCATAGGAATTGCAGCAACTCCACCAGATATGTGAGATGGCCCTACCTGCGCTGCTGACAAACGAATCTTCCTTTGTGAATTTGCGCCGCCCAAGGGGACTTTATATCGATAAAAGCCGATTGATGCATTCCATGCTGGAAGAGGGCAAATTTCTGTTTCTGGCTCGCCCACGTCGATTTGGCAAAACATTGCTTGTCACCACTCTGGAAGCCTACTTCCCGGGCGATCAACAACCCACACGCAACTTTGGGGGCCATGCCCTTGGCATGGCCAGGGTAGATGATGAAACACTGTTGGGTGGTACGGTCCTGGAAGGACATAAACCCAGCCAAAAACTGCGACCGGTCATTCGTCTGGATTTGTTTGACACACACGCTGACACTCCCGCAGGTCTGGAACGCAAGCTATTGGATCTGTTGGCCCATGTATACCAGAACTGGTATTTGCGGGGCGTGAATGTGGGCTTGGACGGGGAAGCCCTGACACAGCCTGAGGTCTTCCCCGCGGGCAGTAACACATCTGGTCCTGGCAGCCGCTTGACTTTTCTTATCAAGGTGTTGTTTCTCCACTACGGCGTGGAACCTGTAGTACTGATCGATGAATACGACGCTCCCATCGTGCGGCTGATAGGGCGCGATAGCATCGCCATAGGCCACAGCACCTCGGCCGCCTTCTGTGAGGGGTGTTTGGTCGCCGGACATGCCCGCAGATTGGGCATCCCGGATTACCTCTTCCCGTACCTCGGCGATCAGGTCACTGAATGTCGTCAGCGCAACAAGCTGGCGATCGGTAAACAGATCACTGTGTCGTAACATGCCGTATTCTTGCACTCTGAAACCAAGAGCTTTTTCAGGTAAGTCACCATCCGGTTTCCACTGGGGCTGGGCGGCTTGGGCGAGAGTTTCCATCTCCGGTGTTGGGGGCATAAAACACCCGGCTCCGATGCCCCTCAGCCACGATGGCCATGAGCCGGCTTCCCATGCGTCCGGCCTGTCCCTCCGCGCGAATGTAGGGGAAAGGCATGGCGACACCCGACAGAAGGCACCGCCCTCCTTGTCGATCCACAGTTTTTGCTGGTGGCTGCCCATTTCCTACTCGAACCTTATAGGTAATTGTTCTGCCATCCGTCTGTATTTGAGGTTCACTCCATGTACGACTCTTTGCCTTGGTACTCAGCATGAAAGAGCTTGTCAAGGGTACATGAGCCCCCCGCAGCGCTGGATCAGGGCTGGCTACTGTTCGGACCCAGAGAAAAGCAATCACGGTCAGTTCCTGGCCCTTCAATCCTTTCAGATCGTCGCGGCCTGCCACCATATTTTTATCAATCCTGATGCGTGGGTAAAGATGTCCAATCCGCTCCCATGCCTGTACTCGCATCCGTTCGCCATAACGCAAGATGTCTTCAGCCAAACCAGCCGCCCTGGTTGATATGGTGGTACCAGCCAGTTTTCGGCGTGCTTCAGGATGGATCGCAGGATTGCCTGCAAAACGGCCGGGAATTTCACACGTAGCCTTGGAAATCAAGGTGGCGACAGGATTCAAATCAGAACCGACAGCCCGCAATCCCAGACGCTGTGCTTCAAGTACGATTGAGCCGCCACCGCAAAAGGGATCACGAATCATGGGACCATATTCTTGGAGATAATCTAGATCACCCTTGAATGTGTCAGGTAGTTCATCACCGCGGTCCCGGGCAATGGAACGTACGATTTCTCTGCGGGCACGACCAATTACGATTTCGTCATTGGAGTTCTCCCAAATGATCAAATCACGCATGATTCCGAATAGGCGTTCACGTTCCTCATTTTGTTCTTGTTCCGTAGGAAATAAATCCGGCCATGATGACGGATCATCTACAGCCTGGGCAAACAACACGGCACGACATGTAGCCAAGGGTTTCCGGGACCACCACAGGTGCAGCGTAGACGGATGACCATGCCGAATAGACTTTTCACGTGAAGAGGCCTTGTTGATGGGATCAAGGGGCAGAGCGGACTCGATCAGTTTTTTGCGCGATGCTGTCATTCCATGGGTCTCCTTACACAAGACAAATTTCTCCACACCTGAATACAATCAATCAGGTATCACCACGCCATTGCTGTCAGTTGCGAGCGTGCAGTTCAGGCAGCAGGGGATCATGACTCCAAGCCCGCATGACAATGCTATTGAGTCGCTCCCGGCGTCTTGGACACCAGGGTGCGTAATACTGCTCGGTGACCCGAATGCTACTGTGTCCCAAAAGAATGCTGACATCCTCCATGGAGGTGCCAGCCTTGAGTAATTCCACGGCGAAGGTGTCACGAAATCGATGTGGCCTGCCATCCACTATGCCGGCAGCCTGAAATTTCAGCTTGAGACGGTTCCCCCACCGTTTGGTGACAGTCTCCCGCAGGCAATGTCCGGTCCAGAAGAAATGATCCCCGGACGTGCTCGGAAAGGCAAACAGGGCTTGATTCACGCAGTCCGGTAAGGGAACCGTAACCGGTTCTCCCGTCTTGGCCCTGTGCAAAAAGAGAATCCCGTCTAGCAGGGCATCCTTGCGCAATGTGCATGCATCACCAATGGCCAGGCCGGAATACCGCATCAGCAGAACCAGGGCCTGTGTAGCGGGTTCATCCTGACAGATCCGCAGGATATTGCGCATTTGGTTCAGGTCAAACGGCAGCGTGGGCTTGCGTTCAAACCGTGGCGGCCGCAGAGACGCGGCAGGGCTGTGCACCAGCCAGTCACGATCCACCAGATACCGTGCAAAGGCCTTGATCTGCGTCAGCATGCGCACTTGGGTGGATGGCTGATGCTGCAATCCATTGCGCCAGTTCCGCATGGTGTCCGGTGTGATCGCAGACAGGACATGGATACCATTGTCTTCCGCAAATACCGTAAAGGAGCGCAACGTAGCACGGTAGGTACGCAACGTGGAGGGAGCCAGATTGCGTGCAACGAGATCATCCAGAAATTGCTGAATGGCTTCTTCCAGCTGCGGTACACGCCGGTTGCTGCAGGCCATAATCTGGTCTTGACTGGTCATAGTGATGACTGTACCGGGCCCTTCCACATGCAGAGTGTCTCCCATCATCCTCCTTCCCATGCTGCATGCACACCATCCAGACAACCAAATCCTGGCTGACAAATGTGTGGATACGGTCAGAGCGCCTCGGGGCAAGCTACAACCCTGGCTGCAAACCGTACCCGTCAATTCCTGTCAAATTCAGGCCGTGGGAGCAGGCTTGCCTGATGTTCCGATATTGTAGCCCCTGCCATGTCTGGAACGGGACAAGCACAGTGGCATGTGATCGATGAAGATCAGCCAAGGTGCAGGGTACTGATCTACAGACTGTCAAGTACGCTGGCATTGGCAGAGCCAACGGTATAGGTTTCAGGCAAAGGGAAGATACGATGTGGATCCAGATCTTATGACGTGGCGCTGCCGGGAAGACAACCAACCCTGGTCGGCTACACCATAACATAAGGCTGTCCCCGCTCGGGGTTAGCCTGGGGCCATCGCGACGACGCTGCTCAAACTTCAAGCCTTATCGTAAATCGCGGCACATGCTTCCAGCACGGCTAAACCGGTGTGACCGGTGATGGGCGAGTCTTGCCCCTGCTGGATGGCATGGACAAAAGCCTGGGCCTGGCGCCGAAAATTGTAGTGTTCGCCACCTTGTACAGCCGCATCGCGCACATCCATCTGGTGTGTCAGCCGGGAACTTGCAAGTTCCACGGACTGACGGGCCTGAATGCGAATTACCCCTTCCGTACCATAGATTTCACTGCGCCATCCCGTCGTGCCACAGGGATAGGTAGGTCCATTGACAGCCAGCGTGGCCATGGCCCGATTCTCGAACTCCAGGAGGGCCGCGACCGCTTCCTCAACACGGGCGGAATCGGCATACGCCCTTAGGGCAGCGTGGACACGGCCCAAAGGGGCATCAAGCAGCCAGAGCAGACGATCCAGGGCGTGGGTGCCTGTATAGAACATTACGCCCCCACCGGCATGATCCGGCACGTTGACCCAAGCCCCCAGATGCGCACCACGCGGTGAGGCGATGGTTTCCGTGCAGTTGACCGGCACACCGATATAGCCGTCCTGGATCCACGCCTGTGCCTGTATGGCCTCAGCCCGAAAGCGGTGGACATAGCCGATCATGAGCAGAACTCCAGCCTGTTGGCAGGCATCCACGATCCGGCGTCCATCCTGGACGTTTGTGGCCATGGGCTTCTCCAACAGGATGTGCAGGCCCTGGGCTGCTGCCATGCAGCCCGCTTCCGCGTGCAGGTGATGGGGCAGGGCCACCACGATGGCATCCAGATCCAGTGTCGTCTCGATGACACTCCGCCAATCTGGGAAGGGCGTTGCACCACAGCGCGCAGCCTCCCGGCGTGCCCGTTCCGGATCTGCATCCGCCACCGCCACGATCCGCACATCCTCCAGATCCTGAAACCCTGTGATGTGCCTGGCTCCCGCCTGGCCCGCCCCCAGAATGCCTACACGCAAGACCATTTGCATCACCCCATAAGACGCCAGCAGTGACTCCAGTCCCCGCTGAACGTCTCAGCACCTGTGGGTGTAATCCGGATATCCTCGTTGATCCCTGTACTCCAGCGGGGACCGTTTACCAGATTGCGCCGCGGGTGGTAGGAAAACACCATACCGGCTTCCAATGGCCAGTCCTGGCTGGCACCCCAGCCCGCAGCCGCAGAAAACCAGGGATATTCGATCGTGTCCATACCCTGGCCATGGAAGTCGAAATGCTGGGTGGTCTCGCCCAACACCCAGCCCTGTTCTTCCAAGGTGCGTTCAAAAAGCTGCGCCATCTGACTCAGCCGCGCGCCCGGTCGGGCTGCCGCGCGAAGCCGCTCAAAGGCCAGCAGTTCGCTGTCCATGAGTTTCAGTTCCAGATCAGTCGGTTCACGGTAGGCACAGTTCACGGTCAGTTCACACCAGTGCCCGCCGGGTCCCAGAATCTCCATGTGATAGCGCACGATGTCGTCACAGCGGAGCGGCACATCCCCGGGCGGATCGTGTTCACCCGGCCGTTCGCCAATGAAAACCAGAATGTCGCGTGCACCGCCCGCCCAGGCCACACGGCAGGCTTCGGCCGCCAACTCCCGCTGGGTGGCTCCTGGCTCAAGCACCTCCACAAAACGCTCCATGGCCGATTTAGCCAAGGTCCAGAGTTCGAACTCCTGCTGCATTTCCAGATCGCTCTTGATGGCCCGCACCCGATTCAGGAGATCGTCTGCGACCACAAATTCGGCGTCCGGCATCTCTGCTGCCAGCAGTTCCATGGTGCCAGCCCCCAGTATGAACTGATGTCCGGCCACACCAATCCGGCTGCGGCCAAATCCACGGGCCTTGCACTCGGCCGCCATGCGTGGAGCGATATAGACATCCCCGCGTACGTCGGTAATCCAGCCCCGGGCCCCAATCCGTTCCGCCACGGCATGAGAGCTGAAGGTCAGGAATGGTTCTGCCGCAAGAGGAATGAAGATCAGGCCATCATGGCCCCAGATATGAAAATCGGTGAAATACCGGAAATAGCCGCGACCAGTCCACCAGTGTCCCTTGCCCGCGACCAGCAGTCCATCCAGATTGGCCTGGGCCATGGCCTGGCGTACACGGGCCAGACGCCTGTCCCGCTCCCTGTGATCCGGTACGGTGGTCATGTCCGTCTCCTTACTGTATTCCTTGATACATTAGACTGTGACAGAAGCATGCCACAGATCACTGGCATTGTGGACCCTGAACAGATCCGCAATATCCACCCAAACACGATCGGCAGCCGACTGGATGCAGGCTTCCACGACGGCCAGTGTCTGCAAGTGGTCACGGGCGGATGTCTGTAGCGGCACCCCTTGGGTTAGGCAGGCCACAAACTCGTCCAGTAGACCGCGGGCATCATCCATGAAAGGACGCTGTGCAACCAGGGGTACCGGCTGCAACACTTCGGCCTCTGCCGGCTCCTTGAACCGTGCCCCGGTCAGGCCCAGCTCTGGTTCGAATCGGACTTCCACCACATCGCCGAATTGGTCACGCTGCCAAATCATGCCCTGTGGAAAGTCACTGCGCCAGGAAAACGCCATGCCATTCCAGCCGGCAGTCCAGGTACCCAGATAATTGACGCGTGCGCCACTGGCCATCTCCAGCAAAATGGATACACAGCTGTCATACCGGTATACACTGCCCGGCGGATTCCAGGTGTCAGCACACAGGCGCACGATCTCCTGATCGTAACAGTAGCGCACGAGATCCAGATGGTGCACGGATTGCTCCAGCAGCATGGGATGAGCCATGGTCAGGGGATAGGAGTTCAGATCGGTCCGGTGCCCATCCCGTTGGCGTACGTATTGGAAACTGCCAAAGCCCAATGGGCCAAAACGTGCAGCCCGGACCGCACGGCGCAGGTATTGGCTGGCCGCCAGATAGCGGAAGTTCATGCCCACCATCAGCTGGCGGCCAGCCTGTTCCGCCAAACGCACCAGCGGCAACGCCTGCGCGAATTCCTCCACCAGCGGCTTCTCGCAGATGACGTGCATCCCCAGCCCCAGGCACGTCTGCACCTGCGCAAAATGCATCGCGGGCGGGGTGGCCAGCACCACAAAATCCCACTGTCCCGACTCCGAATCCAGAGAGGCATGACAGGTCATGGTTCCTCCCAGACGTTCAGTCAGATGCTGCGCACGCGCCAAATCAGGATCTATGAGAGCCACCAATTCCACCGCCTCATGTGCAGCCAGAATCTGCGCCCACATAGAGCCACGCACACCACACCCCACTAGGGCACAGGAGAGGGTCATGCGGGCGTATCCTTGCCAGTCAATCCGGAGCGTAACCAGGTACCACAGCCCCGCTGCCCCACCATGGTGCCTTCCTGATAGACGATGTGACCGCCCACGACAGTGGCATGTACGGAGCCTCGTACCGGCATGTCATGATACAGGCGACTGGCCGGAGCCCCTTTCGTCCACCAGACAGATCCCTCAAGCGTAGCATCCGGTCGCGGATCATACACACAGATATCGGCATCTGCACCTGGGCGCAGGACGCCCTTGCCGGGATACAAACCAAAGCTGCGGGCAGCGTTGGAGGACATGAGTTCCACCGCCCGCTCCAGGGTCAGGACGCCCGTCAGGCCCCAGGTCAACAGCAGGGGTACCAGCGCTTCCACGCCGGGATGTCCTGGCGGGGCATCCAGAATACGCCCCCAGGTCGCTTCCTTTTCGGCGGCCGTGAAGGGCGCATGATCGGTGGCGATGAAATCGAAGATGCCCGCATGCAAGCCCGCCCACAGGGCATCCTGATCGGTCTGCGTACGCATCGGTGGATTGATCTTACCGTAAGGCCCCACCTGTTCCAGGATCTCGTCGGTAAACAGCAGGTAGTGCGGACAGGTTTCGGCCGTGACGGGTGTACCCTGCTGCCGGGCGGCCTGCACCAGCGCCACACTGGCTGCCGCACTGACATGCACGATATGAATGGGGGCCTGCAACGCCTGGGCCAGCTGCAGCACACCGGCAATAGCTGCTGTTTCCACTACGGCCGGCCGGGACATCAGGTGCCGCTGCCAGTCGGCCACGGAGCTGCACCGGGCCTGGGCTGAATACCAGTCAATGAGGCTTTGATCCTCGCAGTGAATGGCACAGCGCAACCCGGTTTGGCGTGTTAGGGCAAGTGCCGCCCCAATGGTGGCCAGATCCGGAGCTATGAGGCCCTCGAATTCGTCTTCACGGCCGGGGGGTGCTTCGGTCATAAAGAGTTTGAAAGCCACGGCACCGGCCTGGGCCATGCCCTGCACTTCACCTTCATCCAGCAGTCCCGGTGCCCCATACAGGCCTATATTGACATAGGCATCTCTTGCCACCAGGGCACCCCGCGTTTTCAGGGCAGCTGTTGTGGCTACCCCCGGTTTCGAGATGGGCATCTCGAAAATCGTCGTGATGCCGCCAGCCGCAGCCGCCCGGGACTCCGTGGCGAAATCCCCCCGTTGTGGAAACGAAGGTGCACGACAGTGAAAGTGAGGATCGATACCCCCCGGCACAACCAGCATATCCGAGGCATCAAGCACCTGGCGGGCTGCCGGTCTTGTGGCGGGATCGAGCACGGCAGCGATGCGGCCGTCTTCCACGACCAGGGTGCCGGGCCGCGAGGCGTAGGCAGTTTCATAGGTAGGGTTGAGGATCAACCCGCCCGTAATTACCAGATCGGCTGTCATGTGTCAGTTGTGCGGGAACTGGCCTGCAACTGGGCAACCGCTTGCCGCAGGGCTGCATCCGCCAATTCCTCCTCTGACTGTTCAATCGGGACACCATAGGCGCTCTGAGCTTGGGCTGGAGAGACTAGGCCCAGGGCAACATCCTGCATCACGGCGGCCCGTGCACGTTCCGCAGGCGGGCCGTAGCCACCACCACCCGGCACCCGCAATATCACCCTGTCACCTTGCCTGAATTGATGGGGGACAAAACGATGCATGCCCTCCCCGTTCAAAATAACATCACCGGCACCACCCCGCTGTCCGCCCCGGAGGCCCTCGGCCGGGAATTTCATCAGATCGGGACGAATCGTAAGCGTGGTACCCCGTTCCGACATGGCCTGCAAACCAATTTCCTGGCCGGGTCCGCCTCGATACTGGCCAGGACCGCCGGAATCCTGAATCAGACGCTTGTGCGTCATCAGTACCGGGCACTGTATCTCGATCAACTCAGTCGGCGTCACGGTACTGTTGTGCGGATAGGCCGTAGGCAACAGGCCATCTGCATTGTGGGTAGCGCCCAGTCCGCCGTGGGGCAGCATGTGCACTGCATGCCGGCCAAAGCGTTCATCCTGGCCAACGACGTGAAACGGAAAGATGCCCCCGGCAGCGGCAATTACACGGTCGGGGATCAGTTCCGCCAAGGCCCCAAAAATGAGGGGCGGAATATGCTTAATAACCTTGGCCCGGGCGGCTACAGGAGCCGGAAAGGTGCAGTTTACGATAGAGCCCTCAGGTGCAGTCATGTGGATGGGGCGCACCAATCCATCGTTGTTGAAAATGTGGGAAGCCAGCATGGCCTTGATGGGATAGACGGCCGTGGCGTAGCTGATGTTGAAGGCTGCATTGATGGCGGAGTGCCACTGCTGGGGTGATGTACCCGCGAAATCCAGGTGGATCTCATCGTCCACGATCGAGAGCTGTACATTCAGGGTGAAAGGTTCCAGATAGCCGTCAGCCGTCACGCTGTACGAGGATTGGCCATTGGGCAAAGCCTGGATCGCAGTCCGCAGAGCTCCTTCACTCCGGGCCAGAATCTCAGCCGACAGGATCTCCATGTCGGTCATCCGGTAGTCATCCAGGAACTCGCGAATGCGCTGGATGCCGATGCGGTGGGTTCCCACAATGGCATGCAGATCTCCCAGCACCATATCCGGTACGCGGCAGTTAGCGGCAATGAACTCCTCGATCATGGGCACCACTTCGCCTTCAGCGTAGAACTTGTTGGGCATAACCCGCGTGCCTTCCATAAACATGTCCTGAGCTTCAAGGTCGCCCAGGTGACCACCCACATCTGAGACATGGGCCACCGTACCCAGAAAGGCCACCAGCTTGCCTTGGTGGAATACGGGGGATACCAGGTTGTAATCCGGCAGATGCGTGCTGCCGATCCAGGGATCGTTGGTCGCGAGTACATCCCCTTCCCGGAGCGTCGCAGGGGGAAACCGCTGCAGCATGGCCTTGGTGGTACGGGGCAACATCGTACAGAACTGGGGGGGACTCCACTGTGCCTGGGCCAGGCCCGAGCCCGACGCATCCATAAGGGCACAGCCGAAATCATGGCTTTCCCCCACGATGGTCGAAAATGAGGTGCGAATCACCGCATTGTCGATCTCGTCGACAATGTTGACCAGCCTTTGCCACTGGATTTCCAGCGTAATGGGATCGAGGGTCATGGCAAATACTGCTCCTGCAGGTTCTTGGCGTGATGCATGGGTCCTGCTTCTAGCCCTGTTGAACAGACAAGTATGCCGTATGCACAACATACTGGAGCACAATGACCGCATGCCCTATTTTGCCACGTTTTGCTGCATACAGTGCGGTGATTGCAGGTTTGGCGGGATCTGGTGCCGGACCTGTTTGTCAACTGCTGTGGGAACGAAATCCACTGTCTGCCCATAGCTTTGTCGAGGTGGGACATCTTCAACCGTGTCCACTGCAGGACCAGGACAATCCTGTTAATATGGCTGCTCTTTCAGGCAGACATGCGTTTGCCCACAGGCCCCGGTATATACGTCTGCTGCATGCCGGAATAGGCAGACACCAGGCCTGATGTATGATGTACAGTTCTGGAATGAACTTTCCGGGAGGGACTGCCATGATGGGCCTGATTACGGACACCATGCAGAAAGCGCTTATCGCTGTGGCAAAAGGTGCAGCGCAGGACTTCACTTTCCACTGGGGTGAAGCAGGGGGCATAGCTGCAGCTGACGGCCTTTTCGGGATCAAGGCGCTGGAACTGTGCGACGACATTTCCGATGCCTACGAAGACGGCGATGTGGATTTCATGCATGATCTTCGCCACGCCGTGTTGGCCCGTCCGTACCTTGGCGACCTTGGCGACAAAGGTGATGTGCGCACCAGGCAAGACGCGTTGTTTTGTCTCGAATGGGGCACGGCACTACACGAAGCAATACAAGCCAAGGAAGAGGACAATCTGGTACGTCACTCCCTGATGATTGGGGTTTGTCGCCGGTCTGTTGTACAACACGCATCTGGATAATGGAGAATGGTTGGAGCTGCTTCGTAACAAAATCATCAGGGGGTATCAGACGGGCTCCGCTGAGTTGTTGCAATACGCCCTGAGCAGGCTAAACGCCTGCGTTCGCCTGTCGGGCCCGATGTTTATGATCGTCCGGTATTATGAGGAACGGGCGCGGATGATGCGTTGGATACGCCACTTCGGCCTGCGCAAAGCGCGGTCCAGAAACGAGGAGTTGTTAGTACCGGTGTCGGTGGACATAGAATTGGCCCTCGTGCGACAGGCGGGACAAGACAGATGCGAAAACGGGGATGCGGCAGCTTTAGGGTCGATGTACCTCCTGGGTAAGGGCCAGACCTCTGCTTGAGCTTTTCATACGCCGGCCGCTTACCTGATCGGCTCTGTGCCCAGAGCCCTCATCCGGCCATAGCAGGCATCCTTGGGTGATTCTTTGGATCCTCTTGGGCGTAACCTGCTGATGGCAGTGTAGCCAGGAAGCAACCACCTACAGGATCTTCTCTGCTGGTTTCAGAGTGGCGTCTGATCAAACCGCCAGAACCGGTCCCACAACAGGTGCAAACCAGCGAGACTGGGCGTAGGCATCATCCGTCAGCGTCTGGATACGTTGGATTTGTCGAAGGTGATCAATTTTGCCCTGTGCAGTCTGCTAGCCGGCTTCGCTGGGGCCGCCAACATGGCCCGTTTCCTGACCTCACAGTCTCAGCTGGGCATGGGCATGGAATTCGAAGCCATCACGGCAGCACCTTGCTCATGGGGGGCAAAGGCAGCATGGTAAGCGCAGTCCTGGGCGCCATTTTCGTCAGCGTTATTCGTTCTGGCTTGATCTTCTTCGGCTATTCTTCTTATATCTATATTATCTATATGCCCGTGACGGGCATCATCCTGATGCGGGCTGTCATTATCAACCGTGGCTTCAGCAATTTCCGCCTGCTGCAATTCCATCGACCGGGAACATCATGACTACGGCCCAGGAACCCATTGTCCGCCTGGTCGATATTCACAAAAGTTTCGGCCATATCCAGGCCCTGCGCGGGGTCAGCGTTGAACTGCAGGCTGGACAGGTGCTGGGCCTGATTGGCGATAACGGTGCAGACAAGACTACACTGGTCAAAATTCTGGCCGGCGTGTTTCCCCCCACACGCGGGGAAGTCCACTATAAGGGAGCACAGGTACGCTGGAAAAATCCCAGTCCGTCACGGACCGCGGGCCTGGAGATCGTCTACCAGGATCTCGGCCTTGTGCCCATTATGAATATCGCCCGGAACTTTTTTCTGGGTAAGGAACTGCAGACACGCTGGAAACTACTGGACTTTGACCGCATGGCCTGGGAATCCCTGCGTGCCATCACTGAAATGGGCATTTTCCTCGACGATGCCGAGGAGTTGGTGGAAAACCTGTCCGGCGGGGAAAGGAAAGCGCTTGCCATCAGCCGTAGCCTTTACTTCGGAGTACAGGTACGGATGTTGGATGAACCGACGGCAGCACTCTCCGTCAAGGAAACCCATGCAGTTCTAGATCTGATGGAAACCCTAAAGGCACGCAATATCGCCACGGTATTCATCACGCACAACATCCACCATGCTTTCGCCGTAGCTGATCGTTTTGTGGCGCTGAATGGCGGTATCAAGGTGCTGGATGCGGACAAGGAACAGGTTACGCCAGAACTCTTGACCGAAGCCGTGATCGGCGAACCCCTGGCCCAGGTAACCAGTGCCTCCTTGGCCTCATCCATCCCGGCAGGAAAGGAAAATTCTTCATGATCGTACAAGCGGCTCTATGCCTCGAGGAAGGAGCCCCTCTGGCAATCCGTACGGTGGAACTGGATCCACCCGGACCGGGCGAAGTGCTCGTACGCTGGCATGCCAGTGGCATCTGTGCCAGTGACCGTTTTGTGGTTAGGCACGCCAACTGGCCCAAGCCGTATATTCCCGGGCATGAAGGTGCTGGTGTGGTGGCAGCTCTGGGTCCCGGCGTACACACGCTGGTTGTGGGTGATCATGTGGTGTCCGATTTGCTAGGTGCCTGTGGCCGCTGCCGCCAGTGCCGGACGGGCCGGCCGCGCCTGTGTGAACCGCAACGCGCACGTGTGGTGCCAGACACGACCAGCCGCTTCCACCTGAATGGAACCCGGGTCGGACGTTTTGGCCATCACGAGATTGCCACGTTCGTGGAAGCCTGCGTTGTGCCTGAAGCGTCTCTGACGCGCATCCCGGACGATGTGCCTCTGGATGCAGCATGTCTGCTGGGATGCTGTGCGCTTTCAGGCGCAGCGGCCGTTCTTACCCGGGCCCGTGTAGCACCCGGCAGCCGGGTAGCCATCTTCGGCTGCGGAGGCCTGGGCCTAGCCGGCATCAATGCTGCGCAGCTGTGCGGTGCGGCCCAGATCATCGCCATTGACGTGGTGCCACGCAAGCTGGAATGGGCGCGCGAGTTTGGGGCTACGGATGCGGTAGATGCCACACAGCAGGAGCCTGCCACCGCCGTACGCATGGTTACCGGTGGGGCCATGGCGGATTTCGCCTTCGATTTTTCCGGTTCGGCAGTGGCCATGAATCAGACACTGAGCGTGGTACGCAACGGTGGCATGGTGGTACTGGAAGGTGCCGGTCCGCCGGGTACCCAGCTGGTTGTCGATCAGGTGGAATTGATCGACAATGAAAAGATCATCACGGGGGCGCATGCCGGCGGGGGCATTCCCGCACTGGACATTCCCTTGCTGATTGAGCGTTTTCAGGCGGGCACCTTCAAGCTGGACGCACTGGTCAGCCATCGCCTGCCTCTGGAAGAGGTCAACGAAGGTTTTGCGCTAATGTCCCGGGGTGAATCCCGGCGCAGCGTTATCGTATTCCCAGTACAAGAGTGAAAGTTGCCTGACAGAAACCGACACGGGACGTTGGATCCAGGCCGTGAGTTAGCACACCCGATGCATGACGGGCAGGCAGGTGTTGTGTGGTCCACAAGGGCAGGGTGAGGCACGACGGACAACAAGTTTTTGCCTCCTGTGGTCCCGTTCAGCTGCGCTATGGGGCAAAGCGGACTTGGTATAAGGCACTAATCCAGACAGTCTGTCCCGAAGCAGAGCGGTGTTCCAGTGCTGCGCTAGGGATACTGTCTGTGTCCCTGCCTTCACGTATCCTGCCTCCAACAGGTTTGACTGTATGACGGAACGAAACGGCATCACGGAACAGGTCGCTATGCCACAGGCTGGTGAGCCCAAAGCGGATCTAGTTGTACAGCACGCCGAACTGCTGGTGACCATGGATACCGAGCGCACAGAAATCGGTGGTGGCTGGGTTGCCATATCCGATGGTTTTGTCACCGGCGTAGGCGAGTCAGGCCAGGAACCCTGGGCTGACAGGGTCATTGATGCCACAGGCTGCCTAGTTACGCCAGGCCTGATCAATACCCATCACCACATGTACCAGAATCTTACGCGATCGTTTGCCCCGGCGCTTGCCGGCAATCTCTTCGACTGGTTGCGCACCCTCTATCCAATCTGGCAGCGCCTGGACGAGGAAGCTGCCTATGTATCGGCTTGGATTGGGTTGTGTGAACTAGCGCTGGGTGGTTGTACAACGTCTACCGATCATCTCTATGTACATCCACGGGGAAGCGGGGATCTGATAGGAGCAGAGATCCAGGCTGCTACCGAGCTCGGTTTTCGCTTTCAGCCCACCCGCGGCTCCATGAGCCTTTCCCAGAAAGACGGTGGTCTGCCTCCTGATGCGGTCGTCCAGGACGATGAGGAGATTTTGGCCGAATCGGAGCGATTGGTGCACCTGCACCACAATCCCGCGCCCGGGGCCATGGTCCAAGTAGCCCTGGCTCCATGTTCACCCTTTTCCGTAACACCCGAATTAATGACGCGTACAGCCATGCTGGCCGAGAGGTTGAACGTGCGTCTGCATACGCACTTGGCTGAGGATCCTGACGAGAATGTCTTTTGTGAAGCTGCCTTTGGTTGCCGGCCCATCGAATACCTTGAACGTGTCGGCTGGGCTTCCGCTCGAACCTGGGTGGCTCACTGCATCCACCCCAATCAGGCCGAAATTGCAAGACTAGCCCATTGGGGTGTCGGTGTAGCCCACTGTCCCAGTTCCAATCAGATCCTGGGCACCGGTCTGGCTCCCATCCGTGAATTCCGCGATGCCGGAGTGGCCGTTGGCATAGGCTGTGATGGTTCGGCTTCGGCTGACAGCGCTTCGCTCTGGCTGGAAACGCGCGGTGATTTGCTATTGGCCCGCTTGCGTGGTGGTCCCCAGGCTATGCAAGCCCGGGAAGCTCTGGAAATGGCCACTTTGGGCGGGGCTGCCTGCCTTGGTCGTGAAGACATCGGCTCACTGGCGCCGGGTCAGGCTGGTGATCTTGTCGTCTGGCCTCTGACCGGTGTGAAATTTGCGGGGGCCTGGTCTGATCCCGTAGAGGCCCTGCTACGCTGTGGTCCCGTATCTGCCCGCGATACCATTGTAGCGGGTCAAGCTCTGGTCAGGAACGGGATACTTAACGTGTCTGGTGTGACGGCCATGCTGAACTGGCATCGCCGCATCGCTGCAGACTGGCTTCAGGCGACAAACCCATAGGTTCCTCTAGTGGCATCCAGGGCGATAACTGCCGGAAGGCCGCATCGCGGAAATGACGATGAGGATCATGCACCTCTGCAGCGCAGGTGCAGGCCAAGGTTACATCAGCTGCCGAATAGCCACGGTTGCTCCAGCGCAACACAGCAAAAACGGTTGCTGGACGCTAGCGGGCTCGTGTACGGTATCGAATTTGCGCATACCAGGTGACGGGCTCAAGACAGATTTGGCGGACAGCCTGGCAGATCCCCGCATACGTTTTGCGCAGGCTGCCCTCCGGGGTGTGGTTCTGTCGGTCAGGTTCACGATCCGCAACCGTGCAAACGCTTTACCCCTTCCCGATGAAGTTGCCATGAGTTGGGAGATCTTGCTCCAACACAGGACCAAGGCGCAATTGCGGAAATCTGCGTGGTCCCGTGTAGACTGCCCTGGCCTTGAGGTTCCGGATCACCCGGTACTTATGGTTTAGAGATTGGGGGATATGATGTTGAGAGCTGCAGAGCCAGCGTAGTTTGACGTATTTCTCCTCTTCCTGGTACCCCGCATAGGCACGGTAGGGATTTTTTCCTCAACATCCCTCGGCTTCTGCACAAATCGACTTGCAGAGAGCCTGGAACTGCATTGGGTGTGTACGTTCATATTGACCGCGCCGCAGGCACTGCCCGAGCTTCCACCGGCACCACTGTGCATCCCCCACCGCGACCTCTGTCTCAGCCAGAAACTTTCCGATCTCCATGCACGCTGACTCGCCGTCCATTTTTCACCTGTACGCCAGCTCGTCCACACGCCGGGCTGGCATATTGTTGCTGGTTACCGCGGTCGCGACAGTGATTGCAGTCAGCGCCCGTGTGGCTGCGGATGCTGACCAGTCCACACTTCGCGCTTCCCTGAACGCTATCGCAAATCACCGGTTTCTCTACGGTACAGGTGGCATTGCAAGAATGGTTGCGGGCATTACCCTGGGTGCAGCCGCATGGCTTCTCATGAATCCGGGGATTATCCGGACACGTTCAGAATTCCCATGGGTGTCCGTCATGTTCATGAGCGCGGGAGCATTCACGGCTCTCTCCGGAGCTTGTGCCATAGTCATGGCCATGGCACTACCAGCCGAACTCAACGTACCCGGTGCCATCTGGCAAACGGTGGCCGCGTCGCGCGCGATTTCCGGTAAGATCGGTTTTGCGGTAACGGGATTGTCCATTCTCGGTGCGGCCATACATCAATGGCAGGTTAGAGACTTGTGGAAAGGCTTGGCGCCCGTGTCCGTTTTGCTCGGTATGGTTATGCAATTCATCTGGTTTGATGCCGCAACCCAATTCCACCGGTACACGGGCTTGCTGTTCCTGCTTTGGCTTTTGAGCACCGGCAGCCTGCTCCTGACCGGACGGGTGGAACGGCATGCCATTGCCATGCGCAACGCAATATCTGCTGGCCCCCGCACATAATCCCCTCCCGGTTGTTGCTCACCTCTCACCCCCTCGGAACACATCCCTTCCTGCACGGGAAGTCCCACACCTTTTTCAGCTCTCCGGTCCTTGGTCCCCAAACCGGGCCAACCGATGATTCCGTCCTGCACCCACATATCAAGGTATAGTAGACTGGGTCCACTGTCATAGCAATCTGGGCAGATGCAAAAGAGGATTGGACCATGTTAAGCAAACAGATGGAAAAGGCCCTGAACAACCAATTGAACAGCGAACTGTACTCGGCTCATCTCTACTTGTCGATGGCCGCATACTTTGAATCGGAAACGCTGCCAGGCTTTGCGCACTGGATGAAAATTCAGCATCAGGAAGAGATTGAGCATGCGATGCGTATCTTTGAACACCTGAATGATCGGGATGGTCGGGTGGTCCTCCAGTCCATTGACCAGCCACCCACTGAATTCGAGTCTGTACTGGACACCATGGTCATGGCTCTGGAACATGAAAGGATTGTGACCCGCAGGATCGAGGATCTCTACCGGGAAGCACGAGCGCTGGAAGATTATGCTACGCAGGTACTGCTGGAGTGGTTTATCGAGGAGCAGGTAGAAGAAGAAAAATCCGCGCTGGACATTGTCGAACATCTCAAACGAATTGGTGACGATGGCACCGGGCTTCTTATCATAGATGAACGCCTTGGGGCTCGCACAGTGGACGAAGAGGACGCATAACCTTTCTGTTTCCGAGAAATCAATGTGATCAGCCATTGCTGCCGGTAAGGGCTGGGGTGACACACGCAGACCACAAGGCAACAGGGAATATTAAGACCCGAGACCGGAGCCTTTCGGCGCGGCGAGCGGCATCCCCGTAGGAATCCTCACAGCCCCGTGAACAAGCGGGGAAGACTGTAAGCCCATAACTGCTCATTCCGTCTATATTCTCCTAACCAGCTGTCGGGAGAGTAAACCCCGGTTTGTACCGAAGCACCTTGACGCAGTCACCCGTTTCGCCCTGTCCTGCCGGGGATTGGCAGGCTTTGCTCAGATATCCCGCGAGGAAGCCCGGCACGGTGTCTCTATGTTGGCCACCTGGCTTCCGGCACACGTCTGCTTGCTGATCAGGCCACGTGGATCGGATGGGGTACTGGCTGATTGCACAGATACCCTTTTTGATTGAACGGTATGGTGCCGGGCTGGCTATACCCCCCAGCATCTGTGGTCCAGGTCATAAGGCGGTGGTCACCCGTTTCCCCCAGCCATCTGAAGCAAAACGGGTCCAACCGTAGAGTCCTTGTGGGTGCCACGGTGGCATCCTGCCAATGCGCACCAACGTCCATACTCCATTCCACGCGCGTGATCGGTCCATGGGGGGATTGTGCAAAACCATACACGTGTTGCCAGGCTTTTGTCACCATGCCGAATGAACGGTGCAGTGTCTTTGGAAAATGGGGAAGTGGCAGCAGGTGGATTTTCTACGGGCATGCTTGCCAGCGTACAGGCTGCCAACATCATGGTAGCTATCCGCCTGCAGAAACTGTTTTCAGAAAACGCCGCCTTGACTAACTTGACATCCCTTGCACATGATTATGAAGCTGAGCCATCTGAATATCCTCGCTGGGTTTATCGTTACACAGCACCATAGCCCCAAGGGTCATGCCTGCAATGATGATACCAGGATGATCAGCAATGGCTTTGGGAACTTCCCTTCCTTTAATATACGCTTGTTTGTGTTGCGGTTTGCTCCCAGAGGGTCTGTACCGTCTGCCTATGCTGTCCCGTGATGCAACGGTCTGCGGGATGGGTATTGGATGTTGCCCATGGCCATGACGGACTGACGCCCTTACCCCTTGCCCTAATGCCCCACTACATCAGGTATGGAGCTGAACCGGCAGGCGACAATCGCGGGAGCGCTGACCTGCCGCCACAGATCTCAACCTTCCCGGGTATAATGAAGAGCAGACTCGCCTGCACGTTAGGAGCGAGTCCGGAATTCCGGGTTGCCTGCGCTAACCGTGCCCAGGGCATTCTTTTGCCTTCCGGAGCATCCCGGCAGTGCTTACTGTCTCTGCACCTGTTGAGACTAAATAAATTTCGGATATTTATCTAGCCGCACTTGTCGCCTGGATCGCGCCCCAACATGTGCCTTGGTCTGCCATCCGGATCGGCTGCGACCGGATGACTGTACCCCTGGATCAGGTTTCCATGACTCAACTGCACTTTCCCAAACTCTCGCGTTTCGATCGCCACCAGGAACCGGTCACAGTCAGCATCCCCTGTGCCGAAGGACGCCTGCAGGACGCAAATCATCTGGGGCTTGCGCATGGATCTGACCGGCTGCCGCGGCAGGTACGTCCTCTGGGGCGGTGGCCGGACGGCAGCATCCGCTGGGCTCTGATGCATTTTCAGCCCGCCTTGCCCGGTAACCGGTCACGGGACTTTGAACTGCTCATGGATGCGGGCATCACCAATCCGGAACCTGAGACCAGGGTCACGCTCGTGCAGACCGATCAGGGCCTGCACCTGGATACCGGTGTCCTGTCCCTGGAAATCCATACGGGAGCAGCCCTGGCCCTGCAGGCAGTCCAGGTGCAGGGCCATACCTTGGAGACTACACCGGAACTGGGCTGCATTGAACTGCAGTTGCCGTCCGGTCGTTTCCACGCCATCGTCGACGCCGTGGACATTGTCGAAGCAGGTCCACTCCGGGCGATCGCGGTCCTTACCGGCCGCCACCGCAACCGGCATGGTGCCGAAGCCCTGTCGTTTCGGGGCCTGGTCACCGCCTATGCCGGCAAACCCTACCTGGAACTGGAACACCAGTTCATTCACGATGGCCCTGAGGAGGAAGTCTTCCTCACCGCCCTGACCGCCCACTTCCGGCTTCAGGCTGGTGCTGTCTCTACAGCTCCGGCCCTGGCCTTGGGCGAAGGATACTACCGGACCCGTATCCAGACCTCATCCTCAGGCGTCCAGCAGACTATCGACGCCGAAACGCTGCTTTACCAGTCCAACGAGCATTTTACGGAGTCCTTCTACGGAGATTTCTGGGTGGACTGGCGCCAGGGCTCACGCGGCCTGGCTGTCACGCACTACCAGGCACATCAGCATTACCCCAAAGCCCTGCAGGCCGATGCCCAGGGCATTGTCGCCGATCTGTATCCGGCCACCGCACAGCCTGCCCGCATTCTGCAGGGCATGGGCAAAACCCACCGGTTACTGCTGCACTTCCACGGAGGGCAGGCCGACTTGGATGAAATCAGCACACGCAGTCTCCAGTTCCAGATGCCGGACGTACCGGTCCTGCCCCGTGCCTGGTACCGGGACAACAATCCTTGGCGGATGGACTTTTTTCCTGCCCATGTGCCCGGCCGCCTGTTCTCCCGTTTCAACGAGCTGCATGCCGCCCGGCCCCAGGCCCTGGGCATGATGCATTTTGGGGATGCCCCGGATGCCGGCTATACGGATCAGGGACGCGGGGGTGGCGAAACGGTATGGGTCAACAACGAATACGATCGGCCCCACATGAGTCTGCTGTACTACGCCCTGACCGGCCAGCGCCGCTTGCTGGACTCGGCCCTGGTATGTGCCCGCCACTGGCTGGACGTGGATTTCTGTCACCACCATCCCGATCCCCTGATCCGGGGCGGCCTGAAGATCCACACCGCGTATCACGGCACAGGCAAGGTCATTCCCTCCCACGAATGGACCGAGGGTTTCCTGGACTACTACTGCCTTACGGGCCGGCAGGAAGCCCTGGATGCCGCCACGTCGATTGGCCACAACATCCTGCGGCACATGGCGCTGCCCCACATGCGCACGCCAGGGGAAGCTGCGGTGCGGGAAGGAGGCTGGGCCCTGCGGGCCCTGATTGGTCTGTATCTGGGCACCGGTGAGCCCTACTGGCACCAGGCAGCCACGCGGTTGGCGCACATGTTTCTGGACTGGTACGACGCGTACGGCGCTCTGCTCGCGCCCTATACCAGCCATACCATGCCCCGCGTGCCCTTCATGATCTCGATCACCGTCAACTCCCTGGCCCGTTACCGCCTGCTGGACGACGATGTCCGCATCCGTTCCCTGATCGTGGACGTAGTGGACGATCTGCTGGCGCATACCCTGGGTCCGGATGGCATCACCTTCTACAAGGAACTGCCCAGTCTGGGACGCACCGCGCCCACACCGCACTTTCTGGAAGCCCTCACCCATGCCTACCTGGTATCGGGCAAGGAGGATTATCTCAAGATCGCGGCCCGGCAGTTTGCGGCCCTGGTGGCCCGGCCGGCGGAGAGCCAGAGCACCGGCAAGTTCGTGGACACGGGCGGGGCGGTCATCGCCGGGAAAGGCGGGGGACGCCAGTTCGCCGATACCTACTCGTCCCTGCTCCTGTTCGCTGCCGCCGCCACCCCTCTGGGCATGCTGGACTGGTATGAATATCCCTACGCCAATAGCAGCCTCTAGCCAGGCAAGGAGAGAATCCGCATGAAAATTCTGGTGGCCGGTGCGGCGGGACAGGTAGGTTGCCGTCTCGTACGCCAATTGCTGGACCGCAATCACGAAGTCCGGGGCACGGTTCTGCCCGAAGATCCGACGCTGGACCGGCTGCAGGGCCTTGACATCGAGCTGGCCAAGGGCGATCTGACCGACGAGACTTTCGTACAGAAAGCGGTAGCCGGGGTGGATGCCGTGATCCACACCGCCAATTTCGTCGGGCCCCAGTTTGACAACAACCTGCAGATCAACCGGCTGATCGCCCGCGTTTGCGGTGAAAACGCGGAGCGGCTGGAGCGGCTGGTCTACGTCAGTTCCTCCGGTGTTTTCCCCAACAACGGAGAGAAATATGCCTGTGCCTATCATCCGGTGGACGAAGAGCATCCGAAGAAACCCGAGAGCGAGTACTCCCTGGTGAAGCTGATCGGCGAAGAATTCGTGAATATGGCGGCCAACCACACGGGGCTGCGCACCGTGATCGTACGTCCCAGCCACGTCCAGTCCGGGGAGGCCATTCTCAGCCAGTTCACCGTAAACCGGGTCTGCGGCATTCTGCAGATCGGGCAGGCCAGTCCCTTGGGTGAACTGTACATGGCAGACGGCACCGAACTCTGGCACGATATTCTGGACCGGGCCACAAGCCCGGAGCAGCCGTGCAGCATCCGGGATGCTGAGGGCCGTTCCTGGCTCTACCAGCCCAATGACGCGCGGGACATTGCCCACATGCTGGTCTGTGCCCTGGAAGAACCCGCTGCCATCGGTGAGTCCTTCAACTGCGGAGCCCCCGAACCCTTCTATTACACCCATGCCTCTCCCCTGTTGGCCGAACTGACCGGGCAGGAACCCCTGGAAGTGACCGTGCCCATCTGGTATCGCTACGATCACGCCATTGGCAAGGGCAAACGCCTGATCAATTACCAGCCCCAAGGTACAGTGGAAGCCATGTTCCGGTCCGCGCTGCGCGTCCAGGCAGAAGCAGATTACGTGGACTACACCTGGGACTGACAGCACCTGTTTCCTGCGGTGTAACACCCACGGGATAGACGCGCCCTCTTGGCTACTGCGGTCTGGATACCAGGCTCAGAGACAACGGCCCATGCCCCTTGGGCAGGGCATGGGCCGTCAGGATCTGTTTGCAAACGAACTCGTTTGTACCTTGCCGCCTGGTGGTGTTGCAAGTCTGCCCTGTAGGCAGGCCGCGTCGTGCCGGGCCTGTGTTCAGGCGCGGCGCCGTTCCAGGATCATGGGCATGCCGCCCTTGGCGCGCAGGGAAACCAAGGGTTCCAGCTCGACGGTGTGCTGCGGGACATGGTGCATGCGCCAGTGCTGTCCCAGCGTCACCAGCACCATTTGGGCTTCCATCCAGGCAAAACTGTCACCAATGCAACGGCGCGGTCCCCCACCAAAGGGGTAATAGGCGAATTTGGGCAGGGACTGACGGAATTCAGGTGTCCAGCGGTCAGGCCGGAAGGTCAGGGGTTCCTCAAAATAGCGCGGATCCCGGTGCATAATAAGCTGGGGAGCCACCAGCATAGCCCCCGCCGGGATCGGAAAGCCCGCCAGCTCAAAATCGGCGAAGGCCATGCGTCCGGTGGACCAGATGGGTGGATACAGACGCATGGATTCGGTCAGGATCTGATCGGTGACGGTCAGCTGGGGCAGATCTTCCAGAGTCACTGGCCGATCCCCCAACACCTCGTCCAGTTCCGCATACCAGCGGGTTTGCCATACCGGATGCGTGGCCAGCAGGTACCAGGTCCAGGTCAGAGCCACGGATGTGGTTTCGTGACCGGCAGCGAACAGGGTAATGGTCTCGTCCCGCACCTGCTGGTCGGTCATCCCGGATGCGTCGGGTTGATCCCCCTCCTCATCCCTGGTCTGCAGGAGCAGGGACAGCAAGTCATTGCCGTAGCTGTCTGTCTGCCGGTGCTGGGCGATCAGGTCGGCGACAGTCTGGTCCAGAAACGCCAGTTCGCGCCGGAAACGGCGTGTCAAGGGCATGGGCAGGCGATGGCACAGGTTGCGTAGCGGTACAGGCTGGTCATTGCGGGTACTCAGGTACTGGTTGCTGAATTCGAATGCGACACCAATCCGTTTGACGTCCCCGGGCAAATCAATGCCGAACAGGGTCTTGACCACGATATGCAACGTGAGATCGTTCATTTCGGCGGCGATGTCCACTTCCATCCCGTCGGTCCAGCGCTGCTGATGACGCCGGGCAAAATCGAGCATGATTTCGCCGTACTCGGCAATGCGGCGGTGATGGAAATGGGGCTGCATCAAGCGGCGCTGGCGCAGATGTGTGGCACCCTCGGACGTGATCAAACCCTCGCCCATCAAAAATTTCAGGACGTCGCTGAAAATACCACGTCCAACCCGCCTGTGCTGTGTGACGAAGACCTCCTGGATGAGATCCGGGTGATTGACCAGATACACCAGGGTAGGCTTGACGGACATGGTCGCCAGATCCCCGTACGTGGCCGCTTCCTGCATCAGGCCGACTGAATCACGGAAATACCGCCAAGTCTGGCCCAGAATGGGCCACTCCGGTGGACCGGGCGGCAACTGGCTGCGCGCCACGACAGGCTTGGGGGGGTAAGCGACGGCAGTTGAGGACATGGTGACTTTTCACTCCGCGATGGCAATTCTCTGGGCCAGGCAGGCCTCGTGTACACAAGCCCGTGCTGGCTTGCGTATAAACCGCAATCCGTGAACAGGCGGATGGGCTGTTGCCGCACAGTCCTGCGGCCCCATACTTGTTCCGCAAGGCTTCCGGTGTCGCGAGCATGCCGGCTTCTTCCGGCTCAGCGACGTCACGCCCATGCCAACTATTGTATTATATGGTCTTGCATGGGAATTGTGTGCATGACTGAACGACCCTTTTTGCTGATCGGCTGTGCTGCAGGCTTGGCCTTGGTGGCGGCAGATCCCGGCGATCCTACGCGGCTGGCCTGACGCCCAGATAGAGATGTTCGCCCCGGCGCTCTACAGGATAGGTGCGGAGATCGTCACAGGCAGGGGCTCGCAAGGCACGACCGCTCGTGACGTCAAAACGTCCGTTGTGCAAGGGGCATTCGATGACCTCATCGATCACCAGGCCATCGGCGAGACAGGCGTACTCATGGGTGCAAAGCCCGTCCGTCCCGTAAAACCGGTCGCCCCTCAACCGGTAAATGGCGTAGGTCTGGCCTTCGTGCACCAGACTTGTGACATCCTCCTCGTCCAGATCAGACACCGCACAAACCTGCACCCACGCACCCTGTTCCGCAACCGCGGTGATCGCTGTCTCCGTTGCCGTGTCCTGGGGAATCGGACGCATGATCTGGTAGTCCGGGTCTTCGGTAGCCTGCTTGATCAGAGCCGGAATCATCTCCCGGTACACTTCCCACAGGTTCCTGTAGGTCGGCGGCATCTGGTCCTGGACCGCGGCATGCAGCTTGGCCAGGGCATGATAGGGCACCATGGGTACCGAATGATGCTCAATGTGGTAATTCATGTTCATGTACAGGTACCGGTACACCGGATTGACCAGCACCGTGCGCGTGTTTTCCCGGTGATCGTAGGTGTCCTCCCCCAGGCCGGCATGTTGAGTCAACCCCAGCAGCTGGTGCAGCCAGCCCCCGTAGAAGCGGGGCAGGGCCACGAACATGATGGGCAGAAAGCTGCCTATGGCCACGGACCAGATGCCGAACGCTGCAATGATGGCGATATAGATGCGGCTGGACCAGTACATTTTCGGGCGCTCCCGTTCCGGGACGAAGTCCTGGACATCGACATCGGGCTTGCCACACGCGTTCCGGATGATGCGCCAGACTTCGGGAGGACCGCTGCGCAGGTACAGGAAATCCATCAGAATCTTGAGCAGGTCTGCCGGACGCTGGACCTGTATTTCAGGATCGCGGCCCACAAAATAGGTGTCCGTATGGTGGCGGGAGTGGCTCCAGCGCCACATATAGGCTTCCCGCAGGGTCATGAACGAGCTGATGTGATAGAAGATTTCGTTCAGCCAATGGGTGCGGAAAGGGGTACCGTGACCGCATTCATGCCAGCGGGCATCGGAAGACGAATAGATCGTTCCGTACAGGAGAAAGGCCGGCACCGCCCACCAGGTGCCCCATGTCGCGACGGCCAGGGCAGCACTGCCCGCCAGCAGGGCAAACCACAGACTGAAATGCCACAGGGCAGGACCGTCCGTCCGTGCCATAAGGGCTTTCATTTCCTGGCGCGGCAAGGATGGCTTCCACCAACGGCCTGCCATGCGCTCTTCCATACGTGCATCGTCCAGAGGCACGGCCCGTGCCGAGCCGCCCGCCAGGCGGTAATCTCTTGGCATAACCTGCACACTCATAGTCTGTCTCCTCCTGCTGTCTGATCCCATAGGGTGAGGTGAGTCTGGACGGAACCCGGGGTTGCCCTCCGGTTCCCGAAGCAACAGGCCCGGATCGGGGCTCTGTACCGGCTGCCCTTGCAGATGCCGACGCGACCGGGGACTTGCGCATGGCACACGCCACGGGCGCTGGGGACGACCTGCCCCGGGACTGGACTTTGGGCAATCTTCTGATGAGCATAAAGGATTTTGCCCAGGAAAACCAAGGGGTCAAACGCATTGGCCGAGCCAACATCAAGTTGCTGCAGGCACCGCGACTGCTCGGGCGAATTGCCATAACCGGGCCCCGGGAGGTCCCCCTTGCTGTTATCCCTTAGGTATCTACAGCCCGGGGAAATCCCCCGGGCCGTACCATGCGCATGATACAATTGAGGCGTACCCTATTTCCGGTTGCCATATTCGCGCCGCGGTGTCATGGGCTGTCTGCAGCTTGCATGCGCAACGGGTTGTGCCCCGTGCAGACAGGTCATGCCCGAGCTTATACGGTATGTTTTTTTGTTCCAATCCATATTTTCCCGGGAGAATGACCGAATGACCGAACGAACACTCAGCCGCCGTACTTTCCTGCGTTCTGCGGGCTTGACTGCGGGCGCTTTGGCCCTGGCCGCCTGCGCAGCCCCGGCCGCGTCCGAGGGGACCGACCAGGCCGGTGCCGCCGAGCCGGCAGTCATCACCTGGTGGTATGCATGGGGCAATCTGGATCCGGCCGTGGAGACGATCGCCGGTCTGGAGAGTTTCCAGGACCACATCGGCGCCAATGTCACCCTGGACTGGCGGGGCAGCACCAACAACGAAGCTGTCCTGACCGCACTGGCCGCCGGCGATCCCCCCGATGGTGGGTCCAACATGGACTATCCGGGCCTTTGGGCCCGCGGCGTAGTGTTCGCCGTGAATGACATGGTGAATGCCAGCGATCTCATCGACCCCGAGAATGTGGTGGATGCCGTCTGGCAGGGCGGGTTCTATGACGGCCAACTGATTGGCGTGCCCTCCATTGAATCGTTCCTCTGGTACGGCCTGAACTACAACGCCCAGCACGTGGCGGATGCCGGGCTGGATCCAGACGATCCGCCCCTGACCTGGGAAGGCGTACTGGAATGGCACAAAACGCTGTCCCAGTTCGATGACGGCGGCAATGTCCTCCGCATCGGCCTGGACCCCATTGACGCCATGGCCGGCGAGCCGGATTTCATTGCCACCTCGTATGGCCATACCTGGTGGGACGACGAGAACCAGACCTTTGACCTGAACCATGAGCTGATGGCGCAGGGCATCGAAATGCAGGCCGAGTTCTACCGGTTTATCGGTCCCGACAATTTTGCGGGCTTCCGTTCCGTGGAAGGCCAGGGCACGTGGGGCGGTGCCTTCAACGCCGAAGTGCAGTCCATGATTATCGAAGGCTACTGGCATGCGGGTGAAACGCAGATCCAGAAGCCGGAAGTCGCTGTACACAACCGGGCGACCTGGGCCCCGGTACCGGGCTTCCGCGAAGGGGCCAAGATCATGGCCACCGGCCCCCATATGGTCCAGATCTTCAAGGACGGCAAGAACCCCGAAGGGATGTTCAAGGTCGCCGAATTCCTGCACCGGCATGAGGCGATGGACATCATCTTCCACGAAGTCGGCTGGATTATGGGTGTCGAATCCTGGCTGGCTACGCTGGATCCGGACACCTTCCCCGGTTTGCGGTTCTATGTCGACAATATCGGCGAAGTCACGGACTGGATCGTGGGCCGCCGCTCCCCGATTCACTGGTACGTCAATACCCAGCTTTGGGAACTGCGGGAGCAGGTCTATCGTGATCTGATTACCGCGGAGGAAGCCGTCGTCGAATTGCAGGCGCGCGCCGAAGCCGAGTGGGCGGCGCAGGGCCTGTAAACCTCCCTGTACCAACGGGGTCACAGGCACAGCATGGGCAGCATTGCCCCACCTTGACTGCTGTACCTGTGGCCCCGGTACAACCTGCAACCACCCCACCACACAGTATCCCGGAGTGCACAGATGGCCGCAATCACAGGCAAGGTCTCGCGCTATACACCGCGTGAATGGCGCAATTTGCGTCTGGGGCTGCTTTTCGTCATGCCCTGGATCCTCGGCTTCCTGCTCCTTACGGTCTATCCCCTCCTGGCCTCGATTTACTACAGCCTGACCCGTTACGATCTGCTGCGCCCGCCGGTGTTTCTGGGGCTCACGAACTACACGACCCTGTTCACGACCGATCCCCACTTCTGGAACGTGATGTACAACACCATCTACTATGTGGGGCTCAGCGTACCCCTGGGGGTTGGCGCCGCATTTCTCATCGCCAACCTGTTGAATTCCAAGATCGTGGCGCCGTCCTTCTTCCGGACCGTGATTTACGTGCCCGCGATCGTACCGGCCGTGGCGTCGGCCATGGTCTGGCAGTTCCTGATGAACGTGCAGTATGGCGCCGTCAACGGTATCCTGCGCTCCATCGGCCTGCCCGTGATCCCCTTTCTCTCCAATCCGACCTGGGCCAAACCCTCCCTGATCCTGGTGGCGATCTGGGCGCAGGGCGCGGCCGTGGTCATCTTTCTGGCCGCATTGCAGGACGTGCCCCGCTCCCTGTACGAAGCCGCGACCGTGGACGGGGCCAACACCTGGCATAAATTCCGCAACGTCACGATTCCGCTGACATCGCCCATCATCCTGTTCAACCTGATTATGGGCTTCATCGGCGCCTTCCAGGAATTCACCATTCCCTGGCTGCTGACGCAAGGGGGACCGATGAATTCCACCGAATTCTATCTGGTGCACCTCTACCGCAATGCGTTCCTCTTCCTGCGCATGGGCAAGGCATCCGCCATGGCCTGGATTCTGTTCCTGATCATCGTCGCCTTCACGCTCATCATCTTCCGCTCTTCGGCCCGCTGGGTCTACTACGGAGGTGAGAAATGATCACGGCCGCCTCCAAACAGACCCCTTCCTCAGTGCACCGGACCCGCGGCGCGGACCGCCAGCGGTTGCAGGGGTTTATGCTCGGCTTCGCCAAGTACGCCATTCTGGTCCCCCTGACCGTCAGCTTCGCCTTTCCCCTGTACTGGATGATCAGTTCGGCCCTGAAGATCGATGCCCAGGTTTATACGGTGCCACCGATTCTGTTGCCGTTCCCTGTCCATCCCCAGAACTTCGTCGAAGGCTGGCAGGTACTGCCCTTTTCGCGCTACGCGTTCAACTCCATCGCCCTGTACACGGCACCCGTGGTCCTGTTCACCGTCCTTTCCTCGACCGTCGTGGCCTATGGCTTCTCGCGCATCCGCTGGCCCGGCCGGGATACGCTTTTCTGGTTTGTGGTCATGACGATGATGCTGCCCTGGGCCGTCACCATGGTGCCCCTCTTCATCACGTTCAAGTCGTTGGGCTGGCTGGACACCTACCGGCCGCTGGTCGTGCCCGCGCTGTTCGGGCATCCCTACATCATTTTCCTGCTGCGCCAGTTTTTCATGACGCTGCCGGAAGAGCTGGCGGACGCCGCCCGCATTGACGGCACCACCGAATTGGGCATTCTCTTCCGCATCATCCTGCCCCTGACCAAACCGGCCCTGGCCGTCGTGGCGCTCTTCCGCTTCCTCTGGGCCTGGAACGATTATCTCGGTCCCCTGATCTATCTCCGGGACGAGACCCGTTATCCCCTGGCCCTGGGCATTGAACAGCTTTCCCGCCGGGCCAACGACATCGGCAACTTCAGTAACGGCATCCCGTACCTGATGGCTGTGAGCACAATTGTGGCGTTGCCGATCATCGCCACCTTCTTCCTGGCCCAGCGGACCTTTATCGAGGGCATTTCCCTCACCGGCCTCAAAGGATAAAGACCAAGACATGGACAGCACATGGGGACACGAACGATCAGCCTTGTGACGGGAGCGCGCTGCCGGCGTATCGGCCTCGCTTGCGCGCTCTGCCTCCTCCTGGTGCAGGGGCTAGCCGCCTGTGTAGTGTCCCCGGTCCCTGTTCAGGTAACCTCACAGCCCCTGACCACACCGCCGCGCTGCAGTGGCCACTTCGTGGAACACCCGCTCCCCCACATCACGGGCACCGCCTTCGAGCGGGTGACGTACTTCGCCAGCAATGGTGCCGGATTGGCCATCGGCGATCTGGACAACGACGGTGACGAGGATTTCGTGCTGGCCAATCTGCTGGGTCCCAACCGGATTTTCTGGAATGAGGGTGACTGGGATTTCCGGTCCCAAGAGCTGTTCGCGGGCAGCCTGCGTGCAGTGGCCCTGGTAGATGTAGACGGCGACGACTGGCTGGACATCACCGCGACCAGCCGCAGCGGCGATGTCTGGATCTGGTACAACGCCGGTACCGGTGCCGCTACCCCCTTCCCCGGCCAGCAGCGTCCTGGACGTTTGCCCGGGGTCAACGGCTACGCCTACTCGCTGCAGTGGGGTGATCTGGATGCCGACGAGGATCTGGATCTGGTGACCGGTTCCTATGACGCGTCCATGGAGAAGCAGATCGGACGGCGGGCCCTGGATGCCAGCAATCTGGGCGGCGTCTTCGTCTATGCCCAGGAAGGGGAACTCTTCCATGCCACGCGCCTGGCGCCCCAGGCCCAAGCCTTGGCCCTGCAACTGCTGGACGTGAATGCCGACGGCCGTCCGGACATTCTGGTCGGCAATGATTTTGACGTGCATGATGCCTTGTTTCTCGCCACGGCCACGGGCAGCTGGCAGGCCGCGGCGCCTTTCACCCGGACCACCTTCAGCACCATGAGTTTCGACGCCGACGACCTGGACAACGACGGGACGTGGGAACTGTTTGCTGCGGACATGCATCCCTATTCGGAGGATCCGGACATGATGCGCCAATGGGAACCGGTGATGCAGACGATGCCGGCCCCCAAGCCCGAGGACAGTCCCCAGGTGATGGCGAATGTGCTGCAGACCCGGCACAGCGACCAGGGCTGGACTGACCGCGCTCCGGACTGGGGCATTCCCTACAGCGGGTGGAGCTGGTCCGGCCAATTCGGGGATCTGGATCAGGACGGCTTTCTGGATCTGTATGTGGTAAACGGCATGACCGCCCAGGAGCTCTTTGCCCACCTGCCCAATGACGAACTGGTGGAGGAAAACCAGGCGTACCGCAACGACTCCGGCCAGCGCTTCGTGCCGGAGCCGGCATGGCGCCTGAACAGCACGGCTGGTGGCCGGGGCATGAGCCTGGCCGATCTGGACGGTGACGGCGATCTGGATGTGTTGATCAACAACCTGCGGGCCCCGGCCCAGATGTTTGAAAACCAGCTGTGCACGGGTCAGTCCCTCCTGGTACATCTGCACCAGCCCGGCACGGGCAATACCCGCGCCCTGGGCAGCGCAGTGATCCTGCATACATCCACCGGCGTCTACCACCGACGTGTACAGGCCGCCAGTGGCTATCTGTCGGGTCGCAGCGCCCAGCTGCACTTCGGCCTGCCCCAAGACAGCCAGATCCACGCCCTGGAAATTCGTTGGCCGGACGGTGTTGTGTCCAGCATCAGCGGTTACGCTGTACAGCCACACAGCCGGGTGCAGGTCACCCGCTGATCCTGGACCGGCGATCGCCCCGGTATGCCTAGACCTCACCGGCCCAGCGTGGTGTCTTCCGTCACGCTGGGCCGGGTTGTATGACGCGTATTGCGGCATTGGCCGACAAACCCCCACACCAAGCCTGGCCGTGAAGGTGGTGACGGTATGCAACCGGAGAACAGCATGGACACAACAGGCGAGATAGATCTCATCGCGGATGAGTTGCGCAGCATAGCGGATCTGGGATTGCACTACGTCCAGAACGACTATGACCACGACAGATACCTGCGGGTGCGTTCCTTGAGCGCCCGTCTCATGGCTGCGTTGGACAAGAAACCTGTGGACGAAGTACTGGAAGCGTACAGGGACCCCCTGGTCCATGCTACCCCTTTCGTCTGTGCCGAGGCAGCTGTGTTTCGGGAGGGACAGATCCTTCTCATCCGGCGCGAGGACAACGGATTGTGGGCTATGCCCGGCGGGGCGACCGAAGTAGGCGAGACATGGGCGGAATCGGTGGAGCGGGAGCTGCGCGAAGAGGCCGGTGTGCAGGGCATCGCCACCCAATTGCTCAGCGTGTTTGACTCGCGCCTGTGGCGGAGCCGCGCCAGACAGCAACTCTACGTCAGCGTATGGTTGGTCGAAGTCGGCGACGACCAGACTCCTGTCGCCGGACCGGAAACGACGGGAGAGGGCTTTTTGGCTGAGGATACTCTGCCGGATCTGTCGCCAGGCCACAGGCAGCGTGTGCCGGCAGTGTTCCAACTCATGCGGGGCGATCGGCCCGTACCCTACTTCGACCCGACCCGGCACCCGGACACGCAGGAACCAACTGACGGGGATGCCGTGTCCTGACCGGCCGGCAGCACACCGAAGATGGAAGATGAGCTGGCTGCATTCTTGCGTTCGCTGACCCCCTGCGTGCAGGACAGGCTTCGTTGGCCTACAGGCACTTTGCGTTTGGCCTGCTATCTGACCGACAGGACACCGCCGCGCCCCTACGTGACATCGGCCCGGGCCGTCGTTACGGATGGCCATCGGGTCCTGGTGGTCCGGGACCCGGACAATCAACACATCCTGCCGGGCGGCAGATTGGAACTCGCCGAAACACCGGAAGACGCGGTGCACCGGGAAGTGATGGAAGAAACAGGCTGGAGCCTGACGTGTATCCGACCTGTCGGCATCCTGCACTTCACCCTCATGGACCCGAAACCGGCGAACTATGCCTACCCATACCCCGACTTCATCCAGATCGTGTACGCTGCCCGTCCGGGTGCGTATTGCCCGGAGCGGAAGGAAACAGATGGCTATGAGCTCGGTTCGGAATTCATGTCGTTGCGCGATGCTTACCGACTGCCGCTCAACGCAGGTCAACAGGAGTTCCTGCGTATCGCCAGGCAATGCATGTTACATGTGTAGAAGAGGGGCAGGCCTATAGCCTGCACGCCGGTATTCCGGCAGGTATCTGCCGGATGCAGCGGTGTGAGAGGTACCGGCAGGGTCTCCGTTCTCTGCCCGATTTCCGAGGCACAGGATAAAATGGGGGACTATATACGTACCCACGCAGTGCAGACAGTTAAGGACAAGCTAGAATAGGGTATGAACATAGAAGAGGCCATGGTTCACCGCGGTATCACCTTGCGGGTGCGCCCGGGCAGTAGAGCCAAGCACAACAAGCTGATGCGCATCTGCGGGGCTTGTCGCAAGGTGTGGAATGAGGGGCTGGAAATCTGCGCAAGGCAGTGGCAAGAATTCAAGGCCGGTAAAGGCGATAAACCTAACGTCACACACTTTGGGTTGAACAATCTGTACGTGCAAATCAAGCGGGAATTGCCCTGGTTGGGGGAGTTGCCGTCACACACCGTGCGCTACACCATGACGTATACGGCAAAGATAGACCCCAAGTACACGTCACAACGTTGTCACAACTGTGGTGTTGTACGCAAGGCTAACCGCAAATCCCCGTCTGTTTACCACTGTGGTGAATGTGATGTGGAAAAGAACGCTGACGTGAATGCGGCTTTGAACATCCGGGACAAATGGTTAGGTAAGAATATGGCGTCCGGGGACGGCGCAACTGCGGGTGGAGATTGCAACACTAGTTGGTCTGTGAAGCCTGAAAATGTATACGGTAAAGCATCGCGGCCTACGGGTGCGGTGTGGGTACGTATATAGTCTCCTTTTATTCACAGTCATGCGGCACACCAGCACCAAAAGGAAACGCAGGTCATGCAATACATCATGTTCACCAAGCATCTGGAAGGCCTGGATCTGGACGGGATCATGCAGTCCCTGCAGAAGGTTGGCGTGGCAGGCGCGGATCTCTGCGTGCGCCCCGGATATCCGGTAACACCCGCGAATGCCCTCAAGGAACTGCCCAAAGCCGTCCGGCGCTTCCAGGATGCAGGGCTGGCCATTCCCCTGATCACCACCCCCACCAGCTTCACCGATCCGGCGGCCGACCCGGTCATCAACCTCTACGCTGCCTGCGGTGCTGCGGGTGTGCAGTACATCAAGGTGGGCTACTGGCACTGGCAGGCGGCGGAGCCCTATTGGGATACCGTACAACGGGCGCAGGATGATCTGCAGGGCTTTGCGGCGCTCTCCGCGCAGCATGGGGTAACCACTCTGGTGCACAACCATTCCGGCCGGTCCATGGGTCTGAACGGCAGCGCAGCCATGCATCTGGTGCAGGATTTCGATCCGGCCCAAGTGGCCATCTTCGCGGATCCGGGCCATCTGGCTATCTGCGGGGAACCGCCCGACATGGCCTTGGACATCATGCGTTCGCACCTGCGCGTCTGTGCTTTCAAGGATCTCAAGCATCGGCACTGGCAGCAGGATGGACGTACCGTGCGCGGATCGGAGTGTGTGCGCATGGGCACTGGCCTCGTGGATTGGGCGAATGTCCTGTCCACCCTGCAGGCGTTTGCCTTCACCGGACCTGTCAGCTTCCACAGCGAGTATGCCGGCGAGGAAGTGGACACCGTTATCGATTTGGCGCGGTGTGATGTCCGGTACGTCAATGCGCTGCGGGCACAGCTCTAACTCCGTGTTTCAACAAGGCAAAAGGAACGAATCATGGCTGACCAAATGAAGGCCGCTTTCATTGGCGCCGGTCCACGCAGCCGCAGCGCTCACTATCCCAATGTGGCGCGCCTGCCTGACGTGGCGATGGCCGCGGTGTGTGAACTGGATGAAGAGCGCCTGGACATGGTGGTGGAAAAGTACCGGTTTGCAGAAATCTATACCCACCACCGGGAAATGCTGGAGCAGGCCCAGCCTGACATTGTCTACTGTGTCATGAACGAACAGTGGGCCCTGGAACCGGTGCTGGACTGCCTCAACGCGGGCAAGCATCTCTTCATCGAGAAACCGCCGGGGGCCAACATGCGGGAAGTAACCCAAATCCGTGACGCCGCCGTGGCCAATGATGTCTGGTGCATGGTGGGTTTCCAGCGCCGGTTTGCCGCCGTGGTGAAGGAATCCATGCGCCGTGTCCGGGACCGGAACGCCACGGTGTCCATGGCCGCGGGCATCTTTCACAAGCAGTTGCTGGGGGAAGCGGCCGGCGGTTTCACCACCACCCTCTGGAACGATATTTGCCACATTGTGGATCTGGTCCGTTATATGGCCGGCGGGGAACCGGCGCAGGTAACCTCCCATCGCACCCGCATCGACAGTGATCACTGGAACAACTACAATGCCCTGATCACCTTCGACAACGACGCCGCCGGCATGATCCTCGCCGTGCGGGCTTCCGGCGGACGTGTTCTGGGGGCCCAGCTGCATGCGTCCGGTGTCGGCTGCTACATGGAGATCCCGGGCCAGGTCCGGATCCTGGAGGACGACTCGCGGCAGGAAACGGTGCCGGGCTGGGAAATCGAGGGGGTGGCCAAGACCGATAGCGCCTCCTATGACGGCACTCTCAGGATGCACCAGCACCTGATCGAATGCATACAGCAGAATCGGCAACCCCTGACAGACATCCGGGACACCATCCACAGCATGCAGCTGGTGGCAGACATTGAAGGGGCGTAGATACAGCTCAACGGTCCATTGTCTGCGCGGTATGAAGCCCTGCCCGTCGGCGAGACAGACAGGCAGGGCCTCCGGTTTGGGATTGGCTGTAACTGCAAACAGGCGGGACGCGCGGCATAGCCTGGGCTGTCCCGTTTGGGCACAGGCCCCGGCACGCAGGGAGTACGTCTACGTGCCAGGAGCCAGAATTAGGCGGATCCGGGTGTTGCCTCTATCACAATCGTGTCTTCCTTGACCGCGACCTGCAGGCGGGAACCGTATTCCAGATTGCCTTCCAGGATACGCAGGGCCAGGGGCCACCAGGCGCTGCAGGGGACGAGCCCCATAGGCCGGGTCATAGCCCTGCGCAATCAGTTGCTGCACCACGTCATCGGTATAGGTCATGTCCATGTCCTGTTCCCTGACTGTGGCCTGCAGTTCCCCCAACTGACGCTCCACAATCTGGATCAGCCGGGTCTTGTCCAGGGTCTGGAAAAATACGATGTCATCCAGACGATTCAGGAATTCCGGACGGAAGCGTGCCCACAATTCCTGGATGACTTCCTGGCGGCATGACTCCACATCGCCGCCCGCGGCCAGAATGTGAGGACTGCCGATATTGCTGGTCATGACGATGACCGTGTTGCGGAAATCCACCGTACGGGCCATGCCATCCGTCAGGCGGCCATCGTCCAGTACCTGCAAGAGAACATTGAAGGTGTCCGGATGCGCCTTTTCGATCTCGTCCAGCAAGATCAGGGAATAGGGCCGACGCCGGATCGCTTCGGTCAGCTGGCCACCCTCTTCATGGCCGACATAGCCGGGCGGAGCGCCTATCAGGCGGGCCACGGCGTGCCGTTCCTGGTATTCGCTCATGTCAATCCGGACAATGGCGCGTTCGTCGTCGAACAGCAATTCGGCCAAGGCCTTGGCCAATTCCGTCTTGCCCACCCCGGTGGGGCCCAGAAAGATGAAGCTGCCAACTGGACGATGGGGATCACTCAACCGGGCCCGGCTGCGCCGAATAGCTGCCGACACGGTATGGACTGCTGCTTCCTGCCCCTTGACGCGCCGATGCAACTCTTCTTCCATATGCAGCAGCTTCGCCCGCTCGCTCTCCTGGAGCCGCGCCACCGGAATGCCCGTCCAATCACTCACTACGTGCGCGATCTCGTCGGCATCCACTTCCTCCTTGAGCAGGGCTCCCTGCTGCTGACGCTGGGCCAATTCGGCCTCCGCGGCCGTCAACTCGGCCGTCAGGGAGGGTTGTCGGCCATAGCGCAGGGTAGCTGCCTGCTCCAGATCGTAGGCACGTTCCGCCTGCTCGATCTGCAGCCGCACGGCCTCGATTTGTTCCTTGGCCTGATGAACCCGCTTGATGGCTTCCTGTTCTCCCTGCCAGCGTGTGGCCAGCTGGCCACGCGTTTCGGCCAGATCTGCCAGTTTGCTTTCGACCCGCGCCAGGCGTTCCCGGCTCTTGTCGTCCTCTTCGCGGCGCAGGGCCTCGCGCTCGATTTCCAGCTGAATCACTGCCCGATCCAGTTCATCCATTTGCTGTGGTTTGGAGTCGATTTGCATGCGCAGCCGGCTGGCTGACTCGTCCACCAGATCGATCGCCTTGTCCGGCAGCCGACGCTCCGAGATGTAGCGATGGCCCAGCGTAACCGCGGCTACGGTGGCGGCGTCGGTCACGCGCACGCCATGATGCACTTCATAGCGTTCCTTGAGGCCCCGCAGAATGTTGATGCTGTCCTCCACCGAGGGTTCCTTGATGAACACAGGCTGGAAGCGCCTTTCCAGGTCAGCATCCTTTTCGATGCTGACCCGATACTCGTCCAGAGTGGTGGCCCCAATGGCGTGCAATTCACCGCGGGCCAGCATGGGCTTGAGAATGTTGCCTGCGTCCATGGCCCCTTCCGTAGCCCCGGCCCCGACCAGGGTATGAATTTCGTCAATGAACAGAATGATTTGGCCTGCGGCGGCCTGGACCTCCTGCAGGACTGCTTTCATGCGTTCCTCAAATTCACCGCGGTACTTGGTCCCGGCTACCAGGGCAGCGAGATCCAGGGCGATCACACGCTTGTCACGCAGGGAAGCAGGCACGTCACCCTTGACGATACGCAGAGCCAAACCCTCCGCGATCGCGGTTTTCCCCACACCCGGTTCGCCAATCAGCATGGGATTGTTCTTGGTGCGGCGGCTCAGAATCTGCATTACACGCCGGATCTCCTCGTCCCGGCCAATAACCGGATCCAATTTTCCGCTCTGGGCCAGCGTCACCAGATCGGTGCCGTAGCGGGTCAGGGCCTCATAACTGTCCTCGGGCTGGTCACTGGTTACACGCTGGGAGCGACGTATGCTGGCCAAGGCCGACAGAATGGCGGCATATTCGGCACCATGCCGTTGCAGCAACGACGCCGTGGCAGGACATGCCGGGGCCGCCAGCACCAGCAACACATGCTCGGTGGAGACGTATTCATCCTTCATGTCCGCCGCCAGCGCAGTGGTGGCATCCAGGACGCTGGCCGTGTCCGGTCCCAGTCCCGGCTGTGTGGGGGTGCCCAAACGAGGTTTGGTCTCGACAAGCTGTTTCAGTTCCCGGTCCAGGGCCGCGGAGTCCGTGCCGATGCGTGTCAGCACTGCCGGCACAACGCCGTCTGCCTGTGTGATCAGGGCATACAAGCAGGTGTTCAGGATCAAGAACACTGTGACCGTATTGCCGCGCCAGGCTTTGGGCCGCCATCAGGGCCTGCTGGTTTTTCTTCGTATATTTCTCGATATTCATATTCGTTTTCCTGCAAACCATGCCAAGGTTCAGGGGATAAAGACATCGTTGTAAGCATAGTCCGCGGATGTTGGCAGCGTATTAGCGTTGCAACTGAAATCTGCAAGAGATTCGGGGCCAGATCCAGTCCGGCGGCGTAAGGGGCCTGCATGGTTGATTTCTCCCGCCATGAACCGCACAGCGGCACCGTTGGGACAGAACAATGTACGGGTGAAGCTCAATTCGGCACGGGTATCATTCTTGGCGTCCGGAGTCTGGAGTCAGGTTTTACTGTGTACCGCTGTGGGAAGACATTGCACCGGCACTCTTCACTTTGATGGAACTGCGGGCATGTGGAAAAGGACAATGACAGAAGATGTCTTCACGCCCCGGTATACTTGCCTGCGCCAGCACCTTGAGCACATCGTCAAAATTAGGGGACTACATACGTACTCACACCACGTCCGTAAGACGCAATGCTTTACCGGATACATTTTCAGGTTTCACAGGCCAGCTAATGCTGCCACCTCCACCTGCAGTTGCGCCGTCCCCGAACGCCATGTTTTCAACCAACCACTTGTCCCGGATGTTCAGTGCCGCATTTACATCGGCATTCTTTTCTACGCCGCATTCTTGGCAATGATAGACAGACTGGGACTTGCGATTGGCCTTGCGTACTTCACCACCGTTATGACACTTTTGTGATGTGTACTTGGGGTCTATCTTTTCTGTATTAGGTCTTGTAATTCATATACCGTTCCAGTCGTCCCCACCCGCTGCGCAAGATAGCACGATTCAATCCTCTTTTCTGGGCCACATTCTTACCGGGTTTGTCCTTGGAGCCTCTGGCGCTCCCGGTCATACCCTGAATGTTCAAGTCCTCAAAGAGGACTAAATCGTGTACGTCAGCGATGGTGCGACTGGTTTGGTGACACCAGTTCTTTATGACATTCCGTATCTCCCTGTGCACCCTTTGCATACGTAGTTTGGTTCTATACCAGCCGTTACTCTTGTATTGTTGCCGGGCCAACTTCTTTTGTAGTCTGCGCAGTTTGGCATCCAACTCCAACAGCTTCGGCAGTTCATACATATCGCCAGTGCTTAATGCCACTTGCCCTACGTTCCGGTCAATGCCGACGGGTTTAACAGGAGTGGTGGGCCTTTGGGGACGTGGGTCGGGCACTTCGTACAGGATAGATACATACCAATTACCAGATTCATACTTGAATGTAGCCTGCTTGGGTTGGTAACCAGCGTACGGGTTCTTGCCTGTCAACCGTACCCAGCCAATCTTGGGGATGTAGATTTTCTTGCCCTTGATTTTAATCCTGTCGGGTACAGTAAATCTTGGGGTGTCCTTGAATTTCCGTTTCCAGTCCGGATGTCCCCCCGCCCCCGCCTTAAAGAACTGCTTATAGGCTTCGGCCAGATGCTTCATGGTGTAGCGTACCGTATGGCTGGGCAACTCACTCAACCAAGGCAATTCCTGTTTAATCTGCACGTACAGATTGTTCAGCCCGAAGTGTGTAATGTTAGGTTTACCGCCTTTACCAGCCTTGTAGTCCTGATATTGCCTTTCGCATATCTCCAAGACTTCATTCCACACCTTGCGGCAAGCCCCGGTAATCCGCATCATCTTGTCGTGTTTGGCTTTGGAACCCGGTCGCACCCGCAAGGTGATACCTCGGTGCACCATGTTTCCCTCTGTGTTCATACCCCATTTTAGTTCACCCACTCCTGTCTACACTACGCGGTGTGAGTACGTATATAGTCCCTCAAAATTACCCAAACTTGGCAGCAAGCTTGCATCTTCTGCGCCCCACGGCAATACACCGCGGGTCCGTCATGCGCTCCGCTGACCTCTGGCAGAGAGGCCAGCGGACGGGACTCGTGCAGTGTCAGGCGTCGCCCGCAAGGGCAATCTTGCAGACCGTTTCATCTCCCAGATGATACGTACCGTTCAGGGCAGCGAAACCGTCCGCCGCCCGCTCCAAAGGCAAAACATGGCTTACCATGTCTCCAAAAGGGATTTCGCCTTTCTCCAGAATCGGCAGGGCCTGAACGAAGTGTGAAGTGTGAGAGCCCCAAATGGCCTCCAGCGACAGATTCTTGCGCATGAGCAACCGATTGATATTGAAGTCAATGGATCCCATGTCCACAAAATGGCCTACCTCCACAAACGTACCGCTGGGGCGGCAATAGCCCAAGCCTTCCGGTGTGGCCGCAAGGAAGCCCGCACATTCAAACACCACGTCCGCCCCTTGCTGCCGTGGTGTCTCATCCATCACCAGCTCCGTACGTTCCTCGGCCGTGGGCACCTCCTCAATATCAATGGTTACATCGGCCCCGAATTGGCGACCCAGCGCCAGGCGTTCCGCGGGACCGCCGACCATAATGAGCTTGCCGGCACCCGACAGCTTGGCGGCAATGAGCGTGACCAGCCCAATGGCACCGGATCCCTGAACTACCACCGTGTCCCCAATATGCATCCGGGCCCGGTCCACCGCATGGACACCAATTGTGAAGGGTTCCGTCAGGACCCCGACCTTCGCCGGCATGTCCGTCCGCCACCACTCCGTTCCCGGCAGATCAAGATGAATATACTCAGCGAAGCCCCCGTATAAACTTGGTGGTGGCTGGAATCCATACCCGAATCCGGCCGGAATCCCGGGCTGGAGCACGACCCGGTCCCCTTCCTTCACAGAACGGCCCAGTGAGTCATGCGTAACCCCGGCGCCCAGAGCCGCCACGATGCCCACGTTCTCATGGCCCAGAATCTTTTCCTCCCGGAAACCGTGTTGCCAGTAGTGGAGATCCGTACCGCAAATGCCGGCCAATTCCTGTTTCAGCACGACTGCACCGGGTGCCGGATCCGGCACTGCATACTCCCGCACCTCAAAATCCTGCCCTTGTACCACTACGGCCCTAGCTGTCTTCGTCATGATGCCTTTCCTTGGGTGTCTGCTCATCGCGTCGGTCGTAATTATAATGAAAACATCCGCAAAGGGATTTAGGGAGAAGCCATGCCATTGGCCCTGCGGGTTCATGCCTGCATCCGGATCCCGGCTTGGACAGCTTGCGCATTCCTCATGCAGGGCAATTTATGACCACTCCTACGCTACTTTCCCGCCAAGGTTCGGATCGGGCTACAGGCTACGATCTGAGCTGCAAAATTCTGCGCCGGGGCACCGATCTGGTGCTGGGCTGGCTTGAGGCACCCGAACAACCGGGAGGCAGGGCCCGGGTTATGCTCGGTGTGGCCGATCCCGCGACGGGCTCCCTGCAGGGAGCCCTGTGCCTCGCCGAAGGCATCGACAACCACTGCGGACCCGCGCTGGCGCTGGCACCTGACGGTCGTCTGCATTTCATGGCCGGGGCCCACCATGGTGATTTCCTGCATCGCTGGATCGATGCCGACAACATCCTGGCACCGCAGCACTGGTCTGCCCCTTTACCTATAGGGCCCCGCGCCTCGTATCCCAGCCTGGTGTGTGATGCTGACGGTACCCTGCATCTGGCCTACCGCGAATCCCATCCTGACCGCTGGCGTCTGGTGTACCGCAATATGCCTGCCGACGGTGCGTGGAGCCCACCCCGGTATCTGGCCGCAAGCCCGGTGCCAGGCTACAATCACTTTATGCAGTCTATGGCTCTTGGTCCCTCGGGAGTCCTGCATCTGGCATTTCAGTTCCACTACAGTCATACTGGCCATGCCATTGACTGCCAGACCTATGCCGGCATCCATATTTCCACACAGGACGGCGGCCAGAGACCTGGCAGGCGGACGACGGCACCGACATCACCCTGCCCCTGACGGTGGCCACGGCCCAGCCATTTCTCAAGGCTCCTGCAGGCGGCATGCGTATCTGCAGTATCGTGCAGGATGCGCAGGAACAGATCTGGATCTACGCAGTGCACCCGGATATACCCCAAGGGCTGCTTTGCCATTGGTCTGGCGAGGAGGTCGTGCAACATCCACCGCACCCTGCCTTGGCAGGTTTTGACATGCGGGGAGGCCGTTCCATGGCCATGACTTTTGATGCGGCAGGCTTCCTGCACTTCCTCTTCGCTCACCATCCCCAGGGGTTGGCCACGCCTTGGTTTGATCCCACCCAGGAGTTGCACCATATCCGATTCAACCCTGCCGATCCTGCATCCGATTCAGACACAGTCTGCCTGACCCGGGATCCGGATACGGCCAATTGGCTGCCGGTACTGGAAGCCCCGGTCAATCCGCATGCCGATGGCCTGTGGTATATGTGGACGCAAGGCAACAATCTCGGTGGCATAGGGGGTGACAATGCCAATGCGCTCAGAACCCGGGTGTGGCTGGATCGTCTCGCTACAGGTACCATCTGACCGCCACCGGTTCTGATCCCTGCCTGTATGATGCAGGAATCAGATTCCGTCGTCCGGGTGCATGCCACCGCTGCGCCGTGAATTCCCGACTTCTGGCTCAGCTTGGTGCCAAGCTTGGGTCTTGGCAAGACAAGAGGCGAAACAGCAACACGCTATTGGCCTATCATCCGGAATATAGTCTCCCCAAACTGTCTGTACAAGCATAAGCCTGCACAGACAGTTTGCGTTATGCAGACGCTACCGATGGCTCACGGCACGGTCGCTGTTGGCGGGGGACAGCTTGCCAGGGTGCTGCCGAACCCAGTTGACAAGATACGGGGTAGAACAGGCACGTCAGGCTGGCACGGCTCTTGACGACACGCAGGAAGAGCGGCCAGCCTGCGTACGTTCTGGACGGGGTGTATGGCCCCCCCGAGGTGGATCTGTGCAGCTTGATGGGATGGGATTAGGGTAACAGAACCCGGGAAGCCGTACCTGCCAACAGATAGACAATAAGATGAAGGGCGCACCACCAAGATCTCGTGCGTCCCGCGGGCACTGCGGCATCCGGCTGCGCCCATGACAAACCTCACAGACTCAAAGCCGTATCGCGAGAGGGAAGGTGGTCGCTGGCAGATCCGGCCACCGCTGAGCATTGATCCAGGAGGCAGGCATGCGGCACCTGCCCCCTTAACCCACAAGCTTCAGGGACAACGCGAACAAGCCACCCTGCAACGTTGAGAAGGCAAGAAATATCCCAATCATCCAGCGAATGATCCGGTTTTCCATCTCGCCCATATCTTGCCGCAACTCCGCCATAACTCCACGGATCACTCATCCCTACCCGTGTCTGACGTTCAGCTCAGGGACCATATACCCGCAGGACCGGCATGAAGGCTTCGTTCCAGTCCCATCCGGAAGAGGCCGGCTCACCGCGGTACGTACCGCCGAAGCCACGTCACGCACGAGCACAGGGTTTTCGGTGCCGCGTTCATATTCGTATTCGGATCTGCTACCTGGATGATGGCCACTACATTCTCCTGAATTCCTGCAACATCCAAGTCATACAGGTGGGCCGGGACCACTTCTGCCAGAAATCCGGTGCGGCCTGCCATCTCCCGTGCAATCCTGCATTACCGAGGTCTGTGCCTCGACCATCAGCAGGAACGCGACGATCACCTTGTCCCACCCCCATCCACAAGCGCGTGGCGGGTGGCTGCACAGGAAATGCAATACGCAACCCGATCATCCGGGCTGGGGGACTTGCACCAAGGACCTCACACCGCTCCCGGCCGTCCAAGGCCCGCGATCAGGCTCTGATACCTTCGTCCGGCGGATGCCCTTTGGATGTGTTCACGGAACCGATTGTCACAGCAATTCACGCCAGGAAGGTCCTGGCGACCAGCCCACGGCCTGCTTCAGTTTGTCCACACTCATCAGGGACTGGTGGCTGTCAAGCCGCTTGGTCAGCGGCACTAGATCCGGACGAAAGGTCTCCACCAGGGCCATGGACGATTCCAGGGCTGTCGTATCGTCCGCATTGAGACCGTACACGTCATGCGGCGGCAACTGGTCCGCTGCGTTCATGATCATGCAGTGGGCTGACGCTACATCCTCGCTGGCAATCCAGCACCACAGCCCATCGGACCAGGCCGTTGCCGGCCTGACGGTGCGTGCCAGCTCGGCGCGCCGCTCGGGTGGCAGGATACCGCAGATGCGCGTGACGTAGGTGCGGATGCCGTAAGCCCGGGTGTAGCTGGCCAGCAGTTCCTCGCCGGCCAGCTTCGAGTAGCTGTAGGTGTCCTCGACAAAGGTGGGATGCTCTTCGTCAATCGGCAGGTATGCGATCGGAAACGGGGTGTTGCTGATACGGAAGCCATGCCCCAAAGCACAATTGCTGCCAGCCATGATCACAAGGTCCACGCCAGCCTCCACCATGGCCTGCATCAGGTAATAGGTACCCAGCATGTTGGACCGGAACGTAGCGTCAAAAGCGTGCGTACGCGCCTTCACGCGCGGATGATCCGTCGGATTGGGCCGGGCCGCCAGGTGCTGCACCGCGTCCACGCCCTGCAGGGCACGCAGACAATCCTCATAACTGCACAGATCGCCCTGGATCCAGGTGAGATCATCGTATTCGTACGAGGGTTCGGTACGGGAAAACAGGACGGGTTCATGGTATTGCTGACGCAGTTCCTGTACGACAAAATCGCCCAGACGGCCGGCGGCGCCTGTTACAAGCACTTTCATGTGCATCATCCTTGCTGACTGTATGAAATCCCGAAGGCCACGGGCACGGGCTCTGACAGAGGCCCTGTGCCACACGTCACTCCCGAAGCCGAAATCTATCACGTCCACGGGATGCGGCGTATGGTTTTTTGCCCGTTCGCCCCCGCTTGGGCACGAATGGCAATATACGCCTAACCCTGATCGATTCGCGCTGCCTGCCACGCGCCCACCGGGCACTGTCATTGTGCGTTCGGTGACATTGGCTTCATTATAGGCAAGAGTGATGTACAGACCAAGAGCAGGCACGAATTTTCCGGCTGGCGCCGGCTAGCGTCACCCTTCCTGGAGGGCCTGGACCAGGGCAGCGGCCAGATTCTTGCGTGTGATGCCTTCCCGCTGCACGGCTTCATCCATGAGGGTGGGACCCACACAGGAGGGACAGCCCGTGGCACAGGCACAGTTCCGGATCAGACGCTCGGCGTTCTGCATCAGTTCGCCATGCAACGCGTACAGGACCCGGCCGAAGCCCAGGCCACCCGGAACGCGCTCATGCAGGAAGAGCGTCGCCCGGTGCGCCTGGAATTCCGGGAGCCCGGCCTCTTGGCCGACAACCGTGGTGTTGTCCGCCAGGGAATCGAGCAGGCGCAGATCGGCCGGATCACACATGAGGTGCAAGGGGGCCATATTGTGCAGGACCTGCCCCAAACCGGCCAACCCTCGCAGCCCCTGCCACTGCACGGGCTCGGCCAGGGCATGACAGCGCCGGCACAGCAGCTGCAGATTGTCCAGGGCATTGGCCTGCCGGTAGTGCGTGTTTTGCTGTGGCACGTAACCGAAGGTGCGAAATGGCCGCAGATGATGGACCTCCAGGGGGTTGTCCGGTGTACCACGCCGGCGGCAACGGGCACATCGCTGCCCGTAACGTTCCTGGGCCCGGCGGCGCTGGGCCTGCCAGTTCGGACCATAGTCATTCCGGCTGTCACGCCACAAGTTCCGTTCTTCCAGCCAGCGCTGCGCCGCCGGCAGTACCTGGATCCAGTACGCTTCCGTTTTGAGGGACTGTACGGGACAATCCACCTCGGCCACCACCCCGGGCTCGACATAGGGTGGCCGGGAATGACGGATCATTTCCCGGTAGCCCACGACCTGCATCTCGACCTGTACAGTGCCATAGCCAATCAGGGCACCTCCCCTGACGGCCTGTTGCCGGGGCTGCAGAACCCGAATGGCGGACCGCTCTATGGGCTGCGTATACTGATTGGGCAGGGCCTGGGCCCTGACCCGTACTTCATGCGCCGCGAAATCCAGCTCCTCCACGCGGAAGGTCTGCCCCTCGTGCACGTAAATGGCGCCCGGATGGACCAGGACAGGGGCCATGTCCTGTTCAATGGTGCCTAGGGGCAGGGCTGCCGCCGCCGGTGAGGTCTGCAGGATGTGGAAGGTCTGTCCCATGTTGCGCAGGTTGACCTGGCCCGGCGGGTGATCGTCGCCCCGGTACCGCCAGCGGTCTCTTTGCCGGTAGGCCAGGCGCTTGTGTTCCAGAAACGCCAGCGCCTGCTCCAGCCGGGACAGGTCCAGATACGGATCGTCCGGGAAATGGCGTGGCGATACCGGCCATTCATGCAGGGCACAGGCCAGATGGGCCAGGAGCAGGCGCGGGATGTCCGGATTGACCAGCGCGCGCTCCGGGGAGGTGTCGAAAAGGAATTCCGGGTGGTTGATCAGGTACTGGTCCAGCGGGTGGTGACTCGCCACGAACACCGCCAGGGACAGATCCTGGCGGCGGCCCGCCCGCCCGATCTGCTGCCAGGTACTGGCTATGGAACCGGCATACTGCATCATGATCACGCACTGGAGATGCCCGATGTCAATTCCCAGTTCCAGGGCGTTGGTGGCCACCACAGACCGTACGGAGCCGTCACGCAACCCGGCTTCGATGGCCCGCCGTTCCGCGGGCCGGTAACCACTGCGATAGCCGCGGATCCGGTGGACGGCGTCCGGTTCCGGCATGTGGCGCCGGAGATCCAGGAGCAGGCGCTCGACGGCATTGCGGGTACGCCCAAAGACGATGTGGCGCACCCCCGTGTCCAGGCAGTGGCGTACCACCCGGTTGACCATCCGGGGGGCATCCCGAAAACCTGTTTCCGGCTGCACGACCGGTGGGTTGAGAAAGAAAATCTGCCGGGGGCCACGGGGGGCACCGTTGCGCTCGACCCGGCTGATCCGGCGCCCCAGCAGCCGGGTCGCCAGTTCCTGCTCGTTGGCCACGGTCGCACTCGCGCCCAAAAACTGGACTGCGGTGCGGTGACAGGCACATACCCGCTGCAGGCGGCGAAACACGTGACTGACGTGGCTGCCGAAGACTCCCCGGTAGGTATGGACTTCATCCACGACCACCAACACCAGCCGGGAACAGAAACGGGACCAGCTGCCGTCATGGTAGGGCAGGATACCCGTATGCAGCATGTCCGGATTGGAGATCAGGAAGCGTACCCGGTCCCGGATGGTCCGCCGTGCAGCCCGGGGTGTATCGCCATCATAAACGGCGATGGTGCCGGGTTCCCAGGACAGGCCGGCACACCAGGGTTCCAGGATCCGCATCTGGTCCTGCCCCAACGCCTTGGTCGGCGCCAGATAGAGAGCGCAGGCCTCCGGTTCCCGGAGCAGCCGATCCAGTACCGGCAGCAGATAGCAGAGGGACTTGCCACTGGCCGTCGGTGTCGTCACCAGCACGTCCCGGCCGGCGCGGGCCAGTTCACAGGCTTGGCCCTGATGGCTGTACAGCCGGTGTATGCCCTGCTCTGCCAGGAGCGCACCCAGGGCCGGATGCAGCCATTCCGGATGGGCCACCCACTCTGCTGCGGTCCCGGGCAGCTTTTCCACGTGCACTGTGCCGGACCGCAGGAAGCGATCGGTCCGGATGTGCTCCCGCAGCTGTTCAACCGCCGACATGGACAGGCTCAGGGCGCCACTGCCGGGTGCCCGCGTTCAGAGGTGGCGCAGGTAGGAAGCGGGATGGTTGAGAAATGCGCGCGTGAAGCGTACATGTTCCAGATCGTCATAGGCGATGGGTGCCACCGGTGCCCGGTCGAAATTCCAGATGGTGGCTCCCGGGTACGCCAGCAGGATAGGCGAATGGGTGGCGATCACGAACTGGGCTTCCCGTTCCTCCACCATTTCCTTGATCAGGGCGAGCAGGCCCAGCTGGCGCAGGGGCGAGAGGGGCGTTTCCGGTTCATCCAGCAGGTAAAGGCCCCGGGGAGCGAAACGACTCTGGAAAAAGGCCAGAAAGCCTTCGCCGTGGGACTGGGCGTCCATGTCGCTGCCATAGCGCTGCTCCAGATCCGCGAGTTCCCGCGCGAACGGCATGCGAGCATGCTGCCGGGCGGTCAGGGAGCGCTCCGCGAAGGCGGTTTCCACCTGTGCCAGTTCCTGGGTCAGCGCGACCACAGTCGCTTGCGTGCGCTGGACAAAACCAAAGAAGTCCTCGGCCCGCAGGAAGAACCCCTGGTGTGTGCGCCGGGTCCAAACGGCTTTCATCTTGCGGCCCAGCGGCCGTACCCGGTCAAGAGAGGGATCGCGGGCGCTCTCCTCCCGTCCCGCCACCGGCAAGCCCGTCTGGCAGGCCAAACCTTCCAGGAAGGTGGATTTGCCGGAACCGTTCTCGCCCGCCAGGAAGGTGACCTCGTGGGTGAAGGTCAAGGGTTCGGTCCACTGCGCAATGACAGGCACATTGAAGGGAAACGTCCGGCGCTCCCGGTCACTGAGCCACTGGCGCTCGACCGCACGCAGATGAATCATGCCCGCCTGCAATACAGCATTCAGGCTACGGCCCGGGCATAGGGCTGGAGAGCCGGGTACAGGGCCTGATACCGTGCATGTACCTCGGCCATCACCGCGGTGCCGACGGTCCCGGGTGTCACCTGGCCGGTTTCCTGGACCAGTTCCGCGGTAGCGGCATCCACATCGGGCCAGATCCCGGCCGTTACACCGCCCAGCACGGCTGCGCCCAACGCCGCCCCTTCGCCTTCTTCAACCGTCACCAGGGCCTGGCCCAGGGTATCCGCGAGGATCTGGCACCACAAGGGACTCCGGGCGCCACCGCCCGATACCCGGATCGTTGCCAGGTCCGGCAGCCCGGCGCCGCGCATGAGATCAAAGCCGTCCTTCAGGCCACAGGCCACACCTTCCAGCACAGCCCGTGTCATGTGGGGCAGGGCATGCCGCACGGTCAAGCCCACAAAGGCGCCCCGGGCCAGCGGATCCGGATGCGGTGTGCGCTCGCCGGTCAGGTAAGGTAGAAAGGTCAGGCCGTCAGCGCCCGGTGGCACGGCCGCCGCCGCGGCCACCAGATCCCCGAAGTCCCGGCCCGGTGCCAGGGTATCCCGAAACCAGCGCAGGCTGCCGGCTGCACTCAGCATCACCCCCATCAGGTGCCAGCGGCCAGGTACAGCATGGCAAAAGGCATGCAGACGGCCTTGGGCTTCAATACGGGGTCGCGCCGTAGTCGCGAACACTACGCCCGATGTACCCAGAGTCAGCGCGGCCAGGCCTTCGTGTACGGCTCCGACACCCACCGCCTGCGCCGCCTGATCCCCGCCCCCGCCGGCAATGGGAATGCCCGCGGGCAACCCCAGCAGGCGGGCGGCAGCGGGCGCGAGACGGGCCGAAGCCGCGGTACCTTCCACGACGGCGGGCAGGAGCGCTGCCGGAATATCCAAGGCGGCCAGCATCTCCCGGGACCAGGTCCGCTGTTCCAGATCCAGCAACAGCATGCCGGAGCCGTCGGCCACATCGGTGACGAATTCTCCGCTCAGCCGCCAGCGCACGTAATCCTTGGGCAACAGGATGTGGCGCACCTGCCGCCAGATCCTGGGCTCTTCTTCCTGCACCCAGAGTATCTTGGGCGCCGTGAAACCGGTCAGGGCATCGTTGCCGGTGACCGCCAGCAGTCGCTCGAAGCCCAGGCGGTCACGGATGGTGTCGCATTGGGATCCGGTACGCTGATCGTTCCACAGGATACAGGGACGCAATACATCACCGGTGCCATCCAGCAGCACCAGGCCATGCATCTGGCCCGTGAGGCCCAGCGCCCGCACCTGCAGGGGATCGATACCGGCCTGTGCGACTGCCTGTCGGACACTGGACACCGTGCCCTCCCACCACAGGGCAGGGTCCTGCTCACACCACAAGGGACGCGGCGTCGCAAAATCATAGGCGGCGGCGGCAGCGCCCCGGACCTGGCCCTGCTCGTCCACGACAACTGCCTTGGTCGCCGTGGTGGACACATCCAGACCGAGCACGAAGGTGTCAGACATGCCGGAAACTCTCCTGGGACGGATACGGAAACGTCAGAGGCGCAGGCGCGGATCGAGGGCGTCCCGCAGACCGTCGCCCATAAAGTTGATGCTGAGGATGGTCATGGAGATGAACAGACCCGGCCACACGATCAGCCAAGGATTGTAGGTGATGAAATCCTTGTTTTCAAAGAGCAGGCGTCCCCAGGTGGGTACGTCCGGGGGAAACCCCAGGCCCAGGAAGGAGAGGGCGGATTCCACCAGAATGGCACTGGCCACGCCCAGCGTGGCCGACACAATGACGGGTGACAGGATATTGGGCAGTACGTGCCGCCACAGCACGGTCTGCTGTTGTACGCCGGTACTGATGGCCGCCTCGATGAATTCCTTCTCCTTGATGGACAGCACCGTACCCCGCACGACACGGGCCGTGGGCATCCAGCCCAGGGCGCCAATCACGCAGACCACCAGCAGGAAGATGCCCAGTTCCGGGCCCAGCATCCGGCGCATGGTGTCGCGGAACAGCATGATGATGACCATAAGCAGCGGTAGACTGGGCAGGGCCAGCATCATGTCCGTAAAGCGCATGAGGGGATTGTCCAGCTTGGGAAAGTACCCGGAAAGCAGTCCGACCAGGGTACCGAAGAAGATGGCGACCAACATGGCCACCACGCCGACCGCGAGGGAAATGCGCCCCCCGTACAGGTTACGGGCCAGCGTGTCCCGGCCCAGATCGTCAGTCCCCATGGGAAACTCGGCCGAGGGCTGCTTGTTGGCCACGGCGATATCGATGTAGTCGGGTTCCACCGGGTACACCAGGGGACCTGCCAAAATGGCCAGGGTCAGGGTCAGCAGCAGAACAAAACCGGTCACGGCCAGCCGGTGACGCATAAAGCGCCGGATCACGTCACTCCACAGGGTCCGGGGCGCACGCAGGGATGCCGGAGCCAGCGACGGTGTGGAGGAGGCTTCCTGGACAGACATGGCCGGGCACCAAGTGTGGCAGGTCTCAGCTGTACCGGATCCGCGGATCCAGAATGCCGTAGAGAATGTCCGCCATCAGGTTGAAAAACACGATCAGGACCGCGAAGATGAAGGTCACGGTCTGGATGAGCGGAATGTCGTTGACCTGAATCGAACTGATCAGCAGAGCGCCCAGGCCGTTGACGCGGAATATCTGCTCGGTGATGATGGCGCCGCCGAAGATGGTCGGTATGCCCAGGGCGACCAGGGTCACCACGGGAATCAGGCTGTTGCGCATGACATGCCGGATGATGATGTACCGTTCCCGGTAGCCCTTGGCCCGCACAGTACGGACATAGTCCTGCGTCAGGTTGTCCAGCATGGCCGAGCGGGTGAAACGGACCAGGGAGGCGGTTTGGAAAAAAGCCAGGACGGCTACGGGCATCGCCATCTGCCGCAGCTGGGCCAGCAGGCTGGACCAGTCCACCACTCTGAGACTGGTATCGTAGATAGAGGGCAGCCAGTTCAGATTCACGCTGAAAACGATAATCAGCACCAGGCCCGTGAAAAAGGTGGGCACCGAGTAGCCGATCAGCGAGAACAGGGTACCCACCTGATCGAAAACGGAATACTGGCGCACGGCGGAGATCACGCCCACCGGGATGGCGATCAGGATCGAGACCACATAGGCCAGGCCCACCACCCACAGGGTCTGCGGGATGCGCTGCTGAATCAGATCGAACACCGGAGTCCCCCGGCTACCCCAGGAGGTGATGCGCAAACGGGACTCCGAATCGCCTATGCTGACATCCAGCATCTGCTCCAGCAGAGCCAGGGGCTCATTGATGAAGAACTGGCGCAGCCACAGCAGGTATTTGATATGCATGGGTCTGTCCAGGCCCATGGCTTCCCGGATCATCTGGCGCACCTCGGGCCGGATCGTCTCGGGCAGGGCGCCCGTGGGATCCCCCGGAGCCAGATCCAGAATGCTGAAAATCACGAAGCTGATGGCCAGCAACGTAGGAATGGCGGTGAGAAGCCGCCGTATCAGGTATTGGCTCACGAGGTGTCACACAGACAGGTGCCGGGGACAGGGGGGCACAGGCCTCTTGTCCCCGGCCTGTCGGACGTCAGGTACGGAGGTTATTCACCCAGGGACCAGTCCGCCACATTCCACATCTCGGTGTCCCAGCCGTTGATGTAAATGTTCTGGAGGCCGTTGGTCTTGGCGGAAACGGTACCCCGGTGCACGAGCGGGATCTGGAAACCCTTCTGGACATTCATGTCGTTGAGGGCCTTGACGATGCGTTCCCGTTCCGATCCCACCGGCGTTTCCACCAGCTGGGCGAACAGATCGTCATATTCCGCGTCACAGCCACGGAAGATGTTGCCGCCGGCCCAGGTGTTGTCCCGTTCCGGGATGTACTCACACTGCCACTGGGACAGATGCTGCTGGGGATCGATGGCCGGTCCCGTCGTGTACATCTGGACATCGGTGTAGAACTTCTGGTACGTGTCGGGGCTGTTGGGGTCCCCGCCGAAGAAGACGCCGGCGTCATGGTTCAGGAGTTCGGTCTCGATGCCGATCTCGCCCCACCACTGCTTGATCAGGGCCTGTGTCTTCTGGCGTACCGTATTGGTGGACGTCTGGTAGCGCACCACCAGCGGTATGCCCTCGTACTCGCGGATGCTGTCGCCATCGGTGTCCACGATGCCGGCTTCATCCAGCAGGGCGTTGGCACCTTCGATGTCCTGCACCAGGCAGTCGTCATTGGCGGTGGAGACATAGAAACTGGGGCCCGGAATCACGTTGCAGGTGGGCTGTCCCGCAAACCCGTACAGGTTGGTGGCGATGACCGACCGGTCAATGGCCATGGACATGGCCTGGGGAATCACCGTGCCTACCAGGAAGGGATGGGGGTTCTGCCCGTCCATGTATTCCGCGCGATCGTCGCCCAGCGCCGGATCCGGATTGGTCTGGTTGACCAGAATCCGTTCCACGAAGCCACCGAAGGCGTTGATGATCTCGCCATGGCCCTTGGCTTCCATGTCCATCAGGATCTGGGGTTCCACCTGCAGATTCCAGGCATAGTGCGCCTCACCGGTCTCCAGCACGGCACGGGCGGCCGAGGCGGCATCGCCCCCGCCCTTGAACACCACACGGTCAAAGTAGGCCGGGGGGCCGTGGTAGTGCGGATTGCGTTCATAGGTCGCCACGTCGTTCACCTTGAACTCGGTCAGGCGGTAGGGGCCTGTGCCATGTGGCATGAGATTCTGCTCGTTGCAGGTCTGGGCCGCGGCGCCCACACAGTCGGCAAACTGGGCCCGCTGGATGATGGGGCCCTGTCCCGTGACAAAAGGATTGTACGGATAGGGCGTGAAGGACTCGAAGGAGATCTTGACGGTCTGGTCGTCCAGGGCCTCGACATTGACGACACCGTCAAAGATGTCGATCGCCACGCACCCCGTATCGGGATGGGTGCAGTATTCCCAGGTGAAGACCACATCATCGGCGGTGAAGTCGCTGCCATCGGACCATTGCACCCCTTCTTTCAGGGTCCAGGTGATGGACATGCCATCTTCCGCCAGGCCACCGTTTTCCAGGGTGGGGATCTCTGTGGCCAGCTTGGGCACCAGATTGCCGTCCGGGTCGTAATTGGCCAAGGGTTCCAGGGTGATGGCGCCGGCGTCCTGATCCTTGGTCCCCCCTGACAGATAGGGTCCCGGCAGGGAAGAGGCCTGCCAGTAGAGGATGGTCAGTACTTTCTCCTCCATCGCCATGTCCCCTTCAGCTGCCTCACCGCCTGAAGGAGCCTGGGAGGCATCCGGCACGGGGGCGGCACAAGCCGCCAACAGCAGCACAGCAAGGGCCAGCAACAACAGCACACTTTTGCCTGATCGTATTTTTGCCATAGTCCATATCTCCGAAATCAAATTGCAAGAAAAGAACGAGAGCCTGTCGTACGCAGGCTTTACCGCGACATACCCGAAGGCCAACCTGCCATCCACGCGCATCCGGAAAGACACTTTTCGGATCATCTGGGTTCCCTAGGGGTTGTGTATGCAACAAGTATAATATGAAACCGATCATTTCAATGGCAGATGTCTGCCTCACTGAACAGATCTATCGTCCTGCAGACCGATCGGGAAGGTTCCATCTTTGCCTGTCCTGCCGGTCTGCGAAAGGGCCAGGACGCGATCCCGTGAAGCACGTTTGCCGCCTACAGCCAGGGAGATTGAAGAAATGTCACGCCCCAATGTCATCGTGTTCTTTACGGATCAGCAGCGCTGGGACACCTCAGGCCTGCATGGCAACCCGCTTGACCTGACCCCCAATTTCGACGACATGGCCATGTCCGGTACCCACCTGTCCCACACCTTCACCTGCCAGCCCGTCTGCGGTCCTGCCCGCTCCTGCCTGCAGACCGGTCTTTACGCCACCACAACCGGCTGCTGGCGCAACGGCATTCCCCTGGCTCCGGATGCCCATACGCTGGCACACAGTTTTGGCAGCGCCGGCTACGACACGGCCTACATCGGCAAATGGCATTTGGCGCGCACAGGGACACCTGGTCCGGTGCCGGTGGCACAAAGGGGAGGCTATGACTACTGGCTGGCGTCCAACACCCTGGAATTCACCTCGGACGCCTATGACTGCGTCATGTACGACAACGAGGGCCAGGCCGTCAAAATGCCCGGCTACCGGGTAGACGCCCAGACGGATGCAGCCATACGTTACATTGATACCCATCAGGAACACCCCTTTTTCCTGTTCCTTTCCTACATCGAGCCCCATCACCAGAATCATCTGGATGATTACCCGCCGCCCCACGGCTACCGGGAACGGTATGCCGGTCGTTGGACACCTCCCGATCTGACCGCGCTGGGCGGCTCCACGCAACAGCATCTGGGCGGCTATTACGGCATGGTGAAACGCCTGGACGAAGCCTTGGGGCGGCTGCGTGACGCATTGCGCAGCCTGGACATGCTGGACAACACCATACTGCTTTACACCACGGATCACGGCTGCCATTTCAAGACCCGCAACGCCGAATACAAGCGTTCCTGTCACGAATCCTCCATCCGTCTGCCCACTGCCCTGTCCGGACCAGGCTTTGAGCAGGGAGGCCGTGTCGATGAACTGATCAGCCTGGTGGATCTGCCTCCTACCCTGCTGGATGCAGCCGGTCTGCCCGTACCGGCCGCGATGCAGGGCCGTTCCCTGATGCCCTTGCTGCAGAACCGGGCCACCGCCTGGCCCGAAGAGGTTTTTGTCCAGATCAGCGAATCCCAGGTCGCCCGGGCCGTACGTACGCGCCGCTGGAAATACTGCGTGGAGGCACCGGATCTGGACGGCGGGCAGGTTGCCCAGGCCGACCGCTATGTGGAATCGGAACTGTATGATCTGGCGTACGATCCCTATGAACTGACCAACCTGATCGGGCTGACGTCCCATCGGGAAGCCGCCGACGTACTGCGCCAGCGCCTGTTGCGCCGCATGGTGGAAGCCGGGGAGCCGGAACCCGAGATTGTGGCCGCTCCACCCATACCCGCGGGGCAACGACGCGTGACGGCCGCGGAAGCCCGTGCCTGATCCCCAACCGGTGATGCACCGTGCGTATTCTGGCTCTTGAAACCAGCTGTGATGAAACCGCCGCGGCGGTCGTGGCTGACGGTCACCGCGTACTGGCCAACACCGTCGCCTCCCAGATGGAGATCCATGCCCGGTTCGGTGGTGTGTATCCCGAAGTGGCCAGCCGCCAGCATGTCCTGGCCATTGACGGGGTGATCTCGACAACCCTGCAGAAAGCCGCGGTCACCCGTGTCGCGGATCTGGATCTGATTGCCGTCACCCATGGTCCGGGGCTGGTAGGCAGCCTTATGGTGGGCGTCAATGCCGCCAAGGGTTTGGCCCTTGCCAGCGGCGTACCCCTGGTCGGCGTGAATCACCTGGTGGGACATATCTACAGTCTCTGGCTGGACGATCCCGGGGCCGTGGGCTGTGACTGGCGTGATCTGGCGTTTCCGATCGTGTTCCTGATCGTGTCCGGTGGCCACACGGAGCTGGTCCTGATGACGGACCATGGCCACTTTCAGGTCTTGGGGAGCACGCTGGACGATGCCGCCGGCGAGGCGTTCGACAAGGTAGCCCGCATTCTGGGCCTGGGCTTTCCCGGGGGCCCCGCCGTGGAAAAAGCCGCCGTGCAGGGCGATCCCGGGAGCCACGATCTGCCCTATCCCCTGCGGGGCAACCAGGCACACCGCTTCGATTTCAGCTTTTCCGGCCTTAAGACCAACATGCTGCACCGGGCCCGGCAAGCGGCTATCCTGGACGTGGCCGACGGCGTGCCATCCCGGTCGGCAGCGGATCTGGCCGCCGCCTTTCAGGCCCAGGTCGTAACCAACCTGCTGGACAGGACGGTGGATGCAGTGCAGGTCCATGAGGCCCGATCCGTGTGCCTCTGCGGTGGGGTCAGTGCCAATCAGTGGTTGCGCCAGGAAGCCGCCACACGGTTTGCCGAGCTCAATGTGGCCATGCGCATACCCCCGCTCAAATACTGCACGGACAATGCCGCCATGATTGCCGCGGCGGCCTATGCCCTGAGCCAGCAGGATGCGGCATCCCGGACCGGCCTGGACCTCTCCGGTCTGGCGCTGGACATCTTCGCCCGTTTGCCCATCGTCGCAAGCCCCCTGTCATAATCAGGCAGGGGCACTTCCGTTCCGCTGTCTGTCAAGCTTCTCTGGTCCCAATCAGGTGTTCTGCCCACACCCGTTGCCCCCATCCGTACCAGAGATGGCGGTTGATAGCCCCTCTGTTCATGCAGCAACGGGGTGGAACAGGCATCGGCCCCTGGGCTCAGATCTCGCCAGCGTTACTGCTTGCCAGACCCGGATTCAGTTCCAGGCTGTCTTTCTCCCGCTCAGGGAGGTTGACCAAACGCAGGAGCGGAACGGCAAAGGGTTCATCTTCCCACTGGCCCTTGGTACTGTCATAGTGACCCAGATCCCACTTGACACATTCGGCGAGGGTACCTGTTCCTGTTTCAATGTTCATACCCAGTACAACCACAGCATATCCACTGGCAGCGAAATGGGCGGGATAATCGCCTGGCAGCGCCTGCCGAACTGCGAGTGCCGCTGATCCATTGGGGACTATATACGTACTCACACCACGACCTCGGGCCGCGATGCTTCACCGTATACATTTTCAGGCTTCACAGGCCAGCCAATGCTGCCACCGCCACCTGCAGCTGCGCCGTCCCCGGACGCCATATTTCTATCCAACCACTTGTCCCGGATGTTCAAGGCCGCGTTTATATCAGCGTTCTTTTCAACACCACACTCTTGGCAGTGATAAACAGATTGGGATTTCCGGTTGGCTTTGCGTACAACCCCACAGTTATGACAACGTTGTGATGTGTACTTGGGGGCTATCTTTTCCGTATACGTCTTGTAAGTCCTAATACCGTTCCAGCCGTCCCCATCCGCTGCGCAAGATAGCACGATGCAAGCCTCTTTTCTGAGCCACATTCTTACCCGGGGTTTCCTTGGAGCCACGGACACTCTTGGTCATACCCTGCATGTTCAAGCCCTCAAGGATAACTAGATCGTGTATGTCGGCGATGGTACGGCTAGTCTGGTGACACCCATTCTTTATGACATGGCGCATCGCCCTGTGTATCTTCTGGATACGCAGCTTGGTGTGTTGCCAGCCGTTGCGCTTGTACTCTTGCCGGGCCCACTGCTTCTGCAACCTGCGCACTTTGGCATCTAGGAGCCACAGCGGCGGCAGCTCATACATAGCCCCTGTACTTAGCGCAACCTGCCCCACGTTCCGGTCGATGCCTACAGGAGTAACAGGCTTGGCAGGTCTAGCCGGCCGTGTTTCAGGTACTTCGTACAGGATGGACACATACCAATTACCGGCCTCATACTTGCATGGGGCCTGCTTGCGTTTGTAACCCGCATAGGGATTCTGGCCTGTCAACTTCACCCACCCAAGCTTGGGGATGTAGCTTTTCTTACCTTTGATCTTGACATTATCGGGGACGGTAAACCTTGGCATATCCTTGAATTGCCGTTGCCAGACCGGACGCCCCGCACCACCCAAGAACCGCTTGTAGGCTTCCTTGTAGGCTTCCGCCAGATGCTTTACGGTATAGCGCACCGTGGCCGCGGGCAACTCCGCCAACCAGGGCAACTCCTGCTTGACTTGTACGTACACCTTGCACAGGGTGAAGAACGTGACGGATGGTTTATCGCCTTTACCGGCCTTGAACTCTGGCCACTGCCTTTCGCCTATCTCCAAGACTTCGTTCCAGACCTTGCGACAGGTCCCGCCGCTCCGCATCAGCTTGTCGTGCTTGGCTTTACTGCCCGGGCGCACACGCAAGGTGATACATCAATGACGGTAATGGAGCATGGCGGCTTGTGAGTTTACTGCCCGGGCGCACACGCAAGGTGATACCCCGGTGCACCATAATCTCTTCTATGTTCATACCCTATTCTAGCTTGCCCTCTCCCGTCTGCACTGCGTGGTGTGGGTACGTATATAGTCCCCTAAAGATACCGGAGCGGGGGCCTTTGGGGATGAACCGTGCTGGAGAAATCAATATGGTGACGTCCCCGGCGACGATGACGCAGGGTCGTTTCTACTACCTGGGCTTCGGCGAGGCCTTTGGGGAAGTGGAAGGCGGGTCCGGCACGGCGAGCCGTTTCCGCGTGGGTCTGCGGCACGGCAGCGGCGAGACGCCGGACGATGCCGACTTCGACCATTTCCGCCTGCGCATCGAGAACAGCCAGGGTGACGACCTGCTGGGCTACGACGCGCGGACGCTGGGGGGCGACTACAACATGCGGGTGCTGACCGTGGGTTCGCTGACGGAGGAGGAGGACGGCACGCTGATCCTGGCGACGGACCCGAACTTCGACAGCTATTCCTTCTCCAACATCCACGAAGCGAACACGCTGAACAGCGACGCGGCGCCCTTCGTGTCGGTGCCGAGCATCCGGGCGGCGGGCGTGCTGGAGCTGCGGGGTCTGGCCCTGGAGATGGAGGTGGACGTGGCGACGCTGCAGTTCGCGCCGGGTCCGGACGGCTACTACGAGTTGCCGGACGACATTTTCGACCTGGACGGCAGCTACACGATCACGGCGTGGGCCGAGGACGAGGACAACAACCAGATCAGTCCGACCAGTGCGATCACCTTCAACGTGCAGCGGGGCATGGCAGCGGGTAGGGACCGGCTGACCCTGGCCATCGTCAGTGGCCCGGACCGCAGCAAGCTGAACACCCGTGCCCCCGGTATGATGGAGATCCTGCTGCAAGAGGGCGCGATTACCGACGAGGAGCCAACTTAGCTGATCGTCAACAGGGCTGTGGCCAATCCGAATGCCATGGCGGACTTGGGTTTCCCCACCAGATACGGCGTTGCTTCCTGCCTACGTGGATGGCATGCGCACGGTCACGGCACTCGTACGGGGGCGCCAGATCACAGACCACACCGACGATCTGCCGACGGTGCGCGGTGCCATCCATGGCTGGGCCGTGGCCAACCAGGTGGCGGGCTTGACCGACGGCACCGCCACCTGGTCGGCGCCGAGGATCACGATCGGGAGCTGGGAGCGCTTGGACAATGTCATGATGGCTATTACGGACGACGAGCCCAGTGCCGGCAACACCAAATGGTACGGTCTCGAAGTCTATGCGGTCGATGCCTTCTACAGCCGACGGTATCCGGCCCAGCCCATACAGGAAATATCTGCTGTCGCGGAGGCCCAGTTCTCGTGCACCAACAGCGGTGGCACGACCACGTGTACCGTGCCCAGGCCCCGGCAACACCGGAACCGACACCGACGGCGACATCGGAACCGACCGCAACCCCGCTAATATCTGCACTGCGCGGTGTGGGTACGTATATAGTCCCCATAACAAAGGCATACGGATTGATCCGCACCGGCGGTGCTGGTGGCCCTGGGAACCTGCGCTGGGCGGATCCCTTTGACGGGGCTGGAAGTGATACGCACAAACGAGACCGATGAGAGCAGAGTGAGCGGGGATTCTGGCGTTGGCCGCTACGCTTCTGACCGATCTGATCCACGCTGAATCCGGTCAGGCCCGAGCGGACTGACAACACTCAGACGTGCACCCTGCCCGGTTCCCCTCTCCTGCCTGTACACAGGCATGGTGACACCCTGGCTTGTGCGCCGGTTGCGGTTTCACGCAAACAACGTCTTCATCGTGTCCACAGACTGCCGGAAACCATCGGCGAAACTGCCCCCCGCCGGCTTGAATATGCTTTCCAGGGATATGCTCCCCACATAGCCGTCAGCCGCCAGCGCCTGCGCCATATCCGCCAAAAAGGGACCCATGTCGCCTTGCCCCAGAGGCCTGCAGGATACCCGGCCCTGTACCGGTCTGACATGCGCGTCCTTGATATGAATGTGGCCCAGATACCCACCCAGCAATTGGCGACAGCCATCGGGAAAGGCAGGTTCTCCCGCATAGAGACAATTGCAGGGATCCCACAATACCTTCAGCCGTGCGGGCCGCCCCAGATCGTCCAGTAACCTGCGGCCCAGCGCAGCGGAATTAACCATTCCGGTATTGCCCGTCTCTACGACCAGGGTCTGGCCCCGGTCATCGGCCAGCTGTACGGCGGGTTCCAGCAAATACAGCAGGCGGTCCCAGGCTCCCGTAGACACCACCCACTCCTCCGCCCCGTGATCCCCAAACAGGATCATCTCCTTGCGAAAGCTCATGATGCGTACCAGCGGGGCCTGCAGCTGCTGGGCCAAGTCGATGCATCGCTCCAGACCAGCCAGGTGTGCTCCCATCACGGGGCCATCCCGTTCCGTATCCATAACGGACAGTCCGCTGAATACATGCCGGGAAATACAGGACACCTTGAGATCCCGAGCGGACAGCAGACTGGTCACAGCCATAATTTGCGACTCGGCCAGGTCCCCCACTTCCGTCTGGCCAATGTATTGGAGTTCCACTTCTGTCAGTCCCGCCTCCTGCGCCACGGCCAGCGCCGTGGTCAGATCCCGACTGATTCCGTCCGCAATGACTCCCAGTTGGGCCATGTCAATCCACCTCGGTGCCTGCAATCTGTTCCAGCAATTTGACTACCGCCCAGTTGTCCTCACCCGGAAAGGAGGAAATACCGGCCTGAAAGAGTTCCATGGCCGCCGCTGTGGCAAACAGGCTTGCACCTTCCTGGCGCGCCAAATCCATGGTGATGGTCAAATCCTTGTAGATCGTGGCCATATTGCTGCCTGTATCGGTGAACTGCCGTCCCCGGACCTTCTCGATGCAGCCCATGATAAGCGGCGACGCCACATGACTGGCTCCAAACACCTCTTCCATGATGGCCCCTGATACACCAGCCTTGCGGCCCAGCACAAGCGCCTCAAACACAGCCACGAAGGTGGTGCCGATCAGAGCCTGCAAGGCAGCCTTGACCGTCTGGCCCTGGCCCACTTCGACTCCCACATGCATAATCCGGCCACCTACCGCGTCAAAGACATCCCGATGCATGGCCAGCAGGGCCTTGTCACCTGCCACCATCATGGCCAGCGTACCGGATTCGGCTCCCGTCTGGCCACCACTGACCGGACTGTCCAGCACCTGCATGCCCGCTGCGGCGCACACGGCAGCTGCCTGACGCGCTTCGGCCGGTTTTATGGTAGCGCTGATCACTACGGTGGATCCGGGCTGCATGCCGGCCAGAACCCCACTGTCGCCCTGCAGGACAGCCAGTACCTGGCTACCGTTGAGTACCATGATGAAGAGGATATCCGCTGCCGCCCCGGCCTGGCGTCCCGACAGCACGGCATGCCCGCCGAGGTCCGACAGCATCTGCCGCCGTTCTGCGCGCAAATCGTAGCCGGTCACGGCAAATCCGGCCTGGTGCAGGTTGCGGGCCATGCCCAATCCCATGTCTCCCAGGCCAACGACTCCCACACGCTTCATGTGAACTTTCCTCCTGTAATGCCCGGCATCATCATGTGAACGGGACAGGATCGGCTGGTGATGCCGCAGAGGCGGCCGGAATTCTACGTGACCGGCGGGGCCGGCATCGTTTCCCCTACCATGGACAGATCGGTCGGATTTGCCGGGGGCGCCGTGGGTCCGGCATCGCCCTCGTCGGTAGACGGGGCTGGCGGGTCCTTGTGTATCTGAATGGAAATGTCGTACTCGCGCAGAGGCAGATTGGACCTTGTCTCCGGGAAGGTGACCGGATAGTCCATGAGCTTGGCGAAGACATACGTGCCCAGCACCCGTACACTCCCCATGAGGGGCGCTGCCAGAAAGGCTCCCATCACACCATTGGACAGATAGCCCACGGTTACGCCGCAGATCACCAGGATCGGATGAATGTTGACGAAGCGACCAATCAGCCGCGGCACAATGGTGTTGTTTTCCAGTTGCTGCATGACGAAGTAGGCGCCAATGATCACCACGCCGAACACCACGTGATTCATCTCCGGAAACGTGGTGCTGCCGGTGGTGAGACCCACCAGGACTGCAGGCACCAGGGCAATAATGGGACCCAGATTGGGAATGATTTCCAGGGCACCGGCAATCAGGGCCAGGATCAACGCGCCCTGCACGCCCAGGATGGACAGCATAACGTAGACCAGGATGCCCACGGTCACGGACAAGATGACCTGTCCCCAGAAAAAGGCGTGCCACAGATTGCCGATGCAGCGGATGAGACTGACCCATTCCGACTGATAGCGGGATGGGAAGTTGCCCACGACAAACTCGCGAATGAGCGGCGCGTCCTTGGTCAGATACAGGCTGACCACAAAGATGAACAGGCTGGAAAGCAGAATGGACAGACCTGTGTTGATGATGCCCAGGCCAAAGTCCAGGGTGCCCCGGAATACGTTGGAGGCGGAACCCTCCGAGGAAGCGAAGGCGGCATCGAAGTTGTTGAGGATCTCCTGCAGGGTAGGCAGGACTTCAATGGAGGTGCCGCTGAACCAGGGTTCCACCACCGACTTCACGGCCGACAGATCCAGCGGCACGTCAAACAGTACGATGGTGTCCGGAATCCGGTTTTCCTGACCGCGCAGGGAATCGAAGAAATTGGCACCGATCCGGAGTACCGTCTGGTATTGCTGATCGATAATCGGCACCATGGCATAGGTGCCCAGGACCAGACCCGCCAGCAGCAGCAGATATACGATAAAAGTGACTACACCACGCGGCCGATGGGTGCCACTGGCCAGGTTGACTATGGGATTCAGAATGTAAGACAGCAGACCGGCCGCGATCATCAGGGGAAGCACGCGTCGCGCCAGCCACAGCAAAAATATGAACAGGATCAGGATCAGAACCAGGATGCCGCGCTTGAACTGGGTGTCCCAGCGTGAACTTGAATCAGGTTGCGGGAGGGGTAAATCCACCGTTGCGCGGGTACTCTTCGGTTGCGTGCAGACAATCGGGCACAGAAGCCGTCACGCGGCAGCGGTGTTTTCCTGGATGGTGCGGAGCCCATGTGCCAGCGGTCTGATCAGTATATGCCACAGTGTCAGGATCCAGGACAATGCATGTGCGCTTGTGCGCCCTATACGGCGGCGCGTGTCATGCGCTTGCTGTTGGCTTTCGCCGAACGATGGACCCGGTAGCCCAGCTCCGTGTCCATGTAATGCTTGAGCCAATCGTAGAACTGGGCCCGATCCTTGTGGGTCAGAACGGCGTTGCGGTCGGCCAGGGCCAGGGCATCGGGATAGTGGAAGTCGCCATAGATGCACTGGGCCCGGACGATGTTCAGCACTTCCTCCAGCCTGCCCGCCTCATAGACCCACATGGGTACTTCAATACGGGCAGGCGGAGACAGGCGATCCGTATGCATGTAGACGAAACCGACGTCGGTGTAATAGAAGTCAGCCGACTGCTTGCGGCTGACAGCGTCCTGGCGGGCACATTGCATGAAGGGCGTCCTGTCTCCCCAGTTGGGCAGCAAGTCACGCAGCAGGGCAGCATCGGTCATCCGCGTTGCCATCAGACCCGGTTCCAAGATGTCCAGCATATGCGCCAGATCGCGGCTGTGACTGGTATCCACGTAGCCCACCAGGGGGATCTGGCACAAACGGCTTTGCGTCAACATCTGCTGTACGGTATCCAGATGCACCCGGGCGTTGTCCTTGTCCAGATGCTGGATATAGGACACGATAAAGGTGTTGTCGAAAAAGCAGATGGGTGTATGGTCCAGATCCTGGGCCAGTTCCAGCAGTTTTGCGCATTCATGCACGAAACGGCGCTGGGCAATATGCTGTCCGAAGCTCAGTTCCTGATCCTGCTGTTTGGCGTCCACGGCCAGGTCTTCCGGCAGAATCAGAAAAAATTCCCCGGCTTCGGCGAATCTGCGGGCCAGGGGATCGTTATAGTAATAGCCGATCTGCACGGCCCCGATCTGCACCGACATGCCCCTCTCCGGTGGCAGCTGGCTGCCGTCCACCGCCACTACGGCCTGCGTCTTGAGCTGGTCATGGGCCCAGATCTGGGCCTCCTTGCGTGAAGCCCACGTCCGGCCAAAAGACAGGCAGAATCCCGCTTGGGCATCCACTTCCGGTGTAGTGCGTGCACCGGTCCAGGGACTCTCGTGTGCCTCCAGCCAGGACTGGACCTCGGCGTGCTGCAGAGATGCCAGCTGCTGCCGCACACCCCGAACCTGGTCTGCCCTGGCCGACCGCACGGCCAGATTCGTCTGCAACCGCGGCGTAGACTGCATGAATGCCTGCCATACTTGAACTCTGTCCAGCACCATGGATCTCCCCGGTAAGTCCTGATATCTTTATCTTTTAATTATAGACCATATCTGTTTTTTTCATGTATGTATCCTGTGTCATTGCAGTTTTCCGGGTCCACTCCCATACCCAGGGCCAGTTCCTGACGTACAATACTTGCGGCTGACCAGAGACCAACCCAAGTTTTTTCCGACTTGTCCATTATCGTGAACGTATGCCGGGTCCTGCAGATTTTACGGGTCAACGGCCCAAACCCTGTCCGGATCGGTTGTCTGGCTCTGTGTATCATGATGGGTCTGGCGGCCTGTACCAGTCAGGAAGCCGCGGTAGCCGAGATCTATACAGAGGCCCTGCTCCCCGAGTTCGCTTCCTTGCCCGCCGAGCTTGGCCATTTGCCCCGCTACCAGATTGACGCGTGGTATCAATCTCACCGGAATCACCTGGAAGGCCGCATGCAGGTGTCCGGTGTCAATACCTCGACGGACACCTGGCAGCAACTGGTGTTCCGGCTGTACCCCAATCTGTTTCACTATGGGGGCCGCATGATCATCAAGAAGGGATCCCTGGCTGACGGCTCGCTCGTGCCCTTCCGGATGACAGCCGACGACACCGCCGTCGTCTTTCTGCTGGCTCAGGAACACTGGATTGAACCCAACGAGCCGTTCACCTTTCATGTGCAATGGAGTCTGGATCTGCCGGTGATGCCCAACGTATCCAGTGTCTACGTCCGGTTTGGCCAGATGCTGGGCTTTCATTCCCTTCCGCTCTTCTACCCGTCACTGGCTCCCTATCTGCCGGGCCGGCTGTCCGGGCCGGGGCGCTGGTGGCTGGAAGAGGCTCCCCCCCAGGGCGACGTCGCCTTCAACCAGGCTTCCTTCTTTGACGTATCACTCTTCATGACACCGGATTATCCCCCGGTCACCAGCGGCGTACTCATCTCCCGGCACACCGTAGCCCACGCCTGCCCCCATCAACTGCCCTGGATGAACTGTAGCGTAGCCCAGCAGGCACAATGCGTGGAGCTGCGTTCGGAACCGGAATGCCGCACCGGGACACTGGAGCGCTATCGGTACGTAACCGGTCCGGTCCGGGAATTTGCCCTCATCACACACCCTGACTACGAAAGTGTCGAATTTGACGTCAACGGCATTTTGGTCACGAGCTACTGGGTGCCGGACTATGCCGAGTCGGGCCTGCCCGCCCGGAATTACGCCGTCGCGGCCCTGCGTGTCTACACCAAGACTTTTGGACCCTATCCGTACCGCACCCTGAACGTAGCCATGGCACCGTTGGCCAACGGGTCCATGGAATACCCCCAGCTGAACCTGATCGGTGTGCAGCTGTACCAGGACTTTGCTGCCAATCTGGAAAACCAGATCGCTTTCGCCGTGGCCCACCAGTGGTGGTATCAGCTCGTACACAACGACCCGGTGAACGAGCCCTGGCTGGATGAGGCTCTGAGTACCCTGTCGACAAAAATCTACCTGGAGCAGCTGCATGGGCCGGAATACGCCGAGATCTTCCGTATCCAGGAATGGGAGACGCCGGTGACCTACCTGCAGGAACGAAACCGGGATGCACCCATTGACTTGCGGGTGGACGAGTACGCGACCAGCCAGGACTTCCAGATCATGGTCTATCGCAAGGGCGCCCTGTTCTTTCACGCCCTGCGCGAGGCCATGACACCTCGGGTTTTCCGTCTCAAGCTGAGTGAAATCATAGCCGAACACCGCTTTGGTCTGATAGACTCGGATTTGTTGTTGACTTACTTGTGGGACGCCAGCCCCTCCGCCATGATCCTGATCCAGGACGAATACCTGGATCAACGGCACCATCGCTGAGAGCAAGAGCCACCCTTATTGCCCGCTTCCAGTCTTTCGTTCGCCACGCCAGCCGCTTCCATGAATACACGCCACGAACTCGCTTCCAATCTTTACGGCGATCTGGTTGTTTTCGGTGGCACCGCCAACCAGCCTCTCACAACCTCGGTATGCCATGCCCTGGGGCTGGAGCAGGCGCAAGCCTCAATTCACCAGTTCGCCAACTCCAACACGTTCATACAGCTGCAGCACAGTGTGCGGGGCAAGGATGTGTTCTTGATCCAGCCCACGGCCGCTCCCGCCAACGACAACCTGATGGAGATGCTGATTTTTATTGAGACTTTGCGCCGCGACAGTGCGGGTCGCATTACGGCAGTCCTGCCCTATTACGGATATGGACGCACGGACAAGAAGGATCTGCCGCGTTCGCCCATCACGGCCCGGCTGGTAGCCGACTTGCTCGTCACGGCCGGAGCGGACCGGATTCTGACTGTTGATTTGCACGCGGGGCAGATCATGGGCTTTTTCTCCGTGCCCGTGGACGAGATTTCGGCCACCAATCTCATCGCCCGCTATTTCCAGTCCCTGGATCTGGACTTGGAGCGCACCTCGGTGGTATCACCCGATATCGGTGCCGTACGCCGGGCCCGCAACCTGGCGGAAAAACTGAACCTGCCCCTCGCCGTCATTGAAAAACGGCGCCAGACCGACGGCCTGGGCATGCTGAACATCATCGGCAACGTCAAGAATCACGACGTGATCGTCATGGACGACGAGATTGACACGGGGGGCACCATCACCGAAGCAGCGGCCTTTCTCAAGGAGCAGGGCCAGGCCCGGACCCTCTACGCCGCGGTAACGCATCCGGTCTTCAGCGATCCCGCGGCTACCAAGCTCAACGCCAGTCCCTACAGGAAGATCGTAGTCACGGACACGCTGGTCATCCCTCCCGCCAAAATGTTTCACAAGATCGAAATTCTCAATCTGGGTCACATTCTGGCCGGGGTCATTTCCCGCATTCACAAGGGACACAGCGTGGGAGAATTCCTGAACTATTGAGGGAGGATCCCAGCCAAAGGACTCAGTGTCCCAGGCTGACGGCCCCGGGAACCTTCTTGCCATGGCCATAACGCCATCCTGACTTTCCAGTTACACAGGTTCTCATCATGTTGCGCCAAGTGTATAACCGCCTGTTCGGTACTGCAGACGAACGGGTTCTGCGAAATTTTCAGTCTGTGGTAGACGACATCAACACCCGGGAAGCGTCTGTGGCGCAGCTCAGCGTTGCAGACCTGCAGGCCCAAACTGAACGCTTCCGCCAGCAGATCCGGCAGGAAACGGCCCGGGAACAGGCCGAGCTGGAAGCTGCGGCCCGGGCCTACGCTCTGGCCGAACCGCAGCAGGCGGCAGCCACCCAGTATGCCTGGAAACAGGCCCAGGACCGTCTGCGCAAGGCGGAAAACCGTATTCTGGACGAACTGCGGGTGGACGCCTTTACCGCGGTGCGAGAAGCCTGCAAGCGCACCCTGGGCAAGCGTCACTACGATGTCCAGCTGCTGGGGGGCATGGTGCTGCACCAGGGATCCATTGCGGAAATGAAGACCGGCGAAGGTAAGACCTTTGTCGCCACGCTCACCCTGTACCTGAACGCCCTGGCCGGCCGGGGCGCCCACCTGGTGACACCCAACGACTACCTGTCCAAGGTAGGCCTGCAGCTGATGGGGCCTATCTACCACCTGCTGGGCGTGTCCGCAGCCGTGATCCAGAACCAGGGCAGCGCCCGGGATCAGGGCAGCTTCATCTTCGATCCCGATCACGCCACGACGGACGACCGGTACCAGGCTCTGCGTCCCATCACCCGCCAGGAAGCCTACGCGGCCGACATCACCTACGGTACCAACAACGAGTTCGGGTTCGATTACCTGCGTGACAATATGGTCCGCACGGTGCAGAACAAGGTGCAGCGCCCCCTGCACTACGCCATTGTCGACGAGGTGGACAACATTCTGATCGACGAGGCCCGGACACCCCTCATCATTTCCGGCGTGGCTCGGGAAAGCTCCAACCTGTACCGGAAATTCGCTTCGCTGGTGCGCCCTCTGGTCCCGGATCAGGATTACACGGTGGCCGAAAAGGAACGTACCGTCTCCCTGACGGAAATGGGACTGGAACGCATCGAGCGGACTCTGGGCATCGACAACCTGTACGGCAGCGAGCATGCCGAGATGCTGCCCTATCTGGACAACGCCCTGCGCGCCAGTGTCCTTTACAAGCGGGACATTCACTATTTGGTGCAGTCCGGGCAGGTGGTCATCGTGGATGAATTCACGGGCCGCATGATGGAGGGCCGCCGTTTTGGCGAAGGGCTACACCAGGCCATCGAAGCCAAGGAAGGGGTCAGGGTACAGCAGGAATCCGTGACCCTGGCCAGCATCACCTTCCAGAACTATTTTCGGATGTACCCCAAGCTGGCCGGGATGACCGGTACAGCCAAGACCGAGGAAGAGGAACTGGGCAGCATTTACGATTTGGACGTGGTATCCGTCCCTACCTACAAGCCCATCGTTCGCCAGGATCACACCGATGTGGTCTATCGCAACCACGACAGCAAATTCAGGGACGTGGTCGCGGAAATCCGGGAATTCCACCAGCAGGGACGGCCCGTGCTCGTGGGTACCGTGGCCATCGAAACCAGCGAGCTACTGAGTCGCATGCTGCGGCGTGCCCGTATTCCCCACGAGGTTCTCAATGCCAAGAATCACGAGCGGGAAGCGGTCATCATTGCCCAGGCTGGCCGCCGGGGTGCCGTCACGATCGCGACCAACATGGCAGGCCGCGGTGTGGATATCCTGCTGGGAGGCAATCCGGAAGGTCTGGCCCGGGAAGTCCTGCGCAAGCAGCAATACGATCTGCTGAGTATTGCCCTGCAGGACTGGAATCATGCCCTGGAGCTGTTGGACAAGGGACAGGATCCCGTCGCCGCAGTGCAAGGGGACTGGGTTCCGGTGCTCAGGGACGTATACCACCAGGTCCAGCAGGAACGCCAGGAAGTGCGGGAACTGGGCGGCCTGCACGTCGTGGGTACGGAACGGCACGAGTCCCGCCGCATCGACAACCAGCTGCGCGGCCGCGCGGGCCGTTTGGGCGATCCGGGCAGCAGCCGCTTCTATCTCAGTCTGGAAGACGATCTGCTGCTGCGCTTTGGCGGGGAACGGCTGAATACCGTGATGACCCGGCTCAAGCTGGATGACGCGCCCATTGAAAGCGGCATGATCGACCGCGTGATCGAGAACGCCCAGATCAAGGTGGAAGGTTTCTATTTCGACAGTCGCAAGAGCGTTCTCCAGTATGACGAGGTGATGAACGAACAGCGCAACGCCATCTACCAGCAACGCCAGCGCATCCTTGAAGCGGAAGCCATGATGTCCGTTATGCAAACCTTGATGGATGACGAACTCTCCGCCATGGCCGATGACATGTTTGGCGCTCCGGCAGATGAGGACGAAGACGTCATCCCCGATCTGCGGACCCTGTTTCCTCCCCACAGCCTGCAGCTGCCGGCATCCATGCTGAACGTTATGGATCTGGACACGCATCCGGTTACGGAGGCGGAGCAGGCCACAACCCGGCTGTGTGAGGCGGCCTCCGACCTGATGGCAGCCAAACAGGAACAGCTGGGTGACAGGCAGCTGTTCGAGAGCGTGATGCGTGACCTCATGCTGAACGTGATCGACAACCTGTGGACACGCCACCTCACGGATCTGGATCATCTGCGCGAGGGCATTGGCTTGCGGGCCCTGGCCCAGATCCAGCCCATTGTGGCGTACCAGCAGGAAGCGTACCAGATGTTCAATCTCCTGCAGGCAGACATTCGCAACCAGATTGTCCGCAATGCCCTGGGTCTGGAACTGCATCGGGTGGAACCGGCAACGCCTCTCTTCGATCGCATTCAGATGAATCGCCAAACGCCAGCCACTCCCACCATACAGCCGACAAGGAAGGCCAAACAGGCACCGGGCCGCAACGCTCCATGCCATTGCGGCAGTGGACGCAAGTACAAACATTGCTGCATGCGCAAGGATCCGGTCCCTGCCGGCTGAGAAAAAGCTGGGGATAACTCGCCCGAATCCGGGGATAACTCGGAGGCAAACTGGGGATAACTCAATGTCGATCTGGGGATAACTCGGGGGTAGCTGGGGATAACTTCCAGCCAGACACCGGCGAATCAGGCTGAGTTATCCCCAGATCCGGGCAAGTTATCCCCAGTTTCCCTTGAGTTATCCCCAGTTTTGGCCGAGTTATCCCCAGAAGTTATTGGTAATGTTGATGCGGGCCCACGAAGCTTGCAGACAAGAAAACTTTCCGGATTTAGCCTGCAAATCTATAATACAAGCCGTATTTTATCCCATAATCTCGCACCGGGCCGATTCGAGTTATCCCCAGGTTTGCCGTTCCCCTACTACTACTAAAGACTCTATATATAGATATAAACCTATATAGTTATACGATCAGTAGTAATAGCCGGGGAAAAACCTGGGGATAACTCACGCTTCGTCCTAACCTGTACTACCCTCGCAAGCCTGTCGTACCATGCCTCTATACGAGTTTGTCTGCCCCGATTGCACCTTTCGCTTCGAGCGGCTCATGTCCTTCACCCAGGAGGAAAATCCTGCCTGTCCCGAGTGCCAGTCCGGACAGACGGTGCGCCAGGTGAGCATGCCTTCCATTCACTTCCGGGGCAGCGGGTTTTACAAGACGGATGCCCGGACGAACGAGGACGAAAAGGAAAAGACGGCAGACCCGGACAGCGCTACGGACACCCAGGACAACGGGGGTGAGAAGTCAGACGCGTCCAACAAGACTGAGAAGACCGAGAAGACAAAATCTGCCAAGCAAGACAAGACAGCCACGAAGGCTTCCAACCGGAACGGGGAATCCACGTCCGACTGACCCGGGTTTCCGGGCTGACACCAGCATCAGGTCAATCATGCCTGAAGGCCCAACTTTCCCGGTGGCCACCGGCCCCGGCATTGCCCCCGATGCCGGCCCTCCACAGAGCCTGACACTGTCTTCGATCCTGGGCGCTGCTTCCCTGGTAGTGGTGTTCTTCGTCCTGAGTCGCGTAACCGGCATCCTGCGCGACATGATCATTCTGGCCGAATTCAATCTGTCACCGCAGCTGGATGCCTACCAGGCGGCATTTCGCATTCCCGATATGATCTTCGAGGTGATCGCCGGAGGCGCCTTGGGGAGTGCCTACCTGCCATCCTTTACCCGCGCGCTGCATCGGGAAGGGGCGCGTGCCGCCTGGCACCTGTTCAGCCAGGTCCTGAATGCCGTGACCCTGGTCATCTTCGTCCTGGCCGTCGCCAGCATCCTGATGGCGCCCTGGCTGGTGCGGACTTTCATTGCACCCGGCTTTGATCCGGCACAGCAGCAGCTGGTGGTCAATCTCATGCGCTGGCTGCTGTTGGGGACGCTGGTGTATGGAGCTAGCGGCTTGTGTATGGCTTCCCTCAATACCTATCAGCATTTCGCGTTCCCGGCCTTGGCCCCGGGAATTCGCAATCTGGCCATTATCGCCGGGGCCCTGATACTGGTGCCCTACTGGGGCATATATGGTTTGGTGGCCGGTGCCATTACGGGATCGGTACTGCATCTTGCTGTCCAGATACCTGTCCTGCGGCGCAAGACATACCGGTTCCACTACCGGCTGGTACTGGACTGGCGGGACGAAGGGCTGCGGCACGTCATGGTGCTGTTGCTGCCCCGCATGGCAGGCCTTGCCTTCATTCACCTGAACTTCATCGTCAACACCAATCTGGTCAGCCAGCTGGCTTCGGGGAGTGTGAGTGCCCTGGAATACGGGTTTCGGCTCATGCTGTTGCCCGTGGGCCTGTTCGCCCAGGCCCTGGCCATTGCCGTATTTCCCTCGTTTGCCGCTCAGGCAGAACGATTGGCCTATACAGAGATGGCGCAGACGTTCCGGCGCATGCTGCGCCTGATCCTGTTTCTGGTCATGCCGTCGGCCATGGGCATGTTTCTGCTCCGCGTGCCCCTCATTGAGGTTCTGTACCAGCGGGGCTCCTTTTCGGCCGCCAGTACAGCGAGCATAGCCCAGGCCCTGCAGTTTTTTCTGCTTGGACTTGCGGCTCATGCCGTAGTGGAAGTTACGGTGCGGGCTTTCTACGCGCTGCATGACACACGTACACCGGTAGTGATCGGGATTCTGACGGTGCTGCTGAATATCGGACTGAGTGTCTGGTGGGTTCGCTATCTGGACTTTGGCGGTCCCGCCCTGGCCAACAGCGTAGCCGTCATCGTCGAAATGCTGCTGCTCCTGTGGTGGCTCAGACGACGGCTGCCCACCCTGCGCTGGCGGTACTTGGGCAGGGATACGGAATATGCGTTTGTGTCTACCCTGGGTATGGGCAGTGCCGTATGGTTTACCCGGGTTTGGCTGGCGGAAACGGCCTGGATGCCGACAGGCGCGAGCGCCAGCTACCTGCAACTGGGTGTCGGTATGCTCGTAGCCATTGGCTCCTACTGTATCCTGAACTACCTGTTTGGCAACTGGAACTGGATTTTCGCACAACGCCAGGTGTCTCCCGTTGCCTGATGACGGAGGCACGCGGTTATGTCCGGAGCAGGCGGGTGAGTGCGGACAAATCGGTTTGGCCTGTTTGGTCCGATACGTTATAGTTGAGGCAGACTCTGTCCAGCCAATATTTAACCTTGTGTACCGTGAAGTGCATGGGGAACAGCGCAAGGAACTTGTACCGTTCTTGGCGTGGGCATGGACTTGCCGGTTGTTCACGCCAGGCATGACCGCATCCGCCATCTTGGGCCGGAGCGGTCCGGGTCACAGCAGGCGTTCGCACAGTCAGATTCATTATTTTCATTTATCGATGTACATCCCAAGGAGGGTGGCAATGAAAAAGGTACGACTTTGGTGGTTGAGCCTGATGGTGCTGGCCTTGCTGGCCGGTCTCATGGCGGGCTGTGGCGGTGGCCAGGCCCCGGCAGGCGAAGAAACGGCGATGGAAGAGACGGAAGAAACCATGGCCGAGGACGACATGGCGATGGATATGGGTATGGAAGCCCCGATGCTGGCCGCTCTGGTCGCCAGTGGCGAGCTGCCACCGCTGGAAGAGCGGTTGCCCAAGAATCCCATGGTGGTACCCGTTACGGAATCCATCGGCCAATATGGCGGCACCTGGCGCTCCGGATTGCTGGGCCAGGCGGATGCACCCTGGGTGAGGCGCACCATGGCCTATGAGCCTATGATGCGGTGGACACCCGATTTGACCACCACTATCCCCAACGTGGCCGCGGTGGTGGAACACAACGCCGAGGGCACCGAATTCGTCTTCTCCCTGCGGGAGGGCATGCGCTGGTCGGACGGTGAACCCTTCACCGCAGATGACGTCATGTTCTGGTACGAGTCCTACATCATGAACGACGAGCTCGTACCCGTCAAGCCGCTGTGGATGCGTCCCGGGGGCGAGGTCGGCACGGTGGAAAAGATCGACGATTACAGCGTGAAGTTCTCGTTCGCCGCCCCGCACGGTCTGTTCCTGCGTCAGCTGGGCAGCCAGTATCCCTTTGAACCGGCCCATTACCTGCAGCAGTTCCACAATGACTTCGATCCGGACAACGTGGCCGCTGCAGTGGACGAAATGGGGTTGACCGACTGGGTTGCCCTGTTCGGCAACCAGCGCAGTTACATGAACAACGTGGATCTGCCCGTGGTGTACGGCTGGGTCACGACGACTCCCGCTTCCTCGGCCACCCAGCTGGTAGCGGAGAGAAACCCCTACTACTGGAAAGTGGATCCGGAAGGGCACCAGCTTCCCTACATCGACAAGATGGTATATCCCATCGTCGAGAGCGTGGAAGTCCAGGTCCTCAAGGCGCTGGCCGGTGAAGTGGACATGCAGGATCGCCACATTGCCACACCCGCCAACAAGGCCGCCTTTTTCGATGGCAAGGAAGCCGGGGACTATGACTTCTTCACGGTGGACTACGCCTGGGAAACTCCGGTATCGATTGGCCTGAATCTGGCCCATCCTGATGAGGCCCTGCGGGAAGTGTTCCTGCAGAAAGACTTCCGTATTGCCCTGTCCATCGGCATGAACCGACAGGAAATCATTGACATTCTGTATGTCGGTGACGGTGAGCCCCGACAGCCCGCCCCCCTGGCGGAATCCCCCTGGTATCACGAACAGCTCGCGTACCAGTACACCGAGTATGATCCGGATCAGGCCAACCAGCTGCTGGACGATCTGGGCTATGCCCGCGGAGACGATGGCATACGGTTGCGCCCGGATGGCGAGAAAATCAGCTTTGACGTCAACGTGATCGCGGCTTTCGAGCCTTGGGCGGAAATCATGGAGCTGGTCAGCAACTACTGGCAGGACATTGGGGTGGAAGCCAACGTCCAGGTGCTGGAGCGTTCCCTGTTTTACGAACGCAAGGCTGCGTATGAATTCGACGTGGTCGTGTGGACGGGCGCTGACGGCATTGCCCTGGTGATGGATCCGCGTTCCTACTTCCCCTTCAGCACGGAATCCCTCTTCGGGGTTGCCTGGGCGGATTACTGGCGCAGCGGCGGCAGCAAGGGTACCGAACCCCCACCCGCAGCCCAGGAACAGCAGAGACTGTACGAGGAACTGCAGGTTACTGTGGATCCTGCCGAACAGGATCGGATCATGAATGCCATTCTGGACATTGCCGCGGAAGAATTCTGGGTCTTTGGTGTAACCAAGTATTACCGGGGATACGGCATCGTCAAGAACAATTTCAAGAACGTACCGGACACTGTCTGGCAGTGGCACGTATCGGCGGCGCCGGCCCAGACCAACCCGGAACAATACTATATTGAACAGTAACCAGGAATAACCAGGGACAGGGAGCTTGGCAACCAGGCTCCCTGTCTCCCTGACCGGGCCGCCCTGTGTCGTGTATGCCGTTGCCCGGTCCCTCCCCACCCTGCTTCTTTGCTTCTGCCATACCGCTGTCATGCTCCGCTATCTGGTGCGCCGCCTGTTTGTGATGATCCCCACCCTCATCGGGATCTCCATCATTTCCTTCGTCATCATCCAGTTGCCGCCCGGAGACTATCTGACGACCGTGATCGCCCAGCTGAACGCGGCCGGCGATCTGGTAGAGGAGGATGTGATAGCGGCCCTGAAAGTGCGCTACGGCCTGGACCAGCCCGTCTACATCCAGTACTTCAGATGGATATGGAACATTGTGCGCCATGGCGATTTTGGCATGTCCTTCGAGTGGGAACGGCCCGTCCGGGAACTGATCTGGTCGCGGCTGGGCCTGACCGTGATCCTGTCTCTGGCCACCCTCATCTTCACCTGGGCCCTGGCCTTCCCGATCGGCATCTATTCGGCTGTGCGCCAGTACTCGCTTGGCGACTATTTTTTTACAGGTCTCGGTTTCGTCGGTCTGGCCATTCCCAACTTTCTGCTGGCGCTGGTCCTGATGTACATCGCCTTCAAGGTGTTCAACCAGAGTGTCGGGGGGCTCTTTTCCCCCGATTTTGTGGAAGCGCCCTGGAGCTGGGCACGTTTCAGGGACATGCTGGGCCACATGTGGATCCCGATGATCATTCTGGGCACCGCGGGCACCGCCAGCCTGATTCGCATCATGCGGGCCAATCTGCTGGACGAACTGCGCAAGCCCTATGTCAAAACGGCCCGGGCCAAAGGCCTTTCGGAAGTGCGCCTGGTCCTCAAATATCCGGTCCGGGTGGCCCTGAATCCCTTCGTCAGCACTATCGGCCTGATTCTGCCCATTCTGATATCCGGTTCCGCGATTGTGTCCGTGGTGCTCAGCCTGCCCACTGCCGGTCCCCTGCTGCTGCGGGCCCTGATCGCCCAGGACATGTTTCTGGCTGGCAGCTTCATCCTGATGCTCGGGGTGTTGACCGTATTGGGCACGCTGGTGTCCGATTTGCTGCTGGCGTGGATGGATCCCCGGATCCGCTTTGAAGACTGATCCCGTCCTCGTCATGAGCGTTGCATCCCCATTCGATACCCGGGAAGAGAGTATCAACGTAGCCACCCAGTGGCAGTTGATGTGGTGGCGGTTTCGGAAACATCGGCTGGCCATGACGTCCGGAATGGTCGTGATCCTGATTTACCTGGTGGCGGTGGTGGCCGAATTTCTGGCGCCGTTCCCTCCGGATCGCTTCGCTGCCGACTACACCTATGCGCCGCCCCAGCGCCTGCGCCTGTTTCTTGACACTGAAAATGGCCGGCGTTTGCAGCCGCACGTTTTCGGTTACAGGGTGGAGATCGAACAGGAAGCCCTGCGGCGGGTCTTTGTGACGGATGAAGAAGTCATCCACGAAGTGGGACTCCTGGTACACGGGGCGCCCTACAAACTGCTGGGATTCATCAAGACGGATCGCCATCTGCTGGGTCCCAGGGATCCGGATGCGCCCATGTACCTGCTGGGAGCAGACAAGCTCGGTCGGGACATGCTCAGCCGCCTGATCTACGGCACCCGCATCTCCATGTCCATCGGCTTGGTGGGGGTCGCCCTCAGCCTGCTGCTGGGTATCCTGCTGGGCGGCATATCAGGCTATTACGGCGGTGCTCCGGACAACATCATTCAGCGCGTCATCGAGTTCATCCGCGCGGTGCCCACCATACCGCTGTGGATGGGCCTGGCCGCGGCCCTGCCTACCGACTGGCCGCCCCTGCGCCTCTATTTCGGGATTACCGTTATCCTGTCCTTCATCGGCTGGACTGAATTGGCGCGCGTCGTGCGCGGGCGTTTTCTGTCCCTGCGCACCGAGGATTTCGTCGTGGCCGCCCGGCTGGACGGCGTCAGTGAAATGCGTATCATCATGCATCACATGGTGCCCTCGTTTCTCAGTCACATTATTGCGTCCCTGACCCTGGCTATTCCCAACATGATTCTGGCGGAAACCTCGCTGAGCTTCCTGGGCCTGGGCCTGCGGCCGCCTACCGTCAGTTGGGGTGTATTGCTGCAGGAAGCCCAGAACATTCGCACCGTAGCCACCGCGCCCTGGCTGTTTGTCACGGGCGGCGCGGTGTTTCTGGCCATTTTGGCCCTGAACTTTGTAGGTGACGGCCTGCGTGACGCCGCCGACCCCTATTCGCGCTAGGAAGCAAGCCATAATTCATTATCCAATCATGGTATACTAGGGTATGGAAACTCACCGCGCCGTAACGGTCCGGGTCAGGCCCGGTAGCGTAGCCAAAGCCACCAAGCTGGCACAGCTGGCCGGGGCCAAGCGCTGGTCGTGGAACAAGCTGAAAGAATGGAACATCTGCCCACGACCCGGAGCGCACGCGGCTCACGGGCAAAGCCCGGCCCATGAAGCGTCTGTATGCGCAAGCGGATAACCGGGAAACTGGCCAATCTGTTTGTGCGAGACTCCTAGCGTATGCATACCCCGTCCCGATCTGCTGATCTCCTTTTGCAAGTACGCGGTCTGCGTGTTCATTTCCCTCTGGAGGAAGGCATCGTCAAGGCCGTGGATGGTGTCGATTTTGACGTGTATCAGAACCGCACCCTCTGCATCGTGGGCGAGTCAGGCTGTGGCAAGAGCGTTTCGGCCCAGTCCATTCTCCAGCTGGTGGACGCTCCCGGCCATATCGTGGCCGGCAAAATTCTTTTTCACCGCCGCCAATCCGACGGGAACACCGAGATTACGGATCTGGCCGCCTTGCGTGCCTCCAGCACCGAATTGCGGGATATCCGGGGACAGGACATCACGATGGTGTTTCAGGAGCCCATGACCTCCCTGAGCCCCATTCACACGGTGGGCAACCAGATTTCGGAAGTGATACGCCTGCACATGGGCCTGGATGCCCAGGCCGCCCGCCAGCGCAGCATCGATATGTTGCGGCGGGTCGGCATTCCCCGCGCGGATCAGAATTACGATGCGTACACTTTCGAGTTGAGCGGGGGCATGCGTCAGCGGGTGATGATCGCCATGGCCCTGGCCTGCAATCCCAGTCTCCTCATTGCGGACGAACCCACCACCGCCTTGGACGTCACCACACAGGCTCAAATCATGGCCCTGCTCCGGGAACTGCAGGATGAATTCGGCATGGGGATTATCCTGATCACCCACGATCTGGGGGTGGTGGCGGAAATGGCGGATGACGTGGTAGTCATGTATCTGGGCCAGGTCGCCGAACGCGGGGAAGTGGACGCCATCTTTCATGATCCCAAACACCCGTACACCCGCGCCTTGCTCCGTTCCTTGCCCACGCTTGACTTTACGGAGGATATCCGGCTGGACTCCATTCGGGGCATGGTACCGGATCCCTTCCATCGCCCCGTGGGCTGTCCCTTCTGTCCGCGCTGCGACGAGGTGATCGAAGGCCGCTGCGAGACCGAAAATCCGCCGGCCTACACCCTGTCTCCCAGCCGGGACGTACGCTGTCTGCACTACGAGGATCTTGGCCCCTCATGAACCGGAAAACTGCTCAGTCCTTGCTGGAAGTCAGGAACCTGCAAATGCACTTTCCCATTCGGACAGGCTTCCTGAAGCGTGAGACCGGAAGGGTCAGGGCTGTAGACGACATCAGTTTCGACATCCGGACCGGGGAAACCCTGGGTCTGGTCGGTGAATCCGGATGTGGCAAGACCACTACAGGCCGGTGCATCCTGCGTATCCTCAACCCCACCCGCGGCGAGGTCTGGTATTACCCGCCCCAGGGCGAGGCCGTGGATCTGGTGCAGTTGCAGGGTCAGGCCCTGAACCCCTTCCGCCAGGAAATCCGGATGATTTTCCAGGATCCCTTCGCCTCGCTCAATCCCCGGCTGACGGTGCTGGAAATCGTGGGGGAATGTCTCAGGGTCAACCGCAATCTGACCGGCTCGGGACTGGAAGAGCGGGTAGCCGAGCTTCTGGCTCTGGTGGGCCTGCGTCCCGAGTATATGCGCCGCTATCCCCATGCCTTCAGCGGTGGTGAACGCCAGCGGATCGGGATTGCCCGGGCGCTGGCCCTGAATCCCCGGCTCGTGGTGGCTGACGAGGCCGTTTCGGCCCTGGATGTGTCCGTGCGCTCACAAACCCTGAATCTGCTGCAGGACTTGCAGGACCAGCTCCAGCTCACCTACCTTTTCATTTCACACGATCTGAGCGTGATCAAGTACGTATGCGATCGGGTGGCGGTCATGTACGTGGGCAAACTGGTCGAGCTGGCCGATACGCGTTCGGTGTTCCTGTCTCCCAAGCATCCGTACACCGAGGCCCTGTTGTCCGCCGTGCCCAAACCGGATCCCCGGATTCGATCCCAACGCATCGTGCTGGAGGGTGACGTACCGGATCCGGCGCATCCTCCCACCGGCTGCTATTTTCATCCCCGGTGCCGCTATGCCGAGGAACGCTGTCGCACCGAACCGCCACCCTTGCGCGATATCGGTACCGGCCACCGTGTCGCGTGCCACTTCGCCGAAGACATTGCGCTGGCAGGGATTCAGCGCTGAACTGCCTGTTCCGGATCACATCGCCCGCCAGGGATCCGGTTGCCTGGCAACCAGACGCGAGCCTGCCTGCGTGTCCTCACGGATCAACCGGGCATAGTCTGCTTTGCGGGCGGATGGGCTTGGTGCCAGGACCTGAGCATAGCGGCATGTCCTGCTGTCCAGGTTTGCCAGTCGGGCTGACCCGGTGCCTGCCGCAGTCGGGCCGCCTGTTCCTCAAACCGGTTGTACCGTCGGCTCCACAGGCAGTTCCTGGGTCCGGGCACACGTTCCAGCAGCGTAGACAGATTGGCGGAGTGTATGACGTAGATGCGGGCTCGCGCCTGCAGTTCCAAATCCTGCTGCCGTGCAGGGGTAGGCGCCACCAGCGGCAGCCATGCCTGAACCTGGGCCATGCGGTGCCAGCGATCCAGGGGGTGCAACGGACGTTCCAGTCCGGATTCGATACTCACCCAGATCCGACTGCCCGGACGTTCCAGCAGCACGTCGGCAATTGCGGTTCGCGTTGGCAGAGTCACACAAAGCCGGGTTTGGTAGCCCGCCTGTCGGGCCAAGGCGGCAAACAGGATACTCTGGCCATAGTGCGGTTTCAGGGCGTGACCACAGCGATCCTGCAGGATTTCAATTTCACTGGGCACGACAGACTTGTGGTGTGTCCGCAGATGTCTTTTGCCCGCTGTCGTTAGCCGGATGACGGGAATCCGGCGCTCCGCATGCCAGGTCAGGGTTTCCCCGGCAATCAGTCCCTCTGCCTGCAGCCAGGCAATGGAAACGGAATCCGGATCACCGGCTGTACCTGCCCGCTGGCAGGGATTCAGGCATGACCAACCCTCCCGTCCCACAGCTTCCAGCAGGGCCAGCGCCCGGTTGGCCACATGACCGGATTCAGCCCCTGTTGGCCGTTCCTGGCTTGGCCCCGTGATCTGCCAGCTCACGGGAATTGCAGGTGTTGCAGTTGTCCTTCCACACTGTGGAGGGCCGAGGCCAGCTCTTCCGGTGCCTGTGCTCCGTATGAGACCCGGACGGCAATTGTGGCTGCCTGGATCAGGGCGTGGCGGGTGGCCGCGGTGGTGACGGCTCCGGTGCGGTGACGATAGTAGATCCGTTGGGCCAGGGTCAGGGTTTGCGCCGGATCCGGATGCACACGATGGCTGAGGGCTGCCAGCTCTCTCAGGTCCCGGTGCAAACGCTGCAAGTCGTGCCGGGTTTGCCGGTGGACGTGCAGCACCTGCCAGCGACTCCGGGTCAGCCAGGCCGCTTCCGGCATCTGCTGGGTCATCCTGTATCCCAGCAGGCTGACGAGCAGCCACAGCAGGCATACACCCCCGACAATCCAGCCGCGGGTTTCCGTGCGGGGCACCGTCAGTTCAATGCGCATGGGCTATTTGATGGCGCACACCGGTTCAACCGGCTGTCATCCGTACCCGGGACGAGACGGTGCGGGTAACGGTGACAGCCGGTGACAGGGCAAAGAACACGTGCAAGGTGGCGGTGCCCTGCAGGGTTACGGTCTGACAGTCGTTGTGACATGCAACCTGTGTCAGCGACGGCACATGCTGGTCGGTGGCCAGGGACGAGGTCACCTGCTCGAAGCGCTGGCCGGCTACGCGGTACAGGCATGGCAGATCGAGTGTCGCTGTGCCGACCTGGCTGAATGTCGCCAAATCGAGACAGGTATTGGCGGCGTCCTGGGCAGCGGTAGCCAGGGACTGTTCCAGATGGCTGGCCACACGAAAATATGCAGATACGTCTACGGCCAGACTGGCTACGGGCAGAAACACGAGCAGGATCACAACTGCATTCCAGACCAGACTGCCCCGGACATCCCGCCACCATGCCGGATGCATGCGTTTACCATCCTTCCTTGCGATAGGTAGCAGTGGCCGTACCCTGGAAGGGGCCCGCCATCTGACTGCCAAACAACTGCATCAGGGGCTGTATGTAGTTGGCTACGGTCCACTCCACCACGACCTGTACTTCGCCCCCGGGGGTGTCCGATGCCGTTACACTCAGAACGCGGGCCTCACACAGACAATGCTGCAGTGCCGCCTCTGCGCTGCTCTGTGCCTGTTGTCGGGCCTGGACGAAGGCCACGGAGCCCATGCGCGCGCCTGTGTCGGCGGCATGCTGGGCAGCGTTGCGGGCATGGCCCGCCAGCGCGAAATTCACCATCACCAGCGCCAGCAGGACCATCAGGGGCGTGGTGAGAGCTGCCTCCACCATGTCCCCTGCCCGCTGGCGCAGAAACTGACTCGCAACCGGTACCGTGCTCTGCGTTTTCACTGGCCGCCGATTTGGGTAGCGATGGCGGTGATCTTGGTCTGGATATTGGTGCCCAGCGTGGTCCAGGCAGTCATGGCCGTAGCCACGATGGCTGCCAGAATCAAGCCCCGTTCCACCATGTCGCCCCTCGTGTCAAACAGAAAGTCGTACATCTCGCTTCTCCTACCTTTTTAATTAAGGAACACATGTATAATATGGTATATCAGTTCATTTTTCTTGTCAATACCCAAAGCTGCCCAAATCGCTGAAATGTACCTTAGGATATGCCTTAATGCATGCGTATCCCGCCTGTTATGGGGGATGACCCGCAGCGATCGACAGGCTACCGCGCCGTGATTCCTGACCCGTTCCGGACGTCCGGACAATCCCATGACCTCCGCTCCGGGTTGTCCGGCAGGGTGTGTACAAGCCATAACCATGCCCTGTAGCCTCGGTATTGCATTTGCCGGACAGGCATAGCAGGCAACGGGATCTCTGTCTCTCCTGTATCCCGCAGCGGACCGCATCCAGACAGCACCGTGGATTCCTGTGGATATCCCGGGCAGGTCAAAAGACGGGATTTCGCATCAATACCGAAATCAATTACAATGTTAAGGTCATGAAAACCTCATGAAAGATGTAGGACAGTGCTCCGCGCACCATCTGACCTGTATCCTTGTATCAGGAGAAAATAACATGATTCGTGAAAGACTGAGTCGTCGTGATTTCTTGCGTGTGTCCGGCTTCACGGCGGGTACGCTGGCACTGGCGGCCTGTACGGTAGCGCCGGCCCCAATGGCTTCAGGCGAGGCAGGCATGGAGTCTGTCACCCTGAATTTCTTCAATCGCGGTGGTGAATTCATCGCGGGTGTCATGGACCAGCAAATGGCACTGTACCGGGAATCCAATCCCCATATCGAATTCGAAATCAATGCCGTGGCAGGCTATTCCCACCAGGAAGCCCTGTTGCTGATGATTTCCGCCGGTACCGGGCCCGACTGCTGGTTCGACGCCAACCGCACCACCGGTATGCTCACCCGCAAGGGCGTGACTACGGATCTGGAGCCCTACCTGGCGGCCGATCCCAGTTTCAATGAAGACGACTACGTGGACAATGTCTGGATTGCCCAGACCTATGACGGCAAGCGGTGGGGTCTGCCTTGGGACAGCGGAGCCATGTGTCTGGGCTTTGACACCGACCTCTTCGACGCGGCCGGCATCGATTATCCCTCTCCCACCGAATGGATGACCTGGGATAATGTACTGGAACTGGCCAAGGCCCTCACCCTGGATCTGGATGGCAACTCCCCCGGCGACGCCGGTTTCGATCCGGCGCGTGTGGCCCAGTACGGGTTCAAGCCGGACCTGGGACATGGCCGCTATACCTACCTGTGGTCGCACAACGCCGAGATTATAGCTGGGGACGGCACCATGCCCATGGACACCCCCGAGTTCATTGAAACCATGAACTGGCTGGCCGACTTGGGGCTGAAGCACTATGTCAGTCCCTCCCCGGCCTACGAGACGGCCACCCCTGTGGACATGCGCTCGAAGAACGTGGCCATGCAGCATATCGGTGCCTGGCACATCGGTCGCATCAATGCCGCGGGCGTAAACTGGGGCACCGTACAGGTTCCCTACAGCCAAACCCCGGTGTCCTACGGACACTATTCACCTCTGTGTGTCTTTTCCCGCAGCGCACACCAGCAGGAAGCCTATGACTTCGTTGTCTGGTCCTGCTGCAGTTTTGAGGGACAGAAGATTCTGGTGGATTTGGGCATGCAGCAGCCTATCCGCAAGGATCTGCGCGATCAGTTCCTGGCCAACGAAGAACCGCCGGCACGGGAGTATCGCCAGGTGTTCTATGACGCCTTCGAGAATATGGACACCTTCCGGTGGCCGGGAGACACCATCGGTTCCTACTTCGGTGGCTGGTACCAGCCGCTGCTGGATTACTGGGCTCCCTACAACGACCAGCTGTGGCTGGGTGAAGTCGGTTGGGAGGATATCGCCAGCGAGGTGCGCGCCGGATCCGAACAGATCCTGGCGACCGGCGAGCTGGCCTAGCTCCGGGCTGAATCCTGATGATCCGGTGCGGGCCCCGGCAGATCCCCGGCCCGCACCGGATTCCTGCATGAATAGCGTCTGGTTCTCCCGTGGCTATCACGAACAAGCCCCGCGATGCCGCGGCCAATCTTCCCTTCTACCAGCGCCTCAGTTTTGAGGAGTCGTTCTTTGGCTGGATCTTTATCCTGCCAGCTGTACTGGGCCTGATTCTGTTTCAGCTGGGCCCGGTGCTAGTCAGCATGGGGCTCTCCTTTACCAAATATGACATTATCACCCGGCCCCAGTGGTCCGGGCTGGACAACTACGTTCGTCTGTTCAGCGACGACTTGTGGATCAAGTCCATTCAGGTCACGCTGAAATACGTAGTTCTCTACGTGCCCACCTCCCTGGTCTTCGCCTATGTGGTAGCGCTGCTCATGAGTGGCCGCATCAGGGGCATTGCGATATGGCGTACCATGTGGTACCTGCCTTCCATCGTGCCTGCGGTGGCCGCCGCGGCCGTATGGCGCTGGGGCCTGCATCCCGAGTTCGGTCCCATCAATTATCCCCTGAAGATTCTCGGGTTGCCCGCTCCCCGCTGGCTAGCCGATCCGGACTGGATCGTGCCTTCCATCGTTTTCATCAGCCTGTGGAGCCTGGGCAATTCGGTGCTCATCTTTCTAGCCTCCATCACCGGTGTGCCCCCGTCCTTCTACGAAGCTGCGGAAGTGGACGGCGCGGGCGCCTGGCGCAAGTTCCGGGCCATCACCATACCGCTTACGTCCTCCATTATCTTTTTCCAGCTGATCATTGCGGTCATCAACAGTTTTCAGGTCTTCACGTCGGCCTTCATCCTGTTCGGGTCCAACGCCGCGTCCTCCCCGGCCGGTCCCGGCAACGCGGCCCTTTTCTACATGCTCTACATGTACCGCAATGCCTTCGGCTATTTCCGCAACGGCTATGCATCGGCCATGGCCTGGCTGCTGTTTCTGACTGTGGCCCTGCTGACCTTCGTGCTTTTCAAGACCCAGAATCGCTGGGTGTATTACGAAGCCGGGGACGACACGGAATGACCCAGGTACGCTATATGGTCCTGGTCGGTGGCGGCATTCTGATGCTGACCCCCTTTTTCTGGCTGCTGTCCAGTTCTTTCAAGACGCCGGCGACCATCTACATCTTCCCTCCCCAGTGGATTCCGGATCCCCTGTACTGGCGCAATTACGTAGAGGTGTTCGAGCACATTCCCGTCCTGCGCAATGCCCTGAACACGATCTACATCACTGTCTTCGCCAGCGTTGGCGTCATCCTCAGTTCATCCATGGCCGCCTACGGGTTTGCCCGCCTGCGCTTCAAGGGCCGGGATCTCATGTTTTCCCTGCTCCTGTCCACCGTGATGCTGCCCTATGTCGTGACCATGATCCCGGTATTCATCATGTTCTCCCGTTTGGGCTGGGTGGATACCTTCAAGCCCCTGATTGTGCCGCACTGGTTTGGCGGTCCCATCACCATTTTCCTGCTGCGCCAATTTTTCCGCACCATTCCGCTGGAACTGGAAGCGGCGGCCCGGATTGACGGTGCCAGCCGCCCGCGCATTTTCCTGCAGGTGATCCTGCCCCTGGCCCGGCCCGCCCTGGTCGTCACCTCCATTCTGGCCCTGGTATACAACTGGAACGGTTTTCTGGAACCCCTAATTTACCTGCGCAAGCGGGAACTCTATACCCTGGCCCTGATGGTCAATGCCCTGAAGGAATTTGAATCGGGCCTGGACTGGACCCATTACATGATGGTGGTGTCCACCATTATGGTCGTGCCCGTCATCGTTCTGTACTTCCTGGCCCAGCGGGCCTTCATTGAAGGCATTGTGCTGACAGGCCTGAAAGGCTGATGTCGGCGCCGGCACACCGGCGCGCTCCCCCAACCCCAAATATGACCTGCCTCCAGGAGACATCATGAAATCGTACGCCCGCTTCACCCACATTGTGCTGTCCACCGATGCCCCGGAGCGGGTTCACACCGCAGCCCGGGTGCTGTCTGAAGAAATCGCGGCCCGGACGCGGCATACCCTGGATATCACTGCCCAGGCAACGCCCGACACGTCTTGCTTTGTACTCGGTACCACTTCCCATCCCGGTGCACTGGCACACCTGTGGCCGCAGGACGATCTGAGCCTGGACTCCGCATCTCCGGACGCGTACCGCGTACGGCTGACGGTCACGGCCACCGGGGATCGAATCGGCATCCTGGGCAACAGCTCCCGGGCCGTTCTGTTCGGGGTGGGCCGCGTACTGCGCCAGATGCGCATGACGACCGCAACCTGGCAGGGACCCGAGGTTCTGCATCTGGACGCCGCTCCGGCTTATCCCCTGATCGGGCATCAGCTGGGGTACCGGGACAAGACCAATTCCTACTGTGGCTGGGACGAGGCGCAGTTTGACCGGTACATTCGCGAACTGGCTCTGTTCGGCACCAATGCCATCGAGGTACTGCCTCCGCGCACGGACGATCGGGATGACAGCGTTCATTTTCCCCTGCCTCATCTGGAGATGATGGCGAAGCAGTCAGATATCTGTGACACCTATGGTCTGGACGTGTGGATCTGGCTGCCGGTCATGCTGGCGGACTACACCGATCCGGCACAGATCCAGGCGGAACGAACCTTCTGGGACCGTGTACTGGAACGTCTGCCGCGGCTGAACCACATCTTTGTACCGGGAGGTGATCCCGGCCATACCTCGGCACCCGTGCTGCTGGATCTGCTGGCGAATCTATCGGAAGTGGTGGCGGAGCATCATCCGGGAGTCAGGATCTGGATCTCGCCGCAAGGCTTTACCACAGACGATCTGGATTACTTCCTGACCTACCTGCGTGAGCGTCAGCCGAACTGGATAGGGGGCGTTGTCCACGGTCCTTGGGTAAACATTCCCATGGCCCGGTTCCGGGCCATGGTTCCAGAACCGTACCCCATCCGCAACTATCCGGACATTACGCATACGCTCAGCAGCCAGTTTCCGGTACCGGACTGGGATGTGGCCTTCGCCATGACCGTGGGGCGGGAACCCGTGAATCCGCGTCCCGTGGACGCTGAACACTGCTTCCGCTACAGCCAGCCCGGCACGATTGGCATGCTGTCCTACTCGGAAGGATGCAATGACGACGTCAACAAGATCATCTGGAGCGGGCTGTCCTGGCAGGACCAGCAGGATGTATTTGCCTTGCTGGTGGAATATGCCCGGTTGTTCATCGATCCGGATATGGCGCATGATTTCGCCCATGGCCTGCTGGCCCTGGAACGCAACTGGCGTGGTCCCTTGGCCATCAATACCGGTGTGCAGACTACCCTGCGCCAGTTTCAGGCGCTGGAAAGACAGTCTTCTCCTTTCCTGCGCCGCAACTGGCGGTTCCAGCAACCCCTGTATCGCGCCTATTACGATGCCTACGTCCATCAGCGGCTCCTCTACGAGACGGGACTGGAAGTCCAGGCTCTGGATCGCTTGCGGCAGGCTTCCGTTATCGGGGCCCGCGCCGCCATTCGAGAAGCCTTCAATTTCTGGGATCAGGCTGTGTCGCGCCCCATTGCGACAGATCTGCGGACCCGCACCTTCCAGTTGGCCGAGGCATTGTTCCAGAGTATCCGCATGCAGCTGAGCGTGGTGCTGTACCAGGCCCAGTACGAGACACGGGGTGCCAATCTGGATGTCCTGGACTTTCCCCTGAACGATCGTGCCTGGTGGCGCCAGGAGCTGGGCCACGTGCTGGCCATGGACACGGAAGAGCTGCGTTTGGCCCGGATCCAGGAACTGCTCACACGCCGTGACGCCACGCCAGGTGGCTTCCACGACGATCTGGTGCGGCCCCACGACTTGTCGCGGGTGCAGGACCGGGTATCCTATGCCGAAGATCCGGGAGCGCTCGGTTCTCCGAGTCGGCGCTTCCTGTACCGTAAAGACATCCGGCATCTGCCTCTCTCCTGGCGGGGTGCCCTGGTTACCCTGGGCCAGACGCCCTTGCGGATGCGGTACGAGAATCTGGAGGAGGGAGAAGATTATGAATTGCGCATTGCCTATGCAGGCCAGTCGCGAAGCGAGGTGCGGCTGGATACGGCAGAGGGTGTGGTGATCCACGATTTTCTGCCCACGCACCAGCAACCGGATCTGCAGTGCTTTGACGTTCCAGCCCATGCAGTCTGCCAGGGCGTGCTGAATCTGATCTGGCGGCCGAACACCAATGTGGCCAGTTCCGGGGTGGTGTGTGATATCTCGGAAATTGTACTCTGCAAGAAGCGCTGGTTGGCGTGAAACCTGTTGGGATCCGGAGTGTACAGCCAGGGCAATCCTTGCTTGATCTGCATGTACAGATTGTTCAGGCCGCAGTGTGTAACGTTAGGTTTATCACCTTTACCGGCCTTGAAGTCCTGCTATTGCCTTGCGCAGATTTCCAGTCCCTCATTCCAAACCTTGCGACAGGCCCCGGCAATGCGCATCATCTTGTTGTGCTTGGCTCTACTGCCCGGGCGCACCCTAATCTCTTCTATGTTCATGCCCTATTCTAGCTTGCCCTCTCCTGTCTGCACTGCGTGGTGTGGGTACGTATATAGTCTCCTTGACATACAATGGACCCGAGTAGGTGTGACCGTGTCTCTCCTCCTCTTGTGCCAGCTATAACTACAGACCTATGTCTTCCCCGAACATCCTGTTTCTGATGAGTGACGAGCACCGGCATGATGTCCTGGGCTATGCCGGCAACGATGTGGTGCGCACGCCCCGGCTGGATGCCCTGGCCGAGTCGGGAGTCGTTTTCACAAATGCCTATACTCCGTCTCCCATCTGTATTCCCGGTCGCCAGGCCTTGATGTCAGGCCAGTTGCCCCGCACCTGCGGGGTCGAAAGTTTCGCTCAGGATCTGGATCCGGGGTACATGACCTTTGCCCGTCGGTTTGCCCAGTATGCCTATCACACGGTAGCGGCAGGCAAGCTGCACCATACGGGACCGGATCAAATGCAGGGCTGGAATCAGCGCCTGGGTTCCGAAATCCGTATGGCGGATCACCGGATCCAGGGGCGGCATGACGCCAGTTTTGCGCCCTTTGCCGATACATTTCGCCACGTCAAATGGTCGGACACCAAGGAAGTCCTGCGTGCCGGTGTGGGCTGGCCACCCAGTCACGAAGCCGATGCCTATGCCCTGCAGGGTGTCCTGAACTTCATCCGGGATCACTTCACCGATCCCTATTTCGATCGGGCGCGGCCAGAGCGGCCCGTGCTGCTCAAGGTCAGCTTCAATCAGCCCCATTATCCCTACCAGACGGACCAGGCCCGCTTTGAATATTACCTGAATCGGGTGCAGCCGTTCCGGGACGAGCCGGTATTCGATCATCCTTTCCTGTCACAAAGGCAGGTGCAGCCCGGCACAGATGTAACGGACCGGGATCTGCAACGGGCTACGGCCGCTTATTATGGCATGGTGGAAACCATTGACGCCTTCTACGGTCAGGTGCTGGATGCCCTGACAGCTGTGGGGCAGAATCTGGATGACTGGATCATCCTCTATACCTCGGACCACGGCGAGATGCTGGGCGAACATGGCATCTGGGAGAAACAAAAGTTCTTCGAGGGTAGTGTCCGTGTGCCCCTCTTCATCCGCTGGCCCCGGGGATTGGCGGGCGGCCGCACTGTCACGGCCAACGTGAATCTCTGTGACCTGTTTGCCACACTCTGCGATCTGGCGGCAATTCCGCTGCCGCCAGACCGGGACAGCCGCAGCCTGGTACCTCTGTGCCATGGCGCAGCCGATGACTGGAGCAACGAAACTATTTCCCAGTTCGGGGGCCGCAATCTGATGATCAAGCAGGATGCCCTGAAATACCAGTACTACGGCGAGGACATGCCGGAGGTGCTCTTCGATCTGGTACGGGATTCTGCTGAACGCAGCAACCTGCTGACAGATCCGCAGTACCGGGATGCCCTGCACGGCTTTCGGGCACGCCGCCGTGCACTGGGTTTTGGCCCCGACGCGGATCCGCACTATCGACATGCCGGCTATACAGCCTGAGCGATGACACCCGTGCGGGTGTTGCCTCACCGCCAGCAGCAGTCTGCCTGGTGCACAGGACAGCGACCGTCCGGCGGCATGTCTGCCGGTCAGTCCTATTTCAGTCCACCTTGTGTGAGTCCTTCCACAAAACGGCGTTGCAGGCCCATAGGATCATCATCGCGCCGGCGGACGTCAGACTCCAGTCTCGCGAAAAACGGCGCATGAAATTGAAATAGGATGTCGTGATCGGCATCTTCTCATCTTTCTGCATGAAAATGAGGGCGATCTGAAACTCGCCCCAAACACCCAGGGCCACCGTCAGCAGACCCGGCCACATAATGGGCATGACCACCCGGGTCAGCACCTGTATCTCCGTGGCCCCGTTCACGCGCGCGGCTTCCTCGAAATCTGGCGGAAACTTGACCAGAAACGAGCGCAGCAGAAAGATGGCGCAGGGAGAATTCAGGGCTACATAGATGATGATCAGGAAAAAGGCCACCCAGAAGAGATTGTGCCGGAAAGCCGCCCAGAAATTCAGGTCCTCCCGGAACAGCGCCACAAAGTTGTCCAAGCTAATGAACTCGGCCTTGCCGATCCCCGACCAGTCCGTCAGGGCGTAATAGAGACCGGAAACCCCGGGACCCACCACGACGACCAGGTGGAGGAGTGTGATGGGGACAATAAAGGCCCAGGCCAGCCATTCCCGATCCAGCTACATGTAAACCCGGAAAGTTTTTGCAATCCTGACAGTACAATACCGGCAGATCAGGAGATCAGATATAGAGGGAATGGAAACCGCTGCGAAGATCCGACGCACCCGGCAGCCGTATCAGCAAAAACGGCTTTGCCACCGTTGCGCCTGTGCAACTCCATGAAATATCTCTTGCTGCTCCTGCGTGAAGCCATGCTGCGTCTGGCTTGGCTGTATCTTTTTGCCAGTCGCCGTACTTTGCTGCTTGGGGCCTGTTTGGGGGAGCTGTTTTACCGTGGCTGTCCCATGGCTGTATTTGACGTGCATGAAGATCTGCTACAGGCGGGATTGCGCCGTCTGTGTTCGGCAGGCTGGTTTCTGATTGATCTGGCGGCCTTGTATGACCATGCCCGGATGTTTTTCTCCCTTTTGGATATTTTTGATCAATATGAACCGGTGCAAGTTCTGGCGGCAGCCGTTTTGTCTATGGAATTCCTGATTAACTTTGTCCAATTTTCTTCATTGCCAGACAGTACAAAACAGTATTTCGCCCGTGCGGGCAAAGACACAGGGTATCGCTCCGGTTGGGGCACATGGCATATCTACAATGCCATCCCGCAACCCCTGCGTGCTTTGGGTCCTGTGGCTATCGGGAAGTTCCGGGACCATAAACATTGGAGTCACGTGAAATCCCGCTCCAATAACGGCAATGACGCCGCCTGGAATGGACTGTTTGAATGGAATGTGCTCAATTGGCGCCGGGGATACAGAAACATGAAAATCTGGGATGTGATCTTGGCCCAGTCGATAAATTTTGTGAGTGCTGTATTCATTGGTGTCTGGCAGACCCTGCTTGCCGTACCCAGAGGCAGGTTTGCCGTTGTCCTCCATGTTCTGTTTGCTGTTTTGCTGGTTCCCCTGGCGCGCTTGGGGATGGGATACTGGATCGGCAGGATGCTGTCCGTCTATCTGTTTTAGGACCTGTCTGCAAATTCAAAAGGGGACTATATACGTACCCATACCTCATTCCGCCGGTCCAGTGTCTGTTTGGCCGTCGTAGTCAGTTCCGCGTTCTTTTGCTGCCCGGTGGCTTACGGATGGCCACCGGTGTGGAGGCGCATTCAGATCTTGCCGGGGTCCATCGCCTGTGCATAAGCCGGGATGGACACCGAGACGGGAAATCTGCATGCGTACGCTTTCAGGTACCCAGATAGGTGGCAAACCACGCCAGTGACTCCTGCCAGGCATCCTGGGCGGCTTCGGCATGATAGGAGGAACGCGTGTCGTTGAAAAACGAGTGCCCGGCACCTTCGTACACCAGGCGCCGGTTGGGAACGTCGGCTTGGGTCAGAGCCTGTTCCAGTTGCTCGGTACGCGGCAGGGGATAGGCAGGATCCGCCGCTCCCCAGATGGTCAGCAGCGCCCCATGGACCTGCGCCGCTTCCTCATCGGACAGGGGCGTACCGTAGAAGGAAACGGCCGCCGCGTTCAGCGGATTATGGGCGGCAAAGGCCTGGGCTATACGCCCGCCCAGACAGAAGCCCACAATGCCTACCTTGTCACCCGACGTGGCATCCAGATCCAGGAGATACCGCGCTGCCAGATCCAGTTCGGTCAGGGCGGTAGCCTGATCCAGCGCCATGACCAGCTTGCGGGCCTCCGTGGGCTCTGTGGTCACTTCACCGTGATACAGGTCCGGGGCCAGCGCCACGTAACCGGCCTGGGCTACCCGATTGGTCACGTCCTTGATGTGCGGATTGAGGCCCCACCATTCCTGAATCACCAGTACGGCCGGGGCCGGACCGGAAGCGGGAATCGCCAAATGGCCCTGGAGCGTCTGGGCCTCGTGTTCGCCATACTCCACCATGGAAGTAGTCAATCCCCCCGCCGAAGCTTCTTCGGATCCTTCCACGCCTACTCCTTCCGGGGCGGCGGGCGGTTCCGGTATGGTGAGGGTGCAGGCCGCCAGCAGGGTTGAAGCTGTAATGACACCTACCAGTGCACTGGCACTGCGTACAAAGTGACGCCGGGTGATGTGACCCTGTTCAAACCGGTCAACGGTTTCCAGCAGCCGGTGGCGTTGCGGCACACCCAAAGCCTGGGGTTTCAAGTTCTGCATTTGCGGGGATAGGCACATAGTTGCATCCTGTTGTGTAGGTTACCTGGCCGTATACTGGACAGTTGACATCCACAAGTATATCCTTGCCCGGCTTGTCGGCATACCGGATATGGCCTGACCTGTCCGTCAGCTCGTCTGGCGACCAATTGTCCAAGGAGGCATTGCCCATGAAGATTCTGTTTATCGGTGGTACCGGTATCATCAGCTCGGCCGTGGCCCCTCTGGCCCTGGCGCAGGGCATCGATCTGTATCTGCTCAATCGGGGACAGAGCCTGCGGCGCCTGCCGGCAGGCGCCACGCATCTCCAGGCCGACGTGCATGACGACGATGCGGTGGAGGCGGTCCTGTCCGGGCATGAGTTTGATGTGGTAGTGAACTGGATCGCCTATGTCCCGGACGATGTGACCCGGGATATTGCCCGCTTTCGGCACCGGACCGGGCAGTATGTCTTTATCAGTTCTGCTTCCGCCTATCAGATTCCCGGTAGTGCGCAGCCCATCACCGAAGGCACGCCTCTGGTGAATCCCTACTGGCGCTATTCCCAGCAGAAAATCGCCTGTGAGGACATCCTCATGCAGGCCCACCGGACAGAGGGTTTTCCGGTCACGATTGTCCGCCCCTCCCACACCTATGACAAGACGTCGGTGCCCACTACAGCAGGCCGCTACACGGCCATGGATCGTCTGCGGCGCGGCAAGCCCCTGCTGATCCACGGCGATGGTACGTCCCTGTGGACCCTGACCCATCATCGTGATTTTGCCCAGGGGTTTGTGGGGCTGCTGGGGCATCCGCTGGCCATCGGCGAAGCCGTGCACATCACCTCGGACGAAGTGCTGACGTGGAACCAGATCCACACGATTCTGGCACGGGCCTTTGGCCTGCCAGAGCGTTTTGTGCATGTACCGTCTACTCTGATCCACGCCTATGATCCGGATCTGGGGGCGGGCCTCGTGGGCGACAAGGCCAGCTGCAAGGTGTTTGACAACAGCAAGATCAAGCGCCTTGTGCCGGCTTACCGGGCCGTCATCCCCTTTCATCAGGGTGCGGCCGAGATAGCCGCCTGGTACCAGGCGGATCCGCGCCGCCAAGTGGTGGACCATGCAATGGATCAGACCATTGATCGCATCCTGGCCGCCTACCGGTCCGCCTGGCCCGAAGCCTGAAGTCAGCGCCTGTCCCCCATGGCGGCCGGTACCCCGGTTTGCCGGGCTTGGCTTGACGGCGGTCAGGCGTGGTCAGATGCAGCGTTCTGAATGCGGATCGCTTCCATGCACATGCCCACGACGTGATAGTCCAGCTTGACTTCATTGCCCTTGGGCTGCAGGGACGGTGATACACCCGGTTGGCGACTAGCATACCACCCGCCATGTGCAGGATCCAGGAACTGGTCCTGCACAAAGGCAAGCGTCTGCCGTAACGGCGCCAGCAGGTCGTTGCGGGCGTGCAGATCGGCCAGGCGGAGCAATGCCCGAAGGGTTTCACATTGTTCCCACCATCCCTTGCGCTCTGTCAGGAGCGTGCCGTCCGGTGCCACCGGCGAAAAGATCCCGCCCTCAGCGGCATCGAAGCCCAGGCGCAGTCCGGTGTTCAGAAAGTGCTCCGCTTCGGCACGGAACGACGGGGACAGCCCGCGTTCCGCGGCGGCTGAAAACAGATAGGCCCACTCGAAGGCATGTCCCACGTCAATCCGTCCGCCCTGCTCCGGGGGCAACGGTTGCCAGGCCGGATCGTACACTTCCGGCAGGACGCGGTCCGGTCCCTGCACCAGCCGCTGCAGAATGAAGTCGGCCAGGGTTGCCGCTTCCCGGTGGAGGGCATGCAGACCGGGAACGTCGCCGGCCGCCAGCAGTGCCTCGAACAGGTGCATCAGGGGATTCTGGGAGCGCAGCGGGTCCGTATACGTGAAATCGCGGCTCATCAAATACCGGTATCCCCCGTCTGCGTCCCTGAACCGCGTAGACAGGATCTGCCAGGTATCCGCCAGGGCTTCCCGGTATCGCGGCTCGTCGATCACGTGGAGGGCATGGGCCAGGCCGAAAACAACGAATGCATGCCCATAGCAGTCCTTGCTGTCGTCCACCACCATACCGTCCGGCGCGCAGGCCTTGACCCAGCCTCCGTGTTCGGCATCCCAGAATTTCTCCACCAGGAAGCGGGTGCCTGCCGCCACGGCATCCCGATACTGTGCATCTCCGGTCAGGGCATAGCCCTGGCTGAAGTTGTAGATGAGGCGGGTCTGGGAAACCAGTGTGCCGAAAGTCCGGTTTTCCCGCCGTCAGGCGTGATCGAAGTGACAATGGAACAGACCTTCCACCGTGATCGCCGCTTGCCAGCGGGGCAGGATATCCTCCAGCAAATGGTGGCGGAACCACGCGAGATCTACAGCATTCTTCCACATGGCCGGTGTTCTCCCTGGTGTTTGGTGTCCTCAGATTGCCGAGGCTGGATGCGCAAGTTCGTTCCTGCAGGCTGCGACAGAGTAGTGTCCGGCCCGGGCCCGGATCTGCACAGGAGAGCCGGTGCTCCGGACAGGCAGTCCCGCAGCAGACCGCGTACAGGTGGCGGGCTATCCCCCCGCCGCGCGATACTGGGTATAGGTGTTCCGCTTCCGACCGTCGTTGCTCGTTTGGCCTCCGTCGACGACCAGGGTATGGCCCGTCATGAACCGGGCGTCCGCACTCGCCAGAAAGGCGAAAGCACCGGCTACATCGTCCGGCGTACCCAGGCGGTTGAGAGGTATGAGGCGCTCCTGGTAGAACTGCATGAATTCGGGTGAATCTATTTCGACCGCCAGGGGTGTGAAGATATAACCCGGCGCCACTGCGTTCACGCGGATATGGTAATCGGCCAAATCCAGCGCCATGGATTGGGGCAGCAGCACGACGCCCGCCTTGCTGGCATTGTAGTGGGCATAGTCCACCTCCGCCACCAGGCCATTCTTGCTGGCCATGTTGATGATGACGCCACCGGTGGGCTGCCGACTCATCTGGCGGGCGACCAGCTGTGCGACATGAAAAACACCGGTGAGATTGACGTCGATGATGTTCTGCCAGTGTTGGGGATCCAGGGTCAGAAAATCGTCTTCGCGCGCAATGCCGGCCACGTTGGCCAGCGTGTCGATACGCTGCCACCGCGCTACACAGGCATCCACCGCCTGCTGTATTTCCGTGCGGTTGCGCACATCCCCTGTACAGGTCAGCACCCGATCCCCGGCATTCCATGCCTGGGCTGCGGCCTGCAGGTTTTGCGCATGGACGTCAAAGGCACAGACACGGGCTCCGTCACGCAGGAACCGTTCAACGATGGCCTTGCCCAGACCACGTGCTGCGCCGGTGGCAAAAAGCACCTGGTTATCCATCCTGTCCGGCATGAAACACTCCCTTGTGTGCAATCTCTGCAAGCCACCGGATCCCGTGCCGGTGATCTGGTCCTGATCCTCAGACCAGCAGCAGTGTCTGTGCCTCCACCATACGGGCAAAGTGGCCGCCCGCCATCACCAGCTGATCAAACGTGCCGGCTTCCCGGATCCGGCCATCCTGCAGGTATAGAATCCGATCCGCGTGGCGAATGGTGGAGAGACGGTGGGCGATAACCAGCGTAGTGCGTCCCGCCATCAGATTCTGCAGGGCCGCATGGATTTCCAGCTCCGTGATGGCATCCACATTGGAGGTGGCTTCATCCAGCACCAGGATGGGTGCATCCCGCAGCAGGGCCCGGGCAATGCTCACCCGCTGGCGCTGTCCGCCTGACAGCCGGACGCCCCGTTCTCCGATGACGGTGTCCAGGCCGTGGGGCATTTCGGCGATAAAGTCGGCGGCCCGGGCGGCCTGGATCACGTCTTCCAGTTCGGCATCGCTGGCATCCACCTTGCCCAGGCACAGATTCTGCCGAAGGGTGCCATGGAACAGAAACACCTCCTGCAGAACGCAGGATATCTGGTTGCGGAGCGCGTCCAGAGGCCAGTCCCGCACATCCACCTGTCCCACGCGCACGGTGCCGGCATCCACGTCATACAGGCGCGGAATCAGGCGGCTGACGGTGGTTTTGCCCGCACCCGTAGGCCCTACCAGGGCCACGGTCTGGCCCGGCTCGATCGCAAAGGAAACACCGCAGAGGGCGGGAAACTCCGTCTGGTAGGCGAAGTGGACATCCACGAACTCTACCCGCCAGGTCGTGGCCTGCTGTGTCGCCAGGGGATCCGTGGCCTGGGCCGGGCTGTAAATGTCAGGTTCCACCTGCAGCAGTTGATGGACACGTTCCAGGCTGACGATGGCCTTGGACAGTTTGTCACCCATGTCCGCCAGGTGCATGAAAGGCAGGTAAATGAAGGGGATGTAGGAAACGAACAGGAAAAAATCGGCCAGTTCAAGACGGCCATCCAGGGCCCAGGTCCCGCCCGTGCCCACTACCAGAATCAGGCCCAGCCCGCCCGCAATTTCCACTACGCTGCCGGGTATCATGGAAATGCTCATGGCGTTGATGGAGGCGTCCCGAAAGCGCTGGCTGCGCTCGTCCACGCGCTGCAGCAGACTGGCTTCCTGGTTGAAAAGCTTGATCTCGGTAAGGCCGCTCAGGTTGTCCTGGATTTGCGCGAACAGCTCGGCCAGACCCGCCCGCACCGCCCACCAGAAACGCCGGATCCGGTGTGCGCTCCGGTACAGAATGAAGGAAGCCAACGGCAGGGGCAGCAGCGCCAGCAGGGCCAGCGACGGATTCACGGTGAACAGGATCAGGGTCATGATCAGGGGCCCCAGAATGGCCAGACTGATCTCGGGAATGCCATGGGCCACGAAGTCTTCCACGGTTTCCACGTCACTGACAGCCCGGGCCACCAGGGAGCCCGTACGCTGCTGGTTCAGGTACCGGTGCCCCAGAACCTGGATATGGCGGTAAATGCGCGTGATGAGATCGTGCATCACTTCGTAGGACACGACATGAGAAAGCCAGCCATAGGCATAACGCCCTGCGCCCCGCAGCAGGTAGATGGCGATGAGGATCAGCAGAATGTTGGTGATGTGGCTGCGGGTGCCCGTCCCGGCATCGATCAGTGCGATCAGGCGGCGGATGAGGAGGGGCGCCACGATGGTGGACAGTGTGAAAATCCCGCCCGCCCCTACACACAGGAGAATATAGATCAGGCGCCGTCCCCGGAGCACCTGTCCCATGAGCCGGCACGCTACAGCAAGCGCCGAATTTTGTTCCGGTAGAGAGTCGCTTATCATGAGGTTTCAGGGCCAGAAGGTCGCATGCAATCCGCAGATCAGGGGGTGGGCGCTGTTGCACAGCCGCTACCCTCTGTATTTTATAGGGCAAGGTCCGTTATGAGTGTCTTTACCGCAATTCCCCCGCTCGACAGACTGCTGGGGTCCGGGACAGATCCGCGCGTGCTTGTTGGCATTGCCGGTCCCCCGGGATCGGGCAAGAGCACACTGGCGGCCCAATGGTGGACGACTGCCGAACGGCAAAGCCCGGGACAGGCTGTTATTGTACCCATGGACGGGTATCATCTGGACAACGCGACGTTGCAGGACCGGGGCCTGCTGCATCTGAAAGGCATACCAGCCTCATTCGACGCCCATGGTTTCGTAGCCCTGTTGGCTGCCATCCGCCAGGCTTCGCGGGCACCTGCTGCCGCCGCCATACCGGTACCGGCCTTTGATCGCAGCATCGAAAGTACGGTGCCGGGCGCGATCCGGGTCGAACCATCCCATCGGCTCATCATCGTGGAAGGCAACTACCTGCTGCTGGACACGGCACCGTGGAACCGTATCCGCTCCCTGTGCGACACGATAGTGTACCTGGACGTGCCCCAACACATTCTGTATCCACGTCTCGTGGAGCGGCACATGCAGGGAGGCAAGGACCGGGCAGGCGCCATCCGGAAAGTCAACAGCACCGATCTGCCCAATGCCCGCTTGGTGGTACAGTCGCGTGATCGGGCCGACCACATACTCGGCTGGCAACCGTAGGGCTGTCCGGTTGCACGCGGAGCCTGTTCGTTGTCCCCGTCCTGTGCCCGGTTGGGAGCAGACCCAACGGTCGGCGTACCCGGCCTTGCATATGCAGAGCCGTACAGCCACTGATATCGGCAGATTGTTCACAGCCCTTCCAGGCGAAGGGATCAACGTGACACAGTCAGCCCGGGTGGACCCGACAACCACGGGATACAGAGATCGAGGCCGGGATCTGCCTGGCCACACGCAGATCCCGGCCACACGCAGAGGGCAGGACGCTATTGCGGAGGCTGTACGATGGAAACTACATAATTTTCCAGGTACGTGGAGGCCACGCGCTGCACGTCTTCGCTGGTGACCGCGCGCATGCGTTCGGGGTAATGGGTGTCCACTTGGTGTCCAGCCCCCAGCATCGCATACCAGCCGAAATCATTGGCCCGGTCCGCGGAAGTTTCATTGCGCAGGATGAAGTCTCCCACTTCGCGCTGGATGGCCAAAGACAATTCCGCGGCGGATACACCGTTGTCCCGGATGTCGTGCAGGATGGCCAGAATATCATCCGCCACCCGGTCACCATACGCAGGGGTGACAATGGCATAGACTGCCAGATGGCTGTGTCCTGCCCGGGAAGGAAAGAACGAACCCACCGAATACGCCAGGCCTTGCTGGTTTCGAAGAATTTCGAACATGCGACTGGAGGCACCGCTGCCGACAATGCTGTTCAGGATCTTCATGGCGGCATAGTCGGCAGCGGAAATCGCCGGGCCGGGAAAGCCCATGATCAGCCAGGTTACCCCGCTGTTGGCATTTTCGGTCATGGCTGTCTGCGTTTCCGCCAGCGCAATCTGGCGGGAGCCCGTGGCTGTGGGGGCATCGACAGCCTCCAGGGAGCCCAAGGCAGTTTCCAGCCGTGCCGCCATCAGATCGGCATTGATATTGCCCACCACTGTCACGACCATATTCCCAGGCACATAATGACGGGCGTGAAAATCCTGGACCTGGTCACGGGTGAGGGCATTGATGGATGCCTCCGTGCCCAGATCGGGATTGCCGTAGCCGCTGGTGCCATAGAGAGACTGCAGGAGTTGATCGTACGCCGTCGTGAAATAGCTGTCACGCTGGGCCGCAATCTGCAACAGGGTGTCACGCTGCAACCGGGTGAATTCCTCCTCCGTGAAGGCGGGATTCTTCAGTACATCCAGCAATATCGGCAACGCCTGGGACCATGTATCGGTGGTGGCCACCAGGTTCAGGCTGCCCATGTCCGGCAGCTGGGACTGCGACAGGGAAGCCCCCAGGTTTTCGATGGTAGCGAAGATTTCCTCCTCGCTCCGGCTTTGCGTACCCCGCAGCATCAGTGCATTGGTGAAAGTCGAGATGCCAGCCTGGTCTGCTGTCTCTACGGCGGTGCCTGTCCCCACCTTCACGTCAAAGGCCACCACCCGGGTGGTGGGATCTTCGCGCAGGATCAGGCGCAAACCGTTGGCAAGCGTGATCAGACCCTCCTGATCCGGCTCTGCGGCATCCAGTGCGAATTCCGGCGCCATGCGAAACTCCATCTGTATATCCGGCTTGACATACTTCCGGGTAACGGCCACCACATCCTCAACCGTGATCGCACGAATGCGATCCTGGTATTCGAAGGTGGACAGCGGATCGCCGGCGACCGTGGCATAAAACCCCAGATCCGAAGACAGGCCACGACTGCTCTCGATGCTGCGTTCAATGCCGGCTGTCAGAACGGTCTTGGCAGTAGCCACCTCCGCCTGGGTTACCTGTCCATTCCGTACGCGGCCTATTTCCTGCAGCAGGGCACTGCGTGCCACCGCGGTCTGTCCCGGCGGGTATTGGGCCGACAGCTGGAATATACCCGGTAGCCGGGTGGTGAAATAGTTGGCGTCCGCGCTCGTAATCACTCCCAGGTCGCGGGTAATGTTTTGATAAAAACGGGAACTGCGTCCACCTGCCAGCACGTACAGCAGTACATCCATGGCCACCACGTCATCGAAATCCGCAACGGACGGACCCGGCCAGACCAGACGCAGCCGCTCCTGGGCAATGTCCCGGGACAGCACCATCGCTTCCACATCTGTCGGCCATGCGGGCGGTGCGGGATCAAACGCGGGCAGGGCCTTGGCTTCCATGCTCCCGAAATGGGCCTGTACCTGGCTCAGCGCATGCACCGGATCAATGCCGCCCGCCACGATGACCGTCATATTGTTGGGAACGTAGTAGGTGTCCAGCCAGTTCAGAAAATCCTCGCGGGTGATGCCTGAGACAGTCTCCTCCGTGCCCAGAATAGGTTGTGCATAGGGATGATCCCCGTAATACGCCTGCCAGATCTGGTAGCTGAAGTAGGAATCGGGATCACTGTTCCGCTGGGCTCCTTCCTGCAGCACCACGTCACGTTCCTGGATCAGGGCATCGTCGGGAAAGAGGCCATTGATGAGAATGTCCGCCAGCAGTTCGATCGCGGTGTCGCTGTGTTCAGTCGGCACCGACACATAGTATTGGGTAAAGTCCAGGGAAGTGGAGGCGTTGGAGGATCCTCCCCAGCCCTCGATTACATGATCCACTTGCGGATATTTGGCCGACCCCTTGAAAATCATGTGCTCGAAGAAATGGGAGATGCCATTCAGGGCCGGGGGCTCGACTGCTGAACCGACACCAATCCAGACATTGACTGTAGTTACCCGGGAACCCGACTGGGGTGCCAGCACGACCGTCAGGCCGTTGTCCAGGGTCGTAACTGTAATGCTGTCCTGCACCGGGGTCTGGGCATAGCTGACACCAGGGTTGACAGGCATCAGCAAGCCTGTCCAAAGTCCGAGAATGCAGAGAAAGGTAACCATAAAGCGATATATTCGTCTGGGCATAAGCGACCTTCCTGTGTATTGCCGAAATGAACTTACCACTATGCATCATACATAAGAACGATCCGGATGCCTTGGGCATAGGCCCTGTCGTCCGGATGCATGGCCATAGCGAGCACGGCCGGATGCCAGTTGTCCGCCGTAATTTCAGACATATACTGCGCGTCCCGCAGCAGGCGGGCCGTATGCAACGCCCGGTCGCTATCGGACCGGTTGGCGACATGGATGATTGCCGTCGGCACGTACATACGGTTGCCGTCGGCGCGTACGGCCGTGAGCACCAGGTCCGTCTGTTGCAGACGCAGGCGGTCTTCGTTGGCGGGAAATTCATGCAGGTGATCGGTATACCACTGGCACTTGTGGAACGGCGGTCCGCCGTTGGGTGACCACAGGCATGCGACCTGGGACGGGGCTGTATCCATCGCATCGGCGACATAGGACAGGTTTTCCACGATGTACGTTTTCCAGCCCATGCCCCGGATGGCGGAAATGTCGCCGTGCAGACGGTTGCATTGCGTACCCAGTTCATCCTGCTTGGCACCGACGGCAGCGAAATTCTTGGCCGTCTCAGTCCGGAACGCGACAAGGATGGATTCCATACCGGTCTGTGCCTCGTGCAAACGGGCTAGTTTCGCCTCGTAGCCGCTATGCCGGTGTCCGGAACCATCGGCCCCCGATCCCCCATTCCCCGTCCCGGGGTACGGGGTTCCCGGCCGTGACGGCTTCGGCCTGCCCCTCCTGGACGGCATCTAGGCCCTGCTACAGCGCCTGGGCCCGCCGCGCGCAGGCCCACTGCGAACAGACAGATCTTGTCGATCCAGCTTGCGGTCCGCACGTACAGCCCGTGCAGTTGCGTCCAGGGCACCCGCCGCAGACTGCCATCCAGTTCCTGACCGACAGCCCGCCACTGTTGCCACCGGGCCAGCGGCAGGTTCAGCCGCAGCGCCAGCAGACAGCCGTTGACCCGGCCTCCCGTCGCGCCTGCGCCCATATGTCCCGTTCGGGGTTGGCTTCAATGGCGGGACCGGGTTCAGCTGTGGGGTTCCCATCGGGACCGGTTTCGGCGTAGCGATAGATGTCCATAGTGCTCCTCCGAGGGAGCTGGTGCCGATGGCCCTTAAGCGTACCACCGGCGCATAACGGGGCCCACATCCAAGCGGCGGGCGCGGGATAGACGTGTAGCAGTAGTGATCCGTAGGCTGAATCGGTCCGGTTTCATTGCCCTGGATTTGGCAAATGGGTACGGACATAGGTTTGCAAGACGCGGGAATACGCCGTATCGGTCTGCAGACCGACCGGTGCCCAGACCCCGGCGGTGTTGCGCTGATAGCCTGTCAGGGTCGTTCCGGTCTCATCACAGATCCAGTACTCGGTCACACCCATGAGGTCGTAGATCGCCGAATTGTCCTGCGTATCCTTGGTGGCGGTCGAAGGGGAAAGGCATTCCAGTACCCACAAGAGTGGGCCATCCGCCTGCCAGGACAGGGTACGGCAGCCCTGGGCCTGCGTGTCCGGTGTCCAGAGGGCCAAGTCGGGCTCGATCCGATGGCGGGAGGGTACTTCGTCGGTCGGCGGTGGCAAATCCCCGATGACTACTTCCCGCGCGCCGCCCCCGAGCTGGAAGAACGCTTCCAGATTCGCCGTGGTCCGATCCAGAAAGGAACTGTGGTCAACTGAGGCACCCAACTGCACATCTTTCTCAATGTAGTAGGGATCCGTCGTCCACCATTTGGCGTACTCATGGTGGACGAGGTCGTAGACATAGTGGGGGGCGTAGTGCCACAGGGCGCAGGCCGGATGTACCGACGGGGCTTCCGGTGCCCGCACGGCCTCAGCAGACGCTGTGGGCAAAGCTAAAAGGGAATGTCACCAGGTACTTTGATTCTCAGCAACAGGGCAACATTTGTCTCTGCTATGTCATATGCCCACGTGGGCTCCAGGTGTCGTGATGCGTGGCCATAAACTCCTGCCTGCCACCCGCAGGGTACCTGTGGGTGCGTCCTGTGTCGTCTCCTGGATGCGCACGGTAACCAGACTGATCTGGCCCAGCGAAGTTGTTGTCGGCAACAGTTGGGAGCCTGCTGTTTGCCACAGCACGCATCCCGGCGGCACAGGCGGCATCAGGGTACAGATCGGGATCTTGGGACAACAGAAGCTGCCGCTGGCGTTGTTGCCGGTGCCGGGTGGCCCGGCCTGCAGACGGCCATCAGGCCAACGATAGCCTGCATCAGGGGAAGGCACAGACTGTCAGGCGGGAATCCCCACGCCATTTTCCATGATACTGACCTGATACCGATCGATATAGAAGAACTTGTCGGTATGGGAATTGTTGAGCGTGTGTACCTTGTCGCGCAGTGACACATGCAAATCGCAGGTGCCCTGTTCCGTGCCATTCGGGGATGCGTATGCGATCCGGATATGCACCGAACCGTCTGCATGCGTTGCCTGCGTGTGGCCCGTGCGTCGGTAGTGAGGCCATGCCCAGCCTTTCGTGCGCCAAACTTCCCGTTCTGCGATCTGGGCATACTTTGTCATGCCACTCCAGCCGCGATAGCAGGCCAGCAAGTCATCCAGCGCACCGGATCGAGTGAGCAGGGGTTCCACCAGTTCCGGTTTCAGATGACCGAAAGCCTGGCCGGTCGGCATGTCCATGAGTGTGGGGGCCAACCGGTGACCACCCAGATGACTGACCTGCCAAACCTGGGTTGCAGGAGTACCCTGTGCCTCACACTGACGCCGGAGCAGAGGCAGGAGATCCCGGCCGAACTGCCCGCAGCACACGTCACGTGCATTGTGAGTGCAAAGGAACAGATCCCGGTCTGCAACCGCGTCCGGTGAGATCCCCGCCGGGGTCGCTCCGGATACCAGGGCCTGGAGCAGATCCGGAAGATCCGGCGTCGGCACGGCATATTCCTGCTTGTGGTAGGCGGCAAAAAGCGGTGGACCGTCTGCCGCCTCCGGACGCCGGTAGAAGAAAACACGTGTCTCTCCGGGCCGTGACCGGTCAGGTTCCGGTTGCATGGCCAGAAGCCGGATCGGGGTCCTGTCCGGCATGACGCCAGCGATCTGCTTGATCTGGCGTGTAAAGGGTGACGTCTGCCACACGTCCCGGTTCCAGGGCGTGGGCACCTCCACGATCAGGCAGTAGGCGAAGGGCGTCGCAGACCCGATGGGATCCTCACCGTTGGCTTGGGAATACAAACTGCACAGCTGCTGTTCAGGACACAGATCGGACATTTTTTAAGGAACCCTCCTGGTGAAGGTGAAATGACATATAGCCGACCCTAGCGTACGACAAAGAGCCACAGAAACCCGAACAGGGCCAGCAGACACACTACGGCGCCGATACCCAGTATCACGTAGAGGATCCGGTGCATACACAAGCCTCATGGCGCCTGCCGTACAGTTACGCCGGCTCCGTGTAATACCCGACACGATCGGCCAGCGGGACCGGATCATAGAAGTCGCGCTGGCCCGCTTCCTGGTACCAATAGGCTACAGCATCATACAGACAGACATTGCCGTCTCCCCACCGGTTGCCCTTGTATTTTTCGATGCAGCCCTCGAACCGGCTTTGAAAGGGAATGTCGTCACAGATGTGGAAGCGATTGACCGAAGTGTGTCCGTTGCCATCCAGATCGATGTAGGGCTGGCAGGCAAAGGCACTGTCGAAAACCGGAAAGGGTGGCTCCGCAGCCCAGGCATAGCCAATGTAGTCCTCCGATCCGGTGCCGAAAGTGGAGGGGAATTTCTCCCCGTCCACGAAGAATTTTTCGTCTCCTTCACCCCACCACCAGTCGATGGTCTTGTCGCGGCCCTGGCCATACCACCAGGTCGCAGGCGTTGTCGCGGGGATGTGCCACCGGTTCCAGACATGCAGGTGCACACCGCAAAAGCGTCCCCGGCCGACAGCGTGCAGCAAGGGCCAATCAATGTCCCGGCCGCTGTGTTGGGATTTGTCCAGCAGGGCGTCCCGGTGCCACTTCGCGTGAAAGCGGAGCAGCTGGCCAGCGTCTTGGGCCAAGTCCCGGGTGACTATCTCGAAACGGAGAGAACGGGTCCGGTTCCCTTCGTTATGCAGGTACAGATCCGCCTGCCGGGCAAAGGGCATGAACCAGTGACTGTAGAAATAGCCGGCTGTCATGCCGACAGGCAGGGCGCGATAGGGCTGGATGCCCGGGGCCGCCCCGAAGAAATCCCCAAGCGGTGACCAGACGCTGGGGGTGGGCTCGCCATCCCAGTGGATCGCGAGCGCCAGTTCCCGCAGGGCCGTGTCGGCATCCCGGATCAGATGGGCATCCGGATAAACGCGGAAGCCGGTGATGGCCCGGTTGCCCGTCAGGGCCGCGACAGTACAGGTTGCACCGGCCGGGACTGTCACTTCCGCTTGCAGGGTGGTGCCCCTGTCCTGTGCGGGCAGCGCCCGCCCGCGAAATGCCAGCTCGCGGTCCTTGACAGCCAGCAGCATCCGGTGCGCATTGTCCTCTTCACCCGTGTACAGCGGCAGCTCGGTACCCGCTGGCAAACGACTGTAGGTAATGTGATAGTAGCGGCCCCAGTCCGGCCCCAGCCGGATCTTGCAGGAGCGGTTGTAGGGAATGGGAATATACCGGTTGTGTCCCCGGGACAGGGTCATGGCCAATTCCGGCAGGTTGTAGTCCTTGAGCCCGATACCCCCGCCAAAAAGATCCTGGAACGGCATATGTACGATCGGTTCCGGCTGGTCGTCCAGGAAGATCTGAACCGGGCCCGGTCCGGGCGCGGCTGACCAGATCCGCCAAATCACGCCGGGGCCCTGCTCTTCAAAGACGACAATGCTGTCACCCTCGCGGCGAATGAAGCCATCGCCGTCCCGGTTGGCGTTCCAGTTTTCATAGGTGTCGGCAGCTGTGTTGTAGCGGGAACGCCGATCGTAGCTGGAACGACAGCCGCCCCGCTCGTCCGGGGCCGGCGGTACCGCCAGGCGTTCCAGGTCAGAGAGGCGTTCCACCAGATCCCTATAGGTCAGTCGCATGCTGTTCACCCGCGCATTCGGTCCAGGATATTCGAGCCTGTATGTTCGTCCGGTGCTCCGTATGGCTATACCGACTCACGGGGCTGTCCGGAATCCGGTGCTACATGAATTGGCGCAGGTAGCGGCCGGCCTGGACCAGACCATGCTGGCGGCGCTCCAGGGTATCTTCATAAGCGCGATCTTCGGCCTCGATGCATACCGCGCCCGTATAACCGGCATCACTCAGTACCGAATAGAAAAGACCCCAGTCGACATCGCCCAGGCCGGGCAGCTTCGGGGTGTGGTATTCCAGCGGGTGGGCCAGAATCCCTACCTGATCCAGGCGGTGCCTGTCGACACGGGCGTCCTTGGCGTGCACGTGCACGAAACGATCCGCAAACTCCCGGATGGCCACCAGGTAGTCCATGTGCTGCCAGATCAGATGGGACGGATCGAAGTTCAGGCCGAAGTGGGCGCTGGGAATGACCTCGAACATGTGCCGCCAGACGGCAGGCGAAATGGCCAGGTTCTGGCCGCCGGGCCATTCATCTGCCGTGAACAGCATGGGGCAGTTTTCAATCCCCACCTTCACGCCCTGATCCTCGGCGAAGGCGATGATCGGGGGCCACACGTGGGCGAATTCCTGCAAATTGTCCGCCAGCGAACGTGTGTGATCCCGGCCAATGAAGGTATTGGCGATGTTGATGCCCAGTTTGGCCGAGGCCGTGATGACCTTCCGGAAGTGTTCGATGTAGGTTTCCCGCTCCACCGGATCCGCCGTCAGCGGATTGGGATAATAGCCGAGACCGGAAATCGTCACCCCGTACCGGGCTGTCAGCTCCCGTACCTGCTCCGTATCCGCATCGGTGAAGTCCGCTACGTCGATGTGGGTCACGCCGGCATACCGGCGCTGGGCCCTCCCGGCCGGCCAGCACATCACCTCAATACAGTCAAAACCTGCGGTGGCGGCAAACGACAGCACTTCCTCCAGGGAGAGCTCCGGCAGAATAGCGGTGACAAACCCCAATTGCATGATGACTTTCCCTCTTGTGTATCCGCAACGGCCGCAGGGACAGACTCACGAGCCCACATGTGCCTGAACGGGGCAGGCTCCCCTGCGCCTGAAAATTATAGAACACGAATGACGTTTTCGCAGTTCTGCCTCCGGTGCCAATCCACCCGCCTGCCAAGTCTCAATCGATCACGCAGACCGGATCCCCCAGCACTTCTGGCCGTACCTGAATCCCGAGCCCCGGCTGTCGGGAGGCCGCCATCCGTCCCTGCCGCCGCTGGGGGGCCCCTGTGGCCAGACTTCGGGTTACGTAGCTGTTGAAATCGGTGGCCGTGAACAGGAATTCCGGCGGCGTGCTGTGTGCCATCGCCGCAATGGCGGCGGTGACGATGTCGCCGCCCCAGCTGTCCTCGATAGTCATGGCGATCCCCAGGGCCACGCAGAGGTCACGCAACTGGCGGGTGCGGGTCAGGCCGCCCAGCTTGCCGATTTTCAGGTTGACCGCGTCCATGGCGCCATCCGCTACCCCCTGCAGCAGCGGCTGCAGGCCATCCACGACTTCGTCCAGAACAAAGGGATGGGTGGTGTTGCGGCGGACGGCCAGGCATTCCGCGTAACTGGCACAGGGCTGTTCAATATAGACGTCCACGTCGTGTACGCCGCGCACGACACGCTGGGCCTCGTGCAGTCGCCAGCCCGTATTGGCGTCGGCAATCAGGACGTCAGCGGGCTGCAATACTTGCCGGACGCTCCGGATCCGGGCTATGTCCTGCTCCACCGTGCTGCCTACCTTGAGCTGGAAACGGGTGTATCCTTCCGCCCGATAGGCCGCTACGTTCTGGGCCATGCGCACGGGCTCGTCCTGGGAAATGGCCCGGTACAGCACAAAATCCTCGCCCTGAAAGCCGCCCAGCAGGCGGCATACCGGTTCGCCGGTCGCCTGGCCCAGCAGGTCCCAGCAGGCCATGTCCAGGGCCGACTTGACGTAGGGATGCCCCTTGAGCGCCTGATCCATCCGCTGGTTCAGAATGTCCAGTTCCCGCGGATCCAGCCCCAGCAGGGTCGGCCCCAGCTCCTGGATGCCGGTTCGGGCGCCCGCCGCATAGGCAGGCAGATAGAAAGGGCCCAGCGGGCACACTTCGCCCCAGCCCGTCAGCCGGGCATCGGTATGTATGCCCACCACCGTGCTGTCGAACACCGTCACCGATTTGCCACCGGACCAGCTGTAGCAGTCCTCGTGCAGGGGCAGATCAACCTGATACACCGATATGCCTGTGATCTTCATGGCGTGCTGTTCCTCTCCCGGACTTGCAGGCCCGAATGGCAATAGGCAGACGGGCCGAATGGGGCTATAATCACATCATACTTCATCCGGCTTTCACTTCGCTGCTTGACCGGCCCGTCCCCTGAACCCGTTCCGTTGAGGGGGTGTCCTCCGAATTCATGGTTGCCGCGGGAGGTGGTCAAAGTCACCCGGTTCTTTCTGCTTCGTGCAGAACTTCTGAAATCACAGCCCAGGATCTGGCGGCGCATCTTTGTGCCGGCCGGCATCGCGCTCCCTGATCTGCACCTGGTGATCCGGACGGCCATGGGCTGGGGCAGCATGCAGGGGTGGCAGTTCGTGATTCACCAGCAGACCTACGCGGATGCCGGACCGGCTCTGCACTCGGGACTGCAGGAACTGGTCCGGCGGCGCGGGGCCACGTTCGGGTACACCTGTTTCGATCCGGATGCGTGGCCCCACAAGATCACCCTGTCCAATCCGGATTACGACCCCGGAGAACGCGCGGTCCGCATTTATTGCGTAGCCGGGGAGCGAGCCTGCCCGCCCCGTCATGTGGGCGGCCTCCAGGGATACTATCGCTTTCTGCAGGCCATCCGTGATCCGGAAGAACCGGATCACGAGGAGATGATGGACCGCTTTGGCGAATTTGACCCGGACGAATTCTACCGGGATCGGATCAATGCCGACCTGCAGCGTCTGAAACTGGCCTCGGCCGCGCCGGATTGACGTTCCTGGCCAGCCGCCGTTCACGCCGGCTGGCAGCGGGGACAGAAATGGGTGCTGCGCTGGGCGACCACGATGCGTTCAATGTCCGTGCCACAGCGCACACAGGGTGCGCCCGTCCGCCGGAAGACCTTGTGTTCGGCCTGGAACCGTCCCGGTACACCGCTGGGCGGTGCGTAGGAGCTGATGAAACTGCCCCGGTAGGCAATGCCGGTCCGCAGCAGCTTGCGGATGCTGCGGCACAGGCGTACACAGTCCTGGGCCGACAGCCGGTTGGCCGGGCACCGGGGATGCAGGCGGGCCGCGAACAGGGCTTCGTCCGCATAGATGTTGCCTACCCCGGCGGCGACCGCCTGATCCAGCAGTACGGCCTTGATCGGGGCCGAACGGCGGGCCAGGGCCGTGGCCAGAAACCGCCCCGTGAACTGCCGGGACAGGGGTTCCGGTCCCAGTCCCGCCAGTACCGGTGCCGGATCCCGGACCAGCCACATCCGGCCGAATTTCCGTGGATCCAGGTAATGCAGATCCGTGTCCCGATCCAGGGCGAACACCACCGGCACGTGCTTGCCGGCAGCCGTGCCGGCGGGTACCACCCGCAAGGTGCCGGTCATGCGCAGGTGCAGCAGCAGGGTCCAGTCCCCGTCCAAGCCAAAGAGCATGTACTTGGCGCGCCGGGACAGGGTCTGGAACGTGTGTCCGGCCAGCTGGGCGCAAAAGGTGTCCGGATCCGGTTCCGCTACGGTACGGGGCCAGTGCACCGTGACGTGCTGGATGCGATGGCCGGGCAACAGGTCCGCCAGTTCACGGACGTGGGTTTCCACTTCAGGCAATTCAGGCATGACGCTCATTCCCGGTTGCAGGCGGTGGATCCGGGACCATTGTCCGACCCCGTCTCTTGACCGGACCGCCGCCAATCTCTATACTTTGCTTTGTCCTCATGCGGCCATGGTCCCGTGCCGGGGTGGCGAAATTGGTAGACGCGCACGACTCAAACTCGTGTGGGGTTAAACCCGTGTGGGTTCGAGTCCCACCCCCGGCACCTGGTTCCTTCTTGTCCACCCCCTGCATCCGAATTCAGCCGGTGCGGCCGATGGCATCGGTCCAGTCAGGACGCGCGAAACGGGGCAGTTCATTCCCGGCATCGGCCAGAATGTGCGTGCGGGCCTCTGCAATCCGGTCTGCTGTCCAGTTGGCGATGTCGTGGGCACAGTCCGGATCCACCTCCAGATCAAAAACGGATGGCGCCGTGAATTCCAGATCGCTGAAGAACCAGGTCCGGGCATCCTTGTACCAGACGAAGTCGCCGTAGCGGCAGGTGAGATAGGAACGCGGTTCAAAGCCCGCACCATCGGTTGCCAGGGGCAGCAGACTCTGGCCATCCAGGGGGCCCAGGGGAGACACACCCGTCGCGGCCACGAGGGTCGCGGGTACGTCCACGGTATACACCAGCTCGTCGCAGGTCTGGCCCGCTCCCAAGCCCTGGGGATGCCGTACCATGAGAGGAATGTCCATGGTGCCCGGATACATGTAGCCGGCCGGTTTGCCTACCACTTTACGGCTATTGTCCGCGAAGTTGGTGCCGTGATCCGACAGGAACACCACCAGAGTATTCTCCCGCAGGCCCAACTGGTCTACGGTGGCCATCAGCTTGCCAAACCAGGTATCCACCAGGGTGACCAGGCCGGCATAGTTGGCGCGCAGACTCTCCAGACCCTGTTCCAGCTCCGGGTTGTTACCCAGCAGGGGGCCGTAAGGCACCGTGATCCAGATAGGTTCCCTGACGGCACGGTCCGCGTACAGGTCGTAGTAGTGCAGGGGTGCTTCCCAGGTTTCATGGGGTGAGAAACTGTCTACGTAGAGATAGAAGGGCTCGCGGGTGCGATTCTGCTGCAGAAAGCGCATGGCACTGCGAAAGGTCCGCGCTGTGTGCCACTGTTGCTCGGGCATGTCGGGCTGTACGTTCACCAGATGGGCCCTGATCCGCTCGGGCTGTCCCCGGTAACGGGACAGCAGGGCTGGATCTGCATGAGCGGTCGCCTGGTACCGGTCTTCCGCCTGGCCCCGCACATACTCCCATTGCCGGAAGCCCCGCGTGAAATTCATGCCGGGCACGAAATAGTGGGGTACGTCCGAGAAGAAACCCGTATGGTAACCCTCTTGCACGAAGGCTTCGGCAATCGTAGCTTCTTCGCGGGCCATGGGCTGCCAGCCGGGCAGATACACGTTGTCCCACGGCACGGGTTCGTAATGGCGGAAGGGGAAGGCCCGGCGGCCGGTATGCAAGGTGCGCCGGGTGGGGATTGTGGGCAGGCATTCGGGATGGGCCTGCCGAAACAGCAGGCTTTCCTGGGCAAAACGGGCCAGATTGGGGGTATGGATCCAGTCATTGCCATAGGGGGACAGATAGCGCGTGCGCAGGGTGTCAGCCACTACGAGAATGACGTTCATGGGGGTAGTCTGGGATGGAGAACTCATAGCGAGGTGGATATCCTGTGTATGTTGTTGTCTGCTGCCCGGGACACCGGTCAAAGAGGCGCAACGCCAGGCTGACAGCCGGTCTGGCCTTGGAGTGTATCGGGTACCTGCACCGGGATCGTCACCTCCATTTTACCATTCAACAGACTGGCGCGCAGATCGCCTGCATGCTGTCCCGTGCGGCCTGCACCCGGCTTTCATCCATGCCTGCACGCAGGTCACGGGACCGGCCGTATGCCTGGAGATCACGACCGGTCCGGTGGGCTGGGTTACGCCTGTGCCGGGCCAATGACGCACCTGTGCACCCGTCCTGGATATCCGGGAAGCTGTTCAAGGCAGTTGCGTCGGAACCGGGTTTGATGATAGTCTTGAAGCTGTAGGCCAGCTTGGACCGTACTGCGTGTCTACTTGGATCTTGGGACCTGGTCCCGGCAAGAACGACTGGCTCCCGCTTCGCCTGTCCGCATGAACTCGTTCCCGAATCTCTGGTCTGAACTCAGAAAGTCTTGGCATCTGTACCTGTTTCTGGTGCCGACCTTTGCCTTCATCTTCATCTTTCGCTACTATCCTGCCGGTTCGGCCATTTTCCACGCCTTTACGCGCTGGAACGGTGCAGGCATTGCTACCTGGGTAGGTCTGGAGAACTTCCAGACTCTCCTCACCGACTTCATCTTTATCGCGTCCCTGAAAAATATCGGCATCATTCTGGCTGCGGCCTTGATCAAGGTCCTCATTTTTCCCTTGCTGGCGGCGGAGTTCATCTTCAACCTGCGCAGTGAGCGTGGCCAGTACTGGTTCCGTTTTCTGCTGATCCTCCCCATCGTGGTGCCAGGCATTGTCGTGACCCTGGTCTGGCGCTTCATCATGGGGCCCAGGCCCCTGGGGGTTCTGAATGCCTTGCTGGAACTTGTGGGCCAGGAGGCGTGGCAGCGGGCCTGGCTGGCCGATCCCAAGATCGCCCTGATCTCAGTGCTCCTGGTGGGCTTTCCCTGGATCGACGCCATCGCCATGCTGATCTACTACGCCGGTCTGCAGAATATTTCGGGGGACGTCATTGACGCGTCCATGATCGACGGGGCCAGTACCTGGCACCGGGTGCTGCGCGTGGATCTGCCCCTGCTGTTTGGGCAGTTCAAGCTGCTCATCATTATCACTACCATCTTCACGCTCCAGAATTTCGGCGGCATGCTGGTGCTGACCAACGGCGGGCCTGGCTATGCCACCATGGTGCCCGGTCTCTGGATGTATCAGCGCGCCTTCCTGGCAGACCGCTTCGGGTACGCCTCGGCCATTGGCGTGGTCCTGCTGGTGGTCATGCTCGCGTTGACGTGGCTGAACAACAGGTTCCTGAAGGAAGCTGATGTCGCCTACTGAAAGGGTGAGGTAATACCACGCCATGGCTTCCATATCCCGGGCTGGCCGCCAGTCGGCCTTGCCCCTGCAGGTACAGGGCACACGCAGGAGCTGGCGTCTTGGCGATGCATTTGTCTTTCTGATCCTGCTGCTGCTGGTCATCCTGACGCTGTATCCCTTCGTTTTCATGATCATCACTTCAGCCAAGTCCTATGCCCAGTTCCTGCACGGTTACTGGCTGCCCTCTTGGCCTCTGCACATAGGGGAGAATTACCTGGCGGCCTGGAACCAAATCCGCGGCTACCTGCTCAATACCATCTACGTGGGTATCCTGACCATTGTGGGCTTCCTTTTCACCACGACCCTGTCGGCCTTCGTGTTTGCCCGCTTCCGTTTTCCGGGCAAGGAAGTGCTTTTCGCCATGCTCATGGTGCTCATGATGATCCCGCAGATCCTGCAGCTCATTCCGGCCTTCATGTGGGTCCGCAAACTGAATCTGCTCAACACCTACTGGGTCCTGATCCTGCCCTATATCGCGGGTGGTCAGGCCTACGCGGTGTTCATTCTGCGGACCTTTTTCGCTTCTCTGCCCCAGGGCCTGTTTGACGCCGCCCGCATCGACGGGGCCCGCGACTTCCAGACCTACTACCTGGTGGCCCTGCCTCTCTCCAAGGGCATACTCGCGACTCTGGCCATTCTGCGAGTGCAGCAGGTCTGGAACGATCTGATCTGGCCCCTCATCACGCTGGCCGACGACTCGAAACGCACGATCACGGTCGGCCTCTACTACTTTCAGGGCGAAAGCCAGACGCAATACGGGGCCATGTTCGCCGGCTACCTGATCGCGTCCATCCCGCTGTTCCTGCTGTTCCTGGTGGGCATGAAACAGTTCATGGCGGGGGTGACCTCGGGTGCCATCAAGGCCTAGATCCGCTGTTCCCGCGCTACGGTTTGTACATTTCGTTTTACACAGATTCAAGGAGATTGGCCATATGCAACCGTCATTGAGCCGCCGTACTTTTCTGCAGGGCCTTGCGGGCGTATTCACCCTTGCAGGCATCGCCGCCTGTGCCCCCGGCACCGGTCCCCAGGCGGAAGGCCCGGATGCCGCCCGGCAAGTCATCAACGTCTATCTCGGGGGTACCTTCCAGCCCGAGGTAGCCCGGGGCGAAGGCCTGGAGCACCTGCTGGAAGCCCGCCGCCTGGCGGACGAATGGGAAGCCGAACACACGGAAGCCCGCATTGAATTCGTTGCCGGACCGGGCGGTGAAGGCATAGAGCAGTGGGTGAAGTCCCTGCAGGCCGCGGGCACCATGCCCGACATTCTGCAGGCTGTGGACAATTGGCTGAACCGGGACATCGGTACCGGCTACTGGCTGCAGATTGGTGACTACGTCGAAGACCCCAATCACTACATCCCCGACGGTGAACTGGGGAGCGACCGCTGGCGGGATGCCTTCATTGCCGGTTTCGATGCCCGCAACCGCATGATCGACGGCAATTACTACGGTGTGCCCCAGGCCATCAACGGTGTGCAGATTTTCTGTAACCTGAACATTCTGGAGGCGGCCGGGGTGGATTACGCCACGGAGCTCATCGAGCCCCGCTGGACCTTTGACGGCATGCTGGATATTTCCCGGCGCATCCAAGAGGCCGGTTATGCACCTTGGGCCCTGGCCTGGACATCGCCGTACTGGAACTGGATCCAAACCACGGCCTTGTCCGGCTTCCTCAAGTCCACCGGCAAGTGGGCGGACCTGGATACCAACAACGACGACTTCGTGACCTCAATTGAAAGGTTCAAGGCGATTGAACGCGGGGACTGGTCTGCCGACTCCGTCGAGCTGCGGGCCATGCACCAGATGGCCCAGGACTGGACCGAATATTGGACGGAAGGCTTTCTGGGCCTGACCTCACAGGAGATGTCGGCCCTGTTCGCCCGCGGGGAAGCCGCCTTCTGGTGGAGCACCAGCAATTCGTATCCGGTGATGCAGAACGATCCCCTGCGCGACTTCGACTTCGCCATCGCCCGCTTCCCACTCTGTTTCGATCGCATGGCCACCATTGGCCAGGGAGGCCCCACCCAGTATCCCGGTGGAGCGTACAATACCCTGGCCATGACTGCGACCGCGACGGAAAACGGCACTGTCGATACCTGCGTGGACTTTCTGAAGCTGTTCACGTCGTGCGAAGGGCAGAGCCGCCTGGCCAAGGAACACGGGGGTGTGGTCCCGGCCGTGTTCTGTGCCGAAGGCAATCCGGAACTGGAACAGTTCAAGCCGGCCGTGGGGGAAACCTTCCTGCTGACCATTCACATGACGTCCATGCACTTCGACTACGGCGCCACCTACTGGCGCATCACCAGCGAATGGCTGGGCGGTACGCTGACCTATGACGAGGCCATGGCCAAGTTCCAGCCCGTCATGGAACAGTTTGCCCAGGACGCGATCGAACGCGCGGAGGCCTGAGCCGACAGCCGGGCTGTGGCCGGAACCATGGCCCGGCACTGGGGCTTATTGACCCTATACTCCGCAGGGATGGAACCCGTGGTACGCAGGTGATACGGGAAAACTGCAGTGGAGCCATAGGCCCGCACAGTCTCTTGCCTGTCGGTTCTGCGTGGTCAGGCCAAGAAATCCTCTCTGTCAGCGTTGGACACAAGCTGCTTGGGGATAGCAAGCGGTTGCCACCGTGCGGAGCAAACGGAAACCACGGTTCACTACCTACTTTGATCAGCTGAACCCAAACCGGGCAGGATAGCACCCTCGCTAAACTCTGCGTTAGCAACTGGGATCAACAGGCTGCCCCCGTGCCTCGCTTCGCTCCCCTGGCCAAACGCGTTGCTCGCATAGCACAAATCAGGGTACCCTATAACCCTTGCACGATGTTCCGTAGTGACACGGTTTGCCACAGGCTACTGTACCGTCCTTCTATTATGTGCCAACATAATCCTTGACCACAGACACAACAATGTGCATACCAGTGATTCACGGGTCTGTCTCTCTTGGGATGCCATAGGATATGCCACGTGAGGCGTTCCGATTGTACTGCATGCAGTACACACCAACGGCATCGAGTTGTTCAAGCAGGGCTACATGGAGGATCTATTACTTCAAACACCTGCACCGCATATGTGGATGTGTTCGTGGGCCGGTACAACCAGGTACCTTGCATAAAATGGGGACTATATACGTACCCACACCACGCAGTGCAGCCAGGCGAGGGGCAGGCTAGCATAGGGTATGAACATAGAAGAGAACATGGTGCACCGTGGTATCACCTTGCGGGTGCGCCCGGGCAGCAAGGCCAAGCACGACAAGATGATGCGGATCGGCGGGGCTTGTCGCAAGGCAGGGAACGAGGTATTGGCAATCTGTGAAAAGCAGTGGCAAGACTACAAGGCCGGTGAAGCCGATAGGCCATCGGTTATGTTCTTCTCTCTGTGTAAGTTGTACGTACAAGTCAAGCAGGAATTGCCCTGGTTGGCGGAGTTGCCCGCAGGTACGGTGCGCTACACCATAGAAACACTTGTCGGAAGCTTACAAGCGGTTCTTTGGTGGTGCTGGGCGGCCGGTGTGGAAGCGTAAATTCAAGGACACGCCAAGGTTTACTGTGCCCGACAATACCAAGATCAAGGGCAAGAAGATCTATATCCCCAAGCTTGGGTGGGTGAAGTTGACAGGCAAGAATCCGTACGCCGATTGCAAGCCCAAGCAGGCCACGTTCAAGTATGAGGTGGGTAACTGGTATGTGTCCATCCTGTACGAAGAGCCAGACCCGCGCCCGGATAGACCTGCCCAGCCTATTAATCCTGTAGGCATCGACCGGAACGTGGGGCAGGTAGCATTAAGTACTGGCGTTAGGTATGAACTGCCGGCGCTGCTAGAGCGGGATGCCGAGCTACGGTGTCTGCAGAAGCAGTGGGCCCGGCAAGAGTACAAGCGCAACGGCTGGCAACATACCCAGCTATGTATCCCGAAGATATACAGGGCGATACGGAATGTCATCAAGAACTGGTGTCACCAGACCAGTCGTACCATCGCTGACATACACGATCTAGTTATCTTTGAGGACCTGAACATTCAGGGTATGGCCAAGAGTGCCCGTGGCTCCAGGGAAGAACCCGGCAAGAATGTAGCTCAGAAAAGAGGATTGAATCGTGCTATCTTGCGCAGCGGGTGGGGGCGGCTGGAACGGTATATGAGTTACAAGACTTATACGGAAAAGATAGATCCCAAGTACACGTCACAACGTTGTCATAACTGTGGGGTAGTACGCAAGGCCAACCGGAAGTCCCAATCTGTTTACCATTGCAGTAAATGTGATGTGGAAAAGAACGCTGACGTGAATGCGGCTTTGAACATCCGGGATAAATGGTTGGCTAGAAATATGGCGTCCGGGGACGGCGCAGCTGCAGGTGGAGGTGGCAGCATGAGCTGGCCTGTGAAACCTGAAAATGTATACGGTAAAGCATCGCGGCCTGCGGGCGTGGTGTGGGTACGTATATAGTCCCCCATAAAATGGACGGTGTCTGTTTGACCTACACAGCCCTGACCAGTACGTGAACCTGGTCTGCCCGGTCTCTACCCTGACGCATGGGCAGGACTACATACAGCCGTTCGGTATTCAGATATATAAACTTCGGGAATTCTAGAAGATCCGATTTCCTCAGACCCTGACAAGGTGGAGGTTGCACCCATCAGTGGGTGCACAGGCCATACCTGACAAGACAGACGCCGGTTGCGGCCGGTGCAAGCCGGGGGCAGGTGCAGGTATACTGCTGGGCATGGACCGGACGGACGTGGCTGCAACGGCGCAAGCCATACTGGATTATCTGGTGGCGTACCCGCCACAGACCCGCATCGCGGACCGGGCGGAACTGCGGCGGTTGGGCGATGCGGCGGTGGTCGACGCGGCCTTGCAGAAACTGGAACGGGAACGCAAGCTGGGTAGCCCGGCTCCGGACTGGTGGATGCCGCTGCAGCCGTGGACAGACCCGGCGGGCCGGGCACGGTACGCGCCCCCCGCCGGCTTGCGCGACCTGCTGTGCAGTATCTTGGAACGCCACGATGTCACGCCCCTGCCCAGCCGGGCTGAACGGGACTACACCGCTGCGGTGAACCAGGGCGATTTCGGCTACGGCGTCCCCAACTACTGTACCATCGGCACGGACCGGCCCTTTCCCCTGGTCTTGCGCTGGGGCTACGGTCTGTCTCTGACTGAATATGACGGAGAACGTACGCCTATGCCCCCCGTAACCCACAGCGATCCGTTCGGCATCCACGATATGGAAGCGTTCATGCAAGCCTGTACCGGACGTGACCTGAACCCGTTGCGTGCCGAAAAGGATCTGTACGTGAATTGCCTGCTCCGGGCCACCGGCGACTGGAACGCCGGTCCTGATGCCGAGGCTCTGGGCGTGGAACTGGCGCTGGGGGGCGGTACCCGCTTGACCAAAGGGGGCGATGCCCTGCGCCGTTTTTCCGAAGACGTGGAGCTGTACGTCATCGTCCCGGGCCATGATCCGGCATCGCCGCTGGACTACGATCTGGTCGCCGGCGTGACGCGCTCCCTGCAGGCACATGTCGAACAGGCGCTGGCTGACCTGCCCGGTTTCGGGCATGCGTATACGTATCCGGTCGACACGGAAGATTTGCTCCTGCAGCAGATGATGTTCCGTTACGAACCCTATTGCCAGACCCAGCCGGGATTCGCGCCGGTAGATCCGGGTCTGGCCCTGGAATTGAATTGCTGGCCGCCCGCCGGTCTGGACGCGGCCATGATCGCCGACGGTGGCGGTGTGCATATTGTCCCAACGCCGGTCGTGAACGTACCGGCCCTGGCCGGACACCGGTGACGGAACTGCCGCTGGTGCCGGTGGAATACGTGCTGGCGGGCAAGTTACTGGCTCTGGGCCAGTCAGTGGCGATCCATGACGAAACCCGGGACCCGGTCGATTACACCCGTATCCGGCACGCCGTCGACTTGTACGCCTGCCAGAGCCAGCTGGCGTCCGCGCGGACCCGGGCCGGAGTCCTGGACGCCATGCATGCCATGCAGAATCCGCCGGACTGGTCGTTGTTGACCCGGGCCGCCCACATGCTGGCGGCAGGCGATCTGTACAGCCCGGATGCCTATGCCGATTATGTCGCGACCATGTTCCCCGAGGCGGAACAGGATGAATATCTGTCTGCCGCCGCTCTGGTCTATGACCATATAGCCAACGTCATCGGCAGACTGCAAGACATGGATGCCAGCCGGCCGGAACCCGGCCCGACCCGGGAGTTATGACCCGTATCCGCCGTATGCGGCCTTGAGCGCGCCGTTGGGCCGCGTCCAGCTGGGCCGTATCCAGCAACGGCAGCCGGCGCTTGTTCAGCTTGACCGTACGCCGTGCCATACCAAGTGCAGGGCCGGGTTCCGGCCAGCGGCTAGTGGGGGGTCCCCATCCGACCGCGGGCACGACGGTCCGTCCTACCCATGCCGGGCGACCGCCAAGGCGGTCCAGAGCCCAGGGGACGTCCAGGCTCCCGCACGCTGCGGCCCACACGCACACACAGGGGCGCCGGGACCGACGGTAGACACAGTTAGGTCGCAACTGTGTGCTGTATATGACGGGTGCGCAGCACTGGCGCGGGGCTGCCTTTACCATTGGTCACTTTACCATTGGTCAACACACCCTAACCTACCCGGTAGGGCTCCAGCGCCGTGTAGTTGGGTTCCAGGCCGATGCCTGCCACTGCAGGTGGACTCACTGTACCGTCTGCATTGAGAGTCAGGGAATGCTGGTAGATCTGGCCCCACATCGGGTCCACGGAGTCCCGGTAGAATTCCAGGATCAGACCGTTGGCAATGGCGGCGACCAGATGGATGTGTAGCTGTTGCGGGCCGTGGGGCGCCACGTCCAGATCGTGGGCCTGGGCAAGATAAGCTACTTTCATGAATTCGGTCACGCCTCCCAGGATCAGGGCGTCCGCATTCAAAATCGCGGCGGCTTCATGCTGGATCAGATCCCGAAACCCGTAGCGCGTGTACTCGTTCTCGCCGGTCGCAATGGGGATGGAGGTGGAGCGGGCCAGGCGCCGATGTCCTGCCATGTCATCGGGCGCGACCGGTTCCTCGAACCAGAAGATGTCGTAGGGCTCGATCCGGCGCGCCAGCTGGATAGCTTCATAGGCCCGGTAGGCACAGTTGGCATCGACCATCACCTTGACCGCGGGCCCCACAGCCTCCCGGACCACCCGTACCCGTTCCACGTCCTCCTGCAGGGACACGGCCCCTACTTTCATCTTGACGGCCCGGGCCCCCATGGCCACGTTGGTGAGCATCTCCTGGGCCAGCTCGTCCAGGCCTTTCCCTTCCTCGTAGTAGCCGCCGGCAATGTAGGTCGGAACCCGCTCCCGGAAACCGCCCAACAGCTGGTGCAGAGGCATGTTGGCTGCCTTGGCACGGATGTCCCACAACCCGATGTCGATGGCGCTGATGGCGCGTGTGGTCTTGCCGCGCCGGCCTACCAGCTTGGGTACCCACATGCGATGCCACAGCCGTTCCACCGCCAGGGGATCCTCGCCCAGCAGGGCCGGGGCCAAGTCCTCGATCGCGGCACACACGGTGGCGTCCAGGCTGCCAATCCCGATACCGGTGATCCCGGCATCCGTTTCAATACGGACCAGCCCCAGTCCGGAATGGGTGTAGGTATGCAGACCGTTGGTAATGGGCTTGTGGCGTGGCCACCGGAACTGTTCGGTCACAAGGCGGGTGATCTTCATGGGCGGTTTGGCGGGTCCCTGGCCCGGGATGCAAGCAGAACAAGGCGTGACAGGATCAGGCCGCAGCTGTGTCGTCTGCCCGGATGGACGTCGGGCTGTACCAGGCCACCAGAGCTGCCGCGGCCAGGATAACGAGATTGACGGGGATGAACTGCCACAGCTGCGCGCTGGCGTTGGCGACCATGGCGCCTGCCATGATGCAGCCGGTCAGCAAGCCGCCCCAAAAACGCAGCCGGGGCAACAACACCAGCACGGCGGCCAGCAGCTCCAGCACACCTGTCACCGTAGCGAACCAGAGCGGCAGCCCGAACACCTCCGGGAACATGGCACGAGAATCCATATCCGTGGGTGCAGACATAATCCCGGGAGGCAGCAACTTGGGCAGTGCACCCATGACCAGCATGGTCAGGAAGACGACGACAAGGCTTACATACAACAGGATGCGCGGTAACACACGGGTCGGCCTTGACATGATCGCCACCTTCTGGCTGCACGGGATGTGACGGAGCACCTGAAAAGTATAAACCGGGTATCCGCGATCCCGGCCAGCACAATCTGCTACACCGTTCCGGAGTCGAATAGAGTACAATAAGACTTGCAGGATTTCACAAGCCGTGATCTTCTGTCCTGGATACCGAACTCTCTTGCATTGAATCACACTGTCCATGGAAAAACTCGTCACATACCTGCAAAAATGCTTCTTCAACCTGGCTGAGAGCGAACTGCAGCTTCTGGCACAGGCTATGGTCGTCAAGGAGCTGCCCCAGTATCAGACGCTGTATCGCAAGGCCGAAGCGAGCAAGGCATTTTTTGTCATTGATACCGGGCGTGTATCGCTGATTGACGAGGGGGCCCGGACGATATTTACGGCTACCTCCACCAATTGTCTCGGCGAAGGGGAATTTTTTCGCAAGGAGGCGCACTTGCTGACAGCCCGCGCGGACAGTGACGCCGTGTGTTGGGAAATGAGTGAAGCGGCTTTCCTGGAGCTCCTGGCTGCCAATCCCCGGATCGGTCTCCGGATCGGCCAGCAGCAGGGCGCCACCATTGCCCAGATGTCAGACTACCTGTTGCGCAAATTGGGCGCGGTACCCATGCTGTCCGGCCTGGGACACGATATTCTGCTGCGGCTGGCCCGGAGTTTCAAACCGGTGGAACTGCAGGTCGGGGATGTCCTGTATCGTCAGGGCGACGCGTCCCAGGGCCTGTATTTGGTGGATACAGGGCACATGGTGCGCACAGGCGAGACCGGAGGCCGCCAGTCCTTGCCGGTCAATGAGTTGTTGGGGGTAAGCACCCTGTTCCAGGACGACCGGCACAACCATACCGTGGAAGCTGCCGGTGACTCGTTGTGCTGGGTTCTGTCCCGGAGCGACTTTGCGCGTCTCAACACAATGTATCCGGTGCTGCAGCGAGCCCTGCGCAGCATACCGTTGCCTGCCTCTGTATCTCCGGCACCGCCCATCGCACCCGATGTCATGCAGCTGGTGGAACTGTTGCGCCGTCTGCCTGCCCTGCGTGCAAGGCCCTCCCGGGTGCTGGAAGAGACAGCCGCCCGGTTCACGCCGCTAACGGTCAAGGCAGGGGAAAACGTGTACAGTGCAGGTGATGACAGCCAGGCCTTTTATCTGGTGGTGGAGGGCGAAATCGAACTCTCCATGGCATCCGAGACAGGGGTCAACCAGGAACTGTCCCGCATCACGCCGGGCCCGGAATGCGAATTCGGTCTGGACAGCCTGCTGGCCGGCACACCCCGCACCCAGCAGGCTACGGCTACGGTAGATACGGAACTGCGTCAGATGTCGCGGGAGCATCTGGACGCACTGATCGTGCAGTACCCTGAACTGCAGTCGGCCCTGCACAGCCAGGAAGCGGACCGGAACCGGGAAGAGCCCGGTACGGATCTGGGCGATCTCAGCATGTTCGCGGTGTTCTCGGGCCTGTCAGGCGCGGACCTGTCGCGCTTTCCCTCCATGCTCAGCCCGTCCACCTTTTATCCCCAAGAGCAGATTTATGCCCGGGGCGACTCGCTGGAATACCTTTATCTGCTGCAACAGGGCACGATCCTGATTGAACGGGAGCAGAACGCAGAACCCCGGTACCTCTCGCCTGGCAGTACCCTGGGCGTGTCCTACCTGATGTCGGGTGAACCCAGCCAGGAACATGCCTTTGCTTCTTCGGAAGTGAGGGTGATTTCGATGCCCCGCAGCGCGGTGGTGCAGCTCGCGAGCGAGATTCCGAAATTTCAGGAAAATCTCTGGAAGATTGCGTCCTTCACCGGACCTGCTGCAGCCACGGAGGCGGACACAGCCGATGCCCCGGTTGCAACGGCGTTGCCCGCGGATCCATCCCCACAGCCGCCCGCGGAAGTTCCGAGCACGCCGGAGCTGTCTGTACCGGTCAGTCCCCGTGTCGCCCCGTCTGAACCCCCGGCTGCTGCGGTCCCCGCGCCGGTCAATCCCTATGCCGTGAGCACTCCACCTCCGGTAGCAAACCCCCAGCCCGCTTCTGTCCCGTCCCCGGTGATGGAAGACGATCCTTTCCTGGCACCGGATCAGACCTCCTCTCCGGCTGACGGTTTCGGCCAGCTGTCGGCGGCAGGCAAGATACGGGTAATCCTGCTGGCGGTCCTGTTGCTGTGGCTCGTGCTCGCACTGAGCGGCAGCATGGACCTGCTCCTGCAAGCTCTCGGTGGCTAGGTACCCGCGCAGACAGGGACAGGGAAACCGCAGTCCGGTGAACTAGCCCCGGGCCATGAAATTGGGCATCGCGCCCGGACGCAAGCTGGCGGGGTCGGTGATGGCGGTGTGGATGGTTATGTCCTGTGTGCCGGCAATGAACTGCTGACTCATGGTCATGCGCTGCTGAAAGAGGGGATTCCGGCCTGCCAGGTGACAGCCCCATGCGTAGGCCTGGCGGTGCGCCGTGACTGCCGCCGCTCCGAAGGACTGGCCCCGGCACCAACGGCGCAGAAAGAGGGACAGCGTAGGTTCCGGCAGCCAGTTTTCGCCCCCCACACCGTTGACTGCCTGTGCGCCCAGCTTCAACCAGACAAAGGCCTGATGGACAGAATGGCAGGCAATGGTATAGACAGCGCGTAAGCGCAGGGAAGCCGGATTCCGGTCCCGCCAAGCTTCCAGTTCGGCGAAAAAGGCGGTGCCTACCCGTGCTCCCTGCCAACCTACGATGCCTTCGGGATGGCCGTGGGCCAGAATCAGTACATCCACGACATGGCGCTGGCTGGCACCCAGCAGGGTGGACAAGAGTTCTTCCGGCAGGGCCCTGTGATCTTCCAGTATCCATATACGGTCATAGGCGGCCCGTGCGCCATGCCAGTGCAAAAACAGTTTGGCGGCTTCTTCAGTGCCAAAGTCCAGCCATCCACGCACACGGGGTGGCAGGGCCCAAGGGCCGAAGGATCCGCCGTTTTCCAGGAATACCACCAGGCCCTTGCCGTCCGGGCGCGTGGTCAGGACGGGGATAGGGGCTGTAGGGGACGCGCTCGGGATGGACATGTTCAGGTCCCTGCAGATGGTCGGTAGCCGCAGCGGGAGCTTCAGGTCTCAGTGCCCTGTCCCGGGACAAGGCAGAATGCAGGCAACAGATGTCACAACGCAGGGCTGGCTGTGTGGAGGCGGCAGGGGCCGGGACCGTGGAACTGCGGTGTCACACGGTCTCGCACACGACCCGGACTTCCAGGTTCTCGACGATGTTCTTGAAGCCGGAAATGGCGTCCTGCCATTTGGCAGACCGCAGCAGTTCCTGCAGCACGTCCAGGGATTCCACAATAATGCCACCCAGAAACTGGGGAATGTCCCCCCATAGAGTCCACCAGATTTCGCCCACATACATCTTCTCGTGATGCTGGACAATGGGGGCAATGGTCTGGACGAAGTAGCGCTGGCTATCGCTGGCGGCTTCTTCTTCCTCCACATCAAAGGAAATGATGATCTTGTAAAGAGGCATCGTTCTCACCTGTATGTATGTTCACGTAGATGGCTTGCCGGCCATCAGAGCGCGGGCGCGGGCCTGGAATGCGGGTACCTGCACACCACGCAACAGCAGCAGGGCCAGCATAATGACCAGGCCTTCCAGCGCAAAAATGGCAGCATAGCCCACCCAGATGTTCTCCGTGAGCGAGCGCAGGCTCTCCCCCAGCGCAACGGGAATCACCACCAGGGCCTGGCCTGTAAAGTTGGCGACACCCCAAGCTGCGATATAGAGTGCCCGGGCTTCGGGGATGGTCATCTGCAACATGATAGCCAGATTGCTGTGGGTCATGAAACCGCCACCCAGGCCCAGCAGCACCACTGCCCCCAGGAACATGTTGGTGGATTTGAGACTGCCGGCCCAGCAAATCAGGACAAAAGCCGTAGCGGCCAGCAGGGAACCCGTGATGGCCACTGTTCGCTCGGACCAGATCCTGACTGCCTGAATGGATATCAGCATTGTGATGAGCAGACCGGTTCCCCAGTAGGAGATCAGGCGAGCGGTCGCCGACACCGGCATGCCCAGAACTTCGGCGCCGTAGGGTTCCAGGAGTATGTCCTGGGCATGAATGCCTATCAGGACAAGCAGCAGATAGCAAAAATACCGCCGGGCCAGTGGATTGCGGAACAGGATCGCAAGGGTGGCCCAGGAATACCGGGTGTCCTCCGGGACCACGGGCTTCTGGCCCGGATCCTCCAGGCCGAGGCTGCCCAGCAGGATCGCCAGCAGGGCGCCGCCGTTGAGCATCGCAAAGACCGTGACGAACCGGGTGGCGGCAAAGGTATCCAGCTGGCTGGACAGAAACAGGCCGGCCCCGATGCTGGCCAGGATCATGCAGGTCCACATGATGCCTACAGTCCGGCTCCGCTGATCGTCGTCCGCCTGGGCCGACAGGAGGGACAGGTAACTGACCGAGGCCAGGTTGATGCCTAGGCCCCAGATCAGGAAGACAGGGATGAGCAGGGCCAGGGCCAGACCGGCGTGCACCGGGATGAGAAAGGCGACCGGAGCGGCGGCGGCACTGCCACCGGCGGCCAGGACGCTGCCGAGGACAATCCAGGCGACCAGTTTCTTGCCCCGGGCCACCCGCGCATCCATCATGTTGCCGAACAGCACCTGGATGGGGGACAGCCAATAGGGCAGGGTGATCAGAAACGACACCAGGGTGCTCGAAAGCTGCATCTCGGCGATCAGGACGCGGTTGAGGGCGCTGGTGATCGGAACGACGGTCAGGGACGTGCCGACGTGAATCAGCACGAACTGCACCAGGCGCCACCAGGGACTGCGTGCGGTGGCCAAAGAACGGTCCAGGTTGGTCATGGCCGGGCCAGATGTTCCTGCAGTTCGCGCAGACTGTGCAACACCAGATGCTCTTCGCGCAGATTGTGCGCGGAACTCATCTCCCGCGCTATGCAGGCTGTATGCATGTTCTCGGTGCGGCCTGGCCGCAGGTTGACGTCGGACCAGCCCACGAGCAGCATGTGCTGGGGCCCCGCTTCACTTTGGGCCAGGACCTGCCGGACGGCGTCCCGGTGGGGCGGCAGTTTCTGGATGTCTTCCCGCGTTACGACAATGTCGAAGATCTCGGGCGGCAAACCGGCGGTACGCAAGTGCGTGGCCAGATCCGTGCGGGAGCGGATCGTGATCAGGCCCAGCTGGTATTGATGCGTGCGGAGCCACTCCAGCACAGTGATGACGTCCGTGCGCAGCTGCAGGTCGGCAGGTGCCGTCAGTCCCATCAGCGGATGCAGATAGCGCTGCAGGCGGGCTTCCCGGACCCGCAGGCGCATAAGCAGATTGTAGAGCCGGGCAAACAGGCCTTCCATATTGCCCTGCAGGCGCAGCAGAGCTTCCTGCCGCGGGGTCGCTGGCCACAGGGTGCCCCGGAAAATCCAGCCCAGCACACGGTTGATGGCATCGGCCACGCGGGTGTTGAGGTCTGTCAGCGTGCCGTCCAGGGTAAAGACGACGGCCCGGATCTGCACATTGTGCAGATAGCTCCAGGCCAATCCGGGATCGAACGGTTCCTCCGTGATGCGGGGCACACCGGGCTTGTCCCACAGCTTGTTCCAGGCGTAGCGCACCAGCACGACGGAACTGGCGAAGGTCGGTGCCGCCAGCAGCACCCCAATCACACCGAATTCCAGAGCGCCGAAGATAATGACCGAAAAGGTGATGGCCGGATGCAGATGTACACGGCGGCCAATGAAGCGCGGGATGAAATAGACGCTTTCCACTTGTCCAATCACGATATACAGCAGGGCTACCAGCGCGGCAAACCACCAGGAAGCAAGCGGTATCCAGTGGGAACCGGAGATCAGGGCCACCGAGACGCCGATGATGCCGCTGACGATGGGTCCCACAATGGGCAGGAACTCCATGATGCCGGCCAGCACGGCCAGGGCCCGGGCATTGGGCAATCCGACAATCCCCATCACGACAAAAACCGTGATGCCCACCACCAGCCCTAGCAGGACCTGACCCCGCAGAAAGGCGGTCCAGATCCGGTTCAGTTCGGCCGCCAGCTCCATGGCTTCGGCCAGATAGGAGCTGGGGATGGCCTGGGCCAGCACCGCCTTGATCCGGTTCCAGTCTTTCAGGATCCAGAAACTGAGCACAAAGACGTAGATGACGTTGAGCAGGCCCGAGGTCAGGTTGCCCAGATATCCGGTCAGGCTGCCCAGCCCGTTCACGATCACCGAGCGCAATTCGGCGTAGAGTTGCGTCAGCAGATCCTCGCCGGCCAATTCCAGCTGCCCCAGCAGGGGAATGTCGGCGTTTTGCAGGAAGGGCATGGCCGACAAGCTCAGGGAACGCAGCAGCTGATCCAGATCCTCCTGGATTTCGTTCAGGAATTTTTGCAGCCAGGGCCCCAGCACCAGCCACAGGAGGGTGATCCCGGCGAGCAGCAGCCCGTAGACGATGACCACCGCCAGGCCGCGGGGCAAGTCCCGCTTTTGCAGGCTTTTGACCGGCAGGTTGAGGATGAAAACGACCAGCCCGGCCACGACGGTGGGCCCAATCATGGCCCGGAAGAGAATCAGCAGACTGATGGCGCCCAGTCCCAGCAGGGAACCAACCGTGATCTTGACAGCTGTGGGCCAGTGGGAACCGGATGCCATGATGAGCGTGTTTCAGTAGGGGAACAGTTGGATCTCGGTCGGGGGCCAGTAGCGTAGCCAGGCCCGGCCCACGATTTCCTCGGCCTGGATGGGACCGAAGTTGCGGCTGTCACGACTGTTGCTCCGGTTGTCGCCCATAATGTAATACTGGCCGCGGTCCAGGACACGAGGCTCCATAGATTCTTCGGGTTTGCCATGCTGAACATAGGGTTCGGTCTGGAGACTCCCGTTAAGGTAAATCCCGCCGTCCACGATCGCGACTTCGTCACCCGGTACGCCAATCACGCGCTTGATCAGGTTGGCGTTCATGTCGGGGGCCTTGACCACGACGACATCGCCATGCTCCGGCTCCGCAAAACGGTAGCTCACCTTTTCCACCACCAGGCGCTGATGATGATACAGCAGGGGTTCCATGCTTTCCCCGAAGACCACCGTAGTCTCCGCCAGGAAGTGATGGATCAACAGGGCCACGACAGCTGCGGGCACGAAGATCCGCAACAGTTCCTGTACGACAGCCCAAATCAGCGCCCCGGGTGACAGATCCTCCACCGGGACCTGGGCAGGGCGGTCACCGGGAGCCGGTGTATCGGGCCGATCGGCCTGCAGGGAGGGATCCGGTGCTTGTGAGGAGGGCATCAACTTTCAGTGTCGGCAAGAGACAGGGAGCGGATCTGCCAGCGCCGGATCATGACGGGGCACCGCGCAGAAAGCCGCGTCCCCGCAAATATTCTATGATCTGCTGGACATTGGCGATGGGACTGTGATTGACGGTGTCCAGAACGATCTCCGCGTGCAGCGGGGGTTCGTAGGGATCGTCGATACCCGTGAAATTCCGGATCTCGCCCCGGCGTGCCCGTTGGTACATGCCTTTGGTGTCCCGGGCCTCGCACACTTCCAGGGGCGTATCCACAAACACCTCGATGTAGTTTTCGGGACCGACCACGTTGCGTACGTCGTTGCGTGTGGCCCGGAAGGGGCTGACGGCCGAGGCCACGACGATGCCGCCATGGCTGACGATCTCGGCACTGACGAACCCGATGCGCCGTACGTTGAGATCCCGATCTTCCTTGCTGAAGCCCAGGCCCTGCGAGAGGTGGGTCCGCACCACGTCGCCATCCAGCAGCGTCACCTTGCGGCCTTCCTGCATGAGCCGGGGAATGAGGATGTTGGCTGTGGTGGATTTGCCGGAACCGCTGAGGCCCGTGAACCAGATGCAGATACCCTGCAGGTGCAGGGCCGGGTAGCTGTCCTTCAGGATCTCCGCCACTTCGCGGCGCGTATACCATGTCGGCAGCAGACGGCCCGTGCCCAGATAGTCCTCCCGCACCCGGGTGCCGGAAATGGACATGGTCTTGGGGGTACCCGTGACCTTGCTCTCTTCCTCGTAGCGATCCTCGTCCACCAGATAGACCAGATTGTCGAAGGCCACCACCTTGACGCCGATTTCGGCGCTGTACCGTTCGGCCAGCTCCTGGGCCGCGAAAGGACCGTAGAAGGGCTGGCCCGTGGAATCCTGGCCGGGACCGGCGTGGTCGCGGCCCACGATCAGGTGATTGACCCCGAAGTTGCGCCGGATAAGCATATGCCAAAGCGCTTCCCGGGGCCCGGCCATGCGCATGGCCAGGGGCAGCAGGGCCAAGTGTACACGGGACTGGGGGTAATAGTGTTCCAAGAGGGTGATGTAGGTACGGACTCGGGTGAAGTGATCCACGTCACCCGGCCGTGTCATGCCTACCACCGGATGCAGGAGAAACGAACCGTCGATCCTCTGCATGGCCCGCTTGGTGATCTCCTCATGTACCCGGTGCATCGGGTTGCGGGTCTGGAAAGCCAGCACGTTGGCATGGCCCGAAGCCGCCAGGCGCCGGCGTACCTGGGCTGGTGTGCGACGGTACTCCGTGAAATCGTAATGGGCGGGCAATTGCAGCACCCGCATGGGGCCGGCTATGTTGACCGGACCCCAGCGGTTCATCTCGGACGTCAGGGGATGGCGCGGGTCGGTGGAGCCAATGACCTTGGCCGCCAATTCCTGCATGTTCCACGCGTAGATCTCGTGGATCGCCATCACGGCCAGTATGTTGTTCATGGCGTCGCGCAGGGTGACTTCCTGTCCCACGCGCAGGTCGGTATGGGGGGGCACTGGCAGCGTGACGGGTATGGGAAACAGCGTACCATCGTGCAGACGCATTTCATCCAGGACGCGGCGGTAATCCCGTTCACCCATAAAGGACTTCACAGGGGAAAAGCCACCGGTGGCCAGCATTTCCAGATCACAGACCGCCCGTGCGTGGAGCTGAATCGAAGGCAGGTGATTGGCGTAATCCTTCAGGTCCTGCCGCTCGTCCTCCGGGACCATCAGATCGACCAGTTTCCCGTCACCATACGGGCGTACCAACAGGGACTCCGGGTGGCTCCTCATACAGGTTCTTCTCTCCTTGCAGTCTTCAGCAAACCTTTGCCGATCCCGCATTATACCCCCAGGCGAGCGGGATCTATCCAATTCTGCCCCCGAGCCCGTTGACGGCACCGGCAGAGCCCGGGGATATGGTTCCAGGGAGGGCGCAGGCCCGGCATAAAGGGGCCGCATCACCGTTGCCATACGGATGGCGCGGGATGATGCCCGCCAGTCCAAGGGGACCTGGGCCGGCAGCGGCTTACGGTGAACGCCGGGCCAGGTCGATCAGGTACTGGCCGTAGGCATTGCCGGCCAGGGCATGGCCCAGGGCGCACATCTGGCGGCGTGAGATAAACCCCTGGCGCCAGGCGATTTCCTCGGGACAGGAAATCATCATGCCCTGGCGTTCCTGCAGGGTTTGTACGAACTGGCTGGCTTCCAGCATGGACTGGTGCGTGCCCGCATCCAGCCACGCTACACCCCGTCCCAGTTCGGTGACGTGCAGCTGGCCCCGCTGCAGGTAGGCCCGGTTGATATCCGTGATTTCCCATTCGCCCCGGGCAGAGGGCGGGATCGCCCGGGCCCGGGCACATACCTGGTCGTCATAGAAATAGAGGCCGGGCACGGCGTAGTGTGAGCGGGGTTGGCGGGGCTTCTCTTCCAGGCTGACGGCCTTGCCCGCCGTGTCGAATTCCACCACACCGAAGGCAGATGGATTGGCCACCGGATACGCGAACACACGTGCCCCTTCGGTGTGGGAGGCCGCCTGCACCAGTTGCCGGGGCAGACCATGTCCGTAAAACACGTTGTCGCCCAAAATCAGGCAAACCGGTTCCTGTGCAATAAAGGCCTCGCAGAGTGAAAAGGCTTCGCCCACTCCCCGGGGTTCTGCCTGCAGCACGTAAGAGATGTGCAGGCCCCATTGCTGGCCCGTGCCCAAGACTGCCTCGAACTGGGGACGATGGCGCGGGGTGCAGATGATGGCAATCTCCTGGATCCCCGCGAGCATCAGCATGGAAAGGGGATAATAAATGAGTGGCTTGTCATAGATAGGGAGCAGCTGCTTGCTCACACCCAGCGTGATGGGGTGCAGGCGGGTGCCATGCCCGCCTGCCATCAGAATGCCTTTCACAGGGCCAGTCCCGGACAGGTGGGCCTAATAGCCAAAACGCTCCTCGGTCCAGGGATCCCCGCGCATGTGGTACCCGTAGGATTCCCAGAACCCGGGTTTGTCGGCCGTCATGAATTCCAGGCCGTTCAACCACTTGGCACTTTTCCAGAAGTAGAATTTGGGCACCAGCAGGCGCAGCGGGTAGCCGTGATTCGCTGCCAGGGGCTTCCCCTCATACAGGTAGGCCAGCATGGTGTCCTCGTCGTCCAGGATCTCCAGGCTGATGTTCGTGGTGTACCCGCCATAACAGTGGGCCATGACGTGGGTGGCGGTGTCCTTCGGGGATATGTGGGCCAGAAAGGTGCGCCAGGGAATGCCGGTCCAGGTCGTATCCAGCTTGCTCCAGCGGGTGACACAGTGAATGTCGACCGTTTGCGTGGCGGCTTCCATGGCCATGAGCTCAGTCCAGGCAAATTCGGCAGTCGTTTCTACCTCTCCCCATACCTTCAGGGCAAAGGCATCCAGATCGGTAATTTTCTGGTTGGGTCCGTAGGTGAGCACAGGAAACTTGCTGGTAAGGAACTGGCCCGGCGGCGTACGGGCATTGGCCACGTCTTCGGGTACATTGGCGACTCGCTTCAGACGCTCTACACGCCGGAACGGATTTTCAAGTCTCATGGGCCAGTCTCCTCAGGTGGACGTGGAATCTAGGGATGGTAACGCTTCAGGGCCAGGGAGGCGGACTGCCCGCCCATGCCGATGCCGTTGGCCAGCGCCGCATTGACGGTGTGCGGACGGGCCGTGTTCGGGACATAGTCCAGGTCGCAGTCCGGATCGGCCGTCTGGTAATTGATGGTAGGCGGAATGATGTTTTCCTGCATGGCCTTGACCAGGGTCACTACGCTTTGGGCACCGGCCCCGCCCATGGCATGACCCAGCATGCTTTTCAGGCCGGTGACCGGGCAGTGCGGGGCCTGATCGCCGAGGGCCTTGTGAATGGCCCGGGTTTCCATCTTGTCGTTGGCGATGGTGGCTGTGCCATGAGCCGCAATCCAGTGAATGTCAGCCGGCGCCAGACCGCCGGCAGCCATCGCGTCCTGCATGGCCCGGGCCGACGCGATGCCGTCCGGATCCGGATTCGTAAAGTCGTTGGGATCCAGCCGGAGTGCATAGCCGGCGAATTCCGCCAGGATAGGTGCACCCCGCACTTGCGCGTGAGGCAGCGATTCCAGCACAACGATACCGGCCCCTTCGCCAATGACCATGCCGGTCCGGTTGCCGCTGAAGGGTGCACAGGCCTGATCGGGGTGCGTCGTTTCCCGGCTCATCGCACCCAGACGCGAAAACATGGCAATGGTCATGGGGGTAATGTAGCCGTCACTGCCACCGGCCAGGACCACGTCCGCTTCCCGGTTCTGAATCCGGCGGGCGCCTTCCCCGATGGCACTGACGCCGGTGGCACAGGCCGTAACCTGACTGCTGGCCATGCCCGTCACACCCAGGCGCATGCCGATATAGGTGGGGGTGCCGCTGATCAGGGCCGCCAGGCACATAATGGGATTGATGCGCTTGTAGCCGCGGCTGTACAGAAGCTGTGTCTGCTCCTCAATCAAATCCCAGCCGCCAAAGGCATCCCCGATCTCAATCCCGATACGGCTCGTTTCTTCCTGGGCCAGATCCAGGCGGGCATGCTGGAGCGCTTCCTGGGTGGCCTTCCAGGCAAACTGCGTCGCCCGCGAGGTGCGACGTGTATCCTTGCGCTCCATATGGTCTGCCGGGTTCCAGTCTATCCAGGCCGCCGCCGCTTCGGACATGTCCGGGATCGTCTGCGACTCCAGCAGACGTGTGCCCGAGCGGCCTGCCAGCATCTGGTTCCAGGTGGTTTCCACATCCAGCCCCAAAGCCGTGATCATGCCCAAGCCAGTTACCACGACCCGAGCCTGGGGATTTTCTGCTTGCCTTGCCGTCTCCATCCGATTCGTTTTTGTCCCTGTACTGCCGAGAAGCTGTCGTGCGAAGCCTGTTTTGTCTTTTATTATAAGCCTAGTTGCAGTTCCCTGTGTCTTAAATTTGTGGTAAGCCCCAGGATTGCCCCTGTACTGCCCGTTGCCAGGACGAGTGACTTGAACAGATTCGATTTGCAAAAGAATACAAGAATATATATTCTTTTATAGTGTAAAACAACGTGTATGCATTGTACATTCATTTTTTGTCGTACTGTTGTTGCGAATCTTTGCAATATCCGAGACTGTGTAACCAGACCAGATCGGGTGTGGGGGCGGGCGCGCTGGCTAGGTAACCGATACGGATCCGGTATTCTGGCGGGCAGGCCTGTTCATCCCGCCCCGTTGTTCCGCGTCGCATCCGGTGCTCTTTGCCCCTGGCTTTGTCTGTGAGCCAGGGAAGCCGGGGTCGTTATGGTCATCTGGGAGATGGGCCCAGACCTGGATTTGAGGTCGGCGTTGCCTGTGCAAGTATCCCGCTCCCGCGCTGCGTTGCCTCCGTCTGCCCGGATAGGGGACCCGGCAATCCTGCAGGCCAAGCCAACACCGGCCAACCGGAACGCGCAGACAGGTGCAGCCGGACTGTACGATAGGCAGGCAACGTGCGATCCGGATGTTTCACGTGAAACAGCGTTGGGCGATCCGGATCCTCACACTGCCCGGCACTCAATTACAGTGCCCAAACGGGCCAGCTTCTGATCAACATTGTGATACCCGCAAGCTGTACGGTAGGCGGGCGACCTTGGCGACCAGCCGGATGTTTCACGTGAAACATCATTGCGTGGCCCGTCTCACTCTGCCCGGCGCTCAATTACGGCGCCCAAACGGGCCAGCTTCTGATCAACGTTGTGATACCCGCGATCGATCTGGACGACGTTGCTCAGGCTGGTTGTACCCTTGGCCCCCAGGGCTGCCAGGACCAGGGCCATGCCGGCCCGAATGTCCGGGCTGCTGACGGGTTGCCCATACAGCTGGCTGGGGCCGGCTACCACCACACGGTGTGGATCGCAGAATACGATCTGGGCCCCCATACCGATGAGCTTGTCCACAAAATAGAGGCGGCTTTCGAACATTTTCTCATGAATCAGAACAGTGCCCCGGGCCTGGGTAGCCGTAACCAGGGCGATGCCCAGCAGGTCCGTGGGAAAGCCCGGCCAGGGCGCACTGCTGATGCGGGGGATGTCACCGGCATAGTCGGACCGGACCTCCAGTGACTGGTCGGCCGCCAGGACCAGGGTGGCGGTGCCATCGGGCTGCACGGCCTGGTATTCCATCGTGACGCCCAGCCGGTCACGGAATACCATCTCGATCATGCGCAGGTGCGTCGGCAGCACCCCTTCAATGCGCAGAACACCCTCGGTGATGGCGCCCAGGCCGATGTAGGTCCCGATTTCCATGAAGTCGGGACTGATGGTGGCCTCGGCCGCCTGCAGCGAATTTTGCCCTTCAATGATCAGCCGGTTGGTGCCAATGCCTGCAATGGGCGTGCCCATGGCCACCAGCAGGTGGCACAGGTCGGCTACATGCGGTTCACAGGCGGCATTGTGCAAGATGGTCACCCCGCGGGCGCAGGAGGCCATCAGCAAGGCATTCTCCGTGGCGGTTACCGAGGCTTCGTCCAGCAGTATGTCGGCACCGGTCAGGGTACCGTCAATCTGCAGACTGAAGGCGTCCCCGGACATGTCCAGTACGGCTCCCATGGCCTGAAAGGCCTGCAGATGGGTGTCGATCCGGCGTCTGCCGATTTGGTCTCCCCCTGCTGCTGAGGCTACACGGAATTCACCCAGCCGGCCCAAGAGGGGTCCCATGAGGGTCAGAGAGCCGCGCAGGGACTGGAAGAGTTCGGAATCCGGCTCGGGACCGGTCAGGCTGTGCGCCGTCAGCCGGAGGCTGTTGCCGGGGAACCAGTTGCACTCTACTCCCAGCTGCTGCAGGAGCAGAATGAGATTGTGCACGTCACCGATACGCGGCACGTTGTGCAGCGTAATGGGCTGATCGGTGAGTAAGGCCGCACACATCATGGGCATGGCCGCGTTCTTGTTGCCTTCCGGTCTCACTGACCCTTCAATGCGATGCCCGCCTTCAATCAGGAAACGTTCCATAGTCTTGTGTGGTGGTGTTTAATTGGCTGTTGGTCTCATGCCGTCAGATCCGTATCATACCGCGTGCAGGGCGTTCACCGCGACAAATGGGCAATGGTACCATCACGGGCATGGCGGTCGCACCGTTCCGGGATGTTTCACGTGAAACATCCCGCCGTGGCGACACAGGATATACCCGGCAGATCCAAAGCCAAGTGATGCCGGCCACACGGGCAGCCGAGAGACCGGGACCCAAGCCTGCGATGCAACCAGCCCGGCAGACAGAGTCCGAAACCGTATCCCCGCGCGTGTACTTCCAGTTCTCATTGCACACATTGTGCATGCCTTCAGACATTCCCGCGAATTACTGTAACAGAAAATATGTTCTATATCGATCTGGTGGACAACAACTGTGGCTTCCATTCCTGTGCCCGCAGGAAGCGTAGCTGGGATGGAAGCCTGTATACCTTCCCGTTTTCATGTATGAACAGGCCGCAAACACTTGCTCCGGACCTGATTGGTACCGGGTATCTGTTATCTGCGCCAGGTCGTTCCGGGGGGGCCGGGATGAGTACATCTTCCCATTGGCGCCCTGATCTTTCCTGGCAGTCCCAGTCAGATTGTGCCTTCGGTATTTGACGCTTGTCTTCCGGACTGCTGTACCCGTTGGCGCAGGATTATACAAGCTATTCTCTTCTGCGCACCGGGCAAGTTCTATATCGAAAGCTTGGCAGAGTCTGGCCTGAAGACTTGAACGGTTCATTGCCCAGGACCTGTTACCAAGCGGGTCCTGGTATTTTGGCGCGGTCGTTCTGTGTCCAGAGCACGGGATTCGTGAGCTGCTTGCCTGTCTACACAGGGGGAGCCAAGGCCAATACTTTTTGTCTTGCGCGTTGTATCAGGCAACGGGATCGTTGGGGGCCGGCCTGTGTGGGTGCTGGCCCTGGTGCGTGCGGATGAGCGTCAGGGACACACGGCTTGCTTGCACCCCGGACGCAACCTGCACTCACGGACCCTTGGCCTCACCCGTACTGCACCTTGAAAACTGATTAGACGCCAACAGGGGTGACGGATCAGACAGAAAGAAAATTTGTATCGCTTTTTTCTCTTCCGGACAGCCCCGTGTGGTATAATGAGAGCACATTGCAACAGGCATCTGTTGCAGGTTTTTTACGGTGAAACCGCGGCTTGCGTGCACGCAAGCCAGTTACGTGAGAAGGGTACGTTGATCAATAGTCTAGTCATGGGCTTCGGGATCTTGGGCCGTCGGCTTGAGTTGCTCCTCGTTCCTGTAGTCCTGAGCATAATCGTCCTGCTGCTGCCCCCTGTTGACCTTTCCATCCTTGCACGCCAGCTGGAAAGCAGCCTGGAACAGATGCAGCAGTTGCCCCGGGAAACCGGTCCGACCACAGGGACCGCCAGCCCACGCAGTGAGGACACCGATATTGACCCGGGGCTGGAAGCGCAGATCCTGGGCATGGACGCTTTTCCGAACGATGGGCTGCCGTGGTCCCTTGGGGAAGCCATGGAAAACTTCTCGCTGGGCATCATATTGGTCAACCGCATGTTTTTCCGCGTTCCCGGCTACGTCAACCTGGCACCCATGACGGAAACCGGCAGCGCCGGGGCAGCCCTGGCTGTCAGTTCGGTACAGGATCTGCTGCTGTTGTTTGGCAGTGCCTTCGCTTGCAGCATCCTGGCCGGAGCACTCTATCTGTACCAGCTGGGCCAGCTGGTACGACACCACTTCCAGCGGTTTGAAACACTCTCGTCACCGGGGGAAGAGCCCGGCCTGGACACGGACGCACCGGTCCAGGCCGCCGCCGGTTTCTGGTTTCGGACCGGGCAAATGTTTCTTTATTTTGCCTTCCTGCTGGCGGTCTGGATGGGCAGCGTGCTGCTGGTGGCACTCATTCTTGGGATTTTCAGTTTGGCTGCGCCCGGGGCTGCCGTCGGCCTCATGTATTTTGTACTGATGTCCTTCTTGATCGCCTATCCCCTGTTCATCTATTACCAGACGTACGTAGTGGCCGGCGTTATGATGGACGGCTTCACCGCCTGGCAGGCTTTTCGCAACAGCCTGCAGCTGGTCAGACTGAATTTCCTGCCTACCCTGCTGTTTCTGCTGCTGGCCGGTTTCATCCTGTGGGGCATTGAGTTGCTGCTGGTACGTCTCGTGAGCCTGACCGGGGATCATACAGCCGGTGTGCTGATTGCATCCCTGCTATTCGCCTATGTGGGCACTGGAGTGGCCTTGGCCTTTCTGGTGTTCTACCGTACGCGCTTGCTGGCGCAGCAAGGCGTGGACATCACACCCTACTTTGAAACACAGGAGAGCTGATATGCCGCCACGCACTGAACCTCGCCCTAACGGCACCTATGACTCGGAAAACATTCAGGTTCTGGAGGGCTTGGAGCCCGTCCGCAAGCGCCCCGGCATGTACGTCGGCGGCACCGGGGTCCAGGGCTTGCATCACCTGGTCTACGAGGTAGTGGACAATGCCATTGACGAAGCCATGCAGGGATGCTGTGACACGATCAACGTCACCCTGCACCGGGACGAGAGCATTTCCGTCGCTGACAACGGGCGGGGCATTCCCGTCCGCAAGCATGCCCGGGAAGGCATTTCGGCCCTGACCCTGGTCATGACCAAACTGCATGCGGGCGGCAAGTTTGGCGAAGAAGGCGGCTACAAGGTGTCCGGCGGCCTGCATGGCGTCGGCGTCAGTGCCGTGAACGCCCTGAGCGAGTGGATGGAAACCACGGTCAAGCGCCATGGCCAAATTCACCGCCAGCGCTTTGAACGCGGCCAGCCTGTGACCGAAGTCGAAGTGATCGGATCATGCCCGGAAACCGAGACCGGTACTACCCAGCACTTCCTGCGTGACCTTTCGATTTTCGACGAGGGCGTGGCGTTCAATCCGGATGAACTGATCAACCGGTTTCGGGAGATGGCCTTCCTGAACCGGGGCGTGGCCCTGCGCTTCGTGGATGAACGGGGTGCGGAACCGGAAGAGATCAATTTCTATTTTGAAGGCGGGGTCGGTACCTTCGTCCGCTATCTGAACCGGCACCGGCGAGTCCTGCACGATCCCATCCATATCCGCCGCGTCGTAGACACCTCGGAAGTGGAGGCGGGACTGCAGTATTCCGACACGGCCACCGAAAACACCCTGGTCTTTGCCAACACTATCGTCAATCAGGATGGCGGTACCCACCTGACCGGACTGCGCAAGGCCCTGACCCGCCAGCTCAACGACTTTGCGCGCAAGAACAAGCTGCTGAAAGAGAAGGACGTCAACTTCAGCGGGGACGATACCCGTGAAGGCCTGACGGCAGTGGTCAGCGTCAAGGTGCCGGAGCCCCAGTTTGAAGGCCAGAACAAGCTGAAGCTGCTCAATCAGGAAGTGCAGGGACACGTGGAGAATACCGTGGCGGATGCCCTGAACGAGTGGATGGCGGAACACAAGAATGAAGCCCGCACCATCATCAGCAAGTGTCTGACGTCCTTTGAGGCCCGTCAGGCGGCCCGCAAGGCCCGGGAACTGGTACGCCGGAAAGGTTTGCTGGACAACATGACCTTGCCGGGCAAGCTGGCGGACTGCTCCAGCCGCAACCCGGCCGAATCGGAGCTGTACCTGGTGGAGGGTGACAGTGCCGGCGGCTCCGCGAAACAGGGCCGCGATCGCCAGTTCCAGGCTATTCTGCCCCTGCGCGGCAAGATCCTGAACGTGGAAAAGGCCAACATGAACAAGGCCCTGGAGAACAAGGAGATTCAGGCCCTGATCAAGGCCATGGGGACCGGTATCGGCAAGGAATTCGAGTTGTCCGGCCTGCGCTATCATCGCATCATTGTGATGACGGACGCCGATGTGGATGGTGCACACATCCGCACCCTCCTGCTCACGCTGTTCTACCGCTACATGGAGCCCCTGGTCACCGAGGGCTATCTCTATATTGCCCAGCCGCCGCTCTACAAGGTCACGCTGTCCCACAAGGAAAAGGGGAAGACCCGCCGGGAAACGTCCTACGTCTACAACGAACGGGAACTGGCCCGCCTGCAGCAGGAACTGGGCATGGAGAACGTCAAGATGGAACAGCGCTACAAAGGGCTGGGGGAAATGAACGCGGATCAGCTTTGGACCACGACGATGGATCCCGAAGCCCGCACCCTGTTGCAGGTCACCGTGGACAACGCGGAGGAGGCCGATCGGCTTTTCGCGGATCTGATGGGTCCCGACGTGGAACCGCGCCGCCAGTTCATCCAGAACAATTCCAATTTGGCCAATCCGGATGTCTGAAAGCCTGAATCTGCCGGGACCTTACGGTGGATGTACTGACCCAGGGGCCGACTTGCCGGTCCCTGGCTGCCCAGCCATCATGCAGGCATGGAGGATCCGTACCACCAGCGGCAGCCAGCAAACAAGGAAGCCAATCCCACGGAGACGATATGCGGATGCTGACTTCCCAGGTTTGCGCCTCACAGGCAAGACATAGTCAGGCGTGCGTTGCTGCTCTTGTTGTCGGCAGCACTCCAGCCCAACTGGGCAGGGAGTGAACATACTGCCCAGTTGGGTCCACAGCGTGTCGTGGATACCGGGCTGGACCGAAGCTGGGCCGTGACGGGACAGACCCGGCACCATTTGACACCTGCAGCGGGGTGGGTACACGCCGGTGCCCGTGCGTACCACCAGCTGCGATGCATGGGACTGGCCAGGAATGGTTGCGTTCAAACACGCACTGCTGATGGGGCAGGCAGTTCATCCCTTGGTGCGCATGAACGACCTTGGCTCGAAAATGAGGAACAGAGGCGACGATGAAAGGCAGCATTACGCGCCAGGGTAACCGACTGGTACACGAGCACGGCGGCGAGACGCTTGTTATTGAACCTTGGGGCCGTGACTGCGGGTGCGGGCCACGGTGCGCGCACAGATTGACAACACGGCGTGGGCCCTGACCGAAGAGGTGCACGATGGCTCGCGCCAACCCGTGCCTGACGTTCAGATCCGGATTGGTGACACGGAAGCAACAATTGCCAATGGCCGTATCGCGGCACGGGTGACGGATAACCGGGCAGACCCCAAACACGCCAGTGTCTTGCAGGCCGGTTACCTGCAGTTCTTTCGGGATGGCGAGCTTCTGCTCAGCGAGTATGACTACGTCGTAGGCGCCCACAATCCGGGAACCCGTACCTACAAGCCGGTGCGCGCGGAGCTGGCCGAGCACGAACTGTCGCACAGCGAAGTCCACTTTGCCCCACGCCCGGATGAACGCTTTTACGGCATGGGCCTGAATGCCACGGGCAGTGTAGACCTCAAAGGTAGCGTGATTGACCTGTATCAACGCCACGTGAAGCACGTGGTGCCGTTTCTCGTGTCCAGCGCCGGCTATGGCTTGCTGTGGAACAACCCGTCTCTGGGTCGTGTGGAATTGGGACACAACCGCACACGCTGGGTTGCCGAGGGCTGTCGGCAGATCGATTACTACATCACTACGGGTGATACCCATGGCGAGATCCTGGAGCGTTACGCCGACGTCACCGGACACGCCCCCGAAATGCCGTACTGGGCCTCGGGCTTCTGGCAATGCAAGCTTCGCTACAAGAACCAGGCAGAGCTGCTGGCGGTAGCTCGGGAGTTCAGGCGCCGGGAATTGCCCCTGTCTGTCATTGTTATTGATTTCCGCCACTGGAAACGGATTGGTGACTGGAAACTGGATCCGGTCTACTGGCCTGATCCGGAGGCCATGGTACAGGAGCTGGATGCCATGGGTGTCCGGATTATGATTTCGCCCTGGGTGCTCGTGGAGGAAGAAAGTGAAAACTTCGCCTTCATGCAGCAGGCGGGTCTGTTTATTGACAACATGGATGAGGGCGAGGACTGGCTGCCCTGGCAGGGACACGACGGACCGGTGCGCGTCCGCCAATACGATCCCACCCATCCACAGGCAGCTGCCTTCCTGTGGGCAAAATGGAAACAGAATTATTTTGATCTGGGGATTCGGACATTCTGGCTCGATCCCTGTGATGATCTGCACCCCATCCGGGAGTACGACAGGGTGCTGTATCACGCAGGCCCTGCCCTGGCCACCCACGGCTACTATCCCGTGGCCCACCAGAAGAACATCCACGATGGCCTGCATGCTGCCGGTGAACCTGAAGTGGTAACCATCTGCCGCAGTTCATGGGCGGGTTCGCAGCGCTATGGCGCGTCCCCGGCGGCACATGACATCAAGTCTTCATTCGAACACCTTGCCAAGTACATGAAGGCGGGCCTCAACCTGGCCATGAGTGGCATTCCCTGGGGGGCAGCCGAAATCGGCGGGTTTGTGACACCGGACAATGAGAGCGATTATTTCCACGAACTCATGATCCGCTGGTACCAGTACGGAGTGTTTACGCCCATTTTCCGGACTCACGGCAATCGCCCGAACAACGAGGCCTGGACCGTTGGCGGGGACAGCTATCGCTACATTCGGGCCGCCATTTGGCTGCGGGAACGGCTGCGTCCCTACGTCATGGCGCAAATGCATCTGGCGACGCAACACGGTCTGCCCCCGATGCGCCCCTTGTTCTTCGACTACGAGGAGGATGCCAACACACACCATATTGAGGATCAATTCCTCTTTGGTTCGGATCTGGTAGTTGCCCCCGTCACGCAATACCAGCAACGCCGCCGCGCAGTGTACCTCCCAGCCAAGACCATATGGCAGGATGTATGGACAGGTCAGCTGCACGACGGTGGACAGTATGTAGAAGTGGACGCTCCCTTGGAATACATTCCTGTTTATGCGTGCAGTTCCCCGCAAAATCTGGATCTGTCGGTATTCCGTGGGCTGTATCTGCTACAGTCTGGCCAAGACAGTGTATGAACGTGTTGGGGTACAAGCCAGAGCAGATGGTGCTCGCCGCCGTGATTCTGATCCTGTGCGGCTCGCTGGTCAGTTCAGGCCCTTGAAGCTCAGGCGACGTCCATCGGGATCCGGGTAGCCCCCATCCGCCAGCCAGCGGATACAGAGGCGCGGCCTGCCGGGTGCTGTCTCTATGCTCTGCGCCGGGGGCGTGATCCTGTACGCCACCGCAGGCGCATAGAGGAACATGTGATCACCCTCAATGTCAAGAAGGGCATGGCAGGTACGCTGACGGCCATGTGTCTGACGGACTGGTCTGGTGGCAACGCTCCAGCCCCCGCAGGCTGACCGGACATCCAAGAGATATCCTGACACAGCACTGCCTGTATTGGTTCTGGCATGAACAGCACTATATGCTTGGCCTTTTGGCAAAACCAATTCCTGTCCCTGCAGGACAAACGGGTGTAGTGCAATACAGGAGCGGATTTGGAGAAAGTTTAGAGAATTTAGAGAAAACCGCGCAGTTTGCGCTTCCGGCTGGGATGTCGGAGGCGATTGAGAGCACCAGATTCAATCTGCCGGATGCGTTCACGGGTGACGCCAAACTTCTTGCCTACCTCTTCCAGGGTGTAACTGTGACCATCCACCAACCCAAAACGCAGTTGCAAAATACGGGCCTCGCGCGGCGTCAGTTGCTGGAAAATCTCTTCCAGCTTTTCGTTCAGCAACTGCTGCTGTGCCGTTTGCTGGGGACTGACCGCATCCTCGTCCGGAATGAAATCGCTCAGTACACTGTCTTCTTCTTCCCCTACCGGTTTCTCCAGGCTCATGGGGCGCTGGCTGACCCGCATGATGTACTCCACTTTGTTGGGCAAGACGCCCAGTTCATTCGCCAGTTCGTCGATGGTCGGTGACCGACCCAGCTGCTGGGACAGCATGCCGTTGGCGCGGGCCAGGCGATTGATCTGTTCGTACATGTGCACGGGCACGCGAATCGTACGTCCCTGATCCGCAATCGCCCGGGTCACGGCCTGCCGAATCCACCAGGTGGCGTAGGTACTGAATTTGAAACCGCGATGATAGTCAAACTTGCTGACCGCACGCATGAGACCGACGTTTCCTTCCTGGATCAGATCCAGAAAGGGTACACCGCGACCTGTGTATTTCTTCGCGACACTGACCACCAGCCGGCTGTTGGCCGTGATCAGGTGATCCTGCGCGGCTTCGCCGTCCCGAATCTGCCACTGGAGTGAATCTTTGTCGTCCTCCGTCAGGTTGAGGCTGGCATCACGCAACTTTGCCTTGGCCTGTTCGGCTTTCTCGATGCGTTTGGCCAGCATCACCTCCTCTTTGGCTGTGAGCAGGTTGACACGGCCAATCTCGCGCAGATAGAGAGTGGTGGAGTCGTTGAAGCCCTCCTGATCCTGGATCAGCGTGTTGTTCTCTTCCTGCGGAGGCTCTTCCTCCTGCTGGCCGATCTCTATGCCTTTTTCCATCAGCAGGCAAAACAGATCGTCTACAAACTCCAGAAACAGTTCTGCCTTGGGCAGTACCGCCAGAATGTCGTCATACGCTACCATCCCCTGTTCCATGCCTATGGTCAGCAGATGGGTCCTGATATTGTCGAGCTCCAAGGTAGACAGGCTTGTGCTTTCTCTCAACTCTGCACTTGTTTGCTCGGCCATGGCGGATAGCCTCCGTGGTATACGCAAGGATGGTCCTGTATCCCGCTTGCGGGATATTCAGGGGCATCTGTGGCCTGCTTGTGTACAGAACGGAAAGCGCCACAACACGAACTGCAACCGGGAGCACCGTTCGGTTGCCCGCACTGGCCCGCGCCAAGAGGGAAACCGATCCCCTGTGAGGTTGGGCAAACACCCGTCAGGGGAACCGGTTTGCACCGGATCTGTCGTTGTTGCCATACCACCCCGCCCCGTGTGCAGGCCAAACAAAACCTGCCCGTCGCCCATATGGCCGGGCAGGTCCACTTGCCGGGCATGCCGTTTTGCTGTTGGTCTACTGCGGCAACGGGGGCGGGTGACGACCCTAATTGTTGTACAGTCAGGCATCTGCAGATGCCTGACTGTATGTTAGCCTATGCCGGCCGGATTTGCAAAGCGGTTTTGCGCCGGCCGCCTACACAAACCAGTTCAAACTCCGTTTGCGGCTGGAATGGCGCAAGCGGTTCAGGGCCTGGGTTTCGATCTGGCGTACGCGCTCGCGGGTGATCCCGAATTTGCGGCCCACTTCCTCCAGGGTATAGGTGTAATCCCCCACCATGCCAAAGCGCAGCAACAGGGTCTGGATCTCCCGGGGCGTCAGTTCCTGGATAATGTCTTCGATGGCTTCGCGCAACATGGTCTGGTTGGTGGAATCCGGCGGACTGTCGGCTTCATCGTCGGAAATGAAATCCCCGAGGGTGCTGTCTTCCTCTTCCCCTACCGGCTGCTCCAGGCTCTTGGGGTGCTGGTTGACCCGCATGATGTGCTCCACCTTGTTGGGCAGCATCTCCATCTCTTCCGCCAACTCGTTGATCGTCGGTTCGCGGCCCAGCACCTGGGACAGCATGTGCCGGGTGCGGGTCAGACGGTTGATCTGCTCGTGCATGTGCACCGGCACCCGGATCGTGCGCCCCTGATCCGCAATGGCCCGGGTTACGGCCTGCCGGATCCACCAGGTGGCGTAGGTGCTGAACTTGAAGCCGCGGTGGTAGTCGAACTTGGATACCGCGCGGATCAGGCCGCTGTTGCCTTCCTGGACCAGATCGAGCAGGGGCACGCCACGGCCCGTGTACTTCTTGGCTACGCTGACCACCAGCCGGCAGTTGGCGGAGATCAGGTGATTGATGGCGTCTTCACCGTCCAGGATCAGCCACTCCAGGTCGTCTCTGTCGTCTGCGGTCAGAGTGAGTTCAGGATCGTCGAGTTTGTCCTTGGCTGCCTCACCCGCTTCAATGCGCTTGGCCAGCTGGACCTCCTCGGCCGCTGTCAGCAACGGTACCTTGCCGATGTCCTGGAGATACAGGGCTACCGAGTCGTTGATGCCATCCGGATATTGCTCCAGATAATCCAGCTCCGACCCCTCGCTGTCCAGGTCGTCTGCATGGGCCAGGTCGTCGTTGGGATCCGTGATCTCCACGCCGCGCTCGATCAACGTGGAAAAAAGGTCCTGCAACAGATCCGTGTCCTTGTCCAACTCGGGCATCACATCCAGGATTTCACTGAAATCCACGGTGCCTTGCGCGGCGCCCAGAGCCAGGACATGATCCTTGAAACCGGCAGCATCCATACTGCCGGCCCGCACATTCTCGTCAGTCAGCACAACACCCATGTCTCTCATTGCTTTCCTCACTTCTCTCGCTCGAACGATACCAAGTCTGTCAAATCGCTGTATCCCGAAAATCCCAAATGCCGTGGCGTCTGGCGTACTGCCGGCTGCAGCCGGGACAATGCAGGAGGCTGGCTGCCGGCTGTACCAGCGTCCTGACCGGACAATGGGGACAGCGCAGCCACGTCGGAAGCGGGTCCGCTGCAGCGGCCACCGGTGCGGACGTGGATGCCGGCCCGGACTTTATGGTACGCAGAAACACACTGGGTGCCAGGGGATAATGACCGCCCCACCGGAACCCGCAGCTGTCCAGCGCCGCTAGCCAGGCGCCGGGCACCAGGCGCTTGAGCCACGGCACCCGGAAGTGTGATACACCATAGCGCGTTTCACACACCAGGTTCGTGTGGGCCAGCTGGGCCTGCATCCAGGCCGGGTGGAAATTGAAATTCATTTCCACGAACTCCACCGGTTCCCGGGCATGGGGAGACCAGGACTGCCGGCCCAAGGCATGCCGGACCACAGCCTTGAGATTGCGCTTGTTGGCGTACTCCAGCAGCGAGACCCCGTTCGGGCACAGAATGGTGTCGATTTGCCGGAGTGCCTGCAGGCTCTGCTCCAGGTGATGCATCACCCGGATCATGACGACGGTGTTCATGCTGGCCGGTCGAAAGGGCATCTGGTAGACGTTGCCTGCCACGAATACGAAACGCGGATCATGGCCCCAGCGTGCCACGGCTTGCTCCAGCATGGTGCGGCTGTAGTCGAACAGCACGACCTGGCGGTACCCGGCATATTCGTTCGCGAGACGGCCAAAACCGGCCCCCAAGTCCACCAGGCGCTGCCCCTGTACCGGCAACAGACGGCGCAGGGCCAGCCGTTCCACCGCATCTTCATAGCTGCGGTCCACCGTTTCCCAGAACTCGGTACGGTAGGGGCTGTGCTCGTAATCGATCACGCGGGCGACCGCCGCCGGAGAGCGTGTAGCCGCTTCCGTGTCAGGCAGAACAGTCATGCAATACCCCGTACGCTCCTCGCTCACATCAAGGCAGAAATCAAGCGCCATTCTGAATGGCAACGGGTAAGTATAAGAGATGAATCAAGAAACTATGTCTCAAATGAAAGATTGGCCACCGATTCCCCTTTTTTTCTCTGGGATCGGGGCTGTAGACGACGTAACCGACACCGCCACAGCCGGTACGCGGGCTACCGCAAGCCGCCTGTTTGCCCCACGGCCGCGGTGTCGAAACCGATAAATATCGGCTGGCCGATTTTCCCCGCAAAGCCGTGCCGGTTCGCTATAATCCAGGGCGTTGTCCGTGTACGCCAGAGGTACAGACAACCGGGAACAGGGGGCAAGAGTCAGGCCAATGAACGAGATGAATGTCCAAATCACCGGCATCTGCGGCAGCATGCGGGGCCCCCAAAGCTATACCCGCAAACTGCTGGTATGTGTCATGGCCGCGCTGGATGCACGCGGCGCCCAGACGGATATGCTGGATCTGGCTGACATGGAGCTCCCTTTGTGCAAGAGCCCGCAGGATACCGAGGACCACCCTGACACCGTGGATCTGCGCACCCGCATCGGGCAGGCCGACGGGATTGTATTGGCTACACCGGAATACCACAACAGTTACAGCGGTGTACTCAAGAATGCCCTGGATCTGCTGCAGTACGACCAGATGCGGCACAAGATGTTTGGCCTCATCGGGATTGCCGGCGGCGATATGGGGGCGGTCAATGCCCTGAGCCATCTGCGGATTGTGGTGCGGGGCGTAGGCGGCCACTGCATTCCGCAACAAATTTCCCTGCCTTCGGTCTATCGCTATTTCGACGGGGACCGTCTGACCGAGGCCACGGTACAGGAACGGATCGAGGATTTTGCCCATCACATGACGCTGCAAACCCGGCGCCAGCAGGATTTGCGGACAGCTGCGTCCGAAGACCTGTGAACCGGGACCGGCTCGCCCCGCCGTCCGCCGCTTCCGAGGCGTTGACGGTCTATCGTGTGCATCCGGCGTATGGCTGGCTGGGGACAGGGCTGTTGGGTCTGGGCTGTCTCCTGGGCTGGAACTTTGTCGGGGACCGGGATACGGGCACGCTGATCATGGCGGTGCTGTGCCTGGTGCTGGCCGGCATGCACCTGCAGTGGCTGGGAGCCTGCCTGACCTGTACGGCGGCCGGCGTGACCTGGCAGCGGCCCGGACATGGCCTGCGGGCGATACGGTGGCACGAGATCCGGGACGTGCAGCTGGCCGGGCGCGTCACCCGGTACGTGCAGATCGCGTATGCCGGAGACGACGTGGAGTGGCTGTCCCTGCCCCGGATGCGGGATCAGGAACGGCTGTACCGTCAAGTCTGTCTGGGTCTGGGACTGCCGGCAGCCGACGGCTGAACCGGAAAGGGACAACGCATGCACGTTGTGTTCGTTACAGGTGAATACCCGCCCCAACTCGGAGGCATAGGCGACTACACGGCACTGCTCGCCCAGCATCTGATGGCTCTGCACTGCCAGGTTTCCGTTGTGGTGTGCAGGGATTCGACCGATCCTCCACCGGACGGACCTGACCCTCCCCATGTGATACAGGTACCCCGGCGCTGGAAGCGCAGTACGCACCGGCAGGTCGCAGATCTGGCCCGCAACGGGACCGACACCTGGATTCACGTGCAATACCAGACAGCGGCCTTCAACATGAATCCGGGCATCAATCTGGCACCCCGGGCCTGGAAGCGCCAGGGCCTGCGGGTGGCGTGGACCTATCACGATCTGTTGCCCCCCTACCTGGCTCCCCGCATCGGCTCCCGGATCCGGCACCGGCTCACGGTGCGTCCCGGCCAGGACAGCGATCTGGTGATCAGCACGAATCAGACGGACTGTCACACACTCCAGGCGTCCCGGGTGGAAGCGACCCTGATCCCGGTAGCCAGTCCCATTCCCCGGATACCGCCGGATCCCCATTGGCGGAACCGCTGGGGGCTGCAGCCGGCGGAACCGGTCATCGGTTTCTTTGGCCTGGCCCAGCGCAGCAAGGGACTGCAGACCCTGGTGGAGGCGGTACGACTGCTGCATCACCGGCAGCTGGCCGTCAAACTGCTGATCATCGGGGGAGAGCCCGGTGTATCCGACCGTTCCAATCATCCCTTGCGGCGCAGCATCCAAAATCTCATTCGTACGGCGCAGCTGGAGCCGCATGTAATCTGGACGGGCACACTGTCCCCGGAGGACATCAGCCACGCACTTGCCGCCTGTGATCTGGTAGCCTTGCCCTATGCAGACGGGGCAAGTTCCCGGCACAGTGCCCTGATTACCTGCCTGGAACATGCATGCGTGACCGTGACCACACAGCCCCAGGATCCGGCTTTGCTGGCCCCCGGCGTACCCGTCGTGGCGCGCCAGTCCTTTGTCGGGCTGGCAGACAGGCTGGCAACTCTGTTCCAGTCGGCTGAGCTGCGCGCCGCCGCGCGCACGGCCGCACGTCAATCCTGTGTCGGACGCAGCTGGGCAGCTGTTGCCACCCGGCACCACCAACTCTATCAAGCCGGTCTGGCCGGTACCTGACATGCACTTTGACGCCCTGACCCTGGCCTGTGTCATCCACGAGATCCGGGAGCGGGTGATCCCCGGCCGGATCCAGAATGTCGTGATGCCGGATGCGCATGCCCTGGCCTTTGAAATCTACGCCGGTGGCCAGCGCCACCATTGGCTGGCACGGATACGGGGGCAGACGGTACAGACGAATCTGATCGCGGCCAAGGCGCGCCGGGGCGACGATCCGGTAATTCCCCTGTTGGAACAGCTGCGCAAGTACGCACGGGGTAGCACCCTGACCCGCTTGCAGCAGCCCGATCCCACAGAACGCGCAGTGGTGGCTGACCTTGAGCACAGCCGGCATGGTGCTTCCCGCCTGGTCCTGGAATTGACCGGACGCCAGGGCAATGCCCTGCTGCTGGATGCAGCCGGCGACATCCGGGGGCTGCTGTGCCCCGACACCGGTTCACGGGGCCTGCGTCCCCGCGCTCCCTACGGGCCCCCGCCTCTGCGGGATCGACTGTCCCCGCTTCACTGCACTGCCCGGGACTTGCAGACAGCCCTGGACCACAGTACCCGGCCCCAGGCCTGGCAGGCCCTGACCCAAATTCTGACCGGTGTGGGGCCCACCCAGGCCCGGGAACTGGTTTTCCGCGTGACCGGCACCACAGACGCCGCGACGTCCGCCCTGACCGGTTCGGACCTGTGGCCCGTATTGCAGGATCTGTGGGCACCCGTCCGGGATCAGGTGTGGACCCCCAGCCTGGTAGCAATGGAGGGACAGCCGGTGCTGTATGCACCATTCCGGATCCGGCACCGGGAAGGCGCCCGCGTGGCATCCAGCCTGAACGAAGTGCTGGACCGCATCATGCCGCCGGATCCCTACAGCGCGGCCCGGGCGGCAGTACAGACCCAGTTGGTCCGGGCGCGCCGGCAAGTCGAGCGGCGCCTGGCAGCCGTACAGCAGGATGTGCCTGAACCGGGTGCCGCCGATCTGCTGCGTACCCAGGCACAGTGGCTGCTGGCCTTGCAACACAGCCTGCAGCCAGGACAGACCGAGCTGGTGATTCCCGATGGCGAGACGACAGCCGTACGGCTGCAGCCCGCCAAGACGCCGGTCCAGCAGGCCGAGGCCATGTTCAAGCGGGCCCGCAAGCTGGAACGGGCGGCCGTCATCCTGCCCCAGCGTATCCAGGACCTGCAGCAGGATCAGGCGTATCTGGCGCAGCTGGAACTGGATTTGGCCACGGCTCAAAACCGGCCGGACATCGCGGCAGTCCGTGAGGATCTGGAAACGTCCGGCCTGCTGCGCAGGCAAGGACCACCCCGTACCCGAACGCCCGTGCCCTCACCCGCAAGCCGTCCCCGGACCTATACCAGTGCCGAGGGGTTCCCGATTCTGGTGGGCCGCAATGCCCGCCAGAACGACCATATCACCTTCCGCCGTTCCGCGCCCCGGGATCTCTGGCTGCACGTACGGGATGCCGCCGGGGCCCACGTCCTGATCCGGTCTGCCGGCCGTACGGTATCCCCCGACACGCTGCAGGGTGCCGCACAACTGGCGGCCTTTCATTCCGGACGGCGTGGCGAAAACCGGGTACCGGTCATGGTGACGGAGAAGCGGCACGTAACCCGTCTGAAGCGCGGTCGACCGGGCCAGGTACGGGTACGGCACGGTGCGGCCCACGTGGTCATAGCCGACGCGGTGGCCCCGAGCTGGACAGAAGAAACAGGCTGAGTTCGGATGCCCGGACGGGTCAGCGGGTGAGGATGACACGCATGACCGGGTAGTCGACTGCACCAAAGCGGCTCTTGTACGCCTCGTCTCCCTGCATGAAGTCGAAGACCCGGTGGCCGGTCACGATGGCGTACTGTACGGCATAGGCCAGAATGGCCCAGCCGGGACTGAGGTGGGCATAGATGACCGGATCGTAGCCGCTGTTGTAAAGCAGGTAACGGCGATCGTGCGTAAAGGAGAAGAGCGTAGCCGCCTTCTCGCCATTCAGGGTCAGAAAGAGGAGACTCAGCAGGCCTGCTTCAAACATGCGGTGCCCCATGCGCTGGAAAAACACCTGCATCTCGGCGTTCATGAACTCGTTCTTGTCTGGGCGGCTGGCCCGCTGCAGGCGAATGAAGTCCTGAATCTCCCGATCCAAATCGTGATCGGGGCCCACCACGTAGAGACCCACGTCCGCAGCCCGTTCAATCCGGCGCTGCTTGCGGCGAATTTCATGGCGCTGCTTCTTGTCCACCTGATCTTGCAGGTAAGACTCGTAGGTCGCGGGCAAGGTGATCGCCGGGGCGACGTCCTCCTGGAACACCTGCACCCTCATCTGGCGGCAACGGGCGATGTCGGGCAATATCTGATACGTAGAGCTGTTATGGGGCAGGTTGCAGAGATCCACCACGTCCCAGGGCGGTGCGTCATCGCTGTCCAGCCAGGCCAGAAACGCGTGGTAGACCGGCACTTCCCAGCCCCGGGTGACGATGACGTCCAGATAATCGCTGACCTCAATACAGCCGATGATGCTGAGCTGATTTTGGCCGTCATGGTGGGAATCCGCGCCGCTCAGGAGATAAAGGGGCAAAATGCCTACCAGTTCGCCGGTGTCCGCGCGGTGATAGGCCGTGATCCACTTTTCACCCAGACCGAGATTCTCCCACCAGACGGTTTGCCAGTCCAGACGCATGAAAAAGGGCCGGGAACTGGAAGCATCCACCAGGTCATTCCAGGCGGATGCGAGTTCGACAAAGCCATCGGCGGTGTCGGGACCGTAAACAGTGACCGTGAGCGGGACATCAGGTCCCTGCGGACATGCGGGCCCGTGATCCGCCGTATCGGGCAATGACAGGGGAGCTGTGAGGGAAGACATGATAGCCATAGTCTGCCATTATAACATTGAGGCCGGGAAGACGTCACCTGCAAGATCTCCCAGATGACAAGGCCCGGGACATCGGTGCAGCCGTGCTGCTTGACTGCCGTACGTCTGGATTGATGTGTGCAGAACCCATGCCCCTGCAACCACCGGCTGGGCTTGCTCCAGAGGCTTTGGACAGATAGAAGATAGGGCTGGGCTCAGTGTCCGTATTGAGTTCAGGTGCTGGATCTGGCAAAGCCTCAGTAGCTGTTGCACTACAGGGCGCTACCATCGAAACTCAGATTCAGAGGCCGAAGTCTGTTCCACATCTTCCTTCTGAGGATTCGCGTCAACTTGGGATTCCATTTGTGTTCCACTGTGGTGAATATGGGATGTGTACCTGAGAAGTTGCACCGACGATCAAGTTGCAAGGATATACGGGTATTGTCAAGAACGGGAGACACACGGAACCGACAGGACATGCATGGAGGCTATTTCCCCGCCCGCACAGTTTGATCTGCAGGTCCAAGGAATATTGTGCCTTCACTGCTTGCTGGCCGTAGCAGATTGTGCAGCCGATCTCCGGGCCTGCAGACACATGCAGCTGATCGTTCAACCATCAATTTGTCGAAAGATGAAGTGTATGGTGACAAAGTCACCTTCGTCACCATGGCCAAGCTTGATGGAGGATTGCAGACACAGCTGAAAGTTTCCCTCCCCCTGCTTGCGAATGCGGACGCCATTGGTGGATCCCAAATCCCGTACGGTCCACTCTTCATTGAAGCTCAGTTCGGCATGCCGGCGTGATACATATTCATTTGGGGGGCTATATACGATTTCACGCCACGCCCACAGGACGCAATGCCCTGCCGGATACTTGTTCAGGCTTCACAGGCCAGCTCGCGCTGCCACCTCCACCCGCAGACGCGCCGTCCCTGAACGCCGTATTCCCAACCAACCATTGGTCCCGGATGTTCAGGGCAGCGTTCACATCGGCGTTCTTTTCCACATCGCATTCACTGCAATGATAGACGGATTGGGACTTCCGGTTGGCCTTGCGTACTACACCACAGTTATGACGTGTACTTGGGATCTATCTTTCAGTAGCAGATGACTATCCCATGGAATGGCATCATTATCATGGCCCTCAAAGACTCTTTCCTTTTGCCTTAGACGAGAGCGCCAATTGCGGCCCCATACTGACCGCAAGTGCTTCTCTACGAAGGCCCTCTCGGAGCAGATCGAGGGTTTTCTTGATGCGTTCACTGTTGGAGAGAGCCATATGGTTGTTCCGGTACCGAAAAGATGCAGGCGAAATCACGAACCAAATAACAGACAAGAAAGATGGTTGTTGCACCCTGTCCTATTTTGTGATGCAGCTGAAGATCGTCGCTGGGACTGAACCACTCTCATAAGAATACTGTCAACCGGCATTGCCAGTTGATCAACAGCCCCTAGGTTTCCGACGTGTGCGTACGATGCCAAAGGCCGAGCATGATCAAAAAAAGACTGAACGCCACCCCAGCACCCCAAGTCAGAAAACCGGTGGTGGCCTCCGACGTGGCAACCGGATCGGACCAGGCTGCGCCACCTGAGATGTCCGGTCCACGGACCGTCATACCCGGTTCCGGATCCCCGGGGCCACAGACCTGGAGGGATACATCGTCAAGCCACACGGAGGTGATAAGTACGTCACCGTCATTGTAGGCATTGAAATAAAGACGCACCGTCTGGCCCGCATGGACGGAGAGATCGTGTGTCCGGGTTGACCAGGTGTGCTGCCGGAGCCGGGTGTTCTCGATAACTTCCAACAACTGGCCCTCGGCATCCAGCAACAGCACCTGCAGCCGATCTTCGTCCGGTCCCGGATCTGCCACCGGCTCCTCTTCGGTGTGCAGCTGCCAGGACCAGCGCAGCAGGCTGGTGTGGTTGGCTGGCAGGGCGACTTCCTGCCAGATCGAGGAATAACTGTGGACTGCCTGGTCAGTATCTGTGGCATGAATGCCCAGATGCATGACAGGTCCGTTCGCCAACCGTGACGGATAGGCGATGCGGGCTGGCCGGGGTGATGGGCCTATGCTCCAGTCCTGGGCCAAGGCAAACCCGCCATTCCGGATTCGTTCCTGACAGTTGCCATCGGTGATCGGCGTCTGCGGGTCAGATCGCAGATGTGGCCACCAGGACCGGAGCAGGGACGACTGCATAGGAGCGGTTGGTGCATCAGTAGCCAGGCGGGGACCCAGGGCCCACACCGATCCTCCGGACCATAGCAGACAGCAAGCCCACAGTACGGGCATGACTGTCCGCAGCAGGCGCCGAGGGTGGCGGATCAGGTCAGTCCGCCAGAAACGTCTGGAACCACGCGCGCGCATTGCGCCACATGTCATCCGTGTAACGATGCGCGACCTCTGGATGCAGATTGACCTGCAGCCGCTCGGGTGTTGCGGCATACCGGTCGGCCAGCAAGGCGGCGAAGCGCGTTGCACCATCGGCCGGCACCTGTCGGTCCGCGGCCCCACACTCGAAATTCAGCGCGGGACAATGTCCGTAACGTTCCGGATGGGTGAAAGGATTGCTGGCATGGTACGCAGACCATGCCTGGGTGTCAGGTTGGCCGGGAGGTTCAAAGGAACCGGGACGCATCCAGTCCGGGGTAGCGATCCCGGCTGAAACAGCCACTATACGCCGGTCCCGGCCGGCAGCCGCCACGGCAATGTCACCGCCCATGGAAATACCGCCCACTCCACAAGCCGGAACCACCTGCAGATGGTCTGCGCACCAGTCCAGGACGGTGGACACGTCGCAGGCTGTCTGGTGCAGGATTGGCCAAAACCAGCGCCGCAGATTGTTCCGGACACACTCGTGCAACTGCTCCCGGGAACTGGTCAGACGGGCGCCATGCAGGTGGGGATCAAAACTCAGAGCAACAAAGCCTGCCTGCGCCAAATCCTCCAGATAGGGCCGCATACGGTTGCTGTCGCCACCGAAACCGGTAAGCCAGATCACCAGGCGTCGGCCGGGCCGGGCCATGGTCGGTTCCAGCCACAGGAGGGGTATATGCCCCACTTGGGCTGTGTGGGGTTTGGCGGTTGACACGGGAGATCACCAGGTCTCTACGGCACCCAGGAGCAATTGCTGTTCCGGAGTGCCGTTGGCCCGCAGCCGGGTTACGCGCGGACCGGCAAAACTTTCCCGGGATTTCATCCAGGCATTCTGGTAGCACATGAGACAGGTACGGCGGGCCTGGCGACTCTTGTTGGCGGCACCACGGTGATAGAGCCAACCGTTGAACAAAACCGCCTGGCCGGGCTGGGCCATGACGAATACCTCGTCCGGAAACGTGGGATGCCCGGCCGGGGGCTTGAAAGGGGCCCGGTGGCTGCCCGGCACCACCACGATCGGCCCGTTTTCCATGGTCAGGGCATCCAGGTAGTAGCCACAATTGATCTGGCCCGGGGTGCTGCCGAACGGGGTACCGTCCGGGTCTACGGGCCAGGGGCCGTCCCGGTGCCAGTCCTGGTCCGGTGCTCCGCCGTGGGTTACCCGGGCCGTGGCGCTGTGCAGTTGCACGCAGTTGCCCAGCAGGGCCTTGATCCGCGTGAGCACGGGCGGATTGTCCAGCAGCACGGCAAAGCGGTCGTCCTCTTCCAGCAACTGGTGGGTAAACTGATCGTCGTTGTCCTTGCCCTGCAGTGTGTCGTCCAGGGCGGACCGCAAGGTTGTGACCTGCGCGTCGTCAAGGGCATTGTCAACCACCAGATACCCCCACTTGAGAAAGAAATCCACTTCCTGCTGTAACGCCGGACTGATCACGGGATTCATGGTGGCAGGAATCACATTGGGATCGAAACGGCGCATAAGTCTGACCCGAGTCCATTTTTGATACCGAATCTGCGGAAGTTCGGAGATGCGATGCAGGAGAGGAGAGCATGACCATGCCGAACCGTACCTTATTCTACCGGATTCCGGCCCGGAGTGCCAGTAGCGGCAAGAACCCTCCTGCCCGGGCTGTGGTCGACCGGGTACAGTGCAGCGGCAACGGAAGAACCATTCATTCCCTGCCGTGTGCTACACTTAGCATTGCGGGCGCGTCCTGACACATTTCTTGCAGCACACATTCATCATGGACAAGGTACGGGCCAATTCCATTACGCCGCCCTTCCTGGCCGCCGTCGATCTGGGCGGTACCAAGGTGCTGGCCACCATTACGGACAGCCAATACCAGGTACTAGGACGGGCCAAGGTCTCCACCGACGTGTCGGGAGGTCCCGAGGCCATCATCCGGCAAATGGCCCGCGGAATCAAGAAAGCCGCTCGCAAGTCCGATCTGTCCCTCGTCGATATTGTTGCCGTGGGGGCCTGCGTCCCGGGTCCGGTGGACCCGGCGACCGGGATCGTCAGCCGTGCCGTCAATCTGGGCTGGGAGCAACCCATCCCACTAGCCAAGATCCTGCGCAAGGCCCTCAAGGGCATTCCCGTGGTCCTGGAAAACGACGTGAATGCGGGCACGTATGGCGAACTGGTGGCGGGGGCCGCCGTTGGCATGCAGGATGTGATTGGCATTTTCGTGGGTACGGGCATTGGCGGTGGCATTGTGCTTTCCGGTGCCTTGCGGCGTGGACCCCGTTTCATCGCCGGTGAGGTAGGTCATACCATTTTGCAGGTGGACGGCCCGCTGTGCTCGTGTGGCAATTACGGGTGTGCGGAAGCCCTGGCCAGCCGCAGTGCCCTGGAAAAGAGCATTTACGCGGCTCTCCAGCAGGGCCGTACCAGCCTGATCACGGACTTGATGGCGGCCAAAGGAGGCCAGCGCATCACCAGTGGCATGATCCGGCGCGCCTACAGGGCGGAAGATCCCCTGATCGTGGAGTTGGTAGGGACCATGGCCCGTTACCTCGGCTTGCTGACGGCCTCGCTGGTCAATGCCGTTGATCCCCAGATGGTGGTGTTTGGCGGAGGGGTCGTGGGCAAGCTGAAAAATCACCTGCTGCGACAGGTGCGCGCGACCGCGTACGAAAACCTGATGATGAAAGAAGACTTCCGGATTGAAGCCGCGCGCCTGGGGGATGATGCAGGGGCCATTGGCGCTGCGGCCCTGGCGCACGCAGCCTGCACTTCCCATGTCTGACGCCTTGACCTTTGTGCTACTCATTCGCCACGGCGAGAACGAGTGGGTGGTCCGGAAGAAACTCGCGGGACGTACCCCGGGTGTACATCTGAACGCGAAGGGCCGCCAGCAAGCCCGGGGCTTGGTCGCACGTCTCCGCCATGTGCAGCTGGACGCCGTGTACTCCAGCCCCCTGGAGCGCTGTATGGAAACGGCCCAGCCCGTAGCCGATGCCCACAACCTGCCGGTCATGCCCTGTGCCGGCTTGCTGGAAGTGGATTATGGGGACTGGCAGGGCGGTTCCCTGCCGGAATTGAGTGCAACACCGGAATGGCAGCGGGTCCAGTTTCATCCCAGCCGCTTCCGTTTTCCCGGTGGCGAATCGTTGCGGATCACCCAGAATCGGCTGGTGGATGCCGTGGAAACCATCCGGGAGCGGCATCCGCGCCAGGTAGTCGCGGTCTTTGGCCACAGCGATCCCATCAAGACCGTCCTGGCCTATTATCTGGGCACGCCGCTGGACCTGTTTCAGCGGATCCAGATCGATACCGCCTCCATCAGCGTACTGGCCCTGCGTGAGGCAGGGTGTGCGATCGTGCGCATGAACGATACCGGGCCGGTACCGGATCTGGCCCTGCCGCCACCGCCTGACCCGAACGACACCGATAGTGAGGCGGAGTCCGGAACCGGCCCCTGTGAACCAGCCGAGGATACGGACTGATGGAACGCATGTTGTACGACATGAAACCCGTCGATTTCCTCTTGGCCGCAGCCGTCGGTCCCCCCGGCCAGCGCGCCTTTTACCTGCAGGCGCGCAAGGACGAGGTCCTGGTGACGCTGAACATGGAAAAGGAACAGGTAGCCCTGTTGGCCACCAGCATAGCCAACCTGATTGCCGACCTTGAGGATTTGCCTGCCATTGACACCAGCACCGTACCGTCCCAAGAGCTGGAAGAACCCCTGGAACCCCTGTTCCGGGTAGGCCAGATGGGGCTGGGATACGATCACAGGGAACAGCTGTTTGCCGTGTTCATGCAGAGCGTTACCCCGTCCGGCCCGGATACCGAGGAGGCGGAGGAAGAGAGCGTGGCTGACGTACCGGTGGTCCGCTTCTGGGCTACCGGATCCCAGATGCAGGCCTTCAGCGAACGGGCCCTGCAGGTGGTGGAGGCGGGGCGGCCGGTTTGTCCCCTGTGCCATGAACCTATCGATCCGGACGGCCATCTGTGTCCGCGGTCCAATGGACATGCTGATCCGGTAGTGCTGTGATCCCGTCCGGTCATGGCTGTACCTGCACCGGCCCCTGGGCCTGATACCCAGGAGGTGTTGCTGGAGCTGCTGCAGCACGGCACCCTGTCCCTGCAGGGTCTGTTGCCCTACAGTTCCAACTATATTTTCCTGGGTACCGTACAGAACGCGGGACAGACCGTACAGTGTGTCTACAAGCCCCGGGACGGCGAAAATCCGCTGGGGGATTTTCCCTACGGCACACTGTGTCAGCGGGAGGTCGCCGCCTGGTGCCTGTCGGAAGCCCTGGGCTGGTCCCTGGTGCCCCCGACCCTGTTGCGGGATGGTGAACACGGTCCTGGCAGTGTCCAGCTGTTCATACCCCATGATCCCGCCCACCATTACTTCAACGTGCGCTACAGCGCCCGGCACACCACCGCCCTGCGGCGGCTGGCCCTTTTCGATTTCATCGCCAACAATGCGGACCGCAAGAGCGGTCACTGCCTGGTCGATGACGGTCCCCGGTTGTGGGCGATCGATCACGGCATCTGCTTTCATCGCCAGTACAAGCTGCGCACGGTGATATGGGAATTCGCCGGGGAACCCATTGGGGAGGACGTATGGCCGGGCCTGACCCGGTGCCACGCCATCCTTGGGGATTCGGAACACACGCTCTCGCAAGCCTTGGCCTCCCTGCTGTCGGTTCCGGAATGCGAAGCCCTTGTCCAGCGTTTGCAGCATTTGCACCACACCCGGTGCTACCCTACGCTTCGGCGGGACCGGCGCAACTTTCCTTGGCCTCCCATCTGACGGGAGCGGCCGGAAACCCGGGGCTCTGCACCACCCGGAAGTGCAGCCGCGCAAATGCAGGCACTTGCGGGTACAATGACAGTGATATCCAGCCGTCCCCCTTCACACGCGATGCACATGGCGGGAGAGGAGAAGCATGAAAGCGGTGGTGGTAGCCGGTGGTGAGGGTACGCGCATTCGTCCCTTGACACTGCAACGTCCCAAACCCCTGGTTCCCCTGGTGAACCGTCCGATCCTGGCTCATCTGGTCCGGCAACTCCGCACCTATGGTGTCACGGAGCTGCGCCTGACGCTCCGCCACATGGCGGCCCTCATCCAGGATTTTTTTCAGTTGCATCCCTATGACGACATCCAGGTCAACTATGTCGTGGAAGAATCACCCCTGGGTACAGCCGGCAATCTCAAGACCGCCGTGCAGGACTGGACGGAGCCCTTTCTGGTGGTATCCGGTGACGGCCTCACCGATTTGGACTTTCGGCAACTGTATGAGGCGCACCGGGCTTCCGGGGCCGAGGTCACCATCAATTTGCACCGGGTGGAGGAAACCCATGACTTCGGCGTGGTGTTGACCAACGAGCACCACGAAGTCTATGACTTTGTGGAAAAGCCTCGTCCCAGCGAGCAGACGTCCAACACCGTCAACACCGGTATCTACGTCATCAATCCTTCGGTACTGGACCTGGTGCCTGACGGCCAGGAATTCGATTTTTCCCTGGACCTGTTTCCGGCCATGCTCCGTCAGGGCCGCCGCATCGCCGGGCATATCATGGATGGCTACTGGTGCGACGTCGGCAATACGGACAGTTATCTGCAGGCGTCCCAGGACATCCTCCAGGGCAAAGTGGGCCTGCGGGATCCACTGGGCCAGGAAATTGCGCCCGGGATTTGGACCGGTGACAACGTGTCCATTCACCCGGATGCGGTCCTGCACGGTCCCCTGTACATTGGTCACGACGTCCAGATCGGACCCCATACGGTCATTGAGGGCCCTACGGTCATTCGGCAATTCACACAGGTTGAGCAGCATGCCCGGGTGACACACGCCGTCATCTGGCGCAACTCCTATCTGGGGCCCTCCAGCCGGGTGAGCGGTGCCATCATCGGTCGCCAGTGCAGTGTCGGTGCCCATGCCATCTTGAGTGAAGGGTGTGTGGTAGGGGACGGCTGTGTACTGGAAGAGGGGGCCATCCTCATGCCTCACGTCAGGCTGTGGCCCCACAAGCGGATCCTGCGCCGCTCAACGGTGCGGGAGAGCATCGTCTGGGGCAAGCAGGGCCGCCGGGATCTGTTTCGCGGCTATACCATCAGCGGTCAAACCAATCTGGATCTGACCTCCGAAAGCGCGGCCCGGATTGGCGTAGCCCTGGGTTCCTGCCTGGCCAAGGAAGCCCAGGTGGCCATGAACCGGGATGTGCACCGCGCTTCCCGGATGATCAAGCGGGCCCTCATCAGCGGTCTGGTCGCGTCAGGCATCGATATCCTGGATCTGGGCAGCGTGGCCATGCCCGTGCTGCGCCATTTTGTGCGGGGCCAAGCGGCCAGTGGTGTGCACGTGCGCGTGAATCCGGACGATTCGCATCCTCAGTCCCTGGTCGTACAAATCCTGGAACAGGACGGCAGCAACCTGGGCAAAACGATGGAACGCAAGGTGGAGGCCGGTTTTTTCCAGGAGAATTTCCGCCGTGTCGGCATGGATGACCTGGGGGGCATTGCCTACGTGCCCAACGTGCTGGAGGCTTACACCACGGATTTCCTGTCCAAGGTTTTTGCAATGCCGTTGCGCCGGGAACCGTTCAAGCTGGTGGTGGACTATGCCAATGGCCTGGCAGCCGACGTGATGTCCGACCTGCTGGCCCGGTTCCGGATTGAGACCGTCCCCCTGAACAGCCTCGTGCAGGAGGATCAGCTGTTCGTGGATCAGGCCATGCGTGACCGCAAGCACAAGGAACTGGCCCAAATCGTGACCGCCGTACACGCCCATCTGGGCGTGATGTTCGACGTGACCGGCGAGATTATCCGGCTGGTCGACGATCAGGGTACGATCCTGAGTCCCTGGCAGGCTGACGCCCTGTTCCTGGACGCCGCCCTGCACAATCATCCGTACAGTCGTGTCGTGTTTCCGGATCATATGCCCCAGGCCTATACCGCCATTGCCCAGCGGTACGGAGCCACCATCATTCACAGCAAGAGCGACATACACAATCTCATGGCCACGGCGGCATCCGGTGACGTTCTGGTCGCCCTCAACGGCAAGGGCAACTTTATCTTTCCCTTCTTCCACCCGGCACCGGACCCGATGATGGCCACGTTCAAGCTCCTGGAATATCTGGCGGTGCGCCAGGAACAGGCCAGCCAGATCGTAGCCGGCCTGCCCCCGCTGAACTACATGCAGACGGAGGTCGAGGTGCCTTGGGCCCAGAAGACCGGAGTCATGAGCCAGCTGAACGTGAACTATCAGGCGGACTACATCGACTCCCTGGAAGGCCTGAAAATCAGGACCGGGGCCGAGGCCTGGGTGCATCTGCAGCCCAGCTCCGTCGAGCCGGCCATTGAGATTACGGTGGATACCCCGACACCGGAGCAGTCCCACATGCTGCTGGAGGGCTTTCGGCATACCGTCCAGCAGCTGGTGCCGCCGGAAGCAGACCGGAGCCCCTAGACACCGGTGACCGCCACGCCTGAATCCGGACAGATCACAGTTGCGAGCAGAAATACACCATGCGGACCGACAGTGCGTACTGCGAATGGGTCAGCACCGGGCCGGCGGCAACGCAGACGCTGGGTCAGCACCTGGGGGAACGGTTGCGGGCCGGTGACGTTCTGGCGTTGCAGGGCGATCTGGGAACAGGCAAGACGACCCTGATCCAGGGTCTGGGACGCGGCCTGCGGATAGAGGAACGCATCGTCAGTCCCACTTTCGTCCTGGTCAACGAATACATGACGCCTGCCGGGCTGTGCCTGCGCCATGCCGACTGCTATCGCTTGTCTGTTGCCAACACGGGTATGGAGGTGGCGCATCTCGGCTTTGACGAGTGGCTGGCGGACAGGCAGGGGATTCTGGTGGTCGAGTGGGCGGATCGCATACCCGAGCTGTTGCCCCGGGATCTGCTGGTGCTGGCCCTGCATCACGGTGACAACCCGGAATCCCGTGTCATCCGCCTGCAGGCCGCAGGCACCCGCTATGTCGGCTTGTTGCAGGAATGGAGCTCTATCTGTGGCTGTTAGCCATCGTACACACGATCGGCTATGGGTGTGAGCCGGGGTTGCGGCGGGCGTGCGGCCCGTACAAGGAAATCATTGTGGTTTTCCTCAACGCAGCCGGCCGCGGAAAATTCCAGTTGAATGGTGATGTGCTGCAGGTGGAAATCCCGGGTGGCGATAGTTTGTAGCTGCTTCCGCAGGAACCTGAGATCGTCGGGCTGTGATTCGGGGTCGACCAGGACGTGAGCTGTGAGCACGTTGTAGTCGGGTGCCAGGGCCCAGACATGGATGTCATGGACCAGGGTGACACCGGGCACAGCTTCCATCGTGTCACAAAGCTCCTGTACGTCAATATGCTGCGGGACGCCTTGCAGCAACACCTGAATCACCTTGGCGAGCAGGCGCCAGGTACTGAACAGGATCAGGAGTGCAATGAGGACGCTCAGAATGGGATCTGCCAGTGTCCACCCAAAGGCCCAGACCAGTACACCGGACACCACGACGCCGATGGAGCCCAGCAGGTCGGCGATTACATGCTGGAAGGCGCCTTCCACGTTGATGCTGTGCCGGGCCGACCGGTGGAGAATCAGGGCGGCCAGGATGTTGACCACCAGCCCGACGGCACCGACACTCAGCATGAGGTCACCTTTGATGTCAGGCACGGTTCCGAAGCGTCTGTAGGCTTCAATGAGCACACCGCCGGCAATCAGCCAAAGCGTAAGGGCGTTGAGCAGGGCCGCCAGCGTCTCCAGGCGGCGATACCCGAACGTGCGCTCGGCCGATGCCGGCCAGTGGGAAAAGTACAGGGCAATCAGGGCCAGTGCAATCGATGCCGCGTCGGTCAGCATGTGTCCGGCATCTGCGATCAGGGACAGGCTGCCGGATAGGATGCCACCCACAATCTCAACCACCATATAGCCCGTAATCAGAACGAGCGCACCGGTGAGACTGCGCCTGCTCGCACCGTGCAGATCATGGTCGTGAAGTCCCGTACCATGATGGTGATGGCCGTGGTCGTGATGGCAATGATGACCGGACATGTAGGAGATAACAGACATCATTGCCTGGGGGCGACAGGCTCCACCGGCAATGACGAACCGGCGCAAGTAGCAACTCAATAGACACCGGCAAGCTTAAGAGCTGCCGGATTAATTGTCAAGAAAATGGAACTCCCGGCCTGTCACTGGTCTGTCCAGACAGTTTCGGGACAGAAAGGAGATACCTGACTGACGGCCGTGCCGGGCGTACAGGTTCGGTACCGGGTCAGGCTGTGGGGATGCAGAAACAGACCTGCTATCCAAGACCTGTTTACAAATTTTCATGATGAAGAGAAACAAGTTGCATTTTACTATTTTCACGCCAAAATCCTGTTGGCGACTATCCCCATGGCAACCGACAGGTGTACCTGTAGAGCACGCCCTATATACCCCACCAGCCATGACAGCAACTTGTTCTCCTTTGGCCCAGTGAGCGCGGGCACAAGGAGTGGCCCTATGTGCAAAGTCGCCAGGCCATCTGAGAAGGCATCCTCTAGATTGTCTATGCCGGTTGTCAATGGGAGAAGAAAAAATCTGAGACTCAGGGCTGTTGGCAAACTGTAAACATAGCTACAAGTGTTGAATTCGCCCAATTATATTATATTGATATATTGAGAATATAAATTGTGAAAAGTCAGGTAATTAAGAAAATGTCTGACAGAAACGGAGCACGTCATCAACAAGCAATGCTGGTTCATTAACAGGCCCTAGTCCTGGCTTTCCGGATAGTAACGGTCGCGAAACTCTTCAAACAGTTTTTTCTGTTGTCGGGAGAGCCGCTCTGGAATCCTGACATCAATCAGGGCGATTAGCTTGCCCCTTTGCGACGGCTGCTTCAGTTTGGGCATCCCCTTGCCCGACAGGGCAATCCGGGTGTGGCTTTGGGTGCCCGGCTTGATTTTGAGCTGTACCTGGCCATCCATGGTAGGGACCGGTACCTCCCCGCCCAGTACCGCGGTAAAGAGATCGACAGGCACCCTGACCTGCAGATCGTCTTCCTGGCGCGTGAACTGGGCATGCGGCTGGATTTCAATCTGCAGATAGAGATCGCCCTCGTGCTCATTGCCGGAGCCACGGAGCCGGATGCGCGCGCCGGTATACACTCCCGGCGGAATGGTCGCCTGGACCGACTTGCCGTTGCCCATGCGGACTGTCCGCGTGGTGCCTGCATACGCCTCGTTCAGTGTCAGTTCAGTTTTGACGATGCGCTGGGGCGGCTTGGGTCGTGGTGATGCCCCAGCGGCAAACCCGCCCATGTTGCCTGCGCCAAAAAGTTGCTCGAAGAATGAGGAAAATCCATGACCCCCTACGCCTTGGCCACCTCCAAACATGCGCTCGAAGTCTTCCTGGGACATATGCCGACGGGGGCCCCCGCTTCCCCACTGGCTCCAGTCGAAGTCTTGGGCCTGCCCTCCGGCCCGTTCAAACTTTTCCCAGTCCTTGCCGAAGCGATCGTACTTGCGACGCTTCTCCGGATCCGAGAGGACCGTGTAGGCTTCGTTGATCTCCTTGAAACGGGATTCGGCTCCGGGGGCGTTCTTGTTCGCGTCCGGATGGTGTCGGCGGGCCAGTTTGCGAAAGGCGCTCTTGATGCTCCGCGCATCCGCGTCGCGGGGTACCCCCAGCACCTGATAGTAATCCTGATACTTCATGATGTGCAGTCACAGCGCCCTGTCTGCCGTGTGCTCAGAGCCCTGAGGAACCCAGGGCTCTGAGCACATACAGACACATTAGGCTTCGCGGTACTCACCCTCAATGACTTCGTCGTCCTCGACCGTGGCTTGGTTCGGATCGACTCCATTGGCTGCCGGACCTGCCTGCTGTTGGGTCTGGGCCTGCTGGGCTGCCAGCGCGGTCCCGGCCTGTTGCAGCTGTTCCATCAACTCCTTGATCCGATCCAGGTCGTCCGTGTCCTTGGCCGCCTTCAGCTCGCTGACCAGGCCTTCAATGCGGGTGCGGTCCTCGGCGGACACGGCATCCCCCATTTCCGTCAGCACTTTTTCGGTATTGTAGATCAGGCTGTCGGCCTCGTTGCGGGCTTCAACCAGATCGCGAAGCTGCTGGTCTGCCTGCTCGTTGTCCCGGGCCTCCTTGACCAGGCGATCCACCTCGTCTTCCGCCAGATTGGTGGATGCCGTTATGGTGATGCTCTGTTCGTTGCCGGTTGCCTTGTCCTTGGCCTTGACACTCAGGATGCCGTCAGCGTTGATGTCGAAAGTCACCACGATTTGGGGTACGCCGCGCGGTGCCGCCGGAATGCCTTCCAGCCGGAAATTGCCCAGTGTCTTGTTCTGGCTGGCCATCGGTCTTTCACCCTGCAGCACGTTGACGTCCACCATGGTCTGGCTGTCTGCCGCCGTGGAGAAAGTTTCTTCCTTGCTGGTGGGAATGGTGGTGTTGCGCGGGATCTGGATGGTGTTGACGCCGCCCAGGGTCTCGATCCCCAAACTGAGGGGCGTGACGTCCAGCAGCAGCAGTTCAGACACCTCGCCGGCCAGGACACCGGCCTGCAGCGCAGCCCCCATGGCGACCACCTCGTCCGGATTCACGCCCCGGTGCGGTGTGGCGTTGGTCATGGACGTTACCAGTTCCTGAATCATGGGCATGCGGGTAGATCCACCTACCAGCACCACTTCATCCAGTTCACTGGCCGCGAGGCCCGCGTCCCGGAGCGCATTGGTGAAGGGAATCCGGCACCGGTCGACCAGATCCGTAGTCAGCTGCTCAAAGGTACTGCGCGTCAGGTTCATCTGCAGATGGCGCGGACCTTGGCTGTCGGCCGTGATGAAAGGCAGGTTGATCTCCGTCTCCGGGGTGGTGGAGAGTTCGATCTTGGCTTTCTCCGCCGCTTCGCGCAGGCGCTGGAGGGCCTGCCGATCCCGGCGCAGGTCAATGCCGCATTCCTTGAGGAACTCGTCAATGAGCCAGTCCACAATGCGCTCGTCCCAGTCATCACCACCCAGGTGGGTGTCGCCATTGGTGGACTTGACCTCGATGACACCGTCCCCGACTTCCAGTACGGAGACGTCAAAGGTGCCCCCGCCCAGATCGAAGACCAGGATGGTCTCGTCGTTCTTCTTGTCCAGACCGTAGGCCACGGCCGCCGCGGTAGGTTCGTTGATGATCCGCAGCACTTCCAGGCCGGCAATCTGGCCGGCGTCCTTGGTCGCCTGGCGCTGGCTGTCATTGAAGTAGGCCGGCACGGTGATTACAGCCTGGGTCACGTCGTCGCTCAGGTAGGTCTCCGCGTCCCGCTTGAGCTTGCTCAGGATCATGGCACTGATTTCCTGCGGCGAGTACTGCTTGTCGTTCGCCGGTACGTGCACCCGGGCGTCCTGATTGGGACCGGCCACAATGGCATAGGGCACCATGTCCGTAATCTTGACCGTTTCCCCATCGTCGCGCCGGCGCCCCATCAGGCGCTTGACGGAGTAGATGGTGCTGTCCGGGTTGACCACGGCCTGGCGCTTGGCCGTGATCCCCACCAGGCGCTCGCCCTTCTTGGAAAAGGCTACGATGGAAGGCGTGGTACGGCTGCCCTCTGCATTGGGGATAACCGTAGGATCCCCTCCTTCAATAGCGGCCACCACGCTGTTGGTGGTGCCCAAATCGATACCGATTACTTTAGCCATAGGATATTTTCGTTCAACCTCCGCTCTTGCCTGTCTCTCTTTCTGCGCTCTACATATATACATATTACATATATGTAACTTACACGTGATTCAGTATAGACAAGAAGTGCAAGCAGAAAACGGGTATAGCATTAGAATTTCGTATGTATCCCGGTGGTCGTCTCTGTAACATATGGCCTGGCAGTAGCGTATCTACCCAGAGAGCCCTCAACATCATATGGAGGTGCCCCTATCTTCACGGCACCGGGTATCTACCCAGAGAGCCCTCAACATACATATGGAGGAGATGACCCCCATGAAGCAAACTGTTACTCTGACTGTACAACTGGCCCTGGGCCTGCTGTGCCTGTGGCTGATTTGGCCTGCGGCAGCGTACGCTGCTGAATTCCAGGGTGCCGATGTCTACGTCCTGCCGGCGGGTGAGGTGGTGGAAGAGGACCTGTTCGTGACCGGACGCGAGATCGTCATCGCCGGCACGGTGCAGGGCGATCTCTTTGCAGCCGGCTCGACGATCCTGGTGCAGGGGGAAGTGCAGGGTTCAGCGTACCTGGCAGGCTATGTGGTCGCGTTGCAGGATGGCGTTGTGCACGGCGATCTGTTCAGTTCCTCCTATAACCTCATTCTGGATGGTGAGGTCAGATCCGATGTACGCAGCCTGACGGGAGGTACGGAAGACGAGAGTACGGCTTTCCTCCAGGACACCATGGCCTCCGAAAGTACCCGTTTCACGGAATCTCTGCCCGAGGGACTGGTCCTGACGCCCAGGGCGCGGGTAGGGGGCGATTTCCTTGCCCTGGCTGGCCAGGCCACTATGGAAGGTACCGTGGAACGGGATCTGCACATCATGACCGCGGTATTCATACAGAAGGACACCGGTAGTATTGGCAGGGATCTGCAGATTGACGCCACGCAGGCGGATGTGCAAGGTACCGTCAAGGGTAACCTGGATGTCAGGGCAGAGACCGTTGTCTTTGGCTCGGGTCTGGACATTGGCGGCACGACAACCTATACCGCCCTGGAAGAAGCGGCAGGGGCTCCCTTCGGTGCCGAGTTTGCACCGCTGCAGGACAGTGCCGACAATACCGGGATCCAGTGGCCGCAGTGGCTGTTGCGTACCGTTCTTGTCCTCGTCGGTTTTGGTCTGCTACTGGTTTTGACCCGCTGGGCTACTACCCGCTTCAGGTCGCCCGTTTGGAACGACCGTACTGAACAGCGCTTGGGGGTAGACCTGATCTGGGGTGTCCTGTCCCTGTTCGTCATGCCCATAGTCATCATCCTGATCCCGGCGGTGACCGGCTTTTTTCTGGGGTTCGGGAACGCAGCGGTGGTTGCCAGCCTGTTGACCGCCGGGTGGATTGCGATCTGGATCTTCAGCCCTCTCGTATCAGGTCCCAGTCTGGGCAGCTGGCTGGGCAACCGCCTCCCGGGCGAGCAGTCGGCTCTCCGTGACGATCTGCTGGGAGTCGGCCTGGTAGTCCTGGCCATGCGCCTGGTTTCCCTGCCATCCCTGGGTGTGGACGGGCTCCAGGGTTTGATCAGCGCCCTGGGCTGGCTCGTGTTCTGTCTCAGCTATCTGTTGGCGATGGGACGTTTGGTGCAGGGTCTGGGACGTACCCGGCGGATGCCTATGGACCCGGAGCCGGAATCCAGTCCTGTCCCCGCATGAAGTCATACAGTACAGGTATGGCGGCATACTGCCCCTGAAATGCCCGGTAGGCATAGAGCAGGACCAGCAGGACCGACAGCAGCCACGTGAAGGGTCCCAAACACAGCGCAGCGGCGAACATGACTACGCCCAGCCCGGTATTGACGGCCAGGGCCAGCATGTTCGCCATGAACAGGCCAATCCAGAAAAGACTGCAACAGAGTCCCATACCCAGACTCTGGGCTGCATGGAAGGCCTGAAACTGGGTTCGTTTGGGACTGAGCAGTACAATGACGGGGAAAACGAAGGGCAGGGCGATCAGGGTGACATAACAGAGCATCGCGACCAGCCGCTCGTTCGCGGCTATGTCCGGCGGGGGAGGATTGCCGTCCTCGATTGGATCCCAGTCATCCGGGAATTCGTTCCACTCAGTATCCGGATCATGGGCCCAGTCATCCACATGTTCATTCTCCGGCCCGCGCTGGACGGGTAACCGGCGCAATTCGTCTGGAGCGGCGGAATGATCCATCCGGGATTCCATACAGGTGCCTGCACTTCGGGTCAACACAGAGTAAACGATTGCTATACCAGAGGAGCCGGAAATCTCCCCTGTCCACTTTCAAGGTACGGCTGAAGCCACTTGCAGGTTGCATGTCCCACATCCCATCCCTGTCTGCCTCTCCCGGATCACGGCCCGCGCCGTACCGGATAGTTTTTATGGGTACCCCCGCCTTGGCGGTGCCCCCACTGGCCCACCTGCTGGAGTGGCAGACACAGGGTCTGTGGCAGGTAGTTGGAGTCGTGACCCAGCCGGATCGGCGCCAGGGCCGCAAGCGGCAGCCCGCCTACAGTCCGGTCAAGGAAGTGGCCCGCACGTACGAACTGCCGATCCTGCAACCCGAGACTTTTCGGCGCAATGCCGAAGCCCGCGAAGCTCTGGCGGCTTGGTGCCCGGATCTGGTGGTGGTCATGGCGTTCGGCCAGATTTTGCCCCGGTCGGTGTTGCGGATCCCGACGCACGGATGCGTCAACATCCACACCAGCTTGCTGCCAGCTCTGCGCGGGGCTTCACCCATTGCCACGGCCCTGCTACAGGGCCTGACGAGCACGGGCACCAGCCTCATGCTGATGGATGTCGGCATGGATACCGGCCCGGTGCTGATCCAGGCCGAAATGCCGATTGCGCCTCGGGATACCACCCAGAGCTTGGGGGAACGGCTATCCCAACAGGGTGCGGAACTGCTGGTGCAGACGTTGCCCCGCTGGCTGGCAGGCAAAATCCAGCCTGTAGCCCAAGCCTGTCTGCCAGGCACCGTCTCTGTCTGTGGCTTGTGGTCCAAGGCAGCAGGACGTATTGACTGGACGCAACCAGCAGAGCAAATTGAAAGACAGATTCGGGCCTGTCATCCCTGGCCCGGTGCTTTCAGCCAGTGGCAAGGACGCCTGTTCAAGATCCAGCAGGCCTGCTGGCAAAGCAGTTCTTCATTGCAACAGCCAGCGGGGCATTTGGAGATGATCGGTGACCGGCTGGGGATTCAGACGGGTGACGGTGTATTGTTCCCGCAGCGGGTACAGCTGGCGGGCAAGGCCGAGATGCCTATTGACGCGTTTTTACGTGGCGCAGGCCGCGGAATGCCCGGGACCCGGCTGGAATGAAATCCCTGGTGTAGGCCAGTGCCTGTTTTCCTGCACTGTGTACACGACAGTACATCAGTTTGGGTGGACGGAAACTGATTGGGGTTCTGTGTGGGAACTCTGGGCGGATCAGATTTCCCGGGCTTGGATCGAGAAAGCTGTCTCACGGGCTGGGCACCTCATGGGATACATTCCGCGCACAGTCCTGTACGAGTGATGAGAGGACACCATTGACCCATAGAGGATCTATTGTCTAGGGTCTGTTGACCAAAAGTAAAGGCAGCCCCAGGTCAGCGTTGTGCACCTGCCCTAGTACCGAACACAGTAGCGTCCTACCTGCGCCACCGGCGGTCCCGGCGGCGCGGTGTGTGCCTGTGGGCCGCCCCGCGCGGGATGGCGGACGGCCCGGGGGCTCGGGGCCACCTGGACGTCCGCCTGGCAGGGGTACGACAGCCCCGGGTGTCTGCAGCCAGGCCAACCACCCCCTTTCCCCCGGTGGGGGGCCAAGCCTATCTTCAGTGTGACCCACCCGACACGGGGTCCGGCGGGGCCTACACACGGTCGGTGCCGGTGCTAGGCCACGGACCGTTGCACCGTCCGGCGGATGCCCATGAACCAGGAGACCAGGTCCCGGAGCCCGGTGCAGGTGGCCGCCAGCTTGCAGGTCCGATTGGCGACACCCCGAAAATGCTTGCGGTCCGCAAAGGCGTTCGCAAGCAGGTGCCGCACCTTGTAGGCCTCGCGGTCAAAGGGGATCGTGTCCCGGCCCTTGCGGTGGACACGGGGCGGGATCACGGCGATAAGGCCCAAGGCCGCCAGCAGCGCCCGGACCTGGGTTGCTGTCGCAGCCCTTGTCCGCCCGCAGCATCCGCGTCTCCTCGGTGGGGACACCGTCAAGGATCTCCGCAAAAGCTGTGACCTCAGCGGTGTGGCCGGGCCATAGCAGGAAGCGGACGCAGCGTCCATGCTTGTCCCCGAGCGCCCACAGCTGGGTGGTCAGTCCCCCGCGACGGTGGCCGATGGCCTGCGCCTTGCGGGATGGCGCCGGGGTGCGATCCTGTTTGCGTGCCCCGGTGCTACTCGGGTGGGCCTGGATATAGGTGCCGTCCACCATGAGCACCTCCAGGTCCCAGGTATCTTGCCGCGTGGCGGTGTTCCCCTTGCCGCATGCAGGGGGCCAACGCCGCCACTGGGCCCCGTACAGGCAATCCCGAGGATCGCCTTGACGGTGAGGCGATGGCTTTGCGCATAGGGTCGGCCCCGGTAGCCCCGTGCCCGGGGCAGCGGGTGTACGATCAGGGCCCATTGGGCATCGGTGAGCAACATGGGTTGGGATAGGTCCAGACATCTGCCTGTCCCCTTGTGACCGACAGGGCGCACAAGCCCCATGCGGTAGGGCTGCCTGTTTTGGTCAACAGACCCTAGTCCCAAGGTGTGATAGTAACGATATCCGACACCTGCGTCGAACATCTCGGTCCGGGATGGCAACCTGTACTGCTCTGTGCACCGCAACCTCTCGTACCTGCCCCACAGCCTGTTTGGGTTACTCCGCACCGGCGGCCTGGAGCAAACGCACTACCGCATCATGTCCCATAGCGTTGGCTGCATGCAGGGGCGTATGTCCATGCGAGTCCAGGGCATTGGGGTTGGCCCCCTGGGCCAGCCACTGTTCTACCATCGCTACTTGGCCTTCCCCAGCCACCCAATGCAGAGGGGTGGAGCCGTAGTGGTCCGGGGCATTGGGATTGGCTCCCTGGGCCAGTAGCCATTCTGCCATCGCTATGTAGTCCTGTATAGCCGCCAGATGCAGAGGGGTGAATCCACACAGGTCATCCAGAGCATGCAAGTTGGCACCCTGAGTCAGCAACTGCTCTGCTATCGCCACGTGACCCTCTAAAGCGGCCAGGTGCAGGGGTGTCCTTCCACTATGAGTTGGAATATTCGGGTCGGCCCCCTGGGCCATCAGTTGCTTGGCCACCTCTACGCGCCCCTCAGCAGCAGCCCCATGCAGGGGTGTCCAGCCATTTGGGCCAGGAGTATTAAGGTCGGCATCCTGGATTGGCAGTTGCTGTCCCTGTAGCCCGCTGGATACGGCGGTTTCCCCTGGGGCAGCAGTCTGTGGATCGCCGGATAGCGCGAATGTAGCTGTAGGCCATGCTGAACTTGCGCCCGTATTTCCCTGCCCACACCCTGCCAATATCAGCAGGGCACCGACCAGGATCAGCACATGGCGGGCAATGCAGTGGCAGCTGTGCAAGGCGAGAAACAAATCAGGCATGAGAAGACTCTTGGTGATGTGGGATCCCCCGACCTCTACGGCTGACCACAAGGAGATTACAGGGATTGATTCCGCCCGTACCATTGTCTACAGCCTCTTGGGGGTTACCTTATGGTGGTGTATTGTCGATTACACGCACCAGTTAAGGAGGAGATTCAGACATACTTGGGATAATGGGACGAATTCCCGTTTGTATCACCACTTGCCTAGCATATGAAGTGCTCCAAGCTCCTGACAGGTACAACCTCAACTTGCATAGGTGCAGATGGACCCAATTGCTATGGCATTACGCATCTGTCGTTGTTAGCACGAACATAGACGCAGAATTGCCAAAACCAACCGAAAGGATCACTCTCACACCAAATAATCATGCCAAAAATTATCGATAACTGCTCCCTGATGGCCCGTTATCGAACGTAAGGCATGATGCGGAGGAGGACGATAATACACGGTAGCTGGTACTTGATACTCGGCATCGAAAACCAAGTCGAAAATGTTGTGCTCTCCTTGATATGAATGGGTATAGGTGTAGACGGCAGAAGTTGATTCCCCCTGGCAAGCTGATTCCCCTTGGGGCGTTGACACTGCCTGTTGCAGGATTTGCTTTTTGCGCTCTTCGGTGAGTACGGGTGGTTTCCGCTTTCCTTTGTATACTGTGTTACTGAGTCCTTCGTCCTCCTCAAGGGTACGTCGTAGATTGGTTGCCATGCGCTTAAGTATCTGCGCTGTGGCTGCCGCCCACGTGCGTGGGCTCAGCGGCTTGCATCCTTTGGGCTTCCTGGCGAGCGAGCTCGCGATGAGCCTGAGCCATGACATCCTCCACGATTTCGTCTATCGTCCGCTTGTCTTCCCGGCGAGTCTTCCGGATCGCTTCCAGCGTTTGATCCTCCTCGCGAGCCCGCAACTCTTCTAATGTTTTGGGTTCCTCGGCAGCAAAGACTGCAGTCCCACTACAGATCAGAAAACACAGAACCATCACGAACGACAAGCCCAGCTGCTTCATGTCATATGCTCCAATATGCAAGCAATGGAAAAAAGGGGGACTATATACGTACCCACACCACGCCCGCAGGCCGCGATGCGTTACCGTATACATTTTCAGGTTTCACAGACCAACTGACGTTGCAATCTCCACCTGCAGTTGCGCCGTCCCCGGACGCCATGTTCGTATACAACCATTGGGCCCGTATGTTTAAGGCCGCATTCACGTCGGCATTCTTTTCTACACCGCATTCTTGGCAGTGATAAACAGACTGGGACTTGCGGTTAGCTTTACGTACAACCCCGCAGTTTATGACAGCGCTGTGATGTGTACTTGGGATTTATCTTTTCCGTATACGTCTTGTAAGCCATATACCGTTCCAGGCGCCCCCACCCGCTGCGCAAGATAGCACGCTTCAAGCCTCTCTTCCGGGCCACATTCTTGCCGGGTTTGTCCCTGGAGTCACGGGCACTCTTGGTCATACCCTGAATGTTCAGGTCCTCAAAGATAACTAGATAGATCGTGTATGTCAGCGATGAGGCGACTGGTGTGGTGACACCAGTTCTTGATGACATGGCGTATCGTCCTGTATATCTTCGGGATACGTAGCTGGGTATGCTGCCAGCCGTTGCGCTTGTACTGTTGTCGGGCCCACTGCTTCTGCAGTCTGCGTAGATTTTCTGGTCCTTACTCTTACTATTGCCGGGCACAGTAAACCTTGGCGTGTCCTTGAATTTACGCTTCCCGCCCGGTCGCCCTGCGCCATCCAAGAACTGCTTAGAGGCTTCGGCCAGATGCTTTACGGTAGAGCGCATAGTGTGCGATGGCAACTCGCCCAGCCAGTGGCTTATCACCTTCACCGGCCTTGTAGTCTTGCCACTGCGTTTCACAGATTGCCAATACCTTGTTCCATACCTTGCGACAGGCCCCGCCGATCCGCATCATCTTGTCGTGCTTGGCCTTACTGCCCGGGCGCACCCGCAAGGTAACACCCCGGTAAACCATTGTCTCTTCTATGTTCATACCCTATGCTAGCCTACCCTCGCCTGGCTGCACTGCGTGGTGTGGGTACGTATATAGTCCCCATCGCAAACTATAGCCCAACTTGTCCAGGAATCTTTCGGTGGATTTGCCCGGCTTGTCTGCACTATGATACTGTAGCCCTGATTATGTCTGGTTATACAGTTATCACGATCCGGGCAGGCAGCCCGGAGGGTCCTGCAACGGGACTTGGTCTTGGCTCGTGGCTATGGGGCAGGCAAGCGTTTCCAGGTGCCTCCGGGAACGGATTTGCTTGGCCGGGATACTGAATTCTCCATGCAGTCATTGTGGCGGACCGCCCGTTTTCTCGCTCCCTATAAATGGCTCATCCTGGGCACTCTCATTACGACGGTGTTGCCCGTGGCCATGGAACTGGTAGTGCCCCGGTTGATGCAGAGCGTCATTGACGAAGGCATCTTGCAACAGGATTTCAAAGCCATTTGGCAGGGCTCAGCCGCCATGTTTGGGGCCGCGGTAGTGGGAGCGCTCACTACGTTTGGACAGGGCGTTTTCCGGGCCCGCTTGTCCCAGGCCCTGGCCTTTGACATTCGCAACGAGCTGTTCCGCAAAGTCCTGAAGCTGTCCCATCCCGACGTGGATCAACTGCAAACCGGGCAGCTCATCACGCGCCTTACGTCGGACGTGGACGTCGTGCGCATGTTTTCCAGTGTAGGCATGTCGCTGTTGCTGCGCGCACTTCTGATGGTCATCGGCAGCGTGATTCTGGTCACGACAGTGGATCCGCCCCTATCCCTGATTGTCTGGATCTTGCTGCTACTGACAGGCATTGTCCTGCGCCAGGTGTTTGTCAAGGCTACACCGCTGTACGCCATCGTACAGCAGCGGCTGGCTGCCCTGAACGTGGTAGTGCAGGAAAACCTGGCCGGGATGTCCGAAGTCCGGGCCTTTGTGCAGGAAAAAGCCCAGATACAGCGCTTTGACGTGGCCAACGAAGAACTCGTGGACCAAAACATCCGGGTCGGCCGCCTGATTGCCATCTCCCTGCCTCTGATCGCCCTGTTCACGCATCTGGGACTGGTGGCCCTGGCCTGGTTTGGTGGCAGTGCCGTCATTACCGATCGGCTTTCCCTGGGACAGCTGGTAGCCCTGAACAGTTATCTCATGATCGGCCTGACCCCTCTGTTGCTTCTGAGTGGCATGCTGGCGATGTTTTCGCGGGCCACGGCCTCAGCCCAGCGCATCTGGGAGATCCTGGATACGGAACCGGTGGTGCAAGTCCCCACGGTACCGGTGTCCCGTTCCGTGCGGGGACGCATTGAATTCCGGAACGTGGATTTTGCCTATGCGCGCCAGGATCGTTTAACGCACAGCCTGCATGGCCAGGCCCCGGCCAGGCCCCCGGTTGCGCCCAACGGAGCTCTCCCTGTGGGCCAGCGGCATGGTGAACGGGTACTCACGAATGTGAACCTTGTGATCGAACCCGGACAGATGATTGGTCTGATCGGTGCCACTGGATCTGGCAAATCAACCCTGATGTATCTGATCCCACGCTTCTATGACGTCAGTGCCGGTGCGATTCTGATCGATGACGTGGATGTACGGGAGTGGGACTTGGGCGCCCTGCGACAGGGCATCGGCCTGGTGGCGCAGCATCCGGCCCTGTTCAATCGGACCATCGCCGAAAACATTGCCTTTGGCCAGCCGGACCTGTCACCGGCTGCCGCGGAACAGACCGCCCGCATGGCCCAGGCCCACGATTTCGTGCTGGACAAGGAGGGGGGCTATGACCACATGGTAGAGGAAGGCGGTGCCAATCTTTCCGGGGGCCAGAAACAGCGTTTGTCCATTGCCCGGGCCTTGGCCGTGAACCCGCAGATTCTACTGCTGGATGATGCCACGTCTTCCGTGGACCTGGAAACTGAAGCCGAAATCCAGCAGGCTTTCCAGGAAGCTGCCCAAGGCCGTACGACCATCATCGTGGCCCATCGCGTTTCCAGCATTATCAGGGCGGACTGCATTCTCATCCTGGACGCGGGACGAATTGTCGCGGCGGGTACCCATACCGAATTGCTGGCTACGAATGACATCTACCGCGAACTGTACGAATCGCAGTTAGGCTAGGCGAGTTTCCCGTCCTCAGTCATCATGGCCCCTTCCTCTCCCCGTTCGGCACGACCCTCTCAGCCCGCCGGTAGCGTACGTGTCAGCATGGGCGGTGGTGGACGGCCTACGGGTGAGGCTGCCCGCAATCCCCGCCAGACGCTGCAGCGTCTGTTTGGGTACCTGCACTCGTTTCGGACCCACATCGTCCTGGTGGCGGTGCTGGTTATGGTGAGTACAGCCCTGGGCCTGGCCGGTCCCATTATGCTGGGCCGGGCACTCGATCTCTTTGTGGCTCAGGCTGATCAGGCAGGCCTGGCCCGCCTGGCCGGACTGCTCCTGGTCGTATATGGACTGGCCTTCTGCTCGACCATGGGCCAGAGCCTGCTCATGGTCGAGATCGCGCAACGCTTTGTCAGTACCTTGCGTTCCCTTATCTTCGAGCATATCCAGCGCCTGTCCCTGGCGGATCATAATCGGCGGCGTACCGGGGACCTGATGAGCCGGGTAGGCAACGATACGGAGACCATCAACCAAACCCTGTCCAACGGCCTGATCGAATTTGTCTCCAATGTTCTGTTGCTGCTGGGCAGCCTGGTCTTCATGGTGATCCTGAACTGGCGGTTGGGTCTGGGGACTTTGCTGTTGCTGCCCACCATGCTTTTCCTGACGGGCCAGATCACCGTACGCAGCCGCAAGGCCTTTCGGCGTGTGCAACGGCGGTTGGGGATCATGAACGCCACCATTGAGGAAAGCATTACCAACTTCCGGGAAATCAAGGCCTTTAACCGGGAAGCGGACGCCGAGGCTGAATTTGCCCGGGCCAGCCAGTCGTATCGCCAGGTGGCAACCTATGCAGAAGTCATCATGGGCATCTTGGGCCCCATGTTCTCCACCATGAGCGTCATCTGTCTGGGAGCGCTGGCCCTGTACGGGGGCTGGCTGGCGCTCCAGGGTTACGTGCAGGTGGGTGTCATTGCCACTTTCATCATCTACATCCGCAATTTCTTCCGGCCACTGCGTTCCCTGGCCATGCTGTACAACCAGCTGCAATCCTCCATCGCCGGAGCGGAGCGGATCTTCGAGATCCTCGACACCGTGCCGTCCGTGACGGACCGCACCGACGCGGTGGCCCTGGACAAGGTGCAGGGACGGATCGAGTTTGACCACGTGGGTTTTGCGTACGAGGAAGGTAAGCCTGTTCTGCACGACATCCAGCTGGCGGTGGAACCGGGCCAGACGGTAGCGCTGGTAGGACCTACGGGCGCGGGCAAGACTACCATCGTCAGTCTGCTGAGCCGTTTTCTGGACGTCACGGCAGGCACCATTCGCATTGATGGCCAAGATTTGCGTGACATCCAGCAGGCGAACTGGCGTCGCCAGCTGGGCATTGTCCTGCAAGATACCTATCTCTTCTCGGGAACCGTCAAGGAAAATATCCGTTTTGGCAACCCGACGGCTACCGATGAAGAGGTCTTAGCAGCGGCCCGGATTGCCAATGCGGACTGGTTCATCCGCCGGTTGCCGGCCGGGTACGATTCACGGGTGTCAGAGCGTGGGCACAACTTCTCGGAAGGCCAGCGCCAGTTGATCGCCATTGCCCGGGCTGTACTGGCGCAACCTCGTGTACTGATCCTGGATGAGGCGACCAGCAGTGTGGATACGCGCACCGAGATTCACCTGCAGGAGGCCCTGCTGGCCCTGTTGCAGAACCGGACGGCCTTCGTCATTGCACACCGTCTCAATACTATTCGTCACGCTGACCTGGTGCTGTTCGTGCTGGATGGGCGCATCGTTGAACGAGGCACCCACGAGGAACTGGTTGCTCTGAGAGGGCACTACTACCACCTGTATACCAGTCAGCGTCGACGCCTGTTGCAGCAGGTGGTCTGAGACTGGTACATGGGATGCACAAGGCAGCACCGTGTGCCGCTAGGGCCTATCTGCAAAGTCCCATGGTGGCCAGCCGCCCTTAGTATTTTGTGATATGCATGCCAAAATCCTGCAGGCAGGGCTCCCACGGTCAAGTCAAGGGAGCCAGGGCATGATACGGCACATGTTGGTGGACATACAATGGGCGTGACTGCCGCCGCTGTTGCTCAGTGAACGGGGGACACAAGGGAGGTCCTACAAGCAAAGCTATCTCACTACGGTGGAAAACATCTTCTGGATTATGCGCACTAGCCCACCGTGGCGGGATCTGTCCCCGGAGTTGGGCAACTAGTGTACAGAGAGGTATATAGAATACCGATTGATTGTATGCGACTCTGGCCGTGCGTACTGGGTCGCCAGGGTTCACGCACCGGTCAGGGCCGTGTAGGTCAAGCAGATACCAGCCATGAGATGGACCCTACTGGCCATTTTATGAAAGGGGGCTATATACGTACCCACACCGCACCCGTAGGCTGCGATGCTTCACCGTATACATTGTCAGGCTTCACAGACCAACTAATGTTGCAATCTCCACCCGCAGCTGCGCCGTCCCCGGACGCCATATTTTTAAACAACCACTTGTCCCGTATGTTCAAAGCCGCGTTTATATCAGCGTTCTTTTCAACATCACATTCACCACAATGGTAAACAGATTGGGATTTGCGGTTGGCTTTGCGTACTACACCACAGTTGTGACAACGTTGTGATGTGTACTTGGGGTCTATCTTTTCCGTATACGTCTTGTAAGTCCTATACCGTTCCAGCCGTCCCCATCCGCTGCGCAAGATAGCACGATGCAAGCCTCTTTTCTGGGCCACATTCTTGCCGGGTTTTCCTTGGAGCCACGGGCACTCTTGGTCATACCCTGAATGTTCAGGTCTTCAAAGATAACTAGATCGTGTATGTCGGCGATGGTACGGCTAGTCTGATGACACCCATTCTTTATGACATTCCGCATCGCCCTGTATATCTTCTGGATACGCAACTTGGTGTGTTGCCAACCGTTGCTTTTATACTCTTGCCGGGCCAACTTCTTCTGCAGGCGCCGCAGCTTGGCATCTAGGAGCAACAGCGACGGCAGTTCATACATACCACCTGTACTTAATGCCACTTGCCCTACGTTCCGGTCTATACCTACGGGATTAATAGGCTGTGCAGGTCTAGCCGGACGTGTTCCAGGCACTTCATATAGGATGGACACATACCAGTTACCCGCCTCATATTTGAATGTGGCCTGCTTGGGTTTGCAGCCGGCATAAGGGTTCTTACCTGTCGTCTTGACCCACCCAAGCTTGGGGATGTAAATTTTCTTGCCTTTAATCTTGACATTATCAGGCACAGTGAATTTGGGTGTGTCTTTGAATTTCCGTTTCCAGACGGGACGGCCCGCACCACCAAAGAACCTGTTGTAAGCCTCCGATAAGTGTTTCATGGTATAGCGCGCAGTGTTCGACGGCAACTCGTCCAACCAGGGCAATCCTTGCTTGATCTGCATGTACAGATGGTTCAGACCGAAGTGTGTAACGTTAGGTTTATCGCCTTTACCGGCCTTGTAGTCTTGCCACTGCATTTCGCAGATTTCCAGACCCTCATTCCAAACCTTGCGACAGGCACCGGCAATGCGCATCAGCTTGTTGTACTTGGCCTTACTGCCGGGGCGCACCCGCAAGGTGATACCGCGGTAAACCATGTTCTTTTCTATGTTCATGTCCTATTCTGGCTTGCCGACGTCTGCCTGCACTACGGGGTGTGGGTACGTATATAGTCCCCTTATGAAACGTGCCAACCGCTCTTTGGTTGTGCCGCCCCCACGAACGCCTGCACATGGCGGTGCAGGTGTTTCCGGGACATGAAGTGATAGATGTCCATGTAGCCCCGCTTGAGCAGGGCCCAGAACGACTCCAGACCGTTGATGTGGGCCTCTGCCCCCTGACGTATGCGCCCCCACGCTGTGTTGCACCACCTCGCGCGTCCGCTGCACTTGGCGGTAGGCCGTGGCGTCGTCCATGTACACCAAGGCCTCGCGTACTGTGCGCGCAGGTACGAACCGGCTCAGCGTCGGACCGTCCGTGCGGGCCACCACCGCGGCGTCTACCCGGTGAGGCGGTCGGTCCTTGACCCCGGCCACGGCCGTCTTGCCCACGGTGCCCCGCCCGGCCCGTAGCCTGTGGGCGGCATGTTTGTTCTTCTCTTTCCCGCCCACGTAGGTCTCATCGGCTTCCACCGGGCCCCCAAACCGGCAGATGGCGTTGCGCCAGACTTCCCGAATGCGATGCGCCAGGTCCCGGTGCCGTTTCATGCTGGATACGCCCTTCAGGCTAGTGCTCAGGAGGTAGAACCCAAGGGCCACAGGGACAGGGGCAGCACAGGTGAAAGCGACCCTGATGCGGGAAGCGGTGCCTGGTTGCCGAAACGAAGTGCACCGATCGCCTGGATCAGAGCCGCAGGTTCTGCTGGGTCTCCTGATGGAAAAAATGCATCTTGGCCCGGTTGAAGGTCAGCCAGCCCTGTTCCCCCGCCCGAATGTCCTGATCAGGACCTGTACTGACCATGAGGCGTTGTTGACCTACGGTCACCACCAGAATATTCATGGACCCCATGGGCTCCACTACCACCACTTGGCAGGGCAGAGCAGACGGTGTGGCCACGTCGCCGGTGCGCGGACCAAAGGCGATATCCTCGGGCCGGATACCCAACACTGCCGGACCTTGCAGCCGGTCCTGGCGGTCCAGCAGATCCATGTCGGCCAGATCGGCGGCGGACAGCACCAGGGCGCCATCCGGCAGGCCAGCCCCGGTCACATGCCAGAGGCCGTCTGCAGGCTGTAGCTGGCAGTCGATGAAATTCATGGCCGGACTGCCCAGAAAACCCGCTACAAACAGGTTGTGCGGGTGGTTGTACACTTCCAGTGGGGCACCTACCTGCTGTACCCGGCCCTGATTCATCACCACGACCCGATGACTGAGGGTCATGGCCTCGGCCTGGTCATGTGTGACGTAGAGCACCGTACCTTCCACCCGTTCAAAGAGCAATTTGAGTTCTGCCCGCATCTGGATGCGCAGCTGGGCGTCCAGGTTGCTGAGCGGTTCATCCAGCAGGAAGGCCTTGGGATTGCGGGTGATGGCCCGTCCCAGCGCGACTCGCTGGCGCTGTCCCCCGCTCAGCTGGCGCGGTTTGCGATCCAGCAGGTGCGCAATGTCGAGGAGTTGGGCAGCCTCCTGCACCCGGGCCTCGATTTCGGGCCGCGGCATCTTGCGTACCTTGAGGCCGAAGCCGATGTTCTCCCGTACGCTCTTGTGCGGGTACAGGGCGTAGCTCTGGAACACCATGGCGATGTCCCTTTGGCCGGGCGGGATCGCGTTGACCAATTGGCCGTCAATATGGATTTCGCCCTGGCTGGGATCTTCCAGGCCGGCCGTCAGATTCAGGGTAGTGGACTTGCCGCAACCACTGGGCCCCACCAGGGTCACGAATTCCCGATCTGCCACGATCAGATTCAGGTCTTCCAGGGCCTGCACGGCGCCAAAGCGCTTGCCGACGTGCTCGTAACGGATTTGGGCCATGGCGGATATCCCGGGTCAGTTATTCCTTGACAGCACCGAAAGTCAGGCCCCGCACCAGATAGCGCTGGGCCAGCCCGGCGAAAAGCATCACCGGTACAATCATCAGGGAAGCCAGGGCCGACATCTCGCCCCAGCGCAGGAACTTGTCGGACATGTAGCCTGCAATGACCACCGGCAGGGTCTTGGCAGTGCGTGAGGTCAGCATGGAGGCGTACAGGAATTCGTTCCAGGAATAGATGAACGTGAAAATGGCGGTCACGGCGATGCCGGGCAGGGCCAGGGGCAGCGTGATCTGGCGAAAGCGCTGCCACAGCGAGCAGCCATCCATGATCGCCGCCTTGTCGATGGCGTCAGGCAGATCCTGGAAGAAGCCCAGCATCAGCCAGATGACGAAGGGCAGTGTGAAGGCGGTGTGGGTCAGGATCAGGGCCAGGTGGGTGTCCGACAGGTTGAGGTTGCGGATGATCACGAAGTAGGGAATGGCTGTGGTAATGGGGGGAAAGATGCGGACGATCAGAATCCAGATCATGATGGCCTGCCGGATACGGTAGGCCAGATAGATCTTGGACAGGGCGTAGGCGGCCATGGAGCCGAGCAGGACGCCCAGGCCGGTACTGGTCAGGGCAATCAGGGCGCTGTTGAAGAAAAAGTGGCCGATCTGGTCCACCTGGAGCACATCGGTGAAGTTGCGCAGGGTTCCGCGCAAGGGCAGAATGATCGGTGGCGCGACGATCGTGTCGACTTCGTACTTGAACGATGTGGTCACCAGCCAATAGGCCGGAAAGGTCACTGCTACCAGGACTGCGGCAGTGAACAGGTACAGCAGGAGTTGACCCAGACGCCGCCGGGTACCGTACAGGCCCATTCAGGCGTTTCCCTCTTGTTCGCGTCCCTGCAGTTCGCGGATGAAAAAGATGGCGATCAGGAAAATGAACAGCAGGAAGAGCCAGGACATGGCGCTGGCCTTGCCCATCTGGAAGAACTGCAAGCCATTCTTGTAAATCAGGATGGACAGCACTTCGGTTACCCGGCCCGGTCCCCCAAAGGTGAGGGTATAGATGATGTCGAAGATGCGAAAGGCGTCCATGATGCGCAGAAGCAACACCACCAGAATGACGGGCTTGAGCAACGGCAACGTGATTTCGTGGAAAATCTGCCACGCGGAGGCACCGTCCACCCGGGCCGCCTTGTAGAAATCCAGCGGCAGGGACTGGATGCCGGCGGCTAGAATGAAGACCACCACGGGCAGCTGCTGCCAAATCTCGACCGTGATCACCGCCGCCAGCGCCTGCTCCGGATTGCCGGTCCAGGTCTGGGGGGCAATGCCGACCAGACCGATGAAATAGTTGATCGCGCCATAGGTGGAGTGATACAGGGTGCGCCACAGGACTCCCGCCACCACGGGCGTCATCATCAGGGGTATCAGCAGGAGGGTGCGAATCAGGCCCACGATGCGGATCCGGGCTGTCACCAGCAAGGCCAGCACCATGCCCAGCAGGAATTCGAGCGTGACCGCGGACACGACGAAGATGAGCGTGGTTTTCAAGCTGGACTGGAAGACGGGATCGTCAAAAAGACGGGCGTAGTTGCGGAGGCCAACGAATACGGGCTGACTGTTGGGTACCGTCATGTTCCAGGAAAAGAAACTGAGACGCAGGCTGTAGAGCAGTGGATATACGGACGTCAACAGCAGAAACAGCAGCGCCGGGGCAATGAACAGCCAGGACATGAGGCGTTCACGTCCGTGGTCCTGGACCACGACACCGGGATCGGTGTCGCCGGTCCGGGAACGCCAGCGGGACAGGGCTGATGTCGAGGGGACAGAAGGAGCAGCACGATTGGCCATGCAGAGTTTACCCTTATCGCCTGTCCGTGGAGGGTGTCCGGGATGACCGACCTGGGCTTGCACATGCAGATGTTCTGGCCGTCCCGGAACTGTGAAGCCAGGGTGGACCAGAAACTGTACGGCCGGGTTTGTCCTGTATGGCACAGATCATGCGGGATCCTGCGGGATGTGACGTGGAGCCGGGAGAACGGGTACGGTGCCTTTCTGTCAGCTGCCATACCCGGGTCATGCCTGCCCCAATGGTATCAGCAAGCGTCTTGAGAGCCAATCGACGTCAACCACAATAGCCCTGCACCCACACAGGAAAGTGCCAGGGGGAGACCGGCAGGTACAGCTGCATCACGGTATCAGGTGCATAGGCCCCGAGCAGGCGGGCCGCAGTCTGTCCTGGATGTGCCGGGGCCCTGTGCGCATCCGGGATATCCTATGTCTGGACAGCTGTTGCAGCATAGTAGGGCTGCCGGGTACCTAATGGATGTGCTTGGGATCAAAGGCGTCCCGCAGGCCGTCACCGATGAAGTTGATATTCAGCACCGTGATCAGGATGATCGTGGCCGGCGGCATCCAGATCCAGGGACCGTCCTGCAGCACGTCCAGGCTGCGGGCCGTTTCCAGCATGTTGCCCCAGCTGGGGGTGGGCAAGGGGATGCCGACACCCAGAAAGCTCAGGCCCGCTTCCAGCAAAATGCCGCCGTTGATGGCGAAAGTGACCGAAGCCAGCAGGGGCGCCAGGACCCCGGGCAGGATATGGCTGAAAATGATGCGCTGTTCCCGGACGCCAATGGAACGGGCGGCCAGGACAAACTGCTGTTCCCGGAGGGAAAGCACTTGGCCGCGTACCAGACGGGCTGTACCCATCCAGCCGAACAGGCCAATCAGCAGAATGACGTTCAGGATGCTGGGACCCAGAAAGGTGGCTACGGTCAGAATAATCACGACCCCGGGAAACGTCATGACGACGTCGGTGAAGCGCATGATCACCATGTCGATCCGGCCTCCATAGAAACCGGAGACGGTACCCAGCAGGGTGCCGATGACGATGGTCATGGCGGCTGCACTGACGCCCACCAGAATGGATACCCGGCCGCCATGCAGCAAGCGGCTCCATATGTCACGGCCCACCCGGTCAGTGCCCAGCCAGTGGGCGGTGCTGGGCGCCTGGAATTTGTCCCTCAGGTTCAGTTCTGCATAGGGGTAGCGTTCAATGAGCGGTGCACCCAATGTGAGCAGCAGGGTGAGGGCGAAGAAGCCCAGCCCGATGACTGCCAGGGGATGACGGCGAAAGCGCCGCCAGGCCTGCTGGCTGGGGGAAACCGCCTCGACCCGGCTGGCGGACGTGACTTTCCAGGCGTCGTCATTCATAGCGTATGCGGGGATCAAAGATGGCGTAGGCCAGATCCGTGGCCAGATTGGCGGCCAGCACCATGACGGCCGTAACCAGCATGATGCCCATCACCATGGGGTAGTCGCGGGCCGCTACGGCATCGACGAACAGCGAACCCATGCCGGGCCAGCTGTAGATCGTTTCAATGAAAAGCGCACCGGCCACCAGTTGGGGGATGCTCAGGCCGATGATGGTCACCACGGGCAGGATGGCGTTGCGAAAGGTGTGACGCCAGGTGATCGTACCCTCGGCCAGGCCCTTGCTGCGCGCCGTGCGAATGTAATCTTCTTCCCTGACCTCCAGAATGCTGAAGCGGGTGAAGCGCATGTAGGTCGCCAGATTGAACACCGCCAGGGTGCTGGCAGGCAACAGCAGGTGATGCAATCCGTCCAGCAACGTGGGGGGCTGGCCCACCGTTTGCATACCGCCGGAAGGAAACCAGCCCAGCTGGACCGAAAACAGGTAGAGACCGAAAATGCCAGCCACAAAGGCGGGCATGGATATGCCCACGAAAGACAGTCCGGTAAGGAGGAAGTCCCATACCGAATATTGGCGCAGGCCGATGAAGACGCCGATGGTGATGCCGACTACCGCACCCATGAGCTGGGCCGTACCCATCAGGAGAAAGGTGCGGCGCAGGCGCACCGCCAGGACTTCGGCCACGTCGTCGCCGTTCTTGAAACGAAAGCCCAGGTCCCCGCGCAGTGTCGCTCCCAGCCATTTCACGTAGCGAATGGGGATGGGATCGTTCAGGCCGAAACGTTCTTCCACATGTTCCAGATCTTCCCGGGTGATGCCGATTTCCTCGTTCACGTAGAAGTCGACGACGTCACCGGGAGCCAGGTTGATCAACGCGAAGATGATCATGGTCACCATGAGCAGGATCGGGACGTTGATCAGAACCCGGCGCAGGAAATACTGCATGCTGCCTGCAGCCTACACGGCAGGGGACGGGAGGAGGGGAATGAGGGTGGCTGGCAACCAGCCTGGGCCATGCGCCACCGGCAGGAGAGTGCCTGCCGGTGGCGCATGGGTAATGAAAGCGGTGCTATTCCGCTATATGCCACCGTTCCGCATGATCCACATACGGGCCCCCACCGGGTGCGGGGAAGTAGTGGAAGTCAGCCACGTTGGCGCTGGCGATGCCGTAGCGGGTCGAGACCCAGAAGTAGGCAAAAGTCTGCTGTTCGTTCTGGTAGCGGCACAGGGCCGTGCGCGCTTCCCGGTATTCCTCGAAACTGAAGGCCGCAGCCAGATCGGCGACCAGATCCTCATATGTCGGATCCGCCAGACCCCAGATGTTGTCTTCGGTATACCATGAGGTGCCGATGGAAGCGGGACCGGCGCCATAGCCACGATAGGTGAAGTCGAAGTCCAGATCGCTTTCCACAACGTTGCGCCAGGTCGGCACGTCCACGAAGGCCGGGACAGCGTCAATGCCGATGTCGGCCAGGTTGGCCTGCATGACCGTGAGAATGTCCTTCGCCAGCTGCGAAGTGTAGTAGGTGGGAATCTCGAAGCTCATGCCGCTCAGATCGATGCCGTCGGCCGACGCCGCATCCAGCAGCTCACGGGCTCTGGCCGGATCGTAGGCGTAGTCGTTGGCGTCTTCGGGCCAGAAGGCCGGGTAGGGATCGTTGCAGGGCGTGGCCTGCGCCGTGTTGTTGAAGACGTCCCGGATGATCGACGCCCGGTCGATACCGTACATCAGGGCATGACGTACGCGCACGTCGTTCCAGGCATCCCGATGATAGTTGAAGTTGAAGAGATTCGTGACGAACGAGGGACCTTCGTAGATCACGAAGTCGGGATTGTCGGCGAAACGTGCAGCTACGTCGGCGCTGACGTAGCTGAAGTGGATGTCACCGCTTTCCAGGGCCAGAACGGCTGCGGTTTCATCGACGAAGTAGCGGTTGATGAGCTTGTCCAGCTTGGGCGCCCCATCCCAGTAGTGTTCGTTGGGCACCAGTTCCATGAACTGGTCTTTGGCGAAGGCACCGAACTTGAAGGGGCCCGTACCTACCGGATTCGTCCACCACCAGTCGGCGCTTTGCAGTTCGGCCGAGGTGAAGTCGACGGCATGCTCCGGCAGGGCATAGAAGCCGCGCAGTTCGTCGAAGAAGCGGGGATTGGGTGCCGTCAAGGCGATTTCCAGGGTCAGATCGTCCACCACGGTGATTCCGGCAATCTCGTCGGCTTCACCGGCATTGAATTCGGTCCAGCCCATTACCTGTTCCGGCCGCCCGGCAAAGAAACGGGTGACGGCGGCGTCCGGCGCCGACGTCAGTTCCGCGGTGAATTTCAGGTCGGCGGCGGTGAAGTCTTCGCCGTCATGCCACTTGACGCCTTCACGCAGGGTAAAGGTCCAGACATCGGCCGCTTCATTGGGGGTCCAGCCGAGGGCCAGCGCCCCTTCCGAGGTGTGTTCACCGAAATCCTCGGTCATCATGATGAGAGGCGTGAACACCTTGGAAAACCAGACGTTGCCGGCACCGTTGTTGTACAGCACGCCCTGGGGGTCCCCACCCGGACCCACGTCAAAGCCGCCTACCAGAATTTGTTCGACGGGTCCGGCAGGTTCCTCTGCCATCGGCTCTTCTGCCATCATCTCCTCGGCGGCGGGAGCCGCCGGCGCACAGGCCGCCATCAGGATGGCCAGGGATGCCAAAAGCAGGAATCCAAGGGATTTCCGCATGGTTAGAGTCATTTATGGTTTCTCCTTAGTTGACATGGATTTGGTTACAACACACACAGTCCGGCGCAGGGCACCGGGAAGCCAAACACCGGGTGATGGAGTGTCCCGGCTCCATCCCTGCAGAGCTGTCCGCCTGTCGTTCCTTGACGGCAGGGAACCCTAACAGGCACGATGTATGGCTATCACTGCCTGCCCGGACAGTTGCGTGGCACCAACGAAACCGGTGTGACAAGGGTTGCAGATTTGAGACATCCGGCCCCCATCTGTGCCCGGTTCCGTTTCTGCCCCAGGCTCTGGCTCGTCCCCTGCAAATTTCTGACGTGACGTTATATACGGGACGAAACGGGCTTGGTCGCAAAGCCGCATGGAGAGGCAGTCCTTGGCAGGATATCATTGTCTTGGCGGATTGAGCCAAAAGTGCCATGGCGCGTTGCCTCCCTGCCGGGGCCACCGGCAGGGAGGCAACCTCGTATCATTCAGGAAAATTCCAGGCGGAAGTTGGCTATGAACACAGTTGAAGCAGGCATGCCGGCCCATCGTCCCTATTATCCTCCGTTGCCCACCCAGTACCGGGGTGTACGGTTGCAGACGGTGTTCTTCCGGGTTGATCCGGAAGGCATGCTGCCGTTTCTGCCCGCCCCGCTGACTCCCCATCCGGAGGGACTCTGCGTGGCCTTCGGCATTGATGTGCCCTTCTCCTCGTCCTATGGCCCCTTTCACGAAGCAGGAATCCAGATCCAGGCCCTGTTCCGCAAGCAGCCGGTATTCTTCAACTCCCACCTGTACCTGGACAACGTGACGGCCATCTGCGCGGGTCGGGAGCGTTGGGGCGCCCCCAAGGAGTATGCACAGGTACACATGGAACAGCATTCCAACCTGCTGACCTGTCGCACCTGCAAGGACGGTGTCGAGATCATGACCCTGACTTCCACGCTGGGTGTGCCGGCCCGAGCGTCGGAATTGATACCCATGTTTCCCAGTTACCGGCTGAAATCCATTCCCCGGGCGGATGGCCCCGGTGACGCTGTCCGGCAGCTGGTGGAAGCCACACCCGTCGATGTGACTACCCATCTGCGGTACCGGGGCGAGGGTACCGTGTCGTTCGCGGGTACGGCCAACAGCGACTTGCGTGCCTTCACACCCGTGGCCGAGAGCGTCGCGTTCTACCAGATTGCCGACTATACGGAAACCTACGGTCGGATTGTCCATGATTACCTCGTCTCGCCTGTTTGACAGAAAGGGCGATATTCGGGAAGATCCAGGCAGGCACAGGTAAGCCGGTCACCTTGTCGGGCAGCCGGCAGCTCCTGTGTTTCCCAAATTCAGTACCGGGAGACATGCAACATGAAGCGTCCTTATCGTTACCACCGACGGGATATTCTCAAGACTCTGGGCGTTCTGGGAGCTGGCTCCCTGCTCGCGGCCTGTGGCCCAACCGGGGCGCCTCCACCCCCTGCAGCGGCGCCGGAAGCCGCTGCCGATACGGCTTCCGGGAAGAAATACGACGGCATCACGCTGCGCATGCTGACCCAGGCCGGAACGGATTATGAACCCGCTTTCCGGGCCTGGTCGGAACAGTTCACCGCCGAGACGGGAGCCCAGGTCGAATTCGAGTTCGCACCTTGGGAAACCCTGATGCCCAAGGTCCAGGCCGATCTGGCGTCCGGGGCACCCCAGTTCGATCTGTTCTGCAACGACATCGAGTTCCAGTACACCATCTGGCCAGAACTGGAACCCATCAACGATTTCCTGGACGCCAGCGGCTACGATATGGACGGCTTCTTCGATCCCGTCTACCGGTACGGCGAAGGCATTGCCGGGAATACGGGCGTCCGCTACGGCCTGCCGGTAGTGAGCGGTGTATCCGTGCTGTTCTACCGCACGGACCTTATTGACGCGTTTCCGACCACCTGGGAAGATTACGATGCCCTGCTGGCAGCCCATACCAATGATGATATGTACGGGCTTTCCTTTGCTGGTGTGCCTGCCCAGCTGGTCAAGCTCTTCCTGGCGCGCTACTGGGCTTTGGGGGACCCCCTCCTCACACCCGACTGGCAGCCGCTCATCAACGGGGAAAACGGCGTGGCGGCGCTGACCCTGCTGAAAGAACACAAGGACAAGTATGCACCGCCTGGCCTGCTGGCGTGGGACAACCCGGATGCCGCCAATGCCTTCCTGGCCGGTGATGTGGCCGTCAACGAAGGCTGGGCCGGCTTTATCCTGCCGTCCCTCGACGATCCGGAAAAGTCCCAGGTTGTGGGCAACTGGGCCATCGCGCCCTACCCGGAAGGCGGTACGGGCAACTTCGTACAGCACAACATCGTGATGATGAAGACCTCGGCGCACAAGGAAGCTGCCTTTGAACTCATGGCCGCTCTCAGCAATCCACAGCGCGCCAAGGAAGGCGTACTCGATTTTGGCATGACAGCGGCCCGCAAGAGCGTTTTCTCGGATGCGGACGTCGTCGCGGACAAGCCCTACATGCCGGACTATGGTGAGGTTTTGAGCCGGGGCCGTCCCTTCACGCCCGGCGTACCGCAATGGCTTGAGATGTTCATTGGCTTGGCGGAAGGTGCGTCCGCAGCGCTGTCCGAGCAGGCCACGCCGCAAGAGGCCATGGACCAGGTAGCAGACGGCTGGCTGGAACTGTTGGCCCAGAATCCGCTGGATTTTGAATACCAGGAATAACCTCACTGGGCCCAATGTACCGTGCCCGCCGCGCGTGGCGATGCACAGCCGGAGACCGTCCCCGACAGGTCTCCGGCTTGGGCCTGATGCAGAAGTAAACCGGCAGCCCCATACCTGAATACAGGCGCCAGGAATCAGAATTCCCCGAGTCAAACCATCACGGACTTGGCCTACATGCACGACTTGGCCTATATGGAAGGCAAGCGGGATCTGCGCCTGGATTTTCTCCGCGGCTATGCCATTTTTGTCATGACCTTGACCCATCTGGGCATGGCCTCGCCCCTCATTGTCATTACCGGGGGCTCACGTTTTCTCATTAATGCGGCCGAAGTCTTTTTCTTCATCTCCGGTTTCACCATAGGCTACATCGCCGTCGGCCGGACCCTGGAGAGCCAAGTGACCCGCCGTCTCGCCCGCAGCTGGCTTATCTACCGCTATATCCTGTTCTTCTCTTTCGTGCTGACGGTGTTGCTCGGGCACGACATGCTGCAGGAAGAGCCCCAGGGCGAAATTGTGCAGTGGCTCGTGAGCCTGATTGCCTTGAAGGATGTGGCGTGGGAAATGGACATCCTCATCGCCTACGTCGTCTACGTAGCCTTGGCCCCCTTGGCTCTCTGGGGCCTTTACCGCCAGCGCACCCGGCTGGTGCTGGCGGCCATGGCCGGGATCTACCTGCTCACGCAACTCGAACCCTGGGTCATGAGTCTGGAGTTTGCCTCGTTTCGTCATCTGGCGGCCAACACGCCGCTGTTCGGCGGCGCGATCGTTCTGGGATACCACCACCGGGCCATCGGGGACTGGTGGCGGCATCAGCGCTGGGGGCGCTGGATCGATGGTGTTGTCGTGGTGGCCGGCGTCGCCCTGCTGGTGGCTTTCCTGACCGATTACGGGGGTAACACCGCCGTACAGGATTTTCTGGGTGACTTCGGCGTCCGTGAGTTCCTGATGCCCCCGCACAGTCTCGCCATTGTCACTTTGTACCTGCGCCTGCTGTGGCTGCTGGTCACCCACCTGTGGCCACTGCTGATACGTATCGGGGGCTGGCTGTTTATGCCCCTGGGCCGGGACAGCCTGTTCGCCTACTGCATGCAGGTCACATACATCAACCTGTTTGACGCAGCCGTGCCGCTGCTCGACTGGGAAGCGGGTCCCCTGTGGCGTCTGCTGGCTGAAGCGCTGGTGGTGGGTGCGATGTGGAGCAGCGTCCTGCTGCGGCGCTGGGGCCTGGCGGTCCTCCGGGAACGCAATGACCGGGCCGGGGGGATATACAGATACCTGCTGGACGTGCTGGTGTGGGGTGCCCTGGTGCTCCTGATCGTGCGCATGCTGCTCGTAGCGGAACCCGGGGGTTGGTGGTGGGAAGTAGAGGACTATTTCGGCGACTTCTAGATGAGATGGAGGGTGTTTGACGGTATATTGTTGTGCTCCCCAGTGGACGGGGAGGGGGAGCCCGCCAGTCTGGCAAACCGGTTCAGCCGCTCCCCACTATATTGTGTCTGAACTCTGCCAGTGTTATACAATTCAGGAGGCCACTCGGCGTCTCCAGGACCGGACACAGCGGCGAGTGTTCATTGTCTTGTGTTTCAGTTGCAAAATCGACATCTGAGCTGTTGCTTGGGCAGTTGTATTCTGCCTTTGGGCCATCCGGTCCGGAAGTGCAGGGCTATGGGGTTGCCCGGGAGTTGCGCGTTGGTTTTGCCGTTGGCATGTCGTTGTACCCAGAGTTTAAGGAGAACAGAGCATGAAATTGTGGAAATTGACAGGTTTGCTGATCATCTTGGTGGTGGCTCTGGCAGCTTGTGCTCCGGCCCCGGCCGCGGAACCTGCCGACATGGCAGCCGGGGAAGATATGGACATGGCCGACTCGGCACTGCCCGCCGACGCCGCGGATGAACAGGTCTTGCGTATGACTACCGGATCGACGGGCGCGAACAGCTTCAGCTTCTTCCCCATGTCAGGCGGTGGCGATCACCAGAGCTGGATGCCCCTGCTCTACGTACCTCCCCTGTACTTTGACGTGGATGCCAACCTGCAGTACGGCGTCTTCGACAGTGCGGTGGCCAGCGAAGGAGATACGGTCTGGACCTTTACCATTGACGAACGAGCCGTGTGGTCCGATGGTACGCCCATCACCGCCCAGCAGGTCGTCGGTACCTGGAACCGGATGACGGATCCCCTGACCGAGCACGGACGCATTCCGCAGTACATCGGCAACGTCGTGGGCTTCCCGGAAGCCCGCGCGGACGAGGCGGACACCGTGTCGGGCCTGGTGGCGCTGGATGACCGGACAGTGCAGGCCACGCTGATGGTGCCGGACGCGATCTTCCATTGGCGCATCGCCACTACCCACACCAATCCGATCAAGATCGACGACGTGACAGACGAAAATCTGGATACGTTCTGGCTGCCCGAGAACAGCCCGGCGGTCAGCGGTCCCTACATGCTGACCGAATATGACCCGGATCTGGGCGTGGCGACCATGGAACCCAACCCCAACTGGTGGATGGACGAAGGCCCTTACCTGGAGCGGATCGAGTTCATGTTCGTGACCGATCAGAACACCGCGGCCACCATGGTGCAGAACAACCAGGTGAGTTTCGTGATGACCGGACTGCCGCCGGCCCTGCGCGAGGCCCATGCCGACTATTTCCGCCCCATCAAGTCCATCGGCTTCAATTCCTTCTGGATCACGGACCAGGTAGAACCCACCAACGATCCCAAGGTGCGGGAAGCCCTTTACCTGGCAGTAGATATGAATGCCGTATTCCAGGCTGCTTTCCCGGAAGGCAACGCCATGCTGCCGACCCAGCTCCTGGATCCCAACGTGAGTTGCTGGGACCCGGAGGCCAACTGGTCGGATGACTACGATCCGGAAGCGGCCCAGGCCGCCCTGGCGGCTTCCAGCTACGGCAGTGCCGAAAACCTGCCCAAGCTGCGGGTCACGCCCCGGGCGTCGTCACCTTCGCTCAACCGGGCTCTGGAAGCCGTCATGGAATTCTGGCGCCAGAATCTGGGCATCACCAATGTTGAGTTCAAGACCCGCCCGGACGAATTTGGTGAAGATGCCGAACTCGTCAATCTTTCCCGGGACGATGTGGTGATCCGTTTCCCGGACGGCGCTACCTACGCCTGGGTTGGCATGCACAGCCAGGGCCCGATTGCCCGTGGTTCCATGCTCAAGGGATACAACAACCCCGAGGTCGATCGCCTGATCGAGGAAGCCCAGGCGCTCTCGCCGGATGATCCCGGCCGGTGCGAAAAGACCCGTGCCGCCCAGGAACTCTTCATGGCTGACCGGGTAGGCATGTTCTTCGGCATTCCCGAAGGTTATGGCTCCGTGGGCGAAGAAGTCGCCAATTTCGAGCGGGGTCCCGATGTAGGCCTGATTGCCCCCTGGCGCATCTACATGCGTGAGCAGTAGGCCTGTTGGGACATAATCTGTCCCTGTACCGGGCGACCGGGAGCACTCCGTACAGACTGTGTTCCCGGTCGCCTGTCTTGTTGTCTTGACCACTTGCTGACGTGCTCGCTGCCCATGGTCCTGTATCTCGCCACCCGCATGGTGCGCTGGGGGAGCGGTTTGCTGCTCATCCTGTTTGTTTCGTACGCCATGATGTTCTACGGGGCCGGCGACCCCATCAAGCGCATGTTTCTGGACCAGGAGCAGGGCAGCCTGGTTCTGGAAGAGGATGTCCTGGAAGCCTTGCGCCAAAAGTACGGTCTGGACGCCCCTTTCCCGGAGCAGTTCAGCCGCTACCTGGGACGTCTGGCCCAGGGTGATCTGGGCTACTCCATCCGTGAAAAGCGGCCCGTGTCCCGCATGGTGAGCGTGCGTCTGCCCATTTCCATGCAGCTGGGCGTGGCGGCCTGCCTGTTCATGCTCCTGCTGGGCGTACCCCTGGGGGTAGCCGCGGCGCTCAAACACAACACGTTCACTGACCAGTTCATCGTGGGGCTGATCGTGATCGTCAACGCCATACCCATTTACGTGATTGCGCCCCTGTTGCTGTGGTTCCTGGTCGTTGTGGTCAAGGTCATGGACGTGCCCTATGGCTGGAAAGGCCTTTTCCATGGCCAGGTCCTGCTGCCCATTGTCCTGCTGGGCCTGGGTGCCCTGCCCACCGTCATTCGCCAGACCCGGGCCGCCGTGCTGGACACCCTGTCCCAGGACTATATCCGGACTGCCAACGCCAAGGGCCTGAATCGTCGGCTGGTGATCTTCCGCCACATGCTGCGGCCGGTGCTCATTCCGGTGATGACCTCCATTGGCCTGATCCTGATCGGCATCGTCAACGGGGCCCTTTTCCTGGAGCTCATTTTCAACATTCCCGGCTTTGGCCATATTGCCATCACCGCGCTGCGTACCGTCGATTACCCGGTAATCATGACCACCGTCTTCATCGGTACCCTGATCGTGATGGTCGGCAACATGCTGATCGACCTGGGCTATCCCCTGCTGGATCCCCGCATCGCCCGCAGCTGAACGATGGCCAGCTCCACCCTGAACGAGCGTTTTGCCGATCTGGACAAAATCCAGGCGGGTGAACAGCGCAGTCTCTGGAAAGAAGCCTGGCACCGGCTGCTGCTGAACCGGCTGGCGACGCTGGGCCTGGTCATCGTGATCCTGTTCATTGTCGCCGCCTTCATCGGACCCTATGTCACGCCCTACGATTTCCTGGAACAGGATATTGGCAGTGCCATGCAGAACGTGTCCCGGGAGCACCTCCTGGGCACGGACGCCCTAGGCCGGGACATTCTGTCGCGCCTGCTGCACGGGGCCCGCACCGCCGCCTTCGTCGGCTTCTTCACCACCTTCATCTCCCTGGTGCTGGGCGTCATTCTGGGCGGTATCGCGGGCTATGCCCGGGGCTGGATCGACGAATTTCTGATGTGGCTGACGGACGTGACGATGGCCGTGCCCGGCCTGTTGCTGGCCATGCTGATGAATACGGCCCTGAAACGGCCCATCGCCGCCTGGTTCGACCAGATGTACATGCAGACCAAGAATCCTTTCTACCTGGATACACTCTGGCTGGATTTCGTGCTGGTATTCGGTGCCCTGTCCCTGATCAGCTGGCCCGGCTTCGCCCGTCTCTTGCGGGGCCAGGTGCTTTCCGTCCGCGAGACCCTGTACGTGGAGGCCGCGCGTGCCGTCGGGGCCGACGAACGGCGCGTCATCACCCAGCACATCCTGCCCAACGCCATGGGGCCCATCATCGTGGCCGTGACCGCGGGGGTGGGCGGGGCCATCACCCTGGAGTCCGGGCTCAGCTTTCTGGGCATTGGCGTCCAGCCGCCCAATGCCAGCTGGGGCTCCATGCTCAGCGACAGTCTCAGTCTCTGGATTTCCTTTCCGCACCTGATGGTCATTCCGGCCGCTACCATTGGGGTTATCGTTTTCGCCTTCACCTTCCTGGGTGACGGCCTGAACGACGCCCTGAATCCGCGGCAGGTGATCAAGAAGTGACCGGTGCGCTTTTTCTGTCACGTTCCCTACCCCAGCACAAGAGAAATGCCTGATGTTTGACCATCCCTGGAGCGGCGTCTTCGCTGCCACCCTGTGTCCGTTTCACGCGGATCACGCCATTGACGAGGAAGGCCTCCGGATCTATACGCGCTACCTGGCGGCTGTGCCCGGGATGCGTGGTCTGGTGTGCAATGGCCACACCGGCGAAGTCATGGGTCTGCGTGCCCAGGAACGGGCCGAGGTGGTCCGCATCATGAAGGAAGCCGCCGGCGACACGCGTATCGTTTCCGGTATTTGCTGCGAGGGCAGTTTCGAGGCCATCGATCACGCCCTGGCGGCCAAGGAAGCCGGGGCCGACGCGATTCTGCTGATGCCGGCCCACCACTGGCTGCGCTTTGGCCGAACCGCCACGACGGCAGTGGGCTATTTCGAGGATGTGGCGGCGGGTGCGGACATCCCCATCATCGTGCATCAATATCCCAACTGGACCAAAGCCACCTATACCCTGGAAGAAATGCTGGCCCTGACCGAAATCGAGCAGGTCGTGGCCATCAAAATGGGTACCCGGGACATGGCGCGGCTGGGCCATGAACACCGGGTCCTGAAGGAACGCGCGCCGGACATCCCCCTGCTCACCTGCCACGATGAATACCTGCTGGCCTCGCTGCTCGCGGGCGCCGACGGTGCCCTGGTGGGCTTCGCCGGCTTTGTGCCGGAACTGATCATCGATCTGGTCCATGCCGCCCTGAGCGGTGACTACGGCCGGGCATACGCGACCCAGGAGGTCGTCTACCGGCTGAACAAGACCGTCTACCGTTTCGGGGAACCCTCCTCCGACGCCCACCAGCGCATGAAAGTCGCCATGCACCTGCAGGATCGTTTCCCCTCCATGAACGTCCGCCCGCCCCTGCGGCCGTTGCCTGCCCACGAGATCCGGCGCATTCAGGCAGATCTGGATGCATCCGGTTTTGCACAGTGGTATGGCGAACGGGGTCTGCTGCCGGAACCCCGGGCAGCCATGGCCGCCTGAGACAGGACAGAGAGACAGCGCCTGATGGCCAAGGGAGACCGCTTCCCGCCTGAATCCCGCTGGTTGCGGGATGAGCAGACCGGCGTCCGCATTCGCCAGATCACGTCGCACGCCTCGGTGCACCACCAGCCCTTCTTCCTGGTACCGGCCTACGATGACGCGATGCGCTGGACCCTGTTCACCTCGGCCCGCTGCGGCGCCCCCCAGATCTTCGTGGAAGAGCGGGCCTCGGGGGAGCTGGTGCAACTGACCGCACGGGACGACATTGCCGATTTCTCCATCCATCCAGCCCATGCCGGGGACTGGATCTACTTCACCGCCGGTACCGGCGGGTGGCGGGTGCATACCGAAACCTGCGAGGAGGAATTGCTTGTCGATCTGGCGGGCTTCGTCATGCGGGAGACCGGCATGGTGGCTGCCGCCATGGGGACTACCGCCCTGAGTGCCTGTGATCGTTTCTGGGCCATCCGTTTCCAGGACGGTGATGAGGCCTGCATTGCCGTGGCCGACGTGCAAGCTGGAAGCTGGGAGATCATCCTGCGCCGGGACGATGTGTCGCACATGCAGTTCTGCCCCGACGACGCGAATCTGCTCTTCTATGCCGGCCCGCTCAAGGACCGGGTGTGGCTCGTGCACCGGGACGGTACCGGCAACCGCCGCCTCTATCGCAGGGCGCCGGGGGAATGGATCACCCACGAGGCCTGGATTCCGGGTACCCGCGAAGTAGGCTTTGTAGACTGGCCCAAGGGGATGCGCGCAGTACACGTGGACACCAGCCGGGTCCGCACCGTGACGGGATTCAATGCCTGGCATGCCATCGCCGCCCCTGACGGCCGGCGCATGGTCGCCGACACCAATTTCCCCGATATCGGGATCCAGGTGTTCGATCCCCTGGACGGCCTGGGCCAGCCCACCACGCTGTGTCTGCCCCGGGCCAGCAGCCTGGGGGCCCACTGGAATGGTCCTTTCCCCTACGAGGATGGTCCCATTTCCGTATATGCACCGCAGCACACCCATCCCCATCCTTCCTTCGCCCCGGATGGCCGGCACGTGATTTACACGAGTGACGTTACCGGACATGCCCAAGTGTATGAAGCCAATCTGGAAGACTTGCCCAACCCATAACCGGGGGATCCCCTAATGCAAGGACTCGACAAACCCGTTGACGTCGCCATGATCGGAGCGGGCAACCGCTCCACCACCACCTATCAGGGCTTGTTCCAGAGCCTGCGGCCTTGGCTGAATCTGGTCGCGGTGTGTGATCCGGTGCAGGAAAATGCGGATCGGTATGCCGATGCCATTGATGCCCAGCCCTTTTATTCCGTGTCGGACCTGATCCGGGCCGACCTGGCGGAAGCGGCGCTGGTGGTGGCACCGATTGACGTCCATCATGCCATCTCGGTCACCCTCTCCCGTGCAGGCATTCACCACCTGGTGGAAACGAGCATGGCCAGTACCCTGTGGCAGGCCCGGGACATGGCCCGGGTAGCGCGGGAGAACGGCGTGACCCTGCGCATCGGCGAGAACTTCATCCGTTTTCCCTTCGATCGTCTGGCCAAGGCCATTGACCGGACCGGTTTCCTGGGACCCATCCGGCGCATTACCTGCCTGTACGACCACACGGGCTACCACAACAATTCGCGCTGGATCGCTTTCTATGAAGCGCATCCGGAAGCGGTCCAGGCCGTGTCCCACCGTATGGCTGCAGAGCCCCACTGGGAAGCCCGTCATCGTTACCATGAAGACGAATCCTTCCGCTGCCATTTCTTCTTTTTCCCGGAAGACCGGCTGGTCACCGATCTGGCCGGGAATCTCAAGGGCATGCTGGGCCGGTATCCCCGTCCGGGCTACACCGAACTGGCCGGCGCCCGGGGGACCATCGTCCGTGAAGCCCAGCACCAGTGGCATGGCCTGGGTGAAGTCCGTTACTGCTCGGACGATGCTCTGCAAAACGGTGCCCGCCACGACATGACGTTCCCCATTACGCATGTGGTCGAGGATGGCCAATGGATCTGCGACCGCATCGAACTGCCCATCGGGGTAGTAGAGTATCGCAACGAGCACCGCCTGGCGGTGCGGCATGAACGGGCCTACTATCTGTCCTCCATCGCCTCGCACGTCACCGACTTTGCAGCGGAACTACGGGGTTCCGACCATTGTGACTTCACTTTGGAGGATGCCGTGATGTCCATGGAAATGGAAGTGGGCTGCCGGGAATCGGCCCAGCGGGACGGCCAGCGGCTGGCCCTGCCCCTGACGGATCTGGACATTGCGGCCGAGAACAGCGTACGGGCGGCATTGCAGCAGAAGCATGGCGTGGACCCCCATGACCCCGAGGCCATGCTCAACCTGATGATTCCCCGGCCCTGAAGCAGACAGTCTGTGGCATCGGCAGGACCGCGCCCGGCCTTATGTCCACCCCGCGCTTTCAGGTGGTCACGACACCCGGTGACGCCCCGGGGCATCCGGCCACTCACCTGGTAGTGGACCGGGCAGCCCAAATTCCGGTAGGCGGATTTGGGGCCGGTTACTATCGGCCCTGGGTGTTTCCCTTCTACACGCCGGCCGGCAAGAACGTGATTCAGGCCTATCCCTTTGATCACCCGTTTCACAACGGCATTTTTGTGGGTGCCAATCCGGTATATGTAGATGGACGGCAGGCCAATTTCTGGGCTGTACCCCCCAGGCGCAAGGAACAGGATGCCGTCTTTCACCATGTAGGCCGCATGGATCGGGCTGACGTACCCTGGATCCGGGTGTACACTCACGGCGTACAGTTTGTCCAGTACAGTATATGGCGCGACGAACAGGGCCAGCCCGTGCTGGATGAAGTGCGTACCGTTACCCTGGGCGTTCTGGGTGACGTTCATTTGTGTGACGTGACGACCTGCATGTCCGCTGTGTACGGTGACCTGCAGTTCCCGGCCACCAAGTTCGGCATCCTGTGTGTACGCGTGGAACCCCGGCTTGTGCCCGCCTGCGGCGGACGCATACAGGCTGACGGAGCGCGGGAAGGGCAACAGGGGATTCACGGTATACCGGGCCGGTATGTGGTCATGCACAATCCGGTCTGGGGCAATGGGCCGTATGGCGTCCTGATGAGCGATCCCGAGCCCGAGGAACGGGATCCCTGGTGTGTGGGTGCGTATGGCATTGTCAGCCGGAATCCGGTATTGTGGCAGGAACGGTCTGTCCCCCGGGGAACCGACTGGTGCTGCTCGCTCCGGGTCATAGCCTTTGACGGCGCTTTCCGCGATGACCGGATCGGCGACTGGCTTGAGGCCCCCCTGCATTTGCAGTAGGCAGCCATATGTGGCACTTGGTCATGATGGGGATGGCGGCTCTGGTGGCCGCACTGCTCACGCCTGTGGCGTGGCTGCTTGTGCGCCTGTCAGGCCTGTTGCCCTATCTGGTGCAGACTGTGCAGCTGCGGTTGTTGCCCCTCCATCTGCTTGCGGGCCTCTTCGGTTGTGCCGTGGGCTGGGGCCTGATGTATCTTCTGGCTGCCTACGCCGGTGCCGGGACACGAGGTGGCCTGAGTCGGGTAATGGGTGTCGTGGGCGGTGGTGCAGGCGGCTTCATATCCTCCCTGCTCTTTTTCCCGCTGGTGGCACTTTTCTGAAGCAAGACGCCCGCTGGCAGCCATGGACCAGCCATCCCGGCGCATATAAGGAAACACCATGAATGTTGATGTTCAGAGTCATGTCTTTCCCCGGGAATACGCAGAACTGTACGTGGACGCGTCCGGATTCGTGTCCGCGGAACGGCTGCACCCGGGACAGTATGTGTTCCGTTACGGCGACGTACAGCAGTTTCGTCTGGATCTGGCAGATTATGCACCTGAACGCAAGCTGGCGGACATGGACCGGGCAGGCATTGACGTATCCGTACTGAGCGTCAATATCCCCTCGCCCTCCCGTCTGCCCGCCGACCGCCGGCTCCAGGGCGCACGCCTCTGCAACGATTTTCTGGCTGATCTCTGCCGCAACAGCGGGGGCCGCTTCGTGGCCATAGCCTCCCTGCCTCTGCCTGATGTGGAGGATTCGATCCGGGAACTGGAGCGGGCGATTCAGGAACTGGATCTGCGGGGCGTGTTCTGCTGTTCCCACCTGGACGGTACCCACCTGGACGATCCGGTCCTGGATCCCTTTTTTGCCCGGGTGGCCGCCCTTGAGGTGCCCCTGGTGCTTCACCCTACAGTACCTACCTGGGGTGGACATGTCCGGGATCACGCCATGATTCCCATGGCGGCTTTCATGATGGACACCTCCTTTGCCATGCTGCGCCTGATCCTGGGTGGCGTATTGGAGAGACATCCTGCACTCCGGGTTGTGCATCCCCATGCCGGCGGCGTTTTGCCCTACCTGATGGGACGCGTGGAGGAACAGACCGAGCGCAAGGGCCGGGGCCGGGAGCACATCACCCGGCCGCCGGGCGCCTACTATGCACAGGTATACCTGGATCTGGTGACCCCTTCCGCGGCCGCCATCGCCTATGCCCTGAAGTTTGCCGGCCCTGACCGGCTGCTGTTCGGCAGTGATCACCCTTGGGTTCCCATTGAGGAAATCCAGGCATGCATGCATCAGGGTCTGGCTTTGCCGGAAGCGGCCATGGCCCGCATCCAGGGAGGGAATGCAGCGCGCCTGTTCCGTATTGAATCGGGATGAAAATTGGAACGCTACGGCGTTGCCTGTACTGTCGACGAAGATTACGATGGGGGACTATATACGTATTCACACCGCACCCGCAGGCCCGCGATGCCACACCGGATACACTTTCAGGCTTCACAGGCCAACCCTTGTTGCCACCTCCACCCGCAGACGCGCCGTCCCCGAACGCCGTATTTTCAACCAACCACTTGTCCCGGATGTTCAGAGCAGCATTCGCATCGGCGTTCTTTACCACACCACACGCGCTGCCATGATAAACGGACTGTGAAGCTTCCTGTATGGCTAGGCGGGATCCCGACAGTTTGGCAATCAGGATCCGGCCCTTGTTCCTGCTCCCTGATCAGGCTGGATGGTCAGGATTGGTCCCTGCTATGCTATACTGGGTCTGTCCAACGTACAGGCCCATTGTGCACACTGCCACGCGCAGGGTTCAGGAGACAGTTTTCTGGCCGGTGTGGTCTGTGCTTGCCCGCAAACCAAGGAGAACCCCAATGAGGCATTTGACAAGACGCCGCTTCCTGCAACTGGCTGGTACAAGCGCAGGCATAGGCCTTATCGCTGCCTGTGCTCCCGCCCCGACCGCGGGCCCGGAAATGTCCATGGAAGAACCCACGCCGGTGCCCACCTCGGCCCCTGAAGTGGAAGCCGCTATGGGCGAAGATCCGGGTCTGATGCGTCCCCCCGGCACCCCCAAGCGGGGAGGCCACCTGAAGACAGCCTTTGGCGTGACCATGAGCAGCTTTGATGCACACCAGGGTGGTGGTGTCCATGTACTGGGTCACATGTACAACAACCTTGTGCGCAACAATCTGGTGAACGGCCTGCGCACGGTTGTGCCTGACTTGGCCAAGAGTGTGGATATTTCCGAGGATGGCCGGACCTACACCTTCCATCTGCGCGAAGGCGTCCAGTTCCATGACGGTACGCCCTTCAGCTCGGCCGATGTCCTGGCGACCTTCAACCGGATTATGGATCCCCCCTCGGGCATAATTTCGCCCATGAAAGCCGAATTCGCTTTCGTGGAAGATCTTACGGCTCCGGATGCCGGCACCGCTGTCTTCCAGCTGTCCGCACCGCGCGCCTATTTCCTGAATGTGCTGGCAGCGACCAATGCTCTTATCTATTCAGAGAAGCACCTGCAGGAAAACGACTTTGACCTGCGTGAAACCATCGTCCCCGGTACCGGTGCCTTCCGCTTTGTGGAACACCAACCGGCCGAACGCTGGTTGCTGGAACGCAATCCAGATTACTGGGACGCCGAACTGCCCTACATCGATCAGCTGGAACTGTTGCATGTACCCGCCTGGTCAGACCGTGGTACCGCCGTCCTGACCGGTCAGGCCGACATGTCCTGGAATGTGGCCTTTGAAACCTGGCAGGAAGGTTCAGCCCGGGACGACATCGACAACAACCTGCTGCCCAACTTCGGGGCTTATTGGCTGTTCATAAACAATACCAAAGGCCCGCTGGCGGATCCGCGCGTGCGCAAGGCCATTCACCTGGGTGTGAGCAAGCAGAACCTGAAGGCAGCCTTCGGAACCCAGGAAGTGATCAACATTACCCGCTGGGTGCCCCAGGGCGATCCCTACGCCACCCCTCCGGCCGAGCTCGCCACCATGCCGGGCTACCGGGAAGACAAGACCGAAGACTTGGAGACGGCCCGCGCCCTGTTGGCCGAGGCCGGCTACGGTGAGGGCTTGCCGGAACTGGAAATCCTGGCAGCCAGTGGTCCCCAGGCCGAGCTGCTCGCGCCCGCCGTGCAGGACATGCTGTCCCGCGATCTCAACATTCCGACCAAGATCCGCATTATCGAACGGGCCAGCCTGGGCACGGAGCAGCAGCAGGGCACCTACGAACTGATGGTGCATACCCGCGGCCATGGTGTATCGGATATCTCCCCGCGCGGCAATCTCTGGTGGCGGACCGGGGGCTCCCAGAATTTCGGTGGCTACACCAACTCGGACTTTGACTCCCTCCTGACCCAGATCGACGACGAGACGGACTTCGACACCCGCAAGGGCCAGATTGACGAAGCCCAGAATCTGCTGGACGAGAATCCGCCCGAATACCTTATCGGTTACACGTATCACCTGCCCATGTGGAACCAGAAAGTGAAGGGCATTGAACTCCAAAACCGCATCTTCGCGGAGTGGGGACGCATGGAAACGGTCTGGATCGACGCCTAGCATCCGGATTGTACTGACAGCCGGCGGGGCCCTGCGCACAGGATCCCGCCGGCCCTGTTCCCGGGGACCCGGCCCCGTACCGAGCGGCGGTTGCCCCGACAGAGTCCAGCATGCGCCAATACATCATCAATCGCCTCCTGATCGCGGTGCCTACCCTCTTTGGGGTGACCGTGCTCATTTTTCTGGCCATGCGGGTGATTCCCGGCGATCCCCTGCAGACCATTTATTCCGAGTCCACGGGGGTCTACATTCTGTCCGAAGAGGAACTGGCGGAAGTGCGGGCCAGCCTGGGGCTGGACAAGCCGCTGTACCGACAGTACCTGGACTGGATGGGGCAGGTATTCCGGGGCGAAATGGGTTACTCCTTCTGGACCAAGGACCCCATCAGCCAGATGATCCTGCGCCGGGGCCCCATTTCGGCCCAGATTGCCCTGATGGCGGTGATTCTGTCTTGGCTGATCGGGGTCCCGGTGGGTCTCATCAGCGCCTATTGGCGCAATTCGCTGCTGGATCAGGCCGCCCGGGCCGGCATCACGATCTTTCTGGCGGTGCCCAGCTTTTGGCTGGGGCTGATGATCATCCTGTTCACGGTGCTGGTGCTGACCTGGCGGCCGCCCCTTACGATCATCCAGTTCTGGGAAGATCCGGGTGGCAACTTCGCCATTGTGGCCCTGCCCTCCCTTACCCTGGGCCTGGGTCTGGGCGCGGCGACGGCCCGCATGGCCCGTTCCGCAGCCCTGGAAGCACTGTATGACGATTACGTGCGCACGGCCCGGGCCAAGGGTCTCGGCGACTCGCTGGTGATCTGGCGGCACGTCTTCAAAAACGCCATGCTGCCGGTCATTACCACCACCGGCCTGGCCCTGGGCGGCTTGCTGGGGGGCACGGTCTCGGTGGAAAAGGCATTTGCCGTCCCCGGTCTGGGCAGCCTGATGGTACAGGGCATGCAGGAACGGGACTGGATGATGATCCAGAACCTGGTCCTGGTCTATGGCCTGATCTACGTGTTCGTCAACCTGCTTGTGGATCTGAGCTACGGCATCCTGGATCCGCGCATCCGCTACAGTTGAGGGTTCGTTCCTGCGCATGACCGCCCCTTTGGCTTCCGTGAACCAAGGCTTTCGTCAGCTGGAAACGCCTTCGCGCTGGCAGCGCTTCACAGGGAACGTCAAGCGGTTCTATACAGTTTCCCCCATGGGCATGCTGGCCTGCATAGCCTGGATACTGCTGTTTCTGCTGGCCCTGAGCGCACCTCTGGTGGCACCCTACGATCCCAACGAGGCGGATTACGCCGCTGTGCGGCAAGGCCCCTCGGCCAGCCATTGGCTGGGTACCGACAATCTGGGCCGTGACATCCTGAGCCGTATCATCTTTGGCTCCCAGATTACCCTGATGGTGAGTCTGATCGCGGTTATCGTGGGTGACGCCATCGGTTTCGTGTGGGGGATTGGCAGCGGTTTCCTCGGGCAACGGTTCGATCTCATCAGCCAGCGCGTGGTGGACATTCTGATGTCCTTTCCCTCCCTGATTCTCGCCCTTATGCTCCTGGTTGTGCTCGGGGCGGGGCTGGAAACCGTCATCGCAGCCATTGCCGTAACCCAGATTCCGTCGGCGACCCGCATCACGCGGTCAGTCGTCCTGTCCGTCCGTGAAGCCATGTACGTGGAAGCGGCCCGGATGATTGGGGTGACCAACCTGCGCCTGATGGCGCGTCACATCGCCCCGCAGGTTACGGCGCCCATTTTGGTGGTGGCTACCCTGCACCTGGGCGGCGCCATTTTTGCGGAATCGGCGCTCAGTTTCCTGGGCCTGGGCATTCCGCCTCCGGCTCCGAGCTGGGGCAACATGCTCGGGGGCGTCACCGCGGCCGCTTTCAGGCCGCCCTGGTGGCTGGTGGTTTTCCCCGGGCTGGCCATCACGCTCGCCATCATGACCGCCAATCTGTTTGGGGATGCCCTGCGCGATTTCCTGGATCCCAAGTTGCGCCAGCGCATTGATTGAAGGCACAACCGCCGCCTGGGCGCTAACCGGGCTGTACCCTGCGTAGCAGCGTCTCCTGCCGTAGCCGTTCCTGGAACGGGCCGCTGCCCGGGGTCAAGTCCGGTACGTCTGTCAGCGGCCAAGCCCCGCAATAGAGCAGCAGGGGAATCCACCCCGGGACGCCCGTCGCCAGCCATTCCAGCCAGGACCGCAGGGATTCTCGGTCGTAGGCGTTCTGGGCCAGTACGGTCAGTGCCAGCAGACCTGCCTGCGCGCCGCCACCGCCATCCTGTACAACCGTCTGTGTGGATTGAGGCTTTCTGCATCCTTGGCTGCCCTCGCCCGGACCGACCTGGCGTTCAATGCCGACGGCACGCTTTGGGTCCGTTACAAGGGCAAGGGGCACCACTTCGACCCCGCCTCTGGCCACTGGTCCATCCATGAAATCAAGCAGGTCATCAAGGACCGCCTGCTGCACGAACAGAACAAGGCCCTGGACGAAGCGGTCGTGAGCGTCAACGCCAAAATCTCCGGCGACAGGGTAGATGAGCAGGGCAACTGCCTGGGTCGTCGGCCACTGGCCCGCATCAAGGTCCAGCACAACGCCGTCACGTTGGGGGCCAGTGATCCGGCGTTGACGATCGGCTTTTACGAATCGGACCCGAATCACGCCGGAACAGTTATCGGCCTGGAACGTGTTGCCGGACTTCGTGCTGGAACAGCTTTTGGTCTGGGTCCGGCAGGAGAAACGGGTGATGATCGCGAGTGGTACCGGTTGCGGTAAAACCACCCTGCTGAGCGGACTGGGGCACGCCATCGACATGCAGGCCCAGGTGGTCAAGGTTGAGGATCCCGAGGCGATCTGGCTGCCGCAGACGCACGTGCAGTGTCTGGAACCCAGACTGGCGAAAGCTGCCGAGGTGGACAACTACACGATTGCGGACGGGGTCAACGACGCCATGCGCATGAGTCCCCATTATCTGCTGGTAGGTGAGGTGCGGACGGGGGGGATGCGGCGCTCACGTTGTTGCGGGCGTTCATGAGCGCTCATCCGGGCATGACCACCTTTCACAGTGCCAGGCCGACGTCGGCCTGGCAGCGGCTGGGCATTCTGATGCAAGCCGATGCCAACATGAACATGACGGCGGCGCCCTGCCTGTTCGAGGCGTCCATTGACCTGTTCGTGCAGGTCACCTGGAACCAGAATGCGGACAGCATCATGTTCCGGGGCGTGTCCGGGGGCTACGAGCCGGTCGTGCGTGACAAGCACGAACTCTGGATCGAGGAAAAGGGTTTGCTGGAAACCTATTTCGGGGCACGGGCGACGAAGTCGTGTTCCGGCCGCTCTGGATGCTGGGCGAAACCAGCGTCCAGAACATGACGGTGGACTACTAGGCCGGCGGGCGCACGGGCATGACGCGGGCCGCCAGCTGTCTGTTCCGGGCCTTGCGCCGGCGGCAGCAGGGTGGTGCCGCCAAGTGGCCGGTACTGCTCAAAAATACAGACCGGGATCGCGTGGCGGCGGTGCAGCGCGGGCGGTGACGATATCCGGGGTCAGGCCCTTTTGGTGCATGTCGTACAACGTATAAGGATTGAGATCGAAATCGGGATCATCCATGTTGGCCCATGATTCCAGTGCATCCAGAAAATCGGTATCCGGCCACAGCGCCGTGCTCATAGCGACACATGTTTCCATGAGCTTGGCGTCCCGGTGCATGCGTTCCAGCTGGAATTCTTGCTGTGCCTTGTCATAGCCTTGCCGTTCACTGTAGGCGGCCCGCGCGGCCGTGAATGCATCCGGCGCAATTTCGTCCATGCCTGCCAGCAGTGCTTTCAGGTTTTGGCCGGGGCAGGGTTCCCTGTCGTCATGGGTATTCGGATACAGGGGCTGATAGCGTAGTTGCCAGGGCTTTTTGTCCAGTTTTTTCAACACTTCAGTTGCCATAATCCGGCACAGGCCCTGAATTTCGACTAGTACAGTGGTAGTGTCGGCTTGGGCGGCAGCCACGCGGGCCATAGCCATATCCTGGTCGGACATGTCCACACTGGCCGTGCCGGGGGCGGCACTTCCTGGTACGTCCCTTTTTCACGAGACCATGTGAGCATGTTTTGCCATGTTCTTGGCGGCCAGGGGTGCGTACCGGGCAGATCGCGTACGGCGTTGCACAGCTTGCGGATGTCATGGGAACCGAACAGGCCACCGAGTTTGTTTGTTTCGATGTATGCTGCGCCCTGGGCGGCCAGCCAGGCTTTCAGGATGCTTTCCATTGCGTGCTGGCATTGCCATAACCGGTTTTCGGGCTGACCGGCCAGACACAGGGCATGGAACAGGGCGTGCCGGCACAGGCGGATGCGCCGACGACACGAAATCCAGGGATTGTCTTGGGGTACGATGGGAAGATGTTCTCCGTCGGGTGTCAGGCCGTCTCGCTGGGCATCGCCCGCGACATGGTCGTAGGCATGGCGGGCTTCGGTGAATTCGGACTGGGTCAGGTTGACGATGTCAAAATGGATATGATCGGCATACAGACGATCCCGGGCCGGGTCCAATTTGTATGCCAGCAGAGTTTGGTCGAATGCAGTGAGCGGTTTCGGTGAAAGCACCATCAGGTCGACAACGGAATCAGGTCGGTAATCGCCCCGTGCGCGCGACCCGAACAGGTAGACGGGCCAGTCGGGGACCCTAGCTTGCAGGCGGCCGGCCAGTTCCAAGGCCACCGGATCGGGTTGCCGGTTCTGTGCGGACACGGGCATCTCTCCCTGATGGACAATGCTCTGTTTGTATCACGGGTTCGCAGGCGCTGACGGCGAGGCTAGCAGCATGTCTCGTACAGCTGCACCCGTTCGACGAACTGCAGCCACACGGCAGGCGCCTGCACGAAGTCGGCGGCCCCCAGCAGTTGCAGGGCCAGCAGCAACCCCGACGGGGTTGGCTCCCGGTATGCGAGGCTTCCTGACCAAATCAAGGCACGGACAGCTCCTGTCTGCCCAGCTCGTGGACCAGCTGGCGAATATGGTCCGGGCCCAGGCCACAGCAGCCACCGACTGCCCCCACTCCGGAAGCGACCCATTGCGCCGCCATGCGGGCGTAAGCAGCCGGCGCAATGATGTCGCTGAACTGCCAGTGGGGCATCCGGAACTCGCCGGAATGGGCATAGACGAAAAGAGGGTCGGACCAATAGTCCCTGAGCACCTGCAGTGACGGTTCTACATCTGTGGTGAGGGTGTGCATAATCCCTACCGCTTGGGCGGCGGACAGATCCAGCTGATCCAGCACGGCGGCAAAAGAAAGGTCGCTCTCAAAGGACTGGACCTCTCCCCGGGGAGTGACCTCGGTACTGAAGCCCACCCATACCGGCAACCCCGTCCGGGCAGCTCCGGCCAGCGCGGCGGCGGTGTATTCCACATCCCACATCATCTCCAGGATGATCAGGTCCACGCCTTCGGCGGCATAGAGCGCTGCCTGATCCCGGTGTGCCTGACGTACGGTCGCCAGATCCGGCATCTGCTGGAAGAGTGTCGTCGTGGAGATGCCGCCGGCTACCCAGGCCGGCTGTCCATGCCGGTCCCGGGTTTGCAAGGCCAAGCGGGCGGCCTGCCGATTCAGCCGCTCGAAACGGTTTGCCTGATTCCCGTAGGCCAGCATGTAACGTGATGTGGCGAAGGTGTTGGTGATGATGATCTGGGCGCCCGCCTCCAGATATGACGCGTGAACCCGGGACAGGACTTCCGGATGCGTCTCGGCCACGAGCGCATTCCACAGAATGCCATCCATGGGTACACCCTGTTTCTCCAGTTCGGTACCCGTAGCCCCATCCATGATGAGAGGTGTACCGGTCCGGGTGGCGTCTTGCAGAGCGTTGTCCAGCGCTTGCATGGCTATTCCAGGGCATGCAGAACAGGGAGACAATGAGTGATCGGTCAGTCTGTGTGCAGGGCAATTTCGGTGCCGGGCGTGTCCAGGCAGCTTCAGGCATGTACGGCAGGATGCCGGGCTGCTCCGGTCTTGCCTTGCCGGCTATAGTGTGTCCTTGGCACTGACAAGCAAGGATATCACACCGGCAGGGACTGCAGGGAAGAGTGGCTGTACCTCTCCTGGCTGTGCGGTCCGGACATGCAAATCCCGCATCCGGTGCGGCAGGGGACAGGGAACCCGGGGAACTGCCTGGTACGAGCCCGGAAGGATACACAGGGGGAATGGGCCAACACCTCGTTGCCCGTCATGCCCCATGGATGCGCTTTTGTCTCTGTTGTGCCCCCTGCTGGGGCCCTGTAGAAGATGGCTTGCATATACTGCCCGAATTGGCAACAGGCCCAGAAGGTTCTGGACATGGCCATGAACTTTCTGCCAAGTATTTACCCCAGTGTTGCACATTGCAGCACACTGTTGCGACTGTGCCGACCGCCAGAGCAGGGCCTGCGGCCATGCGGCATGCGCTATAATGGCCGCAGATGCGGGTCTGTCCAGGACCGGCGACACCAACGGGAGCAGAAGCGTATGGCACGGTTTATTCACCTGCAGGACGGAGCAGTTTTCCACATGGGCCAGGGCTTTTCCCGGCGCCTGATCAGCCCGGACGACGGGGAGCAGAACATCACGCTGAACTATTCCCTCTTCGAGGGCGGGCAGGAGTTTCCCCAGCACTTCCACGATATCTCGGCCGACATTTTCATCGTGCTGCAGGGCAGTGTGTCCGTCCGTCAGGGCGACCACTATACGCCTATAGGCGAGGGCGATTTTGTCTACATTCCCCCTGGCGAGGTGCACGGCACCATCAATCACACGCAAGACAAGGCCAACCTGATCAGTTTTCAGTCACCGCCCGATCCCGCACTGTACAGGGGAGAACGGGATCCTTCCCAAACAGGCGTGATGCCCGCCCCCGCCGCCCCGGGTGAATCTGCGGTGCGGATCGAGTCCCTGTGGCAATCGGACCCGGCAGTGCAGGCTGACAGCCGCAGCTGGTGTGCTGCCAGTCCCGCCTGGGGTGCCCGGGAAATGACCCTGACCTATCTGGAACTGGACCCCGGCGCCTGCCTGGTGCAGCCTGGACAGGGAGGGGGCGATTCCGTGATTTTCGTGTGGCAGGGCACCGCTGGCGTGACGTGCCATGAGGAAACCGGCAGCCTGTCGCACGGCGATTCGGTACTCTTGGCACCGGGTGAAGGCTGTACCGTCACCAACGCAGGCGACAGTGTACTGAAATTGATCCGCTGCACCGCCAGTGCCTGATCACACCCGGCTCCGGGCCGGGATTGCCTGTATCAGCACCGTCCGGGCCCGGGGCCGCATCCATCTCAATAGGGCAGCTTGTTCTTCATGCTGGTCCAGGTGTCCATCACGGTGCGGGCTTCTGCCGCCAGGAGGCGCTGTACCGGGATATGCCGTTCGGTCAGGGGGCGCGAGATTTCACGGTACAGAAAGTCGTCATCGAATCCGGCTGCAGCGGCATCAGCGCGCGAATTGGCGAAGTAGATCCGCTGCAGATGAGCCCAATAGATGGCGCCCAGGCACATGGGACAGGGCTCACAGCTCGTGTAAATCGCGCAGTCTGCAAGCTGATGGTGACCCAGGACTTGGCAGGCGGCCCGAATCGCGACGATCTCGGCATGTGCCGTGGGATCCGAACTGGACGTCACCCGGTTGAAGCCTTCCGCCACAATCCGATCGTTCCGGACTATGACCGCCCCAAAGGGACCGCCCAGGCCCTGGCGAATGGCTTCCCGGGAAAGGGCAATGGCTCTGTGCATGTGGGACGGGTTCACGAGGGTATAGCCTCCTGCCTGAACGGCGCGTCAGCCAGACGGACGCTGCCTGGATTTGCGTCTCAACTGCCCCGGTAGGTCGTGTAACTCCAGGGCGATGCCAGGAGCGGTACATGGTAATGGGCATCCGTGCCCAGACCGAAACGAACCGGTACCAGATCCAGAAAGGCGGGATGAGGCAGATCCGGGCAGGTCCGGGCAAAGTAGGGCCCGACATGAAAAACAATCTCCCACTCGCCCGGCTGAAATTCCTCTTCGTCCAGCAAAGGCACATCGCACCGTCCATCGTGGTTGGTGCACACTGTTTTGACCCAGCGGCGTCCCGTCGGCTCCAAGGCATAGAGGTCCAGCTGCATACCGGCTCCGGGTTTGCCCTGTGCGGTATCCAGTACGTGTGTGGTGAGCTTGCCCATTCTGTCTCCCGGACTTTGACGTTGTGCAGGAACCACCCGGGCGCAGATCTGGCGGTGGTCCTGCACACCTGTCCTGCCAGCCCATTATAGCTTGGTACCTGACGATGGGGCATCTCCGTGTCGGCGGGGGACCCGGCGGTCAACGGCCCTGCCTGTTCGGCAGCTGGTCCCCAACCCCGGTGGCCGTACCGTCTCGCGTTTGTGACCAGCCGTACACCATCTGCGATCCGGAAAACCGGGCATCAATCCCGGCGTATGGTGGCCTCAATGTGGCCATGCGGTTCGTCGGTGGGCAGAAAGATCCGGTTCTGCGTGTCCAGGCCAAAGGGTGTCAGATCGATAGCGTGATAGTGGAGATTGGGCATGGCCAGGGTGATTTCGGTAATGGCCGGCACCGTCGCCAGGACGGCCTCGCCCATGCGCCACAGGCTGTCCTGGACGGATACGCTGTAGGTGGTGGCAAAGACACGCTGCAGCACCGCGCACACGCTGTGTGTAATTGCCGGATAGGAATCCGGGGTATGGGCAAAACGCCAGTGGGCCTGCAGCCGTGTGGCCAGAATCCGGTCTGTCGTTGGGGCCAGGGTGGTGTAGTCATCCTGCCAGAAACCGGCGAAACCCGACTGGGTAGTCTTCATGATGGCCAACTCGCGAATGCCGGATACGATATCCTGCCGGGTGCGACTGAGGTGTATGGTCGTGAAGGGCGTGTAGGCGGCGGCTTGCACAAAACTGTGCGCCTGGGGCTGGCTGTCAATCTGCATGCGCGCCCAGGGCGTCGCCTCCAGTTCCACCCAAACTTGCGTGACATGGGCATAGCGCTGCAGAAAGCAATGGGCCAGCGCCAGGGCAAAGGGTTCGTTGTCCGCGTCCGGATGCTGGTGTGCCAGTACCTGCACGAGATTCTTCATGGTGTCGGTAGGCACCACCAGCGCATTGTCGGCCCCGGTGTAAGCCTGCATGAAATCACCCTCAAGCGAGACCTTGATGCAGGCTTCGCGCACGGTATGCCGGTCGGCGTCGCGCGTGACGCGCAATACCCGTACCCGGGCTTTGCCATAACGTTGCTGTACAAAAGGCATGAGCGGTCTCCTTGACAGGGCAAGCGCAATGTGAAATGGATGGGCGGTGTACACTGTGGCGCAGGCAGGAGACACGCGGGAGCGCGCGTATCCGTCATGTGTATCCGGCACAACGCCATTGTAGGTGAGGCAGAGTATGGAACCGTCGATTGACGCCCTCAACAATCTGGATCGGGAGGCGCGACGTCTCCTGCTGGAACGGTGCTGTGGTGCCCACCGGTGGGTATCGGCCATGCTGGCCCAGCATCCGTACCGGGATTGGTCGCATGTGCGGCAGGCAGCTGATGACATCTGGTGGAACCTGTCGGCGGCGGACTGGCACGAAGCCTTTGCCCATCATCCCAAAATCGGGGATCTCGACAGCCTGCGGGCCAAGTTCGCCGGCACTCAGGCGTGGGCAGCGGGGGAGCAGTCCGGGGTGCAGGAAGCGACCGACGGCGTGTTGCAGAGTCTGGCCCGGGGCAACGAGGCCTATGAAGCCAAATTCGGCTATATCTTCATTGTCTGTGCGACAGGCAAAAGTGCGGAGACCATGCTGTCCCTGCTGCAGGAACGCCTCACCCACGAGCCAGAGGCGGAATTGCGCGTGGCCGCTGAGCAGCAACGCCAGATTATGCAGTTGCGCCTGGACAAAGCGCGTCAGGAACTGTAACCCGACAGGCTTGGGGGCATGGTGCTGCCGGTGCCGCAAAGATCCCGGGACCGGCTTGTCTGCCATCACTGTATCCTCATCGCCGTGGGCCCACAGCGTTCGGCCAGCCGTCATCTGGTACACGGTCGGTACGACCCGCGGGGTATGCGTGTCCGCCCGGGTATGGCCTGGTGCAGGCAGGCGTGCCCGGACTCCCGTGCCGGGTGCATTCACCAGGTCCGGGCTGTCACATCCAGGACCGATTCGATGTTCACGCTGTACACCTGGCGCGTTCCTTCATGGATCGAGTCAAAACTGACCCGGTTCTGCGCGCGGTTGAAACGCGGATGCAGATCGCACCGGATTTCGCCCCGAAAGGGGGGTGGTGCGGCAAACGTGCCCAGATGGATCAGGCGTTCTTCTTCCATATGCCAGAGCAGCAGATCCTGCCGGTGGCGGGTGGGACAAAAAGCGTCGGTCAGCAGCCATTGTCCGTCACGGGTGAAGCTGCAATGGCCATTGCGGTTCAGGACCGCAGGCTGATAGGGTGGGGAAACCGCTCCGGTCATTTCATCCACCAGGTAATAGTGGTCACCGGGCGCATAGGTCAGCCAGCCAAATATCTGGCGTGCCGTGCGCCAGGTGAAGTGGGAGGCACCCATGTCGGCCAGCAACCGCAGGTCACCACCCTGCGTGGCGACTGAAAAGAGCATCGTATGACTGATTTCCACGCCGGGTTCGTTGTAGCGCACCACAGCCAGAATGCGTGAGTCGTCGGGACTGAACTCGGTGTGGTTGAACCAGAGACTGTGCGTGCCAAACGCGGGATAGGCTGCGAGAAAGTCACGGATCTCGGCAAAGGAAACAGCCAGGTGGGACGCGCCCGTCTCCAGATCCATGACAAACAGGCCATCCGCCGCAGGATGGGGGATCCCCTGAAACCGGTCCGGCAACCCGGCATAGCCCACCACCGGGCGCATGGCCTGGAGACGCGCGTAGTTGAGGCTGGCGGCGTAACGACCGCTATGGCTCATGCCACTGATGGGCCGGGGCAGTACCTGTGTGCGTCCCGAGTGAATGTCCTGCTTGACCGCCACAAACCGGTCGCCCTGTCGGGCATTGTAGGTAATGATGCGGTCCGCCGCGGTAGGCAGCCAGTGCAGCATGGCCCCCTGCTGCAGGTTCCAGGCCGTCGTTTCCGCAATGCGTTCATAGCGCCCGGTAGCCATCTCCACAAAGCCCACGCCTGCTGTATCGTCCGCCTGCGGCGGGCGATCATGAAAGTCCGTCTCCAGGCACAGGTGCAGTTCGTCGGTGGCGTTCCAGGGGCAGATTTCGTAGTAGCCGAAGAAATGATGTTTCGGACCCCGGGTCAGGGGGCGGGCGGCAAATTCCATGATCCGGGCAACGCATGGCGACAGGGAGCGGCCTTACAGCCGGTAGACACGCACGGCATTGGCATGGAAAAGCTTGTGCTTCTCCTCATCGTTCAGGGATGCCGTGAGATCGTCCAGGGCATCGATCCACTGGCCCCAGTGCCGAACCCCCAGCAGGCTTACCGGCCAGTCTCCGCCATACAGCACCCGATCCACCCCGAACGCCTCAATTACATGGTCGACGTAGGGCTGCAAATCGGCCAGGGTCCAGTGATCCGGATCGGCTTCCGTAACCATGCCTGACAGCTTGCATACCACATTGGGCTGCTGGGCCAGGGTCCGGATCCCGGCACGCCAGGGATCGAGCTGCCGGGCCCGGATATCCGGTTTGCCGATATGATCCAGAATGAATGATACGTCCGGGCAGGCCTGCACCAGGGCAATGGTTTCCGGCAGCTGTTCGTGACGGATGCAGAGATCGAAGGAAAAGCCGTAGGCAGGCAGGGAACGCACCCCCGCCACAAACCGGGGGGCCACGGCATAGCCGGCGGGCTGGCCCTGGATCAGGCGCCGGACGCCCTTGACCCGGGGCAAAGCCTGCAGGGCCTCCAGTTCGGCAGTGGCCTCCCTGTCCAGGGGCGCACAGGCAATGATGCCGGTAATCCGGGGCTCGATCGATTCCGCCAGGCTGTTCACCCACTGGGCTTCCTGGACCACTTCCGCATCATCCGTGTCGGCCTGCACGAACACAATCTGGTCCAGGGTAAACCGTTCCGTCAGGATTTCCTGTGCCTGCAGTTCCCCGGGGCCATGCGCATGGGCAATGGCCGGGACGTCAGACAGCCAGCCATAGGCCAGAAGTGCAGGATCCCAATAATGGATGTGTGTATCGACCACTTTGCGCTTCATGACCGTTGTATTCTCCTTTTATGCAGGATGACAGAATATGAGGCTGGCCGCCGGTGACCTCGGCATGCAGGTCCACCGCATGTTCGGCCCAGGGCACAAGAACCCGCCTGGCGGTTGCGACTGCTGGTCATACGGACCAGGGGATCAGGCTGCACTAGTGGGATCCGGAGGATGCTCCGATAGCTGCCTGCTGGGCGTCCAAAGATCGTTTGCAGGGACTGCAGGGCCGCCAGATCTCCGGTCTGGTCGTCAGCAATCACCCGGTTGTCTGCGGCCAGAGCCATGCCAGCGGCCAGGGAGAATGCTACCTGTCCGGTCAGCCGTGAGCTGGCCTCACGCAGGCGCGCACGGTAATCTAGGGTGCGTTCCACGACCAGGACCGGTGTTTCTCCAGTCAGAGCCAACAAGGCCATTTCGTCATAGCGATCCGGTCTGGTCCGTTCGCCTGCGTTGCGCAGCCTCGCGGCCACAAGACCGAAGCGTTGCACGCCGGTGTCGGTACCCCGGGGATCAGCAGCCAACAGGTGTGAAACCCGCTGCAAGGCATTGCCCTGTCGGAATCCGGCTGTGCGCAGGTGACCATAGGCTCGTGCGATGTCGGCGGTCAGGCTCTCCACGTCCTCATCCCGGCTGATATGCAGCGCAGCCATAGGCAGGTCTATGGCATTGGTCAGCCAGACGCGATCCCGGCGCCATCGCTGGTAGATCGCCGCGATACGGGCAAAGACCCGGGACGGCACCGGGTGGCCTTCGTGCTGCAGGGCAAGCAACAGGGCTGCCAGTGTCAGGCCTGGCCCGCGCCAAGGTATACGGGAGGTCCGGAATGTGTCCCGGGTTTCCATCACACACGTGTGAATAGCGATCGGCTCCAGCTGGCGCCGGAGAAGCATGGCGGCCACCACGTAGCGCAGCTCCGATTTCAGGGGGCTGTACCGGCGAGCCCGCTCCCGCAAGTCGGTGGCTGTCGCTTCCAGGCTGTCGTAGGCAATGGGGGCACCCGCTGCACCCAGGGTCAAGGCAACAAAACGGAAGGTGACCGTATTGGTGGACCAGCGCTTGCGTGCGCGCAAGCGCTCAAACGTGACCAGGTAATCGTGGACTGGATCCATGGCATATCTTCAGCGTGATGGGACAAGGCACAGGTCACCGGTGAATGGTTTGTCATGCAAATTGATCCGGCCCGTCTCAAGCGCAAGCAGACACGAGCTTGGGGTGTCAGTAGCCATACAGCCCGCGGAAGTCAGTATCGCTGGTTCAGTCCGCGGGGATGTAGATTACCCTGTAAGCGGTATAGCATATCCATTATGGATATCACTGTCCTCCAATATGTCACACCAAGTCGGGACATCCCCAAGCCCTTGTGTATCATACTTGCTTTCCCGCAATTCCTCCGTCACACATCGCATGCAACCTGTCCAAACTGTCAGGTACATTCCGGAAATCACTGTCCCCTGCTACAGATTGCAGAATCCCACATTCTGGCTTTCCCAGATCTCCACAGTACATTGTTTGTCCGGGCCTCGCAAGGACGCTGGCGGAAATGTGTGGCCCCGAGGCTCTTGTTTTGCCCAACTGTGGCATGGCGGGATCTGCTTGCATGTCGGATCCATGTGGGAGGATGATGCCATCAACCCAATGGCAGCCCTGATGGCCGAAGGGAGCGTACCCCAGGTATCTGTCTGGCAGATACCTCCTTGTGTACCCGGACAGCTCAGTCAGCCATCGGTGCTGGCATTGAGGCAGAATGGGCGTTGGTATCAGCCAACCGGATGCTGGTCGAGCAGGACAAAGTAGCGGATCACGGCGGCGATACAGTGCACGTGGCGACGGTTTGGAGAGTGTGTGATCTGCCCAGCTGGGCACTTGCTGCCGAACGATTTTATAATACCTGCAGTCATTGGCAACACAAAACGGAACAGAATAATGCTTGGGGTCAACCCCAAAATACTGGTTTGGGCGCGGAGAACGGCCGGGCTGACACCGGAGGAGGAGGCGCAAAAGAACCGGAGACTCAGCAATACGAAGCAAGTGTCGGCCGTAGACAAGCTGAAGGCTATTGAGGAAGGAAAAGACGAACCGACGCGCTCGGTGCTGGTGGAAATGGCACGAGTGTACCGCCGCCCGCTGCTTACGTTCTACCTGTCAAAACCACCGCGGAAAAGCGATAATAGGGGAGTGGACTTTCGTAGGTTGCCCGCTGAGCATGTACAAGCCGATGACGCGTTGCTGGATGCGTTGCTGCGGGATGTGCTGACGCGGCAGAGCATGGTGCGGGATGTATTGCAGGACATGGAGGAAGCAGAGAAGCGGGATTTCGTAGATTCGCACCATATGACGGACGGTCAGGTAGCAGTGCTGGTCACACTGCGAGAATTGCTGGGTGTAGATTTGGCGGAATACCGGAGGCAGCCTACCTCCAGGGATGCGTTTAATCTGTTACGTGTGAGCGCTGAAGACACAGGTGTGTTCGTATGGCTCATAAGCAATTTGGGCTCCTACCATACGGACATAGATACTGATATTTTTCGGGGTTTCGCGATTGCTGATGACATCGCGCCGTTCGTGATTGTCAATCCCCGCGATGCCCACACAGCATGGTCGTTCACGCTCTTGCACGAGCTGACACATCTGCTTCTGGGCCAGACCGGCGTGAGCAATGCTCGCACAGGACACGAAACGGAAAGGTTCTGTAACGATGTTGCCAGTGAATTTCTGTTGCCACAAGAAGAGAGCCAGAATTTACAGTTTTCCGCTACGGCAGATTTTGCGGATATAGTTGCAGAGATTACACAATTTGCGAACGAAAAGAATATTAGCCGGATGATGGTGGTCTACCGTGCTTGGCGGATAGGGAGGCTTGATCAGGAGATGTTCGACCGCTTGCGGAGCACGTTTCAGGAACAATGGCTACGCGAACGGAAAGCACGACGTGAGCAGCAGGCCGGAGGACCAAACTATTACGTTATACACCGTTATCGACTGGGAGTATCCCTGGTAAACCTGGTGAGGCGAGCCATGAGTAACGGCGATTTGACAACCTCCAAGGCAGCCAAGGTATTGGGTGTCAAGCCGGGCAAGGTGGCTGCACTGTGGGATGCAGACCAAAAGCCATGAACATGAAAGATATACTGCATCTCCTGGATGCCAACGTCCTCATTGATGCGAACCGGGATTATTACCCCATTGATCGCGTCCCGGAATTTTGGACCTGGCTAGCAGCAAAGGGAGAGCAGGGTTCAGTGAAAGTTCCACAGGATGTCTATGAGAAGCTTACCCCAGCTGATGACGAACTGTCCAAGTGGTTAAAAACCAACCGGGATCCTCTGTTGTGGCGAGAGGTGGTTGATCCCAAACTGATTGAACGTGTGATTAATGAAGGCTACGGTATTCAGGTTGATGAACAGATCGATGAAGTGGATCTTGAAAACTGAACGAAGATCCGTTTCTGATTGCATACGCACTGGCTGACCCAAAGCATCAATGTGTAGTGACAACTGAGCATTCCAAACCCACCGCCGAGGGCACAAAGCGCAAGATTCCAGACGTGTGCGAGCAGTTCAATGTGAGGTGCTGCAATACGTTTGTACTCATTGAAAAGTTGGATTTTCACACAAAGTGACGCAATACATGATAGAAGACAGTAATGCAACCGAGCCAGTTCTTGGTCAACTGAGATGAGAAATAAATCTTGCCACGGAACCTTGACTCAATATCCACACTGGTGTGCGCGGACATAATGTTCGGTTCCATAATACTTGAGTGCATTACGAATTGGCCCGGATGCCAGATTGTCCGCTTGTCCGGCCAGTAGCAGGGTGAGATTGTGGTCTAAAGCTTCCGCCAGCATCACCTCGGAGTGCGTAACCAGCACCACCTGCGACTGATTTCGAGCTGCAATATCCCGCTACATATACCTGCTTTTGCCGCAGGATTTCGAGATGGGCATCGGGCGCGTCAATGAGAAGGACACTGCCTGGATGGGAATACAGGTACGCGAGGATAAGAAGCATTTGCTGGAAACCGCGACCGGCAAGAGCGACATCCAGAGGTTCTCTGACACCAGACTGTTGGTAAACAAGGTCAATACTGCCACGTATCGTCTCTTGCGGATCGCTCAATCGGACTGCGAACAATCGCTCCATAAGCTCTGCAATTTCCCGCCAGTTGTCTGCGGAATCCTTGTATACGATGAGACACAGGTTGCGCAGTACCTGGGCAGTTTGGCCTTGACCCAACAGCACATCGATTCGTCCCGGTTGGAGAATGGGTTCCTCCGTTTCGAGACCTGACATGGGGTAAAGCAATTCGACATTGATGCGCGCAGCCGTCTTGATGAGTTCCAGTTTGGCCAAGGTGTCCTCATCGGGCGTACAGTACACCAGATCCTCGCCTTGGTTGCGGAAACGCACAGTCACGGGCTCCACACGGCCTTCGTGCAGGACACCCACTGCAATCTGCATGAAGATGGGACTGTTGGCGCTGCGCACCGCGGTATTGTGCCAGAAGTATCGTGTGCGCTGGACAGGCACCGCAACAATGTTCAAGCGGTTGATCGATGTGGAAGTCCGTTGCTTGGGTGTGGTTTTACCCTTGCTCTCAAACCAGATTTTAATGGCCTGGGACTACAGTGCGATCGCCTGTATGGCTGTTGTTTTGCCACAGTTGTTGGGGCCAATGAATACAGCCGGATGTTCCAGGTCAAGTCGTCACAGGTTTCCAAATTTGCCATGCCGGTTGATCGTGTTCCGGTTCGTCTGGATTGCATCGTATTCTGCTATATATTTTCCCGATTGCTTAATTATTCAATCATTGTGTTCCTTGCTATAGCGGGTCGCGTCCAACTCTGTTGCCTGCGTTTGTATTCTGCAAACGCCTCTTAGGCGCCGTCTTGGGGTTGATACCCCAGAGCCTGCCGGGAAGGGGCCAGATCTACCCAGCGATGCCGGTTGTCCGAAACGCCATAGCAGATGTGGAAACAGGGAGATGCGGTTGCCTGCAGTGCCAGTTCAATGATATTGACCACGTCCTGCTGGCTGCACCAGAGCGAGTCTGTCCAGGCCCAAAGGCTGCGGTCTTCCTTGTTGACGGCGCCTATGCGCAGGCATACAGTCGCTATCTCGTGGGCGTCGTGGTAGGTGCGGCAAATGCCTTCGCCCCAAACCTTGCTGGCGGAATAGGGTTCGGTCGGTCGGGGCGGATCCGCAGGCGTAATCAGCGGAATATCCGCCGGCACGGCCTCAAGACGCTGTTCCCGAATCGCGCGATAGGGTTCCTGGAAGTAGAAGTACCCCATGGTGGCCATGATGGAGCTGGCGTAGACGAGGCGCTTGACACCTGCCTCCCGGCAGGCCTCCAGTACATTGTAGGTGCCGGTTATGTTGCTGTGCAGGATATCCTCGAACGAAGCCGCCGGATCCGGCACCGCTCCGATGTGCAGGACAGCGTCCATGCCCGCGATGGCCTGCCGCATGGCGTCGGCATCGCCCAGATCGGCTTGCACAAAGTGCGTGTCCGGCAGCCGTACCAGCGAACCGGCATCGGCACGGGTGGAACTGGCGGAGCGCCGGCTGCTGCCATAGACGTCATAGCGTGCCGGCTGGCGGCTGAGATGGTGATAGACCAGATTGCCAATAAGGCCGTATACACCTGTGACGTGCACTTTCAGGGGATTGTGGGGCATAAGGCTCTCCGCTATGTATGTGGGAAACTGTGGAACTCCAGGGCACGGGGTGCGGAATGCTGGCGATCAGGCCATACACGTGCGCACATCCCCAGCGCCGGGAACATCCGGAACCCGTCACAGGTTTGCGTACGGTATGGGCAAGCCTGCAACTCCCCTCTATAATAGGCCAATTGCCTTGTGTTTGCCTATAGTTCTACAGGAGTGCAGCATGGCCGGAACCCTCACCGCACAGGAGTTGGCACAGTATCACCGGGATGGCTATCTGCTTGTACCCGAGCTGGTGCCGCGAGCTGAAGTCGAGGCCTTGGGCCAGCGGTTGCGCGAGTACACCCATGGCAATCGCCCGACGGACAAACTGGCGGTCCAGATAGAGCCGCGCATCCAGCGGGGCGAGCTCGCGGTAGAACATGCCGGCGACGGCATTCGCAAGATTGACGGTTTGGTGGAGGCCGACGATCGCTTCCAGGCCCTGGGTCTGCATACCCATATTCGCGGTGTGCTCACATCCATCCTGGGACCCGACATCAAGATGTTCCGCAATGCCCTGCTGCTCAAACCGCCAGCCGTGGGATCGGCCAAGGGCATGCACCAGGATTCACCCTACTGGCCTATACAGCCGATGGATTTGTGCTCCTGCTGGTTTCCGCTGGATGACGCTACCCTGGAAAACGGCTGTATGGCCGTGATCCGGGGCGGCCACCGGCTGGGAGCGCTCCCTCATGTGCACGTGCAGGATGACTATGTCGTGGATGAAGGGGAGTACGACCCGGATGACATGCTCACGTTGCCCATGAAGGCCGGCGACGGCCTCTTCTTTCACTCGCTGCTTCCCCATTACACGGCGCCCAATCGGTCAAAATCCTGGCGTCGTGCTATTGCCCTGTCCTACATGTCGTCCCAATCCCGCTATACGGGCGATGGGGAAGGTCCAGTCTACTTCCCCGTCCAGGGGCAGTCGTTCCCGCGTTGTGTAAGGTAAACGTAGACGCCAAGGAAGGATGGTCACGGGGCAGGGATGGCTACTTGTCCCGACCAACCACCGCAAGGAGTCCCGGGTAGCTGATCCCCAAGGGTCTCGTGGCGGGAGCGGGACGCACCGGGCCGGTTCCCTTGCCGTTCAGGCGGCCATGACTTCCTGCTGTACGTACAGCTGCCACAGGGTTGACGACGCGTCCACCTGGATGTCCTGGAACTGCAGCACCGTGCCCCGGGCTACGTCGCGTACCAGGGGGCGACCGGCGGCCAGGTAGTAGGGAACAGGATGATCCGGGGCGACAGGCAGGGCCTCCGCCAATTCCGGCTGCACATGGGCGATGCAGTGCCCGCGGTCCATGTCCAAAACATGACCGGCCGGCAGATCCGTTTCCAGGCGGCAAAGCATGTCCACGACGTGGTGAATGTCTTCGCCCGCGGTCGGCACCGCCAGCAACGCCGCGGCCAGGACGCTGATGCCTGTTTCCAGTCCCAGCAGGTGGTAGGGACGGAACAAAAACACGTGGTTCCCGTCCGGACTGGTCAGATGCCGCTTGTGGGCCAGAAATCGCCAGTCACCCTTGCCGGTCTTGCGAATCACCATGAACACGCCACCCGCCATGCTGGGGGCATGGGGGTGGGTCAGGAGATTGCAGATCTCAACCACGGGGGTACTGCCCAGCAGGCCACCTTCGGCCTGCAAACGAAAAGCGGCGGCCATTTCCGCGTAGTGAAGCGCAGGTCCATGCAGACGGGGAGTGTCGAAGCCCAAACCGGACTCGTTGATCACAATGGCCAGTTCCGCGTAATCCGGTACCCGGACCCGCTGGCCATGCGGAATGCGGGCACTGCGTTCCTGTATCATGGCCGGGAATGCGGGATCCGTCAGCGAGCCGATCTGCCAAAGGGCTTCGTCCGCGCTGCCGGGCTGTGGATCCGCCTCGCCGGCCTTGCCGGCGCAAACCACTTCCAGTCCGTTGGTGCGGGCCCATGACAGCATGTCCATGATCATGCCCGGCTGATCCCCGTCGGCCATGGTGTACACCAGGCCGGCGCTTTGGGCCATCGCGGCCAGTACCGGGCCCACGGTGCTGGCCGTTTCCTTGTTGACCAGCACCAGATGCCTGCCCTGCTCCAGGGCTGCCACCGCGTGGCGTGCACCGGCTTCCGGCTGGCCGCTGGCTTCCACAATTACATCCAGCTCCAGTTCCGCCAGCAGGGCCCCATCCGGCACCAGCGGCAGTTTGCCGGCTTCCATGGCCCTTTGGGCGGTATGGGCGGCCTCACACACCGGACAGGCTTCCGGAGGTATGCCGGCCGCCTGCAGCGTGGCCCGGGCCTGGTCCACGGCCACATCACAGATGGCGACCACAGCCAGGCCGGGCATACGTCGGCTTTGATGAAAAAAGGACTGCCCAAAGTCCCCCAAACCGATCAGGCCTGTGGCTACGGGCTTGTCTGTGTACAATAACTTGGCATAATTCATACAGAGCTGCTCCCTGAATCTGTTGCATCCGGAAAGATTGTGCGGCTGCCGGATCCAGGTACCGGCGCATGATCTTCCCTCATTTCACAGGTATCCCCGATGTCTCCCGCTTTTGAAGGCTCCCCGCAACAGTATGATGTCATATGCGAACCGGATGTGTCTGTCCCCATGCGGGATGGCATCCGGCTGGCCACGGATGTCTACCGACCTGCGCTGGCGGGCCAGGCAGTCCCGGGAGCCTGGCCCGTTCTCCTGGAGCGTACGCCCTACGACAAGGCCTCACCCGTAAATGTCCAGACCGGCCAGTACTTCGCCCGGCGCGGCTATGTCTGCGTCATCCAGGACGTGCGCGGCCGCTTCGCCAGCGAAGGGGAATGGTATCCGTTTGCCCGGGAAGCACCTGACGGCTACGACACCGTGGAATGGCTGGCGGCCCAGCCCTGGTGTGACGGCCAGGTAGGCACCATGGGCGGTTCCTACTGTGGCAGTGACCAGTCGGCGCTGGCTACACTGGATCCCCCGCACCTGTCGACCATGATTGTGGCCGTGGGCGCTGCCAGTTATTACCACGCTTCCATGCGCCAAAACGGTACCCTGGAACAACGTTTTATTGTATATGCCTTCCGCATGGCGACCACCAGCAAGGAAGCTCTGGCGGATCCCGGCCTGCGCGCCCTGTTGCAGGAAGCCTATGCCAACGCAGGCGAATGGTTCTCCCGGGTACCCTTCAAGCGCGGGGCGTCGGCCCTGCGCTTGCTGCCCAGCTACGAACAGTGGGTCCTGGACATTCTCACGCACAGCCAGTTCGACACGTACTGGCAACAGCGGGGCTATGCCATCGCACACCACTACGACCAGCATGCGGATGTGCCCACCCTGTATCTGGGCGGGTGGTATGACTCCTATGCCCGTGCCACCTGCGAAAACTTCATGGCGCTGCGGCAGCGGAAACAGGCCCGCCAAATGCTCCTGATGGGACCCTGGACCCATGGCGGGTGGGAAGAAACCTACGCCGGTGACATGGATTTCGGCACCGGCTCCCTGATCCATTACAACGATCTGCGCCTGTCCTGGTTCGACCATGAACTGAAAGGCCTGCACACCGCCCTGGCGGACAGTCCGCCCGTCCGCATCTTCGTCATGGGCCACGGGAACGACCGCATGAATTATGAGGGCCGTCTCCACCACGGGGGCGTCTGGCGGGAGGAAAGCGATTTCCCCTTGCCGGACACCGACTTCACCCCTTTCTATCTCCAGGGCGATGGCACGCTGGCTCCAACAGTCCCGGCCGTCGACGCAGCACCCAGCCACTACACCTTCGATCCACGGGATCCGGTACCGACCATCGGCGGCGGGATTTCGGCGGCCAATCCCGTCATGGAACCGGGAGCGTACGACCAGCGTGGCCATCCCTCCTTTTTCGGCAGCCAGGATACCCTGCCGTTGAACGCGCGCAGTGACGTCCTCTCCTTTCAGACCGCACCCCTGGACGCGGATCTGGAAGTGACGGGTCCCATCACCGTAACCCTGTATGCCGCCTCGTCGGCTCCGGACACCGATTTCACGGCCAAGCTCATCGAGGTCATTCCTCCCCACCCGGATTATCCGGGTGGGCTGGCGATGAATCTGACCGATTCCATCCTGCGTGCGCGCTTTCGCCGGAGCTGGACCCGACCGGAGCTGCTGGAACCGGGCCAGGTGTATGCCTTTACCTTCACCCTGTATCCCACGGCCAACCTGTTCAAGGCCGGTCACAGCATTCGGCTTGACGTCAGCAGCAGCAACTTCCCCCGTTTCGACGTCAATCCCAACACCGGCGGCCCCCTGGGGCAGGAACGCCGATTCCGGCTGGCGCACCAGACCGTTTTGCATGACGCGGACCACCCGTCACATGTGATGCTGCCGGTAATTCCCCGTTGAGGCCGACGCCTGCTCGTCATCCACACCGGCCGGGAAACCGGATACTTACACCCGACGCCTATTGATGTACAGGAGCACAGCCCATGCCGGTGACCCAACCCAATCTGCTCATCGTGTTTTGTGACCAGCTGCGGCGGGATGCCATTGGGGCGTTCGGGGATCCCAACGTGGCAACGCCGCACATCGACCGCCTGGCACAGGAAGGCGTTTCGTTCACGAACGCCTGCTCCACCTATCCCATCTGCGTGCCCTTCCGCTTCACGCTGATGACGGGTGAATATGCCCATTCCCGGTTCGTGCCCGGCATCGAGTGGCGCATGTCTCCGGCGGAAAGGACCCTGGCGGACGAATTCAACGCCGGAGGCTACGAGTCGATCTATCTGGGCAAGTGGCATCTCTACGGCGGCCATGCCCTGTTGCCCGGGCATTCTACCCGGAAGGCCAACCTGACGCCGGTGCCGCGGACACATCAGGGACGCTGGCAGAAGTGGCTGGGCTTTGAGTTGCGCAACGGGCATTTCGATACCTGCTACTACGAAGACGACGATCCCACACCCCGTCCCATCGAAACCTACCAGACGGACGGCCTCTTCGATATGGCCATGACGTATCTGGAGAACCGTACCGCCAGGGACAAGCCGTTCGCCTGTGTGATTTCGGTGGAACCGCCCCATTTCCCCTATGAAGCGCCTGCCGCGCTGGAGGCCCGGTGGCGGGATCGACCCATGGTGCTCCCGCCCGGCTTCCAGGCCCGGGACCCGGAGGAGCGCGAGCGCTACCTGGCCTTGCGGCGGCTGTATTACGCCATGGTGGAAAATCTGGACATGAACGTGGGCCGTCTCCGGGCGTGGCTGGACCGGACCGGTTTGGCCCGGAACACGATTGTGGTATTTTTCTCGGACCACGGGGAAATGGGCGGCTGTCATGGCTTGCCCACCTTGATGAAACAGTATCCCTACGAGGAATCCGTCGGGATCCCCCTGATCGTTTACGATCCCCGTTGTCCGGAACGGGCCAATCTGTGTCTGTCCACACCCACCTGTACCGAGGATCTGTTCCCTACCTTGCTGGGTCTGTGCGGTCTGGAACCGGCCAACGCCCTGCCCGGCGCCAACCTGGCACCCCTGATCCGGAACAGGAGCGCAGAGCCGGATCGGCCTGGCGTACTGCTGGAATTCGTCGCCGAGACGCGTGTACGGAGCCATTTCCATGCAGAGACCTGGCGCGGCTTCCGCAGTGAACGCTTCAAGTACACGGTGCTGGGTGACGTGTACGGGGGCGAGCCCTGGCAATTCTTCGATCTGCAGGCCGATCCCGATGAAATGCACAACCTGGTGGACGATCCGGCCTGGGCAGAGGAAATCCGGCGGCATCACGGCTGGATGCGGGACCGTATGGTCGAGACCGAAGATCTGTATATTCTCAAACCCGCCTGGGGCTACGAGGGTCTCAACATCTGGGATGTGGAAGTGCCCCGAGTGGATCCGGAGGCAGTCAGGCAGGACCTTGCCCTGTGAACCCGGTATGGATCATCCTGTCTGAAGCGAGGCTGCGGGCTGCAACTGGCGTATCCGGTCCTGCGTATGTAATACAACACCGTATGTGCTAAAGTATAGCAGGCAGGACTCTCGGCCACAGGCCACAATTGTGCAAAGAGCTGGATCAGGGCATCCCCATGGGTATGGTTCCCGACCGACGATCTGCATGTGCGGAGAACTCGGGGCGGGAAGACGGGGTACCTGCACCAGCGGGGAAGACAACCAATGAGTGAATGGTTTGACGCGCTTTCCACCTTGCAGCAGTCACTGTTCGCCATCGCCCTGTTCTCTACCCTGATGTTCGCGATCCAGGTGATTTTGACCCTGTTCGGGATCGGCGAGGCAGGTGAGACCGGCGCTTCCGATTTGGCCGGCGGTGCGGATGGCACTGACGGCGGGCGCGGCATGCCCTTCAGTGACCTCTTCACCGTCCGCAACGGCGTCTCGTTCCTCATGGGCTTCACCTGGGGGGGAGTGATGGCCTATGACTGGGGTCTGACACATACATTCCTGGTGCTGGCCGTGGGTTTTGTGCTGGGCTGTATTTTCGTCGCCATCAACATGGGCATCTTTGCCTTGATATCCTTGCTCAAGCACGAGGGCAACGTGCGCATCCAGAATGCCATCGGGCAACCGGGTACCGTCTCGCTCACCGTGCCGGTTCCTGGAATACCATGCCGTCACCGACGGCGAGGCCATTCCGCGCAACGTATCCGTTACGGTGCTGGGCCTCGCCGGCAGTCAGCTTGTCGTGGGGCGTACGGAAACGGCTACGCTCCGTACGCAGTCCGACCCTGCCGAACTGCCGGCTCCATAGATATAGATCAGCCAGGGGCCAGTCCTGGAAGGAAGTCAGGCCATGTTGTCGTTCGATCTCACCGTCATAGTCGTCGCCCTGTTGGCGCTTCTGGTGATGACAGTGATCATCGCTGTGATGCGGCGCATCCGCACCTGCGCCTCGGACAAGATCCTGGTCAAATACGGCCAGATCGGGGGCGAGCTTTCGGCCCGGGCCGTCCATGGCGGCACCACCTTCGTCTGGCCCGTTGTGCAGGGCTATCGCTATCTGGATCTCACTCCGATGACGGTAGACATCGACTTGCGCAGGGCCCTGTCCAAGCAGAACATCCGCGTCAACGTGCCGTCCCGGTTTACCTTTGGCATCGGCACTACACATGAGCTGATGAATAATGCCGCGGAGCGGCTGCTTTCCCTCGATACACACCAGGTGGAAGATACGGCGAAGGACATCATCTACGGTCAGCTGCGGGCCACCATCGCCATGATGGACATTGAAGAGATCAACGGTGACCGGGAGAAATTCGAGTCCCGGGTGCTGGAGAACATCGAATCCGAATTGATGAAGATCGGCTTGCGTCTCATCAACGTCAACATCTCCGACATCACCGATGAATCCGGCTATATCGAAGCCCTGGGCCAGCGGGCCGCCGCGGAGGCCATCAACAAGGCCAGGGTGCAGGTCGCCGAACAGGAACGGGAAGGTGCAGTGGGTTCCGCCCAGGCCGAGCAGGAACAGCGCATCCGCATTTCGGACGCCAACGCCAAGGCGGTCACCGGTGAGAACCAGGCCCGGGCCCTGGAGGCGGCTTCCCTGGCCGATCTGCGTGAAGCCCAGGCCGAAGCACAACGCCGCGGGGATGCCGCAGAAGCCGTGAAAGCGGCCGCGGCCGCGTCGCCGAACAGCAAGCCGAAATTGCTCGGGCCGAGCGTGACCGGGCACGGGAGTACGCCAACATTGTCGTACCCGCCGAGATTGAACGGGATCGGATACGTACCGAGGCCGAGGGCCAAAAGCAGAAGGAGATACTGGCGGGCGAGGCCACAGGTGACGCCCTGCAAGCCAAGCTGGCCGGTGAAGCGCTGGGCCGGATGGAGATCCTCACCAAGATGGCGGACGGTCTCCGCGAGATCGTGGATGCCACCGGTGGCGATCCGGACAAGGCGGCCCGCCTCATGATTGTCGACAAGCTGGAAACCATCGCCGAAATCCAGGCCCGGGCTATCAGCAATATTGACTTTGCGAAGGTCGTAGTCTACGACAGCGGCAGCGGCAACACCGTAGGCAATTTCCTCGGTGGCCTCACCCAGGCCCTGCCGCCTTTCCACGAAGTAGCGAAGATGGCCGGTATTGAACTGCCGGAGTTCCTGGGCGAGATGACCTGGGACGACAGTCCAGCGCTGCCAAGTGATGCCCCGGCCCAGGAAGCGGATGGGGATGCATGAGGTGCCGCAGCTGTGAAAACCCTGCCCGCCCGTACCTGGTGCTGGCGGACGGTGATGCGGTAGGAAAAGTATGGGGGCTATATACGTACTCACACCGCGCAGTGTAGGTAGTCACGGGGAAGTTAGCATAGGGCATGAACATAGAAGAGATTTATGGTGCACCGGGGTATTACCTTGCGTGTACGGCCGGGGTCCAAAGCCAAACACGCCAAGATGATGCGGGTTACAGGGGCCTGCCGCAAAGTGTGGAATGCAGTCTTGGCAATATGCGCAAGGGCAAGAGCAGGACTTCCCGGCCGGTAAAGAGGACAAGCCCGCGGTCAGGTTCTTCTCCCTGTGTAAGTTGTACGTGCAGACCCAGCAGGCATTGCCTTGGAGGGGTGAGCTGGCCCGCCATAGGGTGGGCTATAGCATGAAGCATGTGGGCCGCAGCCTATAAGCGCTTCTTTGCGGGTGCGGGCTACACGTCACAACGTTGTCATAACTGTGGTGAGGTACGTAAAGCCAATCGCAAGTCCCAAATCTGTTTATCACTGCCAAGAATGTGGTGTGGAAAAGAACGCCGACGTAAACGCGGCCTTGAACATACGGGACAAATGGTTAGCCAAGAACACGGCGTCCGGGGACGGCGCATCTGCGGGTGGAGGTGGCAGCATCAGCTGGCCTGTGAAGCCTGAAAATGTATACGGTAAAGCATTGCGACCTGCGGGCGTGGTGTGAGTACGTATATAGTCTCCAAACTGTAGATCCTGTCCTGCTGGGCCGTACATCATGTGCTGTGGCTAAGTCGGCAAGAGGTGCCCCGTATCAGGGCTGTGAAGCAGAATTAGGCTACCCATACTGGAGACAAGGAGTGAATCATGGATGGAAAGACATGGCTGTATCCGGGACTGCTTGCCATTACGTTATGGCTTGTGACTTCCGTGCCCGTGTTCGCGGTGGCTGACTGCAGTGCTACGGCCACCGGGCACCTGGCTGACCTCAGTTCCCGGCCGGTACTCCAGCATTTTGTCCGCTGTGCCATGCAGCATGTGGAAGAGGTTGGCTGGGACCAGGCCATGCAGAATTTTGCGACGGATCCACAGTGGTAGGATGGCCCCATCTATCTCTTTGGCCTGGATACCGATGGGATAATCCTCTTCAATGTCAGCGGGGCTTCGCAGCCAGGAGCTTCGCGCCGGGATGCACAGGATGCAGACGGCAAATTTCATGTGCAGCGCATGCTCTATACGATCCGGGTGTTCGGTGAAGGTTTTGTCACGTACCGCTTCCGCAATCCGGCAACCGAAGAGCTGGATCTCAAGATCTCTTATGTCCATCGCGTGCAGAAACCCTACCAGGGCCGGGACGCCTGGCTGGGTGCGGGCTATTATCCACTGGCTATTCCTGGTGCCTGTCACCCTTCCCGGGTTCGGGCCAGCCTGGTCTATACGCTGGCAGACGCGGAACGCTTTGTCAAATGTGCCGAACTCTATTTTCAGCAGCATGGCCTGCGCGCGTTGTACGACCTGCAGTATGATCCACGCTGGAATTCGGGCCCGACATATCTGTACCTCATAGATCAGGCGTCCCTCATCCAGATCATGAGCGGCGGGGCTTCCGCACTGAATGGCACCTATATAGGTGATCTGACCGATTCAACCGGCTACCAGTATGTCGTGGATGGTGTGCGCGATGCCACCGTTTTCGGCGACGCTCTGGCCTACTACGAATTCCTCAATCCAGTTACCGGGCAGGTGGAGCCCAAGACGGCCTATGCACGCCTGATTGCGTTCGGCGGTTCCAATACATTTTGGGTACCGGAATTTACAGTCCTGTCCGTCCGGCCTGCCGCACCATGCCCGAAGCCCGTGACGTGGACACCAAACCCGAGCTGGAGCTCTATGTGCGCTGTGCTGCCGACCTGGTGGCTGCACAGGGGACCGGTGCCTTTGACCTGCTCCTCCAGCATCGGACCTGGATCGGTGGTTCTACCTATACGTTCGTCATCGACCAGGAGTGTCGGGATGTAGTTTATCCTCTGGAGTACCGGAGTGGTGAAGAAGATTGCGCGCTGACGGATGCCGAAGGCACCCAATGGAATCGCAACATTCTGGCGATTGCCAACAGCGATGCGCGCGAAGGCTACACATCATATCTCTGGCTCAATCCCGCATCGGGCCAAGTGGAGAGAAAGACAGCCTATGTAGTGGGTGTAGATCTGGAGGGTGAAAGGGTTGCCGTGGGTGCCGGTCTTTACGGACTGGAATGACATCGGGTTGCCGCCGTTGCCTGCTCCAAATACGCCTGAAACGGGCCACAGGCGCACACCTCCGCTGGAATACCGCACTGGCCCGGTCTTGCATCCTGGGGTGCTGTGGGCGCGCGTCAGCGCGGGATCGGCATATCCATGACATGTACGCCCTAGGGCCTGTTGACCAAAACAGGCAGCTCTGCCCAATTGGGATTTTGCGCCCTGTCGGCCTTCCTGGAGCAGGGCCGCGCCCACTGGGACGCCGCCCAAGATGGCCTGTGTAGGCCTGCGCGGCCTTGGGGCCCCCGCCCCGGCCCGCCGGCCCGACACCCTGATCCCGGCGGGTTCCGCTTACAGGTACCCCCGGTCTGCGGGCGGTCTGTCGGTGTCGGGTTCCTGCCGGTCCGCATGGCCGGCCAGGTCCGTCAAATCGGCAATCAACATCTCCAGGTGACGGTAGGCGTCCGCCGCATGGGTCAGGTAGCGGTTGAATTCTGCCGGTGGCAGCATGGAAACAGCGAATTCCGCATACGCATCCGGCCCGTACAAGGCCTCTGTTGCCAGCAGCGCCGGAGCCTCCTGCAAGACGTCCCAGAACTCCGCGCCCGGGTGCCCCATGTCCTGCAACGCAGCCAGTACCGCCAGTTGCTCCACCTGTCCCGCCAGCAGATTTTCACAGCCGTATAGGTCGATGACATGCCGGATACGGCGTGGGAACGTCAGGTCCCCCGGCACATGCGTACGCTGCCCGCTGTATGCCAGCCAGGTATCGTCGGCCAGGGCCATGAGCTTACCCGCCAGAATGTAGGGCACGGGCACCAAAGGCATGCTGATTATCGTCTGTGCGGGCACATCCAGCACCTGGGGCCGGTTGCGTACCGGACGGGGCCGGCTGCGCGTAGCGGCCTGGATCGCCCTTTCCAGACCACGCGGGGACCGGAAATTCAGTTCCAGCTGCAGTTCCGGTACCACCGGCGCCCGTTCCAGGTCCGGTTCGCACTTGGCGGCATACCGTAACCACCGGGTACGCCGCCAGGTGCCGAGGGCATCGTCATGACCGGCGCGGCTGACGGTCAATTCCGGTACCTCGTCCTGCTGCAGGGCCGCACAGACATGCCTGAACAGCGATGTCGTAACCTGGTCGACCTCCCCCATCGTTGCGGGCATGCCCGGGTCGCAACCGGCCGTGAATACGAACAGGTTGACATCTTCGGAAAAACGATCGGTATGCCCCCAGCCCTTGCTCAACGCCGTACCGCCCCCCAGTACGGCCTGCATACCCCTATTTTTGTCTTGATCCTGATTCCAGTCACCCACCGCCCGCACCAGGCAGTTCACGTAGAGATCCTTTTCCGTACGGGCCGGATCGACGTTGAATTCGGCACAGGCGGCTACGAAAGCACCCGTGTCTGTAATACCGAACGGGTCGCTGTGGTCTGATGTCGCCATAGGCGTTTTCACTCCGTCATGTTCGGTGATGGCATGCGCGTGGCCCCAGCGCAAGGCCAACGGAAAGGGTTTGTCGATACCGACATGGATACCGTTGGGAATGTCCAGACCATGATGCCCGGCCTGCCGCGCGGCCCTGAGCATGCGTTCGGACCGGCTGGGCACGACCGCTATGCCGTGTCGCTGCAGAATGCTGCCCAGCAATTGCCGCAAACCGGCGGGCGGGGCGTAGCGGGTGAAACCGGCCTGGTCGGTAAACGGATGCAGGGGCATGTACCAGCCGGGGGCCGGACTGCCGATACGGCTGTCCCGCTGCAGCTGCCGCAGGGCCGCGTCCACGGCGGCCGGGGGCCCCAATCCGTTCAGGTCGGCCCGTTCTACGATGCGGGCCTGGAGGGGATAGGTCTCCAGCCGCTCCAAGATGGCCTGGGCCACAGCGGCCACGTCTGTCCGGTCCATGCCCGGCAGTCACTGGGCCCCGGCCAGCCGGTGGCCGGAACTGCGTTCGGGGCGCATGTGCACGTAGCGGGAGGTGGTGTCCAGGGAGGCGTGGCCCAGGGTGCCCTGCACCTCATGTACGGCCGCCCCGCGGTCGAGCGCATGACTGGCGTGGGCATGCCGCAGCCAATGCGGACTGATCGGCGCTTGGAGCCCCGCCTGCCGCGCGGCGCGGCGCACGATGCCCCACACCGCGCGGGCATCCAGCGGCCGCCCCGTCGCCGTGCGGAACACGTAGCCGTCGGGATCGGGGACATCCGGCCGCAGACCCTGCAGCGCCGTCCGGCAGACCGGGGGCAGGGCTACATGGCGGGTACGGCCCCCTTTGCCGTGCAGGGTGGCTGTCAGGCGGTCGGCGTCCCCCTGCAGGTCCCGCCAGCGCAGGCCCCGGGCCTCGGCCACGCGGCAGCCGGTGTAATAGAGAAAGCCGACCAGGGCGCGGTTGCGTGGCCCCTGGGTGCGCCCGTCCGCGGCCGCCAGCAGGTTCAATACGTCCCGCTCCGACAGGATGCGTTCGGCCAAGCGCACAGGCACCGCGGGGGACATCAGGGCCGCGCCCACATTGAACGCCAGATAGCCGGTACGCTGGGCATAGGCGAACAAGCTCTTGACCGCCGCCAGCCGCGCCTGGACGCTGGCCGGGGCCAGCCGCAACGCCAGGGCCGCTTGCCAATCCTGCAGGTGCACCACCGTCACGGCGGCTAGGGGCGTACCCCCGCTCCAGATCTGGAAATCCGTGACGGCACGGGCGTACGCGCGGCGGGTGTGGGGCGACGGCTTGAGCCGCAACCAGGAGCGGACGAGGGCGGCGTCGGTGGCCGCGCCCGACACGTTGGGGGCGGCATCCGGGCGGGCGTTCAGGGCGGTGGTCATGGGGCAGGATTTGAGGGTGGACAAGACCTTTTCAATAATACCTGATAAGATTCCTTATCGGGCAGTATCACAACACCGGCAAAGATACCGACTGGTATCTCTGGCCCCGGCGCCTTGCGGTAGAGCGGACGGACTCAAGCATCTGGCCTGGAGTTCCACCTGCTGGACTAACGACCTGGTACTTACTGGGCTCCGGGCCAACCCTGTCATGGCCCATATGACCTTAATGACGGGATAAGACGTCTCCCGGGGAAATGTGTTATGCCTAGGGTCTGTTGACCAAAACAGGCAGCCCCACTGAATTGGGATTTTGCGCCCTGTCTGCGTTGGGGCAGGCAGGTGTTTGGGCCTGCCCCAACGCAGACAGGAGCCAGGCTAGGATACCCCATGCTACTCACCGATGACCAAGGGCACAAGATCGAACACCTACTGCCCCGGGCACGAGGCGACCAGGGGCGACCCTATGCCCAAAGCCACCGTCTCACCCTTGAGGCGATCCTCTGGATGGCCTGCACGGGGCCCAGTGGCGGCGTTTACCGGCCGAATATGGCCAGTGGAATACCGTCTACAAGCGCTTCCGGTGCGGGGTGGAACAGGGGAGCCTGGCCGCTATCTGCGCTTCGCGGCAGGAGACCTGGGACCGGGAGATGCTCATGGTCGACGGCACCTATATCCAGGCGCACCAGAGCAGTACCGGGGCACGCAAACGAGGCCGTACCCCGGCACAATCCCGCGTCACGCAGGCCATCGGTCGCCGTCGCGGGGGACTGACCCCCAAGCTGTGGGCGCTCGGGGACAAGCAGGGACGCTTCGTCCGCTTCCTGCTGTGGCCCGGCAACACCGCTGAGGTCACAGCCTTCGCGGCGCTGCTGGCGGCCTTGGGCCTTATCGCGGTGATCCCGCCCCGTGTCCACCGCAAGGACCGGGACACGATCCCCTTCAACCGCGAGGCGTACAAGGCGCGGCACCTGCTTGCGAACGCCTTTGCGGATCGCAAGCATTTTCGGGGTATCGCCCACCGGACCTGCAAGCTGGCGGCGACCTTCACCGGGCTGCGGGACCTGGTCTCCTGGTTCCTCGGCATCCGCCGGACCGCACAACGGCCCGCGGCCTAGCGCACATGGACACAACCCCCGTATGTACATCACGCTTCCGGAGGGCATACCGGGCTTGGGGGTACATCACCTGCGCGCCACGCCGCCAGCAGTTCCCGCAGATGCTTTTCTTGTTCGGTAGTCTTCTCAGTCTTGGCCATAACCTCTCCGCCAATAGTGTATCGAGTCCAGTATAAGTACCCGCCATGCCAACCAATACAGCGCGGGGTACGACAGGCAGGTATAGCCAGGCAACATGCACAGGGTCACAAACCCGCTACAGTTCGGCCAGCTCTACAAACCGGGCAATTTCCGTGAATGAGGGGACTATATACGGTTTCACACCCACGCCCGCAAGACGCAATACGGCGCCGGATACACTTTCAGGTTTCACAGGCCAGCTCACGCTGCCACCTCCACCTGCAGTTGCGCCGTCCCCGAACGCCATATTTTCAACCAACCACTTGTCCCGTATATTCAAAGCAGCATTCACGTCGGCGTTCTTTTCCACACCACATCTACCGCAATGATAAACAGACTGAGACTTCCGGTTGGCCTTGCGTATCACACCACAGGTATGACAACGCTGTGACGTGTACTTCGGATCTATCTTTTCTGTATAGGTCTTGTAACCCATATACCGTTCCAGTCGACCCCACCCACTACGTAGCATGGCACGGTTCAGCCCTCTTTTCTGCGCGACATGCTTGCCGGGGTTTTCCTTGGAGCCTCGGGCGCTCTTGGTCATACCCTGCATGTTCAGCGCTGCCAAGATGACTACATCGTGTATGTCAGCGATGGTACGGCTAGTCTGGTGGCACCAGTTCTTTATGACATTGGATATTCTCCTTTGTACTTCCTGCATGCGTAGCTTGGTCCTTTGCCAGCCGCAGCTCTTGTACTGTTGCCGCGCCAGCTTGCGTTGCAGCCTATGCAGTTTGGCATCCCGCTTGGCCAGCCCCGGTAGTTCGTACATGACTTCCGTGCTGAGCGCGACCTGCCCCACGTTCCGGTCAAGGCCGACGGGATGCATAGGGCTGGCAGGCCTAGCAGGGCACGGGTCGGGCACTTCGTACAGGATGAACATATACCCATGCCCCGGCTTCATACTTGAACGCGGTCTGCTTGGATTTGTCACCAGCGTAAGGGTTCTGGCCTGTCAACCTGACCCAGCCATTTGGGGGATGTAGATCTTCTGGCCCTTAACCTTAACCCTGTCGGGCACAGTGAATTGGGGCGTGTCCTTGTACTTGCGTTTCCAGTCAGGTTTCCCCACCCCGCCAAAGTGTCGCTTGTAGGCTTCGGCCCAATATTTCAGGGTAGAGCGCACAGTGTCCGAGGGCAACTCATGCAACCAAGGCAATTTCCGTTTGAGCTGCATGTACAGCTTGCACAGGGATAGGAACGTAACTGACGGCTTGACGGCTTTGCCGTTCATAGTCTCGATACTGCTGTTTGCAGATGGCCAAGGCTTCATTCCACACCCGTCGGCCAGCCCCGGCGGTCCGCAGCATTTTGTCATGCTGGGCTTTGGACCCCGGATGCACCCGCAAGGTAAGGCCCCGATGGGTCATCGTCACTTCCCTGTGCATGCCCTATTGTAGCCTGCCCGCTACTGTCTGCACTGCCCGGTGTGAAACCGTATATAGTCCCCTTCAATATCGAAGCTGGTACGTTCACGCTCCATGCGGTCCAAAGCGAACCCGAATTGCGCCAGCTGGATGTAGACATCGTCGGCAAGCGTATACAGATACTCAATGGCGCCCGTACTCAAAGCAATCTCGCGCTCCAGCCTGTCCATCCCCATTTGGACGCGTTTCCGGTTTTCGGTCTTGGCATGGAACTCCAGCCATCCGGCATGCCACCTGTCGGCTTGCCGAAAATCAATGGCGATCGCCGGCGGCAACCCGCACAGTGGCCGCCATTCCTGCACGTCCTGTACTTCCGGGATCGTCTTGCGCGCCGGCATCCCCATGTCCCGCAGCGGCCGCGCCTGTACCAGCGCGTTGCGCTCCCCTGCCCTCCAGGGAACTGACCGCCGCGTTGTGTTTGTGTACAGCCTGCGCCAACGCCTGTCCCGAATCCTGCAGGTGCTCTGCGAACACCGCCAACTTGTCGTGTAGATCGGGACGCGGCCCGCCAGGCCAAAGCCACCGTCTTGAGCAGTGCCACCGGTGTGGGCGGCACCACCTTGCGCGCCAGCAGGTCGGGATCGGTCTCCAGCACCAGCGGCGTGCGCAGCTTGCCGAGCGGGTTGCGCGCCCCCTGTAGCAAGGTCTGGCTGTGGCCCGCCATGTCTGTCAGCAGTTCCTGCAGGACGGTCGGCACACTGCCCATCCCGGGGACCGTCTCACAGCCCAGCAGGAACGACGGCGATGGCAACACTGATCACCAATCGATTGGTGTTTGGACACCCAAGACCGTTTGCAGATCTCCAGGGGGCGTGGACGGTTGTATTGCCTTGCGGTCTGGTACCGGATAGCGGAGAGACCGTACCGGACATGATCATCTGGATGTCCCTATAGCCCTTCCGGTTAGGAGTCGAGTTACAATGGATTGTCCCGTTTCATGGTAGCCTATAGGCATGGAAGTACCCCGTGCCGTAACGGTCCGGGTACGCCCCGGCAGCGTAGCCAAGGCCACCAAACTAGCACAGGTCGCTGGGGCCAAACGCTGGGCCTGGAACAAGCGCAAAGAACGGCACCGGGAACGCTGGGCACGGTACAAGGCCGGCCAAGGGGCTAAGCCCTCGGTTACGCATTACAGTCTGCGCAACGATTTCAGTGCCCTGCGCCAGGAAGTCCCCTGGTTGCGGGATCTGCCCAGCGGTCCCATCCGGACGTGGAGGCACGGGCGGCAGTCCAGCCTGGGAAACGTCAACAGGTGCAAGCGGATAGCCATGCTATTGGCTAATTAATTTGTACGATACTACTTGCAATAGGCCGGGTCCCACTTACGGGGCTACGGTATGACAGATGTTGGACCGGGTGTCCGCTCTCGCACGATGTTTTCCACTCCTTCTTCGGCTCGCAGTCTCTTTCAGGTGGATCTGGAGGCCCAGCGCCTCCAGCAAGCTCCCCTGGCCCACCGCATGCGACCGCGCACACTGGACGATTTTGTAGGCCAGGATCACGTCATTGGGCCTGGACGCCTGCTGCGGCGTGCCATTGAGGCCGATCAGCTTTCATCCCTGATCCTGTACGGTCCTCCCGGCACGGGCAAGACTACCCTGGCCAGCATTGTTGCCCATGTATCGGCCAGTCATTTTGCGTCCCTGAACGCCGTGCTGGCCGGTGTGCCTGTCCTGCGCGAGGAAATACGGAAAGCCGAGGAACGTTTTGAATTTCATCGCCAGCGTACCACGCTGTTCGTGGACGAGGTGCATCGCTGGAACAAGGCACAGCAGGATGCCCTCCTGCCCCACGTGGAGACAGGGGCCATCATCTTCATTGGCGCCACCACGGCGAATCCCTTTTTTGAAGTGATCAGACCCCTGGTCAGCCGGAGCCGTATCTTCCAGCTCAAGCCGCTGCAGGAGCAGGATATTGCACTTCTCCTGCAGCGGGCCTTGCAGGACAGGGAACAGGGATTGGGGCACCGCAACGTCAATCTGACGCCGGAAGCCCGGCACCATCTGGTCAGTATTGCCAACGGCGATGCCCGCAGCGCCCTGAATGCCCTGGAACTGGCGGTCCTGACCACTGCCCCGGATAGCCAGGGCATCATTCAGATCGATCTGGCCATCGCGGAAGAATCCATACAGCAGCGTGCCGTGCTGTACGACAAGGAAGGCGATGTCCACTTCGATGCGGTTTCAGCCTTTATCAAGAGTCTGCGGGGTTCGGATCCAGATGCGTCCCTGTACTGGGGTACCAAGATGATCCATGTCGGTGAGGATCCTGCCTTCCTGTTCCGCCGCCTGGCCATCCTGGCCTGCGAGGACGTGGGACTGGCAGATCCGCAGGCCATCACAGTGGTGGACAGCTGCTGGAACACCTACGAACGGATTGGGATGCCCGAAGGCATGTTTCCCTTGGCCCAAGCCATCCTCTACTTGGCCACGGCGCCCAAGTCCAATTCGACCCTGGGCATCTTCGAGGCACTGCAAGCCGTGGAAACCGAAGCGGATCATGAGGTGCCGACCCATCTGAAGGATGGCAGCCGCGATGCCCGGGAATTCGGTCACGGTCAGGGCTATCTGTATCCGCACGCCTATGGACAGCACTGGGTGAAACAGCGTTACCTGCCTATGGGCCTGGAAGGACGGGTTTTCTACGAGCCCGGACAGCTGGGTCATGAGGGTCAAATTCGGGAGGATGTCCGGCGGCGACGGGAAGAGCAGTTGGCGGCTGAGGAAGAATGGGCACCCTTTGGCGGCGAGCAGGTGACGTACTCGCCCCGCAATGCCCACCGGGAAGATTGGCTGGGCCGGGCCGGACACGCCTCCAGTGTCAGTCTGGGCCGGATACGCGATGCCATTTGTACCCGTGCCCGGATCCGGCGTCACGAACGCGTGCTGGTATTGCATGCCGACAACGGCTTGCTACTGTGGGAAGCCTGCCGCCAGAGCCCGGAAGGCAGCGTTTGGGGGCTGGTATCCGCTTCCCGCCTGCAGTCGTTACAGAAAATAGCTGCGGGCCTCGACGAACTGGATCGTCCCTGTCTGTGCACGGCCCTGGACGAAATTGACTCCGATATCCGCTTTGAGAAGGTTGTGGGCCTGGATCCCTGCAGTGACTATGAAAGTACCCTGTCCCTGCTGCAGACTCTCAGGGACCACATGGCAGAGAATACCCTGTGTGTTCTCGGCCAGCGCCTGCCCAAGGCCGGGCAAAGAGTGCACGCGCTGGTACCTATGGCCGATATCCCGGCCATGGCCACGCAACTGCAAAGGGTTGAAGAGGAATTGTGGACCGGGAATCCCAATCCACGCATGACCTGGGATCGGGAATCCCTGAACCGCGTAGTGACGCAGGCAGGCTGGCAGGGGGAAATTGATTTGGAGATACAGGAAGATCAGCGCTTTCTGGAACGCCAGCGTGTGCAAGCCTGGTTTGCGTCCGGCAGTGCCCTCGGCGAACGCTTGCAGGCTGCCGGGATGTCACCCGGCGACTTGCTGCAGCTTGCCCACCGCTATGACCAGGCGGTGGGCAATCAGACAGTACCCTGGCAACAGGTGACGGCTTTCATCACGCTCAGGCCATGAGGGCAATATGACCTGCCGCAGTCCGGATCGGGTGCAGCAGGTCAACCCCCAAAGCCCGCGCGGGGCATGTTTCCCGGCGGCCAGAGCAAACTAGGCCCCCAGCAATTCGTTGGTTTCCGTATTCAGGCCAGTCAACGCCTCGGCGATATTCTCCTTGCCTTCCACGAAGATCGGATCCATCCATTTGCTCCACAGGGCGGCCCATTCCTGGTACAGGGTGAAGTACTGGTAATAGGTGGGTTGCTCCATGCCCAGTTCCAGCAGTGCATGCTTGGCGTTGGGGATCTTCTCTTGCCAGCCTTCCGGCAAACCGTACTCCGCCAAACTCAGGCGTGGCGGATAGAGACTGCCCTGGATGCCGAGCGTCGGCAGAATGTCTTCATTGGACAGGACGTAGCGCGTCAGCTCATACGCCAGTTCCGGGAACTTGCTCCCGGCCGGAATCATCCACTGGGCGCCGCCTTCGTAGCCGAAGCGGCCGGATGGCCCGGTGGGAATCGGCGCAATGCCCCAAGGGAACTTGTCGCCCACCGCCATGTCCAGCCGCGCTGCGATATCACTGATGCCCATGTGCATGCCGATGCGTCCGGAGGCGAAGAGGAATTCACCGCCCAGTCCGATGGCCTGCTCATCCCCGGGGGTAGGCATGGAGCCGTCCTTCCAGCGCAGATCCCAGAGGAACTGGGCCGCTTCCATCACGATCGGATCGTCGAAATTGCCCTGTGTGCGGTCTGCATCGAACAGATCCGCACCCCAACTCATCGCGATCGCCCACAGTGTCTTGTCGCTAATGCCTATGCGACAGCCGTAGATCTTTTCCATGCCTTCGCCCACGGTCGCGGCCTTGGCCAGATCACGCAGATCATGCCATGTCCAGTCATCCGGGAAGGGATATGCCTGGACCGGATCCATGATGTCACGGTTTATGAACAGCCCCCAAGTGACCCAGCCATAGGGCAGGGAGTGCAGTTCCCCCTCATAGGTGGACATCTCGATCATGTAGGGTTCCCAGTCGTCGGGCCAGCCATCCGGCGGATGGGCATCCACATATTCCTGCATGGAATGGGACCAGCCCTTGGCCGGATACACCCAGCCCCGGCTCTGGTGTTGCCAGGCGAGATCCGGCGGATCGCCGCCGGTGATCTGGGTGGGCAGCTTGGTCCAGTAGTCACCCCAGGGCACACCGGACTCGATCTCCACTTCCATGTTGGGATAACGTTCCGCGAAGAAGCCCTCGATATAGGGAATGAACTTGTCAATCTCGCCCTCGCCTTCCCAGGAAATGATGCGGAACGTACCACTGATGTCCGGATCCACCATGCCTGTGGTCCAGCGATCCACCAAGACTTCCAGGGCCGCTTCGTCCTCTCCGGCAGGCGCGGCAGCCGGGGCACAGGCGGCGAGTCCCGCCACGGTGCCGGCCGCACCCATCATGCGCAGCCACTCGCGGCGCGTCAACAATACTGGTTTTCTCTGTTTGTCCAACATCACGCACTACTCCTGACTTGGTTCCCGACAGCCGCTCTTCCCGGCTGGGAAGAGACAAGACTCACAAGCCCATCAGGCCGCTCCTTTCAGGCCCGAGGTGACAATGCCCTGTACGTAGTACTTCTGGCCCACGATGAAGATGATCAGAATCGGCAGTATGCTCACGACGGCCAGGGCCATGATCAAATGCCAGGGGGTATTCAGGGCCACTTTCTGCTGAAAGCCGGCCAGGCCCAGCGGCAGGGTTTTCTTGTTCCGTGACGAAATCACGATCAGGGGCCACAGGAAGTCGTTCCAGAAGCCCATGAACGAGAAGATGGCCAGGGTCGCCATGACGGGTTTGCACAGCGGCATGATGATGGTGGCATAGACGCGGAGGTGGTTGCAGCCGTCAATTTCGGCTGCTTCTTCCAGTTCCCGGGGAATACCCATCATGAACTGTCGCATCAGAAAGGTACCCCAGGCACTGAACATGCCAGGCACAATCAGGGCCGCCAGGTTGTTGATCCAGCCCAGCAGCCGCATCTGGACAAACAGCGGGATCATGATGACCGCGAACGGGATCATCATGGTGGACAGGTATATGAGAAAAATCGTGTTGCGTCCCGGGTAATCGACGCGGGAGAAGGAATAGCCGCCCAGACTCGAGGAAAGCAACACCCCCAGGGTGGCGGAAACCGAGACGGTGGCACTGTTGAGAAAAAAGCGGGTGACCGGTACCTGATCCCAGACTTCCAGGTAATTGGACCACATCCACTGGGTCGGCAGGATCACGGGCGGGAAGGTATACACCTCGTCCAGCGACTTGAAGGACATCAGCACCATCCACAAAAAGGGCACCAGCATCATGACGCTCCCCAGGGACAGCAGCGTCCAGGCGCCCAGATTGCCCCAGAGCCGGGCGTGCCCGGTCCCGATCCCGGCCGGGGTGCGGGTCAGCAGGCGCGATTGGGGAACGGATTCGGCAGACATCTTGGCCATGGCGTCAATTGTCCATATCAAAACCATAGACCCAGCGGCGCGCCACGCTCCACTGGAAAAGGGTAATGGCCAGGATGCACAGGAAGAGGATCGTGGCCATGCTGGTGGCATAGCCCATCTTGAAATAGGCGAAGCCATTCTGGTAGATGTACAGCACCAGGGGGGTGGTGGAGAAAGCCGGACCGCCCCGCGTCATGATCATGAACTGGTCGAAGGCCTGAAAGGCCCCGATGAAAGAGGTGGTCAGGATAAAGAAGATGGTGGGGGTCAGCAGCGGGATCTTCACGTGGCGCAACTTGCGCCAGCCATTGGCGCCATCCACGGTAGCGGCATCCAGCAGTTCGGCCGGAATGCCCTGCAAGCCGGCCAGGAAGATCAGCATGGCATAGCCCACACCCTTCCAGTTGCTCATGACAATGATGGATGGCATGGCCCAGCGGCTGTCCGTCAGCCAGTAGGGGCCGTCAATGCCCAGTTTGCTGAGCGTGTAGTTGATCAGGCCGAACTCGGGCTGGAATATCCAGGCCCAGATAATGGAGGCGGCTACGGTCAGAGTGACATGGGGCAGGAAATAGATCACCCGGAAAGACAGGACGCCCCGCATCTTGCGATCCAGCAGCAGGGCCAGCCAGAATGCAAAGAACACGGCTATGGGCACTGCCCCGAAGGTATAGTAAAAGGTATTGCCCAGGGTTTTCCAGAACAGGGTGTCCTGCGCCATGAGGACGAAATTGTGGAGTCCGTTGAACTGGGGCCGGGTAGCCAGATCCCACTCGGTGAAGGTGAGGTACAGCGTGGTCGCGATAGGAAACAGGCTGAACGCCAGTACGCCGAGGAAATTGGGAATCAGGAAAGCATAACCGGCAATCAGGTTGCGCCGCCGGCGACCTGACAGGCCCGGGCGGGCGGGCAGGGCAGAGGCTGAAGTCGTCATGGCGTCCGCATCAGGCAGTGGCTTGACCCTGGTGGGCGTCGTAGGCTTTCTTCCAGCCGGAGCGCTTTTGCCAATCCTCGTCCGGTCGGGGCGGATCCGGGATCTCTTCTCTCTGCGGCCGGGGGGTATGCTGCCAGTAGCCGTCAGCATCCGCCCCGCGTGCAATCACGCCGGTACCTTGAGTTGCCGTGAAGTTGCGCACGTCCGGAGAGACGAAACGCATGGTCAGACCACAGCGCCGGTGCCGGGAGCGATTCGGTTCGGAACCGTGCAGGAGCCAGTCGGTGTGCAGTGAGATTTGGCCTGCCCGCATTTCCAGTGAAACCGGGGGTTCGGCAAAGACGTCAAGGGACTGGATGGTCTGATCCAGCACGTTGCCCTCCTCCGGACGGCTGTAGGTAAAGGGCAATTGTCCCAGCCGATGGGTACCGGGTATCACCTGCATGGCCGCGTTTTCGGCACTGACGTCGTCAATCGCCAGCCACACGGTTACCGTCTTGCTGGGCGTCAGGGGCCAGAATGAAGCGTCCTGATGCCAGCTGACCCGCTTGCCGTCGCCCGGCATCTTGGTGAAAAAGTGGGTTGACCAGCAGATCAGGGTTTCGCCCAGCAAATCCTGCAGATAATCGAGGATACGGGGTTCGGTTACCAGGTCATGGATTTGCCGGCAGGAAGCATGCCACCCGTTGAGACCGTAGCTGTCCCAGCCCTTGGCCAGTGCCTGCGCCAGGAGATCGTCGAAATACGCACGAATGGTGCGGATTTCGACAGGCGTAAATACATCCAGCGGACACAAATAGCCACGCTGATTGAAAGTGTCAATGTCCGCTGCGGTCAAATGTTTGGGCTGGCCATGGCCCAAGGGTACAAACGCCTTGACCCGTTCCGCGCCGGGATAGGCTTCCAGAATTTCCATTTGACCTCGGCTGTTGCGACCGCTCCCCAGAGCTTGAGCATTGCCTACAGTATAAAGGCAACCGGTGCGAAGCGCCAATGCACAAAAAACTGTCGCGTGGGCTGACCGTGCGTGCGGTGCAATCCCGGGGAGCGGCGGACCGGGGGCCAAAGAAAAACGCCCGTCTCTTTCAAGAGAGACGGGCGAGGAAGGAGGTGGAGATGGCGGGAATCGAACCCGCGTCCGAAACAACTACCTGAAAACGTCTACAAGTTATAGTCACTGTATTTGGTTTTGGTCTGGCCTCGTCCCCCCAGCGACCGGGACCTGGCTGACGAGTCGATGATCTTGGGCAACCTTATCGACGTCCGGCTGCGGCAACCCCCAGTGTATGACGGTGTCACGAAAACCTGCGAGTGGCATTTCCGTGCACCGTGGCTCATGTGAAAATGAACCAAGTGCTTCTTTTCGATCTTATGCAGCTACGCCGATGGCGGGAGCGGCAGTGAAGCCGAAGTTGAAGCGCATGCCTGTCTTAGTGGCAATTAAAGGTTTTGCGTATTGGTACGTGGTCACGCTCCACGACTTGCAGTTCGCAGATGCCATTGCCCCGTCGAATCCAGTTCATCCCCCTGTGTGCTGTCCTTCCCTTCACATCACCCATGGGTGATGTGTTCCGGGCGATTATATACGAAGATTGGGCAGAAACACAGAATCGATCCCGGGAATCTGCATAAGTCGCCGGATTCCCGGGGTGTTTTGTCCTCCCGCTCCTGGTCTGTTGAGGACATGCCCTTCACGCTACGGTCTTCCCTGGGCGTCGAAACCGGTGAGTTGCCAGGGGTACACTTCCACACAGTGGAGTCCTGTAAACACTGGAGTAAAGCCTTCGGGTCAAGCAGCAGGTCATGGCAGGGATCATGACTTGCTGTACGGGCCGGTGTACTGGCCTTGTCCCTAGACGATCAGCATGGCATCCCCGAAACTGTAAAACCGGTAGCCGGCAGCTATGGCTTGCTGATAGACGTCCAGCAGGATACGGCGCCCTTCATCCACCTGGTCATGCACTTCGCCGACAAAGGCACTGATCATGAACAGGGGCGTGGAGCGGGGCAAATGCAGGTTGGTCAGCAGAGCGTCCACGATCCGGAAGCGGAAGCCGGGCCAAATGTACAGATCTGCCTGGCCGGCCAAGGCGGGCAGCGCCTCGGCATCTGACTGGCGGGCTGCCCATTCCAGTGTCCGGGTGGTGGTGGTACCGACGCTCACGATGCGTCCCCCCTGATGCCGTGTGAGGTTGATCGCGTCAGCTGCAGCCCGGGAGACTTCGGCCTGCTCGCCTTGCAGGCCATGATGTTCCAGCTGCTGGGACCGCACCGGTGCAAACGTGTCACGTCCCACATGCAAGGTCACCGATACCACGCCAGCCGTGATGTCCTGAATATGGGCCAGCAGTCCGGGAGTGAAGTGCAGGCCGGCAGTGGGGGCCGCGGCACTGCCCGGCACGCGGGCGTAGACCGTCTGGTAGCGTTCCCGATCGCCAGTGTAGTCCCGAATATAGGGTGGCAGGGGGATTTGGCCGAGCTGTCCGAGCAGGGCCGGATCCAGTGCTGCTTCCGACACGATCACCCGTGTGCCATCGGCCTGCATTTCCGTGACCCGAACCTGGTATTCGCCTGCCGGTACACCCTCGAGTACGAGTTCCATATCCACGGCCACCGTGCCGCGAATCAGGCAGGTCCAGGCCTGATAACCGGTATCCAGGGGCTGCAGCAGCAACAGTTCCACGCGGCCGCCGGTCGGCTTGCGGCCCTGGAGCTGCACCGGCCATACACGGGTATCGTTGTGCACGACCAAATCCCGGGTGTGGAGAAATGTCGGCAAATCGTGGAAGTGTACGTGCTGCACAGCACCAGTGTGACGCTCCAGCACCAGCAGGCGGCTGACGTCCCGCGGTTCTGCCGGGTGCTGGGCAATGCGGTCGGACGGCAGATCAAATTCAAACAGGGAAGTATCCATGACAGGCACAGAATACACCAAAAGACCCGGGCAACTGCCCGGGTCTCATGCCTGTGGGGTGGGCCGTTCCGGTTTCAGGAAGATGCAGGCTGGCGCTTCTGCTCGAATTCCTGCCACAATTCGGCCTGGCGCTCCTGTGCCGCACGGCGGCCTTCCGCCTGGGCACGATCCAGCCGCGACTGGTAGGACGTGTCGTAGCGGGTCTCGGCAGCCGGCCCCAACACATGTCCCAGCAACCAGCCGCACGCCATCCCGATGACTACGCTGAAAGCCAAACCTGCCCACTTCATGGCGGTGCTCCTCTTGCGTTAGCTGGCCGGTCCTACGGCCGCGGGACCGGATACGTCAGACTCCATCCTGTCACCATTCCGCTTGTCTTCCAGAGGCATCAGGAAGGCGAGAATAGTGTAAAGGATGAGCATGCCCACTATGGCCGTGACGATGGACAGAATGACGAAACCCAGCCGGATCAGGAGTGGATCCACATCCAGGGACTTGCCCAAACCGCCACAGACGCCGGCTATCACCTTGTCGTCCGGACTGCGGTAAAGGCCCAGCGGCGCCTTGCGGACCTGCGAACTCCAGCGTGACGTGTCCGCGCCCATCTTGCGGGCTGTTGCCGCCGCGCTCCGGATATCCTGACGCAGGGACTTGCGGTGAAACTTGCGCAGGATCAGGAAACCGATCAGAATCAGGATGCCGGGTGTCATGACGATGCCGGCCAATGAGGCCATCAGGTCCACCAGACCTATGTTGACTGCCATCAGGACGATCCCCAGGCCAATCAGGCCATAGGCAAACCAGCGCCCGTGTTTCGCCTGCAGCTCGATGGTGGCATTTCGGGTCTTGCCCGTTTCCCGGGTGCCTTGCGGGAGAAACAGCCAAAAGAGCAGATAGAGGAGCAGGGCTATACCACTGGTTATGATGATCAGGCCCAGACAGAACAGACGGACCAAGCCCTCGGATGTATCCAGGAAATCCGCCAGTCCTCCACATACGCCCCCGAAGACGCGCTTGTGCGGATGGCGCAGCCATCCCCTGCGGGGTGGCGGCGATGATGTATTTTCATCCGTCCCATCATGCATGTCCGCGTCTGCCTCATCATGCATGGTAGCCTGTGTGGTCGGATTTTCTTCAGAAGGTGTGTCCGCAGGCGGGACAGCGGATGACGCCGCGGGGGGCGGTGTAGCGGTTGTGTCCACGGGCGGAGCAGAGGCTTCTGTCTGTTCCCCTGTGGGGACCTCATTTGCTGTAAGATCCTTCCGGTCGTCCATGATGGTCTGCAACCTCTGCATCTGACGCGGGAGCGCCAAGACGGCCGTTACCGCTGCGCTCGCGCTGGTATTGTATAAATCTATATACGCACAGCCGGATCAGCAGGTTGCAGCCGACCCCGGCGATCCTCCGGGAGTGCAATAGATGGGGACTATATACGTACCCACACCGCGCAGTGTGGACAGTCACGGGTGAATTAAGGTAGGGCATGGATACAGAAGTGATCATGGTTCACCGGGGTATCACCTTGCGTGTGCGCCCAGGCAGTAGAGCCAAGTACGACAAGCTGATGCGGATTGCCGGGGCCTGTCGCAAGGCGTGGAACGAGGGCTTGGAAATTTGCGAAAGGCAATGGCAAGACTACAGAGCCGGCAAAGCCGACAAGCCATCCGTAACGTTCTTCTCGCTGTGCAAGGTGTACGTACAAGTCAAACAGGAGTTGCCCTGGTTGGGCGAGTTGCCGTCACACACCGTGCGCTACACCATGAAACACTTGTCGGAAGCCTACCAGCGGTTCTTTGGTGGTGCGGGCCGGCCCGTCTGGAAACGGAAATTCAAAGACACGCCTAGATTCACTGTGCCTGACAATATCAGGATTAAAGGCAAGAAAATCTACATTCCCAAGCTTGGGTGGGTGAAGACGACAGGCAAGAATCCCTATGCCGGCTACAAACCCAAGCAGGCCACATTCAAATATGAGGCGGGCAACTGGTATGTGTCCATCTTGTACGAAGTACCTGAAACACGCCCGGCTAGACCTGCCCAGCCTAATTAATCCTGTAGGCATAGATCGGAATGTGGGGCAGGGTGCGCTAAGTACTGGCGTTATGTATGAACTGCCGCCACTGTTACTCCTGGATGCCAAGCTGCGCAGACTGCAGAAGAAGTTGGCGCGTCAAGAATTCAAGAGTAATGGTTGGAGACATACCAAGCTACGTATCCAGAAGATATACAGGGAGATGCGCCATGTCATAAAGAATGGGTGTCACCAGACCAGTCGGACCATCGCTGACATATACGACTTGGTTATCTTTGAGGACCTGAACATGCAGGGTATGACCCGGAGTGCCCGTGGCGCCAGGGAAAACCCGGGCAAGAATGTAGCTCAGAAGAGAGGCTTGAATCGTGCTATTTTACGCAGTGGGTGGGGGCGACTGGAACGGTATATGACTTACAAGACTTATACGGAAAAGATAGATCCTGCGTACACATCACAACGTTGTCATACCTGTGGAGTTGTACGTGAAGCCAACCGCAAGTCCCAGTCTGTTTACCATTGTGGTGCATGTGATGTTGAAAAGAACGCTGATATAAACGCGGCTTTGAACATAAGGGACAAGTGGTTGAATAGAAACATGGCGTCCGGGGACGGCGCAGCTGCAGGTGGAGATTGCAACACTAGTTGGTCTGTGAAACCTGAAAATGTATACGGTGAAGCATCGCGGCCTACGGGTGCGGTGTGGGTACGTATATAGTCCCCCAACAGTCCTGTATTTTGAGCCCTATCCGAAACCATATCTTGTTCACAATGCATCATATCCTTTCACCACGACTTCTGTTTCTGTCCCTGGTTGTCCTGCTGGCGATTCCCGGGTGGCTGACGGCACGCGCTTGGGCACAAGCTCCCGATACGTTCCCGGAGCTGGAAACCACCTTGCGTCTCCACAATCTCGACCTGCGGCGAACCGCTACCTGCATCCTGATCTTCACAGATGAAAAGGGCAATGCCATGCAGCCCCTGCAGGAAGTGACGATTGCACCACGCCAAACGCTCAGCGTGAAACTCGGAACCCAAACCGAACTCCCCGATGCCGCCCTGGCCGGTACGGTGGACTGTAACCGGCGTGTGACCACCGTGCTCTTCTACGGCAGCGCAGCCGAGCAGATTTATACGGGCTATATGGGCATGGATACCAGCCAGCTGGCCAGCGAGTGGCACGTTCTGCAGGCGTTCACAGGCCGGGGAAACCCTGCCCTGGCCACGCGTATCGTGATCCAGAACGGGACCATGGATCCGGTTCCCGCCACTTTGCAGTTTTTCACGGCAGACAGCTACGAGCCGGTACATACGCTGGAGCTGCTGCCCCTGATACCCCTCTCTGCCCAAGAGGTGAATCTGGCCCAAATCCCCGAACTGGCCGCGGAATCCGCCCTGCGTGTCCAGGTGCAGGCGGACCAGCCTGTGGCGCTGCTGGTCTTTCAGGACGAGGCAGGCACCACAGGCCAGCCGCCCCGTTATACCTACGTGCCTTCGTTCCACCAGGCCACCCGCTTCTACATCCCGGCACAGATGGTGAACTTCGAGGGCATAGCCACCGAAATTCTGGTGCTCAGTCATGCACCGGAGCCGGTCACCGTGACGCTGACGTATCCCCGATTTCAGGCTTGGACAACGGAAATACCGCCCGGAGACGTCACCACCCTGCCCCTGCCCGACTTCATGCCCGAGGCCAACTACCTGACACCGGTCGTGCTGGACAGCACCCAACCGGTATCGGTCCTGATCCGTATGTCCCATACGGAAGGCAGCGTGGCTGCCCTGCCGGCCACGACCACCATGGGCCACAAAATCAGTGCTCCGCTGGTACTCAAGCATGCCCAGGGGTTCTCCTCCGTGGTGGTATGCCAGAACACGAGCGATCAGCCCACCGAAATCATATTCGAGTACGTCAGCGAGTTCGCCCGCGTCAAGTATGTGTCTCCGCGCCAGCACTTTGTGCTCCGGCTGGCGCACGAGGAGCTGTTGCCCGACACCTTCAACGGTGCCATGATTATGCGCTCGGACCAGCTCATCAAGTGCTTTGTGCTGCAGCTTCGCGATGACGGGGATACCCCGCACGGGATCACGCCGGCCGCGCAGCGTTCCCTGCTGATCTATGAGGGACTGGCGTTTGAACCCTGATCCCCGCCCAACAGCGCGGCGGCCAACTGCTGCCACGCCTGATCCGGGTCCGCATGGCGCTGATGGTCCGTGCCGGCCGCCAGGGCCTGCAGCAGCCGGGTGGCCAGATCTGCGGTATCACCGGGCCGCGCGACAAACAGGCCTGCGTCCGGCCGGGCCTGTTCCGGGGACCCGGTACGCACCAGGGCCAGCGGGAAACCGTAGGCGGCAGCCAGCACCCCACTGCCGGTGTTGTGCCGGTACGGCGCACACAGGACAGAGGCGGCCTGCAGGTACTGGGCCAGTTCCGTGTCCGGAACATAACGATCCCGCACGATCACGGCCTGTTCCAGATCCAGCCGGGTGATCTGGCGCTCCACCCCGTCCCGCGGGATCCAGAATTCACCGGCCACGACCAGAAAGGCGTCCGGGTATTGGGCCCGAATCGCCGGCAATACGGCAATGAGGTCTTCCAGCCCCTTGTAGGGGCGCACGATGCCACAGAACAGGATCATCGCACCGGTCAGGGGCAAGTGCAGGGCCTGGCGGGCTGCGGTGCGGGACAAGTTCGGGTCATGGGGATAGCGGTAGGGGGGATGGTCCTGTACCACCACGGCCTGTTCCGGCAAGCGGTGCTGCAGCAGATCCTGCAGGATCTCCCTTTCCCTTGCGTTCTGCACCAGGAAGCGATGACCCGCCCGTAGTACCTGTTGGGCCACAAACCGCTCATACCAGGAGGGTTCATGGGCCCGTACGTTGTGGCAGATGATATGGACCGGGCACTGCAGAAGCCAGGCATTGAGCAGACAGAGTCCTTGCAGCAAGGGAGCCAGGGCCGGTGTCCACCACTGCAGGACGAGTACGTCAGGCCGGTGACGGCGCAGGCGCAGCATGACCGCCAGCCATGACAGGGGATTGGTGCTGTCCAGCCCGAAGTGTGGTGACGAGACCCCCAGGGGATTGGAATCCGACGCCAGGGGAGTATCACCGGGATATAGAAAGCGCGGGTACAGGTGGGCGAAGGAAACCAGCTGCACATCCAGACCCAGGCCCACCAGGGCACGATCCAGCAGCATCGTGTACTGGGCAATACCGCCCCGCCAAGGGTGTACAGGCCCTACCAGTGCCACACGCCGGATCCGGGCAGGACGAGAGCGGGTCATCACAGGGTATGGACGCTAGAAAGGAATGACTGCAGGAGCCGTTGCCGGCCGTTCCCTGCGGTCTGGCGCCACCGAGTACGCGTCCCCCAGATCCAGATATCTGATCTCCAGGGTCAGCCCGGTCCGCTCCACGGTCAAGAGCAGCCAGGCAGGCGGCCAGAGGCACAGCGCGGGCGCTACCACAAAAGTACAATCCCGGTCGCCAAGGGGTGCACTGTGCACGGCATACCGGTGATCATGTCCCTGGAATACCGCCCGTACGTTGCCCTGCGCAGCCAGGATATCCCGCACCTCCTGACGGTTCTGGACAAAGCTGCCCTCATTGGTGGCCATGGTATCGGACACGGGCTGCAACAGCTGGTGTATGCCCACGATTACGTGCATGTCCCGGGCGGCCTGCAGGGCCTGTGCCAGCCGGGTCAGTTCGGCAGCGGCAACCTTGCCGGCCACCGGGGCCCCGTCGGCGGCCCCGGCAATGTCCTGTGCCGAATGGCCCTGCGCGTTGATCAGTTCAAGCTGCAGACCGTGTGCCGGGAAGGTGATGCTCGTGCCCAGCCCCGGCGCCCGGCCCAGGCGGGCCTCCGTGGGCCGGTAGGTTTCCCCCAGCTTCATATCGTGGTTCCCCGGCAGGATATGCACGGGACAGGGCAGGGAGCGCATACGGGCCAGAAACCAGTCCAGGGTGCGATCGAAATCCGCTGGCCCCATCCCGTAATGACTCCCACCGCAGGTGACGTCACCCAGATGCACGGCCAGATCGAGTGGACTGGCGGCCATGTCGGCCAGCAGGCTTTCACAGATGAGTTCACTGTAGTCCTGCAGCTGGCCGGACGCGGGCTGGGGGGTACCCAACCAGAAATGGGTGTCAGCCAGTATGCCAATATGCAATCGGGACGGGGACATGGCCGTTGGAGGTGAGCGGGATCCGAAGGGGTGCCAGAATGCAGGTTGCAGGGTACAGTGTTCGCCGTCCCCATTGTATACTGGTGTATACTGGACACATGGCTTGTGGACGGATTGATGTTGGTTCTTGGCATGCCTGCTGCACCGTCCGGATCTGCCCTGAATTCTGTTCCTCTACCAGGCATAAGGCAACCTCAATGTCCCCTGACCCCTCTGTTTCTGCCATACCCCTAGTCCGTGGTCTGCCCCTGATTGGGAACGTCCGCGAAATGCTCACCAATCTGAACCAGTTCCTGATTGCGCAATACCTGCATCACGGCCCGGTGTTCCGTGTACGCACGCTGAACCGTGAAATGACGATCCTCGCGGGGCCGGAGGCCAATGCCTTCATGAAGGAGGAAGGACATCACTGTTTCTCCTCACACGGTGCGTGGATGGACATGGAAAAGGCCCTGGGAGCCGATAAATCCTCTATGGTCGGGCTGGATGGGGAAGCCCATCAAACCGTGCGGAACGGGCTGAAACCCGGCTACGTCGGTTCTACCCTGTACCGCCAGATGCCGCGCCTGATCGAAAGTCAGTTCCACTTGATCCGGGACTGGCCACACGGCCCGGCCTTTGCGGCCGGACCCCGGATCAAGAGCCTCGTATCCTCCCTGCTGGGGTATATGGCCACCAACCAGGCACCGGTCGAGATCATGGACGATCTGGTGCTGTTTTTCCGGGACCTGCTGCAACTGTACATCCTGAAAACGAAACCCCGGTTCATGCAGTACATGCCGCGCTGGGTCAGGGCCAAGGCGACTGCGCTCGGCATGATCCGGGACATTTGGGAAGAGCGCAAAACGCATCCGGGACAGGAACAGGACGCCGATTTCGTGGATGTGGTGCGTGCCTTTCACCGGAAGCATCCGGAGCTGATGACCGAGAACGACGCCGTCCTGGCCCTTATAGGCCCTTTCCTGGCAGGCATGGATACGGCAGCCAACATTACGTCCACCATGCTCTTCCACATTCTGGCCGATCCGGACCTGAAGCAGGCCGTCGTCGCCGAAGCGGATCAGGCCTTCGCCGCGGGCATCCCCACACGGTCCACCCTGAGCCGCATGCACAAGACGCGGTGGGCGGCCATGGAAGCCTTGCGCATGTACAACCCGGCCCCCGGCCAGATGCGCACTGCCGTCAGGGATTTCACGTTCATGGGCTACCGCATTCCGGCCGGCGCCTACTGCATGGTGGCGCACACGGTGACGCATTACCTGCCGGCGTACTTTCCCGATCCCTACCGTTTCGACATTGAACGGTATGCCCCGGCCCGGAAGGAACACGCCCAGCCCAACGTGTACGTACCCTATGGCCTGGGGCCCCACACCTGCCTGGGTGCCTCGACGGCGGACATGCTGTATCTGATCCTGACCGCTGTGCTCTTTCACCACTTTCAGCTGGAGCTGCAGCCACCCGACCAGGATCTGCGCATGACCATGGATCCGCTCCTCGGGCCGGATCGACACTTCCGCATTGCACTGACAGGCGAACGCCGGCCACTCGTGCTGCCAGCCGCGCCAGCCGGGATGTCCGTGCCAGAAACCGCCGGGACTTGCCCTGTACAGACGTCTGCAGTCTCGGGGTAGGGTCCCGTTCTGCGGTGTGTCCGCGGGGCACAGGCGGTAGTGGCCGAGCGTGAGGCCACAGTTCGCCTACCATGCGGATTGCTTCCTTGTTGCGGCAGAAGGGAGTAGCCGGTTGACGGCGCGGGCCGGACAACGGTGATGCCTTGCTCTGGCGTCGGTTCGGGCTATTGCGGCTGTGGCCCTGCATGCAGGGCCACAGCCGCGCGGGCGCAACAGGCAGAGAGTTATTTGTCCGGGGGCCGGGCGATGCCAACACCCGGCAGGGCGCAGTCATACCGCGGCCGGGTGATCAGCGACCTGCCCAGATCTGTGTCCAGACCGGCCGCACAGGGTCAGGATTTCAGGCCAGGGCCTCAACCTGCGCCTGGGCCCGGCGTACCAGATCCGGTACCGGTGTGTCCGTGTTGATCACCGCCAGCACCATCTCATCCAGGACTGCCGTTACCTTGGGCCAATGGGGCAGACGTGGCAGTTCCCGGGCCACGTCATGCAGACTTTCCATGTCCCGGTAGAAGGGAATCTGCCGGTTGACTTCCGGATCCTGCCAGGTGGTGCGCCGGCAGCCGATGCCGCCCCCCAGCGTCAGGGCCCTGTCCGCCTCTGCCGAGGCACAGTGGCACAGGAAACGGTAGGCCAACTCCCGGTGTGGACTCCCCTGGGCAATGCCCAGAATCCAGTAGACGTTGAGCGACGTGCTTTCCCGGCCGGTCAGCGAAGGCAGCCCGGTAATGGCCACCTTGCCCCGGACCCGGGACTCGGGGATGGTTTCACACATGCCGGCAAACCCGAACCAGTTCACCATCAAGGCAATTTCGCCCCGGGCGAACGCCAAGCCGGAGCCTACGGAATCGAGCTCCCGCGACAGGGGATGGATCAGGGTATCGTCCTGGATCAGCTCCCGGTAGAAGGTCAGGGCGGCGACGGCTTCCGGGGTATCCAGCTGCACCCGGCCGTCAGGTGTCAGGGCCGAGCCATTGCGCGTCCAGAGCTGGAGATGAAAGTCATAGATCGTATTGTGGGCATCGGGCAAGGCGGCCAGCACTGTCCCGTACAGGGATTCCCGGGGCCGATGCAAGAAGCGGGCCACGTCCACGAAATCATCCCAGGTGCGGGGCACGGTCAGGGGCCGGCCATGTCGGGCGGCAAAGGCTGCCTGATGCTCCGCATCTTCCAGCAGATCCTTGCGATAGATCAGGCATTCAGGGCCGTCATGGTACGGCAGCCCCAGCACCTGGTCCCCGAACACCTGCATTTGCCGGAGCGAGGGTGCCCACCCCTGCGGAAAGTCGTCCGGCGGATCCGTGGCCAGGAACGGCGCCAGATCCACCAGCAGATGGGCGGCGTGAAACTGGGCCAGCCAGTCGGTGGGGCAGAAGGCCACGTCCCACGTGCCATCCTGTAGCCCCCCTTGCGTATACAGGGAATCGTACAGGGGGTGCAGGTCCAGGGAAACTGCGTCCAGCTCCAGCTCCAGGCCTTCCCGGTCACAGAAACGTTGCCATTCCCGCTCCATGGCCTCCGCGAAGGGATCGAACTGGCGTACGGCGATGCGAAAGGTCTTGCGGTTCATGGGCATGTACACATCAGGCAGGATATAAGCTCTTGGCCCCGTCGGCACTGGAGCGGCAGGCGGCATCGGCGACCGCCATGGTCTTGCATGCATCCTCTACAGCGGTGGGCAATACGTCACTTTCGCCATTGACGAAGCGCATCAGGCTGCCCATGCTGCCGATGAAGGCTTCCGGGAACCAGCCGCCCTCCAGCGCGACGCTGTGCCAGACGGGATCGGGATTGGGATCGTCAGGAGCCACAGTACAGTATTCAAATACGTCCGGCAACCCTTCCGGATAGTTCATGAGAATGCCCATGGTGGCCTTGATGGCACCCTTGCTCCCTTCCCACTTGATGAATGCTTCCTGATGGCGCATGCCGTACCGGTGAAAGTGGTTGGTCTCCACGTTGACCCGCAACCAAGGTGTGTATTCCAGACTTGCGATGGAACGGGAGCTGTCCATGCGTGGCACGTCCGGATGCGTGTGGGTCAGGGCCCGGACACCGCGCGGTTCGCCCAGCAGGGAACGCACCAGATCGAAGAAATGAATGCTGTGGTACAGGAACTCGGCATAGGGCACTTCGGCGAGGAAAGGCCACATGTGCCAAGGTGTATACACGTTGACCCGGACTTCCATGTCCAGCACGTCCCCGATAGCACCCTGGTCGATCAGGCTCTTGGCCGCGAGTACGAAGGGGGCCCAACGCAGCTGGAAGTTCACGGCCGCCACCAGGGACTTCGCTTCACAGATCTGGCGGATGACGCGCGCCTGACTGAAGTCGTCCCCCAAGGGTTTCTGGATCAGGACCGGTGCGCCGTCCGGCAGGGCCGAGAGCACCGCCGGAATGTGCCGGGCCGGTACGGCTACGTCAAAGACGGCATCCGGCGGGGCCTGGCGCACGGCTGCATCCAGGGAAGGGAATACGGCAGGTACCTGGAACTTGTCCGCCATGAAGGCGGACCGGGTGGAGTCCGGATCGAAGAGGCCAGCCACAGGGTAGCCGGCCAGGCGGTAGGCCGGGTAGTGCGCGTCATGTACGATGCCGCCCGCACCCAGGCTGACGATGGGCCGCGGCTGGGCCGGGCGGGGAATGGTCTGATCGATGTGGAGGGAGGTCATGACCGGATCCGGAAAGGTAGCGGGAAGCCTTGCAGGTATCCTTGCTATTATAGAAGATCCGGACCGGGAACACGCAGGCCATGGCAGTCCGTGTCCCGAGGGCATATAACGCTATCGGGCCTGTGACAGATACCCGCCACAGGCCCGAAGCCGGGATCCGCTTGTGTTCAGCCAGCCGTCACGAACGCAGCCCATGCCTGCACGATCCGTTGCCGGGTTTGGCGCTGTTTGAAACCGTGCATGTAGGGACGGTCCCACGAGCGTTTGGGCGACTGATAGATGTCCACAAAACCCTCGCCTGTCCCAATCACGACGCGTGCAAACTGGTGGTTGATCAGACCCAGGCATTCCGCGCTGATGCGGGATTGCTGCAAGTGCAGGCAAAAGGCGTGGCCTTTCTGCACCTCGAGGCGTTGCAGGTCCTCCGGCCGGATGTCATCCGCAGGTGGCTGTGCTGACAGCGCACTGCGGGCCAGGGCATCTGCCCGGTCATTGAAAGCATGGCCCGAGTGTCCCTTGACCTTGACCCAGGTCACCCGTACGGGCCAATGGGGGGCATCCTGCTGCAAACGGCGGGTCGCCGGTGTGTTGGCGCGCCAGCGGCCCGTGGCCCATTCCGGCAAGCCCTTGAGATCGTGGGCTATGGTGACGTGTTGGACACCTTGGGCGTGACACCATGCGATGGCCTTGTAAACTGCGGTGATTTCGCCGGGAATCTGCCGGGAGCCGGAAGCCAGAATAGCGGGCAGGTCCGGGCCGAACAAATCCTCTTCAGCGGCTACTTGGCCTTGCAGCGCGGCAATTTCCACACCATCCTTGAGCATAGCCACGCCGTAGGTTACTTCATCGCCCCGATGGGACCCGTCAACGAAAGCCCAGTAGCCGGACAATGTCGTGTGCTTCATGGTGTTGGCAAACTCCTGGCAAAGGCAAGGCAGGGGGCTTGCGTGGCTGGTCATGCCCCTGCTCCACCCGGCAGTATACAGGCCATGGACCTGATTCCCGGGATGGTGCCCGGCAAGATTGAGACCGGCATAGTTGAGGGGCGCAACACACTGTCACCGCCAAGACGGATCTGGCCCGGCGGTGCAATATAGGGCACCACCCCGGACATCCCCCGCTCAAAGTCGGCGCGCTTGCGGCACGAAGCAGGGAGGCCCGGACAGCCGGCACCAGCAGGAGCCTTATATAATCTCTTTGCCCGGTCACGTACTATAATGCTCTTATGTTTCAATCACCGCCCAATCCCTTCCAGGAGCCTGCCCGTCGTTCCTGGCACGACTGGAGTTCCTCAACCTGGATCCTGATTCTGCTGGCAGTTGGACTCGCCGGCTGGTTTCTCTACACGCGCCTGGGCAATGGTTCCTTTGACTTGGGCAACGCCATACCGGCCCTGGTCCGACACCTGATTGCACCGGGTGTAGTCTTGCTGGCCGCCATGCCAGTGCATGAGTTTGCCCATGCCGCCACCGCCGTATGGCTGGGGGACGAGACACCACGGCAGCAGGGCCGCCTGACCCTGAACCCGGTGCGCCATCTGGATCTGGTCGGCACCATTCTGCTCCTGACCGTGGGCATGGGATGGGCCAAACCCGTCCAATGGAATCCCGCCCAGATTCGTACGGACATACGCCTGGGCACGATCCTGGTCGCGGCCGCCGGCCCTCTGAGCAATATTGTCCTGGCCTTTGTCGGTATTCTGCTGTGGCAGGAAGGCGTCCTGGCCCAACTGGTTGCTCCCCAGTGGGAATATCTGGTTTCGCTGGGTACCCAGACCTTCGTGTACATCAACCTGGTGCTGGCCGTATTCAATCTGATTCCCGTCCCGCCACTGGACGGGTCCCATATCCTCTTTGCCCTGTTGCCCGTACAGTTCCGGCAATTGCAATTTGCCTTGACCCAATACGGCATTCTGGTCATTCTCGCCGTGCTCTGGTTCGCACCCAACCTGATCCGGGGCCTGGCCAATACCCTGTTCCAGTTTCTGATGGACTTGGCCCGGGTGATGGCGTGATGAATCCGGCACGGCATGCCCCGGCATCCACAAGATCTCCACTGCACACGAGCAAAGGACACAATACAACATGGCGGAACTCACAGCCTGTCTGATCGGTTTGGGGGAAACCGGCATCAGCCTGGGCTTGGCCCTGCAACAGGCCAAGGTGCCCTTCCGCGTAGTGGGCCACGACAAGGATCGGGGACGCATGGGCCTGGCCCAGAACCTGAAAGCCGTAGACAAAACCCACTGGAACGTACATCGCGCTGTCGAGGATGCGGATCTTGTCGTGCTGGGGATCCCGCTGGCGGAAATGGGCGAACTCATGCCCCTGCTGACCGACACCTACAAGTCCGAGAGCCTGGTCCTGATCCTCACCAGCGTCATGCAGGCGGCCCTGGAGCTGGCCCGGGACCACGTGCCCGCCAACGTCTCCTACGTACTGGGCCATCCCATCCTGACCGGCATCAACGCACCCGTGACGGAACGCGCGGATCTGTTTGCGGACATCCTGTTTTGCCTGGCCCCCGGTCCCGATACAGCGGCTGACGCCCTGCGCGTGGCCCACAATCTGATCGAGCATTTGGGCGCCAAGCCCCACTATCTGGACCCAGCCGAGCATGACGGGCTCATCGCGGGCGTGGAACACACTGCCCATGTCCTGGCGGCGGCCTACATGCAGGCCGCCGCCAAGGGAACCGGCTGGTACGATGCCCGCAAGCTGGGAGGACGCGTGTTCTATCACGCTACGGATCTCACCCGGAGTCCCGAGCAGCTGAGCTCGTCCCTGCTGGCCAACCGGACCTATATCGTGACCTGGCTGGACATCATGCAGCAGGAGCTGGCCACCTGGCGGCAGTTGCTGGAGCTGGGCGACGAAGAAGCCTTGAACGCCTTGGCCGCGGAAGCCCATGTGGCCCGCATGGACTGGGAGAAGGGCGCCGCCCTGCAGGAATGGGGTGAAACGGTGCAGGCCAGTGAAAGTCAAACTTCGGGCAGCATCATGCGCCAGATGTTTCTGGGCAACCTGATGTCCCGACGCCGGCGCCTGCCCCCTGAAGCTGGTGAACCACCACCCTCTGCCGGTGGAGACCCCCCCGCCCCCCGCTGACGTTCCCTGCCGCCCTCCGGGGTTCCCATGCACGTCGTGATCCAGATCCCCTGTTTCAACGAAGAGCAGACTCTGCCTGCGGTGCTGGCGGATCTGCCCGGGGCCCTGCCCGGGGTGGACCGCCTGGAATATCAGGTGATCGACGACGGCAGTCAGGACGATACGGTGCGTGTGGCCCGCTCCCTGGGGGTGCACCGCATCGTGCGCCACCGGCGCAATCTGGGGCTGGCGACCGCCTTCCAGACCGGGATCACCGCCGCCCTGCGGGCGGGAGCAGACATCATCGTCAATACGGATGGTGACAACCAGTACCCGGGCTCCGCCATCGGGTCCCTGATCGCACCCGTCCAGAATCATCAGGCCGACATCGTGATCGGGGATCGGCAGACTGCCACCATCCCCTATTTCTCGCCCATAAAGAAACTGTTGCAACGCTGGGGCAGTTTTGTGGTGCGCCGTGCCTCGGGGCTGGCGGTACCGGACGCCACCAGCGGTTTCCGGGCCTTCAGCCGGGAAGCTGCGCTGCGCCTGGTGGTGCTGACCCGCTATACCTACACCCTGGAAACCATCATCCAGGCCGGCAAGAAGAACCTGATTGTGACTTCCGTGCCCATCACGGTCAACCCGCCGCTGCGGGCCTCCCGCCTGGTCAAGAGCAACTGGAGTTTCGTCAAGGCCGGTGCCTCCACCATCCTGCGGGTATATACCCGCTATGAACCCTTGCGCACCTTCTCCTACCTGGCCATTCCCCTGGCCCTGGCCGGCATCAGTCTCCTGGTGCTGTACTTGCTGCGCTGGCACCGGCAGGAGGACGTGGTCCAGTTCACCGCGGGCATGATCACCGGGGCCACGGCCCTGACCCTGAGTCTGCTGGTCTTTCTGTTTGGCGTGCTGTCAGATCTGACGGCCACCAACCGCATGCTGCTGGAAGAACTGATCTACCAGCAGCGGCGCCAGGAACTGGGTACGGCCGCTCGGGCGTCAACCCCGTCAGAGCACAGCTGAAACAGCGCTGCGGTATCCACCGTTACAACAGACCTGGAATTGACTGGTCGGGCCAGGTTTTGGTGGTGGCGTATGGTGACACGGGGCCCGGAGGGTTGCCGAGGTGCACCGGCGACAGTCTACCCGGTGCCCGCCAAACCCAGATCGGACGCTGCGTCCTGCATGGCGGACAGGACGCGCTGGACATGTTCGTCGAAAGGGATGCCCAGGGCTTCAATGTGGGCCATGGTTTCCGCCCGGTCAATGGCGGCCGTAAAGCTCTTGTCCTTCCACTTCTTTTTGATGGACCTGAGCTTGACACTCGTCAGGGCCTTGTCCGGCCGCACATAGGCACAGGCCAGAATCAGGCCCGTCAATTCATCGCAGGCCAACAGCGCCTTGTCCAGCAGGGAGGTACAGGGCACGCCCAGAAACAGGGCGTGCGCTTCCACCGCGTGAATGAGCCCCGGGTCCCAGCCCTTGTCCCGGAACAGGCGCAGGGCGGTACGGGGATGACCGTTTTCCCGATCGTCCATGTCCGGGAAGCGTTCGTAGTCCAGGTCGTGCAGCAGGCCGGTCAGCCCCCAGAGGTCTTCATCCTCACCATAGAGTCGCGCGTAGGCACGCATGGCGGCTTCCACGGACAGCATGTGGCGACGCAGGTTTTCGTTCTCTACCCACTCGTGGAGCAGAGCCAGAGCTTCAGTTCGGCTGGGAAGGGACATGCAGCAAAAACTCCTTGCGGACAGTTGGAAAATACACGATGCCGGGTCCGGCCAGCGGGAACCGCCATGCTTCAGGGAGCGGCGTAGTAAAACAGTTCACTGCCCTGGAGTGCCGTCGTCGCCAGTCCCGTGGCCGGCATATTGCGCAGAGCCGGGTTGTGGGTAATGACGTGGCCGACCTGTTCTGCCAGATTGAAGATGTACAGCTGCTGCTGGTGAATCTGCCGGATCTCGGCCAGCAGTGCCTGCTCCCGGGCGGATGCCGGCCGGGCCTGGATGCGGGCGTCATGCAGGGTGAACAGGCGCTGCACCGGGGGCGACGGTTCTTCGCCCTGCCGCCCCTGTGTATCGTGCCAGAGACGCCATTGCCGCCCCCAGTACCGGTTGGGTATATAGTCGGTACCGGTACCGCTTTGCCAGGCGGGTTGGGCAAAGCGGCCCAGGGAGGCCTGTACCTGATTGTGCTGCAGCTGCACGTCCAGCAATACGGGATCGGTGGGTACCAGTTGGGTACGTATGCCCACTTCCCACAGATAGGCCACAATCTGCTCGGCTACCTGCTGGAATTCGGGCATGGCACTGGAGTAGGCAATGGGCAACACGAAGGGTGTGCCATCGGGCGCCAGTCGCCAGCCATGCTCGTCCCACGCTGCCAGCCCGGCGGCATCCAGCAGATGGCCGGCGGCCTCGCGATCGAAGGCTTGGGACATGAAGCGGGGATGCACCCCAAAGCCGTGATAGATCTGCTGGCGAATCGCCTCCCGGTCAATGGCTTGCTGCAGGGCCTGGCGAAATTCCAGACGGGAAACCACCGTCCGCCAGGTCGCGTCGGCATATGTGAAGTTGAGATAAAAGGCTACAGGGTCCGTCTGGGCTTCCATGATCTGGATGGTTTGCAGACCCTGCTCCCGGACACGCTGGAAGGCTGGCCAGTGCAGCAGGCCGTCGTCGGCCATCAACAGGTCAAAGTTCCAGGTGGCATCCACTTGCTGCCAGGGGGCATGGTGCATCCGGACAGAGGAAAGCGTGTCGATGTAAGGCAGCTGATTGCCCGCGGCATCCACCTTGAAGTAGTAGGGATTGCGCTCGAAGCGCACGGCGGAACCGTCGCCGGCAACGTGGCTCCAGGGCCAGAGCACGGGGAAGTTCCGGCAGGCTGTCTGCAGCGCCTTGGCCGGGTAGCAGTCGACCGCCTCGAAGAGCTGCCATTCATACTTCAGGTTGTGCGCCTGCAGTTTTTGCTTCAGACTCGCGGGGGTGATGTGTCCGGGATGGAAATCCCGGAGATAGTGCGCAGGTTTCAGCAAGTCGGCATAGCCCTGCCCCTGGTGCTGGGCCAAGGCCCCCAGAAAGTGGCCATAGGGGGCGTCGAAGGACAGGTAGAAAACATAATCGTCCTCAACCTCCAGCTCCATCGGCGTGCCGACCGGTACCCCGCCGGCATGGAACGACACCGGCATGCCCATGAAGTTCAGCTGCTCGTTGTGCCATACCTCCTGGTAGGCGAAGCGGACGTCGGCTGTGGTTACGGGTGTACCGTCCGACCATTTCAGGCCTGGCCGGATCTTGAGGCGAAAGTGAGTATTGCCGGCATTCGCCTGGAACGACTCCACGATGTTGCCGTAGAAGTCTCCGGTTTCCAGGCCCGGGGCTTCCAGGAAATTCTCGTTGAGCATGTAATCCAGCACGGGGTGCGCGGCATCCTGCTGGTGCGCCAGCTGCAGGACGCCACCCTGCCGGCCAATTTCCAGCGTCGGCAGATCCCGCGCAGGGGCCACCATGCCCGGGTGCAGGACCAGCGGCACAAGGGGCAAGCGCTGGTCCTGGGGGGGCAAGGCAGGCTGCACCGACCTGTCTTGCGGGGATGCCAGCACTCGCCTGGGGGCCCCAAGCCCGGTTTCGTGTGTAAGCCATGGAGAATAATCGACCCCGGCCCCTACTGTCCATAGCAGCAGGGCAGAGATCAACAGGGCAATCGACCGTCTCAGTTTCGCCACTCCTCGCGCATGGACGGCGGGTTGCAGTCAACCTCGCCGTAACTGCATGCTATCCGCGGTGTACCCAATTCTGCAGGCCAGGCGCACAGGGCCCTGGGCACATACAGAGTCAGGATTCAGCCACTCTGGATCGATCGTGTACTTCTCTGCCGGCAGCCGCCACACAGGGCTGCCGGGTCATTGCTATGGACAGGAATGACCAGCCAAAGAGCTGACCAACACCTGTTCAGAGCGGTGTCCTGCAATATGATATAGTAGCAGACGATACGGCGGCATGGGGGCCTGAACCTGAATCACGTTGCGGCGTGCAGCCTGGATAGGCACGTACAGCCGCTTCAGGACGTTACAATAATGGGCGTGTGTACCCGATCCTGCTCCGAATAGCCGTTGGTCCGGGCCGGGACGCTCTCTTCCTCCAGACGGAACAGCTGGGACTGCTTGTAGACCGCCATGTGCACGGCTGTGCGCTCCGCACCCTGGATGGTGACCTCCGTAAAGCTGGGCACCACGGCAATGTCGATACCGTCGTCTTTCAAATAGCCGCGCGCAATGGCCAGCGCCTTGATGGACTGGTTGACGGCACTGGCCCCAATGGCCTGCAGTTCGGCAAATCCGGCTTCGCGCATGACACCGGCAATGGCGCCCGCGACAGCGGTCGAGCGGGACTTGGCCGAGACCTTGATCAATTCACTCATATCTGCAACCTCAATGCATGGGTGTGATGTCGTCGTGCAGACAAATACCAAGCCCCCGCCGAGCATGTCGGGCCGGGGGCCACTATCCATATAAGACGAACAATCGGGGCTTTTGTTGCACACAGGTGCGCAGTGCCGGTCCCGGCCAGCTCAGGTGGCGATCGCTTCCGTCCGGGTCTCGCGAATGACGGTGACCTTGATTTGGCCCGGGTACTGCATGGTGTCATGGATCTTGTCCGCGATCTCCGCACCCAGATCCACACAGCCCTTGTCGTCAATGTGTTCCGGCTTGACCAGCACCCGCAGTTCGCGTCCGGCCTGGAGCGCGAAGGACTGTTTCACCTCGTCATATTCCCGGGCGACATCCTCCAGTTCCTGGATCCGCTGGTAGTACTTCTCTACCGAGATACGGCGTGCTCCCGGCCGGGCGCCGCTCACGGCATCCGCGGTAGCCACGATCACCGCTTCCATGCTGGCCATTTCCACTTCATGGTGGTGGGCCTCGATGCAGTTGGCAATCTTTTCGTTGATCCCGTACTTGCGGGCGATCGCGGCGCCCACAATCGCGTGCGGACCTTCCACCTCGTGGGTTACGGCCTTGCCGATGTCGTGCAGGAGTCCCCCGATGCGGGCGGTGGTCACGTCGCCATGCAGCTCTTCCGCGATCATGGCGGCCAAATGGGCTGTTTCGATCGCGTGGTACAGCTGATTCTGGCCATAGCTGGTGCGGAACTTGAGACGTCCCAGCAATTTCTGCAGTTCGCTGTGCAAACTGGGAACGCCGGTTTCCAGCAATGCCTGCTGGGCCGCGTCCTGAATGACCTGATCCACTTCCTTGGTAGCCTTGTTGACTTCCTTCTCAATGCGGGCGGGATGAATGCGGCCGTCCCGGACCAAAGCCGACAGGGCCATACGGGCAATCTCGCGGCGCACCGGATCGAAGCAGGAAATGACGATGCTCTCCGGCGTGTCGTCCACGACAATATCCACGCCCAGGGCCTGTTCCAGGGAACGGATATTCCGGCCCTGGCGACCGATGATGCGGCCCTTCATTTCATCCGTAGGCAGTGAGACGCTGGTCACTACCTGTTCCGACACCAGATCGCTGGCGACCCTTTCCAGCGCCAGGGTGATGATTTCCCGGGCCCGCTGATCGGCGATTTCCTGGGTCTGGGCCTCGATGTCCCGGACCGCCCGCGCTACCTCCTGGCGGGTATCCCATTCCACGGCCGCCATCAGCTCGGCGCGCGCTTCCGCCTGCGTCAGCGCACCGATGCGCTCCAGTTCCTGCATCTGCTGCGCCTGGTAACGGGCGACTTCCGCCTGCTGCCCGGCCAGCTCGGACTCCTGTCGTTCCAGGGTCTTGGCCTTTTCACCCAGCTGCTTCTGGCGCCGGTCCAGCTGGCGCCGCCGATCCCGGAGTTTCTGCTCCTGCCGGGTGTTGGCCTGGTTCAGCTGTGCCCATTCGGACTTCAGTTTTTCCTGCTGCTGGATTTCATGTTCCTGCAGCTGGAGGCGCTCCTGCTGGACTTCGGCAATGCCCTCGGCGCGTTTCTGGGCTACGGCATCCTCTTCCTGCTTGAGGCGCAGCTGGATGCGTTCCTCGCCAATATCCCGCTCCCTGCGTCCCAGGCGGAAAAACAGATAACCAAACGCAAGGCCGCCCAGCACCAGGCCGAGCAAAATCCATACTACTTCCATCTATGCACTCTGTCCTCTCCCCGGCGCAAGGCCCTGGCCAGGCCGCTGCTGTAGCCACGTGCAAGTCAGCATCCGAGCGGGCCAACCCGGGAATGGCATGAAACACCTGTGTGACGCGGCGGATGCCACCAGCCATGCAGGCTGGCCTGGGCACGGTCCCCGGTGCGCGTTGCATTACCGGGGACAAGCCTGACAGCGAAGGATGGAAGGCAAGACAGGAACTAGTCGGTCTCCTCACTCGCAACGGGATCCTCATGCGCCAAACCGGCTTTCATTCGTATCAGGTCGCGCAGGTGCGCGAGCTGTTCCGGCTGGTTGGACAGACTGGTCATGGCCGCCATGCGTCCCTGGCCGAGCAGTTCCCCCTCCAGGCGGTAGTAGGAACCGCGCCGTTCCACGAGATCGTACTGGTCAGCCAAATCCAGGATGTCACCAGCCGCATTGATCCCTTGATTGTACATGATGTCAAACTCAGCCGTGCGAAAAGGGGGCGCTACCTTGTTTTTGCGCACAGTGACCTTGGCCCGGTTCCCGACCACGGTCGTACCTTCCTTGATGCCCTGCATGCGCCGGATGTCGAGGCGGACACTGGCGTAGAACTTGAGCGCCATGCCTCCCGAGGTGGTCTCCGGGTTACCGAACATGACGCCTACCTTCTGACGTATCTGGTTGGTGAAGATAAGGGTGGTGCCACTGGTCTTGACCGGACCTGTAATCTTGCGGAGCGCCTGACTCATGAGGCGGGCTTGGAGGCCGACGTGGGCATCACCCATCTCGCCCTCGATTTCCGCCCGGGGCACCAGCGCGGCCACACTGTCCACGACCACGATCGCCATGGTCCCGGAACTGACCAGGGACTCCGCCACTTCCAGCGCCTGTTCCCCGGTGTCTGGCTGGCTTACCCACAGGTTTTCGACATCCACCCCGATGCGCTTGGCATAGGCCGGATCCAGGGCATGCTCCACGTCAATGAAGCCGCAGATCCCGCCCTGTTTTTGGGCTTCGGCGATGATATGCAGACAGAGCGTGGTTTTGCCGGACATCTCATGGCCGTAGATCTCGACGATGCGGCCTGCCGGTACCCCCCCGATGCCCAGCGCAATGTCCAGGGACAGGCTGCCGGTGGGAATGGATGCCACTTCCATGGTCTTGGCATCCCCCAGTTTCATGATGATGCCCTGGCCGAACCGCTTTTCCAGGCTGTTCAGCGTTGAATCGAGAACTCCATGCGTTCCTTTGCTTCGGGTGCTTCTGGCCATACCGTGCTTCCATAGGTATTGGATTGGGAATTCAGCCGCCTGCCCGGTGTGACACCCGGGAGAAGACGGCCAACACAACAAGTGTACTATGGACAAGAACTATATATCTAAAATAACTTGCAGGCCTGGCCGGCTTTGCCAAGCATGGGTCAGGGCCTATGACCCATGCCATGGGCGGACAAGCAAGCCGTGCGCGGACGGCAAGGCACGGCGGACGCTGTCTGTCCCTGGCCCTGCGCAGCCGATGACGGGGCTGCGTATGTCTTGCCCCGTTGCTTGGGTGGTATAATGTCCTTGTATTGCTTCCAGCATACCAGAAAAAGGTAACTTCATGTTGCAGCTAATCACCTCCCTGATTGAACGCCTGCGGCCGGCCCTGACGGTATCCGCCCACTGTGACGGTCCCTGTGGCGTATATGATCCGGCCGATGCCCGCATCAAGGCCGAAGCCGTGCTGTCCATGACCAAGAAGATCATGGATCTGCCGCAGCCGGGCAAGGAAGACGGCAATCACGAGAATGTCGTGCAGTACCTCAACACCATGGCCCGCTACATCGCTATCAAGGAAGAACAGGCCCAGAAGACCAAGGATGAACTCCTGATCCTGTGGACCGACTACTTCAAGCCCGAGCATCTGGAGGCGTATCCGGATCTGCACACCACGTTCTGGAATGCCGCCAAGCTGTGCTCCCAGTGCAAGGTAGGCGTCGATCTGGAAGCCGCCCAGAATCTCTTGGCCGCCGTCGAGGAGATTCATGGCATCTTCTGGGCTACCAAGGACCGTGACGTCGCATTCTACACAGCCGGCTGATCCTGTACTGTCGACCGCGCGGGTGCCCCATGCCCGCGCGGGTTCTTGGCCTCCCCTGCCGGCAGCCGGTTTCCGGGAATGGCTCGGGTGCCTGTTGGGGTTGCGCACCCGCCTGGTAGTCAGCAACAACTCCATGTTGCCACATATCCGGCCCGGTGACCGTCTGTTTCTGGACCCGCGCGCGTACCGGCGGTCACAGCCCCGCCAGGGGGATGTTGTGGTGGCGCAGCATCCCCTGACCGATGAACTGATCCTCAAGCGCGTGACGCGGGTCACGGCTGCGGGGGATTTGTTTCTGCGTGGCGACAACCCGGACGCCAGCTGCGACAGCCGCCAGTTGGGCTGGTTTGCCCTGCCCGCCATTCGCGGTCGTGTGACGTCCCGGGTGCCTGGAATCTAACACCAGCGGCCGCCTTGCTGTGCAAGGACCCCGCAAGAGAATGCATAGGGGTTTTTTTCTATACGATTTCACACCGTGGACCCGGATACATATTCAGGCTTCATCGACCAGCTAACGCTGCTGCCTCCACCCGCAGTGGTGCCGTCCCCGGACGCCATAAATTCAACTAACCACTTGTCCCGGATGTTCAGGGCAGCATTCACATCGGCGTTCTTTGCCACACCGCATGCACTGCCATGATAGACAGATTGAGACTTCCGGTTGGCCTTGCGTACTACACCACAGGTATGACAACGCTGTGACGTGTACTTGGGGGCTATCTTTGCTGTATAGGTCTTGTAACGCATATACCGTTCCAGTCGCCCCCACCCGCTGGGCAAAATAGCACGGTTCAGACCTCTTTTCTGCGCGACATGCTTGCCGGGGTTTTCCTTGGAGCCTCGGGCGCTCTTGGTCATACCCTGCATGTGCAGCGCTTCAAAGATCACCAAATCATGCAAATCAGCGATGGTGCGACGGGGCTGGTGACACCAGTTCTTTATGACATGAGCTATTTTCCTGTGTACTTTCTGCATGCGTAGCTTGGTCCTTTGCCCGCCGCAGCTCTTGTACTGTTGCCGCGCCAGTTTACGTTGCAGCCTATGCAGTTTGGCATCCAGCTTGGCCAGTCCCGGTAGTTCGTACATGACTTCCGTGCTGAGCGCGACCTGCCCCACGTTCCGGTCCATGCCGACGGGATGAATAGGGTTGGCGGGCCTAGCAGGGCGCGGGTCGGGCACTGCGTACAGGATGGACACATACCAATTCCCGGCTTCATACTTGAACGTGGTCTGCTTGGGTTTGTAACCGACGTAAGGGTTCTGGCCCGTCAATCTGACCCACCCAATCTTGGGGATGTGGATTTTCTGGCCCTATCTTGCACGGGCTGCAGCTGGGTACGCTTCCTGGGAGACGCGTCAACCGCAGCCTGGTTCCTGCACGTGTGCTGGCCAGGCGAACTCCGCTGCACACAGCGACAGTCCTGACGTCCGGGACTGTGTGCAGACCACCATACGCTTGTACTGCCGGGTCTGTCACGCCTCTGTTTTCACCTGGCCGGGCCAGGTCCAACATGCATGATGGGACAAACGCGGGCCAAGGTACCCCGGATACCGGACCGGGACGAACCGATCTGCATTTCGGACACCTGGAGAACATGGCACGGGCTGCGCTGCGCACCAAACCCGCGCAGCGCAAAGACGGGCCGTTGCGCAAGCCGTACGGGGTCAAGGCATCCGACCGGGAAACCGTCGCCAAGCCAGCCTGCACTCTGTCCTTGTGCATGGACAGGACCGCAGGTAGCCGCCCGGCACTTGGATATGCAGGTCCTGCAACATTCTGCCTGCTGCCATACCACGACCCTAGCTCCGTGCCTGGCGTCGGGGCCGCTGTTTGCGCTGTGCCAGTTCGGCATACAGCTGGTGCAGTGTTTCACCCACCGGTTCCCAGGCGAAGCGGTCCCGTGCGCGCTGGCGGAGCCGTCTCCGGAGACGGCGTTGCTTTTCCGGCTGTTCACGGTCCTGCCGGATGAGATGCAGCAGGGCCCAGGCCAGACTCCGGGCGTCCACGGCCGCGGCATATGTGCCCAAGTCGCCCAAATAGGCCCGGGCCACCGGCAAATCGAAGACGACCGTGGGCAGTTCCATGGCCATGTAGTTGAGCAGCTTGCCCAAGCCTTCGGTGCGGGAAATCTTGGGCGCTACGGCCACGTTCCCCAACGCCAGGTAGCGGGGGGCTTCCGCATAGGGTATGCGACCGGTCAGGGTCACCGCATGGGCGATCCCCAGATCCACGGTCCGGGCCTGATACTCCTCCTGGAAGGGGTACCCCATCAGGAGCAGGTGGCACTGGGGCATGGCCGCCAGCACGTGGGGCATGGCCTCCAGCAGCAGATCCGTGCCCTGATAGGAGGACAGCAAACCCAGATAGACGATGACCGTGGCATCTGCCGCCAGCCCCAGCTCCTGCCGGAGCGCAGCGGTGTCAGGCACCGCCCGGGGATCGAAAACGTCGGTGTCCACGAAGTCCGAGAGTACCTGGATGCGCTCGGGCAGGCAACCGAATTCGGTGGTCAGCATATGGGCAAAATGCCGTGTGCTGGCCACCACCCGCACGGCATGCCGGTCAATCCAGCGCTCCACCTGCAGCATGCACCGGAACAGCCAGTGCTGGCGCCGGAGAAAGCCGTGATCCACCATTTCGTCCGTCAGGCTGCCCTGCAAGTCGCAGAGCACAGGTACCCGGAACAGCCAGCCCAGCACGATGCCGATCAGGCTGCCTTCATGCAAATGGGCATGAATGACGTCGAAACGCCGGGTCAGCAGGAGGCGCAGGACCGTCAGACCCAGCAGCAGGTCAAAGGCAATCTTGTGGCGGCTGGAGCCCACTTCGTAATGCTGGCGCCAGGGAATGGGCAGGGTACGGTGAATCGTCAGGTCCGCGACGTCATCGCCATTGCGGTAGGTGGCAATCTCCACCTGATGTCCCAGACGGGTCACCAGACGTGCTTCCTCCAGGATCCGTACGTGACAGCCGGTGTCACCGAAAAAGCTGGTAGGGGCTATGACCAGCACACGATAGACCGGACGCGGGGAGGCTGATGTCATGAGCCGTCGCTCCCGGGAGCGAATTCGCGCATGCTCCAGGCAGGCTGCTACGCGCCGGCAGGGAGCCCTACAGCCAGATTTGCTGTCCCTGGCCCTTGGCTTCCCGCACGTACGGGTGGCCCAGGGCGGCAGGGGCCCCCAAACGCCGCCGCCAGCGTCCCGAAGAGACGACCAGCAGCATCAGGATGGTGCAAAGGTAAGGCAGCATGTTGGTGAAATAGCCAAAGGCGGGATTGGCCCGGAACAGCGCAAAATTCTGCAGGTCCAGCGGCAGGCGGCGCAAGGCGCCGAAGAGATAGGCACCAAATGCGGCCCGCAGGGGGTCCCAGCCGGCAAAGATGACCAGCCCGACAGCAATCCAGCCCTGACCCGCCGTCAGGTTGTCTACCCAGGTGGGCGTAACCGCCAAACTCAAGGTGGACCCGCCCAGGCCGGCCAGGACACCCCCATACACCACGTAGAGCAGACGCAGGCGCAGAACCCGAATGCCCTGTACGTCGGCCGCAGCCGGATTCTCGCCAAGCGCACGCAGTTCCAGGCCGGCCCGGGTGCGGTAGAGATAGTACCAGCTGAGCGGGATCAGCATATAACCCAGATAGACCAGGACGTTGTGGTCGAAAAGCACCGGACCGACAGCCGGGAGATCCGCCAAACCCGGCACGGTCCAGACCGGCAGGCGCGGCACCTGGCGTATTTCCACGAACGGCGCGCCCAGCACTGCACTCAGGCCACTGCCCAAAAACGTGAGGGCCAGACCGCTCACGACCTGATCCGCACGCAGCACCAGCACCACGAAACCGTGAAGCAGTGCCAGCACGCCGCCGGCCAGCATGCCGGCCAGCACGCCCAGCCAGGGATTGCCCGTCTGATGGGACGCCGCGTAACCGGTCATGGCCCCCATCAGCATCATGCCTTCGATGCCCAGATTCAGCACGCCGGAACGTTCCGCCCAGATTTCGCCCAGAGTGGCAAAAAGAAGGGCTGTGCCCGAGCGTATTCCCGCGGCCAGCAGATTGGCCAGAAAGCCTGTCATGGCAGCGCTTCGAGGGGAGACAGCCGCGGCCAGTTCAGGCGGAGGCGGTACCGGAGCAGCAATTCACCGCTGACCATGACAAACAGAATGATGCCCTGCAGGAGTGCCGAGATGCCGGCGGACTGAATCTCGTCGGCGCCGACCAACAGGCCCCCGAACAGAAAACAGACCCACAAGGCGTTGAGCGGTTGCAGCCGGGCCAGCCAGGCAATGATAATCGCGGTGAAACCGTAGCCCGGCGAAATATGTTCCTGCACCCGGTGTACCACGCCGGCAATCTCGCTCATGCCCGCCAGGCCTGCCAGGCCGCCGCTCAGGCCCATAACTGCCAGCGTGAGCCATTCCAGGTTGACCCCGGCATACCGGGCGGCGACGGGATTGTCCCCGGCCAGCGTCACTTCAAAGCCGAATTTCGTAAAGCGCAGCACGATGTATACGGCCACGACGGCCAACAGGGCAATCAGCAGTCCCGCGTGCAGGGTCAGGCCACGCAGCGCGGGAAAGGTCGTGGCGTATTCACTCAGGCGCGGCAACCAGGCATTCACCGGAAACTGGGCAGTCAGGCCAAACCCGCGTTCCCCCCAGGGCCCGTACACGAAATAGTTGACCAGCGCATAACCGACGTAGGTCAGCATCAGGGACGTAATGATTTCGTTCACGTTGAACCAGGCGCGGAGTACCCCCACCGCAAGTCCCCAGAGCACGCCGCCGAACGTCCCGGCCAGGGCCATGAGCAACAGGGTGAGAAAGCGGTTCGCCTCGGGCGAAGCCCAATGCAGGGCAATGCCGCCGGCAAACAGGGCCCCCAGGTACAGCTGGCCTTCGGCCCCGATGTTCCAGAGACGCATGCGAAAGGCCAGCACTACGCCCAGGGTCGTCAGGATCAGCGGGGTGGCCTTGACCAGCGTGTCGCTCAGACCCCACTTGGTGCCAAAGGCCGCCAGAAACATGCTGCGGTACACGGCCAGCGGCTGCCCGCCGGCGATGCGGAGGACGATGCCCCCCAGACCCAACGCCAGCAGCAGCAGGAACAGGGTCACCAGCAGATTCACTTCCCATGATACCCGGGCCCGCTGTTCCAGGATCAGGCGCGGCCAGGGGCTCCGGGACGCGCGGGCACTCATGACGTGACCTCGGCTGCGGGCTGTACGCCCGCCATCAGGAAACCGATGCGGTTGATATCCGCCTCCGCAGCCGGCATGACCGCCATCAACTGGCCCTGGTACATCACCGCCACGCGGTCGCTCAGGGCCATGATCTCGTCCAGATCCTCGGACAGCAACAGAATGGCCAGACCGGCCTCTTTCTGGCGCTGGAGGGTGGCATGCACCTTGACCATGGCGCCAATGTCCAGACCCCGCGTCGGTGACTCGGCGACCAGGATCCGGCAGCGGCGGGACAGCTCCCGGGCCAGAATCAGCTTCTGCAGGTTGCCCCCGCTCAGGACGCGGGCCGGTACCTGACTCGAGGCGGCGACCACGTCGTACGCCGCCAGCAGGTCCTCCGCCTGCCGGGCCTGCTGCCGGCGCTCACGGAACCAGCCGGGGCGGGACGTGCGGTAGCTCTTGAGGGTCAGATTGTCCCGCAGCGACAGGTTGGGGGCCGATCCCGTGCGCTGCCGGTCCTGGGGTACGTAGGCGATCCCCGCGTCAATGAAGCGGCGGGGCTGGCTGCCCGCCAGATCCTGTCCATCCACCTGTATCCGGCCTTCTGTCCACGGCCGCAGGCCCGCGACGGCTTCGGCGAGTTCACGCTGTCCATTCCCGGCCACGCCGGCAATGCCCAGAATTTCACCCTGTCGCACCTCCAGGGATATGCCCTGCACCGCCGGGGCACCCCGGTCATTGGACACCGTGACCTCCTGGAGCGCCAGGCGCACCCGGTCCCGGGGCGCCTGCCTGGGAGCGGTGTCGAACAGCAGGGGCCGCCCTACCATCAGGCGCACCAACTCGTCCTTGGTGGTGTCCCGGGCACGCAGATGGCCGGCTACCCGGCCACCCCGCATAACCGTGATCCAGTGCGCCAGGGACAGCACTTCATCCAGTTTGTGGCTGATGAAGAGGACTGTTTTGCCGTCTGCGGCCATCTGCCGCATTTGCCCAAACAGCTGCTCGCTTTCCTGGGGCGTGAGCACGGCGGTCGGCTCGTCCAAAATGAGGAGACGGGCTCCCCGGTACAGCATCTTGACAATTTCGACCCGCTGCTGTTCGCCTACGGACAACTGCCAGATGTAGGCATCCGGATCCAGTTCCAGACCTGTTTCCTCGCCCAGGGCCTGCACCCGTGCCCGGATGTCGGCCAGCTTGAGGTGAAAACCTACGGCCGGATCCCCCAGGATCACGTTCTCAGCCACGGTGGCGGTTTCCACCAGCATGAAGTGCTGATGCACCATGCCCACACCGGCGGTGATGGCGGCCAGGGGCGAGGAAAAGGTGACGGGGCGTCCCTCCAGCCGAATGTCACCCTCGTCCGGCTGGTACAGACCGGACAGAATGTTCATGAGGGTGGACTTGCCCGCCCCGTTCTCGCCCAGAATGGCGTGAATGGACCCTTGGCCTACGTCCAGGTCCACATTGTCATTGGCCATGACGCCGGGAAAACGCTTGACAATGCCCCGCGTCTCCACCATGGGCCGGTAGTGGGATTCAGCTGCCGGGGTCGGCAGTGAGCGCGTCGAAAATGAATCCATGGTGCGGGGGCCGCCAGGATGCCACCGCGGGCATGCCGGTCCCTTGTCGTCCTGTCCGCGGCCTATTGTGGCACTTCGGCGTCCTCGACAAAGCCTGCCACCAGCCAGCCCATACAGTAGGTGCAGGCGGGGCGGCCCAGCAATTCCGCCAAGTCGGCGTCGAGGCCTTCCAGGTCCGACTGGGTCAGAGACACCCCGTCCGGCACGATCTCGTTGCCCTTGTTGTCATGGATGGGACCGGTGAAGATGTCAAACCGGGTGAACGTGCCGGCCTTCATCTGGGCAACCACGTCATCCACTTCGGGAATGATGTCCGCAGGCACTGCCGGGAAGGGCACTTCACCTTCCATGAAGCCGGCAAAGCCGACAATGTCATCCACGAACCCCAGGTAATAGTCATCCGCCACGAAGGTACCGGCCATCATGTCTTCGACCAGGGAGACATAGGCCGGACCCCAATTCCAATAGGGTCCGCCCAGACAGGCGTCGGGCGCTGCCTCACAGGTGTTGGCGCTGTTCTTGCCCAGGCCCGTCATGCCCCGTTCCGCCGCGATCTGGACGGGAATGGGAGTGTCCGCGCCCGTCGCCACCACGGTGGCGCCGGCATCCAGCAGGGAGGCTGCGGCTTCGGCTTCCTTCTCCGGATCGAACCAGGTGAAGATCCAGCGGATGTCCATCACACAGGTGGGGCAGGTACGCCGCATGCCCAGGGTGCGGGCATTGGACAGCCGAATCACTTCGGCGATGGGAAACGGGGCGATAGAGCCGACCCGGTAACTGCCATCGGCAGCCGCGCGGGCGCCGGCCACCATGCCCGCCAGGTACTCCGCGTTTTCCAGGGCCCCGAAGAGGTTGGCAAAGTTGGAGTCGTTGCGCTTGAAGCCGGATACGTGCACAAAATACTGATCCGGGAATTCAGCGGCCACGATTTCCGTCGGATCCATGTAGCCGAACGAGGTGGTGATGACGGCGTCAAAGCCCTTGCGGGCCAGATTCCGGATTACACGCTCCGCGTCCGCGCCTTCCGGTATGCTTTCCAGATAGGCCGTATGTACGTTCTCCATGTGTTCTTCCAGATACAGCCGGCCGCTATTGTGGGCATAGGTCCAGCCGCCGTCGCCGATGGGCCCGACATACACGAAGGCCACGTTGAACATGCCTTCCACGATGTCCGGCGTACTCAGGTCCGGTGCGGGTGTCGGTGAATCCGCGGTGACGAATTCCACGTCACTGTCAGGGGAAGGGGTTACCACACAGGCAGTGAGGACCCATGCAAGCAACAAGACCAGTACCAGTAGCCAGCGGGAAAAACGGAACATGGATGCGCCTCCTTGCTGATAAAGCCAATTGCCCCTGAAGCATGGGGATGCAAAATTCTACAACCCGGCGGGGATGAGACCCGAAAAGCCAAGTGGATGCAGTCACCGGGGCCCGATAGTCGACTCCCCAGCGGGTGGGAGCCGGCTCAGTCGGTGAAGGCCCGGGGATCGCCGTAGATCACGGGGCAGATGTCCAAGTCGTCGATGAAACGTACCAGGCCGGTGCGTTCCCGGTTGCCGGGACGGGCATTCTCGGCACGCATGTGAATGGCCAGGCTGCGGCGTGGCCGGCCGGACAGGTTGGGCCCGGAGCCGTGGAAGACCAGATGGTGATGGGTACTCACACCTCCTGGCGGCAGCAGGGCCGGTACTTCGGTCCATGCCTGCCCCGCGGGCACCGTAATCATGTCGCGCGTGGCCTCGAAATCATCGGCCTGAAACGTGCCCTCGCCGGTGAAACCCCAGTGATGGGAGCCCTGGACGAACTGCATGGGACCGGATGTCGCATCCACGTCCGACAGAGCCACCCAGGCGGTAAAGAGGTGGCTGTCGGGGGCCCAGACCCGCCAGAAAAACCGATCCTGATGCCAGCCGATCACCGGGGCCCCGGCCGCTGTGGCACTGGGCTTGTAGAGCAGCTGCGTCCACCACACCTGGACGGCACGGGCGCCCGTGACGGCCGCCACGTGTGCGCCCAGCTCCGGGGCCGCGACCAGATCGCGGATGCCCCGGGACGCTTTCTGCGGCATTTCGATCTTGCACAGCCGCGTGGGGTCATCGCCCGGCTGCCACTGGGAAGATTCCGGTGCCGTGCCAGTGTCGTAATAACCCTGCCGGACGTTGTCCATGCCGGTGACGGCGGCGGCGACGCAGGCCGCTGACAGCACAGGGCCGGGTTCCAGGTGAAAGCCGTCCCGCTCGTACAGGCGCTGTTGTGGTTGCATGGCAGCCATACTCCTTGCCGGTAACTACAGCCGGGTGATCAGCCTTAAGGCGATCAGCCCTTGAGGCCGCTCATGGTGATGCCCTGGACAAAATGCTTCTGGGCCAAAAAGAACATCAGGATGACGGGGGCCACCATCATGGTGGAGGCGGCCATCAGCAGGCCCCATTCCTGGCTGTAGGCCTGGGTAAACACCTGCAGGCCCAGGGACAGGACATACTGTTTCTTGTTGCTGAGATAGATCAGGGGCCCCATGTACTCGTTCCAGCTGCCCATGAACGCGAAGATGGTCACTGTGGCCAGCACCGGCTTGGCCAGGGGCAACACGATATGGGTATAGGTACGCAGGCGGCTGGACCCGTCCATGAAGGCCGCATCTTCCAGATCCTTGGGAATGGTCAGGAAAAACTGGCGCAACAGGAAAACGAAAAAGGCGCTGCCGGCCAGGTACGGAATGGTCAGCGGCTTGAAACCGCCCACCCAGCCCAGCTTGGCGAAGAGGATGTAGGTGGGGATCATGGTCACAAAGGCCGGCACCATCATGGTCGACAGCAGGATCATGAAGATCACGTTCTTGCCCGGGGCTTGCATGCGGGCGAAGGCATAGGCCGCCAGCGAAGAGGTGAAGACAGCTCCCAGCACCGCCGGGAACACCAGATACAGGGTGTTGACGAAGTACAGGTGCATGGGAGCGTAGTGGAAGACTTCGGTGTAGTTGCGCCAGATAACGGGATCGGGAAACAGTTCCGGCGGGAACAGGGCGATCTGGCGCATAGCCTTCAGGGAGGTAGACACCATGAAGACCAGCGGGGCCACGAAGAAGAAGGCACCGGCCAGGAGGGCCAGATGCTGGCCCAGGCGCGTGACACCCCGGGGCCATGACCAGCGCGGGCGCCGGTCGGTCCGGGCTGCCAGGGAGGCCGTCTGAATACGTGTTTCGGTAGCCATGGCCGTACGCGGACCTAGTTGTCCGACACCTCCGAATAGACCCACTGCCGTGACAGCCGGAAATTCAGCAGGGTCAGCACCAGGATGATCAGGAACAGAATCAGGGACATGGCCGACGCATAGCCCATACGGAAGAAGACAAAGGCGTTGCGGTAGACGTAAATCAGGTAGACCAGGGTGGAATTGAGCGGGCCGCCCATCCCGTCGGTCAGGACAAACACGACGGAAAAGACCTGGAAGGTACCAATAATGCCCATCACCAGCGTAAAGAAAATCGTGGGCGTCATCAGCGGCAGGGTTACGTGCCACAGCTGGCGCAGCCACGCGGCACCGTCGATGCTGGCGGCTTCATACAGGGATTCCGGAATGTCCTGCAAGCCTGCCAGGTAGATGATCATGGTGCCCCCGGAAGCCCACACCATCAGCATGATGATGGAGGGCTTGGACCAGGTGGTAGAGGCCAGCCAGGTTGGCCCCTTGATGCCGAACAGGTCCAGGAAGCCGTTGACCAGGCCCCATTGGGGCTGCAGCAGATAGAGCCAGAGGGCCGCTGACGCTACGGCCGGCACGATGGAAGGGATGAAGTAGCCGGTGCGGTAGGCGGCCAGGCCCCGGACTTTCTGGTTGAGCAACAGGGCAATGATGAAGGACGAGAGCATCCCGCCCGGCACCGCAATCAGGACGATGTACACCGTATTGCCCAGACTGATCCGGAACAGGGGGTCCTGGAACAGCTCGGCAAAATTGGCCATGCCTATCCATTTGGCAGGCAGGATCACGTCATATTGCGTAAATCCCAGCGCCAGCGCGGCCAGGATAGGTCCCACAATGAAGACCAAAAACCCCACAGTCCAGGGGGTGATGAAAAGGTAGAAGGACAGGGCTTCACGCCCTTGCAGGGTACGCCACCAGGAGCGGGGCGCGGAGGCGGGAGCCGTAGTCATGGACGAGACAGGCAACGCGGACCGTGTGCGGGACATGAACTGTGCAGTCCATGTCCCGCAGGCAAGCTATGCGTTGTCGATGGCTTCCCAAGCCTTGTCGGTGGCGTCCTGCACCAGTTGCTTGCAGTTCAGCATGGCCTCTTCCGGCGTCATGGCCTTGGAGAGGGCATTGCGCGCGGCATTGTCCATTTCGACCCAGTACTGCAGGGCGGCGACCCCCATCACGCTGCCACAGCCATGGGTCCAGTTCTGCAAGGCGTCCAGGGACAGGGTCCAGGCACGCTGTTCCGCATCGCCCAATTCCGGAATGTATTTCTGTTCCATGGCTTCCAGGGCCGGCAGATAACAGGCCAGGCGTGGCCAGAACTGGGGATCCCCCTCCAGCTGTTCCCGTTCCCAGGTACGCTTCGTTTCCGCCAGTTCGGCGGCGGCCAGGGCCTCCCAGCCGTCAATGCCCGTGAACCATTGCATGAGTGAGAAGGCTTCGTCCGGATATTCGGAGCCGGGGGCCATGACAATGGAAAAGCCGCAGGACCATGTACTTTTTTCGCCGCCGGGCGGAATGGGCATGGGCGCAGCATCCCACACGACGCCCGGGGTCCGCAGCAAACCGCCGACTTCCCAGTTGCCGGTTGCGGACATGGACACCTTGCCGGAGACGAAGGGATTGCCCAGCCCCGTGGACTGGACAGACTGCTGGAAGGCATTGGCTGTCTCAAAGTCGCCGACATAGTTGTCGTAGAAATTGACCATCCAGGTCAGGACGTCGGTCCAGATCGGGTCGTCGCAGAGGATGGTGCGCTTGTCGTCGCTGATGGCCGGCGCCTTGGCCAGAAAACCGTACAGCCACATCCACGAGTTGCCCCAGAGGTAGGGGACGAAGCCGTAGCGCTCCACCTCGTCACCATTCCGGACATTGAGCTTGGCCGTGTACTCTTCCAGTTCGGCCCAGGTCGTGGGCGGCTGATCCGGATCCAGGCCAGCCTCGGCGAAGTGTTCCCTGTTCCAGTACAGATAACGTACATCCGTACCCCAGGGCAGGCCGTACATCTTGCCTTCCCAGACGGTTTCATCCAGCTGTACCGGCGTATAGTCGTCCCGGTCCAGGTCGGAGGCGTCAAAGCGATCCGTGATGTCCTGGTACAAGCCTTTGGCCGCGAATTGCAAGAACGTGTGCCGATTCTGCATCGCCGTATCGGGGCCTGTGCCCGCGGCGACGGCGGTCGTGAATTTCTGGTCACCGAACACGATGTCCCCAATCTCGGTGGGATTCACGGTCAGGTTGGGATAGGTATCAGGTACAGCCTCCCAAATAGCCTCCCACATGGGACCGGAAAATCCCCAGTGGTTCAGGGTGACGGTTTCCATGGCAGGACCCGTGTCGGTGTCTGCAGCTGGCGTAGCGGCATCGGGAGCGACACAGGCGGCCAGTGCCAGTCCCGCGGCTGTAGCACCGGAGACGTGCAGGAAACGACGGCGTGAAAGGATAGGCATGGACATACGGGTAGTTGCTCCGTGCTGATGCAATTGATTTCTAAGGTACAGGGCATGCCAAGCATACCCCGTCCGTTATTATATACTACGTATAAGAGAGAGACTATATTACGTACTCACATCGCGCAGTGCAGTACAGAAGTAGACAGACTAAAACAGGGCATGGGCAAAGAAGAGATTATGGTTCACCGGGGTATCACTTTGCGGGTACATCCGGGGTCCCAAGCCAAACACGACAAGATGATGCGCATTACCGGGGCCTGCCGCAAGGTGTGGAATGAGGTCCTGGCAATCTGCGAGAGGCAATATCAGGACTTCAAGGTTGGTAAAGGTGATAAACCTAACGTTACACACTTCGGACTGAATAGTCTGTACATGCAGATTAAGCAGGAATTGCCTTGGTTAGGTGAATTGCCATCAAACACTGTGCGCTATACCATGAAGTACGTAGCGGAAGCCTATAAGCGATTCTTTGATTCAGGTGCGGGCCGTCCGGACTGGAAGCGTAAATTCAAAGACACACCCAAATTCACTGTTCCCCAGGATATTAAAATCAAGGGTAAGAAAATCTACATCCCCAAGATTGGCTGGGTGCGGTTGACAGGTAAGAACCCTTACGCGGCTTACAAACCCAAGCAGGCCACGTTCAAGTACGAGGCAGGTAATTGGTATGTGTCCATCTTGTATGAAGTACCGGATCCGCGACCAGCTCACCCTGCCAAGCCTATTGATCCTGCAGGTGTTGACCGTAACGTGGGACAGGTGGCGCTGAGCACTGATGTCATGTACGAACTGCCCAGTCTGTTGAAACTGGACGCCAAACTGCGTAGACTGCAGCGCAAGCTGTCCAAGCAACAGTACAAAAGCAACGGCTGGCAACGTACCAAACTACGTATCCAGAAGATGTACAGGGAAATAGCCGATGTCATAAAGAACTGGTGTCACCAGACCCGTCGCACCATCGCTGATATACACGATTTGGTAATCTTGGAGGACCTCAACATTCAGGGCATGACCCGGAGCGCCCGAGGCTCTGTGGATAACCCCGGTAAGAATGTGGTCCAGAAAAGAGGATTGAATCATGCTATCTTGCGCAGCGGGTGGGGGCGGTTGGAACGGTATATGAATTACAAAACTTACACAGAAAAGATAGACCCCAAGTACACATCACAACGTTGCCATAACTGTGGTGTAATACGTAAGGCCAACCGAAAGTCTCAGTCTGTCTACCATTGCGGTGAATGCGATGTGGAACAGAATGCCGACGTAAATGCGGCTCTGAACATCCGGGACAAGTGGTTGTTTAAAAATATGGCGTCCGGGGACGGCGCAACTGCGGGTGGAGGTGGCAGCATTAGCTGGCCTGGGCAACCTGAAAATGTATCCGGTAGGTCATTGCGTCCTGTGGGCGTGGTGTGAAATCGTATATAGTCCCCTCCCGCTCATCTGCCCCGGTCCTGCATGCATCATGACAAATACGTTGCTGACCCAAATCCAGGATCTGGATTTTGCCTCTCCGTTGCCTGATACGCTCGTAGAGGGATACCAGCAGTTTCCCGGAGTACCTGTCCCATCTGTACATCAGGCAGTTCAGGATACCCTGCGCACAACCCGTTTGCTGGAACCGGTGCAGCCCGGCCAGAGCGTGGCCGTAGGTGTAGGCAGCCGGGGACTGGCCAATCTGCCCATACTGGTCCGGGCGTTGCTGGACGGCCTGCGGGCGGTGCAGGCCCGTCCCTATGTCGTACCTGCCATGGGCAGTCATGGTGGCGGTACAGCCGCGGGCCAAAGGCAGGTGCTGGCGCAGCTGGGCATCACGGAGGACACCATCGGGGCTGAAATCCGGGCGGACATGGAAGTCAAGTGTACCGGTTGTCTGCCAGAGGGTCCGGCGCTGTACCAGGGTCTCGATTCGGTGCAGGCAGATCACACTCTCCTGCTAGGCCGCGTCAAGCCCCATACCAGCTTCCGCAGCCATATCGAAAGCGGCTTGGCCAAGATGAGTGTCGTTGGCCTGGGCAAGATGATCGGGGCCCAGGCCTTCCACGGTACCGGTGTCCAGGGTTTCGTTTCGCTTCTGGAGCCGGCCGCCCGTCTGCAAGCCGCCTGTACCAACCTGCTGGGTGGCATTGCCGTAGTGGAGAATGCCCGGGAAGAGACCATTGCCATCGAGGCACTGGCCGCCGACCAGTTTGCCGGTCCCCGCGAAGCAGAACTCCTGGCCCTGGCCCGGGAACACATGCCCTGGATTCCGGTTTCCCCTGTTGATGTGCTGGTGGTGCGCCAGCTGGGCAAGAACATTTCCGGGACAGGCATGGACACCAACGTCATCGGACGCTACGGCGTACCGGATCAGCCGGATGCCGACTGGCCCCGCATTACGGTCATTGCTGTCCTGTCCCTCACGCGTGACACCAAAGGCAACGCCAACGGCCTGGGTCTGGCCAACGTCATTCCCGCCCGGGTCCTGCGTGCCGTGGACTGGCAGGTTACCTACACCAATGCCCTGACGGCCGGAGTCATGGGGTTGCGCAAGGCGGCCCTGCCTGTGGTCATGCCCGGTGATCGGCAGACGCTGCAGCTTGCACTGCGCTGTATCCAGGGTCCGCCACGGCAGGCTCGTATCCTCATGATTGAGGATACCCTGTCCCTGGAACGGGTCTGGATGAGCGAAAACCTGGCCGCTGAATGGAGCCAGCAGCCTGCGAACCGCCTGGGGGCCTGTGTCCCCCTGACCTTTGACGCAGCCGGGACCATGACTGCACCCTGGGCGCTGTCCTGATGCAGTCATCCGCATCTGACGCCGACCCCTGTTTGCCTGTTACATGAAAACGTCCCTGCCCGAACTTGTGCGCCAGAAACTGGATGCCTTGCCCATGGCTACCGGCTGCTATCTCATGCACGATCGGGCGGGCAAAGTTCTCTACGTAGGCAAAGCCTCGGTCTTGCGCCAGCGGGTACGCAGCTATTTCACGCCCGCCCAGGCCAGCGATCCCAAAGTGGAACTGCTGGTGCCGGAAGTCTGTGACATCAGCTGGTGGATCACCCGCAACGAACTCGAGGCCCTGACGCTGGAAAACAGCCTCATCAAGAAACACCTGCCGCCCTACAACGTGCGCCTCAAGGATGACAAGTCCTTTCCGTATCTCAAGATCAACTGGCAGGATCCCTTTCCCCGTATCGAGGTCGTGCGCACCATGCGCCAGGACGGAGCCCGTTACTTCGGCCCCTATACCAGTGCCCGCAACGTCTACCGCATGCTGGAAGGCATTCGGCGTATCTTTCCCTATCTGGACTGTGACCGCACCATCACCGGCCATGACCAGCGTCCCTGCCTGTATTACGATCTCAAGATGTGCGGCGGGCCCTGCATCGGTGCTCAGAATGCGGACGAGTACCGCCAGACGCTCCGCCAGATGATGCGGTTCCTGCGTGGAGACACCGCTTCCGTACTGCAGAAACTCGAGACCCGGATGCACGCGGCGGCCGCCAACCTGGACTTTGAGCGGGCAGCCCTGATCCGGGACCGGATCCGTGCCGTCCGGAACATTGTGGAACAGCAACGCGCCATCGGCGCGGCGCCGGTGGACGAAGACTGCGTAGCCGCCGTCCGCGATCCGGCCACCGGCAATGCCGTGGTCCAGATCCTGTTCGTGCGCCAGGGCCGCCTGACGGGGCGCGATCATTTCTGGCTGACCGGCAAGGAACTGGAAGCCAGGTCCAGTGAAGAAACACGCCGGAGCAACCTGATCGGCGCGTTTTTGCAGCAGTATTACGCTGAAGCCACGTTCGTGCCCTCAAAGGTCCTGGTGCAGGCCATGCCCGATGAACAGGCCTTGCTGGAAGAGTTCCTGTCCAGCCAGCGAGGACGCCGGGTCCACCTGGCGGTGCCGCTGCGGGGGGCCAAGCGCAAGCTGATGGAGCTGGCCCTGGACAACGCCGAGGAGACGTTGCGCGTACAGCAAAGCACCTGGCAGATCGATGCCCGCAAACAGGCGGCGGCGCTGGCCGAACTGCAGGCCGCGCTGGATTTGCCGCGCCCGCCGGTGCGCATGGAATGCTACGACGTCAGCACCCTGCAGGGCACCAGCACGACTGGGGCCATGGTGGTCTTTGTCCAGGGCACCCCGCGGAAGAGCGCCTACCGCAAGTTCCGGATCCGGGGCCGGGGCAGCCAGGGACAGCCCGACGACTACGCCAGCATGCACGAGATGCTCGAACGGCGCTTCCGCCGGGCGGCCGAGACCCCGGATCCAGGACCGCAGAGCAAGTCCCAATGGCACATTCTGCCTGATCTGATCATTGTGGATGGCGGTCCCGGCCAGCTGAACCAGGCGGTAGCCGTGCTGCGGGCCCACCATCTCCTGCACGTCATTCCCGTGATTGGTCTGGCCAAACGGGAGGAGGCCATCTTCCGGCCCGGGGCTGCCCGTCCCCTGCATCTGCCGCCGGACAGCCAGGCGCTTTTTTTGCTGCAGCGCCTTCGGGACGAGGCTCACCGTTTTGGCGTCACCTACCACCGGACCCTGCGTGGTCAGAGCATGACCCGAACACTGCTGGACGACGTGGCCGGCATCGGCCCGGCCCGCCGCAAGCAGCTGCTCACGTGGTGTGAAGGGGATCTGGATCGTCTGCGTCAGGCCGATCGGGAGACCCTGAGCCGGCTCCCGGGCATGAACCGCAAGGTTGCCCAAGCCTTGCAGGATGCCCTGGGCGTACGGCTCACCACCCGTAGTTGAGCCGATCGATCAGGACGTGAGGCAACTTGGCCTTGCGCATTTGGGACTGGGTCAGTTCAATGGGATACTCGACCCGGGCATTGCACCAGGTCATTTCGTCCCGATCCAGCAGGGCGTAGGAGGCACGATTGTTCTTGTCCCGGGGCTGACCCACACTGCCCGGATTCAGAATCACCCGGTGGTCCCGGTGAGGCTGGAGGGCTATCCGCGTGCCGGGCTTGGCCTTCAGCTGCTCTATTTGCACTTCACCGGCGTCCAGGTGTCGGAGGCGGAAGATGTCCGGCAAATGGGTGTGTCCCACCAGACAGAATTGGGCCGCGAACAGATTCCAGCTTGTGTAGGCGGTCGCCAGATCCAGCATGTATTCGGAAACCGGATCCCGCGGACTGCCATGTGTAGCCAGCAGGTCCATGTCAGGAACAGGCACCGGTACGGGTTCCAGACCTGCCAGATAGCCACTGTTTTCCACCGTCAGCTCAGACCGGGTCCACAGAATGGCTTCCCGGGCCATGTCGTTGAACTGCAGCGTGTCCAGCTGATCCAAAACCGCCAGATCGTGATTTCCGGGGACGCAGAGGGTGGCCGCGTCCCGAATCAGCTCCACACATTCGTTGGGACGGGGGCCATACCCCACGATGTCGCCCAGACACCAGAGTTCATCGTACGTGCCACGGGCGTGATCCAGTACGGTTTCCAGTGCGGCCAGATTGCCGTGAATGTCCGAAAGTACCAGGATCCGCATCAGAGGATATCCGTCTGCGTTGCTCCAAATCAATGTTCCCTACCGCCATTATACCAGCATAGAGCCACGGTTTTCCTTGTCTTGACAGGAGCAGGACACTGGCTGTCGTCTGCCTGGGCGCCGGGTCCTGTGCGGGCGCTGTACAGTGTCTGCCGGCGAGACACGGCAATCGGGTGCGTATGTACTGCGTACCTGGCCTGAAACCGACCGTACGTTGGCTGCGCTGTCGCCCATGGGCCAGAGGGAGAACACTGTAATGGCCTTGGGGCGGGGATTTGCTTCTGTGGTCCCGCACAATTGTGGTGTTGGGCATGGAGCAAGCGCTGGCATCCGGTACACTGGTATTGGGTGGCGGATGTTGGCCAGGCACCTGCCCGCATCGTCCGGTGTACTGTCATCCCCGGGGATGAGGTATGAGATTTCCGGGCGGGTGCACCGCGGTTGCGACAGCTGCACGCGGTGGGTACCGGAGAGTGCCGATGGGGGGAAGCGTTGCTTCCGGCTATCCCTGGCACAGGCTGCATGATGCGCCCCTTGGCGGTGTAATGCGGGTACCTGAAACAGTGGAGGGACGCGTACTGCCCGTTCCCGGGGCTGGTCTGTATCCGCGATTACGGTGGTGCCACGCCCAATACGGTCACCCGTTGCCCGGCTCAAGAACCGGAGGCAGTACACTGTACAGGGATAGCAGTCTTGTGTCCCATCCAGACCACGGCGCGACATACAATAACGGTATGAATGATGATCACGTTCCCATCCACGCCCTGACCATGGACAAAATCTGTCTCCTGCATCATCCGCACAAGGCAGAGGCTGCCTGTCTGGCAGACGAGATCGCGCATTTTCTCCACCACGAGGGCGTAGACTCCGTTCAGCGTTGCTCCGAATGGGAGCCCACCGATTCCCTGGTGCCGCATCTGCCCCATGTGGACGCCATCATCGCCCTGGGAGGCGACGGCACGGTTTTGCGTGCTGCGCGCAGTGGGGCCCCCTACGCGGTGCCGGTGCTCGGTATCAACATGGGCAAGGTCGGTTTCCTGTCGGAGGTCAAGCCCAAGCAGTGGCAGACCGCGGTCATGGCTCTGCTGGCCGGGACGTGCTGGATCGAGGAGCGCCTGATGCTCAAAGTACGCATTGAACGATGTCCGTCCGACAGGACAGCCGGTGCGTGTGTGCAATCCTATGCGGCCCTGAACGATGCCGTGGTCAGCCGCGGCAGCTTGGCCCGAGTGATTGAGGCCTGTGTGGAACTGAACGGCATTGTCCTGGCCCAGATCACCTGCGACGGGCTGATTGTAGCCACGTCTACGGGCAGCACGGGCTATGCGCTGGCCGCGGGCGGTCCTATCCTGCCGCCTGAATTGCGCAACTTCGTGATGGTTCCGGTGGCCCCTCATCTCTCCCTGAATCGTCCTCTGGTCCTGTCGGAAGGGACCGAAGTGCGCATCCGGGCCACCTGGCAGCATGAAGCCATGCTGACCGTGGACGGGCATTTTCACGAGGACCTGCATCACGGGGATGAAATTGTGGTCGTGGCCAATCCCCATCCGGCCCGGTTTGTGCGGACCCGCAGCCGGCACGATTATTATCAGACCCTGGTCGATCGCCTGAGCCGAATCTACTGATGGACAAGGATATGTCCGGTGTGGCCGATCCGGTCACCCTGGTCTGCAAACGGCATCCCAACGTCGAGACCCTGTTGCGCTGCAATCAGTGCGACGACCCTATCTGCCTCAAGTGCGCCGTACGCACACCGGTGGGGTATCGCTGCGGGGACTGCATCCGGGCCCAGCAGGACAAGGCCTACAACATGGAACCCCAGGATCCCTGGCTGGCCCTGGGTACCGGCCTGGCCCTGGCTCTGGTGGTCGTACCCGTGGCCGGGGTGCTGTTCCAGCTGATTCCTTTTCTGTTTCTGCAGTTGATTGGTGCGATGGTGGCCGGCAGCGCGGCCGGCCGGGCGCTGGCCCAGCTCGTGCGCCGTGTGGTACAGCGCCGCCGGGGCCGGTCGCTGGGCCTGTTCACCCTGACGGGTACCCTCCTGGGCAGTGGGGCCGGCGGGCTCCTGGCCGGGCTGCTCCTGCCCGTCGCTCCATTTTCGCTGGCCCTGCTGCTCTTTGTAATCCTGGCCCTGATTACGGCTTGGCCGACACTCAGGTGAGTGCACAGACTGACGGCAGCCATGGAACTGCGTTCCGAACCTTTCCGGCGGCGGCGCCGTTTCCGTTTTCCCCTCTGGCTAGGCGGTGTCGTTGTGCTGCTGGGCGTCAGCCTTTATAATCACCGGGACATGCTGCGGGGTGCCTCCGGCATGTTGTTGCCCGAGGCGACGCCCACGCCCCCCAACCTGATTGGCTGGCTGGCGGAAGCCCGGTTCTATGAATCGCAGGGCAATATCCGTGAGGCCCTCAGGCTCTACGCCCAGGTATCTGCCCTGGAACAGGACAACCCTGACACGCTCGTGATCCAGTCTCGCATCCATCTCCTTCTGGATGAAGTCCCGCAGGCGCTGGCGACCGCCCGGGCCGCCGTCGCGCGGGCGCCGGAACACGTACCCAGCCTGAACGCGCTGGCCCGGGCCCTGGACTGGGCCGGTGAGTACGAACAGGCCGTGGACGTCGCCGTGGAAGCCTTGGCCCAGGAACCGGGCAACAGCGACACCCTGGCGATTCTGGGCGAAGTGTACGCTGACGTGGGCAACTGGGATCGGGCCGCGTACTACCTGGATCAGGCCCTGGAAGCCAATCCCCTGAACGTCATGGCTTGGCGCAACCAGGCGCTGCTCTATGAGCGCCAGGGCCTCTACGAGGAAGGCCTGGCCGCCCTGGATCAGGGACTGCTGGTGGATCCCTCGGCCTGGTACCTGGAAATCCAGAAGGGCCGCCTGTACGAAGCCCTCTTCGCGTGGGAAGAAGCCCTGGCCGCCTACCAGCGCGCCGTGGATCTGAATCCCGACACGGCCCGCACCTGGGATGCGCTGGGGTATGGCCATTTCAAGGTGGGCAACGATCTGGACGCGCTGCGCACCCTCAAGAAGGCCGTGGCGATCAATCCCGACAGCGGTGTGGCCCAGGCCCATCTGGGCATGGTGTACTACCGGCTGCGCAACTATGAACAGGCCGTCGTGGTTCTGAACACAGCCCTGGAACTGCTCGGTGACCAGACACGGATCGAATACCTGTACCATCTGGGTCTGGCCTACATCTACAAGGAACCGCGGGAATGCACCAAGGCGCTGCCTTGGCTCCGGAAGGCTCTGGCCATCGATCCCGACAGTGGCCCGGCCCTGGAAGGCATGGCGGCCTGTCCGGTCTAAGTCCTCCTGTGCCCATGACATACATCCAGCGCCATGCTACCGCCGCCGAGGCGGCCATCCGTCACAATCTGGGCCTGTATCGCCTGCACAAGTTCAGCGGCCGCAGACGGGAACTGCTGCGCCTGCAGAGCTGGCTGCTGGATTCGGAGGCCCATCCGACAGGGGCCCTGGCCGGTCCCGCCGGGGTGGGCAAAAGCACGCTGGCCACCGCCGCCGCCTGGTCCGTCATCCAGCATTTCCCGGACGGCGTGATGTGGGTGGCACCGGCAGGTCAGGAGCACTTTCGCCTGTATGACGTGGCCCAAACCCTGGATGCCGTGCTGGGTACCGCCATTACCCGCCAGAGCCAGGACATGTGGAAAACGTCCCTGCTGGCGCTGCTGTGGCAGCGGCGGCGTCTGCTGGTGCTGGACGAAACCGACACCGCAACGCCGGCTGTCTGGGAGAGCCTGCTGGACATCTTCGGCCACCTGGAACCGGGCAATACGAGCTCACGGATCCTGATCCTCACGGAAAAGGTGACACCGGACCTGGAAGCCCTGGCGGACTCACGGATCTTCACCCTGCGCGGGTTCACGGCCCGGGAAACCCGGTCCTTGCTGGAACACCACGGTCCGAGTCTGGTGGACCCCCAGACAGCCTGGCGGCTGACGGACGGCAATCCCCTGGCCCTGCAATTCCTGCAGAGTCTGCCGATCCCGGCAACCGACATGTCCCACCTGACGACGCCTGATCCCGCTACCCGTGTCCAGGCCCTGGCGCACCGGGCCCTGGCCCAGTGTGCCGTGGAACATCCGGAGGCGCGGGCCCTGCTGGCGCGTCTCACCACCGCCGCCGGCGGGGCCTCGCTGACAGCCGTGCGCGATTTGTTCTGGCAAGGCACGCTGCTCCCCGCGCCCGTGGAGGCCCAGGCCATCCCACAGCCGGTTACCCGTCTGGACGGCTTGCCTGCACCGCTGCGGTCCCTGTTGCAGATCCTGCTGGCTCGGGGCCTGCTGGAGCAGGACGCCCCGAAGTTCCGGGTCGTTATCCATCCTGTGGTCCGGGGCCTGCTGTCCCCCCGGGGCGACCTTGACGACACCGACTGGCGTTTGACCCATACCCGCTTCTACGTGCGCTATGTCTCCCGCTACGAGACCCTGGATTTGGAGCACTGGTCCGAGGTGGATCCGGAATGGGGCAATGTCCGGCAGGGTGCGGACTGGTGTGTGCACTTCATGCGTCGCTGCAGCGGCCAGAATCCCCTGGATCTGCTCGCTGCGCTGCCGGTTCAGGTGGACACCGTACCCAGGGTGACGGCCAGCCGGGAAGAACTGCGCCTGGTCATCCAGTATGCCCAGGCTTTGGCCCTGCATGCCTTCTGGCGGCATCCCCCGCACAGCCTGGACTGGATTGCCGCCGGGGCCGTGGCCTGTGTCAGTGTGGCCGACTTCGTCGGTTTCGGCCGCCTGCTGCTGCATCTGGGCCGCCAGCACTATTTCCGGCGCGACTTCGACCAGGCTCTTTTTTGGCTGGAACGGGCCCGCGCCGTATTTGCCCATCGGGACATGCTGGTACAGCTGGCCTACGTGCATACCGATCTCGGCATGGTGTACCGGGCACTGGGGCAGCATGCCGTGGCGCTCCGGCACTGCCAGCGCGCCTTCGAGTATCTGGCCCAGGGCGGTGAGCCTGCCGAACTGGGCAACGCCTACCTGAATCTGGGCAGTGTGTACGCCAGCCTGCAGCAATACGAACCGGCCCTGCACCAATACCGCAACGGCCTGCGCCTGGCGAGCCGCCTGGACGATCGCCACCTGATGGCCAACACCTACAACAACCTGGGCCTGGTGCTGGAAGCACGGGGGCAGCGTGACACCGCCCGGGCCGTGTACATCCGGGCCCTGGAGCTGTACCAGTTCCTGAAGCACGGTGAGGGTGAAAGCACCGTACTCAACAACCTGGGCTCTGTCCTGTTCCTGGAGGACAACGCGGCCGCGGCGGAGACCTGGTACCGGCAGGCGCTGGCGCGCTGCGCCCAGCGCGGAGCGTGGCTGGATATGGCTGCCACCCACCACAACCTGGGCCTGGTCCTGCAGCGACAGCAACGCTGGACCGACGCCGCCCGTGAATTTGAAGCCGGCCTGACGCTCTACCGCTTCTTCCAGCTGGATGCCTACGCCCGGGAAGAGGAAGCCCTGTGGCACCAGTGCCAAGAGGCCCGGGGCACGGCCTGAAGCCCGGGCGGCCGTGATGCGCCACCCTGACCGCCCAAGGCATATACAGATACCCCTGCGCACAGCACCCGGCGGCAGGCGGTCCTGAACCGCAGCCCGGGCCAACCCACCGGGGGGCTCGCGGTCGGGGTGCACATGTGGCCGGTGGTTGTACGTGCCCGCCACAGCCTGTGGATGCAGACAAACGCAACAGGCAGGCCATGTCGCGTGGTCCGACGCCTGGCCTGCCTGTTGTGGGGACCCACTTGCATCCCGGTTCCCAAGCACGGGCTGACTGTTCCGCATCTGCGGCGCCCGTCGGCACGTGTGGAACCTTTATTGAGGCTAACCGGACGCACTGGCAGGCGTACAAGGAGGGCCAGGGTGGCCAGCCCAATGCGTTACGGCATACAGCCTGTTCTCTAACACAATGCAAACAGACAAACCCTGCCATTTGCAGTAAAGTATGGCTATTGTTTTATTCGCTGGCCTTGCAGCGCGCATCCGGAACGGGTGCGGGATTTTGGCGTTGGACAGGGGGTTTCGCTATGCTTTGCGTATTAGCACTCTCACCCTGCGAGTGCTGAATTTGCGGCACGCCGCTGTTGCGGATGGCGTTGACAAGATTTGCACAAGAGGAGAAACACGATGAACCTGAAACCTTTGGGTGACCGTCTTGTGGTCCGGCCGTCGGAAGGCGAGGAGCAGACCTCGTCCGGTATCTTCCTGCCGGAAACGGCCAAGGAAAAGCCACAGGAAGGCGTGGTGATTGCCATCGGCCCGGGGGCGCTGGATGATGGCGGCAAGCGCATTCCCATGGAAGTGAGTGTGGACGACAAGGTGCTGTACGCCAAGTACTCCGGCACCACCATCAAGATCGAGGGCGAGGAAATCCTGATTCTCAAGGAATCCGACGTTCTGGCCATTGTTGCGTAAGACCCCGGATGGCAACAGCCGTTGCCACCTCTGAAAGTTAAGGAGATTTTTTCATGGCGAAACAACTTGTATTCCAGGACGAGGCGCGCAGGCACCTCAAGAACGGTGTCGATGCCCTGGCCAATGCTGTCAAGACGACCCTGGGGCCCAAAGGGCGCAACGTCGCGCTGGACAAGAAGTGGGGCAGCCCGACGGTCACCCATGACGGCGTGACCGTGGCCAAGGAGATCGAACTGGAGGATCCGTTCGAGAACATGGGAGCCCAGCTGCTGAAGGAAGCCGCCACCAAGACCAACGACGTGGCGGGTGACGGTACCACCACCGCCACCGTGCTGGCCCAGGCGATTGTCGAGCAGGGGCTGAAGAACGTCGCGGCCGGCGCCAACCCGATGCTGATCAAGCGGGGCATCGAGGCGGGCCGGGATGCCGTGGTACAGGCCATTTCCGCGAATGCGACGCCGGTCGCCGATCGCGAGAAGATTGCCCAGGTCGCCAGCATTTCCGCGGCCGACAACCAGATCGGGGACCTGATCGCGGACGTGATGGACCGGGTGGGCAAGGATGGCGTGATTACGGTCGAGGAAAGCAAGGGCCTGGAGTTCGAGACCGAGTATGTCGAGGGCATGCAGCTGGACCGCGGCTACCTCTCGCCCTACTTCGTCACCAACAGCGAGCGCATGGAAGCCGAGCTGGACAACCCCTACATCCTGATCCACGACAAGAAGATTTCCAGTGCCCAGGATCTGGTGCCCATTCTGGAAAAGCTGATGCAGATGGGCAAGCGCGAGATCGTGATCATTGCGGAAGACGTGGAAGGGGAAGCCCTGGCCACGCTGGTGCTGAACAAGCTGCGCGGCACCTTCAACGCCCTGGCCATCAAGGCCCCCGGTTTCGGGGATCGCCGCAAGGCCATGCTGCAGGACATCGCGATCCTGACGGGCGGGGAAGTCATCACCGAGGAACTGGGCAAGAAGCTGGAGAACACCGCGGTGAACGACCTGGGCCAGGCCGACCGCGTGATTTCCACCAAGGACGACACGACCATCGTGAGCGGCTCCGGAGACACCGCCCAGATCAAGGGCCGCATCGACCAGATCCGCAGCGAGATCGACGCCTCGACCAGTGACTACGATCGCGAGAAGCTGCAGGAACGCCTGGCCAAGCTGGCCGGCGGGGTCGCCATTCTGCGCGTAGGGGCGGCCACGGAGACGGAACTCAAGTTCAAGAAGACCCGTGTGGAAGACGCCCTGAGTGCGACGCGGGCCGCCGTCGAGGAAGGCATTGTTCCCGGGGGTGGTGTGGCCCTGACCAACGCCATCGCCCATCTGGATACGGTGGACGTGCCGGAATCCGATGCCGCTACGGGCGTGGCCATTCTCCGCCGGGCCCTGGAAGAACCCATGCGCATGATCGCCCACAATGCCGGCCTGGACGGGGCCGTGGTGGTGGAGAAGGTGCGCAACGGCGGCGACGACGCGGCCACCGGTTACGACGTGCTGGAAAATGACTATGTGAACATGCTGGAAGCGGGCATCATCGATCCGGCCAAGGTAGCGCGCAGTGCCGTGGAGAACGCCTGCTCCATCGCTTCCATGATCCTGACGACCGAAGCCCTCATCACGGACATTCCCGAACCGGAGCCGCCAGCCCCGGCGGGCGACCCGGGCATGGGCGGCATGATGTAGACCCGACCCGTGACATACGGCTGACAAGCCACAGGGGAGCCCATTGGGCTCCCCTGTTTTTGGGGAGACTATATACGATTTCACACCGGGCAGTGCAGGCAGTTGCGGGCAAGCTGAAATAGGGTATGAACACAGAAGAGATCATGGTTCACCGGGGTATCACCTTGCGAGTGCGACCGGGCAGTAAAGCCAAACACGACAAGATGATGCGCACCACGGGGGCCTGTCGCAAGGTGTGGAACGAAGCCTTGGCAATCTGCGCAAGGCAGTATAAGACTACAAAGCCGATAAAGGCCCCAAGCCATCGGTATCGCACTTCACCCTGAACAAGCTGTATGTGCAGATTAAACGGGCCTTGGCTGGGTGAACATCATGCGGCCACTGTGCGCTACACCATGAAGCACCTGGCCGAAGCCTACAGGCGGTTCTTTAAGGCGGGGGCGGGACATCCGGACTGGAAGCGGAAATGCAAGGACACGCCCCGATTCACAGTGCCTGACGATATTAAAATCAAGGGCAAGAAAATCTATATTCCCAAGATTGGGTGGGCCCGGTTGCCAGGCAAGAATCCGTACGCCGATTACAAACCCAAACAGGCTACGTTTAAATATGAAGCCGGTAACTGGTATGTGTCCATCCTGTATGAAGTACCGGACCCGCGGCCGGATAGACCTGCCAAGCCTATCCTTGATGCGCCCACGCTGTGTTGCACCACGGTCCGCGTCCGTTGCCATTGGCCATATCAGGTTGGTGCCCAGGATGTAGAATGCCAGGACCCACTGCGGCGACAGGGACAGCTTGGCGTTGTGCATGACAGTGCCCGTCTTGGCGGTGCAAGCACACTGGCAGGGATGGCAGCGGTACAACGCAGTTTGGCGTTCAAGGGGCCGCGGCGATACGTTGCAGCCAGTGCCGGGCCCGGGCTACGAACCACGCTGCGGCCTTGCGCTCGTCGCCGCATTTGTGTACCGCCTGCACCAGGCTTATGCCCCTGCGGAATGCCTTGCCGGGACCGGAGCGCTTGGTTGTCATGCTGGGGGATTCCTGTGTCTTGGTGATGGCCCCAGTCTATCCCCGCGCCGGTCGGCTACACGCCGACTCTGCCTCGCGGTGTGAGTTCGTATATAATGCCCTTGTGCAACGTTCCTCATTCCTGTACACAGAACATGTCTCTCCGTCCCGTTACCCGCATTTGCGTCGCCTGCCGACAGGACGTGGCCATTGCCGATCAGTATTGCCCCGCGTGCGGGGTGGATACCCAGAGCGCCATCATCCCGGACGAGACCCACTCCCTCCGGACAAAGGCCGTCAAGGCCCTGCCGACAGTCCTGACACTGGGGCTGGTGGCGTTGCGTGTGGGCTTCAAGCTGGGCCGGGCCCCCTGGCTGCGGCAGGCCCTCTCCCTGTGGACAGGACGGTCCGCAGCCCCGACCTCAATGGCGCGGCAGCCCCCCGGGGCCAAACCGCGCCGGATTCACATATGCTCGCGGTGGGTTGTGCGAGACAGCCAGGGCCGCACGCGACAGGGTACGGAAGAGCACCTGATCGACATCTCCTGATCCCCGCCAGGGCGAGCCCCCAGCGCTGTCCCTGCGCGCAAACCGGACACGTCAGGCCGGGCGGGCCCCCAGCACAATATCCAGATCGTAGTACTCGCCCGCCCGCAGGACCGTCAGGGTAACCTGATCACCGGGTGACGTGTAGCGTTCCAGGTACATCATCAGGTCGCCGAAGGTGGCTACCGGGGCACCCTGGATCGCCGTGATCAGATCGCCGTTCTTGGTCTCCGGACAGATCCGGCCGACATACGGGGTCCGGTACTGTACGGGCGCACGTCCTCCCTGCAGGCCACCACGGGCGGCCGGCGTGTTGGATCGAACCTGTATGATGTAGACACCCCGCAAATCCTTGGACAGGTCCAGCCCGTCGGAACAGATAGGACTGTAGTCCACGCCGGTAATGCCCAGATAGCTGTGGGCATACGTCCCATCCTCGATCAGGGCCGGTACCACACGGCTGAAAATGGAAACCGGCACCGCCAGGCCAATGCCGCTGAAAGCCCTTTCCGTGGAAATGATCTGGGAGACCACACCGATGACTTCACCCTTGTCGTTGAACAGGGGGCCGCCGGAATTGCCCGGATTGATCGCTGCATCGAACTGGATGCTGTCGGGAATCCGGTAGGACTGGTTGAGCGTGGACATGGTACGGCCCAGCGCACTGATGATGCCACTGGTCATCGTCTGGTCCTGGCTGAAGGGAGAGCCGATGGCCGCCACACGCATGCCGACCCTGAGATCCTCGATCCGGCCCAGCGTCACCGGCTGCAGGTCGTAGCCTTCCGCGTCAATGCGAATGACCGCCAGATCACTGTCGAGATCCTCGCCGATCACTTCGCCGATCGACACCGTGCCGTCATAAAAACGGACGCCTATCGTATCCGCGTCCTGGACGACGTGGGCATTGGTCACAATATGCCCCTCGCGGTCCCAGACGAAACCGGACCCCTGGCCCTCCTGCGCGAACATCCAGCCATTGCTGTTCTTGAGATCCATCACGTAGATATTAACCACGGAGGGATTGCCGCGATCGTAGATGTCCATCAGTACGGCGGTTTCGAAATCCACCTCCAGGTTGCCTATCGTCCCGGGATCGATATGCACCACCATTTCGGCAGGCTGGGCAACCGGCACCATGGGCGCAGAGGGTTCAGGCCCCCGGTTCAGCAAGCGGGCCAGATTGGGCGAAGGGCGGTCCAGGACGGCCAGGCCCAGCACAATGACCACGACCGACAGAACCCACCACCAGTTGTTGCGGCGGGGAGGTGAAGAAGGCAATTGGGACATGAGGTCACCTGATGAAGTGTCTATATATGTATGGGCGTCCGGCCTCAGTCGCGGTTGAAGCCGGTCAAGAGAAAGGCGTAATACGCCAGCGTGGAGATGGACTGCATCGCGGCAGCGACATAGGTCAGCGCAGCCGCGTCCAGCACCTTGTTCACCCCTTCCATTTCCTGGGGCACCAGGATGCTCTGGGACACCAGAAGCTCCTTGGCCCGCTTGCTGGCATTGAACTCGACGGGCAAGGTAATCAGGGTGAAAGCGGTGGTCAGGGCGAACAGGCCCAAACCGACCCAGGCCAGGGCAGGCGAGATAAACAGCCCCACAATGAACATGATCGGACCCAGCCAGCTGCCTACCTGTGCCGAAGGGACTGCGGCACTCCGCAAGGCGAGGGCTGCGTACCCCTGCTGGTCCTGGAGCGCGTGCCCGGCCTCGTGGGCGGCAATCCCGACCGCGGCGATGCTCCGGCCATGCATCACGTCCCGGCTCAGGCGCAACACCTTTTGGCGGGGATCGTAATGGTCCGACAGGACACCCCGGGCCTCTTCTATACCCACGTTGTACAGGCCCTGGCTGTGCAGAATCTTTTCGGCCGCGGCGGCACCGGACATCTGGTACAGGTTGCCTACCTTCGCGTAGCGATTGAAATTGCGCCGGACCCGGCTTTGGGCCCACAGGCCCAGCAAGAGTGCCGGCAGCGCGAAGACGAAATACATGGGATCGAAGAACATGGCACAGACACCACCGGTGAATTCAGGTAGCCGGGACAAGGCGCAGCGGACAGGCTGAACGCTCCCGGTTCACGACACAAATATCTTATATCAAGGTTCCCTGCCCATCTGTTAAAGATTCGTTGGGGAATTACATACGGGTTCACACCAGCGGCCGAGGTGGTATGCAGGGGCTGTGTATATTGTGTATATAGGGATGTGATCGAGCCATGGGCAAACGTAAGGAATGGATACTATATACGTACCCACACTGCGCAGTGCAGGTAGTTGCGGGTACGCTAGAATAGGCCTAGATATCTCTTGGTACCCAGTGGTTAGGATGCGGCCCGGCCCCAGGATAAAACAGGGCCTTTGCAAGCACAAGGCTGACCGTTAGGGACAAGGAACTGGCACTGGTGGAATTCTTGGCACGCTTCCCGAACGACGCTGCAGCGGAAGCCTGGTTTATACAGGAACGCGGACCCGGCGGCCTCCGCTGCGTCCACGGCGACAGTGTTGACGTGCGGCCCTGTGTGCACCCCCGTATGCCCTATGTCTGACGGACCTGCCACAAGCGGTTCAGCGTCAAGATCAATTCTGTCATGCACGGCTCCCACCTGGGCTACCGGGTCTGTCATCGCTCTGTGCCTGCGCAACAGCCATCCCAAGGAGTGCCCCTCCACCCGGCTGGCCCACTACCTGGGCATCACCTGGCAGTCCGCCGGGTTCCTGTCCCATCACCTGCGGCAAGGCGGGAGCACCCATGGGGGTATCGTGTGGACGGGCCCGGTGGCAGGCGACGAGACGTTCGTAGGAGCAAGGCCCAAAACCGGCATACCCACCGCCAGCGCGCGCTGCAAGCCTAGGGCCTCCCGACGCAAACCCGGGTGCTGGGCCTGAAAGACCGGACGGGCCAGCCGGTGACGGTCCAAGTGATAACGCATGCGGACCGGGGCACCCTGCAAGCTTGCATTCACCGTTGGGTGGCACTGGACGTCCCGGTGTACACGGATGACGGACGTGCCTGCCGGGGCCCGGTGCATCCTCACCGGACCGTCAATCATCAGGCCCGGGCATATGTGCGCGGTACCGTCTACACCAACGGTATCGAGTCCTTTTGGTCCCTGTGCCAGCGGGGCTACACGGGTGTCTATCGCTTCATGTCCCGGCAACACCTGTACCGCTATGTACAGGCGTTCGTGGGGGCGCGCGTGGGGCACCCTGCATACAAGGGCCCGCGTGGTCCGGCGCATGGTCGGTGTCCGTTTGACCTACGCGATCCTGACCGGTGTGCGCGCCCGCGCGGCCGGGTACGCACGGACAGGGCCACTCCCACCCGCTGGGCACCAAGATATATAGGCCCCCTAATTGGCTTGCAGCTTTGCCATCTTCATCCCGTGCAGACGTGAAAGTCGGGGCCTATTCTGTGGCCAAGCCCGGCAAGCATGCAGCGCAGAAAAGGGGACTTAATCGTAGCATCCTGGCAAGCGGGTGGGGCCGGCGGGAACGGGTACATGGCCTACAAGACGTACACGCACAAAGTCAACCCGGCTTACACCTCACAGATCTGTAGTAGTTGTGGCGAAGTGCGTAAGGCGAACCGGAAGTTCCAATCCGTTTATCACTGGGGGCCATTGGGGCATGGCAAAGCATGCCGACGTGAACGCTGCTTTGCATATCCTGGAACGCGGTTTGTCGGAACTTTCGGCGTTCGGGGACGGCGCGACGGCGGGTGAAGGGGATATGGGGCGAACCTGTACGGCCAATGCAACCTGAACATGTAGTACCCTGATCCCTATGGGGATCTTTCTATAGAGTCACCATTCCTTAGGGGACTATATACGTACTCACACCGCACCCGTAGGCCGCGATGCTTTGCCGTATACATTTTCAGGTTTCACAGACCAACTGACGTTGCAGTCTCCACCTGCAGATGCGCCGTCCCCGGACGCCATGTTCTTATCCAACCACTTGTCCCTTATGTTCAAAGCCGCGTTTACATCAGCGTTCTTCTCAACATCACATTTACCGCAATGGTAAACAGACTGGGATTTACGGTTGGCTTTGCGTATTACCCCACAGTTGTGACAACGTTGTGATGTATACGCAGGGTCTATCTTTTCTGTATTAGGTCTTGTAAGCCATATACCGTTCCAGCCGCCCCCATCCGCTACGCAAGATAGCACGATTCAAGCCTCTTTTCTGAGCCACATTCTTGCCGGGTTCTTCCCTGGAGCCACGGGCACTCCGGGTCATCCCCTGAATGTTCAAGTCCTCAAAGATAACTAGATCGTGTATGTCGGCGATGGTACGGCTAGTCTGGTGACACCAATTCTTTATGACATGGCGCATCTCCCTGTGTACTTTCTGAATACGCAACTTGGTTCTATGCCAGCCGTTGCTCTTGTACTCTTGGCGCGCCAACTTCTTTTGCAGTCTGCGCAACTTGGCATCTAGGAGTAACAGCGGCGGCAGTTCGCACATATCGCCTGTACGCAATGCCACCTGCCCCACATTCCGGTCTATACCTACAGGATTAATAGGCTTGGCAGGTCTAGCCGGGCGCTGTTCAGGCACCTCGTACAGGATGGACACATACCAGTTACCTGCCTCATACTTGAACGTGGCCTGCTTGGGCTTGGAGCCGGCATATGGGTTCTTGCCTGTCGTCTTTACCCACCCAAGCTTGGGGATGTAGATCTTCTTGTCCTTGATCTTGACATTATCAGGCACAGTGAATTTGGGTGTGTCCTTAAATTTCCGTTTCCAGACCGGGCGTCCAGCACCTCCAAAGAACCGCTTGTAAGCTTCCGACAAGTGTTTCATGGTATAGCGCACCGTACCTGCCGGTAATTCCGCCAACCAAGGCAATCCTTGCCTGATTTGCATGTGCAGATTGTTCAACCCGAAGTGTGTAACGTTCGGTTTATCACCTTTACCGGCCCTGAAATCCTGATATTGCTTTTCGCATATCTCCAGGCCCTCATTCCACACCTTGCGACAAGCCCCGCAAATGCGCATCATCTTGTCGTGCTTGGCTTTGCTGCCCGGGCGCACAACGCAAGGTGATACCCCGGTGAACCATTACTTCTTCTATGTTCATAGCCCCCAATAGCGATTTGTGTTCTGTTTCCGGTTTGGGTTACTATGGACAGCAGTAGGTGATCAAGCAGTGTATTCTAAAAAAGGGGTATTCTATGTCTATTTCTTCTGGCATCTCAAGGCATGCCTTGAGAATTTTCGGATTCTGTCTGATCTGGGTGCTGTGCGTCTTCCTTTTCGCTAGCCCCAGCTGGGCTGACCATTCCCAAAGCTGTAATGATCTGCGTACCCAGCAGGAACGCGAAGACTGTTGGTGGCACTGGCATCAAGAACACATGCAGCCCCCAGCCTCGCCACCGGCCGTTACCTCTTGGACACTGCCGGCCGTTATCCCTTGGACCTGCGATGACCATCCTACCCAGCAGGAACGCGAAGACTGTTGGTGGCACTGGCATCAAGAACACCCGATTCAGCCGCCGGCCGTTATCCCTTGGACCTGCGATGACCATCCTACCCAGCAGGAACGCGAAGACTGTTGGTGGCACTGGCATCAAGAACACATGCAGCCCCCAGCCTCGCCACCGGCCGTTATCTCTTGGACCTGCGATGACCATCCTACCCAGCAGGAACGCGAAGACTGTTGGTGGCACTGGCATCAAGAACGCATGTAGCCCCCTTCCGGTTGATGTGACAGAACAGGCAATGCTCAATCTTGTTCCACTTGCGGGTACCGGGCGGGCAGTGACTGCCCGGATCGCGCCAATGCCATGGATCGTATCCGGTATTCATGGCGGAAGTATGCTATGATGTAAAGAGGAAGAGCAGTACAAGGCTTGACTTGCCAATGCCATGTCTCCCCCTGCTGTCCGTGGGAGGAGTGGGGCATGGCACATCGGGATACATGTATGGGAGAATGCAGGAGGTTACGGACATGAAATGGCAGAAGCCAGTGTTGACACGAATGGCGTTGCGCACCACGGCGCGGGGCAGTGGTCCCTGCCCGGATGGTGACGGTGGCTCTGACGCCATGTAAGCCACGGCCCGTAGTCAGCTGCGACTGACGTACGGAATGATTTCAGTGCCCCTCCATATGGAGGGGCACTGTTTTTTGGGGTCGGGTACACCAAGTGACAGGGCATTGCCTGTCCACACAGGGCCCGGTCCTTGCCATGCAGTGCCATGTCACGATGTGACATACGCTGTTATGGGACTTGATATACCTAGACATACATACTTCCCGCTTCATCGGCCACCCCACGGTGCCACCTCTCCGGGCAGTTGCGGCAGTCCCCGCCGCCATAAAGTTTAGACAAACCCGAATCCAGTATGTTCAGTGCCGCGTTGATATGCAGACCGCGTTCGCTACACTGGTATGCCGACCGGGACTTCCGCATGGGTCTTGTAAGCCAGATACCGTTTCAGCCGGTTCCAGCCACTGCGTAGTAGCGATCGTTTGGGGACTATATACGTAGTCACACCACACCCTGATGACGTAATGCTTCACCATATACATTTTCAGGCTTCACCGACCAACCAATGTTGTAATCTCCACCTGCAGTTGCGCCGTCCCCGGACGCCATATTCTTAGCCAACCATTTGTCCCGTATGTTCAAAGCAGCGTTCACGTCGGCGTTCTTTTCCACGCCGCATTCTTTGCAATGATAGACAGACTGGGACTTCCGGTTAGCTTCCCGTATCACACCACAGTTATGACAACGCTGTGACGTGTACTTGGGGTCTATCTTTTCTGTGTACGTCTTGTAACTCATATACCGTTCCAGCCGTCCCCACCCGCTACGTAAAATAGCACGATTGAGTCCTCAATCTTTTGGGCCACATTCTTACCGGGTTTTTCCTTAGAGCCTTTGGCGCTCCGAGTCATACCCTGAATGTTCAGGTCCTCGAAGATGACTAGATCGTGTATATCAGCGATGGTACGGCTGGTCTGGTGGCACCAGTTCTTTATGACATTGGTTATCTCCCTGTATGTCTTTTGAATGCGCTGCTTGGTACATTCCCGGCCATTGCTCTTGAATTGTTGTCGGGCCAACTTCTTTTGCAGCCTATGCAACTTGGCATCCAGCTCTAGCAGTCCCGGCAGTTCGTACATGTCTCCCGTACTCAGCGCGACCTGCCCTACATTCCGGTCAAGGCCAACCGGATGAATGGGGTTGTCTGGCCTCGCAGCGCGTGTTTCGGATACTTCATACAGGATGGACACATACCACTTACCGGCCTTGTATTTGAACGTAGCCTGCTTGGGTTTGCAGCCAGCGTACGGGTTCTTGCCTGTCAAACGCACCCACCCGACCTTGGGGATATAGATCTTCTTACCCTTGATTTTAATCTTGTCGGGCACAGTGAATCGGGGTGTGTCCTTGAATTTCCGTTTCCAACCAGGATGCCCTGCACCATTAAACAAACGTTTATAGGCTTCAGCCAGATGTTTCAAGGTGTAGCGTACAGCGTTCGATGGCAACTCATCCAAACCAAGGCAACTCCCGCTTGATTTGCACGTACAACTTACACAGGGCAAAGAATGTGACAGATGGTTTATCGGCTTTACCCGCCTTGTAATCCTGATATTGTCTTTCGCATATTTCCAGGACTTCATTCCACACCTTGCGGCAGGTCCCGGTAATCCGCATCATTTTGTCGTGCTTGTTTTGGGACCCCGGCCGTACACGTAGAGTGATACCCCGGTGAACCATCGTTTCCTCTGTGTTCATACCCTATTCTAGCTTACCCACTCCTGTCTACACTGCGCGGTGTGAGTACGTATATAGCCCCCGATCGTTTCAATCTGCGTTGCTGTGCCACATTCATGCCAGGCTTTGCTTGGGAGCCATGAGCGCTCCGGGTCCATGCCCTGCATGTGCAGATCGTTGGTGCACACGATGTCATGTACGTCGGTCAGGTACCTGCTGGTTGGGTAGCACCAACGCGTCATGACGTTGCGCATAGCCCGGGCTACCTCGGCTACCCGCAACTTGGCTTTCTCGTTGCGCCTGCTGCCCTTTGTGCACCGTGCCAGCCTGCGTAGGTACCGGGCCCGTTGCTTGATTCGGGCCACCCGATGAGGCATAGGTACCCACGGCCCGGCGCGCAAGGCCAGATGGTCTCCGTTCCTGTCCACACCTACCGGGCTGGCAAGCATGCGGATCTGAGGTCGGTCACGGCGCACAGGATGGCCGCATACCCCTGGCCCCAAGCGTAGCGCACAGTGGGCTGGGACCGCCTGCCTGTCTCTGGCTGCAGCCGGGTGCATGCCTTGCACGGCGCGTTGCGTGTCACCCTGGGCTTTGCACCCCAACCCTCTTGCCACGCCTGGTATTGCACGTTGTGTGCGGCGCACAAGCGGTTCCATACAGACCGGTGCGATCCCCGCGCTCGGGAACTGCTTGTGGGTGCTGGTCTTGGCAACCGGAAAATCACGTCCCTGTCAGTTTTGTGCCTACCAGGTCTGCTCGTATTTGCACCTGTTGCCCTGACATACCATGCAAACCTGGGTGTGCACTCGCATGTGAACCCCTTATATTACTATGACTATGACTGTCGTCTTGGGTGCAGGCATACAGGATGAGGTATCTGACCGTACCGTACACAGGCCGCTGGTGCCTGCAGGGATTTGATCGGATGCAGACGGATGGTTCCCTTGCAAGTACGCGTCCAGAAGGAAGGCACAGGAAACGTCCCGGGTGATATGCCTGATCAGCTATGTGTGCACCGGGATGCTCCGTGCCGGATCTGACTGCCGCGCTGTTCCCCATGCGGCCAGAGGTGCCGGGACAGGGCCACCCTGAAGGTAGAACCCCCACATGGGATCCGCTACGGATTGAGAGTTGGTGCGCTAGGACCGGGATATGGTGATTACAGGATGCCTGTATACCTCAATACTCCCACCAGGCCTCACCCGTTACACCCGCAATGTCCGTCTGGCCGTGTCCTTGACCGGCCGAAATCTGGGTCTGGGGCAACATCTGGCATTTTCCGTGTGTCCTGTACATCCTGCACTTACATCCTGTATATCTGTATATATGGAAGCTGTTGTCCATGCTACCCGGTCCTTCACTGCCCGTACGCTCCCAGCGTGTTCCATGCTGTCGACAGTGCTACCCCCCAAGCAAGATCCGAACTGTGGCCCGTACACAGCATAGGCGCACCTGATTCTGCCCCTCTGACACCATGGTATATCTACCCCACCATAGCAGTCGTCTGGGATTCTGATGTCTCCATAGCACAAGGCCCGGCCAACAGCGTGGACCAGACCGGTCGGTATCCCTCGGGCCACGGCCATCTCCGGCCTCGGCAAGGAGAGACTGGAACGAGATCTGGCTGTCCCTGGTTTGGCTGTATCGTACCCGCATGGCAACACCCCGGTCCGCCGTCCCTGAAACAACCTTGTGATCATCCCGGCAGGTAGCAATTGCCTCCTCTATGTGATAAGATATGTAAGAGCAGGGCTACGTTATGCCTGGTCTGGCTTCTTTGATATCGATCCATTGAGTATCGTGTCAACTAGCGCAAGAGAAATACGGAGGCTGTTAGATATGAAAACGATTCGGGGTTCGTTCAGACTGCTGTCATTGATGTTGGTGGGGGTGTTGCTCATTGTAGCAATGACCGTCCCTTCAGCGGCAGCTGACGTACAGTGTCCCAAACTTTGGGGTAAGATTGACATCGAAAGGGTGGATGCGGTGTACTCGGAAGCTGTCTGGAATGCCAGCGGTCTGCTGTCCTACGACTACGATGGTGTCGTCAACGTGGGTGAGCTGATGGTTACCTTCAGCCCCCTGAACAGGTCGGATTTTGACGGATACAGAATTACGGCTACACCGAGCAGCAATGATCCGGGAGTATCGGATGAATTCGGCATTGATGCAGTCTCCAAGCACGTGAGTCATGATGAGGCCGGAAGCCCCGTCACAATGAATCTGGAACCCGGTACCAGGTACTACATTGAAGTGGTGGCTGTCAATTCCGGTCTCGATGATACCTACATTCTGAGCCAGGCACAGGGTGCCCAGGATGACCGTTCGCACGTGACGCCGTTGAGTCCTCCTTTCCTCGGGGCCTATACGGTTGATGATAACACAATGGATTTGCCCATGGATAGCGGCAACCCACCGTTGCCTAATGGTACTCATTTCCTTCTGTACAAGCAGGACCAGGAATTGCATGCATTCCGGTGGCTGAATCCGGTAGTCTTTGGACCTTATGATCATGTATGGAAATCCGGAGACGAATATAAGAAAGGGGCCGACATACTTTGTATGGACAAGGACGGTGTTGTTGAGGCTTGCCCACCATCGGATACCACCAAACCCTGGGAATGGGGCATGACCCACTATCAGGTTCAGATCCAAGAGATCGGCGGCAACCTTGAGTACGTGGAATATGTGGCTGTAGGCGAAGATCTCCGAGAGAACTTGTATTATGAGGCAATGTTCAATCTGGCAGACGGCGACTACATATTTTCTGTCCAGGCTGGACGATTCATTGGTAGCGACGCGTGGGAGCCCATGAGCGGCACGGCGAGTGTACAGTTTGGTATTACCGGCGATTACAAGAGGTACAATCAGACAATTGAGGAATGGCGTGCCATTGTAGACCACCTGGCTGGCAACATTGAGGAAGAGGATGATCGTGATCACTGGTTTAGTGACTCTGAGTGGCTGATCTACGATGACTCCATTGATAGTGATGGAATGGCTACTTCCACTACGCCTACAGTGGGGAATCAGAGTGATGTGGTCAAGATCATCGCCCATCTGAACAACATCTATCGTTGATTGAGTTGCGTAGGGACAAGGAGCCAAAAGAATGAAAATATGGGTAAAACCGATTTTGGTTAAAGTACAGATTGCCGCCACGTTGCGGGGTTCAGGTCCATGTCCTGATGGAGATGGTGGCTCTGACGCCATGTAACAGGCATCACTGACTGTTCCAAAAGCAATTGGCCCCGGAATTTTCCGGGGCCAATTGCTTTTGTTGGCGTACCGCGGCCCGCGGTACGTCATATACCACTGCAGTCCGACGGTAACCCAGACGGAAATCCTGCTGTAAGTAGTTACCGCAAAACAACTGAACCGCTTGTGGTGTGGTACCCTATATCATGCCAAACCCTGCGTACCGTGCCGTAATGTACAGATTGCACGCTGGGCTCCAAGGCCTGGGCTGACTATCTGTTCCGCATCTGCGGCGCACGCCGGCACGTATGGAATCACTATCTATGAGGACAACCGGACACACTGGCAGGCGGGCAAGGGCGACAAGCCCAGTGTTACGGAATACAGCCTGTACCATGAATTTACCCAGTCCAGACGTGCAGCTGGTGCGAGCAGGTACGCAAGGCGAACCACAAGTCACAGGCCCTGTATGTCTGTGCGGCCTGCGTATCCATGCCGATGTGAATGCCGCACTGACTATCCTGTAGCGCGGTTTGGACTCTGTATCAGGGTCGACAGGACGGGGAGGTGCCGGGCCGGCGAACCGTAGTGTAACCTTGCGCCTGCATCCCGGAAGTTGCAACAAGCACGACAAATTGATGCGCAGGGCGGGGCGTGACGCGTACAATGAAGTGCTGGCCCGGAACAAGGCGCAATACCAAGCGCACAAGGCGGGTAAAGGGGATAAACCCCCGACTTCCTACTTCGCCCTGCGCGACCAGGCCAAGCTGTACAGCAAGGAAGCGCCGTGGTTGGGGCATGTGTCCGTGACCTTGGTCTATAACTACATGAAGCCCCTGGCCGATGCTTTCCAGCGATTCTTTGCCGGGGCCGGTTATCCCAACTTCAAGACCATGCCCACAATCTATATGTTTCAGCGTGTGAACATCCGCCAGGGCAACAGGCTGTATGTCCCGATGGTGGGCCGGGTCAAATTGACCGGCCCGAACCCCTATAGCGGGTGCAAGGCCAAGAACGCCACGCTGAAATACGAAGCAGGCGACTGGTACATAACCATCCTGTATGAAGTGCTGGAAACCCGCCCTGCCAAGCCTAGCCACCCGGCAGGTATTGACAGGAACGTGGGGCAGGTGGCACTGAGTACAAGGGAAATGTATTTCCTGCCGGAATTGAAAAATCTGGATGCCAAACTACGCCGATTGCAAAGAAAGCTGGTCCGGCAACAGCACCAAAGCAACGGGTGGCAACGAACTCTGATCCGCATGCAAAAGACATACAGGAAAATACGCCATGGCATCAAGAACTGGTGCCACCAGACCAGCCGCACCATCGCTGATGTGCACGACGGGGCAATCTTGGAAGCGCTGCACATTCAGGGTATGGCCCGGAGCGCGCGTGGCTCCAAGGACAAGCCTGGCAAGCATGTAGCGCAGAAAAGAGGACTGAACCGTGCCATCTTACGTAGCGGTTGGGGCCAGCTGGAACGGTATATGTCGTACAAGACACACACACGGATAAAATAGATCCCAAGTACACGTCACAGCGGTGCAGTCATTAGTGGCGTGGTGCGGAAAGCGAACCGCAAGTCCCAGTCAGTCTATCACTGTAGCGCATGTGGCATGGAGAAGAATGCCGATGTCAACGCTGCGCAGAATATACGCGACAAGGGGCTTTCTAAACTAACGGCGTCCGGTGACGGCGCCACTGCGGGTGGAGGTGGCAGCGTGAGCTGGCCTGTGAAACCTGAACAGGTAGTAACCTATTCCCTTAGGGATCTTTCTATATAGTCACCCTATTGTGATACTGTCAGACTACTGTCCTATCTGCAGGAAGTGCTATAATCATATGGTCATTTTCCCTCCTATTAGGGTTTGCTCTTCTCCCTTGGCCATGATCGATACAAGACTGCGACGGTTTCTCTACATTGGATTGGGCTTGCTTGTCCTGACAGCACTCGTTAGCTGTAGGGGCCAAGTGGGTACCGACCCATTGCCAGGGCCTGATGCAGATGCGTCTCCTGTCCCTATCGAACCACAGTCTGTAGTCGCAGTGCCTACATTCACTCCTACGACTGAAGTTCCGCCCACACCTGTTCCCGCAACCTCTACACCCGTGCAGGAGGATATTGCCACGCCCACACCGGTACCGTCCCTTTGGGAATTTCGGATCACGGTGGAGGAAGCAAATGTACGTGGCGGACCAGGCACGAATTACCCTATTGTCGACAGTATACCGGAAGGCACAGTGGTGCAGGCTGTTGCACGCACCGGCGATGGGCAGTGGCTGGAGCTGGCACCAGGAAGGTGGCTGTTCGCCTTATTGGTGGATGATGACGTAGACAGTCTGCCGGTAGCACGCAACATTCCCGTGGCACCAACGCCCAGGCCCGTGTCCCCTGCAACGCCAGTTCCCGCTACGCAGACTCCTGTGCCCACACCGACACCCACACCCAAGCTGGGAGATGCCGCACAAGCAGTATTGGTGGGCAGTTTCTTTGATGCACCGGACGGATTGCGTTTGCGGGTTGTGCAAGTCTTGGCCCTTGATCATCCCGACATTGCCAAATACCTGGTTGGCCCCATCGGCAGTACATGTCCCGGGTGTCTGGTTGTGGAAATTGAAATCGACAACCACAACGGGAACGACAAGGAATATGTCATGCAGGACGATTTTGAGCTTTGGACCGATATGCCTGCTCGCGGTGGCCAGACAGCCGCGGAGCCCGTGGATTGTGACAATGCTCTGGCGCGCACTTTCAACGCTTCGCCACAGGCAGGAGGCAGTGTTCGGCCCAATCCCATATTTTTCAAGCGTGAATCTGTGACCCGGTTCCTGTGTTTTGAAGGCATTGAGGACAACAAAGAGACGATAAGGCGAAATTACCTGCTGGCCTATTCGCATCAATATGTCCATGTACCGGTGGAACCAACACCCGATCCTGATCGGCCAACACCAACTCCTACCCGCGATGAGGGCGTAATCAGGGAACCGGAGCCACTGGAAAGTGAACAGGATTATCGTCTGGGCTGGGAGATTTTCTTCAGTCTGAACAGCGGTTAGGTATCACCCTGACGCAAGCTGTCCATTATCGCTATAGCCGGGTAGACTGTAGTCTTATGGATGTATAACCGCGTCGTAACCTACAAGGTGTAACCCCGCTCCCAACGCTGCGCGCACGGCCTGTTCCGTATCGCCGGGGTCCGACGCTGGGTCTGGAACCAGCTCAAGGAACAGAACGCGGAACGCTGGCAGGCGTACAAGGATGGCAACGGCGACAAGCCTAACGTTGTCCAATTACGGCCTGCTCCACGAAATCCATGCTCTGCGTCAGGCGTTCCCCTGGCTGCAGGCGTTGGTCCAGTGCCGCGGTGCGCTCGGTATGCCGGGACTTGGCGCAGGCGTTCCAGGCGTACTTCGCCGTCGGCGGCTATCCACGCTGGAATTCACGCCAGCGCAATCGCCTCATCTTCCGTATTGCGTTTGACACCAGGCGGGCATCGCCTATACGCAATAGTAAACTGGCTATCCCCAAACTGGGGAAGGTACGTTTGACCGGGCGCCATCCGGATCCGGATGGCGCACCCCGCAGTGCCACTGTGTATTACAATGCCGGGAAATGGTACGCCAGCGTACTGTACTTAAGGTACCGGAGACCCGACCGGCACGCCAGCCCGTATCGGATAACCCCATGGGTATCGACCGCAACATCGGCCCGATTGCCCTGGGTACCGGGAAGTTTGTGCACCTGCCGGACTTGGTGCACCTGTACGACCGCCTGGCGTACCTGCAACGCCAGCTGGCCTGCCAACAGTTGAGAAGTAGCCGGCGGGCAAGAACCAAGCGCAGGATCAACAAGACCTGGCGCACGATACGCAAGACCAAGCAGACGTGGTGCCATACGGCCAGCCGCGCCATCGCTGACGTACACGATCTGGTGAGCCTCAAGAAGGTGCACATTCAAGGCATGACCCGGAGCGCCCAAGGCTCTGTGGCCAAGCCCGGCACGAATGGCAAGCTGAAACGGGGACTGCACAGGTCGATCCGGCGCCGCCACGGGGGCAAGCGGGTGCCATACCTGGCATACAAGACCCATGTGGCGTGGGTCGACCCGGCGTACATGTCGCCGACGTGTGTCCGGTGTGGACGGGTGCATGCGGACAACCGGAAGTCGCGGGCGCGCTATGTCTGCGCTGTGTGCGGTTGGCGTATGCACGCCGATACGAAGGCCGCGATCCATCGCCTGTAGCGCGGGGTGCCCGCTTGCGAGCCGGGACCGGGTCAGAGTCAGGCCCGTCAGGACGTGGAGGGATGGGGAACGCCCTGGCCTGCGAAGTGTCTACAGGTACAAGTTGATAGCCATAATACTAGACAGTCAATTTGTGCGAGACTACTATGGTGACGGGTACAAACAGGCGATATGAGGCCTGAAACATACAGGGGGTGTGGTTTTCCGGTTGTCCCCCGGTTCCCAAGGCCAAAGCCAACAGGCGGTTCCCAAGTTATGGGGAGGGTATAGGTAGATTCCCTTTCGCGCCGCAAACAACGCGCCATGCCTGGCATGGCCAGAGAACTGGAGTGCAAAACCAAGTGTGGCGCGCAATGCGCTGTGCAAGCAATGCACCCGGCTGAGGCCAGAGAGGAACTGGCTACCGAACATGCCTTGCGCGGTGGCCCGATACACGCTACAACACTTGGCGGATGCATGGCACAGGCAATGCAAGGGGGCTGGTTTGCCCAAGTGCAAATCCCGCCCCAAGGACAAACCGTCACCCTACCGGGACAGGTCCAATGCACGCATGGGAAACTGCATATCCTGACGTGGAGCCAGATGCGTGTGACTGGCGACAATCCCTACGCAGGCAACCAAGTGATGCCTACTACACTTGCAGTACGTTTGCGGGCAGTGGTATGCATTCGTGCTGTTGGTCGTGGATGATCCTGGGCCTGCCTGCCCGTCCCGTCGGTGTGGACAGCAACGTAGAACAGGTAGCACACTGCGTATGGGTGCAATGCTACCCATGCCTGATTTGATGGTCTTCCTCAAGAAACGGGCCCGGCACCATCGCGTCCGTTGCACAAAGGGCAGCCACCACCGGGTACGGGCCCTATTACGGGTAGCCAAGGCGTACCGTGCCATCCACAAGGCCATGACGAATGGGTACACTCGACCCGGTGATGTACACGCTGTCGTGTGCACCGCAGATCTGCACATGCAGGATATGACCTGGAGCGCTCATGGCTCGGTGGCAAAACCCGGTACGCATGTGGCTCCGAAACACGGACGGAACCGGTCGCTACAGCGCAGTGGCCCCGAAGTACACGTCACAGCCATGCAGGTCAAGAAAGAGACAGGACATCTCAGTCGGCATACCAGGACCGTAAGGGGTCAAAGTACAATTGTATTGTCCAATTTCATGGTGCCATCAGGCTATGGACGTGTACCGCGCTGTAACCTACAAGGTATATCCCGGCAGCCAACGCCGGGGCCACAGTACACGTCGCAAAAGTGTCATAACTGTGGTGTGATACGGAAAGCCAACCGCAAGTCCCAATCTGTCTATCATTGCAGTGAATGCGATGTGGAGAAGAATGCCGACGTGAATGCGGCACTGAACATACGGGACAAATGGTTGTCTGGAAACATGGCGTTCGGGGACGGCGCAACTGCAGGTGGAGGTGGCAGCGTAGGCTGGCCTGTGAAACCTGAAAATGTATCCGGTGCATCATCGCGACCTGCGGGTGTGGTGTGAAACCGTATATAGTCCCCAAGAAATGGTTTTGCAACCGTGTCCTATGGTTGGTCTGGGTCCAAGAGCCCTGCGGCAAGAGTGCCAACCAGGCCAAGGTATCATTTGGCACCGTACCTGCATCCAACGGACCACCCCTGTTACTCAGGGACCACTCCTGGACACAGCGCAACACCATGACCCTGACAACGACACCACCGGGTACCAGAGGGCTTGTACACGCCGGCTGAACCAACCACATTACTGCCAGTGTAGAATCTCTCCTATACACTGTTGCACAGGCTTTGCTTCAGGGGGGCATGTCCTGTGTGTTTACCAGACTCTCCATCTGGCTTTATCGCCTCCTCTGCCCGGTCTCCAGTCCAATCCGCAGACTTCACGACAGTCCTAGCGGTTCCCTGTTTGCCAGTAATATGCTACAATATAGAGTCAGGGAATACGGGCCGTTGTGATGGCCTGTCATTCCGTGATTGTATTATGTATTGGGTAATAGCAAACGCGTAAGGGTGGTGGCTTTCGACATGAAACAGATGGCAACACGATGGATCCGCACCTTGGTGCTGGCGTCCCTGGCGCTGGCGGCCCTGGGCGGGCTGGTGCTGGCGGATCCCTTCGACCGCAACGACTACGACAGCTGTCCCTCCAGCCAGCGCCTGGAGGGCGTGACGGGGCTGGACGTGGCACGCACGGACAACGCCGACGAAATCCAGGTGAGCTGGGACGCGCTCTCGGCGGATACGCTGGGGCTGGGCAGTCTCACTTTCAATACGGTGATCACGGTGATCGTGGAAGACGACGACAACAACCACAAGATCACGTCGGTGAACAAGGCGCTGGGGACAACCAGCGTGACGCTGGAGGACATTGACCTGGCGCGGGACCTGGACGTTTCGGTGGCCTTGACCTACGGCGACCACGTCATCAGCGACATCGTGAGCAAGGCGTTCACGTCGGGGCTGGAGGGACCGCAGTTCTACGGCAGCTTCTACCGCATCGGTGCAGTACCGGCCGGGGGCGTGATCGCGGGCACCGCGCCCTTGATGGTGGCGTCCCCGGCGACGATGACGCAGGGCCGTTTCTACTACCTGGGCTTCGGCGAGGCCTTTGGGGAAGTGGAAGGCGGGTCCGGCACGGCGAGCCGTTTCCGCGTGGGTCTGCGGCACGGCAGCGGCGAGAAGCCGGACGATGCCGACTTCGACCATTTCCGCCTGCGCATCGAGAACAGCCAGGGTGACGACCTGCTGGGCTACGACGCGCGGACGCTGGGGGGCGACTACAACATGCGGGTGCTGACCGTGGGTTCGCTGACGGAGGAGGACGACGGCACGCTGATCCTGGCGACGGACCCGAACTTCGACAGCTATTCCTTCTCCAACATCCACGAAGCGAACACGCTGAACAGCGACGCGGCACCCTTCGTGTCGGTGCCGAGCATCCGGGCGGCGGGCGTGCTGGAGCTGCGGGGTCTGGCCGCGGAGATGGAGGTGGACGTGGCGACGCTGCAGTTCGCGCCGGGTCCGGACGGCTACTATGAGTTGCCGGACGACATTTTCGACCTGGACGGCAGCTACACGATCACGGCGTGGGCCGAGGACGAGGACAACCACCAGATCAGTCCGACCAGTGCGATCACCTTCAACGTGCAGCGGGGCATGGCAGCGGGTAGGGACCGGCTGACCCTGGCCATCGTCAGTGGCCCGGACCGCAGCAAGCTGAACACCCGTGCCCCCGGCATGACGGCGCCGCCCGCCCCGACACCGGGACCGACGGCGACACCGGGACCGACGGCGACACCGGGACCGACGGCGACACCGGGACCGGGGATCGAGAACGTGCCGCTGGATGATGACATCACCAGTGCCGAGCTGGAGTGGCTGATCGCCAACAAGGGTCATGACAGCAGTCAGGCCAGCGACGACTTGCGGTTGCGGGATCTGGCTGTGCCACCCAGTTTTACGCCCACCCACGAAGGCACGACGCTGACGGTCACGGCGCGCGTACGGACTGACCAGGACCCCGACCCCGAAGCCGATCTGCCGACGGTGGCCGGTATCATCTATCGGTGGCGCACGGCAGACGACCTGGCGGGCTTGGAGACGGCCCCTTGGTCCTCCACGTCGCCGGAGATTATGCTCGGGGCCTGGAATCCAGGGACGGACAACGACAACGATCCCAATATCGACGTCAACATTGATGTCGGGGCCATTGACACCACCACATATTACGGTGTTGAGCTCTATGCGGTCGACGACGACGCCGATGACAACATCCAGGAAATAGGTGTCAACGACGCCAACCTGGTGGTCGCGTCAACAGCCACGATCGAGTGCAACACCGACGGCACGGCGGTCACCTGTAAGTGGCCCACACCGACACCGACACCGTAGTGATGAAGTGAGACGGGGTGCTCGCGCCGGCCCGCCGATGGGGGTGTCATCGGTGTGAGGCCGGCGTGGGCGGCAGCCACCGTCTGCCTGCTCTGCCCGCCCCGCCTTCAGTGCTGAAGGCGGGGCGGGTGCTTGCAAAGGCTGACACCGGTAGTCCCCACCTCCCCACCCCGGGCCGGGCACCGGGTAACAGCAACGGGTGGGAGCGGCAACTAGCCTGAACAATTGCAAGCCCACCCTCTGCTCGGAGGGTGGGCTTGTGCTTTGGGGGAGCGGGAAACAATCCCCGGCTCAGTCCCACCCAAGCCCCTATCTACAATATCCAGCACGCAGTGGGGGCAACGACGGCGTATACTCAGCGGCAGATATTGTCACCGATATCAAACCGGTGGTACACCATAGGGAAACATCAGGGATGAATGAAGTCCCTGATGAAGATGACAATACATACGGTTTACAGCCCCTAACCGCGAGAACCGCATCGCGGTGCAGTATCCAGCCCAAGCCGCCCGCGGATAGGGGAACCGACGACCCTGCATCCGGTGATGTTACCGTGTCTGGGCGCACGGCTCTGGCCAGGATCGTGGGCGCTGGCAGTCCATCCTGCAGGGCTTGGCGCTTGGGGGCTAAAGGCAACTACGGGCTTAGGGGGTGGGGACTACCGGTGTCAGCCCTTGCACGCACCAACCCCGCCGTCAGTGCTGACGGCGGGGCGGGCAGAGCAGACCGATGCGGGATGTAATGCCGCCGGCGGCGGATACGGGGCTCTCACACCGGTGACCGGTGACACCTCATCGGGCGGTCGGTGAGAGAGCTCCCGTCTTACTTCATTCTTCTTCCGCCTGGACGATGCACTGGTCGTCGCCGTCGGCTGCGGCGTCGGCGGCGGTGCACCGGATCTGTCTCATCGAGACAGCGGATATTTCGTCTATATATTCAACGCCGTCGACAAAATGGACCTCAAAATCGCGATAGATGATACCGGCCACCGTCGGCAGATCGGCTTCGGGGTCGGCGTCCTGGTCTAGCCCGTACGCGCACCTTGACCGTTAGCTCATTCCCAGCCTCGTTGTAGGTGGGCAGAGTAGTGGGCTGATTAAGATTCGCGAGGAAAGCCGGAGGCCCACTGGAGTCGAAGCCTTGTTGGCGAGCAGCCACTCCAGCTCGGCACTGGTGATGTCACCATCATCCAGCAGCACGTTCTCGATCCCCGGTCCCGGTGTCGCCGTCGGTCCCGGTGTCGCCGTCGGTCCCGGTGTCGGTGTCGGGGCGGGCGGCGCCGTCATGCCGGGGGCACGGGTGTTCAGCTTGCTGCGGTCCGGGCCACTGACGATGGCCAGGGTCAGCCGGTCCCTACCCGCTGCCATGCCCCGCTGCACGTTGAAGGTGATCGCACTGGTCGGACTGATCTGGTGGTTGTCCTCGTCCTCGGCCCACGCCGTGATCGTGTAGCTGCCGTCCAGGTCGAAAATGTCGTCCGGCAACTCATAGTAGCCGTCCGGACCCGGCGCGAACTGCAGCGTCGCCACGTCCACCTCCATCTCCGCGGCCAGACCCCGCAGCTCCAGCACGCCCGCCGCCCGGATGCTCGGCACCGACACGAAGGGTGCCGCGTCGCTGTTCAGCGTGTTCGCTTCGTGGATGTTGGAGAAGGAATAGCTGTCGAAGTTCGGGTCCGTCGCCAGGATCAGCGTGCCGTCCTCCTCCTCCGTCAGCGAACCCACGGTCAGCACCCGCATGTTGTAGTCGCCCCCCAGCGTCCGCGCGTCGTAGCCCAGCAGGTCGTCACCCTGGCTGTTCTCGATGCGCAGGCGGAAATGGTCGAAGTCGGCATCGTCCGGCTTCTCGCCGCTGCCGTGCCGCAGACCCACGCGGAAACGGCTCGCCGTGCCGGACCCGCCTTCCACTTCCCCAAAGGCCTCGCCGAAGCCCAGGTAGTAGAAACGGCCCTGCGTCATCGTCGCCGGGGACGCCACCATCAAGGGCGCGGTGCCCGCGATCACGCCCCCGGCCGGTACTGCACCGATGCGGTAGAAGCTGCCGTAGAACTGCGGTCCCTCCAGCCCCGACGTGAACGCCTTGCTCACGATGTCGCTGATGACGTGGTCGCCGTAGGTCAAGGCCACCGAAACGTCCAGGTCCCGCGCCAGGTCAATGTCCTCCAGCGTCACGCTGGTTGTCCCCAGCGCCTTGTTCACCGACGTGATCTTGTGGTTGTTGTCGTCGTCTTCCACGATCACCGTGATCACCGTATTGAAAGTGAGACTGCCCAGCCCCAGCGTATCCGCCGAGAGCGCGTCCCAGCTCACCTGGATTTCGTCGGCGTTGTCCGTGCGTGCCACGTCCAGCCCCGTCACGCCCTCCAGGCGCTGGCTGGAGGGACAGCTGTCGTAGTCGTTGCGGTCGAAGGGATCCGCCAGCACCAGCCCGCCCAGGGCCGCCAGCGCCAGGGACGCCAGCACCAAGGTGCGGATCCATCGTGTTGCCATCTGTTTCATGTCGAAAGCCACCACCCTTACGCGTTTGCTATTACCCAATACATAATACAATCACGGAATGACAGGCCATCACAACGGCCCGTATTCCCTGACTCTATATTGTAGCATATTACTGGCAAACAGGGAACCGCTAGGACTGTCGTGAAGTCTGCGGATTGGACTGGAGACCGGGCAGAGGAGGCGATAAAGCCAGATGGAGAGTCTGGTAAACACACAGGACATGCCCCCCTGAAGCAAAGCCTGTGCAACAGTGTATAGGAGAGATTCTACACTGGCAGTAATGTGGTTGGTTCAGCCGGCGTGTACAAGCCCTCTGGTACCCGGTGGTGTCGTTGTCAGGGTCATGGTGTTGCGCTGTGTCCAGGAGTGGTCCCTGAGTAACAGGGGTGGTCCGTTGGATGCAGGTACGGTGCCAAATGATACCTTGGCCTGGTTGGCACTCTTGCCGCAGGGCTCTTGGACCCAGACCAACCATAGGACACGGTTGCAAAACCATTTCTTGGGGACTATATACGGTTTCACACCACACCCGCAGGTCGCGATGATGCACCGGATACATTTTCAGGTTTCACAGGCCAGCCTACGCTGCCACCTCCACCTGCAGTTGCGCCGTCCCCGAACGCCATGTTTCCAGACAACCATTTGTCCCGTATGTTCAGTGCCGCATTCACGTCGGCATTCTTCTCCACATCGCATTCACTGCAATGATAGACAGATTGGGACTTGCGGTTGGCTTTCCGTATCACACCACAGTTATGACACTTTTGCGACGTGTACTGTGGCCCCGGCGTTGGCTGCCGGGATATACCTTGTAGGTTACAGCGCGGTACACGTCCATAGCCTGATGGCACCATGAAATTGGACAATACAATTGTACTTTGACCCCTTACGGTCCTGGTATGCCGACTGAGATGTCCTGTCTCTTTCTTGACCTGCATGGCTGTGACGTGTACTTCGGGGCCACTGCGCTGTAGCGACCGGTTCCGTCCGTGTTTCGGAGCCACATGCGTACCGGGTTTTGCCACCGAGCCATGAGCGCTCCAGGTCATATCCTGCATGTGCAGATCTGCGGTGCACACGACAGCGTGTACATCACCGGGTCGAGTGTACCCATTCGTCATGGCCTTGTGGATGGCACGGTACGCCTTGGCTACCCGTAATAGGGCCCGTACCCGGTGGTGGCTGCCCTTTGTGCAACGGACGCGATGGTGCCGGGCCCGTTTCTTGAGGAAGACCATCAAATCAGGCATGGGTAGCATTGCACCCATACGCAGTGTGCTACCTGTTCTACGTTGCTGTCCACACCGACGGGACGGGCAGGCAGGCCCAGGATCATCCACGACCAACAGCACGAATGCATACCACTGCCCGCAAACGTACTGCAAGTGTAGTAGGCATCACTTGGTTGCCTGCGTAGGGATTGTCGCCAGTCACACGCATCTGGCTCCACGTCAGGATATGCAGTTTCCCATGCGTGCATTGGACCTGTCCCGGTAGGGTGACGGTTTGTCCTTGGGGCGGGATTTGCACTTGGGCAAACCAGCCCCCTTGCATTGCCTGTGCCATGCATCCGCCAAGTGTTGTAGCGTGTATCGGGCCACCGCGCAAGGCATGTTCGGTAGCCAGTTCCTCTCTGGCCTCAGCCGGGTGCATTGCTTGCACAGCGCATTGCGCGCCACACTTGGTTTTGCACTCCAGTTCTCTGGCCATGCCAGGCATGGCGCGTTGTTTGCGGCGCGAAAGGGAATCTACCTATACCCTCCCCATAACTTGGGAACCGCCTGTTGGCTTTGGCCTTGGGAACCGGGGGACAACCGGAAAACCACACCCCCTGTATGTTTCAGGCCTCATATCGCCTGTTTGTACCCGTCACCATAGTAGTCTCGCACAAATTGACTGTCTAGTATTATGGCTATCAACTTGTACCTGTAGACACTTCGCAGGCCAGGGCGTTCCCCATCCCTCCACGTCCTGACGGGCCTGACTCTGACCCGGTCCCGGCTCGCAAGCGGGCACCCCGCGCTACAGGCGATGGATCGCGGCCTTCGTATCGGCGTGCATACGCCAACCGCACACAGCGCAGACATAGCGCGCCCGCGACTTCCGGTTGTCCGCATGCACCCGTCCACACCGGACACACGTCGGCGACATGTACGCCGGGTCGACCCACGCCACATGGGTCTTGTATGCCAGGTATGGCACCCGCTTGCCCCCGTGGCGGCGCCGGATCGACCTGTGCAGTCCCCGTTTCAGCTTGCCATTCGTGCCGGGCTTGGCCACAGAGCCTTGGGCGCTCCGGGTCATGCCTTGAATGTGCACCTTCTTGAGGCTCACCAGATCGTGTACGTCAGCGATGGCGCGGCTGGCCGTATGGCACCACGTCTGCTTGGTCTTGCGTATCGTGCGCCAGGTCTTGTTGATCCTGCGCTTGGTTCTTGCCCGCCGGCTACTTCTCAACTGTTGGCAGGCCAGCTGGCGTTGCAGGTACGCCAGGCGGTCGTACAGGTGCACCAAGTCCGGCAGGTGCACAAACTTCCCGGTACCCAGGGCAATCGGGCCGATGTTGCGGTCGATACCCATGGGGTTATCCGATACGGGCTGGCGTGCCGGTCGGGTCTCCGGTACCTTAAGTACAGTACGCTGGCGTACCATTTCCCGGCATTGTAATACACAGTGGCACTGCGGGGTGCGCCATCCGGATCCGGATGGCGCCCGGTCAAACGTACCTTCCCCAGTTTGGGGATAGCCAGTTTACTATTGCGTATAGGCGATGCCCGCCTGGTGTCAAACGCAATACGGAAGATGAGGCGATTGCGCTGGCGTGAATTCCAGCGTGGATAGCCGCCGACGGCGAAGTACGCCTGGAACGCCTGCGCCAAGTCCCGGCATACCGAGCGCACCGCGGCACTGGACCAACGCCTGCAGCCAGGGGAACGCCTGACGCAGAGCATGGATTTCGTGGAGCAGGCCGTAATTGGACAACGTTAGGCTTGTCGCCGTTGCCATCCTTGTACGCCTGCCAGCGTTCCGCGTTCTGTTCCTTGAGCTGGTTCCAGACCCAGCGTCGGACCCCGGCGATACGGAACAGGCCGTGCGCGCAGCGTTGGGAGCGGGGTTACACCTTGTAGGTTACGACGCGGTTATACATCCATAAGACTACAGTCTACCCGGCTATAGCGATAATGGACAGCTTGCGTCAGGGTGATACCTAACCGCTGTTCAGACTGAAGAAAATCTCCCAGCCCAGACGATAATCCTGTTCACTTTCCAGTGGCTCCGGTTCCCTGATTACGCCCTCATCGCGGGTAGGAGTTGGTGTTGGCCGATCAGGATCGGGTGTTGGTTCCACCGGTACATGGACATATTGATGCGAATAGGCCAGCAGGTAATTTCGCCTTATCGTCTCTTTGTTGTCCTCAATGCCTTCAAAACACAGGAACCGGGTCACAGATTCACGCTTGAAAAATATGGGATTGGGCCGAACACTGCCTCCTGCCTGTGGCGAAGCGTTGAAAGTGCGCGCCAGAGCATTGTCACAATCCACGGGCTCCGCGGCTGTCTGGCCACCGCGAGCAGGCATATCGGTCCAAAGCTCAAAATCGTCCTGCATGACATATTCCTTGTCGTTCCCGTTGTGGTTGTCGATTTCAATTTCCACAACCAGACACCCGGGACATGTACTGCCGATGGGGCCAACCAGGTATTTGGCAATGTCGGGATGATCAAGGGCCAAGACTTGCACAACCCGCAAACGCAATCCGTCCGGTGCATCAAAGAAACTGCCCACCAATACTGCTTGTGCGGCATCTCCCAGCTTGGGTGTGGGTGTCGGTGTGGGCACAGGAGTCTGCGTAGCGGGAACTGGCGTTGCAGGGGACACGGGCCTGGGCGTTGGTGCCACGGGAATGTTGCGTGCTACCGGCAGACTGTCTACGTCATCATCCACCAATAAGGCGAACAGCCACCTTCCTGGTGCCAGCTCCAGCCACTGCCCATCGCCGGTGCGTGCAACAGCCTGCACCACTGTGCCTTCCGGTATACTGTCGACAATAGGGTAATTCGTGCCTGGTCCGCCACGTACATTTGCTTCCTCCACCGTGATCCGAAATTCCCAAAGGGACGGTACCGGTGTGGGCGTGGCAATATCCTCCTGCACGGGTGTAGAGGTTGCGGGAACAGGTGTGGGCGGAACTTCAGTCGTAGGAGTGAATGTAGGCACTGCGACTACAGACTGTGGTTCGATAGGGACAGGAGACGCATCTGCATCAGGCCCTGGCAATGGGTCGGTACCCACTTGGCCCCTACAGCTAACGAGTGCTGTCAGGACAAGCAAGCCCAATCCAATGTAGAGAAACCGTCGCAGTCTTGTATCGATCATGGCCAAGGGAGAAGAGCAAACCCTAATAGGAGGGAAAATGACCATATGATTATAGCACTTCCTGCAGATAGGACAGTAGTCTGACAGTATCACAATAGGGTGACTATATAGAAAGATCCCTAAGGGAATAGGTTACTACCTGTTCAGGTTTCACAGGCCAGCTCACGCTGCCACCTCCACCCGCAGTGGCGCCGTCACCGGACGCCGTTAGTTTAGAAAGCCCCTTGTCGCGTATATTCTGCGCAGCGTTGACATCGGCATTCTTCTCCATGCCACATGCGCTACAGTGATAGACTGACTGGGACTTGCGGTTCGCTTTCCGCACCACGCCACTAATGACTGCACCGCTGTGACGTGTACTTGGGATCTATTTTATCCGTGTGTGTGTCTTGTACGACATATACCGTTCCAGCTGGCCCCAACCGCTACGTAAGATGGCACGGTTCAGTCCTCTTTTCTGCGCTACATGCTTGCCAGGCTTGTCCTTGGAGCCACGCGCGCTCCGGGCCATACCCTGAATGTGCAGCGCTTCCAAGATTGCCCCGTCGTGCACATCAGCGATGGTGCGGCTGGTCTGGTGGCACCAGTTCTTGATGCCATGGCGTATTTTCCTGTATGTCTTTTGCATGCGGATCAGAGTTCGTTGCCACCCGTTGCTTTGGTGCTGTTGCCGGACCAGCTTTCTTTGCAATCGGCGTAGTTTGGCATCCAGATTTTTCAATTCCGGCAGGAAATACATTTCCCTTGTACTCAGTGCCACCTGCCCCACGTTCCTGTCAATACCTGCCGGGTGGCTAGGCTTGGCAGGGCGGGTTTCCAGCACTTCATACAGGATGGTTATGTACCAGTCGCCTGCTTCGTATTTCAGCGTGGCGTTCTTGGCCTTGCACCCGCTATAGGGGTTCGGGCCGGTCAATTTGACCCGGCCCACCATCGGGACATACAGCCTGTTGCCCTGGCGGATGTTCACACGCTGAAACATATAGATTGTGGGCATGGTCTTGAAGTTGGGATAACCGGCCCCGGCAAAGAATCGCTGGAAAGCATCGGCCAGGGGCTTCATGTAGTTATAGACCAAGGTCACGGACACATGCCCCAACCACGGCGCTTCCTTGCTGTACAGCTTGGCCTGGTCGCGCAGGGCGAAGTAGGAAGTCGGGGGTTTATCCCCTTTACCCGCCTTGTGCGCTTGGTATTGCGCCTTGTTCCGGGCCAGCACTTCATTGTACGCGTCACGCCCCGCCCTGCGCATCAATTTGTCGTGCTTGTTGCAACTTCCGGGATGCAGGCGCAAGGTTACACTACGGTTCGCCGGCCCGGCACCTCCCCGTCCTGTCGACCCTGATACAGAGTCCAAACCGCGCTACAGGATAGTCAGTGCGGCATTCACATCGGCATGGATACGCAGGCCGCACAGACATACAGGGCCTGTGACTTGTGGTTCGCCTTGCGTACCTGCTCGCACCAGCTGCACGTCTGGACTGGGTAAATTCATGGTACAGGCTGTATTCCGTAACACTGGGCTTGTCGCCCTTGCCCGCCTGCCAGTGTGTCCGGTTGTCCTCATAGATAGTGATTCCATACGTGCCGGCGTGCGCCGCAGATGCGGAACAGATAGTCAGCCCAGGCCTTGGAGCCCAGCGTGCAATCTGTACATTACGGCACGGTACGCAGGGTTTGGCATGATATAGGGTACCACACCACAAGCGGTTCAGTTGTTTTGCGGTAACTACTTACAGCAGGATTTCCGTCTGGGTTACCGTCGGACTGCAGTGGTATATGACGTACCGCGGGCCGCGGTACGCCAACAAAAGCAATTGGCCCCGGAAAATTCCGGGGCCAATTGCTTTTGGAACAGTCAGTGATGCCTGTTACATGGCGTCAGAGCCACCATCTCCATCAGGACATGGACCTGAACCCCGCAACGTGGCGGCAATCTGTACTTTAACCAAAATCGGTTTTACCCATATTTTCATTCTTTTGGCTCCTTGTCCCTACGCAACTCAATCAACGATAGATGTTGTTCAGATGGGCGATGATCTTGACCACATCACTCTGATTCCCCACTGTAGGCGTAGTGGAAGTAGCCATTCCATCACTATCAATGGAGTCATCGTAGATCAGCCACTCAGAGTCACTAAACCAGTGATCACGATCATCCTCTTCCTCAATGTTGCCAGCCAGGTGGTCTACAATGGCACGCCATTCCTCAATTGTCTGATTGTACCTCTTGTAATCGCCGGTAATACCAAACTGTACACTCGCCGTGCCGCTCATGGGCTCCCACGCGTCGCTACCAATGAATCGTCCAGCCTGGACAGAAAATATGTAGTCGCCGTCTGCCAGATTGAACATTGCCTCATAATACAAGTTCTCTCGGAGATCTTCGCCTACAGCCACATATTCCACGTACTCAAGGTTGCCGCCGATCTCTTGGATCTGAACCTGATAGTGGGTCATGCCCCATTCCCAGGGTTTGGTGGTATCCGATGGTGGGCAAGCCTCAACAACACCGTCCTTGTCCATACAAAGTATGTCGGCCCCTTTCTTATATTCGTCTCCGGATTTCCATACATGATCATAAGGTCCAAAGACTACCGGATTCAGCCACCGGAATGCATGCAATTCCTGGTCCTGCTTGTACAGAAGGAAATGAGTACCATTAGGCAACGGTGGGTTGCCGCTATCCATGGGCAAATCCATTGTGTTATCATCAACCGTATAGGCCCCGAGGAAAGGAGGACTCAACGGCGTCACGTGCGAA